>CAVSDB010000001.1:0-1122500 GCA_963726755.1 uncultured Actinomycetota bacterium
CGCTCAAACTTCCGCTGAAGGAGTTCGAACTCCTCGAGATCTTGCTGAGGAACGCCGGACGGGTGCTAACCCGAATGCAGTTGATCGACCGGGTCTGGGGCTCGGACTACGTGGGCGACACCAAGACGTTGGACGTCCACATCAAACGACTGCGGGCAAAAGTCGAGCCGGACCCCACGCACCCGCGCCACATCGTGACGTTGCGCGGTTTGGGCTACAAGTTCGAACCCTGAGTCACCCTTCGCTGCGCGTTACCGCTGTCGACAGCCTCTTGAGTAGACCGACTTGGCTGAAGCAGTGGTAGTGCGATTTTTGACAGAAATCCCACACTGTTGGCCTTGCAGACTCAGGTTGGCGCGATAGCCCTATAACGGCACTTCGGTGCGTTCAGGTGGAACGCGCGAGAGCGAGTTTGCGCAGGCGAGCACGTCGGATAGCTGCACCAACCCCCATCCCGAGCAGGACAAGAACGCCGATAACAAGGGCTGTCGGTGCCGCAAGGAAGATCAGGCCGATGGCCGCCAGATTGTCTTGGGTGTCCGGCTGCCCAGCCGGGACCGGAACGAAAACCATCGCCGGCAAATACCAGCAGAGAAACAAGCCCGACAGATAAACGACCAGAAGGCCAGCCACTCCCTAGCGCCCACGGCTCGCCAGCCAAACGGCAGAGGCCACAGTACCAAGCACCGTAACGCCTAAGAGCACAATCGCGAGTGCCCCCGCCCCGGTCGAGAGTGTGGCCCCCTCAACCTGCCCTTCGGTACCTCTACGCCTGCCCATCCGACAGCCGCCACCCAGGTTGCGAACCACAGCCCAGCGACCACGATCTCCGCCCGCATGAGCAGGGCCGAACTGCTCGGATCGGAAACGGGTCGCTGGACAGACGGAACTGATTGCCAGTCAACCCCGTTGAACCACCACGCGCGATCTGCCGACCATGCCGGTTCCCAACGAGATCCCGACCACCACCACGCCCCGTCGGCGGAATGCCGATCCCCCAATGCAATTCCCATACCCACCAGTATCGGCTACCAGAGAGCGCACCTAACGCCGTCGGGACCGCAACCGATCGGCACTTATGTGCGGTTCCGTACAGGGGCACTGGTCAAGGGTTGTCTCTGGAGGGTTCAAGGTGGGTGTTGCACACGCCGAGACTGTTGGGGCTGTGCCACCAGCCTTCGTCGAGGGACCAACGGAGAGACCTTGAAGCGCGTGACGCTGTTTGCCGCGAGCACCCTGATCACCCTCGTTGCGGTCGGTTCTGTTGCAACAGTCGCCGCGTTCTCAAGTGACGAGAATGAAGGCGGTGCTGGTGTCAGAAGCGGCACTGACGAGGCGAATGACGTGATCAAAGTCGGAATCAAGTCGGAGGGTGGCCTCGACCTGGCCAGCGCCTGGGTCATCAACCATTCGGCAACGACCAGCGACTACGTTGTCGAGGTCAACGCCACATCCCCCGACGGGGTCACGCAATACAGTTCGGCCTCGGTGCAGGTGTTCAACGTCAAGCCAGGTCAGTGGGCCACTGGTCTCGCTGCGTTTCCTATCCCCGTAGCGGATAGATTGCCGAAGGACACCATCGCGGTGGTTGGCGCGGTCCAGCGTTTGGACAACTGGGACCTGGGTGTCGTCAACAACGCCCACGAGGCAAGAGACGTGACCAACGTGAGTCTGGCCAAGCACCGGTTCGAGGCCGCCGCCACGGTCACCAACTCCTCTAGCCACACCAGCGACTACGACATCGAGGTCAGCATCGAGAGCAAGGATGGGACCAAGCAATTCGCCTACGGCCAGTTCGGGATCGACGATGTGAAGCCCGGCCACACCATCAGGTCCTTGACGCTTCTCGGTAAGCAGGTGCCGAACGGGTCACTCGTCGTTCTCTTCGCCGTCGACCGAAGTACGTCCCACTGAACGGTCAACACAAATCCGCGGTGCTCACCGAAGCGATGCACCAGGGCTGCGAACGCAGGCCGACCTTTCATCAGTGAAGCAGCCAGGGAACGGCTCATCTGTGCGTGACACCAGCTACTGGGTTTGCACAATCTCTCGACCACGGCGGTTGAGCATGGCTGCTTGGACGGTTCGGTCTTGTTCGCTGTTCGGCGTGTCCTGGTAGTCCATGCCCACGAGCCAGACCAGCCCGCGCCTACTCCGATCGTCGTCCGCGACGAAAACTACGGAGTACGGCCCGCCACCCCCTCAAGGGGATGTATTAGCGATGGACGAGGTTGGTCGGCTGGGTTGGTTAGGTGGCCGCGCTAACGGCACTTCGGCGCGGTCACTCGTCCCTTAGAAGTCGCGGAACTCCGACGAGTTAGCAGTCGTTGCAGGTCTCAGTACCCAAGGCCACGGTTGGTTTGTCAGGGCTACGCGCGTTGAGGACGGTCCAACTGTCCTGGTCATAGTGGTTCTCCGTGCTCACGGCTTAGATTGTGGACTGATGTTGGTTGACCTCCACCGGGCAAGAGTGGATCTTGGTGCTATGGCAGCCGACGACCAGTCTGCGTCGACGCATGAACAGACGGATCCAAAGTGGATGGTGTGGGTCCGATGGGTGATGATGGCCTTGTGGTTGGGTTCAATCTTCGGCCCGTGGGTTGTCCGATGGATCTTGCTGGCGTTCGGATTCGATCCGCCCCCTGCTTCCCAATTCCTATGGGTCTCAATGCTGTGCTTTGGCGTCCTTACTGTGCTGCTCATTCTTGGTTTGTTCGTCGATCGGTGGATCGAGCACAGAGCTCGGGAAGAAGACATCCGTCGACGAGCGCGACGTGGCCCTGTGTAGTCACTGCCAGAACCGTATTCGGGTTGCGCTGATCGCTCACGCCGCACATATTGCCGGATAGGGCGCGCTATCAGGGGGTGTATTAGCGATTGACGACGTTAGTCAACGTTGCTGCGGTCCGGCGGCTCAGTGAGTTGGGCACGTTGATTCGCAAAGGTGGCAAGGCCTGGTGCCGCGGACGGCTACTGTTCCATTCATGACGTCCACTGGGCGACGTCTCCTCGTCGCGATGCTGGTGCTGTTCGTCTGCGATGCCGTTGGTGGATTCATCGGCGTGGCCACAGGGGCGGAAACGTGGGGCACGGCGTGGGGTTTCGACACGCATTCGACGGTTCCGCTGCCGATGGCAGCCGTTCAACTGCTCCTGGCATGGGTGGCCGCACAAGACAAGCGGCCGCGCGCTGCTCTCATCACGGCCGTCCTTCTCGGTGTGATCTGCCTCTTGAGCGTCCTGTTCGGGGCGTTCGACGGCGACCTCATTGGCAATGTCGCGTCGGACGGGTTCGTGTCGTGGGGGTTCGCCTGGGGGGTCGTTCTGTTGTGCGTCACCGCCACGGTCGGTGTGCTGGCCCTCATGCGCGCGCGGGAGCTCAAACAGTTGCGGCGGCGACGCGGTGTTCGGCCGGCGGCATAGGCGAGGCAATCGCCAGCGCGTCGCAGGAGAGCGGCGGAACTCTGGGACGCTCGATTCAGTGGGGTCGCCGCCGGTCGTGGCGTTGGCGAGCGAGCTCGGCACGTCGGCCTTACCTCAACGGTGCCGTTAGTTGATGATCTCACCGCGTTCGTCTGCGAGAATTGCTGCCAGTCGGTCGCGCCATGCCTGTAGCGCCTCGGGGGTTAGCCGCGTCCAGTCGGTCACCTCACCCACGATCCTGACAGGATCTCTGCTGCGGTAGGACCGGGTTGGATTACCGGGGAACTTCTTGTCGGTCACGTTCGGGTCGTCCTCGAACGACCCTGTTGGCTCAACGAGGAAGACGCGCGGAGCAGTGTCGCCCGCTGCGAGTTCAGCAGCGAGCCCGGCACCGTCACGCAGTGCGGTGAAGTAGATGTGGTTCATCACTACTTCGGGCCGGTAGTTCGACCGGAAGCCAGCTGTGAGGAGGTCGCCAATCTGCAGATCGGCTTTCGTGCCATGGAAGAACGGCCCCTCATCCTGGACGTCGCTCACCGCCATGGCCTCCAGGGACGACAATGGTGCACACGTGCATATTGCCGCACATCGCGGGCGACAATGGTCTAGTGACCGAAACTCCCGAGCTGCTGGTCGCCGATGCGGACGGATGGCGCGACTGGCTGGCGGCCAACCACGCGACTTCAAGCGGCGTCCGGCTCGTGCTGGCGAAGAAGGGTGTTAGCGAGCCAACGGGGCTGACCTACGACGATGCGCTGCCCGAGGCCCTCAGCTATGGCTGGATCGACGGTCATCGGACCCGCCGCGACGACGCCACCTACCGCGTCAGGTTCACACCGCGGCGAGCGCGCAGCTCGTGGTCACAGCGCAACGTCGAGATAGTTGAACGGCTCATCGCCGACGGACAGATGCGGCCGGCCGGTCTGGCCGAGGTCCAGCGGGCAAAGGCGGACGGGCGGTGGGAGAGGGCTTACGACGGTTCCGCGTCCATTGAGGTTCCCGACGACCTGCACGATGCCCTCGCCGCGTCGCCACGCGCACAGGCGATGTGGGACGTGCTGACGCGCACCAACAGGTACGCCGTGCTGTACAGGGTGCACGAGGCCAAACGTCCAGAGACCCGTGCTCGCCGGATTGCTCACTATGTGGAGATGCTTGCGCGCGGCGATACACCCCACCCGCAGAAAGGGAAGCCCTGAATTCCAGGGAGGAACTTACTTGCCGAGCCAGCGCTAGGGGTTGTTGTTTCCTGCCGTCCCCGAAGTGGTCACCGCATTGGCCTTAGGTGGTAGGGCCGCAGCGGCTGTGTTCAAGAACAGGTCGACGACGCTCGCCTCTGCGTCGGGTACGTATTCATCGCCAGGCGGTACTACGAGAACCTGGAAGTCTGAGTCACCGGCGTTGGTGAAATGCAGGGAAAGGCCAGCCCACGTTCCGGGCGGAACGCCGAGGTCGACGATTCCGGCTACCGCTCCTGCGTCGCTGCCGATATTGACGGACTGACCCGGCGCGATATCGACCGGACCGGCCGGCATCAGGACGTCCTTGCCGTTCAGCGTCGCACCGGCGAGTACCTCGCCGTCCTTGGTGTTGTTGACGACCGTGAGCAGGAGCGCGCCAGCCTTTCCGTTCGACACCACGACGGCATCGCGCACGGCGATGTAGGGGTCGGGGTATGAGGCACCGGCGGGAACGTTGACGTTTCGTCCATCAACCGGGTTGTAGTGCTGCGCGGTTGCCGCGTCGCGGCCGGCTTGGCATCCGGTGAGGGCGACGACTGCGAGGGCTACCCCCGCGAGCACGCCCGCTGAGACCGTCCGTTTCATGGGGGACAGCGTAGCCAGACCCGGGCCGGTTCGATCAAAGGGCCGACCGGCAGCTCAACTCTTCCCGGACAGTGCTGAGTTCAGTGGCAAGAGTTCTGCCTCAAGGCGTAGTCCGATGTCCGGATTGTTGAGGATGTCGATGACTACCCCGTCGTCCCGGACCAGGATCAGGGTCCGAGCGCCAGACCCGTATGTGTCGGAGAAGGTGTTCGATTCATCCACCCTGAGATCGACGCCAACCGAGCCCAGCTCTCTCACCAGGCTGAGCCCTTGTTGGATCTGCTCTGGAGCGACGACAAGTGTGACGTCCATGCTGAATTCGGTCGCCTGTCGACGGATGTCGGTGAGCCAGGCCGTGCAGTCCGGGCACGAGTCCGGCAACAGGGCGATGACTGCTGGACGCAGGCTCCGCGCGTCAATGGAGACGCCGTCTGTCATCAGGGCTGTCTCTGGCAGCAGCCCACCGACCTGTCCCACCTGAGCGTTGACTTGGGCCAGCGGTGAGGCGGGGGAAGTCGCCGTCGGATGAGGGACGACAAAGGCCCCCAGGGCGCCCGAGATCACCGCGACCACCATCGAGCCAGCGACTATCGCCGCGGTGATGGCCAGTCGGGAGCGTCGGGTGGAGGGCCGACGAGTCGAGCGAGGCGAACGAGGGATCGGGACCGGAGGTGCCCCTTCTTCGTCGAGCCAGTCCAGTCGATCGGCCTCGAGTTCGCGCGGGTCATCGGGGACAGCGAGAGTGAGCCCGTCGAGTTCAGCCAGCGACAGGTCGTCATGGTGGCCGTCCGGAGCCGGATCGAACCGCGAACCGGTCATGCCCGAAGTATCTCCCCGAGCACCCACCTCCACCACCCCTCCGCGCGCGTGGCATGAAACTGCTCACTTTGTCAACCCCTCCTGGGTACTCCGCTAGCGCGCTGACCTGCGCAAACACCCACTAAGGCACCGCCAGCCCGTGTTATCCTTGAGGTCGAACACGTCCACACCGAGCCCTTCGAGGAGACCGCTGCACATGGTGTTTGAGGTCGGCGAAACCGTTGTCTATCCCCATCACGGGGCCGCCAAGATCGAGGCCATGGAAACCCGGGTGGTCAAGGGCGAAGAAAAGCTCTATCTCGTGCTGAAGGTCGCTCAGGGCGACCTCACCGTTCGGGTGCCTGCCGACAACGCCGAGTACGTCGGTGTTCGCGATGTGGTCGACTCCGACGGGCTGGAGCGGGTTTTCGACGTGCTGCGCATGCCGTACACCGAGGAGCCCACCAACTGGTCCCGCCGCTACAAGGCCAACCTCGAGAAGCTGGCCTCTGGCGACGTCATCAAGGTGGCCGAGGTTGTGCGCGACCTCTGGCGTCGTGAGCACGACCGCGGGCTGTCCGCTGGTGAGAAGCGGATGTTGGCCAAAGCGCGCCAAATCCTTGTGTCTGAGCTCGCACTTGCCGAGAAGACCAACGAGGACAAGGCCGAGGCCATCCTCGACGAGGTGCTCGCTAGCTAACGACCCTTGTCGGTGGCTGGCGCCGGTCACATAGCCGCCTAGCCGTAGCAAGGAGCCCGTCTGATGTTCAGCCGTCCGCACCTGTCCAGGGTCCCCAGCGGAGTGGTTGACCTCCTGCGACTGTTCGTCGTGGTCTTCTTCGCTGCCCTCGGTTCGCTTGTGGGCAGCCAGTGGGACTTCGCCGACACCCCGTTCGACTCACTCGAGGGTCCGTGGATCGGCGTCGTTATCGGATCCGGTCTTGGGTACGTCCTTGGTGGCGTTATCGGTCGCTCAACAGTCGCTGCCGTCGATCGCACCGAACAAGCGCTGCGTGGTGTGTCTGCAGAGACGATCGTGGGTGGCTTGTTCGGTGGACTACTCGGCGTCTTCGTTTCTGCTGCGGTCTCGTGGCCGGTCTTCTTCGTCGCGGTGCCAGCTCTTGCGATCCCCATCTTTGGTTTCGTTGTCGTTGCGACCGGTCTTATGGGCTTTCGCGTCGGAACCACGAAAGCGCAGTCGATGATTGAGATCTTCGGCGCCGGCGCTGGCATGGTGCCGACGTCCACTGCGGCTTCAGCCTTTCCGAAAATCATCGACACGTCGGTGGCCATCGACGGTCGGATCATCGACGTGGTTCGCGCAGGCTTTCTGCATGGCAGCTTCCTGGTGACTGCACCGGTCCTTGGCGAACTCCAAGGGTTTGCCGACGCCGGTGACGAACTGCGTCGCGCCAAGGGCCGCAAAGGCCTGGAAGTACTGCAGCAACTCAAGCGCGAGTCTACGGTTCAGGTCGAAATCGTTGACGACATCGTGCCGGGGGTTCACGAGGTCGACGCCAAACTCGTTCGGCTGGCGATCGATCGTGACGCCGCGCTACTGACGTTGGACACCAACCTCGCAAAGGCCGCAGCCATCGCGGGCGTCCGCGTCCTCAATCTTCACTCACTGGCTCTTGCCATGCGTCCGCCGGTTGCGGCTGGCGACGAGGTCACAGTGCTCGTCACCAAGACTGGTAAGGAGCCTGGGCAGGGCGTGGGTTACCTCGACGACGGCACCATGGTGGTCGTCGAGCGCGGCCGGGACTTCGTCGGTCATGAGGTCCACGTCTCGGTCACCAGTGTCTTGACGACTTCCAACGGACGGCTGGTGTTCTCGCGTCCGGTCGGGGAGGCTGTTCCCGTGGAGTCCCATCGGTGAGAACCGCAGCTGTCGTCCCGGCGGCAGGGCGTGGTGAACGGCTCGGACCTGGCGCGCCCAAGGCGCTCCGCGATCTAGCTGGCCAGCCCTTGCTCGTCCATGCCGTGCGCGCCCTGGCTGAGGCGCGGTCGGTCGACGTGATCGTGGTTGCCGCCCCTGAGGACGAACAGACGGCCGTACGCAACTTGTTGAGCGCCGTCGTCAACACGACCGAGTTAGTCGTGGTGACCGGTGGGCAAACACGGCAGCAGTCCGTCGCCCTCTGTCTTGATGCACTTCCCGACGACGTTGACGTCGTCCTCGTCCATGACGCAGCACGGCCGTTGGTACCGAGCGAACTCATCGACTCGGTGTCGGCTGCGGTGCGCAACAGTGCAGACGCCGTGGTTCCCGCGGTACCCGTGACCGACACAATCAAGCAGATTGATACCGCCGGTCGCGTAGAGAAGACGATTGATCGCGACGTGTTGCGTGCAGCGCAGACCCCGCAGGGATTCGCCCGCATCATCTTGGAGTCCGCACACCGTGCGGCAGCCGAAGACGGAGTCGATGACCTCACCGACGACGCTGGCTTAGTCGAACGGATCGGTCAGCCGGTGTTAGTGATTCCGGGTTCAGAAGACGGCTTCAAGGTGACTCGTCCGATGGACCTGGCACTGGCCGAGTCGGTGTTGGCTCGCCGACGTTCGGCCGGAGTGCACTGACGTGAGCGAGCTGCCACGCGTGGGCATCGGCGTCGACGCCCATCCGTTGGTAGCGGGAGTCCCGTTGTGGCTCGCGGGGTTGCATTGGCCCGAGGAACCGGCCGGGTGCAAAGGGCACTCCGACGGTGACGTCGCGGCGCACGCCGCGTGCGATGCGCTGCTGTCGGCTGCGGGGCTAGGAGATCTCGGCGCGGTATTCGGTACCGACCGTCCGGAGTGGGCGGGTGCGTCCGGCTCGACGCTGCTGGCCGAGACGGCCCGACTCGTGGTTGAAGCTGGTTATGAGATCGGGAACGTCGCTGTCCAGATCATTGGCAACCGGCCGCTCGTCGGCTCGCGACGCGACGAGGCCGAAGCGGCGTTGTCGGCCGCGTGCGGTGCTCCGGTCAGTGTCACGGCGACGTCGACCGACGGACTTGGTCTCACCGGTCGGGGCGAAGGTCTAGCCGCGATAGCGACCGCGCTAGTCGTCAGTGGGACGTAGCGCCCAAGCCAGCACGGCCTCGCGGACCGGTTCAGGCAACAGCAAGACCTGAGGTTCGGCCTCGACCCAGCCCGGTGGTTTTACCGTCCTGGCGATCGTGTCGTGGTCGCGATTGATCGGCACCGACATAGTCGAGTCCCCCGTTGTCGGCGCCGAACACGCTCACCCAGAACAGGTAGTCCTCGCCGTCTTCCTTCAGACGAAAGATGATTTCGATCGCCATTCGTTCACCGTCGAGGGTGGCGATGCACTCGTCGGACCGTTCGTCGAGCATTTTCATCCAGCGATCGGCGCCCTCACTTTGACCGGGGAGGACCTTGCAACGCGAGAGTTCAACGCGCAGCCCGTCAGGGATCGTGGAGGGTTGAACGGTCATGCGCGGACGCCCCAGTCGTAAATCACCGACGTACGCAACACGACGTCTTGCACTGAACGATCCTGCGGGCTGATCACTGCCCAGAACAGGCCGATGGGGAAGACGACGCAGAACGCGGCCCGGACCACCGCGCCCGCCCAATGCATTCGGTCGCCTCGGTAGTTGACGACACGCAACCCCATGAGGTGGTCGCCATACGTGCGTCCGCTCGTCGCCCAGGACACAGTGAAGTAGAGGAAGAGATAGACCGCGCCCACGATGATTGCCACTCCGAACGGCGGAGAGGTGGCCCGCCAACCTGTGGGGTTCAGTAGAAACGACACCGCCTGGACGGCTTACGTACGTTCCGACAAGGGCAACCACGAGGCCAATGAAGTCGACGGTGTTCGCCAGCACGCGCGACACGATGCCCGCATGCTCGCCCTGGAAAGGTCGAGCCTCTTGGGGAATCGCGTTGACGTGATCGTGAGTCACGAGTCGGTGCCATTCCCCTCGGGCACTGTTTGTGCAGCCGGATGCCGGTTCTTGCGACGCAGCAAGATTCGATCGACTACCCGTTGGACTGCAACGTCCGCATCGATGCTCTGCATTCGAACCGCCTGCACCCCCTCTGACGCGAACGAACCCGTCGACTCCCGGATGATCCCGGGTAGGTCGATGCCGTCGATGACGTAGTTCGCCAGACCGAGTAGATCCAGGCGTTCTCGCGCGACGTCGTCGAGGTCGATGGTGTCGAGAACCGCAGCGACGATGCGTTCGAGGTCGACGCGCGTCAAAACGATGTCGGTGAGATCGATCGACTCGAGTGCGGTGTCAACCGTTGTCGCGAGCACGACGTCGCGGGCATGCGATGCAGCGAGTTGGCCGGCCGGACGTTGCTGACGCCAGGTGTTGGCGGCCTGCTCGATCGCGGTTCGTGGCCGCAACGACTCAGGAACCAGGGGTGGATCGAGCGCCAATCGAGCCACCGGAGCCGCCGTTCGACCGACGGCCGCTAGCCCGGTGCTCGCCACCGACCAGCACCGCCAGGAAACTCCGAGTGCTGCATCGACGGTTGTTGATCGAGTCCACGGGTGGGCACCAATCGACTCGCGGGCCAGCCCTACCACCGCGTCGATAACTCCGAAGAGGACGTCTCCAAGCGCGATGGTCTGCGGGCTGCGATCGATTGAGACGAGTTCGCGACTTGGCGGAATTGCCGGGAGCAGCGTCCCCTCCTCACCCGTCGATTCCATGTCAGTCATCTTGTCCTACTCTCGACCCGCAGGCGAGACCATGACAGCTCAGCCACCCAACTTGAGGAGCCCGCATGAGTGACCTCGCGTACTTGACCGCGACTGAGGCGCTCAACCGGTTCCGAAAGCGCGAACTTTCCCCAGTGGAGTTGCTGGACGATCTGGTGGCACGTATCGAAGAGGTCGACGGCCGCGTCAACTCGGTCACTGAGCAGATGTACGACCTCGCCCGCGATCAAGCCAAAGAGTCCGAAAAGCGGTACGGCTCCGGAGAACCAGTGCGCGCACTCGAGGGGTTGCCGGTCGCCCTCAAGGAGGAGCAGCCGATCGCGGGCCACACCCTGGAGGAAGGCTCGCTGACCGAGCAGGGAAACGTGAGCGACGAAACTCACCCCGTTGTCGAGCGCGTCCACGCCGCTGGTGGCGTCACTCACATCAGAACCACGACGCCGGAGTTCTCCTGCGCCGGCTTCACGCATTCGAAGTTGTGGGGCATCACGCGCAACCCGTGGAACCTCGACTATTCGCCAGGTGGGTCCTCAGGGGGTTCGGCAGCGTCATTGGCTGCGGGATACACCCCGCTGGCGACCGGATCAGATATCGGAGGTTCGATTCGAGTTCCCGCTGGTTTCACCGGAACTGTTGGCTTCAAACCGCCTTACGGCCGCGTCCCCGCGATGCCGCCGTTCAGCATGGACGCGTATTGCCACGACGGGCCGATGGCGCGGACGGTCGCCGACTGCGCGCTGCTGCAGAACGCCATCGTCGGACCACACCCGGCGGACATCGTGTCGCTACGACCTGCGTACGTGCTACCCGATTCGTTCGAGTCCGTTCGTGGCATGCGCATCGCGCTGTCGGTCAACCTCGGAGACTTTCCGGTCGACCACGAAGTTGAAGCAAATACCCGGCTGGCTGCTGCCGCGTTACGCGATCAGGGAGCGATCGTCGACGAAGTCGAACTTCCTTGGACACTGAAAGAACTAGAGACCATCGTTTGGACGCACTTCGGTGCGATCTTCGGCTCGATGATCGACCACATCCCAGAAGCGGGCCAAGAGCTGCTGATGCCGTACACCCGAGACTTCGCTCGACGTGCCGCGGAGGGCATCGGCGCATTGTCGTTCGTTGAGGGGCTGGCGGCCGAAGGCGAGATCTACCGTCCGATCGGCGCGTTGTTCGAGTCGTACGACGCGTTGTTGGCGCCAACCTTTGCCGGCATCGGGTTGCTCGCGGGTGATGACTATGTCGAATCCACGATCGAGATCGAGGGCCAGCAACTGCGCTACTTCGAAGGCATCATGACTGTCCCGTTCAACATCTTGAGCCGATGCCCGGTGCTCAACGTGCCGTCCGGCAGAGCACGCAACGGACTTCCCACCGGCTTGCAGATTGTCGGGCGTACCTACGACGACGTGACGGTGTTCCGCGTGGGAGCGGCAGTGGAGCAGGCGCTTGGGCTTGGCGCTGACCCCTCCTGGCGACCTTCCCTTTGACGTTCGGCTGACCGGCGGCCGATAGCCTGACCCGGTGAGCCTTCGGCTGTACGACACCGCAACGCGATCGGTCCAGGAGTTTCGACCGATCGTGCCTGGACGCGTGTCGATGTACCTGTGCGGGGCGACGGTTCAGGCGCCACCGCACATCGGTCACATTCGCAGTGGTCTTGCGTTCGACGTCATGAGCCGGTGGTTCTCGCATCGTGGCTACCAAGTCACGTTCATCCGCAATGTGACCGACATCGACGACAAGATCCTCGCCAAAGGTGTCGAGGAGGACGTTCCGTTCTGGGTCGTTGCGACTCGAAACGAACGCGCGTTCACCTGGGCGTACGACGTGCTTGGCTGCATCCGACCGTCGGGGGAGCCGCGCGCAACCGGACACGTGCCCGAGATGATCGAGTTGATGCACCGACTGATCGACGGCGGACATGCGTACGCAGCCGATGGCGACGTCTACTTCGATGTGCGCTCCTTTCCGAAGTACGGCGCGCTCAGTGGTCAGCGGATCGACGAGATGTTGCCAGCCGCCGACTCCGACGCATCGAGTAAGCGCGACCCGCGTGACTTTGCGTTGTGGAAAGCCGCCAAGCCAGGCGAGCCGTCGTGGCAGACGCCATGGGGTCCGGGTCGACCAGGTTGGCACCTGGAGTGCTCAGCGATGGCACATCGGTACTTGGGTCCTGCGTTCGACATCCACGGTGGCGGTTTGGACTTGGTGTTCCCCCACCATGAGAACGAGATCGCTCAGTCGAATTCCGCGGGTGACCCCTTCGCGACGTACTGGACGCACAACGCATGGGTGACGACGTCCGGCGAGAAGATGAGCAAATCGCTGGGTAACTCGCTGTTGGTGAGCGAAGTCGTCCAGCGGGTCCGTCCGATCGAGTTGCGCTACTACCTCGTCGTACCGCACTACCGCTCGCACATTGAGTTCTCTGAGGATGCAATGCAGGAAGCGGCCGTGGGTTTCCGTCGCATCGAACAATTCGTGACGCATGCCAGCGAGCGATTTGGCGACGTCGACGTTGCTGCCGAACTGCCCGAGGCGTTTGGCAATGCGATGGACGACGACCTAGCAGTACCAGCGGCGATTGCCGTCGTTCACGAGTTGGTCACCGAAGGCAATACTGCGATCGCGGCCGGGGATCGACGAGACGGTACGTCGTGCGCTGTCGAGTGTGCGCGGCATGCTCGCGGTCCTGGGACTTGACCCGCTCAGCGACCAGTGGGTCGATCAGTCGGGGCAGGACGCGCGGCTACATGGGGCGCTCGACCAACTTGTGCAAGACCAGCTACGTCGTCGCGAGCAAGCGCGCGCCGACAAGGACTTCGCGACTGCCGACAGCATCCGCGACTCGTTGGCCGCTGCTGGCGTCGCCATCGAAGACACCGCAGAGGGACCGCGTTGGTCGCTCGCTGAGGAGGCGTGATGGCCGGTAACTCGCAACGCAAAGGCGCGATGCGTAAAGGCTCGAGTCGCAAAGGCCCCACCGTCGGATCCGGCGGACAGAAAGCCAAAGGGCTGAAAGGTCGCGGACCAACGCCCAAGGCCTCGCAGCGCGACAAGCACCCGGCCGCCCGACGAGCGAAGGCTGCGTCGAAGCGAACCGAATCGGGCAAGGGGTCGAGCCGGTCCCCCGACCGTCCGGTGACGGACGTAAGCGATCCGGTGGTCCTGAGTACGTCGTCGGTCGCAACGCAGTCTTCGAAGCGCTCTCTGGCGGCGTTCCCGCCAACGCTCTCTACGTCGCAGAGCGAATGAACAACGACGACCGTGTCAAAGAGTCAGTGCGACTCGCGGCCGACCAGGGGATCTCGGTGCTCGAAGCACCTCGCGGTGAACTCGACCGACTGGCTGACGGCTTGCCGCACCAGGGCGTCGTGCTGCAGGTCCCCGAGTACGAGTACGCGCATCCAGACGATCTGTTGGAACGCGCACACAAGGCCGGCGAACCGCCGCTGATCGTGGTGTTGGACCACGTGACCGATCCACGCAACCTTGGGGCGGTCGTACGTTCTGCCGCGGCGTTCGGTGCCCACGGCGTGGTGACCGCTGAACGTCGCTCAGCAGGCATGTCCGCCGCAGCGTGGAAGACGTCATCGGGTGCCGCCGCTCGCGTCCCGGTCGCCCGCGCGACGAACATCTCGCGCCAGTTGGCCGCGTACCGCAAGGCTGGACTGCTGGTCGTCGGGCTCGACGCCGACGGCGATCTCGACATGGCTGACGTCGATGCAACAGGTCCGCTTGCCCTAGTGGTCGGTGCCGAAGGAGCTGGGCTGTCTCGGCTGGTGCGCGAGGGATGCGATGCGATCGCCAGCATCGCAATGGCCGAAACCACCGAGTCGCTAAACGCCAGCGTCGCCGCCGGAATCGCGCTCTACGCACTCCGTCGGTCGCGGGACTAACCTTCCTGGCCTTGGGGCGGCGTGGCTGCGGTCAGACGAGCGAATCTCCCATGTCGCGAAACGATCTTGAGGTTGGCACAGATACACCGACGTTTTGTGCTGCAAACTCAAGATCGTCGGACAGCAGTGATCCCTGAAGGGGATGTACTAGCGATTGACGAGGTTGGCCAACGTTCTGCACCGTTGATGTTCAGCACCGCTCGTGCCGCCAGTGAGCAGGACCGACGACCTCGTCAGCCCGTCAGGGGTTCGGCATCGTCGACTCTATTGAGAGGACTCGGTAGCGCCCGGCGCTGTCGCTGACATCGGACACCCATAGGGTTTCCCCCTCCAACGTGACGCCCACGAACTCGAAGGGATCCTGAGTGGTCAGCACCGCTCCGACGGTACGCGTGTCCAGGTCGAGCCGGGTCAGTGGAGCTTCGCCCGAGGTTCCGACCCATGCGTAGTCACCCGACGTGGTGAGGTCGCCGAAGTAGTCCGGTTTCACGTCGTACGTGGCGCTCACGCCGAGGGTGTCGGGGTCGACCTCGGCAACGCCTCGGTCGCCTCCGATCAGCAGGTGCCTATCGACGGCGACGTAGAGCCCGCCTGGCCAAGACATGCGTTCCGAGTTACGTCGCGCGAGACCGGGTCGACCCGCACCAGACCGACATCGTGACAGGCCACCCACACGGCGCTCAGGCCGGCGGCGACGTTGTCGCACGACGCTGCCGGCAGCGCGATCGGCGCTCCAGTCTCCTCGCCAGACGTGGCATCCAGTGAATGGAGCGTGGTCTGATCCTCGCCGATCAACCACAACTGATCGTCGAAGACGGGGATGCGCAACTGGTCGGGGAGACCGGCGAATGAAACGGTGCGCGTGCGACCTTCGGGGTCAGCTTGACGTACGTCCCCGCCCGCCGGCACGCCCAGATCGCAGTGTCTGTTGAGCCGATGCCCTCGCATCCGAAAGCCGCAGGCAGGTCGGTGGGGTACGTCTGCTCCACCTTGCCGGTAGACGGGTCAAGCCTGACTAGGTCCCCAGGCCCAGTCTTGAACCAGACCGACCCGAAGGCAATCTCGGGCACTCCGGGCTTGCCTGCCTTGGTCGCGGTAAGGAGTTGTTTGGTCAGTGGTGTAGTGCGAGTCCCGCTCGCGCTAATGGGGTCATCGGTCGCGATCGGCGTTGAGGAATCAGCCAGCGAACTCAGCGAACTCCCGGGGGTCGTGGCGCTGGGGCTGCACGCCGAGACCAGGAGTGCTCCCCCTAGCAGAACGATGGCCAACCATTTCATCACGCACCTCCCCTGGCGGCAGGCGACGAACTGCGGGACCGGCCCGTTCCTTTGATTGCCTCCCTGACCACGCATTCTGCCGGATATCCCACGGGTGGGGGGTACTTGAACCATCGCCCGAGTGCCACACGAACCGCGGCCGCCGCGATGTCCACTTCGGTGTGGTCCAACTGGGGGAATCTGGCCGTCAGAGTCGTGTGTGACGAGGCAGGCGCCGACACGATGGACCGGTGTTGCGCCCCTCTCCCGTCGATCAGGTCGTTCCCCTTCGGCCACGCCCACGAGATCGGAGTATCGGGTTCACGCTGATCGTTGTCGGCGGGCTACTACTCGCCGCACTTGCCTTCGATGTCCCGGCTGTCCAATGCGGCACTAACCCCTGGCTCGGCACGTCCGGTGGGCGGGGTTCTGGGTTGCATCGTGTTGTTCGCGGGAATGGCCCTGGTCCTTGAACGACCGAGGACGTCGGCGGTTGCCCCTTGTCTGGCGTTGGGCGCCGGACTCCCTGTTCTCGGCGGCGCCATCGGGGGTGTGATCTGGTCCGCAACTACCGCGTGCGGCTCGTCGTTGCTTGACACCCATGCCGCCCTGATGATCGTGGAGGCTGGCGCCGCGCTGGCGGTTGTGGTGACGTCCGCCTGGGTGCTGTACGTGCGCGACGAACTCGAGCCGTGGTCAGGCACACGAGGAGTCGTGTTGGCCAGTTGTGCGGCATTGCTGGTGTTAACCGTGGGCGTTGGGATGTTCATTGTCTGGGGGAGCGACGTCGCAAGCGTGAACGTGCTGATCGCATCGTTGAACGGTCCCCTTCCCTGGGCGGTAGCGGTGGCGTTGACCGGCTGGTTACTTTGTTCACCCGGAATCGCGGTTCTCGTCGGTGGGACGGTGCAGCTGTTGGCCTTGCTCTGGGGGATCATGGGGACCTGAAGTCGGTTCGAGGTTGAAGGGGAGGCGCGGTGGCATCGATCGTTCGTCCAGGGGAACCGGCGGACCGCCAACTAATCGTCGAGATGCTCACCAAAGCCTTCGCTACTGAAGTTGCAATGACCTACTTCTTCGAGTCCGAGTACGACGACTTTGCTCCACTATTCTTTGCCTACTTACTCGATTTGCGGCTTGAGGCAGGTGAGGTCTGGGTCGCCGAGTCCGGCGGCCAAATCGGCGCCGCAGCGATCCTCAATCCGCCTGGGGGCCTCAGGCTCAGCGCGGAAGAGCAGGAGCGCAGATGGGAAGCGATCGCCCCAGTCTTTCCGACTGATGTGCAGGAGCGATTCGACGTTTATCAGCACCGCATTCACGGACTCTTGCCGTCGACGCCGCACTATTACCTGAGTGTGATCGCCACGCACCCGAAGTTCCAGGGGAAGGGGATGGCGCGCGCTGTGCTGGCTCCGGTGTTCGCCACTGCCGATGAGTCGGGGTGTGAAACCTTCCTCGAAACGGCGAGTGAAGAGAACGTGGCGATCTATCGGCGCCTGGACTTCGCGGTCGCCGCGGACGTCGAGCTACCGAACGGACCGCTGGTTCGGTGGATGTGTCGCCCAGCAAAATCCAGTTGAACCGCCTCGATAGGCTGTCCTGGATTTCGCCGGCGTGGCGCAGTGGTAGCGCAACCGCCTTGTAAGCGGTAGGTCCCCGGTTCGAGCCCGGGCGCCGGCTCTGACGTGCGAAACGATGCGCCAAGGTCGTAGTCCAGTTACAAGAGTGCGGAATAGTGCGCCAGCGCGAACAATTCCGCACTTCCCTACCCACCTACGTGCGGAATAGTGCGTTCCGACGTCCAATTTTGCACATTTGTACCGATGGGCGGGCGCTGTGCCGCTGACGTCGGGACCGGACGCGACGCCCAGGGTCGCTTCGCGACTAGTCGTCGCTGGACGCGTCGTCTTGCAGGTCTTTGAGCGCCGATTCAGTGTCTTCGAGTTCAGCTTGCGCAACCCCAAGCAGCTGGCGAAGCCCAGCTGCCCCGAACCGGTTCCGCACTTGGTCGACGGCATTGATGATCAGGGAGTCGACTCCCACTGTCGGGTCGTCGTTTGGCTGGGGGCTCATGTCGCTCCTGTCGCCGGTTTGGGTCTAGTGACCCCGACTGATCCATTCATCGAGGTGCGGCTGCTCCGCCGCAAGGCTGGTGGAGTCTCCGTGGCCAGTGTGGACCGTGGTGTCGCTGGGGAGCTCATCGAACAGGCGCCGGATGGAACTGATGATCGTTGGAAAATCCGAGAACGATCGTCCGGTGGCGCCCGGACCCCCGGCGAACAACGTGTCACCGCTGAACAGCACGCCGAGGTCTTCGGCGTACAAGCAGACCGCGCCCGGGGCATGTCCGGGAGTGTGCAGCACTCGCAGCGTCGTGCCCCCGACGACGATCTCGTCGCCTTCAGTCAGGGTGCCGTCAGGCTCTCGGGTGGTGTGGGTCAGTTGCCACACGGTTTTGTCTTCGGGGTGCAGCAGGATCGGTGCACCAGTGCGTTCTGCTAGCGCTGGGGCGACGCGCACGTGGTCGTCGTGCGCGTGCGTGCAAACGATCGCGTTGAGGCGTCGATCGCCAATCGCTTCGATGATCGCATCGACGTCGTGTGGCGCGTCGATGACGATGCACTCCTGGTCGTCGCCGATCAACCACACGTTGTTGTCGACGTCGAAGGTCTGACCGTCCAGCGAGAACGTTCCCGACGTGACGATGTGGTCGATGCGAGCGTTCACTAGAACATCACGACCGAACGAAGGACATCTCCGTGATGCATCTTTTCGAAAGCTGCCTCGACGTCGTCCAGTGCGATCTTTTCGGACACGAACTTGTCGAGGGGGAGCCGTCCCTGCTGGAAGAGGTCGATGAGCATCGGGAAGTCGCGACTCGGCAGACAGTCGCCGTACCACGATGACTTGAGTGAACCGCCGCGTCCGAAGATGTCGATGAGTGGCGTCTCCCACTTCATGTCAGGAGTCGGCACTCCAACCAGAACCGTTGTTCCGGCCAAGTCGCGAGAGTCGTACGCCTGTTGGAAGACGGTGGGGCTACCGACTGCGTCGATCGTTACGTCGGCACCGAACTCAGTGATCTTCTTGATCGCTTCGACCGGATCCTCATTCTTGGCATTGACGGTGTGGGTGGCGCCGAACTCCTTGGCCCACTGGAGTTTGCGGTCGTCGACGTCGACAGCAACGATCGTGCGCGCACCGGCAAGCACTGCACCTGCGATGGCGGCGTCACCGACGCCCCCGCAACCAAAGACCGCAACGGTGTCACCGCGACTGACCTGTCCGGTATTGATCGCCGCACCGATGCCGGCCATAACTCCGCAGCCGAGCAGGCCGGCAACCTCTGGGGGTGCAGCGGCGTCGACCTTGGTGCATTGACCCGCAGCAACCAACGTCTTCTCGACGAACGCGCCGATGCCAAGTGCGGGGGAGAGTTCGGTGCCGTCGGTCAGCGTCATCTTCTGCTTCGCGTTGTGAGTGGCGAAGCAATACTGCGGACGTCCGCGGCGGCACGAGCGGCAGTCGCCGCAGACTGCTCGCCAGTTGAGGATGACGAAGTCGCCGGGCTTGACGTCGCTGACGTCGGGGCCGACAGATTCGACAACGCCCGCGGCTTCATGCCCGAGCAGGAATGGGAAGTCGTCGTTGATGCCACCTTCGCGGTAGTGGAGGTCGGTGTGACAGACCCCGCACGCCTGTATCGCAACGACCGCTTCGCCCGGGCCGGGATCGGGGACGACAATGGTTTCGACGGTGACGGGGGCGCCTTTGCTTCGTGCGACGACGCCGCGGACCTGCTGAGCCACATTGACCTCCGAGTCGGGTTCCCTGACGCTAATCGTTGCCGGGCATGGTCGACAAGTTGGGGTCTGCCTTCGACACATCGTCCGATTGGCCCACGCTGCCCGTTTGCCCATTTGTCGAAGAACCCACCATGAGTTCGTTGCGCAATGCCTTAGGAGCGATCGGGGTACTGGCGTGCATCGTTGCTCTGACCACTCCAACAACCGCTGGTGCGGTCGCGAGCGGTACCGCTGACCGAGCGCGGACGCTCGTTGTGCCTGAAGCGGGTTGTATCTATCACGGTGTCTACCCGGGGGGTGTCACTGGCGAGGAGGACGACATCACCTTAGGTGACGTCACGTCGTACGAGTCCGCTGCCGGACGTTCAGTGGCATGGGTCTTCTTCAGCAACAACTGGTACCGATCGAGAGACTTCCCCATCGGCAAAGCTCGCTGGATTCGCGACCACGGATCGGTCCCATTCATCAGGCTCATGCTTCGCCACAACTCGAACGAGTTGCATCCCAGCGACGGACCTGACAAGTCGTTCTCGTTACAACGCATCGCACGCGGTGACTTTGACGCCGACCTTCGGGCATGGGGTCGCACCGCAGCTCACTTCGGTACACCGTTGCTGGCGGAGTACGGGACCGAGATGAATGGCTTCTGGTTCAGTTGGAACGCAACGCACAATGGACACAAGTCTGGGGCGGCGCTCTTCCGTCGCGCGTACCGGCACATCATCGACGTCACGCGACGTCAGGGCGCAACGAACATCTCGTGGGTCTTCCACGTCAACGACACTGATCAACCGCACAGACCATGGAACCGTCTCGAGCGCTACTACCCAGGTGATAGCTACATCGATTGGTTGTCCACCTCGGTCTACGGCTCGCTCACACCGATGGAGCACTGGAACCAGTCCTTTGCCAGCGGGATGAATCATGTCTATCCCCGACTTCGTGCGTTGGCGCCGAGCAAGCCGATCATGGTCGGCGAATTCGGTGTGACCGCCGGGAATCCGAGAGTACGTCCGACGGTGTGGGCGTCACGTGCGTTGAGCGGTTTGCTTGGCGGTGATTGGCCGAAGGTACGTGGGTTCTCATGGTGGAACGAGACGTGGGAGAACGACAACGTTGCCGCCCACGACTCCGAGCTCCGGATCCAACACATCAAGGGGATGCCTGCTCTGTTCCAGAGCTTGCTCGGAAGCAACTCGCACGTCCTGGACGCACCTGTCACGTCGGGTTCAGCCACCTGCGGGTAGCGGCTAGACAGCCGCGATAACGTCGGGGCATGACAAGCGACGCGACGACAAAGGGCACGACTTCCGGGTGGGGCACCCCAGACATGGTGTCCCCGTTGCGAAAGGTGCTGGTTCGCACCCCAACCACGGTCGGTGACTTCGTCGGCACCGCTCAGTGGCGCGAACCTGACCGCGAGTTGCTTCTGACGCAGCACCGGGAGTTCGTCAGCCTGCTCGAAAGCACCGGGGCAGAGGTCTTCGTCGGCTGATCCGGTCGACAACCTCGTCGACTCGGTCTACACCCACGACCCTGCAGTGATGACCCCGTACGGCGCGATCCTGTTGCAGATGCGCAAGCCGGTGCGAGCTCCCGAGCCTGCCGCAATGCGACTGGACATGGAGCGGTTTGGCGTACCGATTCTCGGGGCGCTCACCGGCGATGCGTTCTCCGACGGCGGCGACAAGGTGTGGCTCGACGCGACGACGCTGTCTGGTCGGACGTGGCTATCGAACCAATCAAGCAGCGCTGGATCAGTTCCGCGCACTATTGGAACCGCACGGTGTGAACGTCCTGGGATTCGACCTTCCCCACTACCTAGGACCAGACGCCGTCCTGCACTTGATGAGCGTGTTGTCGCCAATCGCGCACGACTTGGCGGCGGTCTACGAGCCGCTCGCGCCGGTGCCGTTGATCGAGTTGCTCGACGAGCGCGGCATCCGTCGTATCACCGTCGACGAGGACGAGATGCTGACGCAGGGCGCGAACATCCTGGCAGTGGCACCGGGGGAGGTCGTGCTTGCCGCGGGAAACGACAAGGTGCGTGCGAAGTTGGACGCGGCTGGCGTCAAGGTGCATGAGTTCGCAGGGACCGAAGTGGCAGTCAAGGGTGACGGTGGACCAACGTGCCTGACGCAACCGCTGTGGCGTGAATGACTACCTTCACCACTGACGAACAGCGCGCGCTTAACGCGCTCGACGAACTCGGTGAGCAGCACTGGGGAACGATGCTCACCGAACTCATCGCGATCCCTAGTGTCACCGGAACTGCGCCGGAGTCCGATGCGCAGCGGTTCGTTGCCGGTCATCTTGAACGCATCGGGTTGGACGTCGACCTTTGGTCGTGCGATGTGCCTGAGTTGCGCGCGCACCCTGACTTCCCGGGGACCGAAGCGCCGAGGGACGAGGCGTGGGGGTTGGTCGGTGTCACGCCTGGGGCAGACGGGCACGCCTCGACTCGTACTGCAGGGGCACGTCGACGTCGTCCCGACTGGTGACCTGTCGCAGTGGGTGAATGGCGATCCGTTCACGCCGCGGATTGCCGACGGCGTGTTGTACGGACGTGGTGCGTGCGACATGAAAGCCGGTGTCGTTGCGAACATCGTCGCGGTTGAGTCGATCCTGCGCGCGGGTGTTTCGCCACCCGGTCCGATCGCGGTGCACAGTGTCGTCAGCGAAGAGGACGGTGGGCTCGGCGCGTTCGCAACGTTGCAGCGAGGTCACATCGGAGATAACTGCGTCATCACCGAGCCGACGGGTGGGACGGTCATCACGGCTAACGGCGGCGCGCTGACGTTCGAGTTGACCGTGACTGGTCTCGCGACGCATGGCAGCACGCGGTACGAGGGGGTCAGCGCGTTCGAAGCGTTCCTGCCGGTGCATCAGGCGCTGCAGGATCTAGAGCGACGAACGCAACGTCGACGTCCCGGCGGTGATGTCGGAGTACCCGATTGCGTTCCCGCTGATGATCGGCCGCATCCAGGCGGGCGACTGGTCGAGCAGCGTCCCGGATCGACTCGTCGCCGAGGGACGGTACGGCGTCGGTCTTGGCGAGGACGTGGCCGAGGCTCGCAAGGTGTTCGAGGCGCGAGTAGCGGAGGCGTGCGCCGCCGACCCGTGGCTGCGCGATCATCCGGTTCAGGTGCGGTGGTCGGGCGGTCAGTTCGCGAGCGGTGAGTACAGCGGAGACGACGCGTTCGTCGACACGGTCAGTCAGGCGTACGCGGACGTCACCGGGGGAAGCGCGCCACGTGAACGCGGTGCGCCGTACGGCAGCGACCTACGGCTTTACAACGCCGGTGGGATCCCGTCGCTGCACCTTGGTCCCGGTGAAGTGAAGTACGCACATTCACCACTCGAACAAGTCGAACTCTCCGACGTCCTCACCATCGCCCGCGCCCTGATGCTGATTGCATTGCGGTAAGCACGGTCACGCTGGCGCTGCTGCTTGCTCAGTCGAGGCTGGCGCCGAGGATCGCAGGATCTTCACCAGGACGATAAAGGCCAAGATTGCGGTGGGGTAGAGCAGGAACCCTCCGATGGCAAGCGAGTCAGCGCCGGTGTTGTCGACGCCGATGGCGCCGAAGTCCCACAGCGCGTGGATGACCATGGTTACGACCAGCAGGCCGGTGATGCGCCGCGTTACATAGAACGTGGTGCCAAGGACGAAGGCGAAGGCCATCTGTTGGACGGTGGCCCCGATGGACTGACCGAAGAACGCGTTGATTCCGTGTAGCAGGCCGAAGGACAACGACGACAGGAGCCAGACCCAGCCCTCCGACAGGGAGCCACGGAAGCCGACGATCATCAGACCGCGGGTGAGGAGCTCCTCAGAAAAGCCGACGAGTGCCGTACCCAGGGCAAGCAGCAGCAACGTCGAGCCGCTGGCGGCTCCGAAGTCGATGCTGGCGACTCCGAGGAGCGCCATCACCAGCAACAGCACTGGGATGATTAGGGACCACCTCGGGCCGGCCTTGGTCTTCTCCACCATCGCGGGGCGCCACCATCCCAGCCACGTCGTGGCGGCGGCGAGGAAGACTGCACCGACGCCAACCGGGATGACGATCCCCTTGAGGATGGTGTCGGACGAGTCCGCAACGGCGTCGTAGTCGAAACCGTTGACGACCCAGATTGCGGAAACCACAGCCACGTAGATGACTAACAGGGCCCAAGAGATGAGCGGGCGAGGCTGAACGCGCACACTTACTCCAAAGAATCGAGTCGGTCAAAGTTGGCAGTGAGCCTCCCACGGCCCATCGCTTGTCGCATCTCGACTACGACGCTGCGGACCAAATGCGCGTCAACGGACGCTAGGGGGCAATATGTGCCCCGTAGCGTCCAAAGTCGAGCTAAGACCGGGCGGCGAGGCGGGCTTTTAGGGCGTCGCGCTTCTGTTCGAAGCGGACGGCGGTCGCCTCAAGTTCGTCGAGGAACTGCGCGACCTGGTCGCGAGCTTTCTCGCCGACTGGACCGAGGTTGGTCATTTCGAAGACCTTCCAGTGACGCAACACTGGCATGAGTACGTCGTCCTTGTGCTGCCGCAAGTCGTAGATCCCCTCGACGGCGATCTGGACGGCCTTGCGCTGGAAGCCCGGCATGCCGTAGCCCGGCATCTTGAAATCGAGAACGACGTCGCGGACCGCCTCCATCGTGGCGTCCGGCTCAACCTCGAACGCCGCCGCCATCATGTTGCGGTAGAAGACCATGTGCAGGTTCTCGTCGAGCGCAATGCGCGCGAACATCTGCTCGGCGATCGGGTCCCCGGTAGCGCGTCCGGTGTTGCGGTGAGAGACGCGAGTCGCCAGTTCCTGGAACGACACATAAGCAAGCCCGCCAAGCATCCCCGGGTGTAGCGCGGTAAAACCCTCGCTCATGTGCGCCATGCGCAACGTCTCGAGCTCCTGCGGGTCGACCGAGCGAGTCACCGTGAGGTAGTCACGGATGACCTGCGCGTGCCGGCCCTCCTCCGCGGTCCAGCGATGCACCCACTCGCCCCACGCACCGTCACGCCCGAACTGCGTCGCGATCTCGAAGTGATAGCTCGGCAGGTTGTCCTCTGTCAGTAGGTTGACGATCAGGGACGCGCGCGCCGCCTCGGAGAACCGTTGCTCGCTCGGGTGCCACTCTTCGCCGCCGAGGACGCCGGAGAACGTCCGACCCTCGCTCCACGGCACGTACTCATGGGGGAACCAGTTGCGGGCCTGGGTTACGTGTCGCTCGAGCTCGCGGTTGACCACGGGGTCGAGATCGATGAGCAGCCGGGTGGCGAGGGCGTCGTCGCGGTCAGCGGTCACGTAAGAACTCCGGGGGATCAGACGAACCTACGGTTCCGTAGGTTAGGAGATACCGTAGCCCAGGGACGGTCATTCTGTCGCCTCCGCCTGCGGGTACCGTCTCGCCTGTGAGCAGAGCGCGGCGTCCCCGATCCGTCTACGGAGTGGGGCAGGAACCCGATCCGCGGACCAGTCTGGCCAACGAACGTACGGCACTTGCTGGCCTGCGTACGGCGCTCGGGCTAGTCGTCGCCGGAGTGGGTTTGGCGGCGATCACCCATTCGTCCCCAGACCGACAGGGCTACCGCTATGTCGCCGTAGTTTTGTGCCTGTCGGGTGCGCTGCTGTCGCTGACGACGGTCCGCCGCTGGGTCCTCGTCGAGCGAGCATTGAGATTGCACGAGCCGTTGCCCGAACCCAGCGCTCTGCCACTCCTGGCTGTTGTTGTCTGCGTGATCGGGCTGGCAGTTGCGATCGTCCTAGCGATCGACCTGGTGGGCTGAGGAAGGTGAGTGCACACCATGAGACCGGCGAGCCGGGAGTCCGTACCGCCTTGTCGTGGAGGCGCACCGGGTTCGGCTTGGTCGGCGTCTGCTTGGTCGGACTCAGGGTTGCTTACCTCGAGGAATCACCGCTGACCGTAGGTGTCGTGGTGTTAGGCCTGATCGCTGCTCTCGCCGTTATTGGCTTTGCAGAAAGAGGGGTGGCGGCCCTTGCGATCGGCGGAAATCGACCAGTATTTGCCCTCATCGCCGGTGCCGCCGTCGTCAGCTCCTGCCTAGCGCTGGCAGGTGTCGTGTTGTCCGCAACGGCCTAGAGTGCGGACGTGCATCGATTCGACGCGGACAGCGAGCGCCTGGCGCAGCAAGTGATCGACTACGCCCGTAACCGGCTGCGGATGGACCCGGTCCCGTTGGACGGTGCCCGCCCACCGGCCGAGCTCGAGGCCGAGGCCGGTCAGACCATCACCCCTGAGGGACTCGGCGGCGACGAGGCACTGCGGATCTTCCAGGAGGTCCTCGCCAGAGCAACCCTGTCGGTGGACAACCCGCGCTACCTCGCCTTCATCCCCGCGGCACCTACCGAGGCCGCGACGCTGTTCGACCTCATCGTCGGAGCGTCGTCGATCTACGGAGGTTCCTGGCTCGAGGGCGCGGGAGCGGTGTACGCCGAGAACCAGGCGTTGCGCTGGATCGCCGACCTCGCCGGGCTTCCCGAGCAAGCTGGCGGAGTGTTCGTACAGGGTGGCACGCTCGGCAACTTGTCTGCGTTGGTGGCCGCTCGCCACACCGCAACGGCTAACCGCAACGGACCGCGTCCGGACCGTTGGGTATTCGCCTGCAGCAGCGAAGCCCACTCGTCCATGCAGCACGCGGCTCGGGTGATGGACGTGGACATCCTCGCCGTTCCGGTGGACGGCGACGGCCACATGACCGGTGAAGCGCTCGCAGCCGCACTCGACGCGCACGGCGAAGACAACGTCTTCGCCATCGTTGCGACCGGGGGAACGACCAACTACGGCGCGATCGACGACATCGCCGGTGCGGTCGAGGTCGGACGTCAGCGCGGTATCTGGGTGCACGTCGACGGTGCGTACGGGCTGGCCGCGCTTTGTGCACCAAGTGTTCGTCATCGCTTCAACGGAATCGAGGGCGTCGACTCGCTGATCGTCGATCCCCACAAGTGGTTCTTCGCGCCGTTCGACGCCTGCGCACTGATCTACCGGAACCCGGCGCTCGCTAAGGCGGCGCATACGCAGACGGCGGGCTATCTCGAAGCCATCAACCAGGACACCGAGTGGAACCCAAGCGACTACGCGATCCACTTGTCGCGACGGGCACGCGGACTGCCGTTCTGGTTCTCACTCGCAACGCATGGCACGAACGCTTACACCGAGGCCGTCGAGCAGACGCTGACGGTCGCGCAAGCTGCCGCTGACGGCGTTCGCAAACGGGACTACCTCGAACTGGTCCGTGAGCCGAACCTGTCGGTTGTGGTCTTCAGACGTCTTGGGTGGACGCCCCAGCAGTACTACCAATGGTCTGATCGGCTGTTAGCCGCGAACTTCGCGTTCGTGCTTCCGACGACGCACGAAGGTGAAACGGTGACGCGGTTTGCGATCGTGAACCCGCGGACGAGCGTCGCGGACGTCGAGTTGATTCTCGACACGATGGCGGGTTAGTCCGACGCCGCGGCAACCTCAGTCTTGCGGGTTGCTTCCGGTGAGTTTCGTCGCGACCAGCGGGAACACGAAGACGCTGAGGACGCCAGCACCAACTAATGCGGCGGCGTTCCCCGGACGCATCTCGCCGCTGTCGATACCTATCTGACTCAACGCGACGAGCAAGCGGCAAAGCGGTTGCGCCGAGGAATGCCAACTGGAGTCCGCTCGCGCGTCGCTAGTCGACCGTGGAACACGAAGACCGAACCACCGCGAATTACGAGCAACAGCACGAAGAAGAGCAAACATCGTTGCGGGGTTGTTCAGATTGCGTTCAGATTCAAGATTCATTCCAGAGACCACGAAGTAGACGGGATGAAGAATCCGTAGCCGACGGCGTCGAGTTTGGGTTCCAGGCGCTCGATGTCGGGAGGTTGAGCAAGCCGGAGGACGACTACCCGCGGCAAAGGCGCCAAGGATGACGTCGAGCCCGAGTGAGTTAGCGATCAGAAGCAGTCCGATGAGAAGCACGATCGACCCAGCGAAGCGTGGACTGACTTGTCGCTTCAGTTCCACCGGCGATGATGTGGGTTACGCGTTTGGGGACGGCATTGCGCGGCACCCAAAGGACGAACGCAGCCGCCATCGCGAAGAGCCCGAGAGTGATCAGCGCGACGAATCGACCGGTTGTGCCTAAGAAGACGGTGATCGCGATGATCGGGAAGAACTCTCCGACCGCGCCGTTGGCCAGGATCGGTCTGGAGAGTGGGCCGTGCAACATGCCGTTGTCACGAACGATCGGCAAAATCGTTCCCAGCGCAGTGGTAGTGAGCCCAATCGCGATCGCGACGTAGTCCGAGACGAAGTCGATGGCGACCAAGCCGCCGGTGACGATCAAGCGCAAGCGCCGCACTAAACAACCAGGCAGAGACAGCGCGTTTCATCTCGGGTCGTCGACCAATTCTGGATCGACCTCGTACCCCGCCATCAGGAACAAGAACCCAAGACCGACTTCGGAGAACAACTCGACCGTCGACGGATTCCGAAGCCCGAGGACGTCCGGTCCGATGAGTACGCCACCGAGCAGGAAGAACACGACCTGCGGGATGTTTGGTCCGGGTAGTAGGGCGACCATGATAGGAACAAGCGGCGGCCACTCCGACGACGAAGAAGAGCGTTCGCAGGGCTTCGTCGGTACCCATCGGTCTAGCCGCGGATCACGTAGATCTTGCGCAGGTCTTCGCGGACGGTCCAGGTCGTTTCGGCCCCAGCCTCTAGAACCCCCACGTCGCCGGGACCGACTTCCAGGGTCGGCCCATCCTTGACGGCGATCGTCGCGCGTCCGCTGAGGACGACGAAGATCTCGTCCACCTCGACGTCGGTCGAGACCCCGGTGGTGTGCTGCCAGACCCCTACCGCGAGCTGTTCGGTGTCCAAGATCGGCAGCGTGCTCACCTCACAACCGCCGCTGACGATCTGGGTTGGATCGAGGGGATCGAGGTCGAGGGTCGCCGCAGTGGCATTGACGACGTAGCACGGCATGGACGGACCCTACCGATTCAGCCGCTGGCGAGTCCGCGGGGTGAATGACATCGATGGGATTTGGGTTCTAGGATGGAATAGCGGCCCGGGAGGGGAAGCCCGGGCCGCCTCACACCTAGGTCCGCCCAGCCAGGCCCAGAGACGGCATGCACCCAAAGGAGAGTCCGGATGGATTCCGCCCACGCGAGTTCACCCCCGAGCACGTCAGAACTCTCCGAACGCGAGCAGCAGGTGCTGGCGTTCGAGCGCCAGTGGTGGAAGTACGCCGGGGCCAAGGAACAGGCCATCCGTGAACTCTTCGACATGTCTGCGACGCGGTACTACCAAGTGTTGAACGCCCTCATCGACCGTCCTGAAGCCATGGTGTTCGACCCGATGCTGGTCAAGCGGTTGCGTCGACTGCGGGCAGCCAGACAACGCGCACGCTCGGCCCGTCGGCTGGGCGTCCAGGTCTAGCGGGGGGTCATGACCACCCCCGACCCGCCAGCCGGGGCGCCAGAGCCCCCGGCGCGGGTCTCTCACCGAGCGCAGCCAGCTCCCCGCTCGCGAGTGATCCCGATCGTCGCGGCGGTTGCCGTGGTCGCTGCGTTGGCACTGGCCGGCTACATGCTCCTGACGAGCGGCGACGACGGGGGCGGGTCAGCCGGACCGGGTTCGTCGACCAGCCCAGGGATCAGCCTGACGCCCAGTGCATCGGGCAGCCACCACGGCTCGGGCTCAGCAGAGCCGACGAAGTCAGGTGGTCACGGCCCAACGAAGAAGCCGACTGCCACTACGTCCAGTAAGCCGACTCACAAACCGACCCACAAGCCGTCGCATCAGCACAGCAACCAACCGGTCCCGCAGATCCCGGTGTACGTCTTCAACCAGACGACGACCACCGGGCTAGCGGCTCAATTCGGCAGCGAACTCGATGTCGCTGGCTGGAACGTCGTCGGCATCGACAACTGGCGCGGGAACGTCCCCGAGGACACCGTCTACTACTACCCCGGCGATAAAGCTGCAGCTGAGCGGTTGTCGCACGACTTCAACGACATCCAACGGGTGTGGCCAGCTTCGTTACCCATGCCGCAAGGCGCGCTGACCGTCATCCTCGCTACGCAGGTGCGGAAGTAACCACCCGAGATCCCTTTACGACTGCCCGCCGGTCAGTGACGAAGCAAGCCAGGTCGCCAACGTCGTGCCCACGCACCGCAACGAAGTCCGCGTACCGTCCTGGTTCGAGCGCGCCGACCTCATCGTCGTCCAGACACTCGGCAGCCCATAGCGTTGCGGCTCGTAGCGCAGCCATCGAACTCATCCCGAGTTCTACCAACTTGGGCAGTTGGTGGATGTTCATGCCGTGCGGGTAGATGCCCGAGTCGGTACCGAACCCGATCTTCACGCCGTGCTCGAGTGCCCGACGGAACGCGTCACGTTGCGTCTCTGTGGTGTCGATGATTTTCTTCATCGTCGGTGCGGGCCAACCTTGCTTCGTACCTTCTTCTTCCATCCAGTCACCGGCCCAAACGTCGGCAACCAGATACGTGCCATGTTCGGCCATCAATTTCAGCGACTCGTTGTCGGCAAATGAGCCGTGTTCGATGGACCGTACGCCAGCCCGGGTTGCCCGCTTGATGCCTTCGGCGCCGTGCGCGTGAGCCGCAACGACAGTGCCGTACAGCGCAGCCTCGTCGACTGCAGCTTTGATCTCTGCTTCGGAAAACTCGGGAGCCCCGGGGTTGGTCCCCGGTGCGAGCACTGCACCGGTCGCGATGACCTTGATGAAGTCCGCGCCGCCTGCCATGAGGCGACGTACCGCCTTGCGCACCTCGTCCACGCTGTCTGACACACCAAGACGCATGGCGTCTGGCACGTGTACGTCGGGGGTGAATCCGGTGACCTCTCCGCCGCCGCCGGTACACGTGATGTACCCACCCGCGCAGTGCATGCGCGGACCGACGATCCAACCGGCGTTGATGGCTTTGCGCAGTGACACGTCGGTAAACGCACGGAACGATCCAACGTCACGCACTGTGGTGAAGCCAGCGTCGATAGTCGAGCGCGCATTCTTCACTCCGATCAGCGCATCGTCGGCCTGGCTTGCCATCAGGATGTCGCCGTACGAACCGGTCTCTTCTTCGCCAGCAAGGTGAGTGTGCAGGTCGATGAGTCCAGGCGCGACGGTGCAATCAGACAGGTCGAGGTGGTTGCCGTTAGGAGCGGTCCCGCCATCACGAACTTCGCTGACGCGTTCGCCGTCAAGGATGAGCGTGATGTTGTCGCGGATCTCACCGGCAACAACATCGACGAAGCGTCCGCAGGTAACCGACGTGACGAGCCCGTCGTCAGGGGAGTGAGTCATCGGGCCAGCCTAGCCAGCGAGCTCGTCTACTGAGCCGGCCCACTGAACTGCCTGCCGGGCGGCCTGCGCCCAACCAAGACCGACGCTGTCATCGCACACCGTGACGTTCGGCAACTTCTCAGCGGCGGCGCGAATGGACGGTTCGGCGCCACCGTTTGCCACGAGGAACAGTTGTTTGACGTGACTGGCCATGTCGAGATCAGACAGGGAGTCGCCTACCGCGACTGCTTGCTCCGGTCCTAACCCACGTCGTTCGAGATCAAGTGCAACGCTGCGTCCCTTGGAGATCCCGCGCGCGATGAGGTGGTACACGTGGATCGAGCCAGTGAGGCCGGGCATCGTCACCGATGGCAGTACCCCGTTGTCGTCGAGGGTCAGCCAACCGAAGTTACGGTCGGCCAACCACTGGTCGACCTCGTCGACGTCGACTTGTCCGTGCAGCATGACGTCTGTCTCATGTCCGAGGTGCCACGGTGCGTGGTAGGTCAGTCGTCCTTCGAATTGGCGGAACAGCGCGTCGACCAGACCGATTGACTCCAGTTGAGCGACCAACTGTCCCGCGAACTCGCTAGGCGTCTGGCCGGTGACGAGCGTCGACTGCCTGCCCGCGTCCCAACCGATGATCGCGCCCATCTCTGCGACGTAACCGTCGGCGCCGAAGATTCGTGCGGCTTCCAGAAGTTGTTCGCGTGTTCGTCCGGAAACCAGCACGAGATCGATCTCGGCGGCCAGCAACTCGATCAGGGCAAGCGTGGGTTCAGCCGTCAACTTGCTGTCGACGTTGCGAACGAAGCAACCACCCGGTCCGACCATGGTGCCGTCGAGGTCGGAGTAGAACGCCTTGATGCTCACGTGCGCCGCAGCCGGGCGTACTCAGCGATGTCCACCATCGGGGGACGTTCGAGTGCGGTGACGTCGTGGCTTACTGGGATCGACTCGTCGCCGCTGCGAACGAACTGGGTGAGCGTTGGCTCGACGGCAGGTCCAGCGCCAGTGCGATCCATGCGCGCGAGCGCGGTCTGCCAAATCTCCGTCGCCATTCGCCCGAGGCGTTGGTCGTCGTGGTGGCGATGACGACGTTCCCCTAGGTCGACCTGTGCGAGGGCGTCCAATCCGACGGCGTCGAACGCATCGATGAGTAGGCCAATCTCGACGCCGTATCCGGTGGGGAACGGCAGGCGTTCCAACAACGTGCGGCGTGCGGCGTACTCACCGGCAAGCGGTTGGACGAAACCCGCGAGCTCTGGCCAGTGCAGGTTCAGCAGCGGACGCGCGACTAACTCGGTGACGCGACCGCCACCCCCGGCATGGATTCGAGTGCCGTCAGCCAACGGTCGGTCGTAACTGGCTTTGACGAACGCAACGGATTCGTCGGTCAGGAGTGGGCCAAGCAGTCCGCGGACCATCGACGAACTAAATGCGAGCAGGTCCGCGTCGACGAAGACGATGACGTCACCAACTGTTGCGGTCAGCGATCGCCACAACGCTTCACCCTTGCCAGGCACCGACGGCAGGCTCGGGATGAGTTCGTCGCGGTGGACCACCTTCGCCCCGGCGCCTCTTGCGACGTGAGCCGTCGAGTCGGTCGACCCAGAGTCGACGACGACCACTTCGTCGACCAGCGGCACGGGCACATCCACAAGGTCGCGACGAATCGTCTCGACTATCGCACCAACCGTGGACGCCTCGTTGAGGGCAGGCAGTACGACGCTGACGGTGGTCCCGGCCTTGTCGGCAAGCAACCGATCCAATGGCCATTGGTCAGCCCGGCTCGAGCGTTGCTCGAACCAGCGTGCGGTGTCCGCGCGCATCGCTCTCCCCTCGGTCGCTTCGCCTGCTGCCGTCGTAGACCGGGTTTCCGCGAACGATCGCTGGTCGGTTACGCTGGCCTTTCGTCTGAGCCTGACTCATGACGGCCAGTTAGACAATTTCACATAGCTCATCCAGAGGGGCAGAGGGAACGGCCCGAAGAAGCCCCGGCAACCCCCGTATCCGTCAGCGATCGTCGGCGAATATCAGGGCAGGTGCCAACTCCGGCCCGCACCAAACGGTGTGGGACAGATGAGGAAAGGCCTTTCGCATGACTGCATCACTGGACGCTCCCGGCGCGGCTGCCGGCGTCTCTCACGACTTTGGCCCAGCGACATCGTTGGTTTGTCGCGCCTGCGGCGCTAAGTCTCCCCTAGGTGATTCGTACGCCTGCCTGGAGTGTTTCGGCCCCCTTGAGATCGGGTACGACTTCGGCACTGTCACGCACGCGGACATCGAAACTGGACCTCAGTCGATGTGGCGGTACGCACCGCTGCTTCCGGTGCCAGCTGACGTCGCTTCGCACCGCAACCTTGCGCCGGGGATGACCAAGTTGGTCCGAGCGGACAACTTGGCTCGCGAACTGGGCATGAAGACGCTGTACGTCAAAGACGACAGCGGCAACCCCACGCACTCGTTCAAGGACCGCGTCGTTGCCGTGGCACTTTCTGCAGGACAGCAACTCGGTTTCACCACCTTCGGTTGCGCATCGACCGGCAACCTTGCCAACGCCGTCGCGGCAGCCGCGGCACGCGCCGGTCTTCGGTCGTGTGTTTTCGTCCCGAGCAATCTCGAGGCCGGCAAGATCGTCACGACGGCGGTGTACGACGGCACGCTGGTTGCGGTTGAGGGGAACTACGACGACGTCAACCGACTCTGTTCGGAGGTCGCTGGTGACTCTCGGTTGGGGATTCGTCAACGTCAACCTGCGGCCGTACTACGCAGAGGGTTCCAAGACCGTCGGGTACGAGATTGCTGAGCAACTCGGTTGGCGACTGCCGCAGCAGGTCGTGAGCCCGGTCGCGTCAGGTTCGCTGATGACCAAGGTCGACAAGGCATTCAGCGAGTTGGTTTCGCTTGGGCTGGTCGACGAGTCGCCGGTTGCGGTGTTCGGCGCGCAGGCCACTGGCTGCTCGCCGGTGAGCCAGGCGTTCAACGCCGGACACGACGTCGTGCAGCCGGTACGTCCGGACACGATCGCCAAGTCGCTCGCGATCGGAAACCCCGCTGACGGTCCGTACGCCATCGACGTTGCGCGACGTTCTGGTGGTGCGATCGCCGACGTTAGTGACGACGAGGTTGTCGAGGGGATTCAACTGCTCGCGCGCACCGAAGGCATCTTTGGCGAGACAGCGGGCGGCGTCACCGTCGCAACGTTGCGCAAGTTGTTGGCGGACGGGCGACTCGACCCCGATGCCGAGACTGTCATTTTGAACACCGGCGACGGGCTGAAGACGCTGGACGCCGTCGTCCCGGTTGCCTCGCCGTCGGTGACGATTCCACCCAAGTACGGTGCGTTCCGTACCTTTGCTGAGCAGGAGGGCCTGGCGTGAGCGTGTCCGTGCGGATTCCAACGATCCTTCGTGCCTACACCGACGGGCAGTCGCAAGTCAGTGCCGAGGGGGCGACCCTGGCCGAGGTCATCGATGCCCTGGACGTCGCCCACCCGGGGATCAAGGGACGGGTGCTCGACGACGAGGGGCAGATCCGTCGCTTCGTGAACGTCTACCTCAACGACGACGACGTCCGGTTCGCCGAGGGCCTTGCCACCGCGACGCCTGACGGCACCTCGATCTCGATCATCCCTGCCGTCGCCGGAGGCTGACCCAGCCCCGAACGGCCTAGTTGCTAGGCAAGGCGGGCGCTATAGCGCCCGCTCCGTCTAGCAACTGTCCTGGACCGCTGAAAGTGTCGGGCTAACCGGTCAAGTCGGACGCCCGCAGAGCCGAAACAGGGCTGTAGGCTGCGTCCGGCGGTTCGTTGAGTACGCTTCAGATGCGGCGCACCTGCCGTAGGACTACACCCTCATGCGGGAGAGGACGCGATGGCTCAAGGCACGGTTAAGTGGTTCAACGCCGAAAAGGGCTACGGGTTTATCGCAGTTGACGAAGGCCCAGACGTTTACGTCCACTACAGCCAGATTCAGATGGACGGTTTCCGAGCGCTCGAAGACGGCCAACGCGTCGAGTTCGAGATCTCGCAGGGTCAGAAGGGCCCACAAGCTGACTCGGTGAAGCCGGTCTAACGGCCCACTAAGCGCCTCGGGCGCCCACAAACGCTTCGGCCCGGTCTTGGGGGAATGGACCGGGCCGTTGCTCGTTCAGTGTGGAAATCCTCGCAAGGGGACGGTTTAACGCTCGTCCGGGTTCTCTGGCAGTTCATCGAGGTCGACGCTGTCCTCTGCGTCCATCTCGTCTTCGGTTAGGACGTGCACGGCTTGCTCTTCAGCGGACTTCCACGCCGTGTCGCCGACCGCGACGTTCGCCACAGCCTCTGACGTGGTGTCCGACCGAACGCCTTCGTCCTCTTCAACGAGCCGACCCTCGTGAGGGTGCGGGTCGCCCGGTCCGTACGCCTCGTCGTACTCGGCGTCGTCTTCAGTCGAGACGGCACCAGCCTCTGGATCGATGAACCACGTGCTCTCGCTCATGGGACACCTCCTTGGATCCTCGATCGATCACCTCAGTTGGTCGACCATCTGGCTCCATACTGCCCCTGTATGCGCGTCAAGTGCACCCGTCCGAAGGTCCCCTGATTGTCGACCCGCTGTTCGGTTCGGTGCGATTAACCACCTGACAAGTGGTTAATCGCACCAAACCGAGCAGGTTCCGCAGATTGCCAGCGGTAACGGCTAGTTCTCCGCCGCCATCGTGGTGATCAGGTTGAACCTTGCCTTGGTGATTCGCGCTGAACCGTTGCTCTTGGCCCCAGGTCCTGGCAAGCCGACGCCGTAGTTGTGGATTCCCATGCCGCACGGCGTACTGCCGCAAGCGGTTCCCTTGGGTTGGAACACCGGCGAACCGGACTGCCCGCCGAAGGTATCCATCTTGTAGAACAGCATCAGTTTCGTAGCGCCCGCGATCGTGCCGTTCATCAGCCACTGCGTTCCGAAAGGCTTGTCGCCGGGATATCCCTGGACCCGCGCCTTTACGCCGTCCAGTGCATGCAACTTCGCCTTGTACATCATCCCGAGCCAACCGACGGTGTCGCCAATCGTGCAGTCGAGCTGCATCAGCGACCAGTCCTGCTCGGGAAGTCCGTCGACCCTCCAACCATCTGGGGAATAGACGGAGACGACGTTGCAGGCTCCATTGGGTCGGTGCCCGCGTTACGTCCAGGGGCAAAGATCGCGGACTCGATGATGTCGTTACGGTTGAGCTCGGGGTATACGCGCAGTGTCCAGCCGACAAGATCGTGTTGTGGTCGATCAGCCACCCGGTGCAGATGAATGACTGGAAATTCTGCACGAGCTCAATCTGACCGATCGCCCGCGAAGGGAAGCCAGAAGTGTCGAGGACCTGCGTACGTCCGTCCGCGCCAATGACGGAACGTTCGCCGATCGGCGTGGCGTCCGATGGGGTCACGGCCGATGGGTTCGTTGCGGCATGCTTAACGCCGGCGAAGCCCTTGGTGAAGTGATGGGCGCTTGATGCGATCGCAGGCGGCCGATCGAGCCCCACGACAGAACTCGTCCCTGCGGCTTCGCTTCCGACGGCCGTTCCCGGGCTAGCCAAGGCAGCAAGACCCAGGGCCCCCATAGTCGCCACAGCTCCTGCGAACGTCCGTTTCATCGCGCGTGCCTCCCCCTGGACGCGCCTCGACGGCGCACGTTGCTCGACTCAACCATGGTTGCGCGGTGCGCGATAGGTCATTCTGGGTTGAATATGAGGCTCGTCGGAATGATCAACTACTCTCCGCCATTTGCACTCTCGGCCCTAGAGTGCTAATCATTGTCTTAGCACTCTCCTCGTGTGAGTGATAAGACCTCAGGTCGTTGGGTGAGACCGATGCTGAGGACCGGAAAGGGTCGGTCCAGGGCTCGGTCGTCCGTCGCGGGCACTTGGCGTACCTGATCGCCCCCGTTGAAAGGGATCCCACCGCATGGCCAAGATCATCGCGTTCGACGAAGAGGCCCGTCGCGGCCTTGAGCGCGGCATGAACGTGCTTGCAGATGCCGTAAAGGTGACGCTCGGCCCCAAGGGCCGCAACGTCGTGTTGGAGAAGAAGTGGGGAGCCCCCACGATCACCAACGATGGTGTCTCCATCGCCAAAGAAATCGAGCTTGAGGAGCCGTACGAAAAGATCGGCGCCGAGCTCGTCAAAGAGGTCGCCAAGAAGACCGACGACGTCGCCGGTGACGGTACGACGACCGCAACGGTCCTCGCTCAGGCGCTCGTCAAGGAAGGTCTGCGCAACGTCGCGGCCGGAGCCAACCCGATGGCGCTCAAGCGCGGCATCGAGCAGGCCGTAGCCGCTGTCAGCGAGCAGTTGTCCAGCATGGCCAAGGACGTCGAGACCAAGGAGCAGATCGCGTCGACGGCGTCGATCTCCGCTGGTGGCGACAACGAGGTCGGCCAGATGATCGCTGAGGCGATGGACAAGGTTGGCAAGGAAGGCGTCATCACCGTTGAAGAGAGCAACACCTTCGGACTTGAGCTTGAGCTCACCGAGGGCATGCGCTTCGACAAGGGTTACATCTCGCCCTACTTCGTCACCGACCCCGAGCGCATGGAAGCCGTCCTCGAAGACGTCTACATCCTCATCGCCAACTCGAAGATCTCCGCAGTCAAGGACTTGCTGCCGATCCTCGAGAAGGTCATGCAGTCCGGCAAGCCGTTGATGATCCTCGCTGAGGACGTCGAGGGTGAGGCACTGGCCACCATCGTGGTGAACAAGATCCGTGGCACCTTCCGTTCGGTTGCCGTCAAGGCCCCAGGCTTTGGCGACCGTCGTAAGGCGATGCTGCAGGACATTGCGATCCTCACCGGTGGACAGGTCATCTCAGAAGAGGTTGGCCTCAAGCTGGAGAGCACCGGCCTGGAACTGCTCGGTCGCGCGCGCAAGGTTGTCGTCACTAAGGACGAGACGACAATCGTCGAAGGCTCAGGCGACAGCGAGCAGATTGCTGGCCGTGTGAACCAGATTCGTGCCGAGATCGAGAAGAGCGACTCCGACTACGACCGCGAGAAGCTGCAGGAGCGCCTGGCCAAGTTGGCCGGCGGTGTTGCGGTCATCAAGGTCGGCGCGGCCACTGAGGTCGAGCTCAAGGAGCGCAAGCACCGCATCGAGGACGCCGTTCGCAACGCGAAGGCTGCCGTCGAAGAGGGCATCGTTGCCGGTGGTGGCGTCGCGCTGCTGCAGGCATCGGCTGTTGCGTTCGAGAAGCTCGAGCTCGAAGGTGATGAAGCCACTGGTGCGCAGATCGTCAAGACCGCGATCAGTGCCCCGCTGAAGCAGATTGCTATCAACGCTGGCCTCGAAGGTGGCGTTGTGGCAGAGAAGGTATCGACGCTCGAGCCAGGTTTCGGCCTCAACGCCGCGACTGGTGAGTACGTCGACCTGATCGCTGCCGGCATCATCGACCCGGCCAAGGTCACGCGCTCGGCGCTGCAGAATGCAGCCTCGATCGCTGGACTGTTCCTCACCACCGAGGTTGTCGTTGCTGACAAGCCCGAGAAGGCAGCTGCGGCTGCTCCGGGTGGCGACGGCGGCATGGGCGGTATGGACTTCTAAGTCCTTTGTTTACGGAAGATCCGGGTGGCTATTGCCACCCGGATCTTCTGCATTTCGTATGGGTTAGACGCGACTCAGTAGGACTCGTCCAAGCGCGACGATGCGATCGGGCTGATCCCATGGCGCGATCTCGACGTCAGCCACTGCCTGTCGTCGTCCCACCTTCCGCGCCTGCGCTCGGACCTTGTGTGTTTCCTGCTTTGCCAGACGTACGAAGTCGATCCGCATGTCGGCGACTACCCATGACGTCCCGTGATCGCGGCTCATTGCCTCCCACGCGGCGGTGTCGATGCACGTCGCCAGCGCGCCGCCGTGGAGATATGTGACCGGCTCGGTTGCGCCAACTGCGATGTCGCTCGGCTCCCAACGTAGGACGATCCAGTCACCTTCGTCGTCAGCACGTGTGACGCCCAGCACCTCGTCGAGACGTGCCGCACTGGCACCGATGGGGGTTCGCTCGTCGGCCATTCGCGAAGGCTAGCGAGTCGCGACGACCATTGCGATGATTGAGCCATGGCCGAACGAGCGGACCCGGAGACGGAGGAGGGTGAGAGCGAGGAGTATCGGGTTACTGCTCTCGAGTTGTTCTTCGACCTCGTCTTCGTTTTTGCGCTGACCCAGGTCACGTCCCTCGTTGCCCAGGACCTCACGGGTACCGGCCTACTTCGCGGCCTCGCAGTTCTGCTAGCGGTTTGGTGGTCGTGGGTGGGGTTCTCATGGCTCACCAACTCGATCCCAATCGAGGACGACGACCGCGCCCGGCTGGTGATGCTCATCGCCATGGCCGCCATGCTGGTACTTGGGCTGTCGATTCCGAACGCGTTTAGTGGTGACGGGGTGCTGTTCGGGATGACCTACCTCTTCGTCACCTTGCTCTTCTTGTTGTTGTACTCGGTTGCCACTCGTGACATGCCAGAGATGAATCGCGCTGTCCGTCGACTCGCTCCGGGGGTTCTGCTTGCCCCTGCGCTCATCGCCATCGCAGGCTTCTTCGACGCAGGGGTCGCCAGGGCATCGCTTTGGGTGGTGGCGCTGGCAATCACGTTTCTAGCCCCGATCAAGGCCGGTACCGGTGGTTGGCAGGTCAAGCCCGCACACTTCGCTGAACGTCATGGGCTCATCGTCATCATCGCGCTCGGCGAGTCTCTGGTCGCGCTCGGTCTCGCCGCGTCCAGTCATGGGACAACCGCGGTCGTAGTTGCAGCGGCTTCCCTCGGTGTCCTCGTCATTGGGTGTCTTTGGTGGCTCTACTTTGACGTCGTGGCCCTGGTGGGTGAGTTCCGGCTCACGCGGCTGACGGGGGAGGAACGCAACGCCCTGGCACGTGACTCTTACAGTTACATCCACCTGTTGATGATCGTCGGGATCGTCATGCTCGCACTCGGGCTAAAGAAGGTACTGACCTTCGCCAACGAAGCGATGAGCCTCGCCGCCGCCATTGCATTGTTCGGCGGGGTGGCGGTCTACTTGCTCGGGCATGTGGCATTTCGGTGGCGCAACATCCGTTCGGTGAACGTCCAGCGACTCGTTATCGCGATCGTGCTTGTCGCGCTAATACCCGTCGGCACCGTGACGTCGGCATACGTCTCGTTGCTTGTCGTGGCGACGCTGACCACAGGACTCGTGTGCTACGAAGCAGTCCGCTACCGAGATCAGCGGCAGTGGATCCGTAGCCCCCACTGAGCCGCGTGGGAGTCTTGCCCCATGCCCCAACTTTCGCTGCAGCGCGTACCTGCGCCGGCGTTGGTCTTGGTCGGTATTGCATCGGTTCAAACGGGCAGCGCGATCGCCCGGACGTTGTTCGACGACCTCGGCGTCGCAGGTACCGCGTTGTGGCGTCTCTTCTTGGCGGCGCTCATCTTGCTCGTGGTGTTGCGCCCGTCGGTTCGGTCGTGGACAAGACAGCACTGGCGGGCGGCAGTCCTGCTCGGCGTCGCGTTGGCTGGCATGAACCTGGTCTTCTACTCGTCGATCGACCGGATCCCCTTGGGCGTCGCTGTAACTGTCGAGTTCATGGGTCCGCTGTTGCTCGCACTTGGTGCAGACTCGACGTCTGCTCGACTTCGGGTGGGCCGCGTTGGCCGCGACGGGCGTGGTCTTACTGGGGTTGAACTCCACGGGTCAGGTCGCACTGGCGGGTCTGGTGCTCGCCTTTCTTGCGGGAGTCTTCTGGGCGGGTTACATCCTGGCTAGTTCGCATGTTGGGCAGGTGCTCCCTGGCGTCGACGGACTGGCTGTCGCCCTGGTTTTTGCCGCAGCGATTGCGCTCCCCTTCGGGGCCTCTGGTGCGACAGCGGCGTTCGATGACCCAGCGCTTCTCATCGGTGCGGCGTCTGTCGCGATGTTGTCGACGGTGATCCCGTACGGGCTTGACCTAACGGCGCTTCGTCGCCTCCCCACCCGGGTGTTTGGGGTCCTGATGAGCCTGCAGCCAGCGTCGGCCGCGATTGCGGGATGGCTGGTACTCGATCAACAGTTGGGACGTCGCGAGGTTTTGGCCTTGGTCATGGTCAGCACTGCGAGCACAGGTATCACGTTGGGACGGGCAGAGGGTTCGCCTCCTACGACGCCGTTAGAGTGACTGGAGGCTCGGCATGGCTTGGACGACGAGTGACATCCCTCACATGTCCGGACGTGTCGTTGTTGTCACCGGTGCCAACGGCGGTTTGGGTTTGGAGACCGCACGGGCGCTAGCCCGTGCTGGGGGCACCGTCGTCATGGCCTCTCGCAATGCTGACAAGGCTGCGACGGCGCGCGCCGAGATTGAAGCTCAGGTACCGGACGCGCAACTACAGGATGTGTCACTCGACCTCGGATCGCTTGGTTCGGTTCGCCAAGCCGCAGAGTCCATTCTGGCGCGTTACGAACGAGTCGATGTGCTCGTCAACAATGCCGGGCTCATGGCGATCCCTGAACGCCAGACAACCGAGGGGTTCGAGATGCAACTCGGTGTCAATCACCTAGGGCATTTCGCGTTGACGCGACTGCTTCTCCCCTCGTTGTTGCGCGCTGATGCGGCACGTGTTGTAACGGTGACGAGCTTCGCGCACCACTTCGGTCGGACGATTGATGTGGATAATCCGTATCTGCACGGAAAGTACGAACCTTGGACGGCGTACAACCAGTCCAAACTAGCGAATTTCCATTTCGGAATTGGGCTGGCCCGCCTTTTCGCGGCGGCCGGGGTTCGCGCATCTAGCCTGATCGCTCACCCTGGGATGTCCAACACCGAGCTGCAGGCCACTAGCGTCGCTGAGGCGGGGGCGGACTGGAGTCACCGGTTCTGGCATGCGGCGGCCTTGCGTTCGGGGATGTCACCGTCGCAGGGTGCCTTGTCGCAACTTCGCGCCGCAACAGACCCACGTGCCCGAAGCGGTGAGTTCTACGGTCCGCGCTTCATGGCATTTGGCGCACCGACCCGACGTCCAATCATGCGTCGCATCGGATTGGACGACGCGATCCGTCAGTTGTGGGAGGTCTCCGAACACGAGACGGGTTTGAGCTTTGGTGTCGACGACGTCGCTACGTCGTGACGACGACCTTGCCGAAGCCTGCGCCAGAGTTCAGGTACGTGAGCGCAGACGCCGCGTCGCTGAGTGCGTACGTGCGATCGACGAGTGGCGCCAACGACTGGCGCTCGCAGTGCTTGATAAGCGCTTCGAGTTCGTCGCGGGTGCCCATCGTCGAACCGATGACAGACAGCTGCAGGAAGAACACACGCGCCAAGTCAGCGGGCGGGTTTGGTCCTGAAGTCGAGCCGCACACCACAATGCGTCCACCAGGGCGGAGCGACTTCAGTGAGTGCGACCACGTCGCTTCGCCGACCGACTCCATGACGGCGTCCACTCGCTCGGGAAGTCGGGCACCGTCCTCGAACGCTTCGTCTGCACCGAGTTCGACGGCGTGTGCGCGCTTGCCCTCGTCGCGGCTCGTCACCCAGACACGCAACCCGAGGGACTTCGCGAGCGGGATGAGCGCCGTCGACACGCCGCCACCAGCGCCTTGAATCAGCACAGTTTCACCCGACCGCAACGTACCTCGGGTGACGAGCATGCGGTACGCCGTGAGCCATGCGGTCGGCAGACATGCTGCTTGCTCGAAACTTAGCGATTCAGGCTTGGTCACGAGGTTGCGTCGAGGGACGGTGACCTTTTCGGCGAGCGTGCCGTTGTAAACCTCAGACAGCAGGGAGCGTTTGGGGTCGAACGTCTCGTCACCGCCGCCGCGTGCCGGGTCGCCGATGACCGCGTGGATGACAACGTCGTTGCCGTCTTCGTCCACGCCCGCTGCGTCGGTGCCGAGGATCATCGGCAACTGTTCGGCGCGGAGTCCGACACCCTTGAGCGACCACAGGTCGTGGTGATTCAGTGCCGTTGCCTTGACAGTGACAACCGTCCAGCCTTCTTCGACTACCGGATCGGGAACGTCGCCAACGGTGAGGCCCGAGATCGGGTCGTCGGAACTGAACGACGTAGCGCTGCCTGCCAGCATCAGCGGATCACTGCGCCGACACCGCGACGTTCCATCGAGCGGGCAACCACGAGGCGCTGGATCTCACTCGTGCCCTCCCAGATGCGGTCGACGCGAAGTTCGCGGAGGAAGCGTTCAGCGACGTTGCTGCGCATATAGCCGCGACCACCGAACGTTTGCACCGCGCGGTCTGCGCACCGGTAGGCAGCTTCGGATGCGAACAACTTCGCGAGCGAGGCTTTGGCGTGTACGACCTTAACGTCGGCGCCGGAGTCGGCGAGGCGCGCGACTTCGTACGTCAAGAGTCTGGCGGCCGCGGCGTCTGCCGCAGAGTCGGCAAGGGGGAACGAGATGCCCTGGTGGTCGTAGATGCGCTGTCCACCTTGAACCCGATCGATCGCCCATGCGGTGGACTCTTCGAGCAGGCGACTCATCGCGCCGACGCAGCGGATGGCGATACCGAGGCGCTCCTCGACGAACCATGAGCGTTGCAGGTCGTCCGCGTTTCCGACTCCGCCGAGTACAGCCTCGGGGCCGACGCGTACATCTTCGAACGCGATCGTGGGGTGTCCGTCGCCGTAGTTGTGGGTGAAGAGCGGGTCTTCGACCGTACGTACGCCAGGAGCGTCCGCCGGCACGATGAAGAGCGTGGTGCCGGGGTTGTCGGGATCGTCGCTGGTCCGCGCGACGACGATGTGCGAACTTGCGTGATCGCCGGAAGTTACGAACCACTTCTCGCCGTTGATGATCCAGTCGTCGCCGTCGCGTCGAGCGATAGTGGCGATGCCGGACGGGTCGGATCCGGCGTCGGCCTCGGTCACGGCGTACGACAGGTGCTTCTCCCCGGTCAACGAGGGGGCGAGGTGCTCTGCCTTCTGCTGGGGAGTGCCCATCGCGAGCACGTTGTAGCCGTTGGGGACGACCCAACTGACGCCGTTGGTGCTGCGGCCGTACTGCTCCTCGACGAGCATGTACTCCAGCGTCGACCAGCCTTGGCCGCCGTCCGCGACCGAGTGACGCCCGCCGTGCAGTCGGGCAGCGATTCCGGCGTCGCGGATCTTGGCCTTGATGTCGGTGGGGAGCTTGCCGCCCAGACGTTCTGCCTCGACCTCGTAGGGGATGCACCACTCGTCGACGAACCGTCGGGCGCGCTCCTGCAACTCGCGCTGCGCGTCGGTGATCTGGTCCCAGGGGCTGAAGATGTCGGACACGGCGGCGGCCTTTGTATTCGCGGGCGGATGATCAATTGATCGATGGTGAATGGTCAAGTAGTTGACTGATCGAACAATCAGTCAATCGCCAGCCCAACCCTACTGTCAAGCGCCCAACACCAGCCACCACCATTTCCTAAGAACGACGCGTTCTCCCACTCTGGTGCAACAAACGATGCACTCATGCTGTGGATATCTGTGCCCATCCGTCGCTTCGAAGACGTCGTTCAACGCCTTTGGAGTCATTCCAGTCCGGGTTTTCCACAGCATGAATAGGGAGAAAGTTGCGTGGATGTGGGAGAACGCGTCGTTCTTAGGAAATGGGTTAGGGGAGGCGGGGGGTTGTCGCGACCACTGCGGGGCGCCAGCTGCCTAGGACGTCGATTTCCACTGTGGTCCCTGGTGCTGTCAGAGCGATTGGTAGGTAGGCATGGGCGATCACCTCTCCAACAACGTGACCCCGCTCGGCTGCGCTGATGTAACCGACGGCCTCATCGCCGGACCGGATTGATTCGTCGCCCAACGGGATGGCTTCGTCACAGTCAACGACTAACGTCACCAACCGCTGCGTCACTCCGACACGTTGTTGCTCTACCAGCGCGTTACGTCCGATGAAGTCGCCCTTGTCGAGCTTGACGAACTTGTCCAGTCCCGCCTCGAGCGGCGTGTACTGGGCACTCATGTCGCTGCCCCACAACCGGTAGCCCTTCTCCATCCGCAACGAATCGAGAGCGCGGTAACCGAAGTCGACGATTCCGTAAGCATCACCAGCGTCAATCAAGGCTTCGTACACCGTCGGCATTGCCTCGATCGGCAGATGCAACTCCCAGCCGAGTTCACCGACGTACGAAACTCGCAGCGCCAGTACGTCGGCGCCGCAGACGGATATGTACGCCGCGGTCAACCAAGGGAAGGCGTCATCCGACAGGTCGTCGTCGGTCAACAACGACAACACGTCGCGTGAACGTGGCCCGGCAACCGTCAGCACGCCCCGGTCACGCGTAACGTTCTCAATCGCGACGCTGTCGTCGGTCGGTGCATGACGTTGCAGCCACTCGAGGTCGTGAGTTTCAGCGGCAGCGGCGCCTACGACGTAGTAGCGGTCAGGCGCAAGGTACGTGACGGTTAGGTCGCACTCGACGCCACCGAGTTGTGTCAACGCAGGAGCGACGACGATTCGTCCAGGTGACGTAGGGATCCGGTTGCAACACAACCGATCCAGAAACGCATACGCACCGGGACCAGTCACTTCGAACTTCGCGAATGACGTTTGGTCGAGTACCCCAACTCGCGAACGAACCGCTCGGCACTCGGCACCGACGTGCTCGACCCAGTTCGCTGTGCGGAACGTCAAGGTGTCGACCGGTTCGACGCCTGAGGGAGCGAACCACAACGGACGCTCCCACCCCCCGCGAAATCCCATGACCGCACCCCGCGCGCTCAACCGCTCGTACAACGGATCGACGAGCTGCGGACGTCCCGAAGGTCGCTCCTCGTGCGGATACCCGATCGCGTACTCGTGCCCGTACACGTCGAGTGCGCGCGGCTCGAGATAGGACGACCCACTGGCCCAAGGCCCAAAGCGTCGGACGTCGAGTTCCCAGAGGTCATCGCTGGGTTGTCCGTCGACGATCCACTCGGCGGCGTACTTGCCCGCGCCGCCCCCGGACACGATGCCAAAGATGCTGAACCCGCAAAGTTGGAACAGGTTGCGCACGCCCGGCGTCCATCCCATCAGGCATCGCCCGTCCGGTGTGTATGCGTCCGGTCCGTTGATGACTCGACGTAGCCCGACGTCGGCAAGCGCGGGAATTCGCTCGACGGCGCTCGCCAACTCAGGCTCGATGCGTTCCAGGTCGGGCTCGAGTAACTTTCCCTCGAAGTCCCAGGGGACGCCGTCGGTTGCCCACGTTTTCGTGCGCTTCTCGAACGGGCCGATGATCAGCCCCGCCAGTTCTGGACGCACGTAGAACGACGACTCCGGATCCCGAATCACCGGAAGCTCGGTAGATACCGACGCCAGTTCGGGGACGTCTGCCGTCACAACCATGTGGTGTTCCAGCGGTACGACTGGCAGCGCGACTCCCGCCATCGCAGCGATGCGCGGCGCCCACATGCCCGCAGCGTTAACGACGACGTCCGCCTCGACGTCGCCCTGATCGGTCTCGACGGCCCAACCCTCACCCTGCTGTCTCAGCCCGACGACTGCGGTGTTGCGACGAATCGTTACGCCGCCTGCCCGAGCACCAGCGGCGAACGCCAACGTCACGCTGCTCGGGTCGACGTAACCGTCGTCGCTAATCCAGAGCCCACCCAACACACCCTCGGTGTTCACGATGGGCCATCGCTCGCCGATCTCGTCGGACGACAGCAGTTCGACGTCGAGCCCGACGGCTCGCGCCCGCGATCGCGCGCGACGGTATTCGTCCATGCGGTCGGGCGTTGACGCCAGCCGCACGCTGCCGTTCTGGTGCAGATCGACGGCTTGACCGGTCTCGGCTTCGAGGCGTCGGTAGAGGTCGAGGCTGTACATCTGCAGCTTTGTCACGTTGCGACTGGAATGAAACTGCGTCAACAGTCCGGCGGCGTGCCAGGTGGAGCCACTAGTCAGCTCACCCTTCTCGAGCAACGTGATGTCGGACCAACCGCGCAACGACAAGTGATACGCGAGGGAACAGCCGGCGATGCCGCCGCCGATGATGACGACTCGGGCTGGAGTTGCCGACACGAGGGACCGTCGAACGGTTCGGGTGACTAGTTGCCGACTGCAGCCGCGATGGCACCTGGCGCAAGACCGAGCTCACGTTCGGCAGTGAGTCGGGCGTAGTCGTGCATGTTCTTGCGCGTCGAGCCCGGACGTCGCAGTGTCACCCGCAGGCCTAGTCCGTCGAGCATCGCCGAGAGCCGATCCGCCGACGCCTGCGGCTCATCGCAGGTGAACTCACCGGACTGGACGCCGTCGACAATGATGCTGACGAGCATGTTGGTCCAGGCCGCATCGAGCTCGGCTGAGATCTCGCGCATCGACTCGTCGCGCAGGCCGGCCGCCCAAGCGTCGATCCACAGCACCCACGTCTGATCGTGACGTGCGCTGGGGACGAATTCACGCATCAAGCGGTCGATTCGCTCCGTTGCGGAACCGCTGCCTTGAGTCAGTCGGCGGGCCTTGGCGATATCAACTTCGGCCTCATGCCGGAGCATCTCGGTGAGCAGGATGTCCTTGGTGGCGAAGTGGTAGTGGATCAAGCCACCACTGACTTGGGTCGCTTCGGCGACGTCAGCGACGCGGGTGTGAGAAAGTCCCCGTTCGAGGACGACCTGCTTAGCTGCCGCCAAGAGTTCGGCGCGGCGCTGCTGCACCTGCTCGCCGCGCGTTGTCTTTACTGTCCCCGTCTCTGCCACCATGGCAATCTACCGCCGCCGGGCTAGGAATTCATCAAAAACTGCCTGAATATTCAGTCAATCTTCGACGGTTATCGCCCAACCACCCCGTGGCCACCAGAACCTGTCTAAACTCCACGGCATGTCTGAAACTGCAGCGAAGTCAGCGTCCTCCGGCGGCGGTTCCATTTCGATCGTCGGACTGCGCAAGGTGTTCGAAGGTGGGGCGGTGGCCGTCGACGGCATCGACCTCGACATTGCAGCCGGAGAGTTCTTCTCGCTGCTGGGGCCGTCTGGTTGCGGCAAGACGACGACGTTGCGGATGCTCGCAGGGTTCGAGCAGCCAACGTCCGGAAAGATCCTCATCGACGGCACCGACGTCGCACAGACGCCGCCGAACAAGCGTCCGGTGAACACGGTGTTCCAGAGTTACGCGCTCTTCCCGCACCTCGACGTGTGGAAGAACGTCGAGTACGGACTGCGCTGGCGCAGGGACATCCCCAAGGCTGAGCGAAGCAAGAAGGTCGGCGAGGCGCTTGAACTCGTCCAGCTGTCTGAGTACGCAAAGCGCCGTCCCAACCAGATGTCAGGTGGACAGCAACAGCGCGTGGCCCTGGCGCGCGCCCTCGTACTCCAGCCGTCGGTACTTCTCCTGGACGAGCCGCTTGGCGCACTTGATGCAAAGTTGCGGCACTCGCTGCGTGCGCAGCTAACCAGCCTGCAGCGCGAAGTCGGCATCACCTTCGTCTTCGTCACCCACGACCAAGAGGAGGCGTTGGAGATGTCCGACCGCCTCGCGGTTATGAGCGGCGGCAAGATCATGCAGTTGGGTGCGCCGCGAGACATCTACCAGGTGCCGATGAGCGAGTTCGTCGCTGACTTCCTTGGCGTTGCAAACCTGCTGGACGTTGAGGTGATGCGTTCTGGTGGGGGCGTTGGTGCCGTCAAGATCGGCGACTTCACGTTCGACGCGACGATCCCCGAAGGCCGCAAGGCCGGTGCTGGACGTGCCGTGGTGCGCCCCGAATGCATCGTGCTTGAAGAGGGCGATGCCACCGGAGGCAACCGCATTCCCGGGATGATCGAGCGCATCGTATTCCTCGGTTCGACGTCGCAGGTTTACGTTCGGTTGGCTCAGGGCTCGCTGCTGCAAGCTCTCGTGACCAACGCTGTCAACGAAGAGCCGTGGGGATCTGGCGACCCCGTCAGAGTGCAACTGCCCGCTGACTCGCTACGGGTGCTTGAGTCGTCCGGTGACGCCATGTGGTCCGACGACACCGTGAAGGCCCCGCTCGCCGACGCCGTGTAAAGCGCTCCATACAACTACATCTCGATGCTGGCCAGATCGTCCAAGGCCGAGCCTATCGCCGCCGCGCCTGCGCAGGCGCAGGATGAGGTAAGCAACGAGCAGGGCGAACAGCGTGGCCACAAGCAGGATGGTCGCTAGGGCGTTGAGCGCCGGTGATGGTGACGACTTGACCCCGCTGTACAGCTTGATCGGCACGGTGATCGCTTCGGAACTGCCGAACAGGAAGTAGCTGACCACGAAGTCGTCGAGCGATCCTGCGAACGTGATCATCGCCGAAGCGAAGACTGCTGGCAGGAGCAGCGGCAGCAGGATCGTGCGAATGGCCTGCAACCGGGTGGCACCAAGATCTTGACCCGCGGTCTCGTACTCCGATCCGATGCTGACCAATCGGGATCGCACGATGACAAGAACGAACGAGACGGAGAATGTCACGTGACCAAGCAGCATCGCGAACAGACCGAGGTTGATCTGGGTGTAGAGCGTGCTGATGATGAGGTACAGAGAAGTACCCATGACCAGTTCGGGCGTGACCAGTGGGAAGAGTGAGATGCCGTTGGCGACTTTGCTCGGGCGCGACCGCCAGCGAGTAAGACCCAGCGCCAGCGCGGTACCCAGGGGCACAGCGACGAGAACTGTCAGCACAGCTAGCGTGACGCTGTTGCGCAGCGACAGCAGCATCGACGAATCGTCGACCACTGAACCCGGCTCGCCACCGCAGCAGTACCACTTGGTGCTGAAACCTTGCCACTCGCTTCGCGAGCGTCCGTCGTTGAACGAGAACTGGATGGAGATGAGGACCGGGACGATGCTCCACAGGATGTACAGCCAGGTGACGGTGCTGAGGACGTAGGGTCGACGCCACGGGTTGCGCCACGGCGGGACATAGCGTTTAGAGACGTCCTCGTCGAACGCATGAGCCGCACCGACTGGATCCAGTCCGACCGTTGTCATCGGTCCGCCTCCTTAGCCGCGCGCTGTGTTAACACCAGGTAGTAGGCCATGAACACCACAAGTACGAGCGACAACAACAGAACCAAACTGGCACCTTGGGATCTGGAGAAGCCGCTTGCCAGAGATTTTTCGATCGAGTTACCGATCATGCTGGTCGTCGGTGAGTTTGAGACCAACGTGTTGGTGTAGTAGTCGCCGAACATCGGAAGGGCTGTGATGACCATCGCGGTAATCAGCCCGATTCGGCTCAGTGGCAACGTGACGTGGAAGAACGTGCGCACCGACCCGATGCCAAGGTCCCTTGAAGCCTCGAGCAATCGCTGGTCGATGCGGTCGAGGGACGCATACAGCGGCACGATAAAGAACGGCAAGTAACCGTAGGCCAGACCGATGATCACGACGTACCCGTGCCCCTGGAGGAAGTCAATCGGACCAATTCCAAAGACGCTGAGAAAGTCGTTGACGTACCCGTCGGTTTGCAGCAGTCCGACCCACGACAGCATGCGGGTCAGGTAGTTGATCCACCAAGGCATAAGGATCAAAGCCAGCAACAGACCTCGCCGCCGACCAGCCAACCGCGCCACGTAGTACGCGACGGGGTACCCGACGACGATGCAGATCGCCATGGCGACCAGCGTGTACTCGAACGTGTGCAACCAGGCCGATTGGTAGATGCCGTTGAACGAGTTGGCAATGACATCGCCCATCGTGGAAAAGTTCCAGTTGAGTGGGTTCCACTCGGGGATGGGTTGCTGAGTGATCAGCGTCAACCGTTCAGGATCGCTAAAGGCGACCGCCATGACTCCGTAGAAGGGCACCAGGAATAAGAAGACCAGCCAGTACGTGCCAGGTAGCGCGAGGAGTGGCCACAAGACGTCAGTGGAGTCCTGCTTTTCCTCGGTTTGTGCTGTTGTCTGATCAGGCACCGTTCTCGAACTCCTGGAAGGCCGCGAGCCACTCGTTGAGGATTGCAGGGGACGTTTCGTAGAAGGTCAGGCCCTTGGCGAAGTCCTCGGGCACCACGACCGCGCTCATAAGTCCGTCGGGGATGAAACCGTCGTCGATCAGGAACTGAGCATTGAGTTGGTTGTTTGGTTGTTGGTAGCCGTTCCAGCCCATGTTGCGGTAGGCACCTTCGGGCGTCATCAAGTAGTCCATCAACAGGTGGCCCAGCACTGGCTTCTGAGCCGACTTCGGAATGCCGAAGACGTCGTTGCCAATCACGCGATCGTGCGGCGACTCGGGAACCCAGTAGCCGAGGACCTCAGGACCTGTCCCCTTCGGAAGGTAGAACTGCGCGGCGAGCATGTCGCCGGACCAGGCTTGCGCGACGGTCAACTCGCCGTTCGGGATCTTTTCGTACTCTGAGATACCGATCTTGACCGACACCAGATCGGTGAGCTCGATGAGTTTGTCGGTTGCCGCTTGGATCAGGTCTTCGTTGCCGGTGTTGATGTCGCGGGTGATGTCCCACGCGAGCATCGACATCCCGATGGACTCACCGGAGTCGTCGAGTACCTGAACCTTGCCCTTGTAGGCCGGGTCCCAGATCATCTGGTAGCCAGCGCTGGGGTCGCTGACGCGGTCGGTTCGGTAAGAAACACCTGTGGTGTAGACGGTGTACGGAACCGTGTACTGCGCCTTGAGGTCATACCAGGGGTCGCGATACTCCGGCCACAGGTGCTTCATGTTCGGTAGGTACGAGTGGTTGAGTGGCTGCAGCAACTTCCCGAACACCATTCGTCCGAGGATGCTCGGGCCAGGACAGACAAAGTCGAACTGCGCACCCGACGCGGTGATCTTGGTCATCATCTCGTCGTAGTTGTTGAACGGCGTGACCTGCACGTCGACGCCGTGCTGCTCGCCGAAGTCCTTCATGACCCCAGGCGACATGTATGCGTCGTAGTTCAAGATCTTGAAAGCGCCACCGCTTTCACTCGCGGGGTCGATGCCGTCAGGGACTGCCGGGTTGTCGTCGTAGATCGGCAGCAGTAGCGGATCGTTCGGCCGTGCCAAGGGGTAGGAATCGATCACCACCTCGGCGGTGGCGTTGCCGCCGGTGGCTGACAGATAAGCCAGTGCGCCAACTCCGGTTCCTACCCAAGCGCCCCCCACCAGCAAGTCGCGCCGGCTGATTCCCTTACGTCGTCGGGGCGTCGGGGTGGGTGCATCAGTGGCCATGCCGTCCCCTCACAGTCGAGTCAAATCCGAATCTGGTCCCGACAAACTATTGCTTCACTGACTGGTTGTTCAGTTAGTCTGTCCTTAAGCGCGACTTGAAACAAGGCACGCGAGGGACGACTTCCAGCATTCTGGCGGCTCGTCCGACCCGATCGGGGTCATTCGAGCGAATGGAGCAGAAATCGTGACCGGCAAGTACGACGCGATCATCGTCGGAGGCGGACACAACGGATTGGTGGCGGCAGCATACCTGGCACGTGCGGGATTGAAACCCCTTGTCCTCGAAGCTCGCGAAGACCTTGGTGGCGCTGCGTCCACGACCACTCCGTTCGGCCCTGATTACAAGATCACGACGCTCTCGTACGTCATGAGCCTGATGCCCGAGCGCATCATTCGCGATCTACGGCTACGCGAGTATGGCTACGAAGTAATCCCCATGGGGCCGAGCTACTTTCCATTCGCGGACGGTCGCTCGCTTCTGCTCACCGGTGATCGCGCCCACGATCACGAGCAGCTCAGCCGGTTCTCAAGCAAGGACGCCGATTCGTACTTCGACTACCTCGCCTGGATCGAGGGAGTCACGAAGGTGATGGCGCCGCTACTCATCCAGCCGGCGCCGCAGGTGGGCTCGAAACGCCCCCGCGACCTGGTCGATCAACTGCAACTCGCCTGGCAAATGCGCGGGCTAGACGTACGAGGCGTCGGAGACGTCACCCGGCTGATGACCGTCAGCGTCGCCGACCTGCTGGACGACTGGTTCGACTCACCTGAGATCAAGGGCGCGCTTTCGGTCAACGGCATCATCGGCACGTGGGCAGGTCCAGCTGCGCCTGGCACGGCGTACTCGCTGATGCACGAGTCCATCGGCGACGTCGGCGAAGGCGCGATCAACACCGGGCAAGGGTCGTGGGGCTACCCCATCGGTGGCATGGGCGCGGTTTCGGCCGCGATCGCTGCGTCCGCCCGATCGCTCGGAGCGACCATTCGTACTGAGAGTTGGGTGGACCAGATTCTGGTCAATGGTGGCAAGGCCACCGGAGTGGTACTGGCCGACGGCACGCAGTTGACGTCAGACCTCGTGATTGCTGCCACGCATCCCAAAATCACGTTCCTCGACCAGGTCGATCGTCGCGAGTTGCCCGCTGACTTCGTCGCGGACATCGAACGTTGGAAGACCCGCAGCGGGACCGTCAAAATCAACTTGGCGATCGACCGGCTGCCAACCTTCACGGCCGACCCGCACCTGACTCCGACCACGCTGTCGGGAGCTGTCGAGTTTGGCCAGACGATCGACGAGATCGAGTGGGCGTTCCAAGAGGCTCGGATGGGTAAGGCCTCAACCGCGCCGTTCGCCGACACCCAGTTCGCCTCGACGCTCGACCCCACACTCGCACCCGAGGGACATCACGTGGTGTCGATGTTCACGCAGTGGGTGCCGCACACGTGGGTCGACGAACCGCATCGCGATGAGCTCGACGCGTACGCCGATCGAATCATCGCTCAGTACGACAGCGTGGCTCCCGGATTCGCCGACTCGATCTTGCATCGACAGGTGATCGGTCCGCACGAGATGGCGAAGGACTACCACCTCGTTGGGGGAAACATCTTCCACGGAGAGCTCACACCCGAGCAGATGTTCCACATGCGTCCGGCACCTGGCTATTCCGATCACACCACTCCAGTCGAGGGCTTGTACCAATGCTCGTCAGCGACTCACGGTGGTGGTGGCGTCACCGGAATTGCCGGATACCTAGCTACGCAACGGATTTTGAGCGATCGGCGTCGTTGGTCCCGTCGACGTTCCGCCTAGGCACCAAAGCTTCTTCCTCATACGATGAGGAAGCCGACAACAGATGAGGAATCTCATGTCACTGTCCAGTACAACCACCGGTGGTCTGACCGCAGGCGACGCCATCACCGTCTCGACCGACGCTGACCTGGCTCGCATGGACGACCTGATCGTCGAGCAAGAAGCGATCATGCTCAAGCGCACCGCGCGGTCACAGGCGATGCGCAAAGAGGCCGAGGACGTACTCGCTGGCGGTGTCGCGTCGAGTTGGCAGGACGCCCCACCATGCGCGGTGTGGATCGACTACGGCAAGGGCTCACGTATCTGGGACGTCGACGGCACTGAGTACTCGGACTTCCACGGCGGCTTTGGCGTCGGTGTTGCTGGTCATGCGCACCCGGCAGTTGTCGCAGCGGTTCAGGAGCGTGTCACCAAGGGCACGCACTTTGCGCAGCCGACCGAAGACGCGATCGTCGTCGGACGTGAACTTGCGAAGCGTTTCGGACTGCCGCTGTGGCGCTACAACAACTCGGGCACCGAGTCGACGATGGACGCATTCCACCTCATGCGCGTCGCGACTGGTCGCAACAAGGTCATCAAGGTCGAGGGCAGCTACCACGGCCACCACGACTCCGCTCAGGTCTCGGTGTACCCACGGCCGAAGAGGCTGGATCGGTCGAGGCGCCGAACTCGGTGCGTTACAGCACTGCCATCCCCGACCCCATGGCGCAACTGACCGTCATCGTGCCCTTCGGCAACCTGGCGGCGGTCGAGCTCGCGCTTGAGACGCACAAGGGCGACATCGCAGGCATGATCGTCGAACCGGTCATGATGAACGTCGGGATGATCCCGCCGCCCGACGGTTACCTGTCTGACTTGAAGGACCTGCTGCACAAGCACGGCGCCTGGTTGACCTTCGACGAGGTAAAGACTGGCTTCGGGTTGGCGTACGGCGGCGCCACCGAGTTGCTCGGTGTAACGCCGGACCTCGTGTGCACTGCCAAGGCGATGGCCGGTGGCCTACCTTGCGGCGCGATTGGTGGCGTGCCCGAACTCATGGGACTGATCGCCGACCGTACGTACGAGCAGGTGGGCACGTTCAACGGCAACCCGCTGACCATGGCGGCAGCCAAGGCCACGTTGCAGGACGTCTACACCGAGGACGCGTACCGTCACCTGACTGCGTTGCGTGAGGCGCAGGTCAGCGGTTGCGAGGACATTCTTAAGCGCTACTCGCTGCCGGGCTTCGTCCGTGCGTTCGGCGCCAAGGGCGCGGTCATCTTCACTGAGGAGCTCAACAACTACCGCGACTTCCTCGAGTACGACGACCAATGGGGCAACGCGCACTGGCTGTACCAGCACAACGGCAACGTCTTCCTGCCGCCGTGGGGCAAGTGCGAGCAGTGGACGATGTCGGTGCAGCACAACATGGAAGACGTCAACCGGTTCGTTCGCAACCTTGAGGCGTTGGCCAGCGCTGTCCGCGGCGGAGCAGTCGCTTAGTCTCGCCAGAGCGTCCTTACTCCCAGGAAACCCACAGGAAACTTTCAGGATGTTTGGCGGTTAGGCAGCCGAAACTGGGTGGGTGACTACTGAGCCAGCATCTGAAGCCCGACTCTTGGTCGTCGACGACGAGCCCAACATCGTCGAGTTGCTTGCCGCCTCGCTCCGGTTCTCAGGCTTCGAGGTGGCGACTGCCCCTGGGGGGCGGGAGGCGCTCGACCTGCTCGAGGAGTATGAACCCGATCTGATCGTCCTCGACGTCATGATGCCTGGCATCGATGGTTTGACGGTGGTGCGCCGACTGCGTGAGAGAGGAGAGCAAGTCCCAGTCATCTTGTTGACCGCTCGGGACGCGACCGAGGATCGAGTGGCTGGGCTTACGGTTGGGGGCGACGATTACATCGTCAAGCCCTTCAGCCTCGAAGAGGTAGTTGCCCGGATTCGGGCAGTGCTTCGACGGACCGGAGTGACGTCGCAAGAAGCCCCCGCAGCCCTGTCGATACTGGACGTGACGCTAGATGACGAGGCCCATGAGGTCTGGAAGGCCGACCACCTCGTTTCGTTGTCTCCCACTGAATACAAGTTGCTTCGCTACTTACTCGTTAACCAGGGCAGAGTGGTGAGCAAGGCTCAGATCCTTGACCACGTTTGGTCCTATGACTTCGGCGGTGACACCAATGTCGTCGAGTCCTATATCTCATATTTGCGCAAGAAGGTCGATACCACACAACCGCGATTGATCCACACCATTCGCGGTATCGGCTACGTGATGCGTGTGCCTCGGGAGACACCATGAGCACACTGGCTCCACCTGAGGCGACGTTGAAGCGATCGCTTCGTGAGCGAACCCCACTTCGCACCCAGCTCGTAATAGTCACGCTGGTTCTGGCCGCAGCCACAGTGTTACTCGTAGCGTCGCTGAGTGCTTGGCTGCTGCGCAGTTATCTCTACGACCGAGTCGATCAGCAACTCTTCGACTCGGTGCGGCCGTTGGTGTCGAGCGGACAAGCCGGGCCGGAAATGCCGATGCACAACCCGTTGCCTGGCGGATTTGTGCCCCCTGTTGCTTACTTCGGTCAGGTCTACGACGCCCAGGGGAGGGTGCTGTCGAACCTGGGCGTTTCGCCGGGCACCACCTCTGGCGCGCCAAACCTGCCAACCTTCGACACCGCCGCCGTTGTGGCGCACGACGGTCGCCCATTCACGGTGTCGGGTGACGGTGGCCAGGACTGGCGCGTGTTGGTGCTGCCGGTGAATGGGGGGCCGTCACCGGATGCTGCGTCCGTCGCTATCGGTGTTCCGCTGCAGGGGATCCAGGCGACCTGGACTCGACTGCTGCTCGTGGACGGTGTAGTTGCAGGTCTTGCGCTACTGGCTCTCGCGGTGATTGCCCGTTGGGTGGTAGGGGCGAGCCTGCGACCGCTGAGCGACATCGAGCAGACCGCGCACGCCATTGCAGCCGGAGACCTGACGAAGCGCGTGGACAACGACATTCCCGACACCGAGGTCGGGCGTCTGGGTGCCTCGTTGAACGGAATGCTTGAAAGAATCGAGTCGGGGTTCACCGCCCAACAGTCATCTGAGCGGGCCGCGAAGGAATCAGAGCAAAAAATGCGGCAGTTCGTAGCCGATGCCAGCCACGAACTGCGAACTCCGCTCACCGCCATTCGAGGCTACGCAGAGCTTTACCGCCAGGGCGCCGTCTCAAAACCCGAGCAAACTGCTGACGCCATGAACCGGATTGAGCGGACGGCGGTACGCATGGGCCTAATCGTCGACGACCTGTTGTTACTAGCCCGACTAGATCAGCAGCGACCGTTGATGCAAGAACGCATCGATCTCGATCGGCTCGTCAACGACGTATTGAGCGATCTCGGATCGTTGGCGAACGACCATGAAGTTGTGGCGACGCCTCGGGACCGAACACCAGCAGCCGTCGTACTCGGTGATCCCGAACGGCTCGCTCAGGTGTTCACCAATCTCATCAGTAACGCGTTGCAGCACACACCTGACGGTACGCGGGTGCTCGTGAGAGTCGACTCGCAGGCAGAGGGGATCGTGTCATTCGAAGTTAGCGATAACGGACCGGGCATGACGCAGGAGCAGGCGGCGCATGCGTTCGACCGCTTCTACCGTGCCGAGGAGTCACGAACTCGAGCGACCGATGTTCAGGGAAGTGGCTTGGGCTTGGCGATCGTTGACGCACTGGTTCGCGCCCATGGAGGTGCCGTCGAGTTGACGTCGGTGACGGGTGAAGGGACGCGCGTTGTCGTGACGCTGCCGTCGGCGTAGCGGGATCCGGCCCGCTGGAACTGGCAGCCCGATCACACCTGGCTCCCAGGGTTCTCCAAGGATTCGTGCCTTCAATGGTGGTCTCAGCAGACGCATCACATCCGATCGAGGCGAAGGAATCCTGATGGCAGATCAACAAGCCACCGAACCCATTGAGCCACCTCTTGGCAGCGACAACCGCGACGTGCATTCGAAACGATCCAACTCCTTAGTGCTCGCCGTGGTCGCAGGGGTCGCTGGGGCCGTCCTCATCGGTGGTGTCGGGATCGCCCTTGGGGCAACCATGTCGGACAACGATGGTGGACCCGCGCAGGTAGACGTCCCAAACGCGATGCCTCAGCAGGGCTTCCCCGGGAGCGGCAGCCAGGCCGGTGTGCCTGGTGGCGGGATGCCAGGTGGCATGCCAGGAGGGCCGATGAACGCGCTACCGGGCACTAATCCCATGGGCGGCACGACATTGCACGGGACGTTCGTGGTCCAGGACCAGTCGGGGGACACCCAGACCCGGTTGACGCAGATCGGTGACATTACTGCGCTCTCGGCCAACTCGATCAGTGTCAAGTCGACCGATGGCTTTGCAGCCACCTACGCGATCAACGACAACACGCAGGTCGGCGTTGGTGAACCCGGTGGATCTGATGCTGTGGATGAGTTGAAGGTCGGGGACTCGGTGCAGGTGATCGGCGAGCGCAGCAATGGCGACGAGGTTGCACTGTCCGTCATGCGACACCCGAATCCGACGAGCCACTGAGGGGTTGACGATGTTCTTCACTTATCTGTGGCGCGAGTTGTTGCGTCGCAAACGTCAGACGATGCTCGTGGTCGCGGCATTGGGGCTGGCCGTAGGACTGGTCGTGACCGTGAGTGCCACCACTTCAGGGGTGCAGGCCGCGCAGGACGAGGTCCTCGGCTCGCTCTACGGGGTGGGTACCGATCTGACGGTCACCCGGACCGCAGTGGAGCCAGGGGATGGGAACGGAGCGCAGTTCCAGTTCGGCCCTCCTGACCAGGCTGATCAGCGACAGAAAGTCAGCGGCTCTCGGCTCATGATGCGTCCCGGTGCACAATCCCTCGCGGCTTCCAGTGTTAAGAAGGTCGCGGGGCTTGACGGTGTCTCGTCCGCCGTCGGCGTCCTCGTGCTCGACAGCGTCAATCTTGATGGCATCCTGGGACAGGCTCCCAGCACGTCTATGCCTGGCGGCGTGCCATCGACTCCGCAAGGAGGGACTGCCAGCAATCTGTCTGTTGGGGTTGATTCGGTAAATGGTGTTGACACCTCGACGACCGCTATCGGCCCGCTATCGGCCGCAGACATCGTGGACGGTCGCGGGTTCTCCAGTTCAGACAAGGACGCCCTGGTGGCGCAGGTCGACCAGACGTATGCGACCGCGAATGAGGTCAAGGTCGGCGATCGAATCGAGGTCGGCGGGAAGAAGTTCGAAGTAGTTGGCATCGTGGCCTCCAATACCGGGGGCGAAACCACGGCAGCCGACATCTATATTCCGCTGGCTCGCGCTCAACAACTGGCGCACCTCGGCGACAAAGTGTCAACGCTCTACGTCGAGGCATCTAGTTCGGACCAGATCGAGGCGGTCAGCTCGGACATTTCCCGCTCGTTGTCGGATGTGACGGTCAGCACGAGCGAGGACCTGGCGAACCAGGTCAGTGGGTCGCTGGCTAGTGCCTCCACGTTGGTTACGGGCATGGGTCGGTGGCTGTCGGTAGCTGTCGTACTCGCTGCGGTCTTGCTAGCGGCGTTGTTGACGCTGTCGTCGGTGTCCCGACGGGTACGCGAGTTCGGCACGCTCAAGGCGATTGGTTGGCCGAGCCGCAGAGTTGTTGGCCAAGTTTTGGGTGAGGCCAGCGTGCAAGGGTTACTTGGAGGGCTGGCCGGAATCGTTCTCGGACTGGTGGGGATTTCCGTCGTAAACGCTGTTGCCCCCGAGTTGTCAGCAACGGTGGGCACATCGGAGCTGCCAGGTCCGATGTCCGAACAGTTGCAGCGCGTTGCGTCAGTAGCGCTTCATGCCACTGCCTCCCCCCAAGTAATGGTGCTAGCGGTTGCTGTGGCGATCGCAGGAGGCGTCATTGCTGGCTTGTTCGGAGGTTGGCGTGCGTCAAGAATGCGGCCGGCTGTCGCACTTCGCAGCATCGATTGATCCCTAGTTCAACAGGCAACGAGGAGACCTTAGATGTACCAACTGGATGCAGTGAGCAAGTCCTACCGTCGCGGGGATCAATCGGTGGCAGCTCTAGACAACATTGACCTATCAATCGAGCGCGGCGATCTGATCGCTGTCCAAGGTCCGACGGGCGGTGGGAAATCCACTTTGCTCCAGATGCTGGGCGGGCTGGACCGTCCGACGACCGGAGTTGTGAACTTTGAGGGACATGACTTGGCGCGGCTCGGTGAAGGACCATTGACCGCTGTGCGGGCGAATTCGATGGGATTCGTTTTTCAGGCGTTCAACCTGATTCCCACCTTGACAGCGCGTGAGAATGTCGAAGCGGCACTTGTCCCGCTTGCGGTGACGTCAGATGTGCGACGCGAACGAGCATTGGAAGCGTTGGATTCGGTCGGCTTGTCGGATCGAGCGAATCACGCGCCCACCGAACTGTCTGGTGGTCAACAGCAGCGGGTGGCGATCGCGCGAGCATTCGTCAAGAATCCTAGTGTGCTGCTGGCCGACGAGCCCACGGGCAACCTCGACGAGCAGACGCGGGACGACATCGTCAACTTACTCGAGATGCTTTGGCGGGAGCGCGGTCTGACAGTCGTCGTGGTCACGCACGACACCGCTGTGGCAGCACGAGCGCGCCGGCGGCTGTGGATCGAAGACGGAGTTCTCTCGGAACTCACCGTCAACGCGACTTCGTGAGGATCGACTACGACTCTTTGAGGCTTACTTCGCGCAGTTTGGGGTTGAGCACCTCATCCAGGGCGTACCCGCACATCGTGAACGCCAGTGTTACCGCGACGACCATCAGCCCTGGCGGCGTCAGCCACCACCAGTACTGATTGGTCATCGCTCCACCAGCAAATGCGTCCTGAATGACGGTGCCCCATGAGATGGCTGTTGGATCGCCGAGGCCGAGGATCGACAGCGTGGTCTCGGTCAGGATCGCGATGGCGACGGTAAGTACCGCGTTGGCGAAGATCACCGGTGAAACGTTCGGCAGTACGTGCTTGGTAAGGATCGACCAGTTGCTCGCGCCCAGGACGCGAGCTCGTTCGACGTATGGCCGCGACCGAACGCTCAACGCCTGCGCCCGGATCAGTCGAGCCGGCTGGGCCCACGATGTCACGCCGATGACGAGGATCACGATCCAGATACTTGCGCCCAAGATTGCCGACAAAACGATGGCCAACACCAGCCACGGGATCACCAGGAACCAGTTGGTGAGCGCGTTCAGGCCAGTGTCAATCTTGGTGCCTCCGAAGTAACCCGAAACGACGCCGATAGAGGCGCCAAGTCCCATCGCCACAACAGTCGCCGTGATGCCGACAAGGAGTGAGACTCGCGAACCCGCAATGATCAGCGAAAGCACCGATCGGCCGAAGTTGTCGGTGCCAAGTGGGTACCCGGCGTAGGGCGGATGGTTGGGCAGTCCGCTTGCGGTCGCTGGTTCTAACTGATCGGCGCTGACCAGGAACGGTGACGCGAGTGCAAGCACGATGAACGCGACCAGAATGGACAGTCCAATCATGCCGTCACGGTTGTGTCGGTAGATGGCCCAGTTCGTTGTCAGTGCGTGCCGTCGACGATTCCATGCCAGACGTCGAGGACTCTCCGGGACGGTCGCTTCGGGGGCCGTGGAGTCGATCGCCATCTCAGACTTCCTCAATGCGCGGGTCGAGGAAGCCGTAAGTCAGGTCCGCGATCAGGTTGGCGATCACGACGGCAATACTGCTGATGAGAAACACCCCTTGCAGAACGGGGTAGTCGTAGGCATCGATCGCGTGATACGTCAGCAGTCCGATTCCGGGGTAACTGAACACCGTCTCAATAACGATCGCGCCGCCGAGCACGAACCCGAAGCTCAACACGATCAGCGTGAAGCTCGGCAGGAACGCGTTGGGGATCCCGTGACGACGTCGAATCATCGACTCGGTGAGTCCGTGGGCGCGCACGGCACCGATGAAGTCTTCATCCTTGACCTCGATCAACGAGGAGCGCATCACGATCATGTACGACGCGCCGTACCCCAATGCCAAAGTCGCCGCAGGCAACACCAGGTGGTTCAGCACGTCGACGACATGGTTCACCCCTGTGAGGTCACCTCCGCTGTCGTAGCCGCTCACCGGGAACCACTGCAGGTAAACAGCGAAGATGACGATGAGCATCATTCCTAGCCAGCCTTCAGGCGTGGAATACAAGGTGAGTGAGCCGTAGGTGCTGGACCTGTCGAACCGGCTGCCACGGCGCCAACCGCCCTTGATGCCCATAAGCAGGCCGACGGACGATGGCGATGGTTGTCCCGACGCCGACGAGCAGAATCGTCGGCCACAACGCGGCGCCGATCTGATCGACCACAGGAGGGCCCTCGTAAGACGTGCCGAGGTGTCCAGTGATCGTTTCTCGCAGGTACTTCCAGTACTGGGTGAACAGCGGGTCGTCCAACCCGAACAACTTGCGTTGCTCTGCTACCTGGTCGGCAGTCAGTTTCTGGCTTCGTGCGAGTAGCCCGGCCGGGTCCCCGGGCATGATGCGAAACAGGAAGAAGTTGAACGTCAGCACGAAGAAGACGGTGATGATCGCCCATCCGAGTTTGCGGGCGATGTATCGCGCCTTCACCGCTGACCCCTCACGAGGCCCAGCCCTCTTCCTCGTCGGGCCGGTCACCGCGGCGGTACAACCAGATACTCCACATCGGTACCGCCACGAACACCAAGCCCCAACCCCACACCGGGAGTCCTGCTGCGGTACTGGCCGACTCGGATCCGGACACCGGATGGACGGTGACCATGCTCTTGTTGTTGTAGTTGGGGATCAGGTAACCGTTCGGACCGGGCACTGGCGTGAAGTCAGCCACCAAGTCATTGCGATAAGCCTCGATGTTGTTCGGATATGCAAGTGCGATCGACGGAGTCTCCTCGTAGATGAGTTTCTCCATTGCAAAGACGACCTTCTGCCGCGCCTCCGGATCGACCATGCCACCTTGCTTCTCGAACATCGCGTCGTACTTCGCATTGCTCCAGCAACCGTCACTGAGGTTCTTGCACATGCCCGTGGTGAAGGCTGAAAGTTGGTAGTTCGGATCCGGCTCACCGGTCCAGTACCAGATGTACGCATCCCAGTCGCCGGTCTCCCAGTACGAGTACATCTTCCCCTCGTTGACGGGCAGCAACTCGACGTCGATGCCGATTGCCTTCAAGTACCCCTGGATCAACTGGCCCGCCGTAAATGCTCCAGGTGTCTCCTGGGAGATGGGCATTCGAAGCTTTAGGACATCCCCGGTCGCTGGATCGACGCGGATGCCATCGCTGTTCAGTTCGTATCCGGCGTCATCAAGCAGCTGGTTTGCTTGAGCTGGGTCGAAGGGAATCTGGTCGGCTTCAGGCACGTCGTAGTGCCAGAACTGTGGAACCTCATGAATCGCGCTGGTTCCGGGACTACCGGCCCCGTTGTACGCCTTGTCGATGATCCCTTGTTTGTCGATCGCCATCGCGATCGCCGTCCGCAACGTCTTGTCCTGTAACGCTGGCAGGGGATCAGCGCCTGGGCTCTGCCCGCCAAAGTTGAACGCGAGGTTCAGCCACCAGTCCGAAACATTGCGCTGCACAGTGATGTCCGGGTTGCTATCCAACGACGGCAACAGGGCAGTCTCGAAGTAGGTCGCGACGTCAATCTCACCGTTCTCGAGAGCCAGCGCCATCGTGTCCTGATTCGCGTACACCCGGAACTGAATCTGGTCGTAGTACGGCTGGTCTCCCCAGTACTCGGGGTTGCGCTCGAGCGTCCAGCCTTGACCACTCTTGACCTCGCTGAGGAAGTAGGGGCCAGTGGTCACCGAGGGGACGTTTTCAAACGCCTTCAGTTCCTCTTTGTCTGCGTTCAGAAACTTGCCCCAGATGTGCTCAGGGACGATGTAGACCCAGGGGGGAGTCAGCGGGGCGTTTGTTGGCTTCGGGCTCTTCCAAATCAGCGTGGTGTCGTTCGGTGTTTCGAACGTTGGGTTGTCAGAGAAGTAAGAGTCGTAGATCGAGATCCCTTGCTTCATGATGAGGTTGTAGGTGAACGCGATGTCTTTGGACGTCATCGGAGTACCGTCGCTCCACTTGACGTCGTCTCGAATCGTGCAGGTCCACACCGTCAAGTCATCATTCGGTTTGCACGACTGGGCCAACCCTGGCGCTGCCGAGAGATCCTCGTCGCCGAAGTCGAGCATCATGTCGTACTGAATGGTCGCGACGTTCCAGTCACTGTTCGAACGCAGGAACATCGGGTTTGCTGTCGTCAGGTCGTTGGGAACTCCGACGCGAAGCACGGTCGGTTTAGCATTCGAGTCGGCGCCGGCCGGTCCTTGAGTAGCGCCCCAGCCGATGGTCACCAAGGCCGCGCTCAGCGCGACGGCAGCGGCACGTCGGGTAAAGCGGTGCATCGGTCAGGCTCCTCAGGGTTCGGCGTGCGGCGCTTGCATAGCGTAAAGCGCGGCGCGCGTCTGATCGTCAAAACGCGCGTTTGATACCAAGAGGTGACATCCGGGGGTTGGGGGACCGCCCTCAAGCCGGCTCACCTGCCCGCCGGCCTCGTGACGATCAAGCTGGTCGCTGCCCAGTCCCACTCGAAACACTGGCCCTGTTCGACGAGGACGTCAGCCGCTCCCCTGGCGACGAGCAAGTGCGCCCAGGCGTCAGCGATTCCCCGGCTGCCCTTCGCTGCAGTGATCACCCGGCTGAGGGCTTCAACTCCGGTGCCTTCCATGAAGTCCTCGATGGGGGCATGGACCACGAACGCGTCGCCCAGAGCGGCAACGTCGGAGACGTGGATCGGCTGATCGTTGCGGTACGCGCCGCCGCCACGGGTGGCCGAGTACCGCTCACCGAGTGCCGGCGCGTCCGCGACTGCGGCGACGAGTCCGGCTCTGTCCTTGAGACCGATGAGCGTCGTCCAGAGCGGGATGCCTTCGGCGAACATCTTGGTGCCGTCGATGGGATCGATCACCCACGTCCGACCGCTTGTGCCTTCGCTCTCGCCCACCCTCCTCGCCAAGCACGGCGTCGTCGGGGTACGTCGCGGCGATTTCTGTTCGTATCGCGCGCTCTGCGGCGGAGTCAATCTCGGTCACTGGCGAATCATCCGACTTGAAAGTGACCGGTAATCGGCTACCAAAGGAACGCATGGTGACTGCCGCCGCGAGATCCGCCAGGTGAAGGGCGAACGCGAGATCGTCGCCCATAGGCTGGGGCTCCACAATCTGAAACCGTAGTGGATCGGAGTGACTGGTGGCGCCGCAGAGGTTGAACGTCATGCAGTTCAACATCGAGTACGGCGGTACCGGCGTGGACTTCGCGATGGTGGCTAGAGCGATTCAGGTCGCAGAAGCAGACATCGTCGCCATTCAAGAAGGCTGCGGCTCCATGCAACGCCTGGCTGAGGACTTGGGCTGGGATCACTACGACGTCCGTACTCAGGTGGTCTCGAAGTTCCCGCTGATCCATCCCAACCCACCTGCGGGTGGCGCGATCTACGTCGAAGTTTCGCCCGGTCAGGTTATCGCCGTCATCAACGTCCACCCACCGTCGAGTCGCTTCGGACCAACAAAGATGGCCAAGGGCATGAGCGTTGACCAGGTATTGCGCAACGAGCAGGTCGTACGCCTGCGCGCGCTACAGCCGTCGCTCGACGTGGCACGCGAACTGATGGACGCAGCTGTTCCCGTAATTTTGTTGGGCGACTTCAACGCCCCGTCTCACCGGGACTGGACGGACGAAACGATCGGCGTTCGTCCGCATGTGACAGAGGCTGTCGCGTGGCCGACCAGTGTCGAGACTGAGGCGATCGGGCTCACCGACATCTATCGCGCTGTATACCCCGACCCCCTGACCCATCAAGGCCTCACTTGGCCCGCTGATCGACCGTTCGTCAAGGGATACAACCCAGCCCGACGTGGCGATCCCGCGGATCGCATCGACTTGATGTTTGCCAGCGAACAGTTCCGCCCGTCGTCGGTAAGGCTGATGGGCGAGGTCGGTTCGGAGTACTCAGACCTCTCAGTCGATCCCTGGCCGACCGATCATCGCGCAATCGTTGCAACGTTTGACGTTGAGCCAGTCCCCACACCGACGGTCGTGTCGAGCCTGCATCGGGTTGTTGAACTTGGCACGCCATTGTCTGTCGTCTACTGCGCCACAGAGCACGATGCTGCCCGAGTGAGCCTGGTGCCTTCGGTAACTGATGCCGCCACCGACGTTCTTGAGCAGAACACCCCCGACTTGCATCGGGGATGGGTGGGAATTTCCACAAGTGATTGCGTCGCAGGGCTCTACGACCTGGTGTTGACGGATGCAACTGGCCGCGAACTAGCCAGTTGCGACGTCTGGCTCCTTGAACCCGGTGCGACACCGTTGATCGCCACTGACCAATCGCAATACCAAGTTGGCGATGCCATCACGCTTCGTTGGGATCGTGCCCCAGGGAATCGCGCAGACTGGGTCGCTGTCTTCGATCGTGACGCGGACCCCGCGACCGCCCCCCGAATCCTATGGACGTACACCGACGCCACCGTCACCGGTCAACTCAATCTCGACGACGCCCTCCCTAGGCGCCGTCGGCACCTGCCGCCCGGTGACTACACCGCGCACCTGATGCTCGACGACCTGCAGCAGTCACTCGCGCAGACCGACTTCAGCGTGACGCGTCGAATGCATTTCCGCGGCCGGACTGACCACTGACGGAACCGTCAGCCTGGGTATTGGTTCGACTCCAACTTGATCAGCCTTCCCCCGTAGGGGACGCCGCGACCAGTGATGTTGTCATAGCCGCGCGCTGTTGACTGGCTGGCCGAACCCACATTGAACGTTCCCAAGTAACTGCCCGCGACGCTCGAGTAGTGCAGAGCCGCATGCGGCACTACATCGATGAACGCCTTACTTGGCAACCGGTACAACAGTGGGTTGGCAAATCCAATCGGGTGATTCCGGTTCTGACTCGCGAGCGCTTGGATACCTGCGACCAACGGACAGGACAGACTGGTTCCACCGATCGTCCCGATACCAAACACGCCATCCACCGTTTCTCCGTAGTAGAAGCCGGTGTAGGGATCTCCGACTGCCGAGATGTCGGGAGCAACACGCATCGGCTTGGGGCCGTTAACCGTCGCGAGCCCCGGTGGTACGACTCCGAACTGGTAGTAGGGCTCGCGGTAAACGCCGCTAGTACCGCCACCCGCACCGAAGATGAACTCGCCGGGAGCGGGTGCCTCGTACACCGCGACGTCTCCGGTGTAGTCGACGAAGTTGAGGGAGGTCTCCCAGCCTGTCTCCTGGAACCGCGATGAGTGCTTACCGAGCAGCAGACTGGTACCGCCCACGCCTGTAACCAGGGGATCGGACGACGATAGGTCAGGTTGTGGAGTCAGCCCGTTGATGACGTTGTCACCATCGTCGCCTGACGAGAAGTAGGCGCCGATCCCCTCAAGTCCAGCCTGCAGGAACATCGAGTGTTCGAGATCACGCTGTGCGGGAGGAACGTCTTCACCCTGGTACCCGTAAGAGTTGCTGATGATGTCTGCGACGTGGTTCTGCACGGCGTAGTTGAACGCGTCGTCAATACCGGTGTCACAGTTCTTAGCGCCGATGTAGTGAATGTCAGCTCCTGGAGCCATGCCGTGAACGGCCTCGACGTCGAGCGTCTCTTCACCGTTCCAGCCTGCCTCGCCACCGCACTCGTCTTGCATGTCGAACGGTTGGAAGACCGTTTCGGTGTATTGGCCGGGCGTGAACGTGGGCTCACCCACCAGTTCTGAGTACTGGTTAGCGTCAGACTCCATCGTTGGTGAGGCGTACGCGTCGATGATCGCTACGGTCACGCCTTCACCAGTCGTCCCACCTTTCACTGACTTACTTGTGTGGTAGGCCTTGCGTAATTGGCGCGGGATGTAGCCGCAGATATACGTGTTGAAACTTGTTTGACCTTTGAACTTTGGAAGAGTCTGCTGGTGCTGCCCCCAGTAGTTGGAGCATTTGCTTTCGGGTGGCCGATCCACATTCACCTGGTGTGAATCAGGAACGACCTTCACCGACATCGGATGACGAAGGCTCGTCTGTGCCAACCCTGAAACGGACTGGACGACTCGGGCGACCGAAGCGGGCAGCGAGACCTCCGAGGCCGGAGACCTCAGTGTCTGGCCTTTCCAGTGGTACGTCTTGAGTGTGGTGTGGAAGGCCGCCTCAAGTTGGGCAGCGCTTCCGGTCGCGTAGATCCAGCGGTTTCCCTGGGCGACGCTGAACTTCGACAGTCCCTGTTTTGAGAGGTAGGCGCGCGTCTTGGCGACGGCCGCCTTGCTGGGCCCAAAGCGAGCATTGAATGCCTTGGCAGACAGGTAGCGACCGTAGGAATGACTGTTTGGCGCCGACACCCTTTGCAGCCGTCGTTCAGCTGCCGACACATGACGCAAGTTCAAGGCAACCCGAACCCGCAACGTGGCGGACGGTTTGACGGCCCCAACGGCACGGGTAGGTGTTGCCCACGGTGCCTTGGCACCAGCGATGGTCACCCGATGGTGCGACGTATCTGACGCGTTGGATGCTTCGCTCAACGTCACCAAGCCAAGGGATGTCAGGCTGAGTGTGAGAGCACCGGCGAAGGCTGCGCGGACGATCTTGCGATGTGACATTCAATGCTCCTGAGGGTGGCGAAACACTGTCTGACAGACGAGTCGGACGGCGTGCGTGGGGAGTCTGGGTCACCGTCGCACACGCAACCGCGAGTGTCCATAGCCCGTCGCAGAGGGTGCCGAGACTTGGCAGAGAGTGAAGAACTACACCCGTTCGTGGGGATCAGACTGACCGTCGGATCCAAACACCGACCAGGCTCGGTTCGAAGGTGGCGTCGACGGTGGCGACCAGTTCTTCACTGACTTGATCGGGATCAACTTGGTTGCGAAGTCGGCGGCCGAAGGTGTCGACAGTGTGCACGGCGTTATACCGGGATCGGTTGAACCGCCGGTCTACCAGGTCTTGCACTCGGCGTAGCGCCGGGCGAGCCAGAGTTGCCGCCGCCAGGGTTGCGGCTGCGATCACCAAAGCAGAGTCGGTATGGAGGAATTGATTAGCTGTCCCCACGATGGCGGCGTACGTGACCAGCAGGAGGCCTGTCACGATGGCGTAGGACGTCGTCCGGCTGATGATGCGGTCGATGTCGTAGAGGTGGTAGCGCAAGATGGCAATCCCGCATGAGAGCGGGACGAGGCCAAAGACGACGCCGAAGGCAAAGTCGTTGTCGTTGAGCCCTGGGATGAACAACGTGACAACCAAGATCGCCCCCGCGAATGCGAACCAGCGCATCTGCACTCGCTCGACTCCCGTGGACCGTCGAAATCGCAGAATCGTGGTAATAAGCGCCAACAGTCCGCAGATGCTGAGAGCGGTTAGCGCTGCGACCCATGTCGCGGAACCCACCGAATTCAAGGAGCTTGGATGGATTGGGTTCGGATATTCGTGACCGTCAATCGTGATCGTCGACGCGAAGGCGGACACCAGAACGCCGACAGCCGCAGAGGCGATTGACACCCACAGCAGCGGACGCCACCGGCGCGAGAGAACGCCGTCTGGGAACAGTTGTAGCGGCAGGACGATCCCTAGCGTCAGGAGGACCAGCCACAGGAAGTTGGCCATCACCCCGGCCACGGTGGCGAACCAGGCGGTGGGGTGACCGTCTCGCGACGCAAGGAGCATCGCTGCACTCGTGGCAGCGATCAGTCCAGAACCTGCACCGACACCGAGGAACAGCCAGCCGATCGCGTTGTTTGGTTTGCGGCCGGTCACTACCAGACCAACGCCAGCGAAGATCAGGACCGAGATCAGCGAGAGCGTCTCGCGCCAACTCACAATGGCGCCGAATGTCATTCCGACGGCGAACACGACAAACAGAGCGCCGCGAGCGGTATTGATCCAACTGCGGGCTGTCACTGCGTCCTCGTTCCGGTCACACTTGCGCCTCCGCCTCCCGAAGGTGCCAGACAACCGTCCCGAAAGCGTTACGAATTGGGGGATGGTTCAGCCGTTGCTCGACTACCTGAGCTACTGGTAGCTGACGGACTCGCAGTCCTGCATGATTCGGTCGACCCGTTGGACCACCGCGTGGTCCATCCCGGTGCTGCACAAGACGAAGTCGGTGCCATCGCCGGCCACGAGTCTGTCGTTCCCTGGCCCGCCACCGACTCGGTCGTTGCCGCGGCCCCCGTAGATCTTGTCTCGGCCTTCGACGCCGACGAGTCGATCGCGTCCTGGGCCGCCCCAGATGTGGTCGTCCTTTTGACCCGTCCGGATCCAGTCGTTCCCAGCGCCGCCCCGCATGTGGTCAATGCCGTCGGCGCCGTTGATAAAGTCGTCACCGGCTCCTGCTTTGACGGTGTCGTTGCCAGCATCGGCCAACATGTAGAGCTCAAATGAAGCATGCATCGCTGTCGAGTTGATGTAGTCGTCCCCGAGTCTGGTGAAGATCTTCAGCGTCATGGGGTGACGAGCGTTTACGGTCTTCGGGACTTTGCAGACCACAACACTGCCTACACGTGCGGGCCGCTTCTGGCAGCTGTCCGGCTTCGACCTGATCACGTCGGTGTGGGCGTCGGCATAGCGCACGCCGCCGGGCACTTTGGTGATGACGAGTTTGGTGTTCTGCTGGCCGGCGTCGTAGTAGTAGCCGTTCTTCATCTTGGTGATCGTCGCCCAGCGCTCGAATCTTGCGTGACTAGGGGAGGCTTGGGCCGGAACGTTGATCGTGATGGCGGTTGCGGCGAGGATCACCGTGGCGATCATCGCGATGAGTGGACGCACCGTACGTATAGACAACAGGGAGCCTTCCCGAGAAATGGATTTCCGCGACTGCGACTACTGACACGCTTTCAGAGCCGTGAGGCAGTCATGGGCTGCGACGCGCTCGATCGGTATCTGGAGGGTCGCAGGATCAAATAAGTGTGGGCTAGTTGGTAGGGGGATGTCTAATGAGTCGGTTCGTGTTCTCCATCACTGGTCATTGACTGGTCTGTAACTGGTCTATACGTTGCCCGCATGGCTAAGGCGCTCTCAGCCCAGTCCCTTGGGCCGGTTCAGCAGCCGCGTTATCTGCAACTTGCGCGTTCAATGCGGGCGGATATAGACGGCGGGGGTTAACCGTCGGTGACCGCCTCCCTGGCGAGCGACAGATCTGCAGTCGATTCCAGGTCAGCCGCACCACCGTGCGCCGAGCTCTGGAGGAGTTGCAGGCGCAGGGCTACGTCCAACCCGACGGGACGCGTGGCTGGTTTGTCACTGCATTGGTCGAGCCGAACACTCTGCTGGGACTCAGCGACCTCGCGGGGCAGCGCGGACTGGTGAGCACGTCACGCGTCATCCGGCGACAGCTGCGTGAGGCGACGCTTGCCGAGGCCGAAGCCTTGAAAGCGCCTGCAGGGGCTGAGATTTTCGAACTTGAACGAGTCAGACTGATCGGGGGTAGTCCCGTCGGTTGGCAAAGCACGATCGTGGCGGCCTGGTTGGCTCCCGGCGTGGGTACCCACGATTACCGCAGCGAGTCGCTCTACGCGGTACTGCGTCAGCAAGGCATCGTCCCGACCCATGCCGACTACGACGTACGGGCGGCTGCAGCAACTCGTCCGCAGAGCAAGCTGCTCGAGCTCGACCCCGGCACCCCCGTGCTCATCATCAGCGCCATCACGTCCGATCAGGAGCGCCGTCGGATCGAACTGTCCGATGGTGTCTTCCCTGGGCAGCGCTACCGATTCACATCGGTGGTGTCCGCGACGACCGGTGTCACACCACCGGTGTCTCCATGACAGAAAGCGACGCCACGCTCGTCGCGTCAGGGGAAGTTTCGACGACACACCCCGTCCGCGAGTTGATCGTCCAGCGCAGCCTTTGGGGCGTTGTCACACTCTTCTTCGTCTCCGTAATCGTCTTCGTCGCGACACAGGTTCTCCCTGGCAACGCGGCGTACGCCGTCTTGGGTCAGACAGCGACGCCGGAATCGCTAGCGTCGTTAGAGCAGCGGCTCGGACTCGACCGATCGATGCTGGCGCAGTACTGGAGTTGGCTCTCCGGGGTGGCGCATGGTGACTTCGGTAGTTCCCTGGTCGGTCAGCAACAGTCGGTGGCTTCGCTGGTGTGGCCACGCGTGGTGGACTCGGCGGTCCTCGTCTTGTTGGCTGGCATTATCGGGTCGGTGCTTGGCGTGGCCTTGGGTCTATGGGCGGCGTTGCGCCGCGATCGACCCACAGACCACGTCCTGTCGGTGACATCGCTTGCGGTGACCTCGCTCCCGGAGTTCGCGGTAGCGATCGGGCTGGTGTTCGTGTTCGCGACGAACGTGTTCAACTGGTTCCCCGCGGTGTCGCCGATCCCGCCGGGAACCAAACCGTGGGACGAGCCGCAGATGCTCGTTCTCCCGGTGATGACGCTGGTCATCGTGGTGATTCCGTACATCTTCCGGATGATGCGTGGCGCGGCCGTTGAAGCCCTTGAAAGCGACTACGTAGAAATGGCTCGGCTCAAGGGTTTGCCCCGTATAGCCGTGTTGCTGCGGCATGCACTCCCAAATGCGGTGCCGGCGACGATTCAGGCGATCGGGCTGACCTTCCTCTACTTAGCGGGCGGGATCGTTCTGGTCGAGTACGTGTTCGCATACCCCGGTATCGGGTCCGGACTCATCGATGCGGTAACTGACAAGGACATTCCGGTAATCCAATTCATCGTTCTGTTGCTTGCTGCGTTCTACGTCGTCATGAACATTGCCACCGACGTGGTGTCGCTGTTGGCCAGTCCCCGTCGACGGATCCCGCGATGAGCAACGTCGCGAGCGCTAACAGCGAACCTCAGGTGCCACGAGTCCGCCGTTTCGAGTTTGGTCACGTGCTGGTGGGAGCGGTGCGTACTGGACGCGGCTTAGCCGGGGTCATCGCCACCGTCTTGGTGCTGCTCGTTGCGTTCGCCGGACCGTTTCTCGCCCCGGACGACCCGGAGGCTTATGTCACAAGTCCGTTCGCCAAGCCCTCGTCCGCACACCTGCTTGGAGGTGACAATCTCGGCCGTGACGTGTTTAGCCGGGTACTCGACGGCGGTTGGCAATTGGTCATCATGGCCGCACTTGCCACCCTTCTCGGTGTCGGGCTCGGCGCAGCCATTGGCGTCTACGCTGGATACCGCAAGGGCATGGCCGACGGGTTCTTAATGCGAGCCGTCGATGTGCTGCTCGCCTTCCCCCAACTCGTCTTCGCACTTCTGCTGGTCTCGGTTGCCGGCGCCAGCAACTGGTTGCTGGTCTTCGCCGTTGGTGTGTCTCACGCACCCCAGGTGGCCCGCGTGCTGCGCGCTTCGACGCTTGAGCTCTCGGAGCGCGACTACGTCAAAGCAGTCGAACTCAACGGTGTCAGGACTTCGCGGATCATGTCCGGGGAAATCCTGCCAAACCTCATAACACCGTTGATGGTCGAGACCGGTCTGCGAATGACCTACTCGATCGTCATCATGGCAGGACTGTCTTTCATTGGCTTCGGACTTCCGCCGCCATCCCCCAACTGGGGATCGATGATCAACGAGAACCGGATCGGCTTGACGCTCAACCCCTGGGCATCGCTTTCGCCGGCTTTGGTGATCGCTGTCCTGACGATCGGCCTGAACACCTTCACTGACGCCATCACCCGCGTCGCGCTGGGGGTGGACCGAGGCTCGGCGGCGCCAAAGCTCCCCGTTCCGTCGTTGATTGCCTCCAACGAGGACGGCCAGGTCGAAACTGGTGACCTGAGTCGATGAGTATCTCGCCGGTGAACCCGACGTCCGTGGCTTCACGGCTGGTCGTCGAACACTTGACCGTGTCGACCTCACGGTCAGGTGATCCGGTGATTCGGGACGTGTCGATCACGGCCCGGTCCGGAGAGGTGCTCGGTCTAGTGGGGGAGTCAGGGTGTGGCAAGACAACGTTGGGGCTGGCCATGCTCGGTTACGTGCGTCGGGGTTTGCGGCTGAGCGCGGGTCGGGTGCTGCTCGACGGCCAGGACCTGCGCGACCTGTCGGCGGAACGACTTCGCAGTCTTCGCGGTTCACAACTTGCCTACGTCCCCCAGGACCCGGCCACCGCGCTCAACCCAGTTCGAAGGATCGGTCCGCAGGTTAGGGAGGTGCTGTCTTACCACGGATATTCCTCGGGCCAAATGAGCGCTCGGATTGACGAGTTGCTCGCTGAGGTTGGCCTTGACCTCGTCCCGCGTGCGATGCAGGCCTACCCACACCAACTATCGGGTGGTCAGCAGCAGCGCGCTGCGATCGCCATGGCTTTTGCTTGCCGGCCGTCACTGATCGTGCTCGACGAACCAACGACAGGGCTGGACGTAACCACCCAGCGGACCATTCTGAAGACCATCTCCGAGCTTTGCTCGCGCTATGGCGTGGCTGCGGTGTATGTAAGCCACGACGTGGCTGTGGTCGGCGAGATCGCTGATCGGGTAGCTGTTATGTACGCCGGACGACTCGTCGAGATCGGCGGCACCGACAGGGTGTTCGCCGAGCCACGCCATCCATACACACAGGGGCTACTGCGTGCCGTTCCGTCGCCGAACCAAGCGCTGCATCTTGTGGGCATGGAGGGAACACCCCCACGTCCCGAGTCGCGTCCCGAAGGCTGCTCATTCGCGCCACGGTGTGGCCTCGTCGCCGATCGTTGCCGACGCGAGGTCCCCGAGCTACTCGCGGCGCCGACTATGGCGCATCAGGCCGCGTGCTTCTTTTCCGATGCCGTAACGAGCTCTCTCCCCTTGGGTCTTGCTACACCAAGCCCACCGGCCAGAGGTGACGCGACAGATGTTGTGGACACCAGCGCGCTATTAGCGATCTCGGGCCTCGAAGCCTCGTACGGCAACAGCAAGGTGCTTCATGACGTCACTATGAGCGTGACGCGAGGCTCCTGTGTCGCCGTGGTCGGAGAGTCCGGCTCGGGCAAGAGCACCCTGGCACGTTGCATCGCGGGGCTTCACGAGAGTTGGTCTGGTGAGATCACGCTTGACGGACGAGGACTAACGCCTGGTATCCGCCAGAGATCGAGCGGCCAACTGCAGCGGCTGCAATACATCTTCCAGAATCCCTATGCATCGCTGAACCCGCGTCGGAGCATCGGCAGTCTTGTTGCGCAACCCATCGATCACTTCAGCCGCGAGTCGCGGGAACGACGCGACGCAGCGGTAGCGGCAGCGCTGCGCGCGGTATCCCTCCCGGTCGAGCTCAGTGCGTTCTATCCCGACCAGATCTCGGGGGGAGAGCGGCAACGCGTGGCGATAGCACGTGCCGTTGCCGTCGGTCCGTCCCTCCTCATCTGCGACGAGGTCACTTCCGCTCTCGACGTTTCTGTCCAGGCGCTCGTCGTCGAGATGCTGCGACAACTTCAGCGCGAGCAGCACCTCTCGCTGCTCTTCATCACCCACAACCTCGCTCTCGTACGCAGCATCGCCCAGCACGTCGTGGTCATGCAGGACGGGCGCATTGTCGAGGAGGGACCGGTGGGTGCGGTGCTCGACCATCCACAGGCTGACTACACGAAGCGGCTGTTGCTTGATGCACCGCAACTTGAGATGCGGTGAATGCCCGGCTCGATTGGTCATTGACTGGTAACTAACTGGTCTGTAGCATCGCGCCAGGTTGTTGAGAGCTGACTCGGAGGCAGTCTTGAGCGGATATCGTCCGTCGCCAAGGCCCACCTTCGACGTCGCGACACCACTGCTCCGAAAAGACGTCGTCCGCTACACGTGGGGCGACGACGAGTCCGGCGAGGTGCTGGACTGGATTTACGTGTCGTCGGCGTCGGTCCACCAGTTGGTATTCGGTCTGTCGGCAGGATCATCGTTTCGCCACTCCGACCAGTTCCGAACCATCTTTCGCGCCGACGAGGTGCTCTACGTGTTGACCGGAACGATGATGATTAGCAATCCCGTCAGCGGTGAGGCACAGCGTGTCGAGGCTGGCCAGGGGGTGTTCTTCCGTCGTGACACCTGGCACCACGCATACGCAATCGGCGATCAGCCGTTGCGAGTGCTGGAGTTCTTCGCGCCACCCCCGTCCTCCGGAGCCTCCGGCTCGTATGCCCGCTCCCTTTCCCTGCTGACCGACTCCAAGCTCAACGACGAGACCATGGTCGGGACGCTCGTGCCGGGCCAGCCATCAGCGACCGCACCAGGGGTGTTCACGGTCATCCGCTCAAGCGACGTGAGTTGGCGACTTGAGGAGGGCCATCCATCACCGGTTCCCGTGGGGCTATACGCGAGTACAGAGCATCTCACCGTTGGCAGCGTCGACCTCGCCCCTGGACAACGCAGCGCTTGGCGTACCCACGAGGGTGACCTGTGTGGGTACGTGCTGGAAGGCACGCTTGGGGTGGGCGTCGAAGGCCCAGACGCACGACGTTGGTTCGAACTTGAGCCAGGTGATGGCTGGTACGTACCGCAGGGCGTGCCCTACAGACTTCTGGCCCACGAAGGGGCAACTCAGGCAATGTTCGCAGTCGCACCCAACTACGCACCGAATTGAGGCTGTTATGACCCACAACGATCCGATCTACGGTGCGGCCGGTACGGAGCTGTCCCGCCGCGACTTGCTGCGCTTCGCGGCCATTGCTGGCGTCGGCGTCCCGATCCTTGGCGTGGCTGGCTGTTCATCGGATTCCACCGACGCGTCGCCGTCGGCGTCGGGATCACCCAAGCCAGGAGGGACGTTGCGCGCTGCCATCAGCGGCGGTTCTTCCAGTGACTCCCTCGACGCGCAGTCAGCGATCACCACCATCGACTTTGCTCGCATCTTCCAACTGAACGAACCGCTCATCGGTTTTGACGCCAATGCCCAACTGGTGCCGATCCTCGCCGAGTCTCTAACGCCTTCTAGCGACGCCAAGACATGGACGCTGAAACTTCGCAATGGGGTCACGTTCCACAACGGCAAGAACCTCACTGCCGACGACGTCATCTACAGCTTTCAGCGGATCGTCGATCCGAAGGCACCGCTGCCGGGTGCTGTGCCAATCGCGGCCGTAGATGTCGCGGGTATGAAAAAGATCGACGATCTGACAGTGGAGATCCCGTGCAAGACACCATTCGCAATCCTTGACCAGACGGTCGCCAACTACTACTACAACATCGTTCCTACCGGTTACGACCCCACGAACCCAGTGGGAACTGGACCGTTCAAGTTCGAGAGTTTCACACCGGGTCAGGAGAGCATCTTCGTCCGCAACGAGAACTACTGGCAGGACGGCCTGCCCTACGTCGACAAGGTCGTGATCACCGACTTTGCTGACGAAACTGCGCAGATCAATGCGCTCACCGGCGGCCAGACCGACATGATCAACCAGTTGTCGGCTAACGGTGCAAACTCGTTGTCGGCGTCGGACGCCAAGACCGTTGTTTCACAAGGGGGCGGTTGGGTGCCGTTCACCATGCGCGTCGACGCGGCGCCGTTCAACGATGTAAAGGTTCGCCAGGCATTCCGCTACATGGTCGACCGCGAGCAGATGATGCAGGTGGTCTTCGGCGGGGAAGGCACAGTCGGCAACGACATCTTCTCGATATATGACCCGTCCTTCGACACGAGCATCCCTCAGCGAACCTATGACCCCGATCAGGCGAAGTCGCTGCTGAAGTCAGCCGGCGTAGAGGGACTCACCGTCGACCTAGTCACGTCGGACATCGCGCAAGGTTCGCTCTCGATGGCCACCGTGTTAGCACAGCAAGCCAAAGCCTCCGGTGTGACGGTAAATCTGAAAAAGGTCACCGTCGGGGATTTCTACGGACCGCAATACTTGAAGTGGGTGTTCGCGCAGGACTTCTCGTTCTTCCAGTACTACCTCCCGTCTGTCGCACAATTCTTCGCACCCACCGGGCCGTACAACGAGACGCACTACAACAACCCCAAGTACACCGATCTGTTCAACACAGCACTAGCCACGGTCGACGAATCAAAGCGCACCGATATCGTCCACCAGATGCAGCAGATCGACCACGACGACGGTGGTTACATCATCCCGCTCTTCCCGCCTGTCATCGACGGTGTGGCTAGTCACGTCAATGGCATCGAGCCCGCGAAGACCGGCGCACCGCTCAACAACTACGACTGGCGGCAGGTCTGGATCAGCTGATGCCGGTGGAGGCCATCACCGGACCGGTTCAGGTCGCACTTGTCGGCGCCGGAAGCGCCTCCCGGGCTTATCTGCGGACACTAGACAGCCTCGTCACATCGGGCGTGGCAACCCCGGGCCCTATCTTCGCTCGCAACCCCGAGCGCCGACGCGCGCTCGCGGAGCAACGACCGGCGAGCCAACTCGTGGACAGCCTCGATGCTGTCCTTTCCAGCGACGCACATCTGGTCGTCATCACAACACCCCCTGACAGCCACGCGGAGTTAGCAAGGGCCGTCATCACCGCTGGCAAACATGTCGTTGTAGAGAAACCACTGTCAGAAGATCCTGAGCAGGCGCGAGCCATCGTCGACTTGGCGCGAGGGGATGGTCGCCTCCTCGTCGTCGCCCCCTTCGTGCAACTGTCACCTGCGTTCGCGCTGCTGTATCGGTTCTGCCGCGACGGAGTGCTTGGAGACATCCACTCGGCGCGGGGTATGTACGGCAACACCGGTTCTACGTGGGCCTCTTGGTACCACCGCTCCGGGGTGGGGCCGCTCGGTGATCTCGCGGTCTACAACATCAAGTCCTTGGCAGTGCTCTTGGGACCTGTCGTGGAGGTGCGAGCCTGGCAGAACACTTCTACGATGCGACGCGCCCTGCCGGATGGCCAAGTCGCCACCGATCCGGACACGGTGCACCTGCTCCTCAATCACCGAGAGGGGGCAACGTCGACGGTCATGGCCAGTCACGCTGTTTGGGCTTACCGTCGCCCGGCTCTTGAACTCTATGGGGCCGAAGGGAGCGCGAACCTGCTCGGCGACGACTGGGATCCCGAGGGCATCGAGGTGTATCGACGAGATTGGGGCCACTGGCGCTCTTACCCCAGCCCGGACCGCACGTGGAACTGGACCGATGGACTGCGCACTGCCGTTCATGCATTGCGCACGTCCAACACCGACGGTCTGAGCAACGACCTCGATCTTCATCTGGTCGACGTCGTACATGCGGCTCGTCTCTCACTCGAGGCAGACGGTGTCGAACACCCGGTGAACTCCAGCTTCAGCCCATTGCGGTTGGCAGAGCCCAAGGCCGGACTCGTCCACGTGCACGACCACACCCGACCGGAAGCTGAGCAGTGACGGCACCGTTGTGCGTGGGGGTTGACATCGGGGGGACCAAGACGGCTGTCGCCGTCGTCGATGTCGTCGTAGGTCACGTTGTGGACGTGGTGGCGCTGGACACTCTCGCCCCCCTAGGAGCGTCGCAACTACACGACCGGATAGCGGCTGTGCTGGCTGCGCAAGGTCTACGGCATGACATTGGTGGGGTGCCTGTCGGGTTCGGCCTGCCCGAGCTGGTGTCTCCAGAGGGCGAGGTGCTCACCGATGTCGTCATCCCAGGGCTCGCGGGGGACCTGCGGGCCACCTGGTCGGACCTCGGAATCAGCGTGGTCGAGGCTGACGTCCGTGCCGCGGCAACTGCCGAGGCGCAATTCGGGATGGGTCGAGACCTTGACAGCTTCGTTTACATCTCCGTGGGCACCGGTATCAGCTGTTGCCTGATCCTTGAGGGGCGCCCTTGGGCCGGTCACCACGGGGCTGCACTCCTATTGGGGAGCGGGGTACTCGTCGACCGGCAGAGCCTGGACGCTGGCTCCGGGCAGTCATCGCTGGAGGACTTTGCCGGCGGGCCGGCCATAGTGCTCACCCATGGTCGGGCGGGTGGCGCGATGTTGACCACGCCAGAGCTCTTGGCGGCGGCGGAGCGCGACCCCCGTGCTGGTGCCGTAGTCACGGCAGCGGGTCGGGCGCTCGGGCTGGGGATAGCTGAGTTGGTGAACCTGCTGGACCCGCAGACCGTCGTCGTCGGCGGCGGGCTCGGGTCGACCGACGGCCCCTATTGGGAAGCCGCGGTTGACGCCGCTCGCGAGCACATCTGGGCTGAGGTCAGCCGGGAGGTGCCCATCGAGCACGCAGCTGCGGGGCCGAACGCCGGTGTCATTGGCGCGGCGCTCATCGCCTCCCGCTGCTGATCCTTGATGTGGAGGTTGCCCGGCGGGCAACGGCGTCAACTGCCGTTACGCCGTCTGGTCGTGCGAAAACCGGGTTGAGTTCGATCAGCTCTAGGTCATGATCGAACAGCGCGCGACCGACGGCTACTGCCAGTTCAGCGACCGCGCGGAGATCAACGGCCGGACGTCCCCGCCCGCCGGTAAGCAGCGACTGCCGCACGCAGCCCGCGAAGCGCCTTCTCGACGCGGTCGACGTCCGCTGGCAACGGCACGATCGCGGCGTCCGACGCGATCTCAACCCAGACGCCACCGAGCCCAACGACGAGGACCGGAACCACGGCATCGCGGCGGGCCGAGATCAATAGTTCGACCCCTGGCGTCGACATGGTTTCGATCAGCACCGGAGTGTTGGCGTGACCGTCGATCGCACGGAGTCGAGTGAACGCAGCCGTAACGTTGGCATCGCCGGTGACGTTCAACTCCAGGGCGCCAATGTCGCTCTTGTGTTGTAGGTCGGGGGAGCTGAGCTTCATTGCGACCGGTTCGCCGAGGCGCGACGCGAGCGCGGTCGCCTCACTCGCGGTCGTCGCGATACCACCGTCCGGGAAGGTGATTCCCGACTGACGCAGCAAGTCTTTTGCTTCATGCTCAGCCAGCCAGTCACCTGACTTCGGCACGCCAGCTAGCTCGGCAATCGCGCGCAGTCGCTTCGGGTCGCCAGCGGGTGTGCGCATCGCGTTTGCAACTTTGAGCCCGGTGGTCAGACCCCAGACGGCCGGGACCCCAGCGTCAAGACACTTCTGCACAGTCTCTTCCGGCAACAGGTCAGACAGTGTGGACGCCACGATGACCGGAGCGTCCGAGCCAACACCGCCTTTGAGAATTCCGTCGAGGGTGACGGCCCAGCTTTCCGTCGTGGCTGGGTCCATGCGCTGGGGCTGGTCGTAGTAAACGAGCACCTGTGCGATGTCTGGGTCTGCGGCGGTACTGCGCACGATGTTGGCGATTCGATCGACTTCGCCCCAGATCACGGCGGTGTAGTCGAGCGGGTTGCCGACCGTTGCGGCGTCAGGTAGCAGGGGTTCAAGCGCCTTGGCTGTCGCATCGCTCAATGCCGGTAGCGGGATAGACAGTCGTTCTGCCTCGTCGGCCGAGATGGCGGCGTCCCCGCCGGAGCAGGTGACGACTGCAATACCGCGACCGGTGTTACGTCGTCCGGTGGCCATCGCCTTCGCCGTCTCAAGCAGTTCGTTCGGATCGTCTACCCACACGCCGCCTGCTTCGACGACAAGTGCCTCGAGGACGCGGGCGTCCCCGGCGACGGCACCAGTGTGTGCTGCGGCGGCGCTGGCGCCCAACGCGCTGCGTCCGGCCTTGAGCATGACAACGCCGATCTCGCGCTCGGCGCAAACGGCAAGCCCTTGCGCCAGTCGCGCGCCGTCACCCTCGGTCTCGAGGTAGAGCGCAACTGAGCGCACACCGTCTTGTTCGGCGAGAGCTAGCAGATAGTCGGATGCATCGAGCACGGCTTGGTTACCGCAAGAGATCACGGTGTGTAGATGTAGTGCGCGTCGCGTGCCGAGTGCGTTGACAGCGACGTTGCCACTTTGTGAAACGAGTGCGACTCCGCCGGCGGGTGCGAGGTTGTAGCCGTCACCCCACAACGGCGCACGTCGGTGTACTGACACCAATCCGTTGCCGTTCGGACCACACACGGGCAGGTCGTAACGAAGGGCGGTGTCACGCAGTTGTTGCTGAAGCTCGCGGCCGTGCTCGACCTCAGCGAAGCCAGCGGCGATAACGACGGCACCGCCGACGCCGATCCGTCCGGCCTCTTCGATGATGCCGGGGACGGTCGCTGCCGGAGTTGCGATGACGATCGCGTCGGGGGCTTGGTCAAGGTCGGAAAGCGTGCGGACGCACTTGACGCCGTACACCTCGTCTGCCGAGGGGTGGATGCCCCAGATCGGACCGTCGAACCCGGACTCGACCAAGTTGGCCACTGCCTGGTTGCCGTAGGAGCCAACGCGTTGGGAGGCGCCGACGACGGCGACGGAGCGGGGGGCGAGAAGTCGGTCGAGATTCACGTAATCATCCTGACTGAACAGTCAATCAATAGTCAATGAAGTTCGGTCAGAGCGTGGCCGCGACTTTTAGGCCCTCGAGGATCGCCTCTTCGACGGTCCGGGGGGACAGGCAGTCACCGATTGGGTAGACCTCACCGGGGTAGTCGACGAGGGAGTCAATCAATTCGGTCACCGGATCGTGCCCCTGAGAGAGCACAAGCGCAGCGACGTCGTCGATGATGACCGGTTCGTTGGTCAGGACATGCTGCAGGTAGACGGTGTCGGTGTCAGCGCCGTAGGGGCGAACCAGCGTGATGATCTCGACGCCCGCTTGGAGCGCGGATTTGGTCATCTCGTCGCGCACGTACTGCTGGATGCGTTGCCCGGCCATGTAACCGTCGACGGCGAGGGTCACCTTGCGTCCGCGCTCGGCGAGGAGTTGCGCAACGCCGAGTCCGATCCAGTCGCAACGCCAGTCGGCCACGACGATGCGTCCGGACGGCACCTCGGCACCGTTAATGACATCCCACGCAGACAGCACAGTCGGGTCGTCCATCAACTCGAGTTCGGTGGTGTGTGGTGTTGCCCCGGCCGCGACGATGACGGCGTCCGGTTGCTTTGCTTCGACGAACGCACGGTCGACGTGAGTGTTCGTCTCGACTTTGACGCCGTAGCGGTCAACTTCACTGAGCAGGTTGGTGACGGCGCCACCGAACTCCGCGCGTCCAGGAAGCTGTTCGGCCAGCAACACCTGACCGCCGAGTCGCTTGGTGGCTTCGTAAATGGTCACGCGGTGGCCACGTTCGGCGGCGACGACGGCTGCCTTCATTCCTGCCACGCCACCGCCGACCACCATCACGTCACGGGAAGTCTTGACCGGAATGCGCACGCCGAAGGTCTGCTCGCGTCCGGTCTCGGGGTGTTGGATGCACGAGATCGGGTAGCCAGCCTGGAAGTGGCCGATGCAGGCCTGATTGCAGCCAATGCACGCGCGAATCTCATCAACAAGTCCGTCGCGCGCCTTGGCGGGCATGAGTGGATCGCAAATCATCGCGCGCGTCATCGCGACAAGGTCGGCCTGACCGGACGCGATGACTTGCTCACCCTCGTGCGGTTGGTTGATGCGACCGGCGACCATGACGGGAACACTCACCGCCTGCTTCACGCGCGCAGCAAGCGGTGCGGTGTACGCGGCCGGCATGCTCATAGGGGGGACGATGTGATCAGAGCCGGTGAGAGTCGCCGACGATCCAGCGACGACGCTGACGTAGTCGATCGTGCCGTCTGCGTCGATGACGCGAAGGACAGCTTCGACCTCGTCGGGCGAGAGTCCGAACTCGGTTTCTTCGCTGACCGAAACACGTAGTCCGATGACGAAATCAGGTCCAGCCTCAGCGCGGACCGCTGCAATGACTTCGCGCAGGAAACGCAGTCGGTTCTCGTCGCTGCCGCCGTATTGATCGGTACGCACGTTCACTCGTGGGTTGAGGAACTGCGCGGGCAAGTACCCATGTGATGCCACGATCTCGGCGCCGTCGAGTCCGGCCGCTTTGAGGCGACGGACCGCCGCACCATAGCCGGTGACGACCTCGTCGATGAGTGAGATCGGCATCGCGCGCGGCATGACATGAAAGCGTTCGTTGGGTACGGCCGACGGTGCGAGTGAGACCGGCAGTGAGCCGTCTTGGCTCTCCATGATTTCGCGTCCACCGTGGAACAGTTGGCCGAAGATCTTGCAGCCGTGAGCGTGGACGGCGGCTGCGACCTTGCGGTACCCGGGGATGCCGTCATCGTTGTCGGCCATGAGCACGTGGTAGGTGTACTTGGCGCTCTCGTGAACCCCTGAGACCTGCAGCACGATAAGTCCGGCACCGCCGGCTGCGCGCGCCTCGTGGTACGCGACCAAACGGTCGGTGACCTGGCCGTTTTCGGCCATCACGGTGTCGTGGCCGGAGGACAGAATCCGGTTCTTCAGGGTGACGGAGCCGACCTGCAACGGGCTGAACAGATGGGGGAACATCTCGCCGTTCATTGGGCTACATTATCACGATAATGTGAGTAGAGGCCAGGTCATGACTGGGGCCAACCAAGCAGCTCTGCAGCTAGCGCCAGCGTCAAGGAGCGCAGCCGTTGCGCATCCATGGCATCGATCTCGGCCGCCAACGTGAGCTCACAGCCGTCCATGTGCGCCAGCAGGATGGTGACGACGTCGTCGACCGGGAGTCGCGGTTCGAAGAGTTCACGGTCAACCCCGGTGGTCACCGCGCGTGTGAGCAGTTGTCGCCAGGCGTCGTAGATCGACGCGAAGCCCGAACGTAGATAGGGGTGGCGTCCTGATGCGGCTGCGAACTCGGTCCACAGCGAGCAGTGTCGGCGGACGTCAGGAGCGTCAGCCAGTTGCTCGATCAGCGCAACGATTTGCTCCCACGGGTGCTCGATGTTTGCGGTGGCGGCAGCCCAACGATCGAGCAGATCGACGCTCACCTGCTCGAAGGCCTGTTCAAGAAGTTGCTCGCGGGTGTCCCAGTAGTACTGCAGCGCGCCGGTGGTCACACCGGCGGCGTCAGCGATGTCGCGCAGCCGAACCGCTTCGAATCCTCGTTCGGCCAGGCAGCGGCCAGCGGCGCGCAGAATCTGTGCGCGTCGCTCCTCAACGGAGAGGTCGCGGCCAGCCCGCACGGCTGGCTGAGATGCGGTAGCCATAACAATTGAGAGTATGTCTGACATGACAGTTGAGGTATCAGCCGAGTTCGCCGCCCTCGTGCTGCAGGCATGGCAGGGCGAGGTCTACGGCGTTGAGGTCTACGGGGCGATTGCCGAGCGACGTAAAGACCACGCCGAATCGGCCAAGTTCAACGAGCTAGTAGAACTCGAGGAGCACATGGAGCAGCGACTGTCCCAGGTGCTGGTTGACCTGGAGATCGAGCCGGACTTTGGCGACGTGATGGCGACTGCAGAGGCTGACGTCGCCGAGGTCGCACTTCGCCCGTGGAGCGAACTTATGTCGTGGCTAGCGAGTGACGCCGAGACGGCGCTGCTGGACTACACGCGGATGATCGAATGCGCTCCACTCGATGCGGCTGTTCGTGCGGTTGTTGTTGACGTCGTTGCACACGAGCGTGCGCTCATCTGGTTTTGTCAGAGGGAGCTCGGTGGCGAATCAGACTCCCTCGCAGACGTTCGCGCGTTGCTAGTGAAGCAAGCGTCGTGACGATTCTGATCGACGATGCACGAGTACCGGCGCACGACCGGTTCTGGAGTCACCTGGCAAGCGATACGTCGTTTGAAGAACTGCACGCCTTCGTCACACCGTTCGGAATCCCCGAACGAGGCTTTGACGGCGATCACTATGACGTTCCGGCCGAACTTCGTGACGACTTCATTGCCGCGGGAGCGGTCGGCGTTACGTCAAGGGAGTTGGTGCGAGCTTTGCATTCGGCAGGACTACGACGCCGTCGATCACGCAGCGAGAAGCGTCGCTAGCTGAGTTCTGGCGGGAGCAAGCAGAACTCGTTGCCCTCCGGATCTCGCAGGACCTGCCAGCGACCGCCGTCATAGACGTCGTCAGCCAGAGTTGCACCCAGCGCCAGTGCCTGTTCGGTGGCAGCCGGTACGTCGGTTGCGGCGATGTCGAGGTGCAACCGGTTCTTGACGGTCTTGGGTTCAGGCACCTGCAGAAAATCCAGTCGGATGCTCGACGTCCGCACGATGGCGTCGCTGTCTTCATCGAGTTCGACGGTGCCGCCGAGCAGGTCGGCCCAGAACTGCGACAAAGTGCTGGCGTCGTGGCAGTCGATGCACAGGATCGCGAACTTCAGGACGGCTGGCGCCTTCTCGCTCATTGCCCAGCCTGCTCGAGTGCGTCGATCTCACTACCCATGTTGCTTCGTGCGGCTGACTCCCAACGATGACGACCAATGTCGGTATGGAACAACGAGGGGCGTTCCAGAAATCGACGCAGGATCTTTGCGCGCCCCATGCGGAAGTCGTCGTCGGGTATGAGTTCGTACTCCTCGCGTATCCATCGCGAGTACTTCGCGTACTGCTCCGGAGGGGACGCCAGGATGCTGAGGTCTGCGTCGCACAACACCGCTCCAGGTTCGTCGCCAGCACTTGGCAGGTGGGCCGCGGTCAGGTTGATCAATCGCGAGACTTCACGACGGATGTCAGGAGCAACCCCGATGACTTCGAGAGTCTCAACGGCAAGGTGTGCGCTGCGCTCCTCGTTGTCGGTTCGTCCGGGGGCATAGATGGCGTCGTGGAACCAAGCGGCAAGTTGAAGTGCGAGTCGATCGCTCGGCTTGGGTGACAGTTCGTCGATCTCTTGCAACACGTGCTCGACGTGCACGCGGGTGTGGTAGCGGCGATGCGGCTGCGCGTAGCGCGCATCAAGCCCTGCGGCGATAACTGCTGTCTCTACCGTCTGGTCGTCCTCGGTAATCGTCATACCCGGCAGAGCACCTCGCCATTCAGCACCGCAAACCAGCCAGCGTCTTGTTCGATCCAGGCTCGCCACGCGATCGCAAGTTCGGCGAGGTCACCCTTGGTTGCCAGACCGTGCGCTCTGGCTTGAACCGCGAACTCAGAGTTCGTGACCCGGTCCGCCCAGAGCCCTCCCCACCATTCGCGGTCTTCTGGCGTTGCAAAGCACCAGACACTGGCCGATGCCGTGACTTCATCGAAGTCGACGGCGCTAGCCCAACTCAGTAGGTGGCGTCCAGCGTTCGGCTCGCCGCCGGTACGACGCGCCAGACGTCCGTACAGGTCGAGCCAGTCGTCGAGCCCGTCCGACTGGGGGAACCAGGTCATGGCGTCGTAGTCGGCGTCCCGAACAGCGACGAGTCCACCTGGTTTCGCGACACGCTTCATCTCGGTCAGCGCCGCGATCGGATCGGTCAGGTGTTGCAGCACTTGATGCGCATGCACGACGTCGTACGTGTCATCGGGAGCAGTGATGTCGTACACGTCACCGGTCGCGAACGCTAACTGCGGAAAGTCGGACGCGTCCCCAGGGTGCTGTGCAGTTGCGATGACTTCGTCGGATCGATCGATGCCGTGAACCCTCCCGGTCGGACCAGCGACGCGAGCGAAGTCGCGGGTGATGGTGCCGGGTCCGCACCCGATGTCGAGTAGTGACATACCGGCCGTCAGATGAGGGATCAAGTAGCCGGCGGAGTTCTCCGCGGTCCGCCAGGTATGCGACCGCAGCACACTCTCGTGATGCCCATGCAAATACGTCGCCACCCCCTAACCCAATCAGAGGTTACCTACGGGAGCAGCAACGACGGCGCAGTCCTCGCAAACCCATTGCGGATCCTCGCCAAGGTCAGGCTCTACGTGGAGCTGATGCTCGCCATTCATCCGGCAGGAGGGCCATCGTCCGACGACCCCGGCGAGCGCCTCCTGTAGATCCTGAGCCAACAGGCAGGTGAGGAACGCTGCCCCCTCAGGCCAGGGCTGCGCCCAAGACCGACGCTCCTGAATCGCGTCGTCGAGCGCGTCGATCACGTCAGGAGTCGTCCGAATCGTCGCCGACAGATCGTTCAACAACTGCGAGCGCGCTCGCGCCAATGCTTCGTCGACGTCCATGATTAGCCGCGCGGGATGTCTTCGTTCAAGTCGTCCGCGTCGATGATTCGGTACGCGTACCCCTGCTCGGCAAGAAATCGCTGACGGTGCGCCGCGAAGTCTTGGTCGATGGTGTCGCGCGCCACGATTGCGTAGAACCGCGCCGTTCGTCCGTCGCCCTTCGGACGCAACACCCGCCCCAGACGCTGCGCCTCCTCCTGCCGAGAGCCAAATGCTCCTGAGACCTGAATCGCAATACTCGCCTCAGGCAGATCGATGGAGAAGTTGGCCACCTTGCTTACGACGAGTGTGTTGATTTCGCCTTGCCGGAAGGCTTCGAACAGCCGCTGACGTTCGCGCACCGTGGTCTCGCCTTTGATCACGGGGACATTGAGGCGCTCACCCAAGTCGTCCAACTGATCGAGATACTGCCCAATCACCAACGTCGGTTCGCCGGCGTGCTTGGCAACAAGTTGTTCGACGATCCGCGACTTCGAGCGCGACGTCGAACAAAGGCGGTACCGCTCCTCTGCCTCCGCGGTGGCGTACGCCAACCGCTCACCTTCGGGGAGGGTGACCCGAACTTCGACGCAGTCTGCTGGCGCGATGTATCCCTGCGCCTCGATGTCCTTCCACGGAGCGTCGTAGCGCTTCGGTCCGATGAGCGAGAAGACGTCACCTTCACGTCCGTCCTCGCGCACCAACGTTGCAGTCAGCCCCAGCCGTCGTCGAGCCTGGATGTCAGCGGTAAAACGAAAGATCGGCGCGGGAAGCAGGTGAACCTCGTCGTACAGGATCAGTCCCCAGTCGCGAGCGTCGAACAATTCAAGATGTTGGTACACACCCTTTCGACGTGTGGTCATCACTTGGTACGTCGCGATGGTGACCGGACGGATCTCCTTCTTGGCTCCGGAGTACTCGCCGATCTCGTCTTCAGTCAACGTCGTGCGGTGCAACAACTCGTCCCGCCACTGTCGGGCGGCAACCGTGTTAGTGACCATGATCAACGTGGTTGCTTTCGCAGCAGCCATGGCAGCTGCGCCCACGATCGTCTTACCAGCACCACAGGGGAGGACGACAACGCCCGACCCGCCGTGCGTGAAGTTCTCGGCTGCCTCACGTTGGTAAGGCCGTAGCTTCCAATCGCCTTCGACAAGTTCGATCGGATGGGCTTCCCCGTCTACGTAACCCGCGAAATCCTCGGCCGGCCACCCCAACTTCAGGAGTACCTGTTTGAGGTGGCCGCGCTCGGACGGATGAACCGCGACGGTGTCGTCGTCGAACCGGTTACCGACGAGTGGTTGGACCTTTTTGCTCTTCAGAACCTCTTCAAGGACCGGACGGTCGGTCGTCTGCAGCACGAGTCCGTGCGTGGGGTGCATGTGTAGTTGCAATCGTCCGAACCGCGCCATGGTCTCGGCGACGTCGACGAGCAGCGCGTGCGGAACTGGGAACCGGCTGTACTCGAGCAGTACGTCGACAACCTGCTCCGCATCGTGTCCTGCGGCGCGGGCGTTCCAAAGACCCAGCGGCGTCAACCGATACGTGTGGACGTGCTCTGGCGCTCGCTCGAGCTCTGCGAATGGCGCGATCGCGTGACGACAGGCCGCCGCCTGGTCGTGGTCGATCTCGAGCAACAGGGTCTTGTCGCTCTGGACGATCAACGGTCCATCAGTCACGCGAAACCTTCCGACAGTAGGGCTGGAATACCGGCGTCGCCTCCGGGGCGACCCTCCAGTGTCCAACATCGCGGATCAAAGTCCGCTTCCCGCGTGTGTCGCGGATGATCGAATTGCCCTCTTGGGGGTTAGCGTTTGATCGATGTCACGGGGGCTGACCAAGGAGGAACGATGTCTAACAGGGAACCGAGTGGTCTCGGTCTCGGCATGATTGCCTTTGCCGGAGTCATGATGATCTTGGTAGGAGTGTTCCAGGCCGTGGCCGGCATCGGAGCCATCCTCAAGAATCAGGTGTTCGTTGTCGGTGCCGACTACGTGTTCTCGTTCGATGCCACAACCTGGGGCTGGATCCATCTGCTCCTCGGCATCTTGCTCGGGTTCGCGGGCTTCGGCGTGTTTGCGGGCCAGATCTGGGCTCGCACCGTTGGAGTCCTGGTCGCGGGTTTGAGCGCGATCGGCAACTTCATGTTCTTGCTGGGGTGGCAGGCACCCATCTGGTCGATTCTGGTTATCGCCCTTGATGTCATGATCATTTGGGCGCTGACTGTGCACGGTAGGGACATGCTCGTCGATTAGTTGCGGTCAGCTTTTCTCGAGAACTGAGACACCCGTGACTCGGTGGATCGCGAACGTCCTGACCTGCTCAACTCGGTGGTCGTAGGCCGTAAGCCAGCCACCGCGGACCTCGACCGGATCCACGACCCGTTCCGCCGCGACGCCATCGGTGCCCACGTAACCAAGCCAGACCGGTTGGTGGGCATCAATGGCGCGGCGGAGTACCTCGATCGTGTCGGCGACTGCGGTCGTCGGAAGTTCCGAGCCACCGGCCGGTCCCGCGACGGCGTCGGTTCGACCGATACCGCGTTCGCCGGAACGCAACGCTCGGATCGCTGCCTCAGCGACTGTCGGGTTGGGCGTGGGTGGGTCGGCGAGCAGTCGTGGCGGACGTTGGCGTGGTCCGGTGCGTCGGGAGTCCTGCCGACGTACCAGGACCGAACCGTCGGACGACTCTGCCGCTGGCGCAAAGTTCATCTGCCGCAGCCGATCCAGCACGACCTCCGGGCTCGCCTGCGTCGCCAGGACCGTTGGCGCTAGACGACGAACCCGCAGCGCGTCCGACCTCTTGTCGGCGACGATTTCGTCAAGCACGGCGGGGTCCTCGGAACGAACGTAGCCAGCGGCTGTTCCCACTCGCACCTTGCCGTGACGCCGAGCGACGTCCTGGACCATGTACGTCAGTGGTTGGGGGACCGGTGTACTGCTGACGCGTTTCAAGAACTGCAAGACGTCAGGTGAACTTCGACCAGCATCCAGTGCGCGTCTGATCGAGCCGTCGGAGAATCGATAGACACTGGCGCCACCCGAGGACTCGATGTCTGCCATCAACGACAACTCGCGCGCGAGGTCACCGTCTAACGGGCCGGGTGCAACCGCGGTGAGGTCGGCTTGCAGCAGGACGTGGTCGACGGGCGCAGCCAGATGCAGCTTCAAGGCGTCGAGGGCTGCCAAGATGTCGTCAGCAAGCAGGGCGCGAGCGGCTGACGTTGCCACGTCGAGCGCGGTGAGCCCTACTGCCGCAGCTTCGGACAAACTCCATCGGACGTAGTCGTCGCGCGTGCGACCGCCACGTCGCGGACGTCGCCACGCCTGTCGCGCGACCAGTGAAGCGGGCTCTGCCCCTTGACCGATCGGCAGACTCGTCAGATCGAGCAGCACAGCGACCTTGATGTCGGGCAGGATCACCCGATCGATTTCTGGCGCCAGCGCGTTGACCCGCCCATCCTTGACGTCCTTGCCCCCGACCATGCCGACCGCGCGCGTTGATTCCAGCCAGGCATGAACCAGGTCGAGCCAGCGATGGGCGATGTCCTGTGTTCGCCAAGCGTCGTACGTAGGTGTGGGCAACCAGACATCGTCGACGTCGCCACTGGATGACAACAGTCCGGCGGCATGCGCGATTTCGATCAGCAATGCTGCCGACTCGTCGTCGACGTCGAGGCGGATGGCCGCAGTGTGAAGGTCTCGAACACCGAGTCCACCCGAACGCAGCACACTGGGAGCGTCGACCGCCCACGTCTCCAACAGGTCCTCAACCTTGCGAACCAGTTCGAACGCGGTACCAGCTGCAGCCCGATCGACGACGTCCTGATCACGTTCGACGATCACCACGTCAGGGGATAGCGGCGTAGGTTGGCGAACGACCTGTCCTTGTCGAAGCACTAGGGCGATTTCGCGAGGCAACACGACAGTGACCTTGTCCGCCGGAACGAGCAAACCTCTGGCGAGAAGCCATTCGATGGGCGTCTTTGCGGTCTCGGGACTCACCGCTCGATCCGCATTCTCAATGCGGCCGGTCGGGGGACCCCAGGTCAAGCGTTCGAGCACGGCAGCAACATCATCTGGCACGTCAGCAAGTGACGAGATGAGCTCCCCAGCTGTCTGCGTGACGCCAAGGTCTGCCAACGTCGGTCCCAACCCAGCTGGGAACCTGCCGAGTGATTCCTTGACGGTTGCGGTCGCTCGAAACTGAGAGGCGCTTCCCCAAACAAGACCTTGCAGCAGTAGTTCGTTCAACGCGGGCTGGATGTCCTCGTCGGAGCTCGGAATCAGAGCCTGCGCAATCTCGTCGATGTCGACCGGTTCGGGTAACGCGACAACCGCATCGAGCACTTGCAGTTGGAATTGGTTAAGTCTGTCAATCGCCCGGGCGGTCGCAGCCTGGGTCACCGAACGAGCGGCAAGTTGGCCGATGTCTGCAGGTAGCGGATGCGCAAGGTCTGGCCGTCGCTGAAGTAGGAGGGCAAGCGACGCATCATCGCGTGAGCGCAGGTCATCTGCCAGGCTCCGCGGAATCGTCGACATCCGACCCACGCTAGAACATGGCTCGCGGGGTCAGGTCACTGCGTCGTTCGAGATCAGATCCGAAACCCAGTTCACCCATCGGGGGGTTCGTCACTACGCTGGGACTAGTCCGTCGCTTCGAGCGGGCCTTCGAAAGAGACAGAACCAGCAGAAAACGAGGTGCGTCGTGCCTACGGGCAAGGTCAAGTGGTTCGACACCGAGAAGGGTTTCGGCTTCCTAAGCCGGGACGACGGTGGTGACGTGTTCGTTCACACGTCTGCCTTGCCGAGCGGTATGACCGAACTCAAGCCCGGAAGTCGTGTCGAGTTCGGCGTCGCCGAGGGAAAACGCGGCGAGCAGGCACTGTCAGTGCGAGTGGTTGAAGCACCAGCTTCGGTTGTCGCTGCTGCGCGTAAGCCACCCGAGGACATGGCCATCATCCTCGAGGACCTCATCAAGTTGCTCGACCGACTCGGTAACGGGCTTCGTCGTGGTCGCCAGCCGTCGCCCGACGAGGCTGGCAAGACCGCGAAGTTGTTGCGAGCGGTAGCCGACGACCTCGACGTCTAGCGGCCGCTACTCTTAACCCTTGTGACCCCCCTGTTCAGCCGCCGCGCCTCGGCCGATTCCACTTGCGCCGGTGCTGTTGACTTGGCGCGCGCAGCGCTCGATGGTCTCGCCGCGCCAGAAACCGTCGGCGCGCACCTTGGCGTAGAAATCGAGGACGAACGAGTCGTCACGCATCTGTTCGAGTCGACACTGCCCGGATACCGCGGATGGCGCTGGGCGGTCACCGTCGCACGCCCGTCACGGAGCAAAGCGGTGACTGTCGACGAGGCCGTTCTGCTTCCCGGACCGGATGCGTTGCTTCCCCCAGCTTGGGTGCCATGGACTGAACGGCTACGTCCCGGCGACCTCGGTGTTGGTGACCTGCTGCCAACCGACGAGGACGACGAACGTCTAGAGCCCGGCTGGAATGCCTCATCCGAAGTCGACAGTGGGGATGGCGCCGCTGTCGAGATCGACGATGACGAGCTCGATTTCGCTGAGTTGGTTGGGTCGTTGGATCTGGCCCGCCCTCGGGTGCTTAGTCCAATCGGAGTCGACGACGCGGTTGACCGCTGGTGGTCTGGAGATCTCGGACCAGAGGCCGCCATGGCGCAGTCTGCCCCCGCGACGTGTGCGACGTGTGGTTTCCGGCTACCGCTCAGGGGGCGGCTGGGTCAAGCATTCGGGGTCTGCGCGAACGAGATCACACCGAGCGATGGACGCGTCGTCGCACTTGGATTCGGCTGCGGTGCGCATTCTGAGGCTGTCGTCATTCCCGCGATGAGTACCGCGTCGTCGCCCCTCGTCGATGAAACCGGATACGACATGCTGACGGCTGACACTGACCCTGACGCCGACGGTGTTGATGTCCCGGCTGACGCCGACGGTGTTGATGTCCCGGCTGACGCCGACGGTGTTGATGTCCCGGCTGACGCCGGGAGTGTCCACGGCAACGATCCTGGTGAGGAACTCGGACACGGCTGACCCGTTTGGCACGGAGCAGATTCGTGCGCGGGTTCTCGATGCGTGGCGGGCGACCCCTGCGCGATTTCGCGAGGACGCCAATACCGAAGAAGACTTTGCGCTTGGCGGCTACCGCGATCGGCTGTTTGTCGAACTGCTGCAGAACGCCTCCGACTCCGCAGTTGTTGCGGGAGTCGATGGCAAGGTCCTGATAACTCTCGACGCTGAACAGTTGGTCGTCGCCAACACCGGCCACTCGCTGACCGTCGATGGAGTCCAGTCCCTGGCCTCCATGCGCGCGTCCGCGAAGCGAGCCGATGGAGTTACCGTCGGACGGTTCGGTGTTGGGTTCGCAGCCGTTCTCTCAATGACCGATGAACCACGGGTGCTGTCGACGTCCGGGGGAGTGTGTTTTAGCGCTGCTCGAACGGCGGTCGAGGTGCGTGATGAGGAATCGCTACAACCGGAACTGGCTCATCGCGAAGGGCACGTCCCCGTGCTGCGGTTGCCGTTCGCTGACGATGTGCCTCCGCTCGATGGGTACGACGTGGCTGTTGTGTTGCCGTTTCGCAACCCGGCTGCACGCGCAGCAGCGTTGGAACTTATCGACTCGATTGACGAAGCGTTGCTGATTGCGTTGCCCGGAATCACGCAGGTAGTGATTGACGTCGACGGTCAGCCATCCAGAACGCTAGTCGTCGATAGAAGCGGCGAATCGGTTGTCACTCGTAACGCCGGTCAAGAGATCCACTGGCGGTTGGGTTCTGCCGCCGGCTCGTTGCCGGCCGAGCTGTCGGTCGACCGACCCACAGAGGAACGGCAACGCAACGGCTGGACCGTTACGTGGGCCGTGCCGGTCGACGACGCTGGGAATCCGCGCGGACTGCCTTCGCATTGGGAGGCCGTGGTTCGGACTCCAACCCCCACCAGCGATCGGCTGGACTTTCCGGCGCTGTTAATCGCGAGCTTTCCTGTCGACTCGGCACGCCACCACGTTGAAATGTCCCGCGTCACCGAATTCGTCGTTGCTCGATCGGGCGAGACGTACGCGCAGTTGGTGTGCGATCTCGCTGAACGTGCTGGGGCGAGCGTGCTTGACCTGGTGCCGAGGCCAGCGTTAGTCGGCGGGATCGACACCGCACTTCGAACCGCCGTTGTGACGTCCCTTGCGAGTTGTCCACTTGCCCGGTTGGTTGACGGCGATCGTGCCGTCGTGGCTGCTGAAGCGGTAGTGCTTCAACCGGGTACCCCTGGGCTGGTCTCGGTGCTCAGTGATGTGGTCGACGGCCTCGTTGCCTATGAGTGGGGACGATCGGGGACGCTGGTTGATGTCCTCGGGGCGCGGCCGATGGCGTTGGCAGACGTTCTCGAAGAGTTAGTCAGTCTGCAACGCGAGCCGTCGTGGTGGCGTGAGTTGTACGACGCTCTCGAGGGAGTCGACACCGCGATTCTCGATGGACTGCCGGTACCACTTGTCGATGGTCGCGTGGTGCGTGGCGTCCGGTCGTGCTTGCTACCTGAGGGCGATGTCAGCGCGGTGACCGAACTTGGTTTGCGAGTGGTTCATCCAGATGCCGTCCATCGCCTCCTCTCGCGGTTGGGAGCGCGACCCGGAGATGCCGGGTCAGTGCTTCGCGCCGACGAGATGAACGCGATGTTGCGCGAAGCAATGGAACCCGAAGAACAGCAGCGGGTAACGCGAGCGGTGCTGGCCCTGGTGGCTGAGTCGGGTATGAACGTCGGTGACGTCGCGGCGCTTGCTGCCCTCCGGCTGCCGACCAACGACGGGCGTTGGCTACCCGCTGGAGACTTGCTGTTGCCGGGAACTGACTTGGCGTCTGCTGCAATCGCTGACGCCAATTACGTCGACTCATCGTTCGTCCACGATGTGGGGCGATCTTGCCTGGTCGCCGTCGGCGCCCTTGAGTCATTCCGGGTTGTTACCCACCACGACGTACTGCTTGATGCCGACTCCCTCGCTGAGCTCCTGGACGACGGCGAGTTGTGGGGTGAACGGGTAGCGGCTATTGGTGACGTGCCCGACGTCGGTGGTGCGATTGCGGCCGAAGTGTCACTGGTTCGCGGACTGGAAGTCATTCGTGACGATGCGTGGGAGTCGGTGTGGCCGCTCCTGGCTGAACCAGACATTCGTCGCGCCCTGGTCGAGCCAGTAGCCGTTGTGCTGGGGGACGGACGACGTGTGGTCGCGTCCTCCATGAGCGGCTGGTGGCTGTCCGACGTAGCCATGTTCGGTGGCCTGACACCCCGGCAGAGTTGTACTGGCGATGACCCTCGGTTGCGGGGACTGTTCGCGCCCGTCCCCGCATGGGCAAGCACTGACCCAGCGTTGTTGAAGGCCATCGGTGTCGCGTCGTCGGTGGAGCAATTGATGTCCCGAAGCGCAGACGTTGAGGAGCTGCTGGTCAGACTCGCCGAACCCGACGTGACGCCGTCCGTTGAAGGACTACTTGGTATCTACCGTGCGCTTGCGGAGTTGCCAGAGGAATCGTGGCCCGATCCGCCTGAGCGGCTTCGCGTCGTCACCGGCGACGACACAGAGCTGGTCTCGGCGGAGGACGTGACGGTAGTGACCGCACCTCATCACGTTGCGCTGGTGTCGAGTCCATTCATCGAAGCACCCGAGTCGCTCGCCGACGTCTTGGACCTACGCTCCTCGACCGAACTCGTTCGCGACGTTGTTGTTGACGGTGGCACGAAGCGACCTGTGCCGGCGGTCGCTCGGGTAGCTGTTGGTGAAGCACCACAGACGTATCGCGAACATGACGACCTGGTTGTCGGCGGCACATCGGTGCAGTGGTGGGTCGACGACGCGGGCGAGGTCCATGCGTCGACAATGGACGGACTCGCGCGAGGACTGGCGTGGACGACGGGTCAGTGGACCCGCCGATGGGAGTTGGCAACCCTGCTTGCGGAGCCGGATCGCGGTGATGAAGCGTTGATTGAACGGGCCTTCGACTAGGCAGTCGACTGAGTCCGGGTGCGAATTCGTCGACGACGACGGGTCGTGAACGCTATCCCGGCTACCCCTAGGAGCACACCAACCGCGCAGGTCCACAGCCACCAGGTGTGACCGGAGTTGGCCAGCCGATCGTGGAACGGTAAGAGCACCACGAGTGCGATCGTCCAGATCACGGTTCCCACTTGCACGGTGCGGACCGCGTCCAGGTCGAGTGGTGTCACCGTGGGCGCTTCGTTCGACGTCTGGTGGTCAGGGTCGTTCACTGGGTCAGGCTATCGGTGCGGGTTTGCTACGCCTCGACGGTTAGCCTGTAGGGGTGGGCCCAAAGACGCGACGTTGGATTGTGCCGTTGGCGCTCGGCGCCTTCTTGGTCGTGGTGCTTGCTGCGGCGTTGCGTTAGTAAGGGCGTGGAGTCCCGCTACCAGGCGTACGCCTCCGGGGCAGTGCCGCCCGGCCCCGGCCAGATGTCGTCCAGTTGTTTGAGGGCGACTTCGTCCAGCGTGATGGTGAGGGCGCGCAGGCTGTCGTCCAGCTGCTCGACGGTTCGAGGTCCGATGATCGGCGCGGTCACAGCCGGTTGTGCCAACAGCCATGCGAGCCCGACGTCTGCGGGGTGTTCGCCCAGTTCGTCGCAGAACGCCTCGTAGCGTTCGACTTGGGGTCGCAATTTAGTGAGTCGCCGCTGCGTGGTGTCACCGACTGCGCGGCCTTCGCTCGACTTGCGCAGAATCCCGCCGAGCACTCCACCGTAGAGCGGCGACCACGGGATAACGCCCAAGCCGTAGCCCTGGGCAGCAGGTAGCACCTCGAGTTCGACGTCACGAACCGCCAGGTTGTAGATGGATTGTTCGGAGGTGAGTCCGAGCACTCCCAACCGGCGCGCGGCTTCTTGAGCTTGTGCGATGTGCCAGCCGGCGAAGTTCGACGAGCCGAAGTAGAGCACCTTGCCCTGCTTACGTAGGACGTCGAATGCCTCCCAGATCTCTTCCCAAGGGGTGGCGCGATCGATGTGATGCATTTGGTAGAGATCGATCCAGTCGGTCTGCAGCCGCTTGAGCGAAGCATCGCAGGCGAGCCGGATATTGCGTGCCGATAAGAACGTGTCGTTGGGCCACTCGCTCATTGACCCGTAGAGCTTGGTGGCTAGAACTACCTTCTCGCGACGTCCGCCACCTTGTGCGAGCCAGCGTCCGATGATGTTTTCGGTGATGCCCTTGCCCATCTCCCAGCCATAGACGTTGGCGGTGTCGAAGAAGTTCAGGCCGTGTTCGAGGGCACGGTCCATGACGGCGTAGGAGTCTTCTTCCGAGGTTTGTGGTCCGAAGTTCATGGTGCCGAGAGCCAGCCGTGAGACTTTCAGTCCGGTTCGGCCGAGGTGGGTGTATTCCATGATGAGAGAGTAGGACGATGCCTGATGATCTGCACCTTGCGCTGCAGCAGGTTCGCGCGCTTGCGCTGGATTCGGCGGCTTTGGTCAAGGCGACGGCTGGCGGACGACGTAAGGGCACGTCACCGAAGTGGCGCGGGGTCGAGTTGCGTCCGGTCACCGTCGCTGCTGGGGATCGGTTGCAGGTCGTGACGCTCGACGAGCGACAGGCGTTCACGTCGAACTTCGAGTGGGACGACGCCGGCGCGCACGTGGACGAACTATTGGCCGAGCCGTTCAGTCACTGGCACGTCGTCACGACGTCCGGTGAGTTCTCGATGCGGGTGACCAAGGCAGGGCGGGTGCTTATTCAGGAGCGTTCGGTGCCAGGGGAGCGGCGAACTGAGCACGACCGGGTCAAGGTCCGACTCGTCGATCCCGGGGAGCCGTACTTGCGAGAACTTGGGGTGACGACGAAAGACGGCAGCGTGAAGCCGACACGTCGAGACAAGTACCAGCAGGTCGAGCAATTCGTGAGATTGCTGGACGCAGCCGTCCGCGAAGCTCGTGAGGCCGGAAGGTTGGGTACTGAGCGACTGCGGGTGGTTGACCTTGGTTGCGGCAATGCGTACCTGACGTTCGCCGCCTACCGCCACCTGACGGCCGCGATGGGGCTGTCGGTGGAACTGGTCGGCGTGGACGTGAAGCTGCAAGCGTTGGAGCACAACACTGGCGTCGTCGAGCGACTTGACTGGAGCTCGGACATCAATTTCGTCCGAGGGACCATTATCGACGCCGTCGTTGCGCAACCAGTGGACGTCGTTCTTGCGCTGCATGCGTGCGACACCGCGACGGACGAGGCGCTGGCTCGAGCCGTCGAATGGCGGGCCGGCCTGGTGATGGCGGCGCCGTGTTGTCACCACGACATTCAGCGACAGTTGGCGGCGTCGACTGCTCCCGATGGCTTCGGGTTGGTCACCCGGCACGGGTTGTTGCGAGAGCGACTAGGAGATGTGATGACCGACGCGTTGCGTGCGCACCTCATGCGTCGCAGTGGTTACCGGACCGACGTCGTCGAGTTCGTGGACAGCCAACACACCCCGCGCAACGCGTTGCTGCGCGCGCACTACACCGGTGCCGTCGCGTCCGCCGATCAAGAGGCCGACTACCAATCCCTCACCGAAGCCTTCCACCTCACCCCCCACCTAGCCACCCTGTTGACTCCCTCCACCCTTCTCTAAGAGCGACGCGTTCTCAGGGTTGTCGTTAGCGGGGGTAATGAGATATGCTAACGATATGTCTGCCTCTGTATCCGCTCCCCGGTCCGCCACCGCCGTTTCGACAAGCTCCTCCACCTCTGCGACGGCGCTGGCTAGCGAACTGCGGATTTCGGTTATGCGGCTGGCTCGTCGGCTTCGTGCAGAACGCGCCGACCTGGACTTGACGATCACGCAGCTTGCGGCGCTCGCTTCCCTGGAACGCCACGGTCCGACGACTCCCGGGGTTCTCGCCGCGATCGAGCGTATTCGCCCCCCGTCGATGACCCGGATCCTCGCCGGACTCGAGGCCCGGCAACTGGTCGGGCGCACTCCTCACCCAACCGATGGACGTCAGGTGATGGTCGAGGTGACCCCTGAGGCTCGACAGATGCTGCGGGCCGACCGTCGACGCCGCGAGGCTTGGCTGTCACAACGCCTCGCAACGCTCTCGCCCGACGACCGCGACGCCCTACGCTCCGTCGTACCGATCATCGAACAGTTGGTCTCCGATTGAGTCCGACCTTCCGCTCGCTCAGAGTTCGCAACTACCGTCGGTACGCCACGGGTCAAGTACTGGCTAACACTGGCGTTTGGATGCAGCGAGTCGCCCAAGACTGGCTGGTCCTCGAACTCACTCACGGCTCACCAGCCGCGTTAGGTGTCACCGTCGGATTGCAGTTCCTCCCCATCCTGCTGTTCAGCGCGTGGGGCGGGGGACTGGCTGACCGCTTCCACCGTCGCAAGATGCTGATGGTCACGAGTTCCTTACTCGGGACGTTGGCCTTCACACTCGGTTTGCTCGTCCTCACCGGAGCGGTGAGCGTCGCGCTGGTGATGTTGATGGCGTTCCTCGTCGGAAGCGTCGCGGCGATCGACAGCCCCACACGGCAAGCATTTGTCTCCGAAATGGTCGAACGCGACGACCTGACGAACGCTGTCGCACTGAACACGGCGTCATTCAACCTGGGACGCGTCGTCGGTCCGGCTCTTGCCGGGCTGCTGATCGCGGCGGTTGGCTCCGGCTGGGTCTTCCTGATCAACGCTCTCGGGTACGTCGCAGTGATCATCGCGCTCAGAGGGGTCCGTGTCGCCGACCTCATCTCACCGCCAACGTTGAGTCCCGAGGGGGGCGACTTACGCGACGGTATCCGTTACGTCTTAGCCCGCCGCGAGTTAGTGCTGGTGCTTGCTATCGCCTTCTTTGTCGGAACGTTCGGCTTGAACTTCCAGCTCACCATCGCCTCTATGACCACTGTGCAGTTCGGTCTAGGTCCGGCTCAGTTTGGACTGGCTTCGACGGTCCTTGCGCTTGGATCTCTCACCGGATCGCTGGCAGCAGCCCGACGGGGGGCGCCGCGTCTACGTTTGGTGGTTCTAGCGGCTGTGGCGTTCGGAATCGCAGGCGTGACGGCCGCGATGATGCCGAGTTACGTCATGTTCCTGATTGCTCTTCCCCTGGTCGGAGTCAGTGCGCTGACCCTGATCAACGCCACACAGTCGTTCCTGCAACTTCACTCCGCCCCCGAGTACCGCGGTCGCGTAATGGGGCTGTACACCTTGGTCTTCATGGGAGGTACACCGCTCGGCTCGCCCATAGTGGGGTGGATCGCAAGCACTGCTGGACCACGTTGGGCCATAGCCATTGGGGGCATCGTGTCTGCGGTGGCAGCCTTGACGGTTTCGGCGTACTGGCTTCGTAATCGCCAACTCGCAGTGCGAGCCCATCTCACGCCACGACCTCACTTGCATATCGGCGACCGTGCAGCGCTGGCCGGCACCCGGCGTGGGCCGAGTTTCGCGATGGGTACCCACAGTCTCGTCATCCCGGCAGTTCTCTTGCTCGGCGCTGCTTTTGCCGCTTCCCCAAGCGCGCATGCGGTTCATTCGGGCAGCTCGGACGCGATGGTCGTCACCACGCTGCAGGACCCACGGATCGACGAGTCCAGTGGGATGACGGTCAGTCAGCTTCATCCCGGCGTTGTCTGGATCGTCAACGACAGCAAAGGCGGGCCGTACGTCTACGGCGTCGACGACTCGGGCGAAACCGTCGCGCGGCTCACGCTGAACTACATCGGGAACCGTGATTGGGAAGCACTTGCTCCGGGTGTCGACGACAGTGGTGACCCGGCGCTCTGGATTGGAGACATCGGCGACAACGACGCGAAGTTCGAGACGATCAAGCTCTACCGGATCTCCGAGCCCGCGACGCTTTCTGACCAACAAGTTTCCTGGCGACGTTGTGAGTTGGAATACCCCGATGGTCCGCACAACGCTGAAGCGCTCCTGATTTCACCGGACGACGCGACCGTGTACGTCGTAACGAAAGAGGCATTCGTCGGCGCCGTTTACGCCACAGATGGGCCGTGCGCGTTCGGCGAGACAACAGTTATGCACCGTGTTGCCAGCGCGCCGATGATCGTTACAGACGGCGCAATCTCCCCTGATGGGAAGCAGGTCGCGTTGCGCACGTATACCTCGCTCTACCGATACCCGGCAGCCGATTTCCTAGCGGGCGATACCAACCACGCCGTGAAGTCGGGGCTGCCACGTCAACCTCAAGGTGAGACCGTCGCGTTCAGCAAAGACTCGAAGTCAGTTCTAGTCGGGACCGAGGGGGCACTGACCCCGATCTACAACGTGCCACTCACGCCCCTCCCGCAGCCGGACGGTGACGCGACGGGTGCCGCTAGCAATAGAACGTCGGCAAGTATCGATCATGCCTCCCCGACGACCAAGTTGATGGCCGTCGGTATAGGTGGGTTTGTCGCCTTGTGCTTGCTCGGGGCTCTCGTTGTGACGCTGCGCGGGCGGCGAACTACGCCAAAGCGCTAACGACGAATTCGATGCAGCCGGTGAGGGCTTCGACGTCCGACGGCTCGATCGACGGGAACATCGCGACTCGCAATTGATTGCGTCCGAGCTTGCGGTACGGCTCTGTGTCAACAATTCCGTTGGCCCGCAACGTCTTTGCGATCGAGGCAGCGTCAACTGACTCAGCAAAGTCGATCGTTCCGACCACGTTGGACCGAAGGTCGGGATTGCTGACGTAGGGGGACGCGTAGTCGACCTTGTCGGCCCACCCGTACAGCGCTGCGGCAGATGCTGACGAACGACCAGTGGCGAACGACATCCCCCCTCGACTGTTGAACCAGTCGACCTGTTCAGCCATCGTGAAGATGGTCATGAGCGACGGGGTGTTGTAGGTCTGGTCCTTCACCGAGTTGTCGATCGCGGTCTGTAGGTCGAGGAATTCGGGGATGTAGCGCCCTGTCGCCTTTACCTCTGCGGCACGCTCAAGCGCTGCGGGGGACATCAGTGCGAGCCACAGCCCACCGTCGGAACCGAATGACTTTTGCGGTGCAAAGTAGTAGACGTCGAACTGTGTTGCGTCGACCTCTAGCCCGCCAGCTGCAGAGGTACCGTCCCAGACTCCTAGCGAGTCTGGTGCTGCACCCTCGACGCGTCGAACCGGAATCGAGACACCTGTTGATGTCTCGTTCTGGGGGGATGCGTACACGTCGAGGTCCGCTTGCGGCTCCCAGGTGGGCGCGTCGCCAGGCTCGCTCTCACGTACCGATGGATCCTTCAGAAACGGTGCGGTCGTGGTCGCTCTGACGAACTTCGACCCAAACTCCCCGAAGGACAGGTGCTGGCTGCGCTCGCGAATCAGACCAAATGTCGCGACCTCCCAGAACGCGGTCGCGCCACCATTGCCCAGGATGACCTCGTAGCCGTCGGGGAGGGCGAAGAAGTCGCGAAGCCCGCCGCGCAACCGCGCCACCTCCTGCTTGACCGGCGCCTGCCGGTGCGACGTACCGAGGTAGTCCGACCAGCGCGTTGCGAGGGCATCGACTTGTTCCTGCCGAACCTTGCTGGGTCCGGCGCCAAAGCGGCCGTCCGCGGGTTTGAGCGAGTCGGGGATCGTGATCATCAAGGGTTCATCAGCCATGGCGTCAGCGTAGCGATGGCCGTGTCCGGTCCATGCAAGGACCGGGGGGACAATCGACGTGTGAGCCATCGTCAACCGGCACGTTTCGTAGCGCAGGTATCTGCGCTTTGGCTCGCGGTGGCGTCGACTCTCATGCTTGCGATGGCTCCGGCAACTGCCGACGGCCCCATGTCGCAGCTCACGCACTACCGGCAACTCGGAACCTCAGGTTCGCTGGTGCTGTCCGGAGGACCAATCGCTGACAACCGTCAGGCCGTACGCGCGATTGTGGACCTCGCCGGTGGACCCGGACACGCACGCATCGGGGTAGTGACGGCCGGTGTCACGCCGCCCGCTTCGGCGAACGAAGCTGCTGACGACTCATTGGTGAACTCGGTGACAGAGGGGCGTCGCTACGCGGCACTGTTCGAGCGGTTAGGTGCCGCAACGACATACCGGCTACCCCTCGACGTCAGTGCCTCGGATGACTGGGTAGGGGATACCTATGGCGCGGATCGGATCGACGACCCCGGCGTCCTGTCGCGCGTGAACCACCTGACCGGCTTCTTCTTCGCAGACGGTGCCTTGGGTAGCTACGCAGGTGTCTTCCAGAGTTGCCTGGCTGGAGTCTGCTCGGACCAGCCGGTTCTCGCTGCCATCAGACAGCGGCTCGCCGACGGCGCTGTTGTCGCTGGTGAACAAGCTGGCGCCCTGATCACGCAAGCGTCACCACTAGTGATGTCGGGGGAGTCCTGGGACGGGTGGGCACACGGCGTCCAAGACGACGATGCTCTGTTCAAGCCGGGGATGATTGTTCGCGACGAAGGTGGCTTCGGTTTCTTCAATCTCGGAGCCTTGGACGTCAACGTGAGCGCGAGCGGACGGCAGGGGCGGCTGGTGCGTACCGCAATGTACGGCGACAAGGACTATGCGTTCGGCGTTGACGCCGCCACCGCCATCGTCGTCACCAAAAGTGGCGAACGCGTGCCTGGGATTTCGGTCGTGGGCGATGGTGGTGTTCACGTTTTCGACCTCAGCCAGGCGACCTTCACCACCAAGTGGGTCCGCGACGTTCGGTGGGACTGGCTACGGTGCGGGCGACACCTTCGACCTTAAGCGGGGAAGGGCCACCGAGCGTCAGGGAAGCATTCCGTCGCCTCGCCCTCGCCACGCACCAGATCTCTCGGTGTCCGACGTCTGGTCGACACACGCTTCGGCAGCCGGGCGGATGACGGACCTTGGGGTCAACTTCGCTCGCTCCGAAAAGCCCAAGGCGGTTGGCGTCACTTCGAAGCCTCCGCCGAGGTTCGAAGTGGTGCTCACCGACGACGGAAGCAGTCACGTGTGGCAGTCCAAACACGGCGACCCGCGTCACGCGTTCAGTGATCTATTGCTGTCGATCAAACGCGCCTAGCATCGAGCGCACACTCAGATTGCGTACGACGGCTTGACTTCACGATCCCAGCCCTCGACGTCTTCGGGCGGTCGTGGCGGTGGGCCGACGTATCGCGCCGACGGACGAATCAGTCGACCGGTTCGCTTTTGTTCGAGAATGTGAGCGCTCCACCCCGCTGTACGCGCGCAGGTGAACATCGGTGTGAACATGTGTGCGGGAACCTCAGCAAAGTCCAGAACAACGGCTGACCAAAACTCCACGTTGGTTGCGATAACGCGATCAGGTTTGCGTTCGGCCAGGATCTTCAACGCGGCTCGCTCGAGCTCCTCTGCGACTTCATAGCGCGGTGCAGAGAGATCGCGTGCAGTACGACGCAATACGCGTGCGCGCGGATCCTCGGCGCGATAGACGCGGTGACCAAAGCCCATGAGTCGTTGATTCGTGTCGAGGGCGTGACGTACGAACCCTTCGGCATCACCGGTTCGTTCAACCTCTTCGAGCATGTGCAAGACACGCGACGGCGCACCACCGTGCAACGGTCCGGACATCGCACCAACTGCTCCAGACAACGCAGCGGCAACGTCCGCACCGGTCGAGGCGATCACTCGCGCGCAAAACGTAGAAGCGTTCATGCCGTGTTCTGCAGCAGAGACGAAATACGCGTCCACGGCTTTGACGTGTAGAGGATCTGGCTCGCCGCGCCAACGAACCATGAATCGCTCGACGACCGTCGTGGCTTTATCGATTTCGCGCTGGGGAACCATCGGTAACCCGAGCCCGCGGGCGGACTGTGCGACATACGACAACGCCATAACGCTTGCGCGCGAGAGGTCGTCGCGTGCGGTGTCGTCGTCGATGTCGAGCAACTGCTTCAGGCCCCAAGACGGGGACAACATGGCGAGCGCGCTCTGGACGTCTACCCGAACGTCGCCGGAATGCACTGGTAGAGGGAAGGGTTCCGCGGGGGGCAGGCCCGGGTTGAACTCGTTGTCGACGAGTAGTCCCCAAACGTTTCCGAAGGAGACGCGCCCAACGAGATCTTCAATGTCGACCCCGCGATAACGCAGGGCACTACCTTCTTTGTCAGGCTCCGCGATTTCGGTTTCGAACGCGATGACGCCCTCGAGGCCGGGGCTGAAGTCCGAGTCCGCCATGGTGGGGCACCCCTCGAAACGAGTCGGTCTGGTGTTGGTGACGGGGTCCCCGTCACCCGCTATCTAACCTGACGGAGTGTCCCGTTGGTAATCGGCCGTCAGAATGGACCTATGGACCCCGTCGCGCTTGCCGCCCTACGTCGTAGTTACGCGCTGGCCGGACTCGATACCGATGACGTCGACCCCGATCCGGTCATTCAGTTCAACCGCTGGTTGTCAGACGCAGCGGCTGCTGAAATCAAGGAACCGAACGCGATGGTTTTGGCGACGGCCAGCGCCGATGGACGTTCGCGCGCGCGCATGTTGTTACTCAAGGCGGCCAACGTCGAAGGCTTCACATTCTTCTCCAACTACCACTCGACCAAGGGGGCGCACCTGGCCGCTAATCCGCATGCCTCGCTCTGCTTCCCCTGGTTCGACCTTGAACGACAGGTCGTCATTGAAGGGTCGGTCGAACGCCTCACGCGCGATGAGTCCGCGACATATTTTCGGTCGCGTCCCTACGGAAGTCAGATCGGCGCCTGGGCATCTCACCAAAGTGAGGTAATCGAATCACGTGACGAGTTAGAACAGCGTTACGCCGATACCGCTGATCTCTATCCCGAAGGAACTGACGTGCCGCTGCCCGACTATTGGGGCGGTTACCGACTCATCCCATCATCCATCGAGTTCTGGCAGGGTCGCAGCAATCGGTTGCACGACCGCGTCAGATACCGCCGTTCGGGCGACGGCCAGCCCTGGTTGGTCGAGCGACTATCGCCGTAACGGAACCTCTCCCGTCCCTACGACGTCGAACTGCCACACGTAGGGCGGGAGATCTCATGAGGAAACGCCGGATCAGAATCGCTGCAACAGTGTTCTGCTGTGCCTCGCTCGCACTGGTTGCGGGCTGCGGCGGCACGTCGCCGACACCCAACGCCATCGCAACGCCTGAGGCAACGAGCCCAAGTCCTCCCGCCGGCCTGTCCGATGAGGCACTGGCAGCGTGGACTAAGTGGCAAGAGCAGGGAATCGACGATTACGCCTACGACATCCGCGTTCGATGTTTTTGTGCTTTGCTCCCCGACGAGCATGTCGCCGTCTCGGGCAACTCAGTGACCATCGACGCTCCCAAGAACGTGAATCACATGGTCCAATCCGTGGTCGGACAACATGCACTCACTGCGGATGGACTGTTCGAGTGGATCGCCGTGGTCCAACACAAGGCGGATCGAGTCACTCTCAAGTTCGACGAAGCGACCGGCTTCCCGACCAGCATCACCGTCGACTACGCGCTCAATGCCAGCGACGATGAGATGTACGTGACGACTCACGATCTCCAGACCTGAACCGCAGGGTTCCCCTAGACAGGCACAACCCGCGGGCCCGGCACTGTGGCCGATACGTCGAGGGACTTGCTCGACGCCCGCGGGTCGGGTGACTGCCTTGGACTCGCCGGCCGCCTCATGGCGTACCGGTGGGCCGTCAGTCGGCGGCTAGCTGGCAGCCACCTCACGTGTCCTATGGCTATACAAAGTCCGGACCACCTCCTTCCTCGTATAGGTCGACGGTAAACGCTCCCGTCGGTGAGCGCCAGTGACTTAACGGCAGGATGGACGGCGTGTCCCGCCGCCTGGTGCTCGACCTGACCCCACTTCAGGTAAGCGCCGATTACCGGAGGCTGTGGCTGGGACTCTCGGTTGCCCAAATTGGCCAGCAGATGACCACCCTGGCGGTGGGAATTCAGGTCTACACGCTCACGGGATCGAGTTTTGCTGTCGGGATGGTCGGCGCTGCGGCCTTCTTCCCCCTGGTGCTGTTCGGCCTGTATGGCGGCTCGATCTCTGACACTCACGATCGACGCAAGGTCGCTCTCGTCGCGTCAACGGGACTTTGGGTGTGCTCACTTGCGCTGCTCGCGCAGTCTGTTCTCGAACTCGAACAGGTCTGGTTGCTGTATCTCATAGTGGGCGCGCAGTCCGGCTGCTTCGCGGTTAACAACCCTGCGCGAGCGTCGATCTTGCCACGCATTCTTCCCTCAGAGCTATTGCCGGCCGCGAACACCTTGACGACTGTGACGTGGAACGTCGGGTTCACCCTGGGGCCGTTGCTTGGTGGGTTCATTGTCGCGTTCAGCGGATTCACGACTGCCTACGCGATCGATGCGGTCACCTTTACCGCCGCTCTCTATGCCCTGTTCCGACTTCCCTCCATTCCGCCGGAGGGGACTGTTGCGAAAGCTGGATGGGCGGCGGTGTGGGAGGGGCTGAAGTTCCTGCGGACTAGACGCAACCTGCTGATGACGTTCCTCGTCGACCTCTCGGCAATGGTGCTTGCACAACCACGCGCGCTCTTCCCCGCCCTTGCAGCGACCACTTACGGAGGTGGCGCACGTACCGTCGGGTACCTGTCTTCGGCGCCGGCAATCGGCGCACTCGTAGGCGCCGCATTCTCCGGATGGTTGGGACGTGTGAGATGGCAGGGTCTTTACGTCGTCCTGATGGTGTGCACCTGGGGAGCCTCTATCGCTTTGTTTGGCGCAACCAGCGCACTGGCCATAGGACTTTTCTTCCTCGCAATATGCGGCGCCGCAGACATGGTGAGTGCGGTGTTCCGTTCGACGATCCTGCAGGTAGCGACACCGGACGAGCTTCGCGGACGGCTACAGGGGGTCTTCATCGTCGTAGTCGCGGGAGGTCCGCGACTGGGTGATGTCGTTGCGGGAACCGCTGCCACGGTTATGGGCGAGCGAGCAGCCATCATCGCCGGTGGTGTGGCGTGCATCGCTGTGACGCTCCTACTGGTTGCTTGGCACCGCGGATTCGTCAGATACGACGCACGACACCCGTCAGCTAATTGAGCGCATTCGAGCCGTGTTTGCCCGAATCATGGTCATAGTGGTCGACCAGCCCTAGCCTGGGGCTTATGCACATTCCGTTCAACCCATCGGCTGGCTCCAGCCTGGGTGTCGAATGGGAACTTGAACTCATCGATCTTGAGTCCCGCGAGTTGGCGAGTTCAGCGACCGACATCCTCGCCGAGATCACGCCAGTTCCCGGGGAGGAGCACCCCAAGGCAAAGCATGAACTTCTTGAGTCGACGATCGAGATAATCACCGGCATCTGCTCGACGGTTGCCGAAGCGCGCGAGGACTTAGCGGGAACGTTGAAGGAAGTCCGCGAAGCTGCTGCACGCCGGAACCTCGGCGTGATGTGTTCGGGAACTCATCCCTTCACCGACTGGACGACGCAGAAGATCAGTCCTAATCCCCGCTACCAACAACTCGTTGAGCAGATGCAGTGGCTGGCGCGTCGGATGCAAATCTTCGGAGTGCATGTGCACGTAGGCGTTCGTTCCCCCGAGAAAGCGATCCCCATCAACAACGCGTTGATGTCCTACATCCCCCACTTCCTCGCGCTGTCAGCCTCGTCGCCCTATTGGGTGGGAACCGACACCGGTCTTGCCTCTGCGCGCAGCAAAGTGTTCGAGGGACTGCCGACCGCCGGACTTCCCTATTCGCTGTCGGGCTGGGATGCGTTCGAGGACTACATGGAGTCGCTGATCACGACGCAATCGATTCAGTCGATTCGTGAGGTGTGGTGGGACATCCGTCCACACCCCAACTTCGGCACCGTCGAACTGCGAATCTGTGACGGCCTGCCGAGCTTGGACGAAATCAGCGTCATAGCCGCGCTCGCGCAGTCGTTGGTCGAATCGTTCGACCGACAATTGGACCGCGGCTACACGTTGCCGTCGCCAAGGTTGTGGCTGGTGCGAGAGAACAAGTGGCGCGCGGCACGCTACGGACTTGAAGCCGACATCATCACCGACGATCGCGGAAACACTGTGCAACCCGTTCGTGACGCGATCCTTGAGCTCGCCGAAGACCTAGCTCCCGTTGCTCGCAAGATTGGTTGCGAAGAGGAACTGGCAAAGGTTGAAGTCCTGCTCGAGCGCGGCGCGAGCTACCAACGTCAACGCGCAGTGGCCGACGCGAACGACGGCGACCTTCGTGCCGTTGTCGATTCGTTGTTGAACGAAATGGAAGTCGGCATCTTCTGATGCCCCCCGCTCACCGTTCGAGGTAGTCCATCAGCGCATCGGTTACGAGTTCGTCGACCGAACGAGACTCCGACTCTGCTTGCCGACGTACCGCCTTACGCAACTTCTTAGGCACGTCGACGTTCAACGGTGCTCGCTCGCCCTTCGTCGACGGCTTTCCCTTGGTCGCGTCTTTGCCCTCTTTGCCAATAGCTTTGCGCGCGCGCAGATCTCCGGGCTTGAAGGGTCCGGTCACGACGTTGGGGGGGACGGCGGCCGCTGGCGCCGGCGGAGCTGGATGCAGATGCTTTGGGGGAGTTGCGCGCGGTGCGGCGGGGTGGACGGCGCCGTCCTCCGCGCGCTGAAGTGCTGGGCGCGGTTCGGGGGTTGGACTCACCAGTTGCTCCTCAATGGTCAGCACGCAACGGCCCGGAGTCGACAGATATCGACAGCAGCCGGTCGAGATATCCATCGAGGATACGCGCAACCTCGCGCGCCGCAGGAGTTCGCCAAGATTGGACGGGAGTGCAGGCACCGGCAGCCTGCTGAACGACTGCCCGGTCCGGGAGGGGCGGTTGGAACAACAAATCCCCGTGGGCCAGCGCGAGTTCGGCCATGCGGTAGCGGTGCTCAGAGGAGTTAGGACGCACCCGGTTGACCACGATTCCGGCTACTTGTAGCCGCAGGTTGTAGGCCCGGACGATCTCGGCTGCCTCGAGCGCCTGCTGGGCCCCCTGGAGCGCGAACATGCTGGGTTCGGTGACGATCAGCGCGAAATTGCTCGCCGTCAAGGCGTTGCGCGTCAACTCCCCTAGCGCTGGAGGGGTGTCGAGCAGGACCAGGTCGTAGTTCTCGATGCCACCCATGGTCACGCGCAGCCGAACGTTGCCCTCACCTTCTGGGACCGCTCGGTGTTCCAACGCCCGTTCGCTGGCGACCAGGTTGACCTCATCACCCCACCCGCTACGCACAATCGCCTGCGAAAGCACGCCAGCACGTCCGTCGGCCAGCACGTCGTTAGCGGTGAACTCGATCTTGCTCGGATCCAGCACGACCGTGGCATTGGCCTGCGGATCGAGATCCACCACGAGCGTCCGCAACCCGCGAGCTTGGGCCGCGCCTGCCAACCCCACGGTTACTGAGGTCTTGCCGACTCCGCCCTTGAGGCTGAGCACGCTCACAACACGCATGGCTCGCAGAGTACGGGCGCGCGACTCGGGCTGTGACGGGAGCCGGAAAGTTATCCACCGATGGACGTGCGCCACGAAAATTGTCGGCCGGTTTGGGTATCGTTGGGGTATTCGAACATACGTTCTATTAGATGGATTCGGCCGAGTGAAAGGGGGGCTAGTGGGACACGGCGGCGGAACTGAATCACTGAGCCAACCTCGGCCGAGTTTGCCGCTCGCCGCGTCCGTGCCGATCGACCTCGTCGCAGAGGCTCAGCACCTCACAGCTAGCTACACGGAGTCGGCCGGGGGCGCGAGTTGGTCAGACCAACTGGTCGGAATGCGTCGACTGATCGACCAGTTCGAGGCAATGTGGCTCGGGCAGGTTGCGCTCTTCGAAGAGGGCGGCTGCGCCGCTGACGAGGGAGCGTCGACGCTCGGTGCTTGGTTGCGTCACAAATGCCAACTCGCGCCTGCCGAAGCAACCAGCAGAGCACGAGTCGCACAGTCGATGACTGCCGGTGTCCTCCCCGCGGTGGCGAACGCGATGGCCGCCGGGGAGGTGTCTTGGCGTCACGCGGACGTCATCGGACAGGCCGTGAGGCAAGTTCCGGTCGAGCATCGCGAGACAGCTGAGCTATTGCTGGTCGAGCCGGCCAAGAGACTCGATCCGCTGCTGCTTAAGCGGTTGGGACAAGACGTGCTCCACCGTCTAGACGTCGATTCAGCCGAGCGCGCGGCGGTGCGCCGACTAGAACGTCGAGGACTGGACATCGCTGAAACGTTCGATGGCATGGTTGCCCTACACGGGCTTCTCGATCCTGTCTCGGGTGCGACGTTGCTTACGGCGATCGACGCGCTCGTGTCACCCACTCGTGGAGACCTCGAAGAGACCCGCACTTGGTCACAACGCCGAGCTGATGCGCTGACTGAGATTTGTGGTCACTGGCTGGACCATGGCGATACGCCGCAGGTGGGCGGTCAACGACCTCACGTTTCGGTGCTGATCGATGTGCGAGCACTGAGTAAGGAGCAGTCAGGCGGCGGGGACCTCGAGTGGGTAGGACCGATAACCGCTGAGCAGGCACGCAAGATCGCCTGCGACGCCGGGTTGTCGGGGATCCTCCTCGATGGTCCGCGTGAGGTTCTCGACGTTGGGCGTTCCACTCGGACGATTCCCCCGGGCATCAGGCGCGCAGTCGTAGCTCGTGACCGACAATGCGTCGCCGATGGCTGTTACAGGGCTCAACAGCACTGCGAGGTTCACCACATCAAGTTTTGGCGCGACGGCGGGACAACGAGCCTGGATAACTTGGTCCTCCTGTGCCGACGGCACCATGGCTTTGTTCACGACCGGGGATGGACAGTTCAGCGTGACGCTTCAGGAGCGCTGAGACTGTGTCATCCGACAGCCCATGCGCCGCCGTAGGTCTAGCGAAATGGTTGCACCGGTGAGAGCACACCGAAAGAATGCTCGAGATGACTGACACTGCGGGGGCTCGGGCATATCTGAACGGCACGGTTTTCACCGCTGACCCGGAACGGGTTTGGGCGCACGCATTCGGTGTACGTGACGGCCGGATCGTCGTGGTGGGAACCGATGGCGAAGTCACAGCCGCGATGGGTAGCGATGCGGAGCAGGTAGACCTGAACGCGACGTTGGTGTTACCGGGTTTCATTGATGCTCACTTCCACACGATCGGAACAGGGGAGGCTCAGGAGCGGGTAGATCTCGTTCGAGCTAAGGACCTAAGCAGCATCCAGGGGCTGCTTGGTGCGCATGCCGCGGCGAATCCCGATGCTGAGTGGGTCCTGGGACGTAGTTGGTTGTTCAACGCGATCCCCGGAGGTGAACCAACGGTAGAGATGCTCGACGCAGTTGTGGCAGATCGTCCGGTGGCGCTTGATTCGAATGACTACCACTCGTGCTGGGTCAATTCACTGGGGCTGCGCGAGTTGGGTATTACCGACGAGACACCCGACCCGGCTGGCGGCCGCATCGCTCGCGACGCGTCCGGACATGCGACGGGGTTTCTGGAAGAAACGGCAGCGGAGCAGTTCGCCTGGTCGCACCTTGAGTCGATCACCACGGCCGACCAAAGAGTGGCGTCGCTGCGAACCGCGATCAACGCTCTCAATGCTTCAGGCATCACGGGCGTGATTGACATGGGACTGAACGCCGCGGCGCTCGAAGCGATGGTTATCGCCGAACAAGAAGGTTGGCTCGACGTGCGGGTGGTTGCGCACTGGCTGATGTCTCGCGAGGGTGAAACGTCCGATCACCTCGAGCAGGTAGCAGAAGCCGCGCGTCTGGCACAACTTCATACCTCCGACCGACTCCGGGTCGCCGGGATCAAGTTTATCGTCGACGGTGTGATTGATGGCGCGACGGCGCATGTCTCCGAGCCCTACACGACGGGGGCATTGCCTGATCCCATTTGGGACTACGAAGCGTTGGCCCCAGTCGTGGCGGCGGCGGATGCGGCGGGGCTGCAATGTGCACTCCATGCGATTGGTGACGCCGCCGTACGCACTGCCCTGGACGTAATCGAGAATGCCGCGAAGGTAAATGGCACGTCGGGCCGTCGTCATCGCATTGAGCACATTGAGTACCTCGCTTCGGCAGACGTCCCACGCTTTGCGACGCTCGGTGTGACGGCGTCGATGCAACCGGTGCACTCCGACCCGGCGATCCAGGAGAACTGGCGCGAGTTGCTAGGACCGGCTCGTTCCGCGCGCGGCTTTCCTGGCAAGGAGCTGGTCACGGCCGGCGCACGACTCGTCCTCGGTACCGATGCGCCGACGGCGCCATACGCGCCGCTGCCGAACATGTTCATCGCTGCCACCCGGCGATCGGCACTCGAGCCCTCGTTGCCACCGAACATTCCAGACTTCGCGCTGCCACTAGACGATGCCTTGACCTACGCGACGGCGAACGCGGCTTGGTCGTGCTTCGAAGAGGGGACGCGCGGTCAGATCAAGGCGGGGCTGCTCGCAGATTTCATCCTGGTCGAGCCCGACGTGCTCGCCGCCGAGCCTGAGGCGCTCCTGTCTGCCCAGGTGCTGGCGACCTTCGTCGCTGGGCGCGAGGTCCATCGCACGGGATGATGGCGCACACTACGGTTGTTACAGCACGTATCGGCGACATAGGTTCTGCGCCCCTCGCTATTCCTGACAGGAGTTCTGGTCCGTGACCGATCTGATCGATACGACGGAGATGTATCTGCGTACCGTCTTCGAGCTCGAAGAGGAGGGAATCGTCCCCCTCCGAGCACGGATCGCCGAGCGGCTCGAACAGTCCGGACCCACAGTGAGCCAAACCGTCGGCCGTATGCAACGTGACGGATTGCTGACTGTCGAAGGCGACCGTCACCTCAAGCTCAGCGACTCGGGGCGCGATATGGCGATGCGGGTGATGCGTAAGCACCGGCTCGCGGAATGTCTGCTCGTCGACATCATCGGTATGCCGTGGGAGGAAGTCCACGCCGAGGCTTGCCGCTGGGAGCACGTCATGAGCGAGTCAGTTGAGCGACGCATCCTCGACCTGCTGAAGCACCCGACACATTCACCGTTCGGCAACCCAATTCCTGGGCTCGACGAACTTGGTGACGCAGGAGTCAAGGACGATCGCTCGTTGGTCGGACTGGACGCAGTCGCCGGATCTGAACCACAACGCGTGACTGTGCGTCGCATCGGCGAGCCGATTCAGGACAATCATGAACTCATGACCACCTTGTTACGCGCGGGTGTCCGCCCTGGCCAGGTGATCAAGGTGCGCCTTTCCGACCGCGGGGTAATGGTTGGCAGCGGCATGGAGTACGCCGAGCTTGACTTACCCACTGCCTCGCACGTCTTCGTCACCGGACGCTAGAGATTCAGGTTATGACCGAGCGGAAACAGAACTTCATCGCGGGACGATGGGTGGATGGCGCCCGATGGCTGCCCAACATCAACCCCAGCGACACCGCGGACGTCATCGCTGAGTACGCGCAGGCAGACTCAGGTCAGGCCGCGAACGCGATCGATGCGGCGTCCGAAGCCGCGACTGCCTGGGCGTTAGTCACACCGCAAGTTCGCGCTGAGGTGTTGGATCGCGCTGGCGACGAGGTTATTCGTCGGGTTGACGAGCTCGGCGATTTGCTGGCGCGTGAAGAGGGTAAGACTCTTGTCGAAGCTCGCGGTGAAGCCATGCGTGCTGGACAGATCTTGAAGTTCCACGGCGGACAAGCCCTGCGGAACACCGGCGAGATCGTTGACTCGATCCGGCCAGGCGTAGAGGTGACGATGACGCGCGAGCCATTGGGCGTGGTCACCGTCATCACTCCGTGGAACTTCCCGATTGCAATTCCTGCGTGGAAGATCGCTCCTGCGCTCGCCTACGGAAACACCGTCGTGTTCAAGCCGGCAGAACTGGTTCCGGGGTGTGGATGGGAACTCGTCGACATTCTGCAGCGCGCCGGACTTCCTACCGGCGTGCTGAACCTCGTAATGGGTTCTGGTCGCGAGATAGGTGCCACCCTGACCGAAGGCGCGGACGTGAACGGTATCTCTTTCACGGGCTCGCAGCCGACGGGCGAGCAAATCCTCGCAGCGTCACAACCCGGCAGAACACGCGTGCAACTTGAGATGGGCGGTAAGAACCCACTGGTGGTGCTGGACGACGCAGACTTGGACCTTGCGGTCGACATCGCACTGCAGGGGGCCTTCGGATCCACCGGGCAGCGCTGCACGGCGTCGTCTCGACTTGTTGTGCAGTCAGGTATTCACGATGCGTTCGTTGATGCGCTGATTGGTCGTATGAAGGGCTGGACCGTCGACGATGCCCGTAAGCCGGGCACCGACATGGGACCAGTTGTGGACCACACTCAACTCGAGCAAGACGAGCGCTACCTGGCGATCGCGCGAGACGAGGGCGGCGACGTCAGCGGTGGTGATCGCGTTGAACGTGGGCAGGACGGTCACTACCTGTCGCCAGCGCTTGTCGTCGGAACGACAAACCAGATGACCGTGAATCGCGAGGAGGTCTTCGGCCCGATCGCGTCCGTCATAGAGGTTACCGACTATGACGAGGCACTCGCTGTCGCGAACGACACTGAGTTCGGTTTGTCGAGCGGAATCGTCACCACTTCGCTCGCGGCGGCATCGCACTTCAAACGGCATTCCGGTGCGGGGATGGTGATGGTCAACGTTCCGACGGCTGGTGTCGACTACCACGTGCCGTTCGGCGGACGTCGGGGATCTTCGTACGGTCCGCGCGAGCAGGGGACGTACGCCCGTGAGTTCTACACCGTTGTCAAGACTTCGTACACCGCGCCGGGACTTCCTTAGTTCTTGGCCTTGTTCTGTGCGATCAACAACCGCTGACTCATTCCGAGGATGGCGTCGATGGCGGCGTCCAACACACCGTCGTCAGTGGTGGACGCACCGCCGATCGGCATTCGAGATCGCAGCGTCCGGAGACGTCCGGCGCTCTGGTCGCGCCACGACGGAACGAGAAGTTCGGCAAGCTCGCCGACGACGACCGGTCCGACGTCTTTGATGTCGTCGACAAGTTCTTCAGCAGCCCTCGACGCCCACGCCCGATACGTATCGGGAACCTGTAGCGGAGTTTCTTGGTCGGCACGGCCGGCCAGGATTTGCTTGGCAACGGCGTGCTTGAGAACTCGCGTGACTTCGAACGGTAACTTGCGATCTTTTGCTTTTACGTTGAGTTGGCGCATCAGTTCTACCGACGACTGTCCCAGCGACTCGTTGGCGCCCACTGCGAGATTGGCATCGAAGGTGGGCAACTCCGCGGCCTCGCAGAACCGATGCCAGAGCAGCGTGCGTTCAGCCCCGCTCGGTGGCACGGTGACCAGAACCAGATCAGTCGGCCCAACGAACGGCTGCCACGTGCGTAGCATCCGTCCGATGTCTTGCGGTCCCCAGAAAGCCCGCCCACCAGGCAGAGTTCGAGCTCCGGGGGCAGAGATGACCGCGAGGAACTTGTCGAAATCCAGTGTGGCGCCGTTCTTGATGGACTCTTGCCACTGCCCGGGAACGACTCTGCCGAGATCACGTGCGGTGATGACAACGCGTGGCCGGTGGGTGGGGAATGACTGGACGACTCGTCGCGCCGCATCAGCGTCTGCGACTGCAAAGGTCTCCATCGAGATGAGGACGTTGCTCGGCTGGTGAGCGCGTACGTCGTCGACCAAAGCATCCCAGGCTCCTGGGGACTTCTTCTGGCCCTTCGGATAGATCCCCGTGACGTCAGCTGCGGCTGCTACCTGATCACGCCAACGCTTCCCGGGAAAGTGCACGCCGTGTTCGAGAAGTTGGTCCTTGTTTGCCGACAACACGTGCTGCAGGTATGACGTGCCCGACTTCATGGCACCGATGTGCAAACAGACCGTGGCCATCCGACCCTCCCCTCAGACAAGGCTCACAGACTAGGGGTCGCAGCACGGGCACGTAGGGTGCTCGTGTGAGAGCCATCGTCATCACTGAGCCCGGAGGCCCCGACGTCCTGTCGATTGCTGAGGTTGCGGACCCCATCCCCGGCAGTGGCGAGGTGGTGATTGCCGTTGCTGCCGCCGGCGTTAATCGCGCCGACCTGTTGCAGCGGCAGGGGAACTACCCGCCGCCAACAGGAATTCCGGCCTGGCCTGGACTGGAGGTCGCGGGTCGGATTCGTTCGCTCGGTGCGGACGTTTCGGGGTGGGCGGTTGGTGACGAGGTCGCCGCGTTGATCGGTGGCGGCGGGTACGCCGAACTCGTGGCTGCCCCCGTGGGGCAGCTCATGCCATGTCCGGCAGGGGTTGAGCTGGTGCATGCTGCCGCCTTACCTGAGGTGACGTGCACCGTGTGGTCCAATCTGATCGATGTCGCGCAACTGTCCTCTGGAATGACCCTGCTCGTCCACGGCGGCGGTTCGGGCATCGGAACATTCGCGATCCAACTGGCAAAGGCGATGGGTGTCACAGTCTTCGTGACCTGTGGTTCGCAAGACAAGATCGACGCCTGCCTGGCGCTCGGCGCAGACGTCGCAATCAACTACCGCGAGCAGGACTTCGTTGCAGAAGTCGCTGCGACAACCGACGGACGTGGTGTTGACGTCATCTTGGACGTGGTGGGCGCCAAGTACCTAGCGCGCAACGTTGATGCGCTCGCGATTGGTGGTCGGCTTGTCATCATCGGGTTGCAGGGGGGCGCGAAAGCCGAACTCGACCTTCGTAGTTTCATCACCAAGCGAGCTTCGATTCACGGAACCACCCTGCGTGCTCGCTCACCCGAAGAGAAGGCGGCGATCGTGTCGGCTGTCGTCGAGAACGTGTGGCCACTCATTTCGTCTGGGCAGATCCGTCCAGTGGTCGATCGAGTTGTCCCGTTCGCGGAGGCGGCGCGAGCGCATGAGGTCATGGAGTCTGGTGCGAACTTCGGCAAGGTGCTGATCGAGGTGGACAACACCTGACTCGCAGGCGTTAGCCGTCACCTCGACGTTGCCACCGGAACGTGGTCAGGCACAAGACGAGGCCGATTGCCGTCCACAGCACCAACATTCCTGCGACCTGCGGCAACTCCCAAGCCCCGGCCGGTTCCTGCGACGCGAAGTCGCCCGGGAGAAATACCGAACGCATGCCCTGCGTCAGCCACTTTAAGGGGAAGCACGAGGCGAACGTCTGCATCCAGGGCGGTAGGTCCCGGAACACAAAGAACACACCAGAAGTGAATTGCAGAATGAGGATGACCGGCGTTACCAAGGCGGACGCAGAACGCCCATTGCGAGGCAGGCTTGAAAATGCAATGCCCAACAGCGTGCAGGACGCAAGTCCGAACACACTGACCCAAGCAAAGGTGAGCCACTGCCAACTTGTGTCTGGAAGTGAGACATCGAACAGCGCAACGCCGATGAGCAGAAGGAAGAAGACCTGCGCCACGTAGACCACACATACAACGCCAAGCTTGCCGAGAAAGTACGAGGCCTTCGGCATGGGTGTTCCTTGGAGCCGTTTCAGCGTGCCGTCATCGCGCTCCACGGGAATGGCGATCGCGAGTTGCTGGAATGCGCTGTAGACAACACCCGACGCGATCATGCCGGCTAAGAAATACTGCGAGAAGGTGACGCCGGGAACTATTTCGTCGCTAAATACCGATCCGAAGATGAGCATCAGCAGCATTGGTAGCGAGAACGTGAACACCACTGATTCGCGGTCGCGGAAGAACTGCTTCAGTTCGATTGACACGCGCTGCCAGCCGATAGCGAAAGTTCCTGGCCGGGTGGCCGTTACCGTGGTCACAACCCCTCCTCAGCGAAAGTGCTGTCGTCGGCTGCCGTTGGTTTGCCTACCAACTCGAGGTAGACGTCCTCAAGGCTCGGGCGTTTGACGCTGAGCTCGGGAATCTCTCCGCCGAACTCTTTCGATAGTTCATTGACTAGATGGGTGGGTTGGGTCGTTCGCCGAGACTGCACACCGTCAGGAGTCGACCAGGACACCACAACTGCTGCGGAGTTTCGACCGCCCAACGTGGTCGGATCACCTTCGGCCACGATCTTGCCCTGGGCTATCACTGCTACTCGATCAGCCAGGTGCTCGGCTTCGTCGAGGTAGTGGGTGGTGAGAAGGATCGTCGTACCGTCCCCGCGAAGTCTGGTTACCAGTGCCCAGAACTCCCGTCTGGCCTCCGGATCGAACCCAGTAGTTGGCTCGTCCAGGAACAGCACCTCTGGTCGCCCGACTATTCCGAGGGCGACGTCCAGGCGACGCCGTTGCCCACCGGACAGGTTCCGAGTGCGGACCTGATGACTGTCAGTCAGTCCAACTGCGTCGATCACCTCGGCGGGATCCCGCGGGTTCGGGTAGTAACGCGCAAAGTGGGCGACAACTTCGCCAACATTAAGGTCGGCGTTGTCGGTGGCGGTTTGCAGCACGATGCCAATTCGGCCGCGCCATGCACTGGTGGGTAGCGCGGGGTCATGCCCGAGGACCAATACCTCACCGGCGGTTCGCGCACGGTATCCCTCCAGAATTTCAACTGTGGTGGTTTTGCCAGCCCCGTTGGGACCTAGCAGCGCCACGCATTCGCCCTGTTGAACTTCGAGGTCAACGTCGTCGACCGCCGCGTGGTCCCCGTACTTCTTAACCAGTCCACGGACGTAGACGGCGGGTTCTGTCATGCACCGAATCTACCGACTCGACTGGACAGGGCAGGATGAGCCAATGCGGAACGAGCAGGTCACCCGATTCGTCAACGGTGCCGTCTTCACGGGAGTGCGAGAACGGCCGTGGGTCGAGGCGCTCGCCCTTCGCGGCTCGCGGGTAGCCGCGGTCGGGAGTCTGACCGACGTCGTTGAGCAAACTCCGGACGCTCTGGAGGTTGATCTCGGCGGTAGAACGCTGCTCCCCGGACTCATTGACGCTCACAACCACTTTTTGGCGACCGGCGAGAGCCTCGCGGCCGTTCCGCTGCAGCAGCTTCGACCGACCAGCAAGCAGCAGCTCCTCGACATTGTTCGCGAGGCGGCGCTCAATGCACCCGCGGGTGACGAAGTCACGCTGTCAGGCCTCGACCCGGCAAAGCTAGGGGGAGGCCCGCCGACTCGATGGGAACTCGACGAGGTTGCGCCGCAGCATCGAGTCGTCGCCTATCACGTGTCCGGTCATGGCGTTCTTGTAAACAGCCGAGTGCTGGCCGAGGTTCAGCTCGATGACTTCGCCGCGGATCCGGTCGGTGGTTCGTACTCGCGAGACGATCAGGGCCGGTTGAGCGGACTGTGCATGGACGCCGCAATGCAGCGCGTCATCCCGAGCGCGGTAGATATCGGTGCGCATGGACCCAACTTCCACGTGAGTGCGTCTGATGCGCAACTTGCCTCTGCGGTCGACCGCGCTCAACGCGCGTTCCTGGCTGCAGGGTTGACGACGGTGTGCGATGCCCAGGTAACCGCTCGCGAGATGTCCGCGTATCTGTCGGCAGACGCCGCAGCGAGGTTGTCGATCCGCACGGTGTGTATGCCGCTGTCTCATCAACTTGCACAGTTTGGTGACATCGGAGTCACCGCACCATTCGGTGGTTCGCGCCTTCGGCTTGGCCCGATGAAGTTCTATGCCGACGGATCTTTGATCGCGCACACCGCGCTGTGTAGTCATCCCTACGGTCCGAACGCTGATGAGAACGGCTACCTCTACCGCGACGCTCAGGAGTTTTCCGACGACGTTCTTGCTGCCTATCGACAAGGTTGGTCGGTCGGAGTTCACGCGCAAGGGGATCGCGCTATTGAGACTGCTCTAGACGCGATACAGCGTGCTGATGATGCGCATGAGACCAGCGACCGACGTCCACGTATCGAACATGCGGGATTTCCAACGTCGGAACAGATCTCGCGCATGGCACGCATGGGAGTCATGGCGATCAACCAACCGTCGTACCTATACGAGATGGGGGACCAGTTCATTGCGGACTTCGGCGAGCGCGTTCATGTGCTGCAGCCGTGGCGCGACGAGCTTGACGCTGGAGTTCGCGTGGTAATCAGTAGCGACTCGGACGTCGCGTCGTACCGCCCGCTCAACACCATCGCTGCAGCCATGAACCGAACGACTGAGGATGGTGCGGCGATCGGCCCCGAGCAGGTGTTGACCCTCAACGAGGCGCTGCTGGCGCACACCGTTGACGCCGCGTTCGCGGTCGGGTGGGAGGACGAGATCGGCTCGCTCGAGCCGGGGAAACGGGCCGATTGCACGATCGTTGACGGTGATCTGCGAGCAGTGACAGCTGCAGAGGTGAGAGATTTGCAGATTTGGTCAACGGTTGTCGAGGGAAATACTGTTCACGGAGACCTGACGATCGAGTCGACAACGGCCAACTGATCCCACAGAGTGGAGTCCACGAATGAAGTCGATCACCCCCTTCCTTTGGTTCGACAGCCAGGCCGAAGAGGCCATGGAGTTCTACACCTCGTTGTTTCCTGATTCAAAGGTGCTGAACGTTGCACGCTACGGCGATGCCGGGCCGGGTAAAGCGGGTTCGGTGATGACCGCCAACTTCGAACTCTTGGGGCGAGAGTTCATGCTCATCAACGGCGGGCCGCATTACTCCTTGACCCCGGCGTTCTCGATGTTCGTCTCGTGCGAGTCGCAGGATGAGGTGGACACCCTGTGGGATGCATTGCTTGAAGGGGGGCGTGCCGATCAGTGTGGCTGGCTGCAGGATCGATACGGATTGTCGTGGCAGATCATCCCGACAGCGCTGATGGAGTTGATGGGTGATCCGGATCCCGCAAAGTCACAGCGGGTGATGGAAGCGATGTTGAAGATGCAGAAGATCGAGATAGCACTCCTGCAAGCTGCGTACGACGGCGTCTGACTCAGGCGGCCTGTTCCGGGGTTAGCGTCCAGCCGGCGTGCCAGGTTCGATCGTCGATGCACGACAACAAGTTCCAGCGAGCGGGTGTCCACGCAAAGATTGCGTCCTGGTCGAAGGTACGCGCGACTTCGCGCGCGTCGTCATCGGTCAAGCCGATAATCGCCAGGGATTGCTCTTGGTGAGTCCACGACACGTCAGCGCCGACGGCGTCCCAGATCTCGAGATCTCCCTGTTGCTCCAGGCCAGCGAGAAGTTGGCGTTGGCGTTGCTCGTTCTCGCGAGCGGACAGTGCTCGTCCGGGATTGTGAGCCGTCATGACGTGGATCGGCCCGCCGCTTTCGTGGGGAAACAATCCTTGAGTCCGCCCGCCGGGTTCCGGCGTCACAACGATTCGCCCGATCGTCGGATGGTCGATGCGGACCACGGTCTCGGTGTAGGCGGTCCACCGCTCGTCGAACAGGGGAGAGATCACTGGTCACCCCCAATGATGCGGTCAGTTGAACCTAGACGAGCATTCTACAAACTGAGCCGGTGCCGGCAGCACTGAGTTTTGGTGGCAGAATCCAGTCGACGACGGAGTTTGGAAGGGATCTTGCGTGCTAGCTCAAGCCGGGTATGGGACTCGAAGGTACCTCGTGTGTTGCTTGTCCGCGCTAATTGCGATAGGCGGAACCGCTGGATTGTCTGTGGCAGACGCGGACGTAGTTCCCAGCCCGCCAAAGGCCGCCAACGCCAAGTGGACGGTCATGGTTTACATGTCCGGTGACAACAATCTTGAGAAGTACGTCGTCAAAGATCTGGAAGACGAACTCGGTGGCGCAGGTTCGAATGCCGACGTGCAAATCGTCGCACTGGCGGACCGTGGTCCCGGGTTCGACAAGAGTCGCGGTGACTGGCAGACAACAAAACTCTTTCACGTCACCAAGGGAATGAGAGCCAATAGCAAGAGTGCCGTCGCTGACTGGGGTGAAAAGGATCTCGGGGACAAGCACACGCTGACCAAGTTCGTGAAGTGGAGCAAGGCGACCTATCCGGCTGACCACTATGCGCTCTACTTTTGGGGCCACGGGTGGAGTTGGCATCCAGGGTGGGTCTTGAAAGACGTCACGGACAACGACACGTTGGACGCTGACGAGATGCGCTCGGCCATGCCAGCGCTAGGCCCGCTTGACGTCGTCGGATACGACGGATGCAATATGGCGTCAATTGAGATCATGAAACTTTGGCAGGGCCACGCTGACGCAGTGAGTAGCTCTCAGGAATGGGTTGGTTGGGACGGGCTTGAGTACGACGTATTTTTGAAGAGGTTGAAGCGACACCCGAACATGTCTGCCGAGGACCTTGCGATTGCCTCGAGTAAGTCGACCGTGACCGACAAGACCTGGTCGACGGTTGCGCTCGACGGTCGGTTCAACAAACTTGTTTCGTCCGTTGATAAGTGGGCGATCGCGCTCAAGAACGGCATCAAGGAAAACCAGAAGGCCTACCACCAAGCCTTTGACCACACTCGGTCGTACTGGGAAGCCCCGATGGACAAGGACTTATACGACCTGGCCAAGCAGATCAATTCCAGGGTGTCTGATCCGAAGATCCGACGCGACGGGCGTGCCGTCATGAACGCAGTCTCGGCAGCCGTTCTCTACGAGCATCACGCCAGCACCAAGGCGGGCTCACACGGCATCACGATCTACGGGCCCGGGTCACAAAAGCAAAAGACTGACAACCGCTACTACCGGAGCCTCGACTTCGCTCAAGCGACCCACTGGGACGAGTTCTTAGACGCTTTCGTGTCCTAACGTCAGGATGATCCCTTGCGGTGGTCACTGAACCGGAGTTCGTGACTGGTTAGTTCCATGCACTTTTCGGCTCGATTCGGGCTCGATTCTGCATGGAACTAACCATTCACGGTGAACGACGCAGTGCCAGCACTGTCGTATTGGTCGGCAAGTAGGTAGTGCACGACATAGTCGCCTGGCGGTAGCGGCCAGGGCTTCCCCTGTGAGTCGGGGCCGATAGTCAACGATCCGGCCACGGTGGGCGGAAGTGCACCTGAGTCGTGCCCTCCGGTGTACCCCCACAGCAGGTAGTCATCAGTGTCGGGATTGTCCGCTGAGGCCTCGAAGACGCCGATCCAGTCCCAACGGTTTGCTGGACCGTCGTCCCACGAGACGGTTATGGGTTCACCGACGGCGTACTCAGGTTTGTCGGTCGTTACTACTGCGTCAGCTTGCTTCGATCGCAGCCAGAACTCGTTGGTGGCTATCTGGTCGCCGCCCGAGTCATTCAGCACAATCTGGTACCCACCGGGTTCGAGACTTTGAGTGTCAAACGAAACCTGGTCGACAGCCGCAACGCCTTCCTTGGTCGCGGCCGGTGTCGCAGGATCGCCGCCTTCGGGGATGACGACGACGGTGTTGTCTGAGGTACCCGGCGCGTTGACATAGGAATCGAGCGAATCGCCAACCGTCAGCATGCGGGTGGTCAGGGACAGCGTCGTCGGCAACGCGACGGGCGTTACGTTGAAGCTCGATAGCACCGCACGGTGATCGGAAGTCCACGGCATGTACTCAAGATCAACGTCGGCCCCGCCCTTCTCTCCGACCAGTTTGCTGTCCAGGGTGGTGGATGGGCCACCCGCGTAGACGTAGTCGATGCGATCGCCAACGCCGCCCTCTCGGAAGTCGGGGTTGTCCTTCGTCAGGCCAGGAACCTTGACGGGATCTGGGTAGATGTCTCGGTAGGTGTCGCGGAACCCGATGTCGAACAACGCTTCGCTCACCGGCCAAGCGATGGGCTCGGTGATTCCATCCCTGGTCCCCACTGTCTCTTGGGTGTAGTCAAGGCTGGACGGTTCGTTAAAGTCACCGGTGAGGAAGACGGGATATCCCTGCTTAGCCAGGGACTCCATTTGTGGCATCTGGATCTGTAGCGATGAGGTTCGAATCTCGTTCTCGGATGCGATGACGTCATCAACCGACATTCCGTTGACTACTTGAGTAGGTCCGTACTTGACGTAGTCAAGGTGTGTGTTGAAGAACGCGACCGAGTACCCGGGCTGCACCTCGATGAGGGCGTAGAGGCCATCTGCGCCAGAGGGTTCATGGATCGGGTACTTGGACAGCAATTGGAGTCCAACGTTGTAGTACTTGTAACCGGTGTTCGCCGCGATTTCGGGGAGACGATCGTACGACTCCAAAACACCGACGACATCGGCACCGATGTCCTTGATGACAGCGTCGGTTTCTGGGCCACCCTCGTATTCGATGTTGTAGACCAAGACGTTCAGGTCCATAGATTCACCGGTCGCTAGGACGGTGGGCTCGGACGGAGAGTCGTCCGTACAGCCAGTTACGAGTGCCAATAGCGTCACCGCGAGGCAGGCCAGAATTCGAGCACGTGGTGCAAATGGATTTCCCATCGCACCAACCTAGTCAGGGGCGACGGACTACGGGGTCAGTTTGTGGATCTATTCCTCGCCTTTCCACCCGTGGGTCTTGGCCACCTCCTTCAGACGAGGGAGATCAATGACGTTCGAAGCGGCAACGGCAAGCCGTACTGGAGTCGTCGCAATCAACGTGGACGTACGGTTGCCACCTTCGAGCAGTGCGCGTTCGCCGAGGATGGCTCCAGGCCCGACCTCACCGACAACTTCACCATCGACATCGATCGACAGCACTCCATCGAGAAGCAGGAATAGTTCGTCCCCCGGTTCTCCTTGTCGAGTGATGACGCTGCCCTCCGGAAGACTGCGTATCTCCGGGCTCGTGTTCGCTTGCATGATTTCCACTGAGAGTTGTCGTTCAAGGGCAGTCTCGGCCGCCGTGACGACGACCGCTGAATCTTGCTCACCCCATGGCGTCCGATCCCCAAAGGAGTGAGCCACCCAGGTCTTCTCGTCGGCTAAACCACTCTTGAGGGCCAGGTCACCAGCGCTGTCGTAGACCCAATGCCGGGGGAACGCGCTCGCTCCGGCGAGTTCGATATCACAACTGCCATCGACATGAATCGTCATCGCGAGGGTGGTCCAGACCATCGGCGCTCGCCATTGCACGAAGGGTGCGTGGGGCACTGGCCGTGGCAGCGGAACGCCGGTTCGACCACCAACGGTTTGAACGAACTGCACGCTGTCCTCGCCGACTGCTGGCTCCGGGTTGAGTTCTGGGAGCGAGATGGCACGAAACGTGGCGCCGACCTTTGCCATCCGGACAGTCGTCGAACCCATTACGAGTCCAGCCTCCGATGACCGTCCGCAGTCGACGACGCGACCGTCCTCGACGTCGATCCAGGCGGACAGCACGTTGGAGAAGCGAAAGGCATCGCTGTCGCGGAGTTGATGCAGTTCCGCGATGCTGTCGATCCGTTCTGGTGGCGGGTCGTCGAAGTGAGCCACCTTGAGATCGAAGCCGGTCTTCAACAGCCCGTGGACTGATGCACTGGGAATCCAAGAAATCGAAAGCGCTGTCTTTTCGATTCGCACGTTGACTCCTGAGGTCTGCTTGGTCTTCAGAGGTATAGCCCACGTCGCGGACGTATGGGAAGAGGGTCAGTCAGGTTCGTCGCTACTCCGTCGACGGTCGGCTTCGGCATGGGCCAGCTCGTGAGACTGCGACGAGCCGGTCACGGCCTCAAGGAAGACCTCACGAGCAAGTGCATAGAGGTGGACCTCATCGCGGGCTCGCACCGTGGCTGTCCTCGGAATGTCCCTCAGGAGGGCAATCTCACCGAAGTAGTCACCGGGGTTGGCCACCGCGATCTGAGTGCCGTGTCGAATGATGTCGAGGACTCCTTGGTCGACGACGTACAGCAGATCACCGGTATCGCCCTGTCTGAAGATGTCGACCCCCGGCGCGGCGCTGACTGAGATCAGGTGTCGTGACAATTGCTCAAGGGTCTCTTGTGGCAATGCCCCGAACATCGGGATCGCCTCGAGTCGCGCGAACCCCGGGCCAGGCAGTTCGGCCTCGGCGTCAAGCGAACGGATTTGAGTCAGTGCCAACAGGCCGACCACGGGGAAGAAGATGCCGGCCGCGACGAAGGCTCCGCCGGCACCGAGGTGATTGACCAGGATCGGCGTGATCGTTGCGCCGACTGCCACACCGGCCATGGTCATGCTTTCCTGCGCTCCGAAAATACGCGCCAACACGTCGTGGTGCACGGCACGGTGCAGCAGGGTCCGTCCGGCGACGTCGACGAAGGCTTTACCCAGTCCAGAAAGCGCCAGCAGTACCCAGGCGACGACCGGGACGACGCTGAAGGCCACGCTCGTGATCGCGACTCCCGTGACGAGCATGCCTCCGGCAATTGCCGGCGTCATGGTGTGACGTCCGATGAGCACGACCGTGGCGGCCGCACCGACCAGGCCACCAACACCGACGGCGGACATCAAGACTCCAGGACCGGATGGTCCCATGTTGAGGACGTCGATGCCGAATACGACGGTCAGTACGTCGAGGGCACCGATCACCACCCATTGAGCGCCGACGACCAAAGTGAGCAAGAGTGCACCGGTGTTGTGCCTGAGTTCGTGTAGTCCGTTGAACGTCGCAGTCACGATGGTTTCTGCCTGCGTATCACGGACAAAGGAGCGCCTCAGCGGGAGTGACCTGGTGAGCCACGCCCCGATCAGTGCTCCCGCGGACGTGAGGAAGAAGACGGAACCGGGACCATAGAGGCCAAGGAGTACTCCGGTGAGAATGGGGCCGACGAACATCGCCAGACCCTCAATCGTGCTAGACGCCGAGTGCCCCACGGTGATCTCGGCTGGTGTCTCGGCGATCTCCGGAATGATCGCGTGGTGGACAGGTCGGGTGAAGACGATCGACGTTGTTGCGAGTGCGGCGGCAACATAGATCGCTGCCGTAGGTGCCTCCATCACCAGCGCAAAGGCGACGATGAGTCGAGTGCCGGCTTGTACTGCGTAACCGAGGGCAAGTGCTTGATCGCGCCGCATCCGTTCTGACAGCGAGGCGGCGAATGGTGCTGCCAAGGTTGCCGGCACCATCTGCACCACCGAGACGAGCCCAGCGGCGCTTGCTCCGCCGGTGTCGAAGGCCCAAACCAAGATGGCGATCCAGGTTGCCCATTCAGCTGTGCCAAAGATGAAGTAGGCCGACAGAACACGACGTAGCGCCGAAGTGTTCAAGATGGCGATTGCCGAGTGGCCCTCCTCGGCGACGGCACGGTCGACCGCAAGGGGGTCACCCTCGCTTTCTGCCATCCTCGCCCTCCGGCTCGAGCAGGACTTCCGTGGCTGGTCGCTCGCTCAACATAGCCGCCTAACTTGCCTGCGAAACGGAAACGGGGACACAGGTTAAGGCATTGCGCTAGGACACGTGTAGGACTTGTGCCTCTCGCGCCATCTCAACGGGCAAAGGCGCGTCGAGTTCGGCTGCGATCGCGTCAAGCTCTTCGTCGCTCCGCGCTGGAGCATGGTGAAAGAGCACGAGTCGCTTCACGTCGAGACCGGACGCGAACTCCACCGCCTCGCCAATGGTGGAGTGCCCGTAGTCGTGTGCCAACTGACTTTCAGACTCAAGGAACTGTGCGTCGTGAATCAGCAGATCCACTCCGTGTACGAGTGACCTCACTTCATCGGTGAGCGGACCCTTCGCGATGTGGTCAGGCAAATAGGCGATGTCGCTCGTGCCGTCGCTGACGCGATAGCCGAACGCTCGTCCTCCTTTGTGTCGGACCTCTGCGGCAGTCACAGTGAACGCCCCCTGGTCGTACGTTCCCGGTTCGATTGCCGTGAAGCTCCACGTTCCGCGCAACTCCGCTGGTGTGATCGGAAACGCGGGTGGTGACATTGCCTGGGTAAGCAACGCCTGTCCCGTACGACCTTCTTGAGCGGGTAAATAGACGCTGACGTTTGCATCTTCGTTATCGCCGGACCGGAAGAACGGCAACCCCTGCATGTGGTCCCAGTGGAGGTGGCTCAGCAGGATCACGCCGTTGAATGGTTGACCATCCAGCAGCTTTGTCAGGCGTTGCAACCCGGTGCCTGCGTCAAGCATCAAAGTTGGGCGAGAGGCTCCGGTTGCGGTCACTGCGATACAGGACGTGTGGCCGCCATATTTCAGGAAATCCTTGCCGGAGACCGGAGTTGAGCCCCGCACTCCCAGCAAGTTCAACTGCACGGACAGAACCCTAGGCCAACTCTTCGGTGCCGCGCATTGCCTGTGTACGAGTTGGGTGGCCATCATGGAGGCACGGCTCAAGCGCTGGAGGCTCGAATGGTCCAACCGACCGCTGCAGACCTTGGTGAGGTCTCGCTGTTCTCATCACTTGATGAACGGGCGCGGGAACACATCGTGAGCAGGCTCGAGGTTGCTGAGTACGCCGAGAACGATCGGATCGTGGTTGAGGGTACGGCTGGGGTCGACCTGTTCGTCATCAGACGCGGACGAGCGTTAGCAACGCAGCGCGAACGAGGGATGATTCGACTCCTCGGACCGGGTGACTTCTTCGGCGAGATCGCACTGTTGGGCAAAGGAGAGCGAACCGCGACCATCACGGCGTCCACTCCGATGGTCGTTTGGATCCTGCGCAGTGATGCGATTCGTTCACTACAAAACGAGTCCCCTGCGGTGAGCGAGGCCTTGGTCACCGCAATGCAGGATCGACTCGCTGACGGCTAGGGGTGTTGGGTTCCTAGTCATGGTCTCAGCAGACCCCGCAGCCGTGCTGCTGACTGGCTCCTATGGGGTTGGTAAGAGCACGGTTGCTCTAGAGATCGCCGACCTATTGGAGAAAAGCGGGGAGTCCTTCGCAGTCTTGGATTTGGACTTCCTCGGATGGTTCGAAACTGGGTCTGAGAATCCCGTTGGCGAGGACGTGTGGCTGGCAAATGTCGCGGCCGTTACAACGAACTATCTGGCTGTTGGCGTCACGTCGTTTGTCGTTGCCGGGTACATGAAGGACGCGCTCCAACTAGAGCAGCTCAGATCCACACTCGCGATGCCGCTGACCGTGGTGCGCTTGACGGCCTCGTGGTCAACGATCGAGAACCGACTTCTGTCAGATCCGACGTCTGGACGTGCCGCTGACCTTCGGGAGGCGTCGACAGATCAACACGCAGAAGCCTGCGTGGGGCTGGAGGACTTGACCATTCCTAACGATCGACCGCTGCCTCTAGTCGCATCCGACATTCTTCGTGAACTTGGTTGGCTTACTCGCTAGGAAATGTCAGCCTCACCAATCAGGTCCGGTTGGGACTCCGGTTCGCGTCGATTCACCCAGATCACTAACGCCGCAACAACCACCGAAACCATCGCGAGCACGCCGAAGGCCACCTGGTCCCCTGCCCACTCTGCGAAGGCGCCACCGACCGTCGGGCCGGCGATACCACTCACTGCCCAGATGATGTTCGCCATCGCGCTCATCACGGCAACACTGACGACGCCTCGATTTACCGCGAGCAAACCGAAGGGGAATGTCAGCGAGATAGTGATTCCGGTGGCGATACTGGCAGCGACGAGAAAGGCCAGAGTGGCGGGAACTCCTGCGAAGACGGTTGGGATTACGGTGGCTGCCGCAGTCGCCAAGGTCCAGAACGCAGCAAAGCGAGGACGCGTCCAGTGGTTTGCCTGGCGCGCAGCAACACCGCTCGCGATCGCGAAGACACAGGCAGCCAATGAGAACGCCAGGCCGATGCCCCGGGCGTCGTAGCCGGCATCGTCGAGTCGAAGCGGAACCAACAGGTCAGATGTCATCCACATCATGGCTGCTGCAATCGTCAGCAGGAGCATCGTGGCCAACCCCGGGTCGCTACCCATCGAGCGGACGAGGGCACGTGCGGGCGGCGCGGGGTCCTTGCGCAGTCCAGTCCCAGAGCGCTCGAACAGCAGCATCAGCAACACAAACGACATCACGACCGCCAGCCCAACGAACGGGGCACCCAGCGAGAACTGCTGGGCGACCCAACCGGCGTACGCCGGACTGAGCGTGGCCGCGACGGCAACGGTGGTTGTGGTCAGAGCAAGAACACGCGGGCTCTGGTCGCCGGCGGCCTGATCTAGCCAAGCGACGATCGAAACCCAAAGGGTTCCGAACGCGACGCCGAAGAGTGCACGCGTCAGCACCAAGCTCCAATATCCCGGAAGGAAGGGCATGGCGTAGCACGTCAAGATCACTACTGCAAGCGCCCACAGTGTGAGAATCCGAGGACTGATTCGCTGGGTGATGTAGCTCGCCGGCAACGACGCCACCAGAATCCCGACGCCTGCAACCGCAAAGATGAGTCCGCCTTCAAAGTCCGTGAGGTCGTACAACTCGATGTAGTCAGGGACTAGTGGCGTAAGACCGGACCAGCACAGTTCTGAAACGAACAGGGCGGTGAAAACAAGGACGAGGACTCGGACATTCATCGAGTCAGTCGCCCCATCCCGGTCGTCATTGCCCAACTACCGCGTGGGGCATCGAGTCCTCAGGGTGAGGCTAGGCCGTAGACCGCCACCTCGGCAATGTCCTCGTACGAGCAGCCGGAGTACCCGTTCGGGTCGACCGTGCACCCGTCGGGATACTCCGCCGAATCACTGAGCACCTTCGGCGAGTTGTTCCAGACCCTGATGTACGACACGTCACTGAGTGCGGGACCAGGAGTCAACGTCAAGGTGTTGGCATGGCCGTCGTCAGCCTTCATGAACTCGCCCGAGGCGACCTCGGTGTAGTCGGTGCCGTTGCTCGACGTCTCGACTGTGTAGCTGCCGAGGCCAGCGCTTTGGCCGTCCGCGCAGATCGCCGATGGGTTGATCTGGATCGACGTGAGGTCGACGGCGACGGGCAGTTTGATCACAACGTTCTTCGCGGTCTTTGGCCCGGCCACTCCGCCGACGATCTGAGTGCTCGTCTCCCAGCCTTGCGACGGCGACTGGTCGATCACTCGCTTGGGACCGCAGCCCCACGGATACGTCGGACCGGTGAAACTGTCGATGGCAGCGCCACCCGAAGAGGCAGCCCAGTCGCGGTCGAGTGCGGCGTCACGGGTGACGGACGCCTGGTCGACGGTCAATGGCGCGGTGACGCCATCGAACCCCGGTGCTGCGATCGTCACCTTCGGATAGCTGCCTTGAGGGATCGGCCCGAGCGAGTAGGTGCCGTCGGCCGCCGTCGTGACGGTCGGGTTGATCACGAACGGCGAGCCCTCGAATGCAACGGCGACGGTTGCGCCTTCGATCGGGTCGCCGCTGACCGAGTCGGTCACGGTGCCAGTGATCGAGCCATTGGCGTTGCCCGTCGGTGGGATGTCAAAGCTTGCGCCCGGCGAACTATCGTTGCCGCCGAACGAGCCTGCGAAGTACCCCATGCCGCGATGAGCGAACACCTTCCAGATCGCGTCCTGGTGAGCGCCGCCCGTCGTTGCCATGTCGGCAAGCAGAATCGCATTGCGCTCGTCGAGGAACGACGGGTTAGTCGGCGACAGTGACATCGCCCGCGTCACCAGGGATTCGGTGGTCCCCGAACCCAACTTGGCCCGCAGGTCCCACAGTGTCTGAGCCCAGATCTCACCGTCGGAGTGCACCTCGGGGTAGCCGACCACCTTGCTGTAGTCGTCGTAGGTGTAACCACCGGCGTGGCTGGTCGCTCCACCGTTGCACTTCGGTGAAGTGTCGCCGACCTTGCAGTCCATCGGCTCGGTGCGGTCGTACGCGACGCCAGCGCCGTCGTACTGGAACATCACGACGTCGACCTTGTCTTTAACGTCAGCCTGAAGTTTCTGGTCGACGAGGTAGTCCATCGCGTACCAGTCACTCCATGCTTCGCCCATCGCACCTGCTTGGACGCCGCCCAAGGTCGAGCGACCGGTGGCGTCGACCACGAGCCGGTTCGACAGACCGTGCGTGTACTCGTGGTAGACGGTGTCGGCCTCATCCCCGACGTTGGTCGGGCTGAACGGGTCGCCGTTCGGGTACGACGTGAAGGGCGCGTGCTGCAGATACATCTGCATGCGCGGTGCGTTGCCGTCGGGTGGCGTCGACATGTTGGCGTTGTCGATGTGTCCGCCATCGGGCAAACCGTGCGTGCTGTTGGCGCCGTCGTCGGTCTGGGTCTGGACCGCATCGCGTCCCTTGCCCTTGCCAGTCCCATTGACCTGCTGGAAGTTTCCGGCTGCCTCGTTGAAGCCAATCGGCGCCTTCATCAGGTGGTCGTGCCAGTTGTTCACGAAGGTGAATACCTGGGTCGCGTTCTGCGCGCGGTTGACCTTCCACGAGAACGCCTTGTTCGGGTTCCAACTGCACGGCCACGGCTTGCCGCAGAACGACACGTGCTTGAGGTGGAACGGCTGGAGCCGGTAGTTCCAGTGGTGCGGAGTCTTGGCGTGCACTTCCTCGGACGGATTCGACTTGTTGTCGTCGTTCACGTCTGAGTACGTGTGTGAGTTGTTGCCGTTGAGGACCTTTGCGCTTCCCGGAAGCCAACCCCTGTTCGTGAAGTTCATGCCGATCGGGTTGCCGCCGCGCGGCTTGTGGCCGGGGAAGTAGAGATGTGCCAGCCCAGTGGAGTCGGTCGACTTGCCCTTGGCGGGCTTGCTCACGGCTGGAGCCGTCTCGTCGGCGCCGAGGTCACTGCGGTAGAGCACCTGGCCGCTGACGGAGTCGACGACGGTGAGCGTCGGGCGCGAGGCCGACATCGTGATCGACTCCCAGCCCTGACGGACGCCGGTGGGCGTCACGAACAAGACTCTGCGCGCGGTGTCGGCGGGGCCGGCAGTAGTCGTCTCGCCGACGTCGGCGCGGGCGGCGGCGATCGCGGCGCTGCTCGACGAAATCTTCGTTGGCTGCGCCGCCGGCGCGCGCAGGTTTGAAACCGGTGAGCCGAACAGGCTCAGCAACTTGCCGTCCTTGGTGACGTTGGCCTGGAGGCCGTTACCGAACACCGGGACGCCGCCGGCCGACTGCGTCCATGCGACGTGATGGATGCCCGCGATGTCGACCCAGTTGCGGCTGAGGGAGAAGGTCTTGAGGTCGGCCGACGTGAGACCGAGGGCAGTCAGATGCGCGCGGACGTACCCGAGTGCGACGGCGGGTGCGGGTCGGTTGCTTGGTCCGGTGAGGAACCCGTCCAGCCGAGCGAGTTCGCGAGGCGTACCCGTCAGGCCGTCCATGTCGACGACGGCCTGGTTGCCGAGGGAGGCGCGCAGTCGTTCAGTGGCGTGACGCGAGGCCGCTGTCTCCGCACTCCTCGCCAGTGCAGACTGCGCGGTTGGGGTGCCGCCGGAGCGAGCGTCGTAGAAGCCCTTGTCCGGCGTCGTGGACGCAGACTGAGCAGCGGGAGTCTGGGTCGGTTCGCTGCTGTGCTGCGCAGCGCTGGCCCAAGGGGTGGCCGTAATGCCGAATCCCAGGGCCAACATCGCGACGACCGAGGCCGCCAATGCTGTGGTTCGCCGCGACCCTGGTGACTTCACTCGCATGTCCGTTGTCCCTTCGGAGCGAACGGCCCTCGTTCGTCCCCGGGACACTCTGCCGCCAGAAACTGGCGCTCACGAACAATTCGGGTAACAAATCCGCGGCAAATCGACAGCCTCGCCCCGATCGGCACGGCGGCCGACCGGTCAACCGTCCGAGACAGTTCCGGTCAGTTGCCAGGGTGGATCTGGCAGGTCCGGGTACCCCCAGACGAGCTGCCAGGCAACAGATTCGTCACCCTCGACTCGGTTGTCTTTCGCCGTGCGGATCACCAGGTCACCATCGGTGACCCCGGGTGGCAGATCTACCGAAGTGCAGTAGATGCGCGCCTGTGACAACGGCTTGGGGCTGGCCGGAACCCGACCGCAACGGTCGAGCCAGCGTTGGGGAACGTCGTCAGTGGACAGTTCGGTGAGGCCGTCAGCGGGCTTCACCAGCGCGAAGTTGAAGGTGATGTAGCGACCGGACGGGCCGTCCAAGGAAACCGTCCAGCGCAGTGGTGCGCCTTCGACCGCCGTGGCCGACGAGGTGACCGTTGCCTGAGGGGCCGGGTCATCGTCGAGAACCGTCAGCGAACCTAGGTAGTTGCCGGTGACGGCTTGATGCAACGCTCGAAGGATGACTGTGAAGGACGTGTCGTCGCTGTCCACCTGATTGCCTTCGTAGCGGACGGGAACATCGATGAAGGTGTCACCTGGTGACAGTGTGACGATCGAGTTCGTTGGCTTGGTAGTCCCGGAATCATCGGTCATGGCCATCCAGAATCGGATCGGCACCGTAATGGCACCCCGAACCTTGATCCGCAGGTTGGCTACGTGTTCACCATCGTCGCCCTCCATGACTTCGGCATCGTGGACATCGAGGCGCGGCAGTACCTGCGGACGCACCGTTTCAAGACCCGAACTGCGACCGTGCACGTCCAGCACGTAGAGGTGACCTCTCGTCGACTTGGGGACGAGGGCAATTTTCGTGATGTCGGAGAGGTCGGTAGTGACTTTGCCGAGTGAAATGCGGATGGTCCTAGCCCAAAGATGATCCACCGACTTGCTGCTGGGCAGGGGGCGCACGGTCGCCGTACCGATGTCGGTGCGTGCGCCACTGCCAGCGACCAGCGCCACGTCGAACCGCGAGACTGCACCCTGCTTGGCTGCCACCCGAAGTTCAAGCTGCTTCGCACTCGACAGATCGACTGGCTCAGGAAGTGGCATCAAGGCACGTCCGGATGCTCGGTGCCATGCAGCCTCCCAAGCTACGGGGGCGGGTTCTTTGCCTCGCCACCACATGGGAAGGAAATGGGGAGACGATTCCCGCTGGTCACAGGTGGGCAGGCGGTTACCAAAGCCAGCACACATCTGACTGGTGACCGCGCCAACGGCCGATGCCTCATCGGTGTGCGAGGCCCGGTAGACGGGGGATCGGTTGGCTCCGATAGCGGTGACGTGCACGATCGCAGGGTCGGCTGAGGCGGCCCGAACGGGCGTGCCGTCGATGAGCGGGAGCTCTTGCCGGTTCCCCTCCGCGAACACGTGTGCGGCCGCAGCGATGTAGGTGCTCCCCACGTCGCGCTGCTCACCGGGGGTGAGTCGCTCGGACGAGGTGGTGCCGCAGAGCGGATCCTTCTCGTTCCACCAGTCGTCATTCGAAGGCGCCACCGACTGACCCGGCGTCCACTCTCTGTTGAAGTAGTTGTGGTTGGCGCCCATGACCATGACGGCGCTTCGTAGGGACGAATCGGTGTCATCGACGATGTCGCGCGACTGGTCGACGTATTGCTGTCCCTGCAGATCTGAGACATCACCGTCGCAGAAGGGCAGGAGGACGAGAGTATTGAGGCCGGGCTGCGACTGTCGACCGAAGGCTGTGGGTCCAATGAGAACCTGGCCAGCAATGGTCCAGCGCGGGCTGCCCACTGAGTCGATTGCCGCCCTGTTCACGCCCTCCCCACCTCGAGAGTGACCAACCAGTACGACGCGGTTCATGTCGACTGCCCCGACGAGGTCAGTGCCGAAGGGTGCACCGCCGGTTGTCGTCCAAGAAGCCCAGCGGGAGAGGTGGCGTCGGACGAGACGCGAGCGTGCCTCGGCCCCACCGTCTGCTGACGTCCAGTCCTGTCCGTTGATTCCGTTCGCGGAGATAGAGACGGTCACATAGCCCTGCGAGGCGAGCAGCCGCTGTGACTCGAGGTAGCCGAGATAGCTCGGGATCGGTTTCCAGCCGGTAGGGCAGGGCCAGTCGCCGGACGAACGCTTGCCCTTGAAGCAGGTGCTGTGGCGACCGTGCAAGAACACCACCAGCGGGCGTGGTCCAGGCGCATCGACTGGCCGCACTACCCGCCCCAGCATCTCGACTGGCTCCGGGTACTCGGCGATGTCAAAGGGAGCCCGCGAATAGGTCGACGAAGTGGTTGCGTAGGGACCTGGATCGCCTGGGTCACTGGCGATGGTGCGGAGGGACTCGTACTCACGAGCAGTCTCACCGGGCGTGCTTTCCGAGCCGCGAGGTCGGGTCGGCGTTGGCGCCGTTTCGCCGAGCGGAGTCCCACCGCGGGTTACCCGCAGGCTCGCGAGGTCGGGACCGAGCGCTGTTGTCACGTCGAGGCGGAAACTGCGTCCGTCACGGAGCGGACGTGCCTCACCCAGGCGCTGCTGGCCAAGCCAGAACTCCACCGGGGCATCACCGATCGGGATCGCTGTTTCGCCGCGCCACTCAAGACGCACGGACTTCGGACCAGACACGACCGTCCAGCCCGACGGGGCGGTGGATGCGTCCACGACGACCTGACTCGTCACGGGAAGGCGATATCGCTCGCCGCCCTGGTCAGGTTGGTCAGCGGCATTCGCAGGCAATCCTGCTGCGCTCACGACCGCAGCGAACGCCACTACGCCAGCGATGCCGAGTCGGAACCTAGGGAGGCGGCGGCCACGATCAAAGGGGGTGCGCATCGACGAAGTGTCTCACCTGTGCAACCAACCGATGAAGTTTGCTGATGAATGCGAACTGTGGGAGCTGGGAAACCGACTGAAGCCACCCATTCGGCAGCCCTTCAAGACCGCTCAGCCACACTCATCTCAGCACGAGTCACACAGACTTGGTGCCCTCGAGACGATTCGAACGTCCGACACACGGTTTACGAAACCCACAAACCGTCTCGGATTGAATCGGAAAGACGACGATCGGTTCGCTGAATCCTTTGCCGCATAAAGGGTTCGACGGACCAACCGTTTGTCGTTGTCGGGTTCGTCTTGGATGCTTCCGAAGCGTCGACCTAGCACAGGCCTAGCACGGGACAGGACGTAACTGAGGTGCCGCCGCCCTAGCCATAGCTGACGCACGAACCTCACCGAGGTTAAGCGTTCAGGACTGCGCCCCCGAATTGGGGTGGGAGGCCTAGGCTCGCGGCGGTCACCCTCCTGACGTCACCGCCTTGAGTCTCGCCGGTGAGTTGAGCGGACCATGGGCACGGCCAGCCGACCCGGTTGTGCCGCCCGTTCGAAGCAGCCCGGCTTGTCGTTGTTAGTGATCGTGCAGACCACATGAGCGCCTACCACGATCCGCACGGTCTTGGCGGTGACCCTCGCACCGACACAGGTCCACGGCGATGCTTTGTAGCCACCCGGACCCTTCGACTCACTGAGCTTGTACGACCCTGGCTGCACGGTCGCGTTCGTTACCGCCGCCGATCCGGTCCTACCACTGATCTTCGTCGGCCCGGCAGCCGTGAGGATCCAGTTGGTCGGCTTGGCTTTGCCGCCGTTGTCGTTGATCACGTGCTTGACCAACGTCAGCGTTGTCGTCGGCCCATTGACGACCTGCGTGAGGGTGTCGGAGCTGTCGGCCAGTCCAGCGCCGGTGAAGGTGGCCTTGATCTGATGCGACCCGGCGGGAGTGCGCTCGTGGTGATCGTCACGGTGCCCGTTGCGTCAACGGGCACGGTTCCACCCAACGCTGACCCGTCGACACTGAACGCGACGCCGCCACTGGTCACCGGTGAGCCGTCAGACGTCACGGTCGCCGTGAACGTCACCGCGTCACCGACGAGCGACGGGTTCAGGCTCGACGACAGAGCCGTCGACGTCCCCTGGGTCTCGACGACTTGGGTGAGGGTGTCGGAGCTGTCGGCCAGTCCAGCGCCGGTGAAGGTGGCCTTGATCTGATGCGACCCGGCGGGGAGTGCGCTAGTGGTGATCGTCGCGGTGCCCGTTGCGTCAACGGGCACGGTTCCACCCAACGCTGACCCGTCGACACTGAACGCGACGCCGCCACTGGTCACCGGTGAGCCGTCAGACGTCACGGTCGCCGTGAACGTCACCGCGTCACCCACGAGCGACGGGTTCAGACTCGACGACACCTGCGTGGTGGTCGCCGAAGCCGTCTGCACCGTCAGGCACCATCCGCCGCCGATCGAGCCCGCGTCGCCCGTCGCGTCGTCGACGACCCACAGGCTCCAGGTGCCGTTGGGGTTGGAGCCGTCGAAGGTGGACAGAGCCGTCGCACCGCTCTGAGCGGGCGCTGGCGCGGGAAGCTGTCCGCGCCGCCACTGTCGTCGTCAGTCGGCCGATAGGTGCCGCTCGACAAGGGGTTGCCCACCGTGTTGGCGGCGGAATCGTCGAAGGTCACGTTGGCGCTGCTGACCGGGGACATGCCACCAGCGTCACTCAGGAGAGTGACGTTGTTCGTCGCCTGAGGCGCTGAGAGCATCACGTCGAGGTCGACCGGGACCTGGTGCGAAAGCCCCTCGAGCGTCGCCGTCACCTTTGTGACGGTGCCCGCCAGCCCGGAGACCTTGATGTTCGAGGGGTACGGCGTCGCAGTCCCGACGGTCGGAACGGTGACCACGCCGGTGTTGCAGAACGTGTTGCCACTGACGACGGTAGGGTTGTCGACTCGCTGTGAGACGCTGCCATTGCTGGTCAGGAACGCTAGCGTTCCGCTGTAGGTCGCCGTGATCTGATGGCTGCCCTCGGTCAACGCCGAGGTTGTCAGGGTCGCCTGGCCCGCACCGTTCAGCGCCACCGGCGCACCAAGGGTCGTGGCACCGTCGCGGAATTGGATGGTGCCAGCCGTCACCGGGCTTCCGCCCGCCATCACGGTCCCCGTGAAGGTGACCGACCCGCCGGTCGTGGAGGGGTTGACCGAGCTCGTCACCGTGGTGGTCGTCGGTGCCGCGACGAGATCCGTCGTGATCGACAGGCTCCAACCGCCGGTCATCGTGCCGACGTCTCCGCTCGTGTCGTCCACGACGAAGAGCTGCCAGGTGCCGTTGGGAGCGATGCCTGTGAACGCGCCTGCCAGAGTCGTCTGTGCCGACGGTGTCGGCGCCGGTGCGGGGAACGTGTCACCGCCACCATTGTTCGTTGGCTTGTACGTGCCCGTGGGGATGTTGCCTGAGGGAACTGAGTTCGCGGCCGAGTCGGCGAACGTCAGGTTCGCGTTCGTGGCGAAGGCAAGCGTGCTGCTGGGGTCGCCGATATCGGAGAGCACCACCAGGTTCTCGCCAGACGGCGCGACTAGCAGAGCATCGATGTCGTTGACCGCGGAATGGGACAAGTTGGCGAAGGTCACCGTCACGGCCGACACCGTTCCGGACAGCCCAGAGACGACGATGCCGGAGGGGTACGGATTCGCCGGTCCCGTCTGGTTGGGCGACCCCGTGGCCGGGATGGCGATTGAGGTCGTGTTGCTGAAGGTCGTCGGCCCATCGGCGAGCGCGCTAGGTGCCGCCGCGACCAACCCGATGCCGAGCAGCGCCATCACGCTCACACCGACCACTGGCCGGCGAAGTCTGGCCCTTCGTCGTCCCCGCTGGCTGCTTAACGTGTGCACGATCGCCGACCTCCCCATGACGTCCACGAGCCCCCCACGAGCAGCACGGACTGCTCAGCAAGCCTTGACGTCTACCACGTGGTCGCGACTGTAGGACACTGCTACGCCCATGGATAGAGCCCGCATGCTTTCGAGATCATCCTTCGTGCCCCGGCGCCGATCACGTACGAAATGTGAGTTTCGCGCAACACGGCCTGCGACGGATCCCTTACAGAAAGTGGAGTGGGGCAGGTCGCCGATGGTGGCGCTCGGCCGGGGAAGTTGTCGGTCCCGGGGCCACAGCAGCGGGTGTCGAGAATCAGCCGAGACGGTGTCGCGCATCAACCGAACAGGTGTCGCACCTCGAGCCGAAGTGATACACCGAAAGTGGTGCCCTTGTGAGGTACACCTGTGAGGTGCCCCTGTGAGGTGCCCTCGAGACGATTCGAACGTCCGACACACGGTTTAGGAAACCGATGCTCTATCCCCTGAGCTACGAGGGCTTGCGTACCGACGCCATGACCTCGACGGCGACACAATGTTGCCAGGTGACCCATGGTGCCTCACGATTGACCTAACGCCAGTACGAATTACCGGCCGATGGGTGACGGAGGTTGTCGATGGGCATGCTCGTCGGCTTTGCGCTCCCGAGTTTGGTCATCGGCCTCATCACTTTAGGAACGGTGGAGATCGTCCTCAATCGGACTAGGGGTCGTCGCGGGACTGCGTCCGCGTCCCCGGGTTTCGAAGCACTCGAGGTGCTGTTCGCGCCGGCGAAGCGTCACGAAGTCGAGGAGCGACAGTCGCAATCGCTCATGCGTGACGAAGAGCAGTCGGGCGACCGACCGTTCAGCCGCATCGACCTTGAGCGGGGCAAGGCGTGGATCGTTCTCAGCAGTGAGTGAAGGTCTTGTCGGGCACGTGCTGCTTCACCAACGTTGAAAATCCCAGGTCGTGTGACTGGTTACAGACTCTTGCCGCGACGGCGTGAGGAGTGTTTACGTCGCGATGACGCCAGTCGGAGACGTATTCGGCTTGGAACACCGCCTTTCCCGCCGCAACGAATGGCGACATGCGGTTGCACTCGTGGTAGTAGAAGCACTCTTCGTTCAGTGCCCAGTCGAACGCCTGCACGGTCTTCGGATCGACAACCTCGAGTCCGTTCTTCATTCCGACGGATAGTCCAAGGTTGTGCGCATGGCGGGCGACCGCGAGGTACCAAGAACGTTCGGCTGACTTGGTGATGTGAAATCCGGGGTGGTTGCCCCAGGGGTTGTTCTCGTCCGGTTCCACGCCGTCGCAGCCGAGGTCGCGCGCCAAGCGGAACCTGGCCCAGATGATCGGCGCGAACGCATCGCGATGACCAGGGCGGATATCGAGCCAGCGCTCGCCGGACCAACCGGTGGTGTTGCCGATTGCGCGCTTCGGAAACAACCCAGCATCGGGGCGGTAGGTCTCGTAGGCGCCGGAGTCGAGATAGCAGACGACGGTCTTACCGTCGGCGTGCAGGTCGTCGATGGCCCCTGCATTGACACCGCGCGCCCACGTCGCTGAACCAAATCCGGGGACGTCAACGCGCGTGCGCGCTGGCACGGCGTCTTGCAGGTCGATGTCGTACATGGCGACGGGCTCCGGCGGTGTCGTGACGTGTCCGACGATCTGCCACTGCCAGGTCTCGCCCGGATGCGGGTTGCCAGACCGACGATCGCAAAGCGGCGCCACTGGTCCCAGTCGACTCCCGGGACACCGGCCAAAGCGAAAACTGTTGCAAGTGTCAGGACCAGCCCGGTCCGGAGTGGTCGAGGACTCATGACTTCAGGGTGCCCGACTATCTCTGCTTGTAGCCGGAGCCTCACCCAACTGGACTAGGGGTTCTCGCCATTGGTGACACCCGCTGTCGCACCAAGCGGACATGATGGAGCCAATGCAGAACATCGACTCCGAACTCGTGCTGAGTCCCACCGACCTCACGAAGCATTTGGCTTGTCCCCACGTGACGAGCCTCGACATGTCCGTGCTCGACGGGCACCTCGCCAAGCCGGAAGTGACCGGGGACGAACTCGAACTCATCTTCGGTCTGGGTATCGCCCACGAAGAGGACTACCTGGCATCCCTAGTGGCAGCGGGACGTAGCGTCACGGCGATCTCTACAGAGTTCGATCTGCTGGGACGACGCGAAGCAGAGCAACAGACGCTCGAAGCGATGCAGTCGGGCGTCGACGTCGTCTATCAAGGCGCGTTCTTTGACGGAGCGTGGGGTGGGCAAGCGGACTTTCTGTTGCGCGTGGATCGTCCGTCGAACCTTGGCGACTGGTCGTACGAGGTTGCCGACACAAAGTTGGCGCGACGATTGAAGGTGCCCGCGCTGCTTCAGATGGCGATTTACGCCGACCGGCTCGAAGCGCTGCAAGGAGTTGCTCCGGCACACATCTACGTCGTCGCTGGTGACGGCGAAGAGCATCAGTGGAAACTCGTCGATGTCGCGGCATACACCAGGCGTGCAAGGGCGAGGCTGCGTGAGTTCGTCGAGCTACGACCAGAAACTGATCCAGTCAAGGTCGGCTACTGCGGTCAATGCCGATGGATCGCTCGATGCGCACACCAATGGCGAGCCACCGACGATCTGACGCTGGTCGCGAATATGCGCAACGATCACCGAGAGACGCTTCGCACGAACGGCATCTCGACGGTCGCGCAACTAGGTACGAGCACAGTCGAAGATCTACCAACATCAATCGGTCGGGCAACGCGGGAGCGCCTGGTGCAGCAGGCGGCCGAGCAACTCAAAGAACGTGCAACCGGCAAACCGTCGTATCTATTGCTCCCGCCAGAAGATCGCTCTGGACTGCTGCGGTTACCGACACCGGACGATGGCGACCTGTACCTGGACTTTGAAGGTGACCCGTACGCCGAGGGGGGTGAGGGTCGCGAGTACCTCGCCGGCGTGGGTGACACCGATGCGAACTTCACGCCAATCTGGGCGCATAGCTTTGACGAGGAGCGCGAACTCACCATCGAGTTGGTCGATCGGCTGCTGAATCACTGGCACGAGTACCCGGGGATGCACGTCTATCACTACGCGTCCTACGAGACGTCTGCTCTTAAGCGACTGACTGCGCGTCACGGAGTACGAGAGGCTGAACTGGACCAGTTGTTACGCGGCGAGAGATTCGTCGACCTCTACGCAGTAGTACGACAGGGCATGCGAATCAGCAAAGAGTCTTACTCAATCAAGAAGATGGAGGCGTTCTACTGGAAGGCTGAACGGAACAAGAACGAGGAAGTCGCTGATGCACTCGCGAGCGTTGTTGCCTACGAGAAGTGGCTCGTCGAGCGCGATCCCGACACGCTCGACCAGATCGAGGCGTACAACCGGGACGACGTCCGCTCAACTCAGGACCTGCACATCTGGCTTGAATCTCGTCGCCTCGAGTTGGAACAAGCTCATGGCCCGTTGCTGCGCCCGCACGAGGTTCCACCAGAGCCGGACAAACCTCTCAGCGATCAAGAGCTCTCCGAACTCGACCTCGCCGGACGACTGAAAGATGCCGGGCAGACGCTGCTCGCCGACCTGGTGCAGTTTTACCGCCGCGAAGCACGTCCCGCGTGGTGGGAGTTCTTCCGGCTCGATGACTTGCCCGTTGAGGACCTCGAAGACGACAGCTCGGCCTTGGGACCGCTTTCGCCGCCGGAATATGTGCGTGACGAGAAGCGCAGCAGCGTGTGGCGATACACCTTCCCGCCGCAGGACACGAAAGTTCGCGCGGGCCAAACCGCGCATGACTTCAAGACTCACGAGAGCGCGGGGACGGTTGTGGCGCTTGACGCAGCCGGCGGATTTATCGAACTGAAGCTTTCCGGTGAGCCGAAAGAGCCGCGCGGACTCGGCCCATCTGGCCCGATCCGAACAGAGTCACTGCAACGCTCGATTGCGACTACCGGAGAGGACTTACTGCAGGGGGAGCGCGGACTGGCGGCTGAGCTGTTGGATCGTGTTGTTCCCGCAAACACAAAGCTGAAAGAGGGCGAGTCCGCGCGGGAGGCTGTCGTTCGTATCGGACGCACGCTGAGTTGCGGAGTGCTCGCAGTGCAGGGGCCGCCAGGAAGTGGCAAGAGCACAGTTGGTGCTGAACTGATTCGCGCCCTACTCGATGACGGTAAGAAGGTCGGTGTAACTGCCAGTTCTCACGCGGTTATTGGCGAACTGCTAAAGAAGGTTGGACGGCCAGCCGTGCAGCGGTGCACTGAGGCCGATGACTTTTGCAACGCTCCTGGGATCACTCAGTCGAAGAGCAATGGTGATACAGGCGACCGTCTGAAATCGGGCCAGGTATCCCTGGTCGGCGGCACGGCTTGGGCCTGGGCCAGCTCGGAGCTTGCTGGGTCGGTAGACGTACTCGTGATCGACGAGGCTGGCCAATACTCATTGGCAAATGCAGTGGCGGCGGCGCCAGCAGCGAAGGCGATGGTGTTGTTTGGCGACCCGCAACAATTGTCACAACCGACTCAGGCTCAGCACCCGGAGGGCGCCGGGGTGTCAGCCCTTGAGCATTTACTGGAGGGGAACGAAACAATCCTTGCCAACCGCGGCGTCTTCTTGGACAAGTCGTGGCGGATGCACCCGGACGTGACGGCCTTCATCTCCGATCTCGCGTACGAAGGCCGGCTTCAGTCAGCGCCAGACCGTGAGCGGCAGACGGTGTTACCTGGAGGTTCGCTGACAGGAAGCGGCTTACGTTTACTGAAGGTTGAGCACTCGGGCAATGCCGCGCGATCTCCCGAAGAGGCATCTGTGGTGGCTGAGCTGTGGCATTCCGTCGTGGGTCAGGGGTACGTCGACTGGAAGGGCAATGAGCGAGCGATGACGGCCGAGGACGTGCTCATCGTGGCCCCCTTCAATCGACAGGTGGCAGAGATTCGCGGCCGGCTACCGAACGCAAGGGTGGGTACCGTCGACAAGTTCCAAGGTCAGGAGGCTCCGGTCGTCATCTACTCGATGACCAGTTCCAGTGTTGACGACGCGCCACGCGGGGTTGGGTTCCTGTTCGACCTCCACCGGATGAACGTCGCGGTAAGCCGGGCACAGGCGATGGCCGTCATCGTCTGCAGCCCAGCACTCCTGGACGCTCCGGTCAGCACGCCCGAGCAACTACGTCAGGTGAACGCGCTGTGCCGTTACGCCGAGATGGCCACCTAACTCGAATCCATTGCCGGGGGAGGGGAGATCGGACTAGCGTCACAACCCTCGAACAATGGGGGTTCTGATGACGCGGACGCGTCGACTACGTGTTGTTGCCTTGCTCGGCGTTGCCACCATCGTGATGGCGGCCTGTTCCAGCACCGATCCCGAAAGCGGGACGTCAGATACCGCAAACGCTGAGGCGTCTCAGGGTGAAGATCTGGACTCTGGAGACTCTGGCGAGGAAGCCGGTGACGAGGGCGAGAGCCGGGCCGAGGGGGCGAACGAGGCCGCAGAGGAAATGGCTCAAGCCCAGGAACGCGTGGACGCGATGAATGAGGCGATCGCTGCCGGTCGCTTCGGCACCGATGCAGCTGTCACCGGCCAGCCCTCGGCTGGCTGGAACGGTGAGGTGCTGCTCAACAAGAAGACTGACGACTGGGAGCCAGCAGTTGCCGCAGACCGGCACAAGCACTTCGTCTATGCCCTCACGACTCGCTACGGCGCGAAGCCCATTTGTGCGTCGGATTGTCCGTCGCCGTACATCCCGCTGACAATCTCAAAGGACGGCGGCAAGACGTGGGGGAAACAACGGCCGCTGTGTAAGTGCAAAGGTGCGTTCGGCCAGTTCGATCCGATCATCGAGACCGTGCCCAAGACCGGAGACGTCTACTCGGTCTTCCTCAACGGTGACACCAAGAGCGGGTTCTCGACCGTCTTCATCAGGTCGACCGACCATGGTAAGTCGTGGACGAAGCCAGTTCATGTGTACGGCAACGTGAAGTGGACGGACAAACCCGAGATCACGATGAGTCGTAACGGTAAGGACGTGTACGTCGCGTGGAATGGTCCCGACTACGGCGACTCGTGGGTCGGTGTCTCACACGACCACGGCAAGACGTGGTCGCAGCACAAAGTGACTCATGGCGAGAAGTACTTCTACGCGTACGACGCGACAACGCTGCCGGACGGGACGATCGTCTTCTCAGAAAGTGGCATCGTCTCCGGTCCGGACTCAGGAGAAGCCGGTACCAACGTCTGGCACTACGCGTTGATCTCGCGCAACGAGGGTCGCACGTGGACCAATGTGTTGGTCGACAAAGTTAAGCGCGGGGAAAAGTGTGTGGCCAAGGGTTGCGGCCCGGAGTACTACCTGGGTCAGACCAGCGTGGCAAGCAACGGTAAGGGTGACCTGGTCTTCGCCTATGAAGGAGCCACGACCGATCACGGACCGATGCAGGTGTACGTGCGCACGTCCAAGGACGAGGGTCGCAAGTGGAGTGCACGAACGGCACTGTCTGTGAAGGGCGAGAACGCGACTGGACCTCGCGTTGATATGGGACCAGGGGGCAACGCTCGACTTTGGTACATGCAGACGTCGGGAAATGACAATCCGAACGCGTGGAACGTTTGGTACCAACAGGCGAGGGACGTGGGATCGAACTGGCGAAAGCCCGTCAGGTTGAGCAACGCGACGTCTGGACCTGGCTACGTAACACCGAAGGGATTCAAGGAGATCTACGGCGACTACGGCGAGATCGCGGTAACAAACAAAGGCAAGACCGTCGCGGTTTGGGGCGAGGGATTTAACTACACCGGACCTGGCGGAACGTGGATCGGGTTGCAGAAGTAGGCCGAGCCTTCGTCGTCAGGAGTTCAACGAGTCGAGGAACTTCGCGATTGCCTCGTCGGGCCATTCGTCCTCAAGCCGCTTGGCGACATCGGCGACCACCGACGACGCGTCACCGTCGGCTGACGTCCACTCGGTGCGTTGCCAGCCGTTGAGGTATTCCTCGCTGGATGTTTCGCCCAGCCGCATGGCTGCCTCGTCAACCGCTTCTTGAAAGCGCGCAGCAAGCTGAACCTTTGCGGTCCGTCCGTCGTCACGAGCGACGACCATCGACGGAAGTTCACGCCATGAAGTGATCTGATACTCAGCCATGGCGGCGATTCTAAGGGTGTCGATGTGACTACCTGAAAATGCGTCGGGAGGGTGACCTCTGCGGCCACCCTCCCGACGCGTGCGTCGCTTGTGTTACTTACCCGCGGCTGCGTTCTTCAGTCCGCTTCCTGCGCTCACCTTGGCGGTGTGCTTGGCGGGAACCTTGATCTCCTCACCAGTCTGCGGGTTGCGTGCGGTACGGGCGTTACGGAAGGCACGCTCGAAGGTCAAGAAGCCGGGGATCGTGACCTTTTCGTCCTTGGCGATGGTCTCGCCGACGATGCTGGCAAAGCTGCTAAGGACGGAGTCGGCGTCCGACTTCGTGACTCCGGCGCGTTCGGCAACGGCCTGGACGAGTTCGGTGCGGTTCATGCTTCTCCTCGGTGGAATGGCTTGCGTTGTTCGTTTGACCGTACCCGGTGTGGCGCTGGTAGCGCGGCAAGGGCCCGGGCGCGTCGCGGTGACGGATCGCACACCCAGAATGGACGTTTCACGCCAAACCCTTGGTTCGCAAGGTTGATTCGTGCCAACGTGGGCACATGACCATCCCGGTGCCAGATGTCCTCCCCGTTGACCCGACGTGGTTCAGCGCAACTGCTCATTCGAACGCAGTGACGCAGCTCAGCGAGCCTCATGTGCATCCGTTCTTGCGTTCCAACCTGTGGCACGTGAAGGGTCGCGATCGAGATTTGCTGGTCGATACCGGGATGGGGATCGGCGAATTGCGGGCCGCGTTTCCTGACCTTTTCGACCGTGAGCCCATCGTGTTCGTAACGCACGGTCACTTTGACCACACAGGCGGTGCTCACGAATTTGCAGATATTCGCTGTCATGTGGCCGAGGCACCGGCGCTCGAAGTGCCCGAGGAGTCGACGTTGGTGCCGCTCGAAATGAGCGAGTCCTTCGCTGCCGCATTGGCGGCGGACACCCCAGGGGGGATTGCCCCTCCATACCTGGTCGATGCGATCCCTAACGACGAGTTCGACGTGGCCAGTTACGACATCGTGCCCGTTGCCCCGACTCCGATGCTCGACGGCGCCCGGATCGACCTCGGTGACCGAACGTTCGAGGTGCTGCATCTGCCCGGTCACACTCCCGGGTCGGCTGGCCTCTTCGAGTCCGAAACCGGAACCCTCTTCACCGGTGACGTGGTGTACGACGGTGGGTTGCTTGACGAGCTGCCCGAGTCGAACATCCCCGACTACGTCGCGTCGATGCGACGTCTAGGAACGATGGAGCCGAACATCGTCCATGCCGGACACGAACCGTCGTTCGGCGCCGACCGACTCCATGAGTTGGTCGATGAATACCTCACTTGGCGCGGGTGAGGAGTGGTGAGCCACTCCGCGTTGAACCAGAGGATGTGCTGCCGACGCAGACGTCTGATGACCTCACCGATCCTGCGGATCGACTCGACGAAGAATCCGAGGACGACGACGAGCGACTACGACGCGAGGTGCCGCCGCATCACGGAGACTAAGTGTCAGACCCTGACTTGTTGTCAGCGACAAGTGCGTCGCGAATCTCAGTAAGCAGTTCGATGTCTGTCGGAGACAGTTCATCATCACCCTGTTTGGACAACCGCTGTTCCAGCGCCTCGTAAGGCTTAACGACGAAGAAATAGACGATCGCAGCGATGAGTACGAACGTAATTAGCGCAGTCAAGAAGGCACCCCAGGCGATGAAAACACCGTTCGAGGTAACGGTCTTCGTTGTCGCGTCGAACGTCGTCTTGCACGGGCTGTCGATACACCAGCCTTGATCTGTGAAGTCGGTGCCACCGATCAGTCCGAGCAACGGCGAGATGACGTTGTTCACAAACGAGGTAATAACAGCGGTGAACGCAACACCCATGACGAAGGCCACTGCCAGTTGAACCAAGTTGCCCTTGCGGATGAAATCGACGAAGCCCTTCACCGGAACCTCCAAATGACGACGGTGCTCACGACCCACTCGGCACCGTATCTAGGAGCGCACCACGACCGACAGCGGCCCCACCGCGCTACTTGCCGCGAGCTCGGTCGCTTCGGACGACGAAACTGCAAGAACGATCAACGCGCCGTCGAAACTGGCGGACGCGAAACCTTCGTCACTCGGCTCTGGGACTTCGATGACGTCTACCGCTTCAGCCACAACGACCGCATGCCCTTTGCCGTCGGCCGCCAACACGTCAACGACTGACCCAGCATGAAGGAGCTTCGCAACATCGGCATCTGCGAGGCGAACCGGAGCAGCGACGAGCCCATCGGTGATGGGCTGGGACCAGCCGCCGTCGTCAGCTACATGATGACCGTTGGCAGCGTCACTTGGAGTTGCGAGTGGTGGCGGCGGACGAAGTGCGGCGATTGTCATGAGCACACAACCGAACGCGCAGAGCGCTGCGAGGGGGCGGCGATAGCGAATCAGAAAGTGGCGCAGTCGTAGCCGGGTCTTGGAGACCATGGCGTCGGACGCTAACTGCTGAGTACCCGCCCGCGATGGTTGTCCACAGCGCGCGTCAGGAAGAGCTGGAGGAACCCGAACTGCTCGGCTTGCTGGAGGAGCCAGACGATCCAGAGTTTGAGGATCCGGAATTCGATGAGCCCGAACTCGAGGAACTCGAACTCGAGGAACTCGAACTGGAAGAACCAGAGTCCGACGACGAACTACTTGACCCGGACGAGTCGGAAGACTTGCTCGGGGACTTGGCCGCAGCGTCTGCGTTGTCCTTCTTGGCTGCGATCTTGGCGCCGTCGGGACCACTGCCAGCGCGACTGTCTGTGCGGTAGAAACCCGATCCTTTGAAAGCCACACCCACGGGGTGGAAGACCTTGCGCAACGTGCCTTGGCATTGCGGGCAGACGGTCAGCGTGCCATCGGTCATGGCCTGCACGATCTCGAACTCGTGTCCGCAGTCGTTGCAGAGATATGCATAAGTTGGCACTGAAGCACTCCTGGACCAGCTGTCTGGCACTCGCTTAGGTTGAGTGCCAATCGTACGGCACCCCTACGGTGGCTGCGTGACCCGTCGAGAATTCGCCACTGCTTGCCTGGTCGCGATCGGTGGCGCCGCCGGTGCGTTAGCGCGCTACGGCCTCGATCTCACCTGGCGCTGGAGCGTTCCGGAGTTCCCGTTAGCCACATGGCTGGTCAACGTGAGCGGGTGTCTGGTCATCGGTTGCCTCCTAGTTCTGTTGCTGGAAGGCCCGCTCACAGCTTGGTGGCTGCGTCCGCTGTTAGCCGTCGGCTTGCTTGGGGGTTTCACCACGTTCTCGGCGTTCGCTGGTGAGTCCGTTCAGTTGATAGACGCAAGAGCGATCGCGACTGCCGCGACCTACATCATCACGTCGCTAGTGGTGGGGTTGTTTGCCGTATGGATCTCCGCGACGATGACACGTCGGCTACTTCTCGGCCGTCGACCGTGAACTCGACGATGGGGGCCTGAGATGACGCAACTACACGGTCCCGCCCTGCGGATGACCATCATCGTCGGTGAGGACGATGTCTGGCATCACCGTCCGGTCTACAACGAGATCGTTGTGCGCGCGCGTGAGGCCGGTATGTCAGGGGCGACGGTGACGCGGGGAGTCGAGGGTTTCGGTCGTCGCTCGATCGTTCACACCAGTCGGCTGGTCTCACTGTCCAGCGATCTGCCCGTCGTCATCACGCTCGTCGACGAAGCCCCGAAGATTCGGGGCTTCCTCTCGACAGTTGAAGAAGTCGTCAGTGGTGGGCTGGTAACCCTTGAGGAGGTAGAGGTCGTGCGCTATGTCGGCAGCCACGAACCCCCGGGCGACCGACCCGCACGGTGAGCGCGCTTTACATCGCGGTCGGCGCCGCCATCGGTGCGCCAGTTCGCTGGTGGGTCGACCAATTGGTGCAGCGACGATGGGCACCGGTAATCCCGTGGGGGACGTTCACCGTCAACGTTGCTGGCTCGTTCATCCTCGGCGTTCTCCTGGCTACCGCGCCGCACAACCACACACTTGTGCTGTTCCTGGGTGTTGGTTTCTGCGGAGCGCTCACCACATTCAGTTCGTTCGCGTGGGAGTCGTACAAGTTGGCTGAGGACGGAGCGGAGATGTTCGCCTGGTTCAACGTGGTCGGCTCGCTGGTCGGTTGCCTAGTCGCGGCCGGGATTGGTTACTGGCTGGTCGGCTAGGTCAACAATCCGTCGACCCGACGGTCATGCGGATCCTCAGGCAAGGGTTGTGTCAACCGCTCATCGTCGAACACGATCGCCAGTACTGGTGTTTCAGCACTCACGTAGGTGAGAGCTCGGTCGTAGCAACCGGCACCGTGTCCGATTCGGCGACCCTGTTGATCGACGGCCAGTGCTGGCGCCAACACGACATCGACGGTGCCCACTGCGGCTGGGCCAAGGCGCGGTCCGTCGGGTTCCAGCAGGCCGTAGCCAGCGGGGACCAGCGACTTCGCCCCCTCGTACTGCGCCCAGTCCAGACTGAAGTCGGGGAGTACGACGGGAAGCAGGACCCGAACTCCCCGGTTATGCAGCGCTTCAACAAGGGGCAGAGTGTGCGGCTCGTCTCCGACGCCAACATAGAGCGCCACGCTGGTTGCCGCATCGAGGGCTGGATGGTGTGCCTGCACGAGGCGTGATGCGAACCGCTGTCGATCCTCGACTGTCCGGGAGTGTCGTTGATCCCGCATGCGGGATCGAATCTCAGCCTTACTGGGCTGCTCCGAACGGGTCATACCACCATCATGGCCCTGTCGGTTCGGCCGCTCACCACCCATGATGTTGTTAGGGGGCGTCGCTGGCCGCAAGGGCGAGAGGAGGCCCATGACGTTTCGAACGCGCCTCGCCCTGATTCTTGGGGCCTTGGTCCTCATCCCGCTTGTTGCCGCAGCCCTCCTCGTCGTCTACGCCGTACCGCGTGCAACGCAGGACCGCGCTGACTCACTGGTGGTTTCGACGAGGTCGTCGGTGACTGCCGCCCTAACAACAGAGTGTCAGCGGTCACAGGTCGCAGCCCGCTCCGTCGGACGCGACACCGCCTTCTTGTCGCCTAAGGCGGCGGCTCGGAATGCTGTGGACGACGGACTCGCCGACTGGGCCGCCTTGCTGTCGCAAGCTGGTCGAGTGCTCGGTGAGGCTGGCAATCTTCCGGACGGTGCACCTTCTGGCGGGGACGCCGACTGCGAAGAGGGAACCGCCGACGGGCCAAACGTGGTTGCGAACGTCGACATCCGGGTAACTGGCAAACCGGATCTAGCCGAGGCGCGGGCAGCGAACGTCGTCGACATCGAATACCTGGATCGGCTCAATTCGTCGATCGGGTTCACCGGAGATGTTGCGCTCCTCAATGGCGGAGAGGTTGTCGTGTCGTCATCGGATCATTCGATCCAGGCGACGCAGATGCTGAAGGCTCTGGATGCAACGACGGGCGATGCGGGTGTGGTCAACCAAGGTGGCTTCACTATGTCGGTGGCAAAGGCTGCTCCCGGTATGCCCTTCGACGTGGTCGTCGCGGTACGAAGTCCGGACAACGCATTACTGATTCAAACGGTGTTCCTCGTTGTCCTCGTTGCCGTCGTTCTGGCGATCTTCGTCGCGGTGATCGTCGCGCGTGACATGACCCAACCCCTTGAGGACGTTACTGAGGCAGCCGAGTTCGTGGCGTCCGGGGACCTGACGCGGCGGATTGACATCCAGCGTGACGATGAGATCGGCAGACTGGCAACCGCGTTCAACCACATGACCGATGAGTTGCGCGAGTACGTTCAAGCGCTGGAAGGCAGTCGCGACGCGCTTCGAGGCAACCTCGATCGACTGGGGGATGCGCTCTCGGCGACGCATGACTTGCAGACTCTGCTGCCAGTCGTCCTAGAGACCGCGATGTCGAGCGTTGGTGCGGGCGCTGGTCTGGTGCTGCTCGGTGATGCGACTGGAGACCTAACAGTGCAGACCGAACACGGGATGCGTACTCGTGGTTTGAAGGTGCCGCATTCGGTTGTGGTGGGGGAGGGCCTGTTGGGGTCGGTCGCTGGCAGTGGCTTGGCGGCGCGCGGCATCATCGGTTCGAACGACGAGTTGCAAGCGATGCCGGACGAGCCGCAAGAGGGTGAGGTCCTGGCCGTTCCGCTGCGTCGATCACCACAAGTCTTCGGTGTCATCGCGTTGTTCGCACCAAGTGGTGAGAGGCACTTCTCGCAAGAAGACGAGTCAGCGCTGATGGCGTTGGCGGGACAAGCCGCCATCGCCGTGGATAACGTCATGTTGCACTCCGAGGCGCAGCGGGCATCGACCATCGACTCGCTCACCGGGCTATGGAACTTTCGCTACCTCACCGACAGTCTCAATCGTGAGATCGAACGTGCTATTCGATTCGATCGCTCACTCTCGCTGCTGATGCTGGACTTGGACTGGTTCAAGCGGGTCAATGACACGCACGGTCATCAGCGCGGCGACGACGTTCTCCGCGAGTTCGCCACCCGCGTCACTGTCGAGATTCGCGAAGTCGACACCCTGGCCCGGTACGGCGGCGAGGAGTTCGTCCTCGTGCTGCCAGAGACGACGACCAGTGGTGCGGTTCGACTAGCCGAGCGAATCTGCGAGGCGATTCGTGGCTACCCATTCGGGGCCGCAGGAGAAACGCCGCTTCCAGTGACGGTGTCCATCGGTGTGGCTGTCTTCCCGCAACATGCCGCGTCTGCCACGGCGTTGCTTCGGGCTGCCGACCGCGCGCTTTACCAGGCCAAGAACTCCGGTCGCGACCGCTGGTCCGTGGCTGAACCGTCGAATGTGACAGCCGACCGATAGATTCGGTCCATGAGTTCAGCGCAAACCCGTCCAGGCAAGGCAGTGATCCCAGCCGCTGGCCTGGGCACCCGATTCTTACCGGCGACCAAAGCGGTGCCGAAAGAGATGTTGCCAGTCGTCGACAAGCCTGCGATCCAGTACGTCGTCGAAGAGGCGGTGGCTGCGGGCTTGAGCGATGTATTGCTGATCACCGGCCGCAACAAGCGTCCGCTTGAGGATCACTTCGATCGCAATGTCGAACTCGAACTCGCGCTGGAAGCCAAGGGCGACAAGGCGCGGCTCGAGGCGGTTCGCTCGTCGAGCGAATTGGCGCAGGTTCACTACGTCCGCCAGGGCGACCCCAAGGGACTAGGGCACGCCGTACTAGTGGCTGCCGAGCACGTTGGTGACGAGCCGTTCGCGGTGCTGCTGGGCGACGACTTGATCGATGAACGCGACCCGTTGTTGTCGCGGATGCTCGAGGTTCAGGCCGCTTTGGGCGGATCAGTCGTCGCGCTGATGGAGGTCCCGCAGTCGATGATTTCGTTGTACGGCTGCGCTGCCGTGGTGCCTACGCAGGAGGCAGACGTCGTCGGGATCACTGCGTTGATTGAGAAGCCAGCGGTTGAAGAAGCGCCGAGTAACCTCGCAGTGATCGGACGCTACGTCTTGCACCCCGCCGTGTTTGAGGTGCTCCGTAACACGCCGCCGGGTCGTGGTGGAGAGATCCAACTCACCGATGCGCTGCAGACGTTGGCCACGATGCCGGCCGACGCCGGTGGCACCGTCCATGGCGTGGTGTTCCGCGGACGCCGTTACGACACTGGCGACCGCGTCGACTACCTCAAGGCCGTGGTTCAGTTGGCGTGCGACCGAGAAGATCTCGGTCCGGAGTTAATGCAGTGGTTGAAAGAGTTCGTTACGACAGAACGGCCGAAGTCATGAAGTCCGTCGAACAACACCAGGCTGATGTACTCAGTGGCATTTCCCCGCTCGATCCACTGGACCTTCGAATCCTCGATGCCCAGGGCTGCACTCTTAGCGACGATGTCACAGCGCCTTGGGATCTGCCACCGTTCACCAACTCGGCGATGGACGGCTACGCGGTCAGGGCCAGTGATGTCGCGAAGGCCACAGAGTCCAACCCCGTGAAACTGCCAGTGGTCGGCGACATTCCAGCTGGGCACTCGGGGGCCCTGGGAGTTTCACCGGGACAGACGGCACGCATCATGACCGGTGCGCCGATGCCTGCCGGTGCTGACGCCGTCGTTCCGTTGGAGTGGACCGACGAGGGTCTGGTCGACGTCGAAATTCGGCGCGCGCCCCAACCCGATCAATTCGTCAGACACCAGGGCAGCGACACCACAGCTGGATCGACCGTGCTCACGGCAGGGACGAGGTTAGGCGCTCCGCAGATTGGTCTGCTGGCGGCCGTGGGTCGCAGTCGAGTCGTCGTGCGACCCCGACCTCGGGTTGTTGTGATGAGCACCGGAAGCGAACTTGTTGAGCCGGGCGAGCCGATTACCGGTGGCAAGATTCCCGACTCGAACAGTTTCATGCTGTCGGCTGCTGCACATGCAGCCGGAGCGACTGCCTACCGAATCGGTTTCGTGCCGGACGAGGCAACAATGTTGATGTCAACGATCGAGGATCAGTTGATCCGTGCCGACATGGTGATCACGACCGGTGGCGTCAGCGTTGGTGCGTACGACATCGTCAAAGCGACGCTGGGGCGGTTGGGCACGGTGGCGTTCGACAAAGTTGCGATGCAGCCAGGGATGCCGCAGGGGTTCGGTCATGTCGGTCCTGACAAGACGCCGATTTTCACCCTGCCCGGCAATCCGGTTTCGGCGTTCGTTTCTTTCGAAGTCTTCGTCCGTCCAGTGCTTCGTCGCATGCTCGACCTAGAACCGCTGCATCGCGCAACGGTTCGCGCGGTGCTGATGCAATCGGTCGACAGTCCGGCGGGCAAGCGTCAGTACTTACGTTCGTCCCTGGCGGTAGAGGACGGCCGCTACGTGGTCCGTCCGGTCGGTGGAACGAGTTCTCACCTGCTGTCGACGTTGGCGCAGTCCGATTCGTTGATCGTCGTCGACGAAGACGTCACCCGCGTCGAAGAGGGTGACGCCGTCACGGTGATGCTGCTCGAACGGCGAGCTGGGTGAGCGAGTTCAGTCACCTCGACGAGCGTGGTGCGGCGCGAATGGTCGATGTGTCAGCCAAAGACATCACGGTTCGCACTGCAACTGCGACCGGCAGGGTGATGGTTTCCAGTGAAGTAGTGGGTTTACTGCGGGGTGGGGCTGTCCCCAAGGGTGACGCACTTGCTGTGGCGCGCATCGCTGGGATCCAAGCCGCCAAGCGGACCCCGGACCTCGTACCGCTGTGTCATCCAATCGCGATCCATGGCGTTGACGTCGACCTGCAAGTAGCCGATGACCACGTGGCCATCACAGCGGTGGTTCGCACGGCCGATCGCACGGGCGTTGAGATGGAGGCGCTGACGTGCGTCGCGGTAGCTGGGTTGGCGCTCATCGACATGGTCAAGGGCGTCGATCCAGCGGCGTCAATCGACGCGGTCGAGGTAGTGGAGAAGACGGGCGGCTCTTCAGGAAGTTGGCGCCGTGCGTGAGTCACTGACGATCAACGTCGTCTCCGTTTCTACTCGTGCCGCTACGGGCGTGTACGAAGACCGAACCGGCCCCCCGATGGTTGAGACGTTGCGTGCGATGGGGCACGAAGTCGCCGACCCCGTAGTTGTCGCCGACGGTGAACCGTTGGCGGAAGCGTTGACGGCGCTGCTGGCGGAGTCGCCTGACGTCATCATCACCTCTGGTGGCACCGGACTAACACCGAAGGATCTGACTCCTGAGGTAACTCGCCGGTTTCTGGATCGAGAGATCCCCGGTGTTGCCGAGGCGTTGCGACTCGACGGAAGATCGCGTGGCGTCGACACGGCCGCGTTGTCGCGTGGTGTTTGTGGAGTAGCAGGCAACACCTTGGTCGTTAACTTGCCGGGTTCGATGGGTGGCGCACGCGACGGTGTTGCCGTGTTGGCACCGTTGTTGACGCACGCCGTTGACCAGATTGCCGGGGGAGACCACTGAGCCGCGGCTGGCCGGTCACGTTGACCGAGGGACCGGTGTCGCTGCGTCCGATCCGGCGACGCGACGGCACGACCTGGCGCGAGATCCGTCGGCGCAACGCCGACTGGTTACGTCCGTGGGAGGCGACCCAACCCGATCCGTCGATCCCGCCGCCTTCGTTCAACGCCATGGTCAGCGGCATGCGTGCGGAAGCCCGCGCGGGACGACTCCTGCCGTTCATCGTTACGTACGAGAAGCGGATGGTGGGGCAACTAACGATGGGTGGGATTACGTACGGATCGGTGAGGGTTGGCCACATCGGTTACTGGATCGATCGGGCCTACGCCGGGCGCTCGATCATTCCGACGGGGGTGGCGCTGGCGTCCGATCACGCGTTCGGGGTGCTGCGACTACACCGCATCGAGATCTCGCTGCGACCGGAGAACCAGGCCAGCCAGCGGGTCGTTGAGAAGCTGGGCTTTCGATTCGAGGGGGTGCGACCGTCGTTTTTGCACATCGACGGCGAGTGGCGAGACCACCGGATCTACGCCTTGCATGCCGACGAGGTCCCCGAGGGCATGGTGAACCGGTGGCGGGCGTCCCGTGCGTCCGAGAAGTAGCTGCTGTCGATGTGACTGCCGTGACTCAGGGGGCGACACACCGAGAGCGCTACGGGAATGTGGCCGAGTGCACACGTACCGTGAGGCCTCGTGAGCGGCAGTGGGTTGATCTATGCGGCGATCGCCCTCCTATGGGCCGCAGTACTGATCCCCATGTGGCTGAAGAGCCACGATTCGTCCACCGGTGAGCGTTCTGCCGAGCGGTTTGGTCAGGCCATGCGAGTGCTGTCACGTCGCGCTGGCGCTGATGAAGTGCCGGACGCTGCCGACGAGGCCGCGTTAGAGCCGCGACGGGCTTCACCTCGCCGTCCGAGTCGCGAAAGACCCGCTGTCGCCGAGCAGCGCCCCCGCCGACAGGTGTCCTCACCTCGTAGGCGTCCTGCTCGCGCCAGCATCGCGCAGCGTCGTGCCCGCACACTCTTTGTCCTGCTAGGTGTCACCGCGCTCGTCGCGGTATTGGCCGTTGTGGGTGTGTTGCCCATGTGGGCACCGCTTCCCGTCGTCGTGCTCCTAGTCGCATTCGTCGTCCACCTACGCACCCAGGCGATGCGCAGTCAGACGGCTCGTCGACCGCGTCGTGAATCCAGCCGTACGGTCGAACCTGAAGTGAAGCGTCCGGTCGCTGAGCCGGCGCGTGAAGCTGCCCGCGAATCTGCCTGGACCTCGCGCTGGCGTACCGGATTCGCCACCGGCCCCTCGCGCGCGGTCGTTGTTGAGACGAAAGCAATGGGTGTGAGTGCGCATGCCGATGCTGTGGCCGGACGCCAGCCCGAGGTTGCGTTCGAGGATGACGAGGCGTGGCGTCCGAACCCGCTGCCGCTGCCGACGTACGTCACAGCCCCGAAGGCGATGCGTCCGATCCGAGTGATCGACCTGACCACGCCCGGTGCGTGGACGTCGGGTCGAGTGCTGGACGACGAAGCCACGCCGGACGAAGACCTGCTGGCTGCGGAGGTCGCGTCCGACGAACTCGATGCCTTGCTCGAGCATGAGGCAGCACCTGCTCCGGCCGACGGCGACCCTTCGCGTCGCGCAGTCGGCGACTGACGCAATTCGGGACTAACCGGCTTGGCTTGGTATCCTCGGCTGTTCTATTGAGGGGCTGTGGCGCAGTTCGGTAGCGCACCTCGTTCGCAACGAGGGGGTCAGGGGTTCAAATCCCCTCAGCTCCACCGTGTGAAGTCGCGGGACATCGGGTGCCTCGCGACTTGCTTGGTTTAGCACCAGCTGCGATCGCCGACAGACGCCCACCAGTCAAATTCGAGCTCGATTTGCCAGCAGAAATGACTGCAGCGCTTCTCTCGGTGACGTGATGGGACGTCGCAGCGCGCCACGCCACCGAGCCATCAGGTCCCAACGCGTACGCAACGCTCCGTTCCATGGTGTGGCGTGGTCGGCCGGCCGCCGCGACCAGTCGTGCCAAGTACCGATCCCTCGAACATTATTGAGGGTGTCGCTGCCCGGGGATCAACTCTCTGAGATGGCTAGCGTGTCGACTTCGACCGGTCCACGACCTGGTAGCGGCAACGCCGGCATCACGATGACGATCCCGACTGCTAGCGCTGCCCAGGTGAGGTGAACCCACGCGACAGCCCCCTGATGCGCGAACCACCAGTGCGTGAGTCCGCTGGTAGTGGTCAAGCGGTGTGGGTAGTCCAGCACGAACGGTTGCCACAACAGGACTACGGTCAGCACGGTGGTCCAGGGCACCAACCACCGGGTGCCTAGCAGGTCGAAAACAACGGCGGCCATGGCCGCACTGCCGATGTAGTAGGCGTTGTCCTGAGGGTCCAGGGCCAGCCGCACGGCAACTGCGACCAGCAGCACACCGGCCCAGCGTCGGCTCAGGGCGACCGCAAGCGCGACCGCGGGGACAAGTAGCAGCTGCACGGTGCGTCCCCAAGCCGGCACCACTGCGCCGCGTACCCCGAGGGCGTGCAGCCCGGACCCCGGAGTCAGCGCCACCGGGGGATGAAGTGCCGCCATGGTCCCGGTGTCGCCGAGGACAAACGGCAGCCAGGCCGCAGCCGCAGTCGCGATCGCCGCAACGGTCGCGCGTGCCCGGTCTCGTGGCAGTGCGAGCAGCAGCGGAACGAAGCCGATCGCCCACGGCTTCGAGGCGATCGCCACCCCCAGAGCCAGACCCGTCAGGAGCGGACGTCCCCGACACAGCGCCACAACCGCCACGATCGCTGCACCTGTCGCCAGCACGTCGTCGAGGTGTCCCCACCGAACGGCGAGCACCGTCCATGCCGGCATGACGAAGAGTGCGGCAAGCAGCATCCGGGGAAGTCGTCTTTCTGCCGGAACAACCTGTGCCAGCAGCCCGAGTAGCACCAGCCCGACCAGAGTCATCGTGACTAGCGCCACCGGTGTGGACGCGTCGCCCGGCAGCACGCCGAATACTCCGCCAACCGCGAGGGACAGCGGGCCCACCTGCAACTCGGGGTGGTGGGCGTATACCGACAGACCATCGGTGTGCAGCAAGTCGTGGCTGCCCTCGACGAAGAAGTGCCAGGAGAGGCCGGAGACCGGCCAAGCGTTCGCGACCCACCAGGCGGTCCACGCCAACGACGCTCCGACGCCGGCCGCCACAAGTGCTCTCCGCTTCATACTTCGACGCTAGCGGTGGACCACTGACCTTGCCGCAGATCGGCACGAGCACTAATTGACCGGAGGCGACCAGTACCAGGCGAGGGTTAGCCCCTGGCCATCGGCTAGCGGTCGTGCCAGGATCAACGCCACGGGTGCCACGTGGGTCTGGGGAGGTACGTGTTATGCCAACAAGCGCGGAGAAATTCGATATCCCTGGATTCAAAGGGTCCGTTCTGCAAGCAGGCGACACCGGCTACGACGAGGCTCGACAAGTCTTCAACGCCATGATTGACCGACGACCCCGGGCGATTGCCCGTTGTGTCGATGCCGAAGACGTTGCGGCAGCTGTTGCGGTGGCACGTACCATGAGCACGCCGCCCTCGGTCTACGGCGGGGGGCATTCCGTCACCGGATCTGCGGTTGTCGATGAAGGCCTGTGCATTGACTTGCGCGAGATGAATGAGGTGACTGTCGAACCGTCGAGCTCATCGGCGCGCGTTGGCGGCGGGGCGACGTGGGGTGAGTTCGACGCCGCCACGCAAGAGCACGGCCTCGCGGTGACGGGTGGACGTGTCTCGGCGACTGGAGTTGGCGGGCTAGCCCTCGGCAGTGGCAGCGGCTGGCTTGAGCGCAAGTTCGGCTTCACGTGCGACAACCTCTTGAGCGCGCAGGTTGTCACGGCAGACTCGCGAATCTTGACGGCTTCCGCGGACGAGAATTCCGACCTGTTCTGGGCAATCCGTGGTGGTGGTGGAAACTACGGCGTGGTCACCGAGTTCACTCTTCAACTCCACCCCGTTGGCCCGTTGCTCTACGCCGGGTTGCTGATGTACCCGGCGGCGATGGCGACAGAGGTCGTCACTCACTGGCGTGACTTCATGGAGACGGCGCCCGACGAGGTCGGTGGCGCCGTGGCATTCATCTGTGCACCGCCGGCCGACTTCGTCCCGGAGCCGGTGCGCGGTCAACCGGTCATCGGGATAGTGGTCAGTTATACCGGCGATGTCGAGGAGGGGCGGTCCGTTCTCGAGCCGCTGGTGAGTTTCGGGCCTCCCGCAATCAGCATGGTTCAGCCGATGCCGTACGTGGCGGTGCAACAACTCTTGGATCCAGCGAACCCCAAAGGGCTGAGGAACTACTGGTCGGCCGACTTCCTCGCCGAGCTGCCCGATAAGGCGATCAGCGCACTTGTGGAGGTTGCCACGCACCCGGTGTCGCCGATGTCACAGGTCATCCTGGTTCCAGGTGGTGGTGCAGTCGCACGCGTGCCAGCCGAAGCGACCGCGTTCGGAGGTCGCGATGCGGCGTGGAATATGCACTACCTGTCGATGTGGTCGGACCCGGCTGATGACGACGTGAACATCACCCACACGCGGGACCTGGCGGCGGCACTGAAGCCATGGACCACCGGCCGGGTGTACCTCAACTTCATCGGTGAAGAGGGTGGCGATCGGGTCGAGGCGGGCTTCGGGCCAGAAAAGTACGCGAAGATGCGGGACCTTAAGCGCACGTGGGACCCACAGAATCTATTCCGACATAACCAGAACATCCCGCCTGCATAGCGCCTTGCTCGGGGAGTCCCTGCGATGACGACAGGTGAGGCAGCAGCACTTCTCCCACGCGAAAAGGGTTAACGATGTCGTGAGACAGGGGTTAACTAAGTCGTGAAACAGCACACCCTCAGCTCCAGCCAGGTCAGAGGTATGCGGGTTCAGTCGACAAGGAGAACCGCCGAGCTGTCGTTGTCGGTGGCGGTGGTGGCGGGGTCAGAGGTTGGGCTGCCTGGGGGCGCACCAAGCGGGTTCGTCTCGGCTCCATCGGTGGCGACAGGCGCCACGTAGGCCAGCACGGCGAGTTGACCGCCATGCAGGGTTCCGGCCGGGATGACACCAGCCACGTCGACAGCGATGGACGTGACGCCTGGACTCAGGGGACCCTTTCCGGTGCAGCGCACGAACGGGTAGCCATCCGAGGTCGTCCCCTTCGCGCACTTGCGCATCGCGTTGGCAGTCGGGACCACGGGCGCGCTGTTCTTCGGTAGTACGAGCGTCAGGGTCCAGCCGGTGCTTCCTGGTGCTGGCCCTTGGTTGAACGCGCTGATCCGCCAGGTCACCGGTGCGCCGGGCTGCCAACCTTGGGCTGGGACCGCGGACAGGAGATCGACCCGGGAGCTCAAGTTGTAAGTCAGGTCGGTGCCCACGCCTGCGTCGACGTTGTGACCGACGGGGTCAACCTCGTCTGGTTCGACCTGCTTGTCATGAATACCGGTCGCGCATGTGCGCACATCGGTGGCGGCGTCACAGCCAGGGCCGAACGAGTCGGGGTCTCCACTCTGATCGATGTGGGTGACACCGAACATCAACGGCGCACCCTGTGGCTCGCCAACTGGACAGTTGGTCGTGGGATGGCCACGGACGCAGCCCGGCGTGCCGACGGTCGCACCGACAGTTACGTTGGCCGTCACCCGGGCCAGACCACCGGGGACGAGCGTTCCATTGAACGACATCGGGATGCGCGATTCGGTATCCGCTGGGCCGGCAGTCAGTGCCGTCACTCCCGGAGACGTCGCTGGCGCGTTCAACAAGAGGTCTCGCGCCGGATCACCGGTCGCGAGATGATCGCCGGCAGGCAGCGCCAGCACAGCGCGCAGCCCGGTGATCGCGGTCGTGCCTTGGTTGTGCAGCTGCGCACTGACCGTGTAGGTGTCACCGGGACGGCAGATCAGATACTTGCCGTCCGAGCAGGTGCTCGATGCCCAGGACAGTCGCGAAGCCACATCGACCGAATTGGCCGGCACCTGACCCGCCTGCAGCGCCGGAGCAGCAGAGCTGTTTCCTGGCCAGTCCGGTAGCAGCCCGACGTTTACATTCGTCAGGTTCTGCGAAACCGCCGACAACGGATAGTGGATGAACTGGTTCTCAGTCACCCAGTCGTTGTCGCGACCAGGACCAGCGGCACAGGACAACGCCGCGCACTGCGAACGCAACCAACCGGACTCGACAGCCAACACCCCCGAGCCCGCCACGGGCAGACCGGACAACGTGTACGAACCATCCGCGCCGGTGACCGTCGTCGGAGTGCCCGCGCCGGAGTTGCGGTGCACCCGAATGCCCGCGACCCCGGGCTCACCAACATCCAGGACACCGTTGTTGTTGAGATCCCGGAACACCACGCCTGACACGCTCACCGTGCTCGCCGCACCAGCCACCGACGGCCAGCCGCCCAGAGCAACCGGCGCCGCAACGCACATCGCAACCAGGCCGAACCATCGCACCCCGCGTCGCCGAGCTCGGCCCTGACCGGTCGTACCCAATCTTGCTTGCGGCACCTGAGCCCCCCATCATCCAGCAGGCCCGACGAAAACCAACGACGCCAGCGCAACCGCCCTGTGCAGGATGTTAGTTGGCATCGGGTCGAGAGTCAGCCCAATTCCCGCATGACCCCCAGTTGGGCGACAACGTTGCTGGCTGCGGCCTTCCCAGCACTGGGGCTATGGGGCCGGTTGTCCGGCGTCCCCGTCACCGGTAGAAACAGTGACGTGGAGTTTCTGGTGTCTCGACGGTTAGGGAGAACAAGCGATGACAACCGATGAGGCAGCTGCATTGCTTCCCCCGACTGCGGAGCTACTGCTCGACGTTCGGACACCCGCCGAACTCTCGTTGTCACCAGACGGCGCCACGGTGGCGTTTACGTTGAACGCCACCGTGGCTGACGTCGGTTCGTTCGTACCCAGCGACCTCTTCCTCACTCGTGCTGTTGCACCGGAGAAGCCATGGCCGTTGACGAGCGGTGCGTGGAGTGACCGGATGCCGGTGTGGTCGCCAGATGGAACCGCACTCGCGTTCTTGTCCGACCGCGTCACACCCGGGCACTTCCTGCCCTACACGGTCTGGCGTGACGGTGGCGAGGCACGACTGTCGAGCAGGCTGGTGGGGTCGGCAGAGAGCGTTGCCTGGTCGAGCGATGGGCAACGGTTACTGGTACTCGCGGCAGACCCGGGTTCATACGGACTCGACTGGAGCGCGCGTGCCGTCAACGGCGCAGAGCCGGAGCCAGATCCGATCGTGCGACATCCAGGTGACGCACGCCGTCGGCTGTTCATGGTTGACCTCGCGACGGGAAATGCCAGTGAGGTCGGACCGGCCGACCTCAGCGTCTGGGCGGTCGACTGGGACGGCGACTCGACGGTTGTCGCGGTCGTCTCGGGGGACCACACAGGTTCAGGCTGGTACCAAGGCGGCGTCGCGACGTTGGACCTCAGCGCTCGCACCGCTCACACGGTCTACCAGCCGCGTTGGCAGACCGAAGGTTTGGCGCTGTCACCAGACGGTCGACGAGTTGCCGTCGTCGAAGGGTATGCCAGCGACCATGGGCTGGTTTCGGGCAGTGTGATGCTGATCGACCTGGGGTCGGGCGAAACCACGGACCCGTGGCCCGACCTGCAGACGGTCGGCATCGCGAGTTGGTGCGCCGACGACTCGCTCTGGTACGCCCGAACTGACGGCACCGGCAATGCGTGCGGACGGATCTGGCTCGACGGCCGCGTGGACGAACGGTGGCGTGGAGATGCGTTCGTCGGCGATGCCGTCACCACTCCGGCTTGTGTCGTCACAGACGACGCCGCGGCCGTCTGGACGACTCACCAAGCGCACGGAGTGGCACCCGAACTCGCCCGCTTCGACCACGAGAGCGCGGACTGGGTGAGGTTAACGACCTTTAACGACCACATCGTTGCCGGGCGGATGTTCCCTGACCAGCGCACGATTCGTTGGGAGGGGGAGGACGGCGTCGAGATCGAGGGCGTGCTCATGACGCCGCGCGGCGGCACCGGTCCGCTGCCAATGATTGTTTGCGTTCACGGTGGCCCCACGTGGAACTGGGGTGCGTACTTCTCGGACTCCGAACCCAACGCCGTGTTGCTGGCTTCGGCTGGTTACGCCTGCCTGCTGCCGAACCCGCGCGGCAGCATCGGTCGCGGTCATGCGTTCGCGCAAGCGGTGATCGGCGACGGTGGCGGAGTCGACTTCCGCGACATCATGAGCGGCGTCGACTACTGCGTCGACGAGGGGATCGCAGACAGCGAACGTCTGGGGATTGCTGGTCTTTCGTACGGCGGGTACATGGCCGGGTGGGCCGTTGGTCAGACCGACCGCTTCGCAGCCTCCGTCGCGATGTCGGTGGTTGCCGACTACGTCTCGTATCACCTGACGTCCGAGGTCTGGTGGTACGGCAAGGAGATCCTCAGTGGCGAGTGGAACGACCCGACCAGTCAGTACCCGGACCGTTCCCCGGTGACTCATGCGCATCGGTCCACGACGCCGACGTTGATCCTGCAAGGCGCTGCCGATCGGTGTACGCCCCTAGGGCAAGGCGAAGAGCTGTTCACCGCGATCGCCGAGTCTGGCTGCGACGTCGAACTCGTCATCTATCCACGTGAGGGCCATGTCCCGGTAGAACGGGCGCATGCCCTCGACGCAATCGAACGCACCCAATCCTGGTTCGACCGTTACCTACTCGGGCGGTAACTACCGCGTCGCCGTGACTGCGCAGGCGATGGTGTGCAGTTGCTTGATCTGTTCGGGGGTCAGTGGGTCAAAGAGGCTGGCGCGGACAGCGTCGACGTGACCTGGTGCCGTCTCTTCTAACACCGCGAAACCTGCGTCAGTCAGTTCGGCGAGCGCACCTCGCTTGTCGTCCAGGCAACGCTTGCGGACGATCCAGCCAGCCTCTTCGAGTCGACTCGCGGCGTGCGACAACCGACTCTGCGATGTCCCAGCGATAGCAGCGAGGTCGCTCATGCGCAGCGTGCGGTTCGGTGCTTCGGAAAGCATCGCCATGATCAGGTAATAGGTGTGGGGCATTCCTGCGTCCTGCTGCAGCTGTCGCTCGAGCGTCTCCTGGATCAGCCGACTCATCGCCAGATAGGCCCGCCAGGTTGCCTGCTCGTTGTCGGTCAACCACCGCGGGGTGGTCGTGGACTCGGTCACACCCTCACCTCTCACGTTAGTTGAATATTCAAGTATCTTACGCTATGCTCCTTGCGGATTCAACCAGACCGAAGGGGTGGACCGATGGCTGTTCATCGACTCAATCATGCTGTGCTCTTCGTCCGAAGCGTGCCGACGAGTGTGAAGTTCTACCGTGAGGCACTCGGCTTCGAGCCCGTCGCGGGCCTCGCGCCACTGCCGGGCGCGGCCTTCCTCCAGGCACCTGGCTCGACAAACGATCATGACCTGGGCCTCTTCGAAGTCGGCGCAGACGCGTCCGCCTCCACTGCCGGGCGTACCGGAGTCGGCCTGTATCACCTTGCGTGGGAGGTCGACACCCTTGATGACCTGCGCGACACCGAGGGCCGACTGCAAGGCCCTTGGCGCACTCGTCGGCGCATCTGACCACGGCACGACTAAGGCGCTCTACGGCAGGGACCCCGACGGCCTTGAGTTCGAAGTCTGTTGGCTGGTGCCAGCCGACAAGTTGACCGATGACGCGAAAGCAGCCCGCAGTCGAATCGGCCCGTTGGATATTGACGCTGAGATCGCGCGTTACGGAGCCACAACGCGAAGCGGCGTCGGTATCTCGCGCTTGGTGGCTAGCCCCGCGTAACCGAAGTCGCTCAAGCGCAAACTGGCCTAACCTCCCTGGCCGCGGTTGCTCGCTCGCTGCTTCAACATTGCGTTGTAGGCCTTGAGTTCGGCATCGTTGTCGCGGTCGGCTTGGCGGTCGCCACGACGTGCGACGCGGTCATCGTCCTGCGACCACCGAAACAGCAGCACAATCATCGCGACAAGTGCAGGGAACTCCCCGAACGCCCAGGCAAAGGCAGCCCCCGTGGTCTGATCGCTCAACAGGTTTGGCCACCACGGACGAGCCAGGGTTTCGTAGTACGTCGAGGCCAGGACAGCGTTGCTGCTCATCAACGCGATCGCGAAGAACGCGTGGAACACCAGCGAGGCAAACAACGTCACCAGTCGCATCGGATAACTCGCTCGGAACGGCAGGGGATCGATCCCGATCAGCGCTTCGTAGAACAGGTATCCGACCACCACGAAGTGGATGTGCATTGCTTCGTGCGCCCAGTGCTGACGCATGGCGACCTCAAACAGACCGCTGAAATAGACGACGTACGGCGCGGTGATGAAGAGCACGAACGCGGTGACTGGGTGGGTGATGACTTTTACCGGAGTGCTGTCGAGGGCGGCGAGCAACCATTCGCGTGGTCCAGCAGGTTGGTCGCGCCCCGCAGCTGGAAGGGCTCGCAAGGCCAACGTCAACGGTGCTGCTAGACACCAAGAAGATGGGAGCCAACATGCTCAGCACCATGTGTTGGGTCATGTGAATGCTGAACGCCACGCGACCGTACTCACCGAGCCCCGACAGCGTTCCGAAGGCGAGGATTGCCAACCCGGTGTACCAGGAGATGGCTCGCCCGACCGGCCACGCGTCACCGCGGCGTCTGAGTTGCCGCAGCCCCCACCCATAGCTAATCGCTCCAAACGCGAGCACCGCGACAACGAGTAGATCCAGCCGCCAACCGGTGAGGATCGCGGCGATTGTCGGTGCGCTCGGCACCGGGAATCCGAGGAGCACCTCACTCGGCGAGGGCGGCGCCACCCGACCGGACGCTGGTGGTGGCGTCTGGGCAAGGGCGACAGCCAACCCGATGGTGGAAACCATGATTGCGGCTTCCCACACTGCGAATCGGCGAAAGGCGTGCACTCGCCCTTGCTCTAGCTCAGGGATGGTTCGTTGACGATGCCACCAGCCGATGCAGCCGAGTGCCACGAAGGCCAACGTCTTCGCGAGCAGGATGCGCCCGTACCCGGTGCTCCATAGCTCGTCCAGTGGGTGGACGCGAATGACTGCGTTGACGACTCCGCTAATGCCGATGGCGATGTAACAGACCAGGGCCACTGGACTGAATCGTCGGACAGCCAGCGAGATGAAGCGGCCGTCAACCCAGGCATACCAAACCAATGCCAGGAGTCCGCCCACCCACAACGTCACCGACACGATGTGAATCACCAGCGACGACGCCGCCAGGTCGTGGTCGCCCGCAGTTGCGGCGTGGCCGGTGAAGGCGGGTGGCAGCAACGTCAGCATCGACAGTGCCAACGCCGTCCACGCGCCTACCGGACGATCGGCTTCGCGCGCTGCGACCGCCGTGAACCCAGCTAGCGCCGCGGTGGTCAACCACGACGCGCCTTGAGCAACTTGCGAGATGTAACTCAACAGCGGTTCGAAAGTCGAGGACGTCGCTGAGCGGAAGTGCGAGCGTCTCCGACAGTGTCGTAACCAGCACCAAGAGTGCAGCAACAGCCCAGACCAACGCCGTGATTCCGGCCAGTCGCGACGCCCGCACTGCCGCTGTCGATAGCACGTCACGAGACGACGGCAGCAACGCCGCCGCCGCTAGCAGCAGTCCGACGGTCAGCGTCGCTGCTAGTTCGGTGATGAGGTGGGCGATCGGTGCGAGCCACGACGTCAGCGTCCCGGCGCTGGGTAGTCCGGGTTCGACGACCTCAGGCAGTGCACCACCTACGAACAGCGCGACGACGGTGACGAACAACGCGAGTAGGAGGAGCGCCGCCAACAGCGGCCAGAAGACCCGAGTTGGCTCCCTGGTTTGCGCCGTAGTCGAAGTCTTAGCCACGCCTACCGCGAGTGAATACGGCAATCACAGCGATGATCAGGACGATTCCGATTGCTCCGGCCCCGAGTACCCACACGGTGGACCCACCGCTGTCCGAAGAACCCGATGACGTAGAGGTGGAGGTTGTCGGCTGAGCCGGCGTCGACGCGGGGCTTCCCGACTGCTGGCCAGTCAGGGTGTAAGTCAACGCAGCCGAAGTGATGTGACCGTCGGCGGACACAATTCGATACGAAACGTCATACCGGCCGTCGGTGCTCGCGGGTTTGAGGGCAATGGTTGCTTTTGTGCCTACGACATCGAGAGTGTTCGCGATGTCGTAGCGACTGCCGTCTGGACCAGTGACTGCGATGCCGCTACCTGCCGAGAGCACTTCTTCGTCGAACGTCAGAACAACCTCTGTTGGTGCCGTTTTTAGTACCGCGCCGTTATCTGGCGACGAGGAGATCAGCTCGCTGTGGGCAAGTGCAGGGGTCGAAAACACGACTCCTGCAGCGCTCGTGATGGCGACGAGTGCAACAAGCCGTAGCGTGCGATTGGCGAACAAAGTCATAGGGGTTCCTTGGTGAAGTCAGGATTGTCGAACGGCGCTGACAACGTAGTCAGCGTCCGTATGGCGCAGAAACTAGACGAGGATCGGCGGTCCGCGTCGAGGCGCGATCAGCAGCATCCGCTCGGTGGGGATCACGAACTGACCGCACGCGCGTACTATCGATACCTGTAGTTCGCGAATGTCGGGTAGCCACGCGCTAACGGTCAAACTGCGTCCGACCGCGTCGACCCATTGCCAGAGGACCCGATCGCCCACGGCGATCCACGCTGCAGCAAGGGCAGCGGCAATCACGTGTGCGCTGAGCATTCGTACGTTAACTCCCGCACCGACGGTTGTGGTGCCATGTGAGGCATGGGCGGTCGACGTTGCGAGCAGATGGATAACTGGCTGAAGGGCCAACAGCACCAGCCACGCCCGCCAAAACGAGTACTGACGGTTGGCCAACGCGATCCCAACGACCAAGGCCACGGGCATCGCGGTGAAGAACGAGCCGAAGGCTCCGGCTCCACCGTTGGCGGCGACGTGTAGTCCGATCCCAAGTACCGACGCAATCAAGCCGATGACGGCGCCGCGAAGCAGCCGTATCTTGTCCGCGATCGGGGGTCAGGACCACGGCCCTGAGCCTAGACCCAAGATCTGATGCGCAACAGGCGGTTCCACCAGTCGTCCTTGGGAATCACATCGCCCACCCACAGCGGATAAAGCGCGAATGCCGCAAGGAGAGCCAGCACGAGGAAGCCTCCGACCACTGTGGCTCCCACTGCCCGCCGAGTTGGTGAGGCATCTCGCGGTCCGAGGACTGCGCCCAACATGAAGGCCACGGCCATCGCGAGGAAGGGCACGAACGCGACGGCGTAGAACGAGAACATGGTGCGGTCGTCGTGGTCTGCGTACCAGAGCCACGGCAGCCACCCGGCGGCTACGGCGGCCAGCACGGCTCCGGCACGCCAGTCACGGCGGCTGATCAGTAGCCAGATCATCACGACGAGGGCGACGACGGCCCCCCACCACACCACGGGATTACCCAACGCGACGACCTCGCGCGCGCAGGTATCAACGTGGCAGCCGAGTTCGCCGCGGCTGTACTCCTCGTAGTAGAACGAAACCGGTCGTGCCTGAATGAGCCAACCCAGGGGATGCGATTGGTAGGGATGCGGTGACGTCAGTCCGGTATGAAAGGCGAACGCCTCGACGTGATAGTGCCAAAGCCCGCGAAGGGCATCCCGAATCCCGAACCAATTCGGCAAGAAGCTGAGCGTCGTCGGCGGATGTTCGGTCCCCCAGTCGCGGTCATAGCCGCCGCTTGAGGCAAACCAACCGGTCCACGTCGTCAGGTACACCACGAGCGCGGGCGGGACGATTGAAACGAAAGCTGGAAGTGCGTCGTGACGCAGCGAACCGAGCCAAGGTGATCGGGCGCCGGCAACTCGTCGTGCTGCGACGTCCCACAAAACAGTCAAGATCCCGAATGCTGCGATGAAATACAGGGCATTCCACTTAGTCCCAAGCGCGCAGCCGAGAAGAATTCCTGCGGCTAATCGCCAGGGGCGAAAACCCAGTCCCGGCCCAGTGCCAGACGTACTGAAATCGTCGAGCCGCTCGTACGCTCGCCGCCGGCCGCGCTCGCGATCGATGACGAGCGCTCCGAATGCGGCAAGGAGAAAGAACGAGAGGGGAAGGTCAAGCAGGGCATTGCGACTCATGACGATGTGCATGCCGTCGATCGCCAGGAGGAAGCCAGCCAACGTGCCGACGAGGGTTGACCGTGCCATTCGTCGCGTGATCCGTGCGACGAGCAGAACGCTCAGCGTCCCGAGGATCGCGACGACGACTCGCCAGCCGAAGGGGTTCATGCCAAAGATCTGCTCACCGATAGCGATGAGCCATTTTCCGAGTGGTGGGTGTACGACGTATTCGGCATTGGGTCCGAACACATCAAGGTTGCCGTTGAGGATCATCCGATCCGCGTGGTCGATGAAGTCCTGTTCGTAGCCGTACTTCAGCAGTCCGTACGCGTCTTTGGCGTAGTACGTCTCGTCGAAGATGAACTGCTTCGGTTGGCCGAGGTGCCAAAAGCGCAAGATTCCGGCAAGCACGGTGACGGCGAGCGGGCCGATCCAACCCCACAGTCGGTCGTCTGGCATGGGGGGCAGCAGCCGATCGCGAATCCGCTCGCGGTTGGCGACAGAGATCGACGAATCTGGTTGCGCCGACTCTGGGACTGAGTCCACGACGTCGACGACTGTCACTGGAGCATCGTAGGCGCGAAGCCAGGGTGATCGCGGCACCGGCGAGGGTGCAACTGCGAGGATGGCGACATGGCCACCCGCGGCACGCTGATCCTGGCGGCTACCCCTATCGGCGACATGGGTGACGCATCACCGCGGCTGCGAGAGGTTCTGGCGAGCGCTGACATCGTGGCGGCCGAGGACACCCGCAGGCTACGCAGGCTGACGGCTGCCCTTGAGATCGAGATCAGTGGCCGAGTCGTGGCGTACCACGAACACAGCGAGGGAGCCCGAACTCGCCAAATCGTCGATCAGTTGCTCGATGGAGCCACGGTTGTGCTGGTAACTGACGCTGGCATGCCGTCGATCAGCGACCCGGGATTTCGATTAGTGTCCGCCGCGATTGATGCGGACGTGTTGGTCACGGCTATACCCGGACCATCTGCGGTGCTCACCTCTTTGGCCCTGTCGGGACTTGCCGTAGACCGGTTCTGCTTCGAAGGGTTCCTGCCGCGGAAGAGCGGACAACGACGCGAGCGGTTGCGTGACCTGGCGGGTGAACCGCGAACCATGGTCTTCTTCGAAGCGCCGCATCGGCTCGCTGAAGTACTGGCCGATGCTGCCGAGTTGCTCGGTCCAACGCGGGCGGCAGCGGTGTGTCGTGAAATGACGAAGACCTACGAAGAGGTCAAGCGCGGGTCGCTAGAAGAGTTGGCCAAGTGGGCGCAGGAAGGTGTCCGCGGCGAGATCACGTTGGTGGTTGCTGGCGGAGTTGTCGCGCCGCCCGAGCTAAGCGATGCAGATCTGCGCGACCAGGTTCGTGACCAAGAGTCAACTGGACGCACTCGCAAGGACGCGATCGCCATCATTGCTGCTGCCACTGGACTACCCAAGCGACGCGTCTACAACGCCGCCCATCAGCCGCCTACCGAACGACCCTAGGATTCACACCATGTCCGACCCAATCCTGACTGCCGTCGCGTGGCCGTACGCCAACGGTCCTCGACACATCGGCCACGTCTCAGGTTTCGGCGTTCCCTCGGACGTGTTCAGCCGGTACATGCGCATGACAGGGCATCAGGTGCTCATGGTTAGCGGAACCGACGAGCATGGCACGCCGATCCAAGTACAGGCAGACAAAGAGGGAGTGTCCGAACGCGAACTCGCGGACCGATACAACCGGGTGATTGTCGAGGATTTGCACGGACTCGGGTTGTCGTACGACCTGTTCACCCGCACGACCACGCGCAACCACTATCGAGTGGTGCAGGACCTGTTCAAGCAACTGGTCAAGAATGGATACGTCTTCACCGAGCAGACGATGGGTGCGATCTCACCATCCACAGGTCGGACGCTGCCTGACCGTTACATCGAGGGCACTTGCCCGATCTGCGGTTACGACGGTGCTCGTGGTGACCAGTGCGACAATTGCGGTAACCAGTTGGACCCCATCGACCTGAAGAATCCTCGGTCGCGAATCAACGGTGAGACGCCGAAGTTCGTCGAGACCGAACACTTCATGCTGGACCTGCCCGCATTCACCGAAGCACTCAGTAGGTGGTTGTCGACGCGGACCGACTGGCGTCCGAACGTCTTGCGTTTCAGTACGAACTTGGTGGACGAACTTCAGCCGCGGGCGATCAGTCGCGACCTCGACTGGGGTGTGCCAATACCCATTGAAGGTTGGGAGGACCGCAACGACAAGCGGCTGTACGTCTGGTTCGACGCCGTGATCGGCTACTTGTCTGCCTCGATCGAGTGGGCTCATCGCACTGGCGACGATGAAGCATGGCGTCGATGGTGGCAGGACGAGAACGCGCGTTCGTACTACTTCATGGGCAAGGACAACATCGTCTTTCACTCGGTGATCTGGCCGTCGATTCTGTTGGGATATGACGGCGAGGGCGACAAGGGTGGCGAGCCTGGACCGCTGGGCAAACTCGGGCTGCCCACCGAGGTCGTCTCCAGCGAGTATCTGACGATGGAGGGGCGCAAGTTCTCGTCGTCTCGCCAAGTCGTGATCCATGTGCGGGACTTCTTATCTCGCTATGACCCCGATGCGCTGCGTTACTTCGTCGCGGCGGCTGGACCGGAATCGCAGGATTCAGACTTCACCTGGGCAGAGTTCGTGCGTCGTAACAACGACGAACTTGTCGCCGGTTGGGGAAACCTCGTCAACCGCTCGATCTCGATGGCAGCGAAGAACTTCGGTCACATTCCCCATGCCGTTGACCCCACCGATGCTGACCGACAGCTCCTTGCGTCGACGCGCGCTGCGTTTGGCAACGTCGGTGAACTACTGGGGCGATCAAGGCTCAAGGCTGCAATCCAGGAGTCGATGCGTGCGGTGGCCGATGCGAACCGGTACATCTCCGACCAAGCGCCGTGGACGATGAAGGACGATCTCGAACGTCAGGGGACGGTGCTCAACACGGCGTTGCAGGCAGTGCGTGACCTCAACACCATCCTGACCCCGATCTTGCCTCACTCCGCCCAACTCGTTCACGAGGCGCTGGGTGGCAGCGGGCAATGGTCGGCCATGCCCGAGATCCGCGAGGTCTCTGAAGAAGGCAACGACGACTACCCAGTGCTGATGGGTGACTACGAAACTGCTTACAACGCGGGCGCCAAGTGGGAGACGCAGTTGTTGATTGCGGGGACACCGTTGCAGCCACCTAAGCCGGTCTTCCGCAAACTCGATCCCTCGGTGGTCGACGAGGAACTCGAGCGGCTGGAGTCAGGCTCCACAGAACCGCATTCGAGCAGAATCTGGGCATGACTCCAACCCCGATCGAGGCCAACGATGGGCCGGGCAAGCCCTGGCCACCGTTACCGACGCCACTTTCGGTGCCGGTGGCCGACAGCCACTGCCACCTCGACATCGCACTCGACGCCGAGCGCATCGGACCACCGCTCGATGTTCAGCAGGCACTCGATCTAGCCGAGAGCGTTGGGGTTGATCGAGTGGTTCAGATCGGCTGCGATGTGGCCGGTGCACGGTGGGCCGTGGACGCAGCGCAGCAGGATGCTCGGTTGCTCGCTGGTGTTGCCCTGCACCCGAATGAAGCACCCCGACTCGCATCAAGCAACGTGTTGGTGGACGGTTTCAAAGTCATTGAAGAACTCGCTCAGCACGAACGCGTTCGTGCCATTGGCGAAACCGGACTCGACTACTTCCGCACTGGACCTGATGGACAAGCCGTGCAGGAAGAGTCGTTCCGTTGGCACATCGACTTGGCGAAGCGGACGAAGAAGGCGCTCGTCATTCACGATCGCGATGCTCATGATGATGTCGTCCGCATTCTGTTGTCAGAAGGTGCACCCGAGCATGTGGTGTTTCATTGTTTCTCGGGCGGTCCAGAACTTGCCGACATCTGCGCAACCAACGCTTGGGTGATGTCGTTCTCGGGAACCGTGACTTTCAACAAGAACGAACACTTAAGGGATGCACTTGCGATTGCTCCTGCCGACCAACTGCTTGTGGAAACTGATGCGCCGTACCTGACACCGACTCCATTTCGTGGACGACCGAATGCCTCGTACTTGATTCCCCATACGATTCGCGCAATGTCGCAGGTCAAAGGGCTTGACGTGGACGAACTCTGCGCAATCGTCAACACCACAACGACGCGCGTTTTTGGTCGCTGGTAACCCTTAGGTCGAGGTCCAGCTTGGCTCATGTCAACGTCCAGCAGTGGCGGACTGGGTCGATTCGTGGTTAGCGTCGAAGCCGTGACAGACGGGATCGGACTTCGCGATATGACGAGTAAAGCCATGACGAAGAAGGTCATGACGATCGACACAGCGACGCGTCCGTGCCCGTGGGAACTCGGTCAGGAGATGTGTGCGACGCGGACTTTGGTCAGTTGCGCTCGACGTTGCCTTGGTGTGCGCCGTGGTGTTCGGCGTATCGGGCTTCGCTCACAGCGACAGCCAAGTGACCGTTGTCGTGGACGGGACCGCGCAGCACGTCGGAACATTTAGCAACGATGTCGCAGCTGTGCTCGCTGAGACGGAAGTTGAGGTTTCTGCCCGAGACACCGTGACACCGTCCCTCGACTCGCCGGTCCACGATGGTGCGACCATCACCGTCGCCCATGCCCGTCCCATGACGCTGACGATCGACGGTAAGCCAATGCAGGTGTGGACCACCGCCACGACTGTTGAGGCTGCGATGGCACAACTGTCACTGCGTACCCGATCGGCGGCTTTGTCAGTGTCTGGCGACGATCGGGTTCCAATGTCCGGACTCGACGTATCTGTGCGCTTGCCGGATCGCGTGACGGTCGTGCACGACGCGACGCGCTCTTCTCTGGTCACCACGGCTTCGTCTGTGGCTGGCGTGCTGCGGCAAGCCCACGTCGAGTTGGGCCGGCGCGACCGCGTTGATGTGCCGCTTGGCCAGGAGCCCGTGTCAGGAGAGGTGATCACAGTCGTCCGGGTGTCGGTGGCCCAGGTGACGAGGGGCTTTCTGCTGGCTCCTCAAACGATCAAGCGGCCAGACAGTTCACTATTCGAGGGCAAGGTCGAGGTTGATCGCAGAGGCACCCCGGGACGCGGGGCCGTGGTCTACCGCGTCGTGCGACGCGACGGGGTGGTGGTGGGTCGCGACGCAATCAGCCGACACGTGTTCTTGCAACCAGTCAGCAGACTCGTGCGATACGGCACGAAGCAACGAATACCGGCACCGTCATCGCGCGATGGTTTGAACTGGTCCGCGCTCGCGCAATGTGAGTCCGGCGGTAACCCGCGTGCTGTCAATTCGGCGGGGTACTACGGGTTGTATCAATTCGCATTAAGTACGTGGTACTCAGTCGGTGGCCAAGGGAATCCGATCGATGCGACATCTGACGAACAGACGCATCGCGCGCAGATCCTCTACCAGCGTGCGGGGTCATCACCTTGGCCAACGTGTGGGTACCTGCTCTATACCTAGTGCCCCACGCGCGAACTTGCGAACAACCCGCCACACTGGGTCTGTGACGGAGCCAGAGTTGATGGGTGCCTCGGCCATCCGTGCTTTGGCAACTGAATTGGACGTTCGACCGACGAAGCGGCTGGGACAAAACTTCGTCATTGACGCCAATACCGTTCGAAAGATTGTCCGTGAGTCTCAGGTGGGCTCAACTGACGTAGTAATCGAAGTGGGTCCTGGCCTAGGTTCCCTCACGATCGAGCTGCTGCGGGCGTGTCAGAGTGTGTATGCGGTCGAGATCGACCCAGTGCTTGCCGCTGCCTTGCCAACGACGATCGCTCGGTATGCCGAAGACGTCGCTCACCGACTCCACGTCGTGACCGCCGATGCGTTGCGATTGGACGAGTTGCCTGAACCTCCAACTGCTGTTGTGGCAAACCTGCCCTACAACGTGGCGGTTCCGGTCCTCCTACACCTGCTCGAACAGTTCCCCTCACTGGACAAGGGATTAGTGATGGTTCAGCTCGAGGTTGCCGAACGCCTTGCGGCACCACCGGGGTCGCGGGTCTACGGGGTCCCGAGTGCAAAGGCTGGCTGGTACGCAGACGTTCGTCCCGCCGGACGCATCGGCCGACGGGTGTTCTGGCCAGCTCCTCACGTCGACTCTGGACTCGTGTCGCTTCGTCGCAGGAACCCGCCTGAGACCAGCGCAAGTCGTGAGGAAGTGTTCGAGGTCATCGATGCGGCGTTCTCGCAACGACGAAAGGGACTGCGATCTGCGCTGGCTCGCTGGGCCGGTTCAGCCGCAGCCGCCGAGTCTGCGCTTCGGGCCGCCGATATCGATCCTGGGTTGCGCGGAGAACGGTTGACGGTCGAGCAGTTCGCGGCGCTCGCCGAGCACCGACCACCAATCAGGTCGTAGGCTTCGGGAGGTTTCGACAGCCGCCTCGACATGGAAGGGAGATCCGTGAGTTCGGTCACCGTCCGCGTCCCGGCGAAGGTCAACCTCCAACTGAGCGTCGGCGGCCCCCGTTCGGACGGCTATCACGATGTTGCAACCGTTTTTCACGCAGTGGGCCTCTACGACGATGTCACTGCACTGACCGGCGATCACTTAACAGTCAGTGTTGAGGGCGAAGGTGCCGACCTCGTTCCCACGGACGAAACAAACCTTGCACTCGTGGCGGCGCAAGTGCTTGCTGAACACAGTGGCGTTGATGCCCGAGCGCACTTGCACATCCGAAAGGGCATTCCGGTTGCTGGTGGGATGGCTGGCGGAAGTGCAGATGCCGCCGGTGCACTCGTCGCGCTCGATCGCGTCTGGGGGACTGGTCTGGACCGTGAAGAACTGCTGACATTGGCCGCCGACATTGGCAGCGATGTGCCCTTCGCCCTGATGGGTCATACCGCGGTTGGCCTTGGCCGCGGGGAGCGGCTTACGCCTGCGCTGGCTCGGGGCCGATTCCACTGGGTGTTCGCCATCGCAGATACCGGCTTGGCCACCCCTGATGTCTACGAAGAGTTGGACCGGCTACGAAGTGGCAGCGTGCTTCCGGAGCCGCACGTCAACGACAAGGTGATGACCGCTCTTAGGTCAGGCGATCCGGTGCTGCTGGGTCGGGTTCTGAGCAACGACATGCAGCGGGCGGCTGTGTCGCTGCTCCCAGACCTCGCGATGACGCTGGACGTCGGGGAGGAGTACGGCTGCGTGGGGGCGATCGTCTGTGGGTCGGGACCGTCGTGTGCCTTTCTCGTGCGCGACGAGGAGCATGGTCTTGACCTAGCAGTGGCGTTGACCGCGTCTGGGACGTGCCGATCCGTACGAGCCGCGTGGGGTCCAGTAAGCGGAGCTCGTGTGGTGGACACGTGAAGTTGACAGTGGGACTTGAGTGGGGTCCTCAGGGATTGCGGCAACTCTCGGAAAGTTGCGAGTGCGTAGTCATCGTGGACGTCTTGTCGTTCTCGACGAGCGTCGCGGTTGCCGTGGCACGTGGTGCTGCGGTCTGGCCGCACTCGGGGAGCGATCGAGCCGAGGAGTTAGCTCGAGCCATCGGTGCCACGCTCGTTCGCGGACGCAACATGCGCGAGGGTCGAACGATGTCGCCGGAGAGCCTGCTCGACGTCACGGAGAACGAACGACTCATCATGCCGACCGATAACGGTTCGGTTATTTCACATGCCGCGTTGATGTCCGGGTTGATTGTCGTCGCGGGTTCACTGCGCAATGCCAGCACGGTTGCTCGTTGGGTCAATGGCCAGTTCTCGTCGGTCGGACTCGTACCGGTGGGGGAGCAATGGGCCGATGGCACGATGCGTCCGTGCTACGAAGACCTGATCGGAGCTGGCGCCATTGCGAACGCGCTAGCCAAGCTCGGCGCCGACAAGGGGTTCTCTCCAGACGTGCGTGCTGCCGCTGCGGCCTTCAACGAACGTGACTCCATCGCCGATGTTCCTTCGGGACTTGAACTTGTCGAGCGCGGCTTCGCAGAAGATGTTCGGCTCGCCGAAATCGTCGACGCTGACGAGGTCGTTCCGGTGTTGCGTAATGGTCGTTATGTTGCCGCCGATCTTGATGGCTGAGAACCGAAAACCCAGCAGTGATGAATATCCACAGCAAGCGACGTCGCTCAGCAATTGTCGGTCGGCTCGATCTAGAATTCGAACATACGTTCGAACACGATTCAGTGGAGTGATCCGATGTTTCAGCCCGATCGTCCCTGGTGAGTTGGCCTCACTCATCGATGGTGTCCGGGCGCTTTCGAACGCTGAGTCGGTGCCAGCCGCTCCAGCTGAACGGGCTGCCTGGTTGGCTGGAATCCGCACTCTCATCAACGCTAGCGAGGCGTTGTTCACGCGAACCCTTGAAACCTTCGACGCCAACGGCGACGGAGAGGTTCTTCACGGTGCCGCGTCAACTCAAGCGTGGTTGCGCGGTGCCTTGCGACTTGCCCCAGGCGATGCGAGTGAACGTGTTCGGTTGGCCCGTGGTCAGCGTGGCGCAATGCGCGAAGCGGTTGACGCCATGTCTACCGGTCACGTCACCTACGACCAGGTCCGCGCAATCTCGCGCGCAATCAAGTTGGTTCCCCCAGCTGCTGTCGAAGAGTCGGTCTCGGTACTTACCGAGTTGGCACGTAACTCCGACGTCACTGCGGTGCGGACGGCGGGCCAGCATCTGCAGAACGCGGTGAATCCCGATGGCGCGCTAGCTGAGTCAAACGACCAGTTCGAACGACGCTGGCTCACGTTGTCCCCGCTACTCGACAACGTCACTTCGGTGAGCGGGATCCTCGATCCGGAGTCGGCTGCGATGTTGTCTGCGGCACTAGCACCGTTCTTGGTACCGAACGGTCCTGACGACTTTCGCACCACGCCGCAACGACGGGCAGATGGGCTGGTCGAGTTGGCCAGGGCTTGTTCTGACCATGCACTGTTGCCCGAGCTGGCGACCGAGCGCCCGCACTTGGACGTGATCTGCACCCTCGATGCATTGACCGGAGTTGGTGGATCTCCTGCCGCCGATGGACCGCGGGCGGGAACCACCTGTGCGCCGCGAATCAGCGTCGGAGGAAGCGACGTTGTGCTGACCGCGCAGGCAGTAGCCCGAATCGCCTGCGACGCCAGCGTCGGCCGAGTTCTGCTAAGCCCTGACTCGCTTGAGTTGGATCTGGGGCGACGGCAGCGACTGTTCTCGATGCATCAACGCCGCGCGCTTGCCATTCGAGACGGGGGCTGCCGTTTTCCGGGGTGTCATCGCCAACCGCGGTTCACCGAAGCCCACCACATCGTGCATTGGGCACATGGTGGAGCTTCCGATCTGGCGAATGCGGTGTTGCTTTGCCGCCACCACCACCGCATCGTTCACGAGGGCGGTTGGTGGATAGAAACCACTCTCAAAGTTGACGGCGCAAACGCTTTGGTCAACTTTGCTGGTCCTGCGTTTCAACGATTGGCCAGCAGCCCACGCGGCCCATGAGCTAAGCGTTGTCGAAAGGCACTACCAACACTCGCAACATCGAGGCGAGTTGTTCCTGCTCGTCCGTCGGCAAGCCGGACAAGATCTGCTGTTCTTGATTCAGCAAGTCGATGAGCGCTGCGTCGGCTCGGGCAGCACCATCTGGGGTAAGGCGGACGATCACACCGCGGCGGTCGCTGGTGTCGGGATGACGCTCTACCAGACCTCGGCCCGCCAATCTGTCGATGCGGTTGGTCATCGTTCCCGACGTGACCAGTGTCTGCTGCAGCAGGCGTCCGGGAGAGAGCTCGTACGGTGCGCCGGATCGTCGTAGGGCAACCAACACGTCGAACTCCCACAGTTCCAGGCCGTGCGCGGCGAACGCTTGACTGCGTGCCCGATCGAGGTGCCGGGCTAACCGCGTCACTCGGCTCAGCACTTCGAGCGGTGAGACATCAAGATCTGGCCGCTCGCGTCGCCAGGCCGCAACGAGTTCATCAACCTCGTCGGTTGCGGCACGCAATGAAGGATCCGTCATGAGCGAAGCATCGTGGTCACGGTGTTTGCGGAAACGCCGTGGAGCCGTATCGCGAATCCCACTGATCCTGGATGCATTGATTTGTCTGTGCGTCGGTCAATCCTGGGTCAGTGCAGTTGTCCAGCACGTCGCCAATGAATCCCCAAAGAAAGACGACGAAAAGGGTAACGACCAGCGAGATCAGCAAGGTGACGATTGAGATGACGGTGGCGGAGATCGCCATGCCCTTGCGACGTCCCGCCTTGCTGGCGCGCGTCCAAGCCACGATCCCGAGCACCAGTCCGACGACTGCGATCACTAGACCGACGACCGGGAACCAGAACAGGACAGCAGACGCTATGGCTACGACAAGGGCAGCGATGGCCAGACCGCCGGCACCTTCTTGAGGAACCGGTGCTGGGACGGTGCCATAGCCGTAGGTGGGAGCCGGGGACATCGGAGCCGCAGCAGCCGGATAGGCCGCAGGAGGGGGGTAATTCGGAGGGGGCGGATAGCTGGGAGCAGCGGCGGGTGGTGGAACTGTTATCGGCGGCGGTGTTGTCGGCGGCGGGGCTACCGGTGGCTGTGACGGTGGCGGCGGCGCGTAGGGATTGGTCGGAGGCGGCGGAGGCTGAGACGGAGTCTGGGGATTGGGATTCTGCGGGTCCGGCGGCTGCTCGCTCATGTGAGCACGCTAGTCGGTGAGGTCCCGCGGGCCTAGCAACGTGGGTTTGCGCTCGAGTGCGCTTAGCCCGTTCCAGGTCAGGTTCACCAGGTGGGCTGCCACGTCGGTCTTCTTCGGCTTGCGCACCTCAAGCCACCACTGACCGGTGAGGGCCACCATGCCGACCAGCATCTGCGAGTACATGGGCGCGAACTTTGTTTCGAAACCATGCTGCTTAAACTCCTTTGCAACAAGGTGCTCGACCTGTGCAGCGATGTCACCGATCAGGCTGGCGAACGTTCCGGTCGACGTCGCGACTGGCGAGTCGCGTACCAAAATCCGGAATCCGTCGGTGTCTTTCTCGATGTAGTCGAGCAGTGCAAGCGCGGCCTGCTCGAGGAGTCTGCGCGGATTTGTCTCGGTGAGCGCGCCCTCGACCATGCCGAGCAGTTTTTGCATTTCGCGGTCGACGATGACTGCGTACAGACCTTCCTTGCCGCCAAAGTGTTCATAGACAACAGGTTTGGAGACTCCGGCCTTAGACGCGATCTCTTCAACCGACGTCGCCTCGAACCCGCGCTCGGCGAACTGCTTGCGTCCGACCTGAAGTAGTTGTTCGCGGCGAGCCGCGCTTGTCATCCGTGACCGGCGACGCTCCTCGGGAGGGTTTTCGGTCACTCCGCGCGCCGGCTATCGAGCCGGGCGGCTTTCGGCCAACGAACGTCGTACACCCAGCCAGCCATCTCGAACCAACGGATGAGTCGAGCGCTGATGTCGATCTGACCCTTCTCGACACCATGGCGTGCGCACGTTGGGTCGGCGTGGTGAAGGTTGTGCCAACTCTCGCCCAGTGACGGAATGGCCAGCCACCAGACGTTGCCCGAGCGGTCCCGCGACTTGAACGGGTGTTCTCCCATGACGTGGCAGATCGAGTTGATCGACCAGGTGACGTGGTGAACCAAAGCGATGCGAACCAGACCGGCCCAGAAGAAGGCGGTCAATGCACCCCACCACGACCACGTCAGAAGTCCGCCGAGGACGGCAGGCAAGTAGACCGAGACGAGGACCAAGAACGGGAAGCCACGCGCGACGCGCTGCAGGCTGCGGTCGGCCATGAGGTCAGGTGCGTACTTGCTGCGCGAAGTCTGTTCGATGTCGAACAGCCAGCCCATGTGTGCGTAGAACAAACCCTTAAGGAGCGCTGGCAGGGTGTCGCCGAATCGCCACGGCGAATGCGGGTCACCTTCCTTGTCACTGAAGGCATGGTGCTTTCGGTGGTCGGCCACCCATCGGTCGACCGGACCCTCAATCGCCAACGTGCCAGCGATCGCCAACGTGGTGCGCATCCACGGCCGAGCTTTGAAGGCACCGTGGGTGAAGTAGCGGTGGAAACCAACAGTGATTCCCGCCGCGCTGACGCTGTAGAAGACCACGAGGAGCGCAATGTCGACCCATCCGACGAAGCCTCCCCACGCGAGTGGGATCGCGGCGACCACGGCTGCCATAGGAACGATGATGAAGACGTAGAGCCAGAACAGGTGGCCGCTGGTCTGTTGCTCCGGCGCCTCTTGGGCGCTTGGGTCGACGGGCGGGTTGTGCAGCGCCTCGAGTTCGGCCGCGCTGAGCGGAGCGGTGGGGGTAGTGGTCACAAGCAGCTCTCCTCAGTCCAGGTTGAGTCGCCGAGTGCGGTCTCTAACCAGGTTACGGCACCGTAACTTACGGTGGCGTAAGTTGTCCAGTACCGGGCGGTGGGGCCAGCACCCGCGAGTCTGCGATCAGTCGCTCTCGTAGGCTGTGGCGGTCGTCCCGGGTCGTCTAATGGCAAGACTGCAGATTTTGGATCTGCCTATGGAGGTTCGATCCCTCCCCCGGGAGCCTTGAGCGTTTGCCTCGGCCAATCCAAGGCGCCGAGTATCGTTCGAGCGGTCCGCCCCTGCGTCGCCTGGAGCCCCTGCCTTGAGCGAGACCCGCCCCGCCGCCGTCATCGTGCTCGCCGCCGGTGAGGGCACCCGGATGCGCTCGGCGACCCCCAAAGTGCTGCATCCGCTTGCTGGTCGAAGCATGGTCGGGCACGTGCTGGCCGCCTGCGCTCCGCTCGCCGCCGACAAGACTGTCGTCGTGGTCGGCCATGGCCGCGACCAGGTCGTTGCCGAGCTCGCCACCACCTTTCCGGAGGCGGTCACCGTCGACCAAGTGGAGCAACACGGCACCGGTCATGCGGTGCGCATCGCGCTCGAGGCGCTCCCTGAACTGTCCGGCACGGTGCTGGTCGTCTGTGGTGACACTCCGCTGCTGACCAACCAAACCCTTGCCGAACTGCTCGCTGACCGTGAGTCGTCGTCGGGTGCGGCGACGGTGCTGACCGCACGACTCTCGGAGCCCTTCGGCTACGGCCGTATCGCCAGGGACGATCAAGGTGCCGTGACGGGGATCATCGAGGAACGCGACGCGACCGCCGAGCAGCGCGAGATCGACGAGGTCAATGCCGGGATCTACGCATTCGAGGTGACGTACCTACGTGCTGCGCTTGCCGCGCTTACCCGGAACAACAGTCAGGGTGAGGAGTACCTCACTGATGTGGTGTCAGGGTTGACTGCGGCCGGGCAGCGGGTGAGTGCGTTGGTGGTGTCGGACCATCGCGAAGTCATGGGAGTCAACGACCGCGTTCAGTTGGCCGACGCGGCGGCATTGCTGCGCGACCGAATCAACAACGACTGGATGCGAGCAGGGGTCAGCATCGTCGATCCGTCGACCACCTGGATCGGTGTTGATGTCGCTCTTCAACCAGATGTCACCGTCTACCCCCAGACGACGCTGACCGGACGTACCTCAGTCGAGTCGGGAGCACAGGTCGGCCCTGGCTGCTGGTTGGTCGACACGGTGGTCAAGACCAATGCCGTCGTCCGACAAACGACGGCTGATCAGGCAGAGATAGGCGAGGGCGCGAGCGTTGGCCCGTTTACGTATCTGCGCCCTGGAACGGTGCTCGGTGACAAATCTCGGGCTGGGGCATTTGTCGAGACCAAGAACTCGCGGATCGGAGCAGGATCAAAGGTTCCGCACCTTTCGTATGTGGGGGACGCCGAGATCGGCGAGGGGTCGAACATCGGCGCAGCCACGGTGTTCGTCAACTATGACGGTGTGGCCAAGCACCGCACGGTGATCGGCGACCACGTGCGGGTGGGCAGCGACACCATGCTGGTAGCGCCAGTGGAGATCGGGGATGGCGCGTACACGGCGGCCGGTTCGGTTATCACCGATGACGTACCCGCTGGAGCCATGGGAGTTGGCCGAGCGAGGCAGCGCACGATTCGTGGCTGGGTGGCGCGGAAGCGGGCTGGCAGCCCATCAGCGGTGGCAGCAGCTGCCGCCGAACAATCGACCGGCGGAGAACAAGACGCTGACAACGCCGCATCGACCGGCAACAATGGCACTACGCCTACCGGTACAAGTTCCACCGGAATAACGGACACCTCGGAGGGTTCTACCGAATGATCGAGTCCACCAACTCCAAGAAGTTGATGCTCTTCTCGGGGCGGGGTCACGAGGCACTAGCCGAGCAGGTGGCCTACGAGCTCGACACCGAGTTGTGTGCCACCTCGCTCTATGACTTCGCAAACGGTGAGATCTTTGTTCGGTTCGAGGAGTCGGTTCGCGGCTGCGATGCCTTTGTTATGCAGTCGCATACGACACCGGTAAACACCTGGATCATGGAGCAACTGATCATGGTCGATGCGCTTAAGCGCGCATCGGCAAAGCGAATCACGGTGGTTACTCCGTTCTATGGCTATGCGCGTCAGGACAAGAAGCACCGAGGTCGCGAACCGATCTCGGCTCGGCTCATGGCAGACCTTTTCAAGACCGCGGGTGCTGACCGGTTGATGGCGGTCGACCTGCACACCTCGCAGATCCAGGGGTTCTTCGACGGTCCGGTCGACCACCTGTTCGCCCTCGAGCCGCTCGCGCACTACGTCAGCACCAGAGTCGCCGATCGCGGGCGGATCACGGTGGTCTCGCCAGACGCGGGACGAGTGCGAGTTGCAGAGCGCTGGACCGATCGCCTCAACAGCCCGCTGGCAATCATTCACAAGCGTCGCGATCCCAATGTGCCGAACGAGGTGAGGGTCCTCGAGGTCGTCGGTGAGGTGCGCGATCGAATCTGTGTACTCGTGGACGACATGATCGATACCGGCGGCACGATCGTGAAGGCCGCCGAGACCCTCTTCGATCAAGGGGCCAGCGATGTCATCGTCACCGCGACGCACGGAATCTTCTCTGGCCCAGCCATCGACCGATTGAAGAACAGCCGGATTAGCGAAGTTGTGGTCACCGACACATTGCCGATTTCCTCCGAGCAGCAGTTCGACAAGTTGACTGTGCTCCCCATCGCTCCGCTTATTGCCCGCGCGATCCGTGCGGTCTTCGACGATGGGTCGGTGACCTCGCTCTTTGACGGAAACGCGTGACCGGTCCATGATCATTTAGGTCCATGGGCCGCTGATCGCTAAACTTCCTGGGTTACCCGGCGAGGGTGTGCTGGCTGATCCTGCAGTGACAGGGATCGCCTGCCCCGTGATCGACGCGGTGCGTGCTGGTGCCCGCCCGCCGGATGCACCGACGTTCCGCACCGCCCACCTATCCGTAATTACCCGCCGGGAGTCTTCACCGTGGCCGAGATCAAGATTGTTGCCGAGCAACGTACCGAGTTCGGCAAGGGCGCTGCCCGCCGGCTACGTCGTGACAAGAAAGTCCCCGGAGTCATTTACGGGCACGGCGAGAAAACTCAACACGTGGCGCTTCCGGCTCACGAACTCATGCTGGCTCTGAAGAACTCCAACGCGCTGATGGCGATCGAGATGACTGACGGAGTCGAACTGGTGCTCCCCAAGTCTGTCCAGCGCGACCCGGTCCGCTACACGATCGAGCACGTCGACCTAGTAGCTGTGAAGCGCGGCGAGAAGGTCACCGTTGAGGTGCCCGTTCACACCGAGGGCAAGATCGCGCCAGGGGGGCTGATGGAGCATGTCAACGACACCATCACGCTCGAAGCTGAGGCGACCCACATCCCCGAGTCGCTCACCATCTCGGTAGAGGGCCTTGAGGTCGGTCAGAGCCTTCGGGCGTCCGACGTTGAGCTGCCTGAGGGCTCGTCGCTGGCCGCTGACCCCGACATGGTGGTCGTCCACGTGCTTTCGGCTCAGATTGCCGAAGAGCCAGAAGAGCCGACGGACGAGGTTGTTGGAGACGCCGAGCCGACCGAAGCAGGCGAAGCCGAGGCTCCGGCCGAAGACTGACGTGTCTTCGATCGACCCCACGGACGCCCCGGGACCATGGCTCATCGTTGGTCTGGGCAACCCCGGACCGGAGTACGCGGGGAACCGACACAACATCGGATTCCAGGTCGCTGACGAACTCGGTCAACGACTCGGCGGTGGATTCCGGCGCCACAAACGTGCCAGAGCGCTGGTGCTCGAAGGCCATCTGTCAGGCGATGGCGGTGGTGTACGAGCGGTGCTGGTAAAGCCGTCGACGTACATGAACGACTCTGGGCAGGCAGTCGCGTCACTATCAGATTTTTACAAAACCACTCCTGCCCGTGTCCTGGCAATTCATGACGAACTTGACCTGCCGTTCGGGGCTATTCGCCTCAAGTACGGCGGCGGGGACAATGGACACAATGGTCTGAAGTCGCTGCGAGGGTCACTGGGCACAGGAGATTACTTCCGCGCCCGATTCGGTATCGGGCGCCCGCCAGGCATGCAGGATCCTGCCTCGTTCGTATTGCGAGATTTCGCCGCGGTAGAGCGAAAAGGTCTCGCCGAGCGAGTCTCCCGAACGGCGGACGCTGTGGAGGCGCTCATCAACGGTGGACTTGAGCGTGCACAATCTCACTACAACGACTAGTCCTCGATCAGGTTTCGGCCGGCGCCGTAGGCTGAACCTGTCATCGGCCCGCCCGGAACACTTCGGGCGGCGCTGTTGGACCCGAGCCCACATCTGCGTTGCGGAGTCGCCATGTCGCTGTCCGGACTGGTGGAGTTGCTGCGCTCTGAGCCCTCGATCGAGCAAGCACTTGAGGGATTGGGTGCAGACCGACGGCTGACCCTGACTGGACCCAGCGCCCTTCCGCCGTTCCTGGCCTCCGCGATAACGACGGCTGGCAGCCGACCAGTTCTGGTCGTCACCGCCACTACTCGTGATGCTGAAGACCTAGCGTCGTCGCTGAGTTCCTTCGTCGATCCGGCAGGCGTGGCGATCTTCCCCTCGTGGGAGACGCTGCCGCACGAACGACTCTCGCCTCGTTCCGACACTGTTGGCCGCCGGTTAGCGGTGTTGCGCAGGTTGGCCCATCCCGATCGGTCCGACCCAGGAGCTAGCGCGATCTGCGTTCTGGTGGCTCCGGTGAGAGCGCTTTTGCAACCGATCGTGACGGGGCTGGGTGACCTCGAACCGGTGGTAGTTCGAGCCGGCGAGGAGGCTGAACTCGACGATCTGTCGCGGCGGCTAGTCGACGCTGGGTATGGCCGAGTGGACCTCGTCGAAAAGCGTGGGGACTTCGCCGTCAGGGGAGGGATTCTGGATGTGTTTCCGGCTGTCGAAGAGCATCCACTGCGAGTGGAGTTCTGGGGCGACACCGTTGAAGAGATTCGCTGGTTCCGGGTGGCTGATCAACGAAGCCTTGAGGTGGCAGCACACGGCGTCTGGGCACCACCTGTTCGTGAACTGCCACTGACGGCGTCGGTCCGCGCCAGAGCTAAAACGCTGGGTTCGGAGTACGCAGGACTCGCGGAGGTGTTCGACAAGATCGCTGAAGGCATCGCGGTCGAGGGAATGGAGTCGTTGGCACCGGTACTAGCCGAGGGGATGGAACTGCTTGTTGATGTTGTCGATCAGGCGACGTGTGTTCTGGTCGTCGACCCTGAGCGAGTGCGGCGTAGGAGTCACGACCTTCTGGAAACAAGCGCGGAGTTCCTAGCGGCGTCGTGGGTGAATGCCGCTGCTGGCAACACCACTCCGATCGATCTCGGCGAGGCGTCGTACCGATCGTGGGAGGACGTTCAGATTGCGGCGGCAGAGCGCGGGCTGCTCTGGTGGGGAGTTGGACCTTTCGGGTCAGTAGAAGCGGACCAGGACGTGGTTGTCACGTCGGAATTGCGGAACGCCACCGAGTATCGCGGGGACACAGACCGGGCAATCGCAGATGTCCGTCAGGGGTTGGCCGATGGTTGGACAGTTGTTCTGGTCACACCGGGGCACGGACCCGCCCAGCGGTTGGCTGAGCAGCTGGGCGAGGCTGACATCGCGGTCCGCATCGACCAGTCGCTCGATGAGGTACCCGACGCTGCTGTTGTTCACGTCTCCACGGGCTCGATCGAGCACGGCTTAACGAGCGAGTCACTGCGACTGATGGTCCTGACCGAGTCGGACTTAGTCGGGCAGCGATCGTCTACCAAAGACATGCGCCGGTTGCCGTCGCGACGCAGACCGTCGATCGACCCGCTGCAGCTGCAACCAGGCGACTACATCGTGCATGAGCAGCATGGTGTCGGTCGCTACGTAGAACTGACGCAGCGCGAGGTTCAGGGTGCGACCCGCGAGTACGTACTCATCGAGTACGCACCCGCCAAGCGCGGTCAACCGGGTGACCGCCTATTCGTACCGACCGATCAACTCGACCAGATCACGCGCTACGTCGGTGGCGAGGCACCGTCGTTGCATCGATTGGGTGGGGCGGACTGGGCCAAGACCAAGGGCCGTGCGCGGAAAGCCGTTCGTGAGATCGCTGCCGAACTCGTCAGGTTGTATTCAGCACGTCAGGCGTCACCGGGCTTCGCGTTCGGTCCGGACACTCCGTGGCAGCGAGAGTTGGAAGACGCCTTCCCCTATGTCGAGACTCCCGATCAGTTGGCCTGCATTAACGAGGTCAAGTTCGACATGGAACAACCGGTGCCGATGGACCGACTCGTGTGCGGCGATGTTGGCTACGGCAAGACCGAAATTGCGGTCCGGGCGGCGTTCAAGGCGGTGCAGGACGGTAAGCAGGTCGCCGTACTCGTGCCCACGACGTTGCTCGTCCAGCAGCATTCGAACACGTTCGCCGAACGGTTCGGTACCTTCCCGGTCGCTGTAAGTGCGTTGTCGAGGTTCCAAACCGACAGTGAAGCTGCCGCGGTGCTTGAGGGACTCAAGTCGGGCACGGTTGATGTGGTGATCGGTACCCACCGACTCCTGCAAGCCCGCACGTCGTTCAAGGACTTAGGTTTGGTGATCGTCGATGAAGAGCAGCGGTTTGGTGTCGAGCACAAAGAACATCTGAAAGCGTTGCGCACGTATGTGGACGTCTTGACGTTGTCGGCCACACCGATTCCCCGAACGCTTGAGATGGCGGTCAGTGGCATCCGAGAGATGTCGACGATTCTGACGCCGCCTGAGGAACGTCATCCCGTGCTCACGTTCGTCGGCCCCTACGAAGAGAAGCAAATATCGGCTGCCATTCGTCGGGAGTTGCTACGTGAAGGGCAAGTCTTCTTCGTGCACAACCGAGTCGAGTCCATCGAGAAGGTGGCCAGGCGAATCCGCGACCTCGTACCTGAGGCGAGGATCGAAGTAGCGCACGGCCAGATGAGCGAGGGATCCCTTGAGCAGATCATCGTTGACTTCTGGGATAAGCGATTCGATGTACTTGTCTGCACAACGATCGTGGAGTCGGGACTCGACATCAGTAACGCCAATACGTTGATCGTCGAGCGGTCTGACCTGCTGGGCTTGTCGCAACTTCACCAGTTGCGCGGTCGCGTTGGGCGCGGGAGAGACCGCGGGTACGCCTACTTCTTGTATCCACCCGAACGTCCGATGACCGAAACCGCCCACGACCGACTCGCCACCATCGCGTCACACACCGACCTCGGTTCGGGGATGGCGGTAGCAATGAAGGATCTGGAGATCCGCGGTGCTGGCAATGTCCTCGGCGGCGAGCAGTCCGGGCATGTCGAGGGCGTTGGCTTCGATCTCTACGTACGGCTGGTAGGCGAAGCCGTAGCGCGGCTGAAGGGTGAACTTGCCGGCGAGCCGCCGCCGGAAGTCAACGAGCTCAAGGTCGAGCTTCCGATCGATGCGCACGTGCCCACCGAATGGATCCCATCAGAGCGGGTCCGACTCGAGGCGTACCAGCGACTGGCCTCTGCCCACGACGAAGCAGCGCTCGAGGCGGTTCGCGAGGAGTTGGTCGATCGCTTCGGGGTGTTGCCGGGGGAGGTCGAATTGCTCTTCGCAGTCGCCACGTTCCGGATCTTGGGGGCGGGTGTCGGCCTTGGCGAGGTGGTGCAGCAGGGAACCAAGATCCGGTTGGCGCCCGTCGAACTCCCGGAGTCGGCCACGATGCGCCTCAACCGGCTCTACCCGGGGACCATCGTCAAGCCCGCCGTCCGTACCATCCTGGTACCAGCGCCGCGGACTGCGCGGGTCGGCGGCGAGCCGCTCCGTGGGGCAGCATTGCTGGAGTGGGTGACTGAACTGGTTCAGTCAGTACTTATGTGAGAAGGGAAGGCCGTGAGCGCACTTTCGACGACTCGCCAGCGACGAGTGGCTGTAGTGGCAACTGCAGCGGCCTTGCTGTTCCTGACCGCGTGCACCCCCATGAAGTCTGGATCGGCCGCAATCGTTGGCGACCAATCGCTGACTGAAGCTCAGGTCGGCGACACCGCTGACGAGGTCAACTCTGTGGTCGCCAACGCCGATGCCGAGCTGTCTTTGTCGCCGGCTGACTTGAATCAACGCATCGTCTCGATGTGGGTCGACGAAGCACTGACTGAGGAACTCGCGTCCGACGAAGGTGTCACGGCTTCCGACGCCGACGTCGACCAGTTTCTTTCGCAATACGACCAAGCGCAGCGTCTGCAGATTGTGACGCAAGCCGGTATTCCGCCGTCACAGTTGCCACGCGCCGCCAAGACCGTGGTGCTTCGGAACAAGTTGGCTGACGAACTCACGCCGAATGGATCGCAGCAGGAAAAGACCGCCGCCCTTGCCGCTGCACTCGTTAAGACGGCAGACGACCTTGGAGTCTCCATCAACCCGCGGTTCGGAAAGTGGAACCCCACGATCCCCGGAGTTGAACCCAGAGCCACCGACCGGTTGTCGACACTCGCGGGCGCGGCAACAGCCAGCCCGCAGCCGTCCCCAGGCCCGTAGCCGATGAGCGGTCGGCTGGTTCTGCTGTCGACGTCGCATCGAGTGGCAACCGGGTTACTGACCAGGTCTGCCTGGCAAACCCTGGAACGCGCTGATCAAATTCTTTGCACGGTCGACCACCCACTACGCAGTGTGCTCCTAGATGCAGAACTACCGACAACCGTCGTGGACGTCGCAAGCCCCAATCAACTCGCGCGACTGTTACTCGATACCAGCGCAGACGCAAGCGTGGTGTGGTTGGTCGCCGATGACGGAGACCCCTCGCTCGGCGATGCGTTGGCCCCGAAACTGGCTCAAGCCGCCGAGGCGGGCAATGCGCCAGAACTCGAAGTCATGCTTGGCTCTTTCGACGTGCCGGGTGCGAGGTTGATTGATCTGGTCGCAGTCATGGATCGATTGCGGAGTCCCGGTGGCTGCCCGTGGGACGCAGCGCAAACCCACGACTCGCTGGCGCCGTACCTCCTTGAGGAGACCTACGAGGCACTACACGCGATCGACACCGGCGACCTTGACGAACTGCGCGAAGAACTTGGCGATCTACTGTTGCAGGTCGCGTTCCACGCGCGCGTAGCCGAGGAGAACGCGGACCGCCCCTGGTCTATTGATGACGTTGCGGCAGGAATCGTTGAAAAGTTGGTTCGACGTCATCCGCATGTCTTTGGCGACGTTGATGCCACGACTGCTGAACAGGTCGAAACGAACTGGCACGAGTTAAAGGCTGCAGAGAAGGGGCGGACATCTTCGGTGGACGGCGTGCCTATGGCGCTGCCAGCCCTAGCGCTGTCAACCAAGCTGATCGGGCGAGCGGCACAGGCAAAAGTCCCGGTCGAGATCGACGAGTTGGAACTCCCCGAGGATTTGACCCTCGAGCAGTTGGGGCTGCTGCTACTGGGGGTCGTCAGTGCAGCGCGACGCCAGGGGCTCGACGCCGAGGGGGCGCTACGTCAGGCGGCGGTGGACCTCGCCGAGCGGATCCGCGCCATCGAGTCAGCGACGTAGTGGGGCAGCTGGCCGGTAGGCTCTTGCCGTCTGCCGCCCTCCAGCCGCACCTTTGAGCATTTCGTTCGAGTCACAAGGTCAGGAGTACTAGTCGTGTCGAGTATCGACGCCGTCATCGCCCGCGAAATCCTCGATTCCAGAGGCAATCCCACCGTCGAAGTCGAAGTTGGCTTGGACGACGGGACGGTGGGTCGAGCGGCCGTACCTTCTGGCGCGTCCACTGGTGTTCACGAAGCCGTCGAGTTGCGTGACGAGGGCACGCGGTACCAAGGCAAGGGTGTCGAGAAGGCTGTCCTAGCCGTTGATGACGAGATCGGACCTGAACTTCTCGGCTATGAGGCCAGTGAACAGCGCCTTGTTGACCAAGTGATGATCGACCTAGACGGCACACCGAACAAGGCGCGATTGGGGGCCAACGCGATCCTTGGTGTGTCGCTGGCGGTAGCAAAGGCGGCAGCCGAGTCAGCAGACCTCCCGCTGTTTCGCTACCTCGGTGGCCCGAATGCCCACCTGCTTCCCGTACCCATGCTGAACGTGCTCAATGGCGGAGCGCATGCTGACACCGACGTTGACATTCAAGAGTTCATGATCGCTCCTATTGGGGCCGCCACGTTCGCCGAGTCGGTGCGCTGGGGCGCAGAGGTCTACCACAGTCTGAAGTCAGTGCTGAAGGACAAAGGACTCAGTACTGGGCTCGGTGACGAAGGTGGCTTTGCGCCGGATCTTTCGAGTAATCGTTCGGCGCTGGACCTCTTGCTCACTGCGATCGAGACCGCAGGGTTCACTGCAGGTAGTCAGATCGCTCTGGCACTCGACGTCGCGGCCACCGAGTTCTACTCAACCGGTACCTACCGTTTCGAAAACGAGTCGCGCAGCGCGGAGTGGATGGCCGACTACTACCAGGAGCTGGTGTCGAACTACCCCTTGGTTTCCATCGAGGATCCGATGGCTGAGGACGACTGGGACGGCTGGCGCCATATCTCCTCGACACTTGGCGACGCGGTCCAGCTTGTCGGCGATGACGTATTCGTGACCAACCCACAGCGACTGCAACGGGGCATCGACGAGGGCGTTTGTAATTCGCTGTTGGTCAAGGTCAACCAGATCGGCACGCTGACCGAGACGATGGACGCGGTCGACCTCGCGCATCGCAACGGATATGGCTGCATGATGAGCCACCGCTCAGGCGAAACCGAAGACACCACGATCGCGGATCTGGCAGTGGCAACCAACTGCGGGCAGATCAAGGCCGGCGCCCCCGCCAGGTCGGAGCGGGTCGCAAAGTACAACCAGTTGCTGCGTATCGAAGAAGAACTCGACGACGCGGCGCGTTACGCGGGGGCATCAGCCTTTCCGCGGTTTACCGTCTAGGTCATGGCGTCTCGAAGATCCCAGACCACGCGCTCACGCGACGCTGACGCGCGGCTTGAGGTCGTCACCGACGTTCCGATGTGGTCACGACTGACAACGCGGGCAGCCATTTTGTTGTTGGTGCTGGCAGCCCTTGTTCTTTCGTTGGCATTCCCGCTACGTGAGTACGTCGCACAGCGGGCTGAAATCGGGGCGCTTCAACGAGAAATCGCGGCACGTCAGCACCAGGTGACGAGTTTGCAACAGCAGCAGACGCGTTGGGACAACCCGTCCTATGTCGAGATGCAAGCGCGCGAACGTCTGCACTACGTCTTCCCAGGGGAGACAGGCCTGGTGCTGTTGTCGCCTGACGACGTGAAGCAGGCACGTGATCCCGAGATTCAGCGTGCTGGTAAGCCCGAGGTTGCTTGGTACTCCACCCTCTGGCAGTCGGTAAGCGCGGCCGACGGCGATTCGTAGTCGTTGGGGCTGTTGGTTCCTGTGACCTCCGTCGATCCGGTGGATGCGCGCGCTGTCGAGTTGCAGCTGGGTCGTCCGCCTCGAGGTATGCGTCAAGTTGCCCACCGCTGTGAGTGCGGTCTGCCTGACGTCGTCGAAACCGAGCCACGGTTGCCCGACGGTGAGCCGTTCCCGACGCTCTACTACCTCACCTGCCCACGCGTAAACAGTGCGATCGGCACCCTCGAAGCCGAAGGGGTTATGCGCTTGATGCAGGAGCGACTTGGCGCAGAGCCGGCGCTTGCGGCCGGGTATCAATTGGCGCACCTCGACTACCTAAGACGCCGCGAGGCACTCGACTCGGTTCCTGAGATCTCCGGAGTGTCAGCTGGCGGTATGCCCGATCGGGTCAAGTGCTTGCACGTGCTTGCGGCGCATGCCCTGGCAGCCGGACCCGGCGTGAACCCGCTCGGCGACGAGACGCTTCGGCTACTCAATGAGCGAGGATTGCGTCGAGAATCACCGTGCGTCCTAGTGGAGGCAACCGATGCCTAGTCGGCGAGTGGCAGCCATCGACTGCGGCACGAACTCGATTCGACTGCTGATTGCAGATGTCGACGCGACAACTGGTGGCCTTGACGACGTTGTCCGACGCATGGAGATCGTGCGGCTAGGTGAAGACCTCGACCGCACCGGGTCGCTATCGCAAAGCGCGCTTGATCGAACATTGTCAGCAGTCGACGACTACGCGGGAGTCATTCGGCAGCACGATGTTGAGCGGGTTCGATTCATTGCAACGTCGGCCACCCGTGATGCGCGCAATCGTTCGGTGTTCGTCGACGCCGTGCGTGAGCGGTTAGGGGTCGAACCTGAAGTGATCTCTGGGGACGATGAGGCGAAGTTGTCGTTCGTTGGAGCCACCCACGAACTGGTGGCTGCCGAACACCCGTTGCCTTATCTGGTAGTCGACATCGGCGGTGGATCCACCGAGTTCGTCATGGGTGACCCGATCAACGGGATCTCGGCTGCGATGTCAGTTGATGTCGGATGCGTCCGGATGACCGAACGACACTTTGTGAATGACCCGCCGCATCCAGCTGAAGTCTCGGCCGCGCGCGATGACATAGAGGCGGCACTCAAACACGTGGCAACCGTCATGCCGCTGCGTCAGACCAAGACGATGGTGGGGCTGGCTGGTTCGGTTACGACAGTTGCTGCGTTATCTCTCGGATTGTGGGAGTACGACCCGGCTCAGATCCACGGTGCCAGGATCGAAGCAGTGAACGTTCATCGGACGTGCGAGGAATTGCTCTACTCAGCACATGAGAAAAGGTCGAGTAATCCGGTCATTCATCCGGGTCGGGTTGATGTCATTGCGGCTGGCTCACTAGTTCTGTCAACGATCGTGGCGGTTGTGGGAGTCCCAGACCTGCTGGTCAGCGAACACGACATCCTGGACGGGATCGCGCTGTCCATTGCGCGTTGAGCATGCTTGAGCAATTGTTGCTAGGCATTGCGGGCGCTATAGCGCCCGTTCCGCCTAGCAACTTTGATAAGTAGGGTCTGTCCATGGCTGAGATGGTTACGTTCGCGAGCAATGGTGGTCGATCGCAGGGTTACCTTTCGCTGCCCGAGTCTGGGCAAGGCCCAGGTGTCATCGTCGTGCAGGAGTGGTGGGGGCTAGTGCCGCACATCACAGGGGTCGCCGATCGGCTTGCCGATGCGGGATTCGTTGCCCTAGCGCCAGATCTTTTCCACGGCGTCACCACTGGCGAGCCTGACGAAGCGATGCGACTGATGATGGGTCTGGCCATGGACAGTGCTGCCGAGCAGATCTCGGGCGCAGCTCGGTATCTGTTTGAACATGACTCCACGACTGTTGACGGCATCGGAGTTGTCGGGTTCTGCATGGGTGGGTCGCTGGCGCTGTGGTCGGCAACCCTCGCGCGCAATGTCGTGGTCGCCGTTGGTTTCTATCCGGCAATGCCGTGGGAGCGCATGAGCCCGAACTGGCCGAGCTACGCGGGTAAGACTGCGGTGATTCACTGCTCAGAAGAGGACGGTACGTCGGCCGCAGAGGGCATCCAGCAGGCCAAGGCGTCGATCGAGGGCGCCGGTGGCAGCGTCGAAATCTTCGACTACCCGGGCACCCATCACGCGTTCCTGAACGACGATCGGCCAGAGGTATACGACGCGGAGGCCGCGGCGTTGGCGTGGGACCGCACGATCGAGACGTTACGGCGTCGCCTGATCGAGTGAGTCGCTCCAAAGACCTTGCTGCACTGACGCGCGACATCACGAACTGTCGTGCGTGTCCGCGACTGGTTGAGTGGCGGGAGCAGGTAGGTCGTGATCGACGTAAGTCGTTCGCAGACCAGACGTACTGGGCTCGACCCGTCCCCGGCTTCGGCGATGAGCATCCGTCGGTCTTGGTGGTTGGACTGGCTCCTGCGGCTCACGGGGGAAATCGGACGGGACGGGTCTTCACCGGGGACCGCAGCGGTGACTGGCTTTTCGCGTCGATGTTTCGAACTGGACTTGCCAATCAGTCTGAGTCGGTTGGACTCGACGACGGCTTGCGGTTGATCGCGACGCGCGTGATCGCGGCGGTGAGGTGCGCCCCGCCGGCCAACAAGCCCACGACGCTCGAACGTGATACCTGCGCCCCGTGGTTCGATCGAGAGTTGGCGTTGATCCGACCCGAGCTGCAGGTCGTCGTTGCCCTCGGTGCCTTCGGTTGGACATCCGTGCTCGCAGCACTCGCGCGGTCGGGGGATGCATTGCCAACGCCGAAACCGGCCTTTGGCCACGGCGCCGAAACTTCGATTGGTGGCTTGACGTTGCTCGGGTGCTTCCATCCCAGTCAACAGAACACTTTCACCGGGAAGTTGACCGAACCCATGATCGACGCGGTGATGGCCAGGGCGGCTGCGTTAGGAGGAGTCGCGTCACCCGGCAAACGAAAGGAATAACTTGACGTCAAGGTTTTGCCGCTACGTACAAGTAGGCGCGTCCAGGCGCCCGCCTAGGCTCACGTCATGAGCAACAAGAGCACGCCGAAGCAACCCCCGCGGATCTTGGTTGTCGGGGGCGGGTACGTGGGCCTCTACACATCCATGCGGTTGCTCAAGAAATTGCGTGCTGGGGAGGCCCGGGTCACCGTCGTTGATCCCCGCTCGTACATGACTTATCAACCGTTCCTGCCAGAGGCGGCAGCTGGTGCTGTCTCGCCTCGACACGTTGTGGTCCCGTTGCGACGGGTGCTGCGGGGGGCGGAGGTCGTTACTGCACGTGTGACTTCGATCGACCACGTCAACAAGACAGCGACGGTCCAACCCCTTGAGGGTGAGCCCTTTGTTATGGAGTACGACCAACTCGTCATGGCAGTCGGCTCCATCTCGCGCACCCTTCCTATCCCTGGCTTGGCCGAATGGGCGACGGGCTTCAAGACCGTTGAGGAAGCGATTCAACTTCGGAACCGAGTGTTGGAGTGCCTCGACATCGCCGAGTCCACCCACGACCAGGCGGTACGTGAGCGCAATCTCAATTTCGTGGTCGTCGGTGGGGGCTTTGCCGGCACCGAGGCGCTGGCCGAACTCGCCGACATGGCGATCTACGCGCGCCGCTACTACCCATCGATCGGCGCGGACGACATGCACTTCTACCTTGTCGAAGCGGCCGACCGAATTTTGCCCGAGGTTGGACCTGAGATGGGCGAGTGGACCGTCGAGTTGCTGCGCAAGCGGGGGATTGACGTTCGCCTGAACACGCGGTTGGAGTCGTGCGTCGGTGGTCACGTCGTACTGTCCGACGGCACGGAGTTCCCCACCGAGACCCTGGTGTGGACCGCTGGCGTCAAAGCGAACCCCATGCTTGGCGCTAGTGGCTTGCCCCTGGACGACCACGGTCGCTTGAAGATGACGGCCGCATTGAAGGTCGAGGGGCTAGACGACGCGTGGGGTGCCGGTGACGGCACCGCCGTCCCGGATCTCACCAGCGACGACGGGGCGATGTGCGCACCGAACGCGCAGCACGCCGTTCGACAGTCGAAGGTGCTGGCCGACAACATCATCGCCCACTTGCGTGGGTTCCCACCGAAGTACTACAAGCACAAGTACGTCGGTTCGGTTGCCGGACTCGGTTTGTACAAAGGTGTGGCCAACGTCTACGGGGTCAAGGTCAAGGGCTTACCTGCGTGGTTCATGCACCGCACCTACCACGTCAGTCGAGTGCCAACGTTCAATCGCAAGATGCGAGTGATCGCGGACTGGACACTGGCACTGTTCTTTAAGCGTGAGATTGTGTCGTTGTGGTCGATGCACGAACCCTTCAATGAGTTCCAGGATGCCGCCAAACCCGGTGAGGCTAAACGGCCCGCTGCTTAGCGGGGTTACACCGGGTTGGCCCTACGCTGGAGCCCTGCCCGGATGGCGTAATTGGCAGCCGCGGACCACTTAAAATGGTCTGCCGAAAGGCGTGCGGGTTCGAATCCCGCTCCGGGCACCACCGTTGGGCTGCCGTCCATTGCCTCGTGAGTTAACCTTGAGATAGGTCGTCACAACCCAGAAAGGGTCGATCCGTCCCGATGCAATCGAAGAATCCTGTCCTTACGCGCATGGAGGAAGAAGCCAAGCGCAACGGTGGCTACGCCGGTTTTGGCGCGACCACTACGGCCACTGCCACCGCCCCTGAGGCGACGGTAGTCGACCAGGGGTACGTCGCCGCACCGACCGTGCGGTCGGCAAACCCCATGACGGTGACCGACGTGATCGCGAAGACCGCGGTGATGTTCGCGCTGGTCTTTGTCTTCGCCTATGGCGCTTGGCAGCTCGAGGTTTCCTGGGGCGTGGTGCTTATCGCCATGTTTATCGGCCTCGGGTTGGGAATCTGGGGTGCCGTATCGAGCAAGGTGCGCCCTCCGGTGTTTCTCGCCTACGCGGTGGTCGAGGGGATCATGCTGGGCGGCATCAGCCTGATCTACGCGAACTATGCCACTGAGCCAGGTTCAGCCGCGACTGACCCGACCATCGTGATCCAGGCGGTCATCGGGACTTTCGCGGCTTTCGCCGCGATGCTGTTCCTGTACGTCACGCGCATCATTAGAGTCACTTCGCGATTCAAGCGAATGATGATGATCGCGCTGGTTGGCTATCTCTTCGTCGCGATTGCGAGTTTCATTTCCGCCATCTTCGGAGTCGGCGATGGATTCGGCTTCTACGGCACCGGCGGTCTGGGCTTGTTGCTGTGTGTGGTCGGTGTCGCGCTTGCGGCGTTCACTCTGGCGCTCGACTTCGACGCGATTGAGACCGCAGTTAATGCCGGGATGCCGGAGCAAGAGTCGTGGCGCGCGGCCTTCGGGCTCGTTGTCACCCTCATTTGGCTGTACCTCGAACTGCTTCGACTGTTCGCGATTCTTAGCCGGAACTGAGCACCACAGGTAAGACCTCAAGACAAGTCGAAGGCCGTCGTCCCGTTCACACGGGCGGCGGCCTTCGAGTATGAGGGCTGACTATCGGACGCGTCGTGCCGCACGATCCATGTCGTACTCGTGCACAACGGCGGTCGCGTAACTGTGGGGAAGTTGATACTCGTCCTGCAGCCAATGCACCCGTTCCTCGAACCGGGTCAACGCAGGGCCATCCTGCACCACCTGAAACCAATCGGTCATCTCGCGCCCGGTCGCATCTGGCAGTCGGGCCACGAGGTTCGCGTGGGTCTCCTCGGAGTGGTGCAGTGATGACATGGCGCCTCCAGGGCTCAGGGTTCGTTCGCACGTCCACGGTGCCTCACTCCCGCCGAAGGCACAAGGGGCAGGAGTCGGCTCATTTTGGCGCCTCAGGGACGGCCAGTCGTTGATCGCCCCAGTAGCGTCGCTGCCATGACAAGCGGGGTCGACGAGCAACTGAGGACCAGCCTCGACCGCCTGGTAGATCGACTGCGCTCCCTTCCGGCGTCTCGGCTGGATCGTGCCCTTCCGGAGCGAGACGGCGGTTCACTGACCGAGGCCACCGTCGAGGTCTCGACCTGGTGCGTCGCCGCCGAAGCCGCAGTTGTGGGTCGCGGCCAGGACCCGTCGCCGCACCCGCACCCACTTCCACAGGTGGGACCGCTGAGTTGCGGTGATCAGTTACGCGTGGTGGCGTACGACCTGCTCACGGCGCTGGCGGACTGGACGGACAGCGTCCAGGCGACGCTCGACGGTCGTCAGGTCGATCGCGAGGAACTAACCGCGCAACTGAGCGATCGCCTCGCGGGACTGCGGGTAATCAGCTAGTTGACGGGTTCCCCGACGGGTTCGGGGACGGCTTGACGTTCGCGACGACGCAGAACCGCAGGCAGCGTTAACCGACCCCACCGACCCGGAGCCAGCCCCTGCCCTGTGGGGATGACCTCGGTGCCGGCAACCTCCGCCGCAGCGACCGCGGCTTCGTCGATGGCGAGCACCTCACCGGACGCTGCTGGCGGCGCCTCGACTTCGGACAGCGCGGCATGCAAACTCGGGACGATGACTGCCGCGACTGCGGCATAGCCAGCCGGTGACGGGTGGAAACCGTCGGGACCGAACATCTTGTCTGGATGTGCGTCGAACTCCGGGCCGAGTAGGTCCGCCAGCGCGACGCTGCGTCCCCCGCATTCGACGACGGCCACGGTTTGTGCAGCGGCCAGTGAGCGGCTCCATCGGCGGGCGATCAGTTTGAGTGGGTGAGGAATCGGCCGGACTGTGCCGAGGTCCGGGCAAGTGCCGACGACGACTTCTACCCCTGCAGCGCGCAATTCGGTTACTGCATCGCTCAACAGCGCGACCGAACGTCCGGGTGCGACTTTGTGGGCAACGTCGTTCGCGCCGATCATGATGACCGCGCCATCTGGGCGATGAGGAAGCACAAGTTCGAGTTGCGCTGCCAGGTCCCCACTTTGGGCACCGACCACTGCCACGCAGTGAAGCTCGACGGGCCGCCCCATCGTCAGTGCCAGACCCCAGGCGATCACTGCGCCGGTGGTCTGCTTCGGGTCGTCGACCCCGAAACCTGCCGCACCAGAGTCCCCGAGTACCGCCAGCCGGATGGGGTCACCTTCACCGCGTCCGTACCGGCCGTCTGGATTGGGGGGCGGTTGGTCAGTCGGTCCGATCCGTTTGCGGGCGAGTCTGGTCTGGCCGACCAGCACCGTATAGACGGCGCCGCCGACGCCCACGAGCCCTGCTCCGCCAACCGCAGCCGCTGCTGTGATGGCGCGAGCTCGACTTGCCCTGCTCATCGGCGCTCACCTCCTGCGGACCGCCGACTCCGTTCGCATCTGAAATTCTGATGTGGAGTTCGCATATGAAGTATGGACAGCCTAGGCGTCTGCTTCACGTGCGGCACGCCTATTCCCCGTGGGTAGGGTGCAGACGTGCAGACCTACGACTCGATTGTCGACCTCATTGGCAATACTCCGCTCGTCCGGCTTCGGCGGGTTGCCGAGGGGATCGCGGCTCCCGTTTACGCAAAGGTGGAGTACCTAAACCCCGGCGGTTCCGTCAAAGATCGCATCGCGCTTCGCATGATCGATGCCGCAGAACGAGAGGGCTTGCTCAAGCCTGGGGGAACCATCGTCGAACCGACATCAGGCAACACCGGCGTTGGATTGGCCCTGGTCGCGCAACAACGCGGGTACTCATGCGTCTTCGTCGTCCCCGACAAGGTTTCGAAGGACAAGATTCGCGTTCTCGAGGCGTACGGCGCCCGCGTTGTGGTCTGTCCGACGGCAGTGCCCCCGGAGCACGCCGACTCGTACTACAACGTCAGCGACCGGCTGGTCGAAGAGATCCCTGGCGCTTGGAAGCCCAACCAGTACGCGAACGTGCAGAATCCGCTGTCGCACTACGAACAGACTGGTCCCGAACTCTGGGAGCAGACCGATGGTCAGATCACGCACTTTGTTGCGGGCGTCGGTACCGGGGGAACGATCACCGGTACTGGTCGTTACTTGAAGGAAGTGTCAGATGGTCGAGTGCAGATCATCGGCGCTGATCCTGAGGGTTCGGTGTACTCGGGCGGCACCGGGCGCCCGTATCTCGTCGAGGGTGTCGGCGAGGACTTTTGGCCAACGACGTACGACCCGTCGATCGTCGACGAGGTCATTGCGGTTTCTGACGCCGACTCGTTCGCGATGACGCGACGACTAGCGCGCGAAGACGGGCTGTTGGTTGGTGGTTCGTGTGGCATGGCCGCGGTGGCTGCACTGCGCGTTGCGTCGCGGCTAACTGCCGATGACTTCGTCGTCGTGCTGCTCCCCGACTCGGGGCGTGGTTACTTGTCGAAGGTCTTCGACGATGAGTGGTTGGCGCAGTACGGGTTCTTACCGCAGGGCGATGCGGGTCGGTCAGTGGCTGACGTGTTGCGGAGCAAAGGCGGAACGTTGCCGCAGTTCGTTCACACCCATCCCAACGAAACTCTGGCCGAAGCGATCGAGATCTTGCGTGAGTACGGCGTATCGCAGATGCCGGTCGTGCAGGCCGAGCCACCGATCATGGCCGCTGAGGTCGCGGGATCTGTGGTCGAGCGAGATCTGCTGGACGCGTTGTTCGCTGGCCGCGCCCACCTGTCTGATCGCGTGGGGGATCACATGTCAGAGTCGCTGCCGCAGATCGGGTCGGGTGAGTCGGCCTCGGCTGCCGTCGATGCGCTGCACTCCGCCGACGCTGTACTCGTGCTCGACGACGGCAAGCCCGTCGGCGTCCTCACCCGCCAAGACCTGCTGGGCTTCCTCGCCCTCTAAGGGTTAGAGGGCTTGTTCGGTGAGGTTGGTGAGTTCGGCTTGGTCGACGCCGGCGAGTTGAAGCGCACGCGGGACAGTTCCCAGCTGCGCACCAAGGATGCCAAGCAGGAGGTGCGCTGGTCGAATCTGACGGTCACCTTCGGCGGCTCGCACCGCACGCACCATGGCGGCCTTCGACGAAGCGCCGAGTCGCAATCGACGTCGTGGTTGTGGAGTGGACACAGGCAATGTCTCGGTGTCGATCGTGACACCAGCAGCGGCCAGGCTCGCGGCGAACTCTTGGGCTAGTGCGGTCTCAATAGCCTCGTGAGAAAGGCCAGCAGAGGTCAGGATGCGCGAGGCGTCGGTGCGGGATCCGGCGGCGAGCGCGAGCAGCAGGTGCTCGGCCTCAATGAGCTGGTGAGCGGTAGGTGCGCGCCTCGTCTTGGGCTGACTTGACGATCAAGCCAGCCTCACGAGTGAATCTGGTGACCATCATCGTCTCCTTAGGTCGACGCCAGCAGCGATCAGCCGTTGCGCGTGCTTCTTGTGGACTGCCTGCCGGGTGACACCCAGTGCCTCGGCGACATCGGGCCAGCTCCAGCCCAACCGCATCGCGCGCTCGACTTCGGCGTCCTCGAGTTGGTCAGCCAACCGACGAAGCGCGACGACCGCCGCCAAGCCTTCGGCAGGGCCTTTCGTCGGATCGATCTCAACGCGTGTCATATAAGCAACTCTAGTTGCTTATATGAGTTTGTCAACCAAAGTTGCTCAGATACAAGACTGCGGAAGATTCCGAGTGGCTCTAGCAACCCGAATCTTCCGCAATGCGAGTTAGGCCGGGTACGAGACTCCGGTGTTGGCGTGGCAGTCGTAGCCGTGCGGGACCTTGGCCAGGTACTGCTGGTGTGGCTCCTCGGCGTAGTAGAACGTCGGGGCCGGGCCGATCTCGGTCGTGATGGTGCCGAGGCCAGCAGCCGTGACGGCCTTCTGGTACGTCTGAAGTGACTCTTCAGCGATGGCCCGTTGCTCCGGGGTGGTCCAGTAGAGCGTCGAACGGTATTGCGTTCCGACGTCGTTGCCCTGACGGAAGCCCTGGGTCGGGTCGTGGGTCTCCCAGAACACTCGCAGCAGATCGAGGTAGCTCACCTTTGCTTGGGTCGTAGACCACTCGAACCGCTTCGGTGTGACCGGTTCGACCAGTGCAGGTGTCTTCGTACGTTGGGTACGTCGTCGTGCCGCCTTGGTAGCCGACGGCGGTGGTCCAAACGCCCGGAAGTTGCCAGAACCGACGCTCGGCGCCCCAGAAGCAGCCCATTCCGAAGAAGGCTTCTTCGAAGCCGTCGGGCACTTCGCCAGAAAGCGGCGTACCGAGCACGGCGTGCTTCTCCGGAACGTCAAAGGTGGGGGACGGGTGTCCAGGGAGCGCTTGGTCCGGCGCGGGCATGGTGGTCTTGGCGCGACTGAAGATCACTTGTTCTCCTTCTACCCCCATTTTTTTGGGGTGGTGACTATCTCAACTCCGGAGGGGGGACTGCCGATTCCCTGTTGGGACGCCCCATGTTGGGGGGTCGTCGACAGGAGGAACCCCCCTAAATGAGAAGTATGCGCGTCCCCGCTCTGGTCTTGGGCGCCCTGCTCGTGGCCTCCTTCGTTGGGCTGGGTTGGCAGGAGATGCGTGCCGCCCGTGAGGACGTCTCCACACAGAACACCGAGCTTCAATCTGCTGCCGCAACTACTGAGACCCTGCTCACCGAGCAGTTCGAGCGTTCCGGGGCTTTCGCCCTGGTGACGGCCGCCGACAGCAAATACCTGGCCTACCTCGATCGCCCAGGCACGAACCAGCAGAAGTTCGACGAAAACCTCCCCGTTCGTGACCACATCGTCGATGACTTGCAGTACATCCAGACGCTATTTCCCGGCGCGGTCCCGCGATCAGGTTTCGTCGATCTGCGTACGGGGGAGGAGGTCGCAGAGGTCGTCCGTGGCAACGTGACCCCACCACTCGCACTAGATCCCAAGGCGGCCAACAAGTTGCCGTTCCTCGGCGCTGCCCGATCGCTGGCGGCCGGCTGGGTCTACCAGTCGTCGCCCTTCTTCTCCAAAGCGACCAACGAGTGGGTTATCGCGAACGCTGCCACGATCGCTGAGGGCGACCAGAAGGTCGGCCTGGTCTACTTCGAGACTTCGCTGTCGAGTCTGCGAGCCATGGTGCTCGAGCGCGAAGGTAATGCCGTCATGCGCGCAGTTACTGAACGCACCGGGATGGTGACCATCGACAGCCGGTACTCCCAGGCGTCCGAAACCGACTTCGGTGTTTCGTCCGACAAGACATTCAGTGGGCGGGTTGGAGACTTCGGCCAGTCGGGCTTGACGACGATCGGCGGTGAACGCATCGCATATGTTCGAATGTCTCCGTCGGACACGCTGCAGATCGTCAATGACAACGACTGGATGCTCACGGCGTCAGAACCGGTCGCGAAGAGTGGCTGGGCGCGCATCGCCAACCCATGGTTGCTCGCCCTGCTCGCCTTTGGCCTCCCGCTGTTGGCGTACGCGGGTATTTCCTACGTTCGACTGGGTCGACGTAACCGCAACCTCCGAATCCACACCTCATACGAGCGCGACCAACTGTCGGCTCGGTTGAGTGACATGTCGCAGGCGCTTGATCGGGCGGCGGCCGGCGACCTGGCGGTCGCACTTCCGGTTGACTTCGAGGACGAACGTCTCGCGCAACTTGCGAGTTCGTTCGACAACACCCTTGATCGCCTCCGGGGTTTGGTTGCGCAGGCCCAACAACACGGCGTTCAGCTCTCGCAAGCTTCGAGTCAACTTCGCGCAACGGCGTCCGAGCAGTCGAGTTCGGCAACCGAGCAATCAGCGGTTGTGGCGCAGACGACTGCGACGATCGAGGAGTTGGCTGCAACGGCGGCGCAGATCTCTGAGACGGCGTCGAGTGTGGCTCGGGTAGCTCAGGAGACTTTGGTGTTGACCGACGAGGGTCGGGGTGCGGTGGCTGAGGCGGTGTCGGCGATGGAGTCGATCACGGTGACGGTCGGACACATTGCGTCGAGCTCGTCAGGGTTGGGCGACAAGATCGTTGAGGTTGGACAGATCTTGGAGATGATCGACGAACTCTCTGAGCAAACGAACTTGCTGGCGCTGAACGCGGCGATTGAGGCGGCTAGGGCAGGGGAGCATGGTCGCGGGTTCGCGGTAGTGGCTGCTGAGGTGCGCAAGTTGGCCGAGCGCGCGCAGGAGTCGACGTCGCAGATTCAGACGATTGTCACCCAGATTCAGGCTCACACCCGCTCGACGGTGGCAGCGTCGGCTGAAGGTGCCGCTGAGGCCGAGCGTGGGGCGACCAAGGCGGCGGGTGCGGTCGCGGCGTTGGACCGAATCGCGGCCATGGTCGACGAGGCCACCACCGCGGCTGAGGAGATTTCCATCGCGACTCAGCAGCAACGGTCGGCGTCGGACCAGGTGGTCGTTGCGATGACCCAGGTCTCAGAAGTCTCCCGTCAGTACGCAGCAGGGTCTAAGCAGACGGCCTCGTCCGCTGCGCAGATCTCGGCATTGTCTGCGGCGATGCAGGATTCGATCTCGACATTCAACGTCGAACGCTCCGAGCACGAGCGTTCCGACCACGAACCGGTCCCCTTCGAGCACTATGTGGAGTCGGAGATCGAGGACGGCACGAACGAGGGCTCCGAGGTTCCCGTCGGTTAGTACGCCGTAGCAGTCCGGTCGCCGGGCTGCGGTTAGAGTCGGGGCGTGTCCCACGGATTCGAAACTCTCGCCTTGCACGCTGGTCAGGAGCCTGACGCGCTGACAGGTGCTGTCGTGCCGCCAATCCATCAGTCGTCGACGTTCAAGCAGGACGGCGTCGGCGGCTTGCGTGGTGGTTATGAGTACAGCCGGTCAGCGAACCCCACTCGCACCGCACTCGAGCAATGCCTGCAAGCCCTCGAAGTGGGTTCGCGCGGCCTCGCCTTCGCGTCGGGTCTTGCGGCCGAAGACACGGCGCTGCGTGCCCTGTGCTCACCCGGAGACCACGTCGTCATCCCCAACGACGCATACGGCGGGACGTACCGTCTCTTCGACCAGGTGGCCAAACGTTGGGGCCTCGACTTCACGCCGGTGCCGCTCAGTGATGTCGCTGCCGTCCGCGATGCCGTGCGTCCCAACACCACGATGATCTGGGTCGAAACACCAACGAACCCGTTGCTCAACATTGCCGATATCGAGGCCATCGCAACAATCGCACGAGACGCGGGTGCGTTACTTGTCGTCGATAACACGTTCGCGTCACCGTACTTGCAAAGACCGCTGACGCTTGGCGCGGACGTTGTTGTGCACTCCACGACCAAGTACCTCGGTGGTCATTCAGATGTCGTTGGTGGCGCGCTGGTCGCCAAGGACACCGAAGTCGGCGAACGCCTGGCGTATCACCAGAACGCGATGGGTGCCGTTGCAGCGCCCATGGACAGTTGGCTCGTACTGCGCGGCATCAAGACGCTAGGCGTACGGATGGATCGTCACAATGCGAACACTGCTGTGATCGTCGATCTCTTGACATCGCATCCGGCGGTTTCGCACGTGTACTACCCGGGTTTGCCCGATCACCCCAACCACGAGGTTGCACAGCGACAGATGAGTGGCTTCGGCGGCATGGTGTCGTTCCAGGTGGTCGGGGGAGAATCCGCCGCACTCGCTGTTGTTGAGAAGACCGAGATCTTCACGTTGGCCGAGTCGTTGGGTGGTGTGGAGTCGCTGATTGAGCATCCCGGACGCATGACGCATGCCTCGGTCGCAGGTAGTCCGCTCGAAGTACCTGCCGACCTGGTGCGGCTGAGTGTGGGAATCGAGACAGTCGACGACTTGGTGGCTGATCTCAAACACGCTTTGGGCTGATGTGGACGTCGTCTGCGCGGACTTTGGTTCGACGTTCACCAAGGTTGCGGTCATCCGACTGGAAACTGGTGAGTTACTGGCGACCGGTTCGGCGCCGACCACCGTGGCAACTGATGTCATGAACGGACTCGACGACGCCTTGAAGAAGGCAGGAACTGCCGAGCATCCGGGCCGGCTGCAAGACGTGCTGGCGTGCAGTTCTGCCGGCGGTGGACTTCGATTGGCGGTTATCGGCTATGAGCGAGCAATCACCGCGGAGGCCGGCTACCGCGTCGGCTTGTCGGCTGGCGCACGCGTGGTCCATGTCGCCGCAGGGACTCTCACCGCCGGCTGACGTAACCGCGATGCTCAAAGATCGCCCTGACGTCGTGCTGCTGGTTGGGGGTACCGACCACGGAAACAGCGAAGTACTGCTGTCGAACGCGCGGACCATTGCCCGCGAGCGACTCGAGGTTCCCGTAGTAGTTGCTGGAAATATCGAGGTGCAGGGCGAGGTCATGCGCATTCTGCGTCGCGGTGGGGTACCAGCCTCGACAACCAACAATGTGCTGCCCAAGATCGGTGTGCTCGACCCGTTGCATGCAAGGGAAGCGATCCGCGAGGTCTTTATCGGACACGTCATCGGAGGAAAGCACCTGTCGACGCGCGCTGACCTCTCGACATTCGTTAGAGCTGCGACGCCGGATGCGGTCCTCGCCGGCGTGGAGTTGCTGGCTGACGGACCTTCCGAAGGCTCCGGTGTTGGAGACGTAGTGGTTGTCGATGTTGGTGGTGCGACAACCGACGTCTACTCCGTAGTCACGCCGGACGCTGAGCAGTCTGCGCTGGACCGTGAAGCGGTGGCGACCATGTGGCGCAGCCGTACCGTTGAAGGCGATCTGGGAGTGCGCTGGAACGCGGTCGGCATCGTCGATGCGGCCGTGGCCGAGCGACTGGTCGATGACGTCGAAGCTGCCCAACTCTATGAGGCAGCCGAACGGCGAGTGGCAAATCCGGCACTGCTGCCAACGACTGATGCTGAACGTGGGATCGACCAGCAACTTGCGACGTTGGCGGCCACGGTCGCGTTACGCCGTCATGCGCGTCCGCACGAGTCTGGTGCGGTTCGCTACCCAGGCAAGGACTTAAGAAACGTCAAGGTGGTCGTCGGTTCCGGTGGGGTGCTGCGACACAGTTCTCCAGAAGTCGCGCGAGCGATCGTGGTGGCGGCGATCGGCGATACCGCAGGCGGATGGCGTAACCCCGAGAGGGCAGCAGTGCGCGTCGATGTCGATTACGTGTTGGCCGCCGCTGGGTTAATGGGTTCGGCCCATCCCGATGCTGCGTGGTCGCTTCTGCAGGCGCGCTTCGTCGGTTGATGCACGTTCGTAATACGGTTCCAATGGCATCATGATCGACTCGCACTTAGGCTCCCGGTATGCAGACGGGGGTCTTGCAGCAGCTGCCGATCTCGGCGAACGACATTGCCGAGGCGGTCACTAGCGGACGGATGTCGACGACCGAGTCGGTCGAACGCAGTCTTGAGCGAATTGAGCGGCATGACGACGTGCTCAACGCCTTCGCGCGAGTTCGGCGCGACGAGGCGAGGGCTGAAGCTATCGATGTCGCTGATCGGCTTGGTCGAGAGGACCTGCCGCTGGCAGGCGTCCCGGTCGCAATCAAGGACAACGTTCCAGTCGCCGGTGAAGTGATGCGCGCTGGTTCGGCGCTCTTCGACGCTTGTCCGCAACGTGAGGACCACCCAGTCGTGGCCCGATTGCGCAAGGCGGGGGCAGTTGTCGTCGGACTTACCTCGATGCCCGAGCTCGGCCTGTGGTTGACGACCGATGGGGAGCACCCCGACGGCGAGCCGTGGATCACCAAGAACCCGTGGAACCTCGATTACTCTCCGAGTGGCTCCTCAGGAGGAAGCGCGGCAGCTGTCGCGGCTGGGCTAGTGCCAGTTGCTCATGGGAACGACGGTCTTGGCTCGATCAGACAACCCGCTGCCGCGTGCGGTCTGGTTGGTATCAAACCGGGGCGCGGCGTAGTGCCGACAGATCTAGGGAGCAACGACTGGTACGGGTTGGCGGTCAATGGACCACTTGCCACCAGCGTGACTGATGCGGCCCTGATGCTGTCCGTCATGGCTGACCGACCAGAGTTGGCAACGGTTCGCGAACCAATGGGTGTGCTACGTATTGCGGTGTCCGTTCGATGTCCGGTGCAAGGTGTTCGCACCGACGCCGAAACAACGCGCGCTGTCTTTGGGCTAGCGGGTCTGCTGCGTCGCGAGGGACACGTTGTCGAGCGACAGCAGCCTGCGTACCCCAAACGGTTGAGTTTGGCCGGCACGTTCCGTTGGTTCGCTGTCGCCGCTGATGCCGCCGATGCTGCGACAGATCCAGCGTTGCTGCAGTCACGGTCGTTAGGACATGCCAGCGCGGGACGACGTGTGCGACCGTTGGTGAAAGAGGACCAACTCACCGACTGGCGCGAACGAGTGGATGCGTTCTTCGAGTACCACGACGTGATGATGACGCCGGTGACTGCAACGCCTCCGTTAGCGGCCGACACTTGGCGCAGTCGTCCCTGGATTGCCAACGTGCAGGCCAACGTCACGGCTAGTGGGGGGTTCGCCGGCATGTGGAACGTCGCTGGCTACCCGGCGCTCACTGTGCCGTTCGGCGTGGATCCAGTCAGCGGAGTGCCCATCGGCGTCCAACTTGCCGCCCCTGCCGGGGGAGAGTCCTTGCTGATCGGACTTGCCGCGGCAATCGAGCGGCTGTCGCCCTGGCAGCGCACCGCCCCAGGCTGGGACTAAACCGCAACCTGTGGATCCCGCGGGATCCACAGCCTGTGGAGGCCGCGGCCTCCACAGGGTTGATGGTCAGGTGCTCGCTGCGGGGTCGGATTTCGCCGCAGGTTTTCGACTGGGCAACGTCTCTGGCATGGCGACTGCGGTCGCGACGCCGATGCAGCCGATCACGGCCGTCGCGCCGAATGCCCAGCCGAACGACGCGACGTCGGCTAGCCGTCCGGCGACGAGGGGACCAAGGATTGCGCCTAGGTCGGACGACATTTGGTAGCCAGCAATGGAAGGCCCACCTCGTCCCTTCACGACGTCGCCCACAACGGCGTTTGCGCTGGTACCTATGAGTGCGGCGGCCATTCCGAACAGCACCATGGCGCCCAGAAACGCTGCCTGCGTCTCGACAAAGGTCAGGAATGCCCACGTTGCGGTGAGCAGCACTCCACCCAGGATCAGCGACGGCCGGCGACCGCGGCTGTCAGCAGCATGTCCGGCAGGGATGAGGAGGATCCCCTGTGACACAGCGGCCACGAAGATGCCGATGTTCGACCACGAGTTCGATAGGAACAGACCGTCAACAACGAATAGGGGGAGGACCGAGCCGCGGAGCCCGAAGACGGCCCAACCGGTCGCGAAGTTGTTAGCGAGTGCGGCCCAGTAGGCGCGGCTGCGAAGTGAGGTACGCAGCGGCGTAGGCGGATGCGCGGTGCCTTCTTGCTCGGCCCGTTCTTGCAGTCGACTGCCGGCGAGGAAGACCAACCCGATCGAACCCGCGGCAAGCAACGTGATCGCATAGACGAAGAACGGCAGCCTCAGGGAGATCTCGGCGAGCGGAGCGCCGAAGAGTGGTCCGGTGATTCCGCCGATCAGGAAGCCGCCCTGGAACGCACCACTGGCGCGCGCTCGTTGGTTCGGAGCGACGACGCGAAGGAGCAGCGCGAACGCAGACACGGTGAACATCGCCGACCCAATGCCGCCGATTCCTCGCAGTGCGAGCAGTTGCCAATACGTCTGCGAGAGGCCAGCGAGGGCGCTCGATAGCGAGACGATGCCGATTCCGACGGCCAGGATCATTCGTTCGCCAACTCGGTTGACTAGCCAACCTGCTGGAGGGGAGAAGACGAATCGCATGAGTGCGAAGGCGGAGACCACCGCGCTGGCGGCGAATGCAGATACCTCAAACTCCTTGGCAAACAACGGGATCGTAGGGAACACGATGCCGAACCCAACAGCGACTGCGAATGCGACTGCGGTGAGGACTCCGACTTCACGGGGGAGGTCACCGAGGTAGCGCCGGAATGGGTTCATGGGCACAAGAGGTCATCTTGGCACCTACGAACTATTGGTGTCCCCTCGCCAGCTGATTGCGTCGGGTGAGGAAGTCACGAAGCACGAACTCACCGAGCCGGTCTGGGTCGGGAGTGAAGACCCGTCCACCATTTCGTGCCGCGACGTCGTCGACGAACTCTTGGAGACGTTCGTCCTCGCCTAGCATGAATACGTTCAAGCTGGCCTTCCGCCGGGTCATCTTGTCAACTTCGGCGACCGTGACCGCGAGCGTCTCCGGCTCAGGGGGCCAAGCAAATGATGCGACTCCGTCGGGTAGCAGTCGTGCGGTTGGTTCGCCGTCGGTGATCACCAGTACGACCGGTTCGTAGCCGGGGTGCCGGTCAAGGAATCGTCCAGCAAGCATCAGCGCATGTTGCAGGTTCGTGCCTTGGACCATTGCAAAATCAAGCCCGGCAAGCTCGTGCGGTTGCAATTGCCGAGCGTATTCGCCGAATCCCACAATCTGCATCGCGTCCTGCGGGTACATCGTGCTGACTAGGGCGTGCAGTGCCATCGCCGTCTGTTTAGCCTGGCCCCAAGTGTCGTTGACCACCATCGAGTACGACGTGTCGACCAACAGCGACACTGCAGCGATAGATCGACGTTCGGTTTCGACGACTTCAAAGTCGTCGACGGTGAGGTGCAACGGCTCGCCCGGTGAGCTGTGGCGAACAGCGTTGACGAGAGTTGCGGCAACGTCGATCGGTTGTTCGTCACCAAATGTCCAAGCTCGAGTTGCTCCGGTTCGCTCACCCGATCCGCCGGAACCGCGGACGTCGTGCATACCGCGACTGGTCGGTTCAAGGTCAGAGAACACTCGACGTAGGGCCGTCAGACCGAGGCGTCGGACAGCCTTTGGAGTCAGCTCGAGTTCCCCGTGGTTGCGCACGAGGTAACCCTGCGCCTCGAGTTCGCGCTGAATTCGTTGTAGTTCACGGACGTCATCGAGGGCTTGGCGCCCCAATGCACGTTGCACCAATTCTTCGTCGATGTCCTCCATCGATGCTCCGGCGTACGACTGCCCGAGCTGCTCGCGCAATGCTTCCAGATCGGAGAGTTCTGCCAGGGTCTGCGTGGCGTCCCCAAGACCCAAAGGGCGCTCGCCCGTCATCTGCTCAGGACCGCGTCGGAACAAGTCGGGGCGGAGGCCTCGCAGGTTCTGGTCGAGCTCGGCCATCGCACCGTCGAGCCCAAGTTGTTCGCGCGTCTGTTGCATGAGATCGGCGAGTTCTTCACGCTGCTCCTGCGACAGAGACTGCATCAGACGATCGGCGGCGGCCGCGCTGCGGGCTAAGCCCTCGATCAGCTCGTCGAGATTCTGCGGCTGCTCAGGGAAGAACTGACCATGCTTGGCGATGAATTCGTCGAAGTCCTGCTGGGTGTCCGAACCGGCAGCGCGCTTGCCGAGGAGCTCATTGAGATCGCCGATCATGGCGGCGATTGCTGCCTGGAGTTTTGGATCGTTTGGCGCTTCACGTAGCGCTTGCCGCATTCCCTCGAATTGCTGACTCAGAACTTCCTGCTGCAGCAACTCACGGATTTGCTCGTATTGCTCGCGAGCTTGGTCAGACCGCCAGTCGTAGTCAGCGAGTTCGCGCACGGCACGTGCTGTCTCTTGCGGAAGCGCAGCCAGTTGAGCCTCACGAAATCGTGCTTCGTCGCTGGGATCGGGGAACAGCTCGTTGCGTTCGGCTTCGATGGCGTCGTCGAGCAGTCCACGGATGTCGTCGAGCGTGCCGTCGAGACGTCCGCGCTCTCGCAGCGCCTGTTCTCGACGACGCGCCTCGCGGGCGAGGTCAGTCAGTCCTTGTCGCTTGCCGAGGCCCCGCCGCAGCAGCTCACGGAGCGCGTCGTCAGTGCCAACGCCGGACAGCACTTCGTCGCTGAGTGCATCGAGCGCTTCGGAGGCATCGAACGGTGAGGCCAGGGGGTCAGCACCGCCGTCGAAGCGGTGGTACCGAACGCGACGTGGATCGGTCACTACGAACCTGACGTGTAGCGAAGCCGGTCGCCGACGGTTTCCTTGGACAGCCGCCGAGTCAGATAGAGCCCCTCGAGCACGAACTCGGCGGCGGTCGCAGCGTACGTCGGTGTCTCAGCGCCAGCCAGTCCTAGTCGATCCATCACCTTGCCGAGCCCCTCGACTCGGCCCAGCGCTGACAACAGGTCGCTTGCTGAGACAAGCTCGCCGGTTTCGATTCCCTCCCCCTCGTCGAAGCATTGGACGAACGGCTCGAGGTCGACTCCGGAGAGTCGGGACCGGAAGGTTTCAACGGTGGCTACGCGAAGGAGGTGATCGAGAACCTGGATCTCGCGCCCTTCTTCGCCATGCTCGAACTCGACCTTTCCGCGCAGCGTCGGTATCACCGCCGGAAGGTCACCGACCCGGGCGACCGCTGGTGACTCGTCGACGATCGCCGCGCGACGTCGAGCTGCTGCTGCCACGCACTCGGTAGCAGCCACCCCAAATCGCGCTGATACTCCCGATCGCGAGTCGACGGCCGGGGACTCGCGCACCGCGCGCGTAAGTCGAGCGATGACTTCCATGATGAACTCGGGGACGGCAGCCTGCAGTTGCGCCTCTTGCATGAGCACATCGAGTTCGTCGTCCAATGACAACGGATAGTGCGTGCGCACCTCGGCACCGAATCGGTCCTTGAGCGGGGTGATGATGCGGCCGCGGTTGGTGTAGTCCTCCGGGTTTGCGCTCGCAACAAGCAACAGGTCTAGGGGAAGTCGAAGTGGATAACCACGCACTTGGATGTCGCGTTCTTCCAGCACGTTCAGCAGTGCGACTTGGATCCTTTCGGCCAGATCTGGCAACTCATTGATGGCGAAGATCCCGCGGTTGGTACGTGGAATCAGGCCGTAGTGAACGGTCTCGGGATCGCCAAGGGTGCGACCTTCAGCGACCTTGATGGGATCGACATCACCGATCAGGTCGCCGACGCTGGTGTCAGGGGTCGCCAACTTTTCGCCGTAGCGCAGGGAGCGATGCCGCCAGGTCACCGCGAGTGCGTCCCCTTGCTCAGCATGCAGGCGAAGGCAGCGAGGGCAGGTGGGGTGGAACGGGTGATCGTTGATTTCGCAGCCGTCGATGACCGGCGTCCACTCGTCGAGCAGTTCGGTGAGGGTGCGTGCCAGGCGGGTCTTGCCTTGACCTCGTTCGCCAAGCAGGACGAAGTCATGACCTGCGATGAGTGCTCTTTCCACCTCGGGGACCACGGTCTCGTCGAATCCGATGATCCCCGGAAGTGAGGGGGAACCGGTGCGAAGTAGTTCAAGGAGGTTCTGTCGTACCTCTTCTTTGACCGTCAGGAACTCGGCACCGCTGGCTCGCAGTTCGGCCAGGGTGGTGGCCAGGTCAGTGGGTGCTGGGGGAGTGGGCTGCATGGTTTGACGTTACGTCGCGGTTACTCATATCGCATCTATTGACCCCTTCGGGTGGTGCTGGCGTCCAGGGCGTGCATCGCGATGGCGGGTGGGACACGATGTCGGGTGGAAGGAGCCTTCGCGTGGTGACCTGCGGTTCTGGCGTTGCTGTGGGGTTTGATCTGCCACGGGCCGCGACAACCGCAACGCTGAAAGCCCTCGCGCAACTGGGCGGCAGTTCGGTCGACTTGGCCTGCGTCTTCGTGCACGGTTCTGCGCCGGACGAGGTCAGCGCCGCGCTGTCGGCCGCATGGGAGACAGCCGGAGCCACCACGACGATCGGGTGCTCGGCCAGCCAAGGAGTGATCGGCGGGGGGCACGGTATCGAGGACGTGTCGGCGGTCAGCGTGATGCTGGCGTCCTTCCCGAAGGTTCGGCTGCGCGCGTTCCACCTCGAAGTGATGCGCACCTCGGAGTCGATCGCGGTGGTTGGGATGCCGTCGTTGGACGGGGATGACCAGCTTGCAGTGGTGATGGCCGATGCTCACTCGTTCCCCATCGAAGGCTTCGTCGAAGAATCCGATGTGGTGCTTTCTGGCCTCCCATTGGCCGGTGGACTTGCCATTGGTGGCCAGGGCCCGGGTTCGACTCGGTTGCTGATCGATGGGCGCGTTGTCGATCGTGGTGCCGTTGGTGTGGTGATCGGCGGGGGAGTTGAGGTCAGCACTTTTGTCAGTCAGGGCTGCCGTCCGGTTGGCAACCCCATGACCATCACCAAGTGCGAGGGCAACGTCCTGCTTGAGTTGGCTGGGCGGTCTGCGTTGTTGCGGCTTGAGGATCTGTTGCTGTCACTCTCGCCAGAGGACCAAGCGATTGCCACCACTGGACTCACGATGGGTGTGGCACGCGACGAGTACAGCGATGAAATGGGGCAGGGTGACTTCCTGGTACGTAACGTGATCCGCGTCGATGCTGAACGTCGTGCGATCGTCGTTGCAGACGTGTTCGAGGTCGGGCAGACGGTTCAGTTCCAGCTGCGTGACGCCGCAGCCGCGACTTCCGACCTGAACGAGGTGATCGCGCGTTGGCGGTCAGCGCGCGAGGTGAGTGACGCCAGCGGTGCCCTGTTGTTTTCATGCAACGGTCGAGGTGAACGGTTCTTTCCCAGCGCCGACCACGACCCCCTTGCTGTCAGCGACGGACTCGGCGGGGCGGAGGTGGCTGGGTACTTCGCCGCCGGTGAGATCGGGCCGATCGCCGGGCGCAACTATTTGCACGGCTTTGCCGCGTCAGTCGTCGCGTTCGGCGGCGCGAAACTGGGATGAGGGCTGCGCCGAGGGGGTCGGGTTCGACAGACTGACCCAATGGATCCTTTGCCGTTGACCTTGGTGGATGTCGAGGCCGCGCGAAAACTGATCGCAGACGTCGCCTGGTACACCCCGATGACGAGTATCCGGGCGTTGACGGAACGGTGTAGCGGGCCGGTGTTCTTGAAGTGCGAGAACCTGCAACGCGCTGGGTCGTTCAAGATCCGCGGTGGCTACACGCGACTATCGCGACTCTCCGACGAAGAGAAAGCTGCTGGCGTCGTCGCAGCAAGCGCCGGCAACCATGCTCAGGGTGTGGCCCTGGCCGCTCAGCTGCTGGGGATCTCGGCAACGGTGTTCATGCCCGAGGGGGCGACGCTGGCCAAGGTGCGCGCCACCGTCGGCTACGGAGCCGACGTCCGATTCCACGGGTTGACGCTGGGCGACAGCATCGAGGAAGCGCAACGGTGGTCGGCGGAGACTGGACGCGCGTTCATCCACCCGTATGACCATCGCGATATTTGTGCGGGACAGGGCACGGTTGGTCTAGAGATCCTCGAGCAGTGCCCCAGTGTGCGAACTGTCGTGGTGTGCACCGGTGGCGGTGGCCTGCTGGCCGGCGTCGCCACTGCGATCAAGGGCTTGGCTCCGGACGTAAGGGTCGTGGGCGTACAGGCGGCGGGCGCTGCGGCGTACCCGCCGTCGCTAGTAGCACACCATCCCGTCCGATTGCAGCAATTGAGCACGATGGCTGACGGGATCGCGGTCCCGCTTCCCGGGGATATTCCGTTCGCCATCGTTGATGCGCTCGTCGACGAGGTCAGGACGGTCAGCGAAGGGAGTTTGTCTCGCGCCATTTTGTTGATGCTCGAGCGCGCGAAGATGCTGGTTGAACCTGCCGGCGCGGCTGCGGTCGCAGCGTTGATGGAGGAGCCGGTGGATTTCGAACCGCCGGTGGTCGCGATCGTGTCTGGGGGGAACATCGATCCCCTCGTGTTGTTACGCGTCGTGCGACATGGACTGGCTGCTGCGGGGCGCTACTTGTCGTTGCGGATCCGCATCTCTGATACCCCCGGGAGCTTGGCGAACCTGCTGACCCTGCTCGGCAGCAGCGGATCGAACGTGCTCGACGTTGAGCACTTGCGGACACACCCACAACTTCGCGTTGACGAAGTCGAAGTGTCCATTCGACTGGAAACACGAGGTCCAGAGCATGCCGAAGCGGTTCTTGCGGCGTTGGCGGACGCTGGGTACATCCCGCTCGACTAGGAGGCGGTGAACGGCTCCGACGTCTCGACCTTGACGGTCATCTCCTTGCCGTTGGGCAATGCATAGCGAACTTGCGTACCCAATGCCTGGCCGAGCACCGCTCCACCGAGTGGTGATTGCGGCGAGTAGACGTCGATATCGTGATCGCCAGCCTGCTCGCGTGAGCCGAGCAAGAAAGTTTCGGATTCGCCGTCGAGGGCTCCCCCGACGAAGGTGACCTGTACCGCGTGTCCCACCTGGACGGTGCCGTCCGCCGCGGGGGGTTCACCGACCTGTGCGTTCTCCAGGAGGTGACGTAACTGCTTGATTCGCGCTTCGAGTTTGCCTTGCTCCTCGCGCGCGGCGTGGTAGCCACCGTTTTCCTTCAGGTCGCCCTCTTCGCGCGCGGCGGCGATTTTCTTGACGACTTCGGATCGCCCCGTCGTGGAGAGTGTTTCGTACTCGCCGCGAAGCCGGTCGTATGCGTCTTCGGTCAACCACGTCGTCATGAAGAGTGCTCCTGCGTCGCTATTGGTTAGTTCGGGTGTCTTCTTGGCAGTTGGTGACATCGACGCTGGTTGGTTGCGACGTCACCTTCAGCGTGTAGGTCACGTGTGCTTCCGACTCTTGCGCCGCGATCGGCACGTCGGCCCGTCCGACTTCAACGCTGAAGGTATCCAGCGCTCGAACGGTGCAGACCACGTTAGTACCGGCCGGTTTGAAGACGTCGAAGTTGATGGTGATAGCGGTGTCGCTGACGTCTGAGTATCCCACGGTAACCCACCTGACGTCCTGGCCCGCTTGCTCAGTAGCCGCCCACACCACCCAGCCGACGAACAGCACAGCCAACAGAGCAATCGAGATCAGAAGGGGCCGGGACCGGTGGTCCGCAATCCCGTAACGGCTGGCCATGAGCTCGGCGTCATACGGCGTTGGCACCGGTTCAACTCCGGGGGATTCGACACCTTGGGGTTCGCTCACGACTCCATTGTCCTGCCCTCTAGGGTGACGGCCGTGTCCCCCTCCCCTGACCCGCTACGTCTGATGGCGGTCCACGCGCACCCAGATGACGAGTCGAGCAAGGGTGCGGCAAGCACGGTTCGCTACGTCCGCGAGGGCGTCGAGGTGATGGTTGTCACGTGCACAGGTGGTGAGCGAGGCGACATCTTGAATCCAAAGCTGGTCGACGACCCGGAGATCCTGGCGAACCTCACCGAGGTACGACGTCGTGAGATGGATCGTGCGAGGGAGATCCTTGGCGTGCGCCAGGAGTGGCTAGGTTTCGTCGACTCGGGATATGTCGAGGACTACACCGTCGCGGATCGAGACAAGCTGCCAGAGGGCTGCTTCGCTCGACAACCCGTCGAGGACGCAGCTGCACCCCTTGTCACGTTGCTGCGCTCGTTTCGTCCGCACGTCGTGACGACGTACGACGAGAACGGTGGATACCCGCATCCGGACCACATCATGTGCCATGAGATCTCGATGCATGCCTACGAAGCGGCAGCTGATGCGACGCGCTACTCCGAGCGCGGGAGCCCGTGGCAACCCGCGAAGTTGTACTACCAGCTGGGGTTTCACAAAGATCGCTTCGAAGCGTTGCATCGTGCCGTTCTGGCGGCCGGTCTTGAGTCACCCTTTGCTGAATGGCTCGATGAGTGGGTGGACCGACCCGAGGACCAGGGGAGAGTGACGACCCTGGTGCCTTGCGCGGAGTACTTCCCCCAGCGCGACGATGCGTTGCGCGCGCACGCCACCCAGGTCGATGAAGATGGCTGGTGGTTCAACGTCCCCATGGAACTGCAGCAGACGACCTGGCCGACTGAGGATTTCCAACTCGTCCGCAGCGAGGTGCACACCGAACTTCCTGAGGACGATTTATTTGCTGGGTTACGTTGAACGGTGGAGCGGAGATGATGGTCGCGTGATGCTGCTGAGTGCGTACGGTACGCCGTTCGTGGTGCGGACTGACGACACGCTGATCGGTCCTGGCCCGGGTTTAGTGGCGTTCCTGATCGTGGCAGCGCTGGGCGTTGCGGTCTTCTTGTTGGTCCGTTCGATGCTCAACCAGATCAAGAAGGTCCCACCGACCTTCGACGACCCCGATGAGACCGCGGACGAAGACCCCACGAACGAAGAAGCCGCCAAGGACGGCGAAGAACCGCCAGAACCAGAACCAGAAAGCGAACACCTTTAGAACCTAAGAACGACCCGCTCTCCGCGCACCAGAGCGGTTCTGGGGTGGATTTGGTGGTGGGCGAGGGATAAGGTTAGGCTCACCTAATTCCGCTAGGAAGCGGTAGCCCAGAACGGTCAGAATCCCCCACGGGAGAGCCATGTACGCCTGCGTCTGCCACGCCGTCACTGACGGTGAGTTGGCCGCTGTGATCGATGAGGGTGCCCAAACCCCTCTCGAGGTGGGGCGAGCCTGTGGTGCTGGAACCGGCTGTGGCAGTTGCCTCGACCGCATCTGCGACAGGCTCGCGCGAATGTCTCCGGTTGGCGCCGTAGGGTGACTTCGTTGGTCAAGTAGTGCGACCGAGGGAGATCTGACATGGACGGTGACGCGAAAGTCATCGAGTTTCTCAACGAGCAGCTCACGGCAGAGCTCACCGCGATCAACCAGTACTTCCTCCACGCGAAGATGCAGGAGGACTGGGGCTACACCAAACTCGCCGCCTACACCAAGGCGGAGTCCATCGACGAGATGAAGCACGCTGAGGTACTGACCGACCGAATTTTGTTCCTTGGTGGTTTGCCCAATTACCAAAAGTTGTCCCCGTTGTCCGTCGGTGCCACCGTCCTGGAGCAGTTGCAGGCTGACATGCAACTCGAGATCTCCGCGGTGACTCGGCTCCGGCAGGGCGCTGAGTACATGCGAAGCGTTAGTGACATCACCAGTGCCGCGCTATTCGAGGAGATCCTCGCTGACGAGGAACACCACGTCGACTACCTCGAGACCCAGCTCGAACTGATTGCCACGCTGGGCGAGCCGCTCTACCTCGCGCAACTCATCGAGCAACCATCGTCGTAGCCGCTCAGCTGGCCGGCTCGGTTCTCAAGACTTCCGCATGACGCAACCCTCGTCACTAGACAACCCCCTGCTCGCCGAGCTGCAATGGGTTCACAGCATGCTGCGTCGAGATCTGGCAGTGATTCGCGAACTCGCAGACGCCGCGGCGGACGGAGCACCGTCAAGGCAGATCCAGGCAGGCCTGCAGGATCTGCAATCCCGAGGCCCGTTGTTTCAGTTGAAAGTGAACTGCCTGAACTACTGCCAACTCGTGCATCACCATCATCGGGCCGAGGACGCCATGCTGTTCCCCGCTGTACGTCAGTCGGCGCCGCACCTCAGTGCGGTCGTCGACAAGCTCGAGGCGGACCACCTGGCTGTCTCGGACTTGTTGCGCCAAGTCGAGGACCATGCCTTGCAGTTGTCCGACGTCGAGGCTGAAGTTCGGTTGAGCCTGGTGTTCGCGCTGCGATCGCTTTCTGACTATCTGCTTGAGCACCTTGAGTTCGAGGAGGCCAACCTCGCACCCGTGCTCGCGTCATGGCAGAGCTGGCCGTTCTGGTCCTGATGGTCAATCGACTCGGTGACTCGACGTCTCCCTACCTCCTGCAGCACAAGGACAATCCGGTCGACTGGCACGAGTGGGACGACCAGGCATTCGCTGAGGCGCGAGAACGTAACGTGCCGATCCTGCTTTCGGTCGGCTACTCCGCATGCCACTGGTGCCACGTTATGGCGCACGAGTCTTTCGAAGACGACACGACCGCTGCCCTGATGAACGAGCGCTATGTGAATGTCAAAGTCGACCGTGAGGAACGGCCGGACGTTGATGCGGTCTACATGAATGCGCTGACCGCTATGACCGGCCACGGCGGCTGGCCGATGACGGTCTTCCTTACCGCTGACGGTGCGCCGTTCTACGCCGGAACGTACTTCCCCCCGCAACGTCGTGCCGGAAGTCCTGCGTTTAGAGACGTCCTGATCGCTGTCTCCGACACTTGGCGCGAACGAGCCGACGAAGTGGCCACGCAGGCCGACAACATCGTGCAGCGGCTCTCTGAGGCGATAGCTGGTAGTGAAATGCGCGGCCAGTCCCCGCCGTCGGTTGAGGATCTCCAGACGGCACTCGGCGTTTTGACTCGGCACTACGACTACGCGCGCGGCGGTTTCGGCTCGGCGCCGAAGTTCCCGCCGTCAATGGTCCTGGAGTTCTTGATCAGGCATCACGCTCGGACCGGATCAGCCGATGCCCTGCTCATGGCCGAGCGCACGATGCGAGCCATGGCTTGCGGAGGCATGTACGACCAACTAGGCGGCGGTTTCGCCAGGTACAGCGTCGACGCTGACTGGGTCGTTCCCCACTTCGAGAAGATGCTGTACGACAACGCGCTGCTGGCGCGGGTAGCGGTACATCTGTGGCGATCTACTGGACGTCCCCTCGGTCGACGTATCGCCGAAGAGACCGCCGACTTCATGGTGTCCGAGTTGTTGACGGCTGAAGGTGGCTTTGCTTCTGCGCTTGACGCCGACACTGAGGGCGTCGAGGGACGGTTCTACGTCTGGAACCCAGCGCAGCTCGTGGATGCGCTGGGCAACGATGACGGTGAGTGGGCAGCGTCGGTGTTCAACGTCACCGTCGAGGGAACGTTCGAAGAGGGCTTTTCGACGCTGCAACTGCTCCGGGATCCAGAGGACGATGCGCGCCTGGCTAGCGTCCGCCAACTTCTGCTCGAAGCGCGAAGCATGCGCGCTCGCCCGCAAAGGGATGACAAGGTCGTGACGTCGTGGAACGGCTTAGCCATCGCTGCCCTGGCCGAGATAGGTGCCCTCCTAGATCGCCCAGACCTCATCGACGCAGCTCGCAGGGCGGCTGAATTACTGCTGGGCACCCACGTCGTCGATGGCAAGTTACGACGTGCCTCACGCGACGGCGTCGTCGGACGTCCAGCCGGAGTCCTTGACGACTATGCGAACGTGACCGAGGGCTTGCTGGCGCTTTACAACGTCACAAGCGAGCCTCGCTGGTACTTAGCAGCCGAAGAGTTCGTAGCGGCGATCACCGACGACTTCGCAGACGGTCACGGCGGGTTGTATGACACCTCGCACGATGCCGAACGGCTCGTGCAGCGCCCGCAGGATCCCACCGACAATGCGACGCCGTCTGGCCAATCTGCAGCCGCAGGCGCGTTGCTCTCGTACGCCGCACTGAGCGGTGACGCATCGACTCGAGACGTGGTCGAGGAACTCATGACATCGGCCTCACGCCTCGCGTCCACGTCCCCTCGATTCGCTGGCTGGTGGCTGGCAGTGGCCGAGGCGTGGCACGACGGACCGCGCGAGGTTGCGATCGTTGGTGGCTCAGCCGATCAACGCGACGCGTTGCGTGATGTTGCCCTGGAATCAGTCGCGCCCGGGCTGGTCGTTGCGGTTCATCATGATCAGGCCGATCCCGTGGTCCCTCTCCTGCAGCACCGGCCACTGGACGTCGAGCCAGCAGTTGCTTACGTGTGTCGCAATTTTAGTTGCCAGGCACCGACCACCGAGGTGTCGACGCTGACGGTTCTACTGCGTTCGTCCACAGCATGAATAGGAGTTTGTTGCTAAGGCTTGCACCAGGGATGTAACGATGTAATCATCATTACATGAGCAAAAAAGAGGCGAGTTCAAGCACGCAGCACGACGAAGCGACCGGGATTTCCGCATGGTTGGCCGACCGGCTGCCTGACGACTGGTTCGAAGGACCGCCCAGCGTGGTCACCGATCGCGAAGAGATCACCGTCGTCGGCACGCTGACGCTGCCAACCACGGGTAGTCAGGGCGATGCGGAGCAGTCCGCAGCCATTCGGACCGGCATCGCCTCCTTCCGCGAGGCCACCCGGGCCGAACGCATGGCGATCGCACGTGATCTTGAGCACCGCACCGATCGCAAAGTGGCTTGGGGCGTCGAGGTCGAGGGTGAACGCTACCTGTTCACTCACTTGGCTGCACCGGTGATGACGCGCCTTCGACAGCCCGAGAGGCAGGTGCTCGACACCTTGGTAGCCGCAGGTGTAGCGCGCTCTCGCGCCGATGCGCTGGCGTGGTGCGTGAGACTGGTTGGCGAGCACTCTGACGACTGGTTGGTGCAGTTGCGCGAGGCGATGGCAGAAGTCGAGGCGGTCCGTGCGTCAGGGCCAGATCGCTGACCTCGGCGGCGCTACGCTTGGCCCCCAGCCGGTAGAAGGGAGCCGCGGTGGGGGTGCGCGATCTCGCATACCAGGTTTACGAACGCCGCCTCTTGGCATCGTTGGCGGATCGACCGACGCCACATCACGTGGGGGTCATCCTTGACGGCAACCGTCGATGGGCGCGCGCCCTGGGTTCCTCCGACGCCACCGGTCATCAAGCAGGAGCCGACAAGATCGTCGAGCTGCTTGGCTGGTGCGAAGAAGCCGGTGTCGAACTAGTCACTTTGTGGCTACTGTCGACCGACAACCTCACCCGGCCCTCTGACGAACTCGAGACGCTGTTACGCATCATCGAAACCGTTGTTCACGACCTGTCCGAGCAGCGACGTTGGCGGATCAACCCCGTTGGTTCCTTGGACCTACTGCCCGAAGGCACCGCCCGAGTGCTCAAGGAGGCCGCAGCCGCCACCAGCGCGGTGGACGGCCTCTGGGTCAACGTGGCCGTCGGGTACGGCGGCCGACAAGAAATCGCCGACGCAGTCCGCTCGCTGCTGGCTGAACACGCAGAACGTGGCACGTCGTTGGACGAACTGGTGCGCTCGCTAGACGTCGAGCACATCTCCGAGCACCTCTACACCAAGGGCCAGCCTGATCCTGATCTGGTCATCCGCACGTCAGGGGAGCAGCGGCTCTCGGGGTTCATGCTCTGGCAGAGCGCCCATAGTGAGTACTACTTCTGCGAGGCCTATTGGCCCGCGTTCCGCAGAGTGGACTTCTTACGCGCGTTGCGGTCGTACGCCCAGCGCCATCGACGATTCGGCAACTAGCCGCGGCAGAGTAGTCGGGGCTCGGCGTGGCGACCGGGATGGGCTCGACTCCGGACGTACCTTCACACCAACGGGTCGGCGCGGGGTCGGCCAGCTTTGGGAGGCCATGAACTGTGGTGCGCCGGACTTTTGTTCTCGACACATCCGTCCTGCTGAGCGATCCAACTGCATTGCAACGCTTCCACGAACATGACGTTGTTGTTCCGGTGGTGGTGATCACCGAACTCGAAGCCAAACGGTCGCACCCAGAACTCGGTTACTTCGCGCGTTCGGCGCTGCGCATGCTTGATGAATTGCGCATAAAGCACGGCCGCCTTGACGAAGCGATTCCACTCGGTGAGAGCGGCGGGATGCTTCGCGTCGAACTGAACAACACCGACCCGGACGTCCTCCCACCCGGTTTTCGAATCGGTGACAACGATTCACGCATCCTTGCCGTGGCGCGAAACCTCGCCGCGTCCGGTCAGGACGTCACGCTGGTCTCCAAGGACTTGCCGCTGCGCGTCAAGGCCTCGGCGATGGGAATCGCGGCCGATGAGTACCAAGCCGAGCTCGCCGTCGAGTCCGGCTGGACCGGCATGGCTGAGTTGGAGGTTGAGGCCGACCTGCTCGACCAGTTGTACGACGAAGAGTGCGTCGACCTCGACCAGGCACGTGACTTGCCCTGCAACACCGGATTAGTCCTGTTGTCTCCCAGGGGTTCAGGACTTGGCCGAGTAACCGCGGAGAAGCAGGTACGACTCGTCCGAGGCGACCGCGAGGCGTTCGGGCTCCATGGCCGCAGTGCAGAACAGCGCGTGGCCCTTGACCTGTTGCTCGACCCCGACGTTGGCATCGTGTCATTGGGAGGGCGCGCGGGTACCGGAAAGTCCGCGCTCGCGCTGTGTGCCGGACTTGAGGCCGTGATGGAACGGCGTCAACACCGAAGAGTCGTGGTCTTTCGTCCGCTCTTCGCGGTCGGGGGTCAGGAACTTGGATACCTGCCCGGTACCGAGTCCGAAAAGATGAATCCCTGGGGCCAGGCGGTCTTCGACACGTTGTCGGCGATCACCACCACAGAGGTCGTCGAGGAGATCGTTGACAGGGGAATGCTTGAAGTCCTACCCCTGACACATATTCGAGGACGGTCGTTGCACGACTCGTTCGTGATCGTCGATGAGGCGCAGTCACTCGAACGAAACGTGCTCCTCACCGTCTTGTCGCGGATCGGCCAAGGTTCGCGCGTCGTTCTAACGCACGACGTTGCGCAGCGCGACAACCTGCGTGTGGGACGTCACGACGGAGTCGTTGCGGTCGTTGAGAAGCTCAAAGGTCATCCGTTGTTCGCCCACGTGACGCTGACGCGCTCGGAGCGTTCGCCGATTGCGGCGCTGGTGACCGAGATGCTGGAGGACCTCACGCCCTAGTCCCGTAGGCTGCGGCAGTGCTCAAACGCGTGGTGGTACTAGGGGCGGGGTTCGGCGGGTTGGAGTTGTCGACCCTGATCTCTGACGCCTGTGGTGATCGCGTCGAGGTCGTGCTCGTCGATCAGTCAGAGGGTTTCGTCTTCGGATTTTCTAAGCTCGATGTGATGTTCGGGCGACTAGGGCCAGACCAAGTGCTGCATCGCTACGAAGACATCGCCAAACCAGGGGTTCGTTTTCTTCGCTCGAAGATTCGCACTATCGATCCGGTAGCCAAGCGAATCGAGACCGACACCGAAACACTTGACGCCGACTTCCTGGTCGTCGCGTTGGGCGCGGACTTACACCCGGAGGTCACACCCGGCCTGCTTGAGGGTGGTCACGAGTTCTATACGGTTGCCGGCGCATTCGCGCTACGTGATGTGCTTCGCGACTTTGCCGGCGGGCGAGTGATCGTCGGCGTCACCTCAACGCCGTTCAAGTGCCCTCCCGCGCCGAGTGAAACTGCTCTACTCGTAGACGAGCTGCTGACCGAGCGTGGGCTGCGCGATACGTCTGAGGTGACACTGGTCATGCCGTTCGGGGTACCGATTCCCCCGTCGCCGCAAGCATCAGCGGCCCTGCTTCAGACGTTCGACGAACGCGGCATCTCGTGGCAACCCCAACGACTGGTGACTGAACTCGACGTTGATGGTCGTTGCGCGGTCCTCAACGACGGCACCACATTGCCGTACGACCTCTTTCTCGGTGTACCCGTGCATCGGGCGCCTCAGGTTGTGGTCGACGCTGGTTTGACCGTCGATGGCTGGGTTCCGGTCGACCCGCTAACGCTGCAGACCTCGTTCCCGGGGGTATTTGCCATCGGCGACGTTGCCAGCGTTGGTACGCCGAAGGCAGGAGTTTTCGCCGAGGGCCAGGCGTCGGTGGCAGCTGCCAGGATCATCGCCGAGCTCAAGCAAGAGTCGACGGATCGGAAGTACGACGGTCATGGGATCTGCTACTTGGAGTTCGGTGCAGGTGCTGTCGCGAAGGTCGATGTGACCTTCGCTGTCGGAGAGCAGCCGAAGGGAGACCTCGAAGGCCCGTCCGAGGCGTTGACTGCAGAGAAGGGCAACTTCGGAGCCACCCGCATCAAGCGCTGGTTCGATCGCGACTGGCAGCCAGTCGCTTCGCCGTAGGCTGGCGCGATGACCGCGCCGGAGCATTTGACCTACCTCGGTCATTCGACGGTGTTGCTGGAAGTCCAGGGAGTCCGGCTCATGACCGACCCCGTGTTACGTCAAGGTGCATCGTTCCTGCGACGAGTCCCGCAAGCTGATGATGTGCATACGTACACCGATGTCGACGTGGTGTTGTTGTCCCACCTACACCATGACCATCTCGACCTACCCTCGTTGAAGCTGCTCGGGAGCGACTGCCGAATCGTTGCGCCGAAAGGTGCGGGAGATTGGTTGCATCGCAAGGGCTTTCACAACGTCGTCGAACTGTCACCAGGGGAGACCATCACTCACGATGTGATGACGATTACGGCGACACCCGCTGATCACAGCGGACGACGCGAACCTTTCGGTCCCGATGCGCAAGCCATCGGCTATGTCGTTGAGTCGGGTCCGGCGTGCCTGTATTTCGCAGGTGACACAGATCTATTCGACGGTATGGCGGACCTGGTTGCACCCGGCTTGCTAGACGTGGCGTTGCTTCCCGTCTGGGGTTGGGGTCCGAACCTCGGACCGGGCCACCTCGATCCCAAACGCGCGGCACAGGCGGCGGCGTTGCTGCGCCCGAGGTACGTAGTTCCCATTCACTGGGGGACACTCGCGCCCGTGGGTATGCATCGCATGCACTTGTCGCGGCATCGAGATCCTCCGCATGAGTTCGCCGCCGCCGTCAAGGAACTCGGCCTGGACGTTCAGGTTCTGATCACCCAACCAGGAAAGCGAGTGGCATTCGATGCGTGAACGTCATCTGATTGGCACGGTTGTTTCGACTTTGGTTTCCCTGGTAGTCGGAGTTGCCACCCTCGGCGTCCTTGCCTGGGTCCTGCCTGGTCTGACGATCGGTGGGGTTGGGTACGCCGTCCTCGCCGTCGTGCTGATGTCTCTTGTCGGGGCGCTAGTGCGTCCGCTGCTGCGCCACCTCGCGCTGTTGCTCGGTTGGGCTGGCGTGTTCCTGCTCGCCCTGTTCCTCGAAGCCGTAGTCGTCTACATCGCGCTCATCTTGACTCCCGATGTCACGGTCTCTGGATTCCTGACGGCGTTCGTAGTCTCGCTGGTGATGTCTCTCACCCTCACGATTGCGCAATGGGCACAGGGTGCGAATCAGGATCGGGAGTTCGTGCAGCGCGCTATCGCGTTTGCCCGACGCCGTCACCGGACCGTCGTCGAAAGCGATGTACCGGGAATCGTTTTCGTGCAGCTAGATGGCGTCAGCGAGCCGCTCATGGAATGGGCGGTGATGTCCGGGAACCTGCCGAACATCTGTCGGTGGCTTCGAGAGGACACCCACCGACTCGACGGTTGGCAGGTGCGAGTTCCGACCACTACTCCAGTCAGCCAAGCCGGAATCTTGATGGGCACGAACGAAGGCATCCCCGCATTCCGTTGGTGGGACCGGGCGGCGGGTCGGCTCCTTGTCGCCAACCGTCCACCCGATGCCGCCTTCATCGAGGATCGGTTGTCGACTGGTCGTGGGCTGTTGGCCGACGATGGCGCCAGTATTTCGAACATCTTCACTGGTGATGCACCGATCGCATTGCTCACGATGGCGGGAGTCGGCCGTCAGGGGATGAAGGGGGCCGGTAAGACGCAGGACTTCGCTGGGTTCTTCGCCACGCCCTATGGCTTCCTGCGGCTGTTCTTTCTGGCACTGGGCGAGATGATCAAAGAGCGTTATCAAGCACGGCGCGAGATTCGATTGGATCTTCAACCGCGAGTTCATCGTCCTTGGAGCTACGTCGGTTTGCGCGCTGCGACGAACGTGTTGCAGCGACAACTCAACACCGTCTTGGTCGTCGAGCAGATGATGCGCGGTGCGAAGAGTATTTACGTCGACTACCTCGACTACGACGAGGTCGCCCACCACGCTGGAGTATCGCGGCCCGAGTCGCTGGCCACCCTCGCTGGGTTGGATCAGGTGGTTGGACAGCTGGAGTTGGCCGCCAAGTCGGCGCCACGGCCCTATCACTTCGTCCTGGTATCGGATCACGGTCAGAGTCAGGGGGCGGTATTTGCACAGCGTTACGAACCGTTAGAGGACCTCGTCCGACGTCTGATGGGAGGCGACCCCTCAGTGCGAAAAGTCGGTGATGACGAGAGTTACGGACCACTCAACACACTTCTGACCGACGCGACTCGTGGCGGCGGTGTAAGTGGTCGACTTACTCGCTCAGCGGTGGGCGGACGGATGCGAGAAGGCACTGTCGATCTGCAGTCGGATCAGGCTGAAGTGGACAAGGACGAGGCACCAGAACTGGTCGTCGTGGGTTCAGGGAACCTGGGTGCCGTCTGGTTCGCGCGTCGACCGACCCGGGTAACGCTGGAGGAACTCACGCTCGATTTCCCAGACTTACTGCCGGGACTTGCGCGCCACGATGGTGTTTCGTTTGTCGTGGTGCTCTCTGAAACGCGTGGTGTGGTTGCCATTGGCCCCGACGGCGTCCACTACCTCGATGAAGAACTCGTCGACGGTGTCGATCCCCTCGAACGGTTCGGACCACAGGCAGTCCCCGACTTCCGGCGGGTGGCTCGATTCCCCAACGCGCCAGATATCTACCTGAACTCGATGTGGGACGAGCAGCGTCAGGAGGTCGCCGCATTCGAAGGACTCGTCGGCTGCCACGGAGGGCTGGGGGGTTGGCAGGACAAGGGAATGGTGATCCATCCATCATCCTGGACGATAGACAAACCCATCGTCGGTGCCGACCAACTTCACAACCAGTTGGTCACTTGGTTGGTGGCACTCGGGCACCGGCAGTCGTTTGATGGCGCCGACCGGACGAACGTGGTCAAGGACTAGTCGGCTTCGCCGCGCGCCATTCGGTCGAGATCAAGTGCGGTTTCGAGTTGCTCGGACGACAAAGTTCCGTCGGCTACCAACGACTGTGCGACTTCGCGCACTCGGCGTCCTTCGCGCTCAGCCTGCTTGACTAGAGCAGTGGTGCGTTCGTACCCGACCAATGTGTTGAGCGCCGTCGCCAGCGCCGGCGAAAGCTCAGCCTTCGCGCGCAGTGCCGCTGCATCCGCCGTGATCCCGGTGACCACACGGTCGGCAAGTGATCGTGAACTGGCAGCCAGTAGCGCGACCGACTCAAGAACCGATACCGCGATGAGCGGCATTGCTGTGTTCAACTCAAAGGTGCTTGTTGTTGCAGCAAGCGTGACCGCCGCGTCGTTGCCGATCACTTTCGCGCAGGCTTGCATGACTGCCTCCGGAACCACGGGGTTGACCTTGCCCGGCATGATGCTTGACCCCGGTTGCAGCGCTGGCAAGACGATCTCGGCCAGACCGGAGTGCGGTCCTGATCCCATCCAACGGAGGTCGTTGCAGATCTTCCATAGAGACAGCGCAACCACTCGAAGCTGGGACGACACTTCGACGAGGGCGTCGCGCGCGGACTGCGCTTCAAATGCATTGGCAGCACGTGTGAACGCCAAGCCGGTCGCTGCCGCTAGCCGAGCGACAACGTCTTCAGCAAATCCTTCCGGTGCGTTCAGTCCGGTCCCTACCGCAGTACCGCCGAGGGGGAGTTCGAACAAGCGCGACATTGTCGACTGAAGGCGCTGGCGAGCCAGTTCTACCTGGCGGGCATAGCCGCTGAATTCGCCGCCCAGTGTCACAGGGGCGGCGTCCATGAGATGGGTACGTCCTGGCTTGACGAACGACGCAAACTCGGCTGACTTCTCGTCCAACTGCTGTTGCAGATGCTCAAGGGCTGGCAATAGGTCTGAGCTGATCTGGCACGCGACCGCCACATGACTTGAAGTAGGGAACACGTCGTTGCTCGACTGCGACGCGTTGACGTCGTCGTTGGGGTGCACCGTGGCTCCCAACAGCGACGTCGCGAGGTGCGCGATGACTTCGTTGGCATTCATGTTGCTCGACGTTCCCGATCCGGTCTGGCACCAGCCGAGCGGGAAGTGATTGTCGTAGGAACCGGCGGCAACTTGGTCAGCCGCATGTGCGATTGCTTCGGCCTTGTCCCGTGGGAGCGCGCCAACGACCGCATTGGCTCGGGCCGCACTTGCTTTGACCAGCCCCATGGCGTGGACGAGTGCCGGTGCCAACGGACCGCTCGTTGCTGGGGCGTTGTCGAGCGCGCGTTGGGTCTGGGCTCCCCAGAGTGCGTCGCGTGGCACTTTGACTTCGCCCATCGTGTCGGCTTCGATCCGGCCAGTGGTGGCTGGCTGCGCAGGTTCGTCGGTCATGAGGTCATCTTCTCCCCTTCAACCGAATGGCGTCGGAGGTTGCGGGCCGTGGCGCAGTAGCGTGAGGAAGGTGAGCGGGACTGTGGTGGGACCGGACGCCGACCGTGAGCCTGCCCCGGACCCAACTCCGCAGGCGACTCGCTGGACCCGCGCGCTGGCTGCCTGGGGGATACCCCAACCCATTCTCGACGCCGCTCCGGCAGACCCTTGGGTGCATCCGGTGGCCACGTTCGCCAACCGGGCCGATCGGGCCGTTGCGGCGCCGGATGGAGTTTCGTACCAGCGCGCGGTCGAGGCGCTCGCGACACCAGGATCGGTGCTTGACGTTGGTGCTGGCGCTGGCGCGGGTTCGTTGCCGCTGGCCGCCCATGTCTCATCAATCACTGCGGTCGATACCAGCCAGGACATGCTTGACGCCTTCGCCGCCGGTGCTGCCACCCAAGGCGTGCAGTGCGCTCTGGTGCGAGGTAACTGGCCGAGCGTGGCGCCGCAGGTACCGAGCCATGACGTGGTTCTGGCACACCACGTCGTCTACAACGTTCCTGCTATCGGGAGTTTCCTCATTGCCTTGACCGACCATGCCGTTCGACGTGTTGTGGTCGAGTTGCCACCGCGGCACCCACTCAGCTGGATGACCCCGCTGTGGCAGCGATTCCACGACATCAGCCGTCCAGTATCCCCGACGTCGGACGATCTGGTTGCCGTGCTTCGCGAGATCGGCGTGGCCGACATGACGGTTGACAGTTGGCAGGAGACCGGAGTGGACGGTTCGGAAGAACCCGACAGCGATCGAGTCGCCGAGGTGACGCAGCGACTCTGCCTCGGCGCCGATCGTCAGCCAGAAGTGGCAGACGCGTTACGCGAACTGCAAGCCAAGGGACTGGCGGAACTGGTGACAATCAGTTGGAAGGGAACGGCGAAGGCGGCTCACTCGTGACCGACTCTGCGCTGCGACGTTGTTTGGCCCGAGCTCGGGCTGCAAAATCGCTCAACCCCGACGAGGCCGTTGCCTTGATGCGAGCGAGGGGGCCAGCTCTTGATGAGTTGATGGCGGCTGCGGCGAAGGTCCGCGATCGTGGCTTGGACGACGCGGGGCGCGGCGGCGTCATCACGTATTCCCGCAAGGTGTTTATCCCCCTAACCCGGCTGTGTCGCGATCGCTGCCACTACTGCACCTTTGTGGCCGCACCTGCGCAAGTGTCATCCCCCTACCTCGCGCGGCACGAGGTGTTGGAAATCGCTCGCGCTGGGGCGGCGATGCAATGCAAAGAGGCGCTGTTCACTCTTGGCGATCGGCCCGAACTTCGATGGCCACAAGCTCGTGAATGGCTTGCTGAGCAAGGGTTTTCGTCAACTCATGAGTACCTGCGTGCGATGGCGATTCTGGTTCTCGAAGAGACTGGATTGTTGCCACACCTGAACCCTGGAGTGCTGACCTGGGAAGAGTTGCAACGACTGAAGCCAGTGGCACCATCAATGGGGATGATGCTTGAGACCACTAGTACTCGACTGTGGTCCGAACCCGGACAGCCTCACTACGGATCGCCTGACAAGGAGCCCGCGGTTCGGCTCAGAGTTCTCGAGGACGCCGGGCGAAGTGCGATTCCGTTCACCACGGGTCTCCTCATCGGAATCGGCGAGACGTTGCACGATCGAGTCGAGACCATTCTTGCGATCAGGGCCAGCGGGCAACGGTACCGCCATGTGCAAGAAGTGATTGTGCAGAATTTCCGCAGCAAACCGCACAGTGCGATGCGTCGCGTCGAAGACGCGGGTCGCGACGACTACCTAGCCACGATCGCAGTAACCCGACTGTTGTTGGGTCCGGGTTTTCGTGTGCAGGTACCGCCTAACTTGAGTGAGCTTGACACGCTTCCGATGTTGCTAGCCGCGGGCATCGACGACTGGGGCGGGGTCAGCCCGTTGACGCCTGACCACGTCAACCCGGAGCGTCCCTGGCCGCATCTTGACGATCTGGCGGCTGCCACGTCCGAGTCCGGGTTCCAACTGCATGAGCGGCTGACCGTGCACCCGCGTTACGTCGAATCCCGCGATCCATGGCTTGACCCTCGCGTGCAACCGCACGTCTTGGCGCTCGCGGACTCCATGGGTCTGGCCGATGAAACCGTTACGCCACAAGGGCTTCCGTGGCAAGAGCCTGATGCGATCTGGATCACCAGTGGACGGGCCGACCTTGCCACGACCATCGACATAGACGGTCGAACGACAGACCATCGGAGCGACTTCGACGAGGCGTTCGGTGACTGGAACGATGTGCGAAAGCACGCGTCACAGCTATCGCAAAGTCGATTGACCGGCGAGGTGCGTGACGCGCTGCGAATTGCCCGCGACGATCCGGCACGGCTCCTGGAACCCCAACATGAGTCTGCTGCGTTGGCGTTGCTGTCTGCTGATGGCACTGATCTCGAGGCGGTGGCCCTCCTTGCCGACGAGGTCAGACGCGACACGGTGGGCGAGACCGTGACGTACGTCGTCAATCGCAACATCAACTTCACAAACGTGTGTTACACCGGCTGCCGGTTCTGCGCCTTCGCGCAACGCGCGAGTGACCCAGATGCATATTCCCTGTCGATCGCCGACGTCGTACACCGCGCACGTCAGGCGTGGGACGTCGGAGCAACCGAGGTCTGTCTGCAAGGAGGGATCGACCCTTCGTTTCCTGGGACGGGCTATGCAGAGCTGGTTCGTGCCTTGAAGACAGAACTCCCCGACCAACACGTACACGCCTTCAGCCCGATGGAGATCGTGAACGGCGCAAGTCGCACCGGGTTGTCCCTCGAAGAGTTCTTGGTGAGCCTGCGAGAGGCGGGGCTGGACACCATCCCGGGTACCGCCGCCGAGATTCTCGACGACGACGTGCGTTGGGTGCTGACCAAGGGCAAGCTCCCGGCCGCGACCTGGATCGACGTTGTGACGACCGCTCATCGAGTGGGGCTTCGCAGCAGTAGCACGATGATGTTCGGGCACGTCGACCAGCCGTATCACTGGCTGTCACACCTGCGGGTGCTAGCGAAAATTCAGGACGAGACTGCGGGGTTTACTGAATTCGTGCCGCTGTCATTCGTTCATCGTTCGGCGCCGTTGTACCTGGCAGGTGCGGCACGGCCCGGTCCCACGACCCGCGAGAACCGTGCGGTGCATGCCGCAGGCAGGTTGCTGCTCCATGGACGCATTGACCACGTTCAGACGTCTTGGGTGAAGTTGGGCTCTGCCGGTTGCCGGGTGATGCTCGGCGGAGGAGCCGACGATCTTGGCGGCACGCTGATGGAGGAGACCATTAGCCGAATGGCCGGAAGCGAACACGGTTCGGCGCGGTCGGCCAGCGAGCTCGCTGACCTGGCTGCTTCGGTCAACCGCCCAAGTCGCCAGCGATCGACGACGTACGGCGAGGTCTCAGGGGAGCGACGAGCGGTAGCTGCGGAGTTCGACGGGTGCCTCAAGCAAGCCACCGAGGACGAAATCCCGCGTCCAAGCCAAGAAATTTCTCACCACCGCCAGCCGATTGTTAGCTCCGCGACGAGGCCTTCGAATACGGCGGAAAACCCGGTCTGACCTGCGGGAATACCGAGTCGCTCGTCGCCAGGAGTGACCACTCGATCACTGGCCGCAGTCAAAAGCTAGGTAACGAATACCAGACAAGGGGTTGACTTGGGGTGATTGACGCGCGTGTAATTCCACGCATGTCATTCAGCCTGACGTCAGTGCCAACCCAATACGGGCCAACCCAATCAACGCCAACCCATTCGTTAGACGCGCACGGGTCGAGGAGGAGCGCGGTGAGCGAACCGATTGACGAGATCCCCTCGGACGAGGTGGAGCTCGAGTGGCAGGAGCGCGCGCTGTGCGCCCAGACCGACCCCGAGGCCTTCTTCCCTGAGAAGGGTGGCTCAACTCGAGAGGCCAAAAAGGTCTGCCTGTCGTGCGAGGTCCGTTCGGAGTGCCTCGAGTACGCACTGGGACACGACGAGCGTTTCGGAATCTGGGGCGGATTGTCCGAGCGTGAGCGTCGACGCCTGAAGAAGGAAGCCGTCTAGCCCTCGTGTGAGGCTTGGCGGCGCTTCGCGCCTGCAGCGGTGGCAATTGGATGAGGGAGTATGAGCCCATGTCCTTTCAGATGACTGGTTTGCCTGAAGCCGATGCGGTTCTCGACCAGAATCCGTTCGCCGTTGTTGTCGGGATGATGCTCGATCAGCAATACGGAATGGAACACGCGTTCCGTGGTGGTTGGAAGGTGCTCAGCCGGTTCGGCACCCTCGAACCTGCCGCGATCGCGGCCGCCGAACCTGAGGCGTTCAAGCAGTTGTGCAGCCAACCTCCCGCGATCCACCGATTCCCGGGTTCCATGGCAGCGCGGCTCCAGGAACTCGCTGCCCTCGTAGAGTCGAAGTACGGCGGTGACGTCACGCGGCTGTGGACTGAGCCGACAACCGGCAAGGAACTGGTCAAGCGGGTCGAGGAGCTTCCGGGATTCGGCAAGCAGAAGGCGCAGATCTTCGTCGCGCTGCTCGCCAAGCAGGTGGGCGTGCGACCGGACGGTTGGGAGGCCGTCGCCGGCGACTACGCGCTTGAGGGTTATCGGTCAGTCGCCGATGTGGTTGACGCGGACTCGCTGCAGAAGGTCCGCGAGTACAAGAAGCAGAAGAAGGCGGCCGCCGCGAAGTCGTGACGACCGCCTGATCGCCCGCGCCGCTGCCTGGCCGCGGACCGATCTTGCCGGGCTGGGGCCGGGTCACAGACTGCCCGCGTAGGGTGGTGCGCCGCCCGCCATGAATGAACCCACCGGCTCAAAGGCCGACACCCCAGATACCGCGCCCGTCGATGCTGACCCGCGCGGTCCTGTCGATGTCGAAGGGACCCACGGATCGGTTCTGACGGTGCTCATCACGCGCAACGGGGCTGCCTTCCTTGAGCGGACCATTACCGCTCTCGCGACGTCGACGCGGCGTCCTGATCGCTTGGTGGCGGTCGATACCGGATCCGATGACGAGACACGCGAATGGCTCGAGGCCAACGGCAGTCCCGTCGACCAGGTCATTGCGGTCACGCCCGACATGGGGTTCGCCACTGCCGTCCACGAAGGCGTCGACACCGGCGGCGCCGGTGACTACGTCTGGCTGCTGCATGACGACTCTGCTCCGGACCCCACCGCGCTTGAAAACCTGTGCCGAGTTTTGGACGAGCAGCCGTCGGTCGGCATCGTCGGCCCGAAGGTCTTGGGTTGGGACGAACCGCGACGCTTGCTCGAGGTCGGCGTTTCGATCAGCCGATCAGGTCGTCGGTACACCGGGTTGGAAGCGCGCGAGCAGGACCAGGGTCAACTCGATAATGAGCGCGACGTGTTGGCCGTTGGCAGCGCGGGGATGCTGGTTCGGCGCGAAGTGTGGGATGAGTTAGGCGGCTTCGATCGTGCGATTCGGCTGTTCCGCGAGGACGTCGACTTGGGGTGGCGTGCGAACTTGGCTGGTCACCGAGTGGTCGTCACCCCGCAAGCTGTGGTTCATCACGCGGAGGCAGTAACCCATCACCGCCGCGAGGTGACTGTCACAGGCGGGATCCACGGCGACCGCGCCAGTTCCCTATACGTCTTGCTGGCAAACACCTCCCGCCTTGGTCTGGTGACGCGTTGGCTCTGGCTGGTTCTGGTGTCGGCCTTCCGAGCCTTGGGGTTCTTGCTTGGCAAGGCACCCCATGAGGCGTCGGCGGAACTGGCGGCGATGAGCCAGGTGTTGTTCCGACCGGGCATCCTTCGTCGAGGCCGTCGTGCGCGTCGTCGCCACCGAATCGTCCCGGCCCGAACGTTGCGCTCGTTGTTCCCACCACCAGGGCATCAGGTTCGGCAAAGCCTTGAGACGGCTGTCGCTGCGCTGAATCTCGACACGGAGGCGTCGACGTCATCGGTGTTGGAAAGCGGCCCAAGCGAAGAGGACCTCGACAGTTTCGTCGGGAAAGGCTCTGGTCGAATCCGTCGATGGGTCCGCCGCCCCGGCGTCATCTTGTTCACCTTCGTGCTGCTGATGATGGCGCTGGCTTGGCGCGGCCTGTACCGCGGCGGTGTGCTCCACGGTGGCGGACTCCTTCCGTTACCCCAGGGTGCATCCGACGTGTGGTCGGACTACCTGGCGTCCTGGCACCCGGTCACTGCTGGCAGTCCAGTCGCCGCATCGCCTGCATCTGCTGTCATGGCGCTGTTCGGCACCCTGCTCCTTGGAAAAGCGACCTGGGTTGTTCCCGTCGTGATGGTCATCGGGCCAGCGGTCGCGGCAGCGGTCGCCTACGTCGTGCTCTCGACCTTTGGGTTGACATCGCGCATCCGGGTCTGGGCTGCACTTGCCTATGCGATGAACCCGGTGCTGCTGTCGTCGATTGCGCAAGGACGCTGGGGCGTCACTGTGGTGGCGGTTGTCCTGCCGCTGCTCGCATTGTCAGTTGCACGAGCGTGCGGATTGCGCGGTGACCATCCCTCCGGTCAGGCTGCCGCCGTCGCTGCATTGTTGTTTGCAGTTGTCGTGGCGGTGAATCCATCCCTCTGGCTCCCCATGGCGCTGCTTGGGTTGGTCGTCGTTTGGCGGTTGGCTGCGACCCTTTGGGTCCGGCTGCGGATGGTTGGGGTCGTTCTCGCGCCGTTGGTGGTGTGGTTGGCGTGGCTGCCGACGTTGGTCAAGGACCCCACTCTCCTGTTGCTGGACCCCGGTGTGCCGTTGCCCTTTGACGACGCTCCGCCGTGGCACGTCCTGCTGCTCGATCCAGGGGGGTGGACGAGCGCGCCACTGCTGTTCGGTGTCGGACTTGTGGTGGCCGGGATCGCTGCCGCGAGTCGAGCTCACCTGGTGCCAGCCGTGCGCGGCGCACTGATCGTGGCCGGAGTCGGACTGCTGTGGGCGCTGGTGATTGACAGCATTGCGGTAACGCCCAACTACAGCGCGGTGCCGGTAGCACCGTGGGCAGGCGCCCCACTTCAACTTGCCGTCGCGGGCCTGGTGGCAGCGGCGGCGGTGGCAGCGCGCGGTGGACAGCAGCGGCTGCAGCGGCGCGCGCTGTCGTGGCGTCAACCGGTTCTGGCGGTTGTTCTGGTGATGAGCGTGCTCACTCCGGTGCTTTGCACATTGTGGTGGTTCGACCGCGGCGCGCAGGGCCCGATCGACCGCGGCATCGCCAACCCGTTGCCAGCGTTCGTTCGCGCCCAGTCGGACCAACCAGAACAGATCCGTACGTTGGTGTTGCGTCCGAGTGAAGGTCGTCTTGAGTACACGTTGCTGCGGCAACGCGACTCACAATTCGGCGACGTTGAAACTTCGCCGGATGCCGCGCGAATGAGTGACCTCAGTCAAGTGGTTAGCGACTTAGCCTCTGGTCGAGGAAGCGCGCCAGTGGAGCGACTGTCGGAGTACGCCGTCGCGTATGTGCTGGCCGTCCCACCGGTGGATCCGGAACTTGGAAACGGCGCTCGACTCCGCGCCAGGCGTGCTGCGAATCGCCAACCCCGGACTCTCGTCGCTCTGGCGCATCGAAACCCCCACTGGACGGGTTCGCGTGGTGGCTGCTGATGGGCAGACCAAGGTGTTGCCTTCGTCGCCGGTCGACACGACCGTCACGCTTCCTCCAGGGGAGACAGATCGGGTACTCGCACTTGCCGAACTCTCCGACCCGGGGTGGTCAGCCAGCAGCAGCGGCACGACGCTAGACAAGACTGACGCCGATAGTTGGTCTGAAGGGTTCGCGGTGGCTGACGCAACGGGCAGCGTCCGCATCGAACACCAGAATAGTTGGCGTCTAGCGATGTACATCATCGAACTGGTGGCCGTCTTAGCGCTTGTGGTGTTGGCCCTACCGAGCCGGCGTAGCGAGCCAGAGGAGCTGGTATGACGGCCCAGCTCTCGTCCGTGACGCGTCGCATTCCGCCGTCGACGCTCTTGGTCGTCGCCGTAGTGATTGGTCTGCTGCTGTCTGGCGCAGTGGCGACTATCGCCGCCCCCGACCATCGTGGTCCGCAGCCGGTCGAACCCACAGTGGTTCCGGTGAGCGAGACGGTTGTTGCTTGCCCGGGCTTGCGTTCGCGTGAGGGATATACCGACTCGACCGTGGCAGCGGCAACGCCACCGCGCGTCGCCGGCATCGGTGAGGACGCCACCGGTCACGCCAAGGTGAGCACGCTGACTCACAATCCCGAGCAGGACCAGACGCTGATCCGGCTCAGCCAGCCCGGAGACCGCGGCGCGTACACCGGTCGCAATGGCGAACGAGACTCCGTGACCGGAACCGCGGTCGGGTCGCTCGCCCCTGGATTCTCGGTCTCGCAGACCGAGCGCACTGTCGACGGCCGAGGCCGCGGTCTCGCGAGCACGCAGTGCCTGCCGTCCGGTGACGACTTCTGGTTTGTTGGTGCGGCGTCCCAGGTTGGCGATCAGGCTTCACTGATCTTGACCAATCCCGAGTCGGCAGTGGCCACCGTCAACGTTGACCTCTATGGCAAACGAGGACCGGTCGATGCTCCGGGCGGACGTGGAGTTCAGGTCCAGCCGCGGTCGCACGTCGAGTTGTCACTTACCGAACTAGCTCCTGGTGAGCCTGTGCTCGCCGTCAACGTGCAGGTGCAGGTCGGTCGGTTGTCGGCAGCGATGACCGAGACTGACGTTTTCGGACGCGAACCGCGCGGCACTGACTGGATCCCCGAGGCTGAACCGCCGTCGACGCGTCTGGTGGTGCCTGGAATTCCCGAGGTGGCCAAGGGTCGCGAGAGTTCGGTCCTGCTCGATCTGGTCGCACCTGATGAGCCAGCCGTCGCCAAGATCACGCTCGTGACGAGAGATGGTGCTTTCGTCCCGCTCGGCCACGAAGTCGTCGACGTTCCTGCGGGAGGCATGACATCGGTTGACCTCACGAAGTCGCTTCGCCGAGAGGCAGCCGCTGTGCTTGTCGAGTCCGACGCCCCGGTTACTGCTGGGGCGCGGGTGGTGTTGAAAGACCCCGACCTCTTCGGCGACACGCTGTTCCTGGCCGCGAGCCGGCCGTTCGTCGCCGACGCCGTGGTGCCCGACAACCGCCTCACCAAAGACCTACAGACGCGTTTGGTCCTTACCGCTGCGTCAACAGACGCGGCGGTGACGGTGAAGGTATTTGCCGGAACCCGCAGTGTGCAGGTTGCGCACGTTGAGTTGGCCGCGCAGACCACGAGAACTTTGACGATCAGGCCACCTAAGGACATGCACCGGTTTGGTTTGATCGTCAAACCTGACCCTGGCTCGGGACCGGTCTACGGCGTTCGAATGCTCGACGAGCAGGGTGCACGTGGCCCCCTCGTTACCTCGTTCCCGTTGCGTGCGGCTCGATTGGTGGCGACCGTCCCTGAGGCAGTGCCAGACGTCGTCGCCGGGACGGTGTCGTAAGTCCCGTCCTGAGCCCGACAGACGACACGGCGACGCCAACGCGGCCAATCCCCAAACTTGCCCAGTGTCCGGAGTACCGTCACGCAGCGTGAGTCCAATGAGGCGTTGCTCGCGAACCGCGTGCAACCGACCGGGTGTTGCGACGCTGACTTACGTCTACGCAGACTCCACGGCCGTCCTTGGCCCCCTGGCCACCTATGCGGAACCACACTGCTACGACCTGTGCACCGTCCACGGCGAGCGGCTGACAGCGCCGCGCGGCTGGGAGATCGTCCGACTCGCTCCCGACCCCGACATGCTCGGACCCAGCTCTGACGATCTTGAGGCACTGGCTGATGCCGTCCGTGAGGCAGCACGACCGGCCGTGGGAGTTGAGGAAACGATCAGTCTTGGACCCGATCATGGACGCCGCGGCCACCTCCGGGTGCTGCCCCCACTCGAGGAGTCGGTGGACGTCTAGCGTTTGGTCCGCGCTGGTCACTCGACCTCGGGTCGCTCGACCGCCCCCTCAGCCACCGCAACAAATGTGCGGAATTGCGCCTTCCAGTGACTAATTCCGCACGCCACCACCCACTTGTGTGCGGAATTGCGCCTTCCAGCGATTAATTCGGCACATGTGTGCATGGACGTCTGGTTCTGTGTGTGTCCGGTTTGCGCAGAATCTCCTGAGATTCAACCCAGACCGCCCTTGGTGCCGATAGGCCCACATCTGTTCATTTCATTCGATCTCATAATTCGACCCATTCATCTGACTCATCTGGAGCTCTCATGGCTCGCTCGTCCACGCCGCCGATGAACATTCCTCTCGGATCGCTGACCCAACTCGGCGCTCGCACCGACTCGCTCTGCTCCGCCTGCGGCAGCGACCGGATCACCGAACTGACAATGACGCTTACCGACGGCACTCCCGTCGAGTTCATTTCGTGTCACCAGTGCGAAACCAAGACCTGGCGCGACTCGAGCGGCGAGCTGGGTGCTGAACTTGAGGTCGCGTCGGTGCTGGACAAGACCCGCAAGCGGTAGCCAAAAGCCTTCGAACCAAACCGGTTAGGCTGCCGCTCCGTGACGTCTGATCTCGCGGCCATCTTCAAGGCCTACGACATTCGGGGTGTGGTCCCCGATCAACTCAACGCCCAAATCGCCGAGGCAACCGGTGCCGCGTTCATCGCCGTACTCAAGGCCGAGGGCGACGTTCCGGGCCTTGTCATCGGTCACGACATGCGTCCGTCGAGCCCCGATCTCACGGCTGCCTTTGCCGCGGGTGCTGCCAGTCAAGGCGTGGACGTCACGGTGATTGGGTTAGCCAGTACCGATGAGCTGTACTGCGCCTCGGGGCTGTTGAACCTGCCCGGAGCGATGTTCACCGCTAGCCACAATCCCGCTCAATACAACGGCATCAAGCTTTGCCGGGCTGGCGCGGCACCGGTTGGCGTCGAGTCAGGGCTGACGCAAATCCGCGAATTCGTCGAGTCTGGCGTTCCGGTCTGGACCGGGCAGCTGGGCTCTGTTAGTTCACGGGACATGTTGGCCGACTACGCAGCGCACTTGCGTGGTCTGGTAGATCTGTCGGAGATCCGGCCGTTGACTGTTGTGGTGGATGCCGGAAACGGTATGGCCGGACTGACAGCACCGGCGGTCTTCGCCGACCTACCACTTACCGTCGTCCCGCTCTACTTCGAACTCGATGGCACGTTCCCGAATCACGAAGCCAACCCGATCGAGCCAGAGAACCTTCGCGACCTCCAAGCGGCGGTACTAGAACACGGCGCTGAGATCGGCCTGGCATTCGACGGAGACGCGGATCGCTGTTTCGTCGTCGACGAACTCGGGGGCATCGTCTCGCCCAGTTCGTTGACCGCGTTGATCGCCGCTCGTGAATTGGCGAGGGACCCGGGCTCGACGATCATTCACAACCTGATCACCAGTCGAACGGTCGCTGAAGTTGTTCGCGAGCACGGCGGCATTCCGGTCCGGACGCGGGTGGGTCACTCCTACATCAAGCAGGAGATGGCCAGGACAAACGCCATCTTCGGGGGCGAGCACTCGGGCCACTTCTACTTTCGCGACTTTTGGCGCGCGGACTCGGGGATGCTCGCAGCACTTCACGTGCTCTCTGAGTTGGGAAGTTCCGATCAGCCGTTGTCGCAATTGCTGAGGGAGTTCACGCGCTACGTCGCCAGTGGTGAAATCAACTCGACGGTGCATGACCAGCAGACCGTCACCGAGCGGATCCGCAGCCAGTGGCAGGGCCGTGATGGCGTGACGACCGACGACCTCGACGGATTCACCGTGTCGGGGGAAGACTGGTGGTTCAACGTCCGAGCCAGCAACACCGAACCCCTACTCCGCCTGAACGTCGAGGCCCGAACCGCTGAGACAATGGAGAGCGTGCGCGACGAGGTGCTGTCCATTGTCAGAGGTGGAGATTCGTGACCGCTCCGTTTGAGTTGGATCCGCTGCTGTTGGAAGTCATCGCGTGCCCGCAATGTCACAGCAGCTTGACCCTGAACGTCGACGACCAAGAATTCGCGTGCGACGACGCCTCCTGCGGCTTGGTGTATCCGATCCGCGACGGCATCCCGGTGCTGCTCATTGACGAGGCTCGCTCAGGTGATTCACGCACTTCGAGGTCCGGAGATGAGTAGCGTGACGGCGGCCTCAGTCCTGGACGACCCAGCTGAACTAGCCGCTCGCGACCGGCAGTCGATGCTTGCCGAAGTTGCGACGGCTGGTGCTCAGGTGCGTCAGGCGCTTGTGGTTTGTGAGCAAGCCCGCCTCAGTCAATTGAGTACGTCGACGCGACCACGCGCCGTGGTGGTCACCGGCATGGGTGGTTCGGGGATTGCCGGTCACGTCGTGCAGGCCACAGCCGGCCCAGACTGCCCCGTGCCGGTTGAGCGCGTTCGCGGCTGGGGCCTACCGGCCTGGGTGGGCAGTGACGACTTGGTGCTAGCCGTGTCGAGTTCGGGCCGCACCGCAGAGACGTTGTCGTGCACCCAAACTGCCTTGGACAGAGGCGCGTCCGTAGTGGTTGTCGCTGCAGCCGGCTCACCGCTTGCTGAGTTAGCCGAGCGCTCTGGGGTGCCGTGGGTCATGGTCCCCGAGGGTCGACCGCCGAGGGCTAACCTCTGGGCGTTGTCGGTGCCCCTGCTAGTTGCAGCCCATCACATCGGTGTTGTCGAGGCCGGAGTCGAGCGCCTCAATTCCGTGGCGGACCTGCTGGACGACCTCGCTGCCAGTTGTCATCCCGATCAGCCGCTAGCGACCAACCCGGCGAAGCAACTCGCGGCTGAACTTGCTGGCACCATGCCGCTGATCTGGGGCAGCAGTGACCTCGCGGGTATCGCTGCCTATCGGCTGCTGTGCCAACTAGCTGAGAACGCTAAGTACCCCTCGGTCAATGGTGTGCTTCCGGAAGCACTGCACAACCAAGTGGTGATGTTCGCTGCACCCTCGGTGTCCGGGCTTCCCATCAGGTTGGTGCTGCTGCGCGACAGCGTCGAAGACGACCGAGTGGCGATAGCAGCCGTCGAAGCGTCATTGTTGGCGCACGAGTCAGGTGTCGACGTCAGCACGCTGGTAGCGGTCGGCCAGCATCCGTTGGAGCGGATGGCGAGTCTTTGCGCGGTCGGCGATTTCGCCAGTGTCTATCTAGGGCTGCTCAACGGGATAGATCCCACGCCGATAGCACCGATTGAGGCGCTCAAGGCTCGAGTGGCAGCGTCGCGCAAGGGCTTATGAGCACTGAGGGAAGCACTCGCGCGATTGTTGCCGCACTTCTGGCAAATCTTGGCATCGCCATCACCAAGTTCATCGCCTTCTTGGTCTCGTCGTCGTCTTCGATGCTGGCGGAGTCGGTGCACTCGCTCGCCGATTCGGGAAACCAGGTGCTGCTGTTAGTCGGTGGCAAGAGAGCGCGCCGTGAGGCAACTGACGCACATCCGTTCGGGTATGGACGAGAGCGATATGTGTACGCCTTCGTCGTTTCGATCGTGCTGTTCTCGGTAGGTGGCTTGTTCTCGATTTACGAGGGGGTGCACAAGATTGCGCACCCGGAAGAACTGACGAACCCGATGGTGCCGATCGTGGTGTTGCTCATTGCCATCGGACTTGAGTCGTTCTCTTTGCGAACTGCGGTCATCGAGTCGAACCGTCAACGCAGCAATGAGTCGTGGATCCAGTTCATTCGACACGCGAAGGCACCTGAACTCCCCGTGGTGCTGCTCGAGGATGTGGCGGCACTGGTGGGACTGGCCCTCGCGCTGACGGCAGTGGTGACAGCGGTGGTTACCGACGACGCGTTCTGGGACGGAGTCGGCAGTATCTGCATTGGGCTGCTGTTGGTTGTCATAGCGGCGATTCTCGGTGTCGAAACGAAGAGCCTGTTGGTCGGCGAGGGAGCTCGACCTGTCGAGGTCGCCGATATCCGAGCCGCGATACTCCGCGCACCAGGGGTTGATCGAGTGATCCACATGAAGACGCTCTACCTCGGGCCCGAAGAATTGCTCGTTGCGGCCAAGATCGCTGTGGTCCCGACGCTGACCGCGAGCGAGGTCGCCCAAGCGATCGACGACGCTGAGCGGCTAGTGCGTGAGGCGGTGCCTGTCGCGCGAGTGATCTACCTGGAGCCTGATCTGTTCGACCCGACTCGGTAGTCTGTTCTGGTGACTACATCGCAGGGACCGTTGCGTCCAGACATCGACTTCCGCGTCGCCGACCTCTCACTGGCCGAGTTCGGGCGCAAAGAGATCCGACTCGCAGAACACGAGATGCCAGGTCTTATGGCACTTCGTCGTGAGTACGCCAGCGAGCAACCCCTGGCTGGCGCCAGGGTTACCGGTTCACTTCACATGACAGTGCAGACGGCGGTGTTGATCGAGACCTTGACCGCGCTGGGTGCGCAGGTCCGCTGGGCGAGTTGCAACATCTTCTCGACGCAGGACCACGCCGCCGCCGCAATCGCGGTCGGCCCCGAGGGTTCACCCGAGGCTCCGTCTGGTGTCCCGGTCTTCGCCTGGAAGGGCGAGAGCCTTACTGAGTACTGGTGGTGCACCGAGCAAGCGCTCACGTGGCCGGACGAGGGTCCCAACATGATTCTCGACGACGGCGGGGACGCCACGATGCTGGTGCACAAGGGCGTCGAGTTCGAAAAGGCTGGCGTTGTCCCCGACCCGAGTACGGGTGAAAGCGAAGAGTTCGAGGTCTTCTTGACCCTGCTGACGAAGTCGGTGGCTGCCGAGCCGACGAAGTGGACCGAAATCGCGTCTGCGATTCGGGGTGTCACTGAAGAGACGACTACCGGTGTGCACCGGCTCTACCAAATGCTTGATCGCGGTGAGTTGCTCTTCCCGGCCATCAACGTCAACGACTCGGTGACCAAGAGCAAGTTCGACAACAAGTACGGTTGTCGGCATTCGTTGATCGACGGCATCAACCGCGCAACCGACACACTGATCGGCGGCAAGGCTGCGGTGGTCTTCGGTTACGGCGACGTCGGAAAGGGTTCCGCGGAGTCACTTCGCGGGCAGGGGGCCCGCGTCATGATCACCGAGATCGACCCAATCTGCGCGCTGCAAGCAGCGATGGATGGCTACCAGGTCGTTCGACTCGAAGACGTCGTGAGCACGGCGGACATCTTCATCACCGCCACCGGAAACCGTGACGTGATCACCACGGCTGACATGGCGAAGATGAAGCACCAGGCGATCGTCGGCAACATCGGTCACTTCGACAACGAAATCGACATTGCGGGTCTTGGTGCAGACGCCTCGATTCGTCGGGAGAACATCAAGCCACAGGTTGACCTCTGGCACTTCCCCGACGGCCATGCGGTGATCATGTTGAGCGAAGGGCGCCTATTGAACTTGGGGAACGCAACCGGTCACCCGAGTTTCGTGATGTCCAACTCGTTCGCGAACCAAACCATTGCTCAGATCGAGTTGTACGCTCGAACGGCGCAGTATCCCGTCGGGGTGTACACCCTCCCCAAGCACCTCGACGAAAAGGTGGCGCGGCTACACCTGGACGCGCTGGGTGCCCGATTGACCGAACTCACGACAGAGCAGTCGGACTACCTGGGGATTCCGGTGACTGGTCCTTACAAGCCGGACCACTACCGCTACTAGGTAACCCATGAAGTTCGGAGTTCTAGGCACCGGGGTCGTTGGTCAAACGATTGCCTCGAAGTTGTTGGGGCTGGGACACGACGTCCGCCTCGGATCACGAGCTGCATCCGAAACGGCGGTCACCTTCAACGATGCTGCGGAGTTTGGCCACGTGGTGTTCAACTGCCTGCCCGGCGCAGTGGCCATGTCGGTCTTGGAAACCCTCCCAGACGTCGTGGGTGACAAGGTCTTAGTCGATGTCTCCAACCCCCTCGACTTCTCGCAGGGGTTCCCACCGTCGTTGTCAGTGGTCAACACTGACTCGCTGGCCGAGACGATCCAACGGGCGCTCCCGCGGGCGAAGGTTGTGAAGGCGCTCAATACCGTCAACGCCGACATCATGGTCAATCCGGCGTTGCTCCCTGCACCAACTGATCTGTTCATCGCGGGGAACGACGAGCAAGCGAAGGTGGTCGTGCGCTCGCTCCTGGTGACCTTCGGTTGGGCCGAGGCGAACATTCGCGACCTCGGTGGAATCAGTGCTGCGCGCGCCGCCGAGATGTACCTCCCGTTGTGGCTCAACCTGATGGGTGCAACTGGCACGGCTGCCTTCAACATCCACGTCGTAACCCAAGACGCTCCCCCGACCGGGTGAGGCGGGTCCTCGACACCAGCTGAACTCTGGCACGCTGTTGCGGTGACGATAGGACCTTCTCAACTACCACCGGCAGGTTGGTATCCCGATCCCGCAGATGCGAGCGCACAACGTTGGTGGGGTGGGTCGTCGTGGACGGCCCATGTCACCCACCCGCAAGGTGTGACGCCAGCGGGGCAGCCCGTACCCAGTGGCGTCATCGGCCCGCCACAAGGTCGCTGGGGTCTGCCCGACCTAGCTTGGACGATGTTGTGCTTCATCGTGGGAACGGCGCTCGGCGTCCTCCTGGTGATCGCGATGGTGCTGGTGAACCGTGACTTAGTGCTAGGGAATGACGTCAATTACGCCCTGCCCGAGGCGGCGTGGATGGTCACTATCGCCCAAGGTCTTGGCATGGTTGGGCTGGTCGGCTGGCCGTTGATTGTCGCGCGATGGAAAGGTGAGGGTTGGCGCCACTCCTACGGATTCCTCGTCAATGGGCGCGCCTGGCTGGTCGGTGGAGTCGGCGGAATACTCACGTTCCTCACCCTGGCCGTCCTCACGGCCGTGATGGTTCAAATCCTCGGGGAGCCCATCGACTCGGCGGCCGCTGACGTGGTTGAACAGATCTCGAACACGCCTATTCCCTATGGCATCTTTTTGCTTTTCATCGCCATTGGCGCACCGTTCGTCGAGGAGATTGCCTTCAGAGGACTGCTCTGGGGAAGCATCGTCAAACGTGGTTGGTCACCCTGGTTGGCGACCGCGGTTTCGGGAGTGGTCTTTGGGCTGTTCCACTTCGAGCCGCTGCGCATTGTTCCGCTGATCGCCGCTGGGTTTGTGCTCGGAGTGATTCGCCACTATGCGGGCTTAGGCGCCTCGATGTTTGCGCACACGATCGTCAACACCATTGGCGTTGCTGCGATCCTGCTTTCCTCGTGACCTGAGTCAACGATTGCTCGACGCTTCGACAAGCGCTGGTGCCAGATTCTCCTGGCGCATGCGCAGGTCGAGGTAGAGCAGCGCACGCGCGACCGAAGCGAAGACGTACAACAGCACCGTCAGCACACCAGAGAGCAGTGAGACGACCAGCATTGCCATCACGTCGGTCTCTGAGGGCTGGCCGATTGTCTGGCTGGCAAATATCCCGACCGAACCGATGATCGACAGCGGTGCGCTGATCACCTGAACCGCCACGCCGACGATGATCTGCACCAACAGGAGAATTCCGAGGACTCGCCAAAACGATCGTGAGACGAGGGTCCACGATCGGCCGAGCGACCCGATGATCGTCGTCGGCTCCAGCTTCATCGCCATAGGTGCGGCGAACCAGAACGTCGCAAGAACCAGGCCGGGGATGATGCAGAGGAACAGACCTGCGGTCACGCTGATTCCGATAATCAGCCCCAAGCCGATGAGTTTGGGAAGTCCGCGTCCAATCGCTGCAAGAGCCTGGTGTGCGGTAGTTGAACGTCCGAGGACGGCTCGGGAGACAACGAACGCCGAGCCGGTGTCGATGACGACGGCGGCGCTGAACTGAACAGCGATCACGAGCAACAGCCAGGGCATGAATCCCCAGAACGCATGCAGTAAGTCAGTCGCTGCGTTGTTCAACTCCGTTGACGTGTACGAGTCGTTGGTATCGACAGTTACCAGCGCGGAGTAGGCCCTGATCAGGGGTTTGGCCGCTAGTGCGACAGGGAGGAGAAGAACCAGGGTCGCAGCGGCCACTGAGGCGCACACGGCGGCTAAAGGGCGCCAGTGCAGGCGGACTGTCGCAAAGACGGCACTGAGAATCTCACCAACGCTCAGGGGTCGCAGGGGGATCACGCCCGGCTTGACCTCTGGGGGCTGCGGGCGCCAACCGGGAGGCAGGGACATTCCCGGTCCACCGGCTGGGGGAGTGGGCGGAACTGTCGGCCAAGAGGTTGGGGGGACGGGGGGTGGACCCCAACCAGAGGGTGCTGGCCAACCGCCAGGAGGCGGTGTGTCGTCAGGGTAAGTCACTGATTCTCCCAGCGGCGGAGCACTCGATCGGCGGGTTGGTCATGGTGTCACGGTTGCCGGTAGGTCTACGGCAGGAGCCCGAGGATGTCAGTATTCACCCATGAAGGGACGCATTCTGGTCGTTGACGACGACACCGCGCTGTTGGAGATGTTGGGAATCGTGCTGCGCGGGGAGGGCTTTGAGCCGAAGCTTTGCTCCGATGGCGAGAAGGCACTGGCTGCATTTAGAGACTTCACACCAGATCTGGTTTTGCTCGATCTCATGCTTCCGGGCAAGGACGGCATCGAAGTCTGCCGCGATATCCGCGCAGAGTCCGGGGTGCCCATCGTCATGCTGACGGCGAAGAGCGACACCGTCGACGTAGTGCTCGGGCTTGAGTCTGGGGCCGATGACTACGTCGTTAAACCGTTTAAGCCCAAGGAACTGGTCGCACGCATTCGCGCGCGCGTTCGACGAACCGACGAGGCACGTCCAGAGCACCTCGAGATCGGTGACCTCACCATCGATGTGGCTGGCCACTCGGTCAAGCGCGGTGATGAGGGGATTGCACTGACCCCCTTGGAGTTCGATCTCCTGGTCGCTCTTGCCCGCAAGCCGTGGCAGGTCTTCACCCGAGAGGTACTGCTCGAACAGGTTTGGGGTTATCGCCACGCGGCAGATACGCGATTGGTGAACGTGCACGTGCAGCGACTTAGATCGAAAGTGGAACACGACCCTGAACACCCTGACGTCATCGTGACTGTGCGAGGAGTCGGCTACAAAGCCGGACCGGCCTGATCCATGCCGACCCTCGGAATTGACCGTGCCCTAGCCGCAGTGAGATGGCGGTGGCGCAGTTCGTTGTACCTGCGCGTGGTTACGACCACTTTGTCACTGTCGCTCATCGTGGTCCTCGTGCTTGGCCAGATTCTGGTCAGTCGTATTACGAGTGGATTGGTGGACGCCAAACAGCGTTCCTCGCTCGTGGAGGCGCGGGCGGGGCTCAACCAAGCTGAGGCACTCATTGCAGCGTCCGACCAAACTGACAGCACTGGCGCTCCGCAACTTGTTGAGCAGATTGCCAACCAGCTCGCCAACCGTGGTGCTGGTACTCCACGGTTGTACGACGTTCTGCTGTTGAGTACGTCGGCAGATCTGCCGCAACGTGGCTCGAACCAGGTGACTGAAGAGAGCATCCCCGAGAGCCTTCGTTCCGCGGTTCAGTCCGGCGGGGTCCAAGCGTCGACTTTCACCGAGATCTCCTATAACGACGGCCGACCGTCGGTACCTGGCTTCACTGTCGGTGCCCCGCTTGAGGTGCCCGGGTTGGGCAACTTCGAGCTCTACTACTTGTTCCCGTTAGTGCAGGAGCAAGACACCCTCGACCTGGTTCGACGCACCCTCGCGTTCGCCGGCGTCGTTCTGGCGATCCTGTTGGCCTGGATTTCGTGGTTCGTCACTCGGCAGGTGGCTGTCCCCGTCCGGTCCGCTGCGAAGATCGCCGAACAGTTCTCTGCGGGTCGGTTGACCGAGCGGATGAGAGTCGAGGGATCGGACGACCTGGCCAAGTTGGCTCAGGCGTTCAACGACATGGCCGCCAGTCTGCAGCGACAGATCGGGCAGTTAGAGGACATGTCCAGGGTCCAACGTCGCTTCGTCTCGGACGTCTCACATGAGTTGCGGACGCCGCTGACCACCGTGCGTATGGCTGCTGACGTGTTGCACGACGCTCGGGCCAGCTTCGACCCCGCTACTGAACGCTCGGCCGAACTGTTGCAGGCGCAGCTCGATCGATTCGAGGAACTACTGGCTGACCTTCTTGAGATCTCGCGATTCGACGCTGGAGCCGCAGTGCTCGAGACGGCCGCCGTCGACATCACCGAGGTCGTCGCCCGAACTGTCGAACAACAGACTCCCCTCGCCGAACGGGCGGGCAGCGAAGTCATGTTCCACCGTCCCAGCAAGCCGATCATGGTTGAGTGCGACCCGCGTCGGGTGGAACGGATCCTCCGCAATCTGCTGGTGAACGCGATCGAACACGGCGAAACCCGTCCCGTGGATGTGTCAGTAGCGAACAACGCTGACGCGGTAGCAGTCACCGTCCGCGACCACGGAGTGGGCCTTCGTCCCGGTGAGACCTCGTTGGTCTTCAACCGGTTCTGGCGGGCAGATCCTGCGCGCGCCCGGACCACGGGTGGTACCGGGCTGGGACTTCCCATCTCGCTGGAAGACGCTCGGCTGCACAACGGCTGGCTGCAAGCCTGGGGTGAGCCTGGTGACGGCACGAACTTCCGACTGACGCTCCCGCTGCACGCCGCAGGTGAGATCGCGCAGTCACCACTGCCACTAGAGCCAGCGGATCGACGAATCGCGGCCAAGCGCGCCGTGGCTCGTGCAGCCGCTGCGCCAAGGGCGGGTTCGGTTGGTGACGATGTCTAGGAGCAGACCGCGTAGGTTCGCGACTGTGGCCATCGTGTTGGCTGCAGTCACGGCAGCCTCTGCCTGCGCCAGCATCCCAAACTCCGGTCCCATTGAAGAAGGGGATCAGGTTCGGGCATCGGTCGACGACCCGCTGATTCGAGTCCTCCCGCGACCGCCTCAGGATGGACTGTCGCGCGAACAAGTTGTCTCGGGGTTCCTGTCCGCGTCAGCGAGTTTCGACGATGACCACGCCGTCGCACGCGAGTACCTCACCGAACGTGCGTCGGCTCACTGGGACTCAAGTACGGGCGTAGCGATCTACGACGACGATGTTGGACTGACCACGAAAGTTCTGGCGCACTCGGTTCACGTCCGCGCGCGGCAAGTCGGGACGATCGGATCCGACGGAGCATTCACCACCCGAGGTGGCGAGGAAGTCAATCGCTGGTTCCGAGTGTCGCGAGAAGCTGGCCAGTGGCGAATCTCACGACTTGCCGACGGGTTGTTGCTCACCAGACTTGATGTCGACCGGACCTACCGCTCGTATTCGCTGGAGTTCTTGTCGCCGGGCCAGGACCGCCTAGTACCGGACCCGGTCTATGTTCCGGTTGATCGCGCTGGAGCTAGCACAAGCCTGACCCGCGCTTTGCTGGACGGCCCGACACGCTGGTTGGCACCAGCTGTCGGTACCGCAATCCCGGTAGGAACGAAGTTGGTTGTTGACGCAGTGCCGGTCGAAAACGGGGTCGCTCAGGTCAATTTGACTAGCGACGCGTTACAAGCGGTCGACGAAACGCGCGAGCAAATGGTTGCGCAGCTGGTGTGGACGTTGACCGACCTGCCCGATGTCACGGGAGTCGAAGTGTCGGTAGAGGGTGCACCCCTACCTATGCCTGAATCCCCAGCCGTGCAGACCCAACAAGCGTGGGCTGCGTTCAATCCGGACTACATCCCCGACTCCGGTGCAATGCTGCTCGTGCGCAGAGGAGTGGTGTACCGAGTGGGGGGCGACACTGCGACGCCGCTGTCCGGACCACTCGGCAGCGGCGAGACCAACGTGAGTTTCCCAACATCGTCGGCCGACGGTTCGCTGGTTGCCGCACTCACCGATGAGGGGCATTCAGCAGTGCTCAGCGACCGGTTTAGTACGAGCGAACTTGAGACGGTGCTCGAAGGTGATCGGCTGGCACCGCCAAGCATGGACGCCAGTGGTGGGCTGTGGTTGGTCGAGCGGCAGGGCGCGGGAAGTCGCCTTTGGTACAAGCCTGCTGACGGGAAGTTACACGAGGTGCGTGCGTCGGGACTCGAGTCACAGCGCATCACTCAATTCGCCGTCGCACTCGATGGCACGAGGGCCGTCGTTGTGGTTGCACCACCTGAACCCCAAGACGACGAGCGTAAAGATGAGCCGGCCAGGCCAACGCTGTTCTTGTGTCGGATCGTCCAAACCGGCGACACCGTCAGTGTTCAGGCGCCGCGTCCGTTGGCCGGCACTATTAGTCGGATCTCTGACGTGTCGTGGTCGTCGAGCGAGTCGCTCGTCGTCCTGGGACGTGCAGCAGGGGCCGTGCTGCAGCCTTACGAAATCGGTCTTGACGGCACTGCTAGTGAAGTCGGTGGCGCGGCGTTGCAAGGGATCGTTGGCATTACTGCAGCGCCCGGCTTCCCACTAGTGGCTGCCACCCGAGACGACGGGCTTTGGCAGGATGCCGGCGCCAAGTGGCGAGCATGGCTACCCGGTCGTCAACCGTCCTACCCGGGTTAGACACCGCATGGCTCATCCACAGTTGAGCGATGCGGGGCGCGGGCACTTCGTCGACTCTCAAATCCTTGGATCGTGGCGGATCTGTGGAGTGCCCTAAGCGAACTGTTACTCGGGTTGCGGTGCCTTTCATGTGGCTTGGGCGGCTCCTGGTGGTGTCATGACTGCGTCCGGGCGGCTTGGCAACCGCAGCACACGACTGGAGTCAGCGGAACTCCACTGGTTTCCGCCGCACCGTACGAAGGTTCAGTTCGAGAAGCACTGGTTGCCCATAAAGACCATGGCCAACTCGCGCTTGCTCGTCCGCTCGGGTGGTTGTTAGCCAATGCCGTCTCCGAACTAGATCGAACGGGACCCTGGGTGTTGTCACCTTGTCCGTCTACGACGGGGGCAACTCGGCGACGAGGACACAACCACATGCTGCGAGTTGCTGGCGCCGCCGGTCGCGAACTTCGTCGACGCGGCGGGCACGCGCGGGTGGTATCGACGTTGTCCGTGTCGGGAGTGATGGCCGATCAAGTGGGGCTGACGGCTTCGGGGCGTCGCGTCAACGTCGCTGGAGCCTTCGTGGCAAAGCCGGTTCAGGCGGTTCGGCCCAGGCGTCAGTCCACGTGATGATCAGTCGTTGATCATCGTTGACGACATCACAACGACAGGAGCCACCTTGGCGGAGGCGCAACGGGCGTTGATCACCGCCGGCTGGTCAGTTCGGGGGAGTGCCGTGGTGGCCCAAACGGTTGCCCGGATGGGTGTCGCGGGCGGTCCGAGTAGGGGCTAGCGTGAGAGTTTGCGCGGTGTCGACCACGTCGAACCGAGCAGCCGCCAGAACGAGAGGGGTACGCCGTGGACGTTGTCGTACGAGGGCGTCATATCGAAATTACCGATCGCTTCCGCGATCACGTTTCGGAGAAACTCGCCAAGCTCGAAAAGTACGACGGCAAGTGCCACCGCATCGACGTTGAGATTTCGCAGGAGATGAATCCCAGACTTCATGATCAGGCGGTGAACGTCGAGTTGACGTGTCACGGCAAGGGTCCGGTGATTCGCGCCGAAGCGTCGGCCGCCGAGAAGTACGCGGCACTCGACTTGGCGTACAGCCGGCTCGAAGAGCGGCTTCGTCGGGCAGCCGATCGTCGCCACAACCATCACCGCGGGCACGGTCGCAACAACATCGCTCGCACTCACGACAGCGAGGGTTCCGACTTGGTGCCGCCGAGCGGTGACACTGGTTCGAGCATTGCGACCGACGAGGCGGGCTCGGCTTCGTCTAGCGCACTGAACGTTGTGGGTGATGGTCCGCTCGTCGTCCGCGAGAAGACGCACGCGGCGTCCGCGATGACACTCGACCAGGCGCTCTACGAGATGGAGTTGGTGGGGCACGACTTCTTCTTGTTTCAGGATGCGACCACCGGAACGCCCAGCGTGGTCTACCGGCGCAGGGGGTACGACTACGGCGTTCTCCACCTAAAGGTCGACTCGGTCTAGTCCAATTCGGGGCCTCAACTGGCTCTTTACTGGCCCATTTGGGTGGAGTCAACCGCGTGGGGGGTGACCCAAATGGGTCGTTTCGTGTCATCATGCCCAAGTGACCGAAGTGTCAAGCGGGGGACAGCCTCACCACGATCCGATTCGCGTGCTGGTCGTCGATGACCACGCACTGTTTCGGCGTGGGCTCGAAATGGTGCTGATCCAGGAATCGGACATTGAGGTCATAGGGGAAGCAGCCGACGGTGAAGCAGCTGTTCAGCGGGCCGCGGAACTCCTGCCAGACGTAGTCCTGCTCGACGTTCGGATGCCTAAGGGCTCGGGTATCGATGCCTGCGCAGCAATCAAAGACGTCGCACCTAGCGCGCGGATCATCATGTTGACCATCAGCGACGAAGAAGCTGACCTTTACGAGGCGATCAAAGCCGGTGCCACCGGTTACCTGCTCAAAGAAATTTCGATCGACGAGGTCGCCGCTGCAGTGCGTTCGGTCTACGAGGGGCAGTCGTTGATCAGCCCGTCGATGGCTAGCAAGTTGCTGACCGAGTTCGCATTGATGGCCAAGCACACCGGTGAGCGCAACAACCAGATTCCCGCGCCGCGCCTGACCGAACGTGAACTTGAGGTACTCAAGCTCGTCGCGCGTGGCATGAACAACCGCGACATCGCGCGTGAGCTGTTCATCTCGGAGAACACGGTGAAGAACCACATCCGCAACATCCTCGAGAAGTTGCAACTGCACTCCCGCATGGAGGCAGTCGTCTATGCCGTTCGCGAAAAACTCCTCGAAATCACCTAACTCCCCAACCCCATTTCCTAAGAACGACGCGTTCTCCCGCACTCACGCAACAAACTCCGCATTCATACTGTGGATAACTGCGCCGTAGGCTCCGACTCCTATGACGCAACTAGCCCCCCGACGACGCGTAGAGCGGCTTTCGCAGGCCCAAGCACGTCGCATCGCCCTCGCTGCGCAGGGCTTCGGCACTCCCCGACCCAACTCGACACCGGATCGACGAGCTTTACGCCGGGTCTTAAATCACACGGGCCTTCTCCAGATCGATTCAGTCAACGTTCTCGCGCGAGCGCACTATCTCCCGTTGTTCTCACGGCTCGGGCCGTACCCCAACGATCTGCTCGAACGTGCCGCCTACACCAGCACGGCGCGGCAGCCGCGTGAACTGTTCGAGTACTGGGGACACGAGGCGTCACTGCTCCCCATCCAGACACAGCCGCTGTTCCGCTGGCGCATGGCCGAGGGTCCACGCGACGGTTGGAGCGCCATACGTCGCATCGAGAACGAGCGTCCCGACTTCGTCGGCCGTGTACTGGCTGATGTCGGAGAGCATGGACCGATCTCCGCAGGCGAACTCGTCACAATGCACGAAGGCGAACGTCCTAAGCGCAAAGGTCCGTGGTGGGACTGGGACGACAGCAAGATCGCGCTTGAGTTCCTGTTCTGGGCCGGTGAGATCACGACGTCGTCGAGACGCGGCTTCGAGCGGCTGTACGACCTGCCGGAGCGGGTTATCCCCTCGGCCATCCTCAACACTCCTACGCCGACGCGCGAAGACGCTCAACACGAGCTGTTACGACGCTCCGCGCGTTCACTTGGCGTCGCGGCAGCTCGCGACTTGCAGGACTATTACCGGCTGCCCAAAGTCGAGGCCAAGACGCGCATCGCCGAACTCGTGGATGCTGGCGAACTGCTTCCCGTCGACGTAGAGGGATGGCAACGGCAGGCATACGTGCACCCTGACGTCGCCATCCCGCGACGGGTCACCGCCGCTGCCCTACTCGCACCGTTTGACCCCGTCGTCTGGGAGCGCGATCGCGCTGAGCGTCTCTTCGGCTTCCGCTACCGCATCGAGATCTACGTCCCGCAGCACAAACGAGTCCACGGCTACTACGTCTTGCCGTTCCTGATGGACGAACACCTCGCGGCGCGCGTCGACCTCAAGGCCGACCGCCAGGCGAACGTCCTGCGGGTCCAGGCCGCGTACCTCGAGGACCACTCGCCGGACGGCGTTCCCGACCGACTAGCCACCGAACTTACGTCGATGGCGGAGTGGCTGGGTCTGTCTGACGTGGTGGTACATAACCGTGGCGACCTTGCGCCAGCCTTGCGTGCGCGACTGACTCGCGGACGGTGACGGCTGCTAGTCAGTAGCAAGACGGGCATGCAGATGGACGTCGTGGCGTCCTCCCCGTACCACGATGGCACCGCGCTTAACCGCCTCAAACCGAAAGCCGCAGCGTTCGGCAACTCGACAAGACGCAACGTTGTCGAGTTCATGCTCGATCGCTAGTCGACCAAAGCCGCCTTCGCCGAACGCCCACGCAGCCACCGCATTGACCGTGACTGTCGCCAAGCCCTTCCCCCGCTCACTCGCAAACAGCCAGTACCCGACCTCAGCGACGGCCGACTCGTCGTCGATGGCGCACAGGCAAACCCGACCAACGACGTTTGCGCCGACCCCCTCCACCGCCCATTCCAGACGACTGGCCGCCGTCCGGTTGGTCAGCCAAGTCTCGGCGCCTTCTCTACCGTCCACTCTGGCGATCGACGGTGAGTAGTGAGCGATTGTGGGATCACCTGCTGCGCTCAGCACAACCGCGACGTCGGCGGCATCGGTCCGCCATGGTCGCAACGTCAGGCCGTCAGGCAGTGTCAGAATCGGAACTTCGCGCGAACCCATCAGCGGGGTCCGGTCATGGCGTCACACGTGCGTGAATGTGTTCGTCATGCCAGACGCCGTCGCCGTAGCGTTGCGCACGACGTGCGGTCCCCTCCAACTCAAACCCGGCCTGCTCGGCAACACCACACGAGGCCACGTTGTCGACTGCGTGGATGAGTTCGATGCGCCTGAGTCCTAGCTCGCGCCATCCCCCAGTTGGACGCCAATCGCACGGCCTGTGAGGCGCAGCCACGGCGGCGAAACCCGGGATGGGTCCAGTAACCAATCGAGGCCGTGAGGTTTTCGGCGTCAATCCGATGGAGGCTGACTGAGCCGACGGGTGTCGGTGTCTCACGGCCCATGACGATGAGGAACGACGCGTGGTCGTCGTCAGTCCAGTCTGCGCGGCGACTGATCCACTCCTGCGCGGACTTCAGGTCGATCACGTCCGCCGCGTTCCACTGGGAAATCTCGGGATCGCGGTATGCGTCCAGGACCCAGGCAGCCTCGCTCAGGTCCGGGACGCGAAGCAGCATGTGCTTGTCCCCTTCGCCGTTGTTCACTGAGACCGGAATCGCGGGCACCAAGCGTGGACGGCTCCGCACCATTGGTTCGCCTGGTAGCAGGCTGCCAATCCACCCATCGACCGTGCCGTCTTTGCTTCGCAACCCCTTCCGGAGGATTCCTTCGACGCGTGAAGCCGCACGCTTCGGCCACCATGCGCGAGGCGACGTTCCCCACCTCGGCCTCCCACTGAATGCGGGTGAGTCCGACCTCGGCGAAACCCCACTCGCACAACAGCCGGACGGCTCTGGCTGCCACACCTGTCTGGCGAAAGCCAGCCGCAACCCAATAACCAATCTCGGCAACGCCGCTCTCGGGCCTAGTCACGAACCCCATCGAGCCGATCAACTCGTCTGGTGCCGGGATCGACGACGGCGAACGACGCCAGACCCTTCGCCCAGCGCTCTTCCGACCCGTTGATGAATTCCTCGGCATCCTCGCGTCGGTACGGCGACGGCACCAGCGTCCAGCGCTGAATCAGCGGATCCTGACACTCGCGGAACACCGCTTCGACGTCCGTGGGCAGCCACGGCCGTAGTCGCACACCCTCGGCGTCGAGGGTGAGCGGGGTCATCGCCACATCGGGCTTGCTCATCGCCACATCCTGCCCGGGTAACGGCTAGGTCACCATCCGATTACGATGGATGTCGACGGCAACCGGTGTCGTCGCGGGTCCGACCACGCCTGTCCCGCACCCTCAGCTCTCGGAGATTCCTGGTGCCTGCACTCTTCGACAAGATCATGCGCGCCGGCGAGGGCAAAATTCTCAAACGCCTCGACAAGCTCGCCCAGCAGGTCAACGCGATCGAAGAGGACTTCGTCGGACTTACCGACGCGGAACTTCGTGCTGAGACTGATGCGTTCAAGAAGCGGTTCGCCGACGGCGAGACCCTGGACGACCTGCTCCCCGAGGCTTTCGCGACGGTTCGCGAAGGCGCCAAGCGGACCCTTGGCCAGCGACACTACGACGTGCAGATCATGGGTGGTGCCGCCCTACACCTGGGCAACATCGCCGAGATGAAGACCGGTGAAGGAAAGACGCTGGTATCCACGCTCCCGGCGTACCTCAACGCTCTAGCCGGCGATGGCGTTCACATCATCACGGTCAACGACTACCTCGCCGAGCGTGACTCCGAGTGGATGGGCCGCATCCACCGTTTCTTGGGCCTCGAGACCGGCGTGATCTTGTCGAACATGCGCCCGGCCGAACGCCGTGAGCAGTACGCGTGCGACATCACCTACGGCACCAACAATGAGTTCGGCTTCGACTACTTGCGCGACAACATGGCATGGACCAAGGACGACTTGGTGCAACGTGGCCACTACTTCGGTGTGGTCGACGAGGTCGACTCGATCCTCATTGACGAAGCACGTACCCCACTCATCATCAGTGGGCCCGCCGAGCAAAGTGCCAAGTGGTACGGAGACTTCGCCGCATTGGTTCCGCGCCTTCGAGCAGAAGAGCACTACGAGGTCGACGAGAAGAAGCGGACTGTCGGCATTCTCGAGGCTGGCGTTGAGAAGGTCGAGGACTACCTCGGAATCGAAAATCTCTACGAGGCGGTCAACACACCGCTCATCGGGTACCTCAACAACGCGCTTAAAGCCAAGGAGTTGTTCCGCCGCGACAAGGACTACGTCGTCATGAATGGCGAAGTAATGATCGTTGACGAGCACACCGGACGCATCCTCGCCGGACGTCGCTATAGCGAAGGTCTGCACCAGGCGATTGAGGCCAAGGAAAACGTCGAGGTCAAGGCCGAGAACCAGACGCTCGCGACTATCACTTTGCAGAACTACTTCAGGCTCTACGAGAAGTTGAGCGGTATGACCGGTACGGCCATGACCGAGGCCAACGAGTTCGCGCAGATCTACAAGCTCGGTGTCGTCCCGATTCCCACCAACCAACCGATGATTCGTGCAGATGAAGCTGACCTGGTGTACCGAACCGAACTCGCCAAGTACAACGCGGTGATCGACGACCTGGCTGAACGTCACGAGAAGGGCCAGCCGGTGCTGGTCGGTACGACGAGCGTCGAGAAATCCGAAACGCTGTCGAATCATCTGCGTCGACGCGGGGTGCCGCACGAAGTGCTAAACGCCAAGAACCACGAGCGTGAAGCAGCGATCGTTGCGCAGGCCGGACGTAAGGGCGCGGTCACCGTGGCGACCAACATGGCCGGTCGAGGCACCGACATCATGCTTGGTGGCAACCCAGAGTTCATGGCGAGCGCGGAGCTCGCACAGCGCGCTATGTCACCCATCGAGACGCCGGATGAGTACGAGGCCGCCTGGCCTCAGGCGTTGGAGAAGGCACAGAAGGCTGTCGCAACCGAGCACGACGAGGTGGCAGATCTGGGCGGCCTCTACGTCTTGGGCACCGAACGCCACGAGTCACGTCGAATCGATAACCAGCTGCGCGGCCGTTCCGGACGTCAGGGTGACCCTGGTGAGTCACGGTTCTACCTCTCGCTCGAGGACGAGCTCATGCGGTTGTTCAAGGGCAACGTCGTTGATGCCTTCTTGACGCGTTTCAACATCCCTGACGACGTGCCGATCGAGGCAAAGATGGTCTCGAACGCGATCAAGTCCGCGCAGTCTCAAGTCGAGTCGCAGAACTTCGAGATCCGCAAGAACGTCTTGAAGTACGACGACGTCCTCAACCGTCAACGTCAGGTCATCTACGGCGAGCGCAAGCGTGTCCTTGAGGGTGAGGACATTCACGAGCAGGTCACCCACATGGTCAACGACACCGTCACCGACTACGTCACCGCGGCCACTTCAGACGGTTTCCCCGAAGAGTGGGATCTTGACCAGTTGTGGACGGCGCTGCACACGCTCTATCCGGTGAGCGTTACGGCCGAGGAACTTGCCGAGGCCTCCGGTGGCGGCATCAACGGACTCAGCACTGAATTTCTCGTGGGCGAGTTGACCGCTGACGCGGGCGTTGCAGTCGAAAAGCGCGAAGAGGAACTCGGCCCCGATGCGATTCGCGAGCTGGAGCGCCGGATCGTGTTGAGCGTGCTGGACCGTCGCTGGCGTGAGCACCTGTATGAAATGGACTACCTACGCGAGGGCATCGGGTTGCGTGCGATGGCACAGCGCGATCCCCTGGTCGAATACCAACGCGAGGGATATGACCTATTCGCCGCGATGATGGACGGAATCAAGGAAGAGTCAGTCGGCTTCTTGTTCAACCTCGAAGTAGAGGTCGAGCCAGACGCTGCGGAAGAACACTCCCCCGAAATTCACGCCAAGGGATTGTCCGAGCACCAGCCACAGGGAGAACTTCAGTACACCGCTCCCAGTGTCGACGGGGACGCCGGCGTCGTGTCGTCGGCGACTCACGACGAAGACGCTGGCGAATACGCCGGCACTGCACGCAACGCGTTGTGCCCGTGTGGATCCGGTCGCAAGTACAAGCGTTGTCACGGTGGTCCGAAAGCCAGAGCAGCTCAGTAGGCCGCTAGATCCACTCGAGCGCGGTGCAGATCCAGCGGCCGCGCCAGCCTTCAAGGCGCAGTGCCAACGCCCGAGTTTGTGGACCGCCGACGATGACTGCGGTTGCTTCGACCACGCCGTTGGCCGGTTCGCAGATGTGAACCGAACGAACCTTTTCAACGACGTGAGTTCCACGGTTTCTCGAAGCTCGGCGCGCGGCTGGGGCATAGCGGGTTCGTAGGTCCTCGTAGATCGCAGGAGATGTCCATCGCGAGAGCTGGTTGATCGGACGTCCGGCGGTACAGACCTCGAGGAATGCCTGGGCAAGTCGTGCGGACCATGGCCCCGCGGGTGGAAGCACTGCACGGTCAGTTGGCACCCCTGCCTCTTCGATGACCTCGGGTCCACACAGTCGAGGCGCCGGGAGGCTGAGGTCCTCAGCCGGTTCGGGCAGGGCGGGTAAACCACCGCGCAACAGGTAGGTCAAATTCAGCGCTTGTTGTCCCGGTATCGGGTACGGCGCCGGGGGGACGTCGGGGTCTTGTCGCCACGCGCTGGGGGCCGGCACCAACCGCAGGACGGGTCGAGCCTTCGGGACAGAAGGGGTCGGTTGTGGGCTGGGCAGTGCCACGGCGGTCTCCTCGCGGTGAGACATGAACTCTGATACGTGTGTTTGCTTATGTTTACGTCTATTTACTTTTGGTTACTGTGCCCCAGCCTGACTGCAGACGGCAACCAGTTGTGGATAACTGGCCTTGGGCCAGGCGGGTTCAGATGTCGAAAACGGTGCCGCCGGAGCAAGGAGGACGGCTAACGTTCCGGGAACCTGGGGGGAGATCGTGATGGCTCAATCAGCCGAGAACAGTCCGTGGTGGCACGACGAGTGGGCCGAAGCTGCCCGACAGCAACGACTCGACGAAGACCAACAAGTTGCAGAACTGGTACCGGCTGAATGGGCGGGCATCCACCTGCTGGACCGACTGCGGGCAAGTGTTGGACGTCGGTTAGGGGTGGTGCTCGACGGACCGGTGCCAGTTTCGGGAGTGGTTGACGAGGTGGGCGTTGGCTGGTTCACGCTCACCGACAAAGGAAGCGTGACCTTGGTCTGTCTAGGGGCGGTCAGCTCGATCGATGGCCTCTCCAAAGACGCACCCGCTGAAGTGCCTGCGAGCCGGCTTCCCCAAACCGCCGTATGGCGTCAGTGGGCCAGGCAGCGCGCACACATTCAGATCCGGCTACATCGCGACCAGCGCATCGAGGGAAGCGTGCTTCGAGTTGGTCGTGACTTCTTTGACGTCGCCGAACACCCGCGTGATCGACGTCCCACGGCGTCCGACCGAACCACAACTATCGCTTGCAACTCGGTCGCCTGGGCTACCACCGACCTCTAGTCGAGGGCCTCGACTTCGTCAGCACGGGAGAATGGGTGTTCGGCGATGAAACGTTCGGTCTGCTCGTAACGTTCGGCGATGAAGCGGTCGAGTTCGGACTGCTCAATGCGCCACTGGCCACGTCCACCAACCTTTATGGCCCGGAGGTCTCCGGTACGAACGAGTGCATAGGCCTGCGATGCGGACACGTTCAATACGTCCGCGACATCGGCAAGGGTGAGAAAGCGCGCGGCCATCCCCTGAGTCTGACACTTCCCGCGCTGAGTGATCGCGCCTATCCGTTCCGTGTCGATACATGCGCCGCATGGTGGACCCTGTGGACGATCCCCTACACGCCTGGCGTCCCCTGGGCATCATCGTCTTCCGCGGTCGCGGTGGGTGGCCACTGCGCAGTAGGGGGGAACGATGGCAGGGGCCAGAACAATCGAGCCGGAAGCGTCACGTCGGGGGACGGCCGCAGCTGCGACCGAAGCACCACCGGCACGACGGGTTTCATCACCGCGGTGGACCGACCGTCGAGTGGTAGTCGGGGCTCTCCTGGTGTTGTGTTCTGTGGCTGGTGTACTGACGGTGGTGTCGGCAAGCAATCACACGGACAGGCTGTGGGTCTATCAAACTGACCTGGCCCCTGGCAGCCAAGTGACCGCTGACGATGTCGAACTCGCAGCGGTAAAAGTGCCGAATCCCTCTACGTACCTGGCGCCTTCTCGTTCTCCCATCGGATTAGTGACGACGAGAGCTGTGGGCGCTGGAGAGCTCGCGACCGCAGGTAGCGTCATCGGCGAAGAGGATGCGCCAGCCACCCGCCTAGTCACGCTGCCGGTCGAACGTCATCACTTGCCACTCGACTTGACACGCGGTGAAGTCGTTGATGTGTACGAGGTGTCGCGCGGGGCGAGTGGTGAGCCAGTAGGCAATCCGCGATTGGTATTGCCTGAGGTCACCGTGGCAGACGTGGATGATGCGGACTCGCGATTTGGCGGGTCGAGCTTGGAGCTGGGTGTGGCGTTGTCGGTAAAGGCCGGTGATGTCGCGAAGTTGGTTGCAGCCGAAGCGGACGGGACCATCACATTGGTTCGGGTTCCGAGTGGGAACCCATGACGATCCGGGTCCTGACCGCACTCGCTGATCCCTCATTCGACGAGGTCGTGATTCGACGACTAAGTCGGGCGGACGTCGGAGTAACCCTGGCACGTCGTTGTGTCGACATCGTGGACCTTCGAACCGCTGCAGGCTCAGGACTCGCAGACGTCGCGGTGATCGACACGTGTTTGTCAGGTCTTGATCGAGACACTGTGACGGAGCTGCATGCGCGAGGGATACGCGTCGTCCTAGTAACAAGTTCGCCTGACACCGCCCCGGCTCTGGGAGGCGATGCCGTTGTTGGGCTCGACGTTGATGCAGTGGTGGGAGCACTGCGCGGTGGCATCACTACTCGCACTGCCAAAGCCTCCCCTGACGTCGGCTCTTCCAGCCGAGTGGTTGCGGTCTGGGGACCGATGGGCTCGCCAGGTCGAACGACCGTCGCGATCGGGTTAGCGGACGAGGCCAGCCGACTTGGCGTTTCCACCTTGCTGATCGACGCTGACACCTACGGTCCGTCGGTCGCCCAGAGGTTGGGGCTGTTGAGCGACACCTCTGGATTGGCGGCGGCCTGTCGTCTTGCCGGCCAGGGACGCCTCGACCCAGCCGCCCTTCACCGAGTAAGCGTGATGTTGCCAAGTGGTTTCACGGTTGTCACCGGTCTGCCAAGGGCCGCAGGTTGGGAAGAACTGCGACCCTCGGCGCTAGACGCGGTCGTCGAGACTGCTCGCTCCGCACATGCCCTGACTGTGGTCGATGTCGGATTCTGTCTTGAACACGATTCGTTGATGTGGTTCGAACCAGGCACCCCGTCACGCAACCAGGCCGCGGTTTCTCTTCTCGGCGCCGCAGACGTCGTGGTTGCGGTCGCAGGCGCTGACTCAACGGCTCTGGTTCGCCTGTTGCAAGCGCTCCCCGACCTGAAGGGCCTGGCTCCGACCGCCGAGATCCAGGTCGTCATCAACCTGGCCCCGCGAGGTCAGGGTGCGTTGCGTCAAGTCGAGCAAGTGTTGTACGACCACTCGCAAACGTCCCCCATCGCCATCTTGACCACCGATCGTGGTGCAGCAGCTGAGGCCGCGCGCGATGGGCGAACCATCGCTGAGGTGGCCCCACGGTCGCTGTTACGTCAGCAACTACGTTCCCTGGCTGGCCGAATCGCAGGTGTGCCGATCACCGGTAGGCGTCGACGCGTCGCCTGAGCCGGCCTTGCCTACGATTCCGATATGTCAGCGCAACCTCCCCTCGGCCTCATCGTGGACTTCTACGGCGTGCTGACCGACGGCATCGACGATGCGATGCGTGCCTGGTCGGCGGAGGACGACATCGACTACGGCGAGTTTCGATCTGCCATGGCCGAGTGGTTTGGCGATGAGATCGTCGCCGAAGCGACGTTCAACCCCGTCCACGCCTTAGAGCGGGGTGAACTCGAGATTCCGGATTTCGAAACCAGACTGGCTGAGCGGTTGCGCACCCGCGATGGCGCAGCCGTGGTGGCGGACGGTCTTGTCGAGCGGATGTTCTCGAGGTTCGAACACGCGCCGGACATGGCGGGTCTGGTGCTTCGTGCACATCGTGCGGGGATTCGGACGGCGCTGTTGTCCAATTCCTGGGGTGACCAATACATGCGTCAGGGCTGGGATGACTTGTTCGACGTCGTGGTGATTTCTGGCGAGGTCGGGATGCGCAAACCTGAGCGGGCGATCTTCGAATTCACTCTTGAGAAGCTGGGGCTTAGTGCGGGTCAATGCGTCTTCGTCGACGACCATGCTCGCAACATCGCAGCCGCCGCGTCGCTGGGCATGGTGGCCGTCCTTCATCGGGACTACGAGGCGACGGGGTCCGAGTTGGACATTCTCTTTGGGGCGCGGCTCTCGTAGCGCAAAAGTGGTGGCGAGACTTGGGGACGAGCGCACCGGAATGGCTCAGGGATGGGTTATGGTTGCGGTCCCTTCATCGGCGCCTTTGCTAGGCGCACCAGTTACGGGGTCTTCGTGAAGAATCGTCCCTTGGTCCTAGCGGCAACAGCTGCCATCACTCTGTCGACAGCACTGCTTCCATCGGTGACTGCGTCAGCCGATGCGTCGACCTATCCGCCGTCTATCGGTCCGATCGTCGAGGGGGATGTCACCAGTTACCAGTGGGCGCTTCGCGCCGTCAATGCCACTGAAGCGTGGACCGCCGCGACCGGGGCTGGCGTGGTCGTCGCGGACATCGACACCGGTGCTGATGCCAACCACCCCGACCTCCAGGGTCAGATCGTGCCGGGGGCGATCGTCGAAAAGGGAACCGACGGCAAACTCGGGTTGGTGCCGGCAACCATCGACCAGACCTCCGACGATTGGTACGGGCACGGATCGCACGTGGCGGGCATCATCGCCGCCAACGATGACGGCGTGGGAATGACTGGGATTGCGCCTGACGCGTCGGTCATGCCGATCGATCTGCTGCCTCGCCGTGACGGACCTCGCAGCGACGTGCAGTTCTTCCGGATGGTGACGGCCGGGATCGACTACGCCGTGGCCAATGGCGCAAACGTCATCAACATGTCGCTCGGTGGTCAGTCGAGCGGAATCGTTTCGTCGCCCAACACCGACAAGTACCTGCAAACCCTCGACGCGCTGTGCGACTCCGTTCAGGCCGCTACGGCGGCGGGAACTGTAGTTGTGGCGTCGGCTGGCAACTCCGGTGACTTCGGTAACCCCGAGATGCGTCCTGCCTCCTGCCCGACCGCCATCACGGTGGCCGCGTTGGCACCGTCGCTGGATCGCACCTTCTGGTCCAGCTACGACGCGGCCGTCGACATCTCGGCGCCGGGGCAAGACATCCTTTCGGTCGACTCGACCGTGGCGGACGCGGTTCCCAGTCCGCACGTTGAGTTCAGCGGGACGTCGATGGCCGCCCCGCTGGTTGCTGGTGTGGCGGCGCTGCTCAGGGAGCAGAACCCCGGTTGGACGGCTGGGCAGATCGCCGACCAGATCACCAGCACCGCCAAAGACCTTGATGTGCCTGGCCGTGACCCGAACACCGGATTCGGCATCGTCGACGCAGCCGCTGCGCTAGGGGTCTCGGCTCCGGCACCGCAACCGCAGGACGATTTCGCCACATGGGCCGAGGGCGTTTATGGCGACAAGGGCACGCTCGCGGAGGTTGGCTGGACGACGCCGGCCGTGGATTCGGTGAACGGGTACACCGTCACGGTTCACACTGACGACTGGCACGACTGACTACGACGTCGATGGCGTCACGGTCAGGGCGCAGGTCGATCTTCCGCAGGGTGCCTGGTGGACAGTCACCGCCCACACCACTGCTGGCGATGTATCTACCTACCCGCAGTCGGGTGGCGGTGGCGGTGGCGGCGACGCCCCTGACCGGTTGCAGGGACTCAAGCTCAATCGCAACGGCGACCACCTGAGCATCAGTTGGGATCCTCCGGCCGATCCGACGAAGATTGACGTCATCCGCGGCTACGTGGGCTTCGGACGATGCTCGCTACACGGTGTGTCGAAGCGGATCAAGGTCGACCAGTCCGCTGACTTCCCCGACCACATCACCGTGGCACTGCCGACCCGGGCGTCGTTGGTGCGATGCGCGAGCCAGCGTCGGTCTCATCAACAAGGACGACGACGGGAATCAGATCGGCGGACGTTACCAGCCGTGCGCAAGGGGTCACCAGCGTTGTACGGCTCGAGTGTTCGGGGGATTGTTGGAGCTGGACCTCGCGCAGTCGAGGTCACCGGAGCTGTGAGTGCTCTCAACGCGAAGCGAGTCTGCGGAAACAGCACGTGCGCTGGTGAAACAGCCACGCTGGTGGTCGACTGGGGTCACTCGGTGCAGCGCTTTGACGTGACGTACACCAGCGCCGGTGCTTTCCACCTCCCGTTGGCGGTGGATCGCGGCACAGATCACTTGAGCCTGAAGGTGATCGGTCCACTCCGACTCGACAGTGGCCCCTTCCAGCGCATTCCAGTCGGAAGCAAGGGGGCGGAGGCGGCCAACACTGCCAGGCACTTGTTCGCGGGTGCTGAGGCGGACAATCACCTGATGGTGCTCGTGAGAGCATCGTCCGGTGCCTGATCGCGTAAGCCCACTCGACGCTTCGTTCCTCTACCTCGAGGAGCCGGCTACACCTATGCACGTGGGTGGGCTCGCGGTGTTCGAAGTTCCGGAAGCCGGCTTCGACGCGCAACGCCTCATGGAGATCGTCGATCAGCGGTTGGGCATGGTGCCGCGTTATCGGCAGCGGATCCGCGAAGTGCCTGGGCACATCGCAGGTCCGGTCTGGACTGACGATGCCAACTTCGATCTGTCCTATCACGTGCGACGTGCCGCGCTGCCGCGACCAGGGAGTGACGAGCAGTTGTACGAACTTGTCGCGCGCCTGCTGAGCCGACCGTTGGATCGCCATCGTCCGCTCTGGGAGATGTACCTCGTCGAAGGACTAGCCGGTGGTCGGTTCGCTGTCGTGACGAAGACCCATCAAGCGCTGGTCGACGGCATCAGTGCGATCGAGATCGGCGAAGTGCTCTTCGACGACGCGCCAGAGGAACTGCTTCCCGACGACCAGACCTGGCAGCCAGCTCGTGAACCGTCCACGGTGACTTTGGTGTCCGATGCCGTCGTCGAACTTGTCCATCGGCCGACCATGCTGCTCGATGCAGCGCGTCACGGCGTCGGCGATGTCGGCCGCACGGCACAACGACTCAGCAGGGCAGCAGCGGGAGCACTGCGCGTCGCACGATCTGTTGCTCGCACGGCGCCAAGCTCGCCTCTGAATGTCGAGATCAGTGGTGCGCGACGGTTCGCCGCGACGTCAGAAGACCTCGAAACGTTCAAGCAGATCCGCAAGGTGCATGGCGGTGATGTCAACGACGTCGTCCTAGCTGTCATCACGGGTGCACTTCGCACGTGGCTGCAGTCCCGAGGCGAACCGGTGACCAGCCGGAGCACCGTTCGTGCACTGGTACCGGTGAGCGTCACCAACCCAGATGGGAGTCAGCACGTTACGTCCTTTGTGCTGGACCTACCGACAGGTGAGGGTTCACCGGCGGTGCGGTTGCATCAGGTTGCTTACGCGATGCGAGCAAATCTGGAAGACACCCACGCAGTCGGTGCCGAACGGCTGGTTGGGTTGGCGGGATTCGCACCTCCCACGCTGCATGCGCTCGGCGCACGAGTCGCGTCCGGTCTGTCACGTCGAGTCTTCAACCTGATGGTTACCAATGTCCCGGGCCCGCAGCAACCGCGTTATCTCGCCGGTGCTCGGCTGCTGCAGGCCTACCCGGTCTCACCACTCACCAAAGGACAGGCACTCAGCATCGGAGTCACGTCCTATGACGGCACGGTGTACTTCGGGCTCTACGGCGATCGGGACGCAATGTCAGACCTTGAGGTGCTCACCCAGTGCCTCAATGATTCACTCGACGAACTTGTGGAGTCGACGGTCTAGTTAGGCAGATATCCCAGGTCGAGGGCCAGCGGTGGCGGACCCGATGTGCCGAGCCGGTCCAGCAACTCAGCTAACGTCGGTGGCCACATTCGCTCAGTGGTAGCCGCGAGTTCGGGCTCAGTCCACCATCGCCATTCCAGGATCTCATCGACCGCGTGGGAGTTGCGTAGGTCTCCGGCTGGCGGACGCTCCGGTCCATACGCCAAGAAGACGTGCTCGTGTTGCCGCGTGGGCTCACCGAGTCGGGTGAAGTCGTGCTCCCAGCGCCAAAGGAGCGGCCCCGGCGTCAGATCAGTCCACCCCGTTTCCTCGATAAGTTCGCGTTGAGCCGCTGATCGGGGGGTCTCGCCAGGTTCCAGACCCCCTCCGGGCATCGCCCAGTGCCGGCCGATTTCCGCGTCGTCGTACCGGAACAGGAAAGTGGATCCGCCGGGGGCAATGACCACGACGCGGGCGGCCAGCCGCTTCACCCTCACGACGCCAGCGTGTCATGCGAGCGACCGATTCTGGGGTTCTTGAGAGATTGCTTTGTCCAGACCTCGTGAGGATCGCGCGGGCGTGGCACGATGCGACTGTCGCAGTCGTACAGATGGAGGTCGTTCATGGATGCCGTGACCCACGTCCCGAATCCGGTCAACGAACCCGTCCGGACGTACGCCCCTGGCAGTCCGGAGCGGGCGAGCATCGAGCAGACGTTGAAAGACTTGCAGGCGTCGCAACGAGATCTGCCGATGGTTATCGGGGGGCAGCATCGCGACGGTGGCGGAGAAGCCGTCGAGGTCAGGCAACCGCACCGCCATCGGCACGTTCTAGGCACTGCCCATTCGGCCACGACTCAAGATGCGGCTGACGCGGTAGCCGCCGCTAACGAAGCAGCGCCGATGTGGCGTGACATGTCGTTTGACGATCGCGCGGCGATTCTGCTCAAGGCCGCCGACCTGCTCGCTGGGCCATGGCGTGATCGGCTCAACGCGGCCACGATGCTGGGACAGTCGAAGACCGTTTACCAAGCGGAGATCGACGCCGCCTGCGAACTCATCGACTTCTGGCGCTTCAACGTGATGTACGCGCGCAGAATTCTTGAGGAGCAACCCATCTCGTCCGCCGGAATCTGGAATCGACTTGACCACCGGCCCCTCGAAGGCTTCGTTTACGCCGTCACACCGTTCAACTTCACTGCGATCGCGGGAAATCTTCCGACGGCGCCCGCGCTCATGGGCAATGTCGTGGTGTGGAAGCCGGCGCACACGCAGCAATTCGCCGCGAGCTTGCTGATGGAACTGCTTGAGGAGGCTGGTCTACCGCCAGGGGTCATCAACATGGTCACCGGCGACGGCCGAGTGGTCAGTGACGTCACTCTCAACTCCCCGGATCTGGCGGGTATCCACTTCACCGGTTCAACGCCGGTCTTCCAGATGTTCTGGGAGCGGGTCGGCGCCAGCATCGCGCGCTATCGGTCCTATCCGCGCATCGTCGGGGAAACGGGGGGAAAGGATTTCGTTGTCGCGCATCCGTCAGCCGATGTCGATGTTCTTCGTACGGCCCTAATTCGAGGAGCCTTCGAGTACCAAGGGCAGAAGTGCTCTGCGGCGTCGCGTGCCTACGTCCCGCAGAGTCTTTGGCGAAAGTTGAAAGATGACCTTGTCTCCGAGATCGACGCGATCACCATGGGAGACGTCAACGATCTGTCGAACTTCATGGGCGCTGTGATCGATGAAAAGTCGTTCGAGAAACTCGATGGTGTCCTGCAGATGGCAGCTTCTGATTCCTCGATCGACGTGGTGGCCGGGGGGACTGCCGACGCGTCAGAGGGCTGGTTCGTGCGGCCCACTCTCATGGTCGGCAGCGATCCGACGCATGAGATCTTCCGGACTGAGTACTTCGGCCCGTTGCTTTCGGTGTTTGTCTATCCTGACAACGACTACGACCAGATGCTGGACCAGATGGAGGCGGTCAGTCCGTACGCCTTGACGGGCTCGGTACTAGCTCAAGACCGCGCCGCGATTGCGGCCACACAGCATCGGCTCCGTTTCGCTGCGGGCAACTTCTACATCAACGACAAGCCGACGGGTGCGGTCGTCGGACAGCAGCCCTTCGGCGGTGGCAGGGCTAGCGGAACCAATGACAAGGCCGGCAGTCCTCTGAACCTCGTCCGTTGGGTCAGTCCCAGGGCCATCAAGGAGACGCTCGTCCCGCCGACGGACTACCGTTACCCACACCTTGATCAGTAGGAAAGGTCCGGAGGAAGTTGTGTCGCTGGACCCGGTGGAAACCAACCCCGAGTACTACAAAGTCGTTTTCGAAAATGAGCGCGTGCGGGTCCTGGAGTACACCGACACTCCAGGCGATCAGACAACGCCGCACGAGCACCCAGACAGCGTGATGTATTGCCTCAGCAGCTTTCGAAGGCGGTTGTACGGAACAGACGGGGAAACGCGCGAAGTGGAGATCGCCGAGGGAACGGCAGGCTGGTTGCCTGCCCAACAGCATGCTGGGCACAACATCGGTGACACCGATACGCACGTCATTTTTGTAGAACTGAAGGGACCTACCGCCGTTGGCGCGGGTCCCACGCACCCGATCGGTCCCACCACTGACCGCGAGGGCCGCCCCGACCGGTAGCCTGGGCGGCGAGCCGGGACGGGCGCGAAACGGGAGCGACAGCGCATGCTGAGCAACTTGGACGTGGCGAAAGCCGACCTCATCGCACGCGCGATCAATGAGGCGGAACGGACCCTTCCAGACCCCACGGGGGTCGGTGGTTACCTCGAGCACTTCTATCGCCACGTGTTGGCCGATGCCTTGATCGGCCGCGACCCCACCGACCTGCTCGGGGCAGCGCTTTCGCAAAAGCAGTTGGCCGTGGTACGCCCCCCTGGCACTAGTCGGGTGCGGGTTTTCGATCCCAGCGTCGAGAACAATGGTTGGGCTTCTCCCCACACCATCATCGAAGTCGTCACCGACGACATGCCCTTCTTGGTCGACTCGGTCACTTCGATGCTCAATCGCACTGGCGTAGCTATCCACCTGGTGATCCACCCGCAGGTGCAAGTGATCAGGGCGCTGTCGGGGCAACTGGAACGCGTGTGTCTGACCGAGGAGGAGTGCCAAAGCCCCGGTGTCATCGCTGAGTCGTGGATGCAACTTGAGGTCGATCGCATCAGCGACACCACGTTCATGCGCCAGCTGGAGACTGACCTCGGAAACGTACTGCGTGACGTCCGGGACGCCGTCGAAGACTGGGCGAAGATGCGTGAAGCAGCCCAGCGCATCGCCGACGAGTTGCAGGAGTCACCGCCAGATCTGCCACGCCCTGAGATTGACGACGCGTGGGAGTTGCTTCGTTGGCTCATTGACCAGCGCTTCACCTTCCTTGGCTACCGCGAGTACACACTCGAAACCAGGGAGGGCGAGGACGTTCTCGCAACGATTCCAGGTACCGGACTCGGGTTGCTCAGGGGAGACCGAACCGAGTCTGGGGCTTTCAGCAAACTGCCTTCAGAGGTTCGCGCCAAAGCTCGCGAACAGCAGTTGTTGGTGCTAACCAAGGCGAACAGTCGGTCTACGGTTCACCGACCCGCGTACCTCGACTACATCGGAATCAAGACTTTCGGACCTGACGGTCATGTCAACGGTGAGCGTCGTTTCCTCGGACTGTTCACGACTTCGGCCTACAGCGAGAGCGTCCAGCGGATTCCAGTGTTGCGGCGCAAGGTCAAGGACGTCTTGGAGGCCAGCGGTTTCGCCGCGATGAGTCACAGCGGCAAGGACTTGATGCAGATCCTCGAGACCTATCCGCGTGACGAACTGTTCCAGATGACCGTCGACGAACTGTTGCCGATCGTGTTGGCCGTGATGCACCTCCAGGAGCGTCGACAAGTTCGGCTGTTCTTGCGTTATGACGTCTACGGCCGGTTTGCGTCGGCGATGGTGTACCTGCCGCGAGATCGCTACACGACCAAGGTCCGGCTGGCGATGGAGTCGATTCTGCTCGAGGCGTTCTCGGCGCAGACGGCCGACTACCGCGCCACGGTGTCTGAATCGGTTCTCGCGCGCTTGCACTACGTCGTCCGGGGCAGGCCGGGCGAAGTGTTGCGTCAGGTCGACACCGCTGCGCTCGAAGGACGACTGACTGCGGCTACCCGAACCTGGGACGATGACCTGGCTGACGCGCTACTTGAGCAAGTCGGCGAGGAACGGTCGGTTGAACTCGTGCGCAGCTTCGGTGGAGCGTTCCCCGAGGCGTACAAAGAAGACTTCAACGCCCGAACTGGTGTCGCGGACATTTTGCGGATCCTCGAACTGGATCCGCACGGCGGCGTCGGGATGAATCTGTACGAGCCACCTGGTTCCGTCCCAGGGGAGCGACGCTTCAAGATCTATAGGTCTGGGCCCGAGGTCTCGCTGTCCGAGGTGCTTCCGCTCTTGCAGCGAATGGGCGTTGAGGTACTCGATGAGCGTCCGTACGAGATCGAGCCTCAAGGTGGGGAGCGCATCTGGCTCTATGACTTCGGCTTGATGCATCGCGGAGTCGCCAGCGGTCAACTGGCCCCAGCGCCGGACAACTTGAAGATGCTTTTCCAAGAGGCGTTCGCGGCGGCGTGGGCTGGCCAGATCGAGTCGGACGGTCTGAACGCACTGGTGATGTCCGCCGGATTGAGTTGGCGACAGGCGATGGTGCTGCGCGCCTACGTGAAGTACCTGCGGCAAGCCGGATCGATGTTCAGCCAGGACTACATCGAGAAGTCGCTTGAGGCGAACATTGCGCTCGCGCAACTGCTCGTGCACCTCTTCGAAGTGCGCTTCGACCCCGCGATCACTCTCGACCGTGATACCGAGTCTGAGCGCCTCAATGCCGCGATCCAGGAACGGCTCGAAGCGGTCTCGAGCCTGGACCAGGACCGCATCATTCGCTCGTTGCTCGCTCTGATCAACGCAACGCTCCGCACGAACTTCTACCAACGAGCGGTTGACGGATCGATCAAGCCTTACGTGTCGTTCAAGTTGGAACCGTCGGCCATCCCGGACCTGCCGTTGCCACGACCCCGCTACGAGATCTGGGTCTACTCGCCAAAGGTCGAGGGAGTGCATCTTCGCTTCGGCTCGGTCGCCCGCGGTGGGCTGCGTTGGTCAGATCGTCGTGAAGACTTCCGCACCGAGATCTTGGGATTGGTCAAAGCGCAGGCCGTCAAGAACGCGGTAATCGTTCCGGTCGGCGCGAAGGGCGGGTTCGTTCCCAAACAGCTCCCCGACATCGCGACAGCTGGCCGCGAAAGTTGGATGGCCGAGGGGGTGTGGTGCTATCGAACGTTCATCAGTGCGCTGCTGGACATCACGGACAACCTGGTAGACGGTCAGATTGTCCCGCCGATCGACGTCGTCCGGCACGACGGTGACGACCCGTATCTCGTCGTTGCCGCCGACAAAGGCACGGCCACTTTCTCTGACATAGCGAACGGTATTTCGCAGGACTACGGATTCTGGCTTGGCGACGCGTTCGCGTCGGGTGGTTCAGTAGGCTACGACCACAAGGCCATGGGCATCACCGCACGAGGCGCCTGGGAATCGGTCAAACGTCACTTCCGTGAACTTGATCTCGACACGCAAAGCGAAAACTTCTCGGTTGTCGGCGTCGGCGACATGTCCGGTGACGTCTTCGGCAACGGCATGCTGCTTTCAGAGCACATCCAGCTCGTGGCCGCCTTCGATCACCGACACATCTTCCTTGATCCGTCGCCTGATGCTGCCGTTTCCTTCTCTGAGCGAAAGCGGTTGTTCGAGTTACCTCGGTCGAGTTGGGACGACTACGAAAAGGGTCTGATCAGCGAGGGCGGCGGTGTGTACGCACGCTCACTCAAGTCAATCCCAGTAAGCGCGCAAGTTCGAGAACGACTGGGTCTCGAAGAAGGTGTCACCAAACTCACTCCGCAGGACTTGATGCGGGCGATACTTCGCGCACCGGTTGATCTGTTCTGGAACGGCGGCATCGGTACGTACGTCAAGGCATCGATCGAGACGCAGGCCGATGTGGGTGACAAGGCGAACGACGCGATCCGGATCAACGGCGCAGAACTGCGCGCGCGCGTCGTGGGTGAGGGCGGCAACCTCGGGTTCACCCAACTCGGACGCGTTGAAGGCGCAATGCAGGGTGTACGTATCAACACTGACGCCATCGACAACTCGGCTGGCGTCGACACGTCCGACCACGAGGTCAACATCAAGATCATGCTGGACGCGATCGTCCGTTCCGGAGACCTCACGGGAAAGCAGCGCAACGAATTGCTCGCGAGCATGACCGATGACGTCGCGCGGCATGTGCTGAAGGACAACTACGACCAGAACGTGCTGCTCGGTAACGCGCGCATCCAGGCCCACTCAATGCTGCCCGTACACAAGCGGTTCATTCGTGCGCTCGAAGAGTCAGGGGAGCTCGATCGAAACCTGGAGTTCCTGCCGTCCGACGCAGAAATCGATCGGCGTGACGCGGTAGGCGGCGGATTGACGTCACCGGAATTCGCGGTGCTCGTTGCGTACGCCAAGATGAGCTTGTCCGACCAACTACTCGATAGCAGTTTGCCTGACGAGCCCTACTTCCAACGCGTGCTGCAGACGTACTTCCCGCCTGCGCTCGTCGAGCGCTACCGCGACCGTCTCGAAACTCACCCGCTGCGTCGCGAGCTCATCACCACGGTCGTCGTCAACGAGATCATCAACCGCGGTGGCACGACGTTCGTCTTCCGAGCTGTCGAAGAGACTGGCGCAAGTCCGGTCGAGATTGCTCGTGGCCACTCGGTGATGCGCACCGTCTACGGTCTTGACGCAGTGTGGGAGTCGGTCGCGCAACTCGACAACCGAGTACCGACCACGGCTCAGTCTTGGCTTTACCTCGAAAGCCGACGCCTGCTCGACCGTGCCACCAGATGGTTGATGCAGAACCGTCAGTCTGCGATCGACGTAGAAGCTGAGATCACTCACTTCGGCGAGGTTGCACGCCTGACGAAGATGATTCCTGAGATGTTGCGCGGCACTGAGAAGGAACGGTTGCAGCGGCGCGCAGGGGAGTACGTCTCACAGGGTGTGCCAGAAGACTTGGCGGCGGCGACGGCCGCACACCTCGATGCGTTCTCCTTGCTTGATGTCGTCGAACTCGCGAACATCACCGGACAACCAGCCGAAGAGGTTGGCTTCGTCTACTTCGCACTGTCGGACCGCTTCGAGGTCGACCGGATGCTGAGCCGAATCACCCAACTGCCGCGTGACGAGCGTTGGCACGCGCTGGCGAGGATGGCGTTGCGCTACGACCTCTACGGTGCGCTCGCCGGGTTGACGAGCAACGTGCTGATGGTGACACCGCAGGGGGGTTCTCCGGAGGAACGCATCACCGACTGGGAGAACGCCAACGCGGAAGGCCTGGCGCGAGCCCGTAAGACGCTTCATGAGATCGCATCGGGTGACGCGTTCGACCTTGCGACCCTGTCTGTGGCGCTTCGAGTAATCCGTACATTGGTCGCCTCTGGCGCGGGGCCAGCCCGCTGACAGCTCCAAGCATTGCCGTTTGTACCCCGATCGCACCTAGGTTGCGGCAGATCGAGTCCGGTAGCGTGACGAATATGAATCCACCTCAGTGGGGATGCGCGGTAGTCGCATGATGCTGGCGAATGCCAAGGGAGTGGATGACTGATGGCCTACGACGTCGAGCGGGTCCGTGCGCTATACCCAGCGCTGTCCTGCGACCGCACCTGGTTGGACGGGGCGGCCGGAACGCAGTCTCCATCTTCGGTCATTGAGGCGATCGCTGATGTATACCGAACGGGAACCAGCAACGGAGGTGGCGGCTTCCGAAGCAGCCGCGCTGCAGACGAACTGACGCTGCTTTCACGAGAGGCCGTAGCTGACCTCGTCGGCGCGAGTTACCCCGAGGGTGTCGTGCTCGGGCCGAACATGACGACACTGACGTATCGGTTCGCGCAGGCGCTGTCGGATACTTGGCGACCGTGGAACAACATCGTGTTGTCGCAGCTAGACCATGATGCAAACGTGCGCCCTTGGGTTCAGTGGGCTGAGCGAGCAAAGGTCGATGTGCGTTGGGCTGTCGTTGACGTCGAGACCGGCGAACTTCCTGTTGAGCAGTACGCCGATCTGGTTGACGAGCAGACGAGTCTGGTAGCGGTCACCGGAGCCAGCAACGTCCTGGGGACGCGGCCCGATGTTCGCGCTATCTGCGACGCCGCACACAGCGTCGGGGCGCTCGCGTACGTAGACGGCGTCCACTCCACTGCCCATGGGGTCGTAGACATTGATGCGTTGGGATCCGACTTCTATGTGACGAGCGCGTACAAGTGGGACGGTCCGCATGTTGGATGTCTCATCGCGCGACCAGGACTGTTGCAGTCGTTGGAGCCAATGAAGTTGGCATCGTCGTCGAACGAGGTCCCCGACCGATTCGAATGGGGCACGCCCTCGTTCGCAAACTTCGCTGGCGTGACGGCGGCCGTCGAACACTTGTCGGCTCTTGACCCCGACGCGACTGGCGACCGTCGTGAACGGTTGGTGACGTCGTTGACTGCTGCAGAGGAGCATGAGCAGGAGTTGCTCGGTCGGGTGCTTGAAGCTCTCGAGACGGACGACCGAATCACCGTCTACGGGCGCCCAAAGCACCGCACGGCCACCGTGTTCTTCACCGTGGCTGGTCAGACGCCAGAGCAGACAGCCGACATGCTCGACGAAGCTGGGATCAACGCATGGAGTGGTCACAACTACGCCTGGGAGGTGACAGCCGCGCTGGGCATTCGAGACTCAGGCAGCGCCGTCCGCATCAGCCTCTCGCACTACACCAACGAGGCCGACATTAACCGCCTCCTAGAAGCCCTCACCCCCTGACTTTCCACACCCCTTTTCTAAGAACGACGCGTTGTACCACTCTGGTGCAACAAACTCTGCATTCATCCTGTGGATCCCGCGGGATCCACAGGCCCCTTTGCCTGTGGAGGCCGCGGCCTCCACAGGGCTGAAGGTTGTGGATGCTGCGGCATCCACAGGATGACTAGGGAGTTTGTTAGGTGAGGAGGGGAGAACGCGTCGTTCTTGTGACCGGGGCTGGGTGGTGACGGTCGGTAAATCTGTGGTCTCGGTCGGTGTTATGGGTGCTGCGTCGGAGTGGTAGTTGTCCACAGTTGATCAAAGTGAGTTGAGGAGACCCACAAAGGGTCCCTACCCTCGGCGAACGCTGCGGCGACAGGTTCGTAGTGCGAGTGGGCTCGGTGGGGTGGGGGTGCCGTGGACGCGCTTGCTGCAGTAGAAGACGAGGTCCGCGAAATCGTTCGGCGCCGAGGTCTCGACCCAATGGCTGACGCGGCGGCGATGCGAACGTTGGTCTCAGAAGTAATCGCCGACTTCGAGGAGCGCAGCCTGGGCGGTGGGCATCCGCCACTGGCCGATCCTGACGAAGCGGCACGCACGATTCTGGACGCTGTCGCCGGCTTCGGTCCGCTGCAACGGTTTCTGGACGATCCGGACGTGGAAGAGCTTTGGATAAACGAGCCCGGGAGAGTTTTCGTAGCACGACAAGGGCGTAGCGAACTGACTTCGACGTTACTGACAACAAGCCAGGTCCGCGACCTCGTCGACCGGATGTTGAAGCCTTCCAACAGGCGAGTCGATCTAAGTTCGCCCTTTGTTGACGCCACGTTGCCAGACGGCAGCAGGATTCACGTTGTGATCCCCGACGTCACACGCCAGCACTGGGCGGTCAACATCCGAAAGTTCGTGCTTCGCGCCCACAGCCTCGCAGAACTCGTCAATCTTGACACGCTCACCGACCCGGCAGCGCAGTTTCTGCAGGCCTGCGTGGTGTCCGGGTTAAATGTCATCGTCGCCGGAGGCACGCAAGCGGGCAAGACCACCCTGTTGAACTGCTTGGCGGCTGCGATTCCGGCGTCGGAGCGGGTAGTAACGGTGGAAGAAGTCTTTGAACTCCAGATACCGCTGCCAGATGTTGTTGCGTTGCAAACCCGGCAGTCGAGCCTGGAGGGCACTGGTGAGATCCGGCTTCGACGGCTGGTCAAGGAAGCCCTTCGAATGCGACCGTCGCGAATCATGGGATAGGAGATAGAGGGGCCCGAAGTGTCGTTTGATCTTGAAACTGCGCGGACTGCAGGTGCATGTACGTGTTCGCTAGTAAAACGAGACACCGTCAAAGCACTGCTTTATTGGTGAGCAGTCCGACGAGTTGATCCCGCTTCCCGCTGACTGAGCTCACGGGACCTCCTGGCGGCTGACGCTGATGTCAGACTGAACGCCGTCTGGGCGATGTCATCCCATCACTGTGCGTCTGAGGTCACCGCGTCATCCACGTTCGAGCCATCGACCACTTGAGCAATGTGATGGCTTAAGATCCAAATTAGGCTGCTTTGTGTTAAGTTGCGCGCACCGACGAGGGAGTTGCGCCGATGGTTCAGTTCGGTTGGAAAGCTCAGACGTCCGGACGGGCGATGCAACGAACACTCGCGATCGTGTCAGTTGCGGCAGCGGTTTGCATCATTGGGAGCGCAAGCGCGTTGGCGGACTGCCATGGTGACGGTGTTGACGCCGGAGAAGACACGGTCCACGCTGGTCCCGGCGGTTCCGATCAAGTGGGCAAGTGGAGCCTTGCGAACCGACAAGTGCGAGTGAAGGTCCACACCGGCAACGGCTTAAACAGTGGTCGATGTCTGGACTCCTTCTTTGACTGGGAAACGCATGGCGCGTTTGCGGGTCACTACGATTCTCGCATCGTTCGCGACTGCTACCCCGGCTCTAACCTGGAATCGGACCCGAATGGGGATGGCTACTGGGAAGAGCCCTCCGATTGGGGAAGCGCATCAGTATCTGGCCTGAATAAGGGCATGGGCGCCAACTACGACCTCACTGATGGCGCATATGTTAGCGGTGGCCGCGAGTACTTCCAGCAAAGTGAGTACTACCCGAACATCGCGGGCACATGCGCTTGGACAGCGGCTATCCCTTTCGATGCTGACCATGCATGGGACCATCGGCACTGGTTAAAGAATGCAGCGGGCGCCGAGTACTACAACTCCGGCGGCGACGTCACGAACGCGTCTCAGTGACAGGGGATCAACGATGGTGCAACGAGTCTCCATGAGGTCATCTGTGGTAGTCGCAGGCCTGACCCTTGCGCTCAGTCTCACCGCATGTGGGCAGGGCTACGACAGCGCTGGCCCGGCTGCCCTCGACGACCCCAAGGTGCAGAGCGCAGCTCAGGACTCCCACGAGATCTACCAGCAGATCTGGGGAAACGCGAACGAGCGGGAAGCCTCGAACTTCCTTTCACATTGGACCCTTAACGGCGCTGTCGGACAGTGCATGACCGACGCCGGTTACCCCTGGCACGCACCGATGGCGTACAACGCGATTGGTTACTCCGCCGACGGGGGCGGAGGAACCGTGTGGTTAGGCGCGATGGATCAGGGAGTTTCAGACTGGCTGCTGAGGTCCGATCGGCTGAACGAACCCGCTCAGGAGGCCATGAACTTCATCCCGGGCAAGAACAACGTTGTCCTCACGCAGGGCTACCGCGATCAGCTCGATAAATGCGACAAGCTCAGAGGTGACCCGGAGAGGAAGACAACACCGTCGGGGACAGAAGAGCTCAGCGGCGCCTTTCACGCGATGGTCAGCTCCGTCGATGAGGCGTTGGGAAGCCCTGAGGAGTACATCGACTGCATGAAGCGGGCCGGGTTCGATGTGAGCGACGCCGAATCCTTCCGCTCCTACCTGCTGGATCAAGCTCCACCGCAGGAGCAGCGTCTGGCCGACGGTTTCGCGACGTCTGATGCATGGCTGGGCTTTATCGCCAAGGAGTCGGATGCACTGGACGCGGATCGGACGTGTCGCGGATCTCAGTACACCGAAGGCATGCGCACTCTGGGACCGAAACTGACGGAGTTTGCGTCCGAGCACGCTGACGCCCTGGCTGAGACCGATGCAGCCTGGGCGGCGATCCTCGATCAAGCCAAGGAATTGGGATTCGAGCCTGTCGGCGCCTGACGGGGTTGCAAGGGGCGGATTGTCCACCGCAGCCAGCCTCGTGAGCCGTTGTTGTATGGGGGTCTAGACCTTCGCGCGCGCGTGAGACAGGCAACCACCCCGGGGCCACCGGCACTACCGTGCGGTCAGGGTCCGTTCTGAGGCTGATCGAGATTCCAGGCGTATGTCTGTAGGACCTGGATTACTGCGTCTGTTGTGTGCCGCGTGAACGAGTCCAACAGGCTGCGGCACTCTTCGGGGTGATGGTCGTTCAGGCCGAGTGCTTTGTGGGGTGGGTCGTCTGTGAGCGCCAGTGCAAAGTCGTGGACGAAGTGTGAGTCCTTCGCGTCTTCACCGGACAGGATCACGCTCGCGCCGACCTCGGTTGCCGCACCAGACCGCATGCTGATGTCGGCACCCTCGTTGCTCGTGAAGTAGAAGATGTCGGTGCGGAATCCGAACAGCGTGAGGCGCCTGTGCTTGTCGAGGTTGTGAAGTGCTCTCATGCGTTGCAGGGATGACCATTCGTATTCTTGGGCGTATCTCTTTGTTCGCTCGGCCTCAGCGATTCCTGTTCCGACCATGATCCAGCGGTAGGGCTGCGCGACGATGAACGCCTTGCGTGCTGGCTCCGCGTACAAGGTCCCCCTCAGTTTCTCCCATTTGTTAGGTCTCGGTTTTTGACCGAAGAAGCGGTCGAGGCGGTCGGGGGATTCGCAGATCGGGAAGCTGGTGGCCTGCTCTTCATCATCGGTCAGGTCGCTTCCTTTTGAGTGACGCGCCAACGCGAATGCGACTGAATCTAAGGCTGACGAAAGGTTGTGGAGGAAGTCGCCCAGGGTCGTGCTCAACTCACCGGGTGGGAGCCGATGAAGGGTCGGCCGGTGTTCGACATCTGTCGAGTCGGGTGACTCGATTCGTTCGATTGTTATTGGGTCCGTGGACAGAAAGTCAGCGACTTGTGAGTCGAACTGAGCCCGGTGCGTCTGCGCTCGTCGTAACTTGACCTCCCACGGGTTGTCGCCCTGTGGGTCGAACTGGGGTGGGTCTGTCGGCGTCACAATCATGGGACGGAGGCTAGCGACTGTTTCTTCTTCGCTATTTATGCGGCAATGTCGTGAGGGTCTGCCAGTGCCGGGGGTGGGGGGTCAAGTTGCCTTCTCGTATCCGCCAGGCTGCGTCCGTTGAGACGCCGATGGCCTCCGCAATTTGTGCGATGGGCAAGCCTTGCAACCCGCTGAGAACGCGTGTCCGGTACAACTCGCGGTCGATATTCGCCTCGGGGTTGTCTAACTCCCATGCGTTGGCTTCAGCCACGTTCAGCGAAGCCTTCGCTGCTCGCATTGTCGAACCGTCCGGCTTCGGCTTCCTCGTCTGCAATTCGGCAAGTCGCTTCCGCGCGAGTTCGAGACGTTCATGCGTGATGGTGCGGCGTTCAATCAGATGGCAATCTGGGCAGCGGAGCCGCCTCCGATCTGCCAGTGGCTGTCCGCAGTCTGGGCAACGAGCCTGGGGTCGCACTGCCTTGACCGATGATTTCCGATTACGTGGTGAGGTTTTGGGCTTGCCGGTGATGGGCCTGCGTTTCGGCGGCTTCCCGCCGGAAGCGTCAACAAGGGCGTGGGCGATGGATTCGACGTGCGGTCCAAGTGCGCGTGCCCATGATGGGATGGTCTCGGCGAGTTCGTGGGTGAGTGGTGCAAGGAGTCGGCACAGCCCCGTGGGAGTTTCGTAGAAGTCGTTCCGGGTGAACACGTGTGAGTGCAGCAGGTCGAGGAGATATTCGTCGATGTCGGGGCGGATGGTTTCGAGCAAGTCGAGAGCCAATGAATCACGCCCGGGCTTGTCGACGTGAAGTAAACCGAGGGCGGGGTCGAGCCCGAGGGTGTGACAGGCGAGAGTGGCTTCAGTTTCAGCCAGGGCATACAAGTAGTTCGCGATCGCATTCGTCGGATGCGTGGCAGATCTGGGCGAGTTGTAGTCGGTGAGCACTGAGGCTCGCTGGGCGTAGCGGATCCAGGCTTTCGGAATTCTTGACACATCTGACTTGGCGAAGGTAAGGGGTAACCCGGTCCAGGCTTTGAAGTAAGCGGCTGCGGCGTTGGCTTCGCACAGCAGCGCGCGTCGCACCTCTGTCACGGAGGCAAGTTCTGTGCGTGCTTGTTCGATGGACTCGACGGCATTGGCGTCGCCAAATCGATCGCGTGCGATTCGTAGCTGTCCGGCAAGCTTGACGTCGAGGATCTGCCTCACGAGGACGGTCTGTAGATCTGTGTCGAGAGTCAGGGCTTGCGCCCGACGTAGCCGAGCGTCGTGATGGGTGTGTGGGGCGGCTACCGCGACGACACTTGGTTTGGACTGGTCAATGACGACGACTGCGATGTTGACATCACGGCACCAGCGGAACGCTTCGAGTGTGAGGCTGCCGGACTGGCCCAGGATGACGAGTCGTCTGATGGTTCGGTCAGCGCGGGCGATGCGTCGTTCACGTCTGGTGCTACCGATTCCGTCGGCGATGACCAGGTGGCCGCGGTTGACGTGCACGCTGAGGCCGTGGCCGTCGGCAACGCAGATGGTGGGGTCTCGTGGGTCGCGATCGTAGATGGTGGCGACGTCGGGGCAGAATGTGTCAGGCATGAGGAAGGTTCCTTCTTCCTTGTGCAGCCTCGGGCGGTGTTCAAGCACCGTCCGAGGCGCTGTCTTTTATTGTGCTCCCAATTCTAGACGGTGATGACGTTCTTGTTGTCGAGCAACGCCTTTAGGTACTTGGTCGTTCTGGTGCTTGCATTGAGTTTCACCTGGTAAGCGCAGTTGCGACCTGGACAGTGGTAGGTGAACGACCCGCGACCGTCGTTGGTGTGGGTTTCCTTCATGCGGCCCTTGTCATCGGCGACGAGCACAGTGTGCGGGACGACACCGTCGACCGGGTGGCGCAACTTCACCACGGGCATGGCTACATGGTGTCCGTAGGACAGTTCCCATTTCCCGAGCCAGTACCCGCAGCGATGACACTGAACACGTAGGACCGGCAGTCCCGGGTGCTGCAGCAGCCACTGCTTCCACTGATCGGTGGCGAGCTCAGCGAACAAAGAGTTGTTGGTTGACGAAGTCAGCGCGTTACCGGTTCTGAGCCAGTCCAAAGCCTGATTGAGCTCCTCAACGGGTGGGTATCCGGGCCGTCGATACCTCTTGGCGCTGGCTTCATCGGTGTTCACCGTGGCACAATACGTCGCAACAACTTCATATACCGGAGCGCCCGGCTCCTATTTGAACCGCGGGCCCTTGCCTTCCCTCAGCGGGGTGGGCTGACGTCGGCATGATCGACGGTGACAGGGTCGCCCGCGGTTTTTGCATGTCTAGTGCGCTCCTGACGCCGCTTTGTTCTGTGCCGACAACCCCCCGTCGGAACACACGAATGGAGCCCGACCCATGTCCACCCTTGTTGAATCCTTGCGAGAAAGCGCCGACCAACTACGCGACCTTGCTGAAGTTTTGCCAGAGATGCCCGACCGCTGTGACCCGAGGTTAAGAATCGCGTTACTTGAACTGGCCTCAATGGCAGACCTCTGCGTTGTCACCTTGTACGTGTTGGGTGAGGAGTCGCTGACACCCGATCGAGTCGTGGCGCTGAGGATGTGGCACAACACCGCCAACATGGCCGTCGATCTGGCGACAACCGCGTTACTTAACGCACGCCGTAACCCTGACACCCAGGGCGGTCAGTCATGACACGTCGTGCCATGCGAGTCCTCACCACAGAAGGACCGATGTGGATCCGAAACCTCACCGACGAGGAGGCTTCGCTGGTTGGCAGCCACCAGAACGCAGTAGGCGACTTCGTCCGCAATAACAGGTCACAGGCACTAGCCAACTTCACACACGTCAGCGTCGCTGGCCACCGCTTAGAAACACGCCTTCCACAGTTGGAGGCGTGGGCGATGACCGACGAGCTGAGCTACGAATCAATCTACGAGGACCCACAATGATCCCCGAACTGCACGCGTTGGAACAGCAACTGTGGCACCTCGGCAATGCCTACCTCAAAGCGCACGGCCTTGACACCCCACCCGCGCTCACAGACGAACTCGACCACGTCAACGAGGCATTGCATCATCTTGGCCACAGTTTCACGGTCTTCATTCCAGATCACCCGACCGACGACATGCCGGACATGTTCTACGAGCCGTTCACTTGGAGAGACATCGCCCAACTCGCCGTGCACCTCGCGGTCCAAGCGGCCGCCGAACTGTCGATTGAGGAGGCAACGTGAACCCCGACCCGGAGGGCGCGGCTTCCCGCGAGGCCCGCCGCATCCGACGCCTCGGACCGAACCCGTCGTGCGTGATATGCGGTGAGACCCGTACCCCGATATTGGAGCGGCACCACTGCGCGGGGCGACACAACCTCGACCGACTCAAGGTGACCGAGTGCCGCAACTGCCACGGAATGCACACCAGCCAGCTAAGAGATCTGGGTGTGTCCATGGAACCGCCGCAAACCCTGTTGGATCAGGTCATCGCGATACTGTCAGGTGTGGGCAAAGTACTGGCCGACATGGGCGCGCGCTTGATGGAGTGCGCGACTGCGTTGGTTGCCTTCCGGGCGGGACTAGAACGGGCTTACCCCGAGTGGAAGCTAGCGATCTGGGCGCAACCCGAACCGTGGTAGCGACCGATCTGTCGGTGGTGTTACGGGTCTGGACAAACAATCCTCGCCCGCCCCGACGGGCCGAGCGCAACGACCCGATCCGGCACGTCGTAGTCGTCGACACCGAAACCACCGTCGACCACGCCCAGGGGTTTACCTACGGCGCGTACCGCTACTGCCAACTCGAACCATCAGGACGGTTGCGCTGTTTAGCTGAAGGACTCATCTTTGCCGACGATCTCCCCTCCCGAGACCCAACTGGCTACCAAACACTGGTCGAGTACGCAGCGACACAACCTGCGGATGTTGACCGGTCCGATTTGAACGCGCAACGCCAACTTCGTCTGCTGTCCCGATCCCAATTCGCCGAACAGGTCGTGTGGCGCGTCGGCTACAAGGCGCGCGCCACCATGGTGATGTTCAACGCTGGATTTGACTGGAGTCGGCTCGCGGACGGCGCCGGAGTGGCGCGCGGACGAAGACAACGCATCAAAGACCCCAACACCCCGACTTCAACCGGTCAATCGGCGACCTGGGGTGGCTTCTCCTTCAAACTCTGGGACGACGACAAATACAGACCCCGACTGCAGATCAAATCACTGGACTCAAAACGAGCGCTGAAGGCGTTCACTGCCCCAGAGACCATCGACCGCGATGACTTGCTCGCGCTCGATCCCGACGACGATCCCTCCGACACCAACGATACTGGGACAAGTGAAGCGACATTCCGTGTGTTTCGTGGTCACCTGCTCGACCTGCGCACCCTCGGCTTCGCAGTCACAAACACCGGACACAGCCTAAAGAGCGCAGGCGATCTGCTCGACATCGCGCACCCGAAGAGCCAGGCTCCACCTCACGGGCAGATCACCGATGAACACATCAACTACTGCCGCAACGACGTGCTGGCCACCGCGGAAGTCTTCGAAGGCTGGTCCGCGGAGTACAGCCGTCACCCGATCGACCTCCAGCCCACCCGGCGTACTCACCAGCCAGCATCGCCAAGGCTTATCTACGCGCCATGAATGTTCGCCCAGTCCTGGACCGCCAACCCGATTTCGACCCGCAGGTCCTCGGCTACTGCATGTCGGCCTTCTACGGTGGCCGCGCCGAAGTTCACCATCGGAAGCAATCGGTACCGGTGCACCTGGTCGACTTCACCTCGATGTACCCAACGGTGGTAGCGAACATGAACATCTGGTCGCTGGTCATCGCCGACCAAATCGACACCGTCGAGGCGACCGTCACCGTGCAAGCCTTGCTCGACGAATGTGCCGCCACCCGGCAAGTACCCGCCGCGCTGTGGCCGCAGATGGTTGGGGTGGCACGCACCCAGCCAACCGGGCAGGACGTCTTGCCGATCCGCGCCCCGTACGGTGAAGGCCCGTCCCATACCATCGGCACTAACTTTCTGATCGCGGCCGAACCCCTCTGGTACGCCGTCGCCGATCTGGCAGCCTCGGCCATCCTCACCGGGACAGCACCGCAGGTCGACCGCGCCTTACAGTTCCAACCTGTCGGTGTGCAACCTGGCCTTACTTCGGTGCGGCTTCGCGGGGAAACCCTTGTTAACCCCGCACACCAGGACCCGTTCAAGACGGCCACTGAGGCGCGACAACGCATCAAAGCGCAGCGGACCGGCGACCATTCCGATAAGTGTGGCTGCCCCGAGTGCACTCAGATGGCGTTCCTGAAGACGTTCGCGAACGCTGGAAGTTACGGCATCTTCGCCGAGATCAATCGGAATTCGTTGCCTGCCAAACATCCGATGACGGTCACGGTGTACAGCAACCGTGACCAGCCCTGGACGACGACAGTCACTTCGCAGGAAACACCAGGGGAGTACTGTTTCCCCCCGATTGCCGCGGCGATCACCGCTGGGGCGCGATTGATGCTCGCCCTACTCGAACACCAAGTCACGGCCGCGAGTGGGTCGTGGGTGTTCTGCGACACCGACTCCATGGCCATCATCGCCACACAGGACGGAGGTCGGATTGAGGCCCTGGCCACCAACGACCCGAACGGAACCACGGTCGCGCTTAGTGCCGCCCAGGTCGACGAGATTATTGATAGCTTCGCTCCGCTCAACCCCTACGAACCTGACGCTGTGCCCGGTTCAATTCTGCGCCCCGTTGCACACGGTCAGTGTCATGCGATCTCCGCCAAGCGCTACACGATGTGGAGTGAAGGGTCCGGATCAAACACGGTCACCATCGGTAAGCACACTGAACATGGTCTGGGACATCTGATCAATCCCTACGCGCCCGAGGTCCTCGAATCCGACGATGCTCCGGATTGGGTAGCTGAAGTGTGGGCCGCAATCATCGCCGATGAACTCAACCGACCCATCCCAGAACCTTCGTGGTACGGCGAAGTCGCCCTCAGTCGCTACACCATCAGCTCACCAGGACTGTGGGCAGCGTTCAAAACCTGGAATAAAGGCAAACCTTGGGCTGAGCAAATCAAGCCGTTCAACTTCCTGCTGGTCGCTCACGTCGCGAAATTCAATCACCCTGAAGGAGTCACCCATTTGACCTTGATTGCGCCGTACTCCAACAAGCCCGACGAGTGGGCGACCCTGCCCTGGCGCAATCGGCACGATCCCGACGGACCCGCGTACACCATCACCACGGGCTGGACCGACGACGACCAGCACAGGATCGGTGTCCAGACGTACGCCGACATCCTGCGAAACTACCGCCGCCACCCCGAAGCCAAATTCGCCGACGCCAACGGTCAACCATGCACGTCAGACACCAAGGGACAATTGCACCGTCGCACGATCAGACACAGATCCACCCGCTACATCGGTAAGGAGTCCGATCTGCTCGACGAAGTGACCACCGGTCTCACCCCAGCCGAGCATGAACCGGTCACCGACTACACCCCAAACGTCGATCCTTTCACGCTCGTGCGAGAGGTACTGAACACCATCACAACAGCAGAGACCATCGCGATCGTCCACGCAACGCAACCAAGTTGCACTCTCACCGACCCGGATCTGATCCGGACCGTTCAACGCGCCCGCAAAGGGTCTCGTCCTCGGGGCGCGCGTCGACAACTCCTGGAAGATGTGGCCCTACACGTAGCCATTCGAACACTCACAGAGGCAGGGCTCGCCGAAAAATGGGTGGACCTCCCAACGGTTGCGCTACGGCAAGAGGTGACCGACATACTCACGCTTTGGCAGTACTCCCAGCACCAGCAATGATTAGTTCACGCTTTTTTCTGACCGCTAGGGCCGAGTTGCAGGTGTGGCACCTACTTACTCAGTTGGCTGACAGACCTCACAGATGCCGCCCGGCGATCGGCGGTTGGCTTCGGAAACCACGGCCGCCCATGCCTGTGGTAGATCAGCAATCTCCGTCGACAACTGCGTCTCGAACTCAGGAAGGCGCTGATCAAGTTCGTTCACGCCCTGGGCATAGATGTCCGCACGACAGGTGGCATCTGCTGTCGCCGCGTCATGCTCAAGGGCAATATCTCGCTGCCAGGCCGCATCTCCACCGTCAATGGTGGCAGGTGACTGGTAAACGGGAGGAAACTTGCCCCAGACCTGTTGGTAGAGATCGGAATACGAGGCGACGTCGAAGCCTTGATCTTTCATACACGGCCCGTAGCTACTGGTGTCCAGGCCCTTTTCGATGTCCTCGATCGTCATTCCCAGCGCCGAACGCACCCGAAGGAACACATCTGGAGTCCCCTGAACCGACCACGCATCCTCGTTCTTGCCGCACTCGTTCAGGGCGGTGTTGTACTGCGCCTGTTGATCCTCATTGAGGTCAAGGTAGGGGGAGTCTTTCCAGTCCCGCTCGGCGAAGCGGTTACCCACCATGAACTTGGCGATGTCGAGATCGTTAGCGGGCGGCTCCAACCACTCGGTACCCATCCGGTTGCTGACCTCCGCGAAGGGCACCGGTGGGTGGAACGGCCGCTGCGGGTACTTGAAACCTAGCGAGTCCATGCAATGGGTATAACCAGATTGCAGTGTGTCGTACTTGATGAAGGCGGCAGAGTTCCTCTGCTGCGCCGTCCCTTCCAGGGTGGCAAGCAGATCCAGGTAAGCCGACTCGGCCGACGTATTGAGCTGGACACCATGACCACAACCAGCAACGACCAGAGGTACAGCAAGAAGGAGAGCTAGGCGTTTCCAAGTTCGCATGTCAACAGCCCCTACGAAGTTGCGGATGTGTAATTGGGATTCGGAGCCTCAAGAAGATCGACGGTGCCATCGGCACGCCGAATCCAGGCGGAAGTTACCGTGTTCGGGAAATTCGGATTCACAGGCCAAGCACTATCGACGGCGCAACCTCCATCAGCGACATAACTCTGACAGTTGCCCATGGAGTCCTTGTCGCCGTGACAGACACCGAGTTTTTGCTCAGCGCGAATTTCCCTGTTCACATAGGAGAGCTCTTGCCAGTCTGCACCGCCATTAACCGAGCGGTAACTGTTGCCGTCGCAAGTGCGCGCAGCCCGAGAATCGAAATGACCCGTACCGTTTGTGAACCAGTCGAAGTAACCTGTAACGCACTTTCCGCTGCCAAGCCCATTGTTTGCATGAGTAGTTACGTCGAGCGTGTCAGTTCCGCCGTTCCACACTCCATAGGCATATCTGTCCGTAGTCAAGGTCGGTGAAGCATTGCCGGAGATAGGTCCGCTTCCGCAATCTCCCCAAGCCGTCCCCGACAGGAGGATGGCTCCGGTCGCGCCGAGAGCGACGGCGGCCTCGATCAGCCGCCGAACAGATGCTACTTCCCAACAAGCGAACTTGCGCAGGGACATCCAGTTCCTCCTTAGACATACATCTTCCGGCAGGTGTTGAAAATTGCCCTCGGCATCAGCGGGGTCGTGATGTTCGACCTGGCTATGCATCGAGGGCACGAGACGAACCGAAAGTGTGCCTGACCCGCGGCCGAACTCAACATGGCTAACGAGGCTTCCCAGTAGCGGCAGCAAGGACGCATGCAGATGTCATCACGGCACCTAGCGTGCCCACTCAGGCGATGCGATTGCGCCTCGAGTCACGACGGAAGGAGTCGCGATGTGCTCGGCCACCGGAGACCTCCATCCCGCGAGGGATACAAATTTGCACGATGATTAGACATTAGCAGTTGGGAAAGTCACCAGGAGTCGGATCCGATGAATGATCCGAACAATCCGATGCCCGGTCGCACACAGGCCGAACGCGAACTCTGCGGACGGGCTCCCGCGAAGAGTACGATTGAGCCCGATCATTACCGGATCTGTGGGCCGTCAAGGACTCGAACCCAAGCGCGTTCCTCATGAGATCCAAACTGCCGACGTAGCCGATAGTTTCTTCATGTTGCCAACCGCCATGAGGAACTTGAAGCTGAGTTGCGACCGCGGACAACCAGCACAACACCGTTCAAGATCAAACGACACTTCGGGCCCCTCTATCTCCTATCCCCCGTCGCGAATCATCGTCGGGGAGGTCCGCCAGGAGGAATGCCTCGACCTGCTCATCGCCCTAAATTCGGGCTTGCCGGGGATGTGTTCGCTTCACGCCAATTCGGCTCGCGAGGCCGTGACGAAACTCTGCACGCTGCCACTGCTCGCGGGTGAAAACGTCGGGCACGCCTTCGTCCTACCAACGGTGGCTGCATGCGTCGACATCGTGGTGCACGCGCGCACAGACGCCGACGGTCACCGGCGTGTTCGCGAAATTGTCGCGGTGCCGGGTCGAGTTGAGCAGAACGTTGTCGAGATCGAGCCGATCTTTCAGGAAGTCAATGGAACGCTGACCTGGGTCGGTGGCTTTCCTCCGCACCCCGAGAGATTCGCTGAACGAGGCATCGATGTGGTGGGCGTGCTGGATCCGACGGGACGCCGCCGATGACGCCGTGGTTACTCGGAGGGATGCTCGCGATCGGTCTAGTCCTCGTTTGGCAGGGCTTGACGACACCGCCGCGACCCCAAGCAACGTCGACCTCGTGGTTGACGAATGTCTTGATGGAGGCCGGACTCGGCTCCGTTTCCCCAGGTTCACTAATGACGTTGTCTGCGGCGGTCGGAGTCCTTTCTGGGCTGCTTATCTTCGCAATCTCGCAATCGCTTGTGATCGCCGTGTTCCTGGGAATTCTCGGAGCTTCGATTCCGATCTGGGTCGTTAGATTTCGTCAGAGACGGCGTCGCGCCGAGCTCCGCGCCGTCTGGCCGGACGCAATCGAGCATCTCGCCTCCGGTATTCGCGCCGGTCTGTCGTTGGCGGAGGCTATAGAGCAACTCGGAGTGAACGGACCTGAACCGCTACGTGAGCCGTTCAGGGAATTTGCGCGTAACTACCGAGTGTCAGGAAGGTTCGGCGACAGTCTGACCAGACTCAAGGCTGATCTCGCGGACCCGGTTGGTGATCGCGTGGTGGAGTCCCTGCGGTTAGCACGTGAAGTTGGCGGACAGGACCTGGGCCGGTTGCTCCGAACTCTTGCGTCGTTCCTTCGCGACGACGCTCGGACCCGAGGCGAACTCGAGAGCCGGCAGAGTTGGACGGTGAATGCGGCACGACTAGCCGTCGCTGCACCATGGGTATTGCTGCTGCTGCTTTCGTTGCGTCCAGAGGCCGTTGCGGCGTATGACACCACCGCGGGCGTTGTAGTCCTCAGTACCGGCGCCGTGGTCTCTGTGATCGCTTATCGGCTGATGATCCGACTCGGACGCTTGCCCATTGAAGAACGAGTGCTCCGGTGACGCCGTGGTTGTGGCTGCTGACGATGAGCCTGGCATTCAGCGTGGCACTAGTCGGTACATCGCTCCCGTGGGTTCGACGCGTTGAGTTGCGAAATCGCGTCGACCCCTACGTGGGAACGCCTCTCGGCGTGGGACGACCCGCCCAGGCTCGCGCGTCTGGCGACTCGTGGTCGGCAATCGCACTGGTTACCCGACCGGTCGTCGCCGATGCCGTACGCCTCCTCGATCGCACCCTCGGTGGGTCGGTTTCGGTACGTCAGCGCCTTGCGCGGATGGGATCGGACCTCACTGTCGAGCGGTTCCGTGTTGAGCAGTTGGGATGGGGGTTGGCGGGTGTTGCGTTCACGGCGCTGATCGGGTCGCGCCAGGTCGCGGGAGGCGACTGGACCGATGTCCCTGCGCTCCTGATGCTGGTCGGTCTTGGTGCTGTGAGCGGTGTGCTGCTTCGCGACCGTTGGCTCACTCGCAGTGTCGCAAGCAGAATGCAGAGGCTTAGTGTTGAGTTCCCGACCGTCGTCGAACTGCTCGCCTTGTCGGTTGGCGCGGGGGAGGGGTTGCACGCAGCGCTCGAACGGGTGAGCCGAGTCGGCAACGGGGTGTTCGTCGGAGAACTGACCCGTGTCCTGAACGAAATTCGATCAGGAGTCGGCACAGTAGAAGCGCTGCAGCGGCTGTCGATTCGCATCGACACGCAGGAGATGCGGCGTTTCGTGGACGCCGTCGTCGTCGCAACAGAGCGAGGAACCCCACTCATAGGCGTGCTCAACGCTCAGGTCGCTGACGCTCGCGAAGCGAGCCGTCGCGCTCTCATTGAATCCGGTGGTCGCAAGGAAATCGCGATGATGGTCCCTGTCGTATTCCTCGTGTTGCCACTGTCGGTTCTCTTCGCGTTGTTTCCAGGTTTCTACGGTTTTTCGATGGGGTCGGGTTAGCCAATGGAGGGGAAATGAAGGACGTAGCGAGGTCAGTGCGACGTCAGATGTGGCTGTTGTGTACCGACGAAAGGGGGGACGTGCCGGGATGGGTTCTCGTGACCGTCATGACAGCCGGTTTGGTTACGGCGCTTTGGATTGTTGCCGACGATCAACTGAAGTCAATCTTCTCGGCAGCCCTAGGACGCGTATCAGGACCCTGAGATCGGACGACGACGGATCCGCGATCGTCGAATTCGTCCTCGTGTCTGTGCTTGTTGTGGTGCTCATTCTCGCGCTCGTGCAGTTGGGTGTTGCCCTCTACATTCGCAACTCCCTGGTCGCTGCCGCTGCGGAGGGCGCCAGGTATGCCGCTGCCGACAACCGTGAACCTGGCAGATGGTGCGAGTTACACCGATGAGCTCATCGGACGGACGTTGCCGCCGTCACTCGATCGAAGCGTGGTCGCCGGGTATGAAGATGTCGACGGTGTACCCACTGTGTTCGTCGAAGTGCACGCAGACCTGCCGGTGTTCGGTTGGCTCGGACCGTCCGAGGGGCTCGTTGTGCGCGGTCATGCCATGGAGGAGTCGTGAGCGACAAACGACGAGGGGACGAGGGCGCGGCGATGATCGAGTTCATCGTCCTGGCTGTGGCGATCGCCGTACCGCTTGCTTACTTGCTACTTGCAGTGTTTGACGTACAACGGACGGCGTATGCAGCTAGTTCGGCGACTCGGGAAGCAGCGCGGGTATTTGTTCGTGCCCCCAGCGGTCCGGAGGCCGAGGCTCGTGCTCGGGCCGCCGCTGAGATATCGCTCGCTGACCACGGGCTCACCCTCTCAGACGGCAGTTTCTCCATCTCTTGTTCCGCCTCACCTTGCTTGACACCAGGAGGAACAGTTCGCGTCGCGTTCTCTACTCAGGTCACACTGCCGCTAGTCCCCGTGGTCGGTAGTCACGCCCTGGCGTCAGTCCCGGTGCGTGCGGCCAACACCGAGACCGTTGACATTTACTCACCGATCCGGCCCTGACGTGTGTGCCCGCAGTAGAACGAGTGACGAGGGCAGCGTCCTGCTTCTCATCCTCGGGTTGGTGGTGTTGGCGGGCCTGTTTGTCACCGTCGTCATAGACGTCAGCGCCCTTTTCCTTGACCGACGCGACCTGATCGCGGCTGCCGATGGAGCGGCCCTGGCCGGAGCCCAGGGAATTGACGAGAGCTCGGTCTACCGCGATGGCCTGCCAGAGTCTGGCTCGCTGATCCTCAACCGAAGCCGCGCCGAATTGCTCGTCCAGAGCTACTTGGTGGACCAGGGGATCATTGGCACCTACGACGACCTAGAAGTCGACGTGGATGTGACGAACACAACCGTCACCGTTCAGCTCGTCGCCAAGGTTCGGCTTCCGATTGCAAACGTGGTCACACCAGGTGCCGGCCACGGGGTCACTGTCGACGCCCAGGCGACGGCACGCTCAGCCGTCATCCCCTGACGGTCTGAGGTTGGGTACGTCAGAACTCGAATGGGGAGGGGCTCCTTCACCGGACCCGGAGAACCATGAAGAGCACCCTTCGAGTCGCAGCCATCACGATCGCTTCGGTCGCGATCGTTCTCGGGGGCACCCTCGTTGCCAAGCACCGGAGTGACTAGCGACGCCCCCGTTGTCCTGTCATTGGCGAGTACGTCCACGCTCAGCAGTCCATGGCCGGCGGTGGTCGACGAGCCAGACCAAGTCCCACGATCGAAAATCGGGGCGCTACGAGTCCACGATCGGGTACGACCCGATCGCTCAAGATGCCTTCTCACAACTTCGATGACTCAGGTGCAGACGGAAGGTGCGATGGACGGTCTCGACGGCTTGGTGATTGCCGCTCGTCAGGGCGGCGACTGGGCCCTCGCGCGCATTTGGACCGAACTTTCGGGGCCAGTTGCGGGCTACCTGCGAGCACGAGGTGTCGTTGACGTGGACGACGTGACCAGCGAGGTCTTTCTCGCGGCGTTCCAAGGCCTGCCTAGCTTTGTCGGGGAAGGCGAGCGGTTCAGGGCTTGGCTGTTCACCATTGCCCATCATCGAAGTGTGGACGCTGCACGCCAGCGCTCGCGCAGGGCTGCCGAGACGCCGTTCGACGTGAACCGAGATGATCGGTCGTCGGCCAGCGCCGAAGATGCAGTTCTTCTGAGTGAACAGACCGATGCCACGATCCAACTTCTGAACCTTCTTACGCCAGATCAGCGCGAGGTTGTGCTGTTGCGCTTCGTGGCCGACCTTAGCCTCGAGCAGGTAGCGGCTATCACCGGTCGCAAGATCGGGGCCGTCAAACAACTTCAGCGTCGGGGCATCGATGCCCTTCGCCGTCACCTGAATGGAGCAACCTCACCTGGACCCGTATCCCGCGCCACCCTCATCTCGATTGCAGAGTCGAGATGAACGAGAACCAACTCCCTGAGGAGATTCGACGGCGACTTCAGGACCTGGCCAACCAGCCTGGTCCGGCGCCGTCCGAGGCGATGGCTGCCTTCCTCGCGGACCCGGCCTCTTCTCTCACCGACAAGGGCGACCTGGCAGCGATGTCTGGAAGCAACGTCGACGGGTCTGCCCTAGGGCAGACGTCCGGACTACCGAAGGAGAGAAGCATGGCTAACGTGACAGGACGCATCCAAGGCGCCTTTGCAAAATTGGGACTTGCGGGTCGGCTGGTGCTTGCCACTGCCCTTATCGCGGCAGCAGGAGTCGGGACGGCAGCGGCCTCAACGGCCGTCAGCGCTGTTGTGCAACATCACCGGTCGACAACCGTTGACGTACCTAGCGACGTCGCCGATGACCCTGCGGGTACCGATGACTCGACATCGGATGATCCCGGAGATCAATCTGACGAGCCCGCAGGACATGAACAGCCTGGTCAGGGCGACGATCCGACAGCCCACCACTCACACCAGGCGGATGACCCGGCCGCAGACCAGCAGGGTGACCAAAGCGATGACCCTAGTGACGACCAAGCGGGGGATGACCCTGCTGGGGACGATCAGGGCGACGACCAAGGCGACGACAATCAGGGATCCGGTCAGCACCATGGAGATGACCAAGGTGATGACCAGGGAAACCAAGGCTCCGGCGGATCTGGCGACGACCAAGGTGACGACCAGGGGAACCAAGGCTCCGACGGATCTGGAGATGACCAAGGTGGCAACGGTGGCCAGGGGTCAGGATCCGGTGGCGGCGATGACTCGTCCGGCGACGATGGCGGCGATTCCGGAAGCGTCGACGACTGACTGACGAAGAGTCCGAGGGCGGCCGCTAATCAAGGCCACCCTCGGACTCTTCGATTTCGACTCACGTACTCTCTGACGACGTGGCCACTGTCGAGCAGCTCGAGTCGATCACTGAGATCGAGCACACCCTGGCGAATATCGAAGCGGTGCTCGATCTTCCGTCGATGCGCGCCGAGCAGGCCTCGCTCGAAGAGCAGGCCGCAGCCCCCGACCTCTGGGACGATCCCGCAGCGGCGCAGAAGGTAACGAGCAGGCTTTCGTTCGTGCAGGGAGCGTTGCGTCGCGTCGAGTCGCTGCGTCAGCGCGTCGACGATCTCCGTCTGATGTTCGAGCTTGCAAGTGACGAGAACGACCCTGACGCTGAAGCTGAAGCAGTGCGCGAACTCGACGAACTCACCAAGGCGATTGGTGAACAAGAGGTACTCACATTGCTATCTGGTGAGTACGACGCACGCGAAGCGCTTATGACGATTCGTTCTGAAGCCGGAGGAGTGGATGCTGCTGACTGGGCCGAGATGCTGATGCGCATGTATCTGCGTTGGAGTGAACGTCACGGCTATCCGACAGAGGTGTACGACATCTCATACGCAGAAGAAGCGGGTATCAAGTCTGCGACGTTCGCGGTTAAGGCGCCCTACGCGTACGGCACGTTGAGCGTCGAGCAGGGGACGCATCGATTGGTACGTATCTCGCCATTCGACAATCAGGGACGGCGTCAGACGTCCTTCGCTGGCGTTGAGGTGCTACCCGTCGTCGAACGGACCGACTCTATTGAAATTCCTGAGACTGAGATGCGCATCGATGTGTTCCGTTCGAGCGGTCCGGGAGGCCAAAGCGTTAACACCACCGACTCTGCTGTTCGGATCACACATCTGCCAACGGGCATCGTCGTAAGTTGCCAGAACGAGAAGTCGCAGATTCAAAACCGTGCTGCCGCCCTGCGCGTCCTCGAAGCGCGCTTGCTGGTCCGACGCAAGGAGGAAGAGCAGGCAAAGATGAACGCCTTGAAGGGGGACACCGCCGGTTCGTGGGGAAACCAGATGCGGTCGTACGTGCTTGCGCCGTACCAAATGGTGAAGGATCTGCGTACCGACTACGAGGTGGGCAACCCCTCGGCAGTCCTCGATGGTGACCTCGACGGGTTCATCGAGGCGGGCATTCGGTGGCGGATGCAGGACGAAAAGTCCGCCTCCTGACGGTTTGTCTTATTAGCCGCCACTTCTTGTTATACCGAAAGCTCTTCAACCGGGTGAGGCTCGGTGGTGGCGTCAACGCCTCGCGGCGAAATCTCGCTAAAGTCCTCGCGAGGGAAGCGTTGATCCGCGGCCGGCAATCGGTCACCCGGGCTAGGAGCCCAGAGGTCGCGGGGAGTTAGAGGTGAGACCGGCCCTTCGCGACAGAAGGGGTCGGTCATGGCAGGTTCGGGGCGCGTTCGCGTAGCGCGCTGGGGTGGAGCGGTACTGCTTGGTTTGGCTCCGTTGCCCTGGTTGGGAGTTGGCACAGCCGCAGCTGACGGAGCGATGCAAGAAGCCGCAGCAACTTTGAGTTTCCATGCGCAGGGTGGTGGAGGTTGCGCGTTCACGATCGCGGGATCAGGTCTCTCGCAGGGTCAGACTGGTTCAGTCACCATCGTCGGTCAATCGGGCGGCTCATTCGGACCGCTTAGCCTTGGACCAGCAGATGCCAGCGGCTACGCCGCTACCGCGACCGTCAACGATAGCCCGGCTTCGGTGCCTCCGGGGAACTACACCGCCACGTTGACCTCGCACGGGAAGGCACTGGCCAGTACGAAGTTGTTCAGGGTCGCATGCACCCATTCGCATCCGACTCCGTCGACTACGAAGCCATGCACTCCGACGCCTACTGATACTGAGACGACTGGGTCTCCGTCGCCTTCTGATACTGAGACGACTGGGTCTCCGTCGCCTTCTGATACTGAGACGACTGGGTCTCCGTCGCCTTCTGATACTGAGACGACTGGGTCTCCGTCGCCTTCTGATACGGAGACGACTGGGTCTCCGTCGCCTTCTGATACTGAGACGAGTGGATCCGCGACCCCGTCGAACACTGAAACAACGCCGACGGGCACGCCGTCCCAAAGCACGCCGATCGAGTCGGAGTCCAGCGAGCCGGTGAATTCCCCCTCGGCATCAGTGAAGGCCACTCGCCTGACTCAGGCCGCCACGCTGCCTCACACGGGTCCAGATATGCCGATCGGTGCGGCCCTGGCCGCATCGCTACTGCTTATTGCCATCGGTGCGCTCTTACTCATCGGCCCAGGCAGGGTGCTCGCGGCGCGGCACTTCCGCAGGCACTAGACCGGGCTGGCGGAGACTTCTTGCCCCCGCCACGCGGTAGGCGCCACGTGTCGGGAGGAGACCCCGGCGGGTCGTACACTGACCCCACCGGACCGTCCAACGGGTATGCACCATCACTGCCCGTACTTCCCCTGTCCCCGACCCGGCCCGGCACACCTACATGATCAGGTTTGACGACGTCACGAAGCAGTACCCCACTCAGACGCGCCCCGCGCTGGACTCGGTCTCGCTTGAGATTGAAAAGGGCGAGTTCGTGTTCTTGGTCGGAGCTTCCGGATCTGGCAAGTCAACGTTCCTGCGGTTGGTGTTGCGCGAAGAGCGATCGACCGCCGGGCAGGTTTACGTCGCAGGCAAGGACGTCGCTCGACTGTCGAACTGGAAGGTCCCGTCGCTACGGCGCCAGATCGGCACCGTCTTCCAAGACTTCCGCTTGCTGCCGAACAAGACCGTTCACGAGAACGTGGCGTTTGCATTGGAGGTCACCGGACGCCCTGGTCACGTCATCGGAAAGGTCGTGCCCGAGGTACTCGAACTTGTCGGACTCGCTGGCAAAGAGGGGCGTTACCCAGGGGAGTTATCTGGTGGCGAACAGCAGCGCGTCGCGGTCGCTCGTGCCTTCGTCAACCGCCCTGCGATCCTCATCGCAGACGAGCCGACCGGAAACCTTGACCCGCACACCAGCGTCGGGATTATGAAGTTGCTCGATCGCATCAATCGCACCGGAACCACGGTGGTGATGGCAACGCACGATGCAGACATCGTCGACCAGATGCGACGTCGGGTCGTCGAGCTTGAGCTTGGACATCTCGTACGCGACCAGGCGCGTGGCGTCTACGGCTTCGCTCGCTAACCGTCAACAGCCCAGTCCCAGAAGGAAGTCATGCGCGTTAACTTGATCGTCGGCGAAGCCGCCATTGGTCTGCGTCGCAACATGACGATGACGGTGGCAGCGGTGCTCGTCGTCAGCATCGCTTTGGGCTTGCTTGGTACTGCCAACCTGATCCGGCAACAGATCAACGAAATGAAGTCGTACTGGTTCGGCCGCGTCGAGGTCTCACTGTTCTTGTGCCGTGACATCGACACCGATCGTCCGACGTGTCCAGACGGCGCGGTTACCGACGCTCAGCGTGCGCAGATCCAGACGGACCTGCAGAACCTGCCTCAGGTAAGCGCCGTCTACTACGAGTCGAAGCAACAAGCGTTCGAGCGGTTCCAAGAGCAGTTCAAAGGCACCGCGATTGTTGACAACGTCACAGTCGACGACATGCAGGAGTCATTCCGCGCCAAGTTGGTCGATCCGGAGAAGGACTACGCCGTGGTGGCCAGTGCCTTCGAGGGCAGACCCGGGGTGGAGAAGGTCTTCGACATGAGATCGGTGTTCGACACGTTGTTCACCGTGTTGAACAAGTTCCGAGTCGGATCGTTGGTAGTCGCCGGAGTCGCGACCCTTGCCACGATTCTGCTGATCGTGGTGGTGATCCGCGTTGCTGCTTTCAGTCGAAGACGAGAAACCTCGATCATGCGGCTGGTTGGCGCTTCAAACTTGTCGATTCAGTTGCCCTTCTTGCTGGAGGGGGCGTTCGCGGGGGTGGTCGGCGGGCTCTTGGCCTGCGCGTATTTGGCGATCGGGAAGTTGTTCTTCGTCGACCAACTGCTCCAGCAGCAGTTGACCTTCCTTGGCGCCAATTTCATCGGTTGGGGCCACGTTTTGACCACCAGCCTGCTGATTCTGGGCGTCGGCCTGGTGATGTCGATAACAGTGTCTTACCTGACTTTGCTGAAGTACCTTCGAGTTTGAGCCGAATAAAGGGAATAGGAGGCATCGTCTGTGCGCGCCCGTCACACAGTTAGTGCGCTGCTGGTTGCTGCAGCGCTGACTGCTGGCGCCCTCGCGCCCGCTGCTGCGGACGACGTCACCGACCAGCAGCACCAAATCCAGGCTCAGATCAACGGTACGCAGGACGATCTTGAGGCAGCGTCGCGTCAGGTCCAAGCGGCCGCGAATAGTCTCGCCCAAGCTCAGGCCCAACTACCAGTCGCCCGGGCGGCCTATGTGGCAGCGTCCGGCAGGCTGTCGGACGCCCGTGGACAATTGGCGCTCATCCGTGACCGACTTCGCACCCTTAACGCCCAGCAAGACAAAGTCACTGTCGCGATCACCCAGGCACAGAATCGGATCGAACGGTCTCAAACACTGATCGGACGCATCGTCCGCTACCAGTACCAGACCGGTGGCTTCCTCGAGTTGCAGCTGTTGATGGATGCCCAATCACCCGCGGACCTGGTATCACGGCTGATGGCGGCTGACTCGATCACCGATTCACAGACGTCCGTGCTCGACCAGGTCACTGCCGACCAAGCGGTGCTTACCGCACGTCAGCAGGAGCTCGAGGTCACTCAGCAGGCGATCGAGACAAGTGAAAGTGACATCCAGACCAAGGTCGCGGACTTAAGTGATCTCACCGCTGCCACGCGACAAGCGCAGTCGCGAGTCGAGGCGCTCGTGAACATGCGGGTTGATGCGATGAAGGTCGCGCGACAGCAGCGTGCGGCAGAGCAGCAGCGACTGGATCGGCTCAAGTCTGCCCAGGCCGCCCTCAATGACCAGATCACACAGCAGACGTCGACCGGTGGCGGACTGCCCAACGGTCAACTGTCGAACCCGCTGCCCGGGGCGCCCATGGTGCAAGGTGTCGGTTGGCGCGTTCACCCCGTGTACGGCTACCGCAGTTGTCACACCGGGATCGACTTGTCCGCGTCGACGGGCACGCCGATCCTCGCGGCCCGAAGCGGCACAGTGGTCTGGACCAAGTCGGAACTCGACGGCCCGTACGGCAACAACACGTTGATTGACCACGGTGACGGGCTCTCGACGTTCTACGCCCACCAGTCCGGCTTCAACGTCTCGCCTGGCCAGCACGTTCATACCGGTGACGTCATCGGGTACGTCGGCGAAACTGGCTATGCGACCGGCCCCCACCTGCACTTTGAGGTGCACATCAACGGTGTCCCCTACGACCCCATGGGCTGGTTCGGCGGCACGAAGACTCCGCAAAGCGTGTTCTGCCCGTAACCAGCGGCCAACCTGGGTCTTCGGCTCGCCGTAGACTGGCCCGCATGTCCACGATCGGTCGTCGCCTCACGCTCGGCGTCGCATCGGTATGTGCGCTCGGACTGGCGTATGGCGCGGGTGTCGTCACCGGCGTGGTCGGAAGCGATCACCAACAGGGAGTGATCGACGCGGCTGCGGATCGCATCGAGTCATCTGCGGCTAGTCCGGTCGATCGTGACCAACTCGAGCGCGCTGCTGTCGAAGGCATGCTGAAGGCGTTGGGCGACCGTTGGTCGTCGTACTACGCACCGAGCGAGTTCAGTTCCTTCCAGGACGCGCTCGAAGGCCGCTACTCGGGCATCGGCCTGTGGGTGCACTCGAGTGCACATGGCGTCGTAGCGGGAAGTGTCCAGCCGGGCTCACCCTCTGACGTCGCGGGCATCCAAGCCGGTGACACCATCGTCGCTATCGATGATTGGTCGGTGGCAGGCAACTCCGTTGGCGATGTCATTCAGCGACTGCGCGGCGAGGACGGAACCGACGTCAACGTCACGGTTATGCGCGACGGCGTCACCACGACGTACACCATGACGCGATCTCTGGTGACCACGAAGGACGTTGTGGTTGATCGGCTCGCAGATGGCGTAACCAGGATTGAGATCCGGAGCTTCACTCGGGGCGTCGCCCGAGACGTCCGGCAGGCTATGGCGGCTGACCCAGCCGCTTACAGTTCCGGGATCGTGCTTGATCTGCGAGGCAATCCCGGTGGACTGCTAGACGAGGCGGTCGATGTTGCGTCGATTTTCCTTGACGGCGGCCCAGTCGTTTCCTATGAGCAGCGCGATGCGCCTGACAAGACGCTGAATGCGATCGGCCATGGCGATACAACGACTCCGGTGGTCGTCGTTGTCGACGGTGGTACCGCGAGTGCTGCCGAAGTCTTGGCTGCCGCGCTGCAGGATCGCAATCGAGCGGTGATCGTCGGTTCGAGGACGTACGGCAAGGGTTCGGTGCAAGAACCCATTGAACTTCCCGACGGGTCCGCTATCGAGTTCACGATCGGACGTTACTTCACACCGAACGGCCGAAGCATCGACGGCAAAGGCATCGAGCCGGACGTGCTCGTCGAAGAGGGAAGTGCACCGGAGTTGGCAGAGCAGCGTGCTCTCGAAGTGCTCCGTGGATTGACTGCGGCATTGCCATCGGCCGGTCAAGGCTGATCGCGTGCCAAAAGAGCAGGGCCGCAAACTCGTCGCGCAAAATCGCAAGGCCCGTCACGACTACCACCTCGAAGACAACGTCGAGGCTGGATTGGTGCTAACCGGTACAGAGGTCAAGTCGCTACGCGAAGGACGCGCGTCGCTCGTCGACGGCTACGCAGACATCAAGGACGGCGAGGTCTGGCTCCACAACGTACATATCCCGGAGTACACCGAAGGGACGTGGAACAACCACGAGCCTCGCAGGGTGCGAAAACTGCTGTTGCACCGTGAGCAAATCCGCAAACTGAACAACAAGGTCCAGGAATCTGGACTGACGATCATCCCGCTAGCGCTGTATTTCAAGGACGGCTACGCAAAAGTCGAGATCGCCGTGGGTCGAGGCAAGAAGAACTACGACAAGCGTCAGGCGTTGGCCGAAAGGCAGGCTAAGCGCGAGGCTGATCGTGCGATGTCCCAACGAGGCCGCGAGTCCTAGCGGGTTCGACCCCCAGCAGCCATTAACGTTGACGGCGTGCGTCGCTTACTTGCAGTGATCATCAGTGCTTTCGTCAGCGCATTAGTCGTCGTCTTAGGTCTTCCCGCCACCGCTGCGCTAGCCACTGCCGGAGACGGTTTCATCGAGCGCTACGAAGTCAACATCACCATCAACGCCGACAGCAGCCTCGACGTTACGGAGCGGATCGCGTACACGTTCACCGACTCCAGCCACGGCATCTATCGCAACATCCCCAACCGGTATCCGGTCCCCGAGACCTTCACGCCGGCGGCAGGTCAGAACCAAATCGACTCGTCGTACGATCGCGTCATCAAGATCTCGGACATCCAGGTGAGTAGTCCAAGTCATGCACCTACGGATTTGGACGTCTCGCAACAGGGTGACCAGTTGGTGCTGCGGGTGGGTAACCCGGATCGCACGATCAACGGTGAGCACAGCTACGTGCTGAGTTACCACGTGGTCGGGGCAATGAACTCGTTCGACGACCACGATGAGTTGTATTGGAATGCGATCGGCGGCGACTGGTTGGTGCCGATTCGAAGCGCCAGCGTCAAGGTCACTGCTCCCGCGGTGAGCAAGGCTCGATGCTTCGCAGGATTGCCTGGTCTGCACAGCAAGTGCGATCAACTGACGGTGACCGACCAAGACGCGTCGGCAAGCGCAGCGAATCTTACTCCGGGTGCGGCCATGACGATGGTCGTTGGATTGCCCAAGGGAGCAGTCACCGTCGCGCCACCGATTTACGAGCAGCGATGGTCGCTCGATCGTGCGTTCGAGCGCTCACCGGCATCGATCGGCCTGGCCGGCGCGACGTTGCTCCTCGGGATCTTGGTTGTCAGCTTGGCGATCTACTTCCGTGGACGAGATCGCAGATACGTTGGACAGATCCCTGGCCTGGCACCAGCCCCGGGGCAGCAGTCGCAAGAAGAGGTTCGCCCCCTCGGAGATTCTGGTGAAGGTCCGGTCGAGTGGACACCGCCTGACGACATGCCACCGGGAGTGGTGGGCACGCTAATAGACGAGCAAGCAAATGTTCTCGACGTGACGGCGACCATCGTCGACCTTGCGGTGCGCGGGTACCTCCGCATCGACGAACTGCCTCGCGACGGAATGTTCAGCAGCCGCGATTGGCAGTTGGTGCAACTGAAAGGCGGTGACACAACGCTTCGTCCGTTTGAGGCACGGCTGTTTTCAGCGTTGTTCACCGGTCGCAACGTCGTGAAACTTAGCGAATTGAAACGGACGTTCGCCAAAGACCTAGCTGTCGTGCAGAACCAGCTCTACGACGAGATGGTCTACCGCCGCTGGTATCGACGTCGTCCTGATTCAACGCGGACGTCATGGCACGCGCTTGGGTTCGTGGTCGTGGCGGCTGCCGTCGGAGGCACCTATCTACTCGCCAAGTACACCCACTTCGGTTTGGTCGGCATCGGATTAGTGATCGTCGCTCTCGCGCTCTGGTGGGCGGGGCGCTACATGCCCGCACGAACAGGGGAGGGCAGTGCAGCGCTTGCGCGCGTTCTTGGGTTCCGCCGTTACATCGCCACTGCGGAAGCGGCACAGATCCGCTTCGAAGAGGGTGTTGACGTCTTCTCGAAGTACCTGCCTTACGCGATCGTTTTCGGTGAAGCCGAACGATGGGCCAAAGTGTTTCAGTCTCTGGCAGCCGCGGGAGGTGCTGCAGCAGCAGTGACCGTCCCTTGGTACACCGGTCCGATGGGCTGGGGCTACGCCGACTTCGGGAACTCCGTGAACGCATTCGCGATCAACACTTCGGGCTCAATCTCCGCAGTGGCAGCTAGTTCGTCGAGCGGATTCTCCGGCGGAGGAGGGTTCTCCGGCGGTGGCATGGGCGGTGGCGGCGGAGGCGGCTGGTAACCCAGGGATTAGTCAGCCCTGACTGGACTCTTGGTCCGCATCATCGCCTTGGGGAAGCGATCCGCCAGGTACACCCGGTACCGAGGCACCTGGCTGCACCTGGCCGCTCAATACTGACGCGCCTTGCAGCCCTTGGTCGTGGGTGCTCGCGGAGACGACGGCAGCGCCTACTCCACCGAGCGTTCCCGCCAACAAGAACCCGGCGGCGACACTTGCGGGAATGACCCACTTACTCTGAGTCTGTGCTGTCGGTGACGCCTGCTCGACGATCGGCTCGGCTGCGGCGGGCAGCCAACTCTCGTTCGTGTACCGCAGCGGGTTGTCAGGTGTCCAGTCGGGGACTTGGGGAGCTTCTGGTGCTTGGTTATCGGTCATGAGCACAGCCTTGATGCTGGCTCTGTGAGGAAGCGCGGTTTGGACTGTGAGGTTGCTGTGGGCCGTCAGGTCTTTGGGTCAGACGCGATCGGCAGCTGAACTGTCACCGACGTTCCTTGCGGACCGCTGTTGAGTTCCACCGTGCCACTTAGCGCCTGAACGACGGCGGCGACGATCGAGAGGCCCAGACCACTCCCCCCGGACGCGCGATTGCGGGACCCGTCGGCTCGGGTGAACCGTTCGAATGCATGCGGCTGGAATTGCTGCGAGATGCCCGGACCGTTGTCCGAGACCCTCAATTCGACCCAATCCGGGAGCGCTCGCACTGACACATCGACAGCGGACCCAACCGGCGTGTGCTGCACTGCATTGGCCAAGAGGTTGGCCAACACTTGTCTGAGCCGCCCTTCGTCTCCGAATGCGAACACCGGCACGCCGGGCAGATCAACCGTGACTTTGTGGTCGGCTGACGACACTGAGATGTCACTCGCCGCCTCGGCTGCGAGCAGGGATATGTCCACGGGTTGATGCAGCAAGGGACGACCCTGGTCCAGACGTGCCAGCAGGAGCAGATCATCGACGAGGATGCCCATCCGATTCGCCTCGGATTCGATTCGACCCGCGGCATTCTCCCGACCTGCGACGTCCGCATCAGGCCTTCGTAGCAACTCGGCGTAACCCTTGATGGAAGTTAGCGGGGTCCGTAGTTCATGGCTCGCGTCGGCAACAAACTGTCGGAGCTGCCGCTCGGTTTCTGCTCGCTCCTCCAGTGAACTGTCGAGATGATCGAGCATCTCGTTGAGTGCCACCGCCACGTCACCAATCTCAGTTCCTGGGATGGCGTCAGGTACTCGCTCGTCGAGATTGGGTGTGCCTGACTTCAGTGGCAGTGCCGCTACATCACGCGCTGTCTGCGCGACTCGATCGAGGGGGAGAAGATCGTGGCGAATCAACCACCCACCGCCGACCGCCACCACGATGGCAGCCGCAGCTAGCGTCAGTCCCTCGATGAGCAGCAGACGTCCCAGAGTCTCGTTCACAGAGCCGAGAGGCAAGCCCACCGTCAACGAGTCTCCTGATGCCTCTGTGACGGTGAGCACCCGATACGTACCGAGGTTGGGCAGGTCGACTGTGCGGGGCCGGTCGCCCCCTCCCGAAAGGGTGGCGAGATCGTCGGAACTGATGTCGTTGCTCGGGGGGCTGCTCGCGCCGCTACCACTGCCGGAGTGATCGTCCTGGTCCTGATCCCCGTCTCCCGGTCGCCCAATCAGGACCGGTGCATGCCGTAACCGACCCGACGAATCAGTCTCGACGACCACGGTGCCGTCACGCAGACCAGTTGGATCGAAGGCTGCGTTGGCCGCAATGCCCGACGCCGTGGCAGTCAGTTCTCGGTCGAGTTGCCGGACGAGAAACGAGCGAACGGCCAACGTCATGGCCAACCCGGCCGCCAACAGCACGACCACAACGAGCAGGACGAGACCGAACGTCAGTCGCCGTCGCAGCGGTTGACGCCGTCGACGTCGGGTGAAACCCACGGCCGGCGAGCTACTCACTCCTCTTCCTCAGAAGGGGGACGCATGACGTAGCCGACGCCTCTTACGGTGTGGATGAGCGGCTCTCGCCCACGATCGACCTTCTTGCGTAGGTAGCCGATGTACAGCTCGACGATGTTTGCCTGCCCACCGAAGTCGTAGTTCCAGACCCGGTCCAGGATCTGCGCCTTGGACATAACTCGCCGAGCGTTCACCATCAGGAACCGCAGGAGTTCGAACTCGGTCTTGGTGAGCTCGATCAGGTCTCCGTCACGGCGGACCTCGCGGGAGTCGTCGTCCAGCACCAAATCCGCAACGCGAAGAATGCGGTCACTACCACTGCGAGTGATTCCGGATCGACGAAGCAGCGCGTTCAAGCGCGCTACGACCTCGTCAAGAGAGAATGGTTTGGTGACGTAGTCGTCACCGCCAAGGGTGAGTCCCTGCACTCGATCCTCTGTTGCGTCCCGAGCGGTGAGGAACAGGACCGGTGTGTCGTAGCCCTCCTGGCGAGCGCGCTCAAGGACTTCGAAGCCTGTGAGGTCGGGCAACATCACGTCAAGCACCACGACGTCCGGCTTAAACGCACGCAACGCGGAGAGCGCTGTCTGACCGGTCGCTGCCGTACGGACCTCCCACCCCTCGTAGACCAGAACGGTCCGAATGAGGTCGGTAATCGCGGGTTCGTCGTCCACGACAAGCGCGCGGATCGGCGGGTCACCTGCGGTGGCGGCAGAATTCGTTCTCACGCCGCCAGCCACCTCTCTTGCTTCGGTTGTTCGCAACCCACCCGTACCTGTCCCTAGACGGTAACGGCTTCGCGCCCGGAATCCATGATCCTCACGGGGTCTCACAGCCCTTCCACAGGAAGATCTAGGTCTCGGCATAGGTTCGCCCACGATTGTGTTGCCATGACCTTGATAGCACCCTCGCCAGGACGTGGCGCATCTCCTGCCGCACCGGCCCTGGCTGAACTACGCCGCCGGCAGATTTGGGCCGACCGGGTGGTCAGTTCGGTGGTCTGGCTCGTTGGACTGGGACTGGGCGTCACCGTAGCCCTCGCTGTGAGCTCTGAGTCGCTAGGGAGCATCGCGGCGCCTGGTGGTCTGGCGACCGCGCTGGGACGACTTACTGGCCTGGTCGGCACCTATCTGATGCTGGTCGCACTACTCCTGGTCGCCCGGTTCCCATGGCTGGAACGCGCCGCTGGTCAGGAGCGGCTTACCCGCTGGCATCGTTGGTTGGGACCTTGGCCGATCTTCCTGCTGCTGGCCCACGCGGTACTGATCTCGGTCGGATACGCCGCGCGAGCAGCCGGCGGCGTCGTGCCGATGTTCTGGCAGTTGGTGACCCAGTATCCAAACGTGCTAGCTGCCTCGATTTCGTTGGGCCTGCTTGCCCTTGCGGGCTTCACCTCCTGGCGGGTAGTGCGACGTAGGGTTCGTCACGAAACGTGGTGGACGATTCACCTCTACCTCTACTTGGCAATGGCTCTGGCGCTGGCCCATCAGATCAGCGCGGGCGCGGCATTCGTCGTGTCGCCGCTGGCGCGCATGTGGTGGATAGGTATGTGGCTCGGGACCGCAGGAGTTGTTCTGGTGTTCCGATTCGGATTGCCAGCATGGCGCTCGGTCCGTCACGGGCTGCGAGTCGTCGAGGTTCACCGCGAAGGCCCAGGGACAACGTCAATCATCATGAAGGGCCGTCGACTCGATCGGCTCCCCGTTCGCGGAGGTCAGTACCTCAACTGGCGCTTCCTGCGCCGTGGACACTTCTGGCACGCCCACCCGTACTCGCTGTCCGCCATGCCGCAGTCAAACTACATGCGGATCACTGTGAAGGCGCTGGGCGATCACAGTGCCGACTTGGCTCAAATCAAGCCAGGGACGTGGGTGGCGGTTGAGGGCACCTACGGTCGACTGACCCACGAGGTGATCCGAAGGGATCGTGTCCTGCTTCTCGCCGGCGGTGTTGGCATCACGCCGTTGCGAGCACTACTTGAGGACCTCCCGATCGGAATTCACCCAGTTGTTATCGTGCGGGCCTCTCGCCGCCAAGACGTGCTGTTCCACGACGAATTGGAGAAGTTGGTGCAGCGTTGCGGGGGCCGGCTGGAACTTCTTGTTGGCTCGCGCCAAAAGGTTCGATTGGACGCAGCGAGGTTGAACCAGCTAGTCCCGGACGCTCGGGTTCGAGATGTATTCATATGCGGGCCCGATGGCCTGGTCGATGATTGGCGAAGTGCGCTGAAAGGAGTGGGTGTCCCCATGAGACACATTCACAGTGAGTCGTTCGGTGACTAGGTCCACGGCGCTTGGTGGGTCCGTCAAGCGCTGGTTGTTCGTGTTGGCTGGCACTGTTAGCGGACTCATCATGGTGCTCAGTTACCGAACGCCGCCTGCCACAATGCTGGCGTCCGGCGGCGTTACCTCGCAGTCAAGCGGCGTGACACACGGCAGCACAAACACTGGGAACAATCACGGTGCTGCTTCGACACCATCCGCTTCGAAGACCGTGACAGGGTCGTTGGTCAACACCCAGTTCGGTCCGGTGCAGGTACAGGTCACCGCGGCAAGCGGCAAGATCACTGATGTACAAGCGGTCGCGTTGCCAAATGCGGATGGTCATTCAGCATCTATCAGCCAATACGCCGGTCCGCAGCTGAGCCAGCAGGCGCTGGCGGCGCAATCGGCCAACATCCACGGTGTGGCTGGGGCTTCGTACACCAGCCAGGGCTACCGCCAGTCCCTTCAGTCCGCGTTAACCCAGTTGGGGATGTGACCGACATGACGGTCCGAGTCCGTCATGTCGAGGAGGTCATGGGAACGGTGTTCACGGTCGACGCGGTTTTCTCCGATCGTGACGACGCAGCGGCACTTGAAACCGTTGTCGCCGCCTGCCAGGAGCTCCATCAAGTGGACGCGACGTTCAGCACGTGGCGCGATGACTCCCTCATCTCGCAACTGCGGAGCGGCGCCCTGACCATAAACGACATGCCCGCGTCGGTGGTGGGAGTGCTCGGAGCATGTGCCCGGGCGCGGGACCTCAGCGACGGATGGTTCGACCCGTGGGCGGCTCCTGGCGGAGTGGACCCGACTGGGTATGTCAAAGGCTGGTCCGGTCAACAAGTCCTGAAAACCCTTCGTCGTGCGGGGGCAGACGCTGCTCTTGTGAATGCGGCCGGTGATGTCGGAGGCTTCGGTCGACCCGAGTCGGACAGGCGCTGGAGAATAGGGCTCACCGATCCGTTTTCAGTGGGCGAGCTGCTCGGAGTGGTGACCGTGGATGACTGTGCGCTGGCAGTGTCGGGGACCTACGAGCGCGGCGCGCACATCTACAACCCCGCGGGAGGACCCGCGAGCGCAAACGTCATCTCCGCTGCGGTCATGGGGCCAGAACTCGGCTTGGCTGACGCGCTAGCGACTGGTTTGGTCGCCGGAGGCGAGGCAGCCCTCGACCCAATTCGTCAACTGCCGAACTTCGAGGCGCTGGTCATCTTTGCTGACGGCCTGCAGATCATGACCGAATTCTTTCCCTTAAGTGTCGATTCGGTGCAGACTCGTTCGACGTAGTGGTGAAAGCCCCACCACTCACCGAGGAGCGAAACCATGGCGCAATACCTCTACTTGATCTACGGCGACGAGGCCGAAGCGGCCAAGGCAACCCAGGAGGACTGGGCGCTGATGATGAAGGCTCACACCGAATTCGCCGAGCAGGTCACCAAGCTTGGCGGCAATATCCTGGGTGGTGAAGCCCTCGAGGCATCAAGCACCGCGACGGCAGTCCGCAGCAATGGCGCAGGAAAGCACGCCGTTACCGACGGCCCGTTCGCTGAGACTAAGGAACAGCTCGGCGGCTACTACGTCATCGAGGCCAAGGATCTGGACGAGGCGATCTCGTTCGCCAAGATCCTTCCTTCGCCGAACGGCGGCGTCGAAGTGCGACCCATCATGGACACGTCGGGCGGGTGACCGACCCAGTACGCGCTCTCGATGACGCGTACCGTCACGACTGGGCATTCGTCCTGGCCGCGACGGTACGCGTCACGGCTGATCTGGACCTTGCCGAAGAAGCCGTCCAAGACGCGTTCGTCTCGGCCCTGACGTCTTGGCGCGACAAGGGCGTCCCCGACAATCCGGCAGCATGGCTCACCACCGACAGCACGACGTCGCGCAATTGACGTCATCCGGCGTGATGTGAATCTGCGCGACAAACTCCCTCTCATCCTCGAACGGGAAGGGACAGACTCCGATCCCATGAACAGCGACGACGAGAGCGCTGTCCCTGACGATCGTCTCCGCTTGGTATTCACGTGCTGCCACCCGGCACTGTCGAATGATGCGCAGATCGCGCTCACGTTAAGACTTGTTTGTGGTCTAACCACGACTCAAATAGCGCGTGCATTTCTGGTTTCGGAACCAACCATGGCCGCGCGCATAACCCGGGGTAAGAAGAAGATCCGCATCGCGCGCATTCCCTTCCGCGTTCCGTCTGAAGCGGACTTAGCAAATCGGCTCGATGCGGTTCTCACCGTCATTCACTTGTTCTTCACTGCAGGTCACACTGCGGACAGTGGCGACTCACTCGTTGACCGGGCTCTCGTAGAGCGGTCCATCGACCTTGCGCGCCTATTGCATCAACTACTTCCAACCGAACCTGAAGTGCAGGGACTTCTTGGCCTCTTGTTGTTGTCGGACGCCCGAAGTCCTGCGCGGCTCGACTCAGCTGGGAAGTTGGTACTGCTCGAAGACCAGGACCGCTCTCTGTGGGTTCGCAAGGAGATTGAAGAGGGCAGCGAGTTGGTGACGGCGGCCCTCAGCCGTCGCCTGCCTGGTCGGTTCGCTCTCCAGGCAGCGATCGCGGCCGTTCATGACGAGGCGCCGACGTTCGTCGACACGGATTGGTTCGAGATCCTCGGGCTTTACAACACGCTGTTCATCGTGTGGCCATCACCGGTCGTGGCATTGAACCGCTCCGTCGCGCTTGGCATGATTTTCGGCTGGGAGGAAGCCTTGACTGCTGTGGACGCTGTTGTCGCAGAGCGAATGCTCGATGACTACCCGTACCTTTGGGCGACACGTGCAGACGTCCTCCGTCGCTTAGGACGAGGCGATGAGGCGGCGACCGAGTATCGACGCGCGCTGACGCTGGTAGACAACGCCACCGAACGTGCGTTCCTTGAAGCGCGACTGGCCGACCTCGGCCGTCGCTAGACGACTACGTTGACGAACGCTCGATGAGCGGGATGACCGGACACCTCCTCCTGATGGCGGCGGTCCGCAACAACGCCGCTTGGTGCGATCTGGTCTGTACTGCCCTGGGCGTGCCGGGAATTTTCACGACCGACCTCTACGTGAACCGTTACGAGGTTCCGCGCCACTATCCGAACATCATCACCCTTTCGGACACGGTGGAGGAACGCGACGTCGTGCGTGCCATCGGCCACCGCATGGACTGGTCGATCAAGGACAGTTTCGGTCGCCTGGACATGACCACCGTCGGCCTGACGAGTCTCTTCGAGGCTCGGTGGCTGGTCGCACCACGGAATCCGCGCACGGCGGGAGTGGAGTTTCGGGTCGTCGACGGCGCCGTTGCCCTGCACGAGTGGTTGGCCGCGCGGGACGACGGCGGATCTGACGTCTTGGGGGCGGCCTGGTCCGAACGCGCCGACTTGGCCTTCGTGAGCGTCGTCGAGGACGGAACCGTTGTGGGTAGCGGCGTACTCAGCCAGGCGCACGGAGTCATCGGACTGTCGAACCTCGTGTGCTCCATCGGCGACCCCAGCCGTTGCTGGTCAAGTCTCGTCGCCGCGTCGCGGTCGCTGTTCCCCGGCGTCGCCGTGGTCGGATACGAGACGGGTGAGGACTTGTCAGTCGCTCTGTCGTTCGGCTGCAAAGTGCTTAGCCCACTGACGATCTGGGCCAGGTGAGGCATGCCCTTCGGGGTCAATTCTGTCGTCGATCTTGAACCTTTGGTCCGACACGCCCTCACGGCGGGAAGTGACAGTCGCAACGCCGAGTTGGTGGCGGCATCCAAAGGCGCGGTATTCCTTCTTGATCCGAGCGGCGTCAGACTCAGCGAGGTGGTCGCCGTTAAACGCAACTACATAAGCTGCTTGTACAGAACATCCATTCGCTGGCCGGTATCGGTCGCGAACGTCTCTTGCCGAGTCCATCCGCACCGCTGGTAGAACTCGAGCGCAAGGTCTGTGCCGACCCAAGCTTCAGCGATCCGGTGTTCGGCTGCCCACCGCTCCAGGTGCTGCATCAATGTTCGCCCCACCCCTTTGCCTCTGTGATCGCGGTGGACGATCAGGCCGGTGACCCAAGGGCTGGTGTCGTGTCGTTCGTCCAGGTCGTATGTGTCCAGACCGACCGCACCCAGAACCTGACCGTCCACGCTGTGGGCGACGAACGTCACCGGCAACTCTTCTGTCCCCGCCTCACCGATCGTGATCGCGAGCCACCAGGCCGGATCCTCCGGCTCAGGAGGATGCCCCCACTCCAGCCACCGCATGTCCGCCACCGCCTGCATCGAAGCGGGAGCGTCAGCCAGGAGGTTCACAGTGACAAGCACGCGGGACACGGTACTGGCGGTATCACGCGAGACCGGACGGCACAGCGAGCTCGAAGTGGCTGAGGTCGCGCTGCCGGCGCCGCTCCGTCTCCGAAGCATCGAACTCTTGGGACACCAGCACCGGGTCCAGCCGCCACGGAAAGGTCAGCTAGGTTGGCCCGCCGGCTACCAAGAAACGAGCTTCCAGACTTCTGGACGGCCGCGGGCATCGTCCACGTCAGCGAACATCGCTGCGGCGGATTTCAAGTGCGGCATCGCTTCATCATCACGGCCGTCGCGATGCAGGAGATCTGCTAGGTGATCGTGCAACGCCGCAACGCGGTGTTGGTCGCCTTGCCGAATGCCCAGTTCAAGCGCCTCGCTGGCCTCCTCAAGCGCCAGGTCGAGTTGACCGTCTTGTGCGTATAGCCGTGCGAGGTTGTTTACCACCGCAACGAGCAGCGTCACGTCGTCGGCCTCGACTGCTTGCGCGCGGCTCGTCATCAGTAGAGCTTCCGCCGCCTTGACGTCACCACGCTGCGCGGCAATAACTCCTAGAACGTTGTTTGCTTGGGCTAGTGAGATGTGATCCCCGCTGGTCTCGGCCAGTTGAACCGCATCGTGTCCAACAGACTCAGCCGCTGGGTCACCTTGACGCTGCATCACTAGCGCGAGGTCGGCCATCACCTGAGCACGCATGTCAGGTGGTCCATCGGCCGTGAGCAGATCAGCCGCACTCTCGAGGTATGCCCGAGCGATCTCCCAATCGCCAAGCCGTTCGTGAACCTCCGCCAACTTGTGTTCGATGATGGCTAACGTTTCTGGCTTCTCGGTCCCGGCGGCCGAAGCGGCTTGTTCGTAGGCAACGAGGGCGTCACCGTAGTCGGCGAGTCTGGTGAGTGCGTCGCCGGTCGCGGTGTGAACGGCAACGGGGTCGAAGCCCAAAGCTAAGGCAGACCGGAGGTCCTCGAGAGCCTCGCGGTGCGCGTAGAGATCGCGTGATCGTTGGGCTGCTGACCAATACCACTGTGCGGCCTCGTCTTCACGCCCTGCCGTCGCTAGGTGAGAAGCGACTCGGGCAGCGGGAACCTCCGTGACGTTGGTTGAGTGCATTCGAATCAGTGCGTCGGCGGCACGCCCGTTCAACAACCGCAGCCGAGCCAAGCTAGTTCGTTGCAGCACTAGGTCGCGCAGCGCGTCATAGGGGAAGTCGTATCCGAGTCGCTCCGAGTCCTCGACGAGTAGGCCGCGCATCACGCTGTCTTCGAGTGCGTCGACAACTTCGAGCTCATCGCGACCGCTGACCTGTCGGATGAGTTCTGGATGCGCGGTGGTGCCTAAGACTGCGGTCGCACCAAGGAGCTGTCGCGTCGTTGCGGACGATGCATCCAGGCGCGCACCAATGAGGTCAGTCAATGCAGTGGTCGGCGCAGTCTGATCGGAGTCTGCTGCAAGCACCGACTCGACTATCAACCTTGGGATGCCGCTGGTCCGTCGGTGGAGTTCGAGTGCGTCAACCGAGGTACGCCCCTGAGCCTCCAGCAACTGTTTGACATCGGGCGGTGTCAGCGGAGTCAGATGGATCACGGGCAGCCCATCACCGTAGCTTTCGAAGTCGAAGTTCTCGCTCAGCGAAGTGAAGAGGAGCAGGACGCCGGCCGGCGGACGGCGCGCCAGGTATCCCAACAGCTCGGCGGACGTCGGGTCGAGCCACTGCGCGTCGTCGACTACGAGCAGTCCTGCGGCGTCCCCTGACAGCGCCTCGCTCACGGCGCCACGCATGAGTTCGAAGATCCTGACCCGTTCACCCGGGGTTTCGACAGACTGACCGACGGACTCCAGGCGGTCGGCCAGCGCTGGCTCGCACACCACTAGGGCGCTGGCAATGTCGACCATGGCGGCATACGCCAGCGCCGACTCAGCAGCGTGGCCGCGTATCGATACGGTCCGCCCGCCGCCTGATTCCACAACTTCCCTGATGTGGGTCGCGAGCGCGGTTCGGCCGATGCCTAACTGGCCGAGGAGTGCCACTGCACCACCGCCAGTACTGGCTGATCGCCACTCTTGGCTGAGGTTGTCGATGACCGAGTCACGTCCCACAAGGGTCGGGCCACCGGGTTTCTGAAGTTGGACAATCGGCTCGCTGATCGCGATCGGCGGAGCCGGGAACGACTCGGTCGGTTTAAGCCGATTGGCGCGGATGTCGTCGTAAAGCGCCGTGGTTTCCTCAAGCGGCGCGACGCCGAGTTCTCGGTCGAGGTCGCGAACGCACAGCCGATACTGCTTGAGCGCGGCCGGTCGTTGGCCGGTTCGAACGTAGAGCCGCATCAACTCGCGGTGGGCCGCTTCGCTGAGCGAATCGAGAGCGACCCATCGCCGCGCGGAGTCGATCGCCTCGCTGAATCTTCCAGCGGTTGCCTCGACTGCCGTCAGTTGCGAGAGCACCGTCGCGAGTTGGTATCTGAGCATGTCGGCGGTCGCAGCCGACCAGTCGTCGAACTCAGGGCTGTCGCGCAGTGAGAACCCGGCCAGGAACTGACCTTCGGCCAGGGCAGCGGCCGCCCGAAGGGAGGGGGAGTCTGCCTGGGCGGAGAGGTTCTGGAAGTCGGCGACGTCGCTGGCGACCTGGGTCAGGTCCAGGCTCACTTCGTTCCTGGTGATCTGGAGGGCTGGCCCGGCCACCCCGGCGACCGAAAGGGTGCGTCGCAGCGATGCTCGCGCCCTGGCCTGGTCAGACTCCGGCCAGAGCAGCGCCGCGAGGCTGTCCCGCCGGTGGGGGCGGGCGGTGACGGCGAGGTAGGACAGCAGGGCGACCGCCTTGCGAGTGTCGAACCTCAGCGCCTCGTCGCCGAGCCAGACCTCGGGCGCGCCAAAGAGCCGCAACCTCAGGCTTTTCACTTTCGGATCACTTTCGAACCGTAACGCTTCGACGTGGGCTACCGTCCAAAGTCATTCGAAATTGGTCGTTGTCGTAACGCTTTCGGAACGGGAGGTCAGCCATGCTCGACTCGTCCGAAGTTCCGAAGTCCGTGGAACGCGCAGGTTCAGGAGGCGACGTGGTCCAACCGCTAGAGCTTGACGCTGCTGGGCGAGTCGACGAGTCGGCCCGCGAGGCGACGCCAACCTCCTCTGACCCAACTGATCTGGGAGCCGGCGAGTCAAAAGGCCGCTGGCTGCGTAAGCGCCGTTCTGACCCCAAGGCGTCGACGGAATCCGTGGCGCCGTCCAAAACGAAGGCACTGACGCTGGACATCGCCAACAACGATCCGGTGCTTGCTTTCTTGCAGGGGGCCACCGGCCCCGTCGATCTCTCGACGCTGCCCGAAGATTCACCGGCCGCGATAGAAATGCGGGAGTCCGGCGTCGAGTTGGTCGTGCCGCTGGTTGCCTCTGGAGAGATGGTCGGACTGCTCGCACTGGGTCAGCGACTGTCCGAACGCGGATACTCCCACGACGATCGTCGGTTGTTGGACACGCTCGCGCGATACGCAGCGCCAGCACTACGACTCGGACAGATGGTCCGACAGCAGCAAGGGGAAGCCCGCGTTCGGGAGCGTATCGAGCAGGAACTTCGAGTTGCTCAACTCATTCAGCAGCAGTTCCTTCCGCAGTCGCTGCCGAATCTGGCGGGTTGGGACCTCTCCGCCTTCTACCTACCAGCTCGGACCGTCGGCGGAGACTTCTACGACGTGATGGAGCTTCCTGACGGGCGCATCATGGTCGTCACGGGCGACGTCACCGACAAGGGTGTTCCGGCGGCGCTTGTCATGGCGAGCACGCATGCGTTGCTTCGTGAGGCTGGCCCCCGGTTGATATCTCCGGCGGCCGTGCTGAGTCGAGTCAATGAGCTGTTGTGTTCGGACATCCCTGCGCACATGTTCGTCACGTGCCTGGTCCTCATCTTCGATCGCGACACCGGTGAGGTGGTCTTCGCAAACGCTGGACACAACTTGCCCTTCGTTCGCGGCGCCGATGGTGTGCGGGAGTTGCGCGCAACAGGCATGCCGCTGGGGTTGATGCCTGAGAGCAGCTACGACGAGGCGCGAGCGGTAATGAATCCGGGAGAGGTTCTGCTGCTGTACAGCGACGGCATCACTGAGCAGCACAACGACAGTCACGAAATGTTTGGGTTCGATCGCACAAGGGTCCTCGTCGAAAAAGCACAGTCGGGTTCGTCTCTAGTCGACGCTTGTGTAACCGCTCTCAACCAGTTCTCGGGAACTCAAGAGCAAGAAGACGACGTTACGTTGGTCACCCTGGAGCGAAGCGCGTCAGCGCGACCAACGACTGAGGGAACCGACGAGGTGTTGGCTCGGTTCTCGGTAGCTAGCGAACCTGGCAACGAGCGCCTTGTGCTTGCCAAAGTCGCTGAGATATTGGCCGACAGCGGGCTCGACACGGATGCCTTAGAGCGAATGAAGACCGCCTCGGCCGAGGCCGCGATGAATGCGATCGAGCACGGGAACCACAACCGACCAGAACTGCCAGTCGACGTCGTGGTGCTGCGCACAGAGCGGGGCGTGGCTGTTGAAATAAGTGACCTCGGTGGACGCAAGGAAGACGCGGTCGCTGACACTCCTGACCTGGAATTGAAACTCGCTGGGCTCCAGACGACACGTGGATGGGGTCTGTTCCTCATCAAGAACATGGTTGACGAGTGTGAAGAACACACAAAGGACGAGCGGCACACCGTGCGGCTTGTCATCAACCTCGACAACGCGGCACCTGACTCGGCCACAGAGGATGGAAACACACCATGACCACTGACTATCAAGTAGTTGTTCGACACGACCCGGAGTCGGCGGTGATCGTGCTGACCGGGCAGGTCGATCGAGAAGCGGCGACCTTGCTCTCTACCGCCTATGACACTGCTTCATCCTCTAACCCGAGCGTCGTGGTGCTCGACTTCGATGCCGTCGACTACATCAACTCGACGGGCATCGCACTCATCGTCAGCCTTCTTGGCCGGGCTCGTGCCGAAAAGCGTGCGGTACATGCGTCGGGACTGACTGAGCACTACCGCCACATCTTCGACATCACTCGCTTGTCAGATTTCATCCAAGTCTTCTCCGACGTTGACGCCGCAGCCGGCGCAACGGCGAACTAGTGGCGAAAGGACAACCCATGCCTGATCCTCAAGTGAGCATGACGGTCCGCCTTCCCGAGGCGGGGACGGCAGTGATCGAGATTTCTGGTGACGTGACGGCAGCATGCGAGCCGGTCCTGATGTCGGCGTACGACGAAGCGTGCGAACCGGGTACTCGATTCATCGTTCTCGACTTCACCGGATTGACGTACATGAACAGTGGTGGCATCGGGATGCTTGTCACCTTGTTGGTCCGGGCGAACCGGCAACAGCAGAAGCTCGCGGCCGTTGGACTCACAGACCACTACCGCCAGATCTTTGAATTGACGCGCCTCGACGAGGCCATCACGCTGCACGCCGACGCTGCTGCTGCCCTAGCCAGCGCCTAGTCAGGAGGAAGCATGTCCACACCGGTATCGGGCGAGCCCGCTCCTCCGCGTGACGCGGGCAATTGGGCATCCAAGGTCGATCGATTGTCTGCCCCGGACGAGAAGGCAAGTGTCGGGTACAACATCACCGGCAAGAAGGTCACTGGACCGCAGCAGGGATTTGGCCGACTGTGGCAACGCACGTACTCGACCAACGTGGGTTCGACTGTGGGCGCGCAGGCGCTGATCAGTGACTGGAAAGTCAACTTCGGTGACTACTGGCCCCCTGGCAGTGTTTTTCACAACACGCTGACTGGTATCGAGCCGGGTGACGTTGCTCCAATCCAAGTGGGGATCGCTAGTCACGGGCCGAAGTTGGCAACCGGCATTCTGGTGATCTACGCCGACGATGAGTCATTCACTTTCATGACGCCAGAGGGCCACATGTTCGCCGGCATGATTACCTTCTCTGCCGAAGAGGTCGAAGGCTCCACTCGTGTCGAGATCAAGATTCTGATACGGCCGAACGACCCGATTTGGGAAATGGCTTGGCCAGTCGCTCGACGTAAGGAAGACATCTTCTGGATGGGAACGTTGTCCAACCTCGCAGCGCACTACGGTCTGCCGGACGCAGTCGTCAACGAAGAGACGATCTGCGTCGATAAGAAGCGGCTGTGGTCGAACTGGAGCAATGTCTGGCACAACTCCGGAATTCGGTCGGCGATCCACATCGTCACCACGCCTATCCGGATGTTGCGGCCGAAGCGGTCCAGCAACTAAGACCTCGACTTCGTGACTCGGGAGCGGCTACAACGGACCTGCTGGTGGGGCCTCGTCGTCACGATCTGCCTCGTCCTCGCGACCAAGACCCTGCTGCAGAGACGTTACGGAGCCGACGACCTACTTTTTCTCGGGTGGCTCGCCTACGTCCCCGTTGGAGCGGTAGTTGCACGTCGTCGGCCAGACAACGCCATTGGCTGGATATTCCTTCTGGTGGGTCTGTGTGCCACCCTCATGGCCGGTGCGCTGTTTGTCATCGAACGCGCGCAGGCCGAGGGTGTGTTCTATCCGACATCGGCGGTTCTGGCGCAAGTGGTGGTCGGTTCGCTGTTCTTTCCGCTGATCTTGCTTTCCACCACGATCACCTTCCTGCTGTATCCCACTGGACTTCCGTCGGCGCGGTGGCGCCCGCTCCTGTGGTTCACATGGGCCCTTGTGGTCTTCGGTGGGCTGTTCGGTCTGTTGTTGCCAACCGTGTCGCTCGATTCACCGGTTCCGGGAAACGAACAACTCGAATTCTCAAACCCGCTCTCACCCCAGTTCATCAAGGGTGCGATATCAAGCTCCGAAGATGCTGTCCGGAACCATCCGCTGGACTCAACTTTTCCGATCTTCTTGACGCTTGTCGTCATTTGCACTCTGGGTGCCCTCTGGTCCGCGGTGCATCGTGCCTGGCGCTCAGAGGGAACCGAACGCCAGCAGATCCGGCTTTTCGCGTTCGCGATCCTCTTTCTCCTGGCTGTGCTGTTTCCAGCGCTGTACCTATCGCAACATGGCTACTCGGCCGTTCGATTCGTGCTGCTGACCGTCGCCTTCGCCTTCATCCCCATCTCGTGCGGTATCGCGATTCTGCGGTATCGGTTGTACGACATGGATCGAATCATTGGACGCACTACGTCCTATGCTGTTGGTATCGGGTGTGTTGTTGGTGGTTTACGGGGTTGTGGTGACTTCCGTGGGGCGTCTGCTTCCGGAGCAGAGTGACTCATTGGCGGTTGCAGCAGCGACGTTGGCGGCCGCTGCGTTGTTCCGGCCGGTCTTCCGTTGGGCACGCGGGGTTGTTGACCGTAGGTTCAACCGGGAACAATTCGATGCGGAGCGCGAAGTTGAAGCGTTCGCTGCTCGACTCCGCGTCGAAGTCGAGACCGGTCAGGTTCGCTCGGATCTGTTGTCCGTTCTGGACTCGACCCTGCAGCCAGCGTCGGCAGGGCTATGGCTGAGGGAGTCACCGCGGTGAGGGCAAGTTCGCGGACTTCGGTGTTCAGGCCGTCGCACCTGGTTTGGGTTGTGGCAGGCGTCGGAACTTTCGCACTCGCAGTGGCGCTTGTCCTCGACTCTTTCGGAGGGGACTGGCAAGAGACTGCGAGTTGGGTTCCCTTTTGCGTCAGTTTTGTGGGCGTTGGAGTCGTCATTGTCCATCGATCGAGCAGCAAAATCATGGGCTGGCTTTTCCTGGCCGTTGGATGCACGGTTGCGGCATCGCAACTGTTCAGCGGCTACGCCAACTTCGCCATGACACGTGACCTTCCCGGGGCGTCCTGGTCAGGGATGGCCTTCATACTCACTATTTGGCTGTCGCTCTTAGCTTTCTTGGTTATCCAGCTCTTTCCCGATGGCCAGGCGCTGTCGCACAGATGGCGATGGCTCGCTGCGGGCACCATCGTCGTCGGGCTTCTTGGGATGGGGGCCTCGGGTCTGTCGCAGCAGGATGACTTTGCGAGCAACTTTCCCACCCTCGAGCATCCGTTGCGACTTGTTCCTGAGCCGATGGCGGGTTGGATCTTTGGGGCGGCTCAGCTGGCCACCTTGGCAATCATTGGGTTGTCTGCGGTCTGCCTTGCCACGCGTTATCGGAGGTCGCAGGGTCAGACACGACAGCAACTGAAGTGGCTGGTGGCGGCATCGGGACTTGTCGCAACCGGATTCATTCTGTGCGGCCTCTGGCCGGAAGTCTTCGGTGAGCCGGTGGTGGCGTTCTTGCTTTTGATGCCGCTCGTGCCACTGGCTTGTGGCATAGCGATCCTGCGGTATCGGTTGTACGACATGGATCGAATCATTGGACGCACTACGTCCTATCTGTTGGTATCGGGTGTGTTGTTGGTGGTTTACGGGGTTGTGGTGACTTCCGTGGGGCGTCTGCTTCCGGAGCAGAGTGACTCATTGGCGGTTGCAGCAGCGACGTTGGCGGCCGCTGCGTTGTTCCGGCCGGTACTTCGTTGGGCACGCGGGGTTGTTGACCGCTGGTTCAACCGGGATCAGTACGACGCGGGGCTAGTCGTCGAGAGATTTGCGGTTCGACTGCGGACCGAAGTCGAGAGCGGCGAGATTCGAGACGACTTACTGGATGTGTTGAACCGAACGATGCAGCCAACGTCCTCAGGTCTTTGGCTTGCCGATCGGGAGGTCCAATGACGAAGTCTTGGGTCGCTCGGATCTGCGGTCTCGCGATTGTCAGCACAGGAGCAGCACTCTTAGTGGTCGGCGCATTCACTGCGGCGACGGTCTTCTCATCAGCTGGCATCAGCCTCTCAATGATTCCCTGGATTGTGGTCGGCGCATTCATCGTTGCCACTCGACCAAGCAATCCCATCGGTTGGCTGTTTTCCGCCATCGGTTTGTTGTGGCTGTGCGGTGAGGTGATCTACGACTGGGCCGAGTCAGTAACGGATACGACGCACCCGCTCCTGCCCTTAGCGTCGCTGTACTCGGACAGTTATTGGATTCCTGGCCTCGGGTTGCTGTGCGTGGCAGTGATGCTGTTTCCGGCTGGACGCCTGCCGTCCCCGCGCTGGCGCCCCGCCTTTGTGCTGGTCGTTGTTGGGCTAGTCCTGGCATTTGGACGAGTCGCACTGGCAACGTCTGTGCAGGCCGGTGCCCACGGTCTGATAGTTCACAACCCAATCGGACTCGACGCCGTGAGTTTCGTTTCGTCGGACGATGAAGTGCCGATCCTCATCTATCTACTCCTTGCGGCAATCACCGCGTTAGTTAGCTTCGTGGTTCGCTTTCGCCGTTCGCGCGGCGTTGAGCGACAGCAGTTGAAGTGGATGGCGCTGGCGGTTCCCGCGATGGTTACCGGTTGGGTGCTCGCGGGCTTTGTTGAATCCTGGCCAGTGCTTCCGGCTCTGTTGAGAGCTGTCTCGATGGCGCTCATCCCTGTCGCGGCCGGTCTGGCTATCTCGCGATTCCACCTCTACGACGTTGACCGTGTTATCACCAGAACAACGGCCTATGCCCTGGTGACCGGCGTTCTCCTGATCGTCTACGCGGTGATCGTGATTGGGCTAGGGCGTCTGCTGCCGGACTCAAGCGACCTAGCAGTCGCGGCGGCGACGCTGGCAGCTGCCGGATTGTTTCGTCCGGTCTTGCGGTGGGCGCGACGAGTGGTTGATCGCCGTTTCAACCGCGAGCAGTACGACGCCGAGCGAGCCGTTGAGTCGTTCGCTCGCCAACTGCGTGACGAAGTTGACCCTGAGCAGGTGGTTGGCGATCTGGTGTCAGTCGTTGAGGGCACCCTGGCACCCGTGGACGTTGGCCTCTGGCTCCGCGAGGTCAGCCAGTGAATCGGGCGAGATGGGTCATAGCGGCCCGATGGACGCTGATCACGCTGTTCGTCGTAGGCACCGGGTTGCACATTGCGACTGGGCTGGGTGGCGACCCAGGCATCCTCTTGCCGATTGCGGTCTACACAGTTGTCGGAGCGCTAGTCACTGCGCGCCGTCCCGAGAACCCGATCGGCTGGGTGTTCCTCGGTGTTGCAGGAGTCACGGGATTGGGCTCTGTTTGCGAGGTGACCTCGAGTTTGGCGATCGGGTGGGAATCGACACCGTGGTGGGCCGTTCTCGCGGCCGGGGTCGGCGCGATGTGGTTCTACCCGTTACTGGCGTTAATGACGACGTTCACGGTCTTGCTCTATCCGTCTGGTTTGGCTTCACCGCGTTGGCGCCCAGTGCTGTGGCTATCGATCGCGTCGATTGTTGCCTTGATGGTGATGGATTTCCTGAGGCCAACGCTCTGCTTGGGAACGAATGCTGGCGATTGCTCGGCCGACAGGATCGTTGACAACCCGTGGTCCCCACGCTTCATGACGAACGTCGCTGATGTTGAGAGCACGACTCTATTTACTGTCGTCGGGTTCACCGTCGTCCTGTGCATGGTGGCGGCGGGGATATCTGCTGTCATCCGGACCCGACGAGCCGTTGGTGTCGAGCGTTTGCAGATGCGTTGGTTTAGTTTCGCGATCTGCGTCCTGATCGCAGATTTGTTCGTGGGGTCCCGTATTCCGTGGCTGAGCGACGGAACCGTGCTTGGATACATCGCCAACATTGCCGCGCTAACGATGATCCCGGTGTCCTGCGGCATCGCGATCCTGCGTTATCGGCTGTACGAGATCGATCGGATCGTTAGCCGCACGACGACCTATGCGGTTCTTACGGGAGCACTGATCGCCGTGTATGCCGTGACGGTGACAAGTGTCAGTCACCTTCTTCCCGACCCACAGAACAACCAACTCGCAGTGGCTGCAGCGACACTTCTGGTGGCGGCGTTGTTCCGACCGGCACTGCGGCGGATTCAAGACGCTGTCGACCATCGATTCAATCGACCGCGATTCGATGCGGAGCGGGCCGTCGAGGGGTTCGCGGGCAGACTTCGTGAAGAGATCGAGCCCGACCAGGTGGCCGCCGACTTGTTCGGAGTCCTTGAGCAGACACTGCAACCGTCGAGCGTCACACTGTGGCTACCCGAGGCTTCGTCGTGAGAAGAACCGACGTTTCTTCGAGTCGCCTGGTGGGTGCTGGTTCTGACTGCACTCGTCGGTCTTGCATTTGTTGGCGTGACGATCGGGCAGGCTCAGAATCCGTTTCTTCTGATACCGATTGCCGCGGAGACGGTTGTTGGGGGAATCGTGGCCCGCCGTCGACCCGACAACCCGATGGGTTGGGTCTTTCTTGGCGTCGGAGGGCTCGCTGGGATTTTGAGCATTAGCGTTGGGCTTACCTTCATCGCATCCGATGCAGGGGGCGCCATCCCGTGGTGGGGCGTTCTGGCGGCGTGGGTGGGCAATTGGGTTTGGTATCCACTGTTCTATTTGCTGACGACGCTTACCCTTCTCGTCTATCCCTCAGGCTTACTCAGCCGACGATGGCGACCGGTTCTTTGGGTCTCACTGACCGGACTCGTTTGCGTCGTGGTAGCAGCTGCCCTGATGCCCGAGCTGCCAGTCGGGTTCGATTCGAATGGCACAGCAACTCGCACGGTTGACAACCCGATCTCGCCGTCATTCATCCCGGACGTTGCTGCGGTCGAAGACATCGGCTTCGTGAAAGTTCTCGGCTTGATCTCAATCGGGTGTTTCTTCGCAGCCTTAGCCTCATCTATCCTGCGCGTGCGACGATCGCGTGGCATTGAGCGCGAGCAGATGCGATGGTTCGGTTTTGCTTTGGCTGTGATCGTTGCTTTTACGGTGCTTTCCCTCTTCATCGGTTCCGCAGGAAGCTCGCCCTGGGCCAACCTGCTTCAGGCTCTCGTGCTGTCTTTCTTCGTCGTGTCGTGCGGCATTGCGATTCTGAGATACCGCCTGTACGACATTGACCGAATAATCAGTCGCACCGCCTCGTACGCGCTCGTCACCGGCGTACTCGTTGCGGTGTACCTGGTCGTGGTCACCGCAATGTCTCAGCTGTTGCCAGATTCCAACAGCCTGGCGGTGGCCGCGGCGACACTGGCGGTGGCCGCAGCATTTCGCCCGGTTTTCCGACGGATGCACGCCGTCGTTGACCGTCGATTCAACCGGTCGCACTTTGACGCGGAGCAAACGGTTGAATCTTTCGCCGCGCGCCTGCGCGATGAGGTGAGCGCTGACGCCGTCACCTCCGATCTGGTCGGTGTCGTTGATCGAGTGTTCCAGCCAGCGTCGGCAACTGTGTGGATCCGGCGTCCGGAAGGGTCGGGTGTGCGGGAATGAGTCATCGCAGCGCGACGATCTTGGCGTGGTTCCTCTGGTTGGTCGGGGCTGCGCTGATTCTCGGGGCTGCCTTACTCAGTCTTGCTAACCACGGCGACATTGATGCCGAAGGTGTGATAGTCGCTCTCTCTCAGAGTGCGGCCTTCGTTGCTTTCGGAGCCGTCGGTCTGCTGGTGTCGACGCGTCGTTCCAACAACGCAATCGGATGGTTGTACCTCGGGGTGTGGATCGGCTCGACTGGCCTGGCGTGGATTGCTTCATTCAGCGTGTGGTCGACGGTGACTGACCCGGGCGCAACAGGGGGAGCATTCGCCGTCTGGGTCAACAACTGGTTGTGGGTACCGACCATTGGAACGCTGCTCACGTTCCCGCTGTTGCTCTTCCCCAACGGTCACCTGCCCACTCGACGGTGGCGACCTTTCGCCTGGGGAACAGGTCTGGTGATTGTGGTGTGGTCGCTGATGTTCGCCTTTGAGGGGGCGGACTACACCAACGCCTCCGGTCGGCACGTTTCCAATCCATATACCCCCGCCGGGATAGTCGGGTTCTTCAACGTTGGCAAGAACGTCCTCGCGGCGATGTTCGTTTGCGCGGTTGTCGGGGCAGTTGGGTCGCTCGTTGGACGGTTCCGTCGAGGCTCGACATTGGAGAGGGCGCAGATCAAGTGGCTCATCTTGGCTGGCTCAATTTCGATCGTCTTCCTCCTCCTTCCCGGTGATCACGGCAACGGGACTTGGATTGACGCTGTTGGTGGATTGGTGTGGGCGCTATTGCCGATCTGCGTCGGAATCGCGATCCTGCGCTATCGGCTCTATGAGATCGATCGGATCATCAGTCGCACGGTCTCCTACGCCCTGGTGATCGGAGCGATTTCGGCTATGTATCTGACCATCGTTACGTCTTTGAGCCAGGCACTGCCAGAGTCGAACGCCCTTGGTCGTGGCGGCAGCGACGCTCGTTGCGGCGACGCTGTTTCGACCGTTACTTTCTCGAGTGGGAGCGATAGTCGATCGGAAGTTCAATCGGGCCCGTTATGACGCGGAGCAGACGGCGAGTGCGTTCGCCCAACGGCTGCGCGACGACATTGATCCCGACGAAATTTCTGTCGACTTGGTCGACTCGATACGCCAGACTTTCGAGCCGTCCAGTGTTTCGGTCTGGGTGAGGCAGCCATGACTGAGACGAGATCGCTACGGCTGGCCCGCGTTCTCTGGATTCTTACGATGGTATGCGGATCTCTGCCTCTGTTCTCTCGCTTTGGGGATCGAAGTCGATTGGGCACAGCCTGCCGTTGACAGTTGTCGATTAGTCCCACGGCCATCGCCATCGCGACTGTCGGTTACCTCGTGGCAAGCCGTCGATCGTCGAACGCCATTGGCTGGATCTACCTGGGGTGTGGACTCTGGCTTGGCGCCGCGATGCTGATCATCGCGTACGGGGAGTACGCAACCGTCACAACGCAAGGGGATTTGGGGGTACCCCTGCCGTCTGGTTCAGCAACTGGTGGTGGGTGCCGGTCATCTCGGTGATGTGGACCTACCCGTTCCTTCTCTTCCCGGACGGTCACCTACTCACCCGTCGGTGGCGCCCCGTCGCCTGGGCTGCCGGTGTGATCTCGCTGCGTGTGGTCGGTGGGAGTCGCCTTCTCGGGCACCGAGTACAGCGACCTGTCGGGGCATCTTGTGCCCAATCCCTACTCTCCCGATACGCTCGACTGGCTTCTTCGATGGGTTGCAGGCAGTGGGAGCACTCTTCTTGGCGGTTCTGGTCTGCTCGGTCGACATCGTTGGTCTTGCGGTTTCGCCGCAGTGGAGCTCGGTGCGAGCCCAGATCAAGTGGCTGATTCTGGCCGGAGTCGCGTCCGCTGCCTTCTGGATCCAGGCGCTGACTACCACCTGGACCACGAGCGACAGTTTCTTTCTCTCGCTGGTCCTGGCTCTGATGCCGTTGGCCGTGGGCGTGGCCATTCTTCGTTACCGCCTCTACGACATTGACCGGATCATCAGCCGCACGACGTCGTACGCGTGGTGACAGCGCTCCTCGTACTCGTCTACTTGGTAGTGGTTACTGCGGTCAGTCAGATGTTGCCGAATTCAAGTTCCAACGCCCTCGCAGTCGCGGCTGCGACGTTGGCTGCCGCTGCACTTTTCCGTCCCGTCCTCACTCGCGTTCAGGGTGCCGTCGACCGACGGTTCAACCGGTCACGTTACGACGCCCAACGCACGCTCGATGCGTTCGCGGTTCGGCTGCGCGACAGTAGCGATCCGGATCGAGTCGCCGAGGATCTGCTCGAAGTGGTGGGACGAATCGTTGAACCGTCGGGTTCTGGTCTGTGGATCCGCTCACGAAGTGAACGACAACCCCCGAGCCAGCCGCATGCCGAGTGACGGGGCAAGGTAGGGGCATGGATCCGGACACCTATGTCGTGGGCTCGGGGCCGAATGGACTGGTCGCCGCCATTCGTCTGGCTGAAGCCGGGCAACGGGTCATCGTTCTTGAAGCCGCCGCAGTAGCCGGTGGTGGCATGCGGACCGAGGAGTTGACGCTGCCTGGATTTCGCCACGACGTGTGTTCGTCGGTTCATCCGTTGGCATTGGCGTCTCCGGCGTTTCGTGAGCTCGACCTGTCCCGCGAAGGATTGACGTTCGCTCACCCCGCGGCGGCGTTGGGTCACCCGGTTGATGAACATACGGCGGCGGTCGTCTACCGAGACCTTGAACGCACTGTTGCAGAACTTGGACGCGATGGACGCGCGTGGCGTCAAATTGTCGGCGGAGTCACCAGGAGTGGTGACCGGCTCGTCGACAGTTTGCTCTCGCCACTGGATCTACCGCCCAAGGCACCGATTGCGCTTGGCGGCTTACGGGTCAGTCGGCGCCTGGCCGTCGCGGTGGGTCGGCAAGGTGGCGTTCCGTGAACCCCCGGCGCGCGCGTTGCTTGCTGGATTGGCCGCACACTCAATGCTGTCGCTCACTTCTTTGACGACAGCCGGTTTCGGCATGTTGCTCGGCGGCCTGGCGCACAGTGTCGGTTGGCCGGTTGCTGTTGGCGGTTCGCAAAGCATCGCCGATGCCCTCGTTGCCCGCTTGCAGTCCTTGGGTGGAGAAGTAGTCACCAACCATCAAGTAACTTCGGTGACTGACCTACTCAAGTCGTCCAACGTTGTTCTCGATCTGACACCGAGGCAAGTTGTCGACGTTGCGTGGGACGTGCTGCCGACCAGTTATCGAGGGCGCTTGGAAGGTTTCCGGTACGGACCCGGCGTGTTCAAGGTCGACTGGGCATTGGATGGTCCGGTTCCGTGGCGCGACGAACGACTTCTAGGGGCCGGCACAGTGCACGTTTGCGGGACGGCGGACGAGGTGGCGCTCAGCGAGAAGTTGACCGCAGCCGGCGACCACCCCGCGCGGCCGTACGTCCTGTTTGTACAAGCGAGTGCCGCAGATTCATCTCGTGCACCTGAAGGGAAGCAGACCGGCTGGGCGTATTGCCACGTACCAAACGGTTCGCAGGTCGACATGACCGACCGCATCGAAGCGCAGGTCGAGCGGTTCGCACCGGGTTTCCGCGACCGGATCCTGGCACGTCACACCATGGACACCGTCGCCCTTGAGGCGCACAACGCCAACGAGGTCGGCGGTGACATCGCTGGCGGCGCCTCGGACTGGCGACAGTTCATCGCGCGACCCGTGTTGTCTCCCTCGCCTTGGGTTACCCCGGTTCCGGGGCTGTATCTGTGTTCTTCGTCAACGCCTCCCGGCGGGGGAGTGCACGGCATGGGTGGCTGGCATGCGGCAAGAGAACTTCTGTCGCGAAGCTAGCCCATTGCGGTAACGGTTTCGGGACGCTTGGTTGGCGATGCTGGGGAGTGATACCAGTTGGCCCACAAGCCCAGCAGAGGGAGACCACGATGCCTCAGGTCGACGAGAACATCTTGATCAAGCAGACGCCAGAAGTGGTGTTCGCCTACATCATTGAGTCCGAGAATCTTCCGGTGTGGGACGTATCGGTAGTGAAGGCTGAACAGGTCGGTGAGAACCCCGCTGGCCTCGGGACGCGTACGACTGGCGTCAGCAAGATCATGGGCAAGAAGTTTGATTGGACAACGGAGATCACCACGTTTGAGCCGGCTTCGCGAGTGACCTGGACGTCGGTCGAGGGAGCCCTGCAGTTCGCCGTGAATTACGTTCTCGAACCTGAATCAAGCGGTACTCGCCTGGCGGTTCACCTTGAGGCACAACCTGGCCTAGGAGGAGTGTTTGGTCGAATGACGGACCCGTTTGTCGCCAAGGTGCAGGCTAGAACTATGCGAGCGAACCTCGAGACTCTCGCAGACCTCCTCGTGGCAACCGGGGGCGTCGCGTAGACTAGGCGCATAACTACACAGGGGGTGAAAGGTTTCGACTTTGGACGTTGTGTCCAGGTGAAGCGGGTCGAGGATGCCAAGGATGATCTCGTTAACCATGCCTTGGAAACCAATAAGTGCCAACACATCGCGCACTGATCTCGCTCTCGCTGCTTAAGCGACAGTAGAAGATCCGTCAGCCTGAGGTTGCTTCCGACTCAGTGCCTGGCGTCAGCTAGGAGGCTTCACCCGAGAGTCCGGTCACGGGGCTCTCGGGGACATCAAACAGTGACTGGGCCTGTCAGCAGCTTGCCTGCGTGACTGCCGGGGCCGAGAAAATCACAGCAGCGCTGCACCCGGAGAAGACCTGGACAGGCGACGAAGGACGCGGGTTCGATTCCCGCCACCTCCACAAATCATGCGCACCTAAGTCAGGTCGTCCCGGCGGCCCGTTAGGTAGTCGATCTCGGCGGTGTTGCCCGCCAACTCGATCGCTCTGTCGTACGCGGCGCGCGATTCCGGAGCGCACCCCAGTCGACGCAACAGATCAGCGCGGGTCGCGTGGTAGGCGTGATAGCCAGCCAACTTGTCGTCGAGACGGTCGACGATCGCCAGTGCCACGTCTGGACCGTCAAGTTCTGCGACCGCGATCGCTCGGTTGAGAGCCACGATCGGTGATGGATCGACGTGGACCAGCTGGTCATAGAGCGCGACGACCTGTGACCAGTCGGTGTCATCCATGTCGCGGGCCGAGGTGTGAACGGCGTTGATCGCCGCGAGGATTTGATAGCGACCCGGAGGCACCCCTGCGGCTAGACGCTCGCGCACGAGCCGGTGGCCCTCGGCGACCAGCGCTGCGTCCCAAAGGTCACGGTCCTGCTGGTCGAGCGGGACCAGTTCGCCGCTGGCCGAAACGCGCGCGGTGCGACGGGCCTCGGTCAGGAGCATCACTGCCAACAACCCGGCCACCTCACCGTCGTCCGGCATGAGCACGCGGATCTGGCGAGTCAGCCGGATCGCTTCGGCGGTCAGGTCGTGACGTACCGGATCGGTGTCGGCACCTGTAGCTAGGTAGCCCTCGTTGAAAACGAGGTAGAGGACCGCGAGTACGCCCGAGACGCGCGAGGGGAGGTCCTCCGCCGACGGTACGCGATACGGGATGCGGGCCACCTTGATCTTTGCTTTCGCACGAGTGATTCGGCGCTCCATAGCCTTCTCCTGCACCAGGAAGGCTCGGGCGATCTCGGGCACGGTCAAACCGGCGACCATGCGCAGTGTCAGGGCAACGCGGGTCTGCATCGCCAGCGCCGGGTGACAGCACGTGAAGATCAGCCGTAGTTGCAGGTCGTCGATGGCACCGAGCGGCTCGGGCGGTTCGTCGTACAACAACTGAGCCCCCTTCTGCTTGTCGTCGCGCTTGTTCTCGCGCCGGATCCGGTCGATAGCCTTCCGGTTGGCGGTGGTCGTTAGCCAGGCGCCGGGGTTGGGGGGCACGCCGTCAACTGGCCACCGCTCGACGGCGGTCGCGAACGCCTCCGCCGCCGCCTCCTCGGCTATATCGAGGTCACCGAAACGTTGGGTCAAAGTGGCGACCACCCGCGCCCACTCGGTGTGGTGGACCCGGGTGATCGTCTCCCGAACGTCGACCGACATCAAAGAAACGGCCGCACCTCGATCTTTCGGTTGCAGGCCTTCGACCCCTCGGTGGCGAGTTTGAGCGCGACGTCGAGGTCAGCAGCCTCGATGATCCAGAAGCCGACGAGGTACTCCTTCGACTCCAGGAAGGGGCCGTCGGTGAATATGGCTTCTGCACCCCGGTTGTCAATGACGGTTGCTGGCTCAGGCGACCCGAGGCCGCCGGCGAAAACCCAGTAACCCTCGTCTTGTAACCGGTCGTTGAACACATCGATGGCAGCCATCTCGGATTCGGTAGCCAATTCGGTCGAGTCGTGGATCACAGAGAACAAGTACTGCATCTTCGATCAACTCCTGTGTCTGAGGCGCCCCTCGTGGGCGGCCGCTCACCTCTACTACGAACAGCCCCACCCCAATCCGACACTCGCCTCACGGGTTCTCGCTTGCGTCAACCCATCTGACCTAGTGGTTCCCCTGTCGGCTGGTAGGAACCGATGATGTTCGCCGCTGTGGGAGACGGCGCCGTCGCGACGCGAGCGGGTAGGTCCTTTCCGAACTGGCGGAATGACTCGAGTTCTGGCAGGGGATTGGCCCCGTCAGACGTGTCTGCCGTCGAGACGTGAACGAACGAAACTCCGTCGTCGAGGCAGACAACCTTGTACTCGAGATTGGCTGGCCGCTTCGAACTCAACTCGTCGAAGACTGCTCGGATGAGGGCAATGTGCTCGTCTACGGCTTCGGGTCGAACCTGATAACTCACAACGACGTTGCTGATCACACCACTCACTTCACCTTCAGGTTCCGACGGCAGTTGGTCCGACGCTACGCCACGTTCAGGACACTAAGTGCAACCCAGGGGTTGCGCTTACTGAGAGACTGTGCAACTCTGGGGTTGCAGATCCTTCGAGTGAGAGGAACCACCATGACGTCCACCAATCAACCCGCGGTTATCGACACCGAGCAGTTCCAGGTGACCCGGACCGTGCACATCCAAGCAACGGCCGAACGCGTTTGGGCAGCACTCACCCGAGATGACCTCATCACACACTGGTTCGGGCAACGCGCGTCCCTGCCCGATCTACGGGTCGGTGGCGAAGGAGTGTTCGGCTTCGATGGCCACGGCGAAGTTCCCCTCCGCATCGACGAGTACGACGAGCCGGTCGCCTTCGCGTTCACCTGGGGCCGTCCTGGCGATGCGACTATCGGTTCCGACAGCAGCACGCAGGTCCGATTCACTGTGGTCGCTGACGGCGAGTCCACGATTCTCAGCGTTGTCGAGTCGGGCTTCGAGCGTCTCAGCGATCCTGTCGCGTCAATGGAGGGCAACCGCGGCGGTTGGACCGGAGAGCTCGACGAACTCGTTGCTTACCTCGAGAGTGCGTCGATCTCGGTCGGCGATACGACGTCGAAGTGAGTACTTCGACACTGACACCGGTGTTCGCGGCATTAGCCGACGACACGCGGTGGCAGATTCTGCAGGAGCTCGGCAGCGCGGACCTTTCGGCGTCCGCGCTTGCCGCGCGCCTGCCAGTGTCGCGACAGGCGATAGCTAAACACCTAGCTGTCTTGGCTGAGGCTGGACTCGTCGAACCGATACGGGTGGGCCGTGAAGTGCGTTACCGCGCGCTCGGGGCGCGACTCGGCGAGACGGCGCGTGCTCTCGACGCGATCGGCGCTGAGTGGGATCGTCGACTGGCTGCGATCAAGCGAATCGCAGAGTCCGGCTAGCCGGCACGAACCTTCGTTGGTCGGGCTTTCGCGGGCAGCGTCACGATGCGCGTCTTGGAAATCGGCGCCAGATCGGAGGCCCGCCTTGCGGAGTCGAGACTCACAGCGGCTGCCGCTGCCGAGAGGGGGATGGTCTGTTTAACGGTGGCAAATGCGGTGGCGCATGTTCGCGCCGGTCGGTCCCCCGCGTCGATCAGTTGCTCCCACTCAGCGCGGTCTAGCGGTCGGGAGAAGTACTCACAGATGGTCTCAAGAAGTGCGGCAAACACGCTCAACGCACTAGTGCCACCGTCGCCATTGGGCGTGAGCAAATCACTGATCACCTCGTTTGTTAGGGCGACACCGCCAGCGATGCGTTCGCGCAAGGTGAGAATTTCGATGACATCGGAGTCGTCGAGACCCACCCGCAGTGCTGCGTCGAGGGCCGAGGAGAGCTCTGATCGGGCAAGAGCAGCGGTCAGGTCAGCCAGGGAAACCGGCTCGCCACATTCCTTGCGATAGGTGATGCAGAAGCGCGCGCATCGGATCAGGTCGCGGGGGAGTCCCCCCGAAACGCTGTGGCACAGCAGACCGATGGCTTTCGGGAACGCCAGCACCCTTCCCTCAAGCAGTTGCAGCGACTCATCAACCGTCAACGGTCGGACATCAAGCACGATGTCGAACGCAGAGTCGAAGACATCACGAACTTCGATCCCCCTGAGGGCGAATCCTGCCAGCGCCTCTTCCGAAACCGAGACCACGAAGTGCGTGCCATCGATGTGGAACAGGTCTTTAACCCCGTTGATGAGCTCAACGGCCTTGGCCGGATCACCAATCTTGTCCAGTTCGTCGATGGTCACGATGACCGGTCGATCACTCAGTTTGGAGTATCGACGGATGAAGTCACGGAACGCCGAAACCGACTCAGCTTGCGAGAGCTCACGCTCCTCGAGCGTTTCGCCCTCAGTGCTTTCGTAACTGGCCTTGCCCAAAGGAAGCAGCCATCGTCGACTCGTCTGGACGCTCGTGTGCCACTCAAGGCGCCGCTTCTCTCTGGCGGCAAGAGCGGCGGTAGTTGTTGGCTCCTCCTTGCTGGCATTGGATTTGGCCCGATCTCTCATCCACAGCAGTGCGATAACAGCTACGGCTGTTATGAAACTCACCGTCGCGAGGCCGAATTGCTGAAGGGGGGAAAAGTCGGGCCAGCCGAAAAGGCTAAGTCCCAGCGCCAACGTCGCACCACTGCCAATGAGACACAGGGCAGCCATGAGGCCGAGGATCAGCCAAGAACTCTGGCGTCGTGCAGGGGTTGGCTGCGTTGCCTCAATAACGCGAACTACGTCCAAACGCAAACGTCGGACGAAGTCGTCGGCGGAGTAGTAAACCGGGATTGGAATGTAGACAGCGAGGTGGTCGGGCATACCTTCGAGCGAGTGCATGATCGTTGACTTGCCTACACCTCGAGGGCCAGCGATGCCGATCGCAGTAGATCCATGCTCTCGGATCAGTTCCTGAATGTCCCGATGGGTTCGGCTGGAGATCGTGCCCTTGGTGTGTTCTAGTTCGATGAGTTGTGGGGCTCGGACCGTCGTCAGCACAACCGCGCCGTCATCGCCTATCTCTGTTACACGCGCGAACTCGGTGTTTGCCAGCGTCAGGGCGAGGGTTCGGACCTTCCTAGTCATGGCTCCCCGAAACGCGAGCTCATGGCGCCATTCATCATCGCGTTCCGCCGCGAGCCCACGGTCAAAGCGCCGACGCACGAACCACCAGATACCGAAGAGGATTATGAGCCAGATCAGCGCAGCCAGAACAGCACGCTGCGCCGCTGTTGTTGCCGTGGAATCGCCTGGTTGCTGCAAAATCGGCGGCGTTCGATCCGTCCTTAGCCATCGCGAACGACAGCATGGCTGCGGAAGCCACCGAACAGGCAGAGCCGGGATACCGCAAAGGATTGTTGTTGCTCTCTTTCTGAAGGCGACGCGATTCTTCGCTCTTTCGTAACTGAGTCGAGCAGCGGCCACTGGTTCGAAGTCGGGTCGTAGTTCTGCTGCACGTTTGGCCATGTCTTCTGTTACACGTGCCCGAAGGGGTTCAAGGTCTTCGAAGGAAGCCTGCAGACTGGCATCGTTCAGGGCGTCGTTGACGGCTTCGTCGAGGTCTTCGGTACTGAGAATCAACTCGCCCGAACGAATCTCGGTCCAGGGCGTTTGGGTATCTGATGAACTAGTCGCGGGCCGGTCGCGCGTGGATTCGCCCCCTGTGCGACGTTGCAGATGCAACATGTGCAACTCCACGGAAGCCGTGGTGTTCGGCCCGAGCCGGAGGGCGGATCCCTAGACTCGCCGAAATCGTACGCCTTTTGCGGTGTTTTGCGTAGATGGGAGACGCAATATGGTCACAGTGCACAAGCTCAGCCGATCCGCCGCGCGCAGAATTGCTGTGCGCGCGCAGTTGCTGACGAGCGAGCGACCCACCGACATGTTGGAGACCGTGCGACGGCTGTCGCTTCTGCAACTCGAACCCACCAACGCGGTCGCGCCCAGCGCAGACCTGGTGCTGTGGAGCCGACTGGGATCGCACTACTCGCCACAAGAACTGCGCGACGCGGTTGATGAGCAATCTCTGATCGAACTTCGCGGAACTGTCCGGCCGGCTGAGGACCTCGTTCTCTACCGCGCCGAGATGGCCGAATGGCCGGGCACCGGTGAGCTACGCAATTGGCAGAAATCCCAGGAATCTTGGGTCGAGATCAACGATGCTTGCCGCCTCGACATCCTCGAACGACTGCGCGCCGACGGGCCGTTGACCGTGGCCGAACTGCCAGACACCTGCGTGAAGCCTTGGAAGTCAAGCGGCTGGAATAACAACCGAAACGTCACCATGATGCTGGACCTGCTCGTGCAACGTGGCGAGGTTGCGGTGTCTGGCGGAGCGGGGCGATATCGGTTGTGGGATCTCGCGTCGCGCGTCTACCCCGCTGATCCACCCATCCCCGCCGACGAGGCGAGAGGACTGCGCGACGAGCGCCGACTCAGCGCTTTAGGGATTGCCAGGTCGCGTGGACCCGAGTGCCCCGTCGAGCCGCTGGATGTCGGTGAGGCCGGACAACCCGCCGTTGTCGAAGGGCTGAGTGGCCAGTGGCGCGTCGACCCCGACCAGCTCGAGCAGCCCTTCTCGGGCCGAGCCGCCTTGCTTTCCCCGTTCGATCGACTGCTGCACGATCGCAAACGCATGCACGATCTCTTCGAGTTCGACTACGCGCTTGAGATGTTCAAGCCTGCAAGCAAACGTAGGTGGGGTTACTACGCCCTGCCGATCCTCTATGGCGACCGGCTAGTGGGGAAGCTAGATGCAGCCGCGGATCGAAAAGCTGGAGTGCTCCGCGTTGCTGCGATCCACCAGGACGTGCCGTTCACGAAGGCCATGTCGGCGGCCGTCGATCGCGAGATCCGAGATCTCGCCCGATGGCTCGACGTCCACCTTCAGATGCCGGGCTAAGACACCCCGCCAGCGAACCCCAGACCGCGTGACGCGATCATGTCGCGAACGAGAAATACCGTGCACCTCGTAGGTGAGGCGCACTATGACCGAGAGGCAGCGCATGCGTCCTGACAACGTGACCACTGAGAACTGGCAAGAAGCCCCCGCGAATCGCTGGGCCTTCCAGCATGTCGACGAAGTTCTTGCGACCACGCCGTTGTCGCGAGGTAGTGGTCCGGTGCTCGAGTTGATTCCTGGCGAGCCGCGATGGGGTTCGGAGATTGACGGACTGCTTGAGCGGACGTACACCGACGGACTCATCGTTCTCAAAGGTCGCGAGATTCTGCTTGAGCGGTACCTCAATGGAATGGAACCCTCGACTCGACATCTCTTGCAATCGGTGTCCAAGTCGATGTGTTCCGCCGTTTTCGGCAACTACGTTGCGTCAGGTGCTGTGCTCGTTGACGCGCCAGTTTCGCGCTACGTCCCGGAACTTGCTAGCTCGGCATACGGCGATGCCACGGTTCAACAAGTGCTCGACATGACCGTGGGCGTTCAGTACGACGAGGTATACCAGAACCCAGATTCTGAAGTGCAGCGCCACGAACGGGCCGGCAGTTGGCGTCCTCCGCGCCCAGGCGATCCGGCGGATACGTATGAGTTCTTGGCTAGCCTGCAAAAGTCCGGCGAGCATGGTGGTGTTTTCGCCTACTGCTCGGCAAACACCGAGGTCCTCGCATGGATTATCGAGCGGGTAACGGGACGATCGTTCGCGGACCTGTTGTCGTCTGACCTCTGGTCGCGGATTGGCGCCGAGTACGACGCGTTCGTGACCGTCGACCGTTCTGGGTTCCCAGCAGCCAACGGAGGCATGTGTGTTGCGTTGCGCGACCTGGCACGCTTCGGTCGGGTGATTCTTGACGGAGGGATCGGCCCTGACGGGACCACCGTTGTCGCGACCGATTGGATCGCGGACACTCGCCGAGGGGGTAGTGAGGAAGCAGCTGTCGAGAGCATGGCGGCTGCCCACCCCCACGGCAGTTACCGCAACCAGTTCTGGATCACCGGTGACGACCATGGCTGTTTCTACGGGATCGGTATCTTCGGCCAGTACGTATGGATGAACCCAACGACCGACGTGGTGATTGCGAAGCAGTCGTCACTACCGGTCGCTGATGACACGGACAACTGGGTCGAACACGTGCAACTGCTCGACGCTCTCTCGTGCGAGCTACCGCTGTGACTCCGCGTGATCTAGTGGGTTTCGATACTTGCTCCACCTGATTGCCGCCCACGCGAACAGCACGACGCTGGCCGTCGAGAAAGCCAGGTTCGCGGAAATGGCCACGGTCGGGTCAATGCCCAGCTCTGCGAGTTGGTGGCTCTTGGCCTCATCGATTCCATGTGACAGCTCCCAGGCCCGTCCAACGACGGCGAACAGTTGCGCTCCCAACAACACCGTGCTGACGACTAGTGCTGCTGTGATTTGACGCGAAACCGCGACGGCCAAGCCGATCAGCAGGGCGCCGATGATCGCGTATGGGATTGCCTCGACCAGACCGACCCGCTGACCCGCTACCGGCAGGGTCACCAAGGCCGTGGCAGCTCCAAGTAACCAGAGCGCCGTGACGAAGCGGCGTAACGGAGCGTAAAAGGTATGCCTCATCCGGCCCGCCACCGTGCCCACGCTCTGAGCCTAGGGCGAGATCTGAACTGTCGAGGATAGTGACGTCGACACATCGACGTGTCTCGCTTCTATGCTGGCCGAATGCAATTGGAGTTCAGCGGCGAAGTGTGGTTTTGGAAGGGCCCGTCCCCGTATCACTTCATCACGGTGCCTGAGGATGAGAGTGAAGAGATCCATGCGACCTCGTCCCTTGTTACGTACGGCTGGGGGATGATCCCAGCGTCGGTACGAATCGGTTCGACGGATTGGACGACCGCCCTGTTCCCAAAGGACGGTGGGTACGTCTTGCCGTTGAAGGACTTTGTACGCAACGCAGAGGGTCTGGAGTTGGGCGACGTCGTTTCAGTGCGACTGACCATCGACGTGTGACAAGTTCGTTCGACCCGCCCCGAGGGCGTAGACGCACTTGGAACCTCGCTGGGTTCACCAACGCCGAAGTAACACGCCGAAGTCCTAAGACTTTGGACGTTTGGGGGCACATAGCACCCCCAAGCGTCCAAAGCTGCTGCTAATTCCAGACCGGTGCGACGTTCTTTCGGTAGCTCCTGCCGAAGAAGCCGAGGATGGTAAGCACAGGTCCAGGAACCTGTTCCTTGACCGTTCTCTGCTCGTCGGGGCCAGCACCGTCGAGCACCCAAGCGAAGAACACGCCACCCGTTGAGGGGCTCACCTTGCCGAACTTCTTACCCATCTCCTTGATCTCGGGGGTTTCGCGGTTCTTCAAGTAGACGGGTTCGAGTTCGGCCTCCTCGTGATCGAGGTGCTTGAGCGTGACGGCCTGCAAGTTCTCGAACGCCATCAATGCGGTTTTGGCGGCGTCTGCGGTTGCTACTCGCGTGAGCGTCTTCATCGCACTTCGCGTTTCCCCGAGGGCGGCAGCCATTGCTTCGTGTTCCGCGTCGAGGGTGTCGAGCAAGTCTTTGCTGACGCCGATCGACTGCAGGGCTGGCCACGCGATCTCGTGCTCACCGTCGTGGTGGACCGTGAGTTGCTGGTCAAAGTTGTCCCACGCCGTGCCGAGTTGCTGGGCTCTCGTCCGATTGCCGGCAGGGAAATCTGTCAGTGCCTCAATAAACCTGTCCATGTCACGTCGCACGGCGGCATGGATCACTTTGTTCATGCTCATTTCACTCATAGTCAGACCTTAGAACTGCTATACGGGCTGGCACTAGGCTTTTGGTGTCACACTATTTAAGGAGATACATCGATGAGTTCCTGGCCAGGTGGGATCGCTGCCGTCACCTTGTTCGTCGAGGACCTGACCGAGTCGAAGCAGTTCTATGGAAAGGCTTTCGACCTTCCCGTTCACTTCGAGGACGGTGACTCCGTCGTGTTCAAATTTGGTGACACCCTGATCAACTTGCTGAAGTCGTCTGAGGGGGAATCGCTCATCGCGCCAGCTGTTGTGGCTGGACGTGACGCCGGCTCGCGATTCCAATTCACTCTCGCCGTCGACGACGTAGACGAAACGTGCGCTCAACTGACCGAGCGAGGCGTGCAGTTACTCAACGGCCCGATGGATCGACCTTGGGGTATCAGGACCGCAAGTTTCACCGACCCGAGCGGTCACATCTGGGAGATCGCACACTAGCGACGCGATGAGCCTTCGAGCTGGGAGTGAGGGCACTTATCGCTATCGGCTTGTCTTCGTCGTCGTGGAGACGGTCATCGCCTTCGGTGCCCTTGCAGGCACTGTTCAACTCATCGCCGAGAAAGGGACGCCCCCGGTCTCCGACCTAGATGCACTCGGACTTTCTTCGTGGACGTTACCGGGCATCTGGCTGTTCGTCTCGGTGGCCGTTCCGTCAACTGCGGCTGCTTGGCTGGCTTGGCGAAGATCGGCGTATACGCCCGTGGCGGTGCTTATCGCCAGCGGTGCACTGATCGTTGAGCTTGCCGTTCAAATCCCATTCATCGGGTTGAGTCCATTCCAGTTCGTCTTTGGCACGGCAGCAGTGACGATGGCAGTTCTCGCCACCCGTGCCCAGGTCGGGCGCACCTGGTCGCCGGAGTCTTTGTGACAGAATCCGGACGTGCCGAGCCAGACGCCTTCACGTAGAAGTTGCGTCGTGGTGATCCCGGCCTTCAACGAGCAAGAGCGAATCACCGCCACAGTCTTGGGTGCTAAAGCGATCGAAGGTGTGACGAGGGTCGTGGTCGTTGACGATGGATCGCGCGACAACACCTCGTCCAAAGCAAGGGATGCTGGAGCGCACGTCGTTCGTCAGAAGAACTTTGGGAAGGCGGCGGCGATGGCGCGGGGAGCAGCCGAGGTGGCCGTGTTCGAGGGGGATAGCGAGCAAGAGCCCAGCGCATTGCTCTTTCTCGATGCAGATCTAGAGTCCAGCGCGGCCGGTGCAGGAGTCTTGCTGCCAGCGATCTGGAACGACGAAGCCGACATGACGATTGCAATCCTGCCGAAACAAGCAACTTCCGGTGGGGGGCACGGCTTCGTCGTGCGGCTTGCTCGCGACGGAATCGAAGAGGCGACCGGCTGGGTGGCCGAGCAGCCGTTGTCAGGTCAACGCGCGTTCACGCGCGAAGCGTTCGACGCCGCGCGTCCCTTGGCAGCTGGATTCGGCGTCGAGGTCGGTCTAACGATCGATCTCCTGCGCAAGGATTTTCGGGTCGTCGAAATCCCGGCGAGTTTTCATCATCGCGTCACAGGCACCGACTGGCGGGCTAAGAGGCACCGGGCGAGGCAGTTTTGGGCGGTGTGGCGTGCCTTGCGTGCTCGAGGGGTCGGCCCGACTCTTCCGATTCCTCGCTAGGTCTTGGATCGTCGCCGTTGTCGCCGTACAACTTTTTGAATCCGCTACCTGATGAGAATCCGTAGAGCAAGGCCAGCGGCACGAGTAGCAACAGACCGATGGTGGCTACCTGCAGTCCGTAGTCGTTGACCGCACCGCCGAGTAGAAGCACACCGAGGGAGCCAACCAGCGAGATTCGGAAAGGTCTGTCCACGAGCAGGTCCTGCCAAGCACCTTGAGGCGGTTGTCGCCGGAACGCGACGAGCTGGTAGATGAGAAAAGCCAGGACGAAGATGGTGAACCAAGTCGCTGGGTAGAGGGTTACTGAGCGAACGACGTAGCCAGCCTTACGCAAGATGACGCCGCCCGCGTCGCCGTCGATGACCTCCTGCACGAACCTACCCAGGTGGGTTCGACTGTCGGCGGGTCCGAGCCAGTCGATGAATGCCAGGGCCGCCACGATCACGACCCCTGCGACAAATGCGATGACTACTCGGCCCCAAGTCACTTTCAATCCAAATAGTGCAAGGCCGCAGAGCGTAAGCACTGGAACCAACGCCAAGCCACCCCCGACGTCGGCGCCGAAGCCCGGTGCGACGTCAATGAACACCGCAACCACCGAGACGCAGCTGAAGACTCCGATCGCTGCCCACTTGCGACCGCGCGCGAGGAGCCAACCAGTCGCCAGGCAGGCGACGACGACTGTGCTCACACTCAGATAGGCCCCCGTGGTGTTGCCGAATCCGTAGAAGCGGCCGCCGAACGTTGGCGAGGGACCAGCGGGGGACGCGCGGTCGAGGAAGGATTGCCCGAGCGCATCGATGACAAGGACTACGAGCGTGAGTAGCGCCACTGACCATGCCGCTAGTTGACCGCTGCGTCTTCCCGCGAGGACGAAGGTCGCGACACCTAGAACTGCGGTTACCAGAAGCGTCACGCCGATCAGACCCATGCCGGGGTGGCTGAAGGTCCACCAGGGAATTCCACCGACGAGGTAGCTCGCCGCCGGAATGACGGCAGCAGCACTCGCTACTGCCATTGACGTCAGTCGTCGTGGCTTGGTTCGCACGAACCATGTACGTCCTCGGCTCGGCATGATCGAGACGAAGATCAGCAGGAGCACTCCGAGAACGCCGACGCGATCGAGGAAGTACGGCGCCGCTTTACGGAGAACGGCGTCCCTGGAGCCGATCATCGCGAGGTGATCCACACTTGCCGCCGTGTCAGGTCGCGGACCGGCGTCGACCCACGTCTCTCCAACGAAGGCATCGGTGGTTGTGCCGCCCGCCAACGTCAACAATGTCGTGGGTACGTCGAGCAAGGTGACGACACCTTCCCAACGGGTGGACGCGCTCTTGAGGTACTGCGGATCCAGCGCCGACGTATCGGGCCCAGCAAGCAACCCCACACCCATCCCGAAATCCTGCTCAGGCGCTGCCGCCATCGTCGCAACCATGAGGGTCGTGTCAGGGGGGAGGTTGTTAACCACCTGACCAAGTGCGACATCGACCTGGTGCAGCGATGCTGTGTCGCCGTAGTTCACGACACCACCGTCGATCACGGTGATTGGGCAACTGCTGGCCTCTGGGTTCCATTTCTCTTGAAAGCTTGCGACTTGCCCCTCACGATCAGCCAACGCCATGGCGCCACCCGCACCGATGGCTGTTGCGCAGATACCTTCGTCCTTCAGCGTGGCGCCGAACAGTCCCATGTCGGACTTGTAGGTCGACGTCTTCTGTCTCTCGACAAGGTCAGCCCATCCGTCGATGTGCGTCGTATCGGTTGTCGTCACGACAGTTGCTGGCAGACAGCCTGCGTTGTCCTTGAGTTGTGCACTCGTCGGGAGTGCGGCCGAAACCGTCAGCCATCCGTTGATCGCACAAGGATCTCCGGGCACGTGCATGCTTAACGTGGCAGCCGAGGCGCCGCCCTCCATAAGGGCCCACAGGTTTGGTGTCGCTTCTGCTGAGATATCTGACCACGAGAGCCCGACTGCTCCGAAGAGAACGACATTCGAGGTTCCTCTGGGAATCGGAGTGTGGACTGGCGAGTCGTCAGCCAGTGCGGTTGTCGTCACGCCCAGCGAGAACACGCAACCAACGGCGATCAGAAGGGCCCAATGCACCCAACTTCTATGACTTCTCGAGGTCTGGTAGTGGGCGGTTGGCACAGCTACATTCTGGCAGAGGTAAGGGTCAGGTGATGTCACGCCGCAATGTGGTCCGCATGGCGATAGCTGCGATAGCGACTGCGTATCCGCAGAACACCAAGGCACCCAGCCACGGGTTGAGCAATGTGTCGCCGGTCGCACTTGCTTGGAGCATCGAGTTGGCTGCCCCGCCCGGCAACCACTTGCCGACGTCGGGCAGGAAGGCGACGATGAGCGCTTCGACAAGTAGCACCCAGATGAGGGCACCGATGAGAGCGGCGATCTGGTTGCGAACAAGAGCGCCGATCGCCACACCGATAACGGCGTACAGGGCGGTGGCAACTACGGCGCCGAGCAGAATCGCGCCGATAGTTGAGATTGGGATCGAGGGAGCGTTCTTTAGTGCGAGAAGGGGGACCGCACCGAGAATCGTGATCACGACGCACGTCGCGCTCAGGATTGCGCCAACGCCGGCCAGGGCCAGCATCTTCGCGATGATGACTTGTGACCGGCGTGGCGTGACCAGAAACGTGGCGCTCAACGTCTTGAAGCGAAACTCGGTGGTCATGGCAAGGATGCCAAGCACCAGCGCGAACAGCGAACCCGTCCCCGCACTCGACCAGACGTTCCGGACTCCTTGTTCGCTTGCGATTCCAGGGAACCCTTGCGTCGAAGGGGTGAACACCTGGGCGACGAGGTTGAGCAGTACGAAAGCTGCCGCTCCCGCGAACAAACCGATCCACATTCGCGTCGAGCGCACCTTGAGCAACTCGGAACGGACGCGGGCGGTCATCGGACATCGCCCTCGGTGGCGGGGGTGGACTCGTTGTCGATGAGACTGAAGTAGACCTGCTCGAGGTCGGTGGGTGCGACTCGCAGCTCGTGTAACTCGATTCGGGCCTCAAGTGCGATACGACCGACCAACTCGGCAGTGGCGCCGGAGATGACCAGGCCGTCCGGTGGATTGTGCTCGACGGTGACGTCTTGCTGCGTGGCCAATGCTGTTGCCAGCTGGTTGGCGTCGGGCGAGCGGACGATAACTGGGCGCCCGGTCGACACGAGATCGGCAAGCGCTCCGGTACGTACCAGCCGACCGCCGGCGATGATCACAACGTCGTCGACGGTCTGCTCGACCTCTGAGAGCACGTGACTGGACACGAGCACAGTGCGACCGGCGTCGGCTTGGTGGCGGAGAAGACCGCGCAACCAAGCGATGCCCTCGGGGTCTAGTCCGTTGGCCGGCTCGTCAAGCACCAGCACATCAGGATCGCCGAGTAAGACCGCCGCGAGCTGCAGGCGCTGTCGCATCCCGAGGGAGTAGCCCCACACTCGCTGACGCGCTGCCCCGGTCATACCGACCAGATCAAGCGTTTCGTCGGCTCGGTCTTGTGCCAACCCCCCGGCTAGACACAGCGTTCGCAAGTGGTCGCGGCCGGTGCGTCCCGGATGGAAGTTCGTCGCCTCCAAGGCTGCGCCGACTTTGTTCAGCGGCTGATCGAGCCGGTCGTAGGTAAGACCGTCGATTGTTGCCGATCCGGAGGTCGGAGTCACTAAACCGAGGAGGCATCGCAGCGTCGTGGTCTTCCCCGCGCCGTTAGGCCCAAGAAAACCCGTCACACATCCGGAGCGGACATTGAAGGAGAGGTTGTCGACCGCCCGCACGTTGCCGAACGTCTTGGTGAGCCCCGAGATTTCGATCACGGGTCTAACTCTGCCTCATAGGCTACGTCAAGCGTGCTCGTCTCTCCTGAAACGCAGAAGCACGAAGGTGAAGGCGACCGCTGCGGTAATGCAAAGCAGTACCAAACCCGTCGTGTAGCTATGGCCGGCTTCGTCGTAGGTGGCGCCCATTACCAGTGGGGGGAAGAAGCCCCCCAGACCACCGGCGGCGCCGACGATGCCTGCCACCGCACCGACGCGAGTTGCCGGAGCACGCAAGGCGACCCAGGCGAATACCCCGCCGGTACCGATTCCGAGCAGGAAGGCGGTGGCGATGAATGAGCTACCTGCAGCCAGTTCAGGGGCTGGCTGACTGGCAACCACAAGAGCCATAACAGCGACTCCGCCGAATGACGTCAAGACCACGGGTTTCGGGGTGAACTTGTCAGACAGCACACCGCCGATCGGTCGAGCGATTACGGCGGCCAGTGCAAACCCGGCGGCTCGAGTTCCCGCCCCAGTGAGGTCGAAACTGTAGACATCCTTGAGGTAGGTCGGAAGGTAGGTCGCAAAGGCAACGAATCCACCGAAGGCCACGGCGTAAAGAAACGACATCTCCCAGGTGACCGGAAGTTTGAGAGCGGCGATGAGTTTGGGTATGACCGCATCTCGGTTTGGGGTCCACCGAGGCGATTCACGAACGAAGAACCAGATGAGCAGCCCAACGACCGCGAGACCTGCCGCCACAATCAGATAGGTCTGCGTGTAACCGAACCAGTTGACGAAGCGTGGTGTGAAGAACGCCGACAGCGCGGTTCCGCCCATTCCAGCGCCGAACAAACCAGTTGCGAATCCGCGTCGCGCGGGGTCGAACCAGGCGTTCACAAAGGGGATACCAACGGCGAAGGTAGTCCCAGCGATCCCAAGGAGGAAGGCCGATCCGAGCAGTAACGGGAACGAGCGGTGGTTGCCAGCGAACGCAACCAAGAGCACGGGAGCGATCGATCCAAAGCAGAGCACGGTGAACATCAGCCGTCCGCCGAAGCGGTCGGTGAGAGCCCCAGTGACGATGCGGCCAAGTGAGCCCACAAGCACCGGAAGTGCCACAAGGAGTGCCTTCTCACCCGAACTCAGTCCGAACTCGGCGGTGTAGAGCACTCCGAGCGGTGCGATCAGATTCCACGCCCAGAATGTGATTGCGAAGGCCAACGTGGCCAGCCCCAGCTGGCGCATCTGACCCGTACGAACCTCGGGCATGGTGCCGGTGTCGGTCATCTCATTGACTCCTCATCGATCTCGATCACGGGTTCCTACCGGGTCCCAGCCGCGTCGAGATGGGACGCTCCCGGGAGCCGGACGGGCGTCGCGGCTGCGGTAGACGATGTAAGGGCGGAAGAGGTAGTGCACAGGCGCGGTGAATGCGTGCACAAGTCGGGTAAAGGGCCACATGGCGAACAGCAACATGGCGACAAGTACGTGGATGTGAAATGCGAACGGCGCCTGAGCCATCGCGTCGACGTCGGGCTGCAAGATGAAGATGGAGCGGAACCAGACCGAGACAGTCTCGCGATAGTTGTACGCCGTGCCGACTACACCAGATCCTGAAAGGGTGGCGATCATCCCCAGCACGATGGCGGCGACCAGCGCGACGTACATGCCCTTGTCGTTCTTGGTGGTGGCCATGAAGACCGGCCCGGTTGTTCGGCGCCGGTAGATAAGGATCACGATCCCGACCAGCGTGCAGACCCCTGCGATGCCACCGACGACAATCGCATTCAGGTGGTAGAGGTGCTCCGACATGCCGACCGTTTGGGTCCACGACTCGGGGATGAGCAACCCGATGATGTGTCCGAACAGCACGAACAGGATCCCGAAGTGGAAGAGTGGGCTGCCGATCCGGAGCAGCCGCGACTCGTAGAGCTGCGACGAGCGCGTCGTCCAACCGAACTGGTCATAGCGGTAGCGCCAGATCGTGCCGCCGACGAGCAAGGCGATAACTACGTACGGAAGAACTCCCCAGAGGATGACATCCATCAGCGCGTCTCTCCGATTCCGGCCGGGGTCGCGTCAGCGAGCGGGAGCAAGCGCGGGTCGTAGGCGTCGAGTCCAACCTCCTCGCGGGGCGGCCCTGCTGCGGCCATCCGATGAGCCGCCATCCGGTCAGACGGTGACTCACCGGGGAGCGTCTGGCAGACGGCCGCCATGACACCGGCATATGTTGGTTCGTCCTCCAGTAGCGCTAGTCGAAGCAACTCCAAACTCGGTCGATACTCCTGCAGCAGGATCGGTCCATCGTTCGGGTCAGCAACAGCGGAATACTCAAGAACGAGTGGCAGATGGTCAGGAAGTTCGCCACGCGTATTCACCAAGAACCCGCTCGCGCGATATCGCGCCTTGAACGCCAGCAATACCTCGCCGCGTCTGCGGGTGTCACCGTCGGTCCAGTACGACAGGTGAAGCGCATGCCTTCGGTTGAGATCGAACACAGCGACGTAGTTCTGTTGGAGCTCTCCGAGTGGGGTTCGTTCGACGTGCTCGAGGAACTCGATGAAGCCGTGTCGGGCAGGTCCGGACGGTAGGTCTGCCACGGCTCGGCGGAGCACAGGGAGCTGTGCCAGGAGAGCTTCGTCGGGATAACTCAAGCACCAGGAGGCGACTTGATGAGTTACCCGAACCTGCTGGCGGTTCATGGCTGGTCCCCTTCGGGAAACATTCCTGGGGGCGTGCCGACGCCGTCCCAGTTCAGCAAATTGACTCGCCCACCCATGGAGTCTGGAGGTGCGATCTGTTCCGACGTCTGCCGTTGTCTCAGAGCGTGGAACGTCTCAACGGCGACGGGTACGGGACGACCGGACGCTTCGCCGAATGCGCCAGAGCCGTACATCCCAGGCCCCTCGTCATAGTCGAGCGAGCAACCGATCTCTTCGAGCTGATGTGCCTGTTCCTCGTGAGCGGTTGGTACGACGTATCGATCGGCGTACTTAGCTATCGCCATGAGTCGGTACATGGCGTGCATTTCCGTGCTCGTCATGCCCACTGAAAGTGGGATCGACTCGTCTGGCTCGTGGCCGAGTGTGATGCCGCGCATAAACGAGCGCATAGCCGCCAGTCGCCGCAGCACAGCCGTCACTGTGTTGGTGTCGCCAGCGGTGAACAGCTCGGCGAGGTATTCCACCGGAATACGCAGCGCATCGATGGCACCGAACAGGTTCCCAGGTTCCTCGGCGTCGTGGCCCTGCTCGCGTAAGAGATCGACGACTGGCGACAGTGGCGGGACGTACCAGACCATGGGCATCGTGCGGTACTCCGGATGCAGGGGGAGCGCCACCTGGTACGTCTTGGCGAGAGCGTAGACAGGCGAGCGGCGAGCCGCCTCCAGCCAGTCGTCAGCGATGCCGTCACGACGAGCGGCCGCGATCACGTCCGGGTCGTTGGGGTCGAGCAGCAGGTCAAGCTGCGACTGGTAGAGATCGCGATCGTCGAGCACCGATGCGGCCGCTGTTACTCGATCCACGTCATAGAGGATGAGGCCGAGGTAGCGAAGGCGCCCCACACACGTTTCGGAGCACACCGTAGGCAGGCCAACCTCGATCCGGGGATAGCAGAACGTGCACTTCTCTGCCTTGCCCGTCTTGTGGTTGAAGTAGATCTTCTTGTACGGACAACCGGTGATGCACTGCCGCCAGCCACGGCAACGGTCCTGGTCGACGAGCACGATGCCGTCCTCGCTGCGTTTGTAAATCGCACCTGATGGGCAGGACGCAACGCAGGCCGGGTTGAGGCAGTGTTCGCAGATCCGCGGTAGATAGAACATGAAGGTCTGCTCGAGTTCGAATTTGATCAGATCCTCTGACTGGCGGCGGACCTTCTCGACCAAGGGATCGAGGTGTCCCATCTCAGATGCGCCGCCCAGGTTGTCGTCCCAGTTCGCTGACCAGCGAATGGTCGTGTTCTCGCCAGTGATCAAAGACTTGGGTCGAGCGACCGGGAAGTCGTCACCGAGCGGGGCGTTTACCAAGTTCTCGTAGTCGTACGTCCAGGGTTCGTAGTAGTCATCGAGCTTTGGCTGAACGGGACTGGCAAAAATTCCGTATAACTTCCGCAGTCGCCCACCAGCCTTGAGTTTGAGCCGACCCCGACGGTTGAGCGTCCAGCCACCGCGCCACGTCTCTTGGTCCTCATGACGGCGCGGATACCCCTGCCCGGGGCGGGTCTCAACGTTGTTGAACCAGACGTACTCCACGCCTGCGCGGTTGGTCCAAGCTTGCTTGCAGGTGACCGAGCACGTATGACAGCCGATGCATTTGTCGAGGTTCATCACCATCGCCATTTGCGCCATGACTTTCATCAGTACGTCACCTGCTGTGAACGTCGACGAATCGTGGTGACTATGTCCCTCTGGTTGCCTGTCGGGCCGAGATAGTTGAACGTGTACGACAGCTGCGCGTAGCCCCCGATTAGGTGAGTCGGCTTGATGAGTAGTCGCGTTATGGAGTTGTGAATCCCGCCACGTCGGCCGGTTGCCTCTGACTTCGGAACGTCGATCGTGCGCTCCTGCGCGTGGTGCACGTACACCACACCCTCGGGCATCCGATGGCTGACAATGGCCCGACAGACAAAGACGCCATTGGCGTTGACACACTCGATCCAGTCGTTGTCCTTGACCTCAATCGCGTCGGCGTCCGCGGGACTCATCCAGCAGGTCGGACCACCGCGTGAGAGGGCCAGCATGAAGAGGTTGTCCTGGTACTCGGAGTGAATGGACCACTTGGAGTGCGGCGTGAGGTACCGAACCGTCACCTGCTTGCTGCCATCCGGACCGAGGGTGGGCTCGCCGAGGAGCCGGTGCAGGTCGAGTGGCGGACGGTAGATCGGTAGCGATTCACCAAGGTCTCGCATCCAGTCATGGTCAAGAAAGAAGTGCATTCGCCCGGTGAGGGTGTGCCAGGGCTTTAGCCGCTCGACGTTGACGGTGAAGGGCGAATAGCGACGTCCTCCGGTCTCCGATCCCGACCACTCGGGCGAGGTGATTACTGGCACTGGGCGAGCCTGGGTGTCGGCGAACCGGATCCGCTTCTCCTCACTACCTTCGGCGAGGTCAGCCAACGGTTTGCCCACGCGCTGCTCGAGAGTCCGGAACCCCTGCACGGCAAGTTCTCCGTTGGTCGTTCCGGAGAATGACAGGACTGCTTCTGCGAGCTTGATGTCGGTGTCGATTGCTGGGCGACCGTCTGCCGCGCCCCCGAGCATCACGCCGTTGAGATGACCGAGTCGCTCGACCTCCTCCTCGAGTCGGTACGTGACGTTCTTGGTCGTGAAGCCGAGTGTGTCTGCGAGTGGTCCAACGGCAGCCAGTTTGTCGGCGATTGCCGTGTAGTCACGCTCGACGATCTGGAGGATGGGCATCGTTTTGCCGGGAATGGGATCAACATCTCCGCGTTGCCAGTCACGGACAACTCCGCCGGGCTGTGACGTCTCGCCTGGGGTGTCGTGTTGCATCGGAACGCTGACGAGATCCTGCCGAACGCCGAGATGCGTTCGCGCCTGATCGGAAAGGGCGCGTGCGATCGCATGGAACGCGTCGAAGTCACTGCGCGCCTCCCACGGTGGGTCGATCGCCGGACTGAACGCGTGTATGAACGGGTGCATGTCGGTGGTCGACAGGTCGTGCTTCTCGTACCAGGTAGCGGCCGGCAAGATGATGTCCGAGAGCATCGTGGTTGACGTCATGCGAAAGTCGGCACTGACCAGCAGATCGAGTTTTCCTTGGGGGATTTCCTCCCGCCACGAAACATCGTTCGGACGAAGATCAGACTCTTCGGCCATCAGGTTTGAATGAGTGCCGAGCAAGTGTCTTAGGAAGTACTCGTTGCCCTTAGCCGATGAGCCGAGCAGGTTTGCTCGCCAGAGCACCAGCGTGCGTGGCCAGTTCTCCGGTGCATCCACGTCCTCGATGGCGAACTTCAACCGGTGTTGGGCTAACTCGTCGACAACGTGATCGGCAGGGGAGTCGGGTTTGACTGCCATGGCTTCGTCCGCGAGGTCGAGCGGGTTGCGGTCGAACTGCGGATAGAACGGCATCCACCCGAGTCGCGCAGACTGAGCAATGGTGTCTGCGGTGTGCATGTCTGCCAGGTTCCCCTCCGCAAGCGGTGACGCCAGAGCGTCTGCTCGGTAACCGTCGAAGCGCCACTGGTCGGTGTGCATGTACCAGTACGCCGTGCCGATCATCGTCCTCGGAGGACGCTGCCAGTCCAGCGCGTTGGCCAACGAAAGCCAACCCGTGATGGGACGACACTTCTCTTGCCCCACGTAGTGCGCCCAGCCGCCGCCGTTGCGTCCCATGCAGCCGGTCAGCATGAGGAGCGTGAGGATTGCGCGATAGGTAGCGTCGCCATGGAACCACTGGCAGATGCCTGCACCCATGATGATCATCGAACGACCGCCGGACTCCTCGGAGTTCGTGGCGAACTCGCGAGCGATCCGGATGCATGCTTCCGCTGGGACGCTGGTGATCTGTTCCTGCCACGCGGGTGTGTACGGGACGTTGGCGTCGTCGTAGCTGCTGGGCCACTCTCCTGACAGGTGGGGGCGGCCGACGCCGTACTGCGCGAGCATCAGGTCATAGACGGTGGTCACCAGATGGTCGCCGACTCGTCGCACAGGCACGCCTCGGCGTAGGACTGACCCTGACCCGTCTGGGGCGTCGAAGCATGGGAGGAGGACCTCAACGTTCTCCGTTTGCGTCCGTCATCTCGGCACACGAGAGCGCGGGCGTTACGCCGTCTAGGTCGAGGTTCCACTTGCCAACTCCAGAGTCGGTATGACGAAAGCCCAGGCTGCCGTTCGGCACGACGGGTTCGCCCGTGGCCGAGTCGAGCAGCACGGTCTTCCAAGCGGCGCCTTCGTCTTCGCTACCGAGGTCGGCCGCCGTGAGGTTCTTTGCCGGCACGTACGCTCCGTCGCGCTCGGTGAGTCGAACGAGGAAGGGAAGGTCGGTATACGCACGGATGTAGTCGCGGAAGAACGGCACATCCCGATCGACTAGGTACTCCTTCAAAATCACATGTCCCATTGCCATCGCAAGTGCTGCGTCGGTACCGGCTTGCGCTGGTAGCCACTCGTCGGCGAACTTGGTGTTGTCCGCGTAGTCCGGACTCACTGTCACTACCTTGGTACCTCGGTAGCGCACCTCGGCCATCCAGTGCGCGTCGGGAGTTCGCGTGACAGGGACGTTCGAGCCCCACATCATCAGATAGGTTGAGTCCCACCAGTCTCCAGACTCCGGGACGTCGGTTTGATCTCCAAAGACTTGGGGACTGGCTACCGGTAGATCCGCGTACCAGTCATAGAACGACGTCATCACGCCGCCGATCAACTGCATGAAGCGAGTGCCTACGCAATGCGACACGATTGACATCGCGGGGATTGGTGAGAAGCCGGCGCAGCGGTCGGGGCCGTACGTCTTGATGGTGTGGACGTGAGCGGCCGCGACCATCTCGACCGCCTCGTCCCACGACAACCGAACCAGGCCACCCTTGCCTCGTGCCTGCTGGTAGCGACGCCGTCGCTCCGGATCCGAGACGACATCTGCCCATGCCAATACCGGATCGCCGAGTCGAGTCTTTGCCTCTCGGTACATATCCAGCAGCAATCCACGCGCGTAGGGGTAGCGCACACGAGTGGGCGAGTATGTGTACCAACTGAATGCGGCACCACGGGGACAGCCGCGCGGTTCGTACTCGGGGCTGTCTGGACCTACGGATGGGTAGTCGGTCTGCTGTGTCTCCCAGGTGATGATGCCGTCTTTGACGTAGACCTTCCACGAACATGAGCCGGTGCAGTTGACACCGTGAGTCGAACGAACGACCTTGTCGTGGCTCCAGCGGTCGCGATAGAAGACGTCACCCGCGCGTCCACCCTCGCGAAACACGGCACGTCCGTCGTCGGACTCGTCCCATCGGCTGAAGAATCGTCCCGTGTTCAGGAGAGCGTCGGAGATCGGGCCGTCGGGTCCTGTGGTGTGGACGACATCGGTCACAAGAAGTCAGCGTGCTCGCTGCTAACTTCGCAGACAAGGGACTTTCGGCCCCCAATACGGTGACCCTAGGAGCGAAGATGCGGCGGCTCATTCTGATGATGTCGGTTTCGGTCGACGGCTTCATGGAGGGACCGAACCAAGAACTCGACTGGCAGTCGATCGATGAGGAACTGCACCAACACTTCAACGACGAGTTGCGGACGATGGGTGCGTTTCTGGACGGCCGCGTGACGTACGAACTAATGGCTGGGTACTGGCCGACAGCTGACGAGGATCCGATGAGCAGTCCCACGGTCGCTGAGTTTGCTGGCATCTGGCGAGACATGCCGAAGGTTGTGTATTCGAGAACGTTGCAAGACGCTGAGTGGAACACCACGATTGTGCGTGAGGTAGTACCAGCCGAAGTCTTGGCGTTGAAAGCTCAGCCCGGGGGCGATCTGATGATTGGCGGAGCGGATCTAGCGACTGAATTCATGCGGTATGACTTGATCGACGAGTTCCGCATCTACGTACATCCAGTTGTCCTCGGACGAGGCAAGCCGCTCTTCGCGTCGTCGGACCTAACGACCAGGTTGCGGCTGGTCGATACGCGCAGATTTGGCAATGGAGTGGTGTTGCTGCGATACGAACGTGCCGATAACTAACCGACGGGTCCGACGACGCGCGGGGGTGCGCGATGGTGAAGCGGTGGCGATGGCCATGCGTGGGCTTCGTGGTTGCTGTGCTCGGTGTCGGGGTTGGGTACTGGCCGCTGGCCTACGGCGATGTGGACCTGCCGAACTCACTGCCGGTGTATGGACTCCTTCTTGTCTCGTTAGTCGCCGTGGTGCTGCGAACGGCTACTGAGACTCCGGCGTGGGCAGCATGGGTATTTCCCGCCGCGTCGGTCCCAGCCGCTGTGATGGCGCGAGTCGTCGTGGAGGTCGGACTAGATCCGACGTCCCACAATCTATGGCCATTCGAGATCGTGATCGCCGCTGTTGTCGGGGCCTTCCTGGCTGGTGTCGGACTCGGAATCGGTGAATTGGCTCGACGAGTGGGTCACATCAGCACCCACTAGTCCAAGATGTCTGCGTGAGTGAAGAGGCGTCAGCGACGAGTAGCGCGTCTGGCCAGGGCATCAGCCTCCGGCACGCAACTTCGGTATGGGCGTTCATCGGTGTCAACACGTTCGGTGGTCCGGCCGGGCAGATCTCCGTCATGCACCGGGAACTTGTCGAACGGCGCCGATGGATCAGCGAGCGCAGGTTCCTTCACGCACTGAACTACTGCATGGTCTTGCCCGGCCCCGAAGCGCAGCAACTTGCCACGTACATCGGTTGGTTGATGAACGGCGTGGCGGGCGGCCTGATTGCGGGGATCCTGTTCGTGGTACCCGGGTTTGTGGCGATGCTCGGGCTGTCCATTCTCTACGCGGTGTATGGCGGCGTGGGTTGGGTTGCTGGGTTGCTGTTCGGAATTCAGGCCGCGGTTGTGGCAATCGTCGTCGAGGCAGTCATCCGGATCGGCAAGCGGACGTTGCGCAGTCTGATGCTGCAACTCATCGCGGCGGCGTCGTTCGTCGCCATCTTCTTCTTCGCTATTCCATTCCCCTTGATCATCCTTGGCGCCGCGCTGCTCGGTTGGTTCGCGGGATCACGAAGGCCCTCGTGGTTCCCGGAGGGCAAACACTCCGACGGTGGGGACGGAGACGAAGCACCCGCCCTACTGTCTGACGACGAGCGCGTGGATCGACGAACCGCCCGCCGTGCGCTCTTCGCAGCGGTGGTGTGCGCGGTGTTGTGGTTGCTGCCCGTCGTGATTCTGGTTGTGGCGTTGGGTTCTGAGAACGTGTTCGCGCAAGAGGCGGTGCTGTTCTCCAAGGCTGCAGTAGTCACGTTCGGCGGCGCCTACGCAGTACTTGGGTTCGTCGCTCAGCAGGCAGTCGTCCGTTACGACTGGATCAGCGCGGACCAGATGATTACCGGGCTGGGACTGGCCGAAACGACTCCTGGCCCGCTCATCATGGTGGTGCAGTTCGTTGGATTCCTTGCTGCGTACCAACATCCTGGGTCGCTTCCGCCACTTGTCGCGGGAACGTTGGGAGCCATCGTCACCGTGTGGGTGACATTCGTCCCCTGCTTCATGTTCATCTTCCTCGGCGCCCCGTACGTCGAACGCTTGCGCGACAACCGCGCGTTAGCTCACGCGCTGACGGCCGTTGGTGCGTCCGTCGCCGGTGTCGTCTTGAGCCTTGCCGTTTGGTTTGCGTTGCACACGATGTTCGGCACCGTCACCGATGAGGTGTACGGACCACTGCACGTTCCGGTTCCCGACTGGTCGACCATTAGCGGTGTTTCGATCGCGATCTCGGCGGTAGCTGCCTTGCTGGTGTTCCGAGTGAAGATCGGAACCCTGCGTGTAATCGGCATCGCCGCCGCACTAGGGGCACTCAGCGCAGTAGTAGGGCTGACCTGAGGAACCTTCTCATCCGTTGAGGGCGAGGAGTTCGTCGAGGCGCTCATAGCCCTCGCGAATGCCGCCTTCCATACCGCTGGCGACGAACGTGTCGCGTGCTTCGAATGAGTCGACTAGGGACGTCGCGGTTAACCGGGTACGGCCGTCGCCGATGTCCTCGAACTGCAGCCGCTCAAGTGCGACGGCGTCGGGCATGCCTTCGTACGTGAAGGTCTGCACGATCAATTCAGCTGGTCGCACTTCGTGGAAGCTGCCGTGGAATCCGAATTCGTCGTTGTCTCTGGTCTGCACGTATCGGTAAGAGCCACCGGTGTGACACTCGTAGTGATGCATGTGCGTGGTCAGACTTCGCGGCCCTAGCCATTGCGCGGCGAGTTCAGGCTCGGCGTGTGCCCGAAACACCTTCTCCGGCGGTGCGTCGAACTCACGGATGATGTGAATCATCGGGACTTTATCGTCGACGATGATCTGGGTTTCGTTGGTACTGGTGGTCGTCATTGGGTATCTCCTGTGGGGGATTTGTCTGGCATGAGGTCATCGTGAGGTCATCGGGCATGGAGCGCAGTACGTCGTCGAGGCGTTGGTAGCGCTCCTCGGCTTCGCGGCGGTAGCGCTCGATCCAACGGGTCATGAGGTCAAACACTTCCGCTTCTAGATGGACCGGTCGCCGCTGCGCTTGCTGGCTACGGCTCACCAAGCCCGCGTCTTGCAACACCTTCAGATGCTTGGAGACCGCCTGCAGGGTCACGGGGTACGGCTGCGCCAACTCGCCAACGGTGGCGTCGGCAACGGCCAACCTTGCCACCATGTCGCGTCGAGTGGGGTCGGCAAGGGCAGCGAACACTCGCGAGAGCGGATCAGCACTCATGAGGTCTCCCTGAGTCGTTCACCTGGGTATTCAACCGTTTGGTTGGATACGACGCTAAGAGGAGTAACGAGGCTTTGTCAACCAACTGGTTGAAAAGAGTTTCCATCCTCGGGGAGCAACGCGAGCACCCTCGCTGGGAAGCCGGACGCTCCCGCGACCCGAGGCACTCCGACGACGACCCAGGCACCGGCTGCCGGCACGGCGTCAAGGTTGATGAGGTTCTCGACGTGCCAGACCCCGCGGAGCAACGTCACCGTGCCATGTACCGGAAAGTCGGATGCCGAGCCTGCGTCGATTCCGAGTGTGTCGATGCCGATTCCGGAGACCCCGCGTTCGTCAACCAGGAATCGCGCGGCGTCTACACCGAACCCGGGGAAACTCAACTCACCATCACTGAAACCCGCGTACGCCTTTGCGTCGTTCAGGCGCGCGTCCCACCCGGTCCGCAAGAACACCGCGGAACCAGCGGCGATGGTGCCGTGCACTGACTCGTGCGCCTCGATGTCCGCGACTAACAGCACCGTGTCGGAGTCGGTTGACGCTCGCTCGGCGATGTCGATGATGCGCAACGGTCGCACGAGATCCTCGGCCGGTACATCGGCGACGGTGGCACCACCGTCTGCAAAGTGACTGGGCGCGTCGAAGTGAGTGCCGCTATGTTCGTTCAGGACCATCCGTTTACTGAGGCAACCATCTCGCGAGTAAGACTCGACAACGGTTGCTGTCGGGGCTGGATCGCCGGGCCACATCACCGTCGCCTCGCTGAGCGGTGCACTCAGGTCGATGACGCGCATGGCGGTCCCCTTAGCTACGAAGTCGGCTGCTTGAGGGATCGTACGGTGCCTTGCCCAGGATCTGTGCCCTCTCGTGGCTCGCCGAGAACGTCGATGGATAGCCGTGGTGACGCGTCAACAACCGGTGCTTCGACGTACCCAAGCGCCAAGCTCTTGCCCACGTGGTGCCCGTACGAACCAGACGTGGTGAATCCCACCCGTACCCCGTCGAGCCAAATTCCCTCGTCCCCTGACGCATCTGCGTCGACCGCGTCGATCTCGAGCAAGACCAGTCGCTGCGTCGGTGGCGTTTCGCGATCAGCGAGAACTGCGTCGCGTCCTACGAAGTCTGGTTTGTCGTATGCCACGAACCCATCGAGTCCGGCCATCCGAGGCGTGTAAGCCTGAGTGAACTCTGTCGACCAGATGCCGTAGCCCTTCTCCAGACGCAGGCTGTCGATTGCTCTGTCACCGATGAGTCGCAAACCGTGCGCCTCACCCGCGTCACGGATGGCACGCAACAGCGCAGGCTGATCGGCGGCGGCAACCGTAATCTCGTAGCCGAGTTCACCGGTCAACGAAATGCGTGCGAGCATCGCGTCGAGTGAAGCTACGCGCGTCTCGGTGCAAGCCAAGAAGGAAAACGCCTCGTTGCTGAGATCGATATCGACGAGTTGCTGCATGATCGCGCGAGCATTCGGCCCAGACAGCGAGAATCCCACTTGCTGATCGCACAGGTTCGAGATCGTGACGCCGGACTCGGGCAGGTTCTGTGCGAACCAGCGCTGGTGCCACTCCTGCAGGTAGTACGAACCGACGATCCAGAAGCGATCGTCCGCCAACCGGCTGATCGTCAGGTCTCCCAGCAGGTGACCGCGTTCGTTGAGCATCGGGGCCAGGCGAATACGTCCAACTGCAGGCAGTCGACTCGCCATCATGTGGTCAAGCCACTCCGCCGCACCTGAACCGCTCACCTCGTAGCGTGCATAGGCCGTCGTCTCATAAAGCCCGGCAGCCTCACGAGTCGCGGCGACTTCCTCCGCAACGATTGAGTGAGCATTCGAACGATGCCACGTGAGGTTCTCTTCGAAGTCTGGGCTCGGCGCGTAGTACTGCGGCACCTCAAGCCCGTAGACGACGCTGCACCGGGCTCCGGAGGCGATCAGATCGTCGTACGCCGGGGAGGTTTTGAGGGGACGGGCGGCCGGCAGTTCCTCGTTCGGGTAGGCAATGAGGAAGCGACGCGCGTAGAACTGCGCAGTGGTCTGACGCAAGTAGTCAGGTTCCTTCGCGAACGGCCCGAAGCGGGTGATGTCCATGCCGAAGACGTCATCTCCCGGATCGCCGTCAGCGATCCAGTTCGCCAGCGCGAGGCCGATGCCCGCACCCTGCGAGAAGCCAGCCATGACGCCACAGGCTGCCCAGAAGTTGTGCAACCCGGGGACCGGTCCGACAAGTGGGTTGCCGTCAGGGGTGAATGTGATGCCGCCGTTCACCCAGCGCTTGATACCGACCTTCTGCAGGACCGGGAAACGTTCGAAACCGATAGACAACTCGGGGGAGATGCGATCGATTTCCTCGGGAATCAACTCCATCCCGTAGTTCCAGTCGGGGCCGTCGGCGAGCCAATGCTTGGGGTTCGTCTCGTAGACACCGAGCAGTACACCGTTCTGCTCGCGCTGCAGGTAGGTGAAACCTTCAAGGTCAGTGACCGACGGCATCTCGCCCTCAATCGCTGCGACCTCGGGGACGTCCTCGGTCACCAAGAAGTGGTGCTGCATGGGGATGAGCGGGAGGTCGACACCGACCATGTGTCCCACCTGACGCGCCCACAAACCACCGGCGTTGACGACGTGCTCGGCGACGATGGGACCTTGCTCGGTCTCGATCAGCCAGTCACCTGCTGGTCGCTGTGTGAGAGCCAACACTCGGTTGTGCTGGATTACCTCCGCGCCACGCTTGCGAGCTGCACCGGCGTACGCGTGCGTTGCGCCGTGCGGGTCGAGGTGCCCTTCGTTCGGGTCAAACAACGCTCCGGTCAGGCCCGCGGGATCGATGATCGGGACCATCTCGACTGCTTCTTCCGGCGACAGCAGGTACGCGCCTTCGTTGCCCATGTAGCGGTGCCAAGCAAGTTCGGCTTTCAGCCACTCGGCACGCTCGGGGGTTCCGGCGAGTTCGATCCCGCCAGTGAGGTGGAGCCCCGCGCTCTGGCCGCTCTCTTTCTCAACAATTGGGTACATGCCGATGGTGTACGCCTGTAGCCGCGCGATCACTGGATCGCTGTTGATGGCATGAAATCCACCAGCTGCGTGCCAGCTGGAGCCGGCTGTCAGTTCGCCACGCTCGATGAGCGCAACGTCGGTCAGGCCACGCAACGTCAGGTGGTACAGCACGCTGCAGCCGACGATGCCGCCGCCAATGATGACGACGCGGTACTGGTCTTTCATGAGTCACTCATCTGGTCGTGTGCCAAAACGGTGCGGCGACGTGAAAAGTAGGACAGTTCGACGTCAACGCCGGTCCATTCGCCGTGAACGGTGATGGGCTCGGCATCGTGGTCGTGACCAGACTCGACGGCATTCACTAGCGTCGAGATCAGTACGCCGACGAAAGGTGCCGCCTTGAATTGGTGACCACTGGTACCGATGGCCACGTAGTAGCCGTCGAGCGAAGTGCGGTCGTAGATCGGGATCCAGTCATCGGACACGTCGTAGGCACTGACGACTCCCGACTTCTGACTCGGTACCTGCACGTCGGGGATGCGTCGTGCCAGGCGCAGGCTTTGAACCTCCCACGTGTCAGCTGTGACAGCCGTCGCGACGTCGTCGGCGTTGTCGACGAACACCAGTGGGTCACAGGGCGGCTCGAAGTTGCCGACGATGATGGTGTTGCCGTGGTGCGGACGGAAGTACGTCGCGAAGTCCGGATCGTGTACCCCGGTGCCGCCGTCGTCCAGGCGGAAACCCTCGGGTGCTGGCACCGAGATGACCTCTTGCTCACACGCGCGTGTCGAGGTGCTGAAGTCGTCAAGCACTCCTGCCATCGTGTTCAGCGTTACCGACCAGGGGCCAGCTGCGTTGACGACGACGTCCGCCGTGATGTTTCCACCATCGGCGAAACCCACCCCGGTGACTCGACCTCCGCTGCGTTCTACCGACGTCACCTGACTGCGCCAACGGAACGTGGCACCTGCTTGTTCGGCTGCGTGCGCGAGGTTGTGGGCAGCCAGCGTGGGGTCGTTGATGAACCCGGAGTCAGCCTGGAAGAAGCCACCCAGTTCGCCAGTCGGCTCGTCCCAGAAGTGCTCGTCCTCTACCCGACAGGCTGGCCCGAGCTTGGCTGGGTCCAGAGCTGTGAACCGCTCGCGGATCGTTGCTGCGTCAAGTTCCTCGTACGGAATGTTGAGGGCGTTCATGTGCCGTAGCGCGGTCTCGCGGTCGAGGAGTTCGCCGTCAAGCACCAACAACCCGGTCCGCACGTACTCAGCCAGCCCAGTCGGGTCGTCCGCGCCGAGGTGCTTTTCCCATTCGTTCCAGCGGGCGGCGGCCTCCCACGCCAGCGCTGCCTCGGGCAGGCTGTCGTAGTTGAATCGCACCATGGCCGACGAGGCACTTGTCGATCCGCATCCTGGAGTGGATCCCTTGTCGACGACAGTGACTTGCCAGCCACTTCTCGACAACTCAAGAGCGATCGAGCACCCGATGATTCCGGCACCGACGACGACTGCAGTTCGCTGCTGAGACGACACACGACCTCCACGGGTTTCCACCAGGTGAAATTTACTGGGGGACTGTCGAACTATTCCTTACGTGGGCAGGGATTGACCAGTCCGCAGATCCCCAGCCCGTGACCAATGGTCACGTTCATCGCAGACTCCGGGTGCCCTCGCCGTGCTTGGATGGCGAACAACTTCGAGAGGGGCAGACATGTCACGTTGTGAGGTACCCGGCGCTTCGATCTTCTACGAACAGTTCGGCTCCGGGCCGGACATCGTTTGGGTCTCCGGGGGCGGCAGTCTGGGAAGTGATTGGCATCCGTACCAGATCCCGTTCTTTGAAGCTGACTTTCGCAACACGACCTTCGACAATCGTGGCATCGGTCAGACCTCCTGTGACGAACCAATGCCGTGGCCGCTAGCGAAGTTCTCTGACGACGCGGCCGCATTGATCGAGGCGACGTGCGAACCACCCGTCTCGCTCGTTGGGTTGTCATTCGGCAGCGCCATCGTGCAGCAGATCGCGATTGATCATCCTCAGTTGGTACGAAGCGCGATCGTCATGGGGACCGGAGCTCGTAGTACCGGTTGGGGCTGGGACTACCAGAAAGCCGAGATCGATCTGCGTCGCGCAGGCGGCCGACTGGACGGTATGTTCGCGGTCACTCACTACGCGGCGATGCTTTATCCGGCGAAGGTACTTGGTGACCGAGTCTTGTGGCCCAAGCTTCGCGACGAACTGCTTGCTTGGGCAGATACTCCAGCCAATGAGGAGTCACTGATTCCACAATGGGAGGCGTGTCTGCTCTACGACCAAATGGCTGCACTTCCGGAGTGCAAGATACCGATGCATGTGGTCGCTTTCAGCGAGGATGTTCAAGCCCCCCCTCAGGATGGGATCGAACTGGCCGAGCTAGCCGGGAGCGGCCACTATCACGAGTTTGCTGAGATGGGTCACTGCTCAATTTATGGGCACACTCACGAGATCTTGAATCCGTTCATCAGACAAACGCTGGAGACGTACCTATGACAACCCCATCGCCGTATCTCGTCATTGACTGCCCGGACCCCAACGCTCTAGCGGACTTCTATGCCGCCGTGCTCGGGCTGCCTATCGCCTCCCGGAACGATGAGTGGGTGGCGATTGGCGGAGAGGGCAAAACTCGGATCGCGTTTCAATTGGTCAAGGACTATCAACCGCCGCAATGGCCGGATAGCTCACACCCCCAGCAGATGCACCTCGACATCGAGGTTGACGACGTCGACTCTGCTGATCGTCGAGTACGAGAACTCGGAGCGACCCGACTCCCGGGGGAGGGTGAAGACTTCCGCGTCTTCGCCGACCCGGCGGGTCACCCCTTCTGCTTGATATTTGACACGTAGAGGGTCGGGGCTAGCGATTACGACATTGCGCAGTACAACCTGCTGAAAACCTAGTAAAGTACTGGTTCGGTTTTGCGCAACGTCTAGCAAAGGTCGCAGTGACTCACCCCGATCATGATCACGAGCAGCACTACCTCGACGATCTCTATGCACGGCTGGACCTGCTACACGACAGGGCAGAGCGCGAACTGACCCGAGTTCGTCGCATGGGTTCGACCGGAACGCCTCAGGCACGTTCAGAGCGAGACGCCTTTGCGACGTTGTACGAGAACCGGCTCATGCAGTTGCAAGGCGTCGAGGATCGGCTCTGCTTCGGACGACTCGATCTGTTGGACACCAGTACGCGTTACATCGGACGTCTCGGTTTGTTTGACGACGACCAGCTGCAACTGCTCGTGGACTGGCGAGCCCCGGCGGCGCGCGACTTCTACCAAGCGACTGCTGCGCAACCATCTGACGTGGTTCTGCGACGTCACCTGCAAACCAAAGGACGCATCGTCACCGACGTCTATGACGACGTGCTGAGCGCCGAAGGACTTGACGATCAGTCCGTCGAGTTGGGCACTGGAGCGCTTGCCGCAGACGGGGTACTGCTAGCTGCGTTAAACGCACATCGAACCGGCCGGATGTCCGACATCGTTGCGACGATTCAGGGTGAGCAGGACGAGATCATCCGGGCGCCGCTTGAGGGTGTTGTCGTGGTTCAAGGGGGTCCCGGCACGGGCAAGACTGCAGTCGCCCTGCACCGGGCTGCGTACCTGCTCTACACCTACCGCGAGCGTCTGGAGTCGCGTGGGGTGCTCCTCGTAGGTCCCTCTGCGGTCTTCCTTCGCTACATCTCGCAAGTGCTGCCGTCACTGGGCGAGACCGGTGTTGTGACCGCGACTCCTGCGGGGCTCTACCCCGGGATCACGGTTACCGCGACCGAACGGCCTGACGCGGCGACGATCAAAGGTCATGCGCGGATGGTCCAGGTGTTGGCACGGGCTGTGGACCAACGTAGGCAACCCCCGAACGACAACGTCATGGTCAATGTCGATGGCACTCGCATTCGTGTTCGACGACGCACCGTCGCGTCAACAATCGAAGCGGCCCGCCGTACAGGTAAGCCGCACAACCTCGCGCGCGTCTCGTTCGTGCGGATGATGCTGTCGTCGATGGTCGACCTTCTCGAACACAGTAAGGGTGGCGACTTCGACCAGTACGAGCGCAACGACGCGGAACAGTCGTTGCGTGACTCCGCCGACGTTCGTCGGTTGTTGAACGTGGCATGGCCACCGCTCGCGGCGACAGCCGTCCTGCGTGACTTGTTCGCCAGTCCCGAACGCGTCTACGCAGCTACCCCGGGGTGGACGAACGATGAGCGCGCAGCCTTGCTTCGTGCGAGGGACTCGGGTTGGACGCTTTCTGACGTGCCGTTGCTTGATGAGTTGGCGGACCTGCTGGGTGAGGACGACGCAGCCGCTGAAGCGCTGGCACGAATCGAGGCGCAGCGCAGAGCACAAGAGGTTTCGTACGCCCGCGAGGTGCTGTCCGGCGTCGCCAATGCGGCCGCTGGCATGGTGACCCCCGAGATGCTCGCTTCGAGGCTGGGGGAGACCGGCCCGTCACGCACGGTGTCTGAGTCGGCTGCCGAGGACCGGGGGTGGGCTTACGGCCACGTGATCGTGGACGAGGCGCAGGAGTTGTCGGCGATGATGTGGCGGCTGCTGAAGCGACGTTGTCCGTCGGGCTCGATGACTGTCGTAGGGGACGTCGCACAGACGGGTTCGGACGCTGGTGCTCCCGAATGGGCGTCGATGCTGGATCCGGTGTTCGGCGGCCGTTGGACCCGCTACGAACTCACCGTCAACTACCGCACGCCGGCCGAAATCATGGCGGTTGCGGCGGGGATGTTGGCAGCGGCTGGCGTGGCAGCACCGGTTCCCGAGTCGGTCCGCTCTGGGGGGATCCCACCGCGCGCCGTTTCGGTGGTGCTCGATGATCCGACATCAATCGTCACCCTGGTCGCCAAGGAACTTGGCGAGATCGGGGACGGCAGACTCGCGGTCATCGTCCCCGATCAACTCCATCGTGAAATTTCTGACGCGGTTGTGGCGCATTTTGGTGATGTCGCTGCCGCAGACATTGATGCCCAGATCGCGGTGCTGACCGCTGTTGGATCCAAGGGCTTGGAGTTCGATGCTGTCGTCGTTGTCGAACCGTCGCAGATCCTCGGTGACTCCTCGCGGGGAGCCAACCATCTGTACGTTGCGCTCTCACGAGCGACTCAGCGGTTGCTGGTGCTGCACGAAGCGCCGCTGCCCGCGGGTATGGCGGAACTGCTGACGGTTGAGTAGCGGCGCCTAATCGATAGCTCAGTGCCGACCAGACACCCGGTCTGCAACAGTTGCGATGGGTGAGGTATCGGTTCGGCCCTTTCGTTCCTGGCCATCTGCCGCGCGATACATCGCGTACATCAGTTGTACGCCGAGCCAGCGCATCGGCTCGGGCTCCCACTTGCGAACCTTGCGGCCGACCCAAGGCAGAGCGGGTCAGGTCAGTGTCCTTGCGCATCACGAGGTCAGCCAACGTACGTCCCGCGAGGTTGGTCGTTGAGACACCGTGTCCGACGTATCCGCCGGCCCAGCCGAGGCCTGTCGCGTTGTCGAGCCCGACCGTCGAACACCAGTCACGCGGCACGCCGAGGACTCCCGACCACGCGTGTGCAATCGGCACCTCGCGCGTCGCGGGGAAGAGTCGGACGAGAATCTCGCGCAGGGCGTCGACGGTTTCAGCATGCGTCCCGCCATCGTTGTCGGTCTGCGACCCGTAGCGGTACGGAACGCCGCGCCCACCGATGGCGATCCGGTCGTCTGCGGTTCGTTGCGCATAGCAGTAGGCGTGCGCCATGTCGCCGAGCGTTTCGTAGCCGTCCCAGCCGATCTTCGACCAGGCTTGTTCCGGCAGTGGGTCAGTGACGATCATCGAGGAGTTCATTGGTAGCCACTCGCGACGTTGACCCTTCAGCCGCGCTGTGAATCCTTCGGTGGCGCGGATCACCACGTCAGCGGTGACCGTACCGTTGGTGGTGATCGCTTGCTTCGGCTGAATCTCGGTGACTGTGGTGCCCTCGTAGATCGTGACGCCGAGTCGTTCAACAGCTTCGGCCAACCCGCGGACCAATTTGGCCGGTTGAATGCGCGCACCGTTCGGGTTGTACGCGCCGCCAAGACAGTTCGCGACTGTGATCCGCGCATCTGACTCAGCGGCCGACAGCAGGACATGGTCAGTTTCGCCCCAGGCCTGTTCGTTCGCGACGAACTCTTCAAGCCGCTGGAGTTGCGCCGGTGTGTACGCCACCTCGAGCGTCCCACCCTTGACGATGTCGGCGTCAATCTTCTCGGTCTCTGCGACGCGCATGACTTCGTCCACCGAGCCGTTCATCGCCGACTGAAGCGCGACGACGGCATCGCGGCCATGAGTCTTTGCGTACCGGGTACGTGAACCAGCAATCCCGCCAAACAGCCAGCCGCCGTTTCGTCCAGATGCTCCGTAGCCAGCGAAGCGCTGCTCAACAATTGCGACCCGAAGCGTTGGGTCGGCTTGCTTTAGGTAATACGCCGTCCACAGACCGGTGAAACCCGCACCCACGATGCACACGTCGACGTCAGTGGGACCGGTAAGGGCTGGCCGAAGTCCGGGAATGCCGAGTGCGGAGTACCAGAACGAGACGTTCCCATTAACGGTCACCGGTTCGCCCAGGCCTTGAGTACTTCGGCCTCACGCTGACGCGACAACCCTTGGTTTCCAGGGGTCGGCTCCGCGCGTTCATGGTCCAGCGTTTCGCGAACGGTTTCAGTCAGCGGCCGGGGATTCAGCCCCGCTGCTGTAGCGCGACTGCCGTCGCAAGCCATGCCGAGATCATCTGGACCGGGGTTGTCCCACAACGGCAGGTCCTCGTAGCTAACTCCCTGTTCGATCAGGAACGATCCGTCGACCCACGTGAGAGTTGTGCCCGCTGGCGCAACGGCTTCGACGATGGAGTTCAGCATGTCGGCGAAACCAAACGGTGGTTGGGGACTAACGGTGTGGAAGGTACCTGTCGCCTGTCGTTCGATCATGTCGATGGCCCACGACGCTTGGTCGCGGGCATCGATGACCTGTATTTGATACGTCGGGAGGCGCAGGGGCTAGCACTTCGCCGCCGTCAGCGATGCGCTCGACCCAATAAGTGAAGCGTCGAGTGTGGTCGTACGGTCCAACGACGTAAGTCGGTCGGATCACCAGTGCGTTCTCGCCGAGACGCCCGGTGACGACTTCTTCGCACAGCACTTTCAGCCCGCCATACGTCTCTCCGGTGACGACCTCGGTCGTGGGGTCGTCGAGCGTCGCAAGCGGCGACGACTCGTCACCGTTCGTGGGGAAAGGTTCGGCGTAGACCGAGACCGTCGAGACAAATGTGAACAAGCCGGCTCGGTCGCCAAGGGCGTCGAGCAACTCCGTCACCTGACGCGGCACGTACGCGCAAGCGTCGATGGTCGCGTCCCAAACCCCGTCCGCCAGTCGGGCAAGATCATGGTCGCGATCTCCAAGGATGTGCTCACACCCGGGGAACAGGTCAGCGCCTGTCTTCCCCCGGTGGAACAACGTCACGTCGTGACCGCGGCTGACCGCGACCTCCGCCATGTGACGACCGACGAACTGGGTACCTCCGATGATCAAGATGCGCATAGACCTACCGTAGGGGTTCGGGAATTGTTGGCGACCTGACGGAGGAACTCGATGCGGGGCAGTGCCAGACGGTGGATCTCGTCGCTAGTCACGGTTGGCGGCGGTCGCGTTGAGCGTGCTGGCCGCCCCTGGGGCGCTAGCCGCCCAGCCCGATCCGGTGACGGGCCTGCATGCCCGGCCGGCCCATCAGCAGGTGACGCTGAGTTGGACTCTCCCCGCGGGCAACCTCACCGCTGTTCTCGTGCGACGGGCCGAGGGCAATACGCCGCCAGCAGGCATTAACGACGGCCAGCAGGTCTACGACGAACTCGGCACGCAAGTGGTCGACACCGGTCTGCAGGATGGGGTCAACTACTCGTACTCGGTCTGGGCTCTCCAAGGTCCAACTCCATCTGATCCCAAGCAAGTGACTGTCACGCCGATTCCGCGCTCGCCGCTGAACGTGCAACTGTCGGCGGACGCTCGTCAGGTCACTTTTGGTAATCCTGTGACGTTTCGCGCGAAGGCAACAACGCAGAACAGTAAGCCGGCCATAAACGAGGAACTGCAGCTCCAGTCTCGGGACTCAGGCGCGTCACGCTGGCACGTAGTCGACAGTGCGAATAGCGATCAGCAAGGGCGCACTACCTGGAGCATCCGTCCGCAACGCAACGCTGACTACCGGGTGGTGCACGACGCAACTCCGTACTTCGACGGTGCGATCAGCGCTATCAAGTCGATCGACGTTCGGCCGCTGCTGCAGGCTCGACTAGGTAAGGACTGGGCACCGCAGTTCGGACGTGCGGCAGTCCAGGGTCGGGTAAAGCCGAAGTTTCAGGGTGAGCGGGTGATGCTGGAAGGGCGTACGCAGGGGAACTGGCGGACCGTGGACACCGCTGCGCAACGTTCCAACGGTGCCTACCGATTCGGGCTGCACGGCTGGAACGCTCGCGGGACATACGAGTATCGCGTCGCGGTACCGGAGAACCACCGTCATCGTGCGGCGCATAGTGCGTCCCTGACATTGCACGTGGTGCGGGTCGTCACGTATCGAGTCGAAACGCGTGGGCACATCGTGGCGTCGTTGGACGGCTTCAAGAAGCAAGCCGCGGAGATCTATGCCGACCCGCGGGGTTGGTCGCGAGCTGACGTGCACTTCAAGCGGGTAAAGAAGGGTGGGGACTTCTCACTGGTGCTGGCGCAGGCGAAGGAGGTACCGAAGTTCGCGCCGATCTGTGACCGGTACTGGAGTTGTCGAGTGGGTCGGTACGTGATCATCAACCAGGATCGCTGGCGTTTCGGTACGCCGTACTTCTTGAAGACCGGTGCCTCGATGAAGGAGTACCGGGAGATGGTGGTCGACCACGAAACCGGGCACTGGTTCGGCCTGGGCCATGCCACCTGCGGTGGAAAGGGCGAGCTCGCCCCAGTGATGATGCAGCAGTCCAAGGGGTTGTACGGCTGCAAGCCCAACCCCTGGCCGCTCCCAGGAGAAATCGCCCGCGTCCGCTAACCCGCCATTGGCGGATTCCTAGCGGCGACGGTAGATCGTGAGCAGGTCGGCGTAAATTGCGTACGCCGTCTGCATCAGGTCCGGCTCGCGCTCGAGGATCTCCACCGTGCCAGCCAGTTCGGTCTGCAGAATCAGCGCGGACGTCGTCCCTGTCACCCAGTACAGCGGGTCATCGTTGCGCACCGTCTCGAGCGCGACGCCCGCTTCGATCACCCCGTTGGCCCTCGATGCCGAGCACACCACCCGGAGTCGACGCCCGTACGAAATCACGCGCGAGACGTCGTCGGCGGTGATGGACCGGATGGTGTCGCGTTCGACGGCCTCCGGTGTGATGCCTGCGTCGAAGAAGACGTTGGCAAGAGCCGCGACCTTCGCCGCCGCGTCATGTCCGTCGATGTCGAAGGTCGGATCGCTCTCTGCGAACCCCGCGTGCTGCGCTTCGACCACCGCTTCGTCGAACGTCGCACCCTCGGTGATCGCCTCGAGGACGTAGTTCGTCGTCGAGTTCAGTACACCGCGAAACCCCATGACTCGGTCCCCGGGAAGCGCGAACTCCACCAGATTGAAAACCGGACAGCCGTCCATGACGACGCCCTCGAAGCGGAACTGACGTCCGTTGTCGTCAGCCAGTTGCTTCAACCGTCGGTACGCCCAAGCTATGGGTCCCTTGTTGACGGTGATGACGTCCATTCCGGCAGAAAAAGCGGCCTCGACGTGATCGATTGCGGTCGCGCCGCCGAGTTCTAACGGCGTGCTCTCGACGGCGACATGCGCCTCGGCCTCCGCGATCAATGCCCGCGCGGGTAAGGCCGGGTCGGGGAACTCGTTACCGGCTTTCTCAAATAGCTCCAGCAGTTCACCTGGTGTGAGCCCAACGGGATCGCTGATCGCGCCGTGTTTCGCGGTCGAGGCCGCGGTGACGAGCAACCGAAGTCCGTGGACGTCCGCCAACTCCTGGGCTCGGTCGGCAGCGATCCGACAAAAGCGTTGTGCGACGTTGCCGAACCCGAACAGCACGAGTCGGACGTCAGTCACTTCCGCCGGTTTGGTCACTGATCCGCAATCCATTCCGCGAGGTAGGCCTGCTCCTTACTGATGAGATGCTCAAGGTAGCCCGAGATCTGCTCCTCGACTTTGCCTCCGAAGAACGGGATCTTCACCTTGACGTTCGTGGTGATCTCGTACGTGGAGCCGTCATCCGCCGCTGAGATCACGTGCGCACCGTTGATCGTCGCGGGCGCTGTGCCGACAGTTGCTGTCCAAACTCCGTGCACTGGTCCCTCGTCGTTCGCTGCTTCGTCGCCTGCCCATGTGTCGATCTGAATGATGCGACCATCGCCGACGAAACTGCGAAACGCTCCAGGGACCTTGTCGAGCGGCAACTGACGTTCGGTAGTCACCACGATGCTGTCCCCATCGCTTTCGACCGTTGGCGTCCCGACTCCACCGAAGCGCTCATGTCGCGCCTTGAGGTACTCAAGGTCTGTCAGAACGCCGAACAACTTGGCGGGGCTCAACGGGTACTCGTGCTCCAAGGCCATGATTCCTCCGAATCTTCTTGCAGCACGCTAGCGACTTCGACGCCTAGACGGTGATCGCCATGCGCAGACCGCGCCCGTCGACCGGGTGAGGTGCAGCGGGCCAAGTCTGCGCCATTCCGGTGGTCTGACGGAAGGCCGACCACGCGGCTGCCAGGGCGTCGAGGCAATCGTCGACTGGCACGCCCGCCGGTGCCCGCTCAAGGAAGGTGAGGAGATTGGGTATCCACTCGCTGCTGAGGGTGCCGATCCGCTGTGCGACGCCGACCGCAGATTTCTTGGCCGCCAACGCCGGTTGACCGGACAGCTGTGCGAACGAGAGTTCGGGATGAACCTCCCAGGTTCGCTGACGCAGTTCGACGTCGGCCACCAACGCTTCCTCGACGTCGAAGATGGCGTCCCGGAGCGAGAGCGCCTGTCGGCTTACGCCCGACCCGGTCAAGCGCTGACTCAATGCCTGGATCGCTGCGTTGTCGAGCGACGTTCGCGGCCGCCAGGACTGGACGTGGCGGAGTCACGAACACCCGAGATCGTGCCCAGCCAGGCAGCGCCGCGCGAGCGTCCCGGTCGGCACGACGTAATCCCTCGTCCATCAGGCCGATCGGAATGTCGATGCCAATGGTGGTGGCAGCAGCATCGACGACGTCCAGGAACGTGTCGGCGAGCGCCCAGTCGACCGAGGTGACGCGCGCGCCGTCCAGATCAACGCGGGCCGCGACCCACTGTCCCTGACATCGATCGATCCCCGTCACGCGCAACGCGGCCACGTAGCTACCCGCGATCGCGGTGCGCGCGCTGCTCTGCCTCAACGCGGTCGCGAACGTGGCACGCCCCCTGATGGTCGTTGACCATCCCCATCGCCTGCATGAGCGCGTACATCGTCGTGGGACCAACGAACGACCAGCCGGCCTTCTTCAGCTGTTTGGACATCGCTGTCGACTCCGCAGAGGTGCTCGCCTGAGTCAGGAGTTCACGCGTCAGCCCATCCGGCCGCTCCTCATACGACGGCGCGAAGGACCACAACAGTTCCCGAACCGAACTACCTGACGAGATCAGTTCGCACGCGCGCTGGGCGTTGTTGATGGTCGACGTGATCTTGCCGCGATGACGAACGATCCCAGCGTCGGCCAACAGTCGATCGACGTCGCCCTCGTCGTAGTCGGCAACGACGTTGTAGTCGAAGCGATCGAATGCCGCACGAAAGTTCTCGCGTTTGCGCAGAATCGTCAGCCACGACAGTCCGGACTGGAACCCCTCTAACGTCAACTTCTCGAACAGCCGGAACTCGTCGGTGACCGGACGCCCCCACTCGTCGTCGTGATAAGCCCGGTACTCCGGCGTTGATGCGCTCCACCAGCAGCGAAGCAGCCCGTCGTCGCCCAGGTCGAGGACGTCGTTGTCTACGACGGTCTCCATGGAGTCCCTACGTGCGCTAGATCGGCCAGTCGGAAGTTAATGCCAATACACCGGTTCCGATGATGCCAAGCATTACGGGCACAACCAACAGCAGGGCGTGGTCACGGATCAGCGCCACGAGCGCGACCGCTCCGGCGATCGCCGCAAGGGCAAGCGCAACCAACATCGCACCCCAAAGCGCGAAGAACCAGGGGGCGGTTGACCCGGAGGTCACCATGCCGACGCCCGCACCGATCAGCGGCGCGAGGATGACAGTCAGTGCCGCACCGGTAAACAAAATGGCTGCCCATTGACCGAGGGGGGTGTCCGGAACCCACCAAACTCGATGCTGATGCGCGTGTTCTGGCTGCATTACGTGGTTCATGGGGAAGCTCCCTTTGTGGAAGGCGTCCTACCAGGGTGCCCCCTCCAGTCCCAATCCCCGTGTAACGACAGGCCGACTTAGAGTGCGCTCTGTGGCAGCAAGTAGCGGAGCCGAGATTCCAGGTCCGAGCGGGCCGGACATGCTGCGGGGCATCCGATTGATGCGCCAGCACCCGCCTGAGTTTCTGCGACAGTGCGAGCAGCGTCACGGCAGCGTCGTCTCGTTTCCCATTCCCCGCCGAACAGTGGTCTTTCTCGCCGACCCCGTCGACGTACGACGAGTGCTCCAGCAAAACCACGTCGGCTACGGCAAGCGGACGATCCAGTACGACGCGCTTGCCACCGTCACTGGCATCGGATTGCTCGCGAGCGACGGACAACTGTGGCGACGACTACGACGTCTCGAGCAGCCCGCTTTTCACGCCAACTTGATTGACGGCATGGTGCAGCAGATCCTCGACCCCGCCGATCGCTTGGTGGAGCGATGGCAACGACGTCCATCGTCGAACGTGGTCGACGTTGAACAAGAGATGCTGCAACTCACGTTGGAGATTGTCGGGGGGACACTGTTCGGTTCCGACTTGCACGACAGAGCTACCGAGCTTGTGAACGAAGTAGCGTCGGCACTTCGTGTCGCCGTGGCTCGTTCGCAACGACCACTTCGTTCGCCGTCATGGTTACCGACGTCGAGCACGCGCACGTTGCGACGCTCGCTCGCCAGACTCGACGACGCCGTTACGCAACTATTGGCGATCCGCCGTCGCAACCCAGCTGGCGACGACGTCCTGTGGCTGCTCATAACTGCCCACGACGAGGGACTGATTACTGCTGAGGAACTTCGCAACGAGATCGTCACGTTGATCGTGGCTGGCCATGAGACGGTCGCGGCCACTCTCACCTGGACTTGGTACTTGCTCGCAACCGCACCGGCCGTCCTCGCGCAGTTACGTCGTGAGGTGGACCTGCTGCCCCAGGGCAACTGGACTGCCGAGGTGTTGCCGCGGCTTCCTCTCACCCGAGCCGTCATCGATGAGTGCCTGCGGTTGTTTCCCCCAGCCTGGGTGATCAGTCGGAAGTCGCTGGCGCCGGACGTCCTCGGCGGTTACGACATCCCGGCGGGCGCGACGATCATCACCTCGCCCTACTTGCTGCAGCGTGATCCCCGGTGGTGGCCAAGGCCTGACTCCTTCGACCCATCGAGGTTCCTCGATGGCGCCACGGCGCCTGCGGATAGGGACGCGTATCTACCCTTCGGGACCGGACCGCGGTTGTGCATCGGTCGTGAGCTGGCAGTCATGGAGGCAACTCTCGTGGTGGCCAGACTCGCCCGTTCGGTCGAGATCACGCCCACGTCAGCGACCGAGCCCGACCTCGACTTCGGCGTCACGCTGCGTCCCCGACGCGGACTGCCTGTCACGGTCAGCGGCCGCTTGGACGGGCAAACGTGAAGCAGGTCACGTCATTGGCTGTGGAGTTGATCACAAACGGCGTACATCAGGGGATTTTTTGCGGTTCGGCGTGGAGGTTTTTCGCGGTCTAGGGCACCCTGAGGGAACGCTCACACTCTGTCACTTTGGAGAAGGTCACATGTCGATCCCGGGTCTTGCCGACGCTCCCACCAAGAACCAGAAATTGCTGGCCTGGGTCGAGGAGGTCGCAGCCCTCACCAAGCCCGATCGCGTGGTTTGGGCCGACGGTTCGCAGGCCGAGTGGGATCGCCTGACCGTCGAGTTGGTGGACGCAGGCACGTTGATCAAACTGAACCCCGAGAGACGCCCCAACAGCTTCCTAGCCCGCTCGAACCCGAGCGACGTGGCACGCGTCGAGGACCGCACCTACATCTGCTCTGAGCGTGAGCAGGACGCCGGTCCTACGAACAACTGGCAGCAGCCAGCGCAGATGCGACAGACCCTCAAAGGACTGTTCGACGGTGCGATGAAGGGTCGCACGATGTACGTCGTGCCGTTCAGCATGGGACCCCTCGGTAGCAAGATCTCGCAACTCGGCGTCGAGATCACCGACTCTGCTTACGTCGTCCTGAACATGCGGATCATGACGCGCATGGGTAACGCAGCGCTGGAACTCATCGGCGACGACGGTGACTTCGTCCCTGCTCTGCACTCGGTCGGCGCACCGCTTGCCGAAGGCGAAGCGGACGTCCCCTGGCCATGCAGCGACACCAAGTACATCGTGCACTTCCCCGAGACGCGTGAGATCTGGTCGTACGGTTCGGGATACGGCGGCAATGCGCTACTCGGAAAGAAGTGCTTCGCGCTGCGTATCGCTTCGGTGATGGCGCGCGACGAGGGCTGGCTGGCCGAGCACATGCTCATCCTCAAACTCACGTCGCCTAAGGGCTTGACGCACTACATCACTGCGGCTTTCCCCAGCGCATGCGGCAAGACGAACCTCGCCATGCTCCAGCCGACTATCCCCGGCTGGAAGGTCGAGACCGTCGGTGACGACATTGCGTGGATGCGGTTCGGCGACGATGGCCGGCTGTACGCCATCAACCCCGAGGCTGGGTTTTTCGGCGTGGCTCCTGGAACCGGTGCAGCGACCAACCAGAACGCGGTCGACACGTTGTTCGCAAACAGCCTGTTCACCAACGTCGCGCTCACCGACGACGGCGACATCTGGTGGGAGGGGCTGACCGACGAAGCACCCGCGCACCTGATCGACTGGAAGGGTCGCGACTGGACCCCCGCGTCCGACGAGCCGTCCTCGCACCCGAACAGCCGCTTCACGGCTCCGGCTTCGCAGTGCCCGTCGATCGCGGACAACTGGGAAGACCCCAAGGGCGTACCGATCTCGGCCATCCTCTTCGGCGGACGTCGCGCCACCAACGTCCCGTTGGTCAATGAGTCACTCAGCTGGGAGCACGGTGTGTTCCTGGGCGCCACAGTTTCGAGCGAGAAGACTGCTGCCGCAGAAGGGACGGTCGGAGAACTGCGCCGCGACCCGTTCGCGATGCTGCCGTTCTGCGGCTACAACATGGCCGACTACTGGGGACACTGGCTCGACGTCGGTCACGCGACTGATGCCAACAAGCTGCCCGAAGATTTACCAGGTCAACTGGTTCCGCAAGGGTGCTGACGGCAAGTTCCTCTGGCCAGGTTTCGGCGAGAACAGTCGAGTCCTCGAGTGGGTCATCCGTCGCATCGAAGGTGACGCACAAGCAGTCGAGACACCGATCGGCAACTTGCCCGCCGAGGGGTCGCTCAACGTCGACGGACTCGGCCTGACAGAAGAGCAGAAGGCTGAACTTTTCGCGGTCGAGCCCAAGAACTGGCTCGACGAGGCCGAGCTAACTGAGACGTACTTCAACCAGTTTGGCGACCACGTGCCAGCGGAGATGCACAACCAACTGAGTGTTCTTCGTGAGCGGCTCGAAGCGGCGCAGCAGAACTAGGCGTCAGCGACAACGCAGAACTCGTTTCCCTCGGGGTCGGTCATCGTCTGCCACCAGATGCCGAACTGTTCGACACGTTCACCCTGACGCCGTCCGCCCATCCCCTCGAGTCGGGTTATGTGCGCGGGCGCATCTTCTGAATGGACGTCGATGTGTACGCGGTTCTTTCCCGACTTCGACTCGGGAACTGCTTGCAGGATGAGTACCGGTCCAGCTGGTTCACCTTCGGCCGGTAGTAGGACGCGGAAATCGTCAAGCGTGTGTCGGAGCGAGTAACCCATCGCTGCCTCCCAGAACGGGACGAGTGCGTCTGGGTTCACGCAATCGATCACGACTGAGATGCGCATGCGGCCAGTGTGTCGCCGGGGGACGAGTGCTGTCGAGAGGCGTCTCGATGCTTCATCGAGTTTTGGGTGAGGCAGGCGACGGCCCAGTCGTGGTCGATGGGTTCGCCGTCCCAGTGGCCTTCGACGGGTCCGAGGTTGGTTGTTTGGTGGGTGAGTAGATCGCCCGGTGGTGCGGGTAGGGCTCGCAGGGTGGGTGCGGGGTGGAGCAGCAGCTGACCGACGGTTTCGAAGACCGGGGTGCCGTTGACCATGTGGATGGTGAACACGTCGTTGTGGTGGGCTCGGTGGTGGGTGCCGCACAGCAGCAGCAAATTGTCTAGATCGGTGCGGCCGCCGTCTTCCCAGTGGATGACGTGGTGGACGTCGAGCCAGCGGTTGTTGTCACAGCCGGGGAAGGTGCACCGGCCACCGTCGCGTTCGTAGACCGCCCGGCGCAAGGTTTTGGTGACCAGTCGGTGGCGGCGTCCCACATCGATGACTCGACCAGTTTCGTCGTGCAGCAGGCGGTCAGGATCGGGTCACACGCCAACCGTCGTGCTGCCGCCGGTCCCACCGACTGATCGTTGGACAGATGACGGCGGGCCGGGTTGGTCACGGGCCAAGTCACCCACCGTCACGTGCAGCACGACTTCGGGTTGGGTGGCCGACACCAAACCGGCCGGTTCGACGGTGGTGGCCGAACCGTGGACCAACGTCAGCAACGCATCCACCGGTGCGGGGTGTCGCGGGTCCACAGGTTCCAGCTGGCCTGTGGATGCCGCGGCATCCACAGGCTGTGGATCACAGGTCTTGCTGGGTTTGCTGGATTTGTGCGATGAACGCCGCCCCTTCATCGGCGGCCAACCGGAACGAACCGACCAGCATCCCGTCGGAGTCCCACCGCCAGCGTCAGCGAGCGGAGCGGCTCCACCTTCTGCTCATCTTGGCTGGGTGGCGGTTCGGACCTGGGACACCAACCGGGACAGGTGAGAGGCAGGGACAAGCGATCGCGGTGTCGACCCAGTCCTGCTCATCGGTCGGTGGTAGCGACCCGGGTGATGACTCGGACCTTGCTGAAAGTCAGTCTGCCCGTCAGCGAATGCCTGAGCGGTGTGGGGCAGCTCGCGAAGGGACTCAGCCACCCGCAGGTGCTCACGGGCGGTGACTCGGTCCATGCCGCACCGCCACGACAACCACGCCTCCGGGGTCATCCCCCAACGATCAAACCCCTCCCGGGCCACGAACTCACCCAAGCAGCAGCAACCACTTGCACTGCAACGCCGCGATCCTGGCCGCACCGGCACTAATCGCCGCCTCGAGGCGATCAAGATCCACCTCATGCAACCGGTCGACCACCGCATCCATCTCCGACCGATCAACCGACGGGAACAAGCTCTGTTTGAGGTAACTCTGAAGTCATCGTCATACGACGAAACTACCCGCCACCACTGACAGTTTCCCCATACAAAATAAGGCGAAACTCGCAACCACATGATCGCTACGACATGGTTGCGACGAGCACGGCCTTAATCGTGTGCAGTCGGTTCTCGGCCTGGTCGAAAACGATGGATGCCGATGACTGGAATACCTCGTCGGTTACTTCTAGTCCGTCGCGCATTCCACATTGTTCGGCGATCTGCGCGCCAAGCGTCGTGTTCGTGTCGTGGAACGCTGGCAGACAGTGCATGAACTTCACGTCGGGGTTACCCGTTCGCTCCAGCAGAGCCTGGTTGATCTGGAATGGTTTCAGCAGCGCGATTCGCTCATCCCAGACTTCTTTGGGTTCGCCCATCGATACCCAAACGTCCGTGTGCAGGAAGTCGGCGCCGCGAACTCCGGCATCGACATCGTCCGTCACAGTGATTCGAGCACCCGTGCGATCCGCCAACCCTCGCGCAATCGCTACGACCTCGGCGGCTGGTTGTCGGGACGACGGTGCCACGAGTCGGACGTCCATTCCCATCAGCGCGCCGGTCACCAGCAACGAGTGGGCCACGTTGTTGTTGGCGTCACCGCAGTAGGCGAAGGCGATCTCCTGGTCCGGCTTATTGCTGTGTTCGCGCATCGTGAGCGCATCGCAGAGCATTTGCGTCGGATGCCACTCGTTCGTCAGGCCGTTGAAGACCGGTACGCCTGCATGGGCCGCGAGCGTTTCGATGGTGGCCTGCGCACTGCCGCGGAACTCGATGCCGTCATACATCCGACCCAGGACTTGCGCGGTGTCCGCGATGGACTCCTTGTGACCGATCTGGCTGCTGCCAGGATCGAGGAACGTGGTGTGTGCGCCTTGGTCGTACGCCGCCACCTCGAATGCGCACCGCGTACGGGTCGAGGTCTTCTCGAAGATGAGCGCGATGTTCTTGCCAACTAGCCGGCGCCTCTCTGAGCCAGCCTGCTTGTCCCTCTTGAGTTCGGCCGCGAGATCGAGCAGGGCGCACCATTCGTCAGTCGTGAAGTCGATCTCTTTGAGGAAGTGACGTCCGCGCAGGTCCAGCGTCACCGGTACTCCTTGGCCATTCGGGGATACGTCACGAGACAGCATCTCGTTCGATTGGGCAACTCATGCAACGGGGTCCACCGCGACCGCGACCCAGTTCACTACCTGCCACCGCGACGACGTCTACCCCCTGCTCCTTGAGGTATTGGTTCGTCGTGGTGTTCCGCTCGTAGCCGACGACGACGCCAGGTGAGATAGCTAGGAAGTTGTTGCCGTCGTCCCATTGCTCACGTTCGGCACCCCGTACGTCTTGAGTCACCGACAGCACGCGCACGTTTTCGAGATCGAGCGCCGTCGCGACAGCTGGCCAAAGGTCGTCGTTCTGCTCGACGTTGAGCTTGTCGACCGAGCCGTCGGGTGTGAGCGTGAAACTCCGCAGGTGCGACGGGAAGTACGGATACGTAATGAATGACTCGCCGTCGATCATCGTCATTGCGGTGTCGAGATGCATGAACGCTCGCTGCTGGGGGAGTTCGACAGCGATGACCCTTCGCACTGCACCGTTGCTCTTCTCGAACCAGTTGCGCGCCAAAATCTCTGCACCTTGTGCAGTGGTCCGTTCACCGAGGCCGACCATGACGGCGCCGTTCCCCATGACGAGAATGTCGCCGCCTTCGCACGTGGCTGGCTCGTGAATGATGTCGTCGTTCCCGTAGTAGAACGCAAACTCGTCGCGCTGAGCTGCGAACATCGGGTGGAAGTTGTAGACGATGCGCGAGTGAACGGTTTCGCGCTTGCGGGCCGGCTTGGCCATCGGGTTAATCGAAACGCCTTCGTACACCCATGCCGAGTTGTCTCGTTGGAACAAGTGGTTAGGCAGCGGAGGCAACACGAAATCCTCGTCGTCGAGTTGCTTCCAGAGCAACGAGGCCTGACTAGGGGGCGGCAAGTCCTTCTTCAGCAGGCCGCCGATCATGAGGTTCGCCAGTTGTTGTGGCTCGCTGGCCTCGGCCAGCTCTTGCAGCGGCGCCACCAAGGTCGGACCGACCACGTGCTCATTGATGACCTGCTCGGCCAAGAATCGTCGGGCTTGGGGATCTGCGAGTGCCTCACCGAGAAGCCGATGGAAGTAGTGCACGACGACGCCACGTGACTCGAGTTCGCCGACGAACGCGTCGTGCTCAGCCCTGGCTCGGGCCGCCCACATGACGTCGTCGAACAACAGTTCATGGACGTTCCCCGGTGTGAGCCGTGACAACTCCAGACCGGGACGGTGGACGATCACCTGTCGCAGCTGTCCGGTTTCGGACTGCACGTTGAATCCCATGGGCCTCCCGATCTGTTCGGGACAGTCCTACCCCAGGGAGCCAGTTACGTCACGCGTCTGAGGCTGCCTGTTGTTCTTTCTTCCGCGCTGCCTCGACGCTGCGGTGGATTTCAGCCATGTCCAACTCATTGACCTTGGTGATGACCTCTTCAAGTTCTCTAGGGGGGAGGGCGCCAGCTTCGGCGAACACCAGGACCTTCTCGCGGAAGGCCATCAGCGTCGGGATCGAGGTGATCCCGAGGTAGCCGGCGAGCTCCTGCTGGTCTTCGGTGTCGACCTTGGCGAAGAGTGCGTCTGGGAACTTCTCACTGGCCTCTTCGTACACCGGTCCGAACGCCCGGCAGGGACCGCACCACGCTGCCCAGAAGTCGACGAAGACGGTGTCGTTGTCCGTGAGGGTCGACTCGAAGTCCTCGAGAGTGATCGTGACGGTGGCCATGGTTCTCCTTGTAGGGGCAGGACGGCTGTCATGACCAACGCCCCTTCGACCCGAATCTATGCCCGGGCGCCGTAACCGGCTACAAAGCCGCACGAACATCGGCCATGATGGAGCGGTGAGCGACGGGTACTTGACGGGGTCCTTGCTGGTGGCATCGCCCACCCTGGGTGACGACAACTTCGAGCGCACGGTCGTGTTCGTGGTCGAGCACGACGAGTCAGGTGCGCTCGGTGTGGTGATCAACCGACCATCTTCGGTCGACGTCGGTTCGATCCTGCCGGACTGGCACCTGTACGCGGCTGCCCCCCAGGTGGTTTTCCACGGAGGTCCGGTCGGACGCGACAACGCGTTGGCCCTGGCCTGTCTGCCGGTTGGGGCAGATGCAACCGATGAGGCAGAACCCACGGGGTTTCGACGTATCCATGGCCGTCTGGGCTTGGTTGATCTCGACGCTCCGGCTGAGGCCGTCGCAGCCGAGGTGTCCAGCGTTCGGGTCTTCGCCGGTTACGCGGGCTGGGAGCCTGGTCAGCTCGAAGAGGAGATTGACGAGGGGGCCTGGTTCGTCGTCGACTCGGCCAGCGACGATCCCTTCCAGTTCGATCCAACGCACTTGTGGCGCGACGTCTTGCGTCGCCAGACGGGGGGACCTTGCTTTGGTGGCGTCCTTCCCGGTTGACCCCACGTTGAACTAGAGCGCGTAGCCGCCGTGCCTAGAATTCGGGCATGAACACAGATTCAAATCCAGACACTGAACCTGTCGGTGGCGTGATCGTCGAAGAGCGGGTCGAGACAGCTGAGGTCGAGGCTGGCGACCACGAACGCTTCGCCCACTACGTGCAGAAGGAAAAGATCGTCGAGAGCGCCGTCACCGGTACGCCGGTGATCGCCCTTTGCGGGAAGGTCTGGGTTCCCAACCGCGATCCGCAGAAGTTTCCGGTCTGTCCGGACTGCAAAGCCATCTACGAGAAGCTCCCCCGAGGGGGCCAAGAGGGTGAAGGTGGCTCGGGCGAATAGGTCACGTTTTGGCTCTGGGCTTTTGTCGAGGCCGTGACTAGGACACACTAAGCGCGACCTCAAGGAGATACGCATGCCCCAGACTTTTCCCGTTCGCCGTGGTGCCGCACTGATCATGGCTGGACTGGCCGCCGCTATTGGGCTCTCACTCGCCCCCGGTGCCGCCGCGTCCCCATCGTCAGCGCCCGCCGGAGCCAACGCGCGGAGCCACTAATTGCTTCGACCCGGTAGCGGCAGGTGCGGCCCGGGCAACGCAGGGTCATCGCGCAGATCCCAACTCCCGAGGTTCTCCCCGAGGTCCCGACGGTGCGCTCGTCGCTGCTGCTGGGCAGCGTCGACATCAGCCACTGAGGTTCACGTCATTACCGATGTCGACCTCACGCTCGACGAGCAGACCGCGATGAATGCCCGCATCGGCAAGCAGATCAACGTCCTCAACCGGTCCTATGGCGGCCAAACGTCGGGGACTGCGGCGGACACCGCTTTCCAGTTCACACTCGACGCGACCGACTACACGACGAATCCCGCGTGGTCGACGATGGGATACGACAGCGCCTGAGGAGCACGCGGCAAAGTCGGCATCTGCGCGTCGGTGGCCCCGAGACGCTCAACCTCTACCTGCGCCAACATCGGCCGACAACCTGCTCGGTTGGGCTACGTTCCCGCAGAGTTACACCGCGACGCCGAGCGATGACGGCGTGGTGATCCTCACCAACTCGCTGCCAGGCGGCACCGACCCGCTGTACAGCCTTGGTGACACGGCAACTCACGAAGTGGGTCACTGGCTCGGGCTCTACCACACCTTCCAGGGCGGCTGCACCAAGAAGAACGACCTGGTGAAGGACACTCCGCAGGAGAAGTCACCAGCGTTCAACTGCCCAGTCGGTCGCGACAGTTGCAAGCAGTCGAAGGGCCTTGACCCGATCCGGAACTTCATGGACTACACGCAGGACTCCTGCATGAAGATGTTCACTGAGGGACAGGCCACGCGCATGGCTGACCAGTGGGTGACGTTCAGAGCGGGGCCATAGTCTGGACCAGTGAGCGCTGAGGTCGAGTCTGAGGCGACCGGCAGCATCTTTGCTCCGCAGTACCGGGCTTTGACGTTTGGCGTCGTCGCTGTCATGTCGATTGCTGCCTTCGAAGGCATGGGCGTGATTACGGCGATGCCCACGGCGGCTAGAGATCTCGACGGGCTGGCGCTTTACGGCTGGGGTTTGACGGCGTTCTCCGTAGCCAGTCTGTTCGCCATGGCGGTCGCCGGTGGCTGGGCCGACAGTCGGGGACCGATGGTTCCGCTCACTGTCGGATTGCTGATCTTCGCCGCCGGCCTGATATGCGCAGGCTTGGCTCCGAACATGCTCACGTTGCTTGGCGGACGAGGGCTCCAGGGGTTCGGCTTCGGAGCGGTCATCGTCGCCCTCTACGTCGTCATCGGCCGTGCCTACCCCCAAAACCTGCGCCCGCGGGTGTTCACTGCCCTCTCGGGTGCGTGGCTGATCCCTGGGATTACCGGCCCGTTGGTGGCTGGCGTCGTCACTGAGCGGTTCGGCTGGCGGTGGGTCTTCTTCGGGGTTCTCGTGCTAGTCGTTCCGGTCGCGATAGGGCTGCTGACTCGACTCCGGTCGCTGCACATCGAGCGAGGTTCCGAGACGGAGCAGGGCGAGGGACGTAAGCGGTACGCGCTGTTTGCGGCCGTCGGAGTCGGCGTGCTGCAGTACGGAGCTCAGCGGATGGACGTCATCGGGGGTGTGGTGGCGATCCTCGCGATTGCACTGCTGGCGATCAGCATCCCCAAGATCCTGCCTGCTGGCACGATGCGCCTTCGTCGCGGATTGCCCACCGTGGTCGCGCTACGTGGCATCTGCGCTGGCGCGTTCTTCGGCGTCGAGTGGTTCATCCCCCTGCTACTGGTCAATGAACGCGGTCTGTCATCTGAACTCGCGGGTGGTGCCTTGTCAGGTGCTGCAGTCGGTTGGTTCATCGGATCGTGGCTGCAGGGACGTCCAACCAACAGGTTGCCGCGCTACCGACTGATTGAGCTCGGCAGCCTGATGACAACCCTTGGCATGGTGCTGAGCCTCTGTATCGTCGCGCCGTCTGTCCCCTGGTGGGTCGTGGGCTTCACCTGGAGCGTTGGGGCTTTCGGGATGGGACTGCTGTACGGCTCGCTAGGTGTCCTGCTGCTTGAGTACTCGCCGGTGCAGGAGCAGGGCTTCAACTCGGCGGCTTTGCAGATTTCCGACTCGCTGGGTGTGATTGTCTGTGCTGGCCTGGGCGGGGTCATCTTTGCTGCCGGGCATACCGCCGCCGGCGACGACGGTGCGGTGTACCTGGTGATCTTCTCGGTGATGATCGCGATAGCCATTTTCGGGACGCTCATCTCACCGCGAGTCCGACGCAGGTAGGCTTCGGCCGTCGTTCCTCACCAGGTCCCCGGACCTCGGCCGCGTCGCCCGGAGGCGCCATGTTCACCGCTCGACCGTCAACCCGTGCTGCCCTCGCGGTGGCCACCGCTCTGGTCGCCATCGGCTCACTGGCCGCTTGCGCCCAGGAAGAGTCTCCGCAGAACAGCGTTTCTGCCGGTGCTGACCCGTGCGCCAACATCACCACGGTCAACGACGGCAAGCTCACGATCGGTACGAGCAACCCCGCGTTCCCGCCGTACGTCCTGAAGAACGACCCCACAAACGGCAAGGGTTTTGAGGCTGCCACGGCTTACGCGGTCGCCGAGAAGATGGGCTTCACCGCCGACCAGGTCGACTGGTCGTTCGCCGACTTCAAGCAGTTGTTTGCGCCTGGTCAGAAGCACTTTGACTTCGCGCTGAACCAGATCTCGATCACGCCAGCTCGCGAGAAGGCCGTGACGTTCAGCGATCCCTACTACGAAGCTGCAAACGCGGTGCTCGTGCTTGACAGCAGCGAGTTCGCAGATGCGACGACGCTGGCCGACCTGCAGGACGCCAAGATCGGCGTACAGGAGAACACGACCGCACAAGAGCAGGTCGAGGCGCAGATCGCTCCGACCCAGAGCTTGTCGGTCTTCGGCGACAGCGTGACAGCCACTCAGGCGTTGTCGAACGGACAGATCGACGCCTTCGTCACGGATCTACCCACCACGCTCTACCTGGCGACGGTCAAGGTGGACGGCGGAAAGGTCATCGGTCAGTTGCCGCAAGCCGAAGCCGCTGCAGACACTGGGGGATGGTGCTTCAGAAGGACAACGGTCTGGTGTCGTGCGTCAACCAAGCCTTAGGTGAGTTGCGCGATTCCGGCGAACTCGACCAGATCACGTCTCAGTGGATGACCGAGTACAGCAACGCTCCGGTTCTCGGATAGTCGATCCGGAGACTTGGCGCGGGAACCGATAGAGCCGAGTTTATGACCTCGCCGACGACGCTGGGAGTGGTGGACTCGGCACGTCAAGACGCCATCGCGCGCAGAAGCCGGCGGGACTTGCTTGTTGCGTCGACCAGCACAGTGGTCTTCTTCGCGGTGCTGCTAGCGATCGTGCTGACCTCGCCCGGCTGGCCAGTGGTTCAGGATGCCTTCTTTAACCCAACTGTTGCCAAGGGTGCCTTCCCCGAGATTCTCCGGGTCCTTTGGCTCACCGTTTTGATTTTCTTGACGGCAGAACCGGTCATCCTCATCTTCGCAATGTTGCTGGCGCTGTTACGAGGGTTAACCGCGCCAATTTTCACTCCGCTGCGGTTCGTCGCCATCGTCTACACCGACGTTATCCGCGGCATTCCGACGGTTTTGCTCATTTACTTGTTTGCCTTCGGCTTTCCGGCCCTGAACCTGCAAGGGGTTCCAGACTCACTGTTGTTCTGGGCGTGGGTGGCACTGGTGGTTTCGTACACGGCGTATGTCGCCGAGGTGCTGCGCTCTGGGCTTGAGTCCGTCCACCCCAGCCAGCGCGCGGCAGCGCGCGCACTGGGACTGGGACAGATGGCGAGCCTGCGGTACGTCGTGATCCCTCAGGCAGTTCGAACTGTTATCCCGCCACTGCTGAACGACTTCATCTCGCTGCAGAAAGACACAGCGCTGGTCGGGTTAGTTGGCGTCGTGGAGGTGTTCAAGGCCGCGCAGATCGATGTCGGCTTCAACTTCAACTTCACTGCGTTGGTTGTGGCTGCGGCCTTCTACGTTGCTGATGACCGTTCCGTTGTCTCGTTACGCGGACTGGATGGCTGCCCGACAGCGTCGACGCAGCCAGGCGTCCGGTGGTGATTCGTGACGCTAGATACACCATCGTCGGTCAGTCTTCGAGTCGATGACGTCCACAAGGCGTTCGGCGACAACGCAGTGCTACGCGGCGTCGAGTTAGAGGTGGGCAACCATGAGGTTGTCACGCTTATCGGTGCATCGGGCAGTGGTAAGTCGACGCTGCTTCGGTGCATCGATCTTGCTTGAGCCGATCGATGCGGGCGCGATCATGCTCGATGGTGTCGACATCTCATGGCCCGGCTACGACGCAAACGACGTCCGACGCAAGGTCGGGATCGTCTTCCAGTCGTTCAACCTGTTCCCCCACCTATCGGTACTGAACAACGTGACGTTGGCTCCGCGCAAGGTGCTTAAGGAGTCCAAGGAGCGACGCCGAACAGCGTGGACGTGACCTGTTGCAACGATTTGGTTTGGCGGACAAGGCCGACGACTACCCTGACCGGCTCTCCGGTGGCCAGCAGCAGCGAGTGGCGATCGTTCGCGCGCTCGCCATGGAACCGAAGATCATGCTGTTCGACGAGATTACGTCGGCACTCGATCCTGAACTGGTCGGTGAAGTGCTCGACGTGATCCGCGAACTCAAGGACGCGGGACTGACCATGGTGCTGGCCACCCACGAGATGGCATTCGCTCGCGAGATCGCGACGCGGGTGGCGTTCTTGGATGCGGGCACCGTCGTCGAACTCGGCCCGCCGGAGCAGGTCTTCGACAACCCGGCGCGGGAGCGAACCCGGCAGTTCCTCGCGCGGGTGCGTTCGTGACGCCAGAGATCTCGCAAACCCTTGACCGTGGTTTGACGTTGCTCTCCCTGCTCGCCGACGCACCTGAAGGACGCACCGTGGCCGAACTCGCGACCGAGTTGGGAGTGGGCCGCACGGTCGTGTACCGACTCGTTGGCACTCTTGAGTCGCACGACCTCGCGCGCCGAGACTCGTCCGGTCGCGTGACGTTGGGGCTTGGTGCCTTGCGACTGGCCGGAGCCGTCGCCCCGCAGGTGCGAGCGGTGACAAGTCCGATCCTGCGACAGCTTGCCGATCGCGTCGGTGCGACCGCTCACTTGACTGTTGCTGACGGCGATGAGGGTTCGGTACTGGTCGCGGTCGAACCCACCTGGACGCAAGTCCACGTCGCATACCGCGTTGGCGCGCGTCATTCACTGCAGCGTGGTGCAGCCGGACGCGCCATCCTCGCGGGCAGAGGCGGCGATGCGTCCGCGGTCGAGACGTCCGGCGAACTGCAGGAGGGCGCGACGGGCGTAGCAGCACCGGTTCTCGGAGTGCCTGGGTTCGAGGCAAGCGTTGGCGTCGTTGCGCTGCAGCCGCTGAACTCTAGCCGACGTCGGTCCGTTGGTCTCGGACGCAGCTCGTCAAGTGGCCGAACAACTACTCCGCTGAGCTCCGCTCAAGATTTAGGACAAATACATGGCTGACATCCATGTATTTGTCCCCGATTTTCAGCTGCGTGCGGCAACCTGTGGATCCCGCGGGATCCACAGGTTGTGGAGGCCGCGGCCTCCACAGGGCAGAACCATCCGGCGAAGAGGGATTCGCAGATTGAGGACAAATACATACCTCTCAGGTATGTATTCATCCCCGATTTTCGAAAGGTAGTGGACCCTGTGGATTCCGCGGAATCCACAGACGCCGAGGGTTACTGCGCGGCGACGGTTGCGAGCAGTGGTTGCGTTCGGAACGGCACGCCGTTTGCTAGCGCGATCACCATGTTGGATCGTTCGACGCCATCGATCGCCAAGACCTCGTCCACCACGCGCTGCAGGTCTGCGTTCGACGTTGCGACGACCCGAACGATCATGTCGCCGGGACCGGTGATGGTGTGTGCCTCGAGGACCTCGGGGATCTCACTAAGCGCGCGCTCGATGAGTCGGTGACCTCGCTGGGTGATCTCCAAAGTGACGAACGCAGAGACGTGGTAGCCGAGCGCAGCTGGGTTCACTTCAGGACCCCAACCGTGGACCACACCGCGCGAGGCCAGGCGGTCGAGCCGAGCCTGAACGGTCCCGCGAGCGACCCCCAACCGCCTGGACGCCTCGAGGACGCCAACCCGGGGTTCGTTGCCGAAGAGGGCGAGGATTGCGGCATCAAGTTCATCAACAGGGCGATCGACCATGCGGTCACCATACAGATTGCCTAGTAAATCGTCGAACGCTTGCTCATGGTGTCTAGCCAAGCCATGCTCCACGAAGACAAAGGAGGCTGCCATGACCGTCCAACTCGGTCGGACCGAACAGACCCAACCCGCAACACCCGAGCTGGACGTCTTCCCGCTCAACGGAATGGCCTACGTCCAGTTCGCCGTCGGTAACGCCAAGCAGGCAGCCCACTTCTACGCGTCAGCTTTCGGCATGACCACCGTCGCCTACCGGGGACCGGAGACTGGTTACCCAGACGCCGCCGAGTACGTCCTCAAGTCAGGGGCGGCGACGTTCGTACTCTCCGGAGCTATCCGACCCGACACTGCCTTCGCGCGTCACGTCGCTGCGCACGGTGACGGCGTCGTCGACCTGGCGTTGGATGTACCTGACGTCGCCAAGGCCTACGAGTACGCAGTGGCGCACGGTGCGCGTGGTGTCGTCGAACCGCACACCGACAGCGATGACGCTGGCTCGGTCACTTCAGCCTCCATCGCGACCTATGGCGAAACTCAACACACGCTCATCGACGTCTCGCAGTACTCAGGGGCGTTTCTCCCCGGGTTCGTCGCTATGGATCCGATCGTGGCTCCCCCCGACAAGCGAGTGTTCACCGCGATCGATCACTGCGTCGGCAACGTCGAACTTGGCCAGATGGACCACTGGGTCGACTTCTATCACCGTGTTATGGGTTTCACGAATATGAAGGAGTTCGTCGGCGACGACATCGCGACCGAGTACTCGGCGCTGATGAGCAAGGTCGTCGCAAACGGTAGTCGCAAAGTTAAGTTCCCCATCAATGAGCCAGCGATCAGCAAGCGGAAGTCGCAGATCGATGAGTACCTGGAGTTCTACGGCGGACCGGGCGTGCAGCACCTGGCCCTCAACACCAACGACATCCTGCGCAGCGTTGATCACCTGCAGGCGATGGGTGTGCAGTTCCTCGTGACGCCGCCTAGTTACTACGAAGACCCTGAGTTGCGGGCGAGGATCGGCGAGGTCCGAGTCCCCATCGAGGAACTGAGTAGTCGTGGCATCTTGGTGGACCGTGACGAAGACGGTTACCTGCTGCAGATCTTCACCAAGCCGCTACAAGATCGACCAACGGTCTTCTTCGAGTTGATCGAGCGCCATGGGTCCTTGGGGTTCGGTAAGGGCAACTTCAAGGCGTTGTTCGAGGCCATCGAGCGCGAGCAGGAGGCTCGGGGCAATCTCTAGTGGTCAGCAGGGCCGCCGACTGACGATAAGGTCCTGGAACCACCGACGATTGAGGGACCTGTGAACCGACGTACCACCTTGGCCTGCGCTCTCACCCTCGCCCTGGCGGCTGCGCCGGTCTCGGCGACGGTTGCGACTGCAGGACCCGTGCACTACACACCGGGCGCCAGCGGCATCGGTGACCCGTACGTCCCCAACGAGGGCAACGGTGGTTACCAAGTTCGCAAGTACGCCATCGATCTTCGATTCGATCCTCACACCAACCGGCTGAAGGCGACGACGGTCATCCGTGCGACGGCCAAGCAGAATCTGTCGCGGATGGATTTTGACCTGTTTGGTCTCAAGGTCACCTCGATCAAGGTGAACGGCCAACAAGCGTCGTTCCACCGTGAACCGCGCGAACTCGTGGTTCGGCCGGCGCACGGCATCAACAACGGTGACGGGTTCGTCGTCAAGGTCAACTACCAGGGCAAGCCGCGCACCCTCAACGACCCAGACCTCGGATTGTCGGGATGGTTCAACACGCACGACGGCGCGATTGTTGCCGGTGAGCCGGAGGCCGGCATGTTCTGGTTCCCCGTCAACGAACACCCAAGCGACAAGGCGTACGTGAAGGTCACGGCGACCGTGCCGAAGGGGCTCATGGTGGTGTCGAACGGGTTGCCATCAGGTCCGCCGAGCACGTCTCAGGGTTGGACGACGTTCGACTGGAGCAGCGCGCACCCGATGGCGTCGTACCTCGCAACGGTTTCGATCGGCAAGTTCCGCACGTACGCGACGAAGACTGACTCAGGTACTCCGGTTCTGAACTACATCGACCGGACGTTCCCGCGCAAGGTCGACCGCTCGTTGAACAAGGCTGACGAGATCATTAACTTCTTCGAGCCCTACATCGGTCGCTATCCGTTCGAGGCAGCAGGCGGCATTGCCGATGACCACCTTTCTTACTACGCACTCGAGAACCAGACGCGGCCGACGTATGACAAGGCGACCGTCGGCTGGCACGGTTTGACCGGAACGGTTGCTCATGAACTGGCCCACCAGTGGTTCGGCGACAGCGTCGCACTTCACCGGTGGAGTGATATTTGGCTGAACGAGGGCTTCGCTTCATACATGGAGTGGATGTGGGACGCGCACGATGGTGGTCCCTCGGTCAACAAGCAGTTCGGCGACAACTACGCCAGGGATGCGTCCAGTTCGTTCTGGACCCTTGAGGTGACAGATCCGGGGTACGCCCATCTGTTCGACGCACCGATCTACGCACGTGGTGCGATGGCGCTGCATGCGTTGCGTCTGAAGATCGGTAGCCACGACTTCTTCAAGACCCTGAAGAACGTGGGCGCATGACCGTCGCGACGGCAACGGCACGACGCGCCAGTTCCGCGCGTTGGCCGAGCAGGTCTCCGGCAAGCAGCTCGGGCATCTGTTCCACGTCTGGCTGGTCAACCCGACCAAGCCAGCAGACCCGCGCGTCTAGGGCTCCAGCCGACCCGCGCCACTACGGCGCGACCACCCCGTCGACGGAGCCGAAGCCGATCCTGGTCCCGTCAGGTCCCGGCGCCCAGCCGGTGATGCTTACCGCGTCGCCGTCGACAAGAAACGTGCGTTCGCTGCCGTCGTCCAGGGTGAACGGCTCGCGCCCGCCCCACGAGAGTTCGAGGAAGGAGCCGCGTTGATCCCGCTCGGGTCCGGTGACGGTGCCGGAAGCGAAGAGGTCGCCCACCCGAAGACTGGCACCGTTCACCGTCAGATGTGCGAGTTGTTGGCCGGGTGACCAGTACTGCGTGGCAAACGGCGGGCGAGACACCGTTGTGCCATTGAGGTTCACCTCGAGCCGGATATCCAGACACCACGGATCGTCGTCACGTAGGTACGGCAAGACCGACGGCTGCTGTTCCGGCAAGGGGACGCGAGCGTGCTCGAGTGCGTCCAGCGGAACCACCCAAGGCGAGATTGATGTCGCGAAGGACTTTCCGAGGAATGGACCGAGGGGTACGTACTCCCACGCTTGGATGTCGCGGGCCGACCAGTCGTTGACGAGTACGACGCCGAAGACGTAGTCGCGCAGCTCACTCGGCGTGACCGATGAGCCAAGTGCGGTTGGAGCACCAACGACGAAACCGACTTCGGCCTCGATGTCCAAGCGGATCGATGGGCCGTACGTCGGCGTCTCGGCATCTGGTGCCTTGCGCTGACCGTGGGGGCGCGCGATTGTCGTTCCGCTTACGACGATGGTGCCCGAACGTCCGTGGTAACCGATGGGCAAGTGCTTCCAGTTGTCGGGCAGTGCCGGGGAGTCGGGACGAAATATCGCTCCGACGTTCTTGGCGTGCTGCTCAGACGAATAGAAGTCGACGTAGTCAGCGACTTCGATGGGGAGGTGGTTGATGACTTGGTCCCGAGGCACCAACACTGGTTCGACTCGGGCTTGGTACTGCGGATCGGTGAACAGCTCCCGCAGCCGATCGCGCACCGCCTTCCAGGCCACCGGCCCCTGGGCCATGAACGCATTGAGGCTGGAACTCGCGAACACCTCATTCGGTTCGTCGATGACGCCGTCGAACAATTCGAATGCCGCCATCGCTGCCAGATCGACGACATAGTCACCAACCGCGACGGCAACGTGGGGGCCGTCTGAATCCGCGTACGAGACCACGCCGTACGGCAAGTTCGTGATCGGGAACGACGAGTCGTCGGGAATATCGAGCCAAGAAGTCCTGGTCACTGTTCGCCCTCGGGAAGCAACGAGAGTGCGGCGAACTCTTCGTACGGTTCGGTGATGCTGCACGAGCCGAATGATCGGTAGAGCTGGCGCATCGCTGCTGCCCCCGTTGCTTCGAGAAGTTCAACCAGGCGTTCGGCGTCTGCATGCTTGAGAACCGCGACGACGTCACTTGCCTCTGCACCGTCGATGGCAGCTGATGTTGCCGCCAATGTGTTGAGAAAGCCGTGCTGCTCGACGCCAGATTCCTCATCGACGGTTGGTAACGCGTGGTGCAGACCGGCAGTCAGTTTGAAAGGCACCCGATAGCGCACACAGCCAAGCAGGAATGTGGCGAGTTGCAGATGCGTGGGCACGAGCGTCGGGCCACAGCGGAATTTGGCGCGCTCTGCCCCGTCCTCGGCAATGATCGCAAGCACCGGTTCCGGCTCGATGTCTACCGGGAGCTCGATGTACGTCGGCGCGGTGAACGGCAAGTCGCTCAGCAGTCGCTTTACTGCGCCTGGTGGATCGTCAGGGGAGCGCAACGCCAACTCGAACTGCACGATCGAGAACCACGCGTCGTCCTGCATTGCATCACGTGCCGCGATCAGGCCTTCGAGCCCGGTGTCGCCGATCAGGCCGAGGCTTAGGACGTCAGTTGGATCGGCCGCGTTACGCGCAGCGTGGACGGCAGAGGCGGGTAGCAGGAGTGGTCCGACCAAGCCCTCGTAGGCGCTGCCACGCCAGGCTGCGTGATCGCGTAGTGCACGGTCCACTGGAGCATTGCCGGGGGGAAATACCGCAGCGTCGTCGATGAGTTGATCGCTGAGACCTGGCACTCTTGACACGGCGTCGACAGTAGCGGATGGTCGTTGTGAGCGGACGAAACTGCCCGATTATCGGACATCCTCGGAAAAGGAGGAGCGGTGGCCCACTACCGAGCGGTTGGTCAGATCCCGCATAAGCGGCACACCCAGTTCCGTCGACCAGACGGTGGTCTGTTCACCGAGGAACTGATGGGACAAGAGGGATTCTCCAGCGAGTCCGCGTTGCTGTATCACCGGCACTTACCGACGGCGATCGTCTCAGCTACGGCAGCGACTCTCGACGCCGGCGTGCTGAGTCCGAACCATCCGCTGCTCCCGCGTCACATTCGCGCTCACAAGATGGACGTCGGTCCGACCGATGACGCGGTCACCGGTCGACACCTGCTGTTCGGTAACGCCGACGTGCGGCTGTCGTACGTCGCAGCAACGACACCGTCGCCGCTGTATCGCAACGCGATTGGTGACGAAGTGCTCTACGTCGAGGACGGCTCTGCGATTGTCGAAACGATATTTGGCGCATTGCCGGTACGTACGGGCGATTACGTCGTGCTTCCGACATCCACGACGTATCGGGTGGTGCCCAATGATGGCGATCTGCTTCGACTGCTCGTGGTCGAGGCACGCGGTCACATCGGTCCCCCTGCGCGCTACCTGTCAAAGCGCGGGCAGTTTCTGGAGCATTCGCCATTCTGCGAACGAGACCTTCGGGCACCGGGGGAGCCACTCATCGTCGAGGGGGAGGACGTTGCGGTACTCGTGCGCCATCAGCAAGGCGTCACTGAATACGTGTACGCGCATCATCCGTTCGACGTTGTCGGATGGGACGGGGGCCAGTATCCGTATGCGCTGTCCATTCATGACTTCGAGCCGATCACCGGCCGGGTCCACCAACCGCCGACGGTGCATCAGACCTTCGCTGGCCCCAATTTCGTGGTCTGCTCCTTCGTCCCTCGGCTATTCGACTACCACCCAGAGTCGATCCCGGCCCCGTACAACCATGCCAACGTCGACTCAGACGAGGTGTTGTTCTACGTAGGCGGGGATTTCATGAGTCGTCGGGGCGCGGGCATCGGTCAGGGGTCGCTGACCCTGCACCCGAATGGCTTCACGCACGGTCCACAGCCGGGCAGTGTCGAGGCCAGCATCGGCAAGCAGGGAACCGACGAACTTGCCGTCATGGTCGACACGTTCCGACCCCTCGAGATCGGGAGTAGAGCCACCGACGCTGAAGACGCCGAGTACCCATGGACGTGGTCAGGCCGACACCTCTGAACTGTTAGCCTCGATCGATGAGGCTGCGGCTGGCTGTTTTCTTGAGTGTGCTCGCCGTTCTGGCGAGTTCGGTTGCCGTGCTGCCCAGCGTCGAAATCGCCAGTGCTGACACCGTTTCGCTGTCCCCGCACAGCGACCGTCGAGTGGCTACCGGCTGGATCCCGTGGTGGGACGTTAACGAGGGGTTGGCATCGGTTGAGAGCAATCCCAAACTCTTCTCTGAAGCCGCAATCTTCTGGTACCGCGCGACTGCGGCAGGTCATATTCTCCCCTCGGACGTCGCCACTCCAGTGGAGAGCGAGTTGGTCACAGCGGTAGACCGGCTGCATGCCGTCGGTGTCCGCGCCTTCCCCACAGTCAATGACTTCGGGATGGACTCAGTCTCGATGGGACGGCTGCTGTCTGACCCGGCTCGCCGCACGAACCTGATCAACAACCTGCTCGCCATGGTCAGCCGAGTTGGTGCAGATGGCGTCGACCTTGACTTCGAGGCGATGAACACACCGGCCAGTCCGTGGCGCACGATCGTTCGGAAGAAGTTCCCAGTCTTTGTAGCTGGCTTAGCAAAGGCGCTGCATAAGCAGGGCTTGTCGTTGTCGCTGACTGTCCCAGCACGCGTTAGTGACAAGGACCCGAACTGGACGGTGTACGACTACCGAGCGCTGGCCGGTCTGCCCGATCGCGTGACCGTGATGACGTACGACTATCACTACGTGGGTGGCGAGCCGGGTCCGTTGGCGCCGATCGACTGGGTGAACCAGGTTGCCCACTATGCGCATGCCAGATTCGGACGGACTCCGGTGTTCATGGGTCAACCTGCGTCCGGGCTCAACTGGTACGTCAAGCGCGAGAGCGGGAAGTGCCCCAAGCTCGACCCACCGGTTACTGACACTGCCGTGCCAACGGTGGCGCAGGCGCAGACACTGGCGAATGACTGGGGGGCGGAGGTCCAGTGGGATCGGGTGTCGGGGGAGTCCCACTTCAAGTACCACCGCACGTATGACGAGGGCCACAACCTGCGTCGCGCTTCGCGAGGTGTGGTTCGAAGGCACGCGCTCGGTGAACGCCAAGCTGGAGATTGTGCGAAAGCAGCACGTCCAGGGCATCGCACTGTGGGCATTGGGCGTTGAGGATTCGCACATTTGGCCGGTGCTGACCAAGTTTGCAAAGCAGCAGACCCCCGATGCTGCAAGATCATCGATGAATGCGCCGAACAAGGTTCACGTGGGTCATGCGTTCTCCGTGACCGGGCGATTCACCGTCGATGGGCAACCGATTACTGCGCAGCCGGTAGACGTGCAGCGGCGAGTGCCGGGCCAGTCGTGGAAATCCATAGCGAGTGTGCCAACGACCAGCACAGGCGATATCGACTATCCGGTCACCGCCACGCGAACGTACGACTGGCGCTTGCAACTCACGGCGGGCTGGGACTGGCGAACCACCCTCACGCGAACAGTTCGAGTGGCGGTACGCGGAGACGTGATCAACAACACGCCCGCGGTGCCGCTCTGACCTCAAGGAGGTGCGCTCAGGATCCGAGGCTAAGGGAGAGCCCGTTCTGAGGAGAGGTCCCCATCGTGCGTCTGAGGTCGTTATCGGCGGTTCTGGCCGCCGTGACCTCGCTCGCCATGATCGTCTCGCTCGGCCCATCGTCAGGCGCGACGGATGAAAAGGCCAGCGTCAAGCCTCGGACCTTCGTGACCGGATGGATGCCCTATTGGCTGGCCGATGGATCGACGCAGTCAGTCGTCCAACACGCAGATTTGTTTGACGACGCCTCTCCCTTTGTGTTCGAGGTGCATTCAGCTACCGACGTCGAACTAAAGCTGTCTGCAGGTGCCTGGCAGCAAATGCGAGCGAACTTGCGAAGGGTCGGAGTCGCTGACATCCCCACGCTGACAACCGACCTCAATGCCGATCAGTTTGCGGCGCTTCTGTCGGACCGTTCGCGACGCGCGGCACATGCACGCACGTTGGCGCGACTGGCTAGCCGCTACCACGTCGCTGGGATCGATCTGGACTACGAAAGCATCAACTTTGGTAGCGCGAGTGCCAAACAGACGGTACGTACGCTCTACCCACAGTTTGTTCGCAATTTGGAGCAACGACTTCAAGCGAATGGTCAACTGTTGTCAGTGACGGTTCCCGCCCGAACCAGTCGAACGGACCCGAACTGGTACGTCTATGACTACCGGCGGCTAGGAGCTGCGGCCGATCGACTGCGCATCATGACCTACGACTACCACTGGAGCGGCGGACCCCCTGGACCGATGTCACCGAAGTCCTGGGTATCAGAGGTTCTTCGTTACGCCACGTCAGAGGTCAAGTCATCGAAGATTTCGTTTGGTATTCCGGCTTACGGTAGAGACTGGTTCAGTAAGACGGTCTCTGGCAGGTGCCCAGCGTCGGCACACGAGTCGATCTCTCGGACAACGCGCGGCATGCAGGCCCTGGCGATCAGCGAGCACGTAAAGCCGCGCTGGAGCCAGGGCGGCACAAGTCGAACCTTCAGTTACCGCGTGCCCTATTCGGCTGGGGGTCGACACTGTGTTGCGAAGCGCGTCGTGTGGTTCGACGACGCGAGGTCGACAGCTGCGAAGCTGCCGTTGGTCGAGCGGTACCAGATCCGGGGAGTTGCGATCTGGGCGCTTGGGTATGAGTCTGGGGGGACCTGGGGAAGGCTGGATAACTATGGGAAGCGGGTCGCTCGGGTGGCGCCGGCCGTGACCCTTTCGGCTCCTGACACAGTTGCGTTCGGGGAAACCGCCTTAGTCAAAGCAAAGGTGACGAACGATCGTGGTCCAGCAGCTGCGGTCAGCACTACGCTCGAACGTAGGCCTGTGGGTGAGACGCAATGGGTCACCGTTGGTCGTCAACTCACCAGCCGCGACGGGAGGGTGACGTTCAGGGTCAACCCCGGACGACCCATGCAGTGGCGAGTGAGTACGGCTGCAGGCTGGGCGCTGCTTCCGCACACCACGGCGGCTACGTCGACGCGAGTCACCTATGCCGTGAACGTGCACCGGCCACATCACGTTTCAGCGGGCCAGGGACGTTGGACACTTCGAGGCACTGCCTCCAAACCGAGTCCAGGAACCGAGGCGGTCCGTCAGATTTGGATCAACGGCAAGTGGGTCAGTGGTCGTTCGGTCCCGGTACTGGCCGACGGCTCGTTCGCGTTCTCATTGCGATCCCCTAGTCGCGGCAAGCACGTCTACCGAGTGGTCGCGCGGTCGGGTCAGTTGGACCGCGGCGTGAGCGGACGGATAGCGGTCAAGGTCGGTTAGTAACCAGGCAGGCTGCTGGCAACTCGAACCATCGCAGTGCCTCGAAGTCCGCGCTGACGTCGAGATGTTGGGTCCAATCCGAGACGTCAGCGCGTTCGGCCAGCAACGCAGTTGCCTGCTTGAGGTAGTGAACCAATTCTTCGATCGGTGCCTGCTCGCCGGTGATCGGATGAATCATTTGACCGTCATCGTCGTATGACACATCAAACAGACGCATGGGCACATCCGCTGGGGCGTCGCGATGCGTCCACAAGCCGGTACCGGTGTCGAACGCGTAGTCCGGCAGGAAGCGATGACCCTGCTCCGCGACGAAGGCCACGGCGCGAACGATGTAGTCGAAGACTTCCTCGGCGATGAAGTAGTTGAAGTTGACGCGCACCCAGCCAGGCTTGATGCCTTCACAACCGGTGGTGATCTCGCGCTCGAACTCGTGCGAACGTTCGATGTCGATGCCCAGGAGTCGGTGACCGTAAGGGCCAGCGCACGAACAACCTCCGCGCGCCTGAATCCCGAACAGATCGTTGAGCAGGGCGACGACGGCGTTGTGGTGCAGGTACTTGCCGCCTGGACGTCGGACAACGAACGAAAGGATGGACAGCCGTTCGGCTTCGGTGTTGCCGAGCACGTCGATTTCATCGACCTGTTGCCAGGCATCGATGGCCCGACGCACGTAGTCCGCCTCGTGAACGCGAATTGTCTCGGTCCCCACGGTGTCCTTGAGTTGAAAGACCAGCCCCGCTCGGATCGACTCGACAATCGCCGGCGTGCCAGCTTCTTCCCGGTGCACCGGGTCGTCGAGGTAGACATGCTCTTCGGGGTTGACGTAGGCGACCGTCCCGCCGCCGACAACCGCCGGAACCCGGTTGCGCAGCAAGTTGCGTCGGACGGCAAGTACACCTGGCGTTCCCGGCCCGCCGACGAACTTATGCGGTGACAAAACGATGGCGTCCTTGTACGCCATGGGATTCGCGTCGCCTGGCGCGTCCATCTCGATGTCGATGTATGGGCCAGCGGCAGCGAAGTCCCATACCGCCAGCGCTCCGTAGGTATGCAGCAACGTCGAGATCCCATAGGTGTCACTGACAATCCCGGTGACGTTGCTCGCCGCTGAGAAGGCACCGATAAGTAACGGTCGCTCGCGGTGACGAACTAATTCTTGTTCGAGGACGGTTTGGTCGATGTGGCCGTCGGCGTCTTCTGGAATGCGAACGACATCGGCGATGGACTCGCGCCACGGCAACTCGTTCGAGTGGTGCTCGAAGGGTCCGGTGAACACGACCGGACGTGCGTGGGCCGAGATGTGCGCGCTGAGTTGGTGGGCGTCTTCAAGTTCTGACGGGATGCGCAGTCCGAGGATGGCGACGAGACGGTCGATCGCCCCTGTCGCCCCAGAGCCGGCGAAGATGACGCAGGTGTCGGGACCGGCGCGCAGCGATCGTTGGATCAGGGCACGGGCGTCCTCACGCAGCCGGGTTGTCTGACGACCGGTGCCGCTCGACTCGGTGTGGGTATTGGCGTAGCGAGGCAGCACCTCGTCTCGGATGAAGTCCTCGATGAAGGTGAGCGCCCGCCCGCTGGCCGTGTAGTCGGCGTACGTCACACGCCTTGGGCCGTACGGACCGGGCATGACGGTGTCGTCGCCGATCACGCAGTCGCGAATACGTGCCAGCAACGGCGGTTCCGGAAGGCCGGCACCTCTGGGCGGGATGTCCATTCAACCTCCGTGGTCGCTCCCAGGATCCCTCATGCGGAGTAACTTTCGTCGACCGGTCCGTCGGACGTGTCACCATGTCCTCGTGAGCACCGCACCGGCCGAGGTAGACAAGCCGGAATCGGGGGAGGACGTCCGACCGGATCGCCCGTGGATCACCCTTGTGTGGAACGACCCAGTCAACTTGATGAGCTACGTCACCTTTGTGCTGCAGGAGTACTTCGGCTACGCGCGAGACAAGGCGACCGAGCTCATGCTCCAGGTGCACAACGACGGGCGAGCGGTGGTGGCGAACGGGTCGCGCGAGGAAATGGAGCGTGACGTCGCCGCGATGCACGGGTACGGGTTGTGGGCAACGTTGCAGCAGGACAAATGACTCAGGATTCCAGCGATTTTTCGCTGTACATCGACGTGAGCGTCTTTGCTGCTCCCCTGCGACCGTACGTCGAGGAGTTGCTTGAGCGGCTTGGACCGGAAGCAGACGTCCCCGATGATCCGTTGACGGCGTTGGCGCAAAGCCATGCCGCTCCTGCGGATCGTCCCGCCGACGCAGTGATGGCTCGATTGCTTCCCGACGGTGTGATGGAGGACGAAGAAGCTGCGGTGGAGTTTCGGCGGTTCAGCCACGGCCAGCTGCGAACTCGCAAACGTCAGGACGCGACGTACTTCCTTTCGGTCCTCGACGAGGGGGTTGTCCAGATCAACAGATTGCAGACCTTGTCATTGCTGGGAGCCCTCAACGATGTACGACTGATGCTTGGGACGTCGCTGATGGTGACGCAGGATGCGGAGGTCGAGGTCGAGTCGCCGGACGAGGAGGCGGCGTATCTCGCTTACCGCATGGCCACTTATTTGCAAGAGGGACTGGTCGAATCGTTGGATTCCTCGCTCGACTAACCTGATTCAGTGCTGACGATTGACCAAGCGACGTACGACGCGATCGTGGCTCATGCACGTCGTGACCACCCCGACGAGTGCTGCGGCGTGGTTGCCGGACCCGTCGGCTCGGGCACGCCCACGCGGTTCATCCCGATGGTCAATGCCGCCCGCTCGCCGACGTTCTACGAGTTCGACTCGATGGATCTGCTGCGGCTTTACCGCGAGATGGATGCCGCCGACGAGGAACCGGTGGTGGTCTACCACTCGCACACGGCGACCGAGGCCTATCCCTCGCGCACCGACGTGTCTTACGCCTCAGAGCCAGGAGCGCACTACGTCGTGGTGTCCACCCGCGACCCTGAGACCGTAGAGTTTCGATCGTTCCGCATCGTGGACGAGGCGATCACCGAGGAAGAAGTCAGCGTGGTTCCGGCGTTAGGTCCGATACCGACCTCTACAGAGAAGGAGCGCTAAGCCCATGGCCGTCGAGGTCAGTATCCCCACGATTTTGCGTAACTACACCGGTGGCGCCAAGGCAGTCGACGCGTCCGGAGCCACGCTGGACGAGGTATTCGGCGACCTGGATGCGCAGTTCTCCGGAATCCGCGAACGGTTGGTTGACGAATCTGGCCTGCGCCGCTTCGTGAACGTCTACCTCAATGACGAGGACGTGCGATTCCTTGACGGTCTCGCGACGCCGGTTGGCGAAGGTGACCAGGTCACGATCTTGCCTGCCGTCGCGGGCGGTGCCGCCGACATCGACGAATGACGCGCTACGACTCACTGCTCGACTCGGTTGGTCGCACCCCCCTGGTCGGCCTTCCGAGGCTGTCGCCATCGCCGGACGTTCGACTCTGGGCCAAGCTCGAGGATCGAAACCCGACCGGGTCGGTGAAGGATCGCGCAGCTTTGGCGATGATCGAAGAAGCCGAAGCATCAGGTCGGCTTACTCCCGGCTGCACGATTTTGGAACCGACGTCCGGCAACACCGGAATCTCGTTGGCGATGGCGGCCAAGCTCAAGGGGTATCGCATCGTTTGCGTGATGCCGGAGAACACGTCGGTCGAACGCACTCAACTGTTGAAGATGTGGGGCGCAGAGATCATCTCCTCGCCCGCTGTCGGTGGTTCTAATGAAGCGGTGCGCGTGGCGAAGGATCTGGCCGCCGAACGTCCCGAGTGGGTGATGCTCTACCAGTACGGCAACCCGGCCAACGCGTTGGCGCACTACGAGGGGACCGGGCCGGAGATCCTCGCAGACCTGCCGACCATCACCCACTTCGTTGCTGGCCTTGGCACGACGGGCACCTTGATGGGCGCAGGACGATTCCTGCGCGAGCACGTGCCTGGTATTTCGATCGTCGCCGCAGAACCGCGATACGGCGAGCTCGTGTACGGACTACGCAACCTTGACGAAGGGTTCGTACCGGAGTTGTACGACGAGACGGTGTTGACGACGCGGTTTTCTGTCGGTCCGCGTGATGCAATCCGTCGAACGCGCGAACTGCTTGAGCAGGAAGGCATCTTCGCGGGGATCTCGACCGGTGCGATCGTGCACGCCGCCCTGGGCGTTGCGCGTAAGGCAGTCGAGGCAGGAGAGCGCGCAGACATCGCACTCGTGGTATGCGATGGCGGCTGGAAGTACCTGTCGACCGGCGTCTACGACGCAACGACCCTCGACGAAGCCGAAAGCTCGATCGAGGGCCAGCTATGGGCGTGACCGGGGCGCGGGTCGTTCACTCCCACCGCAACAATGTGCGAAATTGTGCGCTAGCCCGCACCAAACTGCACAACACCCCCCATCTGCGTGCAGAATTGTTCGTCCAGGGCGAACCAATTCCGCACACGTGGTCCGGGCATCGCTATCGAATCGACAGCGTGCACGCTGCGCCGCATCGACGGAGGACTACCGGTCCAACCACGTGTCATCAGGACCGCTGCCACCTGTTCGGCGACTCGGCAGGGAGTTCCTGCGACGTTGATCCAGCCGTAGCGCAGGGAGGCGTCACCGGACAAGACTGCAAAGTTGTCCCGCTCCATATCGCGAAATACCCGCTCAGTTGCCTCGTGGTTCAACCGACCGTCGAGTTCGACCACGAGTCGCCACTTGTCGGTACTCCAAGGTCACGGACGTACCATCCGCTCGTGCTTCGTCTGGCGGACTGACGAGTGGGATGCGGTAGACCGTGCGCGATTTCGACGTCGCGCCGGTAGCGGTGTTCCAGAGGTGAGCGAACCCCATCGGCGACTGACTCGAGAAGCTCAAGGAGCAGAGCACGGGACGGTTGCATCGGGCGCTCACCGAGCCTGGCCCGCAGGTCTCGGGGGCGAATCCGTCCCCGATCGAAGCAACGAATGACCACGGACGCGACGTCGCCGGGGTCACGGCAGTCCGCCACGAGGTCGAGCGTCGTGTCTATTGGGTCGGTTCTTGGCGGATTGGAGTTCGGTTCCGCGTAACCTCACGACGTCGCCGCACGATTAGTCCGGCCCGTCGTCGCGGCTGCCTTCCGTCTGCAACAGAGACGGTGATGGGGTCCGCGTTCGTTGGCATGATGTCGAGCAAGATGGCTGCGCTCATGTGACTGGCTACGGCACCCGGTCCAGCCGCAAGGACTCCTGCCCAAGCTCGCTGTCGGAAACTCGGCGGTATCGGTGATGTTAGGTAAACGCCGTCGTGAAGCCTTTGCCATCGACCACTCCGGATGCGGGAATTGATCGCGGACTGGGTCAATCCGGCGTCCAGGGCCTGAAGTCTGCTTACTACCCCTTCCTGCTGCCGGATCATCATTGAGTTCATGAGGGACGTGTCGGTCATTGCACGAGTGCAGCGTGGCCAGCGGCCGGTGCGCTCAACGCTGCCCACATATGTGCACAACTGTTCGACCTGGTAGAGGTGGGGAGAGCCGTGGTCGACCGAGCCCGTCGCCACAACTGTGCGAGATGGTGCGCTGTGGCGTTCAATTCAGCACATGAAGGTGGGGAGTGTGCGAGATGGTGCGCGTCAACGACCAATTCTGAACACTTGTTGCGGTACGCGCTGGCACGGCTGACGTCGGGTCGGCCCACGTGGGCGCCGGGGCTTAGGCTGACGCCGTGGCCGACGCACCTATCGGGATCTTCGACAGCGGAGTGGGCGGCCTGACGGTCGCCAGGGCGATCTTGGACGTGCTGCCCAACGAGCCATTGCTTTACGTCGGCGACACCGCGCGTGGTCCGTACGGTCCGCGCCCGATCGCCGAGGTTCGATCTTTCGCGCTCGACGTTATGGACCACCTTGTCGAGCAAGGCGTGAAACTTCTCGTCATCGCGTGCAACAGTGCGAGCGCAGCGGTGTTGCGCGACGCGCGAGAACGTTACGACGTGCCAGTCGTTGAGGTTGTTCATCCAGCAGTACGTCGAGCAGTGCACGCCACGCGGAACAACCACGTCGGCGTCATCGGGACGGCGGCCACGATCAAGTCGGGCGCTTACGCCGACGCTTTTGCCGCAGCGCCGAAGATGATTCTCACGCAGCAGGCGTGTCCTCGCTTTGTCGAGTACGTCGAGCGAGGCGTCACCGGTGGTTCGCAGTTGCTGGCGGTCGCGCACGAGTACCTCGACCCGGTTCGTGAAGCAGGTGTCGACACGTTGGTCCTGGGCTGCACGCACTACCCCCTTCTAGCTGGCGTCATCTCGTACGTCATGGGGTACGAAGTCACGCTTGTCTCGAGCGCTGATGAGACCGCGCGCGACGTCTACCGTGTGTTGTCCGAGAACGAGTTGCTGCGTTCAGACGACCTTGCGGAACCGGTCCACCGGTTCTTGGCTACGGGTGACCCCGCTCCGTTCGCGCATCTTGCCTCGCGGTTCTTGGGGCCGGAGGTCGCAGACGTCGAACACGCGGGAGTTTTTGCGTGAAGCTCACCGTCGTCGGATGTTCGGGCAGCATGCCCGGGCCGCACTCGGCCGCCTCGTCGTACCTGCTCGAACATGACGGGTTTCGCCTTGTTGTCGACCTCGGTCACGGCGCGCTCGGTCCGTTGCAGCGATACGTCGAGATCGGTCAGATCGACGCGGTGGCCATCTCGCATCTGCACGCGGATCACTGCATTGATCTGTTGGCGCTCGATGTTGCTCGGGCGTATGGACCGTACGAAGTCTTCGGGTTGCTTCCGGTTTACGGACCCGCCGGATTGGAAGAGCGGTTGTGGGGTGCGAGCGGCGCGTCCGAGGCGCCCGTGAAGCGTTCGACGTTTGCCTTCGAAGAACTGCCCCTGACGAGCCAGATCGGGCCGTTTCGAATTCGGACGGCGCGCATGGCTCATCCGGGAGAGGCGTACGCGATTCGGTTCGACGTCGACGGTGCGTCGCTGGTCTATTCCGGAGACACTGGTCCGTGCGAGGAGTTGCCTGAACTGGCCGATGGTGTCGACGTCCTGCTCGTCGAAGCGTCAGCCGTTGATGGGGAGCAGAACCCGCCACACCTGCACCTGACTGGCGTCGAAGCCGGTGAGGTCGCGGCCAGAGCCGGTGTCGGTCACGTCGTGCTGACCCACGTCCCGCCGTGGAACTCGACTGAGGTCGCGTTAGCAGAGGCGGCGCGCGCGTTCAGGGGGACGACGTCATTGGCCACTCCCGGGCTGACGCTTGAGGTCAGTCGATAGCCTCACGGCATGACTCGTGTCGACGGCCGCAGCGCCGACCAACTTCGTCCCGTCCGATTCACGCGTGCGTGGAGCGAACACCCCGAGGGGTCAGTGCTCGTCGAGTTCGGCCGGACGCGGGTGTTGTGCACCGCTTCGCTGACGGGCGGCGTGCCACGGTGGCGTAAGGGCAGCGGACTCGGCTGGGTGACGTCTGAGTACGCGATGTTGCCTCGCTCGACCCACACCCGAAGTGACCGAGAGGCAGTCAAGGGACGGATCGGCGGACGCACGCATGAGATCTCGCGGCTGATCGGACGTTCGTTGCGTGCGGTGGTCGACCTGTCGGCCTTGGGGGAGAACACCGTCGTCCTCGACTGCGACGTCTTGCAGGCAGACGGCGGGACTCGTACCGCCGCAATCACCGGTGCGTACGTCGCATTGGCGGACGCCATTTCATGGGCCAAGGGCGAGGGACTGGTTAAGGCAGGCGCGGACGCGCTTTCGGGATCGGTCGCCGCGGTGTCGGTCGGCGTGATCGGCGGAACACCCATGCTCGATCTTTGCTACGACGAGGACGTCACCGCTGAGACAGACATGAACGTCGTCTGCATGGGAGACGGCCGGTTCGTCGAGGTTCAGGGCACAGCAGAGGGCGCGGCGTTCGACCGTGCCGAATTGGACGCCTTGTTAGATCTAGCCGTGGGCGGGTGCGCGGAGTTGACGCGACTTCAGCAGGCAGCGCTCGCGTCGTGACCCAGCGCTGGGTCTTGGCGTCACGCAATCGTCACAAGGTTGCTGAGTTGCACCGGATCCTTACCGAGACAGGACTCGACGTCGAGTTGGTGGGCGTCGACGAGTTCCCGGGAGTACCGGACGTCCCTGAGACGGGGTCGACGTTCGCAGCGAACGCGCTGCTGAAAGCGCACGCGGTGGCGCTTGCGACGTCGCTGCCCGCGGTTGCCGACGACTCGGGACTCTGCGTGGACGCACTGAACGGCATGCCGGGGATCTTCTCGGCGCGATGGGCGGGACGTCATGGTGACGACGACGCGAACCTCTCGCTGGTACTAGGGCAGCTTTCCGACGTACCCGAAGAACGTCGTGGCGCGCAGTTCGTGTGTGCGGCCGCGATGGCGAGACCGGATGGGTCAGAGGTAGTCGTCGAAGGTCGGCTATCGGGGCGGTTGATCTGGGGGCGTCAAGGCAGTCGAGGGTTCGGCTATGACCCGATCTTCGTCCCGGATGGCGAAAGTCGTACGACTGCGGAGATGTCAGCGGAGGAGAAGGACGCAATAAGTCACCGCGGCCGAGCGTTCCGGGCGTTGGCCGCAAAGTTTTAGCCGATGGCTGCCCGGCCCGAACTCCACGGTCTGGCCGCTCCGTTTCGGGTGGCATGGGTCGGTGCGTGGGCTTCAGTCGTTGCTGCAGTCGGAGTCTTCGTGTGGGGGCCGCTTCTTTGGCCCCTCTTGATCTCCATTGTTGTGCTTTGGTCTGTAGGGATTGTGGTCTACGTGCAAGTTCAATGGTGGCTCCGGAAGTCACGGAAAAGTCAGGGGTTGGCAGTTTCCGCCGCAACTGTTGGACGAGGCATTGCTGACCTGCTTGTCGGCATACTCACCTGCACGTCGTTATCGGTGCTGTCCAGCGGTGTAGTCACCGCCGCCAAGGAGCCCGGGCTGTCGCAAGTTCGGTGCAAGGAGCTGGAACGACTGGCCATCACGCTCCGTCGGTGCAGTTACGCGACCATCGTTGTGAGCGTCTGCTACGCGCTCTTGCTCCTCGGCACGTACTTGCTGGTTTTGATTGACCCCGCTCACCAGCGTGATGAACTGGATTTCGGATATCTCCTCGTAGTGATCTTTGCTATTTTCGGCGGCCTGGTGTTGGTGCTCGGTATCAACTCTGGGATCACATTCATCTGCCTTAAGGACGCGCGACGTCTGCTCGCGAAACAATCGGAGCCGGCCGCCTAGCCGTCTGATGACTTCGGTCCGTTCGGGCGTTAGGCGCTAGGTTCTAGCCGATGGTTGCCCAACACGAACTCCACGGCCTCACCGCACCGATTCGGATCGCGCGGATTGCAGCTTTCGTGGGCTTGGCTGCCTTCGTTGCGTGGCTGATGTTCCTGCCCATCTTGCTTTGGCCGATCGGGCTTTGGGCCGCGAGCGTAGTGGTCTTCGTGAAGGTGCAAGGGTGGATGCGCGATGTAAGAAGGGAGCAGCCGATAGAACGTTCTGCCCACTTCATCGGTCGAGCAACTCTTGACGTGGTGCTCGGCATTGTTACTTTCACGTCGTTGTCGGTGTTGGCTAGCGCGGTAGCCGCCGCCAATTGGCCGGGGCTCAGCGACGAAGAGTCCAGTGAACTTGGTGAGGCCGCTCGGACCCTGCGACTGCGTAGTCGCGTCACCCTTGGCGTCAGCGCGCTCTACCCGCTGCTAATTGTGGGAACCTACGTCTGGATCGCTCAAGACCCCCTTCACCTCACCGGTGACGATGGGTTTGGATACTTCTTCTTCGCCTTCATGGCAATCTTCGGTGGCCTGGGTGCGGTTATTGGAGTCAATTCCATCATCTCGCTGATCAGTTTGAAGCAAATCCGATCGATCATCGAACGACAGTCGGCACCTGTGGCGTAGTCGGCTCTACTTCACAAATCGGGTGATGAAGTCGAGGCAGGTCTGGGCAACCTCCTGCTCAGCTGGCAGTGGGTCGGTGCTGCTACCCGTCGGGTCGGCTCCGTAATTCAAAGGGGGCGGGAGTGAAGATGTGGGGATTTTCACCCCGACGGGCGTTTCGGACTTCATACTCGTGACATGGGCCGGTGACTAGTCGAGTCTCCAGCGAACGGCCCGCCACGACGAAACTCGGAGGAATCATGCGCACTGCATGGAAGACCGTGTCCGTCGCCGCCGTGGCGTGCCTGACCGGCACCTTGGTCGCCAGTCCGGTGTCGGCCGCACCAGCCGCCCGCAAGGCGCCGACGACGGTTGTCGCGAACTACCAGATGCAGAGCGACACCGGCACCACGATGGCCGACTCGGTAGGCAGCAACGACGGTGTGATCGCCGCTGGCGCTGCGGCAGCCGGCCTCGACACGCACGCGGCGAGCGAAGATGGGTTCGGCTACCAGTGGGCCGCGCCCACTGTCGTCAGTGACAACCGGGTGGTCACCGTCGCAGACGCCGCCGAGCTCGATCCCGGCTCACAGGAGTTCGCGGTCGAGGTCAAGGTCAAGACCAGCGCGACCGACGGCGTGATCGTGCAGAAGGGACTGTCGACCTCCGGCGGCCAGTGGCGCATGCAACTGAGCGGCGGGCAGGCGTCGTGCCTGTTCAAGGGCGACACCGTGCAAGGCGCGACCAAGAGCAGCATCCTCGTCGATGACAATCAGTGGCACACGATCAAGTGCGAGCTCACCGCGACGGGCACGACGGTCTACATCGACGATGCCAAGGACGGCCACCAGCTCAAGCCTGTGACCGGCGTGGACAACACAGCCCCGCTGTGGGTCGGCGGCAAGACCGGCTGCGGGTCGGTCGCCACGTGCGACTACTACGTCGGCCTGGTCGACTATGTGCGCGTTTACCAGGGCGCGAGCCTGGACAATCAGCCGCCGGTCGCGGCCTTCACCTCCGACTGCACGGCCGACGACGGCACCTGCACCTTCAACGCGGCCGGCTCGAGTGACCCTGACGGCTCGATCGCGACCTACGAGTGGGACTGGACCAACGACGGCGTCTTCGACGGCACCGGCGTCAATCCGACGCACGACTTCGTCAACCCGGGCACCTACTCGGTCAAGCTGCGGGTCACCGACAACGAAGGCGCGACCGACAGTGCCGTGCACTCGTTCGCTGTCTTGACCGGCACGCCGCCGAGCCGCCCGCGCGAACCTGCCGCCACGCCCGGCGACCGGGCCGCGACGGTCACCTGGAAGCCACCGTCGGTCGACGGCGATGGCACAAGGACCGGTTACACCGTCACGTCGTTCCCGGACGAGCAGACATGCACGGCCGCCGCCGCTGCGATGACGTGCGACGTCACCGGGCTCAAGGCTGGAACGTCATACACCTTCCGGATCCGGGCCGACAGCACGGTCGGCCCCAGCGCGGACTCGAAGGAGACCAACACGGTGACGCCCTTCGGGAAGCCGGGTGCGCCCGCGAAGGTGACTGCGCTGGCCGGCAACCACCGCGTCAAGGTCACCTGGACAGCGGCCAAACCCAACGGCAAGCCCGTCTCGTCGTACATCGTCACCCGGTTCCCGGGCGGCGTGGAGAAGACGGTCGACGGCTCAGCCCGAGGCACCGTGTTCAAGAAGCTGAAGAACGGCCGCGCCTACCACTTCACCGTGGCTGGCGTGAACGCTGCGGGCCAAGGCCAAGCGACGGACAGCGAGACCGTCACCCCGGCCGGCGTGCCGACCAAGGTCACCAATGTCACGGCCAAGGGCGGAAACAACTCCGCACTGGTCAAGTGGGCGGCGGCAAAGCCAAACGGGTCGGAGGTGCTCCACTACAAGATCGAGAGCTCCGACGGGCAGCACCGCGTGGTCGACGGGAGCGTGTTGAAGGTCAAGGTGAACTTCCTCAAGGCCGGGCACTCATACAAATTCCGGGTGCGGGCCGTGAACAAGCCCGGCGACGGCCCGTGGTCGGCGTGGACCAAATCCGTGAAGGTGCACTGAGCACACTGGGGGAGGCTGAGCGACAGCTCGCAACGAGTAAGCCGGTCAAATGACGACACCGGTCGGAGACCGTGAGCGTGTTGGGGTTGGCTGGCTGCTTGGCAATATCGCTTTGTTAGTGAGCTTTGTCTTGATCGGATGTTGCCTGTTCGTTCGTGATGAGCCCAGCCAGACCGGGACGGGCCTCCACTCAACGATCTATCCCTGGTGGCTGTGGGTCCTGGTCGTTGTTGGCGCAGGCTCGGCGGCGGCGTCGTTGTTTGGGAGACAGTCCAAACCGATCCAGGCGGGAGCACCAGCTGTCGCAGCGGTCGCCGCCGCCCAGTTGGCCAGTTCGGGGGTCGTGGCCTTTCGACACTGGCAGCCCGCCAGCGGGATGGGCGGGACGTACGGCGGTCGGATTCACACCCTGGAGACACTCGCTTTCGTTGTGGGCTTGGCTGGGCTGCTGGGTGTCCTCATCTGCTTGTGGCTGCTGATCAGGCACCGTGACCTGCCCCAGCGAACCTCAACGTCGGTCCGTGCTGTGTCGGTGACGGCAGGGCTCATCGTGGCGGTGGGTCTTCCGCTCGGTCTCGCCTTGACCGCGTCGGAGATGAGGCTGACGCGGTTGGGAGCGGTGAGCCTCATCTATGCCTGGCCTTGGGGTTTGGCACTGATTGCGGTGGGGTGGGTATCACGGTTCACCGGCTTGGCCGCATCGGGAGCCGTTGTAGTGACTGCAGCCCTCGCGGTCATTGGCCCGCAGATGACTGACCTAGTGTCTGGCAAGCCCGCACCAGTGTTCGGAGCGGCAGCAGTCTTGGCATTCGTCGTCTTCATTCATAGATGGACAGCTCGGACCTGAGCATTTACCTCGGTGCGGAAGGGGGGAGTCGAACCCCCACGCCTTTCGGCACAGGTTCCTAAGACCTGCGTGTCTGCCATTCCACCACTCCCGCGTGACCACTGATCCTAATGCGCGTTTCCACAGCATGAATGCGGAGTTTGTTGCACCAGAGTGGGAGAGCGCGTCGTTCTTAGGATCTCTAGGAGATATCTCTAGGAGATGGCGAGGTCGTTGCGGAGTTTGTCTACGTGGCCTTTGGCGCGGACGTTGTATAGCGCGCGTTCGATGATGCCCTTCTCATCGATGACGAAGGTTGAGCGAATCACCCCGACCACGGTCTTGCCGTAGAGCTGCTTCTCGCCGTAGGCGCCGTACGCCTGGAGCGTCTCCTTGGTCGGGTCCGATAGCAGCGGGAACGTCAGTCCGCCCTCGGCGCGGAACTTGGCCAGCTTCTCTGGCTTGTCGGGGGAGATACCGAGCACGGTGTAACCGGCCTCCTCGATCGCGTCGAGGTTGGCGGTGAAGTCGCACGCCTGCGTCGTGCAACCCGGTGTCATAGCCGCTGGGTAGAAGTACACGATGACCTTCTTGCCGCGCAGGTCCGCCAGTTTCACGGTCGCCCCCGTGTCGTCGAGCAGCGAGAACTTGGGGGCCTTGTCGCCCGCCTGGAGGCGAGGGGTCTGCGTCATTACGAACTCCTGAAGTCACGGGGTGCGAGGGCCAGTCTCTCAGCGTGCCTGTGGTCGGCCGGACGGGAGGTATGGGTTCCGAGAACGCTGGTGAGTGGGTACGGTGGGTGATTGGCGTCATCTTCGCCGCCGAAGTTCGCTGATCCGAGGAGAATCGTGACTAACGCCGCCACCGTGGACTCGCCGCCTGCTGAAGCGCCTGAGGCCAAGCACAAGAAGTCGGCCCCGGCTCCCGAGGCTCGGTCAGCGGCCGAGATCAAGGCCGACATCGACGAAGCGCAGCTCCGATTGGCCTCCAACGTCGACGAGTTGTCCGAGCGGATCAGTCCAGAACAGCTCGCCCAAGAGGCGGTCCAGAAAGTCAAAGACGCCTTCATCAACGAGGACGGGTCTCCTAAGCCCAAGCCGATTGCGATCGTCGCAGGCAGTGTCGTTGGGCTGGTCGTACTGCGTGCGATTTTCCACCGCTGACCCAGGGCTCTACTGACCCACAGCACGGCGTTTGGCTCTCGCGACTACGCTGAAGCATCATGTCTCGCGCCGATTCGAAGTTGCCCATTCAGTTGCTGCACGACCGCGTACTCGTGCAAGAAGAGGGCTCCGAAGGTGAGCGTCGCTCGAGCGGCGGCATTGTCATCCCTGCCACTGCGCAGGTCGGTAAACGACTCATCTGGGCCGAGGTCGTGGGGGTCGGTCCGAACGTCCGCACAGTGCAAGAGGGCGACCGAGTGCTCTTCGAACCGGAAGACCTGGCTGAAGTCGAAGTCCGCGGCGCGACGTACATCCTGCTGCGAGAGCGCGAGATTCACGCGGTGGCCGCAACGCGCATCGAGAGCAGCACCGGCCTCTATCTCTAGGGCAGGACCTGCTTGAACGGCGTCACGCACGGGTGTCCCTCGGCATGGTCGTAGCGGACTCCGTTGCTCGAAATCACCGTGACAGAACTCGACACCGTGCCGAACTGTTCAGCATGGATGCAGGCGGCTGACTGTGGTTCGTCGGTGATCTGCTCGTGAGAGCGCAGCAGTTGCTGCCAGCGACCGACCAGTTCTTCCGGTGTCGCACCCTCGGCCGACGCTGTGGCCCGGGCAAGCAGTCCCGTTGCCTTCGCGCTGCTGGGGTCGTCGGGATCCTGTTCTGTCAGAACGTGAATTCCCGGCTCGAGAGTCGCTGCACGTACGCCCGCCTCGTCGTCGATGCCGACCCAGCGCGCGGTTTGGCGCGAAACGTAGAGCACGTTGACGGGGTTGTAGGTGGCGGCCGTGAAGCCGTCGAGGACGGCGAGCGCGGCGTCATCGTCAACGGTGTTGAGGACCAGACCTGGAAGCTGCCCTCGCGAGGAACGCGATGAATCTCGCTCGGGGAGTCGTCCGCCGGGGTGGCGGTTGGTGACGGCGCAAACCCGTCCGGTCGGATCCACTGCCAGCCAGGTGCCACCAGCCAGCCGATCGCGACCGCCCCACAGTGGTGGGTCGTCCTGCAGCATCAGTGGCGGGTCGCTAGGTCGGCCGACCGCTTCGTCACGGTTCGCGGCCATCACCAAGGGGACGTCGTCGAACACCTGCCAGGCGAACACGATCGTGCACATGCTTGAACCCTAGGCTGGTGGCATGAGCAGCGCCTTCGTCGCCGGACTGTTGCTGGGCGGATTCGTCGCAGCGCAGGTCGGTCCGGTGTCCCTGCTGTGCATCCGAACCTCGACCAGGTCGGGATTTCGTGTCGGGGTTTCCGTGGGGTTGGGTGCGGCCGTCGTCGACTTGCTGTACGCGATCTGTGGTGTCGCCGGAGCGGCTGCCATCGTCCAGATCGAACCGGTTCGGCTCACCCTTGGCTTGGTCGGCGCCGCTGTGCTGGCGTTCATGGCGATCCGCACGCTGCGCACAGCCTGGCGATTGCGGCTCGGTGGAGAGACGTCGCAGGAGGTGGCGGTACCTAGTTCTGCTTTTCGTACCGGAGTGGTGGCCACCGCCTCGAACCCGTTGACCATCATCTCGTGGGCGGCCATCTTTGGCGCCGCGAATGCTGGCGCAGTGGCGGACACCGCGCCTGACACGTTGGCACTGCTCCTCGGCATCGGGATAGGGAGCGCTGGTTGGTTCGTGGTGCTGTCGTCGGTCAGTGCTGTCGCGGGGGCACGCCTCGGTCCGCGGACCCTTTCGATTATTGACGCAGTGGCTGGGCTTGGGTTGTTGGTATTCGCGGCGGTCCTGGGGGTTCGAACGGTGCGCGAGTTCTAGCGTCAAGATTGCGTCAAGAGGCCAGTTAGGGCCGTATGGACCGCGTCAAGGAATGGGTCGGCCGACTCTGATTAGACGTGCAATAGGGACATGTCAAGCCTTACTTCCACCACGAAGCGTCTTGTCGTGGGTCGACCCATGTCTGACTCGCAAGAAAAGGACACGCTGCTGCCGAAGCGGTTGGCGCTGCCGGTCTTTTGTAGCGACCCGATCTCGTCAGTGGCATATGCCACTGAGGAGATCCTGCTCGTCGTCGGACTAGCTGGCGTCGCTGCGCTGTACCTGACGTCGTGGGTCGCGGCTGCCGTTGTACTTCTGATGGTCGTGGTGGTGGCGTCGTACCGGCAAACGTGCCACGCGTACCCGAATGGTGGTGGCGCCTATGCCGTGAGCAAAGCCAACCTTGGACAGAACGCCGCACTGACTGCGGCAAGTGCCTTGCTCGTCGACTACGTGCTGACGGTGGCGGTGAGCGTTGCCGCTGGCATCGCCAACCTCACTTCGGCCTTCCCCGTGTTGGCACCACATGCGGTCGCGATCTGTCTGACCGTGATCGCACTGCTTGCCATGGTGAACCTTCGGGGGGTTAAAGAGTCAGGGAGCGTCTTCGCGATTCCAACCTACGGTTTCGTCGTGATGGCTGGGCTGCTGATCGTCACCGGCCTCATCCGAGTAGCCGTCGGAGACGCACCTGTCGCCGAGTCAGCCTCGTTCGGATTTGCACACTCCGATCCGGTCACCGGCTTGGCGCTGGTCGCATCTACTGATGCGCGCCTTTGCCTCTGGTTGTACGGCGCTCACTGGTGTGGAGGCAGTCAGCAATGGCGTGCCGCACTTCAAGAAGCCGAAGAGCCGCAACGCCTCGTCGACGCTGCTCGTTATGGGCATGCTGGCTATCACCCTTTTCGTTGGGATTACTGCGCTGGCGCTGATTTCCAAGGTTCACGTCGCGCTCGATCCAGCCAACATCGTGGGGGCACCAGCGGACTACGTACAGCCCACGGTGGTTGCGCAGTTAGCGGCGGCAGTATTTGGCGGCGACAGCGTGCTCTTCTACCTGTTCCAAGCATTCACCGTGGCGATCCTGGTGCTGGCCGCGAATACTGCTTTCAACGGTTTCCCGATCTTGGCATCGATCCTGGGTAAGGACGGCTACCTGCCCCGACAGTTCGCGCGAAGGGGCGATCGACTGGTCTTCAGCAATGGCATTGTTGTGTTGGCAAGTCTTGCCGGAGCCTTGATCTGGCTGTTCGATGCAAGCACCACTCGCCTAATTCAGCTCTACATCATCGGCGTCTTCGTATCGTTCACCCTGAGTCAGGCCGGGATGGTCGTCCACTGGACCAGGGCGATGCGAGGCGAGGCTGATCGTGGAGCACGTCGAAAAGTCGGGCGTTCACGATTGGTCAACGCCTTCGGCGCACTCTGTACCGCGTTGGTCCTGGTGATTGTGCTGACGACTAAATTCACCCATGGCGCTTGGATCGTTGTGGTTGCGATGCCGGTGGTGTTCTTCACGATGAAAGCTATCCAGAACGCACTACAAAGACACTGACGCTAGACAAGCGCCGCCGCCCCAGGGGGTGACAATGCCAAGTCGCGTGCACGGCGTCGTCCTGGTGTCACGGGTCAACATGCCGGCCATCCAAGCGCTGGCGTTTGCCAGGGCCACCCGCCCCAGTTCGCTGGTAGCCCTCCATGTTGCGACGCCCCGGAGCGATGTCGAGTCTCTGGTGGCGGAGTGGGATCGATTGGAGATTCCGATACCGCTGACGATCCTCGACTCGCCGTACCGGGACCTCACCCGTCCCGCTCTGCAGTTCATCAACGACATTCGTCGGGCGAGTCCTCGTGACCTGGTCTGTGTGTTCGTCCCCGAGTACGTCGTCAGTCACTGGTGGGAGGCGCTGTTGCATAACCAGAGCGCGTTGCGGCTGAAGTCTCGCCTGCTGTTTGCGCGAGGTGTCGTGGTCGTCAGCGTGCCCTGGCAGTTGGCCCATCAGGCGGCGGACCAACCCGAGGACGAAGCGGGCCGGTCGCTTCGTGCTCCAATGTGACCATGAAGCGAATCGTCGCCTGGGCGCTGGTCCTGCTTGGCCTGCCCCTGTTGACCTGGGTGCTGACGCTATTTCGAGGTCACGTCTCTCTCGAAAGCGTGCTGCTGCTGTATTTGCTCGCCGTAGTCATCATTGCGGTCATCGGGGGCATGATTCCGGGCTTGGTCGCGGCCGTCGCGGCTGACCTGCTGGCGAACTACTACTTCGTTCCCCCCTACGGAACGTTGCACATCCAGTCGGGCGATCACGTCGTCGCGATAGTGGTCTTCGTGCTGGTGGCGATCATCGTCAGTGTGCTTGTCGAGGTGGCGTCTCGCCAGCGGGAAGAAGTAGGTAGGCGCGACGCCGAAGCCTCGATGATGGAGCGGCTGGCGGAAATTCCGGTTGGTGAGGTCTCGGTAGACGCGGTACTTGACGATCTGCGCAAAGCGTTCGACCTATCTGCCACTTCGTTGCAGCGCGACGGAGATTCGTCGGGAGAGGCAATCATTGCCGCATCGGGTGTTCGGCAGCCGGGCGATGTGCAATCGGTGATAGCTGTTGGGGAAGGGCTCGTCGTGACGGTGAGCGCACCGCCACGGCTGGGCGTGGACTCGTCGGCGATGCGCGTGATGGCGCTGTCGGCGGCGCGTGCCTACGAAGGACGGACACTCGCCGAGGACGCCGAACATGCTCGCTCATTGGCCGAGTTGGATCGGGTACGCTCCGCGCTGCTAGCAGCTGTTGGTCACGACCTCCGTACGCCGCTGGCTGGGGTGAAGGCTGGCGTCTCGAGTCTGCGACAGACCGACGTGGCGTGGTCGCCTGAAGAAGAAGCCGAACTACTCGCGACGATCGAGGAGTCAGCCGACCGACTCGACGTACTTGTCGCGAACCTGCTCGACATGACCCGCATCCAGGCTGGCGGTGTCATCGTGGACCTGGTAGACGTATCGGTCGAAGAAGTGGTGGCAGCCGCGGTGTCCGGGTTGCCGACTGGATCGATCGAGCTGGACGTGCCGGATGGTCTGCCAATGATTCGCACTGACCCTGGGTTGCTCGAACGTGCGGTGGCTAACGTCGTCGAGAACGCCTTGCGCTACCGACCAGAGGGAACCGGCGTCCAGGTCACCGCACGCAACGTCGGAGGGTCGGTCGAGGTCAGCATCATCGATCACGGCCCCGGGATAGCAGAGGCCGCGCGCGGCGAGGTGTTCGAACCCTTCCAACGCCTGGACGACCGAACCCAAGGCGGCACCGGGCTTGGTCTAGCGATCGCTAAGGGGTTCGTCAACGCGGTGGGTGGCACCGTCGAGCCGACGAGCACCCCAGGTGGCGGTTTGACGATGAAGATCTGGCTGCCGGTGGCGTCGTGACAACCGTTCTGCTCATCGACGACGATCCGCAGTTGCTGCGCGCACTCACCATTAACCTCCGTGCGCGCGATTACCGAGTGGTGCCCGCCGTCGACGGACGCTCTGGGCTGGCTGCGGCTGCTGCCGAGCTTCCTGACGTCGTAGTACTAGACCTCGGGCTCCCCGACATGGAAGGCGTTGAGGTCGTCGCAGGACTGCGCGGTTGGAGCGGTGTGCCGATCCTGGTGTTGTCGGCGCGCGATGATCCCCGGACGAAGGTGGCGGCGCTCGACGCTGGTGCGGACGACTACGTCACTAAGCCGTTCGGTATGGACGAGTTGCTCGCACGTCTTCGCGCAGCGCTACGTCGCGGCGAACCAACACCGGGGGAGCCGGTGGTTCACACGCCGGACTTCGACGTCGATCTCGCAGCGCGGCGCGTCAGTCGCGAGGGTCAGGACGTGCGACTGACCCCGACGGAGTGGCACATCCTTGAGTTGCTGGTTCGCAACGAGGGGAAACTCGTCAGTCAGCGACAACTGCTGCAGGAGGTGTGGGGACCGGCATACGAGAAGGAGACGAACTACCTGCGCGTCTACCTCGCCCAACTGCGTCGCAAGCTCGAGCCCGACCCGTCCGCGCCGCGCTACCTCATCACCGAACCGGGTATCGGCTACCGGTTCGAGGCCTGACCGCTGTTGGGATCGACCTGCAGCGACGAACTGTCGACGGCCTCGAAAGCCTTCGCTGGGATCTGCTTCAGTTCGCTGATCAATCCTCCGGGCCAGCCGCGGCTGGCGTCACCTTGGAAGTACCACGGTGAGCCGTTGTCAGCCAGGATCAGGCCGTAATGCTTCATCGCGTTGAGCACCACACGGGCTTTGTGGCTGTAGCCACTCTCGTCGAACGATGCCTTCAATCGGAACCGAGCACCCATCGGTGGGTAGTTGCGGTTGTTGACGCTGCCAGCCGCGTGCCTAGCCGGCCAGACGTAGCGCTTGTCGGTGACGTCTGTGGTGAATCGGATTGCGTGGTCGACCTTGCCCGCCTTGACCTCGGACCAGCGCAGCAGTCCCGGCAGGATGGGCAGACCAGCCGCGTCGGCTGACGTCCAACCGTCCTTGCGCAATGCGTTCGATCGTAGGTTCCAGACTGCGCCGGATCCTGCGCTCCAGTGACCGTGGCGAAGTTTGGTGTTCCACGTTTCGTAGAGGCGGCAGTTGCTCTTGTCGACGATGATGACGTGACGGTCACCGCCAGCTTTCCAACCGCCTTCGACCTTCGAGTCGCGACCGAGTGGATACCGCACCTTGTCGCTCTCGGAGCGATAGCCGAACTTCACGTTGACCTTGGGGTGGTTGCCCTTAACAGTGGTGATCGGAATCCCGTAGGGGACAGGTTGATCGCCGTACGACGGTCCGAAGTCTGGATGCAACTGCGACGACGGACTCATGTGCCGCAGCCAGGCCTTGCTGTGGTGGTCAACCGGCAACGTCGACACGTCGGCGTGCCAGATGTTGTCGGAGGGGAACACCGGACAGCCCGCGATCGGCCTGGCTGCTTCGGGAGCGGGAGCCGTCGACGGGTTCGCGGCAAGTACGGCGGCTGACGCTGGCGCGATCAGTCCGGCGACGGCCAGACCGATGGTGAGGGTTCGGATCGCAGGTCTCATGCGGAGTTGATCGTGACCTCCGGCAGTTCGATCAAGCGGCCACGTGGGTGGGATAGGCGATAGTCATCCTCGATCGCTTCAGCGGTCAGGATCTCGCGGGACGGCGGACCGTCTGGGTGAGCCAGGTCGCACAACAGGCTGAGAGGAACACCGGCACGTAGAAGCGACCAGGTACGTGCTGCCTCGGGGGAAGGAATCACATTGGTGTAATTCGGCAACCCTCGACCTGGACTTGAGCGTTTGTTTGGACGGGTTGAGGTCACGGCCAAAGCTCAGTCCGGGTCGCTTGCCAAGCGCCCGGTCCGGCAGCCGAAATCAGGCCATGTTCTTCCTGGTCAGCGCGGTACGGCGAACCGTTGAGTCGCCGGACGGTGCAGCCCGCCTCCTGGGCGATTAGCGTCCCGGGTGCGTGGTCCCAGGGCAACGTGCGCCAGAACATCAAGAAGTCGAGGTCACCGGTGACCAGGTGTGGGTAGGCGAACCCCGCTGCGGCCGGTCCCGGCGTCACTTCGGAGAATCCGTCGAACCGTGACATGAGTTCACGTCGGGCCGCGCTGTCGAGGAACCCGGTCTTGACGGCGCCGCGCAGTTTGGACGCCTCGTCGTCGGCCGGAGCGCGCGTCTGTCGTACGCCGTTGCACCAGGTGCCCTTGCCAAGTTCGGCGGTCCACATGACGTCGTGCATGGGATGCCAGATCCAGGCTTGCGAAGTCTTTCCCTCGTCCACCCGCGCAACCATGACCGCGAAGTCGGGGGAGCCAGCGACGAACGCGCGCGTACCGTCGAGCGGATCGACGACGAACAGCGAGCTCTGCGCGAGTAGACCCTTCGTCGCGTCGGGATCGGCGGACGCCGCTTCCTCTCCCAACACCGGGACTCCTGGCGCAATGTCGGCGAGGGCGGTGACGAGCAAGTGCTCGCATTCGCGATCGGCTGTGGTGACGACGTCACCGGGTGACTTCTCGATGACGTCGTCAGCCGACAGCATTCGGAATCTGGGGACGATGGCTGCCGCGGCAGCCTGTTTAATCGCTTCGCCGATCTCGTCCATCACCAGCGACTCTATGCGTTGGACATCGGTAGCCCAGCGTCGTCGGCCAGGATTTCCTCGACGTTCTGCGTCTTACGTAGCTTCACCTCGGGGACGAAGAAGGCCAGCACGAACGCGATCGCCATGATCGGCACGCCGACCAGGAACGTGGTGTCGATCGCTTTAGAGAAGGCACCAAGCACCTGGTTCTGGATCTCGATGGGCAGCGCGTGGATCGCCTGCATGGACGTCGTAGCGTCCCCTCCACCCGGGACTCCGCCCGGCAACACATTTCCGAGCTCAACTGCCAGGCGTGCCGTCCACACCGCACCGAAGATCGCCGTACCGAACGATCCACCGATTTGTCGGAAGAACGTCGAGCCGCTGGTCGCGGTGCCGAGTTGAGAGATCGGCACTGAGTTCTGCACGGCGAGTACCAACACCTGCATCACGTTTCCCAGACCGACACCAAGAACCACCATTGCGGTAGCGATCTCCCAGTAGGGGACCGATTCGCCTAGTTGCGAAAGCATGAACAGTCCGACGGTTGCCAGACCAGTACCGATGATCGGGAAGATCTTGTAGCGCCCAGTGCGTGCGATCAATCGTCCGCTGACAATGGACGCGACGATGAGTCCACCCATCAGAGGGAGAAGTTGCAGACCCGCCTTCGTTGGCGTCGCGCCGTTGACCACCTGCAGATAGATCGAGAGGTACACGATCGATCCGAACATCGCGAAGCCGACCACGAAACCAATCATCGACGTCACGGTGAACACCCGGTTCTTGAACAAATCCAAGGAAACCATCGGCTCGGAGGCCCGCTGTTCCTGCCAGATGAATGTCACTACGGCAGCGATCCCGATGGCGGCCAACGCCAAGATGGGCTTGGAGATCCAGGCGTACTCCTGGCCGCCCCAGACCGCGACGAGCAGCAGGCTGGTGACGCCGACGACGAGAAGGAACGCGCCGAACCAGTCGATCTGGTGCTTCTCGCGATGACGCGGAAGATGAAGGACCGAGCCGAGAATGACGAAGGCGGCGATCCCCAGGGGAAGGTTGATGTAGAAGATCCAGCGCCAGGAAAGCTGCTCGGTGAAGAACCCACCAAGTAGCGGACCGATGACGCTGGCCAGGCCGAACGTCGCGCCGAACAGGCCCATGTACTTACCGCGCTCGCGCGGAGGAATCAGGTCAGCGATGACCGCCATGACCAAGACCATGAGGCCACCGCCACCGATTCCCTGAAGGGCACGGGTGGCGATCAACTGCGGCATGTTCTGCGACAAGCCAGCCAGCGCGGAGGCTGCAACGAACACCACGACCGCGGACTGCAGCATGAACTTGCGGCCATAAAGGTCCGAGAGCTTGCCCCAGATCGGAGTCGTTGCGGTTGCCGCCAGCAGGTAGGCCGTGACGACCCACGAGAGTTCCTTGAGCCCGCCGAGGTCGCTGGTGATGGTGGGCAGCGCCGTCGAGACGATGGTCTGGTCGAGGGCGGCGAGCAGCATGGTGAGCATGAGCGCGCCGAGGGCCCAGCCAAGGTGGCGAGTCGCCGGAGTCGCTCCGGGCAGCTCGTGGGTGTCAGTGTCGTTCGGGGATGTCATCTGTTCTCCAGGTCAGATGCCAGTCGTCGCATGAGGACGGACATCGTGTTGATATCTGCCGCAGACCAAGAGTCCAAGGCGGTTGTCATTGCAGAAACGCGGTGGGCTCGGGTCTCCTCCACCAGGGCGGTGCCCGAAGGCGTCACCTTCAGCAGCACTGCACGCTTGTCGTTTTCGTCGGTTACCCGACTGACGTGACCGGCTTCTTCGAGTTCGGTCAGGTGTCGGCTCACGGTCGATGGGCTAAGACAGGCGATGTCTGCGAGGTCGCTGACCCGAACTGGCCCAAGTTGGGTCAGGTGGGCGAGGAGTCCGATGGCCGCCTTGTCGCGGTGGTCGTCTGGGCCCATCCTGCGCAGGGCAAGAACCGTGTCCTTGAGGGCGTACAGGAGGTCCTGGACGTCGGCCTCACGGCGCTTCGAAGGGCGCTTGAGGGATTTAGTTGCATTCTGCACGCAACTAAGTTACGCCTGAGGTCGCCGGATGTCCAATCCAGCCGTGCGCATGAAATCCGCCAATGGCGAATTGCGTGCGGTTAGGCCGAGCGGACGTGACGTGTACGGAGGGTGTCGCGCGCAGCGGCTCCGACCAGGACCGGGACGAAGTCGCGTACGCGAGCGGCACGGAACTCGCTCCAGATGCGGGTAACTAGTGACTCGATCTGCTCTGCCGGGACGTCAGGGAACTCTCGCTCAAGGTCGACGACCGCAGAATGAACGCGCCGAGACTCCTCGTCTGGTGTGAGCATGACTACTTCCTTAGTCCGAGGGCCTTAACCGGAAGACTCTGACAACTTTTTCTGAGCATCTGCCAGGGCGCTCTTCAGGGCTTCTACGTGGGTGCCTTCAGCCTCGCCGATCGCTTTGGTGACAGCTCGGGTTACCGCAGGTTCGACTTTGTCAGCCGCTGAGCGCGGGTAAGCCACGATCAGTCCGGCACCACCGATAGGAATGGTCTCGCCCGCTTGCTCTTCGATCTTTTGGGAAGAGCGGTAGTGGAGCAGCTTGCCGGCGGCACCTCCCACGGCGGCGCCGATGGCGGTGGCTGCCAGAAGTGGTGGCGCGAACAGACCGACGGCGAAACCGACCGCGCCCAAGTCCGGCTGCGCCATCACGAACGAGGTGATCGGTTTGCTCGATGGCGAGATTGCCCTCGAGGTCCTTCGTTACCACCACCGCGCCGTCAAGGTGACCGCCGCAGGCCAGCACCGATTCGTAGTCCTCCATCGCCGCGTTCTTGGATAGGTAGCCGCCGATGAGGACGTCGATTGTTTGGTCGTGGATCACCATCTGTGGACCTCCTACTTTGATCGTGCTCAGGCGGTGACGGCGTGAATCGCATCGCCGTGGTGCCCCGCCAAGTGGACGGCGTGTTCGTCTTCCTCGGTGAGGTGTGGCTTGACGTCGAAGACGACCTTCTTGACTGTCCCCGTGAACGCGAACGGCTTGCGGTCTTCGTAGGCCGAGGTCGACGACCCCACCGTTGTCGCGCCCGATGTCCATCCCGGCGTAGCCGGAGAACCGGATAGGCACGGTGTGCTCCATCCGGCCGTGCCCGACGGGTTTGTCATTAATGAACAAGGTGACCACACCGCCGGTGGCTGGTTTCGCAGCGTCAGCGGCGAATTCCATCCGCACGTTGACCTCGCCGGCCGGTAGGTCTTCGTCTGCCTTCTGGCGGAACACGAAGACACCCATCATCGAATAGGTGTGTGTCAGCTTTCCGTTATCGACGAACAGTGAGAACCCCCCGAGGTGATCTGCGTTCGCCACGATGACTCCTTCGGCACCACCCTCGGGGATGACCAAGTCGGCGCTAATGGAGTAGGAGTGGTTGTAGATCCGGGGGACCATTCCCGCCATCACGTTCTCGACGTCCCCGCGGAACTCGAACGTGGAGATCTCGGGAAGAGGCGGTGCCACCCCAAAGAACACTCCGAGAGTGGCCAGCAAGGGAAGCACCTTGTACTTCTCGGCTTCCGACCAGAACAACGCTCGCAATTCCTCGACCTTTTCGGGACGTTCCGCGGCCAGGTCGTGAGCTTGACTGAAGTCGTCGGGCAGGTAGTACAACTCTGTGGGGTCGTCGTCGGGGTTCCATACGCCGGGTGTGTATGGCTGCAGCGCGGCCGGGGTGATGACCCAAGGGATGCGTTCGGTGCGCATCGCCAGCCACCAGCCGTCCTTGTACATCGCGCGATTCCCGACGCTCTCGAAGTATTGCTGGGTATGACGTTCCGGCGCTGCGGCGTCAGTGAACGAATCGGCGAATGTCGCACCGTGCAGCGGTTCTTGCGGGATGCCGTCGACTTCACTTGGGGAGGGGATACCGCACACGTCGAGGATGGTCGGCGCGAGATCGGTGACGTGGGTGAACTGCGATCGCAGCCCACCGTTGTCAGTAACTCGCTCTGGCCAGTGGACGACCATTGGGTTGCGTGTACCGCCTAGGTGGGAGCCGACCTGCTTGCCCCACTGGAATGGCGTGTTACCTGCCCACGCCCACGCCGCTGAATAGTGCGGGTCCATCATCGCCCCGCCCCACTCATCCAAACCGCCGTACCGCTCGGCAAGTTGCAACTGCATCTCATCGGTGAGCGGGATGCCGTTTTGCATCGTCAGTTCGTTGAACGAACCGGTGAGCGACCCCTCCATGCTCGCCCCGTTGTCGCCCCAGATCCAGATGACCAACGTGTTGTCGAGCTCGCCCAACTCTTCGATGGCGTCGAGCACCCGACCGACGTTGTGATCGGCGTTTTCGGAGAACCCGGCGTAGACCTCCATCTGGCGGGTGTACAGCGTCTTTAGCGCATCCGGTACGTCGTCCCACGCTGGGAACGCGTCATTGCGCGGAGTCAGCTCCGCTTCCGGTGGCACCACGCCGAGTTCCTGCTGTCGGGCGAAGACCTCCTCACGCATCCGGTCCCAGCCCTGATCGAACCGCCCCTTGTACTTGTCGGCCCAACTGCTTGCCACGTGGTGGGGTGCGTGGCTGCACCCGGTGGAGAAGTACGCAAAGAACGGCTTGCTGGCATCCTGCGCGCGAACTCCGTGCAGCCACTCGATGGTTTTATCGGCCATGGCGTCAGGGAGGTAGTAGGGGTCTTCCTTGTCGTAGAAGCCGGGGTCAGTGCCGATAATTTTCTGGTTCTCGGCCAGACATGGGTCCCACTGACTCGCGCCGCCGCCGAGGAACCCATAGAAGTAGTCGAAGCCCCAACCGTTCGGCCATCGGTCCAACGGACCTGCAGGTCCTTGCTGACCGTCTGGCGTCAAGTGCCATTTCCCGAAGGCCGCCGTGCTGTAGCCGTTGTCCCGAAGGACTCGCGGCAATGGCACACAATCGCGCGGCAAGACCGCCGTATAACCAGGGAAGCCGTTCGAGAACTCACCGACAGAACCGAAACCAACGGTGTGACTATTACGGCCGGTCAGCAACGCGGCCCGAGTTGGCGAACAAAGCGCCGTCACGTGGAAGCGGTTGTAGCGCAAACCACGGTCAGCCATCCGCGTGTAGTTGGGCGTGTCGATTGGCCCACCGAACGTGCTTGGGTTACCGAATCCCGCATCGTCGATAAGCACGACCAAAACGTTGGGGGCACCCTCTGGAGGATGCGTGTGGTCGATCTGGGTCCAGTCCGGTTCGCAACCGTCCAGGGTCCTGGCTACTGCTCCGCCAAAAGGAGGGCGACGGATGGGAAGCTTGGTGCGATCTGGCCCGCTCATACCCACTCCTCGTGGTCGGGAAGTCTCGAAACTAGCAAGAGTTGACTGCGTTTGGGGTGGCCGTACGGCAGCGGGCTTGGAGTGGGGTGCCTCGCTGCCGCACGGCGACCTCGTGGGTCAGACGTGCTCGCGTCGGTGAACGAACAACGAGTGAATGACCCACAGGTCTACAACGATTAGCGTGATCGCCCAAAAAGGTTGAACCGGGATGAACACGAAGTTGGTGACTGCCTGGATGCTCACAAAGATAATGCCGAGCCAACGTGCCCAGGCGGCTCCCGAGAGCACTCCGAACCCGGCGGCCATCACGATCAGTCCGACAATCAGCAGCCACCAGCCCCAACTCGAAGCACTGGTGTTGACCCAGTAGTTCGCTGGCTGCACGTAGAAGGTGCCCTTGACGATCAGCGCAATGCCCTGAAAGAACCCGAAAAAGCCCGCGATAATCATGATGGTGGCAGCGAACAATGCTCCGCCTGTACCACGCTCACTTACATCTTGGTCTTGCGTCATTTCTATTTGCCTTTCTGAGTGGGTTAGCGGGGGACGAGCTGTTTAGCGCCGGTCGTCTCGCCGGTCGGTACGACGGTTGACACCGTGAGCCACGACTGCGGCAGTGGCTACCGTTGCGGTCGTCCGCGCAACTGGGGCCGGACCTACTACGCCCGCCCTGCGCGCCCTTCTCCTAGCTAGTGGCATGTCAGATCTCCTCGTTCTCTTCGTCGTCGGCCTCAATCGCGGCTAATAGCGCTTGGATGGGAATGCGACCACTCGCGACGAGTTGACCGCCCGACCGCCGCACTGACGACGCGAACGGCGCTGCCCAGGTGTTCTCGAACACCAGGACCGCGGCCGAACTACCCGGGTCCACCGCTTGTGCGATCGCAGCAACGTCGTCCTCGCTGAGGAGCATTGCCAACTCGGTTTCGTAAGTCCGTAACTGGCCGATTTGGCTGTCGTCGAGGTCTGCCATTTCGAACGCCTCGATCGATCCGTCGGTGTCCTTTGTCAAGAGCACGAGGTCGAGGATCCGAATGATCCCCTTGTCGACCAGTTCCACCAGATTCGGTGCGATCTCACCGTTGAACTTGCTTCCGGGGAACTCCACGACGATCCAGTCGACCGGACCTAACTCATCGACTTCGTTGGTCATGTGCCGACCTCCTTGTTCGCAGACTGTCTGCCTACGACGACTCTTCTGGGGTCGGCGTGACCGGGGCATCCCCCCTAGCGGGGGAAGTACGCAGTGCGACTAGGTGGTTACAGTGCGCGAGGGAGTCCGTTGCCGTTCTCGGTGCTTGGACTGAATGAATCGGCCAGATCTTGCAGCTCTCGACGTGAGGTCACCCCAACCTTGCGATAGATCGACCGGAGCTCGCTCTTGATGGTCTCTGGTGACAACTGGAGCTCGACGGCGATTTCACGCAAGGTAGACCGACTGAGAACGAACGGCCACAGCCGTAGTTCCGCGGGAGTCAGCCGGTCCAACACCTCGGATCGACTGATCGCCTCGTCGGCAAGTGCCACGAGTTCGCGCAGGAATTGCGACGGGGGGAGCCGCTCAAGTAGGGCGTCCGCGGTCTCTGCAGCTCTGACGGCTGCGGCAGTTTCGCCGAGTAACGACCAGGCACGCGCAACGAACGACGCCACCAAGAGGTGCAGCCAACCGAGCACCGGACCCAACCCGCCGACCATGCTCTCGACGCGTTGGAGTTCGGCACGGGCACTTCGCTCACGACCGGCGCGCGCATAGAGATAGCCGGAGACCGCAGACATCCACGCCGTCGTGCTGGCGTCATCAAGGTCGAGGTCCACCCACGCGCGCCGAGCCACCGCAATGGCGTGATCGGCATCGGACCAAGCCTCGCGTTGCACATTGAGGACAGCCAACATCGTCGACGACCCAACCCACGTCGTACCGAGCTTCATCGATTGCGCTAGATCCCTGCTGCGCTCAATGACCGCGCGTCCCTCGTCGACCTGTCCGATTAACACCAGGTATGCCCCGTTGATCAGCAGCCCCAAGGCTCGCAGGGGGTGTGTCGTAGGGAGCGCCTGATGTGAGGCTGCGGCGAGTGCGGCGGAAGCCTCGAAGCCAGCATTGCCCGGCAGCGCCAAAAGCAAGGCGAGCGTCGGCTCGACCGTCGAGCGGTCGAGGTGCGACTGCCAATCCGAGCCAAGCAGCGATGCAGTGACTTCAGCCCAGCGCAGTGTGGTCGCGCCGTCGGCGCGCAGCAGCGCCGAGCATGCTGCCGTGATAGCCAAGGTCGGTGACTTAGCCATCGCGGTCTCATCAACATGTCCTAACCAACCGCTTACCGTTGAGTACCTGCCGACGATTAACGCACCAGGGGCGTGCGCCCACACCAGCGAGCCGAACAGTTCCAGGTCCCCGGAATGGGCGGCGTGCGCGATGGCTTCTTCGACGTAGTCCCTCTCGTCACACCAACGAGCCGCGCGAGTATGCAGTGTCCTGTAGTCGTCAGGATCGGATTCGGACAAATCGTGAGCGAGTCGTTCGCGAAGCAGCGGGTGTAGGCGGTAGTACTCATCGAGCCCATCGAGGCGACTAACCAGCAACGTGGTGGTTTCCGCAGCACGCAGGTCCTCTCGGGAGGTTGCGATTCCGAGAACTTCGTCGCAATACGGTGCAGAAAGCGTGGGCAGGATAGATGAGCGCTTCAAGAACTCGACCAGCGCTGGATCCGCACCAGCCATGACCACGCTGTCGAGATAATCAGTCAGCGCTACCGATGGCGTGGACACCCGTAGATCACTGCGAGCGGAGGCCAAGCCCTGCAGGTAGACCGCTACCGGCCAACCGTTGGTTGCCTCGAGTGTGTCGGCCACCAATTCTTTCGACGGGTCGGCGCCCCCGAGTTCTGCGAGGAACTCGGTCGCTTCGTCGGTGTCGAAGGCCAGTTCTTCTGGCCCGAGTTCCCGCACTCGTCCTTGGCTGCGCCATAGCGCGACCGGAAGGTCGGGTCGAGAGCGTCCGACCAGGGCTAGTTGCGATCCGGGAGGCAGCGATTCGAATACGGCTGTCAAAACCACAGCGGCTCGAACTCCGGCCATTTCGTGAACGTCGTCGACGACCAATGTCACGGGTCGGTCGACTTGTTCGAGGGAGCGTTGGAACTGCGGTAACACTCGTCGAGAGAAGGCGGGCTCGTCGGAGGTCAACGTTCCCGGCGGTGGGACGACTTGGGCTCCGGACGCGCTGAGTGCCGCCAGCACCGTCGACATCAATACGACAGTGTCTGCGTCGGTGTCCGTGACGGTTGCCCAAGCCACCGGACGACCTGCGTCGGCTGCCCATTGCGAGATCAGCACGGTTTTCCCGAATCCGGCCGGTGCCAACACCAGGACCAACTCCGACCGGTTACGCGACAAATCGGCGAGCAGCCGATTTCTGCGAATCTGCCCGAGCCGGGCGGCAGGTGGTCGAACCTTGGATCCAGGAGTGACGACAGGACCGCCAAGACCGGGGTTGCCGTCCTGCCTTGAAGGCAGGGCAGCCGATGGCTGATCCACGTGGGCATCGTATGAGGTGTTCCCCACCTTGCCCTGCGCAGGACCAAACCGACAGGATCTATCCGCTAGATCAGATCTGGTGCTCACCGGATGAAGGGCTCGTCGTGGCGCAGGTGACCCAAGATTTGCTTCCCTTGGCGCTAGGGGTAGCCCTGTCGCCGATTCCCATCATCGCCGTCATCATCATGCTGTTGTCGGCGCGGGCTCGTGCGACGAGTTGGGGATTCCTGCTCGGCTGGCTGTTGGGGATCTCGGTGACCTGCTTGGTCTTCGTTGTCGTTGGTCATGTCCTGCACGTCGAGCACGGCAGCGCATTGTCGAAGGTCGCGGCCATCTTGGTTCGTTCTTCTTGGCTGTGCTTGGCTGCTTGCTCGCCGCGCGGACGTGGCGACGGCGACCGCGTGAGGGGCAAGCGGCGGACGTTGCCGGTGTGGCTAGCGACGGCCGACCGACTCAGCGTTGGCAGGGCGGCAGCGTTAGGGGTGTTGTTGTCTGCCGCCAATCCGAAGAACCTGGTGCTGTGTCAGTCTGCGGGTACGACGATCGCGGGTGCTGACCTCGACTTCGGCGCAGGATCCTCTGGGCAGTTTGGTTGTTCACCGTTGCTCGCAGCTTCGACACGTTGGCTGTTCCGGTACTGGCGTATGCGGTGGCTAGGCAGCGGGCAGCAGGACCCACTCGACCGGTTCAGGGGCTGGCTGATCGCCCAAGCGAACGTGGTGACGACGGTGCTGCTGCTGGTGATCGCCGTGGTTCTGATCGTCAGGGGTGCCAAAGGATTGGCGTGACGCGGTCCTGACAGATCCAGGTGGGGCTACCCTCGTGTCTGGAGTGGGACTTCGCATCCAAGTTGAAGGGGATTGACGATGGACCCCACGAGCAAGCCGACGGTGTTGGTTGTCTACTTCAACTTGTCAAAACAATCTGGTCGAGTTGCGGCCGGGATGGCACGAAGCCTCGAGGTCGCTGGCTGTGAAGCTGCTCAAGCTTTCATCGAGTTCACCGACGAACGATGGGTACCAAAGCTCTCGCTCCCGATGAAGCACCAAGTGCCGCAGATCGCGTCGATTCTCTTCGCGCAGGTTCGTCACAAAACTGGAGAAGTTCAGATCCCGGCCCAGGCAAAGTCGGGGGATCGATATCGGACAGTTTCTGGAGGTGCAGAGTGGCCGCTCCGAAGGGGATGGCCCTGGTGTCAGGCGGCAGATTCCGAATGGGCAGCGAGCAGTTCTACCCAGAGGAGCAACCGGTCGTCGATGTCGAGGTGGCTGACCTGTACGTCGACGAGCACCCGGTAACTAACGCGGAGTTTCGTCGATTCGTTAAGGCGACGAAACACGTGACGGTCGCAGAGCAAGACCCAGACCCGGCTGACTTTCCGGGGGGTGACGTAAGTGGCTTGGTCCCCGGTTCGTTGGTTTTCACTCCCACCCCCGGTCCGGTGCCTCTAGACGACTGGACGCGTTGGTGGCGGTTTGTTGCCGATGCGAATTGGCGCCACCCGAGGGGACCAGACAGCACACTCGACGGACTAGATCGACATCCGGTCGTCCACGTGGCGTTCGAGGACGCTGTGGCGTATGCGAAGTGGATCGGCAAGCGGTTGCCGACCGAGGCCGAGTGGGAGTACGCGGCGCGTGGGGGGCTCGACGAGGCGACCTACGCGTGGGGTGACGACTTCATGCCGCGAAACAAGTCGATGGCGAATACGTGGCAGGGGCAGTTTCCCTGGGAGAACTTACGCAGCAATGGGCCAAGTTGGACGACTCCTGTCGGGTCGTACCCGCCGAACGGTTATGGACTCGACGACGTCACTGGCAACGTCTGGGAGTGGACGTCGAGCGAGTGGTCCCCTGATCACACGAGCGTCGAGGTTGTCGAAGAAAAGCCTGCGCAGTCCTGCTGCGCGCCAACTGCTTCCATCGGTTCTCAGCGAAGAGACACGGCAGGTGATGAAGGGTGGGTCGCACCTTTGTGCACCTTCGTACTGCCTACGTTATCGACCGGCCGCGCGCCAGGGGCAGACGGTCCGGAGTTCAACCAGCCACCTGGGGTTTCGACTTGTTGCCGATGTGGTGGAATTCGGATGATCGGGTCAGGCGCCAAGTCCCGCTTCGGCCGATGTGCTATCGCGTTGCCCAGGGTTCTCTAACCTTGGGTTGACGATCCGGCGCCAGTCGAGTCGTCGTTCGGCGGCCTCGGCTTGAGGTCTCCGAACTCTCCTTCGATGCGCTTGACGCCATCGGTGCCCATTCCCGCAAGCTCCCGCTCGCCGACTCCCTCTTGCGTTCCTGGGTTGTCCTCGCCACTTGGTGCCGGAACGATCTCTTCTTCGCTCAAGGGGTATTCCTCTTGGAAGAACATCATGACTACGCCGGAGACGAATCTCCAGTGACCATAACTCCAGGCCGCGGGGCTTGCCAGTTCGCCGCTAGCGTGGGTGGAATGCACACTCGACCGCTGACGCGTGATGAGGCACAAGCACAGAGCTCGACTCATCACTGTCGACAGTTACGACATCACGATCGACCTCACGGGTTGCGACGACGGTCTGCCTACGTTTGGTACCACGTCACGCATTCTGTTCTCGAGTGCCGAAGTCGGCGCCGAGACGTTCGCGGAGTTCCGTAGTACTGAGCCAGCGACGGCAACGCTTAATGGGCGCGAGGTCCCAGTTGTCGACGGTCGCATCGTGCTCGACGACCTGGCTGACACCAACGAACTCGTAGTACACGGACGTGGCGACTATTCGACGTCCGGTGAGGGACTGCATCGCGCAGTTGACCCGGCTGATGATGCTGTCTACGTCTACAGCATGTGCTTCTTGCACGATGCCTCACGAGTCTTCGCCTGCTTTGACCAACCGGACCTCAAAGCAGTCTTCCGCCTGACGATCAGTGCTCCGTCAAGCTGGACAGTCATCTCCAACGCACCAGCCAACGGCGACGGGACGTTTGCACCGACCCCAAAGCTGCCGACGTACCTCGTGGCTTTGGCCGCGGGACCGTACGCGTCGGTGCATGGAACGTGGACGCCCCCTGGCGGTGGCCCGGACGTCCCACTCGGCGTGTACGGCCGACAGTCACTTGCTCCGCTACCTTGAGCCGGACATCTTGGAGACGACCAAGGCAGGGCTCGAGTTCTTCACGTCGCAGTTCGGTATCGCGTTCCCGTTCGCAAAGTTCGACCAACTGTTTGCACCGGAGTTCAACGCGGGTGCGATGGAGAACGCCGGTCTGGTCATACATATGGACGAGTTGCTGTTTCGAAGTGTCGTCACTGAGTCTGAGCGTGAAACGCGCGCAAACATCGTGCTGCACGAAATGGCGCACATGTGGTTCGGCGACCTAGTGACGATGCGCTGGTGGGATGACCTCTGGCTCAACGAAGCTTTCGCAACCTACTGCTCCTACCTTGCAACGGCGGAGATCACCGAGTTCACCCAGGCTTGGACCAGTTTCTGCGTCAACGAGAAGTCCCGCGGCCGCGCCGGCGATGCGCGTCCGTCCAGTCACCCGGTGTCGGGGGACGTGGTCGATACCGACGCAGCGCTGCTCAACTTCGACGCGATCAGCTACAACAAAGGTGCGAGTCTGTTGCAGCAGTTGGCCGAGAAGGTCGGACGCGATGCCTTCTTCGCCGGTGTACGCCACTACTTCACCGAACATGCTTGGGGGAACACCGATCTGCAGGACTTGTTGACCGCATTGGCGCGCGCAAGTGAGGTCTCGCTCGACGGTTGGTCCGACCGATACCTCAAGACGACCGGCTGCCCGACGATCGTGGCCGAGGTGTCGGTTGACGCTGCGACTGGATTGATCACCAACTTGGACGTGGTGCAGCGCAACGTCGTGACCGACCAACAGGTCGGCGTTGGTCTGTACCGATCCGAATCCGGCAGTCTCACTCGGGTGGCTCGTCATGACTTCGCGTTGACCGGTGAACGGACGCACATGACCACCGCTGTTGGGCTGTCGGCGCCTGACGTGGTGTTGCTCAATGACGGTGACGGGGCGTACGCGTCGATGGAGTTGGATCAGGTTTCCCTGGCGAACGTCATGATGTCAGGGGTCAGCGCTTTCGATGAATCACTGCCGCGCGCGCTCGTGTGGGGCTCGTTGTGGGACATGACGTTGAGTGGTGAGCTGGCAGCGGCTGAATTCATCGAAGAAGTGGCGCGTGCCTTGCCCGGCGAGAGTCACGTCCCGGTGATTGAGCAGTTGCTCGAGCGCGCTCACATTGCCTCCGAGCAGTTCGTGGCGCCGAGCGACACGGCGGCATTGCGAATACAACTCGGGGAGGCATGCACGGCAGCGGGTCGAGGCACAGTACCCGGATCGGGAAGGCAACTGGCGCTCATGCAGGGTGAGGCTGCCTTCGCGACCTCCCCTGAACAGTTGCAGCGAATCGGGGATCTGTTGGACGGCCCGTCAGACCGTAATGGCCTGATGATCGACGCAGACTTGCGCTGGCGTTTGCTGCATCGGCTCGTGGCCACCGGGCTTCGTGCGGTCGAGGACATCGAGGCTGAGTTCTCCCGTGACTCCACCGCGTTTGGTCGTCACCGCGCGGACCGAGCCAAGGCAGCGGTTCCGAGCGCTGACGCGAAGGAGCGGGCATGGGCGGCCGCCATCGGTAGTGCATCGGGCAGCACTAACCGAACCGTGCGCGAGGCGTGTCTCGGGTTCTGGCAATGGAATCAACGAGAACTGTGCAGTCCCTACGTCAGCCGATACTTCGACGCACTTGACGACGTCTGGCGAGAACGGGACACCGAGATTGCACACCAGATGACGGGCGAACTGTTCCCGGCGGGTTTCGTCGACGAGACAACCAGGGATCTCGTTGACCGCTACCTCACGCGAACCGATCTGCCTGCGGGGCAGCGCCGAATTCTCGCGGACGCGCGGTTTGATCTAGTGCGAGGTCTCGACGCTCGGAACCGCAGGCGTTGACGGTTCCGGTGGTGTCGTAACCCGCGCTCGGAACACCCAGTACGACCAGCCTTGGTAAATCAACACGATTGGGGTCATGACGAGTGCGACGACTCGTCATGACCTTCAACGCGTAGTCGCCCGAAGCGGTACCGGCCACCGTGAGGTTGTTGGCGGTGGTCGTCGAAGAGACCATGACGTTGGGATACAAGTTGGCGAAGAGTGCAGCAACCGTGCCGCCGATCGTGACGGCGGTAGCCGCGAACGACCAGCCGTCGCGCCCTGTCCGGATCAAGATCGCAGCCGCCACCGCAGCGACCGCGGGAACCGCAGCAGCCAAAATGCGCCAGAATCCGCCGTCCGAGATCGACACGGTCCAGGCCGCGTAGCCGACGACCATTAGCACCGCCGGCCAAGCCAACTTCGCGGCGAGGCCGCGTGCTCGTTCGCGAACTGTTCCGGACGTCTTCAAGCCCAAGAACGTCGAGCCGTGCAGCAGGCACAACACGAGCAGAGTCACTCCGACCCACAGACCGTAGGGAGTCAGCAGGTCAATGAACGAACCGGTGAACTCATCGGACGAATCGATGGGCAGCCCGGCTAGCAGATCGCCGAGTGCAACTCCCAGCAGCAGCGGTACCAGGATCGAGCCGACGGTGAGCGTCCAACTCCACGTCCCGCGCCAACGATCGGTATCAACCCTGGCGCGCCATTCGAACGACACACCACGAAGGATCAGCGCGAACAGGACCAGCAGCAGAGCGAGGTAGCCAGCTGAAAACCACGTGGCGTACCAACTGGGGAACGCCGCGAAGATCGCTGCACCGCCAACGATCAGCCACACTTCGTTGCCGTCCCAGACCGGACCGATCGCGTTGATGGCGACTCGTTTTTCGACGTCGGTGCGACCGACGGCTTTGTGCAACGCGCCGACACCGAAGTCGAATCCTTCGAGAACGAAGAAGCCAGTCCAGAAGATCGCAACGATGACGAACCAGAGGATCTGAAGATTCATGGCGTCACCTCAGTACGTCAGGACGGGGGCTTGGGGCGATGAAGAATCGCCGTCGCTGGGTTTGTCAGGTACGTCATGTTCGAGCTCAAGTCCGCGGCGGGCATAGCGAGTCATCAAGAATGCCCAGACGGCGCCCAAGATGAGGTACAGGATCCAGAATGAGACGAGACTGATGCCCACCTCGGTGAGACTGACCGACGGTGAGTTGCCGTCCTCTGTGCGGAGCAACCCCTGAACCACCCACGGCTGTCGGCCGTTCTCTGTCAGTAGCCAACCTGCGGTATTCATGATGAACGGAGCGAAAACTGCCCAGGTGGCAACCCAGAGGAACACTCGGGATGACTCAAGCCGTCGTTTACGCCACAGCCACAGACCCCACAGCGCGAGCAGTGGCAAAACCGACCCGATGTACGCCATCACCCGCATCGACCAGTACTGGATGAAGAGATTAGGGATGTAGTCACCGGGTCCATATTGCTTTTCGTACTGCGATTGAAGTTCGTTGATCCCCACCACCTGGCCGTTCCACGATCCAGTCGCCAGTATCGAGAGCAGGTGAGGTATCTCGATAATCTTGATTGGGTCCTCGTCGCTGCTTGTCCATCCTCCGAGCTGTGCCGCAGAGAAGGAGCACGGGGCGCAGGTCTCCCATTGCGCTTCCATTGCGGCGACCTTCATGGGTTGATACTTGGTCTCGATGACGCCAAGGTGACTGCCGACCATGAGCACAAGCATCGAGACCGGAACCATAAAGGCCAGCGCCAGTTTCGCGGTGCGCACGAACAGTTCTGGGTTGCTCTTCTTGCGCAGATGCCACGCAGACACCGAGAGCATGACCAGGCTTCCGGTCAGCAGTGACGCCAAGATGACGTGGATGTAGCCCCAGACGAATACCGGGTTGGTGAATAGCGCGCCTATTGACGTGAGTTCAGGCCGTCCGGTCGTCGCGTTGATTTCGTAGCCCACCGGATGTTGCATCCATGAGTTCGCGGCCATGATGAACGCTGCCGAGAGCGCAGCACCGAAGGCAACCGCCCAAACGCATGCAAGGTGCACCTTCTTGGGCAGGATGTTCCAACCGAACAACCACAGCCCTAAGAACGTCGACTCAAGGAAGAACGCGGCCAGACCCTCCATGGCCAGGGGAGCGCCGAAGACGTCACCGACGAAACGCGAGTACGCCGACCAGTTCATGCCGAACTCAAACTCTTGAACAAGTCCGGTGACGACGCCGATGGCGATGTTGATGACGAGCAAGGTTCCGAAGAATCGAGTCAGTCTGCGTAAGTCCGGATCATTCTTCCGGTACCACATCGTGTGCAGCGTCGCGACGAGGAAGGCCAGCCCGATCGTCACTGGGACGAAGAAGAAGTGATAGATCGTCGTGGTAGCGAACTGAAGCCTCGACAGGTCCAGTTGGGTGATGTCCACGCTGCCTCCAGATCGGCTACCGGCCTCCGACGGAGCCTAGACCGCAGGAGGAGATGCATGCCGATACTCCTGCATCGGTGCCGTGGCGTCGGTGGTGGCTGGTTAGGATCCAGCCATGATTGAAAGCATCCGGACCAAGGCCCTATGGGCTGTGATTGTTCTTGCCCTTCTCGTGATCCCGTTGGCGGTCCTGATCCGCCCGACGTGGTGGCTGCTGGAAATCATCTTCGTCCCGTTGGTCGTGCTTGGGATCTACGACTACTTTCAGCCAAAGCACAGCATCCTGCGCAACTACCCCTTGGCCGGACGGCTGCGCTTCCTTCTCGAGGGCATGGGTCCAGAGCTTCACCAGTACCTGGTTGAGAAGAACACCGATGGTCGGCCGTTCGACCGAGACACTCGTTCAGTCATTTACGAGCGTGCAAAGAACGTCGGAGACAAGAAGCCTTTCGGTACCGAGCTTGATGTGTACGAGTCCGGTTACACCTGGTTGAGTCACTCGATCGCGCCACGACCCATGGTGGCTGACCCCGAGAATGACCTGCGGGTAACGGTAGGTGGGCCGCTCTGCACCCAGCCTTACGACGCATCGATTTTGAACATTTCGGCCATGAGTTTCGGCGCCCTCGGTCAAGCGGCGGTGCGGGCGATGAACATCGGAGCCAAGAAGGGCGGCTTCGCCCACGACACCGGTGAGGGCGGACTGTCGCAGCTACCACAAGGAAAACGGCGGCGACCTCATCTGGCAAATCGGTACCGGATACTTCGGTTGCCGCAACAACGACGGGGACTTCGACCCCGAGGCGTTCAAGAAGAACGCGACGCTGCCGCAAGTGAAGATGATTGAGATTAAGGTGTCGCAAGGCGCCAAGCCCGGCCACGGGGGCATCCTGCCAGCTGCGAAAGTGACGCCCGAGATCGCCGAAGCCCGGTTGGTTCCTGAAGGCAAAGACGTGTTCTCTCCGACGTATCACAAAGCGTTCTCGACGCCGCTGGAGATGACGGCGTTCATCGCACAACTACGCGAACTTTCTGGTGGAAAGCCGGTCGGCTTCAAGCTTTGTGTGGGTGATCCACGCGAGTTCATGGGCATCGTCAAAGCGATGATTCAGACCGGAATCTACGCAGACTTCATTGTCGTCGACGGTGGCGAGGGTGGCACCGGTGCTGCTCCGCTGGAGTTCTCCGACTCACTCGGCGCGCCGCTTGCCGAAGGCCTGATCGTGGTGCAAAACACACTGGTTGGTGCTGGCGTGCGCGACAAGTTCAAAATTGGCGCCAGCGGCAAGATGGTGACGGCCTCCGCCATGGCCCAGTCACTGGCGATGGGTGCCGATTGGTGCAACTCTGCGCGAGCCTTCATGTTCGCTGTTGGTTGCATTCAGTCTCAACGGTGTCACACAAACAAATGCCCGGTGGGTGTCACGACTCAGGACGCGAGCCTGCAACGCGCGCTGAACGTCATGGACAAGTCCGAGCGGGTGCACCACTTCCACAAGAACACCGTTCATGCGCTGGCCGAGATGATCGCTGCCATGGGGCTAGATCACACCAACGAACTGCAACCCCATCACGTAGTCCGAAGAGTCGACTACTCGCGCGCGCTGTCTCTGGATGAGATCTACGACTTCGTTGACGAGGGGCAACTCGTTGAAGGAACCGCCCCCTCGCGATTCCAAGGCTTCTGGAACCAAGCTTCAGCTCAGTCGTTCCGACCCTGGTCGGCGTCAGAGAAGGCCCACGCCAGTTAGCGAGTATCAGTCGAAGACGTGACCGTGCTCGTAACGTTCGTCAGCGCCCGCGGCTGCAGTTAGCGCGGCGACGTTGTCACGAGTGAAGAAGCCCTCGTAGCCGTGACACCGCTCGACGTATTCGGTGATCAGCATTGAGTAAGCAGAGCTCTTGGAGAAGATCTGCTTGAGATTGGGATCGTCCTTGCACTCGCCGACGACATTCGCGAGGAACGGCGTGCCCATGTCAGCGAGCTGTCGAACGACGTAGTCGACATTCTTTTCATCGACCACATGCCCGTCGATTACGGCCATCGCGATGTGGTGCATGCGTCGACCAAAGTTGCGCACGAAGTCCTCGGTCGGCATCGGCAAGTTGTGGAAGGAGTTGACGACTGACGGTGTGTTGTTCGCCGTGAATACGCGGGCCGGTGACTTCTTGTCGTCGTCGACGTCTGGGTGCCGCGTGACGTTGGTCGAGGAGTTCATTTCGCTGATGTTGTACGCGCCCCAGAAGTAGTAGGGCACGACCGTGAGGTACTCCAGCAGGGCATCTTCGCGCTCGCCGGCGAGAATCCGAGTGGCCATGTGGTCGATCCCGAGGACAAGACCACTGATCCCGTGCTCCTCCTGAAGGGCAGCCGCACGATCGAGTTTTCCGCGCTCTTCGCTCGTCAGGTTCATTGACTCGCCTAAGCCAAGCACTTCGATGTCGTCAATGTCAGTGTCGATATACCCGACCCGGTTGTAGGTGAAGTCCGACATGAACGTGAAAGTCAGATGTTCGAGAGCGTAGAAACCGTTGACCGTGTCGCCCGGGTACGCGAATCGAATGTTCTGTGGTTCAAGCGTGTCTCGGACCGCCTTGGTCGACGTCGTGCTGTAGATCTCGCCGACGTAGCGCGCGTTTGGTTTGCGGCGCGCCAGGGGGTACAGCATGTTCCACCGTGTGAGGTTGTCCTCGTACGTCGCTGTGAGTGGTTCGAGTACGAACAGTCGTGGGAACTCGGGCTGGGACTGCAGGACGAACACCTTGTGTGTCTCAGTGAGCCAGGCGGACTGGAAGCGGTAGGGACCCATGCACGCGAGTTCGGCAAGGTAGTCGATGGCATCGCCATGCTCGATCTGTACGACGACACCGACCATGGTGCCGACGAGGTCATCGAGCCCGGACGACTTGCGGCGGTCGTAGACGCGGGGTAGGTACTCCTCAAAGAATTCGGAGTTCTTCTTGTCACCAAGGGGGGTGTAGTTGGTCAGATCCAGCACGGCGCGATGGTCCCTTCTCGTACCCGGGGGGTGGTCAGCAGGTCAGGCCAAGGCCAACGATAGTGGCGTGGACGGGCCGCTAGGGTCGCCAGTACAGGACTCACACTGGGAGGACGCTCGTTATGGCATCGAGGCATTTCACCGTCGAGGTGGCCCCTGACGGAACTGAGCGACTTCAAGTCCACTCACGAGGGATGGACGTGCTCGATAACCCGGAGTTGAACCGGGGCACGGGATTCACACTGGCAGAGCGAGAACATCTCGGTCTTCATGGTCTTCTGCCATCGGCCGTCGAGACGCTTGACGAGCAGGTTGCGCGCAGCTACGAACAGTTCAGCCAGTGCGAGACCGACGTGAGTAAGTGGGTCTTCCTGACCCAACTTCACGACAGTAACGAGGTGCTGTTCTACAAGTTGATGGGCGAGCACGTGCGCGAGATGCTCCCGATTGTCTACACGCCGACCGTCGGGACGGCGATCCAGGAGTTCTCCCACCTCTTTCGGCGCCCACGCGGTGTCTTCTTGAACATCGACGATGTCGACGGCATCGATAAGGCGCTCGAATCCACCGGGCTAGGACCGGACGACATCGACTTGGTCGTTGCGTCAGATGCCGAGGCAATCCTCGGTATCGGTGACTGGGGCGTGGGTGGCATCGACATCTCCATCGGCAAACTCGCTGTCTACACAGTCGCTGCGGGCATTGATCCCGGCGCGTGTGCTGGCGGTCGGACTCGACGTCGGTACGAATCGCGAGGAACTGCTGAACGATCCGCGTTATCTGGGGCTGCGGCGTTCTCGCGTTCGCGGCGAGGCGTACGACTCGTTCATCGACGCCTATGTGGCGAGCGCCAGCAAACGGTTCCCGAACGCAATTCTGCACTGGGAGGATTTCTCGGGTCCGCCGGCGCGCGGAATCCTGGCTCGCTATGGCGACACGTTGTGCACGTTCGACGATGACATCCAGGGCACCGCGGCCGTCGGACTGGCGTGTGTTCTGTCGGGCGTTCGCGTGTCGGGCGGACGTCTGGTCGACCAGAAGATCGTGGTCTTTGGGGCGGGCGCCGCGGGTGTCGGTATCGCGGACCTCATTGCACTGGCGATGACCGAAGACGGGCTATCGGCGGAAGAAGCCGCAGCCCGTATCTACTTGCTGGATCGACCGGGGCTGCTCACCGACGACATGACCGACCTCTTCGACTACCAGAAGCCGTATGCCAAAGATCCGGCAGCGGTTGCTGGTTGGCGAACGGCCGACGGCACGTTGGGGCTTCAGCAGGTCGTCGACAACCTGCATCCGACCATGCTTGTGGGCACGTCCGGGGTGACAGGCGCGTTCAACGAGGACGTGATCAAGTCGATGCTCGCGCACTGTCCCCGACCGATCATCTTGCCGATGTCCAACCCGACCGTTCTGGCGGAACAAACCCCAGCGAAACTCCTCGAATGGACTGACGGCGCCGCTCTCGTGGCGACCGGCAGCCCGTTCGATCCGGTCGACTTCAATGGCACGACCTACCGCATCGGTCAGGCGAACAACGCGTTGATGTTCCCCGGCCTAGGACTGGGTGTCATCGTTTGTCGCGCGGCCACCATGCCGCCGTCGCTGTTCATTGCGGCCGCGCGCGCGCTCGCCAAACTTGCCGACCCCACTGATCCGGCGAAGGGCCTGTTGCCTGACATCTCGCGGCTACGCGAGGTCTCAGCGACGGTTGCTGTCGACGTCGTGAACACCGCGACGGCGGCCGGGATCGCACGAGTGAAAGTCGACGATCCCATCGAGTCAGTCCATGAAGCGATGTGGCAGCCCAAGTACCTACCCATCGTGCGTTAAGGAGCACAGCCATGGCTCAGACGGTCGCGGAGATCCTGGTTGCCCAGATGGTCGAGGTCGGCATTCGCAAGGTCTATGGAATCGTCGGTGACTCAGCGAACCCCGTGGTCGATGCGTTGCGACGCCACGAGAGCGACATCGAGTTCATTCATGTCCGCAATGAAGAGGCTGGAGCGTTCGCCGCGGGAGCTGATGCGCAGATCTCGGGACGACCGACAGCAGTCCTCGGTTCGTCTGGGCCAGGCAGCCTTCACCTGCTCAACGGGCTGTACGACTGTCAACGGAACGCGGCTCCCGTCTTTGCCATTGCAACGCATATTCCGAGTACCGAGATCGGCAGCGGGTACTTCCAGGAGACCAACCCCGAGGCAATCTTCTCCGGCTGTTGCAATTACGTCGGGATGATTTCGACCCCGGCTGCGATGCCTCGGATCTCTGAGTTGGCGCTGCAGGCCGCCATCTTGGAGCGCGGGGTTGGAATGGTGATCCTGCCCGGCGACATCGCTGCGATGACAGTCGACAATCCGCTGCTCTCGCATCCGATCCTCACCCACCGGCCGGTCAGCCGACCGACCGACGCAGTGCTCGATCGAGCGGTTGAACTCATCGGTGCGGCGAAGAAGATTGCCATCCACGGGGGCGAGGGCACGCGTCATGCTCGCACCGAAGTGCTGCAGTTGTCGGACGTGCTGAAGGCGCCGGTCTCGTACGCGTACCGCGGTAAGGACGTCCTCGAGGCGGACAATCCGTCATCGGTTGGTATGACAGGGCTGCTTGGCTGGGGTGGCGCCACGGAGGCGCTGGCTGAATGCGACTTGCTCATCATGCTGGGCACGGACTTTCCGTACCACGCCTTCTTGCCCGCTGGTAAGACCATCATTCAGGTGGACGACAAGCCGCTCCACCTCGGTCGTCGTGCTGCGGTGGACCTCGGACTTGTTGGTGATGTTGGTGAAACGATTCGTGCTCTGATCCCGCGGCTACAACCGCGTACCGACTCGCACTTCCTCGACACCATCATTAAGCACCACCACAAGATGGTGGAGAGCATCCAGACGTATGCCACGCACGAAGGCAGTGGTGGTCCACTTCGACCTGAAATGGTGGCCACGGCTCTCAGCGACTTGGCTGAGGACGACGCGGTCTTCACTGTTGACACTGGTATGTGCAACGTGTGGGGAGCCCGTTATCTGCACATGAAACCCGGCCGCCGGATCCTGGCGTCGTTCAGCCATGGGTCGATGGCGAACTCGATGCCGCAGGCGATCGGCGCCAAAGTTGGTTCACCGGATCGTCAGGTCATCGCGTTGTGCGGCGACGGTGGCTTCACGATGCTGATGGGCGAGATTCTCACGGCTGCGGGACTCGATATCCCGGTGAAGCTCATGATTTTCAACAACTCAACGCTTGGCATGGTGCGAGCCGAGATGATGGTCGTCGGCTACGAACCGTGGGGGACCGACGTAAAGAACCCCGACTTCGGCGCGTTGGCTCAGGCGGCTGGCCTGCACGGTGAGCGCGTCGAGAAGGCAGCGGACATCCGGCCGGCGATCCAGCGGGCATTCGATCATCCCGGCCCCGCACTCATTGACTTCGTTACCGATCCCCGGGCGTTGGCGGTGCCGCCGCACACCACGCTCGAAGAAATCAAAGGTTTCTCGCTGTCGACCGCCAAACTTGTATTCGGTGGAGACTTCGCCGAGGTCTGGGGTCAGGCGAAATCCAACATCCGTGACGTGGGCCAAGCGCTCTGAAACCTGCGCATGACTTCCGAGGTGTGGAGATCCTCTAACCGGGACACACTGGAGGGGTGAACACCTCGGCTGGGACGTCAGGGACGACCGCACTCGTTACTGGGGCGAGCGGCTACATCGGCGGACGCTTGGTACCTGAACTGCTGGCCGCGGGTTTCAACGTCCGCGTATTGACCCGTCGAGCTGACCAGCTACGAGATCGGCCGTGGTTTGGCGATGTCGAGGTTGCGGTCGGTGACGCCTCAGACCCCGAGGTAGTCGCCCAAGGCCTCAAGGGCGTCGACGTCGCCTACTACCTCCTGCATTCGTTGGTCAGTGGCGATGGATTTGAAGATGTTGAGCAGCGCATGGCTCAGACTTTCGCGTCCGCTGCCAAAGCTGCTGGTGTACAACGCATCATCTACCTCGGCGGCTTGCTGCCGGTAGGCGATGAACTTTCACCCCACCTTCGGTCGCGCATGAAGGTGGGAGAGATCCTCCGCGACTCTGGAGTTCCGACCATTGAATTGCGCGCGGCCATCATCATTGGTTCAGGGTCAGCTTCGTTTGAGATGCTGCGCTACCTCACTGAGCGACTCCCCGCGATGGTCACGCCGCGGTGGGTTCACAATCGCATTCAACCCATCGCGATCCGCGACGTGCTTCGCTACCTTGTCGCCGCTGCCGCACTTCCGAGTGAACTGAACCGCACGTTCGACATTGGCGGGCCAGACATCTTGACGTATGCGGAGATGATGCAGCGGTATGCAGCAGTGGCAGGTTTGAGCCGCCGATGGATCGTTCCCGTTCCGGTGCTGTCTCCTACGCTGTCCAGCCACTGGGTGGGGCTGATTACTCCCGTTCCCAGCTCGATCGCTCGCCCACTCGTTGAGTCGCTACGTCACGAGGTGTTCTGCCACGAACATGACATCGACGCCTACGTCCCGGTGCCTTCAGGTGGACTCTTCGGGGTTGACCGCGCGATTAAGCAAGCACTGAGGCGAATCAAGGACGCCGACGTGGTTACTCGCTGGTCCAATGCGTCCCTTCGCGGCGCCTCCAGCGACCCGCTTCCCACTGATCCAGATTGGGCCGGCGGAAGCCTGTACACCGATGAGCGGGAGCAGCTCACCACTGCTTCACCCGCCGCGCTTTGGACAGTGATTGAAGGGATCGGCGGTGAACGGGGGTGGTACTCGTTCCCGTTGGCTTGGGGAGTACGTGGGGCTATGGACCGCGTTGCCGGGGGCGTTGGGTTGCGTCGCGGCAGACGTGACCCGAATCGCCTGATGATCGGTGAGTCACTGGACTTTTGGCGGGTCGAAGAAATTGAGTCAGGTCGCCTGCTTCGGCTCCGTGCTGAGATGCGTCTACCCGGGCTGGCATGGCTCGAGATGAGTGTCGAAACTGCGCCGACGGTGTACCGGCAGCGTGCTGTCTTTCATCCCCGCGGCTTGCTTGGGCATGCCTATTGGTGGTCAGTCGCGCCATTCCACGGCATCGTGTTCGGTTCGATGGTGCGCAATATCACGCGTGCCGCGGAATCGAGCGAAGAACTCGATTCCGCGGCAACGCTTCCCAGCGGTTAGCTGAGAGCGGATGTCTTGAGCTTGTCGAACTCTGCCTGGTCAATCGCGCCGGAGTCGAGCAGTGCTTTCGCCGAGGCAATCTGATCGGCTGGTGAAGCGCCGCCGTACTGTGCGGCCATCTGCTTCTGCGCCTCGGCTATCTGCTTCGCCTGACGCTCCGCCATGCCGTGACCGCGCGCGATCAGGTAGATCAGGATCCCGAGGAACGGCAGGATCACAACGAAGATGACCCAGAGCGCTTTTGCCCCACCAGACAATTCGTGATCGCGGAACAGGTCCGAGAAGATCGTGAGGAGGAGCCAAAACCAAATCACGAACATGAAGAGTTCGAACATCCAGAGCAGGACGTCTCCGTCTCCGAAACCAGAAAGCAAGTACATGTGATGCCTCTCTAGGTTGGGGAGGTTGACAGTAGCGGACGCAAGGAATCCGCAATGGCCGGATAGCCTGCGTTTCGTGATGGAGATCGGTCTGCTCATCGATCAGCTCGCGGACGATGGACCGCGGCTGGCAGCCGCCGCCGAACGTGCCGGGTGGGACGCTCCCGTACCGCGTACTCGCTGGACCGTACGCAAACTCGTCACCCACACCGGTGGAGTTCACAGATGGGCCGCTGACGTCGTGGGAGTTGGTTCGAAGACCCTGAACACCGAAGCGGGACGTGCCGTGGGTATAGGTCCCGGCGACGACGAGTTGCTGGACTGGTTCTTGAGCGGACATGCCGCCCTAGTCTCAACCCTTCGAGAGGCTCCGCCCGACCTAGTCGCTGACACGTTCCTGCCGGCACCCTCACCGCTGCACTTCTGGTCGCGTCGGCAGGCGCACGAGACGGCCGTCCACCGCGCAGATGCCGACGCAGCGTGCGGTGAGCTGACCAGCTTTGCGCCCGACTTTGCGCAGGACGGTATGAGCGAGATGCTGACTGGCTTCGCTGCCCGCAAGTCCAAGGCTGTTGATACCGAGGCGACGATTCTGCTCGAGGCGTCCGACGGACCATCGTGGTTGGTCACGCTCGGCGGTGACCAGACGCTTGCTGACGTCGTTGGCGAGGGTGACCCAGAGGACTGCCGATCGAAGATGGTGATCGACTTTTCGTGCGGGGCACCTCGTCGGACCTCTACCTGTGGCTGTGGAATCGCGATTCACGCGCGGTCCTCGACGGATCACAGCCGATCGCGGACCTTTGGGCCAAGGCGGTGCGGGTCCGCTGGTCGTGAGGTGAACCCACCGGCCGTTGCGGCCTGCAGGGCGAGCCAAAGGTCGACGCGGTCCGGTGTCGAAGCGAGTTCTCGACCGGTCAGCGACTCGACGCGGTCGAGTCGGTTGCGCAGGGTGTTGACGTGAACGTGCAGTTGGTCGGCGGTCTCTTGCCATCGGCCACCGGCGTCGAGGAACGCACGCAGCGTTGCCACCAGATCGCTGCCGTGGGCTGCGTCGTACTCCTCGAGCGGCGCGAGCAACGTCTCGCGGAACGCGTCGAGGACGTCTTGGTCTTGCAGCGCAAGCAGCAGACTGTGGCTCCCGGTCAGGGCATGCGACACCACAGCACCGTCACCGCGACGTCGGCCGAGTTCGCACGCCTGCCGCGCTTGCACCAAGCTCCGTCGAAGCGCGGTGATGTCCTCGGTGACGTAGCCCGCTCCCACCGAGATCGCCGACAGCCAACCCGCGAGCAATGTCGCGGCCAGGGTCACCGACGCTCGCGTCGGCAGTAGCGCCGACCGTCAACCACCAGCATGAGTTCGTCACCGCGCAATGCGACGACGCCGTCCACGCCGGCTTCGATCAGCCACCGTTCGGACGACTCGAGCGCGTGCTCTCGGTCGTTGACGGCACAGACAAACGGCAGCAGCGCACCGTCAGGATCGAGGCCGTAGTACGGCATCCGCGCCGACGCCGCTTCGACCTGGCGACCGAGCACAAGCGACACCACTTCGCCGGCTAACCGACGTTCGGACTCCTTGACTGCGCGTTGACGAGCAAGCACCAAGCTGACAACCGGCCGCGCGACGTCGACGCGCGAACGCAACAACAGGTCGCCGGAGTCATCGACCGCTACCGCGATCACTGCGGCTGGAACCCGATCGGTACCTACCGGCTGCACGACCCAACCGTCCATTTCGGTTCGTCCGGCTCGCGCTGCTTGTACGGCACGCTCGCGTACCGCGGACTCTGGCGCGCGTCCGGCTTGTGCGAGCAGCCGGCCAGTGTCGTCAGCGATCCATACGTCGTGACCGGTCGATCGCCGTAGCAACCGTGCGACGCCACCGAGCGCCGCTTCCGGCGACGAGTTCTCTGCCGCCGTAAGCAGGTCGGACGTCAGTTGCAACGTCTCTCTCAGCGCACCTTCGCGGTCGTCCGCGAGTCGCTCGACGAACCACTTCGAGATCGCGACGAACGGTGTACTCACCGGCACGACGACCAGCGGAACGTTGAGCTCTTGGCACGCCCGGCGTACCGCCACGGGTACGCGTTCGTCGCCGACGAGTAGGCCGTAGCCGATCCCAGCGATGTCGCGACTTCGTAGCGCACGCACAAAGCCTTCGGCCGAGTGTCGACGGCCGCGCCATACCCCAGCAGTCAGGACGAACTCGCCGCCGACCAGATATGGGCGAGGCGTCGGCAAGTTCGGTGACGTGCACCCAGCGGATCTCGCGGTCGAGATCGCCGTCGACGAGAAGTTCGAGGCCGAGTGCGGGATCGGCGAGCAGGTCGCGGATGGTCGTGGGCACTGTATGAATCTACGACGCTTGGGGTGAAAGTCGCCAGGTTTCTACATAGGTAGGAGGACCTAAGTAGGAGCAAGATCTGCCCCAGTCGAGCGACCCGGTCCGGGCGCGGTCAGATCAAGGAGTCTTCATGAGCGAGGTCACGAGCCAGCCGGTCGTCCCGGGTGGCATCGAGTCGAGATCCATCGACTGGGTTCCCGAGAACGAACGGCACGGCCGCGTTTCGGCGCAGGGACCGTTCTGGTTCCTCGGCAACTTCCAGCCGTTCACGGTGGGTATCGGCATCCTCGGTCCGACGGTCTTTGGGCTGACGCTGGTCCAGACCGCCATCGCCGGCATCCTCGGGATCTTGTTCGGCACCATTTTCATGGCGTTCCATGCCTCGCAGGGGCCGACCTTTGGTCTACCTCAGATGGTGCAGTCACGCGCTCAGCTCGGCTACCGCGGCGTGATCTTGGCCCTGATCGCCACCGCGTTCACGTTCGTCATGTTCAACGTGGTCGACACGGTCATCATCAAGCTGGGTCTCAACGGGATCTTCGGCTGGAACGACAACGTCATCGCGATCGTCATCACCATCATCGGCACCGTGCTGGCCATCTACGGACACGACTGGTTGCACCGGGTGTTCCAGGCGCTCTTCTGGGTCTCGCTGCCGTTCTGGGTGATCCTCACTCTCGGCATCATCTTCGGTTCGGCCGGTGGTCAGGCTGCCGCACCAACGACACTAACAACCGCCGGATTCCTTGGAATGTTTACGGTTGCCGCGTCGTACAACATCACGTACGCGCCCTACGTCTCTGACTACACGCGCTACCTGCCCCGCAACACCAAGGTCAGCGCCATCGTGTTGTCGGTCTTCATCGGTGCGGCCGGTTCGCCGATCTGGCTGATCCCGCTGGGCGCTTGGCTTGGCGAAGCTCTGGGAGTGTCTGACCCGCTGCTCGGGATCTACACCGCTGGTAACAACGTCTTCGACGGTCTCGGCGGGATTCTCACGGTGCTCTCGGTGCTGGCCCTGGTCGCCACGATGGGCCTAAACGCCTACAGCGGCATGCTCACGATCGTGACCGGTATCGACTCCTTGCGTCCGGTTAACCCCACTCGCACCATCCGGATCGCGGTCATCGTGGTGCTTGCTGTCGTGTGGCTGCTGCTGGCGAGCTTGCTCGAGAACGCGTCAACGGCTCTGGCCAACAGCTTGCTCGTGATGTTGTACCTGCTTGCTCCGTGGACCGCGATCAACCTGATGGACTACTTCTTCGTCCGACGTGGTCACTACGCAATCACTGACCTGTTCAGCCCGAACGGGATCTACGGTGCGTGGGCATGGCGCGGCATTGTCGCGTTGCTCATCGGTATCGCAGTGGAGTTCCCCTTCATGGTCGTTGGAACCACCTATACCGGGTTCATCGCCAGCGACTACCTCCAATACGTCGACATCTCGTGGATGGTCGGCATGGTTGTGGGTGGCGGGCTGTACTACATCTTCACGCGATCGCTCGACGTCGCGGGCGAGCAGTCGGCTATCGACGCCAGCGAGCAAGTACTGCGCGACACCGGTGTGGCGCGATGACCGCGGTCGACGCACAAAGTGATGAGGCACGGCTCGCCGAGGTTGGTGAGGCAGCGGACGGACTCGTCAAAGCGTTCGGTTCTCACGACCGCGACGCGTACTTCGAGGCGTTCGCACCCGAGGCGACGTTCGTGTTCCATCCGTCACCGGAGCGCCTCGAGTCGCGCGCTGACTACGAGCGAGAGTGGGCGGCGTGGGAGTTCGACGGTTTCCACGTCGAGTCGTGCGAAAGTCTCGATCGACGCATCGACCTGATCACTCCCGACGTCGCGGTGATGACGCACAGCGTCCGCACCCGCCTGGCGGGTGTCGAGGAAACGCAGCGCGAACGCGAGACGATCGTGTTTAGGCGATCGCCGGACGGCGCATGGTCGGCGGTGCACGAGCATCTGTCGCCGGACCCTGGGAACGGACACATGAGCGGAGAGCCGTCGCCGATCGGACCGCCCAGCGCGGTTGAGGTTCCCCGCTTCGCCGGACCCGACACGTTCGCGCGGCTCCCGCGACTCGACCAGGTCGAGCACGCCGGCGTCGCGGTGCTTGGTATCCCGTTCGACTCCGGTGTCTCGTACCGTTCCGGCGCCCGCTTCGGCCCCCAGGGGATCCGCGCAGGTTCGAAACTGCTGCGGCCGTATCACCCGTGGCTCGACGTCAACCCGTGGGATGTGCAGCAGGTTGTCGACGCGGGGGACGTTGCTGCCAACCCGTTCGATCTGCTGGCCGCGGTCGGTCAGGTCGAGGCAGCGGCACGTTCGTTGCTCACGAAAGCCGACCGCATCGTGACGATCGGTGGCGACCACACCATCGCGCTTCCGCTACTGCGAGCAGTGGCGGCGCAACATGGTCCCGTCGCGCTGGTGCACTTCGATGCGCACCTGGACACGTGGGACACGTACTTCGGCGCGCCCTATACGCACGGCACACCGTTTCGTCGCGCAGTCGAAGAGGGTTTGCTTGATCTCGATGTCTCAGCGCACGTCGGTATTAGAGGACCGCTCTACGCAGCGAAGGACCTCGTCGAGGACAAGCAGTTGGGCTTCGCGATCGTCAGCACCGAGGACGTCGCTCGACGCGGCGTCGACGAAGCGATCGACCGAGTGCGCTCGCGAGTGGGGGACCGTCCGGTGTACGTCTCCATCGACATCGACGTCCTCGACCCGGCGCACGCACCGGGGACTGGTACGCCGGAGCCCGGCGGTCTGACGTCGCGCGAACTGCAGATGATTCTGCGCGGGTTCACCGGACTCAACCTCGTCGGCGGCGACGTCGTCGAGGTGGCGCCGGCGTACGACCACGCCGAACTCACCACCATCGCAGCGGCCAACGTTGTTTATGAGTTGCTCGGACTCATGGCACTACAGAAAACTCAGGGGAGTCAGTCATGAAATTGCTCGTCGCGATCGACGGTTCGGAGCACTCGGACAAAGCTGTGGCCACGGCTGGTCGCCTAGCGGCAGCCACCTCGGCCGACGTGGTCGTCATCCATCAGCGCAGCGACATCGCGACCGACCATGGACCGGCTTCTCCCTCATCGGAACGGACCGACGATGCACAGACGCTGGTCGACTCGGCTGTAGCCGCGCTCACGACGGCTGGTACTGGTTCGGTGCAAGGACGGGTCGTCCGAGGGCTGCGCGGTGAAGAGGCGCAGGCGATCCTCGACGTCGCTCGCGACGAGGACGCCGACATCATCGTCGTCGGCCATCGCGGTTTGGGTCGGCTCGCGGGGCTACTCGTGGGCAGCGTGACTGACAAACTCGTACAACTATCTGACCGCGCCGTCCTCGTTGTTCACTGACGGGCTCAATCTCTCAGGGAAAGCAGTTGGTACGCCTCGATCGGCTCGACGCGTCCCTTAACTGGCAGATCGCCAAGCGACTCTGTGACGGCGTCCGAGAGTTGAGCGGCGGTTGTCGCGCTAATCGCTACGCCACCGACCGGCGCTTTTCCTTCTAACCGGCTGGCGACGTTGACGGTGTCGCCGATCGCGGTATGCGTCCGTCCGCCCGGCGCTCCGAGGACTCCGATCGCGGCCTCGCCGGTGTTGACTCCCACCCGAAACTGCGGCCAGTCGGGGTGAGCGACGGCAACGGCTTGTGACCGCTCCTGCAGTTTCAAGGCCGACCGGGCTGCCCGCATAGCGTGGTCGGGCTGATCGCCGTGACCGTTGAACGTCACCATGATTGCGTCACCGATGAGGCGGTCGACGTCTCCGCCCTGTTCCTGGACGATCGGTGGGATGACGCGCTCGAAGTACTCGTTGAGCATGCCAGCGACCTCGGCGGCGTCATGCCCCTCTGAGAATGTGGTGAAACCCTGAAGGTCGGCGAACAGCACGGTGATCTCTTGCGTGGCGTCGCCGCCTTGGACGTACAGGTCGCTGAAGCGTTCTTCGTGCCACTGCCGATGTGCGCCGTAAGCGATGATGGCGAAGGCGGCGAGCATCAGCAGGTGCCACTCCCACCAGCTCATGTGCCAACTTCGCGACACTGACACTGCGAACATCGCCTCGGCAAGTAGTACGAATGCCGCCGCCATCGTCAGCAGCATCGATGAGCGTCGCGCTCGCCACATGGTGAGGTACCTAAATGAGCTCACTAGATACAAGGCCACCGCGGGAGCGGATGCCGCGACGATAATTACGCTGGCTCGTTCCCCTGTGGGCGTCGAATCCAATGGCGGAATGCGAGCCAGCGACCAGACAGCCCAGACGGTGATCAGTCCAAGAAGAACGCCCTCGATCAACTGGGCGTGAGCGAGCACCCAACGTCCGCGCGACCCCGTCAGGTCAATGGCAGACCATGCGACGAAAAGCGAACCAAGGAGCAGTCCCACCGGAGTCGCGGACTGGAATCCTTCGTTTGATTCAGCTACTAGAACACCTGGTGTTGCCAGTGCATGCAGTCCGAGGAAGCCGGCACTGACGAAGAACGCCATCGAGACGAGAAATACGCGCGCCTCTGATCGACGTTGTGCTGCGACGCCAGTCGCGTACGCCAACACCGCGTTTAGGGCAGCGGCCGACAGACACTAACCAGAAATGTGACGGCTGATGGTGCCACTCGACGTCGAGCCGCGGGTATCCCAGGAGGACGCCAAGGCCAACCACCGGCAACGCGAGCGAGACAGCGACGATGGCTTTGTGGAATGTCGCTCCGGATGTCATGACCACCCTCCGACCGTTGAGTGGATCGTCATTGACACTAGTTGGCGAACCAGTCTGCCGAAAGACCTCTCAATGACTAACGTGCGGGGAGTATCGCCATCCCGCGCTCGTCGTGTGTGACGTCTGGCCATGGACGTCGTGCCCACTCCAGTCCGGAGCGGGCGGCGTCCACGATCTCGCTCGCGTGCTCGGCAATCTGCTTCGCGGACTCCGCGTGCGCGGCTAGATCTTCGACGCCGCCCTGCGACAGGAGTTCTGTCACGTCGCTCAACTGCACCTCGAGCCAACCAGTGGGGTCTGCCGGGATGGCGGGGTCGAACGTCCGGTCGCCTGGTTCACCGTCCGGCATGGTCGGGTGCCAGTGCATCCGGTCCGCTGCTCCCGGCGCGGACTCGAGCAGGTCGATCCGACAGACGGCCGGCAGGAGCGCGACCTGACTCGAGACGTAGATGCTGCCGACGTGCTTGGACTCGACGAGCCGAAGCTCAACGCGTACGCCGCGCTCTCGGATGTCCGGCTCCGACGCGAACTCCGGATCCAGGAAGTCAATGCGCGCGACTGTGACGGCGAGGGTGTCGAACAACCAGACAGTTTCCATTAACTTCTGCTCGCAATGGTCGGTGTAGATGACTCGTCGTGGATTCGAGGCAGGCGACGAAGGAGTACCAGATCCAGCGTCCGATTTCGCTTCGCCCTAGTCGACGTGCAGCACCACCTTGCCGGGCACCGTTCGGGCCAGCAGCTCGCTCACCACCGGCATCGGGTCACGCCACGACGTCTCTTTCACGATCTGCGGATCGAGCTTGCCAGACGCAACTAGACCTACCAACCCGTCCAGCTGCTTAGTTCCCAGTCGACGCTGCGCAACCTCGGTGAAAACCAGCAGACCTTCGACTCGCGCACCTGAATGCGCACCGAACCAGCCAGAGTCGACTTGCGCCGGCTTCGCCCGAAGAACGTCCGTACGTCACCAGGGTTCCCTCGTCGGACAGCACTTCCATTGAACGAGCCAACGAAGCCCCGCCCACTGACTCAAGGATGACGTCGTATCGACCCGTTGCGTGTTCGATTCCGACTACGACCTCGTCCGCGCCAAGCTCGCGAAGTCCGTCAACGCGCTCGGGGCGTCCGACAACCGCTGTGACCTGAGCCCCGGAGAGCCGGGCCAACTGAATGGCCAACCTTCCGACGCCACCCGCACCACCGGTAATCAGGACCCGTCGACCAAGCAAGAACCCACCAAGCTCCAAGGCACGCCACGCTGTCAAGCCCGCGATCGGCAGCACGCTTGCGGCCGCGTACGAAACTTCGTCAGGTAGGACGCTCATCGCGTGCGTTGGTACGCAGACCAGCTCAGCCCATGCGTGACCGTCAACAATTCCGACGACCCGTTGACCGCTGCTCGGACCGGATCCATCGGCAGCCGACTCGACAACATCACCGGCGACGTCCCAACCCAAGACCTGACCCGGATCTTCGTCGCGAAGGTGCGCGACCTCTCCCCGGTTAACCGAGGTGGCACGCAACCTCACCACTGCTTCGTTGGAGCGAGGACTTGGCTCAGCTACGTCGACAAGCGCAAGACCGCTCCCGTCCACGCCTGTTGTTGCCAATGCCTTCATGAAGTGTGAACCTATCTGGACGAGGTAGCGCAGCAATAGCGGCTAGGTTCCAGGGAACGATGCCGGGGAGAGCCATGATGCCAACCCAAGCGGAACTCCAGGAGAAAGTGACGGAAGTCGCCACCCGGCTGGACATGCCGGGCGTCGCAGTCGGAGTGGCGATTGGCCCGGAGACGCACATCGCCTTCCATGGTGTTACCAACCTGGACGAACCACTCCCGGTAGATGCCGGCACGTTGTTCCAGATCGGCTCGACGGGCAAGACGTACACGGCGACCGCGATCATGCAGCTCGTCGAACAAGGCTCGCATCGAGCTCGATGCTCCGGTTCGCACCTACGTCCCGGAACTTCGGCTCAAGGACGAGCAGGTCGCGCGCGACGTGACGGTGTTGCACCTGCTCAATCACACGGCGGGGTGGGACGGCGACTTCTTCAAAGACACCGGCGAGGGACCGGATGCGCTCGACCTGTTTATGCAGGCGATGGCGAACATCGAGCAGGTGACGCCACTCGGTTCGATGGTGTCCTACAACAACGCCTCGCTCGGACTTGCGGGACTGGTGATCGAACGGGTCACCGGCGAGCCATACGAAGAGGTCGTACGGCGTCGGGTGTTGCAGCCGCTCGGATTGGAGCACACGACGTTCGATCGGGACGTCATCGTTTCGCACCGCTTCGCGAACGGGCACTATCGGGCGCAAGACGGTACGACAAAGGTGGCGCAACTGTGGGAGCCCGGCAGGTACGGGCTCCCGCAAGGGGCGGTGATCTCGTCGGATGTGGCCGATCAGCTGGCCTGGGCGCGGTTCCACATGGGCGAGGGGACCTCGCCCGACGGCACCCGTATCGTCTCGCGCGCGTCGCTGGACTTGATGAAGACCGAGACCGCGAACTGTTCAGGCAGTGCGCTCGGGGATGCGGTAGGGATCAGTTGGTTCCTGCGCGATATCGGCGGTACGCGTGTGGTGTTCCACGGAGGCGCCACCGCCGGACAGCTCTCGTACTTCGAGATGGTTCCTGAGCGTTCCTTCGCGATGACGAGTCTGACCAACTGCGCGCCGGTGGGTGAGGCGTTCAACGCCGAGATCATGCGCTGGACCTTCGAGTCGTACCTCGGGCTGGACATGCGCAATCCCGAGCCGCTGGCGCTGTCGGACGACGCACTCGCCGAGTACGTCGGAACCTACGACACGATTGCCGTCGTCTACACACTCGAGTTGACGGCTGAGGGTCTGATGGTGAGCTACGTCGAGGATCCCGAGGCGCTCGCCGAACTCGGAGAAGAAGCGATCGACGAACCGCCGGAGCCGATCGGCATCCTCCCCGGGGATGGGGACCGATTCATCGTCATGTCTGGCTCGGCCAAGGGCACGCACGGCTATTTCATACGCGACGCGAGCGGTCGGGTCAGCGGGATGCACGTGGGTGGCCGCTACGCGACTCGCGCCGAGGGCTGATACGGGCACCTGCCAGCCGCATCGCCTGACAAAGCCGGAAAATTTCGAACGGGTGCGCCGCCAGGGACTCGAACCCCGAACCCGCGGATTAAGAGTCCGCTGCTCTGCCAGTTGAGCTAGCGGCGCGTTGCATCCGACCAGGTTGCGATCGGTGCGGAGGAAACCCTAGCAGCGGAGCCGGGGCATCCGAAAATCGGTTTCCGCCTAGACGAGGACCGCTTCGCGGACCCGTGGCCAGTACGGATCGAGGCGACCAGCTTCGACGTCCATGATCTCTGCGGAGGCAGGTCCGGACGGTTCCATGAGGTCATAGAGCAGCGTGAGCGGCACTTGCGCTCGCAGCAGGTCCATCACCCTGGCATTCGTCATTTCGTTAGTCCCCCCAGGCATAACGACTGTCACATACAGAGGTTCGGGGTGAACGCGCGAACGCTTGCTGAACCAAATGGGTGTCCGCTTTTCGGGCGTCACCCGACTGCCGACCGACATCCCCCGTGCGGGCGAACAAGTGTCACCCGAGGGGCGCATCGTCAGACCGCGACGAGGTACGGCAGGCTGAGATTTGTGACATCAAACACAACGTCCACCGCCGCTGAAACACTCTGCGATCTCATCCGCATCGACACCACGAACGACGGGACGGATGACGGACCGGGGGAGCGGCTAGCCGCGGAGTACGCCGCAACGCGGTTGAGCAACGCCGGACTCGAACCGCTGCTCCTGGAGTCCGCGCCGCGTCGCGCAAACCTCATTACGCGTTGGCCAGGCGTCGACCGCAGTCGTCCGCCGCTCTTGGTGCACGGACACCTCGACGTCGTGCCCGCGCAGGCGTCCGACTGGTCGGTCGATCCGTTCGCTGGTTTCGTCAAGGACGGCTTCGTCTGGGGACGCGGGGCGATCGATATGAAGCAGTTCATCGCGCAGTTGCTTGTGCTGGTCGAGGAACGTCAGAGCGCCGGACGTCTGCCTGCGCGTGACGTCGTGCTGGTATTCACGGCCGACGAAGAACACAGCGGACAGCGCGGCGCGTACTGGCTCGCCCGCGAACATCGCGATCAGTTCGACGGCATCGTCGACGCCATGGGCGAGGGCGGTGGTTTCAACATCTCGCTCGCCAACGGCCAACGCTGCTACCCCGTCGGTACGAGCGAGAAGGGGATGCTCTGGACGCGCGTCATCGCCGAAGGGCGTGCGGGTCATGGCTCAAGCATCAATCGCGAAAACGCCGTCACCCGACTGTCGGCAGCGATGGCGCGGGTCGGTGCGTACGAGTTTCCTGTGCAGCTGACGCCCACCGTCGAAGCGTCGCTCGCGATCGTCGCCGAAGCCGCTGGGCTGCCTGCGTCGATGGTGCAGTCTGACCCCGAGGCGATCTGCGACACGCTTCCGCTGATTGCTGACGATCTGAAGGCCAGCCTTCGCCACATGGCAAACCCCACGATGCTCTCAGCCGGTTACAAGACCAACGTGATCCCCGGACACGCCGAGGGGGTCATCGACGCGCGGACGCTCCCCGGGTTCGAGGCCGAGTTCCTCGCCAAACTCGACGAGTTGCTCGGTCCGCACGTGACGCGCGAAGCGATCGTCCACGATGTCGCGCACGAAGGACCGGCCAGTGGTCGCGTCTGGGACGCGATCGTGTCAGCGATCGCCGACGAAGATCCGAGCAGTGTCGTCGCACCGTCGATCGACAACGGCGGTACCGACGCGAAGGCCTTCGTGCCGCTCGGCATCACGTGCTACGGCTTCACGCCGGTGCAGTTCCCCGCCGACGAACCGCACCCGGAGCTCTACCACGGGATCGACGAGCGCGTACCGATCGACGGACTCGACTTCGGTGTACGCGTACTCGACCGGCTATTCGACTTGGTCTAGCGCAGCGACTTGGTCTAGTGGACGCGCTCGGCGTGCGTGTAGACGTTCATCGTGTCGTCGCGCAGGAAACCGATGAGCGTGACGCCCGCGCGATCAGCAAGTTCGACCGCGAGGCTTGACGGCGCAGACACTGCAGCAACAACGCCGACGCCAGCCATCGACGCCTTCTGCACGAGTTCGAACGACGCGCGTCCACTGAGTTGCAGAATGTGTTCGCTCAGCGGCAGCCGCTGACCGGCCAACGCCCAACCGATGACCTTGTCGACGGCGTTGTGTCGTCCGACGTCTTCGCGCAACACGAGCAACTCGCCACTCAACGTGAACAGTCCGGCCGCGTGTAGTCCACCGGTGCGATCGAAGACCGCCTGGCTCTGCCGCAACGTGTCAGGCAGCGAACTCAACGTCGTCGCCTTCACGACATCGGGAGTGACGGTCCAACGGCGCGAGCAATCGGTCAACGACTTCGTCGATCGCCTCGGTGCCGCAGATGCCGCACGCACTCGACGTCCAGCCATGACGCGGATTCGGACGTCGCATGGTCCGCAGCTCGACCTCGACCGCGGTGCGCTCGGTCATGCTGTCGTCCCCCGGATCGGTGAGCGACGGCTCGGCGAACGTCCGGCACTCGCGCGCGGAGATCACGTCGTCGGCCTGACTCACCACACCGTCGCTGACCAGCCAGCCGAGCGCGAGGTCGATGTCGTCGCCGGGTGTCCGCATCGTGGTGAAGACTTCCTCGCCGTCGACGCTCACCGTCAGGGGATCCTCGACGGCGAGCGTGTCGATCCGCGTCGTCGCGACCCCGTGCTCGTAACGGACGATCGGGCGGCGATCACTGCGGCGGCTCACCCCTCCATCATGCCTTGGCCAAGCAGTTGTCACCCGCCGCGTTCGCCGGAATGCTGGGCCCGTGAGCGATGCGACGTGGGAGATCCGGATCCGTGGCCCTCAGCTGATGGCGCTGGGGCTGACCTCGCCGCCTATCGCGTGGGCGGGCGAGGTGCAGGGCCGAGGCGTCGTGCTCGCGCGTACGAAGGGCGCCGTCGAGGTCCACACCTTCGACCTGTCCGCCGAACCAACGCTCCGGCAAGTGACCGACCGACGCTACGGGACCATCGACGGCGCGATCTCACCTGACGGACGCTGGGTGTTCTGGTTCGACGACGAAGCCGGCGACGAGGTCGGCCGCTGGCAGCGAGAACCGTTCGACGGCGGCTACCGGCAGGCACTCCTGACCGACCTACCCGCTTCCGAGTCAACCGGCATCGTCCCCCGCAACAACGGTGGCGCGATCGTCGCGCGCTGGAGCGACCACCTCGAACTCGCGGTCGCTCACCCAGACGGAACTGGTGACGTCGTCTTCTCGCAGGATGATTGGTCCGCGCTCGATGACGTCAGCGCCAGCGGTGACCTCGCCCTCCTGACGACCTCACCCGCCGACGATGCGGCGCACACCCGCGTGCTCGTCGTCAGTCTCACCGACGGCGCCGTCGTCGACACCCTTGCCGTCCCCGACGCACGACTGACCGCCGTCGCGTTCCGCCCCGGAACCAACGACACGGTGCTCGTCCTCGACGAGTCGGGCGAGCGCATGGGTCTAGCCCTTTGGCACCTCACGTCGAACGACCTCACGCCGATCCGAACCGGACTCGGAGGCGACCTTCACGCCAAGTGGTCGCGCGACGGGAGCTGGCTGGTCGTGACCAGTTTCGAGAACGGCCGGGAGAGCGTTCACCGCCATGACCTCGCGAGCGGAGTCACGACGCTGCTTCGCCCCGCCGTGGGCGTGGTCGGTGGCATGTCAGTCGACGCTGATGACTGCGTCCAACTGCTCGAGTCGTCGTCCGACCAGCCGGCCAGATTGCTGCTGATCCCCTCCGATGGCTCGGCAGCAGACGACGCGTCCAACCCCCTTGTGCTCATCGACCCCTCCGCGGGACAGATGCCCCCGACGCCAACGTCGACCGATGTGTTCACCGACGGTCCGGGTGGTCGGATCCATTCGCTGCTGACAGAGCCGTCCACCGGCACGCGTCCATTCCCCACGGTCTTCTGGGTGCACGGCGGTCCGTGGTGGCGCGACGAGCACGCGTGGCGCGACAGCGTGCCGTCGCTCACCGACGCGGGCATCGCGGTCGTGCGTGTGAACTTCCGCGGGTCCACCGGCTATGGCACTGCCTGGCAGGACGCGCTGCATCGTGACATCGGCGCGATCGAGTGCGCCGACATTGCGGCGGTACGTGAGGCGCTGGTGCGTGACGGCGTGATCGACCCCAAGCGCGTGGCCATCGGTGGTGGTTCGTGGGGTGGCTACGTCACCCTGTATGCGCTCGGCACGCAACCGGACGCCTGGGTCGCCGGCGCCGCGCTAGTACCGCTTGCCGACTGGGCACTTTGCTGGGAACTGCAGCCAGCGAACTGGCGCGCAGGTGACGCGGCGCTGATCGGCGGACGGCTCGAGGATGTGCCGGAACTGTTCGCGGCGGCGTCGCCGATCACGTACGTCGACGACGTGCGAGCGCCGGTACTCATCACCGCGGGGGAGTCCGACCCGCACTGCCCGGTGCAGCAAGTCGACACTTACGTCGAGCGGTTGCAGGCTCGCGGCCACGACGTGACGTATGACCGACGGACCGGCGGGCACGTAGCGTGGGACGCCGACACCCGAGTGGCTGAGACCCGCACGTTCGTCGACTTCCTGAAGTCGAAACTCATCTGACGCCCGCGTACATGGAGGTCCGTAACGATTTCGGGACGTCGGACCCCGACAGTGGTTAGCGTGACCACGCCTGTGACCAGCCAGAGCCGTGACATCCGCTGGCCGTGGCTGGTGCTCCTCGCGGTGCTCCTCGCGGCGGTGATCGCCGACGGCGCCACGATCTGGCAGCACTCGATCGGTCTGCCGCAGCCGTACCCCTACTGGCTCGAGACTTCGGCGAGCGAGATCGCGTACGGGTTCGTCGGAGCCATCATCTGCATCCGCGTCCGGGGGAACGCGCTGGGACCGATCATGTTGGCCATCGCTGTCCTCGGCGCGGTTCAGGGGTTGGCCGGAACTGCCGCACTCAGTGGACCGCAGCTGGGTTGGCCAACGATCCTGACCGAAATCGCTGGCGGAGCCTTCGGGGCGGTTCAGGCTCGAGGTGTCGGCCTGCTCGGGCTCCTGCTGATGTTGGCTCCGACCGGACGTCCGCTCAGCCCGCGATGGCGCTGGCCGATCGCGCTTTACGTTGCCGTGCTCATCCTGGGTGGAGTTTCGACGTTGTTCATCGGACCTGACCCGGCGTCGCTCGACGGGTACACCCTCGACGGTGCCATCCCACTCCCGTACGGCCATGTGCTCGCAGTCGCGGGTGTTGCAATCGGCACCTACGGCGTGGTCATTGGATTGCTGCTCGGCTGCATAGTTCTCGCCCTTCGTTGGTTTCGGTCCCTAGGCGTTGAGCGCGAACAGGTGACCTGGGTGGTCCTTGGCGGACTAGCAGGACCAGCGATCGTACTGACGGATGTCTTCGTGACCCTGGCGGTCACCGGGTCAACGCAAACGTCCGGTCTCCATGGATCGCTGGTTTGGGCGTTCGCAGGAGTTATGCTGCCGGCTGGCATCGCTGTCGCGGTGCTGCGTCACGGTCTATACGACATCGACCGCGTCGTCAGCCGAACCGTCTCGTACGCGCTCGTCACTGGCATCCTCATCGCGCTCTACGTGATCACCGTTACTGCGACCAGCAAACTCTTGCCGGAATCCTCCGATCTCGGCGTCGCGGCGGCGACCCTCCTCGCCGCGACAGCGTTCCAGCCGCTCCTTCGACGCGTGCGCAGATCGGTGGACCACCGCTTCAACCGGACGGCGTACGACGCGGTCGCAACGGTTGAGGAGTTCTCACGCGGACTCGATCGCCGGGTTGAGCTGGGCACCGTCGAAGCGCAATTGCTCGACGCGGTAACGAAGACCGTTCAACCAGCCAGCGTCAGCCTTTGGCTGACCCGGGGATCGCATCTCTAGAACATCCTGGGGGCGAGTTCTAGGCTGGAGAACGAGGCCGACTCGTGACCAACTCCCGCCGCAATCCCCGCACTGGCACTGAGCCGAACACTGCTCGGTCCGCCCTAGGAATGCGTCGCGGATTAGCCATCTTCGGGTTGGTCACTTGTTCGGCGCTCGTCGGGTGGCTCGTCGTCATCGGACAAGCCGACTCGGGCGGCTACCGCGTGGCGTTCTGGGTCCTAGCCGGGATCGCCGCGCTAGGCGCGATCGTGGCGGTGGTCGACCTCGTGGTGATCCAGCGTCGGATGCGCAACTGAGCGAGAAACGTCGATCGAAAAACTTGGGGTGAGTGACGGGACTTGAACCCGCGGCCCCCTGGACCACAACCAGGTGCTCTACCAGCTGAGCTACACCCACCATGACCGCTTATGCGGCTGGACGAGTGTACCGAGTCGGCTAGCCGGCGTCCGAATCGGCGGCTGGAGCGAACTGAGCCGCGATCGCTTTGGCGGTGTCGGTGTCCGGGCCCGGAGCCGCGACGAAGACCGCCGCCCGGTAGTACTTCAGCTCCTCGATGGACTCCTGGATGTCCGCGAGCGCACGGTGACCGCCGTGCTTCTCGGGAGCCTGGAAGTAGGCCTTGGGGTACCAGCGGCGGGCCAGTTCCTTGATCGAGGAGACGTCGACCATCCGGTAGTGGACGTGAGCGTCGAGCTCAGCCATGTCTCGCGCGATGAACCCGCGATCGGTCGCGATCGAGTTTCCAGCCATGACGGCCTTGCGGGCGTCGGGGATGTACTCCTTTATATACGTCATCGCCAGCGCCTCAGCCTCGGCGAGCGTCATCCCCGCGGCCAGCTCTTCGAGCAGACCGGACGTGGTGTGCATGTTCCGGACGAACTCGTCCATCTGCTCGAGCGCGGCGTCCGGTGGCTTGATGACGACGTCGACGCCGTCGCCCAGGACGTTCAACTCGGCGTCAGTGACGAGGACGGCGAGCTCGACCAGAGCGTCCTTCTCAAGGTCGAGCCCGGTCATCTCGCAGTCGATCCAGACCATGTGTGTGTTGCTCATGGGTCGAGATTAGTCCCGGGGCGAACGACGAGGACCGGACATCGGGAGTGTTGCAGCAACGAATGACTCGTGGAGCCGAGCACCAACCGCGAAAGCCCGCCGTGGCCGCGACTGCCAACGACGACTAACTCGGCGTTGCCGGACACCTCGGCCAGCACCTTGCTGGCATTGCCATGTTCGAAGTGTTCCTCGACTGCGACGTCGGGGAACTGCTCACGCAACCCCGCGACCGTCTCTGCCATATCGAGTCGCTCCTCGTCCATCGCGCCGTCCGTCAACGCGTTGGGCAGCGTCATGCCTGCTGGATCGATGGTCGGTCCGTTCCAGATGTGCAGCAGCGTCAGGCCAATGCCCCGCAGTGACGCGGCCTCGAAGGCAGCCTGTGCAGCCTGAACCGACACCTCAGAGCCATCGATGCCGACGACGACGCGTGGGTCGTGGCCGTCGACCTCATGGGTGGTCGCGGTGTGGGGGACAACCGCAACGGGACACGGCGCGTGCGTGACGCACTGAATGCTGATGGAACCGAGGATCAGTTCGCTCAATGCGTTCACGCCGTCTGTCCCGACGACGAGCATCGCGGCAGTTTCTGACGCTTCGACGAGAATGCTGGCAGGGGGACCTGCTTGAAGTTCGCCGACGACCTCGATGTCGGGATGGCTGGCGCGGGCGCGTTCGACCGAGTGGTCTAGGACGTGTTGGGCAGCCTGCTGTAGTGCCGAGTCGTCCGGGGTCATGACTGCTGGCCCCATGGCGACAGGGGGAATGGGGACCGACCAAGCGTGGACCACACGGAGGGGAAGTTTGCGGAGCGACGCCTCGGTCGCTGCCCAATGCACGGCGGCCATGGCGGGATCGGAGCCGTCGATCCCCACGACGATTGACGGGCGAGTGACTGGGTTCATGAGCGCCTCCTCGACCTCATCCACGTCAATTTTCGCACGAACGGACCAGACCGGCCGGGCGAAAGGTCCTGAAGATACTGGTGCCCCCGGTTGGAATCGAACCAACGGCCAACTGCTTAGAAGGCAGGCGCTCTATCCGCTGAGCTACGGGGGCAAGGCGGACCAAGTGTAGGGGAGAATTTCTTCGCCGCTTGGGCGTAGGTTGGTGATTCAACCAAGGAGTGGACATGAGCGCTATGAATGCGGCACCAGTTGATGCGTTGATCGGTGGAAAGTGGGTAGCGGGGTCCGCTGGCACCTTCGAAGTGCTCTCCCCGCATTCGCGTGAGGTGGTCAACGTCGTCGCTCGCTGCGACCCCTCTGATGTGGACCTGGCAGTTGCGGCCGCGAGAGAGGCTCAGCCGGCGTGGGCCGGGCTCCCGATCATCGAACGCTCTAAGATTCTGCGCCGAATTCACCAACTGTTCCTGGAACGCGCCGAACCGATTGCGCAGATGCTTACCGCAGAGATCGGCAAGACGATTACCGATTCTCGCGAGGAGGTCTACGAGTACTCGGCACCGTCATACAACAAAGCCGCCGAAGAGATTCTCCGCCACCGAGGACTGTCACTTCCGTCGACGCAGGAGCAGACAACGAACAAGCGACTCGTCCTTGGTCACCGTCCACTCGGGGTCGTCGGCGTCATCACTCCCTACAACTTCCCAACGGATATCGCCTCCATCGCGTTGGCTCACATCATCGCGGCGGGAAACACCGCCGTGTGGAAGCCGTCGGAGTATGCGCCGGTGAGTTGCGCCATGGTTGCTCAGCTGTTTGAGGAGGCTGGCCTACCGCCAGGCGTGGTGAACGTGGTCCAGGGCCTCGGTGATGTTGGCGCCGCGATCGTCTCTCACGATGACGTTGACGGAATCTTCTTCACTGGGTCAACCAAGACTGGCGAACAGATTGCTCGCGCGGCTGCGCTCAAGCCGCACTTGCTTGAACTCGGTGGAGATGGTCCCTTCATCATCTTGGGCGATGCGGATGTTGATGCCGCCGTCGATGGCGCGATGAATGGCTGTTTCTACTACTCGGGCCAAGTGTGCACGTCGGCCGAGCGACTCCTGGTTCACGAGGATGTGTACGACGAGTTCGTTGCCAAGCTGAAGGCGAAGGCCGCCGAGTTGCGAATTGGCGACCCAGCCGATGAAGCCACTGAGATGGGGCCACTGTGCAATGACGCGACCCTCAAGCGGGTTGTCGAGCATGTCGCTGACGCACGCGAACGCGGGGCTGAGATCGTGCAGTTCGGACCCGAGGAGGAGCTGTACTTCCCGGCGACAATTCTGACCGGCGTGACTGAAGAGATGCTCATCATGCAGGAGGAGACCTTCGGCCCGGTCGCTCCCATCATGAAGATCTCGTCCGCTGAGCAGGCGATAGAAATTGCTAACCGCAGCGAGTTGGGTCTGATTGCGTCGCTGTGGACCCGTGACCTTGCCACTGCGTGGCGCGTTGGCGAAGCGCTGCCGCACGGCTCGGTGAACATCAACGAGACCAGCAACTACTGGGACCAACTCGCACCGTTTGGTGGCACCGGCAAGAGCGGTGTGGGACGTGAGTTGTCGCAGTGGTTCCTGGAGTCCTTCACCGAGCGCAAGCTCTTGGTGTTCGACCTGGGTGACAGCGACGTGAAGTACAACCGCCGCGCTGAAGGTGGCTGGTAAGTCGCCGGGCGGTTGATCTAGGGCAGAACCCTCAGGACCAGGGAACTGGGAGTGACCTCGCTGGAAGTAAGAACTTGCGTGCTCTTCGTCGTCTCGACTGCCGTCCAGCGGTTCTCGCCGGTGCCGGGGTGGGGCACAAATTCGGGGTAGTCGCTGCTGAACAATGCCAGGCAAAGGCTGTGCCCAGGTTGGACTCGGTAGCCAACGTGACCCATCTCGATGCTGACGGGAGCACGACCACTCGGATCGTGGAGCGTGGCCTGCCCACGTACGACTAGCCGCGCCGAGCCGTCCGGTGCAACATCGAACAGTTTGGCGAAGACATCCGTGGACGGAGCGGTGGACGAGACGGTTACCCGCAGTTCCACCGGGCCGGCCACATCGAGGGGGTTGGCGAACGCCGCAGACACAAAACTCAGCACGTCCGGCCGTTCGAGCATGCTGTGCTCGTCCGGGTACCAGCGCAGGAACGCGAACGAGTCCTCAACGGAGGAAGGCACCAGGTCGCCGGGATCGTGAACCCACGAAGCGACGTCGCCCTCAGCTGCGATTGCATCGCCGAGAACTCCGCGTCCCACCTGAGCATCAGACAGGTTGGACAGGAGAAGGAGCACCTCGGTCGCCTCTGGCGGTGGCCAGCTGGATGACTCCCGGTATCCGGCGTGACCGAGGTGCCACGAGACTTTGGGGATGGAGTCCTCGGAGCGGATCCCCTTGAGGAAGACGTCGAAGAAGTCGAGCGCCGGTGTCACGTATTTGACCATCAGTCGGTCTATTGCGGATTCACTCACGAGGTGGTCGTCCATGGGCTGGATCGGCGCATCTGACAGGTGGTAGTTCTCGTGATCCACCGAGTCCGCGGATAGGTACTGGTGCTTGGCCCAGTCGCTTCGATTCGAAAGTGTGCAGTAGTCGCGCATCGAGGGGATGAGGATGTTGTCGAACCAGCCAACAACATGCAGAACGGGCACTGGCGAGGCGTCGAAAGGGTGCCCGAACGGGAACGAGTCGATGGCCTGAGCCTTAGGCACCAGCTTGTCGTAGAGGCGGGAACGTGCCCCGATGCGGACGAACGCCTCCTCGAAGATCGCGGTGATCGGTCGTCGGTCATAGTCCAACGGAAAGTCCTGGATCTCGTTGTCCACCCAGTAGTGCGCTAGGTAGTCAGCGGCCACCAACCAGGGCACATCCGACGTGGCTCCGTGGGTTGGCTCCCGGAACAGATCCGCACTCGTCACCCGCGGGACGATCGCCTTCAATGCCGGATGCTCGGCACTGAGAGCAGCCCACTGCGTGAAGCCGTAGTACGAGTCACCGAACATCCCCACGACTCCGTTGGACCATTGCTGCTGCGTGATCCACTCGATGGAGTCGTATCCGTCTTCGCACTCGTTCACCAAACCGACGGTCTCGCCGCCGGACCGGAACTTTCCGCGAACGTCCTGAACGACGACCGCGTAGCCACGAGATGTGAAGTGAGGTGCGACTCGGTCCATTAAGACGTATCGGCTGTCCTTGTCATAGGGGAGTCGGACCAAGACGGTCTCCACCGCTGTGTCTTCCGCCGGCAGGTACACATCTGACGCGATCGCGACACCGTCTCGCATGGGAACCATGTACTGCGTGGCGTTCGGAGGCACCGGCTCAGCCTTGACCCGAATCACATCTTCACCCATTCCGAACCTCCTGCGGTGAATCTAACCAATGACGGCAGGAGCCAGACCCGATTCGGCGAGCAAGGCTTCGACCAAGGCGTCGTGTTCGCCCCGAACGAGGTCACCGATGGGGTCAGGGCTGTACTTCAACAAGTGGTCGGGGGACAGCGACATCGCCGCACGCATCGCGAGAAGGCGGCGCCGCTCCGGGTCGTGCTCGTCCCGGTAGACCAGCCGTCCGCAGCGCAAGCGTCGGGCTTGGCCGACGCGCAGTGGGATGTAGAGGACGAGCAGGATCAACGCCGGAATCGCGAACGTCAGCAGTCCGAGCGCAAGGGCGAGGCGGTGGATGGCGGTATCGCCGGTGAGCGCCAGCTCAACCACATTGCCGCCACTCGCGGAGCCAGCAGAGCGCAGTGCGCCTGCGATCTCGTCACCTACGACCGGGGTTCCGGAGAGTGCGTCCGCAGCAGCACCGAAACTGTTCTGGAGAGCCGTTCCGGCGCTTTGGGCAGAGTCGGTAACCACGCTGAGGTTCTCGACGAGCCGGTAGACGCCTCGACCCAGCCACGCGAGGAAGATCAGAGCGAGCACGACCAAAACATCACGTGCGATCGTTGACCGCCGCTGTCTTGGTTCTGAGGGGTAGGGGGACCAGGACACGGCAGACCTCCAGCAGGTCGGGTTACGGCGGGACGATGACTGTTCTGGTCAAAGCGTGCCTGGCGCGACCTGGCAACTCGACGAGCGGGTCACGAAGTGCCGTTCGTCGCCTGCGGCTAGCGAGAACCCTTCCGGCGGGCCGTCGGCGACGTCGAGCAGGAACTGATCGTGACCCCATGCCTTATCGAGTTGGTAGTCGATGTAGAACGGGCAGCCGTCGATCTCACCGAGTAGCACGTCGCCGTCACCTACAAGGAACTCGCCGTCGGGGTAGCACATCGGTGTGCTTCCGGCACAACAACCGCCGGATTGTACGAACATCACTGAGCCCCCGACCGCGGCGCGCAGGCCGTTGATGGCACTGCGCGCCGCCGGGGTAGCCGTGATGCGGACCGGCTCAACCGTTTGAGACATAGAGACTCAGAACAGTCCGAGCGGCTTGGTGCTGTAACTGACGAGCAGGTTCTTCGTCTGGCTGTAGTGGTCGAGCATCATGCGGTGGTTCTCCCGCCCTATGCCGGAGATCTTGTAGCCGCCGAATGCCGCGCCTGCTGGGTACTCGTGGTAACAGTTCGTCCACACCCGACCCGCCTTGATCTTGCGACCCATCGTGTAGGCGCGTGAACCGTCACGTGTCCACACTCCGGCCCCGAGACCGTAGAGGGTGTCATTGGCAATCTCGAGTGCTTCGGCGTCGTCCTTGAAGGTGGTGACGGCGAGCACCGGCCCGAAGATCTCCTCCTGGAACACGCGCATCTTGTTGTGTCCCTTGAGCACAGTCGGCTGGAAGTAGTACCCGTCGGCAAATTCGCCGCCGACCTGAGCACGTTCGCCGCCAATGAGCACCTCGGCACCTTCGTTCTTGCCAATCTCGACGTAGGACGTGATCTTCTCCAACTGCTGAGCAGATACCTGAGCTCCAAGCTGGGTATCGGTGTCCAGTGGATTGCCCTGCTTGATGGCTGCGATGCGGCCAAGGGCACGTGCCATGAACTCGTCGTAGATGTCCTGCTGGATGAGTGCCCTTGACGGGGCCGTGCAAACCTCACCCTTGTTGAAGGCGTAGAGCACGAGACCCTCGACGGCCTTGTCTAGGAACTCATCATCGTGGGCCATCACGTCGCTGAAGAAGATGTTCGGCGACTTGCCGCCGAGTTCGACGGTTGACGGGATGAGGTTCTGTGCTGCGTACTGCATGATCAGCCTGCCGGTCACGGTCTCGCCGGTGAAGCCGATCTTGGCGATTCGTGAGTTCGTCGCGAGCGCTTTGCCGATCTCGGCACCTGGACCGTTGACGACGTTGATGACACCTGGTGGCAAGACGTCCTCGAGGATCTCCATGAGCTTGAGGATCGACCACGGAGTCGGCGATGCCGGCTTCATGACCGAGCAGTTGCCAGCCGCGAGCGCGGGTGCGAGCTTCCAGGCCGCCATGAGTAGTGGGAAGTTGAACGGGATGATCTGGCCGACGACGCCTAGGGGCTCGCGGAAGTGATACGCGATGAGATCTTTGTTGATCTCGGTCGAGCGACCTTCTTCGGAGCGAGCCGCAGCAGCGAAGTACCGGAAGTGATCCACGACTAGCGGCAGGTCAGCGCCCAGAGTCTCGCGGACCGGCTTGCCGTTCTCCCAGCTTTCGGCGACAGCGAGCATCTCCTTGTTGGCGTCGATCGCGTCGGCGATGGCGTTGAGCACCGCGGAGCGTTCGGTGGCTGAGGCTTCGCCCCATGCATCCTTCGCGGCATGTGCTGCGTCCAGAGCCAACTCAATGTCAGCGGGAGTGGACTGTGCGATCTCGGCGATCGGGCGAGCGGTGGCTGGGCTCAGGTCTACTCGATACTTCCCATCTGTTGGTGCGAGCCACTTTCCCCCGATGAAGTTGTCATACCGAGGGTTGACAGTGACGATGCTTTCCGATTGACCGGGGGCGGCGTACTTCATGACGTTCTCCCTTGTTCCTGTAGGAATTGGGCCTCGTCGTAGACGGGGCGACCCCCGCGCGTGTGCCGATCGGCAGCGGCGCAGGGCGCCTAACCCCCATCAGACCCGAACAGTAGGGAGGAGGTGAGAGGCGAAGGTCCCCCTTGTTTGGAGGCGCCGCTCCGCTGGAAGAGTGTACGGCTAGCGATATTCGGGGTTTGGGTGGTCTGGGTCCTCGAGGTTCCAGTTGAACGTCACGTTGCCCTGGGCAGGAAGTCCGCCCGCGTCTTTGAGCGCTCGTGCGGTGTGCAGCAGATTCCATGCGGCGAACACGGTGTTGCGCGTTGTCCAGTGGTTCTGCGCTCCGCGGTTGTCGTCCAGATACGACGGACCGGGACCAGCTTCCCCGTTCCAGTAGGAGTCTGACTGCGGTGGGATTGTGAAGCCGATGTGTTGCAAGGCGTACATCATCTGCGCGGCGCAGTGCTTGCCGCCGTCCTCGTTGCCAGTGATGAGCACGCCGCCGGCCTTGCCGTAGTACGACCACTGACCTTTGTCGTTGAGATCGCTCGACCAGCCGTAGAGGCGTTCGATGATCAGGCGGGTCGTCGACGCTTGGTCGCCGAGCCAGATCGGTGTCGCGAGTACGACGATGTTGGCTGGCTCGATGAGGCTTCGGTAGATGTCCGGGAAGTCGTCGACTGGCCAGCCCTGCTCTCGCATGTCGGGGTAGACGCCGGGAGGAATGACGTGATCGACCGTGCGCACGACGTCAACCTTTGCGCCGACTCCAGCCATGATGTGCTGACTGATATCGATCAGCGCCTGAGTGTGGCTGATTTCAGGTGACCGCTTGAGGGTTCCGTTGATGAAGACGGCTCTCAGATCCGAGAAGTCGGTGGTGTTCGACGCGATCTCGGAGTCAATGAAGGCTTGGACTGAGGCGGGCAGCATGGCTGCTCCCTTCGGGAGGCGACGCTGCAGTCTAGAACTCAGCGAACATCGGCGTCAGACTGCAGATCTCCGGGCCAGAGCCGTACGGACGCGTGAGACGACATAATCGGGCCGTTCGACAAGGTCATGCCAGGTCACTGCTAGGACGATCCAACCTGCCAGTTGCAGGTCGATGGCCTTCGCGTCGTCCGCGCGACGACGTTCAGGCGTTCGGTGGTAGGCCCACCCTTGTACCTCGATCGCAACTTTCTCTTGGACGAAGGCGAGATCAACTTTGTGCGCGCGATCGGCCGTCTCAATCACGTGATTGGCAACGAACCATCCGAGGCCAGCGGCCTGCAGAATCCGATGACAAAGGCGCTCGGCCTCGGACGCAGCCAAGTCGGCGGCGCTTGCCGACCAGACGTCGAGCCTGTCGCGAGCCCCTGCGCGTCGAGGCCTCGACGGCAGCTGTCAGCGAAGGTAGGTCAATGACCTCGAGCACCAACAAGCGGTCGATCAGTTCCTGCGCCTTGGTGAGCGGAAGTTCGTGCGCGAGGTCGGCAGCGGTGCGCAGTCGCGTCGTGACCGGGAGCCCGCCGACTTTGGTGACATCTGACGTCGGTAACTCCAGGCGAGCGAGGCGAAGTTTGGCGACCGGCCACCTTCGCCGCGTGTCGGTCGGAAGTGCGACCACGATCGGCCACGTTTGCGGGAGCCATCCTCGGAGTGCGGCAGCGGACGTGCCCATGACTGCGCCGTCTGGACCGGCCGATAGGACTCCCGCCCACGCCCAGGTGAGCCACGTGATCGGCGCTGCGTTCGCAACGTAGATCGAGGTGAGTACCCGCGACCACGCGGCAGATGCCAGCCGTCCGTCGATCTGGCGCGCGGAGAAGCCAAACGAGAGGGCTTGGCTCCTAGTGAATGCTCCGGCCTGCCGGCGTGCCCGAGCTTGTAGTGCCGCCTCGGGACCTGGTCTGGTGCTCACGCGTGCCAGGCGTCGCGGCAACGCTGGCAAAGGCGTGGCCGTGACGCGGGATCTGTGGACGAATGCAGCGTCCACCGCCCCAGCGCCGCCAACTTTGGAAACGTGCCTACCTCTCAGGTGGGTACGTTTCCAAAGTTGACGTCCCGAGCTGGCTGAGTTCTAGGGACGCACCACGCGGAACAGGCTCATGTCCTTGCTGATCGCGCCACGCACGTGTCCGTACGGTGCCGCCGCCGTCTTCCGCAAGAAGTCGACCGTCTCGGTGTTGACGACCTCGCCAGGGAGCAAGTTCGGGATCCCCGGCGGATAGGCCGCAACTGCGTCGGCTGAAACTCGTCCGACGGCGTTGGCTGCGCTGACGATCTCGGTTTCAGCAAAGTACGCATCGCGGACCGAAGTTGCTCGCTCACCAGGAGTTGGCAACTCGATGTGTGCGGTGCTGTCGACGCCATCGGCTGGCAGGCGGTGCATTGCATCGAGCAGTCGATCAACGTCCGGAACCGCACCGGCGCCGACAACCGCGACCAGAACAGCGTCGGTCGACATTTCGAGGTGAATGTTGTGCTCGGTGAAGAGCAGGTGACGAGCCTCGTGGCCACTGATGCCGCCGGCGCGAGTGTCCATGACAACCCGCAGTGGGTCGAGGGACATGACGTCGTCGAAGGCGAGCATGCGCTCGTCGATCGAGCCGTAGCGACCTTCGGCTGCTAGGCGGCCGCGAATCTTGTCGACGCAGCCGAGGCTCGCGGTGATGGCTGTCGCACCGTTGACGGCCATCTGCTTGCGGGCTTGATCCAGCGACGCCATAAGCAGAGCGGACGAGGACGTTGACTGCATCGACCTGAACGAACGCTCGATGAGTGGCTCGAGACGGTCGGCGAATTCGCCGTGACCGAGGTGCAGCATCGCCGACTGGGTAAGGGATCCCGCAAGTTTGTGCGTCGACGAGATGACCAGGTCGGCGCCTAGGCGAAGTGCGTTTTGTGGCAGCTCGGGGTGGAAACCAAAGTGCGCGCCCCACGCTTCGTCAACGACGAGTGGCACGCCGTGCATGTGCGCGACCTTCGCGAGCCCAGCGACATCTGCGACGGCGCCGAAGTACGACGGGGTCACTACGTAGGCGGCGGCAGCGTTCGGGTTAGCGAAGAGGGCGGTGTCTAGAGCTTCTGGCGTTACACCGTGCGCGATGCCGTACTCCGCGTCAACGCTGGGGTAAACGAACGACGCGTCGAGGCCCGCGAGGGCGAGTCCGTCAATGACGGACGAGTGGACGCTGCGCTGCAGCACGATTTGTGTACCGAGTCCGCGGACTGCGAGGCAGGCAACGAGGTTGCCCTTGCTTGCGCCGTTGGTGAGGAACCAAGTGCGTCGCGCACCCCACGCTTGCGCGGCTAGGTATGCCGACTGACTCAGCGGAGTTGGTGCGTCACCGAAGTCGATGCCGTGGGTCAGCGGCGGGATGTCGAGCCGAACTGCCTGCTCGCCAAGAAACTCGATGAGCCCGGGCTGGGCATCGTGCGATGCCTGGTGACCGGGGACGCCAAGCCGAAGGATGTCGGTGTTGGCGTTCGCCTCGAGTGCGTCGCTGTACGGCGTGCAGGTTTGGTCGAGGCCGGGGATGTTGGCCGCCAAGGAGTCGTGAGGGGTCATAGGTATAAGAGTCGACGATTTAAGAAGCAAAGACAAGGGGGTGACTATCTGCCTCCGCTCAATACTGGGTATGTAGCATAGACGCATGCTCGATCTAAGACAGTTGTCGGTTCTTGAGGCGGTTGCGCGCGAAGGCTCAATGGCGGGGGCTGCTCGATCCCTGCACTACAGCCAGCCCACAGTGGCCCACCACCTCGCGGCCCTGGAGTCTCACTTGGGTGTCGCTCTGGTGACTCGGACTACTCGCGGAGCGACGCTAACTGAACTCGGCCAACTGTTCCTCGGTCACGCGAGCGCGGTACTGGATCGACTCGCTTCTGCAGAGGCTGAGGTCAAGGCGCTGGCTCAGCACGGGGTGGTAACTCTTCGCGTCGGAACGTTTCCGACCGCCGGGGCGCACGTGTTGCCTCACGCGGTCGCGGCGACGCTCGTGCGCACCGAAGTCCGTATCGAACTTCTGGAAGCCGAGACCACCGAGCTGATCGAACGACTTGATGCACGCGAATTGCACTGTGCGCTCGTCTACGACGACCCGGATGCTCCGATGCTTGTTCGCGAAGACTTAGCCATCACTGCGTTGTTCGACGATCCGTTTCTCGTGGTACTGCCTGCAAGTCATCGCTTGGCATCCGCTGAATCGATCCGGCTTGGGGATCTTGCCGATGACGGTTGGATGATGTCGCGCGACATTGACGAGCCCGCGGACCAATCGCTGAGAGCAGCATGTGCCGTTGAGGGGTTCGTACCGCGTCCGGTATTGCGCACCGACGACTACGACGTGATGTTCGGCTTCGTTGCTGCAGGCGTCGGTGTCGCGTTGGTTCCGCAGATGGCGATCGTCGAGCGTGAAGGCGTGGTTGTTCGACCACTCGCAGGTGCCAAACTGCGACGAACGGTGATGTTCGTTATGCATCCAGACGATTCACCCCCGGCTGCCAAAGCATTGCTAGCGGCGCTGCGGGCTAGTGCTGTAACGCTGTCGGCTTAGCCAGACTTGCGTCGGAACTCGCGCTTGCCGCCGTGCTGGTGAGTGTCCGGCTTCCCGTGAGTCGACTCGCCGCCACGACCTCCGCCGACCCCGTCGGCACCCTGCTGCTTCTTACGCTCCAGCGCCTCGCGGTACTTGTCTTTGGGATCGTCCCTGCCCGGTGTGGGCTTGGTCTCGTCGGTAGCCATAGCTACACATTACCCCCGAGGATTAGTGGGATTCAGGCGCCATGTGGCGCCACCGTTCCGCCCGTCAACCGGTCCGCGGAGTCGTCCCACTCACGTGCGGTCCACGTCCGAGCGGCGATAATCGAGGTGGACGGCCCCGTCGGATCCAAGATGCGAGAACTCGTTGACTCTGCTCCGCGCACGTTACGCGCCCGACCCTCGTACTTTGGTCGACATCTTCCAGAGCACGGTGGATGAGTATCCGGATGATCCTGCGATCGACAACGGCGCCGATGTTCTTACCTATCTCGAGTTCTATGAGAGCGCCGAGGAACTCGCCACAGCACTCAACGGCCTCGGCGTCGGGCCTGGGGACCGTGTAGGCGTCCGAATCAAGTCCGGCACGGTCGACCTTTACATAGCAATCATGGGCGTCCTCCTGTCAGGAGGGTGCTACGTCCCAGTGGACGCCGACGATCCGGACGAACGAGCCCGCATGGTCTTCGACGAGGCTGACGTAGCGGCAATCATCGGCAACGACCTGGCCGTCACCACCCGCGGAGCAAAACGAGCTGAGGTGACTGCTGTAGTCCCCGAGCCCGACGACGACGCCTGGGTGATCTTTACCTCCGGCTCTACCGGAAGACCCAAGGGGGTCGCAGTCTCGCACCGCTCGGCGGCGGGTTTCGTCGAAGCTGAAGCACGTCTGTATCTCCAGGAACGACCGTTGGGAGTTGGCGACCGAGTGATGGCCGGTCTGTCGGTCGGTTTCGACGCATCGTGCGAAGAGATGTGGCTCGCGTGGCGATACGGCGCTTGCCTGGTTCCAGCGCCTCGTTCGCTGGTACGCAGTGGCATGGACCTCGGTCCATGGCTAGTCGCGAATGACGTGACAGTGGTCTCGACCGTCCCCACTTTGTTGATGTTGTGGCCGTCCGAGGCGCTTGCCAACATTCGCCTACTGATCCTCGGAGGCGAGGCATGTCCACCCGAGATCGGCGCGAGGTACGCGTCCCCCGACCGTGAGGTGTGGAACACCTACGGGCCAACCGAGGCAACTGTGGTTTCGTGCGCCGCCAGATTGACAGGCGAACCGCCGGTGCGAATAGGACTGCCCCTCGACGGCTGGGATCTCGCCGTCGTCGATGAAGGCGGCAGCAGCGTTAACCCCGGTGAAACCGGCGAGCTCATCATCGGCGGCATCGGGCTGGCCCGGTACTTAGACCTCGAGAAGGACGCCGAAAAGTTCGCTGAAATGCCAACACTTGGTTGGTCGCGCGCCTACCGCAGCGGCGATCTGGTTCGGTACGACGAGGAGGGGTTGGTTTTCGTCGGACGAGCCGACGACCAAGTCAAGCTCGGAGGTCGTCGCATCGAGTTGGGTGAAGTCGACAGCGCGCTGCTCGACCTGCCGGGAGTCACCGGCGCCGCGGCCGCGGTACGTAGAACCAAATCGGATAACCAGATCCTGGTCGGATACATCGTCGTTGATGCGGCCTTCGACGCTGCGATCGCCATGGAACAGTTGCGTGCCAGCATGCCTGCCGCGATGGTGCCACGTCTGGCCCAGGTTGAGCAGATACCGACGAAGACCTCGGGGAAAGTCGACCGCGATGCGCTGGCTTGGCCCCTAGCGCGCGTCAAGTCCGAAGCCGCCGAGACTCGCTTCGAAGGCACTGCTGGCTGGGTTCAGGACATCTGGATGGACGTCCTCGGAGCGGTAGTCACCAGCGCCGCGGACGACTTCTTCGATCTGGGCGGAGGCAGTCTGACGGCTGCCCAACTGGTGGCCAGGTTGCGTGAGCGTTTTCCGGAAGCCACAGTTGCCGATGTCTACGAGCACCCCACAATCGGTGGACTCGCGGCGACTCTGGACTTGATGGCCGGCCCGACGACGAAGACCAACCGACCGGTGCGTCCGGTGCCGCTGAAGACACAAGTCAGCCAGGTAGCCCTCACTTTCGGTTTGCGCACCGTTAGTGGGCTGAGGTGGCTTATTTGGATCGCAGCCGCGAACAACGTGAGCAGTTCGGTCCTCGGGGTCAACTGGCTTCCGACGGTCTCGTGGTGGTGGGTGCTGGCCGGGTGGTTGCTGTTGGTGTCTCCGCCTGGCCGCATTCTGCTCACCGCAACCGGTGCGCGCATATTGCTGCGTGGCATTGCTCCCGGTGGGTACCCCAGGGGCGGACTCGTGCACCTGCGCGTCTGGCTTGCCGAGCGCGTGGCAGACGAACTGGGTGCGGCGAACCTCGCTGCGGCGCCGTGGATGCGGCAGTACGCGCGTGCGCTCGGTGCAACCATCGGAGGTCACGTCGACCTTCACTCGACTCCACCCATCACCGGCATGCTCAGGCTCGATGCTGGGTGCACGATCGAGCCCGAAGTCGACTTGCGGGGTTACTGGATCGACGGCGAGGTCCTCCACGTTGGTCGAATGGAGGTTGGCGCGGGAGCTCGAGTTGGCGCTCGGAGCATGCTTCTTCCGGGGGCGTCAATCGGCGCGGGCGCGGAGATTGCGCCAGGCTCGGCCGTCTTCGGTGAGGTCCCGGCGGACGAGGCTTGGTCGGGCGCCCCTGCTCAGCCAGTCGGTGAAGCCAGGGGTCCTTGGGAACAAACGCGGCCGAACAACCAGCCGATGTGGGTGGTGGGCTACGCCGCGATGGCGGTACTCATCTCGACCTTCCCCCTCATCGCAGTTGTTGCGGGCGGGGCGTTGGCGGTGCCGGCCCTTCGCTCAGCGGCGTCCCTGCACGACGCCACCCTCACCGCACTGGTCTACCTCCCGGTTTGCGTGGTGCTGGCGATGTTGGTTCTGGCAATTCTCATCTGGCTGCTGGTGCGACTGCTCTCGATTGGCCTCGAGGGCGGGCATCACCCTGTGCAAAGTCGAGCGGCGTGGCAGGCATGGTCGATTCTGCGGGTGCTCGATGAGGCGCGAAACTGGTTGTTTCCGCTCTACTCCAGCACGCTGACGCCCTCGTGGCTACGTGCGCTTGGAGCGCGAGTTGGGTCAAACGTCGAGGCGTCCACTGTGTTGTTGATCCCCACCCTCACTTCCATCAGCGATGGCGCTTTCCTCGCTGACGACACCTTGCTCGGTGGGTACGAACTCAGCGGGGGGTGGCTGCGAATAGAGCGGGTAAAGGTCGGCAAGCACGCTTTCGTGGGCAATTCGGGGATGACCGCTCCTGGGCGCAAGGTCCCTAAGAGGGGTTTGGTCGCCGTACTATCGGCCGCGCCACGGCGTAAACATGCCAAGAGCGGAACGTCGTGGATCGGCAGCCCACCCACGAAACTTCGACGACAGTCAAGCTCTGTCGATGACAGCCGGACGTATAACCCGTCGACGGGGCTGCGGTTCGCGCGATCTGGGATCGAGTTGCTTCGTGTCGTCGCGGTCATCTCCTATGCAGCGATCTGCCTCGCCGTCGTTGTCACGCTCGAAGCGCTCGTGACGAGCGTGGGGTGGCTTCTGGCAGCACTGCTGTCCGGCGTGGTGCTGATTGGTGCAGGTGCCGTTGCAGCCGGAGTAACCGCGGTCGCGAAGTGGTTGCTCGTTGGGCGGATGCGTGTCTCCGACCATCCACTGTGGAGTTCGTTCGTATGGCGAAATGAGCTTGCGGACACGTTCGTCGAAGTTGTTGCTGCACCATGGTTCGCCCGCGCCACGATCGGAACGCCCGTTCTCAACCTATGGTTTCGTTCGATGGGGGCAAGGATCGGCAAAGGCGTGTGGTGTGACACGTACTGGCTCCCGGAGGCCGACCTGATCGAGCTGCGCGACGGAGTGACGATCAACCAGGGCTGTGTAATACAAACCCATCTGTTCCATGACCGCATGCTCAGCATGGACAAAGTGACGATGCGCGACGGTTCCACGCTTGGCCCGAACAGCGTCATCCTGCCAGCGGCCGTCTTGGGTCGGCACGCTACCGTCGGGCCGGTGTCGCTGGTGATGAGAGGCGAATTCGTGCCTGACAAGACCCGTTGGATCGGCAATCCCATCGGTCCTTGGCTCCCGGACGAGATCGTGGATACGTCGCGATGAACACCGCCCCGTCGGAGGTTGTTGACGACTACTTCCCGGAGAACGGTGACCTGTCGTACGACGTGCGCAGTTATGACTTGACCATCGACTACAAGCTTGAGTCGAACCAGTTAGACGGGCGAGCAGTTCTCGAAGCCGTTGCACGCACTGACATCAACGAACTGTCTCTCGATCTGCGTGGGCTCAGGGTATGGAAGGTCAATCTCGACACAGTTCCGGTTGCGAGATTCTTGACCAGGCACGGCAAACTCATCATCCGCACGAAGGAGGTGATCGAGCAGGGGGAAGTGTTCCGGGTCTGGGTTCGGTATAGCGGCCGACCGAAGCCGATTCCCGATGGCGGCGACGAGATGGGTTGGGACGAACTCACCGACGGGGTCATCGTGGCTGGCCAGACGAACGGCGCACCTTCCTGGTTTCCATGCAACGACCGCCCGGCTAACAAGGCGAGCTATCGCATCGCCGTCACCACCGCTTCTGCGTACCACGTCGTGGCGAATGGAACTCTCGTCAGTCGTCATCGAGGGGCGAGCGCGACCACGTGGGTTTATGAGCAACGCGAACCCATGGCCACGTATCTCGCCACGGTCCAGATCGGACGCTATGTCTCACGGCCGACAGCCAGCTCGCCGGTTCCGACGACCGCTGTCCTACCCGAGCGACTCCTCCGCTACTACGACAGCGCCTTCGGCCGCCAACCAGAGATGTTGGACTTCTTCGTCCGACGGTTCGGGCCGTATCCCTTTCCGGCGTACACGGTGGTCATCACCGAGGACGAACTCGAGATTCCTCTCGAAGCTCAAGGTCTCTCGGTGTTTGGATCCAACTTTCTCTCCGACGACTGGGACGTCGTGAGGTTGGTCGCTCACGAACTCGCACATCAATGGTTCGGCAACAGCCTCACGCTCACGACCTGGCGTGACATCTGGCTGCACGAAGGGTTCGCCTGCTACTGCGAGTGGTTGTGGTCGGAGGAGTCCGGAAACCGTTCCGCGGATGAGTGTGCGGTCGAGCATTGGAATCGGCTGGCCGATGGACGGCAAGACGTCGAGCTCGCGGATCCGGGGCCGGACGCCATGTTCGAGGACTGGGTATACAAGCGAGGAGCACTATTGCTCCACTCGTTACGACTGACGATTGGTGACGACACGTTCTTCGAACTGCTTCGAGAATGGGTGGCGCGCAACTCTCATGGGTCGGTCACGACCGAGATGTTCATCAACCTCGCCGAGCAAGTTTCCGAGCGGGACCTCAGGAGCTTCTTTGCGCGTTGGCTGAACCAACTGGAGTTACCAGATCTGCCCGTCTAGCGACGAGCTCAGGCGGGTTCAGAGAGAGCACGGTCACGGCTGCTACATGCCCGCTCGTGGTTTCGAAGTCCATCATCCAGACCGACGTCTGAGGTGGGTCGGCAGCTGCCCACTCGACCAGGCCGGGCGGTTCGCCCGGGTCGGTGAGGAGTATCAGCCGAGGGTCGACTGTGAGACCCCGACCCGTGGCTTTGAGCAGGGATTCTTTGCGGACCCAAGTGATGGTCTCGGTAGCTCCAAACCGCAAACCCTCGTTTTCGTGCGCAACGACGGCATCGAAACCGGGAAACGAAGCCGCGTCGGATCGTTCGACGTCCACGCCAACTTGGCCGGCTTCGGTGAGCGCAACCACCGTGAGGTCCTCGGCGTAGCTAATGCTCACATCAGGTAGCGGGAGCCCCGGGGTCGCAGCAAGTACCGGTCGACCATGCGTCGTGCTTCCGCACAATCCGCAGTGATTGGTCACGTGCGCGCCCCGACCAGGCACTCCGAGGCGTCGCAGTCCCTCACCGCAGATCATGCGACGAGCCGCCTCACGGTCGACCCCGGCACACCAAAGGACAACTACGAGTGTCGACTCCGATGTTCGGTCGAGATGGCGATTGCGCAACACGACGTCAGCCATTCGTGGCGACAGTCACGACACCGTTCTCGACGTAGAGGTTCACACGGTCGGTTCGGTAGTCCATGGTCAGCGCGTAGCAGTCACCGTCCTTACCAGCCAGGCGTGTCGTGAGGTCCTGTTGCTTGGCGAGGTTCTTGGCGTCCGTTAGGGACAGGCCGATGAACTGTTGGGTGTCTACGCCCGGGGTCGCAACGTCCGACGATGGGCTGGTTAGGCAGGGACTGTCGGCCGCCGTGTCCGATTCTGACGGTGATGTCTGAGGTGTTGTGTCACCGGTGGAATCGCTGTTCCCGCATCCGGTCATCAGGACTCCCACCGCCAAGACGATCGCGAGTTTGCGCATGTAGTGAGCCTAAGGCAGCCAGGGCGGCACTAAGTCACTCGACGGGGGAATCGCCTGTCAACTGCGGACGGGGTGGGACGTGCTCCTCGAGCTCTTCCTCGGGGAGCACCTCTTCTTCAACGTCCTTGGCCGAGATGCTGTGTGTCATCGCGTAGCCGATCCAGCCGCCAAGGATGATCAGCAGTGCACCGACAGCTATCCACGCGAGCACAGTCGGGAGCTGTGTTAGCTCGTACACGGCGAACGCGATTACTGCGGTTGTTGGAATCGTCACTAGCCAGGCCAGAAGCATTTCTCCGACGACCTTGACGTTGATACCGCGACCCGACGCGACGCCGCCGCCCATGATCGAAGATGCAGCAGCTTGCGTCGTCGAGATCGGAATGCCCATTGCGGTGGCACCGAAGATTGCAGTCGTAGCACCGATGTTGGCTGCGACGCCGGAGTTCGCATGGAGCTTCGTGATGCGGAGACCCATCGTCTCAATGATTCGCCAACCGCCCCACATCGTGCCGAACGCGATCGCGGTGTACGCCGAGAGCGCGGCCCACTCGGGGATGACGACGTCACCCGCGGCGTTCAGTTGTGTGTAGCCAGCGCCGAAGAGCAGCGCGGCGATAAGTCCCATCGTCTTCTGCGCGTCATTCGCGCCGTGTCCGAACGATACGGCTGCGGCTGACACAAGTTGCAGTGCCTTGAATGGTTTGGCGTTGTCGTGCCACTTCGTCAGCTTCTGCAGACCTGCGACGAGGTACATGGCGACGAACGCGATGCTAAACGCGACTATCGGAGACAGCACGATCGCAAGGACGGTCTCGCCGACCTTGGTCCAGTCGATCGCGTCGAGCCAACCTGCGGCTAGTCCGGCACCAACGAGCCCACCGATCAGTGCGTGACTCGACGACGAGGGCATGCCGATCCACCACGTCACGTAGTTCCAGGCGATCGCCCCAATGAGCGCCGCGAAGACCACGGCGACGCTTGCGAAGCTGGTGGTGACGACCTTGCCCACGGTGTTGGCAACCGCGGTCCCGACCCAGAAGTAGGCCACGAAGTTGAAGAAGGCGGAGAAGACGACGGCCCAGCGGGCGGGGAGAGCGCGGGTGGCGACGACTGTGGCGACGGAGTTGGCGGCGTCGTGGAAGCCGTTGGTGAAGTCGAACAGCAGTGCGAGGGCTACGAGCGCGATCACCGTGACGAGCAGTACGTCCACGAACGCTCCCTTACTAATAGGTGAACTCGAGATGAATACTCGCAGGAACGTTAGGAGGGGTCGATGACTCCATGATGGACGTTAAATGAACTCACGGTGAACACGCCGGTAGACCTGCTCTGACCTGCGGGTTTGTCGAGAAACTGGCTTTGCGATTCGATGGCTCGTTGGTGATCATGTAACCTTTAGTTCACCTGTTGTTCATCCGATACCTATCGGAGCAGGTTCAAAAAGATCACGAAAGAGGGTGACGAAATGGCTATCACTGAAGCGCTGAGCCGTGTGCTCCGCCCCAATGACACCTACTACATGCGCGCCCTTCGCTCGGTTACCGACGAAGATCGCGACGCTAAGTCCCGCTGATCCGTTCGCTCCACCCCTGCTCGCCTAGGCTGGCCCCGCTTTAGCGACCCCAAATCGCACGAGACCGCCGAACGGTGGCAGACCGGCATTTTCGAGCCACTTCCGCGGTCCAGAACGCCGGTCCGCCATCGCTCGGCGTGTCCGAAGGTCGTCTGTCGGGGCACCGGATTGTGGGCACCGCCTAGGCTGGCCCCGCTTAGCGACCCCAAACGCACGAGACGGAGCCACTCCATGACGTCCCCTCAGACTGACCCTGCGCCGACTTCTTCTGCAGCGCTTCCATCACGCGCCCGCGTGGTCGTTGTTGGTGGCGGCGTCATCGGGACCTCGGTGGCCTACCACCTCGCCCACATGGGCTGTAAGGACGTCGTCCTGCTCGAACGTGACCAGCTCACGTCTGGCACGACCTGGCACGCAGCCGGACTGATGGTCACGTACGGCTCGCTGTCGGAGACGTCGACCGAGTTGCGCAAGTACACCCAGCAGCTCTACAAGAACCTCGAAGCCGAGACCGGTCTGGCGACCGGTTTCAAGGCATGCGGGTTCATCGAGCTCGCGCTCGACGACGATCGGCTCGAGGAGTTCCGGCGCGTTGCCGCGTTCAACCGCTACTGCGGCATCGACGTTCACGAGATCTCGGGCAAAGAGGTCGGCGAACTCTTCCCGCTTGCACGCACCGACGACATCGCAGCCGGCTTCTACGTCAAGGAAGACGGTCGGGTGAACCCGGTCGATGTGACGATGTCGATGGCCCGCGGCGCGAAGATGCAGGGCGCGACGATCATCGAGGGCGTTCCAGTTACAGGATTTCTCACCGCGAACGGTGCGGTGACGGGAGTTCGTACGCCACAAGGTGACATCGAGGCGGAGTTCGTCGTCAACTGTGCGGGCATGTGGGCGCGACAGTTGGGCGAACTGGCCGGCGTGAACATTCCCCTGCAAGCCGCTGAGCACTACTACCTGCTCACCGAGGAGATTCCCGAGGTATCGAGCGACTGGCCGGTGCTCGAGGACCCGGAGAACCACGGCTACTTCCGCGAAGAGGGTGGCGGGCTGATGCTCGGGCTCTTCGAGCCGGTGTGTGCGCCCTGGAACGTCGGCGGGATTCCGAACGACTTCTCATTCGGCGAATTGCCACCCGACTGGGAACGGATGGGCCCGTACCTGGAGAACGCGATGTCGCGGATTCCAATCTCGAGCGAAGTCGGGATTCGCAAGTTCTTCTGCGGACCGGAGAGTTTCACCGCCGACCTTGAACCCGTCGTTGGCGAAGCGCCCGAGTTGAAGAACTACTTCGTCGCGGCCGGTCTGAACTCGATTGGCATCTTGAGCGGTGGTGGTCTTGGTCGCGCCCTGGCGCACTGGATCCTCAACGGACGTCCGGACATCGACGTCACGGGGTTCAACATCGACCGGCTGCACACCTACCAGTCCAACCCGGAGTACCGGGCGACGCGGACCGTCGAATCGTTGGGCACTGTCTACTTGCCGCATTATCCGACGAAGTCGATGAAGAGTGCACGCGATGCGAAGAAGTCCGCGTTTCACGACCGGCTCGTCGCGCAACGCGGGTACTTCCGCGACGTCAGCGGCTGGGAGGGTGCGGATTGGTACGCACCAGAGGGTGTGGCACCGGAGGTCGAGAAGCTCTCGTGGGGTCGGCATAACTGGTTCCCGTACTGGGAAGCGGAGCATCGCGCGGCGCGTGAGGGCGTCATCGCGATGGACATGTCATTCATGGCCAAGTTCCGCGTGCAGGGACGTGACGCCGGGCGGCTGCTCGATCTCGTGTCGGCCAACAGCGTGGACGGCGATAGCGGCGTCATCACGTACACGCAGTGGCTGAACGAGGACGGCACGCTCGAAGCCGACCTGACGGTGACCAAGCTTGCCGAGAACGACTTCATGGTGGTGGCGTCCGACACCGCGCATCGTCATACCGAGGCGTGGCTGAAGCGCCACACGAGCGAAGACATGCATGCCTTCGTCACCGATGTGACGTCTGGGCTCGCTCAACTCAACGTGCAGGGTCCGCGGTCGCGCGAGTTGCTGCAGACGTTGACGTCGGCCGATTTGTCGAACGAGGCGTTCCCGTTCCGTGCCGCGAAGCAGATCGACATTGGCTACGCACGCGTGTTATGCGTGCGGATCACGTACCTGGGTGAGCTCGGCTACGAGTTGTACATCCCGACCGAGCAGGCGACGCACGTGTACGACCGGCTGGTCGCCGCGGGCGAAGCATTCGACCTAAAGCACGCCGGTTTGATGGCGCTTGCCAGCTTGCGTATGGAGAAGGGCTACCGGGACTTCGGGCACGACATCGACAACACCGACTCCGTCCTCGAGGTTGGGTTGGGATTCGCCGTTGACCTCGACAAGCCGGATGGATTCATCGGACGTGACGCGGTGCTAGCCAAGAAAGCCGAAGGTCCGCTGAAGCGACGTCTGGTGCAGGTGCTCGTCAAAGATCCCGAGCCGATGATGTTCCACGCCGAGGTCGTCAGCCGCGACGGCGTCCCTGTCGGTTACGTGCGTGCGGCTTCGTACGGTCACACGTTGGGTGGTTCGGTCGGACTGGCGATGGTCGAGGCAGACGTTCCGGTGGACGCGGCGTGGCTCGATGCTGGGGAGTGGACGGTCGACATCGCGGGCAACACGTTCCCGGTCGAGGTCTCCCTGCGTCCGATGTACGACCCGAAGAACGAACGCATCAAGATGTAAAGAACTCCGACCGACCTTCGGGGGGTGAAGGCCGGCCGGAGCGTCTGTGACTGGTGTTCTTAGTGCTGACCACCCTTGCTGCATGGGCAGCCGTCGTGACGGCTCAGACCCTTGCCGATGGCGTCGTGACTCGTGCGCTTGCTCGCGACTAGTGCACCGGCCTTAGCGGATAAAGCTGCCCGACGCTGCGTCGCGCGTCCCGACGAAGAGTTGATGTCGAACACCGCATCGCCGCCGACCATAGTCAACTGCGGTACCGCGGTGTTGATTTCCGAAACGTCGCACTTTGTGATGTCGATGTCGAGCACGACCAGGTCGGCCTGCTTGCCCGGTTCCAACGTGCCGGTCATCTTCTCTTGGTGGAGTTGGTACGCCGTGGCGCTGGTGTGCATGCGCAGGGACTGCAGGCGGGAGATGCCCTGCGAGATGTGGAGCGGACGGCCCTCGCCGTAGATGCCGAACCGGTCGATCGCACTCTGCACCTGGTTCCACGGGTACAGCGGGTCGACTGGCCAGTCAGAGCCACCGGCGAGCTTGGCGCCAGCCTGCAGCAGGCTGTTCGCCGGGTACATCCGCTTGTGACGTTCGGCGCCGATGTACGGCTTGAGCGCTTCCATCGTCCAGACGTTGCGCGTCGCCCACTGCAACTGCATGTCGGGGATGACATTGAGTGGCGCGAAGCGGTTGTAGTCGTCCGGGTGGACGAGCTGCAAGTGCGCGATGGTGTGCCGGTTGTCGCGAGCGCCGTTGTTGTGGCGAGCGATCTGGTAGCCATCGAGCGCGGCACGTACGGCACCGTCGCCGATCGCGTGGACGTGGACCTGCCAGTCGGCAGCGTCGAACTCAGTGGCCAGAGCTCCGAGGGTCGGGCCATCGACGTACAAGTCGCCATAGTGGTCACTGGGCTGCCCGTCGACGAGATACGGGTCGACCAGGAACGCGGTCTGCGAGGGGTACTCGATGACGCCGTCCATGAAGACCTTGATGGTGCCGAAGTTCAGACGCGGGATGCCGGCGTACTTGCGTGCCTTGTGCTTGGCCTTGCGGAGGGTTTCCGCGGGAGTGCCCGCCGCTTCGGCGGTGACAATCAGCGCTGGCGTGATGCGCTGATGGATGCGGCCTGCGCCAATCAGTTCGGCGTAGGCACCGAGCTGCCAGTTCTCGACCCAGGCGTCGAGGATCGAGGTGATTCCACCGGCGGACATCGCCTGGAACGCGCCGTCGATCGCGGTGAGCGTCTCCTCCCATGTCGCGGGTGGGATGAAGGAGCTGACCAAGTCTTGCGCCGAGTCCTTCAGCAGACCGGTGGGGTCGCCGTTGTTGTCTCGGACGATGCTGCCGCCGACGGGGTCGGGGGTGTTGGCGTCGACGCCGGCAATCTGCAGTGCGCGACTGTTGACCCACGAGTTGTGGCCGTCCGAGCCCTTCAAGATGATCGGACGCGAGGTCGCGAGCACGTCGAGGTACGCCTTGTCGGCGAGCGTTCCGGTCGGCAGGAGGCCGACCGGGTTCCAGGTCTCGACGACGAGCCAGCCGTCAGGCTCGTGGTCCGCCGACGCTTGCAGGAGCGACGTCAAGAACGTCTGCAGGTCGGGAACGGTGATCTCGACGTTCTCCAGCGACGGGTTCAACGACGCAAGACCTGCGTACATCGGGTGCTGGTGACCGTCGTGGATACCCGACATCACGGTGCCGCCGTGGGCGTTGACCATGTTCGTGTGCTGGCCGCGGTGCCGACTGACTTCGCCGTGTCCTCCGCACGCGATGATGTGACCGTCCGCTGCGATAGCGATGGACTCGGCGATGGTGTTCTTGCGATCGCCCACGAAGACTCGACCGTTGTAGATGATCGTCGCGGCCGTGCTGTTGCTACTTGCGCGCGCGATAGAGGGGGCAAGCGAAACAGCAGCACCGGCGCTTATCGCACCGGTGCCGGCTAGGAATGCGCGGCGACTGACGGTTGATGTCATGTGGAGCCTTTCGTTGGGCGGGATGCGAGTCGTGCGGCAATGCCATCGAGCATGATTTCCATGGCATCGGTGAAGAAGTCCTTGTCGGCCGAGGCAGCGATGTGGGGTGCCGCCGCGTGAAGGTGAGGGAATTGTTCGGAGTCAGCGCTGGCATACCTACCGGTCCAGGCGTTGACGTCCTTTTCTTGGACGTCGACCGGCAGTGTCATGAAAGCCGCGGTCAGTCCGCCCCACGCCAACATCGAGTCGGCGAACGCGCGCCAGATCGTGACCGACTCCTCGGGGTCGAAGCCAGCCAGGTTGAGAGCAGCCAGGACTCGCTCAATCGCGGCGGTCTCGGCTTCACCCTGGGTCGTGCGGGACGCGATCAGCACGGCCAACCGTGGATGTTGAATCGCTGAGCGATAGCCCTCTGCCGCGACACCTCGCAGCATTACCCGCCAGTCGTCGCTGTCCGGAAGGGTCTGAATGGCTCCCGCGATCAGTTCGTCGGCCATCGCGAGGAGCAGTTCGTCCTTGTTGCGGAAGTACCGGTAAACCGCCGTGGGGTCAGATCCCAGCATCTTTCCGAGGTGTCGGAAAGTGAGCGCGTCGTCGCCTTCAGCGTCGATGAGCTCCATCGCCGTGGAGAGAATGAGCTCGCGGGACAGCCGGGCGCGGGGTTTGGTCGCCGTAGCCATGTCGTCCAGAATGCGCCATGTCAACGCAGTTGTCAACGCTGTTGACTATGTGTCGATAGGGACCAAAGTGCCTTGCCGCCCCGGATACGCGCTGCTTGAGTAAGCGCGTGCCCCCCAACTCCGGCCACACCGTGCGCGGACGGGTTCATTCAGGTGCCGGTGCGATTCCCGGCTGGTCGACGCTGACGTCGTATCACCGGGAGTGGCTGGGCAAGGATTTGATCGCCGGACTGGTGCTCACTGCGCTGTTGGTCCCGCAGGGGATGGCCTACGCCGAGCTCGCGGGCCTGCCGGCGATCACTGGCCTCTACACCTCGATCCTCTGTCTGCTCGGGTATGCCGTCTTCGGACCGTCGCGGGTACTTGTCCTTGGGCCCGACTCCGCACTCGGGCCGATGATTGCGGCGACGTTGGCACCGCTGCTGTTGGCCAATGGGGATCCCGATCGGGCCGTCGTGTTGGCGGCCGCCTTGTCGCTGATGGTTGGGGTCTTGATGACCGTGGCCGGCATCGCCAAGTTGGGGTTCGTTGCCGATCTGCTGTCGAAGCCCACGCAGATCGGCTATCTGAATGGCTTGGCCTTGGTCATCCTCGTCGGGCAATTGCCGAAGCTCCTTGGGTTCTCGATCGATGCGGGCGGGTTGGTCGACCAGACCTCCGAAACCCTGTCGGGCATCGCCGCGGGTGACGTGAACCGGTTCGCCGCCGCCATCGGCGTCCTTTCGCTGGTGACGATCGTCGTCATGCAGCGGTGGCTGCGCAAGGTTCCCTCGGTGTTGCTGGTGGTTGTGGTCGCATCGCTTGCGGTGAACTGGCTCAACCTCGTGGACGACGGGGTCCAGGTCGTCGGCGCGCTGCCGCAGGGATTGCCGTCGTTCTCCTTTCCCAGTGTCAAGGTCGCAGATCTCCAGCCGCTGTTTCTTGGCGCACTAGCCATCGTCCTCGTCGCGCTGGCGGACACGATCACTACGGCCACGGCCTTCGCATCAAGAAGAGGCGAGCGGGTCCGGGGCAATCAGGAGATGGTGGGGATCGGGGCGGCGAACATCGCGACCGGTCTGTTCGGCGGGTTCTCCGTCAGCACCAGTGCGTCGCGGTCGGCCGTCGCGGATCAAGCTGGTTCGCGGACCCAGCTAACTGGAGTGATTGGTGCATTGGCGATTGCCGCCCTCTTGGTCTTCGCCCCCGCGCTGACTCGCTATGTGCCTCAGGCGACGTTGGCAGCGGTCGTGATCGCCGCAGCGTTTTCGCTCGCCGACCTCGGAGCGATCCGCAGACTGTGGCGACAGCGCCGAACAGAGTTCGCTTTGGCTATTGCGGCCTTCCTCGCCGTGGCGTTCTTCGGAGTTCTTGTGGGGATCGGTATTGCCGTCGCACTGTCGATCCTCAATGTCTTCCGTCGCACTTGGTGGCCGCACCAGACCCAACTCGGTCGGGTCGAGGGACTGGCCGGATTGCACAGCACCGAGAGCCATCCGGAAGCCGTCACGCTCCCCGGGCTCGTGGTGTACCGGTTCGACGCGCCGCTGATCTTCGCCAACGCGCGAACCTTCGCCCATGAGGTACGCGAGTTGGTAAGGGATCAGCCGGAGTTGCAGTGGGTGGTCGTGGCTGCCGAACCGATCACCGACATCGACACCACAGCAGCAGACATGCTCGAGGAACTCGATGTTTGGCTCAATGATCGCGGGGTCTCGCTGGTGTTCGCCGAGATGAAGGACCCGGTGCGAGACAAAGTCGAGCGCTACGAACTCACTCGAACGATCGATCCCCACCACTTCTTCCCTACGGTGGAGGATGCGGTCGCGGAGTTCATCGCGGAATCGGGCCAGCATTGGCAGTAGCGCGAATGGGGCGCGCACCCGCGTTACCGGGCGGTTCGCGACGGTGAGCGGTCATATACGCCGCTGATTGTCGTGAACCGAAGCATCGGTTAGCACCTGATCCTGGTCTCACGGTCGAACACCGAACCGTGCAACAGGTGGCCCTTGTGACCCAGCACTTGAGCGAAGATCCAGACCCGAATCATGCTACGACCGTGCTCCCACTCGCCGCGCTTAAAGGTGTTGCACTGCATGCGGAGTGAGATCTCGTGAGCTCCGGTGGTTACCGGCTTGTTGAAGTGGACGGTTTCGCGATCACGGTCGGCCCATGTCCCGCTCGTACCGTGACTCTGGCCGCTGATAGCGACCGTCGCCAGTCCCCGCCGGTACTCGGCCCCGCACCGGAGAAGCCCGAAGACCTGAACCCAGCGTGCATTCTTGTCGTCTCGATCGACACGCTTAATGGTTTCCGGCTCAAGGATGCATTGCCCGACGAAGGCGTTCCCGTCGATTTGCTCGGCCAGCGCAGGAGTTGATCCGAGCACTAGAGCCGCAACGATCCCGACGACTGTTAGAAGTCTTCGCATGCGTTCTCCTGCCTCAGACGCCGAGGCGTCAGGCTAGTGCGTTGGGGGCCTCCACGCACGACCACCGTCAAACGCAGGCCTGGATTGAAACGGAAAGACTTAGACGGAGGTCAGAGTAAGGGAGTCGGCACTATCCTCAGGTCCCAAGAATGGGGCACCCATGCGGTTTCGATCTAGAGAACCCGACCAAGCCGGCGACCCGGCGATAGCCGACGTCGAGTCGCCGATTGTCGGGGACGAGTTGTCGGCTGGCAGCCCCTCGCCCTCCGGGGTCTCGCGGGTGTTGGGACGCGTGCCAATCACGGCGTTGCTCATCGTGGTCATCGCGGTGTTTGCGATCGCCACGCGACCTTGGGATTCAGTGAAGGCGGTGGATCCCAACCCGGTGCCGACTCCGAATCTCTTGGTTGATCCGGCGCCGAGCGTGGGCAACTGCTACACGTACACGTTCTTCGACTTCGCGCAGGCAACTGAAACAAGTCCACAAGTCTCGTGCGCTGATCCGAGGCACGTCGCCTACACGGTGACCGTCATCAGGGCGCCTAAGGTCTCTCTCCCATACGACTTCGACAATGCCGCCGCGAATGCGTCTGTGGCCGCGTGTCAACCACCCGTTGACCAGTTGACCGGCATCGGCGACGGCGTCGAATTCTCTTCGATTCTGGGCGCCGTCTACGAACCGACTTCGCTTCAACTTCGGGACGGTCAACGATGGCTGCGCTGCGATGTCGTGGAGCGAGGTCCGAAGGGTTCTCTAAGGCCACTCCCGATGCGGCTCGACCAATCACTTGCGAGCGGACCGAATGTGCGCGACGCCCTCTGCGTGCACCCCGGTCCATGGGTGCCGGGCATGCACGGGGACCCTTCGATAATGGGATGGTCCAATCTTGCCGATTGCTCCGATCCGGATGCCGTTGTCGCTATCCGATCGGCCCACCTCGGACTCGACGCGACGACTTGGCCCGGTGCTACCCGGGTGAACCGGGCAGCAGATCGCGCTTGCCGTACCGAATCCTCGCGGTTCGTTGGCCTGGCGTTGTCTCCACTGACGGCGCCGCAGGACTCGTGGACTCCAGAAACCTTGTGCGTTGCTGAAATGACGGACTACCGCAAGTGGGTCGCAAAGGGAAAGTCACTGGCAATCCGTAGGGTCAATAGATAGTCGATTGCCCGAGCCCTATGGCCTTCACCATCAACTGAGTTCGTTCGGAGGCGCGACGCAGCGTCCCGCCGTCATCCCAGTCGTACTCCGTGACATCCCAGACATCCGTAGGTCGGTAGCCGAGCCTTGCGTACAACCGGGCTGCTCCCGGATTGTCGTCACCGACTCCCAGGGCGGCGACGGGAATGCCCCGGTCCTGGAGGAGTGCCTCAGCGGCGGCGATCAGCTGAGTCCCAACTGCGAGGCGTTGCCAAGCGGGTCGCACCTGAAGGTGGTTGATCTCAACAGCGTTCGGGAAGCCGCTGCGTGCATTCGGCCCGACGCAGCCACCCCACTGCACCATGCAATAGCCCGTCGCCTCGTCGGCTTTCCACGCGACTAGGAACGTCGACTGCCCAGTCTGTTGTGCCGCGAAGTGCGCCTCATGGACTTTGACCTGCTCTGGCCAGGAGGTGGCCAACGCCGCTAGATCGTGCTCGCTGCAAGGGCGCGTCTCCACCATCTGATTGCAGCATGGACCGGCTGTTCCGCCGCACCACACTGGCATCTGATGCTGATTGACGAGTGCCTAGAGCCTGAATGAGAGTCAAATAATTCAACTGCATTGATCATATGATCAACAAAGTTCCAGAAAAATATTGGATTGTTGTCGCAACTAACCTTGAATCATTTACTGAATGTGGTTAAGTTTATTTCATGGCGAGACCAAGCAAACAGGGTGAACGCCGGGAGGAGATCCGTCAGGCGGCTGCCCGCGCCATCATCAGTGGCTCAGGTCAGCCTCCCCTTCGCTTGACGGATGTGGCGAGAGAGGCCGGGATGACGCCGGCGGCGATCCTCTACTACTACGCGGATGTCGACGAGTTGCTGCGTGAGTGTGCGCGGCATGCAATGACTCGCTACACCGATGACCGATTGCGGCACTTGGAGTCGCACACGGACCCGACACAACAATTGGCGGCGGTGCTCGCCGAGAGTTTGCCGCAGGGACCGGATGATCCCGACTGGGTGCTGTACTTCGCCGACGCCTCCTCTGGTCGCGATCCGGCTCGAGCAGTGGTCAGTTGCGCAATCTTCGACGCATCAGTAGAGATTTATCGCCAGATTCTGCATCGCGGTGCCGAGATGGGCGTCTTTCATCTGATTGACAGCCCGCTGGCGATCGCGCGGACGCTGGGAGCGCTCGAGGACGGTCTGGCCATCTACATCGTCAACCGGCACCCGGTCATCGATCGAATCGAGGCCACCCAGATGGTCTTGCGCTACGTGCAGGCGGCTACCGGAGTCGACCTCAGCAGCGTGGATTTGAAAGCGCTTAGTGAGCAGCCTGTATGAAGACAACGCCGTTTCACAGCCGAACGCTGCCGCTAAATCACGAACTGTCGTGGTACGAGTGGGACGGGTGGGTTGTTCCCGACTCCTACGACGACATGTACGCAGAGCTGCGCGCGACACGGGAGCGAGCGTCGATGGCAGACATGTCACCGATGTCGAAGTATGAGATCTCCGGTCCGCAGGCAGGGCAGTTCCTCGACTTTCTAGTGACCCGTGACATGTCCACTGTCGAAGTGGGTCAGGCCGTCTACACCCCGTGGTGCGACGACGCGGGAAGGCTGCTCTGTGACGGCGTGGTGTTTCGCCTTGGCGAAGACCGGTTCCTAGTGACCGCCGACCCGCACATGATCTGGTTCAGCCAGCGAGCTCAGGGTTACGACGTCTCAATAGCCGACGTCACAGAAGACCTAGGGCTCCTGGCCGTGCAGGGACCTCACTCGCAGCAGGTCATGGAAGCACTCACCGGGACAGACTGGGGGGATCTCCCATTCTCCCGGTGCCGAACGATTGATGTGGCTGGGGCGAGAATCGTCGTCGCACGTCAGGGGTTCACGGGGGAGCACGGGTACGAACTGCAGGTACCCAGGGACGCTTGCCCCGACGTGTGGGACGCACTTACCGCAGCCGGAGAACCCTGCTGCAAGGCCGCGTCTCCACGCTCACATTGGACCAGTTCAACGTGCGATTGAGGAGAATGCCACCGGCCCTGGCGTCTTCGCTTCCCCAGCACCTGCATTTCTGGCCAGTTCGCGACGGTGAGCGGTGATATGCGCCGCTGGTTGTCGCAAACCGAGTCACCGCGTCCACGTCCGCACGCTCGCTCGGACCAGTTCCGCTGTGCGATTGAGGGGAATGGCACCCGCCCCGGTAGATTGCAGCAGTGGCTGAATTCATTTACACGATGTCCAAAGCGCGTAAAGCGCACGGCGACAAGCTGATCCTCGACAACGTGACGCTGGCGTTCTATCCCGGCGCGAAGATCGGTGTGGTCGGACCGAACGGCGCCGGTAAGTCCAGCGTGCTCGAAGATCATGGCCGGCCTGGACCAGCCGTCCAACGGCGACGCGATGCTCAGCCCTGGCTACACAGTCGGAATTCTGCTGCAGGAGCCCGAACTCGACCCGGACAAGACGGTGCTGGAGAACGTCGAGGAGGGCGTTGCCGAGACCAAGGGCATGATGGCTCGCTTCAACGAGGTCTCTGAACTGATGTCGCAACCGGACGCTGACTTCGACAAGTTGCTCGCCGAGATGGGCACACTTCAGGAGAAGCTCGACCACGCCAACGCATGGGACCTCGACTCGCAGCTTGAGCAGGCGATGGACGCCCTGCGGTGTCCGCCGCCGGATGCCGACGTCACTGTGCTGTCCGGGGGAGAGCGACGACGCGTCGCGCTCTGCAAGTTGCTGCTTCAGCAGCCCGACCTGCTGCTGCTCGACGAGCCGACCAACCACTTGGACGCCGAGAGTGTGCTCTGGCTGGAGCAGCACCTGGAGAAGTACCCAGGCACCGTCGTGGCCGTAACGCACGACCGGTACTTCCTCGACAACGTGGCGCAATGGATCCTCGAACTCGACCGCGGGCGCGCGTATCCGTACGAAGGCAACTACTCGACGTACCTCGAGGCGAAGGCATCGCGCCTCAAGGTCGAGGGGCAGAAGGACGCCAAGCGCAAGAAGCGTCTGACCGAGGAACTCGAGTGGGTTCGCTCCAATGCCAAGGCTCGCCAGACCAAGAGCAAGGCGCGCCTCGACCGTTACGAAGAAATGGCTGCTGAAGCTGACAAGACACGCAAACTCGACTTCGAAGAGATCCAGATTCCCCCGGGCCCACGTCTGGGCAGCACGGTGATCGAGGCGATCAACCTCAACAAGGGCTTCGACGACCGGCTGCTGATGGACAACCTGTCGTTCTCGCTGCCACGAAACGGCATTGTCGGCATCATCGGACCGAACGGCGTCGGCAAGACCACGCTGTTCAAGATGATTATCGGCGACGAGAAACCCGACAGTGGCGACATCAAAGATCGGCGAGACGGTCAAACTCTCTTACGTCGACCAGGGACGTATGGGGTTGGACGGAACCAAGAACGTCTGGCAGTTGGTGTCCGACGAACTCGACTGGATCAAGGTCGGCAATGTCGAGATGCCCTCGCGTGCGTACGTCGCGGCGTTCGGTTTCAAAGGACCTGATCAGCAGAAGCCAGCCAAGGTGCTGTCCGGTGGTGAGCGCAACCGGTTGAACCTGGCGTTGACGCTGAAGCAGGGCGGGAACGTGCTGTTGCTCGATGAGCCGACGAACGACCTCGACGTAGAAACCCTTTCCAGCCTTGAAGATGCGCTGCTCGAGTTCCCCGGATGCGCAGTGATCACGTCCCACGACCGGTGGTTCCTCGACCGAGTCGCGACGCACATCTTGGCGTACGAAGGCGACTCCCAGTGGTTCTGGTTCGAGGGCAACTTCGAGTCGTACGAGGCAAACAAAGTCGAGCGCATGGGTGCTGACGCGGCTCGGCCGCATCGCGCGACGTACCGCAAGCTCACGCGCGGATAGACCGGCGGTTCGCGTTGCGTCACCGATACCTGTGCCCGATGCGGTGGTCGGACATGGACGCCTACGGACATGTCAACAACGTCGCGTTCTTGACGTATCTCGAAGAGGCGCGCGTCGACATGCTGTTCGTGAATGCGGGCAGCGAAGCCGCAACTGAACAGTTGGCGTCTGGTGTTGTCGTTGCGCGGCACGAGATCGACTACAAGGCGCCGTTGGTATTCCGTCCCGAGCCCGTCCCGATCGATCTGTGGCTGATGAACCTCGGAACGTCGTCGTTCACCATCGGCTACGAGATCAAGGACGACGACGGTCCGATCTACGTTCGTGCGTCCACGGTGATGGTGCCGTACGACATCAAGGCGGAACGACCGCGTCGGGTCTCGGACGCTGAGCGGGATGCACTCTCGAAGTTTGTCGAGAGCGAATGACCTTGCTCGCCCTGGTTGACGACCTCGAACGTGCTGGCTTGGCGCAGTACCTCGAGCGGTTGATCGCTCTCGACAACCGAGCGGCGGTCCGACTCCAGGCCGGCGGTCAGGTCCTGGGCGTCTGGTCCGGTCCGCCGTTCGAGGTTGTGGCACTGAAGCCAGTCGCACTGCAGGAGCCTGCACAGTTAGACGTCACGGTGTCGGCACAGCGGGTGTTGGAGCGCGTGGAGGAGAGTGCGGTGTTCGAGGCGCCGCCGTCCGTCACCGGACCGAGTTGGGTCGGGCTGCTGCCGCCACGTGTGGGCTGGGAACTACGAGGACAAAGCGATGTCGCCAACGTTCGGGCGGCCGTTGAGTCTGCGAAGGACTTCTTCAAGTTGCGCACCGAGGGCATCACTGAGCGAGCCAAACTCGAAGCTGTTGCCAATGATGTCTGGGAGCGAGCCTGCCTCGCCGAAGTACCGACGCGCTCCGCTCATGCAGCCGAAGCGCTGGGCCTGCTAGGACCAGGGGACGGCGAGGTTTTGGCGTTCTCGACGGACTCGTGGACGCGGCTGAGCGCGCCCGGGGGAAGCGTGGCGGCACGCCGAGGACTGCTGCCGAGCATCCCGTTCTTCGCGTTGTCGTAGTCACTAAGAGGCGCGATCGAAGGCTGTTCGCTCCGCCGGGTGGGTGGATATGGCCTTTTGGTACGGGTCCGATCGGGTGACGAATCGCGTCCTGCTTTAAGACCGCCCTCGACGGGAGTCGAGAGGGAATCATGAAAGCCGTTCCCCTTCCCAACCGTCGGGATGTTCTGAAGCTCTCCGCGGTGGCGGCCGGTGGGACCCTCGTTTCAGGTGCGCTGGTGTCGACCGCTGAGGCGGCTGTCCCGCCGCTGGCCCGAATCAACTTCGCATCGCACGATCAGAATCTGCATCTGGCACGACGCGCCACGTATGGCCCGACCCCTTCGCTGCTTGCGTCCATTCGCAAGCTGGGCCGTGATAAGTGGCTGGCACAACAGCTCAACCCTTCCCATATTGACGACAGTGCGTGCGACAAGCTCATCAAGTCGCGCTTCCCGCAACTGAGTTGGTCTATCGCGCAGGCACACGCCGATCCTGACTATGGCTGGGATCGGATGATGGACCTCAGCAAAGCGACGATTGCCAGGGCTACTTGGAGCAAGCGTCAACTGTTCGAGGTAATGGTCGAGTTCTGGTCCAATCACCTGAACTTCACCAACTTCAGTGACTACGCCGCGGACAACCGTGCCGATTACGACCGAACGGTCATCCGCAAGCACGCTCTAGGTCGGTTCGAAGACATGTTGGTCGCGAGTTGCCAACACCCGGGGATGTTGTACTACCTGAACAACGCTGAGTCGACGAAGGACAACCCGAACGAGAACTACGGTCGGGAGCTCCTCGAACTGCACTCCGTCGGTGTTGACGGTGGCTACAACGAAGACGACATGCGCATGTCGACGCTGATCATGACCGGCTTCAGCGTCAACTGGGAGACCGCGCTCTTTGAGTACAACACCTGGGCGCACTACCGCGGCAAGGTCAGCGTCCTGGGCTTCCATGACGCGAACAAGGCTGCAAACGGCAAGGATGTCGGACTCCGGTACGTCAAGTACTTGGCCCGGCACCCACAGACGGCGAAGCACATCGCCCGCAAGCTTTGTCTTCGCTTCGTCTCGGACGATCCGCCGCAATCGCTCATCGACGCGTTGGCGCACACGTACCTGAAGAACAACACCGATATCAAGCCGGTGCTGCACCAACTACTCACGAGCAAGGCGTTCGAGCAATCGATCGCGAAGAAGACGCGACGTCCGTACGAAGACGTCATCGCGACGCTCCGAATCCTGGGCTACCAGCCCGAGAAGAGCGGGTCTGACGGCACGCAAGCGCTGTATTGGTCGTGCGGAGATCTCGGACACGCGCCGATGGCCTGGGGACCGCCCAACGGTTACCCGGACGAAGCCTCTGCGTGGCAGTCCGCTGGCAACACGGTCGGCCGTTGGAACATCCACATGTCGTTGGCTGCTCATTGGTGGCCAGGCTCGGATCTGGTGCAGCCCGACTTGCGCAAGTTGCTTCCTAAGAAACTACCCAAGACGTACGGAGGCTTCGTAGATGCACTGTCGAATCGCCTTGTCTTCCGCACGCTCGCTGACGACCACCGCAAGGCCGTCCTTAAGTTCGTCGAGAAGCAGGCGAATTCACCGCTGTCGCCTGACGACGCCGCGCTTACCTGGCGATTCTCCCAAGTCGTCGCGCTGATTCTCGATTCGCCCTACCACGGGATCCGGTGAGCCATGAGTATTGATACCCACCTTGGCTGTGACTGCCAACCAGTAACTCAAGGAAAGCTCAGCCGGCGTTCGCTCTTCAAGCGCACTGCGGGACTGGCCGCTCTCACCGGCCTGACGTCGACTGGTCTGTCGACTCGGATGTCGTTCGCGTCTACCCCCTACACCGGTGACGTCGTCGTGATCTTGTCGTTTCGCGGTGGCTTCGACGGCCTGAACACCTTCGTCCCGTCGTTCGAGTCGAAGTATCTTCAGGTTCGACCGAACATCGGGATCCACCCGGGGTCGCTGATCCCACTCGACGCAAACTTCGGTATGCATCCAGCGATGCAACCTCTCAAGCAGTTGTGGGACGACGGCACCTTCGGCATCGTGCACGCGGTCGGAATGATCAACCCCACCCGCTCGCACTTTGAGGCGATGGAAGAGATGGAACGTGCCGCGCCCGGGACTTCGGTTCGGACCGGTTGGCTCGACCGCACCCTGGGCGACCGTGGTACAGGTACGGCGTTCCAGGCCGTTCAGATGGGCAGCGGACTACCCGCTGATGCGTTCCTCGGACCAGCGCCCGAGTTGGCGATGTGGTCGGTCGACAACTTCGACTTGTCGGGGACGTGGGACACGACCGAACGAGCCCGCTGGCACAACGCGCTCGAGGGCATCCACGCCGGTGCGCCAACCGCCATCGGTGCTCCGGCCAACACCGCACTGGATGCGTTGACGCAGGCGAACGCCATGCAAGATGCCGGCTATACGCCAGACCCGTCTGCCAACTACCCGGCAGGCTCCCTAGGGGACGCGCTGAAAGACGTGGCACGGGTCATCAAGGCTGGCATCGGCCTGCAGATTGCCGCCGTCGACTATGGCGACTGGGACATGCACGTTGATCTCGGAGCCGTCGACAGCGGTTGGCTGTTCGACAAGTTGACCGAACTCTCTGCCGCGCTGAAGGCGTTCTCCAACGACCTTGGCTCGGGCATGAACGACGTGACCCTGATGACGATGACCGAGTTCGGTCGCAGCCTGACCGAGAACGGCTCAGGTGGAGTGGACCACGGCCACGGCCAAGCGGTCATGCTCATGGGCGGCGGCGTCAACGGTGGTCAGGTATTCGGCAACTGGCCCGGCCTGCAGAACGACGCTTTGGTCGACGGCGACCTCGCCGGAACGACGGACTACCGCCAACTCCTGGCCGAGATCCTGGAAAAGCGTTGCGGTACCTCGGGGATCTCCACAATCTTCCCCGGTGCACCCAGCGATCGGCTTGGGGTGGTCAAGGTCAAGACCTGACCACTCCAAGCCCCTCTTCTTCGTCAAACGTGTTGACCATCGAGTGGGCGGCCATCGTCAGGTAAGTCCACAGTTCTTCGTCGTCAGCTTGGGCGAGTTCCAGACTGTCCACCGCCACGCGCATGTGCAGCAACCATTGGTCGCGAGCCAGCGTGTCGACGCGGAACGGCGCGTGCCGCATGCGAAGCCGTGGATGACCGCGTTGGTCGGAGTACGTCGTGGGTCCGCCCCAGTATTGCTCGAGGAACATTCGGAGCCGCTCGATGGCCGGTTCAAGCTCGGCCTCGGGATACAGGGGACGTAACACCTCGTCGTCCGCGACCCCCTCGTAGAACTTGCGAACGAGCTTGTCGAAGGTCGGGTGACCGCCGACGCGGTCATAGAACGAAGTTGGTGTTGGCTCCACACGAGTGATTCTCCCAGCCGCCGTTCAAGATCGGTTGTTCGGTATGCCGAAACATCAAGGGAACGGGCAAGGGGGACGGGAGACTACGACCACGAACTCCGCATCGTGGGCGGCCGTAACCCATGGCGGCGGCATCGGTGTGCATCACCCTCCTCGGTGCACCACCGGGCCGCCGCCCTTTCGTTCACTCGCGCTGAGTGCTTCCCCTCTCAGCGACTACTCAGCGCCACCGGCTGGCCGTTCGGCTCCGCCGTCAGTGGGGTTCAGCGTGGGCGTCACCATGCCTGCGGCATCGAGTGCGTTGACTGCACGCACTCGTAGTTCTCGGGCGACGGCCAACTGCTGGTCGTGCATGGTGTGGAGCCGGATCCGAACCGTGACGCCGAGTTGGGTCATCGACTCGACGGCAACCTGTGGTTCGTCGGACATGATCCGCGAGTGCCAGGCGTCGTCCTCTTGTAGTTCCACCGAGACCTGCGTCAGCAGATCCTTGACCTCGGCCAGGTCCGCGCCGTAGCCGACGGGAACGTCGACGACCGCGAGTGACCAGCCTTGGCTGCGGTTACCGAGTTCGGTGACTGAACCGTTGGTGACGTACCAAAGCGTGCCCTCGGCATCGCGCAGTCTGGTGATGCGCAGGCTGACGCCTTCGACGGTTCCGGTGATTCCGCTGACTGTGATGACGTCGCCGACTCCGAACTGGCTCTCCATAATCATGAAGACGCCGGAGAGGAAGTCTCGAATGATCGTCTGAGCACCAAAGCCGATAGCGATACCGACGACACCGGCGCTGGCGATCAGCGGCACGACGTTCATCCCGAGTTCGCCAAGGACGACCAGGACGGCGATAGAGAGGATGATGAAACTGCCGATCGAGACGAGTAAGCCTGCAACTGCGTCGGCACGAGCACGTTGCCGCTCGATCGCAATGCGCTGAGCGCGTTCGGAGTCTCCTGCGCCGGTCAACCGCTTTGTGACGGCAGACTCCATCACCGAGCGCGTCGTGCGCTGAATGAAGCGACGCCACAGCCAGAGAACGACGAACGCGCCGATGATGACGACCACGATCGTCACCACTCGACCCCACCCAGTGTCGAGCCACTGCGTGAGGTTGTCATTCCACGTCTGATCGATGAGGGGGATCCCTTGGTGGCTCACGTGGGGCATCGCGCGTTCACTACTCCCAAGTGAGTCCGGTCTGTGCCGCGGCGAAACTCAGCGTATCGACCGAGAGGTCGACGGCGCGGCTCACCGCGCGGGCGCCGTGACCAACGTCCGCCTCGCGACGTAACAGGACCGGCCGATCGGAACTGGTGGCGTGTTGGAGGGCCGCTGCCAGCTTTCGGGCGTGCAGGGGATCGACGCGACTGTCGCCGTCGAAGACGGTGAACAAGACCGACGGGTACGCCGTTCCCTCGGTCACGTGGTGGACGGGGGAGTAGGAGTACAGCCAGCCGAACTCCTCGGGCACGTCGACGTCGCCGTATTCGTCGGACCAGGTCGCGCCAAGTCCGTGCTTTTGGTAGCGGACCATGTCGAGCAGCGGGGCCGCGCAGATGACGGCCGCGTAGAGGTCCGGTCGTTGTGTCAGCGCGACCCCGACGAGGAGGCCACCGTTCGAACCACCGGAGATAGTGAGTTGATCGGACGTCGTGAGTTTGTTGGCGATGAGGTACTCGGCTGCGGCATGGAAGTCGTCGAACGTGTTCTGCTTGGTGCCGCGCATTCCGCCGCGGTGCCAGTCCTCGCCCTCTTCGGTGCCGCCCCGGAGGTTCGCGACGGCGTAACGTCCACCCGCTTCGACCCACGTCAGGATCGTGGCGGAGTAGGCAGGTGTCAGGGGAACTCCGAAGCCGCCGTAGCCGTAAAGCATGGTGGGACGCGGCCCTTCGACAGCGTCGGCACGAGAGATGACGAACATGCGCACGAGCGTGCCGTCTTTGGACGGGTAGGTGATCTGTTCGGTGACGACGTCGGGGACGTCAACGCTGCCGGGGGCGCGTGCCCAGAGTTTCGTGGTGTCGTCGCGAGCGTCGTAGCGGTAGATCGACGACGGTGTGGTGTGGTCGGTGTAGCCGAACCAGGCTTCGTGGCCGCCCTCGGGATGTTCACTGACGCCGGCGATCGTGCCTAGCCCGGGGAGGTCGACGACGCCGGTTTGCTCGCCGGTCGCCAACTTGTGACGGGTGATGCCGCCGACGGCGTGGCTGCTGCGTGCGACGAGCAGAACCGACTCGTCGAGTTCGTCACCGTCGAGCACCGCCCAGCCGTCGAGCACAGCTTCGTCGTCCTCGGGGATGAGGTCACGCCACTGGCTGAAGTCCCACTCGCCGGGGGTGGCCACCATGATCCGGCCGCGCGGGGCGTCACGGTCGGTGTAGATGTAGAGCCGACCGTCACGGGCGAAGTGCGCGGACGTCTGCGCGTCGACCCCGGTCTGCAGTTCGACTAGGGCTGGTTTCTCGGGTGACGACGCCTCGAGATCGGCCGCCCAGAGGTCGTTGCGGGGTTCGGTGCCGGCGGAAGCGGCGATGCTGATCCAGCGACCGTCGATGCTGACGCTGACGCCGTAGTAGTTCGTGGGATCGAGCCCTTCGCCAAAGATGAGGACGTCGTCCGCTGGATCGGTGCCGACTCGGTGCAACCAGACGCGACGGTGGAACTGCTCCTCGTCGTCCGGGACTAGTTCGGGTGCGAGTCTGCGTACGTAGAAGTACGCGTTCTCCCCGGGTAACCACGCGACGGGGGAGTAGCGCGCACGGTCGATAGGACCGTCGACGTGCTCGCCGGTGCGGACGTCGAGCACGCGCAGTACCGACTCTTCGGTGCCGCCTTCGGAGAGTTGGTACGCCAGCAGGTTGCCCTCTGTGCTCGGCTGCCAGGCGTCCAGCGTCGTGGTTCCCGAGGGGTCGATGACCATCGGATCGAGGATGGTGCGTTCGGTGCCGTCGGCCTCGACGAGCAGCAGCACGTTGTGTTCTTGGTCGGCCGTACGACGTACCAAGAAGTGACGGTCACCGCGCCAGATCGGAACGCTGATGACGCCCGCGCCCACGAGTTCGTCGACGCGTTGCTGAATGCGATCGCGTCCGGGCCAGGTGGGACGTAGCTCCTCGAAGAGCTCGTCTTCGGCCTTCGACCACGCGATAGTGCGTGGGTCGTCGACGTCCTCGAGCCACCGGTACGGGTCGGCGACCGGCTGGCCGTGGATCTGGTCGACCAGGTCGAGGCGCTCGGCATCGGGGTACATCGGAGAGGGCATGCAGGCACCCTACGCAGCCGGGTAATCGAGCCTGCACGGGCAGTCAGGTCGGCCATATGTGCTGGCCGAATGCCGTGTTCCGCGTCACACTAAGGGGTCATGTCTCATTCGCTGGTGCTGAACGCCTCTTACGAGCCGCTCTGCGTGGTCCCCGACCGCAGGGCGATGGTGCTTGTGCTGTCGCAGAAGGCCGACACCGTCGAGGCGTCCCAGCGAGTGATGCACAGCGAGCATCTGACCGAGCCGCTGCCCGCTGTCGTGCGGCTGATCCGGTACGTGAAGGTGCCCTATCACGGGCACATTCCCCTGACCCGTCGTGCGGTCTTCGCACGTGACGGTGGTCGCTGCATTTACTGCGACGCGCCAGCGACCAGCCTGGACCACGTGATCCCGCGCAGCCGTGGTGGCCAGCACGTCTGGGAGAACGTGGTGTCGGCTTGCCGACGCTGCAATCACCTGAAGGCGGACCGCAGTGTCGCCGAACTGGGATGGCGCATGCGGTACGCGCCGTTCCGTCCGACCGGTCCGGCCTGGCGAATTCTGGGGACCGGCCGGTGCGATCCGCGCTGGACGCCGTACCTGGCGAACTTCGCCGATCACGCCGGGCTGACGCACCTGCCGCTGCCTGCCTAACGTCGGTTACGGTTGCCGCATGACGAAGACCGAAATCGTGGGGTGGTTCATCCTGCTCCCCGTGTGCCTCTACGGAGTGATCGCGCTCTTGGTCTACGCGCCGTCATGGGTGCGCGGACCGAAGTACCGTCCGGGGTTGCCCTGGTGGTCTGAGCCGGTGTGGATCGGCGGCGGTTCGCTCGCTGACGTCGACGCTGCGCGCTCGGTCGTCGAAGGTGGTGGCTGCAGTGCCCGCTGGTGACGCGTTCAGTGCCGGTCAGGTCGACGCGATCAAGCGCGCCCTCGCGCAGGCACAGCAGGAGTGCGGTCTTGACTACTCGGTCTTCGTCGGCGACCCCGGCGTCGATCTGCGTGAGCATGGACGCACGTTGCTTGCTGCGCTTGGCGACGGTGCGTCAGGTGCGGTCATCGTGCTCGTCGACCCCGCGTCACGTCGGTTGGAGATCTTGACCGGCGACGCCGCGTCGGTGGCGCTGGACGATCGAGCCACCGCACTTGGCGCTATGTCGATGACGACGTCCTTTACCGCTGGCGATCTAGCAGGCGGCATCGTCGCCGGGCTGCACACGTTGGCCGAGCACGCTCGCCAACCCCGCATCCTGCACGAGCACTAGGCCAAGTCGGCCGAGCGGGCGCGCAGGGCGCGGGAGACGCCGTCCGCGGCCTCGCGCAGCAGCCGTTCGAGAGCGGGGGGCGGGTTGTTCTCGGCGAGGTACCGCTCGGTGCGCGCGACCGTCTCTGGCTCGACCAAGAACGCCGGATAAAGACCGATCACCAACGTCTGTGCGGTTTCGTTTGTGCGGTCTGCCCACACGGTAGAGAGCATGTCGAAGTACCGGTCGACGAACTCGCGGACCAACTCCGTCTGGTCCGGCAGGTTGAATCCAGCAACGGTTGCAGACATCAATGCGTTCGGGAGTTCGTCGCGATCGACGACGCTGCGCCACGCGATGTCTTTGGCTTCGAAAGTTGGGATCATCGCGCGGGCCAACGTTGCTTGCCGTTGACCGCTCGCGGTGTTGTCGGAGTCAAGCTCACGGTCGATGTCGTCAGCGTCGAGACGACCTGTTGCGACCAGTCGTTGCACCAGTGTCCAGCGCAGATCAGTGTCGATGGTGAGTCCGTCGAGTACCTCTGCTCCCGACAGCAGGTCGCCGATGGCGACAAGTTGGTCGTCAGTTCGTGCGATGCCCGCGAACGCGCGCGTGAACGCCAACTGGTGGTCGCTGCCGGCGTCGGCCGAGCGTGCCAACTGCAGCAAGCGGTCGCCGAGCGACTGTAGACCGGGCTCGCGCACATCGTCGGCCGCGAACATGTACAGCGCTGACGCTGCCTGGCGGATCAACGACTGCACCATCCCGATGTCGTGCTCGGCCGCCAGACCTGACGAGACCAACGCGACGTAATCGCGCGCAGGCAGTTCGGCGTCGCGGGCCATGTCCCAGGTCGCGGCCCAGCACAGCGCCCGCGGCAACGACTCGCGGAAGTCACCGATCGACGTCACCAGCGTGGCAGTCGACGTGGGGTCCAGCCGCAACTTGGTGTACGCGAGGTCCTCGTCGTTCAGCAGGACGAGATCCGGTTGCGCACGACCGACCAGTTCGGTCACGTCGGTGCGAGCGCCCTCAATGTCGAGTTCGACGCGATCGGTGCGGATCAGGCCATCGTCACTCTTGTTGTAGAGCCCGACGCCAATTCGGTGGGAGCGCAGCGTCGGGTGGTCGGCGGGCGCGGTCTGGACGATGGCGAACGACGTGAAGTTGCCTGCGTCGTCGACACGTGAAGTCCGGACGCACGGTGTTGAGTCCGGCGGTCTCGAGCCATTCCTTGGCCCACTGCGACAACTCGCGACCTGACGTCTGTTCAAGAGCACCAAGCAGGTCGGACAGCTCGGTGTTTCCCCAGGCGTGCTGCCGGAAGTACGCGCGGATTCCCTCGAAGAACTGGTCACGTCCGACCCAGGCGACCAGTTGCTTCAGTACCGATGCGCCCTTGGCGTACGTGATGCCGTCGAAGTTGACCTCGACGTCCTCGATGTCCTTGATGTCAGCGGCGATCGGATGCGTCGACGGCAGTTGGTCCTGTCGGTAAGCCCACGTCTTCTCGAGGTTGGTGAACGTCGTCCACCCTGACGTCCAGTGCGTGGCCTCGGTCTGACAGATCACTGACGCAAACGTCGCGAACGACTCGTTTAACCACAGGTCGTCCCACCAGCGCATCGTGACTAGATCGCCGAACCACATGTGCGCGAGTTCATGCAGGATCGTCTCCGCACGACGTTCGTATGCCGCGTCGGTGACCTTCGACCGAAAGATGTAGTCCTCGAGGATCGTGACAGCACCGGCGTTCTCCATAGCGCCCGCGTTGAACTCGGGGACAAAGATTTGGTCGTACTTCTCGAACGGGTACGGCTGGTCGAACAACTCCTCGAAGTAGTCGAAGCCGCGACGTGTCACGTCCAGGATGTGCTCGGCATCCAGGTGCTGGTCCAAAGTCCTGCGGCAAGCCACGCTCATCGGAATCCCGCGGTACTCGCTGCGTACCACCGTGTACGGCCCTGCGATCAGGGCCGTGATGTAGGTGGATATCCGTGGCGTCGTAGCGAACGACCAAGTGGCCACGCCAAGACCGGCAGGCTGCGGTTCCGGCGTCGGGGAGTTGGAGATGACCTCCCACTCGTCGGGTGCGGTGATAACGAACGTGAACGTGCCTTTGAGGTCTGGCTGGTCGAAGCAGGTGAACATCCGACGCGCGTCGATGACTTCGAACTGCGTGTAGAGGTAGACCGCCTTGTCGACTGGGTCGACGAATCGGTGCAGACCTTCGCCGGTGTGCATGTACGCGCACGTCGCAACAACCGTCAGCTGATTGGACCCGGCAAGTTCGACAACGTGATGCGTGCGCCGTCGAACGCCTTCGAAGGGTCGACCTCTTCGCCGTTCAACACGATGCGCTGCACAGCCGGTGCGATTAGATCGATGAACGTCGTGCTACCTGGTTCGGCCGTGAAGACGACCGTTGTTTCGGAGCGGAAGGTGGCGTCGTCACCGGTTAGATCAATGGCGATGTCGTACGACTCGACGGTGATCAGGTCGGCGCGGGCGCGCGCTTCATCACGAGTCAGGTTCTCACCGGGCACCGGGGGGCTCCTTGCGGTCAGGGGTCGCGGACGCTCGCGGACCAGCCGCCACGGTACTTCACGGCAGTGTCGTACTCGCGACTCGTGGTCCTCTGAAATGACCGATAACGCAGGGTAGTCGCGCGCCTACGTATTTGCGGTGCGCTAGCGTTCCCTGACTTGCGCAACGAGCCGGCGGTGAAGGGCGAATCATGCACGTGCACATCGGATCAGACCACGCCGGATTCGAACTGAAGCAATACCTCGTCGACCAGTTGATGGCCGCCGGCCACGAGGTCGTCGACCAAGGTCCGCATACCTACGATGCGCTGGACGACTATCCGCCGTTCTGCATCGCGACGGCGGCTGCGGTCGTCGACGATCCTGGCAGCCTCGGCATCGTGCTCGGCGGCTCCGGCAACGGTGAGCAGATGGCGGCGAACAAGGTTGACGGCGTTCGGGCCGCGCTCGCGTGGAGCGTGGAGATCGCGCGACTAGCCCGCGAGCACAACGACGCCAACGTAATGTCGCTCGGTGCTCGGATGCATTCGCCGGGGGAGGCGTTTGAGATCGTCGAGGCGTTTCTGTCGACGCCGTTCAGCAACGATGAACGTCATCAGCGTCGCATCTCGCAACTGACTGACTACGAACGCTCTCGTGCCTGAAGGTCATACGACTCACCGGATCGCACAGGAACATCGGTCCCATTTCGCCGGACGGCCGGTTGCAGTGAGCAGTCCCCAGGGGAAGTTCGTCGGAGCTGCGCGGCTGGACGGCCGTCTACTTGAGGATGTCGAGGCGTTCGGCAAGAACCTGCTCTATGCCTTCGAGGGCGAGCAGTGGGTTCACGTGCACCTTGGTTTGTTCGGAAAGATCGCGACGCGTCCCGCGCCACCCCCGTCGCCTGGCCCGATGGTTCGGATGCGACTGGCCAATGACCAGTGGTACGCCGATCTGGCTGGTGCCAATCGTTGTGCTCTGATCGACCGCGACGAGCGTGCGGGGTTGATTGACAAGCTCGGACCTGACCCGCTTCGACGTCGTGCCGATCCGTCAGTTGCCTATGCGCGAATCAGTCAGAGCACGCGACCGATTGCGGCGTTGTTGATGGACCAACGCGTGCTGGCTGGCGTGGGCAACGTGTTTCGCGCAGAGATCTTGTTCCGCGCGAGATTGAACCCGTACCTGCCGGGGACGAAGGTGACTGACGAACAGTGGCAAGCGATGTGGTCCGACCTACGCACCTTGATGCGCGCAGGCGTTCGCCGTGGTCGGATCATCACCACGTTGCCCGAGGATCGCGATCGACGCAGTGGCGTAGCACGACCGTCCGACGCGACGTACGTCTACGGACGTACCGGTGAGCCGTGTCGCATCTGCGGAACGCCCGTCGCGATGGCCGAACTCGTCGGCCGCCGGTTGTACTGGTGTCCGCGCTGTCAAAGATGAGGCTCTGAGGCAGCCATCGGACTCTTCAGTGGTCCTTCGCGGACAATCTCACAAACTCGAAGGGGCGGGCACCTCGCTTGGTGGTGCGCTCCGGTTCGTGAAGGAATCCTCTTGTACGACCCCAACGACGACGAAGTGCGCCAGGGGAAGATAGACAGAGGGTTTTGGAACGTCCGCGACGAAGTCAGGGCTGCGGCTCGACCTCCCAGCGCGATAAGGCTGCCTTGACGGGGGGCATCCTTCTTGCGCCGGAACCGCTCGGCGCTCTCCCACCTGAGAGGGTGTTCGCGTGAGCCAGCGACCGAAGATCGTCGATTACGACCCAACTTGGCCTGACCAGTTCGAGCTCGTGGCCGCTCGCGTTCGAGAGGCACTGGCTGACCTCGACTGCACCGTGGAACACATTGGCTCTACGGCGGTGCCGGGCCTTGCCGCGAAGGACGTCATCGATGTCATGGCCGTGGTGGGTAACGAATCTGATCTGGTGGAGGCTCCGTCAGCGTTCGCAGCCGAGGTTTCGGTGCACGGTCCGTCGCGCCCGGCAGTGAACAAGGGATGACCAGTGTGCGTTCCTTTGCAGTTGCTACGTGGGTTGCTGAGCCGTCGGAACTCCCTCAGGGAGTGATTCCTCGGGTCTGTACCGCTTTGCAAAAGCGGTCTCGGCCCTGACGCAATCTTGTATCGGGCTGCAGCGTGGCGGGAACGGTTCCTAGGCAGCGCGGACCTTCCTGGGCATCAGAACCAGCCGTACCCCGGTCACCAGCAGCCACACGAGCCAGGCGGCGTAGCCGAGTAGCCCCACGAACAGGATCGCCGAGCCGTCAGCGATCGCGAGGTTGGCCACCCCGGCGGCGATCAGCAGGCCTCCCCCGGCCACGCCGAGCACACGCTGCCACGGCGCCGCCAGCCGACTCGCATGCGCCGCCAGCGCAGCGCCGATGAAGGTGGTGCCGAGCGCCGACAGCGCCAGAGCGAATGCTCCTGCATGCAGCTGCCAGGCGAGCTTGAACAGCGGGCTCGGCTCGGCGAGCTCGCCGGCGGACAATACGACTCCGTTCCACAGCACGGCGTAGAGCGCGAAGACCGCCGCGAGAGTCGCGCCCGCGGCCACCGCGAGGCGCGACCAGTCGGCGCCCGCACCTCCGCGACGCCCGACCAGCCCGTGGAGACCGGTCACGAACACGAGCAGTAGCGGCAGGTGCAGCGCCTCCTGGCCGACCGCGATCGCGACCACGACCCGGTTCTGCTGGTGCCAGGCGAGCACCTCCTCGATCGGGTCGCCGTAGCCGGGCGCGTCCGGCCCAAGCAAACATCGCGTTCTGGATCACCATCGACGCTACCAACGCGATCGCCGCCGCGCCCACGACCCGCTCCCCGAACGCAGGGGTCGGGATCGGCCCCCTCGTTGCCACTGCCGCGCTCGCAGGCACATGCTGCTGGGACTCCACGGCTTTGTTGCTTTTGCGCGGAGATCTCATCTCTTACTCCTTCGGTGCGGCCGGATGATCGTGACTCCATGATCGCTGACGTCGACGACCGGCGGATCGGCCTCAGGGCTCGTGTTGGTCCCGTCGGGAGAACGGTCTGCGTCTCGTGCTTCTCGGCTGATCCGCACCCCCACGTGTACGCGGTCGACGCCCTCGTCGGCGAACTAAATCAGGTCCGACACCACAAGTGCGTCACAACGCCGCAAGCAGGACGCACTGTAACGCACTCACATGCCTCGATGCGGGAGCTCGGTATGTGCCGTTAGGCGGCATGAACTGGCACTTCGCACGTGTGCCGGCCGGCGCCCTCTGCAGACAGAGGAAACCGCAGTGCGAGCACGCAGAACCGAGCGTCGTCACGCAGGTCGTCGGGCGACGAAGACCACCGTGGCATCGTCCGCGGACGCCGGTCCTTCGGTGTAGCGGCCCTGGACCTCGATGTCGCTGAAACCAGTCGTTTCGAGCATGAGGGTGACCTCCTGGGCGAAGAAGGCCGGAAGCACGATGGTCTGCTCCTCCTGCCCGACCATCACATCATCCCTCCACAGACGGGCGCGCAGCTCCAGGATCGACTCCTGCCGCAGCGGGTCGAAGGAGCGTTCACGCGTGATGAGCTCCACCTCCTCGCTTCCGCCTAGCGGGTGCCGCTGGCCCGACGACGGCCACGGCTCGGGTCCGATGCGGTGGCCGCCCGGAAGCCACCGCAGCCATTCGGCCTCACAGTCGGCATAGGGGAGGTCGTGGCTGAACACCAAAGCCCCTCCCGGTTCCAGATGGGCATAGATGCAACGCAACGCGGTGAGCGCCTCGGGACGGCCACCCCCGATCCCGAACGAGTCGCAGATGAGCACGGTCCGGTACGTGCGTGGCAGGTCCAGACAGCACATCGCCTGGGCATGTAGCTTCGGCTGGAGCCCACGACGGCCCGCCAACCGCCGCGCATGGCTGAGCATGTCCACGGACACGTCGACTCCATCAACGTCCAAGCCCTGCTCAAGCAGAGGCAGCAGGATCCGCCCTGCGCCGCAGCACAGATCAAGCGCCGGCTCGCCGAACCGCTCAATAGCCTTGGCGTAGTACCGCACCTCGAGGTCGTCCGCGTCTCGACGCTCCGCCCAGTACCTCGCCATCAGACCGTGGTGCCACGTCTGTGGTCCCTCGGCGGGAGAGTTGAACATGCTCATGACTGGGACGCTACACGCGCAGAAGTGCCGATCGCGCTCGCCTCGTCGGGCAGGATGATGGCGTGCCGAGTGCCCGTGAGTTCCGTTTCGAGGGTTGGTTGGTCTGGCTCACGCCCGAGCAAACCGGGCGTGCGAGCGGACCGCCCGAACCACGCGACACCTGGCCCCACGGCTCCACGCCCAAGTCCGGGAAGACCCGCAACACCTGCCGTTGAACGTCAGCGGGAGGCGTCACTGCGAGGAAGTACGGCATCTCTCTCCTCACGGTTCAACATGGGTCGACGCCAGCCGCCCAGCTGAAATGCCGTCGAGCCCGATCGACACCTCTCGATGCCGCCCCCGAGAAGAGTCAACCCACTACCAAGCACACAGATCGCGAGCGGCTCGATGCGGCTCAGATGGCTGACGTGTGGGCTAGCAATACCGACGAGGTACATCGCGGGGACGATGAGGTATCCCCATTGCGGATCTGTGTTTGCAGCCATAACGGTATGGGCGAAGGCCGCGAGCGACCAGAGTGAGACCAGGCCACAGGCAACCTTGAAAATGGAGAGTCGATGAATGCTTGCATCAGATCGACCCCCGTCTCTTGTACACGAGGTCGGCCTCCCCTCAGACCTGCTCGAGGCGCACCAAGGTGCCTATCTGTTCAATTCCGAGCAGCTTGCGGCCGGGCCAGGCTGTGGGTTAGGAAACTTTGGGCGGTGCGGTGCGGAGGCAGTGGGATTAGAGCACTCAACTGTCCAACTGCGTGGGTAGATCACTCACGCTTGTCGGCCACCGCAGGACCAGGTGCGGACCTGATATCACCACCCAGTAGGCGGACGCGCCAAGTTGGTCTTCTGGCTTAGATTCTTCTGGGGTCTTGACGCGATCGGAGCCGGCCATGCAAATGCCGTCTAAGCGCTTGGAGCAACTGTTTGGCGCGAACTCTGAGGCCATCAACGCTGATCACGTCAAGAAGTTGGTGTCAGGGACGGTAGCGGAAGATATTGACCTTGACTTCAAGGAGTCGCTCTACGGAGGCGAGTCCGAGCGCCGAGACCTGAGCCGGGACGTGGCGGCGTTGGCAAACACAGCCGGTGGTGTGATCCTGCTGGGGGTCCAGGCCGATGAACAATCCCAGGCGTCGGCGAGTCCGGGCGTGGACCTATCTGACGATGCGAAGACGCGCATGCAGCAAATCGTTGTGGCCGGTGTGTTGCCCCTTCCAACATTTGAAATCGTGGCGGTCCCAAGTGGCACCGATTCTCGCGGCTTCTACGCAATTGTGGTCGCTCCGATCGCCCGGAGCCCCCCACGCGGTCATCCTCAACGAGGCGTTTCATTTCCCAAAGAGGAATGGATCGACGATCCGGCACGCGTCGGAACCCAAGGTGGCCGAGGCAGACCTCCCATCGGGATTGGCCACAGGGAGACGCCCGGTTGGAAGAGGTCTTTGACACAGGTACCGCGAGGCTAGATACCGACGAGTTTGCATGGACTTGTGTGGCAATGATTCCCGAGGCCCTCGGCCGCAGCGAGATCAACTCGGCCACCTATGGAGCATTCGCGGAGGAGGCTAGGGGCAAGAATCCTCTAGTCGTGCCGTTGGGTCACACCGTGATCAGCCGTGTGTCGGTTGGACGCGATCGATTCTCAGCAGACGGAGGAACTGGTGATGAATCAAAGGCGAGTTGGATTTCGTACGACCTTCACAGCGACGGAGCCGGTTTCTTCGCGATCGCGGCCGGCGCAATGGCCAGGGACGAGCGGGGAGAAAACCTTCCGCCCGATCGGGACGGATGCACGTTCCTCATGCTGGACGATGAGTTCTTAGCCATTGGCGTTCTTTCAGGCCTTCGGCACCTCGCGCAGCATGCCGTTGAATCCTCTGGATTATCAGGACCGGCAACGATAAGGGCCGGTGTTCATGGCGGACGTCAACGAACCGGCGTCATGCTCACCCACACTCGGGAATACCCCGGTTCGCCCCCTCGCCCATACCTCCCCTGCCAAGCCCGATTCACGTCAGTCGATGTCGAGTCTGTGGCCACAGTTGACGCCCTGAGAATGGACGGCCCAGAGTTGGTTGCGGTCGCAGCACAGCTTTGTAACGGGATCGGTCAGAGCTTTGGCAGGGCGGAAATGGGCCAGTTGAGCACTGACGGTGCGATTCGAAGAATGTACTTCGGAGGTGCCCACAAAGCGTCGGTTATGGCATGGGCCGAGTCTGCTTCGATCCCAATTTTGGACACCGGACTCCACCGACAGGCCTGCTGAAATAACGCCTAGAACACGAACGGTGACCAGGGGGCGGTTGGGTGGACGAAAGCCGTCGACAGTTGATGCAGCGCACCGGGGGTGTGCTCGTCGATCCAGCCCGCTGCACCGAACGAGTCGAGCGTTGTGCCGCCCAGGTATGCAGCCCCTAGTGCGGAGACGTCGAGCGTGAGGTCAGCGGCGTCGGTGGTCTTCGTGTACGCGCAGCCGGACTGATCCACGGACATCCGCCAGCGTCCCGCGTTCCACGGAGATGTTTCGTCCGCGACTTCCAGGACGACGTCGGCCGGTGCGGCGTACGTCCGCCGGCTCAGCGCATCAGCGACGTCGATGAGTTTGATGTAGAGCGCGTCGCCGCGCCTTTGTTTGTGGTGCCGGGGTTGGTCGAACCACAGTTGCACAGGAGTATCGATCGGGAGGTTCCAGACCTCGACTCGGCCGGAGAGGTCGAAGTCGATGAGATAGCGCCAGAGAGCTGCTTCGGCTGCCGGGTCTTGTGCCATCAACTCCCGGACGTTGATAGTGCCGTCGCCGTAACCCGCAGACCATTCGTGCTTGAAGCGGTAGCGCGCGTACCCGCGTACGCCGGCGTCGTCCTCGACCACGATGGTGCGCAGTGGCCCACCGTCGCGACCCTCTTTGGCGTCGAAGCTGTTCCGGGTATGCCAGACCTCGGTGAGTTCCGGCATACCTGGTCGGCGCGCACGAACTGCGTCGTAGACGCCCTGCGTGTCTTGACGATCCTCTGGGGGCTCGACCATCCGGGTCCGCAGCGACGGATCGCTGGGCGCCCTCGAAAGTGATCCGTGAACTCGCTCCACGGTCAGCGTCAGGATTGAGGTGGCCCAGCCGTAGCCGAACCGGCCATAGAGGGGAGGTTGTGCTGCCCACAGACCAGCGATTGGTTCGCGTCCGGCTTCGCGGGTTTCGTCGTGCAGCGCGTTCATCATTGCGCGCATGCCGCCAAGCCGACGGTGGCTGGGTTTTACGCCGATCCACGTCACGCCTGCACAGAGTGCGTTTCCGCCGGGCACGCTCATGTCGAGGGAGAAGATGGAGCCACAGCCCACCGCCTCTTTGCCATCCCAGGCGATATAACTGCGGTCGAGTTCGAGCAGGGCGCGGACGTTGCCCAGCACTTCGTCAGGAGCAGTCTCGTCGAAGGCCTCGCTATCGGACTTGAGCATCAATTCGAAGGCGTCGTCCTCGCTGAGCCCTTCACCGAGCACTGGGCGTACTTCAATGGTCATATCTCTTGCCTACCAGAGTGAACGGATTCGACCTAGCGAATTTCTTCGTTCGAGCTATGCGTCAAGGGTTCGCAGCGTCTCTTCGAGCGCACCGGCGAAGATCGGTACGTGCGCCTCGGTGAATGCGAGGGGAGGCCTAACCTTCAGTACGTTGCCCTTCGGTCCGCACGATCCGACCAGTACTCGCCGCTGCCTCAGTCCTTCTTTGATGGCATTCGCGACGTCGGGCGCCGGTTGTTTCGACGCGGCGTCAGTGACGATCTCGATGCCGTTGGCCAGACCCATTCCCCTGACATCGCCGATGACCGGGTACCGCGCCTGTACATCGCGTATTGCCTCCCGCAACGCCTGTCCGGCGCGCTGCGTGCGAGGCAGGACCTGCTCGTCGGCCAGTACGTCGAGGACAGCGTGGGCGGCGGCCACCGACACGGGATTGCCGCCGAACGTCGAGAAGAACACGGTGGTGTCGGAGAACCGCTCGGCGATCTCGCGTCGGGTAATGACGGCAGCAACTGGATGTCCGTTGCCCATCGGCTTTCCGAGCGTGACGAAGTCCGGCTTGATTCCGAACCGCTGGTACGACCACATGGCGTCACCGGTGCGACCGTGCCCGCCCTGCACTTCGTCGGCGATCCACAGTCCGCCGGCCGCATGGGTCAGCTCGACCAGTTCCTGGACGTACGCGGGGTCGAGGTCGCCGAAGCCGTCGCTGGTCAGTGCACCGTCCAGAATTGCCACCGCAGGCGCGATGCCGTTGCCGCGCATTCGGTCGAGTGCGGCCGCGAAGCCCGCCGCGTCGAGGTGCTCCCCGCGATACGGGTCGGGTGGCGTCCACGTCTCGATGTGCGCTGGCTTCTTGCCGCTCGGCCAAGTCTCCGGACTCAACGGCGCGATCGCGTCCGAGATGCCGTGGTAGGCGAAGTCGGTGCACAGGCCACCGTTATTGCCGGTGAACTCGACCGCCAGCCGCCAGGCGAGGTCGTTGGCCTCGGAGCCAGAGTTGACGAACATCACGGTGTCGAGGTCGTCGTCGCAGAATCCCGCTAGTCGTTCGGCAAGTTCGATGGCGGATTCGTGCAGGTAGCGCATGTTGGTATTCAGCGTGCGCGCTTGTCGTGCGATCGCTTCGGTAACTCGCGGATGCGTGTGTCCGACGCACGGCACGTTGTTGTACGCGTCGAGGTACTCCACGCCCTCGACGTCGGTCATCCAGACACCTCGCGCACTCGCGAGGTGAATCGGCGAGTCGTACGTCAGGTCCTCAAGTGCTGGACCCATGACGTCGTTTCGTCGCGCGATCAAGGCGGCGTCGTCGATGCGCGGACGTGAGCCGCCTAGCCGGCGGGAGACCTCGTCGAAACCGAGCGACCGGAAGTTCTCGATGGTGGCCAGTGCCACGTGGTTGTAGCGCTCGGCGAACTCGGCGGTTTCCAGCCCGCGCGCCGAACGCCACGAACTGATCGCGATCGTGACGGCGCAACGTGCAGCCCACAGGTCGCCGATGATGTTGAGCTCGGCTGGCTCCAAGGGGGTGATGCGCTGATAGCCGTCCAGCAGTAGTCGAGAGGCCCGGAAGAGTTCGTCGTCGAACCGTTCGTCAGCCAACGAGTCGAGAACCGATGCCAAGTCGATGGCCAGTGCGGAGTAACTCATGTCGCCGAAGTCGACGATTCCGGAAATGAATCCCTGCTCGTCGATCAATACGTTGTCGAGCGTGAGGTCTCCGTGAACCAACTGACCCCGCAACTTGGGCCACTGGGGGAGGACGGTCGACTCGAAGTGGTCAAAGACGCCGGCCACGGTTGCACGCATCTGCGGGTCGCGAATATCGGGCAACATCGCTCGACAACGCAGGGCGTGCTGCACGTCCCACAACATCGTCCGCTGCGCGTTCGGGTGGAAGAAGCCCCGTAACGCGCGACCAAGCCGTCGCGGTGGTCTCGCCCCACGCAATGACCGCTTCGTCGGACAGCAACGACGGCTGACCGCGTCCGGTCCCCGGGAGGACGTCGTACATGCGCACCCAGTTGGTCCCGCCGTCGTGATTGAACGCCGCGCGGTACGAAACGGGGTCGTCGGCGGCGTCAGTTCCAGGGACTTGCCAGGGGAGGGCCACCGGGAGTCCGGGGTCGGCGCGTCGGATGTGCAGGACGCCGAGCGCCTCCATATCGAGGGTGATTGGGTCCTCGGCGGGGTTCGACACCTTCATCACGGCCAGTGCCTGGCCGGCGGTGTCTTGCAACATGAACGTCTGGTCGCGCTCACTGCCGAGGTTCTTGGCGTCGCTGGCGCTGACTCGGTACGTCGCGTTCGCGATCGATAGTGCCTCTTGGTCGGAGAACGACGGAGGGGTTATCTCAAGGACCGGGTCGAATGCTTGATCGTTGCCCACAACTGAAAGATACGGCTATCGCTGGCTGGGCGCAGCAGCCCTACCCACCCTCGTACGCGCTCACGATCAGAGAGCGGAACTGCAGACTTGCCACATTGTTGCCTCCTGGGAGTACCTCAAATTTCCAGATGCCCTTGGGTAGCCCACTCCACAGCATGTTGATGCTCTTCACCCCGAACGCGGTCGGCCCGGTTTGAAAGAATGTGTGACCAGGTGATGCCCAGACCATTTGACCGGGGGTGCAGCCATGCGACAAACCGCCAGGACCAACGCAGGTTGCGCGCATATCGATGTGCACAAAGTCGGCGGCACCGGGCGTGCTCGCCTCGCTGCTGAAGTTCGCAGTGGCCATGCCCGCGCACTTCTTCTTGAACTGGACGGTCGAGGCTGCTGGGTTGTCGGTTGTGGTGTCGTCCGGCGGGACGAGAGTGTTCGTTTGGGTGTCGTACCCGATGCCGCAAGGCGGTCCGCTGCTGTGACCACTGATCCGCTGGGTGGTGGCGTCACTTGCTCGGTGCACGTCGTTGGCTGCGCTGGCCAGCGCCAACGCCCCGCCGCTGACCACGAGAAGCGTCGCGACCCCAGCGATGACCACAGACTTTCTGGTCTTGAACAACTGCTATCCCCTGTCACCCCGTTGGCCGACCACCCAGCCGCCCATACCCCGTCAAGCAATACGTTCTTGTCTGACACTACAAGTGTCGGAAGGTCAATGCTCGCAAGCGTTAGGCTCGGCGAGTGAACCAGCCTCGCCCCACCCGGCTGACCGCTCAAGGCGAAGCGACCAGAGATCGGATACTTCGGGCATCTGCCGACGCCTTCGGCGCCCATGGCTATGCGAACACCACGCTCGACGAGATCGCCGCCACCGTTGGTATCACTAAAGGAGCGGTGCTCCGGCACTTCGGTTCGAAGGAGCAGTTGTTCGTCGCGACGTACAAGTACGTGATGATCGACAACCGTGGCTGGCTCGACGTAGACCAGGACCTCTTGGACCAGGGCTTCTTTGCCGTGCTGGAGCATTGGTTGAGTAGTACGTCGCAACGCTCTGCGGACTCGTTGCCGCTGCGGATGTACTTCTTGGGTAAGGACGGCAGCCACTCGACGCAGCACGCGATCAACCGGTTCCTGCGCAGTGAAGACCCGGACCGGACGATGGAGTTTGTGGAGTTCGGTATGGAGCGCGGCGAGATCTCTCGAGATCACGATCCGCTGCTGGTGGCGGCGGTGCTCGACTGGGCCATTGACGGCTACCAAGCAAGTGCCTTCGCGGAGGATTTCGATCGCAGCGGACTATTCCGACGGGCGGCAAGTGGCGAAACTCCAGAGGTCGCCACGGCGCTGATCGACATGCTCCGTCGAGCCTTCGGGTAGTGACCCGAGGTCACGCCGCGCGCTGTCATTCCCCTATCAAACGCAGTTAATCTCCTGGCCGAAGCTTTTGATATTCGACAGGAGCCAGCCACATGTCCGGAACCGGAACGTTGCAACCAGCGTTGCCCCGCGCTCACTACGTCGACGAGACGTCGTGGCACCTCGAACGTGAGCGGGCGTTGCTTCGGTCGTGGACGTGTGTTGGTCGCCTCGACGAGCTGGGTCTGGCGGACAAGGCGACGGGGGAACCGATCGTCAACCGCGCAGCCGTTGTCGACTTGCTCGGCGAGTCCGTCATCGTGACGGTCAGTGCTGACGGATCGTTGCATGCGCACTACAACGTGTGCCGGCACCGTGGTACGCAACTGATACCCCACGAAGCGGGCGCCGCGACGCCTGCGCCGTGTGACTTGAAGGTGTTGCGCTGCCCGTACCACTCGTGGTCGTACCACCTCGACGGTCGGCTACGGTCCGCGCCGCTTGCTGGCGACGTCGACCCTGACCGCTTCTCGCTGCACCCGGTCGGTGCTGAGGCTTGGGGTGGCTTCCTCTGGCTGCACCCGACTCCCGCCGAGGCCGGTTCGCTCGTCGAAGCGCTGGGCAACACTCCCGAGCGGACCACTCGGTACCCGTTGGCTGAGCTGGCCGTTGGTTACCGCGCGACGTACGACGTGCGAGCGAACTGGAAGGTGATGGCCGAGAACTACAACGAGTGCTACCACTGCGGTCCAGTTCATCCAGAACTCTCGACGCTGGTGCCCGCGTTCGCGTCCGGTGGTGTTGACCTTGATTGGGAAGCGGGCATCCCGCACCGCGACGGCGCGTGGACGTTCACGATGACCGGCACGAGCTGCCGCGCTCCGTTCCCTGAGTTGGACGAGGACGAACGCGTTCGACACAAGGGCGAACTTGTCTACCCGAACCTGTTCTTGTCGCTGTCCGCTGAGCACGTGGCGGCGTTCATGCTGCAACCGCTTGCTGTCGACCGGACTCGGATCGTCTGCGAACTGCTCTTCGCTCGAGAAGAGGTGGCACGTGACGACTTCGATCCCAGGGATGCCGCCGAACTCTGGGAGATCACCAACCAGCAGGACTGGGCAATCTGCGAACTCGTGCAGCGCGGCATGAGTTCGCGCGCGTACGACCAGGGTTGGTACGCCCCCATGGAGGATGAGTCCCTCGACATCACCCGCTGGCTGCTGCCTCGGTTGGCGTAAGGCTCGCTAGGCGGGGACGTCGACCTTCAGCTTGGTTCCGGTGGCCGCCACTACGTCGTCGACGCTGACGCCGGGGGCGGTTTCGCGAAGGACTAGTCCATCGCTGGTGACGTCGATGACAGCCAGGTCGGTGACGATGAGGTCGACGACGCTCTTGCCGGTCAGCGGCAGCGTGCACTCGTCGACGATCTTTGCGGTGCCGTCTTTGGCAACGTGCTCCATCATCACGATGACGCGCTTGCTGCCGTGGACGAGATCCATCGCGCCGCCCATCCCCTTGACCATCTTCCCCGGGATCATCCAGTTCGCCAGGTCGCCGTTCTTGGACACCTGCATCGCGCCGAGTACGGCGACGTCGATGTGTCCGCCGCGGATCATGCCGAAGCTGGTCGCCGAGTCGAAGAACGAGGCTCCGGGGTTGACGGTGACGGTTTCCTTGCCCGCGTTGATCAGGTCTGGATCGACGTCAGCCTCGGCCGGGTAGGGGCCAGTGCCCAGGATTCCGTTCTCGGACTGCAGCGCGACGTTGACGTCGGCAGCGAGGTGCTGGGGGACAAGGGTCGGGAGACCGATCCCAAGGTTGATGTATTCGCCGTCATGAAGTTCGGCGGCGACGCGGGCGGCGAGTTCGTCGCGAGTCAGTGCCATCAGGCGTTCCCTCCGGCCGGTGCGGTCACGGTTCGTCGTTCAATGCGCTTGTCTGCGGCTTGCTCGGGCGTGAGGACAACGACCCGTTGCACGAAGACGCCGGGAGTGTGCACGCATTGCGGGTCGATCGTTCCCGGCTCGACGAGTTCCTCGACCTCAGCAATGGTGACGCGCCCAGCCATTGCAGCCAACGGGTTGAAGTTCTGTGTCGATTTGTCGAAGACGAGGTTGCCGTGCCGGTCGCCGACGGACGCACGCACCATCGCGTAGTCGGTGACGATGCCGCGTTCGAGAACGTACGGGCGTCCGTCAAACTCGCGCGTCTCCTTGGCTGGCGAGGAAAGCGAGATACCGCCGGAGCCGTCGTACTTCCACGGCATGCCGCCCTCTGAAACCTGCGTGCCGTAGCCGGCCGGGGTGTAGAAGGCGGGGATTCCAGCGCCACCAGCACGCAGTCGCTCGGCAAGGGTTCCCTGTGGAATCAACTCCACCTCAAGTTCGCCGGACAAGAACTGACGCTCGAACTCCTTGTTCTCGCCCACGTACGACGATGTCATGCGCGCGATGCGGTGTGCACCGAGCAGCACGCCGAGCCCCCAGCCGTCGACACCACAGTTGTTCGACACAACCCTGAGGTCGGTAGCCCCTTGATCGAGTAGGGCTTGAGTAAGCACGGTGGGAATGCCGCATAACCCGAAGCCGCCCACAGCCAGCGTCGCACCGTTACCGATGTCGGCGACAGCCTCCGCCGCCGAGCCCATCACCTTGTCCACGCGAACCTCACTTGACACTCGATATTGGACTGAGACTTGCCGTTGAGACTGACCGATGTGTTTGCGTCAGGGGAAGACCCTAGCGCCCTGGATCCTCACGCCGACTGTGGCCGGTCGCGCTTCGGCAGCTTGCTGACGATGAACTCGTACGACGTGTCGATCGCGTCGAAGATGTCGTCGTCGGGGATGCCCGCCCCCACGGTCAAGCTGTTCCAGCCCGAGCGCCCGATGTACGCCATGACTGTGGCGTCGTCGGGGAATCGCGCGAGCCACTCGTCGGCCTCCTCGCGGGTTGGCGCGCACTTGACGCCGATCCGGTCATCGCCGAAGAACACGAAGATCTTCTTACCGACTTTGACGACCAACGACTCGTCCCACGGTTGGTCCTGCCATGCCCCTGGTTTGCCCAGGCAGTAGCTGAGTACCTCGTCGATCGTCATGGGCAGACCTCGGCCAGGGTGGCGTCGAGTTCTGTGACGAATCGCTCGGCGTCGGCCTGCGAGAACACCAAGGGGGGACGCACCTTCAGGATGTTGTTGTTCACCCCGGCGGTACCTATGAGCACCCGCCGACGTCGCAGTTCATTGATGACCTGCAACGTCAGATCCTCGTCCGGCTCCTTCGCTGAGTCCGGACGGACGAACTCGACGCCAATGAACAACCCGGCACCTCTGACGTCGCCAATTGCAGGGTGGGTGCGCGCAAGTTCTTGCAGCATGTGTCGTAGCGATTGCCCGACGGACGCCGCGTGCTGCTGCAAGTGGTCGTCGCGGACGACGTCGAGCACCGCTTGCGCGGCCGCGATCGAGACGGCGTTGCCGCCGAAGGTGTTGAAGTAACGGACCTGCTTGCCGAAGGTCTCGATCACTTCTGGACGCATGATGGTCGCGGCGATCGGCATACCGTTTCCCATTGGTTTGCCGATGGTGACGAGGTCAGGAATGAATCGCTCACTCGTCGAGCCGTGTCGGTCAAAGCCCCAGAGCGCATCGCCGGTTCGGCCGAAACCTGGTTGCACCTCGTCAGCGATGTAGAGCCCTCCAGCGCGATGCACCACCTCGCGGACGGGTGCGAGGAATCCCGCTGGATCGGCGAGGATCCCGTCTGAGGCGAAGATCGAGTCGGCGATGAAGGCAGCGAACCTGACGCCGTGCGCCGCGAGGTCGTCAATCGCCTCTTGGACCTGAGCGGCAAACCACGTCCCTAGGTCGGGGTAGCCCGACGTGTCGACGCGGTACTCGTCGGGAGAAGGCACCCAACGCACCCAGGGTGCGAGCGTGTCAACGCCGCCAAGCGACGGACTGATGGCGGCGACTTCGGTAGTGACACCGTGATAGGCGTTGCGTGTGACGACAACGCCCGTCCCGCCGGTGTGATGCTTGGCAATGCGCAGCGCGAGGTCACCCGCTTCGGATCCGGTGCACGTGTACATGACGTGACCGAGTTCGGGCGGCATCGTCGCGAGCAGTTCCTCTGAATACCGGACGATTCCCTCGTGCAGATACCGAGTGTGGGTATTCAGGACGGCGGCCTGGTTGGTAATCGCGGCCGTCACTCGCGGATTCGCATGTCCGACCGACGCGACGTTGTTGTACACGTCGAGGTAGTCCACGCCATCGGCGTCGAACAGATGAGCACCCTCGCCACGCACGATGTGGACCGGATCCTCGTAGAAGAGTCGGTATGCAGGTCCGAGCACGTCCAGCCGACGACGGACCAAATCCGACGTGGCGCCGTCGAGGGAGTCGACCTTAGACGGGTCGAAGTAGCTCGATGGACCTGCCGGGGGACGTTCGGTCATCTCACGGCCCAGGCGTGCTTGGTGCGGGGTTGTTGAGTAGTCGGTGCAACGCCCGAGCCGACCTCGCAATCGTCTTTCCCGTGTAGTGCGCGTTGCTGGGATCGGACGCTGCCAGCCACGAGTTGAGCAGCAGGCGCTGCGCGAGGCGTGCCATCACCAGGTCGGGCAGCAACGTGCGTTCGTCGTCGGTCAACGTTCGGACACTTTCGAATCCAGCAGCTAGGTCGTACGGACCGGACCAGGGGTCGATGTCACCGGGATCGGCGAGCTCGCCGACCCCAGCGTCAACCGCGTACGCCATCGACGTACCGAGGTCACCGACGACTGATGAGTGAACGACATCGCCAAAGTCGAGGATCCCAGTGACGAACGCGTCGAGTTCGTAGTCGACCAACACATTGTCGGCGTTGATGTCGTGGTGAACGACTTGTTGACGGGTGGCTGCGAGGGCATCCTCGATGTAGGCGTCGTGGTTGTCGAGGACTCGCTCGACGTCGTCTCGACTCACTGGATCCGTGACCTGATCAAGCAACGAGCGAATGGTTCCGAGTTGTTTGAGGTCGAAGTGCAGGTAGCGCTCTGCGGCAGGGTGGTCGAAGCCTTCCATCGCCAGCGACAGCCGTCCCTGCGTAACGCCGATGGCGCTGCGCTGCTCAGCGGACGTCAGGTCGTACTGCAACTCACTTCCGGATAGGTAGGTCAGTAACCGCGCTAACCGGGGTTCTCCTCGGACACCAATCACCGGTGCCACGACAGTTCCGTCGACACTCGGCACCAACCGGGGGAGCGGCAGCGACTCGTCCGCTGCTCCGGCAAAGGCAATCGCGCTGCTCTGAAGGTCGATGACTTCGGGGTCGTCCAGGGGATGAGCCACCTTCAACACGCGTCGGTGGTCGCGGTTGGTCAACAGGAAGGTGTCATCGCGCTCGGTATCGAGTCGACGCACGGACGCCGCGACGAACCCCCACTGCTGGCGCGCGACCTGCATCGCGATTTCCTCATCCATACGCGTGAACTCTGCGGCGAGCGAGTTGTCGATCATTGCAAGGGGATCCCACTGCTATCGCCTGCGGCGCGCGGGCCAACGATGCGTCGCTCGGACTCGTCGATGGCCACGTCGTTAATGCTTGCCTCTCGACGGGCCATGTAACCAAGGTCGTCGAACTCCCAATTCTCGTTTCCATAGGAGCGGTACCACTGGCCATCGCCGTCGTGCCATTCGTATTGGAAGCGAACGGCGATGTGATTGCCGCTGAACGCCCAGAGATCCTTACGCAGGACGTAGTCAAGTTCGCGTGCCCACTTGCGTTCCAGGAAGGCGACAATCGCCTCACGCCCCTGAAGGAACTCGCCCCGGTTCCGCCACACCGAGTCTTCGGTGTACGCCCCCGCGACTCGTTGCGGGTCTCGGGAGTTCCACGCCGCTTCGGCCATCCACACCTTGGTTCGTGCCGCTGCTTCGTCAAACGGCGGAATTGGGGGGCGAGGGGCGATGGGGTCCGGCACGTTGGCCACCCTAAGCCGCGTCGACCTGCCGCCGAGAGGGCACCACTGTAAAGGACGCTTGACACCCGCGGTTGGGCTCGGTTACCGTGAGCAGATGACAAGCAAGCTTGACATCGCGGGCACCGAGACGTGAACAACGACGTCCGAGTTCTCCGGGCGGGCAAAGGACTGTCGCAAGGGGAACTGGCGCAGGCGATGGGCGTCTCGCGCCAGACGATCAACTCCATAGAAACCGGCCGGTACACCCCATCACTTCCCCTGGGGATCGCGCTGGCCCGATTTTTCGGTACGACGATCGAGGAGGTCTTCCATGTCGACGGTGAGGCAGCAGATGCCCAGAAGTAGTTGGCGCCGCTGGTCGGTGACGGCCTCGATGCTGGTGATGGCGGTGGTCTACCTGATTGCAGGCTGGATAGGCAGCGGTCCTGCGCTCGGTCTTGCTCTCTTCGCGCTGACGCTCTGCTTCACCGTGGTCATCGAGATCTCGATGCGAAGAAGTGAGCTGGTCAAAGGGCTTGGTCGACCGCCGTGACGAGCGGATCGCCGCGATGGACGTCCGGGCAACTGCGGCCGCTGGCTTGGTGTTGATCGTCGTCACCCTCGCCGCGTTCGTCATCGATCTCCTGCGCGGAAACGATGGGATGCCGTATGCCTGGCTGGCCGGCGTCGGAGGTGTTGCGTACATCGTGGCGTTGGCTGTGTTGCGTGTCCGCGGCTAGATCGGTTATCCGATCGCGAGTCCGTTGAGAATCTCGCTGCCTGGCAGCATCGCCAGCAGTGCTCCGGGCAGAACAAGTTTGGAATGTCGAACTCCCGAACCGACGACAACGAGCGGCGTCGCGATGACCGCCGGGTCGACGAGAACCGGCCAGTCTTCAGGTAACCCAATCGGTGTGATGCCGCCGTACTCCATGCCCGTCGCCTCAACCGCGTCATCCATTGGCGCGAACGATGCGCGGCGAGCGTCCAGTCGTTTGCGGACCGCTGTGTTGACGGCTGCCCGCGTCGTAGCCAGGATCACTGCCGCGGCGTAACGCGTGACGTCGCCGCGACGACCGGCGACGATCACACAGTTGGCCGACGCGTCCAGTCCGACGCCGTACGCCTCGCAGAACGCTGCGGTGTCGGCGAGCGTCGGGTCTATGGGTGCGACGTGGATCTTGTCCGAAACCGCTGGTTCAAGGCTGGCGAGCACCGCGAGCACTGGCTTGGCCAACAGTTCTGGTCGGCTCAACGCCGGAGTGGTTTGCAGCGAACCAATCATGTTCGGAGCGTAGGTCAGGCGGGACGTGCGTTTCAGCGCCAGCCCGGTTGCGGTGTCGAACAGATGAATGCTCCGCACGTCGACGGCCAGTTTGGCGTGGTCCCGCGCGCGCAACTGGGTTCGGGCGTCGACGGTCGCGGTGAAGACGTCTGAGTCGTCAACCACGTCAGCGAGCTGCTCGGCCGGGTTCGTGCCATGGGAGGCGAGCCGGAAGAGCACGTTCGCCTCGGTTCCTAGTTCCTCGACGACGTCGACAACGATGTCGAGTGTCGGCCAACCCTGATGCTGACTGTCGATGGGTTCGGCCAGATCGCTGGGTCGAATGCCAACGATGATTGAGTTGTCAACGTAACTAGTGAGGTCCGCGTTAGTTGGCGCTGGAAGCGATTGGTCACCGATGAGAAGTCGAACGCCGTCGCCATTTCGTTCGACCTTGGCGTCCGTGAGATTCATGGCCGGCGAGCCCATGAACGATGCTACGAAGACATTGGTTGGTTGGTTGAAGAGCGCACTGGGCGTGTCCAGTTGCTGCAACACGCCGTCCTTCATCACGGCTACTCGGTCGCCGAGTGTCATGGCTTCGATCTGGTCGTGGGTGACGTAGAGGGTCGTGGTGCCAAGGCGGGCGTGAATGCGATTGAGCTCGGCCCGAACTTGTACTCGCAGTTTGGCGTCGAGGTTCGACAACGGCTCGTCCATCAGTAGTGCCAGCGGCTCACGTACTAGTGCGCGACCCATCGCTACCCGCTGACGTTCACCGCCAGACAGTTGTCCTGGCTTTCGGTCAAGCAAGTCTTCGATTCCGAGCAACTTGGCTGCCTCGTCGACTCGCTTTGCTGACGAGTCCTTGGGTTCCTTGCGAAGCCGCAGTCCGAAACCGATGTTCTGTCTGAACTGTCATGTGCGGGTACAGCGCATAGTTCTGAAAGACCATGGCGATGTCGCGGTCTTTCGGATCGAGGTCGGTGACGTCGCGGTCGCCGATCCACACCTCGCCAGCCGTGACCTCCTCGAGGCCAGCGACAATCCGCAGCAGGGTGGACTTGCCACAGCCGGAAGGTCCGACGAGGACGACGAACTCGCCGTCCTCGACCTCGATCGATACGTCGTTCACGGCGGGATTTGCGCCGTCAAATAGTTTGGTGACCCCTAAGAGTCGGATCCCGGCCATCGTCAGCCCCTTCCGCGTGCCACGTTGGTTTCGAGTTGGTCGACTCCGACGAACTCGTAACCGGAACCATTGAGTCGTTCGAGCAGTATGGGTAACGCCGCAGCGGTTGCGGCCGGCCAGGTGTGAAGCAGCACGATGCTGCCATCGCCCTCGCGTTCGACGCCTTCGCAGATTGATGCCACGAGATCATCGGCCGTCTTCGTTTCGAGCCAGTCCTGCGGCTCGACGTTCCAGTGCACGTTGCGGTAGCCGCACTCGCTCAGCACGTTGAGCACGCGCGGGTCATCGTGACCCGCGCCGAAGGGACAGCGGAACCACGGTCGCGGCTCGACGCCGGTCAATTCGGTGAGCGCGGTTGTCGCAGCTTCGACGTCGGCACGCATTCCGTCGTCAGTCAGCGACACCATCGGTGCGTGAAAGTGACTGTGGCAGCCCAGTAGGTGACCGTCGTCGACGACCCGCTGAGTGAGGCTCGGCTCGGTCTTGGCCCAACGTCCCTGAACGAAGAAGGTCGCGCGCGAGTTCGTCTGCTGCAGGGAGTTGAGGATCGATTCGGGGGCATCGTGACTATGCCCTGAGCGCGAGGGGTGCTCCATATCGAACGTGAGCGCCACGCGACCCGCTCCCAACTTCATGGTCGTATCCTCCGGACTTCCTTGACCTTGGCTCACGGCGACAGTAGCGTCGGAATCGTTAGTTAGGAAACTTTACGAACAATTTGCTGGAAATTGGTTTCGGAGGGAGATTCCGTGGCGACGGCGGCCTCCGACTACCCCAGCGGAACTCCCAGCCTGCTTCGCTCGCTTAACGCTCGCACGGTGCTCGAACTGATCCGAGAGTCCGGACCGATCTCAAGGGCTCAGATCGCCAGAGAGTCCGGGCTGTCAAAGCCGACGGTTTCGTTGGCGCTCGATCGGTTGGTGGATCGCTCGGTGGTACGCGAGGTCGGGCGCACGAGCGGCGGGAAGGGTCCAGCCGCGCTGCTTTACCAACTTGACCCCGGAGCGGGAACTGTCGTTGGCATCGACGTGGGCCGCGGTTGGATCAGGGCAGCGGTCGCTGATCTGTCCGGACAGGTCGTTGCACAACAGTCGCGCCGCAACGCCGTCCGCTCCGCCTCAGCGGTCATCGACCTACTGGGTGTACTCCTCGAAGATCTGCTTCGCGACGCTGGAGTCCGAAGAAGTGAAGTAACCAGCTGGGTGCTGGGCACCCCCGGCATCGTCCGTCCCGGCGCGAGCAATCTGGAACTAGCGACCAACCTTCCCGGCTGGGGCAAGGCAAGCGTGCTTGAGAAACTTCGCGACCTCGTCGGTGACGTCGTCCTTGAGAATGACGTCAACTTGGCAACTATTGCGGAGCATCGGTTTGGTCGAGGCCGCGGCGTCGATGACTTCGTCGTTGTCTCTATTGGTACGGGCGTGGGTATGGGCCTGGTGTTGGGAGGCCAGCTTTATGCAGGCGCAACCGGGGCTGCGGGTGAAATCGGCTTCCTTCCCATCGGCGACGCGGTCGGTCGAAAGGCGAAGCGGGGGCTGCTTGAGGCAGACACCGGTGCGGCTGCGGTGGTTCGCGATGCGCGCAACCGGGGGATGACCGGTCGATTGACTGCTGAATCTGTCTTCAACGCAGCGCGCGAGGGTGACTCCGTCGCATTGAGCGTCGTGGAGGCAGAAGCCGGGCGCGTTGGTCTGGCGGTAGCCGCGGTGGCTTCGGTCGTTGACCCCGCACTGGTGGTGCTCGGTGGCGGAATCGGCCACAACGCCGACCTACTCCTTGACGGCGTGCAGCGTCGACTCGTCGAGGTCTCGCCACTTCGTCCAGAAATTGCGGTCTCCGATCTTGGTAAAGATGCCGTCCTACGAGGGGCGATTGCTACAGCATTGGACCTCGCCCGCAGCGAGGTATTCGACAAAGCCACGGACAACCCAGCGACGCTCTCTGCTGCGCTGGCTTAACAGGAGGAATCATGCGAGGAAACGCCCGGCTGACGATGGTCGCTGGTATTTCGTGCGCGGCGATGGTCTTGGCGAGTTGCACCGCCGGGGGATCTGACGAGCCGACCTCGGTTCAGTCGATTGACCCGTCTGCTTCTCACGCGCCTACGAGCATTGATGTCTGGGGGCCTTTCATCGGGCGAGAAGCCGACGTCGTGCAAGCCTCCTTGGACCGGCTGCACCAAGACGTCCCGTGGCTGACTGCTACGTACGTTGCAGGGAAGACCGACGAAGATCTGGCGCGAGCCATCGCGAGCGGCCAACCGCCTGGTGTGGTGATGTCACAAGCACCCGACAACGTCGCCAAGTTCTGTCAGAGCGGTGCGTGGCGCGATCTCGGTCCGTACATCACTGCTTCGGGTCTGGACATGAGCGCGACCTTCCCCGACTCGGTGCTGTCGTACACCGGCTACCAGGGAGACCAGTGCTCGCTGCCCATGCTGACCGACGCATTCGGGCTGTACTACAACAAGCAGCTGCTCGCTGATGCCGGCTATACCGACCCGCCGAAGACTATTAGCGAGCTAACCGCCATGGCGAAGAAGCTCACCCAACGCGACGCCGACGGCACGATCAACGTGGCTGGCTTCGTCAGCACGAACGATCAGATGTACGAGACGGCGCAGCTCTACAACGGCGTCAACTTCGGCACCGAGTGGTATGACGCCAACGGGAAGTCAGCAATGGCCACCGATCCCCAGTGGAAGAACCTGCTCAACTGGGACAAGGAGCTGACCGACTGGTACGGCTACGACAACCTCGTTCGATGGTTCGCTCCCTACAAGGCGCACGAATGGGATGCCGGAAATGCCTTCGAGCAGGGCAAGGTCGCGATGATGTACGACGGTGAGTGGCGTGGTGCGTTCGTGGCGGCGGACGAATCCGATGTTGATTACGGCACCGCTGCCTTCCCGGTACCAGATGACCAAGCCGACAAGTACGGCGTGGGGCAGATCGGAGGGACGGTGGCCGGGATTCCGCGTGCCTCCAAGGACGCAGACGCAGCTTGGCTAGCACTGCAGTACCTGACAACTGACACCCAGACGCTCAACACGTTGGCCGAGCAACTTCAGAACGTCCCGACGACGTTCGACTCGCTCGATACCACGAAGCTGAACGACGAACCGAAGTTCAAGCCGTTCATGGACATCTTCAAGAACCCGAATTCGCGCTACAAGCAACTGACGCCAACGGGCCAAGCTGACGTTGACCTGTTCTCGCAGTTCGTCACGCAGTGGGAGAAGGGCAACGTGCCGGATCTTCAGACGGGTCTCGAGGACGTCGCTGATCAAATCAATCAGTTGTCGACTCTAGGTTGAGCCTGAGTCTGCGATGAGTTTTGAGTTTCGGGCGAGCGAAGTACTCGCCGAATCCGGAGTGGGTTCGGTGGACACTTCACGCCCAAGAAAGCGCGGTGGTCGATCCACGTGGCGGCGGAGAGGCGTTGTCGTAGCCTTTCTGTCGCCCTGGATCATCGGATTCCTGGTGTTCATCTTGTACCCGATGGTGTCGAGCCTGTATTTCTCGTTCACGAAGTACGACCTACTGGGACAGCCAACGTGGGTGGGGTTGGCGAACTACAAGTTCATGTTCACCAGCGACCCAATATTCTGGGTCGCGGTACGTAACACCTTGTGGGTTGTCATCATCATGGTTCCCGCGCAGGTGTTCTTTGGCATGGCGGCCGCGTGGGTGCTCACTCGACCCCATCGCGGCAGCGGCATCTATCGCACGCTGTTCTACCTACCCGCGATGGTGCCGACTGTGGCTGCGGCGCTCGGTTTCCTGTTCGTGCTCAGTCCGACCGGACCGGTAAACCACGTCCTGGAGTTCGTCGGGGTACCTAAGGGCAGCCTGCCTCTTTGGTTCGCCGACCCCAATCTGTCGAAACCAAGTCTGGTGCTGTTGTCGCTGTGGGCGATCGGCAACACCATGGTGATCTTCTTGGCCGCCATGCTTGACGTGCCAGCACAGTTGTATGAGGCAGCTGAGATCGAGGGGGCTGGCGGCTGGGCGAAGTTCCGTCACATCACGTTGCCCACGATCTCTCCGGTCATCTTCTTCTCGCTGGTGATCGGTGTGATCTTTGGCTTCCAATACTTCACCGAGGCTTACGTTGTCTCGACGTCAGGAAGCGCTAGTGAACAAGCCAGCCAGACGCTTGGCTCACCGGACAACTCGCTGATGTTCTACGGAACCTGGCTCTACCAACAGGGATTTGGCTACTTCCATATGGGATATGCGTCGGCATTGGCTTGGGTGCTGTTCCTGGTGATCATGGTCTGCACCTTCGTGCTGATCAAGACGTCTAAGCGATGGGTGCATTACGGGGGAGCGCTGCGATGAGCGTTGCCACTCACACGACGGTGATCACCCCACGTCCGCTGCCACCGCACGTCAGAAGGCGTCGTGCCCTCTACGCAATTGCTGACCACTCGGTGGCCATTGCGCTCAGCATCGCGTTCTTGATTCCGCTCATTGTCGTAGTCACTACGGCCTTCATGTCCAAGTCCCAAGTGGGAACTGGCGACCTGATCCCGCACCCGATCGAGTGGGGAAACTTCCAAAAGGTCCTGACCGGGATTCCGTTCATGAGGTACCTGGCGAACACCGTCATTTACGCAACGCTCGCGACCATTGGTGTGGTGGTGTCGAGCATCCCGGTGGCTTACGCGTTTTCGCGGCTTCGTTGGAAGTGGCGCGAACCGACCTTCATCTTGGTGTTGGCAACGATGATGCTCCCGGCGCAGGTAACGAGCGTCTCGCTGTACATCATTTTCACGAGACTGCACTGGATCGGCACGTTGCTCCCGCTGATCGTGCCCACATTCTTTGGTGACGCCTTCACCATCTTCCTGCTGCGTCAGTTCTTCATGACAATTCCGCAGGAGTTGTCCGAGGCGGCTCGTATCGATGGCGCGAGCGAGTTCACCATCTTGCGAAAGGTGGTTGTGCCACTCGCCAAGCCAGCTATCGCGGCTGTCGCACTCTTCCAGTTCCTCTACGCCTGGAACGACTTCTATAACCCGTTGCTCTATACCGGCAATAGTGCGTCGAACATGACCCTTGCCGTGGGGTTGACGCAGTTCACAACGTTGGCCAAGGGGAATGCCTACGAGGTCCAAATGGCAGCGTCGCTCATGTTCGTGATTCCTGTCGTCATCATCTTCTTCTTCGCGCAGCGGGTGTTCATCGAAGGCGTGACACTTACCGGGGTCAAGGGATGAAGGTCGCAGTCGTCGGCGGAGGCAGCACCTACACACCGGAGCTCATCGAGGGACTCGTTCGACGTCCGGAAATGCCGATCGCCGAAGTCGTGCTTCACGACGTCAACCAGGCACGGTTGGACATCGTCGGTGCGCTGGCTCAGCGAATGGTTCACGCAGCGGGCTGGGCAGGTGAGCTTCGGACCACACTTGACATCGACGAGGCAGTGACAGCTGCTGACGCTGTGTTGTTGCAATTGCGCGTAGGTGGTCAGGCCGCTCGCTATCGGGACGAGACGATCCCGCTCAAGTACGGCAGTCTCGGGCAAGAGACCACCGGCGCTGGCGGCTTCATGAAAGCACTTCGAACGGTGCCCGTAGTGCTCGACGTTGCGGAGCGGGCGAGACGACTCGCGGCTCCCGACGCCTGGATCATCGACTTCACCAACCCCGTCGGGATTGTGACTCGATCACTTCTCGACGAAGGCCATCGTGCCGTTGGCCTTTGTAACGTGGCCATCGGTTTTCAGCGTCGAATCGCGGCGATGCTGCAAGTCGATCCGGAGCGGGTTCAACTCAACCAGGTGGGCCTGAACCACCTGTCGTGGATCCGTGGCGTCAAGGTCGACCAAACGGAGAAGTTCACCGAGGTACTTGACCGGTTCGGAGACGAGTTGGCCGAGGAGATCGACGTCCCGGTCGAGTTGCTGCGAACCATCAACGCGATCCCCTCGTACTACTTGCACTACTTCTACTGTGAGCGCGAAGCGTTGGCCGAGATGCTCAGCGGTCCCACCCGAGCCGAGCAAGTGATGGCGATTGAAGACCAGTTGCTGCAGATGTATGCCGATCCGAACTTGGTGACCAAGCCTGCTCTGCTGGAAGAACGCGGTGGTGCGCACTACAGCGAAGCAGCCGCCCAACTTCTTAGCTCGTTGGTGAACAACACCGGTGATGTGCAAGTGGTGGACGTGCTGAACAACGGAACCATCACGGGATTACCGGACGAGGCGGTCGTTGAAGTGCCCTGCGTCATCGACCGGGAAGGCGCCCACCCCTTGGCGCAGCCGCCGTTGCCGCCCGAGATGCTCGGTCTGGTGCAGCACGTGACCGCTTACGAAGAACTGACGCTAGAAGCGGCGCTGACCGGCGATCGGTCTGTGGCGCTGCGTGCGCTGCTCGCCAACCCATTGATCGGGGAGTGGGCGGACGCCACGTCGCTGCTCGACGAGTTGATCGCAGCCAACCTCGATGACCTACCGGCGTACTGGGCATGAGGACGGTACTGGGGGTCGACGGCGGCAACTCAAAGACAGATGTGGTGATCGTTGACGAGTCCGGGCGACTACTCGCGCGAGTCCGTGGCCCCGGATGCTCGCCAGATGCTCTAGGGGTAGCCGGTGCGCTCGACATATTGCAGCCGCTAGTCGCTAGCGCTCGTGTAAACGCTGGCCTCGAGAACGCGGACGAGTTCGAGGCCGCGGCCTTCCTGCTCGCGGGCGTTGATCGCACTGACCAAGAGGAGCAGGTTGCGAGCGCGCTCGGACCACTTCGAATTGCCCATCAATTGGCGGTGACCAACGACACGTTCGCTGTACTGCTCGCTGGCAGTTCTCACGGCCACGGTGTTGCAGTGGTTTGTGGTGCAGGTCTTAATGCTGTCGGCGTCGCTCCCGACGGCAGGATCGGCCGATACCAGGCGCTCGGTGCCTTGTCCGGCGATTGGGGTGGCGGCTACGACGTCGGACTTGCCGGTCTCGGTGCAGCGATCAGGGGCGAGGACGGTCGTGGACCGACCACTGTGTTGACCACCGTGCTTGGCGAGCACTTCGGCGTCAGTACCCCCCAGGAGGCGGCAGCTGAAATCCACGAAGGTCGCCTCGACAACCAGGCTCTTGTTGAGTTGGCGCCGATCGTTTTCGCGGCGGCAGATCGTGGAGACCTAGTCTCCATAGCGATTGTTGATCGGGTGGCCGATGAGGTGGCGATGATGGCCATCGCGATGATGCGGCGGCTGAAGCTTGAGGGTGCCGCGACGGAGTTCATCTTGGGTGGCGGACTGTTGCAAGCGGGCAACGCGCGCCTTACCGATCGCATTAAGGGTCTGGCAGCGGAGGCTGATCCAACCGTGGTTGTTCGCGTCCTCGACGTACCTCCAGTCGTGGGGGCTGTACGAAGCGCACTTGCTCAGCTGTCGCTCGATGAGACCGACATTTCAGTCGCGCTGAAGTCGCTGGCAACCCAACTGAGTTGAGGCTGGTGAACGTTGCTGCGGTCGTTCAGGGCCCCGGAAGGACTCGCCACCTCGACGACGCGAATCCCTCTTGAGCTTTGCGGCGCGACACGCCGGCGTGTCTGCTGCCAACCTCAAGATCGTTAGAGATTGTTACGCGTAGACGGCGACCTTCGACGTGAGCCATGCCACGACGTCGGTTGCGTTCCACCCCTCCGGATACCTGTCGAGCAGTTCGGCGAGTTGTGCTCGGTCGGCTCCGAGGGTGACCAACGGGGGCTCGGTCGTGCCGTTCGCCTTCACCTGCGGCTGTCCCTGGGTAGCTGTCAGACCGTTGCACAGACACAACCTGCCGACCGTGTCTTCGATCGCTCCCCCCTTGCGGACGTAGTCGTCCACCGGCTCACTCGGGCATCGGTAACCAATGCTGCCGTCGCTTCGGCGGTACGGCGCCCGCAGGTACGACAGGTCGCAGATTCGCTCTCGCGCTTGCAGCACGTTGGGGTCGGCCACCGTGCCAGGTAACTGCACGACCTTGAAAGGAAAACCCGTAGGGCTGGCCAGCGGATCAGTGCGGACGTCAAGAGTGTCCGCCACAAGTCGGGTGATCAGCGTGCGCCTGATCGGTTCGGTGAGTCCTGATTCGTCGGCGAGCGCGAATGCGCTCCCGACCTGAACGCCGGCCGCACCCGAGGCGAGTGCTTCAGCGACCTTGTCTGGGCTCGCGTAGCCACCGGCCAGCCAGAACGGCAGTCCGATCGTCGCCAACTTGTCGAAATCGACTTCGTCTCGCGGGCCGTAGATCGGCTGCCCGGTTTCGTCGAGTACCAACTTTCGGGGCGGAGCATTGTGTCCACCGGCAGTTGGGCCTTCGATGACGAACCCATCTGGTCGGGTGGCTTCGTCGCGAGCAAGGTAAGTGGCGAGGATGTTCGACGAAACGATGGCGAGGAACTGGGGTCGCTTCAAGGGTGCACGTAGACCAGGAACCACGATGGACGGGTCAAGCGTGATTTGGTGAACGTCCCCGCTTTGCGCGCCTGCGACGTCGATCGGCAGTGAGACCGGCTGGAGGTTGGCAAGTTGGTCTAAAACTCGCGGGAGATGCGTGGGGACGCCAGCTCCCACGAGAACGTAGTCGACGTCCGCTAGCACCGCGCCGAGTAAAGCGGCGGGAGTCCACAACTGAACCTTCTCGAGAAGGTTGATGCCCACCAGACCGTCGTGCCCGGACTTTGCCAGATGTACCTGCGCGTAGGACCCGAGCGCGGTAAGTCGTACCGCATCAATGCGCTGGTTCAAATCGAGTTTGGTGATCGGGCGATACGGCTTTCCTGCCGGGCGCCCGTTGGGTCGAAAGAACTTGTCGATGGTTTGCGCGACGAACTCAGCGTCGGGATAGTCCGCGATCGCAGCGCGCACCGATCCGTCGACATCCCCGTCCTGCAACCACCGGGCTAGTAGGAGGTCGGGGGCTACGCCAGAGATGACGCCCAACCCTCCGGACTTCGCCACGGTTCGGGCCAACTGCCAAGTGGAAATCCCAACGCCCATACCGCCTTGGATGACGACGGGCAGGGTTCGGTCTACGACGCTTGTTCTTGGATTCACAAGAACCTACGGTACCGTAACCTACGGTTGCGTAGCAAGCGGGGGAGGCACGGATTCCGTCATCGCCGGGGGACGTCGAATCGGCGCTGACAGGCAATCTGTCGTTCCTGGACACGGCTCGGGGGAAAAGGGCGATGATGGGGCATCGCGCGCGGGTCCGGTCGCCGCGCAACCTTTCAGGAGAGCCATGAAACGCATTGCTGTTGTCACCGTCGGCGCAATGGTTGTGGGTCTGATGGGGCTGCTTGGCTTAACACCAATCGCATCGGCTGCACCGGCGACGTCCGACAGTGGTCTCACCGTTTTCGTGGGGGACCTCACCAGCGCGCAGTATGCGGTACTCGCCGCCAGCGGCGTCGACCGCTCGGAGATCACGACGTCCCCTGGCGCGACCGACGGCTCAGTCAGCGTCGAGGTGGTACTCAGTCCCCAGGAGGCGGCAAAGCTTCGCTCGCAGGGCCTGGATCTGAACGAAAAGATGGTGGATGGCGAGACCGCCACCCAGCGACTCAATGAGCAGCACGCCAAGGGGTACACGGTCTTCCGCTCATACAGCCAGCCCGGGGGAATCAAGGACGAGATGGAGGCGCTCGCGGCCGCCCGCCCCGACCTGGTCAAGCTCGAGGTCATCGGGCACACCGTTCAGGGTCAGGAAATCATCGCCTTGAAGGTCACGAAGGACGCCACCACCGAAGCAGACGGCTCGCGCCCAGCAGTGCTTTACGCCGCCGCCCAGCATGCCCGCGAGTGGATCACCCCAGAGATGAATCGCCGGCTACTGCACTACTACGTCAACTCGTACGGCAGCAATCCCGAGATCAAGCACATCGTCGACACGACTGAGTTGTGGTTCGTGCCAGTCGCGAATCCGGACGGCTACGACTACACGTTCACCAAGGGCAACCGGTTGTGGCGTAAGAACCTGCGCGACAACGACGGTGACGGTGTGATCACTGCCGTCGATGGCGTCGATCCCAACCGAAACTTTCCTGAGAAATGGGGATACGACAACGAGGGCTCGTCGCCTGCTGCTGCCAGTGACACCTATCGTGGCCAAGCTCCAGAATCGGAGCCTGAGACGCAGGCACTTGACGGTTTGATGGACCGACTCCGGTTCAAGTTCCTGGTCAACTACCACTCTGCGGCAGAACTGATTCTTTACGGCGTCGGATGGCAAGTAGCGACGCCAACGCCCGATGATCTGATTTACCAGGCAATGGCTGGCGACGACGCCAACCCCGCGATTCCCGGCTACGACCCCGATATCGCAGCGGAGTTGTACACCACGAACGGCGAGACAGATGACCAGGCCGCCAACCGCTACGGAACGCTTGCCTTCACTCCTGAAATGTCGACGTGCGCGACTGCGAGCGCGAGCGATCCGAACGATGCGTTCGACCCGGCGGACTGCGCCAGTGGCTTCAACTTCCCTGACTCTGAGGCCCTCGTCCAAGCTGAGTTCCAGAAGAACCTGCCGTTCGCCCTGTCTGTCGCAGAGTCCGCCCACCATCCTGCTCACCCCGTGTCAGCACTTGGTTTGAAGGCACCGAACTTTGACGTCGACTCGTTCGATGTGTCGTACGGCGACCCACAAACGGTGGCTGTGACGGCTCGCCGCTCGCTGAAGCACCTCACCCTTCACTACTCGATCAACGGGCATGAGCAAATTGCAGCCCCTGTCCACGAGTGGACCGACGGTGAACGCTATGGCGACACCGGAAACCGCTATTACGGTGAGTTCCGCGGCAAGGTCCGAGGGGCAAAAGTCGGCGACGATGTCAAGGTCTGGTTCACCGGTAGCAGCCCGGGGGGCGGTTCTCGGTCCTCAGCCATCAAGCAGAGTAAGGACTTCACCTACACGTTGGCTCAGGGCCGAAATGCCGATGTGCTGATCATCTCAAACGAGGACTACGAGGGTGTCAACCCGACGTACCCCAAGAACGTGACTAAGCCCAAATATGTGCGCATGTACGTCAATGCGCTCAAGGCGAAGGGCATCAGCGCCGCCGTGTGGGACGTGTCGAAGCAGGGTGTCCCGCATCCCCTCGGCGTTCTTGACCACTTCGATGCGGCGGTTTGGTATCTGGGCGACAACCGATTGACCCAGGACGCGTCGGATGAGTTGACCTCGGTGTTCGGGAACGACTACCCCGATGCCTCAGTCGCGAAACGCGCACAGGACCTGACTATGAGCGTTCGTGACTATCTCAATGACGGCGGAAAGTTGCTGTACACGGGCGAGACAACGGGTTACTACGGCATCCTCGGTTCTCTTCTGGGCGGTATCTACTACGGGCTCAATGGTGCCCCCAACCAGGACTGCGTCGTCACCGAGGACGCCTACTCAGACTGCTTGCTGTTGGCCGACGACTTCACTCAGTACTACATGGGCGCGTTTGGCCGGTCCACCTCCCGTGCGCCGGATGGCATCACGGGCATCGGGACTCCGATGGGGGGAACGGCGGCGAGTTTCGGCGGGCCGGCTGTAGCCGACAACCCGCTCGACGAGGCTGGTTCGTTCAGCTCGACGAGCGACTTGCTTCCCCCGGCCCAGTTCCCGCAATTCCGTAGCCACGGGTCTGCGGCCTACCAAGGTGGTTCTGGAGGAGCGTTTGCTCCTGCGAAGGGCGATTGGTACGTCGGGGCATTGCATACCGATGACACATACTCGCGCTTGGGACGCACGATCAATCTCAAGACTGTGTCCGCTGGCGACGCTCCTAGTCTGGACTTTGCGTTGTCGTTCAAGACTGAACCGCGATACGACAATGTCATCGTCGAGGCGCACCCGGTTGGGTCGAACGACTGGACGACGCTGCCAGAGGCCGGCAGGTTGTCCGACACCCAACCGCCCCAACAATGCGGGGCGGGGTTCCTGATAGATGAACATCCCTTCTTGGCTCACTATCTGACCCAAGGTCGCCCATGCTCAGCAACGGGGACGACTGGATCTTGGAATCGGATGACCAAGAGTTCGCACGGTTGGCAACAGGTCTCGTTCGACTTGTCGGCCTACGCAGGAAAGCGGGTGGCGGTGGACATCGCCTACGTGACCGACAGTTCAACCGGTGATGTAGGCGCCTACGTCGACGACACCAGGGTGGTGATCGGTGGAAAGGCTACCCATCGAGAAGGCTTCGAGACCGGACTTGGCGACTGGTCGATCCAGGGTGCACCCCCTGGGAGCCCGACGGTTAGTGTCGGATTCAAGCGCTCGGAGTCCCTGTTCTCAGCAGCGATTACCACACCTGACACAGTGCTCTTCGGGTTCGGAGTGGAGCAGCTTGCCACTGCGAACCAGCGGGCCAAGGTGCTTGGGAAGGCGATGAACTACTTGTTGCAGTAGACACTTACTGAGCACCCTTATCGAGAAGAGGATTCATGACCAAAGCAGATGGCGTCTTCATTTTCATCGGGACCTACCCCAGCGAAGCCGTGGCGCGCGGCGATTACGACGTCGTTAAGGACCTCCACGCGCTCGGAGCGGTGGGTACCTATGACGCAGCGGTGATCACCAAGGACGAAAACGGCAAGGTCCACGTCAACAAGGATGAGACTGCGACCCGGCACGGCGCCTGGGGCGGCATCGCAGCCGGCGCGGTGGTTGGTCTGCTGTTCCCGCCAGCGATCATCGGGTCTGCGATCGTCGGTGGAGCCGTTGGCGGCGTCGGTGGACACCTTTGGAAGGGCATGTCGCGCGCAGACGTCAAGGAGTTCGGCGAACTCATCGACGCTGGTGAAGCGTGTCTGCTGATCGTGGGTGAGTCGACGATCGAAGCTGCGATTGACAAGGCCGAGCTCAAGGCTGAGAAGAAAATTCAAAAGCAGCTTGATGTCGATGCCAAGGAATTGAACAAGGAGATCGAAGAGACCGCTAAGCAGATCGGCTGACGAAGAACTGACTTCGCCGGGTGGGACGCTGCGGATGCGACTAGTGTCCGCAGCGTGCCAACCCGATCAGTAGTGGTAATGGGTGCAGGTATTGCTGGGCTATCTGCATCCCTGTTGCTTGCTAGAGACGGTCACCGGGTAACCCTGGCAGACCGCGACCCGTTGGACCTGACCTCACCTGAGGCGGCCCCCAACTGGAACCGACAAGGCATTCCGCACTTCAGGCAGCCGCACGCCTTGATTCCGGCGGGTCGTGAGTTCCTGCGCGAGCAACTTCCCGACGTGTACGCATCGTTGATGGCGGCTGGCGCCATCGACATCGACACTCGATCGAAAATTCCGGGACCGGTCGAGCCACAAGACGAGCAACTGCAATACCTAGGCGTCAGGCGTCCGCTGATCGAGTGGGCGCTACGTCGTGCGCTGGATGCTGAATCGCTCGTTGAGGTCCGGGGGCGCGCGCATGTCACCGGGCTGCGGTTTGAAGGTGTCCGGGTAGTGGGCGCTGAGATAGATGGAGTTGTTACGGCCGCTGATCTGGTCGTCGACGCCATGGGCCGACGGAGTCCAACTCGGCGTTGGCTCGAGGATGCAGGAGTCGCGACCGCATCAGTCGAGAGCAGCGACTGCTCGGTGATCTACTACAGCCGCTACTACCAGCAGCGACCCGATTTCGATTTGCCAGACGGACCGTGGCTGTTCGGACCGCGAGGTGACTTGGGCTACCTGGGCTTTAACACCTTCCCTGGCGACAACCGAACCTTCGCTGCTTTGCTGGCCGTCCCCACCGGTGATCACCAGTGGCGGGGGTTCAAGGAGGCCGAGGTATTCGAAGCCGCTGTCGCACGCATCCCCGCGCTTCGGACTTGGGTCGAACCGACAGGGGTGGACCCGATCACCGAGGTGATGGCCATGGCCGGGTTGCACAACACTCTCGTCGAGGTAGACCCAATGCTTCGGGCGCATGTGGTCCCGATCGGCGACGCGTACAGTCACACCGATCCGTCGTTCGCCTATGGCATTTCGTTCGCGATGCTTGAGGCTCTCGAGCTGAGTCGTGCCCTGCAGGGTGACACGGACCTGACGGCAGCGCTGGACGCCTTCAAAGCGGCAACAGAACCAGCACTTCGAGAGCGTTACGACTTTGCGACGGCCGTTGATGCCGCCCGCCTTCGTGGCTGGACCGGCGAACCGATCGACTTCGCACATCGCGACGGGGACTACGAGTTCTTCAGTTTGGTAGCGGCGGGAGCGGCCGCTGCCGTCGACCCCGAGATCTTCCGGATGGCCGTTCGCAGGACAGGTTTGTTGGACAGGACGAGCGTGCTAGACGATGACGTCGCGATGCAGGTTCGGATTGAAGAGGTGTTTGCGAAGATGAGTGCTACACCACGTCCGCCCGCAGGTCCGACACGTGACGAGATGGTCGAACTGATGGCGGCGACCGACAGCGCAGCGTGATGTTTAAGCCGTGATTCGCTATGGCAGCGCCCAGGGGCGCTGGGTCTTGCTGGCCACGATTCTGGGATCGGGGCTAGCAGGCATCGACGCGACAGTCGTCAACGTCGCACTGCCGATGATCGGCAAAGACCTAGGCGTCGACTTCGCGGCGTTGCAATGGATCATCACGGCGTACACGCTGACGCTCGCCTCGCTGATTCTGTTGGGCGGTGCCTTGGGTGATCGTTACGGCAGGCGCAAAATCTTCGTTGTCGGCGTCGTGTGGTTCGCCGTTGCGTCGTTGGTGTGCGCAGCGGCGCCGACGGCGTCTTGGTTGATTGCTGCTCGTGCCTTTCAGGGTGTTGGTGCAGCGCTTCTCACCCCTGGCAGCCTGGCCATCATTCAGTCGTCGTTTGAGCCGCAAGATCGATCGCGTGCCATCGGCGCTTGGTCGGGGCTCGGCGGCGTAGCGACCGCGATCGGTCCGTTGCTGGGCGGCTGGTTGATCTCGTTCGCGTCGTGGCGATGGGTGTTCTTGATAAACGCGCCGCTTTCAATTCTGGTTGTACTTGTTGCCGTTCGGCGTGTGCCCGAGACGCGGGATATGACTGCGACCGGTCGCATCGACCTGATCGGTGCCGCACTCGCGGTGATCGGACTGGCCGGTATCACGTACGCGATCATTGAAATTCCAGCGGCTGGACTCGGGTCTGCACAGGTCGTCATCCCCGGCCTGGTCGGGTTGCTCGCGCTCGCCACGTTCGTTGTGAACGAACAACGTGCAGCTCACCCGATGGTTCCGCTGTCGATCTTCGCGTCGAAGCAATTCAGCTCCGCCAACGGTGTGACCTTTTTGGTGTACGGAGCGCTCGGTGCAGTCTTCTTCCTGCTCGCTGTGCAACTTCAAGTCGTTTCGGGCTTCAGTCCGCTTGGTGCTGGAATGGCATTGCTGCCGGTGACAGTGGTCATGCTGCTGCTGTCGGCACGGGCGGGGGCGCTTGCACAACGAATTGGCCCGCGACTTCAAATGACGGTGGGACCACTGATCTGTGCTGGCGGCGTGCTGCTCATGCGTCGCATCGGACCCGACGCCAGTTACTTAACTGACGTCTTGCCAGCGGTGACGCTGTTCGGACTTGGACTGGCGGCGCTCGTCGCTCCGCTCACCGCGACCGTGCTCGCAGCAGCGGACATGAGGCACTCCGGTGTCGCGTCCGGCGTCAACAATGCAGTCGCCAGAGCGGCTGGCTTGCTCGCCGTTGCCGCGGTTCCGGTTCTCGCCGGTATCTCAGGAGACGAGTACGCCGACCCGGTCGCCTTCGATCAAAGCTTTCTCACCGCGATGTTGATTCCGGCGGCAGGGTTGCTGATCGGTGGGGGGCTGGCGTACTTCACGATCCGCAACGACGTGCTCCCGCAAGCCGTCGAACAAGATTCGCTCCGGTGCTGCCCGATCGAAGGACCGCCGCTGGGTCAAGAACGGATCGACTTTGGACGCTAGGGGGTCCTATGTGCCCCCTAGCGTCCAAGGTTGCTGGCGGGCTGGGCCCTGACAAGCTCAACGGTGGCTTCGGTAACGACACCTTCTACGCCCACCTGGGCCGTGCTCCGTGCTGCGCCTCGACTGATCCGGTAGAATATTGGTTGAGATCCAATAATTGCCGATCAAGCGACAGAGCCTTGGAGCAACTCGTGACGGTGGACCCGATGACGACCCCCGCTGCTGCGGGTTTTTCGATGCCACCCGAGTGGGCACCTCATGCTGCCTGCTTGATGGCGTGGCCGACGCGTCGCGAACTTTGGGGCGATCGATTCGACGAGGCCAAGAGCGACTACGCAGTCGTGGCTCGGGCTATCTCAGACTTCGAACCGGTCGTCATGATCTGCAATCCCGGTGTGGCCGACGAGGTTCGAAACCTGTGCGGCGCGGCAGTGGAACCACTTGAGTTTGCGATTAACGACTCCTGGATGCGCGACAGTGGCCCCATCTTCGTCACGGACAAGGATGGCAACGTCGCGGCCGTGAAGTTTGGCTTCAACGCCTGGGGCGAACGGTGGCATCCGCATGACGATGACGCCCGGCTCCCTGAACGAATCGCCGAACACTTCGGCTTGAGGTTGTTCCAGGCGCCTTTCGTCCTAGAAGGTGGGGCCTTCTTTGTCGATGGTGAGGGAACGCTGCTTACCACCGAGCAGTGCCTGCTCAATCCCAATCGCAACCCCGACCTATCTCGCGAAGAGATTGAGCAGGGACTCAAGGACTATCTCGGAGTGACGACCGTGGTTTGGCTACCTTTCGGTCACAGCCTTGATGTCGGCCCGGCCGCCACTGATGGTCACATCGACGGCATCGCACAATTCGTGGCGCCTGGACACATCGTGCTTGAGGTCCCGACTGATCGCTCAGCATCTGAATACGAATATGGCCGGCAGAATCTGGCTCGACTGCGTTCGGTCCGCGATGCCCAAGGGCGTGCCTTCCAGGTGACTCAACTCGACCCCGAACCCACTGCCACAGTTCCTTACGCGAATCACTACCTGGCCAACGACGGCGTCATCGTTCCTGTCGATGGGGGCGACAGCGACGAGAAGGCGCTGAAGACTGCTTGCGGAGCTGTATCCAGGTCGGACGGTGGTCGGAGTTCCCGGCGCCACGTTGGCGTTCGGCGGCGGCGGTCCCCACTGCATCACTCAGCAGGTGCCGGCAGGTGTACGGGTTACGCAGTGACGCCGCAACCGGCCGCGGTGGCCAACCGGCGCGCCAAAGGCAGAGCTCGACAAGAGCTTGTCGTTGAAGCCGCCTCGCTGGCGATCGCCGAATTGGGTTTGGCGAACGTCCGGGTCAGTGATGTCGCCGACCGCGCAGGGATGACTCCTGGACATGTCACCTACTACTTTCCCTCCAAGACGGACCTGTTGATGCTCGCGATTCGGCAGAGTGAAGAAATTTTGGTGGAAGAGGCCGAAGCCCAACTTCGAGACGAGCGCGACCCTTGGAAGCGTCTTGCGCGACTCATCGAATTGTCAGCTGCAGACCGTCAAGGAGATCCAGGGTGGGTCCTGTGGTTTCAGGTTTGGTCCAGTGCGGCTGAGGATCCGGACGTGTCGCGGGTACAAGATGAATTGGATGGCAGGTGGCGCGGCATCTTGGCGGACGTTATTCGCTACGGCTGTGAACGCGGAGCTTTCGTCTCAATCGACCCTGACGTATCGGCTCTGCTGTTGTCAGCAACAATCGACGGTCTGTCGATTCAATTGGCCGCTGGTTCGGCGAAACTGGATCGCCACGAGTTGCTGAGGCTGTGCAACCAGGCAGCCGTCGCATTCCTGAGTCCCGGCCCTGGTTAGGGCGACACGTCCGTCACAATGCTGCCAAGGCCTGAGGAGGCAGCAAGTGGGAGCAGCAACGTGGGGCGTGGTGATCGCGACCTTCGTGGCGTGTTTCGTCGAGATGGTCGAGGCGGCCACGATCGTCATGGCCATGGGGTTCACTCGTGGCTGGCGTTCTGCGATCGCAGGAACGCTGGCTGCACTTGGCGCCCTAGCGGTCTTTACCGTGTTCGCCGGCTACGCCGTGTCCACGTGGCTCCCAGCATCAAGCCTCCAACTGGTGATCGGGACGCTGCTGCTGATCTTTGGACTGCAGTGGCTGCGGAAGGCAGTGCTTCGATCGTCCGGTCGCAAGTCGATGCACGACGAGGATGAGATCTACCGCGAGGAGGTCGAGGCTGCGCAAGCGGCTGAGCGTCCCAGCGGCGGCCTCGACATGTTCTCCTTTGTGATCTCCTTCAAGGGAGTCTTTCTTGAAGGGGTCGAGGTTGTGTTCATTGTCATTACCTTCGGCACAAGCGCAGACAGTGTGCCCACAGCAGCAGTGGGAGCAGTTGCAGCGTCCATAGCGGTTCTCCTGATCGCGGTGCTCATTCGTAGACCGTTGTCGATGATTCCCGAAAACACCCTGAAGTATGTGGTGGGTCTGTTGCTCACAACTTTCGGAACCTTCTGGGTCGTCGAGGGAATGGGCAGTTTGCGGGCCGGACGCGAAAGCATCGAATGGCCAGGTCACGATCTCGCGCTCGTCGGAATATTGTTCACCTGGTTCTTGGTGAGCCGAATCATGGTGTCGATGCTCCGCGTCCCCGGAGAAGCATCTCGCCAGGTCGAGGAGGTCGCCGGATGAAGGTGCTTCGCGCCTTTGGACAGTTCTGGTACGACTTCATCATTGGTGACGACTGGAAGATTGCCGTCGGAGTCCTGCTCGCCCTGATCATCATCTTTGTTGCAATGACGTTCGGGACTCTGGGCGACTCGGCTCTGGCCATTTTCGGCGGAGCAGTGATCGTTACATTGTTCGTAGTCAGTCTTCTGCTTGACGTTCGTCGGCGCTGACGCTGAGGCGAAGGGACGACGATGGGATTGTTCAACAAAGGTCTCGACGGTCCGAAATTCCAGATGCGCGAGAAGATGTTCGCCATTGGCGACGACTTCTGGATCGAGGACGACGACGGCAACAAGGTGTACAAGGTCAACGGCAAAGCTGTACGTATGCGCGAGACGTTCATCCTCGAAGACGCAGATGGTAACGAGCTGTCCAAGATTCAAGAGAAGAAGCTGAGCGTCAGAGACAAGATGACCATCGAGAGCGGCGAGACCAAGGCGACCGTTCACAAACGCCTCATCGGAATTCGCGACCACTACGTCATCGAGGTCGATGGCGGCGACGACCTGAAGGCTCATGGCAACATCGTCGACCACGAGTACGAAATTGAACGCGATGGAGACACCGTGGCGACGGTGTCGAAGAAGTGGTTCCGGGTTCGCGACTCGTACGGTGTCCAGCTGGCCGAACGTCAGGATGTTCCGCTCATCCTGGCGATAACGGTGTGCGTTGACTCGATGGCTCGCGGCTAAGTGCGAGGCGTGGTCCAGCAACGATCACGATGACGACCAAGGCAATTGACATGACGGGCGTCAACCCGTCATGAACGACATTCCTGACGTCGCCGCTGAAGCCAGTGAGGGTTCCGGCACCTGGGAGATAGGCCAAGGCGACGATCGTCAGTCGCGTGAGCAACACCAAGTCCACCCCTGAGGCCGGCAGCAACACTAGGGGAGCCCACGCGAAGGCGTCATACCAAGGCAGCGCATAGGTCGCGGTTAATAGCCACGCGGTAGTGAGCAAAGTGGCTGTTCGTACAGACCGTCCACGGGCATCGTCCGAACCTTGCGGCAAGCCCAGGTTGAGTCGTCGCGCAACGACGACGAGGAGCACTACGGCACCCAACGAGATCAGGCGCCGCAACGTCGTGGGCGCAACGTGACCTGTTAGGGCAAGGCCGAGGAAGTGCCACGGTGACTCGCTGGCTAAGAAACCCGCCGCCTGTTTCAACGGGTCGAGAATGCCGGGCCAGAACGGCAAGAACAGCGCCAGGCTGACGACGGTCGCTGCCAGAAGATATTCAATAAGTCGGCGTGGTCTGCGTAGCAAAGCCCAGGCGATAGCTGCCGCATAAAGCCCGAAGGAGATCTTCACGGCGACCGACACTGCGACGAGCACGCCGGACCCGAAGGCAGATCGCGAGGCCACGAGCAGTGCGCTAAGGCCAATCGCGACGGCCAATGTGTCGATGTGGGCAGCGTTGACGATCTCGAACAACAGGATCGGATTGAGCGTCCAGAGCAACGCAACCCGCGCGCGCGCTCGATCGGGCTCCGCGCGATCGGAGGTCCGTGCTGCTCGGTCCAGCAGGAGGGCAACGATTGCGAAGCACGCAAGGGCCAGCAGTTGTAGCAGCCAGACCGTGTTGCGCGAACTCGGCTCTCCTGCTTCCGCCGACACCCAGAAAGCGGCGAGGGCAACTGGCCCATAGACAGACGTGGGTTCGGCTCCCTCGAGAACATGCTCGTTGGGCTCCGACTTGCGAGGTAGGTCATCAACGCTATGGACGTAGGGGTTGAGTCCCAAATCCACTAGGCGTCCGTACCCCGTGTACATGACCAGGTCGGTCGAACCCATGGGCGGTACGGCGGACACGACCGCCGCGCAGAGCAAGCCACCGACGATCAACCGTCGTGGCGACGGACACCAGCCGTGACGCAAAGCAAGCCAAGTGAGCACCAGCCCGGCAGCGCCGAGGAGTATCGCTACCGCCAGCAGAGCGAAAACCACTCCACCCGAGGCAGAGATGGGAAGATACCGCGTCGGACCTGGGGGTGGGTAGGGAAGTTGCGCTGCGGACGGGCCAAGCAATCCCGTTGCGACGATCAGTGCGACCGATCCGACGCAAGCAGCTAAACCTATTCGACCTCGGATGGCTGCGTCGGACACGTCTGGAGGTTAGCCCTAGGTAGGGCAACGACCTGCTCGGGTTCGGTGACGCTCTAGGGCAAGCCCGCGATTGAAACGCTCTTCCGATCCGCCGAAACTGGGGCGAGGCAGGGACTAATTCACCTAGGGTGACGCTCATGTCTGCTGCTCTCGCCGTTGTAGCCGCTTTCATGTTCGCCCTTGCTGCGACGCTGCAGCAAAAGGGTGCCTTAAATATGGGCGATCGACTTCAGGGAGCGGCCGGCTACCTGAAGTTGGCACAACAGAAGTGGTGGTTGTTCGGCACGCTCTGCCTCGTGGCTGGTTATCTATTCCAGGCCGTAGCGCTCAAGGATGGGGAGCTAGCGGTCGTACAGTCGCTGCTGGTCACAACGATCGTGTTCGCCATTCCACTGGGGTGGTGGTTGACGAACCAGAGTGTCAATCGAACCGAGATCCGCGCCGCCCTACTCGTCATTCTTGGCCTTATCGCTTTCACGGTTTTCGGCCACGAGGGCACAGGGCGAACTGATGCGCCGACGTGGGAGTGGGCGGTGACTCTCGTCGTATTTGGTTCGCTGGCTGCTGGCTTGGTGCTGCTCGGGATGCGGTCCGACGCGAGCCGTCGGGCTGCGCTCCTTGGTTCATCTGCGGGAGTCCTCTACGCAATGTCGGCAGCCATGTGGAAACCGACGTCTGACGCGCGCGTTGCCGGCGGGCTCTCGGGAATGTTGACGGCCTGGGAGTTCTACGTTTGGGCAGCAGCGGCCGTCATTGCCTTTTTGGTGCAACAGGTCTCGTTAGCGACCGGACACCTTGCCGCGTCCGTCGCCACGGTCTCCGTCTGCAACCCGATCACGAGCGTGATCATCGGGATCCTCGTGCTCCAGGAGCGATTGGCGAACCCGACGTGGCACAAACTGCTGGCCTTCGGGGGACTTGGACTCGCTATGTTCGCTGCGGGACTGATCACCAAGGCGACCGAAGGTCCGGCTGATCCAGGGATCGAGAATTCGAATGAAAGGGTCGCGCTTGCCTAGCGGAGTGCTGGAGATACGGCCAGCGTCCAAGGAGCGCTTCGACGACGTCGCCACGATGCTCGCCCCGAAGATTGCGGACTCTCCGGCGTGCTGGTGTTTGTCCTATCGACTGACTTCGGCCGAGAATCACCGACTCGCGCCAGCCGATCGGGCGCAGGTGGTGCGTGAACTGTGCGGCCGCGAAATCGCTCCTGGACTGCTGGCCTACATCGACGAGACTGTCGTCGGCTGGTGCGCGGTTGGACCACGGTCTTCTTTCGGACGATTAGTCCGGTCACGGACCATTCCAGCCTTTGACGATCAACCGGTCTGGAGCGTGGTCTGCTTTGTGGTTCGTCCCGGACATCGTCGCCAGGGAGTCGCTTTCGCGTTACTCCTTGGCGCAGTCGACTACGCGGCGAGTTGCGGAGCTGAGATTGTTGAAGGCTATCCCGTTGATCCGAAAGGTACTCGAGTGAGTACGCCCCTTGCCTACATTGGGACGGCGTCGATGTTCGAGCGCGCCGGTTTCGTTCGGGTGGAACAGACAGCAGCACGAAGTGGCGGACTGCCGAGGTGGCGGATGCGTCTTAGTCTCGAAAATGTCGAGATCCGGTCAGTCACAGTTGAGGAGCCCCGATGACAGAAACCCAAGACACCGCAAACCCGTCGGGGCCAGAACTCGATGCAGCTGAGGAGAGACGATTGGCGGCCGGTCTCTTCAACCACACATGGGACTTGTTGGGTCTTGAGTCGCGTACACCTGAACAAGACGACGCGATGGTGCACGCTGCCCATGCCAGCCGCTGGCACTGGGGCAACATCGGAGGTCCGACCGAACTCGCAGTTGGGGAGTGGCAGTGCAGCCGCGTGTACGCCGTACTCGGGTACGGCGATGCATCACTTCGACACGCGGAACGATGTCTGCAACTGTGTGAGGCGAACGAAGTCGATGCTTACGTACCAGCCTCGGCGCACGAGGCGATTGCTAGGGCGTACGCAGTTCTCGGCGATAAGGAGTCCGCGGTACGTCACCGCGACCTGGCTGCCGGGATTGCCGAGCAACTCGACGACCCCGACGATCGCGCCATTGTTGACGCTGACCTTGAGACTTTGCCGATCGACTGACGACTGGGAAACCGTTGACGAGTGTGCCAGCGTTTGATTGACTACACGGGTCCATCTGGTTCGAGGGGGGAGTTCTCAATGAGGTCGTTCCGGTGGGTTCCGGTTGTTGTACTGGGCCTTGTCGCGGGGTCGCTCGTTGTGTCATCGGGAGCAGCCGCCGACGAGGCGGTTACGAGTCCTGCGTCTGTTGATCGTCAAGCTCCCACTTGCATGTCGAAGTCGACTTACCAGGAAATCAAAAAGAAGATGACCTACAGCAAGGTGAAAAAGATCACTAAGGGTCAGAAGGCCGCCTTCAAAATTCCCGGCACAGATAACCCCTACTTCATTTATGAGGGTTGTGGTTGGACAGGCGGAAAAGGTGTGCTGTTGACCTTCGAGCGCTCAACTCTCACAGATCCCCTCAGGTCCGCCAAACTCACCGACAAGCGGCTAAATCCATGTGGAACTGTCCCGGTCTGCGCATGAGTGGGGCCCGCTGACCTTCTTACGAGTGTTCGTGTCAGTGGAGAAGGAGTCGCGGCCAGGCGTCGATGAGCCATTCGGTGAATTGAGCGGGCGTCCAACCGCGCTCGCGAACGATCAGGTCCCAGTATTCGGCAGAATTCATGGTCCAGACGATGTCAGCAACCTGGTCGTCGGTGAGGTCGTCTCGAAGTTCTCCGGTGCTGCGCAAATCCGTGGCGAATCTCCGCATGTTGGTGGCGCGACGTTCGGTGATCTGCGTCCACAACTCCGCGCACTCAGTGTCCGAGGTCGCAGCGTCGCGCAGTGCGAGGAAGACAGGGGCCATACGTTCCTGGATAGCCGTGATCGCGTGCGCATAGATGGTGAGCTTGTCCACGGCAGTACTGGCCTCGCCGATCCGGATGACATAGTCCCGTTTATCCGCGGGGACCGCTTGATCCGTACCGGAGATCGCAGTCTCGACCAGTTCTCGAAGTAGTGCAGGTTTGCGCCCGACCGTGGCGTAGATCGTGTCGACTGATACCCGCGCAAGACTTGCGATTTCGGCGATCGTCGTCGCGCTGTATCCATTGCTCGCGAACAGTTCCCGTGCTGCAGCAAGCACGGCGTGCCGGGTTGCGGCCGCTTGCTCGACGCGTCGGGGGGAGTGATACCCGCGCTTGCCCTCGCCCGATGCCTTGACTCCCTGACTCATCAGTCGTAACCTCAAAGTATTCATCCGAAAGAGATTCGGATCAATATACCAGGGAGGTCAGGTCATGGTCTACGCCTACATTCAGGACGTCCCGATTGGTGAGGACCTTTACCGCCGGATCATCGACGACCTCGGCCCGGAACCGCTGGCCGGTTCACTTCTGCACCTGTGTGTTCGGCAGCCGGACGGTGGACTGCGCTATATCGACGTGTGGGAGTCCGAAGCTGCCTGCGCTCGTGCCTTCGAGGACCGAATTCACCCGGCAGTTGATGCCGCGTTCGGTGGCAACCGACCTGCCGGTGAACCCGCGGTCCACCGCCTGGAAGTACTGCACGCCACTGGCTCACTGCTGGCTGCGACACCGTCCTGACCGGACTCCTACCGGGCGTAGCCTCAAAGGAGGAAGCAGTCGCAACCGAAGGGACGTGGCGCTGTGATTCGATCCCGTCGCGGTAAGTCAGTCGCAATTTTGAGCACCGTGGTCGCCCTTGGGGCTCTACTCGTTCCTGCCTCGGGTGCGTTGGCCCAGGGAACGACCGCTCGCCCGCATGCCCCTGCGTGTACCAACTCCGACGTCAAAGCGTCCTATCGAGGCGGCGGCGGTGCCGCTGGTCAGATACTCGGTCGGATTGTTCTGAAGAACGTCTCTTCTGACCGCTGCTCAATTCGCGGATTCGGCGGGCTGATTTACGTGCATGGCGCGAGCAGGGACCAGGTCGGCGCTGGCGCTCGCAAGGCACCAGGTACACCGGTGAAGACGGTTTTGCTGCGGCCAGGAGAAAAGGCCGTCAGCCAAATCTCAGAGACCGAAGCCGGTAACTATCCAAAGCACAAGTGCGAACCAAGGCACGTGAGTGGCTTTCTCGTGTCAGTGCCAAACGCCAGCGGTTCACAGTTCATCGCGCACAGCACGACGGGCTGCGAGAACTTGCATGTGCACCTGCTGTCGCACCGCGCGTTCAAATAGTTCTAGTGGGTACGTGCCCAGTCGGTTGCGACGTCTGACCCACCTTCGACGCTGATGCGTGCTCCGAAGCGGACCAGCGTTGGGATCGGAACGACCTTGCCGGCGATGAGCGCCTGACCTTGACCGAACGCGGTCGCTCGTTCGAGGAGGGCTTGCGGAACGAAGGAGAAAAGTCCAGCGAGGCTGTCGACGTCGGCGACTGAGTTCATCCGCATGAGCATGAGGTTGTCGCACTGCGACACCACGTTCTCGTGGACCTTTTGGGGCCGCTGAGTCGAAACGAGCAAGTAGAGGCCGAACTTGCGTCCCTCGGCTGCGATCCGGATCGCGAAGTCGGTCGCCATCGACTGCAAGGGGGAGTCAGGCAACTGCGGGCAGACGTTGTGGGCCTCATCGATGACGATGAGCACCGGACGACGCTCGTTGCGACGAGCCCATAGGTGTTCCAACACCGCATGCGCGACCAGTGACTTCTCTTCTGGGTTGCCAAGGGTGCCGGTGTCGATGATCAGGGCGCGCCAGTCGTCGTCGTCAAGCTCCTCAAGGATTGAACCGGCTTGGCCGCGAGCCCAGATTCCCCATCGGTCGGCACCGAGGTTGCGGATTCGGCGGATCAGGCTTCGCGCCTGACTCCCAGTCTCCTCGTCCGCTGCGTCTGACTCCAGCCGAGCCAGCGCGGCTGGACCCTTTTCCGCCTCAAGGACTTCGCGAAGCGTGGCGTAGTCCTCTGCGTCCTTGATCGGGTCGAGCCGGAGGATCGCAGCCCAGGCGGCTTCGTCCAATTGACCGAACCTTAGGCGCAGCCGATCATCGCCGCCGTCCGGGCGACGGACTCGGATGCGTGGCGCCAACTGAGTCAGGCGAGCGGCAAGTGTCGCATCGGCATCCGGTCGAGGTGTGTCGAGATGCACGAAGTCGGAGTTCGGATCGATCACGATGATGCGCAACTCAGTGTCGATCAGCAGCCGCTCCAACACGACTCCCAGTGAGTATGTTTTTCCGGATCCGGACTGCCCACACAAGAACGTGTGCCGATCGAACCCCGAAGCGTCGAGAGTTGCTGGGACTGGTTCGGCGATCAGTGCGAGCTCACCGATCTCGAGTCGGGCAGCGTCCACATTTGCCTGGTCAAAGAATGCCTCGACTTCGGCTGCGCTCGACGCTTCGATCGCTGCGTCGACGAATGGTTCGCCGTCGCCAACCAGGATCCGGCCAGTGCCCTCGATGAGCCGTAGTCGTACCCGGCTACTCAACTCAAGAGGTCCGCCACCGCCGAGGCCTGATTCGTCGAGGCTCGCGCCGGTCGATGGTCCTTCGCGGACCGACAGCACTTCGTCAAGCACTTGGCCGAGCGCGCGGCGTTCACCATCGACCAGCGTGACGAACCCGCCAGGGGAGAAGACCTTGGAACCGATGGGAGCCTGATACGTAAAGGTGTGGCCATCTACCGATGTCGCCTCGGCCACGAAGGCAGCTTCCAGCCGGCGCTGAAGTGAGCGGAAGTCGACGAGTGCATTGGTCAGACTGGCAGCGTTGTCATTCACATGAGAAACAGTAGCCTCGCTAGTGAGACGTCCCAGCAGCACGCACGATCGGACGGGAGGACGAGATGACCGTCCAAGGATCTGCGTTCCCGGTTGATCCCACCAACGCCGAACAGGCCAGCGACTGGGACGGGGCGAACGGTGAGTACTGGGCTAAGTACTCCAAGGAGCACGAACGCCTGCTCGGAGTGTTCGACAGCACGTTGCTCGAGGCCGGAGCTGTGGAGTCCAACGATCGATGCCTTGACGTCGGTTGCGGGACGGGGGCTACCACTCTTGTCCTGGCCGGTCGGGCAGTTGACGGTTCGGCGATGGGACTGGACCTGTCGGGACCCATGCTCAAAATCGCGCGCGACACCGCTCATCGCAGGTCGGTCAGAAATGTCGAGTTTGTTCACGGCGACGCCCAGGTGCATCCCTTCGAACCGTCGTCTTTTGACGTAGCGGTCAGTCGTATGGGGTGCATGTTCTTTGGCGATCCCGCGAAAGCGTTTGCCAACATCGGACGTGCGCTTCGTCCCGGTGGACGCCTCGCTATCGCAGTATGGCGGGCACCTGAACTCAACAGATGGATCACTGCGATCGATGAGGCATTCGAGGAATCGCCTGCCGACGAGGCTCCAGCTGACTCGAGCGGCTACACCCCTGGACCGTTCTCACTGGCCGACCAGAATCTGTGTGCGTCGCTGATTTCCAACGCGGGCTTTGTGGATGTCAGCGTCGACGCACTCAAAATCCCGCTGGCCTTTGGGAACGTCAACGACGCACAGGTGTTCCTGGAAACCTGGATTGATGACGACGTCGACGCAGAGGGACGGGAGCGTGCCGTCACTTCGCTGCGCCAACTCCTCGTTGAGAACGAGTCCGCCCAAGGTGTGCTCCTGGAGTCAGCGACGTGGCTCATCACAGCGCGGCGGCCTAACTGAGATTCGCGATGGCTTTCGCGATGCGGCGTTCGCGAGTCTGCGGTTGCTTCGCCTCCTCGATCCCTCGCACGTATTCCTTGCGGTTGGTGAACGACAATGCGTCGAATCGTGCGCGCGTTCCGGGTGCCGCCTTCATCGCTGCTGCAAAGTCCTTGGGCACTTCGACGGTGCGCGGAGTTTCGTCGAGCGTGATGTCGATCTCGACCTTGTCACCAGCCTTAACTCCTGCCGCTTCGCGATTCTCGGCACTGAGCGGTACCCGATTGGCGCCCGCGTACGGCATGACGGTCGTTCGGTAGGAGTGTTTGCGAATTCGTATGATTACGGCTGGACGCTTACCGCCACCAAGCTTCTCGACCACGGTGTCAGGCACAACGAAGCCGGTAGCGGTCTTGCCGCCAAGTTCGATTGTGGTTCGGAATTTCATGGCGAAAGTATGGCAGTTACTTGGTGAGCGTGACCTTCGATAGGCCGTGAGGACGGTCGACGTCGAGTCCCTGCTGCACACCAAGGCGAAGGGCGGCGACCTGCCCGAACACCACCGCTACGAAGTCGAAGAGCCAACTGGGCAGTTCGCCGGGGATTCTGTGAACGGTGTGCGCGAACACGTCGTCACTTTCACCGGGAACGATCGCCGTGACGTCTACGCCTTCGTCGGCAAGTTGGCGAGTCAACTGATTCCAGTAATTGCCGGCGTAGTCAGGTGAAGCGATCACCCAGAGGCTCGAGCCTGGACCGTTGGCCGCGATGGGACCGTGCAGCAGGTCTGGTACCGCGTACGCCTCCGCGCGGATGCGGGCTACCTCGCGGATCTTCAGTGCAGTCTCAGATGCCGTCGCGAATCCGGTGCCACGTCCCACCGCTGTTAGCGACGTTTGCACAGGGAATTCAGACTGCAGCGCCGCGTTTGCTGTCGAGCGCGAATGCGGACTCGACGCACGTGGATAGCAGGTCGGGAAGTTGTTCCAGACCGTCACTCAATCGGATTCCGCCTGCGCCGATGGTCAGCTGAATCAGTGCTTGCATGGTGGCGGTGTACGTCTTTGTCGCCGCCACAGATCGCTCGGTTCCAGCGAGCAGAGGGATGACCACGTCAGCCACGAGAGCGAGCGGTGAGGCGACGTCGTTGGTTATGGCAATGGTTGGACGACCCTGGAGTCGTGCCGCCGCCAGAACACCGACGACGTCGGGGGACTGCCCGGACTGCGAGATGCCCAGCACAGCGGCGCCGTCCAGCCGTGGTCCAGAGCCATCGGCATACAGCGAGGGCGTCGCCAAGTATGTGCTCAGACCGATCGCGCGTCCCAACAGGTATTGGCCGTAGCGTGCTGCGTTGTCCGAGGATCCACGGGCAGCCACGACGAGGTGAGTGACGTCGGAGCGGGCCAGTAGACGTCCAGCCTCATCGGCTGCTGGTTTGCCCAGCGGGTTTCGGCGCGCGAGTAGTTCCGGCTGCTCTCGGATCTCCTGCTCAAGCATGCTTCCGATCGACATAGTATACAGAGTACATTCCCTTAGACCACGCACAGCAAGGACGTGCATTCGGCTCGTCTTGCGAGAGGACTCCAGAGAATGACCTTCGAGCAGAGTTACGCCGCGAAGACTCCGAAATCTCAGGCGCTGTTCGAACGCGCGAGCCGGTCCATCCCGGGTGGGGCTGGCAGCAGTGCTCGCACGGTGGGCTTTGGCTGGTCGCCTTACCCGCCGTTCATTGCTGAGGGCAGTGGGTCGCGACTACGCGATGTCGACGGGAATGAGTACATCGACTACTTGCTCGGTCTAGGTCCGATGATTCTGGGCCACCGGCACCCAGTGGTTACCGCAGCGGTGGCTGACGCGATCACCAACTACGGAACCTGCTTCGGCTTGCCGTACCCACTTGGAAGTCGAAGCGGCCGAAAAGGTCGTGGCGGCAGTCCCCGGGATCGAACAAGTTCGCTTCACAAACTCCGGTAGTGAAGCGGTCGGAACCGCGGTGCGTCTGGCACGGGCAACGACCGGTCGTCGACTGGTGATCAGGTTCGAGGGTCACTATCACGGTTGGCAAGACGTCGTTTATTGGAGCAACCACGTTGACCCTGCCGTTGCCGGACCAGCGTCGAGCCCTCGCCCGGTGGCAGCCGGACCTGGCGTGCCGTTGGAACTGTCGGACACGCTGATCGTCCTTACCTGGAACGACCCCGAGAGTTTCCTTCGGGTGATGGCCGAACGCGGGGACGAGGTGGCGGCGGTTATCACCGAACCAGCCGTCTTTAACACCGGTTGCATCCTTCCCGAGCCGGGCTACCTGGAATTGCTTCGGGAGCAGACGACGCGTTACGGATCGATGCTCATCTTCGACGAGGTCATTTCGGGTTTCCGATTTGCTCGAGGGGGCGCGCAAGAATGGTTCGGCGTCACTCCTGATCTCACGACGCTCGCCAAGGGACTCGGAGGAGGCTTTCCCGTTGCAGCCATTGGTGGTAGTCGCGAAGCGATGCGGATGATCGCCGAGGGACGCTATTCACACTCGGGCACTTACAACGCGAACGTCGTGCAATGTGCCGCGGTCTCGGCAACGATGGATGTGCTTGCTGAACCTGGGTTATACGAACGGCAGCGTGCGCTGGGGAACCGGTTGGCCGATGGACTCCAGAAGCTTGCTGCTGATGCTGGCATTCCAGCCTCAGTTGAGGGGATCGGGACGGTATTCCAACTCTGGTTCTCCGATCACAAGATTCGAAACTGGCGGGACGCTGAGCAGTACGCCGACGAAGCGCGGTTCACTCGTTGGTATCAAGAGATGCTGCTTCGCGGTGTGCTCATGCATCCACTGCAATTCGAAAACCTCTTCGTCTCGCTGGTGCACACTGACGAAGACATCGACCTGACGTTGGTCGCCGCCGCGGAGGCACTCGACGTGCTCTCTGGAGAGTAGGAACCGTGACGGTCATCCCGCTCGGCGGTGACGCGCCTCGTCAGCGCGGACGGCGCACCTCACCCAGACAGCGACGTTCTCCGCTGCTCTACGAAGAAGTCATCGATCTGATCGGTCGACTGATCGACGACGGTGGGCTTGGTCCTGGCGACAAACTGCCCAGCCAACGAGAGCTCGCTGACCTTGCCGATGTGAGCCTGATTACGGTGCGTCGTGCGCTGGAGGAACTCGAGCAGGACGGCCGGGTGCGTCGCCATCAGGGATTAGGAACCTTCATCGCCGGACCGAAGATTCTCAGCAATCCCGGCGCAATCGGGAGGCTGGGCGACACGCTCGGTGAGCCGGGAGATTCCGATCGGGTCGGTTCCAAGTTGCTGGGGATCACCCGCTGTCTGCCATCCGCCGACGTCGCTACCGAACTTGAAATTCAGCAACACGACCAGGTTTGGCAAGTTCGTCGGGTTCGGATGATCGCCGGCCAACCGTCGATCGCTGAGCAAGCACTCATTCCGGTTGCGTTGGCTCCAGATCTCGACGACGTCTATCGAGGGGGTTCGCTCTACGACACCCTGCGTACCGAGTACGGACTCGATGATGACTACGAAGAGCAAGTGCTCGACGTTGTCCATCCCACACCTGAGGTGCGATCCCTACTGCACGTCAACGCGCGGGCACTCGTGGTCCGGATTCGAGGGTTGAGTCGAGACAAGACCGGCGTGCCGTTCGATTGCTTCGAGCAGGTCTACGCAGCGGCCGAGTTCGCCTTCGTAGTCGCGGGCCAGACCGAACGCAGATTGCAGCAGGGCACGTTGGTTCGTGACTGGTCGGTTACCCCAGTCAAGCCTGCTGAGCCCGACGCTCGCGGGGCTTCATGACGTCGGACCCTTCGAACGTCGTGATCGGGTTAGATCTGGGAACCTCCGGGCTCAAAGCAGTCGCGACCTTGGTAACCGGAGAGATCGTGGCGCGAGCATCGGCGACGTACCCGACGATGCGTCCAGAGCCTCAGGCGTCCGAACAAGATCCCGAGTCGTGGTTGGTTGCGGTCCGCAACGCCGTGCGTGAACTGTCCGAACAGGTGCCGACGGATCGTTGGTTGGGAATCGGTTTGTCCGCAATGATCCCCACTCTGGTCACCACCGATGAGAGTGGAAGGCCGGTCGGTGAGGCAATCACGTGGGAAGACGGACGAGCCGAGACGCAAGCAGCGGCGCTCAACGCAGACTTTGGCTCAGAACGTCTTTATTCGCTGACGGGCCAAGTACTAGACGGCCGCTACCTGTTGCCCATGCTGCTGCGGCTAAAAGATGCTGACCCGCAACGACTAAGTCGCACGACCAGAATCCTGGGTGCCAAGGACTATCTGTTCTGGTGGCTGACCGGTGAATGGGCAACCGATCCGAGCACTGCGAGTGGTTACGGCTGCTACGACCTAAGTACGGGCGAGTGGCGATCTGACATTTTGGCCTCGGCCGGCAAGATTCTCGACGCGTCGTTCCCGGAGCTTCCTCAGGTGAGGCCTTCAGCACATGCCGCGCCGTTGATCGCCGAAACCGCGCGTGACCTCGGACTCCCGGCTGGGTTACCGATCGTGCTGGGAGCGGCTGACTCGGTACTTGCTGCATTGGCATTGGGCGTCAGCCAACCTGGTGATGTTGCCTATGTCGCGGGAACGAGCACGGTGATTCTCGCGGTCAGCGATCAACTGGTGCTCGATCCGGCACATCGCTATCTCGTGACACCTATGGCCGAGCCGGGGAGTTGGGGACTCGAGATGGATTTGCTGGCCACTGGGAGCGCGGTGCGTTGGCTGGCGGAATTGATCGGCGTTTCAGAAAGCGAGCTGATCGATCTCGGGGGAGCGGAGGACCCAACTGCTGCTCCAACCTTCCTGCCGTACGTGGCGCCTGGCGAACAGGGCGCGTTGTGGGAGCCGCTGCTTACCGGAACCATCACCGGGCTGGCGATTCAGCATGGCCGCGCCGACCTGGCGAGGGCGTTGCTGACCGGATTGATTTTGGAAAGCCGACGGTGTTTGAACGTCATCGCTGAGGTCACCGGTGTTCGCGGTGCCGTTCTCGTCGCCGGATCGAGCGCCTCGTCACCTGCGTTCCATCGAGATCTGGCCGACGCCACTGGCCAACGCGTCGTCGCAGCAACCTCGGCTGCCGATCATTCAGCCGTGGGCGCAGCACTCGTCACTGCAGCGGCGCTTGGTGTTCGCTCGGCCCCCGAGGGTGTTTCGGTTTCGTCCCGGGCAGTGGTTCCGGACCCTAGGCTGGCCCCCATGTGGGACCAACTGGCTCGTCGACACGACGAGGTTCTGGCGGCTGTCCGAACCTTGACATCGATATAGACAGATCATACCTTTCATACAAAGTACAACAACATTCACCAAGAAGGGCACCTCCATGGTCGAACGGGGCTTGAGCCGGCGGAGGTTCCTCACCCTTAGCGGCGTTGGCGCGGGGTTGGTGGTCGTGCCCTCTCTGCTCAGTGCATGTACGTCGACTAAAGGCACCCCAATCAGCGCGGCCGGTACGAATGGCGTGCTCAGGGTGGGGTGGACCTCTGAACCCGACGTTATGAACCCGTTCACGATGGCGAGTTCGGCAGCCGCCGAGATATTGGCGCTGGTCTACGACAATCTCATGGACTACGGCGCCGACCTCAAGCCCGAACCGGCGTTGGCAAAGTCATCGACCTACAGTTCCGACGGGAAATCGATTACGTATGACCTGCGTACCGGTGTCACGTGGCAAGACGGCGAACCGTTCACTGCCGAAGACGTCAAGTTCACCTGGGACGTCACCGCCGAGAACAATCTGGGCCAAGCGGCTGCGTACCTGACAGACCTCATCTCCGTTGAGATCGTCAATCCCACGACAGTGGTCGCCCACTTCAAGAAGCCGCAGGCCTTTGATCCAGCCCTCATCATCCCGATCGTGCCCAAGCACATCTGGGGCTCGATGTCTGGTCAAGACATCCAGAAGTCACCGAACAACAAACCCGTGGGGACTGGTCCCTTCAAGTTTGTTGACTGGAAGCAAGGCCAGTCGGTGGACTTGACGCGTAACGACGACTGGTGGGGAACCGAACCGGCGGCGTCAAGCGTGACGTTCGTGCACTTCGACAGTTCCGATGTGATGACGCAAAGTTTGCAATCGGGGGACGTCGACGTTCTTTCCGAGGTACCCCCGCTGTTGTGGGACGGATTGGCGGGGGCGGCGAACATCAAGCCAGCCGAACTACCGTCGTATTCGTTCCACCACATCGGGATGAACGTGTCGAAGAGCCCGACGTCCGGCGGCAATCCGATGTTGCTCGATAAGACCGTTCGACAGGCATTGAGTTATGCCGTCGACCGTCAGCAACTGGTGGAGCTCGCGCTTGCGGGTCACGGTGAGCCGGGCAGCGTGCTGTTACCGGGCGCGTTTGGTGACTGGCAGTTGCAGATCCCAGAGGATCAGCAACTGAACGCCAATCCTGACAAGGCCAAGTCGATGCTCGATGCCGCTGGTTACAAGATGGGTCCTAACGACATCCGGGTAGGTCCCACGGGGGACCCGATGAGTTTTCGGTTCATCGCGATTCAGGCAACCGATGTCGACGTACGAGCCGCACAACTTGTCGTCAGTGACGCAGCGGCAGTGGGAATCGAACTCAAGTTGCAAACCTTGGACGAGAACACGCTTGGCAGCCTGGTTTACAGTGCCGACGCCCCCGACTTCGACCTGTACGTCTGGGGATGGGACAGCAGTACCGCAGACCCCGATTACATGCTCGCCATTCCACTGACGAGCCAGATCGGCAACAACAACGACACGTACTACTCCAACCCGACGTACGACGCGCTGTACGACAAGCAAGCCACCACGGTCGACGTTCCCACGCGCATCGACCTGGTCAAGCAGATGCAGCAGATCTACTACGACGATGCCGCGTACATCATCATGTGGTACCAGAGCAAACTTCAGGCCACCCGAACTGATACCTGGCAAGGGTGGGTCGAGTCCCCGGGTGGGATGGTCTTCAACTTCACGCGAGCCAACTACTTGAACGTCACGCCAGCGGTCTAGCCGATGCTCGGTCCGACCGCGCTCCGGCGCAACCCATGAGCGCGCGTTACTTATTTCGCAAAGTCGTCTCGCTGGTGGCGACGCTGTTTGCCGTGGTGACGTTTAACTTCCTGTTGTTCCACGTGCTTCCCGGAGACCCGGTACGCCTGATGGCGCGTGCCGGTCATCTCGACCCAACGGCTGAGGCTCAACTCACCAAGTTGTTCGGGTTGGACCGACCGCTACCGATGCAGTACCTCATCTATCTCCGCGACTTGTTGCACGGGAACCTTGGCTATTCCTACGTCTACCGGGAACCGGTGACCACCGTTCTTCGTCCGGCCATCTCCAACACGATCCTGTTGTTGGGCGCTGCCACCTTAGTAACGATCGTCGTTGGGATTGGCCTTGGTGTTCTCGCCGGCGCGCGGGCCAACACGCGAACCGACACTTCGGTGGTGGTCAATAGTTTGATCCTGTGGAGCTTGCCCACCTTCTGGATTGGGCTCATTCTCATCTTCATCTTCGGGGCCTGGCTCGAGGTACTGCCGATCTCCGGGATCTCAACTCCAGGTTACGAGTTCACGACGTGGGGCCAGATCGTCGACGTCGCTCGACATTTGATTTTGCCGACCATCACCTTGGCAATGGTCGAAGTCGCGGAGTTTGCGCTGATCACCCGAAGTTCTCTGGTCGACGTGATGTCCGAGGACTACATGTTGACGGCGCGATCGAAGGGCATCGGTCGTCGCGCAGTGGTGTGGCGACACGGCGTACGCAATGCGTTGCTCCCGATCGTCACAGCGACCGCGTTGTACGTCGGCTTAGTCCTTGGCGGTGCGATTCAGGTTGAAACTGTGTTCTCTTGGCCCGGGTTGGGTTTGCTGACGTATAAGGCAGTTCTTGCGCGTGATTACCCGGTGTTGGAGGCGTCGTTTCTCATCTTTGCTATCGCGGTCATCTTGGCTAACTTCGCGGCCGATCTCACTTACCGCGTTGTCGATCCTCGGGTGAGGCAGACATGATCTCCGAACATGCCCCGATGCTGCCGGAGCCCGTCGCTCCTGACGTCGTCGGAGTGCGTCGCGGCTTGTGGAGACGAGTCTGGGACGACCGAATGGGGCGGACGGGCGCACTCATGATCCTCGGCATGCTGATCGTCATCATTGTCGGGCCAATTCTTTTCCGATTTAACCCAACCGGGTTCGGACAGACAGCTGGGTCCATCATGAAGCCGCCGTCCGCCGACCATTGGCTCGGTACCGACGAGTTGGGTCGAGACGTGATGCGACAGGTGCTCGTCGGCGGACGTATTTCTCTGCTCGTTGGTCTAACGGCAACTGCTATCGCGATGGTGTTAGGCGCCGGTATTGGTTTGATCTCTGGTTACTATCCCGGTTGGCAAGACACGTTGCTCATGCGCATCACTGACTTCTTCCTAGTGATCCCCACGCTCCCGCTGATCATTGTGTTGGCAGCGCTCTTCGGACAGGGGATTGTCATCACCAGTTTGGTGATCGGCCTAACGAGTTGGCCACCGACCGCCCGGATCGTCCGATCTCAGGTGTTGTCCTTGCGCGAACGTCCGCTGGTGATGCGGGTGCGCTCGCTAGGAGCCTCGGACTACCGGATCGTGCGCGTCCACATCTTGCCGAATGTGTCGCCATTGATCTTCGCGAACCTCGTACTGGTGCTGGCGGGTGCGATTCTTGCCGAGGCCACCTTAGCCTTCCTCGGCTTGGGCGACCCGGTACACGTGTCATGGGGAACCATGCTCCACTTCGCGTTCACCTCTGGCGCAATGAGCCTGCGTGCTTGGTGGTATCTGCTGCCTCCCGGGCTCGGCATCGTGGTTGTGGTTCTCGGCTTCTCGTTGGTCGGACACGCCCTTGACCGAGTGTTCAATCCCCAGTCGCAGGGGGCGCGATGAGCCTGCTTGAGATCACCGACCTGTCGGTCGACTACCGCGTTGGCGAAAGTTCACTCCGTGCAGTAGATCGGGTCAGCCTGCAGGTCGTGGCCGGCGAGGCGGTGGGGATCGCCGGTGAGTCCGGTTGCGGGAAGACGTCGTTGGGTCTTGCCGTGCCGAACCTGTTGCCCGCGAACGGCTCAACTCCCGAAGGCACCATCGTGCTTGATGGACACGAGGTTCTCGGGTTGAGCGAAGTCGAAATGGACAAACTCCGGTGGACGAAAGTTTCGTTCGTGTTCCAAGGGGCCATGAATGCGTTGAATCCGGTGCAACGGATCGACAAGCAGATCCTTGAACCGATCAGGATTCATGAACCCGACACGTCGGCGCAGGATGCGCACGAGCGGGTATTGGGATTGCTCGACCTCGTTGGGGTGTCGCCATCACGAGCACGTAGTTATCCGCACGAGTTCTCGGGCGGCATGCGCCAGCGAGTCATGATCGCGATGGCGCTGGCCTGTCAGCCAGCTCTGTTGATCGCTGACGAGCCTACGACCGCTCTCGACGTCATCAACCAGGCGCAGATCCTGACCCTGCTCAGTTCGCTGCGACGCGAACAGCATCTGGGACTGGTGATGATTTCTCATGACCTAGCGGCCATCCGTCGCACGTGTGACCGCGTCGTCGTGATGTACGCCGGTGTCGTTGTGGAGTCTGGTCCCACCGCGGCCATCTTGGGTCGGTCCGGCGTCTCGGCAACCGCCAAGCATCCGTACACGCAGGCGCTGATTAAGGCGCACCCGGACCTGCATGGCGAACGTGTGCTCGCCCAAGCTTTGCCCGGTAACCCTCCCGACCTGTCAGTGCCCATCGCGGGATGCCGCTTCTACGACAGGTGTCCGGTTCGACTGCCGATCTGCCAAACCGTCGCACCGCCGTTCCGGCCAGTCGCGGAAGGACACGGTGCAGCGTGCCACCTCATCGAGGAGGAGGTGGTGGCATGAGTTCGGACTCGTCGGTGATCGAGGTCAACGAACTGTTCGTTCAGTACGCGTCGCGGGGGCGGGGACAGAAGTCGTCACCTGTGCGTGCGGTAGACGGTGTGTCATTCCGGATCGAGCGTGGTGAGATTCTCGCGTTGGTTGGAGAGTCAGGCTGCGGTAAGTCGACGATTGCCCAGGCCGTCATGCGACTGCTAACTCCGACGGCTGGGCACATCTTGTCCGCGGGTCAGGATCTTGCGACGTTGAAGGGCAGCGCGTTGCGCGGCGCACGCAAACGCTTCCAGATGATTTTCCAAGACCCGTTCGGTTCGTTGGACCCACGGCAAACCGTCTACGAGGCCGTTGAAGAGCCACTGCTGATCCATGGTGTCGGCGCTAACAGTGCCGAGCGTCGTGAGCGGGTGATGGAAGCGCTGGACTTCGCTCACCTTCGACCGCCCGAACGGTTGGCCGACAGATACCCTCACGAACTTTCCGGAGGGCAGCGTCAGCGCGTGGCCATCGCATCCGCCGTCGTGCTTCGGCCAGACCTCGTGGTGGCGGACGAACCGGTCTCCATGCTTGACGTGTCAGCCCGAGCGGGAATTTTGTCGCTGATGGTCGATCTGCGGGACCGCCTGAACATCTCGTACCTGTTCATCACGCACGACCTCTCGGTTGCATGGGTCCTTGCAGATCGCATCGCCGTCATCTACCTCGGACGCATCGTTGAGATCGGTCCGTCCACCGAGGTGATCTCGAACCCGGCGCACCCGTACACGCGTGCGCTGCTGGCTGTGACGTCTGGCGATGAAGACTTGATCCTGTCGGGGGAGACGCCGTCTGCGGCGGCTATCCCTAGTGGCTGTCGTTTCCACACCCGCTGTCCGCTGTATCGAACGCTCGGCGAACCGGAACGGTGCCGCACCCAGGACCCCGAGTTGTTGTCGGTCGAAGCGAAGACCGATGTGATCCACCAGACTGCCTGTCACTTCCCTAAGGAGACGTTATGAGTGCCGTCAGTTCGGCCGAGGTCATTGACCTGATCAGCGACCTCGTTCGCATCGAGTCGGTCACTCCGTGGCTGGTCGAGGGCGGAGCAGGGGAGGCGGCGGTCGCGGCGTACCTGGCCGACTGGTTGTCGGACCTTCCCGTCGAAGTTGTGTTGGACGAAATCGCGCCGGGACGGGTGAACTTGTTGGCCACCCTGAAAGGCACCGGGGGTGGGCCAACCCTCTGCTTCAACGCCCACGCCGACACCGTCGGTTACGCAGGTTGGCCAGACGAAGCACTCGTACCGCGCCTGGATGGCGACCGGCTTTACGGGCTTGGCGCGGCTGACGACAAAGGCTGTTGCGCCGCCGCGCTGCTGGCACTGCGCGTGCTCGCGACCAGCGGCGAAAAGCTGCGCGGCGACCTCGTTGTCGCCTGCGTTGCCGACGAAGAAGGAGTGTCGTTGGGTACCGAACACCTCGTGAAGACGCTGCAGGCCGATGCCGCGGTTGCGCTGGAAGCCGATGAACTCCCCAAGGTCGTGGTCGAACATCAAGGTTTCGGCTGGTTGGACGTGGTGTTTTACGGCCGTGCCGCGCACGGTTCAGCACCGGATGCCGGCGTTGACGCGATCGTGGGACTGGCCGAGGCGCTCAGTCGCTTGCACCGTGGGACAACGAACACTTCGCAGCGACGTCTGGTTCGACTAATGGACGCACGGTGTTCCACACTGGCACGGTGCACGGTGGTACCGACTACGCCACCTACCCGAGCAAGTGCACCCTCGGTATCGAGATTGGTACCCAACCAGGTGAGACCATCGCCGACCGGGTCGCTGAGATCAACGCGATCCTGGAGGAAACCTGCGCTTTGCTCCCTGGTCTCACCGCCGAAGTCGTCGTCAAACTCGACCGAGAGCCCTTCCAAGCCGAAGGCCACGAACAACTGCTGGCTTGCTTCGACCGCTCGGCGAAGATGCACTTGGGAGGCCCATTGGTGCCTACTGGGATGAACGCCTGGACCGACGCCGCATTGATGCAGTCGGCAGGGATTCCCACCATTTTGCTGGGACCGTTGGGGGGCAACTTCCACGCTCCCGGTGAATGGGTCTCGATCCCTGAAGTCGTCAGTACCGTCGACTTGTTGGCCACCGCGGCTGCCGACTACCTGCGCTGACGCAAATGACCCAACGAGACGGTGCGATTCCGTTCGAGATCGCGGAGCAAACCGTCAGCCGGCTGCGTGACTATGCCGATGCCATGACCGAATTCGCCCCGCTGCCTGGGGGAGTGATCGTCGTCGCCGACCGAAATGGGGTCACGTCCCAGGCAGCATTTGGTCGGGCAGATTTGGAACGTGACATCCCGACGTCGGCGAATCACCTCTTCGAGATCGGGTCGATCAGCAAGGTCTTCACCTCGCTGCTTGTGAACCAACTCGTCGACGAGGGACTACTCGCTCTGGACGAACCCATCACTGACGTTTTGGACTGGGTTGATCTCGGTGACGTTACGAGCCCGGTCACGATTGCTCAACTACTGAGCCATACCGGTGGGTTGGTTGTTGGCGCCGATGCTGTCCCCGATGAGTTGGCGCAACTGTGGTCGCTGCGGCAGCGCTGCCAATAACCCCACTCCTGCAAGGCGATTCCACTACTCCAACGTCGGATTCATGTTGCTGGGACTGGCGACTAGTACGCGCGCCCGAAAGAGCTTTCCCGACCTGATCACCGAACGCCTTCTTGACCCCATGGGCATGGCGCAATCGGTGGCGAGCGTGACTCATGACGTCCGTCCGTCGATGGCTGTCGGCTACGCGCCCGCGCGTGAGGATCGCCCGTGGGTACCGAACGACCCACTCGCCCCCGCCACTTGGTTCGAGTTGGCCACAGGCGACGGGAACATCGCGTCGACGGGTGCGGATATGGCCCGGCTTGTGATGCTCCTGCTTGAGCAGGGCAACGTAGACGGCGTCAAGGTCGTCACAGCGCAGGCGCTTGAGCGGATGACCACACCGACCGCACAGGGTGGTGAGCCGATCGAAATGTTTCCAGGTGTCCCGACGGTCGACGAGAGTACGTACGGCCTGGGGATTAACGTCGAACGCGTCGGACAGAACATCCTCGTGACTCACGGCGGTGGCATGGTCGGTTACTCGACGTTCCTGCTCGTCGACCAGACCGCTGGCTTCGGAATCGTCATACTCACCAACGCCAACGGCGACAACCTGCATTCGCAGTTGCTGGCTCGCGTGGCACACGCCGACCTGAGTAATCGGCTCGCCAGCTTGCCGACGCCTGAGTTGCCGAACCTGACGTCCTTGGGCGAGGTGCCGCTCGGACGCTTCTTACCTGTCGATGCGTCGACCGGAACAGCACCACTGACTATCGCGTCCTCGGATTCCGGCGACATCACCGTCGAGCACGCCGGTCAGACGGGTCGGCTTCACCGCACGCTCACGGGGCGATACGTCACCGACCAGCCACACCTGCGGCGGTTCCATCTGGACCCGGTGGTGGGTGCTGAACCACCGCGATGGACACACGGTCCCGATCTCTATGTGTCGATTGACGAGCCCGCTGAAGTTGTCGAGGAACTCAGTGCAGCGCGAGGTCAGTTCCCCAACGTCATGGGACGCCGTCGTCGGGCACTACCGCAGTTACTCGCCGTGGTATCCGACCTTACGAATCGTGCGTCGATCTGGCCAACTGCTGCTTGCGGCTCCCGGCGGCGTTGAGGCTCCAAGCGAGGAGGAAGAACTCGTCGAGATCGCCCCTGGCGTCTTCCGGATCGGGAGTGAGGCCGCGATCCCCGAGCGGCTAACCGTCGGACCGATCGTCGATGGCGTCGCTGTGTCGGTGGAACGGGACGGATGCCTCTATTCGCGGACGTTTACGCCCTAACCGGTACCTGAACTGGCAGTCACCAATGCGGTCCGACAGACTTCGACCATGAGCTCAAAGCCGACGATCCAGCGTTCCGTCCTCCCCATTCCTGATCGCGTTGCGACTGGAGTGACGACCTACGACGCGCGCGATCCGGACACTTCGTTCCCCGCGATTGAGTCATTGCGCCCACCGGATGGGGCGCCGAACGTATTGGTCATCTTGCTTGACGACATTGGCTTCGGTGCATCGAGTGCATTTGGCGGCCCATGCCCAACCCCTAATGCCGAACGGTTGGCGGGGCGGGGACTGAAGTACACCCGCTTTCATACGACGGCGCTGTGTGCCGCGACTCGGCAAGCGCTGTTGACCGGGCGCAACCATCACGCGGTGGGAATGGGCGCGATCACTGAGATCGCGACGTCGGCACCGGGGTACAGCTCGCTGCGACCGAACAACGCAGCGCCACTGGCGAAGACGCTGTTGCTCAACGGTTACAGCACTGCCCAGTTCGGTAAGTGTCATGAGGTCCCGGTTTGGCACACCAGTCCGATGGGTCCGTTCGACCAGTGGCCGACAGGGAGTGGGTTCGAGTACTTCTACGGGTTCCTGGGTGGAGAGACCAACCAGTACTACCCGGCGCTTTACGAAGGCACAACGGCGGTGGAACCGGCGACCACGCCGGAAGAGGGCTACCACTTCACCGAGGACATGACAGACAGAGCGATTGGGTGGGTACGGCAGCAGAAATCCCTGATGCCCGACAAGCCGTTCTTCATGTACTACGCACCAGGAGCCACGCACGCTCCACATCACGTGCCCGAGGAGTGGGCCGATCACCATCGTGGGCGATTCGCCGGCGGGTGGGACGTACTCCGCGAAGAGATCTTCAACAAGCAAAAGGCATTGGGGGTGATTCCTCAGGATGCGAAACTGACCGCGCGTCATGCAGAGATCCCGGCCTATGACGACATGCCTGACGAGTTGAAGCCGGTCTTGGAACGGCAGATGGAGGTCTACGCCGGATTCCTCGAACACACCGACCACCACATCGGGCGGCTGCTGGACACCCTCGATGATCTCGAGGTCTACGACGACACTCTCATCTACCTCATCATCGGCGACAACGGCGCCAGTGCAGAGGGTTCGATCAACGGCAGCTTCAACGAGATGTTCATCTTCAACGGCGCTGCCGACATGGAAACGCCGGAGTTTCTGATCTCGCACGTCGACAGCATCGGAAGTCCCGCTGCGTACAACCACTACGCCGTCGGCTGGGCGCACGCGATGTGCACGCCCTACCAGTGGACCAAACAGATTGCCTCACACTGGGGCGGCACTCGAAACGGCACAATCGTGTCCTGGCCGAACGGAATCCAGGCGCAAGGTGAGACGCGCCATCAGTTCCATCACGTCATTGACGTGGCAGCGACCGTCCTCGACGTAGCTGGCCTACCAGAGCCGTCCTTCGTGGATGGACTTCAGCAGCTGCCGTTGCACGGCGTCAGCATGGCCTACTGCTTCGACGAGGCAGATGCCGCGGAGCGTCACGAGACTCAGTACTTCGAGATCATGGGCAACCGCGGTATCTATCACCGCGGTTGGTCTGCGGTGACCAAGCACCGCACGCCGTGGTTGATGGTGGGGGAGACCCCGTTCGACGACGACTTGTGGGAGCTGTACGACAGCAGCACCGATTGGACTCAGGCGAACGATCTTTCGCGTGAACAGCCGGACAAGTTGCGGGAACTTCAGCGGTTGTTCCTGCTCGAGGCCACCAAGTTCGGCGTCTTTCCGCTGGACGACAGAACGGTCGAGCGCTTCAACGCAGACCTCGCTGGTCGGCCAACGCTGATCAAGGGAACCTCGCAGAAACTCTTCGCCGGTATGGGAAGACTGACTGAGAATACGGTGCTCAATCTCAAGAACAAGTCTCACAGCGTCACCGCTGAGATCACCGTCAAAGACGGTTCGAGCAACGGTGTCATCGTGGCTCAGGGCGGAGCGTTCGCGGGCTGGGTGCTGTACCTCAACGAAGGCCGTCTGACCTACTGCTACAACCTCCTCGGCCTGAGTCGGGTCAAGATCGCAGCCGAGCAGCCAGTACCAACCGGTACAACCCAGGTGCGTATGGAGTTCACCTATGACGGAGGGGGCTTGGCCAAGGGTGGCGACGTGCATCTCTTCGTCGCTGGTGACGAAGTGGCGACCGGCAGGCTCAACGCGACGATCCCGATGATCTTCTCCGCGGACGAAACCTGCGACGTCGGTCAGGACACGGCATCTGCCGTCAGCGACGACTACACGCCGACCTCAAGCAAGTTCACCGGGACGATCGGCTGGGTACAACTTGATATCGGCGATGACGATCACGACCACCTCATCACCGATGAGGACCGGTGGCGGGTTGCCATGGCAAGGCAGTAGCAGAGCGTCAGCCGCGCAGTGCCTCAGCGAGTTCGCGGAAGTCGCCGACCAACAGGTCCATGTCTTCGCGGGTGTGAGCCAGCGACACCAACCACTGCTCGTCTAGTCCGGGCGGGGTGAGGATTCCGCGGTTGACGCCCCACAGCCAACTGAGTTCGGCTGCGCCGAAGTCGGTGCGCTTGTAGTCGCGGTAATTGCGGACCGGCGTCGTCGACCAGGTCACCGCACCCTTGACGCCGAAGCCGACGGTGTGGGCTGGCAGGTCATGCTCGCCGATGATCGCGTTCATCGCCCCGAGGGCGTCGACATTGAGCTTCTCCGCCGCCGTGAGGGCCTCGTGGGTGGCGATCTCGTCAAGGGCAACCGCGGCGGCCACGACGAGCGGGTTGCCGTTGTAGGTGCCGAAGTGCGGCATGCGACCGTCGGTGAGGCAAGCCATGACCTCGGCGCGTCCGCCGAATGCTGCCAGCGGTAGACCGCCGCCGATGCTCTTGGCCAGACACACCAGGTCCGGCGTGACACCGAGCCGCTGCGAGGCTCCGGCGTACCCGGCGGTGAGGCCGGTCTTGACCTCGTCGAACAACAACAGCGCGCCGTTGGCATCGCACATTGCACGCACCCCAGCGAGGTAGCCCTCGTCGGGGACAACGATGCCGACGTTCTCGAGTACCGGCTCCATGAATACGCAGGCGACCTCCGAGCCGTGCTCGGCGAAGATCTGCTCTAAGCCGTGCGAGGTCGTTGTACGGGACCACGTGCACCGTGCCGGCCTCCACCTCGAAGGGCGTGACCGGCGTCGGAGCTTCCTCGGGACCGGCCTCGGCGACTTCTGGCTTCACCGAGACCTGCAGTGCGTCATAGCCGCCGTGGTAGCCGCCCTCAATCTTGATGATGGCCTTGCGCTCGGTGAACGCGCGAGCGGTGCGCAGCGCGTACATCGTCGACTCGGTTCCCGAGTTGGTGAAACGCAGTTGGTCGAGGCTGAAGCGTCGTTGGAAACGCTCGGCCGCCTCGGTCGCAGAAGGCGACGGTGTGACGAACAGCGTGCCGGTCTCAAGAGCCTTGGCGACTGCGGCGACGACCGTGGGGTTGAGGTGGCCAGCGAGCATCGCACCGAAGCCCATCGAGAGGTCGAGCAACTTGCGGCCGTCGACGTCGGTGAGCCAGGCACCTTTGGCGCTGTTGATCGCCACGGGGTACGGATCCCAGTGCTGGAACGACGAGGGGACGCCGAGCGGCAAGCGACCCGAGGGCGCGTTTGTGGTGCGCACCCGAGCCGGGGGTCTGCGCCTCGAACCGCTCCCACTCGGCTGCGAGCAGGGACTTCACGCGGTCTGGATCGAGCGGGGCGGCGCTCTCGGGGACAACCCGATAGGTAGCCGGGTCGTGCGCGGGCCAGGTCACAGGAGTTGGGGAGGCGGGTTCGGTGTATGCGCTCATCTCGGCACTGTACCGGCGCTTCAGCTCAGATGGAGGGGGTGATCGAGATCCATTCGAGCCAGATCAGCCGCACCGATGAGCCCGGCGTCGTTGCCGAGCTCAGCCAACTTCAGCCGAGGAGGCGAGCGGTGAGCACCAGCTGGGAGGAATCGTTGGTAAGCAGCGCGCGTAGGCGCGAGTAGGACCTCACCTGCTTCGGCGACCCCACCGCCAAGGACGAAGCAGCCAGGGTCCAAGACCGCAGTCAAGACAGCAAGACCGCGTCCGAGCCAGCCGGCAATGTACTCAAACGACTCCACAGCCAACGGGTCCCCGACGACGGGCCGCTTGCGCGATGTGGTCACCGCGAATGCCTTCGAGGGTTCCATCACCGAGGGAGAGCAGAAGCCGGGCTCGTGACGGCTGGGCTGTGCTGAGGTCGCGTGCGGTACGAACCAGCGCTCGTCCGCTGGCATATTCCTCGAGGCACCCCCGTGCCCCGCAGCTACATTCGATCCCGTCAGGGACGATCTGCAGGTGTCCGATATCGGAGGCTGCACCGGTCGCTCCGCGGCGGATCGAGCCGCCGTCGATGACGCCACCGCCGATCCCGGTCCCGACAGTCACCATGACCAGGTGTGACTCATTTCGGCCAGCTCCGAATCGATACTCTGCCCATGCTGCGGTGTTGGCGTCATCTTCAAGGACGGCGGGCAGGCCGGTCCCTTGTTCGATCACCTCGCGGACCGGAACGTCGACCCAGCCGAGGTTGGCGGCGAACGCAACGCGCTCGCCGACTTGCGTCCAACAGGCCAGCCACGCCAATCCCGATGGCGCTGACCTCGTGGCCGTTACGCAGGCCAATGATTAGCTCGACGATCTCCGAGAGGGTGCCGGCGGCGTCATTGGTTGAAATCGGCCGGCGTACTTGCGTCATGACCTGACCCGAATTGTTGACAACCCCGACGGCAACCTTCGTGCCGCCGATGTCCACACCGACGGTGACGGTCATCGAATGGTTCCTTCAGTGATGCCGCTGATGACCTGTCGATGGAAGATGACGTAGATCGCAATCACAGGGATGGTCACGATCGACAAAGCAGCGAAGAGCATCGGATAGTCAGTGGCGTACTTACCGGTAAACGCCAGTAGTCCAACCGGAATGGTCTTGTACTCGTCACTTTGGATGTAGAGGGTGGCGAGCAGAAACTCGTTCCAGGTTGCCAGGATCGAGAACACCGCCACGGTGGCAAGCCCCGGTCTGATAAGGGGGATGACCAGTACGAAGAACATCCGCACGTCTCCGCATCCGTCCATTCGGGCGGACTCGAACACCTCTTTAGGCAACGTGTCCAGGTACGCCTTGAGCAGATACACCGCCAGTGACAGACCAAGCCCGATGTACGGAATGATCAGGGCCCACCTGGTGTCAGTGATGTACAGCTTGTCGAGCAGCGTGCTCTGGGCGATGAAGTACGACTGCACGGGCAACAGCAAACCCAAAGCCATGAAGACCAAGAAGAACCCGCGGAGTCGAAACCTGAGCCGGCTCAGCGCGAACGCAGCCATCGCACCGAACACCAGGATCGCGAACACCGAAACGGTCGTGACGATCATGCTGTTGATGACGTACCTGCCGAGCCCGCCCTCCTGCCATGCCCGCCCGAGGATGGAGAGGTCGATGGACTTCGGTAGTGCCCACGGGTTGGCGAAGATCTCTTCTTGTTTCTTGAAGGAAGAAAGCACCATCCAGACCAGGGGAAGGAGATAGATCAACGCAATGATGGTCATGACCACGTAGTAAGTGGCGCCAGAGGCAAACGCCAGCCGAGATTTGGGGCGTCGCTTAGTACTCGACATCGACACCACCACCTCTTCGCAACTTGGCGTACATCAGACCGATGCTGACCACGACGATCGTCATGATCAGGGACAGTGCCGCCCCATACCCGACTTCGTGGTCTCGGAACACGACGGAAACCAGATAGGTCGTCACAATCTCTGTTGCGTGGTCTGGACCACCGTTTGTCATGACATAGAACAGGTCGAAGCTTTGAAAGGCACCAGTGATACACAACAGCGCGGCAACCTCAGTCATCCCGCGAACCATGGGTACCTTAATTTTGAAAAACAATCCCCACTCTGAGCTCCCATCGAGGCGGGCTGCCTCAAGGATCGAAGACGGGATGCGCGAAAGCGCTGCGTAGAAGATTGCCATGTAGAACCCGGCGTAGATCCAGCCGGAGACAACCGAGACGGCCATCAACGCCGTTCTTGGGTCGCCAAGCCAGACGCGTCTGAGGTCGTCTTGCCCGATTGCGGTCAAGAAAGAGTTGAGGAGCCCGCCATCATCGCTGTAGATGAACGACCACAGAACGGCGATCACAACCATGGGCAGCATTACGGGAATGAAGAACGCAATTCGATACCAACCGGTGCGTCGGCCCCTCACCGACACCAGGCCAGCTAAGGCAAACCCGACCGCAACTTCGAGTATCAGGGTGGCCGCGATGTAGATAAAGGTGTTGACGTACGTCTTGCGATAGACGGTGTCCTGGAACGCTCGGGTGAAGTTGTCAAAACCGATGAAGTGAATCTGGTTACTGCCGGACCAACTGTTGAAACTGAGCCAGATCGTCCCGAGGACGGGTATCCCCACCACAAAGGCGAAGAACAGGACGGCCGGAGCCACCAGCAAGTAGGCCGACCATCGGCTACTCGGTTTCACTCCGCCTCGCTCTCAGTCTGTGGGTAGCCCCTCGACCCGTGACTGAGCTTCGTCAAGCGCCTCCTGCGGAGTCTTCAAGCCACCGATGACTGCGGCCGCTGCGGTATAGAACTCATCGGCGCGTTTGACGTCAAGGGTGTCCGCTGGAGCGACGGTTACTGGTGCACCACTGAGTAGAGCGGCAAGCGAGACGGTATTCGGATCGGCTTTGACGCCCTTGAATGGGTCCTTAGTGAGGGGAGTGAGTCCGGCCTTTGCGAACATCTGTGAGGACTCCTCGGTGCTCATCAAGGCGAGGAAGTCTGTGGCTGCCTGGATGTGCTCACTGTGTGCGTTGACCATGAACCCCGTGGACACGCCCAGCACACTTTGGGGGTCCCCAGCTCCGTCGATCTGCGGCATGTTGAAGTAGCCCAAGTTAAGACCTGGCGCCTGAGTGACCTGATCGGATACCAACCAACTTCCGATGCCAATCATCCCAGCGTTCCCTAGCAGGAACTCGGACGTTGCTTGGTCATCTGGGAGAGCGTTCACGCTGTCATTGATGTAGCCGTTGTCCGCGAGTTCTTGAAGGTGGCCGAAGGCGGTCACCATCTCGGGGGAGTTCATCGGCTGCTCACCCATGATCGCGGCGACGTAGGCGTCATTGCCGACCTGGCGCTCGGCGAGGTGTGAAGCAATGCTCCCTACAGGCCACTTGTCCTTGTTGCCGTCGATCAGTGGCGTGATCCCAGCCGCCTTAAGCGCGGCACAGACATCCATGAATTCTGCCCACGTCTTGGGGGGCGTCAGGTTGTTGGCTGCGAAGACGTCTTTGTCGTACCAGAAGACATTGGTGACGTCTCCGCTCCACGGGACCATGTAGGTCTTTCCGTCGATCGTCATCCCCGAGTAGGCGCTATCGGCAATGCGATCGGTGAACGCCGGCTGTGAAACCTCCTCAGTGATGTCTGCGCCAAATCCGTCGTCAACCTTTGTCTGCATCCTGGTTCCAGGACGTTCGAAATAGACGTCGGGCGCGTCGCGGGAGTTCAGTAAGTTGGTAATTCCGATGGTCTCGTAGGTGTCGTCCTCTTGAATAATGATTTCGACTGTTCGACCCGGATACTTGTCTTCGTACTCCTGCTTGAGCGTTGTGAAGATGCTGTCTACCGCTTTGCCCGTCGAACCCATCGCGACCCGGATCGTGAAGTTTTCGGAGTCGCTTTGTGAGCCTGAGTCTGAGCTGCAAGCGGCGAGCATGGCGGCAAGGGCGACGGCAGCGGCCGTGGCGGCAATCAGCCGGGTGCGGGGGCGGACAGTCACGCATGGTCACCTCTGGTTATCTGGCCGTCGAATGGTTGTTAGACCCTACTGGATTCATCGGTTCCAGGGACGTCTTCGTCAGACACGATCTCGACGCGCTCGTGGGTTTGGAACGACTGAACGCAGGCCTCTAGGGCAGCGGCACCGCGCACGGGATCCTGCCGGTCATAGCGAAGGGGCGAACCCGACTGCACCGCCCGGGACACGGTGTCGGCCTGCAGTGTGTAGTGGTCGACAGGTGGGACCGACTCATATCGGATCGTGTCGTCGACCATTACCGAGAAACCGGCCTTGCCGGGTACGCCGAAAAAGGCACTGGGCACCTCGATCCGGCCCACGGATCCGTGGATGCTGAGGGTGTCCTCGTCGGCAGCCCACATACCGCACTTCAGCAGCAGCGAGATGTCGCCAGGGAACTCGACCAGCGCGCTGGTCATCATGTCGATTCCGCCGTGATCTGTCGAGACCTGAGCATTGGCTGTCACGGCAACGGGCTCAGTGCCGAGCAACTGTCGAGCCGCGTGCATGACATAGCAGCCAACGTCGTATAGAGCGCCGCCACCTGGATGCCCTGCGAACGCAGTCAAGTCAACTTCATCGCTCGCGTTAAAGGTGAAGGTTCCAGAGATGCTGCGAACCTCACCGATCTCGCCTGAGTGCACGATGTCGTGCAGCCGGTCATAACGTGGGTGATTGCCGTACATGAAAGCCTCAACGAGCACCACGTTGGCAGCCCGGGCTGCGTCGACCATCAGCTGCGCGTCGGTTGCCGTTATGGCCATCGGCTTCTCACAGAGAATGTGTTTGCCCGCAGCCGCTGCGGCCAGTACCCACTCCAGGTGCAGGAAGTTTGGCAGCGGAATGTAGACCGCCTCGATGTCAGGGTCAGCGAGCAACTCTGCGTACGAGGCGTACGCCTTGGGGATCGCCAAGGATCGAGCCGCCGCTTCGGCTCGATCCGATGTTCGACTGGCAATGGCAACGACCTCGGTGTGCTCGGAAAGAGACATCGCAGGAACCACAGTTTCGGTGATTCCGGCGGTCCCGAGCACTCCCCAACGTACGGGTCGAGTCGACGTCATTCCGACTCCTTCGTCCAGTCGAGGATGACGCCGAGAAACTGTGACCTGTCTGCGCGCAAGGATTCATACACCTCGGGTGCTTGACTTGGTTGGAACCGATGTGTGACCAAGCAATCCACATCCATCCGACTGGTGGAGACCCAGTCGAAGAAGAGTGAAGTCATGGCCGACAACGTCCACGGGTCCCGCAGGCTGGAGATCGCTGGAGCCGCCGAGGCGTGCACGCCGAGCACTGAAACCGAGTCAGCCACGATTCGTGGTCCGAGTTGTTGGCGACTTGGCGTCGGTGTGTCGCCGAGGAGGATTACTCGACCAAGCTGGTGGACCAGTCGTGTGGTGGGCGCAAGCACGTCCGGGTGGCCGGTGATGTCGAAGGCGACGTCGACCATCGCACCGTCAGTAATTTCACGCACGTCCTCCAGCGCAGTAACGACGTCTGCGTGAAGCACTTCCGTGGCGCCGCCCTTTCGGGCCAACGCCGCGCGTGATTGGCCAGGATCGATACCGATGATCTGACGCGCTCCGCTGAGCCTTAGGTATTGCACGACGAGCTGACCCAGGATGCCTAGCCCCACCACGACCGCGGTTTCACCCAGTTCGAGTTGAGCGCGACGCACACCCAGTTGCGCCGTACACGCCAGGGATGCCCAGCAGGCCTGCTCGCTGGTCACCGATTCGGGGACAACGACACAGTCTGCCGCTGGGACGACGAAAGTGGACTGGTGCGGTGTGCTCGTCGCGACGCGGTCTCCCACGGCTACGCCGGAAACGTTAGGACCAACGTCCACCACCGTCGAGGTCATGCTGTAGCCGGGGGAGAAGGGGTACTCAACCCACTCCTCCCAAAACGTGCCGTGGTCGAAGGTGCCAGCCAGGCAAAAGCTCTCGGTCCCGGTACTGATGAGGGATGCCATTGCCCGGCATCTGACTTCGCCGTCGCCCGGTTGTCCAACCTCACTCTCCAATAGTTCGACCTCGCGTGGCCGCGGGAAGTTGATCTGCAGTGACCTCATACCCCGGACCTCGTGTCGAGCTGACGCTGAGCGGCCGCGAGTATGCGCAGCACGTCACGACCGGTTGCTAGGTTCGCAGGATGCTCTCGACCTCCTGAACGGACCAGCGCGATGAGGTCTTGAACGGCGACGGTATGCGCCTCCTGCGAATCCACCTCGGCGATGGGCAGATGAGAGCGGCCGGTTGCCCCCCACAACATCATGGTGAATCCGTCGGCCGCTGCAGGTGCTGAAAGGGTGAGAGTGCAGGTGCTGCTCGCGCCACTTTGATGATGGAGCACCAGATGCGTGACGTCGGGTGCTCCGGAGTCGGCGGTGACCTTGACGATCGGGCCCAGCGCCCGCCTGAGGTCGGCAACCGCATGCGGGCCGACGTCCCAGAGACCCCCGTGCTGGCGACGCCAGGGGGTATTGAAGGGATTGTCATCGCCAAGCGCGGACCCCAGCCAGTAGGCGTCCCCACCGAGCCACTGCGATTCGTCGTTGCTCCGAAACCATTTGGTCACCGGAGGTGAGAACAGGTGAGTGAAGAACACAAGAGCAGCAACTCCACTGGCCCGAACTGAGGCAACGATCTCGTCCCCAGCCGGTTCGTCGAGTGCAATGGGTTTTTCGAGGAGGAGATGTTTGCCCGCGGTAGCGGCGCGAACAGCAAGAGGTGCTTGAACCTGCGGTGGCACAGAAAACGAGACCCCATCAACCTCACCAAGGAACTCGTCGAAATCTGTGTATCCGGTAACGCCGTAGCGCTGTGCGAGGTCATTTGCTGCTACGCCGTTGCGTCCCCATACAGCGGCGAGCATGGCTTCGGGAGCACGGTCAATGCCGACCGCGTGTGTCTCGCGGGCCCAGTACCCCGTACCAACCAGTCCGAAGCGCATGCGGGTGGACAACTTAAGCACCTTCCGACGTGGGGTCAATCAGGTCGGTTCCAGATCTGACGAACATGTCGAGCACGTCGCCGAACACCAGCGGGGGCAGGCTCGAGCCGTAGGTGTCGGCCACCGCGGATTTCCCTCGCAGCATGTCGAGCAGTTCCTTGCTGCCGGCCGCGAACGCTTCAACCCATGGACGGATCTCGGCAGCCAGCACCTGATTCTCTACATCGGCGCCTAGGAGTTGACCTGCCGCATCGGCGAACCGATGTGCCAACCCGGACAGTGCATCGCGTCCGACTTGCGGGTTCCCGTATTCGGTCTCGAACTCAAGTGTCTGGAGTGCCTCGGTAAGCATCGGGGAATCGGCCTCCTCTAGGCAAGAGGTTCGGACGTTGTCGGCAAACAGTTGAAGCGCTTCGGCGTCTCGTGGACCGGCAATTTCGGCTATCGCTGCTGCCCAACTGAGATCGGGGTCGTAACTTTCGGGGTCCCATAGATAGTCCGCGATGGTCGCCAGAGCAATCTTCGAACTCTCTGGTCGCTCCATCGGATTGGCGAGAACGCCGCGCGAGAACCGGTAGAGGTGGGGATCGCGTCCGCGATAGGCACCGAGGTGCAACTCGGCAGTCATCGCCACGTCGTTGACCGGGTAGTTGTCCCAGTACAGAACTTGTCGTGACGTCGTACGCAGGAACGTCGCAGCATCGGCAAGGTCGAGTTCTGGGGAGCAGATGGCCCGTCCGGTCCAGAGCAAGTCAACCCGGGGATCGGTTCGTGAACCGAGCGCTGCTAGGTAGGACTCGTCGCCGCGGCCGTGATAGAGCGTGGGGCATACGGCTAACCGGATGCTTGGATCCAGCACATCCAGGCCTTGACGCACCAAGCCGATGAGCTCAACCTGTGCCGTCACCAAGTCTGGGTACCGACTGAGATCGTCAGGGTGCTGCAGCTTCATCGGAATGTCGTCCAGCTGCAACTGAACGCTTCGCACGCCGAGTTCGCAGACTTGACTGAATTTCGCCAGCAGTCGGTCCACTTCGGTCCGATCGCTGTATCGAATCGACAGGCCGGGTGAGAGCCCGTACGACACGTCAACGCCATGGGAACCGGCCCCTTTGACGAGCTCAGAAAGCGCGGCCAACTCCGAGCTGGGATACGCCTCGTGCCATCGCCGTCGACAGTAGTCGTCGTCTTTGGGGGAGTACACGAACGTGTTCATCCGGTGCGACCCAAGGAAGGCGATCATGTTCATTCGCTGCTCGAGCGTCCATGGCTGGCCGTAGAAACCCTCGATGATTCCGCGCACTGCGAATCGGGGAAACTCGTCAAACGTTGCTGCCTCCAATGCGCCGGTGGCCAGCAAGCGCCGAGCGTGTGCTTCTCCCCAGCGGCGACCTCGATCGCTGCTCGAGACGACGGTGATGCGAAGCGGTTCGTCGACTACCTCGAGCACGTATCGCTCGTCTGTGGTGATCGCCGGGTTGCCGACCACGTTGAAATCGGGGTCGTCGCTGCGTCTGTGTGTGACGACCGGGCCGGTACTCACAGCGAACGTACTCGCGGCGCGTAGCGGGTGATTAACGCATCGTTGATGACGTCGCCATGGGCCATGTTGCTGCTCGCAAAGACATCGGGTGAGTGACCGCGCAAGAGCATAAGTTCAGCCGATTCGGCCACAACCGCGTTCAGCATTGCTGCCCCTACGACGGTGGACGTGGGCCCGACGCGTAGCTCGGAACCTTCGAGTGCAATGCATGCGTCACCGGGTGCACCCTGGTTGTCCAGGACGACGTCAACCACTTCGTGCAGCCGCCGCCCCTCGCGTTGCCGAGCCCCTGGCGCGGTTGCATGCTGGATGCTCGTGACCCCGATGGTGGACATGCCTCGACTGCGTGCGGCTAACGCCATCTCCACGCAGGTCGCGTTACCGCCAGAGTTTGAGACGACGATCATCACGTCGCCCGTCCCGATCGGCTCATCGTCGAGCAGCGCTTCAGCCAGGCCCGACAGCCGCTCGAGGCGGGTGGCTCGCGCGGCACCGGCATGAAGCATTAGCGCATCGATGAGAATCGGGTTGATCTGCGCCAACCCCCCTGCCCGGTAGAAGAGCTCCTCCGCCAGCAGGTGTGAGTGGCCAGTCCCGAAGACGTGAACCAGACCGCCCGCTGACACCGCCTGCGCGACCAGTTCGGCGGCGTCGTGGATTGCCGAACTCTGCTCGTCGCGAACCTTGGTCAGCAATCTGACAGTTTCGTCCAGATACGAATGACTTGCACCGCTCACAGTGGAGCCCTCCAGGAACGTTGTGGTGTGAGCAGTCTGCCGGTGACCGAGCCCAGACCGCTAGCACTTAGGTCGCGCTAGGCTCAACGGTCCGATCCAACAACGCGCGCCCGGTGGTTCGAACGAGGGGACATGCAAACCGTAACTGTCAGGGATTTCCGTGCCAGTGACGTGGACGATCTCTACGAAGTGTGTCTCTTGACCGGTGATGGGGGACGCGATGCGTCTGGGATGGTTAGTCACCCGCGACTGATGGGCGACATCTACGTCGGGCCCTACCTGGAACTTGCTCCCGAACTCGCCCTGGTTGCAGACGACGAAGAGCGCGCAGCCGGCTATGCGCTCGCTGTGCTCGACACGACAAGCTTCGAGCGGGCCTTGGATGAGGTTTGGTGGCCGAGTGTCCAAGCGAAGTACCAGTCGTCTGGGGCCATCGAGGCGTTTGACGCCGAGTTGCTCACGCAGGTCCGCAATCCGGAATTGACGCGTCATCCGGATCTACCCCGATATCCCTCGCACCTCCACATCGACCTGTTGGAACACGTTCGCGGGAAGGGGGTCGGCAGTCACATGCTCGAGCTGCTCTTCGAGCGGTTGCGCGCTGGTGGGTCGCCGGGTGTGCATCTCGGCGTGGATACCGCCAACGTTGACGCGCAAACCTTCTACCGGCACCTGGGATTCGTCGAGCTGCTGCGTACCGATGGTGAACTGTTCATGGGATTGTCTTTCAACGAGGACTGACAGGGGTGCCCTGAAGCCAGACTTCACCAACCGCTGATGATTCATCCCACCAGACCAGGTCGGCGGGCGCACCGACCGCGATCCTGCCAAGGTCAGCCCGTTCGAGGACGTCCCCTGGTGTCGAGGTCGCGGCAACAAGTGCGGTCTCGCGCCTGACACCCAGGCCGACCACGTTCCGCACCGCCTGATCCATCGTGAGGGTGGAGCCCGCGAGCACCCCATCGTCGCGGCGCGGCGGCTGCTGGTCAGCGTCGACCAGAACTGGGCGACCACCCAACATGCTGGTTCCCGGCGGCAGTCCCATTGCCGCTACGGCGTCTGTCACGAGCACGATGCGCTGAGGCGCCGCATCGAAGGCGATCTTCAGCACCGTCCCTGTGACGTGATGAAGGTCTGCGATGAGACCAAGTCGAAAGCGCGTATCGGCCAGGCCAGCTCCCACGACACCAGGTTCGCGATGGTGGAGGCCACGCTGGGCGTTGAACAGATGAGTAATCATCGAAGCGCCGGCGTCTGCTGCCGCGCTCACCTGGTCCGCCGTGGCATCGCTGTGACCGACCGCAACGGTGATTCCTAACTCACGAAGTCGACTGATGGCTGCCAACGCCCCCGGACTCTCCGGTGCCAGCGTCATTATTCGTATTGCGGTGTGACGGTTCTGCGAAAGCAACTCGTCCAGGCTCGCGGGTGTTGGGTCGACGATCAGGCTCACATCGTGAGCGCCAGCCCGAACCGGCGAAAGGAATGGCCCTTCCAGGTGGGCTCCCAACACCTGGGCGCCCCCGGGGACGTCCCGGCGTTGTTCTCGCATCACGTCATCGAGTTGTCGTGACAGGTCCGACAGGGCCGCGGTAATCAAGGTGGGAACGAACGAGGTCACCCCCGTTCGTGCTAAGGCGCATCGAGCCGCTGTCCACTGTTCTGGCGACGCGTCAGCGAAGTCGACCCCGAAGCCCCCGTTGATCTGCAGATCGACCATCCCAGCTGTGAGAACACCGGAAGTCAGTTGCACATGAGTACTCGCCACTGCGGGTATGTGGTCGAGAATCTCGCAGATGGTGCCGTTGCGAACGACTACTGCGGCCGGCCCCACGAACTCTGTGCCAATCAGCAACGCGGGCGCAGAGATGACGGTCATTTACCCGCCCAGACGATCGCCGGACGTTGGGTCAAACGCATGCACGCGCTCCCTGTCGATGGTCAGCAGCAACGTCTCTCCTTTACGAGGTTGCTTACGCCCGTCGGTACGCATCGTGATGTCGGTCGTCGTGCCATCTTGCAGCGGAACAGTTCCATGAACGTAGGCGTCTGCCCCAAGACCCTCGACAAGTCTGACCGTGAACGGCCAGCCGTTACCAGTGGTGATTTGCAGATCTTCCGGACGTAGTCCGACGGTAACCTGGGCCCCCTCCAACTTCGCATCGGCAACGACGCTGCGGTCCAGCGGCAGTACATGCTCGCCGAACATCGCTCCTCCGTCGACGAGTTCGAGATCGAAGAGATTCATTGCAGGGGAGCCGATGAAGCCGGCAACGAACACGTTTGCCGGGCGGTCGTAGAGAGTTTCTGGAGTGTCGCACTGCATGAGCAGGCCGTCCTTCATGGCGGCAACCCGATCACCCATGGTCATAGCTTCAACCTGATCGTGTGTGACATAGACCGTGGTTACTCCCAGTCGCTCTTGGAGCGACGCGATCTGTGCGCGCGTTTGGACGCGAAGTTTGGCGTCGAGATTGGATAGCGGCTCGTCCATCAAGAAGACTTGCGGCTTGCGGACAATGGCGCGGCCCATGGCGACTCGTTGACGCTGCCCGCCGGACAAAGATTTCGGTTTTCGGTCGAGGTACGGCAAGAGATCGAGCAACTTCGCAGCGTCCTTGACACGTCGGTCGATTTCGGACTTGGACACCCTGGCCGTGCGTAAGGCAAAACCCATGTTCTTCGCGACCGTCATGTGTGGATACAAGGCGTAGTTCTGGAAGACCATAGCCATGTCACGGTCTTTGGGTTCCAGTGTCGTGACGTCGCGATCGTCCACCCAGATGGTCCCCTCGTCGACGTCCTCGAGCCCGGCCAGCATGCGAAGGCTGGTGGACTTCCCGCAGCCCGACGGGCCAACAAGGACGAGCAATTCGCCATTCTCGATTTGAAGGTCGAGGTGATTGACCGCAGGCGTGGTCGATCCTGGGTAGATGCGGGTTGCTTGGTCAAAGACCACGCTTGCCATGGCAAACCCCTTCTGCTCACCGGCAGGACGTGCCGGACGATCCACGGCAGACGCGCCTAACGGCTGTCAGCGAGTAGACACTAGTGGCAGGCTCGCAGCGTGAGCGATCGAGAGTCGGCCGAGGGCTGCCTGGTGGCGTTGCTGTTGCCTCATCCGACTCGGACTGCGGTTCTTGTTACCGACGTAGAGCCAGCCACGGGTCCGACTTCAGCGAGCCTGCCGACGGTGTGGTTGAACAAGGCAGAGCCGGAGCTGAACGGAATTCTGGACTCCGTCGACGTGATCGATCCCGCAACGTCAGTGGTGCTGCGCCAGGTCAACACCTCAGCTAGCGAAACCAAGCAGAACTCGCTGATGTTGGAGTTCGACACTGCTGCGGCCGAGCCGCCGACCGGGTTGACTTGGCTGGACCTGGACGACGAGACAATCGCTCAGCTCGAGCCGCAGACCTGTCGAGCCGCCGTCGCTGCCTGGGTCCGCGAGCGCACTGACGGCTGGTCGCCGCTGCGTCCGCCGTGGTCACTACCGGGCTGGTTTGGACGCGCCTGCACCTGGACTCTTGAGCAGATGGTGGAAGTGGGTCGACCGGCTATCGGTGCACCGCGGCAGCACCTTCTTTGGGGCCCCTCGGTTGTGCTGAGCGCGCCTTCGGCGGCCGGGCATGTCTTCTTCAAGTGCAGCGCCGATCTCTTCCGGCACGAGGCGGTCGTCACGCGAGCGTTAGCTGAACGAATGCCGGGGAGGGTGCCGGAAGTGATAGCCGTTGACGCCGCTCAGGGGTGGCTGTTGATGCGAGACTTCGGTGCCGCTGAGTTGGGTGAACAGGACCAGTCGCTGTGGCAGGAGGGCCTTGTTGCGCATGCCGGCATACAACAGTCGTGGCTGGGTCGAACCGATGAGTTGATCGCACTTGGACTTCCGGTTAGGTCGCTGACGGATCTGGCACTGCGGGTCGAGGCAATGAGCGACGACGCGGTGCTGATGGACCGGATGCCTGCGGACCTACGGGCCCGGTGGTTGGCAGCGACGCCAACCTTGGCCAAGTCTTGTCGGCGACTCCACGAGATCGGACCAGGTCCGTCCCTGGTCCACGGTGACCTTCATCCATGGAACGTTGCACTTGGACCCGGCGTTACGTGCGTTTTTGACTGGACGGATGCTGCCGTGTCGCACCCATTCGTCGATCTCGCGACGTACGTCTCAAGGACGGAAGACAGCGCCGTGCGTCGTCGACTGGTCGACGCATACGTCGGTGCCTGGTCAGGGTTGTACCCCTACGAAGCGTTGCGCGAGGCGGCGGATCTGGCTCTGGTTGTTGGGGCGCTCTACCAAATCGAGACCTACCGCACCCTTCTTCCCACCCTGATGCGGAACGGCGCCGATGATGGATTAGCGACTGGGGACCTTGGCTGGATCGGGCACAGCCTCACGTTCCACGAGGAACGTCTGCAACGTCTCGATTGAGGTTCTTGTCTTCCATTTCCCAGGCATGATCCAGCGTGTGGTACGCGCTGTGACGGATCAGAAACGGCAGGTTCCACGATCGCATCCGTTTACCCTCACCTGCGTTGTATGACCGCATGGTCGCGACGTACTCCACTCGATATTCACGCAGGCCATCCGGTGTCAGGGCGCCGCCCTCCGGAATCCGCAGCCCCAATCGCTTTGCGAATTCCTCGCTCTCGTTTCGGATCGTGTGCCTGATGATTTGGTCGCGGTCGCGCCCACCGCCACGCGGGCCTTTTTGCATCTCTGCCGACACTCGCGACGCTATGTCGTCGAAGAAACCCCAGCACGCCTGCAGCAAGGCAATCTTGCGGTCGAGCTCGGCATTGTCCATTGGTTCTTGCTCGACGGCTGATGGCGCGAAGGAGATCCCCCAGAAGTCCGTCGAAGGGGTGCCGATCGCATCCTCGACAACGACGAGGGATCCGGCGTCGTCGAATTCCTCGTTCAGCGTGGCAGCAACTGCGACGGGACGATACCGATCGCGATAGGCATCGAGCATTTCGATCGCGAGATCGGGGGTCTTTGCTCCGCGGCTCCAGCCCGGCCAGTCGACGGCGAAAGCTACGGCCTTCTTCGCTTTTGGCCCCGTTTGCACAACCGTCCGAATTGGCATGACGAAATCTTATGGTGACCGTTGCAGTTGCTGGTTGAGTCGAGCGGCTTGGCGCGTCTGATGGTCGCGTTCTGCGAGGTTGGGGGCGTTGCGGGCTGCGTCTGCGTACAGGAGTGCTGCGCGTTCGAGATCGCCGTTCTTTTCATGGAGGTATGCGGCGACCGCTTCCCGTCGCGGGACCTCCTCGTCGACCTGCGCCAATGCCGCTAGTCCTGCGGGTGCCCCATCAGCTTCACCGACCGCGACTGCTCGGTTGAGCCGGACGATCGGAGTGTCGGCGAACCGGAGTAGTTCGTCGTACCACTCCACGATCTGAACCCAGTCGGTCTCCTCGACCCGCGGCGCGTCAGCGTGTACCGCGGCGATTGCCGCTTGGGCCTGGTATTCACCAAGCTGATCGCGTGCGAGCGCTGCTTGCGCGATGCCGACTCCTTCCGCGATCAGCGTGGTGTCCCACTTGCTGCGGTCCTGATCGGCGAGTGGTACCAGACTGCCGTTCGCTCGGATACGACTGCTGCGGCGGGCGTGGTGAAGCAGCATCAGGGCTAGCAAGCCCTGGACCTCGGGTTCGTCGACCAGGACGGCCAGTTCCCGGGTCAGTCGGATCGCCTCGGCAGCCAGATCGAGGTCACCGGAGTAGCCCTCGTTGAAGACCAGGTAAAGCACCCGCATCACCGTGCGTACATCGCCGGGACGATCGATACGCGCTCGACTCACTACCCGCTTGGCACGGCTGATGCGCTGCGCCATCGTGGGCTCGGGCACCAGATACGCCGCGGCAATCTGACGAGTGGTCAGGCCACCCACCGCGCGCAACGTCAACGCGACTGCAGACGACGACGTCAGGTCGGGGTGCGCGCACAGGAAGTAAAGGTGCAGCGTCTCGTCCGCGCTCGGGATGTCGCCGGGCGGCGGTTCGGCGTCGAATCGCAGTTCTCGCTCTCGGCGCGACCCTTCTGACCGCGTCAGGTCTATGAAGGCTCGCCAAGCGACCGTGATCAGCCACGCCTTGGGGTCGGCGGGCAGCTCGTCCTCCCACGCGGAGAGCGCCCGGATCAGCGCCTCTTGTACGGCGTCCTCGGCCGTCGCGAAATCCGCACCGCGACGGACGAGGACACTCAGCACCTGTGGGACGAGCTCGCGTAGCTCGACGTCGTCCGCGGTCACTACGTGACGGTGGGCGGCGCGGTGAGGAAGGGACGCAGCTCTAACCATTCGTGGATCGGTTTGCCACCGGCTCCTGGTGCTGCCGATAGCTCACCAGCAAGTTCGATGGCCCGCTCGTAACTGTCGACGTCGATCACCATCCATCCAGCGATCAAGTCCTTCGTTTCGGCAAACGGGCCGTCGGTCACTGGGGGGCGTCCCTCGCCGTCGTATCGGACCCACACGCCGTCGGGCGACAGCGCCTGTCCGTCGATGAACTCCCCGCTACCTTCGAGCCGAGTTGCGAAGTCGTTCATGAACTGGATGTGTGCCTCAACCTCTTCGGGCTGCCATTGATTCATCGGGACGTCGTTGTCAGGCGCTGGTGCGCCTCGGTAGTGCTTGAGCATGAGGTACTTGGCCATGGTGTTCTCCTTGTGTGACTGCGGCCCCGCTGGCCGAGTGCACCCTGGGACGGATCAGAAATCCAATTCTCGACATCCTTCCTCGGCCGCGTCTGGCAGGGTTGGTCCGGAGCGGTTCACCGGACTGATTGGGACAGGACATGGCAGAGACATCTGGCGAGGCAACGTCGGCTGCTAGCGGCGGAGCACGGAGCATTCTTGAGTATGAAGCGGGCCGCTTGGAGCAGATCTTCGCTGACTTCGACGACCCATCGCAGGAGTGGCGACGGCTGACGTCTGAGCTGCTGGGTACGTTCTTCCTGGTGATGGTTGCTGCCGGGGGCGGCATGATGGGACAGGCATTTCCGCACACGATCAGCCGGACCGCAGCTGTGGTCGCGCCAGGACTGATGGTCATGGCGATCATCTTGTTCATGGGCAAAGTGTCAGGTGCGCATCTCAACCCCGTTGTGACGATTGCGTTCGCGCTGCGTCGAGATTTCCCTTGGCGACGGGCCCCGGGCTACATAGTGGTGCAACTTGCAGGTGCGGCTTTGGCGGCGTGGTTCCTGCAGGCAGTGGTTCACGTGTCGTCGAGTTACGGCTCGAACTATCCGGCTACGGGATTCAGTTCTTGGGACGCCGCGGTCATGGAGACCGTGCTCACGTTCGGCTTGGTGAGTGTAATTCTTGGTACCGCCTCGGGCGCGCAAAACCTAGGGGTCATCGGTGCCTTGGGCGTCGGAGCCTACATCGCACTTGCTGGCCTGTGGGGGAGCCCGATCTCGGGGGCGTCGATGAACCCCGCCCGTACCTTCGGACCCGACGCGATCAGCGCCAACTTCACCTCTTACTGGGTGTACGTGGCCGGTCCGCTGCTTGGTGCCTGCTTGGCGGTAGGCGTGGCTTTTGTGTTGCGGGGCGCAGGTGGCGGGAGGGCCGGTTCAGGCGCGGCTCAGGGCGTCCTTCACACGGAAATCAAAAACGCCGAGCAGGCGTAGCGGCCGGGTACCACGGTTCAGTTCGTCGATGCGACTGCGCGGTCTGCGAACCGCTGGATCGCGTTGCCGCTCTCGGCCCCGCTCGCGTCTTCGTGGGCGTTGATGCGGCCGTCGGCAATCGCAGCCGTGAAGACACCACCTTCTGCGCGCCCGCCTTCGCGACGCGCTGCCGAACTGTCTCTTGTTGCGCCGACAAATCGCTGCCAGTGGACTTGTTTTGACTCACGACGGTCAGCGTAAGCACGCGATTCGCCCCGTGGAGCGAACTACGTGGCTGCAACTTCACCGGCCGGTGACCGACTCGCGAACCAACCCGCGACCGGTCCGGCGGTGAGGCCGTGAAGCACGACAGAGAATGCGACGGTAACTGTCACCACCTGTCCAACGAGCGGGCCACCGTGGGTCGGCCCGAGTTCATCGATGGCGATGAGTGCAAAGACGATGGAGGCCAGTCCTCGGGGACCAAGCCAACCGATCAGCAGGACTTCATCGCGGCTCATCGTGCTACGGATGAGTGCGACGGCCACGGGGACCATACGCACAAAGGTTAGGCTCACGAGCGCATAGACGACCACCTGCCAAGTGATCTCGTCAAAGGCTGGCCGGAGAAATGCTGCACCGAAGACGAACCAAACGAAGAAGGTAAGCAATGTCCCGGAGCGCTCGATGAACTCCATGATCTGTGGCTGCTTCCCGACGTTTGACGCTGTCCCAAACGCGACGCCGGCAACGAATGCGGCGACGAATCCGTTGCCACTCGCGGCTACGGTTCCGAAGTAGGCCATCAAGGCCAGGACGAACGGCAAGATCGGTTGTTGCAGTGGTACTGCCCAGCCGTGCTGCTCGGCGATGATGAGAAGGCGACCGCCGATCCAGCCGATCGCTGCACCAACTGCGACAGCGACGATGATGTCGACGATCGCTTGCTCGCTGGCGTGCAGCACGGAGTCGTGGGCGTCCGCTGCCGCCGCGATCGCCAGGAAGAACAGCACGAATGGTGTGGCAAGCCCGTCGTTGAGCCCGCTTTCGACGTTGATGACGTTACGAACCCTGAGGGGTATTCGTTCGTCATTCATCACGGAGGCACCAAGCGCGGCGTCCGTAGGAGCGAGCGATGCCGCAACGACGGCCAGGACTGCCCAGCCGGTGCCCGGGAACAGAGGGAGCGCGGCAAGCAGGCCAGCAGCAATCGTGAGCGGGAGACCGATGCAGAGCAATCGTGCTGCGATTCGCGACGACGGCTCGTCAAACCATTTGGCGCTGATCTTTGATGCATCGCTGAACAGGATCAAGGCCAGCGTGACCTCGACGATGGTCCTGACCTGCTCGGTACCGAGGTTCACATGAACCGGGGAATTCGCCCCGGACCCAAGGACCAGCCCGGCTAGGGCCAGCACGATGGGTGCTGTGACGCTGAGCCGGCCCAACCGACCGGACACGAGGACCCATCCAGCGACGCACGCTAAGACGATAGAGACGCCGCCGTTCATTTAGGCGGAGTCCCTCGCCGTTGCAGCATGAAGAATCGCCGTTCATCCACCAAAGATCCTGTTCCCGCTGCAACTGTGCCTAGGTTGGCGCCTAACTTAGTTGCTTCGCCGTCTCCCGAACAGCCTTGTCGAGATCCTTGCTGTCGACGTCGAGCTCCCTTTCGACGTGCTTTTCGGCCTTGATGGATGCTTTGTCGATTGCTGCCTGGAGCGTGGACTCACCAATCACGAGTAGACACGCCTCACCGGCGTCAATGAGATCCCCGAATTGCTTTGCATCCGAACGGGACATGCCCTTCCACAAGTGGCCACCTACGCCACCCACTGCGCCAGCGATCGCGGCGGAGCCAATAATCGAAGTAATGACCGCGGCATCATAGGTACCGACGGCACCTAGCGAGTGCAAGTCCTTCACGACGGTTGTAGTCACCCTGACCTGCGGCTTCGCTGGGGTACTCAGCGTCGTCGTAATCAACGAACCGATACGAGGTGGTGAGTTGACGGCGGCGTGCCGTCTGGTGAGGTTGTTGCCCCAGGGGTGTGGCGGTGAGGTGCCTCGGCAAGCTAAAGCGGGGACGATCTCGGCGCCAGTGTTCGCTGGGTCCGCAGATAGTCGCGGACCCGTGGGTCCGCGGTGCGATCGATCAGCGCTGTTGCCTGCGCCTGCTGGTCGCGTCCGGACAGTTCGGCGGTGCCGTGCTCGGTGATCACGGCCGTGTGCTGGAACGACGTGACCGGATACTGAAGCAGCGGGACGATCGTGGATCTGTCTGCCTTGGTGTGCCAGGAAAGCAGTGCGATGAGCGCCTGACCGCCTGAGGAGTGCAACGCGCCGGCAACGAAGTCGGGTTGTCCGCCGAAGCCCGAGTACGTGCGCGAGCCAATGCTGGCCGCGTTCGCTTGCGCGAACAGATCGACCTGCATGGCGGCGTTGATCGATGTCATCGCCGGCTGCGCAGCGATCAACGCTGGGTCGTTGGTCGTCTCGGTCCGCATCATCCGCACTCTCGATCCGGCTGCCCACGCGTAGAGTTCGGGGCCGCCGAGCAAGAACGACGCCACCACCGGACTGTCAGGATCCAGCGCGCCAGCTCGGTCCAGGGCCAGCACTTCATCGCTGGCCATCTCCGACCACACCCGCAGCCCGCGTCGATTCACAAGGCCGGCCAGCGCGGCATCCGGGATCGCTCCGATGCCCACCTGAAGGGTCGCCCCATCACCGATCCGGACGGCCACCTGCTGCCCGATGATGCGCGCAGCTTCATCCACCCCGACCGGCGAGGCGGCGGATAACGCCGCGTCGTGCTCGACCACGAAGTCGATGTCGTCAGCCGATACGAGTGCATCGCCGAGGGTGTAAGGCATTTGACTGTTGACCACGGCAATGACCAGGCCGCCGCTCGCCCGGCACGCCTCAATTGCCGCGGGCAGAATGTTGACCTCGATGCCGAGGGAGAACCGCTCGCGGCGCGCTGGGGCCACGTGCACGACTACGACATCAGGACGCAATCGGGAGCCGAGCAGCACGGGGACCGCGGACAACCTGCTTGGCACGTATGACAGGGTCGGTTGGTCGCGCATGCCTGGACCTATGAAGCAGGTCTCCAGCAGGACGCCATCTCGGCACGGCACTCCAGGCTGGGCGTTGAGCATATGCAGAATCCATTCGGGCACCGCGGCGTCGAGCGCATCCACCATCGACCAGGGCGTCGCATGATTCCCTGACACGACTACGCGCGGCTGTCCACCGAGCTCGAGGACCGCTCGTGCGGCGCGTTCGTGAGAAGTGGTTCGCAGCATTCAAGACAGCCCCTTTCGACACGAGGTGCTCAGCCCGGTGATGGCGTGGCCGCCGCCCGCCGCGACGGTACTACCTCCTCGTTTGGAGGTAAGACGTGAGTTTCCGCCGTCACTAACACTTCATGAGCGTTAAGGCCGGCCAACAGATCTCTACCAGGTTGCTTGCAGTCCTAACCAGATGAACGAAGGAGTGACGTGAACGACTACCCGGCGATGATTGCCCGAGTTAACCAGGTCGAGCCAGTCCCGAGGCGCATCCGCGGTGTGCTTAACGGTGAGGTTGTTATTGACACGATCCGAGCCCTTTACGTGTGGGAGTGGTCCAATTATCCGCAGTTCTACATCCCGGTCGAAGACGTGTCGGACGGAGTTCTCGTCGACGAGGAACGGATCCGACAGTCCCGCACCGGGCCCGTACGGATGCACGGGTTGCAAGTGGGCGATGTTCGCCGCGACGGCGTCGCGCGGGTGGTGACCGATTCACCCACCGAGGGCCTGAAAGGAACAGTGCGATTCGACTGGGCCGGGCTCGATAGTTGGTTCGAGGAGGACGAGCAGGTATTCGTCCATCCCCGGAACCCCTACGTGCGGGTGGACGCAGTCCGGTCGACGCGGCCGGTTCGCGTGGAGCTCGACGGCATCGTCCTGGCCGAGTCTTCATCGCCCGTGATGGTTTTCGAGACTGGACTTCCCACCCGCTACTACATCGCTCGAACCGAGGTGAACTTTGAACACCTCATCTCGACCGAGTCGGTCACTGAGTGCCCATACAAGGGGACCACGAGCGGCTACTGGTCCATTCGCATCGGTGACACCGTTCACGCTGATCTGGCATGGACGTACAACTTCCCGACGCGTCAACTCACGCCGATCGCAGGGATGCTTGCGTTCTACAACGAAAAGGTCGACATCGTGCTGGACGGGATACTCCTTGAACGGCCCAAGACTCACTTCTTCCGCTAGGTTAAATCGACACCCTTTGGGTGGAGTTGCCGTGTCGGGCTCGTCGATCGACTCCATGAAAGTTGGTTCTCGGTGCCTGTCGAGAATCCGAGCCAGCCAGAAGTCGAAGAGCCACGGCCCGCGCCGGACGATGCGTCCAAGGCCTGGGTGGCGGGTCTAATGGCTTCGGGTCGCGCTCACGATGAATGTGTTTCGGCACTTCTTGAACTGCTCGTGAAGGTCGCTCGGCACGAGGTTGGCCGACGGGCGGGGACACTCCAGATCCGGGGACCTGAGCTCGAGGACATTGCTCAGCAAGCGACAGACGATGCGCTGATGGCGATCCGGTCAAAGGTAGCCGGATTCCGGGGTGACAGCAGGTTCACTACCTGGGCTTACCGCTTCGTGATGTTCGAGGTGTCGACAAAGATGGGCCGTCACTTCTGGCGGGACCATCGAACAGATCTCGACGACGATGCCTGGGCGAAGATGCCGGACCTCAAAGTCAGTTCCCCTGACCGGGACGCGATTCAGGCAGAGATGTTCGCTGCACTGCGGCGGGCGATAGATGAAGACCTCACGCAACTTCAGCGTCGGGTGTTCGTGGCGATCGCCTTGAACGAGGTTCCGATGGATGCTTTCGCCCGCGAACTAGGGGCGACTCGTAACGCGGTGTACAAAACCTTGTTCGACGCGCGTCGCAAGTTGCGCGCGAGTCTGGCTGAGGCCGGCTACCAACCGCCATTCGCGACGGCGGCATCACGATGAAGGAGGACCTCGACATGGACGCTCTGCTGGCCGCCGACTCTGTTGACGCGGGGTGCGCCGCCGGCTTCGAGGTGCTGCATCGATACGTCGAAGAGGAACTGGCGGGAGGGCAGCCAGCTCGCACCTACCCGGGCATTGCCGCTCACCTGGTCAGTTGCCCGGCCTGCCACGGGGACTATCTCGGGTTAGTCGAGGCAACTGAGATTTTCGGCGACGCTGCCCTTCTGTCGAATAGTTGACCGCACGGCCAGGAGGTCGCGATGTGGGTTCGGATTGATGAGATCACGTTTTCGCCAGATCGCTGCGATGCCGTGATTGACAACTTCAGAGACACCGCGGTCATCAGGCATGACGGAGAGGGGTTCCGCGGGTTTCGCTTGCTCGTTGACCGGGTCAACGGACGTGCGCTCGATGTGTCCTACTGGGAAACCCACGGTGGTGCCCTCGCTGGTCAAACCGATGCCGCCGTTGACCCGCTTGGCGCACCCGCCACAGCGAAGATCCGCTCGAACGTCTACGAGTTGTCCATCGACGCTGTGTGATCCGATGCGCATCGGAGGTAAGACGTCAGTCGCCACTGACGCCAACCCCTCGACACATCTTCGCGGCCATCACGAGCACGAACCGTGGGCTGCAAACCGATCCGGAGGTACGCATGACCACCGACCAGGGTTCAAATGGAGCGACGCGTGTCGCCTACATCCTTGACGAACCGTTAGCAGAGAGTGTGGTGCGCCAATGGCCGCAGATGGGCGAGATCGTCCGTAGCAGGAAACTGATCGCCGAAGTCGAGGGAAACTTCCCCGAGCTCACTCTCGAAGTGGGTAGGCGCCTGCAGTTCGACGACGTCGTGGTCGTCGAGTGGACCTGCAACTACGGTGACGGCCGTCTCTACCGGAACGTGACCATCGGCGAGCTCGCTGACGGAGAGGTCGTTCGCGTCACCGACTATTGGGGAGAGCCAACCGGCACTCCCGAATGGCGAGTGCCGATGACAGCCCGACTCGACATGCCCGGCGACGGCATCTGGCCCGACCACGCGCATCTTGGACACCACTAGGGGTGGACGGCATTCGCGTTTCCCAGCTGTGGCGTTATCCGGTCAAGTCAATGCATGGCGAGGCCATGGAGTCGGCGCAGTTGACCGCCGACGGGATCGAGGGCGATCGCGTCGTGCACGTGGCAGGCGCCCAGGGTCCGCTTACCGGACGTACCCGGCATGGCCTACTCACCCTTCGCGCCACCACCGGCTCAGACGGCGTGCCGAGAGTCGATGGCAACGCGTGGGACTCGCCCGAGGCGGCCGCTCTCGTTCGAAAGCATGGCGGAGCAGACGCTCGCCTTGTCGCCGACGTCTCTCCTGAACGGTTTGACATTTTGAACTTGCTCGTCGCCACCGACGGCGCGGTCGCGCGCTTTGGGTATGACGTCAGGAGGCTACGGCCGAACATTGTTCTGTCGGGAGTGCCGGCTGAGATGGAGGCTGAACTTCCCGGCCAAGCGTTCGCGATCGGGGACGCTCTGATCGGTGCCCATTCGGTTCGACAGCGATGCATCGTCACCTCGATCGACCCCGACACTGGCGCTCAGAACCTTGATGCCTTCCGTCGGATACGCACTGTCTTTGACGGCGAGCTCGCTCTGAACTGCTGGGTCATCCGGCCCGGCTTGCTGAGCGTCGGTGACCCTGTCCGGGTCGTCGACGCATCTGAACGTCCTGCTCAGATCGGCGGCTGGATCGTTGGCGCGCCCTATGAGCCTGCGATCAATTGAAGTGACCTCATAGGCCAGCAGGGTCGGAGCCTCATCAGGACGGCACTCGTATGATACAGTTTAGTTAATTAACCATCATGTAAAGTACGGAGAAATAGTGATCGCGACGGATGACCGACTCAGCGACACGTTCGCAGCGCTGGCGAATCCAACGCGTCGGGCGATCTTGGCGCGGCTGGCTGAGGGAGAAGCGAATGTGAATGAGCTCGCTGAGCCGTTCGACATGACGCTGCCAGCTGTATCCAGACACATCAAAGTGCTCGAACGCGCAGGGCTGGTCACCCAAGGTCAACGTGCGCAGTACCGGCCGTGCGCTCTCGACGCCGCACCGCTGAGGGACATCTCAGTGTGGACCGAGCAGTATCGCCCCGTCTGGGAAGCCCGGTTCGACCGAATGGATGCCTACATCGACCAACTGCAAACCAAGTAAGGATGGAAATCGAGATGTCTGAGACTGACGGTACGCAGGCGGCAGTGGTCATCGAGCGCACTCTGGATGCAACGCCTGACATCGTCTGGCGGCTGTGGACCGACCCTGAGCACTTCAAGGCTTGGTACGGCCCGAGCGGCGCGAGCGTCCCGGTAGCAAAGATGGATGTGCGAGTTGGAGGGACGCGACTGGTGTGCATGGAGATGAGCACGCCCAACGGCGCCATGCAGATGTGGTTTACCGGGGAGTACCGCGAGGTGGTCCTCAATGAGCGCCTCGTTTACACGGAGAGCATGTCCGACGAAAATGGCAAGGTGATCTCCCCCTCGGAGATGGGCATGCCCGAAGGACACCCAGAGACGACCGAAGTGATCGTGCAACTTGAAGATCTCGGGGGACGCACCAAAATGGTATTGACCCATGTAGGCGTGCCATCAGACTCCGGCGGTGCCAGTGGATGGGCGATGGCCTTCGACAAGATGGCTGCCCACCTCGAATCGATTAGCGGGTAGATCTCAGGCAGCGCCTCGATTGGGAAGAATTGCGCATTAGTGTGAACCGTGGCCTACGACGAGAAGCTCGCAGAGCGCGTAACCGAACTGATAGCCGCACTCGTGGAGCCAACAGCGTTGAAGATGTTTGGTGGACTCGCGTTCATGGTCAACACGCATATGGCGTGCGGTGTTCTGAAGGACGACCTGATGGTTCGGGTGGGGAAAGACGACTATGACGCGGCCCTCGCTCGTGGCGCGAGGGAAATGGATTTCACCGGTCGACCTATGCGCGGTCTGGTGATTGTTGACGCAACGGCGATCAAAGAGGATGCACAACTTGAACAGTGGATCAATCAAGCTGTTGCGTTCGCAGAATCTCAACCGCCCAAGCCGCGTAAACCACCGAAACAGCGGGACTGACCGAACCATGAGATGTAGGTGAGGCGAGATGTCACTCGTCAACGGAGAGCGACCGATCGAGTCGGGGCTCCGCACCGACTTTCGTTCGGGTATGGACTACGCCTCATACCTTGATTTGGACAAGCTGTTGTCGGCGCAGCACCCTGTTAGTCAGCCGGTTCACCCTGACGAATTGCTCTTCATCATCCAGCATCAGACCACCGAGTTGTGGTTCAAGCTGGTGCTTCACGAACTGCGCGCGGTACGCGAATACCTGGACACTGACAATGTCAGTCGAGCTCGCAAAGCCTTGGCTCGCGTCAAGCACATCTTTCGCACGCTGGCTGAACAGTGGTCAGTGCTTGCGACCCTCACGCCGACCGAGTACGCCGAGTTCCGCGGCTTCTTGGGATCGTCCTCGGGCTTTCAGTCAGAGCAGTACCGCGCTGTGGAGTTTATTTTGGGCAACAAGAACGCTGGCATGCTCAAGGTGTTCGAAGCCAAGCCGGCCCTCCACGCCGAGTTAACCGAGCTCCTCGACTCTCCAACTGTGTATGACGCCTACCTGAGATTCCTGGCCAGACGCGGCCACGACGTACCTGCTGAAGTACTGGAGCGTGACGTCCGCGCTGCCTGGGTTGAGGTGCCGACCCTTGTCCCGGTCTTAGCCGCGATCTACAACGACACGGACCAGTACTGGACCGAGTACGCAGTGTGCGAGGACATGGTCGACCTCGAGGATGCCTTCCAGTTGTGGCGGTTCCGGCACCTGCGAACTGTCCAGCGGACGATCGGCTTCAAGAGCGGCACCGGTGGCAGTTCCGGCGTGGACTTTCTCAAGCGCGCATTGGACCTGACGTTCTTTCCTGAGCTCTACACCGCCAGGACTGCTATCGGAGGACTGGTATGACGTCGGTTTGACTGAACGCAGTTGAGTTGGTCAGCCAGTGGCAGATGCGATGGTCCTGTCCTTCCCGAAAGCCAGAGTCGGTTTGGGGACGTTCGGCACTGTTGCGCAAGCTTGGCCCAGCACAGGCTGAAAACAGCGCCGGGTGGGTCATCGTTGGGAGCGAGCCACGAAGGCACTGATGTTGGACTTGCCGAACTAAGGAAGGCACATTCCATGTCCAGAAACGTGAGTAACGTCGATCGACTAATCCGTCTCGCCGTGGCCCTGCTTGCCGTCATCGGCGCCATCGTCGTGGGTGCATCGAGCCTGTTTGGAGTCGTCCTGTTGATCGTCGCGGCGATCTTGCTCGTGACGGCGGCGGTCGGTTTCTGCCCGCTGTACCGGGTCCTCGGCATCAGCACCGATAAGAGCGCGGCGGACGTCAGCACGCACGCCTGACGAGCGCGAGTAGGTAAGACGTTCATGAGCGACCCGGTCGAGCCTGAGTTGCCGGCTTCGCCGCGTGACCGGCTCATCGCCTGGCTGCTGGTCTTGGTGCAGTTCATCTTGATAGCGCTGATCGTTCTCCTTCCAGGTTCGAGCACCTGGACTCTTCCCGTCCTCGTCGCTCGTGCAGTTCAGGTCGCGGAATGGGTCGGGATCATTGTCATGGTGGTTGCCGCCTTGGCGCTCGGCCGCGGTCTGACCGCGGCACCGTTGCCCAACTCCCACGCCGAGCTCCGCACCGGCGGGCTGTACCGCTTCGTCCGGCATCCCATCTACAGCGGACTCCTGCTGTTCGCGGTCGCTCGCACTCTCGGCTCTGGCAGCCTCTGGACCGGGTTAGCGTGCGTGGCCCTTGTTGTGCTGATCAACGCGAAGGCCCGTTGGGAGGAGCAACACCTAGCGCAGCGTTTTGCGGGATACGTCGGGTACGCGGCCAGCACTCCGCGTTTCATCCCGGGCTGGCCTGCCGCCACACCCGCGCGACGAGCGTCCCGGTGAGCCTGTGAACGTCCGAGTTAGCACCGTTGCATCGACGATCGTCTTTGCCTTCAATCACTTACGGTCTTCGAGGGCGACGAAGTTCCGCTCCGCTTCTCCGACGTAGACCTGTCGCGGTCGACCGATCCTGGTCTGCGGATCGTCGATCATCTCTCGCCATTGCGCGATCCAGCCCGGCAGCCGGCCCAAGGCGAACAGCACGGTGAACATGTGGGTCGGGAAGCCCATCGCTTTGTAGATGAGACCGGTGTAGAAGTCGACGTTTGGGTAGAGCTTGCGAGAGATGAAGTAGTCGTCGGCAAGGGCGACCTCCTCCAGCCGCAGCGCGATGTCGAGAAGCGGGTCGTCCACCCCCAGGGACTCGAATAGATCGTGTGCCGCCTGCTTGATCTGCCTCGCCCGCGGGTCGTAGTTCTTGTAGACGGGGTGCCCGAAGCCCATCAGCTTGACACCCGCCTCCTTATCTTTGACTCGCTGCACGAACCGATCGACTTGGCCGCCGTCGGCCTCGATGCCCACGAGCATGTTCATGACTGCTTGGTTGGCGCCTCCGTGTAGTGGTCCGAACAGGGCATTGACACCAGCCGACACCGACGCAAACAGGTTGGCATTTGACGAACCCACGAGTCGGACCGTGGAGGTCGAGCAGTTTTGTTCGTGGTCGGCGTGGAGGACTAACAGCATGTCGAGAGTCTTAGCGATCAAGGGATCGACCTCGTAGTGCTCGGCCGGAACGCCGAACGTCAGCCGCAGAAAGTTCTCGACATAGCCCAGGCTGTTGTCGGGGTAGAGGAACGGTTGCCCGATCGACTTCTTGTACGCATAGGCAGCGATGGTCGGCACCTTGGCCAGCAGGCGGACTGTGGAGATTTCGACATGTTCGTTGTCGAAAGGGTCGAGGCTGTCCTGGTAGAAGGCCGACAACGCGCTGACGGCCGACGAGAGCACCGCCATCGGGTGAGCGTCGCGGGGGAAGCCGTCGAAGAACCACCGCAGGCCCTCGTGCAGGAGGGTGTGCCGCGTGAGATCGCTCTGGAAGTGCTCAAGCTCGATGGCCGTGGGCAGTGAGCCGTAGATGAGCAGGTACGAGACCTCAAGGAAGGAGGCTTTTCCGGCGAGCTGTTCGATCGGAAATCCGCGGTAACGCAGGATTCCCGCGTCCCCGTCGATGTAGGTGATGGCCGACGCGCAGGATGCGGTGTTCTTGAACCCCGGGTCGAGAGTGACTTGACCGGTCGAGCTGAGCAACTCACTCACGTCGAGCCCGGAAGGGCCGTCAGTCGCCTCGGTGAGGTGCAGCCCTAGGGACCCTCCTGGGTAGTTCAGCGTGTACTCAGACATCTCGCCGCCCTCCCGGATAAGCCGAGGCTGTCTCGGCTCGTTCGAGTCTGTCACGTCCACCGGGCTCTGGTCAGTCGGCGTGATCGCCGACCCTTGGCAGCCGCAGGACAACGGGTGCACTATTTCTGCGGAAGCCCCAGCCGTCACCCTCCGTGGAGGTCACCCATGACAAGCGTGCAGCTGAATCTCGAGGTGGTCGTCATCCCTGTTTCGGACGTTGACCGGGCGAAGGACTTCTACTCCGGCCTGGGTTGGCGGCTCGACGCAGACGTCGCCACTGGCGACGACTTCCGGCTGATCCAGTTCACGCCGCCCGGCTCTGCATGCTCGGTACAGTTCGGTACGAATGTCACCTCGGCTACACCGGGATCGCTCGAGTCCACATATCTTGTCGTCTCCGACATTGCGGCAGCGCGCGACGAACTGGTCGACAGCGGCGTCGAGGTCACCGAGGTCTTCCACTGCGAGAGCGGGTTCGCCTGTCGGTTCGGTGGCGTTGACGCAGCTGGACGAGTCGACGGGCATGCGCCTGACGTCGGAAGCTACGGCTCGTTTGCTTCGTTCAGTGATCCAGACGGCAACAGTTGGTTGCTCCAGGAGGTCACGACCAGGCTCCCCGGGCGGGTTGACCCTGCGGTGACGGTGTTCGCGTCGGCGGCTGACCTCTCCGAAGCGTTGCAGCGTGCTGCTGCAGCTCACGGCGAACACGAGGCGCGAACCGGACAGGCAGACCCAGACTGGCCAAGTTGGTACGCCGAGTACATGGTCCGCGAACGGGCTGGCGAGGAACTGCCGACCTAGCCGCCCGGAATGATCCGGCCGTGCCGCACCGCCTACACCGTCATACGTGAGCCCATGATCACGGTGTGGTCGCGGGGGAGGCCGAAGTACTCGGCCGCGTCGGCGGTGATGCGTGACGTGGTAACGAACAGTCGTTTACGCCAGCGCGTCATGCCAGGGGCGTCACCGAGTCGGAGCTCGATGGTCGATCCAAGAAGCGTCGACGAGGCGTCGTCGACGTCCAGTGCCAATGTCACGCCGTTCGCGGCGGCGCCGAGCTGCCCTTCGGTGGAACGAAGCGGTGGGGCGTCAGTCGTGAGTTCGGCCCCTACGGCATCGACGAATTCGTCAACCGCAAGCTCATCCACGTGCCAGCAGGGGGTAGCGCTCCCCTGGGAACCCAAGCGACCGCGAAACTGTTCGTCGGGTTCAGCACGCCAAACTGGGTAGTTTTGCCGACGCGGGGGGCCGGCTTCGGTCCCTACCGTCGTCACCATGGAGATCTGGGTTCTCGGCACGCTCGAAGTCAGTCACGACGGCCGAGCGGTTGACGTTCGCGGATCCGCGCCGCGCCGCCTGCTCGCGCTGTTGGCACTCTCGCCGGGCAACGAGGTCAGCGCTGACAGTCTCGTGAACGGCTTGTGGGGCGCCGACCCACCAGCCGCCGCATCAGCCACGCTGCAGTCGCATGTTGCCCGGCTCCGGCGGGATCTACCGGTGGCCGAGTGTGTGCGCCGCGGCCGCCGCGGCTACGTCCTGGATGTGAAGCCCAGCGACGTCGACGGGCTCGTCTTCGAGCGCGAGGTCGCATTCGGCAGCGCCGCGCTCGTCGAGGGCCGCCTGGACCAGGCCAGCGCCATCCTTGGTGAGGCGCTCAGTCTGTGGCGTGGCACGCCGTACGCCGAGTTCGCCGACTGCGAGCCGCTCGAGAATGCGGCCGACGGCTTGAGTGCGCTGCGGCTCGACGCGCTCGAGCGGCGGATCTCAGCCGACCTTGGGCGGCCAGGGTGTTCGCCGGCCATGGCCGAGCTCGAGGCGCTCGTGCACTGGCATCCGATGCGCGAGTCCTTCTGGGCTCTGCTCATGGCTGGGCAGTATCGGGCTGGACGCCAAGATGATGCTCTCGCGTCCTACCATCGCGCACGTCGGACGCTTGTGGACGAGCACGGATTGGACCTGAGCCCGCAGGTTCAGGAACTCGTACGACTGATCCGTGCCCAGGATCCGTCGCTAGAGATGCCAGGTATGGCGACATTCCTTCCCGCCAGTACCACGCGCGCGTACGCTGACTCTGTGGCACTCGTGGAGAGGGCTCACCTGCTCGAGACCCTCACGGGTTTGCACGACGAGGCGTTGGCTTGTTCTGGTCGGCTGGTCCTCGTGCATGGGGAGGCGGGCATAGGTAAGTCGGCGCTGGTGCGCGCCTGGAGCGCCGCGGCAGATCAGCGCGGCCGAGTGCTCTGGGGGGCGTGTGACCCGCTGTCGTCCCCACGTCCACTGGGGCCGCTCCTCGACCTCGCGCCACACCTCGATCCCCAGGTCGGAGACCTGCTTCGTTCGGGCGAGCGCGACGGCTTGTTCGAGGCGACCATCGAATCCTTCGGCACCGAGCCAACTGTCGTCGTGATCGAGGACCTGCAGTGGGCCGACATGTCCACCCTCGACCTCTTCCGGTTTCTCGCTCGCCGTCTTGAGGCGACGAAGACCCTGGTCGTGGTGACGTATCGAGACGAGGGCATGCCGCCCTCGGATCCGTTGCGCGTCATGCTTGGTGACATTGCGTCGCAGCCCGCGGTGCGCCGCCTCGAAGTACCTCTGCTTTCAGCTGACGGAGTCGCCGAGCTCGTCGGCGACAGCGGCATCGACGCACAGGCCCTCTTCCGCGAGACCGGGGGCAACGCGTTCTTCGTCACCGAGGTCGTGGCCTCTGGGGGGGAACACCTGCCCTCGTCGGTGCAGGACGCCGTGCTGGCGAGGGTCTCCCGCCTCTCACCGCAGGCACGCCTCGCGCTGGAGTCATCGGCAGTCATCGGCTCACGTGCCGAGCCCTCGCTCGTGCACGCAATGCCGGACGTGTGCGCGGACTCGGTTGACGAGTGCGTCAGCGCCGGGATGCTTCGCTTCGAGGCACCGGCGTACGTCTTCCGGCACGAACTGTTGCGCCAGGCGGTGCTGTCCGGGAGTCGCTCCCGGACGCCTCGGCGCGCTGCACTGGCAAGCCCTGGACCGGCTGCGCGTCGATGCCCATGTCGCCGCAAGCCCGTTCGCGCGGCTCGCCGAGCACGCCGATATGGCCGGCGACGGTCCGGCGATCCTCGAGTTCGCCGTGGCGGCTGGCGATTCGGCCGCCGGTCTCGGCTCGCACCGCGAGGCGGCCTTCCAGTACGGCCGCGCCATGCCGTATGCCGACCTCCTCGAGGTCGACGACCGGATCGATCTGCTCGGCAAGCGTGCGTACGAGTGCTCAGTGAACGACGACCACGAGCGAGGCTATCGAGGCGTGGGACCGGGCCTTGCGGCTGCTTGCGCGGTACCGGCCGCTACCTCGAGGCGGTCGATGCCCTCCTAGGGCTCGACGAGTCCTATTACACGATCGGTGACAACAGCCACGGCACGTGTTCGTCGACGAGGCCTTTTCCTTCTCGAGGGCACCGACCCCAGTCCGCAGCTGGCCATGACGCTCGCCCGTCGCGGCATCCACCACCTCCGAGCATCCGAGAGACGCAGCAGCCGTCCCGTGGCTCGAGCAGGGCACTCGAGATGGCCGGACAGGTGGCTGCCGTCGCAGTCACGGCGCGGGCGGGTGCGCAACCTCGGCTCACCCACTTCCTGCTCGGCGAGTGTCGTAGCGCGGGACCGACGAGGTGAACCGGCCCTGCGCGTCGCGCTCGACCACGACGACGAGGAGATGGCGGGCCGGATCTACCAGACTGCCGCGACCTGCTCCTGTCTCGACCTCGACCTGGTCGAGGCTCACGCCCGGCTGGAGGAGGCCGAGCGCTACACGGCGGAGCACGACCTCAACGGCCACCTCATGTGCGTCCTCGCTGGCGAGATCACCTTGAAGCTCGACCTCGGGCGCTGGGACGAGGCGCTGGCCCAGGCCTACGATCTGCTCTACGTGCGCAACACGGGCCGAGCCAGCCGGATCGAGCCGCTCATGGCGATCGGGCTGCTCGGCGCTCGGCGCGGCGACCGCGACGACGTGTGGACCTATCTCGACGAGGCGCGCGACTACATCGCGAAGTCGCAGACCCTGGGCTATCAGGGATACTGGCGATCGCGCGAGGCGAGGCATACCTCCTCGAGGCGACATCGACGCGGTCCGTGCCGAGGTGCTCCCGTGGTACGAGGAGGCCGTCCGGCTGTGGGACGAGGAGGTCGTGGCCGAGCTCGTCCTGCTCGTCTGGCGCGCCGGACTCATCGACGCCCCTCCTGAGGGCCTGCGCGAGCCCGAGGTGCTCTCGATGACCGGCCGGTCACCGTGAGGCCGCGACGCTCTGGTCGCGAGCCGGCGCGCCCTACAAGGCGGCCTGGGCGCTGCTCGACAGCGACGACGAGATCGACATTCGCGAGGCGCGAGCGTTGTTCGACCAGCTCGGTGCTGCCGTGCTCGTGAGAGGTGCGACCACAAGCTGCGCTCGATCGGTGCGAAGGTGCCGCGTGGCGCGCGCGCCAGCACCCGGGCCAACGTCGGCGGGCTCACCGACCGCGAGGTCGATGTGCTCGACCTGCTCGACGAGGGACTGCGCAACGCCGAGATCGCCGGCCGTCTGCACCTGTCCGAGAAGACCGTCGGGCACCACGTGTCGGCCATCCTTGCCAAGCTCGGCGCGTCCTCGCGCACCGAGGCCGTACGCCGGGCCCGGGACCTCGCCGCCGTCGGCTGACGGCCGTCCCTGCTGCCGACCTAGGTAGTCCCTGCTCGCAACTTGGGTAGCGCTCCCGATGTGGCCCAGCCGCCGCACTGGCTGACTGGTGCTCGACGGACCGACCTGCGGTCCGACGAGATCGGAGGAGTCCCGATGCCCCGCTACATGGTCGAGCGCACGTTCCCCGATGGCCTAGAGATCCCCACGACCGATGACGGCGCCAAGGTGTGCCTCGGCGTCGTGGGCAACAACGCCGACGTCGGGGTGACGTGGGTCCACTCCTACGTCAGCGACGACAAGAAGAAGACGTTCTGCATCTACGACGGCCCCAACCCTGAGGCCATCCGCAACGCCGCGACGGCTAACGGCTTGCCCGTCGACTCAGTCTCCGCCGTCAGCGTGCTGGACCCGTACTTCTACCACTGATCAGCTTCTTCGGCGCCCGATCGCGCGTCGTCAAATCGACACACAGGGAGAATTGTCATGCGCCACAAGACATTTGTCAGGACGGCCGCGGCTGCCGCGGCTTCCGCGGCGATGCTCGCCACGATCGTCGCACCCAGCGCGAACGCCTCACCCACTGAGCTCCAGGTCGTTGCCTCCGGATTTGCTGGCCCGTTGCACATCGCCTTCGGTCCGAATCAATCGCTCTATGTCGCCGACGCCTTCGCCGGCGCCATCGTCAATGTGAACCTGAAGACGCACAGCACGCGCACGATTGCGGACGGCTTGGGCTTCTCTCCAGGGGTCGACGTCGGGGGCAACGGGAGGGTCCTGGCAACCTCGACGCTCGGAGCACCGGGCAGCCTCCCCGTTCCCGAAGCACGTCTGGTGCGTGTGAGCTGGAATGGCCAAGTCACGGTCGAGGCCGACATGCTCGCCTACGAGTTCGCGAACAACCCCGACGGGCAGTCGCAGGACGTCGATGCCGTGTCGAATCCATACTCCGTGCTCGCACTCCCCGGCCGCACTTTTGTCGTGGATTCGGCAGCGAACGCCATCATTCGGGTCGGAGCCAATGGCTCGATGAGCACCTTGGTGGCCTTTCCGAACATCACGAACGGCGAGTGCGCGGACGCGGTCAACAACGATCCTCAACACCCTGGCTGCGACCCGGTTCCCACCGACGCCGAACTTGGTCCCGACGGGTATCTCTACGTGTCAGGGCTCGGCGCTGAGGTCGAGGGTCACATCTACAAGGTCGACCCCCGCAATGGTCACATTGTTCGCACCTGGGGTGGACTTCCGCCCCTGACCGGAATTGCTGTGAGCCACAACGGGACAATCTACGCCGCCTCGTTGTTCACTGATCAGGTGTTCCGCATCTGCGGCGCCCACATCACTACGGCCTCGGTGCCCTCACCGTCCGACGTCGAGCTCGGTCACTGGATGCTTCTGGCGGCCTCGGCCGACACGGGAAACATCTACTCAGTTCCGAGCGGCGCGTTTGGCTGACATCACTGGTCGACCGTCCGGCGCGCGTTCCTGCCCTCAGGGCAGGACGCGCGTCGGTGGTTTGCGATGGTGATCCAGGCTGTCCGGGCAAGAGCCGATCTCCGGTCGAAGCAGAGGACGCCTCGTCGAAACTCGCCGAAAAGGGGACCGTCACGTCGACCTGGCTGCGGCGCGCTGTGCGAGCCACGTCGTCGCGTGCCGCCGACGGCTTCGCAGCCCGCCATCGTTCGATCTGGAGCGGGTGACCGGGATCGAACCGGCATGGCCAGCTTGGAAGGCTGGGGCTCTACCATTGAGCTACACCCGCGTAGCCGCCGAGAGGTTTCGGCGGCCGTCCACTAGGCTACCGGTCTAGCTGCGGGGCGTAGCGTAGTGGCTAGCGCGCCTGCTTTGGGAGCAGGAGACCGGGAGTTCGAGTCTCCCCGCCCCGACCAATCACGTACGAGCCGTCCGGCTCGTGCGCGCACGACCCGGCTCATCCGGGATGAACGAGGAGTCCTGCCGAAGTGAAGAGCGATGTCGAGACCCTGAGCCCGACCCGCGTCCGCCTGTCTGTCGAAGTTCCGTTCGACGAGCTGAAGCCAAGTGTGGACTCCGCGTACAAGAAGATTGCCGGCCAGATCACGGTGCCCGGTTTCCGTAAGGGGAAGGTGCCGCAGAGCGTCATCGACCAGCGCGTCGGACGTGGCGCGGTGCTCGACGAGGCCGTCAACGAAGCGCTGCCTCGCATCTACGGTGACGTCGTTACTGAGAACGACATCAAGGTCCTTGGACAACCCGACGTCGACGTCACCGAGTTTGGTGACGGTGTTGACCTGAAGTTCACCGCCGAGGTCGACATCCGTCCCGAGATTGAGTTGCCTGACTTCAGCACTCTTGAGGCATCGGTCGACGACGTCGTCGTCGCCGACGCTGACATAGAGGAACAACTCACCTCGTTGCAGTCACGTTTCGCGACCGTCACGGCCGTGGAGCGTGCGACTGCGGACGGCGACATGATCACGATTGACCTGTCTGGCTCGTTCGAGGGCAATGAGATCGAGGACTTGTCCGCCACCGGTATGTCGTACCAGGTCGGCACCGGACAACTGATGGAGAACCTCGACGAAGCAGTCACTGGCCTGTCCGAAGGTGAGAGCGCGACGTTCACGTTCGTCCCAGAAGGCGGCGAGTACGCCGGCAGCGACGTATCGATGATCGTCACCGTCAGAGGAGTCAAGGCGCGGGAACTTCCGCCGTTGGACGACGACTTCGCACAACTCGTCAGCGAGTTCGACACGCTTGAGGAGTTGCGCAACACGCTGCGTGCTGAACTAGAGCCGCGCAAGCAGGTCGAGCAATTGATGCAAGCGCGTGACGCCATACTCACCAAACTGCTGGCTGCGGTTGAAGTTCCGATCCCGGAGGGTGTGGTTTCGAACGCCATCGCACAACACTTCGAAGACGGGCACGGCGACGACGGTCACAAGGAAGAGTTCGAGTCGCAGGTGCGCGAGAACATCACTCGCGACCTCGTGCTCGACACGATCGCCGACAACGAGTCTGTCGAAGTTAGTCAGGCTGAACTCACTGAATATCTGATTCGCCAGGCGCCGCAATACGGCATGACTCCGGATGCGTTTGCTCAGGCCTTGGCGCAGTCGGGACAGGTCGCATCCATCTTCGGCGAGGTGCGACGCGCGAAGGCGTTGTCGTTGGTCCTCGAGGCCGCAAGCGTGACCGATGCGTCGGGACGTGCCGTCGATCTGTCGGGTCCTTCAGAGGAAGCAGCCGAATCCTCCGAGGTTGAAGAGGCGATCGAAGCGGCCGTTGAGTTGGCTGAAGAGCCCGACGAGGAGTCCACCGAGACGACGGAGTCCGACGTATCCGCGACCTCTTGACCCGGTCGGCCCAAAGCGTTCTCCCCTGAGCGAACACCTAGCGTCTGCGGATGGCATCGCGTCCGTTCGGGGTTATGGTCCCCGTACGCCAACAACCGCAAGAAGATTGCGAACCGACGGAAGGGCCGCTGTGAGTGACGCACTGTTCCCCGCACCTGGGCTGATTGATCCCATGGGCCGGACCCCCTCGCAGAACGGCATGGGGTTTGACGACTCCGTCTACCAACGACTGCTGCGCGAGCGAATCATCTTCCTGGGTTCCGTCGTCGAAGACAGCATCGCGAATGCACTCACCGCGCAGATGTTGCTGCTCGCCGCCGAAGACCCCAACAAAGACATCTACCTCTACGTCAACTCACCTGGCGGATCTGTTTCGGCGGGCATGGCCCTCTACGACACCATGCAGTACGTCCCGTGCGACGTTGCGACGGTGGCGATGGGGCTGGCGGCGTCCATGGGACAGTTCCTGCTTTGCGCGGGAGCCGAGGGCAAGCGTTACGCGCTGCCTCACGCTCGCATCATGATGCACCAGCCGTCCGGCGGCATCGGCGGAACCGCGTCCGACGTAAAGATCCAAGCGGAGCAGATGCTGTACACCAAGAAGAAGATGGCCGAACTGATCGCGCACCACACTGGCCAGAACATCGACCAGATCGAATCAGACTCCGACCGTGACCGCTGGTTCACCGCGGACGAGGCGCAGGAGTACGGCTTCGTCGACCACGTCGTACGTTCGGCAAGTGACGTATCCGGCAGCGGCGGAACGAACGCCTGATGGACGTGACAAACATCCACGGAAGGACGACCGACATCGTGACCAGCACCACCCCGCAGGCTCGTTACGTCCTTCCGCAGTTCACCGAGCGGACTGGGCAAGGCACCAAGACGTGGGATCCGTACTCCAAGCTTTTCGAGGAGCGCATCATCTTCCTCGGAGTGCAGATCGACGACAGTTCCGCGGACGACGTCATGGCGCAGTTGCTCTGCCTTGAGTCGATGGACCCCGACCGCGACATCTCGATCTACATCAACTCACCTGGTGGCTCGTACACCGCGATGACGGCGATCTACGACACCATGCAGTTCATTCGTCCTGACATTCACACCGTTTGTCTCGGTCAAGCCGCATCGGCCGCTGCGTTGCTGTTGGCCGCCGGAACTGCGGGCAAGCGATCTGCGTTGCCGCACTCGCGCATCTTGATCCACCAGCCGTACACCGAGGGTGGCGGTCAGGGCTCGGACATCGAGATCCAGGCCAACGAGATCCTGCGGATGCGCGAGGAGATGGAGGGCATTCTCGCGGCCCACACCGGAAAGCCGCTGGAAGACGTTCGCACCGATATCGAGCGCGACAAGATCCTCACGGCCGCGGGGGCTAAGGAGTACGGAATTGTCGATCAGGTCGTCGAGTCCCGGAAAACCTCCGGCAGTTAGGGCTCCACTCGGGCGACTCGCCCGGCTGGAAAGCCGGTGCTGGGGGCGTCAACGGGGTACCGTCGTCCGATACGACATACGACTGAAGGAGCCAGGCTCAAGTCATGGTCCCCCGAGTCGATGGACGACTGTCTGGTCCGATAGCAAGGGAGTCACGTGGCACGCATCGGTGAGAGCGGTGACCTGCTCAAGTGCTCGTTCTGCGGTAAGAGCCAAAAGCAGGTCAAGAAGCTCATCGCGGGTCCAGGCGTCTACATCTGCGACGAGTGCATCGACCTCTGCAACGAGATCATCGAAGAGGAGCTCTCGGAGTCGACAGAGGTCTCATGGGACGAGCTGCCTAAGCCACGCGAGATCTTCGACTTCCTTGGCGAGTACGTCATCGGACAAGACAGTGCAAAGAAAGCACTGGCCGTCGCGGTCTACAACCACTACAAGCGACTGCGTGCCGGCGAAACTGAACGCAAGTCTGAGTCGGGCGTCGAACTAGCCAAGTCGAACATCTTGCTGCTTGGTCCAACGGGCTGCGGCAAGACACTGCTCGCGCAGACGCTCGCGCGCATGTTGAACGTGCCGTTCGCCATTGCCGACGCCACGGCGTTGACCGAAGCCGGCTACGTGGGCGAAGACGTCGAGAACATTCTGTTGAAATTGATCCAGGCGGCTGACTACGACGTCAAGAAGGCCGAGACCGGAATCATCTACATAGACGAGATCGACAAGATCGCTCGCAAGAGCGAGAACCCGTCGATCACCCGTGACGTATCCGGCGAGGGTGTGCAACAGGCGCTGTTGAAGATCCTCGAGGGGACAACCGCGTCGGTACCGCCGCAGGGTGGTCGCAAACACCCGCACCAAGAGTTCATTCAGATCGACACCACGAACGTGTTGTTCATCGTTGGTGGTGCCTTCGACGGTCTCGAACCAGTCATCAGTCAGCGCGTCGGCAAGACCGGTATGGGATTCAACGCAGAGCTTGAGGGCAAAGCTGAACGCGACGCTAAGGACGTCTTTGCTGAGGTCAAGCCCGAAGACCTCGTGAAGTACGGCATGATCCCCGAGTTCATCGGACGCCTACCGGTGCTGACCGCCGTTCAGCGGTTGCGCCCCACAGACATCCAGCAGATCTTGACCGAACCGAAGAACGCGCTCGTCAAGCAATACCGCAAGTTGTTCGAACTCGACGATGTTGAACTCGAGTTCACCGACGACGCTCTTGAGGCGATCGCGGATCAGGCGATCCTTCGGGGCACCGGCGCCCGTGGTCTGCGAGCGATCCTCGAAGAGGTATTGCTCGCGGTCATGTACGAGGTGCCGTCACGCGACGACGTTGCTCGCGTGGTCGTGACGCGTGACGTCGTGCTGGAACACGTTTACCCGACTCTGGTACCGCGCGAGAAAGAGACTAAGCGCGAGCGTCGCGAGAAGTCTGCGTAGCTAGACAGCTCTAGCTCTCCAACTCTTTTCGAACCTTCAGCCTGAACCGTGACTCTTAGTTCTCGACTGCGGCCCGGACTGTAACCATCGCTTGGGCAGGGTCCGACGCAACCCAACCTCCGAACAGGGTGAATCCAAGGACTCGTTCGTCGCCTTCATTTCCTTGGCTGACCCAAATGCAGAAGGAGACATTCTGGGTGGCAGTTGTCGCGCCGCAGCGAACTGTGCCTCCTAGCGGACCTGCGTCGACTTTTCGCACACTGACCTCACCATTCGAGACGTCCTGCCCTGCTTCGAATTCCGAGACGAACTGGGCTTGTTCTGGTGTGGTTCCTGAGAAGGTGCCCGCAACGACCACGACGAACTGAGTGGTGTCGCCGTACCCGGCCACCTGCAGATGATCCAAATCAGCACTCTCGAACTGAGAGTCAACGGAATCGAGGGCTGTGGCAAGGGGGGAGCCGTCTTCGACTCGGTTCATGCCCAACATCTGATCAGGCATGTGAATGGGCGAACGGTTGGCCCAGAGGTTGTAGCCCTCGTACGCCGCCCCACTCATTAACACCAATCCGAGAACGAGCAGTATCACTGGCAACGGGCTGCCACTCGGCTTGGTCGCGGCCTGCGGGAGCGGATTGGTTTGGTAGCCGGTGGTACCCGCAGCGCCGGCCGGCACGATAGCGCCGCCGAAAAACCCATCATCTGTTGCGCGGGACTCAGTGGCGGTGCCAAAGGAGTGCTGCGTCTGGGTCGCCATCGCGGGCGGTAGTGGCGCCGCCGACGTTGCATTGAGGCGACGCAGGCCGTTCACAAAGAGCAGAGCCCCAGCGACCGCGACGAGGCAAGTCGCGATTATTTCGCCGATTTGCACCACGCTCATACCGAACACGACGCACTCCGATTCCGGCGCCGGGCGGCCCTACGCGAAGATCGTCCAGATTTGAGGCGGACTTGAGCGTTACAGGGTGACGGAGACTTCGATCGGTGACTCGGCGTCGGTGAGCGTCAGCTCCTGGATCCTGCCAGCCGCCTTCAGATCGTCCGCTGCGGCTTTGATGCGTGCCATATCCACTGCGGGACCGGTCACCGCCGCGCTCGCGACGTCGGTCCGCATCGATGTCTTTGCATCCGACTTGGCCTTGCGCACTTCCGACAGGGCAGCTGCTACGGCGTCCACGACACCCGCATCGCCATCGGACGCAGCTTGCGCGACATCTCTTTGCCGCTGGCCACGGCTGGCGGTGAATGGATTCCTCCTGCCACCACGACCACACCTCTTCAGTGACGAAGGGCAGGACAGGCGCGAACAGTCGATGGAGAACGGACATCGCGGTGGCAAGTGCGGCGTGCGCCGACCGCGCAGGCCCATCGCCCTGACCGCCGTATGCGCGTTCCTTGACTAGCTCGACGTAGTCGTCGGTGAAACTCCAGAAGAATGTCTCGGTGACTTCAAGCGCTCGCGCGTAGTTGTACTGCTCGAAGGCATCCGTGGCGTCACGCACCACGTCAGCCAGTCGCGCGAGCAACGCTCGGTCGAGTGGTTCGGTTACAGCGTCGACGTTAAACGCGAGCGATGCGTCGGCGCCAACACCGAGTACGAACTTGCTGGCGTTGAGGAGTTTGATGGCGAGTCGGCGGCCGACTTTCATCTGACCGACATCGAAGGCAGTGTCGGTGCCGGGTCGACCACTTGCAGCCCAGTAGCGGACGCCGTCAGACCCGTACTCCTCAAGCAGATCCATCGGGGTGACAACGTTTCCCTTGGATTTGCTCATCTTCTTTCGGTCCGGATCGAGGATCCAGCCCGAGATGGCGACGTCAGACCAAGGGAGTACGTCGAACTCGGAGTTCGACCTAACGACAGACGAGAACAGCCAGGTGCGGATGATTTCGTGCGCCTGCGGACGTAGGTCCATGGGGAAGACACGTTCGAATAGGTCGTCGTCGTACGTCCAACCCCCGGCGATCTGCGGTGTTAGCGACGACGTGGCCCACGTGTCCATGATGTCCGGGTCACCCATGAATCCGCCGGCGACGCCGCGTTGTTCGCTGCTGAAGCCGGGTGGAGTTTCGGACTGCGGGTCGATCGGTAGCGACGCGTCGTCGGGGACGATCGGGTCGGCGTAGATCGGTTCGCTGTTCGCATCGAGTCGGTACCACAGAGGTAGGGGAACGCCGAAGAATCGTTGGCGTGAGACGAGCCAGTCACCGTTAAGCCCAGATACCCAGTTCTCGTACCGGACCTGCATGTGATGGGGATGCCAGTTGAGGTCAGTGCCGCGTTCGAGCAACCGTGCGCGCAGGAGTTCATCGCGTCCGCCGTTGCGGATGTACCACTGTCGAGTGGTGACGATCTCTAGCGGCTTGTCGCCCTTCTCGTAGAACTTGACCGGATGCTTGATCGGGCGGACGTCGCCGATGAGGTCGCCCGACTCGCGGAGCATCTCGACGATGGTCTGCTTCGCCGTGAAGACGGTGGAACCAGCCAGTCGCGCGTACGCCGTGCGTCCTGCTTCGCTGGTGATCGCCTCGGGGACGTCGGCCAGGATGCGACCGTCCCAACCGAGGATCGGACGGGCCGGTAGGTCAAGTTCGCGCCACCACGTAACGTCCGTGAGATCTCCGAAGGTACAGATCATCGCGATGCCGGTGCCCTTTTCGGGATCGGCCAGGGGATGGGCCCTGATGGGAACCTCAACGTCGAACAGTGGCGTGCGCACTGTCGTACCGAACAACGGTTGGAAGCGTTCGTCATCGGGGTGCGCAACAAGAGCAACGCACGCGGGGATCAGTTCTGGGCGAGTCGTGTCGATCGTCAGCGTCTCGCCGTGGGGTTTGTGGAACGTGATGGCGTGGTACGCACCGTCACGTTCGCGGTCCTCAAGTTCTGCCTGCGCTACCGCTGTGCGGAAGGTGACGTCCCAGAGCGTTGGTGCCTCAGCTTGGTAGGCCTCACCGCGCTCAAGATTGCGCAGGAACGCACGTTGCGAGATCGCGCGAGCGTTGCTATCGATCGTTTGGTACGTCATCGTCCAGTCGACGGAGAGTCCGAGGTGCTTCCACAGTGCCTCGAATGCGAGCTCGTCCTCGGTCGTGAGCGTTTCGCAGAGCTCGACGAAGTTGCGCCGAGAGATCGGAATCTGCTGCTTGCTCGGTTCAGCGGGCGGGACGAAGTCTGGCTCGTAGGGGAGCGAGGGATCGCAGCGGACGCCGTAGTAGTTCTGCACGCGGCGCTCGGTCGGCAGGCCGTTGTCGTCCCAACCCATCGGGTAGAACACCTCTTTGCCACGCATCCGCTGGAATCGCGCGATGGTGTCGGTGTGGGTGTAGCTGAAGACGTGACCCACGTGGAGGGAACCGCTGACCGTCGGGGGAGGCGTGTCGATCGAATAGATCTGCTCGCGGGTCTTGCTTCGATCGAATCGGTAGGTGCCTTGCTCCTGCCAAACCTGCGCCCAGGTTTGCTCGATGCCGTCGATGGTCGGCTTCTCGGGGGCGCGAGAGGTGGCGTCGGGGGAGCTCGGGTGGTCCATGGGCAGTCATCGTAGGAGGGCGGGGACCTAGACTCGCAGGCCGTGACCCCTCCCGCGGATTCTGAGGACCTGGCGCAGCGGCTGGTCGGTCTTGAGGTCGAGCTGATTCGACGGGCACCGGAGTCTGACATCGAGCCGACGCTCGATCGCATTGAGTCACTGCTTGACCTACTGGGTTTGCCGCAGCAGGCGTATCCGTCCGTTCACGTCGCCGGGACCAACGGTAAGTCGTCAACGGTTCGGATGATTGATTCGCTGCTGACTGCGTTTGGGCTGCGGACCGGACGGTTCACCAGCCCGCATCTGCAGTCAATTCGTGAGCGCATCGCGATCGATGGACGACCGATCAGCGACGAGCGCCTGTTGGCGGCGTGGGACGAGGTCAGTCCGTTCCTCGAGATCGTCGAGGGCGACGGTGGACGTTCGATGACGTTCTTTGAAGTGGTCACCGCAATTGCGTTCGTTGCATTCGCCGACGCACCGGTGGCGGCGGCGGTAGTAGAGGTGGGACTCGGCGGTACGTGGGATGCAACAAACGTTGTCGAAGCCCCGGTCGGAGTTGTGATGCCCGTCGACGTGGATCACGTTGACTGGCTAGGCCACGACATCGTCAGCATCGCTGAAGCTAAAGCCGGAATCATTAAGCCCGAGATGCTTGTGGTTGTCGCGCAACAACTGCCCGAAGTTGGCGAAGTGCTGATGCAACGAGTTGTAGAGGTCGGTGCGCAAGCTGCGCGTGAGGGATTCGAGTTCGGCGTACTGGATCGTCGGGTGGCGGTCGGGGGACAGTTGCTGCAGATGCGTGGGCTCGCAGGTGAGTACAACGACGTGTTCTTGCCGTTACATGGTCCGCATCAGGCGCACAACGCGGTGTGTGCGCTTGCGGCCGTCGAGGGGATGATTGGCGGGGGACGTGAAATTTTGGCGGCCGACATCGTGCAACAGGGGTTCGCGGAAGTGTCGGTGCCCGGGCGGCTAGAGGTCATGAGGACAAGTCCGACGGTGATCGTCGACGTTGCGCACAACCCTGCAGGGGCGGCCGCATTGGCAGCGGCGATTGGCGACGCGTTCACGTTCGACCGGCTGGTCGGCGTCGTCGGAGTGCTGGATGACAAGGATGCGTCCGGGATTCTGGCCGCGCTGGAGCCAATCCTGAGCGAAGTCGTCGTTACGCAGTCACACTCGCCACGGGCGCTGGACCCACGCCGGTTGGGCGACCTGGCGACGGAGATCTTCGGTGCTGGTCGGGTGGTTGTGGAGCCGTCGTTGCCCGAGGCATTGTCCCGCGCGGTGACCTCTGCTGAGGACGAAGGTGCGGTGGGCGGTGTTGGCGTTCTGGTGACTGGATCGGTCACTGTCGTGGGGGAGGCGCGGACGTTGTTGGCGGGGGAGCCGACGATCGATTGAGGGCGGTCGCGCTGGATGCGCACGCGTCCGCGACACTGGTTCGATGCGAGCGATTGCGGCAAGCGTCTTGGTGTTCGAGGCGATTATCGTCGTGTTGGCGATTCCCGTCGCGATCGCACTCGGTGACGTCGATGGCGCAACAGCTGGGATCGTCGGTGGCGTGCTTGCGTTCTTGTGCGTGGTGACTGCGGGACTGCTGCGTTACCCGTGGGGCTATGCGGTCGGCTGGGCACTGCAGGGTTTATTGATTGCGTCCGGCTTCGTCGTGACTGCGATGTTCATCCTCGGTCCGTTGTTCGCGCTGCTGTGGTTCGTCGGCCTGCGCGTGGGACGTCGCGGTGAGGAAGTTCGTGCAGAGCGGTGGGCTGACGTCGAAGACCCCAGCACGGGCGAAGCGTCCACGACTGGTTAAGGTTTCAAGCCAACCTTCGGTACGGCTTTGAGGCTCACTTCTTTGAGGAGAACTGTCATGAGCGAACGCACGCTGGTCCTGGTCAAGCCGGACGGTGTTCGTCGCGGTCTGGTCGGCGAGGTCCTGTCGCGTATTGAGCGCAAGGGGTACACGTTGGTTGCGCTGGAACTGCGGACGCTCGATCGTGCGACCGCGGAAGCGCACTACGGAGAGCACGCCGACAAGCCGTTCTTCGGAGACCTTGTGGACTTCATCACAGGCGGTCCGCTCGTGGCGGCCGTCGTCGAGGGTCCGGACGTCATCGAGGCGTGGCGCACGATGATGGGCGTCACCAACCCGATCAAGTCAGCACCCGGCACCATCCGCGGTGACTTGGCGAACTTCATGACCGAGAATCTCGTGCACGGCTCGGATTCTCCGGAGTCCGCTGCCCGCGAGGTCTCGCTGTTCTTCCCCTCGCTCTAACTGGGCATATCGCCTTTTTCCACAGCATGAATGCGGAGTTTGTTGCACCAGAGTGGGAGAGCGCGTCGTTCTTCGAAAAGGATCTTGGGTTTTCGGTGGGGGCTTGCCGCGGGTAGCATGTGCCCCGCACCTTTCCCCTCGCACTCGGAAGGCTCGTCCCTCCTCATGAGCAACATGTCCTTCATCGGCCGTGACATGGCCGTCGACCTTGGTACTGCTAACACGCTCGTCTACGTCCGCGGTCGCGGCATCGTGCTGAACGAGCCGTCGGTTGTCGCGATCAACCAGAACACTGGTGGCATCCTCGCCGTTGGCGCCGAGGCTAAGAAGATGATTGGCCGCACGCCCGGCAACATCGTCGCGATTCGTCCGCTCAAGGACGGCGTGATCGCTGACTTCGACACCACCGAGCGAATGCTGCGCTACTTCATCCAGAAGGTGCACAAGCGGCGTCACCTGGCCAAGCCGCGCATCGTCGTCTGTGTCCCAAGCGGGATCACCGGCGTCGAGCAGCGCGCTGTCAAGGACGCCGGCTACGCAGCTGGTGCACGCAAGGTCTACATCATCGAAGAGCCGATGGCTGCGGCAATCGGTTCTGGACTTCCGGTTCACGAGCCGACCGGCAACATGGTCGTCGACATTGGTGGCGGAACCACCGAGGTTGCGGTCATTTCGCTCGGTGGCATTGTCACCGCGCAGAGCATTCGCATCGGTGGCGACGAACTCGACACCGCGATCATCCAATACGTAAAGAAGGAGTACTCACTTCTTCTTGGTGAGCGCACTGCTGAAGAAATCAAAATGGCAATCGGTTCGGCGTTCCCCGTTCCCGACGAGCCGCACGCCGAGATCCGTGGCCGCGACCTAGTCTCTGGTTTGCCCAAGACCATCGTGGTGTCGGCCGAAGAGATTCGTAAGGCGCTTGAAGAGCCGGTCAACCAGATCGTCGATGCCGTCAAGACCACGCTCGACAAGTGCCCACCCGAGCTGTCCGGCGACATCATGGACCGCGGCATCGTGCTCACCGGTGGTGGCGCGCTGCTCAAGGGCCTGGACGAGCGGCTGCGTCACGAAACCGGCATGCCGATCCTGATCGCTGACGAGCCGCTGATGTCGGTGGCCAACGGGTCCGGCAAGTGCGTTGAGGAGTTCGAGGCGCTGCAGCAGGTCCTCATCTCCGAGCCCCGTCGCTGATAGCTGATGTGAGGGCTGCGGCGCCTATGCGGTCGCAGCCACATCGTCGGTTCACATGAGGGACACCCGCCGTACGCGCATTGTGCTCGCGGTATTGCTCCTGACCGCCTTCACGCTCATCACGCTGGATGCCCGTGGTGGCGGTAACTCGATCGTCGAGCGAACGCGCTCAAGCCTGCAGTCGGTCTTCGGGCCAATCGAACGAGCGGCTGCGTCAGTCGTCCGCCCGGTGTCGGACTTCATCGACGGCGTGACGTCCGCGCACTCGAACCAGCAAACCATCAACGAACTGCAATCCGAGAACGACTCACTGCGTTCGCAATTGCTCACCAACCAGTACGACCAGTCGCGCATCGAAGAGCTCGACAAGTTGCTAAACCTTGCCGGTCTTGGTCGCTATCGAGTCGCACCTGCGCAAGTCATCGCTGTGGCCGCCGGACGTGGGTATGCGCGTGCGGTGACGATCGACGCTGGGTCGAACGATGGAATCAAAGTTGACCAAACCGTCATCAACGGCGACGGGCTAGTTGGTCGCGTTATCGAGGTTGGGCCGTCGACGGCGACAATCTTGTTGTTAGCAGACCCGACGTTCACAGTCGGTGCGCGCATGGCGGGGTCGTTGGAGTCCGGCGCAGTCACCGGGCAAGGCGTCGACCCACTTGCGTTGGAACTGTTCAATCCGCAGGCGGCTGTGGAAGCAGGCGACCTGCTCGTCACGTTGGGCAGTCGCCAAGGAAAACCGTTCGTTCCCGGTGTGCCGATCGGTGAGGTCATCAGCGTGACGCCGACGCCTGGTGCACTGACCCGGTCAGCCACGGTTCGGCCCTTTGCGAATCTGACAGCACTCGATTTGGTCGGCGTGATCGTCGAACCGCCGCGCAGGGACCCACGAGACACCCTGCTGCCGCCGATTCCTACGCCAACATCAAGCGGGAGCACGTCCGAGAGCCCAGGCGCTCCGGGTTCTGGATCCAGTGGATCACCGTCGTCCACGAGTAGTCCCTCGACCTCAACTTCACCATGACAGTTTCCCGTGTCCTGCTGAGCGCGGTGCTGCTGCTTAGTGCCGCGATCCTTGAGGTCACTGTCGTCAACGTGCTGCCCCTGCCGGGGGACGGCCCTGACCTGGTCCTACTCGTGCTCATTGGGCTCTCGCTGGTGTGCGGACCGACGTATGGCGCGATCACTGGATTCCTCGCCGGACTGCTCGTCGATCTGATTCCCCCGATTGCTTCAGAGGTCGGTCGTTGGGCGCTCGTCTTCTGCTTGGTCGGCTACCTCGCCGGACTGGTTCGCATCGATGCGCGGCGTTCAGCGTTGATCGTCATCGCAACGGTGGCAGTGCTTAGCGCGTTTGCGGTTACCGCGTTTGCCGTGATGGGACTGATCTTTGGTGACTCGCGCGTTGAGTGGGACATTTACGTGCAAACGTTGATTGGCACGGTTCTGTACGATCTGTTGTTGACTCCCTTTGTTCTTCCCCTTGTGATGGCCTTAGCCCGGCGCACCGATACAGCTCCAGTTCGGGTGTGAGCAGCATCACCGAAGAGCGTCACGGCTAACGGAACCATCAGACGTGCTTCGACGTCGATCACCTTGATGGGTGATCGCCCAGTTCAAAGAGCAGGAGAATCAGTGACCGACCGTTCGCGCATGCGCCTGATCGTGCTTCAGGTGCTCGTGCTGTCGCTTCTGGTCACCCTTCTCGGACGACTTTGGTACATGCAGGTTGTTGCCGGCGATGAGTATGCAGCCGCTGCCTCGGAGAACAACGTGCGTGAGGTTGTGACTCCCGCAGTTCGAGGCGCCATCTTGGATGATCAGGGCCGTCCCCTCGTCCAGAACCGGACGTCACTGGTGGTCTCCGTCGATCGAGCCACACTGTTGGAGCAGCCCAACGACGGCAAGAAGCTCGAGCAACGACTTGCCGACCTCCTTGGTACGACGTACCAGCAACTCGACAAGAAGCTCACACTTTGCGGCACGCCCGGTGCACCCAAGCCGCCGGTCTGTTGGAACGGTTCGCCGTACCAACCGATCCCTGTCGCAGAAGATGTTGATCCGAGCCTTGCACTTCAAGTGATGGAACGGCGCGAAGACTTCCCCGGCGTTACCGCCGAGATGACGGCGATACGTGAGTACCCGAAACCGTTCGGCGTGAACGCTGCCCACTTGCTTGGTTACCTCGGACCGGTCACTGCGGAAGAGTTGGCCGCGCAAGATAGCAACGTCGGGCGCAACGGCACGAAGTACACGCGCACTGACCTGGTTGGTCGAGCCGGGCTCGAAGAGGAGTACGACAACTACTTGCGCGGACGTCCTGGCATCAAGCAGCTCGCCGTTGACAGCGGCGGCAACGTCACCGGTGTTGTCGCGCAACGACAATCGACTCCGGGAGATTATCTCGTCACCAGCATCGATGCTCATGTGCAAAAGGTGGTCGAGGAACAGCTGGTGGCAGCGGTCGACCGTGCTCGATCAACATTCGACGACAACACCCAGAAGTACTTCGAGGCGAAGACAGCCGCCGCGGTCGTCATGGAGGCAGATACTGGCCGGGTGGTCGCAATGGCCAGTTATCCCTCGTACAACCCCGCTGTATGGACCGGGGGAATCAGCAACAAGCAGTACAAGCATCTCTCCAGCGAACAGGCGAACACGCCGCTGTTCAACCGCGCCATTCAGGGCCAGTACGCACCCGCTTCCACATTCAAAGTTGTCAGTACCGCTGCGGCGGTCAAAGCCGGCTTCTCGCTCTACGGCTCGTACCCCTGCCCGACGTCGGTCACCATTGGAACCCAGACTTTCAACAATTTCGAGACCACTGACCTGGGCGACATAAGTTTGGCTGAGGCACTCAACAAGTCGTGCGACACGGTGTTCTACAAACTCGCCTACGACATGTGGCTCAACGACGGCGGCCTCGAGGGAAACTCCAGCCCGGACGAGTATGTGGCCAACATGGCAAGGGCGTTCGGCTTTCGGCTCTCCCACGGGCGTGGATTTGCCAGCTGAAGCTGCTGGACGAGTGCCAGATCGGCAATGGCGTCGCGACTACTACAACGCCAACAAGGATTACTACTGCCACTTCAACGAACAGGCGTCGCCGGCAGACAAGGCGAGCGACTACCTGCAGTTGTTTGCCAAAGAGTTCTGCACCGACGGCTATCAGTTCAGGGCCGGTGACGCAGTGCTGTCTGCGATCGGTCAAGGTGACGACCTCGTAACACCGTTGCAGATGGCGCAGGCCTATGGCGCGATAGCCAATGGCGGCACGATCTACCAACCGCAGGTAGCGAAGGCGATTGTCTCGCCAGGTGGTGACGTCGTGAAGCAGTTCGAGCCGAAAGAGACCAGCCAGCTGCCGGTGTCGCAAGAGGTCATCAACTACATCCAAGCCGCGCTGAAGTCGGTCCCCGAGACCGGGACAGCTTCGTACCAATACGGCAATTTCCCGCTGAGCCAGATTCCGATTGCTGCTAAGACCGGAACCGGTGAGATTCAGAGCGGGTCCGGGCAGTCGACGTCGTGGTATGCCTCCTACGCGCCGGCCGACAACCCGAAGTTCGTGGTGGTAATGGTCGTCCCCGAAGGCGGCACAGGTTCTGGGACGTCTGCACCAAGTGTGAACGAGATCTACCGCGCGCTCTTTGGGATTGACGGTATGACGGTTGATCCGAAGAACGCCATCCTGCCTGGCGGTGACCCGGTCACCACGCTGCCGTTGGTCAACCCCGACGGCACGATCAACTTGCCTAAGGACGATGGACAGCCTGGTAAGTCGCAGTCAGGACTGCCAGCGGGCACCCAAGGCGGCAATCAGAGCCAGCAGAATCCACGCCGACATCGAAGGCAGCGCCGCCCATGACGCTGGGCTATCCGAAGACGATAGGAACGCCGCAACGACGTTCCCTGACTTCGCGCGCCACCGGACGCGAGTCGTTACTACGAAGGCTCGACTGGGTGTTGCTGCTAACCGCGCTGACCCTCAGTGTCGCTGGTGCTGTCTTTGTCTACTCCGCGACGCGATCTGTTGGTGCAGGCGAGGACCCCACCGCGTTCCTCAAGCGGCACGCCATCAACCTTGCGATCGGGCTCGGTCTCGGCCTTGCAACGATGATGTTCGACTACCGCACGCTGCGGGCCTACGTGCCGTTCGTCTACGTCGCGTCGATCCTCGGGCTGGTTGCGGTGCTCTCGCCGCTTGGTACGAGCGTTAATGGCGCACAGGCGTGGATCCTGCTTCCTGGTGGGTTCTCGATTCAGCCGTCGGAGTTCATGAAGATCGCGCTGGTCGTCGGTCTTGCGATGTTGCTTGCTGAACGGCGTGATGCAGAGACCGAACCACAGTTCCGTGACGTCATGGTTGCGCTACTGATCGCTCTCGTCCCACTTGCCCTGGTTATGTTGCAGCCAGACCTTGGCACGGCAGTTGTCATGGGCATGATCGTGCTCGGCATCCTCGCCGTGGCAGGAACGCGACTGTCGTGGCTGGCGGGACTGCTAGGTACCGCGGCGTTAGGAGCAGCGGTCGCAATCAAGGTTGGTGTTCTCGACCAGTACCAGATCGACCGACTGCTTGCTTTCGCGAACCCAAGCCTTGACCCGCAGGGCGTCGGTTACAACACGAACCAGGCGCGGATTGCCGTCGGTTCAGGCGGGCTGTGGGGCACCGGCCTGTTCCAGGGGACGCAGACGAACGGAAACTTCATCCCAGAGCAGCAGACCGACTTCATTTTCACGGTGCCGGGGGAGCAGCTTGGGTTTGTTGGCAGCAGCATCGTCCTGGTGCTGTTCGCTGTCTTGCTGTGGCGGGCCGGGCGAATTGCACTGAACGCACAGGACCTGTTCGGCACTCTGGTCGCGACGGGCATCTTGTGCTGGTTCACCTTCCAGATGTTCGAGAACATCGGCATGGTCGTCGGAATCATGCCCGTGACTGGAGTACCACTGCCCTTTGTGTCGTACGGGGGATCCAGCATGTTCGCCAACTGGATCGCGATCGGGTTATTAGAAAACGTTCACCTGCGCCGAGCCCTGCGCTGATTCTTCGCTGGATCGGCCGGAGCCGTACCCTTAGGGCGTCCCGTTTCTTTTCTGGAGGTCCTGCATGCCTGTCGAGTCCGTCTTCGCGCGGCTCGAGTTGCTGCTGCCGTTGGTGCAGAAGCCGATCCAGTACGTGGGCGGCGAGCTCAACACTGCGAGTAAGGACTGGGACAGCTGCGACGTCCGCTGGGCGCTGATGTACCCCGACGCTTACGAGGTCGGCGTCCCCAACCAAGGCGTGCAGATCCTGTACGAGGTTCTAAACGAACAGCAGGGCATGCTCGCTGAGCGCACGTATGCCGTGTGGCCAGACCTCGAAGCCCTCATGCGCGAGCACAACCTCCCGCAGTTCACCGTTGACGCGCATCGTCCGGTGGGCGCGTTCGACTTCCTTGGTGTTTCGTTCGCGACCGAACTCGGCTACACGAACCTACTGAACGCGCTCGACCTCGCAGGCATCCCGATCGACGCCGTCGAACGCAACCAGACGCATCCGATCGTCGTCGCCGGTGGACACGCGGCCTTCAACCCAGAACCGATCGCGGACTTCATCGACGTCGCAGTGCTCGGAGACGGCGAACAAGCCGTGCTCGAGATTTCGGCGATCGTGCGTGCATTCAAGGCCGAAGGCTCACCCGGTGGACGTCAGGAACTGTTGTTTAGGCTCGCGCAAACCGGCGGGGTGTACGTCCCGCAGTTCTACGACGTCGACTACCTCGACGACGGACGCATCCAACGCGTCGTACCGAACCGCGCCGGAGTTCCCTGGCGGGTAAGCAAGCACACGGTCATGGACCTGGACGCCTGGCCCTACCCGAAGACACCGATTGTGCCGCTGGCTGAGAGCATCCACGAACGCGCGAGTGTCGAGATCTTCCGCGGCTGCACACGCGGTTGTCGGTTCTGCCAGGCCGGCATGATCACGCGCCCCGTCCGCGAACGCAGCATCACCGGAATCGGCGAGATGGTCGAACAGTCGCTGCAGGCGACCGGGTTCGAAGAAGTCGGCCTGCTCAGTTTGTCGAGCGCCGACCACTCTGAGATCGCTGGCGTCGCGAAGGGTCTGGCAGACCGCTACGAGGGGACCAACACCTCCTTATCGCTGCCCAGCACCCGTGTTGACGCGTTCAACATCGACCTCGCGAACGAACTCACCCGCAATGGGCGACGTTCTGGTCTGACGTTCGCACCCGAGGGCGGAAGTGAGCGGATCCGCAAGGTCATCAACAAGATGGTGACCGAGGACGACTTGATCCGCACTGTCTCGGCGGCATACGGCGCGGGCTGGCGACAGGTGAAGCTGTACTTCATGTGCGGCCTTCCCACCGAGACCGACGACGACGTACTCCAGATCGCGCGACTGGCGCGAGAGGTCATCAAGACCGGACGTGAGGTCGCCGGACGACGCGACATCCGTTGCACCGTTTCGATCGGAGGCTTCGTACCCAAACCGCACACGCCGTTCCAATGGGCTGCGCAACTCGACCACGAGACGACCGACGCGCGGCTAGCAAAACTGCGCGAAGCAATCCGCGGTGACCGCGAAGTCGGCAAGGCCATCGGTTTCCGGTACCACGACGGCAAGCCCGGCATCGTCGAAGGATTGCTGTCGCGCGGTGACCGTCGAGTTGGCAAAGTCATCCGCGCCGTCTGGGCGGACGGTGGTCGGTTCGATGGTTGGAGCGAGTACTTCAGTTACGAGCGTTGGATGCGTTGCGCCGACGAGGCGTTCGCTGACGAGCCGGTCGACGTCGACTGGTACACGGTGCGCGAGCGCGAGTTCTCCGAGGTGTTGCCGTGGGATCACCTCGACAGCGGACTCGACAAGGACTGGTTGTGGGAGGACTGGCAGGACTCACTGACCGGTGTCGAGGTCGAAGACTGCCGATGGACGCCGTGCTTCGACTGTGGCGTCTGCCCGCAGATGGGTACCGACATTGAGATCGGTCCCACCGGCAAGGCGCTGTTGCCACTCACCGTGCTCGGCAGCGGCGCAGCAGCCCTCGCCTGATGGCGCGGCATTCAACTGGGCGCGCCTGATGGCGCGACAACCTCCGGAGCGCAACGCCCCTCCCGCCGTTCAAAAGCTCCGCGTTCGCTATGCCAAGCGCGGTCGGCTTCGCTTCACCAGCCACCGCGACATCCAGCGAGCCGTTGGAACGGGCGCTGCGACGAACCGGCGTCCCCATGGCGTACAGCGCCGGCTTCAGTCCTCATCCGAAGATCTCGTACGCCGGCGCGGCTGCGATGGGAGCGGCCAGCGAGGCCGAGTATCTCGAGATCTCGGTCACCCAGCAGCTCGATCCCGTCAAAGTGCGAGCCGCCCTCGATGAGGCGATGCCGTCCGGCCTTGACGTCATCGAGGTCGTCGAGGCCGGACCTGGCCCGCTGGCGGACCTGCTCGAAGCCTCGAGCTGGCAAATCGACCTGCCAGGGGTGGACCCAGCCGACGCTGACCAGGCTGTGACGGCGTTCCTGGCGGAATCCGAGATTGAGGTGGAGCGCCGGACGAAGTCCGGAATCCGACGGTTTGACGCTCGGGGACCGGTCCTTCGACTCGCCGCCACGCCCGGCGAATCGGCCGAATCAGACCCCTGTGCGATACTTCGATTGGTTGTCCGGCATGTCGTTCCCGCCGTTCGACCCGACGACGTCCTCACCGCCCTGCATAAGGTGGCGAGCCTGACGCCGCCGGTCCCACCAACGGTGACCCGGCTGGCGCAAGGCCCCCTCGAGCAGGAGAGCGGCGCTGTGGCCGATCCATTGGCCGCGGACCGCGCACGCGATGGAGATGCCGCCGGAGCCTGACCACCGACCGAGGTCGGCCGGTAGCCCGGCTCACACCCAGACCAGACTTTGCTCGCTCGGCGCCCGGATTGATCCGGCCGAACGGGTGTGACAGGAGAACAACGGATGCTCGATACCGAGCCCACAACCGAATCAACCAACTCAACAGAATCCGCCAGTGGGAGTGCGCCGACCAAGGCCGCACCACGAACGCGACGCCGGGCCGCCGCCCGACCAGCGGGACCGCCGTCGGCAGAGATCGAAACGCCGACCAAGAAGGCTGCCGAGAAGCCGGCGAAGAAGTCCACGGCTAAGAAGGCGACCAAGAAGACCGCCGACAAGGCCGATGACACCGACAAGCCGGCCAAGAAGTCCGCGAAGAAAGCGACCGCGAAGAAGTCCACGAAGAAGGCTTCAGCCAAGTCCGCCGACGACTCAGCCGCGTCAGAATCGGCCAGTTCAACCGACGATGACACAACGGCTAAGAAGTCCAGTAGGTCACGTACCAAGCCGCCGACGGTGCTTTTCCAGCCACCGTCAGCCGACGCTCAGGCCGCAGCTAAGAGCGAAGCCCGAGGTGATGACGACGCCAAAGACGGCGGCGACGGCGAAGAGTCCAGCGGCAAGCGTCGACGTCGTCGCGGTGGCCGCGGACGTCGCACTCGCACCGAAGGCGAAGGCGCGACCGACTCGGCGATCCAAGACGACGCCGTAACCGACGCTGGCGATGAGGACTCCGAGAGCGACGACGGTGAGACCTCAGGTGACGAGCAGGGGAGCGCATCGACAAAGCGCCGCCGTCGTCGTAGGCGTCGCGGCGGATCAGGTGGCGAGGCAGCAGACGCCACGCCCGACGACCCAGCGCGCACCGTGGTCCACGTTCGGGACACCCGCAAAGCGGACAAGCGTGACGACGAGATCAGCGGCGTTAAGGGTTCGACTCGACTCGAAGCCAAGAAGCAACGACGCCGCGAGGGTCGCGAGCAGGGCCGTCGACGTCCGCCGGTCCTGACCGAGTCAGAATTCCTCGCACGTCGCGAGGCAGTCGACCGGGTCATGGTGATCCGACAGAAAGCCGAACGTACGCAGATCGGCGTGCTCGAAGACGACGTGCTTGTCGAGCATTACGTCGCTGCGTCGTCCGCGTCGACCATGGTCGGCACGGTCTACCTCGGCAAGGTTCAGAACGTGCTGCCAAGCATGGAAGCCGCCTTCGTCGACGTCGGTCGCGGCCGCAACGCCGTGCTGTACGCCGGTGAGGTCAACTGGGACGCTGCAGGTCTGGACGGTCAGCCGCGCCGGATCGAACATGCGTTGAAGTCCGGCGACTCGGTCATGGTCCAGGTCACCAAGGACCCGATCGGTCACAAGGGCGCGCGGTTGACGTCGCAAGTCTCGTTGCCCGGTCGCTACCTGGTCTACGTGCCAGACGGTTCGATGACCGGCATCAGCCGCAAGTTGCCCGACACTGAGCGGACGCGACTGAAGACAATCCTGAAGCGAATCGTTCCCGACGACGCTGGTGTCATCGTGCGTACCGCCGCCGAGGGTGCGAGCGAAGAAGAACTGCAGCGCGATGTCGAGCGGTTGGCCGCGCAGTGGAAGACCATCTCCGAGAAAGCCGAAACCGCAAGTGCGCCCGCGCAGTTGTACGAAGAGCCCGACCTCACGGTCCGGGTCGTCCGCGACATCTTCAACGAAGACTTCAGCAAGGTCGTTGTCAGTGGCGATGAGGCCTGGCCAACGGTGCAGGAGTACGTCCAGCACGTTGCTCCTGATCTAGTACCGCGCCTGTCGCGTTGGACCGAACCTGGCGATGTCTTCGCCGAGCACCGAATCGACGAGCAACTGTCTAAGGCGCTGGACCGAAAGGTCTGGCTACCCAGTGGTGGGTACCTGATCATTGAGCCGACCGAGGCGATGACGGTGATCGACGTCAACACCGGCAAGTTCACTGGCTCCGGCGGCAACCTCGAACAGACCGTGACTAAGAACAACATCGAGGCCGCCGAAGAAATCGTCCGCCAACTTCGGCTGCGCGACGTCGGCGGCATCATCGTCGTGGACTTCATCGACATGGTGCTCGAGAGCAACCGCGAGCTGGTGCTGCGTCGACTCGTCGAATGCTTGGGGCGTGACCGCACCAAGCACCAAGTGGCCGAGGTCACTTCGCTGGGACTGGTTCAGATGACCCGCAAGCGGGTCGGCCAGGGACTGCTGGACTCGTTCTCGACGAACTGTGAGATCTGCAACGGCCGGGGCCGCATCGTCCAGTTGGAGCCGGTCGAGCCCAAGAAGGAGTCCAAGAGCGGGGAGTCAAGCGGCCGACGTCGTCGGGGCGCCGCTGCTGCACCCGTCAAGGATCCCGAGATTGGGGCCAAGGAGGCTGCCGCCAAGGCCGCGTTGATCAAGGTCGCAGCGGCTACGGAGGCCGCCAAGCACGCTCACGAGGCGGAAGCCGCCGAGGAACTGCCTGAGCCGTCGATCTTCGATGCTGAGAGCCCGGAGCCTGAGGACCTTGAGTTGATCTCTGAGCCGGAGCACGAGGACGCCGAGGCCGAGTCCACGACCCTGGTTTGACCGCTCCGGCGCCGAGTCCGTACTCTGGACCTTCGGCGCTGGTGCGCCCTGTTCCCGTTTGTCAGCCCGGCTAGGGCTGACTTGTGACGGAACACCACAGATTTGCAAGTCTTGATTCGTGCAAGTGATTGAACTACGTGTGAGGAGCCCGCGGTGTACGCGATCGTCCGTGCTGGTGGCCGCCAGGAGAAGGTCGCCGTCGGTGACGTCGTCCGGCTCGACAAGTTGGCCGAAGATACCGGTGCGTCGGTGACCCTGCCGGCAGTGCTGGTCGTTGACGGCGAGACCGTCACTAGCGACCCCAAGAAGCTGGCCAAGGTCACGGTGACAGCTGAGGTCGTCGGTGCCACCAAGGGTCCGAAGATCATCATTCACAAGTTCAAGAACAAGACCGGCTACCGCAAGCGTCAGGGACATCGGCAGCACTACACCGAAGTCAAGGTCACCGCGATTTCCGCGGGGAAGTGAGGACCAGCCATGGCACATAAAAAAGGTGCATCCTCGACCCGCAACGGTCGTGACTCCAATTCCCAGCGCCTCGGCGTCAAGCGCTTCGGCGGCCAAGAGGTCAACGCCGGCGAGATCATCGTTCGGCAGCGCGGCACGCACTTCCACCCCGGCCTGAATGTCGGCCGTGGCGGCGACGACACGCTCTTCGCGCTGAAGGCTGGTGCCGTCGAGTTCGGTACCCGTCGTGGGCGCCGCGTGGTCAACATCGTTCCGGCGGAGTAGCCGTCGACCACTTCTGTTGCGGGAGCGGGCCGGGAATTCCGGCCCGCTTCTTGCGTATCTGACCCACTGAAAGGAGCACCGCGATGACGTCCTTCGTCGACCGCGTGGTGCTTCACGTCGCGGGTGGTCGTGGTGGCAATGGCTGTGCGTCGGTGCACCGCGAGAAGTTCAAACCCTTCGGTGGTCCCGACGGTGGAAATGGTGGTCGCGGCGGCGACATCACTCTGGTCGTAGACCGCAACATCACCACCCTGCTTGAGTATCACCACAGCCCGCACCGCAAAGCCGGCCATGGCAAGCCAGGCAGGGCGGCAACCGTGCCGGTGCCGAGGGCGGCGACCTTCGGCTTCTGGTCCCCGACGGCACCGTCGTCAAAGACGAACGCGGCACAGTGCTGGCCGATCTCATCGGTGACGGCACCGAGTACGTCGTCGCACCGGGAGGGTCGGGGGGGCTGGGCAACGCTGCACTCGCGTCACAGCGACGCCGGGCACCGGGCTTTGCACTGTTGGGCGAGCCCGGTATCGAGACCAACGTCGTCCTCGAACTCAAGACGGTCGCCGACGTTGGCCTGGTCGGATTCCCCAGCGCCGGTAAGTCGAGCCTGATCGCAGCCGTCAGCGCGGCGCGTCCGAAGATCGCTGACTACCCGTTCACCACGTTGGTGCCGAACCTGGGCGTGGTTGAGGCCGGCTCGGTTCGGTTCACCATCGCCGACGTTCCCGGACTTATCCCTGGTGCCAGCGAGGGCAAAGGACTCGGACATCAGTTCTTGCGGCACATCGAGCGCTGCTCGGTGCTGGTCCACGTCATCGACTGCGCGACGCTCGAACCCGACCGCGACCCGCTCAGCGACCTCGACGCACTCGAAGCCGAGCTTTCGGCGTATGGCGGGCTTGCCGATCGGCCGCGCCTCGTCGTGCTCAACAAGGTCGACGTACCCGAGGGTGCTGAACTTGCTGAGATGGTCACCCCCGAGCTGCAGGAGCGCGGCCTAGCGGTCTACGCCGTCTCGGCAGTCAGCCACGAGGGGTTGCGGCAACTGCTGTTCGCGTTGGGGGACGTCGTTGCCAAGGCTCGCCGCGATGCGCCCGAACCTGAGGTCACTCGTACCGTGCTGCGACCGAAGGCAGTCGACGAGAAGGGCTTCACGGTCACCGTCGAGGAGGGCCGCTTCCGCGTTCGGGGCCATAAGCCTGAACGTTGGGTGCGGCAAACCGATTTCGGCAACGACGAAGCGGTCGGCTATCTCGCCGACCGGCTTGCCCGGCTCGGTGTCGAGGACACCTTGGTCGATCTCGGCGCCGAACCAGGCGCAGAGGTCGTGGTTGGGAGCGACGAGGACGGCGTGATCTTCGACTTTGCACCGCAACTCGAAACCGGCGCTGAACAGTTACGCAGTCCGCGGGGCACCGACCGCAGGGTCGAGGCTTGGGAGCGGGAGCAGTGACCGACCGCAGCGCGGTCGTGGCTGAAGCGCGGCGAGTCGTCGTCAAGGTGGGGTCGACGTCGGTCGCGTCCGCCAAGGACGGCATCGACGACGTACGCATCGGTCGCCTGGTCGCGTCGTTTCAGACTGCACGCGACCGTGGCGTCGAGATCGTGCTGGTCTCGTCCGGCGCGATCGCCGCTGGCCTTGAGCCGCTCGGACTGACCAAGCGACCACGAGACCTCGCGACGCAGCAGGCGGCGGCCAGCGTCGGTCAGGGGCTGTTGGTACGCCACTACACCGAGGCGCTGGCGCAACGCGGCGTAACCGTCGGACAGGTACTACTGACAGCAGACGACGTCGTGCGACGCTCGCATTACCGCAATGCCCAGCGCACGCTGTATCGGCTGCTCGACCTGGGTGTGTTGCCAGTCGTCAACGAGAACGACACCGTGGCCACCGACGAGATCCGGTTTGGTGACAACGATCGGCTCGCGGCGTTGGTGGCTCATCTGGTGCACGCCGACCTCCTCGTATTGCTCTCGGACGTCGACGGTCTCTACGACTCCGACCCGAAACGGCGACGGCGCGACGCTGATCCCAGAGGTCCACACCGAAGCGGACCTGGCTGATGTTCGGCTGGGTAAGCGCGGGTCGGCGGGCGTCGGTACCGGTGGGATGATCACCAAGGTCGACGCCGCGCGGATCGCTACTGGTGCGGGCGTTCCCGTACTGGTGACCGCCGTCGACAAGATCGAACCGGCGCTGGACGGTGATCCGGTGGGCACCTGGTTCTGGCCGACCGGCCGCAGGACCCCTACTCGGCTGCTCTGGCTGGCCCACGCAGCCCATCCACAGGGCAGCCTGGTGCTCGATGCAGGGGCGGTCCAGGCAGTCGTTGAGCGGCGCGCTTCGCTGCTGCCGGCGGGGATCACTTCCGTGCAGGGGAGTTTCGTCGCCGGAGATCCGGTGGACCTAGTTGACGAAAAGCACCACACGGTGGCCCGTGGTTTGGTCAACTTTGACGCATCGGAACTTCCTCCGCTGCTCGGTCGCTCCACCAAGGAGCTCGCGGCATCCCTCGGGACCGCGTACGAGCGGGAGGTTGTTCACCGCGACGACTTGGTACTGGTGCAGGGGTAGTCGACGACACCGGGGAGGCTTGATGGCACGGAAGCCACCGTCGATCGATTTGGACGAACCGCGACACTGGCACGTCACGCTCACCCTCGCGGGTGCTGATGTACCCGAGGAAGACATCCGCGAATCGCTCGAAAAACTCTCCGAACAGCATGCCTTCTTGTTGTCGGCGCGCTATGCCACCGATGCCGCCGAGGTGCGCTACTGGGACGAGGACGAAGACCTGCACGGCGCCGCGAAGCGTGCGCTGTCGTTGTGGAGCGACTACGCCGATCTGGCTTCGCTACCTCCATGGGAGGTCATTGGACTCGAGGTGGTCGACCGTGCGACGCATCAGGCGCGCACGCACCGGTTGCTTCGGTCGCGGCGGACAAGGGGACTCGAGTCGGTGGGCGGCGGCGGCCTCGTCCGACCGTTCTGACCCCGCGATATCCTGGGCAGTATGAGTACGCCACCCGACGTCGCATCTGATCGGGACGCCGTCCTCGACGTTGCCCGTCGTGCTCGCGCCGCCTCCGTCCTACTGTCGCCGCTTCCGCGAGCCCCTAAGGACGCCGCCATCCTCGCGATGGCCGATGCGCTGCAGGCTCAAACCGACGACATCCTTCGGGCCAATGCGCTCGACGTCTCGCGTGCTACAGCTGCTGGAACTGCCGAAGGTCTCATCGACCGCCTGACGTTGACGCGCGAGCGGCTGGCTGACATCGCGGACGCACTGCGCCACGTCGCAACGCTGCCGGATCCGGTCGGCGAAGTGATCCGGGGGTTCACGCTGCCGAACGGCTTGCAGGTACAGCAGTTGCGGGTTCCGTTGGGTGTTGTCGGGATCATCTATGAAGCGCGTCCAAACGTCACGGTCGATGCGGCGGGCCTCGGTCTGAAGTCAGGCAACGCGGTGTTGCTTCGCGGTTCGTCGTCGGCGTACGACTCCAACAGCGCACTCGTGACCGTCATGCAAGAAGCACTTGAGTCGGCAGGGCTGCCGTCCGACGCAGTGCAACTGGTGCCGGGGACAACGCACGAGTCGGCCAAGCACCTGATGAATGCTCGTGGGTTGGTCGACGTTTTGATTCCGCGCGGTGGTGCCGGATTGATCCGGTCGGTCGTCGAGGAGTCGTCTGTTCCCGTGATCGAAACCGGTGTCGGCAATTGCCACGTCTACATCGATGCGGCGGCCGACGTCGACAAGGCAGTCCGGTTGCTCATCAACTCCAAGACCCAGCGCACCAGCGTGTGCAATGCTGCCGAGACGTTCCTGGTGCACCAAGACATCGCGGACGCATTCCTGCCGGCGGGACTGGCTGCCTTGAAGCAAGCGGGCGTCACCGTTCACGGCGACGTCGCGATGGGGGAGGCAGCCGAAGCAGCAGGCATCGCTTTCGAGCCGGCCACCGACCGGGACTGGGCCGACGAGTACTACTCGCTGGATATCGCTGGTGCCGTCGTGCCGTCGCTCGATGCAGCCCTTGAGCACATCAGGCGCTGGTCGACCGGTCACACCGAGGCGATCGTCACTGAGGATCTTGGTGCCGCTCGGACTTTCGTGGCCCAGGTGGACGCCGCCGCGGTCATGGTGAACGCCTCGACCCGGTTCACCGACGGTGGGGAGTTCGGGTTCGGGGCCGAGATCGGCATCTCAACCCAGAAGCTGCACGCCAGGGGGCCAATGGGTCTGGCCGAACTCACCTCGACGAAATACGTGGTCACCGGCGACGGGCATACCCGATGACCGCCGGAGTATCGGTAGGATCAGCCCCATGCTGCTTCTGACGCTTTTGACCGAGACTCCGGTCAAGGAGGAGGTCTCGGCGCTGCCGCAGGCTCTCTCCTTCGCCATCGGCGCGTTCGCAACCTTCAGCATTTTGCTGTTCGCGGTTACTCGCCTGAACCCCGACCGCTGAGTCGGTTATTGCCCTGCCACCAGTGACACCACCGATGAGTCGAGTGGGAGTAATGGGCGGCACCTTCGACCCCATCCACCACGGACACCTGGTTGCCGCCAGCGAGGTCGCAGCCCGCTTCGATCTTGATGAGGTCGTGTTCGTTCCGACTGGGCAGCCGTGGCAGAAGGCGGACCGCGAAGTGACGGCGGCCGAGGATCGCTATCTGATGGCCGTCATCGCGACCGCATCGAACCCGCGGTTCAGCGTCAGCCGAGTCGACATCGATCGTTCCGGGCCGACGTACACCATCGACACCCTCCGCGAGCTGCGCGAAGCGTTTGGCGAGGACAGCGAGTTGTACTTCATCACCGGTGCCGACGCACTGAACCAGATCTTGTCCTGGCGCGAGGTCAACGAGTTGTTTGATCTTGCCCACTTCGTCGGGGTCAACCGCCCAGGGCACGTTTTAACTACAGCCGACCTGCCTGAGGGTCGAGTCAGCCTTGTGGACGTTCCTGCAATGGCAATCTCGTCGACCGAGGTCCGTGCCCGGGTGAGCGCGGACCGTCCGGTCTGGTACCTGGTGCCCGATGGGATCGTGCAATACATCGCCAAGCGCGACCTGTATCGGACGGCGGTCGCATGACCGGCAAACGTCGCGCGGGACGTACCGACAAGCCGTCCAGCCCGCAGACTCCTCAGACCCCGCCGCCCAAGCCCGAGGGTCTAGGTGCGGCGACGGTCACGCCCTCTGGACGCCGCGCGCAGAAGTCCCGATCGAAGCCGCCGCCCGAGCCGCCCAAGCAACCGCCAGCTCCCACCCCTCCGCAGAAGACCGCGGCGTCAACAATTGCCCCAGTGTCGGGTTCGCGGACCACTCGCCGGGCGGTTCGCGAACAGGAACAGAAGAATCGCAATCGACGCACTCAGGTCGTTGTTGCCATCGTCGTGGTGGCAGCAATCGTCGGGGGTTTGTTGTTCTGGTGGCTGACGAAAGGTGACAACGCAGCACCGTCAACGACGCCAACCGGCCGAACCGCGCACTCGGTGACGATGACGCTCGCCCAGTCGGGACAGACAGCGACGTCCGGCGTTCTGCTCGTCGCCGATGCGACCGAGCAAAGTGCCGACGGTGTCTTGATCCCGTCGAATGTGTACGTAACCGGGCCGGTACCTGACGGCGTGCCGTTTGGCGAGACAGTCCTCCTGGCTTCGGTCGACGCACCTGGAATGTCGTTGGCCACCACCCTTGACGTGATCGTCGATGGCACGTGGCAGTTGTCACCGGACCAGTTGGCGGCACTCGTCGATTCGGTCGATGGTGTTCTCGTCAACGTCGATACCAACGTGATCGTGGACAAGAAGATCCTGATCTCTGCCGGGGATGGGCTGTTGTTGAACGGCAAGCAAGCCGCTGAGTTCGCGCAGTACAAAGCTCCTGGCGAACCTGAGGAATCACGGCTGGCCCGCTTCAGTCAGGTCGTCGATCAGTTGATCCGCCGACTGCCGGATTCTGCCGACTCGGTGACCACGATGCTTGAGCAAGACAAGGCCACCGACCTGCTGACGGGTCCACCTGAAGATCTCTCGGATTTCCTCGTGACGTTCGGAGAAGTCGCCCGAAGTGGTGATGCCGGCTTCGAGACGCTGCCGACCTCACCGCTGCCGCTCATCAAGGGTCCTGACGCATCCGTCCCCGATGATGACGCGGTCCAACAACTACGCGCCAGCACGCTGTCCGGAATCGTTCCCGCAGGCGTATCTGGCCAGCAGATCACCGTTCTCGTGCAGAACGGCGTGGGAACGCAAGATATCGAACAGGTCGCGGCCAAGCAGTTGGCGAACGCCGGCTACGAGTTCCGCAATGGCGGCAATGCCAGCCACTTCGGCTACGAGAAGTCGATCGTGGTCATTCCAGACACCACCGAGGCGTCGATCGCGGTGGGGAACTCGGTCGCCGATGCTCTCGGACTGCCGGCGTCGTCAGTCAGGGTGACCAACCAGGGGTCTGCGATGGCCGATGTCATCGTGATCTTGGGCGGGGACTACAAGCCGTGAGAGGCTTCAGGTAGCCGGTACTTCCGAGTTACCGAACCACCGCGTCAAGGGAGTTGAGTGACTGCCACCGCTGAGTCTGTGACCTGGGCACAGGCAGCCGCAGCTGCGGCCGCCGACAAGTTGGCCGAGGATCTCATCGGGTTCGACGTCAGTGACCAGTTGTCGATCGCGGACATCTTCCTGCTCTGTTCAGCGCCCAATGATCGACAGGTCAAGGCGATCGTCGATGCCGTCGAGGAGCGACTCCGCGACTTCAGTGCCAAGCCAGTTCACCGCGAGGGCGAGCGCGAGTACCGCTGGGTACTGCTGGACTACATTGACCTGGTCGTCCACGTCCAGCACACCGAGGAGCGTGAATACTACGCCCTCGAACGGCTGTGGCGCGATTGCCCAACCGTGGATCTTGCGCTCGATCAAGAGGCGCTGACGAAGGTGCGATCCTGACCGGTCCCCGTCTGGTGCTGCTGCGACACGGTCGCACCGCCTGGAACCTTGAGCGTCGCTTTCAAGGTCAAACAGATGTTCCGCTGGACGACGTCGGCCTTGCGCAGGCCGCAGTCGCGGCGCGACACCTCGCACAGTTACGTCCGCAGCGGATCGTCTCCTCTGACTTATCGCGTGCGGCTGACACAGCGCGGGCGCTCGCCGAAGCGTCTGGTGTGACCGTCGACTTCGATCCAGGACTGCGAGAGATGGATGGCGGAACGTGGGAGGGCGTGAGCGGCGTCGATCTGGTTGACGATCCGAACTACCTCGCGTGGTCGCGTGGCGAGGACGTTGCGGCCGGGGGAGCGGAGAGCCGCCTCGATGTCGCGGCGCGGGCGATGGTCGTCGTCGAACGCGTCGTAGCTGATACCGAACCCGACGAATTAGCGGTTCTCGTCACGCACGGTGGCACCATTCGCGGCATCCTCGGTAGTGCACTGCAACTGCCGTACGAACACTGGCGAGTTCTGGGCGGTCTGGCGAACTGCTGCTGGTCGATCATCGAGCAGAGCCACTCCGGTGGCTGGCGATTGACTGAGCACAACGCCGGCAGCCTTCCGGAGACCGTCATGGGGGACGACCTCTAGCGGCAGGCGATTTTTCTACCGGCCGCTTCGACAGGTACCCTGGGCACCGTTCATTGGGGCTATGGCGCAGTTGGTAGCGCGTCTGCATGGCATGCAGAAGGTCCGGGGTTCGAATCCCCGTAGCTCCACCCTTGGAAACGCACAGCACGTTCCGTTCATGTGGCCTGGTACTGAGTGGTTACTTCCATGCATTTTGCTGTCATTTGTGGGCTGGAAATGCATGGAAGTAACCAGTCAACTTCAGTTCGGTAGATTCGGCAGATGACTGCTTCGGCTGCCAGCAATAGTCCCGATCGCTACAGCGCTGTTGCCTTTGCCGGGGTCGTCGGTGCAATCGCGGGAGCGAGTTTGGTCAGTCGTCGTGGCGTTCGCGCTGCCACGCTTGGTGCAATCGTGGGGGCTGTCGGTCTGGGGACCTCCGAAGCGATTGCCCGCGCGACGCAAGGACCCAACGAGATCCCCGCCTTGTGGCAACGCATCGCATTCAGCGGCGCGTTGGCCGCACCGGTGGGGTGGCTGGCCGATCGGTTCCTTCACCCAGGTCCGGTTCCCGTCGGTCTGGTGAGTGGGTCGGTCGCAGGCGCGCTGGGGTTGCGCCCGCAGAAGGTGGCGATGGGGCCAGTGACCGGCGCCGTCGTGGGTGGAGCGTTTGCAGCCGGGGGACGCCGTCCACCTGCGTCGCTCGTCGCGGCGACCACTGTGGTTGCGCAACGGACACTTTCGGCCATGCTGTTCCGCGATGCACAGATCAGCGTGCTGGCAGACAGCGTCCCGGCCGCCGACTTCCCGTTCGTCGTGCCGCTGCCAGCAAAGTCGCGATACGTCGGAACCGACTACGTGCGCGACTTGGCCGAGTCGATTGGCGGCACGTACGTAGGCGACGCACCCGACATGGGGATCGTCGAGTCACTGGACGCACTCGCCGGACCGGACTTCGATCCGAACGCGGTGGACCCACGTATCCGCGAGTTCTACGAACACACGACCCGGTTCTCGCTCGACATCGTCCCGGAATGGCGATTGTGGGTCCGTCCTGGCTACTTGCTCTACCGGACGCTCGTGGCACGTCCCCTCGGGCAGGCAAGCGTGCCGATGAATCAGCGCGAGGCGCAGCGGGGGATGCGCAGCCGAATCGACACGATGACGAAGCCAGGTGAGGGCGGCGTAGCTGTGCGCGGCTGGATCCGCTCGTTCGCCGACAACGATGAGCCGATCTACGTAGGTATTTACACGACGTACCGACGTAACGGTCGTGGTTACGTCAGTGTCGGATTCCCGCTGCCGCAGGCGAGCTTCACCGCGACGCTGTTGCCCCAACTTCGCGCCGATGGCGGACTGACGTTGACGAGCATGGGGGTCGACGACCAGATCGGTCACTACCTGACGTACATCGACCCCTCGACCGAGGACCTGACCGCCCTCGCCGTCCACGGCTTTGCTGAGCACCTGGACGTCTTTGTCGACGAAGGCGAGCTTCGCGCCGAGCACGCCTTCTGGGTATTCGGCTTCCCCTTCCTCGTCCTGCACTACAAGATCACCCGTAAGCCCAGCTGACTTCGCCGAGCGATGGCGCACCGGCATTCCACGAGCGAAAACTGGTCTCAAAACGCCGGGCTGCCATCGCTCGGCGTAACAGACCGTGCTGCTTGGGCTCAGAGTCCAAGATCATTTCGGACCAGACCAGCCATTTGGGTGCTGATCTGAGATAGGGGTCGCGCCGACCTATGGGTTTAGGTCAAGGTGTCCTTAATGCCTGACGACATTTCACTCGTGGCCCGGGCTGACATGCCCCAACCGATCGGTCGCGCCCATGACGGCGCCGCTCGGTCGATTCTGGTTGCCGTCTGCGGCTTTACTGCCCTGAGTTCGGCCGGTGCCGCAATCGTTGCTGCGATGGCCGACGACGTCTCTGTCGCCATCGGTGCCGCTGTCGCAGCCGGGTTGCTTTGCGGACTCGCGGTCGGAACGTGGTGGCGTCGTCCGACCGGCGCGGTTTTTGACGCCATCGCCGTCGTAGTCACCGTTCTCATCGGATCCGTTGGCGTTGCCGGAATCGTGCTGACGGATCGCGTCGACTGGTCGCTGGCGATCCTGGTCGCACTCGTGGCAGCTGGGACAACGCTCATCACGCTTCGTTGGTTCGTGGCTGCTGTTTACACAGTCTGGGTGGGCTGGCTTGCCGGACTCGCGGCAGCAGACCTTACGAGTTGGCCGACCGGCTGGCTCATCGCAGGCGCTGCCATCAGCGCCATGGGAGCAGTCAGCAGTCTGAGCCGGCGCAACTTGGTCGCCGAGTTGGACGAAATTGCCGCTAGCGCACAGCAAGCGGCGGTACGCGACCCGCTCACCGGATTGGTCAATCGCAGCGGACTGTCACTCCTCGGTCAGCAAATGGTCGAGGTTGCGCGACGTACCGGGGACGCCCTCCACTGCATCTATGTCGACATCGATCAACTACGTCACGTTAACGAGGTGTCAGGGGAGGAGGCCGGTGACGACGTCGTCGTTTCGGTCTCAGATGCCCTCCGCTCGATCACCCGAGGCACAGACATCGTCGCCCGGTGGGGAGGCGACGAGTTCTGTGTCATCGGCCCAGGACCGGGGATGTCACCGGTCGAGCTCGAACGAAGATTACGAGAGCGAATCCTGCTCAGCCCACCGGTACCCGTCGACGTCTGGGACCCCAAGGTCTGTGCCGGGGGAGCCATGCTCGCCCCCTGGGACAGCGGCAATCTCGACACCTTGCTCGGCAAGGCCGACCAGGAGATGTACCTACGTCGGGCGCTGCGGCGCGGTGGTCCTCGCGCGCGCACCATCACGCCGTCTAACGACACAACGCCCTCGAACTAGCGGCTCCCGCGCGAAGGCCAACCCGGCGCATTGCGGGGCCGGTAGGTAATCTTCACTTCTATGACCACCGAAGCCATCACTCCTGAGGCGTACGACGTGTTCGGCGTCCAGGACAAGTGGCTGCCGGTCTGGGATGAGTTGCTGCCGTTTCGTTCTGGTCGTCCAGGCGACAACCGTCCCAAGAAGTACGTCCTCGACATGTTTCCCTACCCCTCCGGGGACCTGCACATGGGTCACGCCGAGGCTTATGCGCTGGGTGACGTGCTGGCCCGCTACTGGGTGCAGCAGGGCTACAACGTGCTACACCCGATCGGCTGGGATGCCTTCGGGCTGCCGGCCGAGAACGCGGCCATCAAACGCGGTGTCGATCCGACTGCGTGGACGTACGAAAACATCGCAACGCAGAAAGCGTCCATGCGTCGCTACGCCTGCTCGTTCGACTGGGATCGAGTGCTCAACACCTGCGACCCGGAGTTCTATCGATGGAACCAATGGCTGTTCCTGCGGATGTTCGAGAAGGGTTTGGCATACCGCAAACCGTCACAGGTCAACTGGTGCCCGCACGACCAAACCGTGCTGGCGAATGAGCAAGTCATCAACGGTTTGTGCGAACGCTGCGACACACCGGTCACCAAGAAGAAACTGACGCAGTGGTACTTCCGCATCACTGACTATGCCGACCGGTTGCTCGACGACATGGCACAACTCGAGGGCAAGTGGCCCGACAAGGTGCTGCAGATGCAGCGCAACTGGATCGGACGCTCGTCCGGTGCTGATGTCGAGTTCGTGATCGAGGACCACGCCCGTCCGGTGACGATTTACACGACTCGTCCCGACACGTTGTACGGCGCGACGTTCTTTGTGGTCGCGGCCGACTCCGACCTGGCGAGCGAGTTGGTATCGGGTTCACCTCCAGACGTCCAGACAGGAGTTCGCGACGTATCTGGAGAAGGTGCGAGCAACCAGCGAAGTCGACCGACTGTCGACCGACCGCGAAAAGACCGGCGTCTTCCTGCAGCGTTATGCGATAAACCCGGTCAACGGTGAACGTCTACCGATCTACGCCGCGGACTACGTGCTCGCGGACTACGGACACGGCGCGATCATGGCGGTTCCTGCGCACGATCAGCGCGACCTCGACTTCGCGCGCGCATTCGACTTGCCGGTACGCGTTGTCGTGACGTCCGACGACCCCGATCCCAATGAATCTGGCGTGGCGACGTCCGGCGACGGAACGTTGGTCAACAGTGGTCCGCTCGATGGACTCGACAAAGACGCAGCCATCGCTGCGATCATCGACATCCTTGCCGAGCGAGGGACCGGGTCGTCCGCAATCAACTACCGACTACGTGACTGGCTGATCTCTCGGCAGCGGTACTGGGGGACGCCGATCCCGATCATTTACTGCCCAGACTGCGGCGAGGTTCCAGTTCCCGACGACCAACTGCCGGTCGTGTTGCCCCCGGCGGCAGGCCTAGATCTCAAGCCGAAAGGCACGTCACCGCTCGGCGCAGCAACGGACTGGGTCAACGTGCCTTGCCCGACGTGCCAGGGACCGGCGCGACGTGACACCGACACGATGGACACCTTCGTCGACTCGTCCTGGTACTTCCTGCGGTATCTGTCACCGCAATTGGAGACCGCACCGTTCGACGTCGAGCTAGTGCGCGAGTGGCTTCCGGTTGAGCAGTACGTCGGTGGCGTCACGCATGCGATCTTGCACTTGATGTACGCGCGCTTCTTTATCAAGGCGCTGAAGGACTTGGGATTTATCGACTTCAACGAGCCATTCACGCGGTTGCTCAACCAGGGCATGGTCGTCATGGACGGCTCGGCGATGAGCAAGTCGCGCGGAAACTTGGTGGCGCTCTCGGACGAGTTGGCGACCAACGGCGTGGACGCGATTCGGCTCAGCATGGTGTTCGCCGGCCCACCCGAGGACGACATCGACTGGTCCGACGTTTCCCCAGGGGGTTCACGCAAGTTCTTGTCACGTGCCTGGCGACTGTCGGGTGACGTCACGAGCGAGGTCGGCGTCGATCCCGCAACCGGAGACAACGCGCTGCGCAAGGCAACGCACCGCGCGCTACACGAGGGGGCGCACGCCGTCGAGACGCTGCGTTTCAACGTGATGGTCGCGCGCGTCATGGAACTCGTGAACGCAACCCGCAAGGCGATCGACAGTGGACCGGGCGGTGGCGACCCCGCGGTACGGGAAGCGGCAGAAACTGTGGCGATCATGCTCTCACTCGTCGCGCCGTACACCGCTGAAGAGATGTGGGATCGACTCGGTCACGAGCCGACAGTTGCGCTGGCCGGCTGGCCCAAGGTTGACGAGGCACTGCTCGTGCAGGACGTCGTCACGTGTGTCGTGCAAGTGTCAGGCAAACTGCGCGCTCGCCTCGAGGTTCCTCCGTCGGTCGACGAAGACGAGTTGCGCGCGATGGCGCTCGCGGACCCGGCGGTAGTTCGTGCCCTCGAAGGGCGTGAGGTTCGCACGGTGATTGTCCGTGCCCCCAAACTTGTCAACGTCGTGCCCGCATGACTATCGCTGTCGTCACCGACTCCACGGCGTACCTGCCCAAGGCGCAGGCGCAGGCCGCTGGTGTCTGGGTGATTCCCGTCCAGGTCGTGCTCGGAGGAGAGTCGTTTGACGAGACCGATATCTCGTCGGCCGACGTTGCTACCGCGCTCCGCGAATGGACGCCGGTGAGCACGTCGCGTCCGTCGCCCGAGGTGTTTCTTGCTGCGTACGAGGCTGCCGCCACCGAAGGCGCGACTGGCGTTGTATCAATCCACCTCTCCGGCTCGATGTCAGCAACGGTCGAGTCAGCTGAGATCGCGGCTAAGGAAGCAACCATCCCGGTCCGCGTCATCGACAGTCAGTCGATCGGCATGGGCCTTGGGTTTCCGGTACTGGCCGCCGCCAACGCAGCGCAGGCTGGTGCCGATCTGGTAACCGTCGAACGACTCGCGCGCGACCGTTGCGTGCGAGCATCCGTGCTCTTCTACGTCGACACCTTGGAGTATCTGCGTCGCGGTGGACGGATCGGTAAAGCCGCTGCACTCGTCGGCTCGGCGTTATCGGTGAAGCCGCTGCTTCACCTAGTGGACGGTCACGTCGAACCGCTTGAGAAAGTGCGAACTGCGTCCAAGGCGTTGGCCCGTCTTGAGGAAGTCACCGTCGAACGCGTTGGCGATCAGGCAGCAGACGTCGCCGTCCAACACCTCGCTAATGCCGACCGAGCACAGGCGCTCGTCGCGCGCTTGCAAGAACGTCTGGGTGATGCCGTTGCGATCACAGTCGGAGAAGTCGGCGCCGTCGTCGGCGCGCATGTTGGTCCGGGGATGATCGCGGTGTCGATCGCACCGCGCTGACGTTCAGCCGATCGCCTCGTACAGGTGCCATGGGTCGGGAACGCCTTTGAGGGCGTGGACCCCGTGGTCCTGAAAGCTCAGACCTGAACCTGCGACCAGGTCCTTCACGGTTTGCGACACCAGAACCTGTGACGCGCCAGCTAGCGACGAGATGCGCGCACCGGTCGTTACCGCAATGCCACCGACCTTGCCGTCAATCACTTCGCACTCGCCGGTGTGCACGCCGGCACGAACCTCGAGTCCGAGGTCGCGTACGCCCGAGGTGATGTCCAAGCGCGCACCGGATCGCGCGAGCTGGCCCATCGAAGGCCGCAAAGAAGCCATCGCCCGCGGTGTCGTTCTCAGCACCCACGCCAGCGATCGAGGGCGTCGCGTACGATCGCATGGTGCGCCTCGATCAGATCCTTCCAACCATGGTCGGTCATTGCCGCTTGGGTTTGGGTTGAGTTCACGATGTCGGTGAACAAGACGGTGGCGAGCACCGAGTCCATCCCGATCGAACGGGCGCTCCGACTCCGACGAACTCACTGATCCGCAGCGTAGAACGGCTGGGAACATCGTGAGCGTCAGCGAACAGGTCCCGGCAGCGTAAAGATCTCAGCACGAGGGAGGCCGCTCGAACGGCAGCGTGATCGTTGCGTGCGAGCATCCGTCCTCTTTTACGTCGACACCTTGGAATACCTGCGTCGCGGCGGACGGATCGGTAAAGCCGCTGCACTCGTCGGCTCGGCGTAATCAGTGAAGCCGCTGCTTCACCTAGTGGACGGTCACGTCGAACCGCTTGAGAAAGTGCGAACTGCGTCCAAGGCGTTGGCCCGTCTTGAAGAAGTCACCGTCGAACGTGTTGGCGATCAGGCAGCAGACGTCGCCGTCCAACACCTCGCTAATGCTGACCGAGCACAGGCGCTCGTTGCGCGCTTGCAAGAACGTCTGGGTGATGCCGTTGCGATCACAGTCGGAGAAGTCGTCGCCGTCGTCGGCGCGCATGTTGGGCCAGGCATGATCGCGGTGTGATCGCCCCACGTTGAGGATTAACCGGTTGCTTTGTAACAAGTCAGCGTTGGTTCTTGATCAGTGACCCCTGCGCTGCCATGCTCCCGGCCAAGGTCCAAAGGTCGGGGGCGACGCATTGAGGGGATCCGCATGCACCACGTAAGTCGACCGTTCGTCACGAGTCCACGGCATCTGCTGATCGCTTTTGTCGCATTTGCGATGGCAGACCGCAGGGGCGATCAGCGTCGCTCCGGAGGCATCTGCCGCGGCCGCGCAGGCGAAGTGGACCGTCATGGTCTACATGTCCGGCGATAACAACCTCGAGGACTACATCGCCAAGGACATCGACCTTGAGTTGGCTGGGGCCGGTTCAAATGCCGACGTGCAGATCGTTGCGCTTGCGGACCGAGGACCTGGCTACGACACCAGCCACGGCGACTGGCAGACCACGAAGCTCTTCCATGTGACGCCAGGAATGACCGCCGTCGCCTCCAGTGCTGTCGCCGACTGGGGCGAGCGGAATATGGGTGACAAGCAGACGCTGACCGATTTCGTCACGTGGAGTAAGGCCAACTACCCAGCGGACCACTATGCCCTCTACTTCTGGGGGCATGGCTGGAGTTGGCACCCGGGTTGGGTGATGGAGGACGACACCAACAGCGACACGTTGGACTACGACGAGACCAAGGCGGCAATCCCATCGCTGGGCTTCATCGACGTTGTTGGTTACGACGGCTGCAACATGGCGTCGCTTGAGATCATGGACCTTTGGCACGGTCACGCCACTGCGGTGACCGGATCTCAGGAGTACGTGGGCTGGGACGGACTTGAATATGACGTGTTCCTGAACCAGTTGAAGGCCGCTCCGACAATGAGTGCCGACCAGTTGGCGATCAACTCAAGCGCCTCGACCGTCACTGACAAGACGTGGTCTGCGATCGCGGTCGACAATCGGTTGAATCCATTGATTACTGCTGTCGATCAGTGGTCGGTTGCGTTGAAGGCGGGGTTGGCGGCTAACAAGAAGTCCTACACAACGGCGTTTAACCAAACTAGGTCGTACGTGCAGGCGCCGATGGACAAAGACCTCTACGACCTCGCAACGCAGATCAATGCCAAGGTCACGGACGCGAACATCAAAGCCAAGGGCACCGCCGTCATGAATGCCTTCTCCGGCGTGGTTCTTCACGAGCGTCACACCGGCCCGTACGCGGGATCCCACGGGATCACGATCTACGGCCCCGGTACGAAGAATCAAAAGGTTGATAACGCCTACTACCAGACGCTGGACCTGTCGGCGCAGACCGGTTGGAACGAATTCCTGACGGCGTTCGTGCCCTAGACAGCGACTCGACGTCGGCCGTATTCGTGGTAGGTCAACCACAGTACGAACACGTCGAAAATCGTCAGCAGTGTTAGCCCTATCGAAAATCTGAGCGCGAGCAGGTAGCACTGGTAGACGATGAATAGCGCGAGGAATCCCATCATCCAGGGGTAGGCCCACAACTGGTCTCGTGAGCACGGCGACGACGAGAACCACTTTCACCAGACCGTGTGCGAGCAAGTACAGACCGGCGAAGGTCAGGGACGTCGCGAGGATGTGTTGCCCCGAATGAAAGCAGATGACTGAATACGAAGTCGTTGGGGTCCTCGGACAGTTCATGCTGAGTCGCGCTCACTAGCCAGTTGTTGAGCGTCTCGGCCGGGACGGCGAGGAGGAGAACGCCACCGATGGTCTCGAGGACACCGTCGAGGCCTTTGAGAATGAGCGCGATCTCGAAGACCCAGCCCAGTCGGTCGGTCGGGCGATAGCGACTCATGCAGGGATTGTGTCGGATCCACACGTCGACGCATGGTCTGGTAGTCCACAGGTCGGCGATGTGCTCGACCGTCGCGTGGGATGCCTGCCTAGCCTCGCCTGGTGTTTCGACGATCCCTAGCCCGTGGTGCTGACGTCGCGCGGGCCCGACTCCTTGCCCTAGGCGCTGGTTGGGTACCGACGCAGCAAGACATCGACCAAGCGTTCAGCCCTAGTGCCAGGCCCGAGACTGATGCACCCGAGCCACCCGAGCCACCGGAGATCCGAATCCAGCACTCGGGCGTTCGGGCGCTACTCGTCCTGGTCGCGGCTGGACTTGGTGATAGCGGGGATGTTCCTGGTGTTGAACTGGCCGCGCGGATCGCTGGCGCCTGATGCCGCGGTGCCGCCGGTGATCCCCGGGGCGACCACGCTTGGTACAGCCTCCCCTCAAGTGTCGCCGAGCCCGACTGGGCAGGTTGTTGTCGATGTTGCTGGCGAGGTTCGACACCCCGGTGTTTGCGAACTACCCGCTGGGTCACGCGTCATCGACGCGCTTCATGCCGCCGGAGGTTTGACACACCGAGGGGACACGACGTCATTGAATCTCGCGCGGGTGCTGACCGACGGCGAGCAAGTCCTCGTACCGCGTCGCACCTCTCCAACGGGCGGCGGCACTGTGCCGACGACGTCGAGTAGCTCTGGCACCGGCGCGATGGTGAGTATCAACACGGCGACTCTTGAGCAGCTTGACGAACTGCCCGGCATTGGACCGGTGTTGGCGCAGGCGATCATCGACTACCGCACCCAGAACGGTCCGTTTACCAGCCTCGAGCAACTGACGGACGTATCTGGCATCGGCGACGCGACGTACGCAGACATAGAACCGTTCGTCACTCTTTGATGCTTGGCGACACTCGTCGCGATCTTCGCCTGCTTCCTGCGGTCGTTGGCGCGTGGGTTGCCGCATGGGTAGCGCCGTTGTTGGCTGGCCAAGTCGTTGTTGGCACGTGTTCGGTCTGTCTAGGGATCGCAGTGGCGGCGCGTCGCAAGCCAACCGTCGTTGGGGCTTTAGTGGTGACGGCGGCCATGCTGGCATTGATGGGTGTTCGGGTATTCACCCTTGAACACGGTCCGGTATTCGAGCTGGCACAGCAACACCGTTCGGTCATCGCTACGGGCGTGCTCACCAGCGACCCGGCGTTCGTCGACCAACCGGGTTTCGCCGGCGTCACGACGCAGGTCCGGGTCGATGTTCGGCTCGACCAAGTGACCGCTGGCGCAACGTCCTGGCAGATCCGTTCGCCCGTCTTCGTCATGGGCGATGCCGACGGGTGGCGCGACCTGTCGTTCGGTTCCCGAGTTGAACTGCGAGGAACGTTGGCACCGAACCAGGGTGTCTCTCCGATGGCCGCAGTGTTGTTCACTCGCGGACCACCGCAGACGATTTCGCCCCCGGGTCCGTTGTTACGCGGCGCTGAGCAGATGCGTTCAGGACTTCGTCGTGCGATGACCGGGACAACGGACGACGCGCAGGGACTGCTGCCGGGACTCGTCGTGGGCGACACCAGCGCGCTCAGTCCTGAGCTCAAGGACGACCTACGTGCCAGCGGGCTCACGCATTTGACGGCCGTATCCGGAGCGAACGTCGCGATTGTTCTCGTGGTGGTCATCGCCGTGGCCAGGCTCGTGGGCTTTCGTGGCTACGCCGTCCCGGCTGTCGGACTGGTCGCGGTTGGCTGGTTCGTCGTCCTGGCTCGTCCCCAGCCGTCAGTGCTCCGTGCCGCGGTCATGGGCGGTCTGGGTGTGGTCGCGGTGGTGTCGGCTGGACGACGTCGCAATCCCACGTTGTTGCTGGCGGCCTTGCTGCTCTTGCTGTTGCTTGATCCGTGGCTTTCCCGGTCGTGGGGCTTCGCGCTGTCGGCAGCGGCAACCGCCGGTCTGGTTCTGGTCGCTGGACGTTGGCGCGATCGGCTTGCGCGCCGATGGCCGGAGCCCGTCGCCGATGGCGTCGCTGTCGCGCTGGCTGCGCAGGTGGCCACGCTGCCGCTGGTCGTCGCGCTCGTCTGGATCGATCCCGCTCCTGTCGGTGCCGGCGAACCTATTGGCGGCACCGGCAGTCGCTCCGGCAACCGTCCTGGGAGCCGCGGCGGCCGCAGTTTCGCCGGTGGCCCCGTGGTTAGCGAGGGCTCTGGCTTGGCTCGGTCAATGGCCAGCGATCTGGATCGCCGAGGTCGCACACCACACGGCGTCTGCTCCGTTGGCGACGCTGCCCTGGCCGACCGGTTGGCGCGGCGCATTGCTAGCCGTCGTGCTCCTTGGCGTCGCGTTGCTGCTGACGCGTTGGCTGATACGTCAGCGATGGTGGTCGCGACGAACCCGGTGGATCGCGTTGCTCATCGTCGTGGTCGCCGTAGCCGCGCTCGTTCGCGGTCCGGCGCGATGGCCGCCACCGGGTTGGTTGATGGTGGCGTGCGACGTGGGCCAAGGCGACGGGTTGGTCGTCGCGACGACGCCGGGACACGCCATGGTCGTGGACGTCGGCCCCGAACCGGCGCCGATGGATCGCTGCCTGTCGCAACTGGGAGTACGGCAGATCGATCTGCTGGTGCTGACCCACTTTCATCTCGATCACGTTGGCGGCATCACCGGCGCGATGGACGGACGTTCGGTGGGCGCCGTCATGGTCAGCCCGCTGGCCGACCCGCCAGAGCAAGTCGACGACGTAGCCGAGGCTGTTGCTGGGACTTCCGGTGGTGACGGCTTCTCCGGGACAGAGCGGTGATCTTCGGGACCGGTTCATTGGCAGGTGCTGTGGCCGACGCAACCCCTCATTCAGGCAGAAGGATCGGCGCCGAACAACGCGAGTGTCGTCCTTCAGGTCCAGACGAGGGGAGTCACGTTGTTGCTCGCGGGCGATATCGAACCTCCGGCGCAGCAGGCGCTCCTCGCGTCCGGAGTAGATCTGGCGTCAGACGTGCTCAAGGTTCCGCACCACGGCTCGCGTTATCAGGATCCGGGATTCTGGGCTGCGGTGCATCCGCGGGTCGCAGTCGTCAGCGTCGGCGAGGGCAACACGTACGGACATCCCGATCCTGGATTGCTCGCCGCACTCGAGGGAGGCGGGGATTCTTGGTGGGACGTACGGATCAAGACGGGGCGGTGGCGGTGGTGGTCGAGGACGGCGAACTGCGGCTGGTCAGTCAGCCGTGACGCGGCAACGTGGTCACTTGGTGATCTTCCAGTAGACCCACTCCGACGTCGACCCTGCGTGGTCGACATCACCGGGAAACTCGCGTGCACGCGGTGTGGGACGCCGATGATTTCGTTGAGTCGTAACTCGTCACAGCGAACAACGAACTCCTCGAATTGAGCGCCCACTTGTATTGGGAGGTGTGCCAACGCCCCGGAAGAAGTACTGGAATGTGAATAGGCACTTCTCCTGTGGGTGTCCCGGTGAAAGCGTGAATTGCTCCCACGGACACCCTTCATAGTGCGGCGAGTGACAGGTCGTCGTGAAGTGGTACAGGTGGTAGCGCCCTGCCGTCGCGTACCCGCCGATCGACTTTGCTTGCCATTCAGCTCGGACCTCTACCTTCTTGCCTGGTGAGGAGGCCGCTGTCCATGCGGTGGTGGGTTTGAAGTTAGCCGTGTACGTAGTTGTGGCGTGCGGGGAGACCCGAACCTTCATGATGCCGCTGCCGTTCACCCGGCCGCGCTTGACAAGCTTCTTCTTGCTCGTTCCGGCGGTTTGGCCATAGACCGAGACTTCAGCGTGCGGTGGCCCGGTCGGCATGGTGACGGTAAGGATCTCGGATTGACCGTATTGCAGCACCCGGTGCGGCGACTGCAGCTGGACCTTCGGTTGTGGACGGGTGACTTTGAGGGTGGCCTTGAAGGACACGGCAGGGTGCCCACCGTCTCCCGGCCATACCGTCTCGTAGGTCCAGCTGCCGCCCGAATCCGGCGAAGCTTCGAAGGTGAAATGACCTCCCGACGCGGTGGTCGCCGTCCCGATCTGGCTTCGTGCGCCCCCTGGTGGCGTGGCGAACACTTGGATGGTTCTGCCGGATGACGCAGCGCCTGGCACGGTCAGCTTCCCCGATAAGCCGACCGGTTGGCCGGTCCCGCCGCTGGCTGGCAACGAGAACCAAACACTCGGTCCGGCTTCGGCGGCCGTTGCCTCCCAGTCGGGCTGATTTCCGCTGATCAGCGGTGTTTTCGCAGAGCCGTCCGCCATCATTGTGGACACTTGGCCAGCGTCGGTGAAGGTAATCATGGTTGCGTCCGGGGACCAGTCAGGGAACTCGCTCACGCCGTCAGAAGTCAACCGGGTCACCCGCGAGCCATCAGTTTGCATCCAGTACACGTCAGAATTGCCGTCGCTCGGGCCGCGCGTGAAGGCGATGCGGCCGCCGTCGGGGACCAGGCCGGCCACTTGTCGTCGACGTTGGAGTTGGTAATGCGCTGGTCATTCGAACCGTCCGCATTCATGACGTGGATCTGATACCGACCGGTGCGGTTGCTGGCGTAGGCGATTTGAGTGCCGTCCGGTGACCAGGCCGGACAGTCGTCCCTACCGGGGGCGCTCGTAAGTTGTACGCGGTGAGTGCCGTCGGCGTCGGCGACGAATAGGTCGCCCTCACCAGTGGCATTGTTGTAGAGGATCTTGTTGCCGTCCGGCGAATAGGTCGGCCGGGCGTCGTCGACGGTAGTGGCGATCAAGGTGGCGAACCCGGACCCGTCAGGATTGATAGTTGAGATGTCGAAACTTCCCGACGGCCCGCAGCGGTTGATGTAGGCAATCTTCGACCCATCCGGTGCCCAGTCAGGCTCATATGCGTCATTGCATCCCGGTGGCGTGATGTCGACGACACCCGCGCCGTCACTGTTCATCACGAACAGGTGGCCACCGTTCACAAACGCGAGCCGACCGTTGCCGGTTGGCCCCAGGGCATGTGCATCAGTCGTGGCGACCAATGCGCCAGCGATCAAGACGACACACGTGAGCAGGCTTCGTCCGGTGCGATTGATCCGCGAAGTCATGCCCGAAATGGTCCTCGATTTTCTCGGCGCGTCAAGCGATTTCGCCAGATTCGCTGGCCAACTTCGAGTCGTCGGTGGGCCGTGACATGCTGACGACGTGACGCAGCAACTGGCACCCATCCTGGTCGTCACCGGTAGCGAGGAACTGCTTGTCGAGCGTGCCGTGCGCACGATCGTCACCGAGGCGTCGAGCGACGAAGCCCCCGAGCTCGTTGAACTCGACGCAGCATCCCTCGAACCGGGCCAGCTGAATGAGAAAACCTCTCCGACGCTGTTTGGTGGACAGCCCCTCGTCGTGGTTTGGGGGGTCGAGGGATTGGTTCAGTCCAAGCCCGAGCTGACAGATGCGATTGAGCAATTGCTCGGCTATCTCAAGGCGCCTTCACCTGATGCGTGTGTGGTTCTGGTTCATGGTGGCGGCAATGGGGGGAAGCCAATCCTGGCCGCGGCGAAGAAGGCTGGCGCCGAGGTCACGTCCACGCCCGTGCTGAAGAAGCCGGCCGAGATCCGTAATCATCGTGGTCAGTTCGTCCTCGCAGAATTCAAGGCCCTGGGCTGCACGATCAATAGGCGTGGTGCTGACGCACTGATCGAGGCTGTGGGCACCGGCCTGCGCGACCTCGCTGCGGCGTGCGCTCAGTTGGTGAGCGATCGCGGCGAGAGTCACCAGATCGACGAAAACGACGTGGCGCGTTACTACGGCGGTGTCGCCGAGGTTAAGAGTTTTGTCGTAGCCGACAAGGCACTGGCAGGGCATACGGCTGAGGCGTTGGGCTTGTTCCGCCACGCTCGCGAAGCTGGGGCGTTACCGATCTTTTTCCCTGCCGCCCTGGCTGTGAAACTTCGCGAGTTGGCTCTGGTGGCTAGTGCGCCGAGGGGCGCAAGCGTTGCTTCTTTGGCGTCGGGCATCGGGATACCCGACTGGCGGGTCAAACAACTGAAGGAACTGGCGCCCCACTGGAGTGAGGCGGGTCTGGTTCAGGGGATCCGAGCAGTCGCCGAAGCCGACGCAGCCGTCAAAGGTGACGAGGCTGATAAGGACTACGCCGTAGAGCGGATGCTGATCACGGTCGGCAGATCGCGCAGCCTGACTCAGTGACCCGACCTGCTGGCAGGTTGCTGGTTCGAGCGAGTTAGAGCTTGGCCATCCGCTTAGCCATCCGGGACTTCTTGTTGGCGGCCTGGTTCGAGTGGATAACACCCTTGCTGGTGGCTTTGTCCAGTTGCTGCGAAGCCTCGCGCATCAAGGTCGCGGCCTCGTCGCGGTTGCCAGCGTCTGCTGCCTCGCGGAACTTGCGGATGGCGGTCTTGAACTCCGACTTGACGGCCTTGTTGCGATCGGTCGCCTTGATGGTCTGTCGGTTGCGCTTGATCTGGGACTTGATGTTCGCCACGCTGAATCCGCCTCTAAAAGGTTGTCTGGTGCTTGAACGCAGAGGATACCGGGGCAGTCGATCCGCTCCAAACCGGATGATCTTGAACACGTCAAGATCGATTCGGGACGGGTGGCGCGACAGGTCCGCAAGCCGGCCCGTGGGACGATAGAGATGCCCCCGCTTACTGACCAGAAGGCCTCCGCGTGCCAGCGACCCCTCTCAGCCGTGCTCCGCAGCCGGCCGCGACTGATCCGTCGTTGATCCGCAATTTCGGCATCATCGCCCACATCGACCACGGCAAGTCCACGCTGGCCGACCGGATGCTGCAGTTGACCGGAGTCGTCGAGCAGCGCCTCATGCGCGCTCAATACCTGGACCGCATGGACATCGAGCGCGAGCGCGGCATCACGATCAAGTCCCAGGCCGTACGACTGCCATGGACGGGTGCGGACGGCCGCGACTACATCCTGAACATGATCGATACCCCCGGTCACGTCGACTTCACCTACGAGGTCTCTCGGTCCCTGGCAGCCTGCGAGGGTGCCGTTCTCCTTGTCGACGCCGCCCAGGGCATCGAGGCGCAAACGCTGGCCAACCTCTACCTAGCGCTCGAGAACGACCTGCATGTCATCCCGGTGCTCAACAAGATCGACCTGCCTGCGGCGCAACCCGAGAAGTACGCAGCCGAACTCGCGCACCTCATTGGGTGCGACCCCGACGACTGCCTACGAGTCTCAGGTAAGACGGGCCAGGGGGTAGAGCCGCTGCTCGATCAGATCGTGCAGCAGTTCCCACCTCCGGTCGGCGACGCCGACGCTCCCGCGCGCGCCATGATCTTTGACTCGATCTACGACACCTACCGTGGAGTGGTCACGTACATACGTGTCGTCGACGGTCACCTGATGCCGCGTGAGCGAATCAAGATGATGTCGAACGGTGTCACCCACGAGTTGCTCGACATTGGCGTCATCTCGCCGGAGCCCAAGTCGTCCAAGGGACTTGGAGTTGGTGAGGTCGGCTACCTCATCACCGGCGTCAAGGACGTCCGTCAGTCTCGCGTCGGCGACACCATCACGGATGCTCCGAAGCCAGCCACGACACCGCTGGCCGGGTTCCGTGATCCCAAGCCCATGGTGTTCTCCGGTCTTTACCCGATCGACGGCTCGGACTACCCAGAGTTGCGCGATGCGTTGGACCGACTGCAATTGAACGACGCAGCGTTGGTGTGGGAGCCAGAGACGTCGACTGCGCTCGGCTTTGGATTCCGCTGTGGATATCTCGGCCTGCTGCACCTAGAGATCGTCCGCGAGCGATTGGAGCGCGAGTCCAACCTCGAACTCATCTCGACGGCGCCGAACGTGGTGTATCGCGTGGAGATGGAGGGTGGCGGCGAAGTCATCGTCACTAACCCCAGTGAGTTTCCTAGCGGCCGGATCGTTGCGGTTCATGAACCCGTCGTGCGTGCGACGATCCTCGCGCCGAGTGAGTTCATCGGAACCATCATGGAGTTGTGTCAGAACCGACGCGGCCAACTGTTAGGTATGGACTACCTGTCCGAGGACCGCGTGGAACTGCGCTACACCCTTCCGTTGGCGGAGATCGTGTTCGATTTCTTCGACCTGCTGAAGTCACGGACCCGCGGCTACGGGTCCCTCGACTACGAGCAGACCGGTGAGCAGGAGTCCGAACTGGTGAAGGTCGACATCTTGTTGCACGGTGAGGCGGTCGACGCGTTCTCCGCGATCGTGCACAAGGACAGGGCATATAGCTATGGCGTCGCCATGGCGCAGAAGCTGAAGGACCTGATTCCCCGACAGCAGTTCGAGGTGCCGATCCAAGCGGCGATCGGGTCCCGCATCATCGCCCGCGAGAGCATTCGCGCGATCCGCAAGGATGTCTTGGCGAAGTGTTACGGCGGTGACATCTCACGAAAGCGAAAGCTGCTGGAGAAGCAGAAGGAGGGCAAGAAGCGGATGAAGATGGTGGGTCGAGTCGAAGTTCCGCAGGAGGCCTTCATCGCGGCGTTGTCGAACGAAGAACCCGGTACGGTCAAGAAATGACGTCGACCGAAGCGAAGGTGCTGGCGGTAAATCTCGTGCACGAGATCCGCCCTGATCCGTACGGAGACGTTGGGCGCACCGCTATCGACAAGCGTGCGGTCTCCGAACCGGTGATGCTGATCGACCAGGGTCCCGAGGGCGACACGATTATGGATCGTTATAACCACGGTGGCGTCGATCAAGCGGTCTACGCCTACGCGACTGAGGACTTGGGGTATTGGTCGAAGGAGCTTGGTCGTGAGATCGAGCCCGGCAAGTTCGGCGAGAACCTTACGACGCAGGGCGTCGATATCACTGGGACCGTGATCGGGACTGTGTGGGCGATCGGTGAGACGAAACTGCAGGTTCGCTCGCATCGCACCCCCTGCTCGACCTTCCAGCAATGGATGCAGGAGCCTCAGTGGGTACGACGGTTCACCGAGCATGGGGCTCCTGGTGCCTATCTGAAAGTCTTGACCCCAGGGAAGGTGCAAGCAGGCGATGCCATCGAGATCACTTCGGTGCCCGATCATGGCGTCACCGTCGGTGAACTTTTCGCGGGACGCCGCGCTGACCGAGATCGGTTGGCGACGCTGTTGGAGGAGGAAGACATCGCCCCGAACGTCATGAGCTACCTCGTCCGCGAACTCGCCGTCGGAGCGCCGCGTGGCTGACTACGGCGTGGCTGAGTACCCGACGCCGGCGCGTTCGGTCGCTCACATGCTGGTCGAGCGAGTCCATGAGACGCCCCGCCGAGAGGCACTTCGCTTTCCGGTTACCGGTGGTTGGGAATCACTGACGTGGGACCAGGTGCACCGCCAGGTATTCGACGTGGCCGCAGGTCTGCTGGCCCTTGGTATCAAGCCAGAAGAACGCGTCGCGATCATCGCGGGAACTCGCTACGAATGGATCCTGGCCGACTTGGCGGTGATGTGTGCCGGTGCGGCGACGACCACTGTGTACCCCTCAACCGAGGGCTCGGATGTTGCCTACATCTTGGCCGACTCGGGCGCTCGCATCGCCTTCGCCGAAAACGAAGAGCAGCTCAACAAACTGCGAGCGCATCGCGCCGAGTTGCCGGCACTTGAGCGCGTCGTGGTGTTCGACATTGGCCCCGACAGCCAAGATGACGACTGGGTGGTGTCGTGGTCCGAGCTGGCGAAATCGGGAATGAAGCTGCTAGCGGATCAACCGCGCGTTGTTGACGCGGTCATCGCCGCGATCCAACCGGACAGTCTGGCCACACTGATCTACACGTCCGGAACCACTGGTCGTCCCAAGGGTGTTCAACTGCCGCACTCGTGCTGGACGTACGAGGGCGCATGCGTCGATGCGACCAAGATCCTGACCCCTGACGACATTCAGTTCTTGTGGCTCCCGCTGTCTCATTCGTTCGGCAAGGTATTGGTAGCGGCGCAATTGCAGATCGGGTTTGCCACCGCCGTCGACGGTCGCGTCGAGCAGATCGTCGAAAATCTCGGTGCGGTCAAACCAACCTTCATGGCAGGTGCTCCCCGGATCTTCGAGAAAGTCCACGCCCGCGTGGTCCAAACCGCATTAGCCGAAGGTGGCGCAAAGGCCAAGATCTTCAACTGGGCATTCGGCGTGGGTCGCCAGATGAGCCAGTGTCAACAAGACGGAGTGCAACCAGGACGGGTGCTACGTGCACAGCACGCCGTCGCGGACCGGCTCGTCTTCCGCAAGATTCGTGACCGACTTGGTGGCAACATCCGTTACCTCGTGTCCGGAAGTGCCGCACTATCGCGCGAGGTGGCCGAGTGGTTCCACGCCGCCGGTTTGTTGATTCTCGAAGGTTACGGACTCACCGAGACCAGCGCTGGCACCTGCCTGAACCGGCCGGACAACTGGAAGTTCGGCACCGTGGGCGAGCCGCTTGCTGGCAGCGAGGTCATGATCGCGGCCGATGGCGAGGTCATGCTTCGTGGGCCAGGCGTGATGAGCGGCTATCACCACATGCCCGAGCAGACGGCTGAAGTCTTGACCGCTGATGGGTGGTTCGCCACGGGGGATGTTGGAGAGATTGACGAAGGCGGACGCGTCCGCATCACCGATCGCAAGAAAGACCTCGTCAAGACTTCCGGCGGAAAGTACATCGCGCCGTCGGTCATCGAGTCGCGATTCAAGGCGCTGTGCCCTGTAGCTGGACAGATGGTCGTGCACGCCGACCGACGCAACTTTGTGAGCGCGCTCATCACGCTTGAGCCAGACACGCTGGATCATTGGGCCGAGCAGAATCATGTCAAGGGTGACTACTCGACCATCACGCAAGACCCGCGCACTCGCGCCTACGTTCAGTCGGCGGTAGATGAACTCAACGCCACACTCAATCGCTGGGAGACGATCAAGGAGTTCCGCATCCTTGACCGTGACTTCTCAGTCGAGACCGGTGAGTTGACGCCGAGCCTGAAGGTCAGGCGCAAGGTCGTCGAGACGATGTACGTCGATGTCTTCGACTCGATGTACGAAGCTCCTCGCGGCTAGGGCCGTCGGGCGACGATTGCGACCAAGCCCTGGGGGAGTTCTTCGTCGCCGAACGAAGGCAGCACTTCTGCCTCCAGACCGTGTTGAGCCAGCTCTGCCGGGATAGCGGCCGTGTCAACGAGCACGTTGTGATGCCGCTCGTGGTCACGGCGATAGGTCCCGTCGGGAAGTTCAGTGAACGTCGCCATTTCGCGGATGTACCGATCGTCGCCTTCGTACGGAAAGCGCGTCACGATCGCCCAGTCATCCCCTACCCAGCCCCGCGGAGGTTCGCCGCGACGCGCTCGTCCCCACTCAAAATCGCACAGGTCGATCGCCAGCACGCCGCCAGGACGCAACGCGTTGGCAAGCGCGATCAGCGCACGGTCGACCGACTCCTTGTCTGGTAGGTAGCTAAGTGCATGCCCCACCCCGACGATGGCGTCAGCATCGGGAACCGGATCGTCCGGCAGCGTCAAGCGCTGAAACTCGACCCCCGCAGCGACGTACTCGCGCGCGAGCTCAAGCATCGCTGGCGAGGCGTCGGTCGCCAACACCCGGTGACCTGCACCCACGAGATAGCGGGTGAGTAATCCGCTCCCGCAGCCGATCTCGAGAACCAGACCGTCTCTGGCTCGGATGGGTTCGAGGAGTTCGAGAATCCCTGGCGCACACATGTCGGCGTGGAAGCCAAAGCCCAGGTGATGGATGCGTGCCAGGTCGGCTTGGTAGTAGGGCTCGTCGCTCATTCAAGGCACGTTGCCACGGCCGCGCGCAGTTGTCGACCACCGAGCGGGGAGACTGGACGAGTGCCCCACCCATACCCACCAGGCGAACCGGTTCCCGACGACGGTTCGCTGCCAACCGCGGCAGCCGCCGAGGTCGGGCGGCAACCGTTCGGGGCGTACGTGCACGTGCCCTTCTGCGCAACGCGTTGCGGGTACTGCGACTTCAACACCTACACCGCTGACCAACTCGAAGGCTCGTCGACGCAGGCATACGTCGAGGCAACGTTGGCAGAGATTGAAATGGCATCGCGGGTGATGGTTGACGCGGCACCATTGAGCACGGTGTTCTTCGGCGGCGGCACGCCGACCTTGTTGCACCCCGATCAGTCGCTCAGCTTGCTGTCGGCGTTGCGCGATGCATTCGGGTTTGCGTCCGATGTCGAGGTGACTTCAGAAGCAAATCCGGAATCGGTGACCCCAGAATCGTTGACCGCGCTCAGGGAGGGGGGTTTCAACCGGATCTCTTTCGGTATGCAGAGTGCGGTGCCACGGGTGTTGGCAACCCTCGATAGGACGCACACTCCGGGGCGAGTTGGCGACGCGATGGTGGCTGCTCGGGCCGCTGGGTTCGGCAACGTCAGCCTCGACTTGATTTACGGCGCACCGGGGGAGTCGTTCGCGGATTGGCGCCAGTCACTCGAAATGGCGATTGCACTCGACCCGGATCACATCAGTGCGTATGCCCTCATCGTCGAGGACGGCACCCGACTGGCCGGCCAGGTCAAGCGAGGAGAACTCGTCGCCCCTGATGACGATGAACAGGCCACGAAGTACGAACTCGCCGACGAACTGCTGACGGCTGCCGGTTACGACTGGTACGAGGTCTCGAACTGGGCGCGCGACGGCAAGGTCTCACGCCACAACATGGGTTACTGGTTGAGCCACGACTGGTGGGGGTTCGGGCCGGGAGCGCATAGCCACGTAGCGGGCGTCAGATGGTGGAACGTCAAACATCCGCGTGCCTACGCGGCTGCGCTGAGCGAGGCACGTACTCCTGCCGTCGGCCGAGAAGTCCTCGACGACGTCACCCAGCAAATCGAACGCATCCTGCTTAGGGTCCGCCTACAGCAAGGGCTGGAGAGTTCCGAACTCGACGCAACCCGCGAATCGGTAGTCGACAACTTGATTGGGGACGGGCTCGTCGAGCCGCAGGCGTGGCGAACCGGGCACGTGGTCTTGACGTTACGTGGCCGGCTCTTGGCCGACCGCGTTGTCGACCAACTGACCGAGCCCTGAAGCCTTACTTCACGAAACGCAGCGTCAACGGGTATCGGTAACCCTCGCCCTGACCAGCCTTGATCGCAGCGAGGATCGCGAAGACTGCTCCGGCGATGAGGATCGCGAAGAACGTGAAGAAGCCGATAATCACAAACATCAGAACGAAACTGATGAGGACACCGATGAGCACTGTGATGTGGAAGTTCAACGCCTCAACGGCGTGCGCTCGCGCATACGGACGTTGTTCCCCGCAGACGAGCATGATGATGAGGGGACCGATGAGCGACAGCACGAAGTAACTCAAGTGGGCCAGCAGCGCCCACATCGTCTCGTCGCCCTGCAGCGGAGCCGGGAAGCCCTCGACGGTTGGAGCCGGACCGCTCGCGGTTGGGCTGGGAGCCGCCGGGTAGGCCGGGGCTGCGGGAGGCGGCGGAGGTGCCGGTGCGGGCGGAGGCGGTGGCGATGGAGCGGCAGGAGGGGGCGGGGGAGGCGTCGGAACTGCGCCTGCGCCGGAGTCTGACTGCTCCGGGCCTGGGTCGTTAGTGGTCATGGTTCCCTCCTAAGGGGATCGTGATCAACACTACGCCGCGGACGAGGCAACGGGTGGGATCCCAGGTAGAGTTAGCACTCTGAGTTTGCGAGTGCCAACTCGCTCGACTTAGTCCGCCCAGTCCAGGAGGTCGCGTGCTCGACGAACGCAAGCTCTCGGTGCTGCGCGCAATCGTTCAGGATTACGTCGCCACCAGTGAGCCAGTCGGCTCTAAGGCGTTGGCCGAACGTCATGCGCTCGGTGTTTCACCCGCGACGATTCGCAACGACATGGCGACGTTGGAGGACGAGGGCTACATCACTCAGCCCCACACCAGTGCTGGCCGGATTCCGACTGACACCGGGTACCGGCTCTTCGTCGATCGACTCGCCACCGTCAAGCCTTTGTCGACCGCCGAACGTCGTGCCATTCACAAGTTCCTCGAAGGCGCTGTCGATCTCGACGACGTCGTGCTGCGCACTGTTCGTTTGCTCGCGCAGGTCACCGGTCAAGTGGCCGTGGTGCAATACCCGTCGCTCACGCGCTCGCGTATCCGCCATGTCGAACTGGTTCCGCTTGAAGGAACTCGCGTGATGATCGTGGTTATCTCGACCACCGGTCGGATCGAGCAGCGCGTCGTCGATACCAAGATGGCACTTGACGAAGACACGGTTGCTGAACTGCGCGACCGGCTTAATGCCGCGGTGGCCGGTCAGCTGCTCACCGACGTTCCCGAGGCAACACAGCACGTCGCAGCGTCAATGGAATCCGAGGCTCGTTCGGTCGCGTCGGCTGCGATCTCAGCGATGATCGATGCCTTGGTCGACGAGACCGAGGATCGAGTTGTGTTGGCCGGCACTGCCAACCTGACGACGTTCGGTGGTGACTTCCCGCAGACGATTAGGCCGGTACTCGAGGCTCTCGAGGAGCACGTCGTGTTACTCCGACTCCTCAGCGAAGACATGGTGTCCGACGAGGTGCACGTTCAGATCGGCCACGAGTTGTCGATCGAGGGACTGTCCTCAACCTCACTAGTTAGCACGTCCTATGGCGATGCCGGTGCCGGACGCCTCGGCGTGATTGGACCAACGCGAATGGACTACCCAGGAACGATCGGAGCTGTGCGAACAGTGGCGACGTACGTCGGGCGAATCCTCGAGGAGTCTCCTTGAGCGACCACTACGACGTCCTGGGCGTCTCCAAAGACGCCAGTCAGGAAGAAATTAAGCGCGCCTATCGAAAATTGGCGCGCGAGTTGCACCCTGACGTCAATCCGCAGTCCGAAGACAGGTTTAAGCAGGTCACCGCTGCGTACGACATCCTGTCGGATCCCGACAAGCGTCGTCGGTACGACATGGGTGGCGATGCTGCGTCGTTCGGGGGGAACCCATTTGGTTTCGGCGACATCATGGATGCGTTCTTCGGCCAGACCGCCAATCGTGGCCCCCGTCCGCGTCGCAGTCGCGGCCAGGATGCGCTGATCCAGATCGATATCGAGTTGGCGGATGCCGCTTTCGGCACGACGCGTGAGATCACGCTCGATACCGCGGTGGCGTGCAACACCTGTCATGGCGCGGGCACGCAGCCGGGCACCGATCCCGTCACGTGCGACATGTGCGGTGGACGCGGTGACATCCAGCACGTTCAGCGGTCGTTCCTCGGTCAGGTGATGACGTCGCGGCCGTGCCCGCAATGCCACGGGTTCGGTACGACAATCCCGCATCCGTGCCATGAGTGTTCCGGTGATGGCCGAGTGCGCACCCGTCGCTCGCTGACCGTGAAGATTCCTGCTGGAGTCGATACCGGAACCAGGATCCAACTCGGCGGTGAAGGCGAAATCGGGTTCGGTGGCGGCCCTGCCGGTGACCTCTACCTCGAAGTGCTGGTGCTCAACCACCCCCTCTACACCCGCCGCGGCGACGACCTCCACTGCACGGTCACCGTCCCTATGACGGCAGCCGCGCTGGGCGCCAGCTTGCCGCTAGTACTGCTCGACGGCGTCGACACCGAGGTCGATGTGCGTCCCGGAACCCAATCGGGACAAGAGATCCCACTGCTGGGTCAAGGAGTGCAGCAACTACGTGGCCGCGGTCGCGGAGACCTCTATGTGCACGTCGTGGTTGAGACACCTGACGCGCTCGACGAGCGGCAGCAGGAATTGCTCACCGAACTCGCTCAACTGCGCGGCGAGGAGAAACCGGTGGGCCAGTTCAGTGCCGGACAGCAGGGCTTCTTCTCCAAAATCAAAGACGCCTTTCACGGCCGGTGACGCTCCCAGTCTTTTACGTCCCGAGCGACGCGCTTCTCGCGGCGCCGAGTGTTGTGGTCGACGGTGCCGAAGGTCGTCACGGCGCGGTAGTCCGACGCCTGCGCGCGGGCGAGGGCGTACGGCTGACTGATGGCTGCGGGAACGTGGCCGATGCGAAGGTCTCCGCTGTCAATGGACCGTCGCTCACCGTCGAAGTGATTACCCGCGAAATCATCGCAACACCGCAACCGCGAATCGCCGTTGTGCAAGCACTGCCAAAGGGAGAACACGCCGACTTAGCCGTCTCGCTGCTGACGCAGGTAGGCGTCGACGAAATCATCCCGTGGTCGGCGGAGCGCTGCGTCGTCCGCTGGTCCGGTGACCGCGTCGAGCGGGGACTCGCCAAGTGGCGCGCCACGGCACATGAGTCCGCTAAGCAGTCACGGCGGGTGTGGTGGCCGCAGGTTTCGGACCTGATGAATACCACTGAAGTCTGCGAGCGGGTGTCGTCCGCCGCGCTGGTCGTTGTCCTACACGAGACAGCCGAGGATCGGCTCGCCGAGATCGCTCCACCCGAATCTGGCGACGTCGTTCTCATCGTGGGACCAGAGGGTGGGATCAGTGAGGCCGAACTCGACCGGTTCGCGGCCGAGGGCGCGAAGCAGATGCAAGTCGGGCCAACCGTCATGCGTACGTCGAGTGCTGGCGCGATCGCCGCGGCAGTGCTGTTGTCGCGGACGGCTCGTTGGTCGACGTGATGTGCTCGGCTGCGTAGGGTGACACCGTTCCGACCAGGAGGGGTGTCATGACCGACGGTCCAGTTGCCGACTGCCTGTTCTGCCGAATTGTTGCTGGCGAGATCCCAGCGGACTTCGTCAAGCGGACGGACCAGGTCCTGGCGTTTCGTGACATCGAGCCGGAGGCACCAACTCACGTGTTGGTGATCCCCAAGTCGCATTACAGCGACATCGGAGCTCTGAGCACTAGCGATCCGGCGTTGGCCGGCACCCTCATCGTCGAGGCGGCTGGGGTGGCGCGCGATCTCGGATTGAGCGAGTACCGGTTGGTGATGAATACCGGTGCATCAGGGGGACAGACGGTGTTTCACGTGCATGCGCACATCCTCGGCGGTCGCGAGATGCTCTGGCCGCCCGGCTAGATCACGATCACCTAGCATGGACTGATCATGGCCCCGGAACCTAACGTTGAGCATCGCTTCGTGGTACCCACCAGCCTCGACATGGTCAGCCTCCTTGGGTCCGGCGACGTGCTGTTGCGCACGATTGAAGGGCTCTTCCCGGACGTCGACATCCACGTCCGCGGTAACGAAGTTCGACTGGCTGGCCCATCGGCCGAGGTCGCATTGGTCGAACAACTCGTCGACGAAATGGTCGCCGTGCTGCGAACCGGTCAGTCGTTGAACCCCGAGGCAGTTCAACGCTCAGTGGTCATGCTGCGTGACCGCGAAGACGAACGACCAGCGGCTGTGTTGACCCACGACGTACTTAGCCATCGCGGCAAGTCGATCCGCGCCAAGACGCTGAATCAGAAGCGCTACGTCGACGCGATTGACAAGAACACCATCGTCTTCTCCATCGGACCTGCCGGGACCGGAAAGACCTATCTCGCGGTGGCCAAGGCAGTGCAAGCCCTGCAGGAGAAACGCATCACTCGCATCATCTTGACTCGACCTGCGGTTGAGGCAGGTGAACGGCTGGGCTTCCTGCCTGGCACGCTGTCGGAGAAGATTGATCCTTACCTACGGCCGCTGTATGACGCGCTGCACGACATGATGGAACCGTCGTCGATCCCAAGACTCATGACCGAAGGGACCATCGAGGTCGCACCGCTGGCATACATGAGGGGTCGCACGCTCAACGACGCGTTCATCATTTTGGACGAAGCGCAGAACACCAGTCCAGAACAGATGAAGATGTTCCTGACGCGCCTGGGATTTGGTTCCAAGATGGTCGTCACGGGTGACATCACCCAGATTGACCTACCAGGTGGCACGTCAAGTGGTCTCAAGGTGGTCCGAGACATTCTTACCGACATCGATGACGTCCAATTCACACATCTGACATCTCGTGACGTCGTGCGTCACAAGTTGGTCAGCGACATCGTCGATGCGTATCACCGGTTCGACGGCGAGGTTGCCAGTAAGGCGTCACGTTCATCGAAAGGGCAAGGGTCGCCGGTGACCGTCGTGGTGAGCAACGGCTCTAGCGAGCCGATCGATGAGGCCTCTTTGATCGAGTTGGCGGGATTTGTGTTGGCAGAGATGAACGTCCAGCCAGACCGTGAGCTTTCGCTACGACTGGTCGACGAGCCCGAGATGACCCGCCTTCATGTCGACTACATGGGGGAGCCCGGTCCGACGGATGTGCTGGCGTTTCCGATGGACGAGGACGAAGTCGATCCGGACGACGGTGAGATGCCTGCACTGCTGGGTGATGTTGTTCTTTGCCCCTCGGTCGCGGCGGGCCAGGCAGTAACCGCGGGGCATGCGACTCAGGATGAATTGCACCTGCTGTGCACGCACGGAATCTTGCACCTGCTCGGCTATGACCATCACGATCCTGATGACGAACGCGAGATGTTCGGGCTTCAGGCTCGCACTCCTCGGCGACTGGGCGTCTGTGAAGGCGATGGACAAGTCATGAACGGCGACGACGTCTTCCTCCTGTTACTCGCAGTAATCCTGGTCGCGTTTGCTTCGGTACTCGCTGGCGTTGACGCTGCACTGAACCGGGTCTCACGCGTCACTGTCGAAGGCTTCGTACGCGACGGCCGACGTGGCGCTGAACGTCTGCAACGAGTGATCGCGGACCCCGCCCGGTATGTCAACGTGGCGCTGTTCCTGCAGGCGTTAGCAGAGATTGCGGCAACCGTTCTCGTCACTGTTGTCACGCTCAACGTGTTCGATCAGAGGTGGGAGGCCGTTCTGGTCTCCAGCGCGTCCATGGTCGTTGTTGCCTATGTGATCGTTGGCGTCGCGCCCCGGACGCTCGGGCGCCAGCACTCGGGGCGCATCGCACTCGCCGGTGCTGGACCGCTGCATGCATTGGCCACGTTTCTGTCACCGCTGACGAAACTGCTCATTCTCCTTGGCAACGCGTTGACTCCCGGTCGTGGCTTCCGGGACGGACCGTTTGCGACGGAGGCGGAGTTCCGGGATTTGGTCGACCTTGCTGAAGAGCACTCGCTGATAGAGGACGAAGAGCGTCAGATGATTCACTCTGTCTTCGAACTCGGTGACACCATTGCGCGCGAGGTCATGGTGCCGCGAACTGACATGGTCTTTATCGAGCGCAACAAGACGCTCCGACAGGCGCTGTCCTTGGGTCTGCGCAGCGGGTTCAGCCGAATCCCAGTCATCGGAGACAACGAGGACGACGTCGTCGGAATCATCTACTTGAAGGACATCACGCGACGGATCTATGACCATCGCGAGGGCGAGAGCATCGAGCGGGTCGAGTCGCTGATGCGACCGGCGTTTTACGTCCCCGAGAGTCGTGCCGCAGATGGGCTGCTGCGCGACATGCAGGCGCGCAGGACGCACATTGCTGTGGTCGTCGACGAGTACGGCGGCGTCGCCGGCCTCGTGACCATCGAAGACATTCTCGAAGAGATCGTTGGCGAAATCGCCGATGAGTACGACGTCGAGGAGTTTCCGCAGGTTGTTGCTCTCGCCGATGGTGGTGTCCGAGTCAACTCTCGACTGCATATCGAGGAACTCGCCGACTTGTTGGATGTCGAGTTCGAGGAGGAGGATCTCGAGGACGTCGACACCGTTGGCGGCTTGCTCGCCAAGCGATTGGGCAAGGTCCCCATCCCGGGGGCGAGTATCGAGGTCAGCGGGCTGCGACTGACCGCCGATGCGACGATCGGCCGTCGTAACCGGATCGGCACTGTGACGGTCGTACGACTGGCCCCAAGCCAGCCAACAGTGGCTCCCGAGGAGGCGAACGGTGCCTGACCTCTCGGACGAGGACACAAAGTTAGTCACGCTCGCTCGCGGTGCGAGGGGTCGGATCTCCGCAGCCGAGGGCGCTGCACTGCGCGACGAGACTGGTCGCACTTACGCCTCGGCCTCAGTCAGCCTGCCGTCGCTCCACCTGTCTGCCCTGCAGGCGGCTACTGCTCAGGCTGCCGCCGCTGGTGCCCGAGGTATTGAGGCAGCAGTCCTCGTGGTCGAACACGATTCGATCGACGCGGACGGGCTCGCCGCAGTTCGTGATCTCGGTGGCGTAGGTGTGCTGGTGTATCTGGCCGACAGCGCGGGGGCAGTGCGAAGTCAGGTGCGCACCTAACCGTCCGCAGTCCACTGGCGCCGTCCACTCCATCGGCACATTTGTTCACAATTGCTCGGTGTAGCGACCAATTCCGCACAAGAGGGGATGTTCGTGTGCTCAATTGGTCGTTGTGGCGACCAATTCCGAACATTTGTTGCGGTGGAGCCACCGTCGCGGCGGTCTGTCAGGATGCCTGAGTGACGTTTCGAAGTGGGTTGGTGTCCGTCGTCGGTCGCCCCAACACGGGAAAGTCGACGCTTGTCAACGCGCTCGCCGGTGAGAAAGTCGCGATCACTTCGAGTCGACCGCAGACCACTCGGCACGTGGTGCGGGGAGTCGTGCATCGACCCGATGGTCAACTCGTGTTCGTCGATACGCCCGGACTGCACAAGCCGCGAACCCTGCTCGGACAGCGGCTCAACGACGAAGTACGTCACGCCCTCGCCGACGTCGACCTGATAGCCGTCACGCTGCCAGCAAACGAGCGAATCGGACCAGGGGACCAGTTCATCGCCAGAGAAGCAGCCAAGATCGAACGCGCTCCGAAGGTTGCGGTGGTCACGAAGATAGACACCGTCAAACCCGATCAATTGGCCGCGCAATTGATGGCTGTCGCGCAACTTGCCAAGACGTGTGGGTTCGAATGGACCGAGGTGATTCCGGTGTCAGCGGTGACCGGCGAGCAGGTCCAACTGCTCGCGGACTTGCTCGTTCCGCTACTCCCAGAGGGCAAGCCGTTCTTCCCCGAAGATCAGGTGACGGACGAACCCGAGCTCATCCGCATTGGGGAGTTGATTCGAGAAGCCGCGCTTGAAGGAGTCAGTGATGAGCTCCCGCACTCCATCGCGGTGGTCGTTGAGGAGGTCGTGCCTCGAGACGACCGACCGGCCAACCGTCCGCTGACCGATGTGAGGGCAACGCTCTTCGTCGAAAGGCCAAGTCAGAAAGGCATCATCATCGGCCACCAGGGGGCTCGGCTGCGACAGGTCGGAAGCGATGCCAGGGAGCAGATCCAGCAACTCATCGGGGTCCCGATCTTCCTCGACCTGCGCGTCAAAGTGGCCAAAGACTGGCAGCGCGACCCCAAGCAGTTGCGTAGGTTGGGCTTCGACTAGTCCGCGTCGGACGTGGGGACATCCTCCGGGGTCGGATCGCCGTTCGATTTCTGTAGTTCTTGGTTTCTTGGGGACTTCCGATCGATGCCCGAGCGGATGACCTTCGCTCGGGGCCAGTTCCGGGATGAGTTCGTAGCGCCGGCCGTAGGTCTCGATGAGCGACTGGATACTGGCAACGATCGGGATCGCGATTAAGGCCCCCATCGCGCCTCCGACCGCCGCTCCAACGACGACCGAGCCGAACGCAACGGCCGGATGGATGTCCATGGTGCGTTGGCTGATCTTCGGCGCGAACAAGTAGTTCTCGATTTGTTGATAGACGAGGATGAAGACAATCACCGCGATGCCGACACCGACGCTCTGACCGAATGCGAACAGCACGGGTAGCGCACCGCCAAGGTAGGTCCCTAGGGTCGGGATGAATTGCGAAACCACGCCGGTCCAGATACCCAGTGGTAGCCAGTAGGGAACGCCCACCACCAACAAGAAGAGCGACGTGCAGGCCGCCGACAGGACTGCCAAGATCAAGCGAGAAGCTACGTAGCCGCCGGTCTTTTGAACGGCCACCTCCCAGACGTTGTTGACCAGGCGCTGAGTCTCCTGCGGTAACCACGATGCGAGGAAGCGTCGCAGCCGGGGTCCATCCGCGGAGAAGTAGAAGGCGAACAGCAGCACGATGAAGAAGTCAAAGACGATCCCGACGAGCGAGGTGAAGAATCCGAACACCCCTAGGCCCAACTTCTGTGCCCAGTCCGCGACGTCTGTGGGAGTCAGGTGGAGGACGTCGGTGAGTTTGGCGGGGTCGAAGGATGTACTAAACGTCCGGTTAATCCAGTCGATGAACGAGGTCAGTGCGTCCGGGAAAGACTTGACCAAGCTGACGATCTGTTCGATCAGCAAATTTCCGAAAATCGCGAAAAAGGCGCAGACGAGGATGAGCAAGGTCAGCATGACGACCCCGGTGGCCAAGCCGCGTCGCCACTTGCGGCGGGCGAGCCACCCGACCGCGGGCTCCATCGCGACGGCGGCCAGCCAGGCCAGCAGCAGGAGGAAGAGGAAGTGCCGGGTCGCGATGAATAGCCATGATGTGAGCCGCAGGGCAAGGACGATCACAATGACGGCGATGCCGATTCGGCGCACTGAGTGCAACTCCGTCAGCGCGTTGACCCACTTGAGGGCCACGTGACGGACCGAGTCGTCAGGCTCGGGCGCCGCGGCTTCGGAGGGGTCGGAGGCGTCCATACCGTGACGTTAGTGGACGTCGGCTACACTTGGCGTGATGCTCAACACGCGCCTGCTCCTTCGCAGCCGCAGCGAGGCCTAGCCAGGCCGGTTTCCTCGCTGCGGGGGTACGCCGCGCCGGTCGCCATCAGGCCACCCAGCACATGCCAGGAGCAGCAATGAGCGAGCAGACCCCCTCAACATCCAGCCCCAAATATTCTCCGACGCCACGCGTCGGTCTTACTGACCGCACGTGGCCAGAACGCACGATGACTGCACCCCCCATCTGGTGCTCGGTCGATTTGCGCGACGGCAACCAGGCGCTCATCGACCCAATGAGCCCGGCCCGCAAGCGGCAGATGTTCGACCTGCTGGTGCGCATGGGATACAAGGAGATCGAGGTCGGCTTCCCGTCGGCGTCCCAAACCGATTTCGACTTCGTTCGGGAATTGATCGAGCAGGACCTCATTCCCGATGACGTCACCATTCAAGTACTGACGCAGGCGCGTGAACACCTGATCGAACGTACCTACGAGTCGATTAAGGGTGCATCGCGCGCCATCGTTCACCTGTACAACTCGACGTCGACGCTCCAGCGTCGAGTGGTGTTCGGACTAGATCGTGACGGCATCAAGGACATCGCAGTCCAGGGTGCTCGCATTTGCCAGAAGTTCGAGGAGACGGTCCCCGGCACTGACGTGTTCTACGAGTATTCGCCGGAGTCCTTCACTGGCACCGAACTCGACTACGCGGCCGAAGTCTGCAACGCGGTCAATGAGATCTGGCAGCCATCGCTGGATCGCAAGGTCATCATCAATCTGCCGGCGACCGTTGAGATGTCGACCCCGAACATCTACGCCGACCAGATTGAATGGATGCACCGACACCTGGCCAACCGTGAATCGGTCATCTTGTCGCTGCACCCGCACAACGACCGAGGCACGGCGGTTGCCGCCGCTGAGTTGGGTTACTTGGCCGGCGCAGATCGCATCGAGGGCACGCTGTTCGGCAACGGTGAGCGAACCGGCAACGTCTGCCTGGTCACGCTCGGATTGAACCTATTCAGCCAAGGCATCGATCCGGGTATCGACTTCTCAGATATCGACGAGATTCGACGCACCGTCGAGTACGCCAACCAGCTGCCCGTACATCCGCGTCACCCTTACGGTGGCGATCTGGTCTACACCGCGTTCTCTGGTTCTCACCAAGACGCGATCAAGAAGGGCTTTGACGCGCTTGAAGCCGATGCGGCAGCCGCTGGCGTCACCGTCGACGACATTCCGTGGGCCGTTCCCTATCTACCGATCGATCCACGTGACGTGGGCCGGACGTACGAAGCGGTTATTCGGGTCAACAGCCAGTCCGGCAAGGGTGGCGTCGCGTACATCATGAAGAGCGAACACCAACTCGAGTTACCCCGTCGGTTACAGATCGAGTTCAGCCAGGTCGTGCAGGATCACACCGACGCTGAGGGCGGCGAGGTGATGCCCGACCAGATGTGGCAGATCTTCGAGCAGGAGTACTTGGCTAAGACCTCCCCGCTGCAACTCAATGACGTGCACACGTCGTCGGCCTCGGGCGAGAAGGATGCGCTCCGGGTCGGCCTTTACGTCAACGGTGAGCGCCAACAACTCGAGGGTCACGGCAATGGTCCGATCGCGGCCTTCGTCGACGCCCTGGCATCCCTCGGCTACGACGTACGTGTCTTGGATTACGCCGAGCATGCGCTGTCGTCTGGTGGCGACGCCAAAGCGGCTGCCTACCTTGAGTGCGCCATCGACGGCACCGTCTTCTGGGGCGTCGGGGTCGACCCGAACATTGTGACCGCGAGCCTTAAGGCCGTGGTGAGCGCAGTGAATCGGGGCGCGAGCGTCTAGGCTGCTCACTGGGAATTGAGCGGCGTAGTAAGGCGTCGCCGGAGCAGAAGGGCAGTGCCGTGAGTTCGACTGACACAGGCATCGGTGAGGCTGAGGCGAAGGTCGCGCTGACCAAGATGTCGCACCTTTGGTGGATCTGGCTGGTGGCTGGCATCGTGTGGTTTGCCTTATCGCTGGTCATCCTGCAATTCGACGACCGGTCGATTAAGACGATCGGTGTGCTGATCGGTTGCCTCTTCCTGCTCACGGGCCTCGAACAGTTTGTCTTCGCTGGGCTCTCGACCGGCGGCATGCGCATTTTTTGGGCCATCTTCGGTGCCCTGTTTGTCATTGGTGGCTTCATTGCCATCTTCGATCCAGCCAATACCTTCACCGCTGTTGCTGACGTGTTGGGCTTCTTGTTCCTCTTGGTCGGAATCTTCTGGATCATCGAGGCACTGACAACCAAGGCGGCTAACTCGCTGTGGTGGCTGGGGTTGATTTCCGGCATCTTCATGGTCCTGCTGGCCTACTGGACCAGCGCCCAGACGTTCACGACGAAGGCCTACATGCTGCTGGTATTCGCCGGCATTTGGGCGATGCTGCACGGGATTACCGACATCGTCAAAGCGTTCATGGTTCGGTCGCTGCGCAACGTCGCCTAACCCATCTCATAACGGTTCTGCGGCGTTCGTTGACAGCCGTCGGGGCGGCTGGTCGGATGAGGATCCCTGGTCCGCCACCGACATGAGGTCTCGATGCGTCTGCCTGCTGTTGCCGTTGCTACTGCCCTAGCTCTCCCACTCGCACTCGCGGTCGTACCAGTCGCATCGACCGCATCCGCGGGCTCCTCAGGACCTTCGGCGAAGGCGCAGGGCTGTGACCCGTTCACGAAGCCGGTCTATGCCGGCAACATCCCGAGTCCAAAGCACATGTTCGGTTTCGACTTCGGTGACCAGGAGGTCACGAACAACCAGGCGTTGCGATACATGGTGGCGGCTGACGAGGCGAGCAAGCGGGTCCAGACTGGGCAGCTGGCGACGACGGCAATGGGTCGGCCGGTGAAGTACTCGATCGTTGGGTCCCCCAAGGACGTCAATGCCGCGCAGCGGGCGGCGCGCATCCTGCGGAACCCCCAAACGTCGAAGAAGAAAGCCGCGAAGGTGGCCGCACATGCGCCAGCCATCGCGTTTGACATCGCCAACGTTCACGGCAACGAGCCGAGCGGGGCCGATGCCGCCCTCCGCGTCCTCCGCGACGTTGCAGACCGGACCGACTGCGCGGGACGTCAGGTCCGCAAGAATGTCGTCACCATCGTTGTGCCGATCCAGAACCCGGACGGACGCTGGATGGGGTACCGCCGCAACTCGTACGGCTTCGACATGAACCGCGACTGGTTCGCTCGCACGCAGGCTGAGACCGACGGCAAAGTCCAACTGATGCGCAAGTACCCGCCGGTGCTGGACATCGACGATCACGAAATGGGAAGCAAAGGCTTCTTCTTCCCGCCCGACGCTGACCCCGTGTACCACGAAATCGCCGACCGCTCGATCGACTGGATCAACAACCTGTACGGCGCGTCTATGGCCGATGAGTTCGACTCGCGCGGTCTTCGCTACTTCAACTACCACACCTACGACATGTTCTACATCGGCTACGGGGACACCGTGCCGACCGAAGGTTTCTTGAGCGCAGGCATGACGTTCGAGAAGGACGGCTACGACCCGGTCGGCCAGCGTGTCCGGCAGCAGTACATCGCCGTGTGGACCTCCATCTCCGCGCTCGCGACCCACAAGACCAAAGTGCTCAAGCAGTGGGCGGGTGCGTATCGGAAGGCGTACAACGAAGGACTGCACGGAATTCTCGAGCCAAACAAGGTATTCGAGCCGGGCAACACCGTGCAAGAGCGCGTCCCCAAGGGCAAAGTCCGCAACTACTTCATCCTGCCTTCGAAGCAGAAGGCGGCAGAAGTCCAGTCTCTAGTGAGGCGACTGCAGCGGATGGACGTCGACGTCCGTCGACTGACTGCACCGCTCAACGTCAAAGACTTCCACGCCTACGGTTCCCACGGTTCCCGTGCCACGACGCTGCCTCGCGGCACGTACTGGATCACGATGGCTCAGGCACAGAAGCACTGGATCCAGGCAATGATGAACGAGGACACCTACTCCCCGTTCCCGTACTTCTACGACGTGACGGCGTGGAGCAACCCGCTGTTGTTCAACGTCGCTGGTGGACGATCCGGCAAGACTGTGCACCCGAAGTCGGTGGCAGTTCCGCAGTTGGGAATCCCGAACCCTCCCGGAGACGGAGCGCATTCGCCCAACGTCGGAATTTGGTATCTCGACCCAGTGAGTACGACGTCATACGAGTCAGAAGGCTGGATGCGCTGGCTCTACGAGAACAAGTGGTACCTGCCCTACCAGTTGGTGCAAAGTGATCGAATCAAGTTGGGCAGCCTGCGCGGCCTTGATGTGCTGGTCGCTCCGAGCGGGTACGCACCTAAGGCGTGGTCGCTGCTCGGTGAGCGGGGTCGCAAGAAGCTCAAGCACTGGGTGGCCAACGGTGGACGCCTCATCACGATGGGCGGCAGTACCGAACTGGCAGCGCACCTGGGACTGACGACCGCGCGGCTCAAGTCGCCGACCTCAGACGTTCCTGGATCGTTGATCCACGCGAAGGTAAACCCCGGTCCGCTGTCGCGTGGCGTCGGCGACAATGTCTGGAGCTTCTACGAGTACGACAACGTGATGCACGCCGCGAAGAAGGACGTTGCGGTGAGCTTCCCGTCCGCCAAGGGCAAGATGTGGCAGATCTCGGGCTTCTCTCGCGGGGCTCGTGAACTGGCTGGCACGGCGGTTGTTGTCGACGAGCGGTTCGGCCAAGGGCGCGTCGTCTCGTTCGCCGCTGACCCGAACTACCGCGGGTACACCGACGGCACTCAAAAGATTCTCTGGAACGCGATTTACGGCGGGAACCCGGACTTTGCCGGGCTGCGCAGTACGGCAGGGCAACCCTCGCTCGATGTTCAACGAGCCAGGGCTGCGCGAGCGGCAACGCAGTTACGGTCGTACGCCAACAAGATGGTCATCACAGCGCAGGCCTCGGCTAGCAGCGACATCGCGAATGTGATCGCCAGTTATGGCAGGCCTTCGCAGCAGGTTTCGCTGGGTCATGGTCTGGTCCAGTATCTGGTCAGAACCGGTTCGGCCGAGGAGAGCAGGTTCGCGGCTGCGCTGGCTCAAGACCTCGAAGCAATGGGGCCTTCGGTCGTAGCACTCCGGGTCCCGTCGTAATCTTCACCGGCTGACCGGGCCAGGTGACGACGTTCACCTGGTCGGTAGTGGAGAATCGACCGGTGAGCTTGTACCGGGACGAGGGCGTAGTGCTGCGGACCCAGAAACTGGGCGAGGCTGACCGCATCATTACTGTCCTCACCCGGAGTCAGGGCCGAGTGCGGGCCGTGGCCAAGGGGGTACGTAGGACCAGTTCGAAGTTCGGCGCCCGGTTGGAGCCGTTCGGTCACATCGACGTGCAGTTCCACACCGGGCGTTCGCTCGACATCGTGACGCAGGTCGAGTCGCTGGAATCGTACGGCGCCCTGATCGCTGGCGACTATGAGCGGTATACCGCTGGCACCGCGATGCTTGAGACTGCGGAGCGGCTTACCGACGTCGAGAAGGAACCATCGGTCCAGCAGTACTTGTTGTTGGTCGGGGCATTACGAGCGCTCGCCGCGGGAGAACACGACCCATCGTCGGTTCTCGACGCATACCTGCTGCGCTCACTCGCTGTCGCGGGGTACGCGGCCAATCTCGACACTTGCTCAAAATGTGGCGCGCCTGGTCCGCACCGATGGTTTTCGGTCGGCGGCGGTGGTTCGGTGTGTTCGGACGATCGTCCACCGGGATCAGTCACCGTCGCTCCTGAGGTACTAGAAGTCTTGGGCGGTTTGTTGTCAGGAGACTGGGCTGTGGTCGAAGCGGCTGACATGCGTCATCGTCGTACAGCAAGCGGTGTCGTTGCGGCGTACCTGCAGTGGCACCTTGAGCGCGGACTGCGTTCCTTGCGGTTGGTCGAGCGTTCATGAGCAAGCGCACGGTTCGTCCTCCCCGAGAGCACAGCAGCGGGATTGGTCCGCCCGCTATCCCCGCAGACCAGGTGCCGCGACACGTCGCGGTCGTGATGGACGGCAACGGTCGATGGGCGAAAGCCCGAGGCTTGCCGCGCACCGAAGGTCACAAGGCTGGCGAGGCTGCGCTGTTTGACGTCGTCGAAGGCGCCATCGAACTCGGTGTGAAGTACGTGTCGGCCTACGCCTTCAGTACCGAGAACTGGAAGCGATCCCCTGAAGAGGTGCGCTTCCTCATGGGCTTCAACCGTGACGTCATTCGTCGGCGTCGCGATGAGATGCATGAGATGGGCGTTCGGGTTCGTTGGGCGGGACGGCGTCGCAAGTTGTGGCGCAGCGTCGTCAAGGAACTCGAAGAGGCTGAGCGGCTAACCGATAAGAACAACGTGCTGACGCTGACGATGTGCGTCAACTATGGCGGTCGCGCAGAGATTGCTGACGCAGCCGCTTCAATCGCATGGGCTGTCGCCGAGGGCCGGATCGATCCCGATCGTATTGATGAGCGAACGATTGCGCGTTACCTCGACGAACCTCAGCTTCCTGACGTCGATCTCTTCATTCGCAGCTCAGGGGAGCAACGAATCTCGAACTTCATGTTGTGGCAATCGGCTTACGCCGAACTGGTTTTCTTGGATGCGCTGTGGCCGGATGTAGATCGACGCCACTTGTGGTGGGCCGCCGAGCAGTACGCAGCACGCGATCGCCGTTACGGCGGTGCGCTCCCGAATACCCCAGAGCCAGTGGCGCTCCCTTCGGTCACAGAAGTCCGTCACTGACTCATCTAAGTTCGAGTTTCGCCTTATTTTGTCTGGGGAAACTGTCAGAGGTGGCGGGTAGTTTCGTCGTATGACGATGACTTCAGAGTTACCTACGAAACAGAGCTTGTTCCCGTCGGTTGATCGCGTCGGAGATGGATGCGGTGGTCGACCGGTTGCATGAGGTGGATCTTGATCGCCTCGAGGCGGCGATTAGTGCCGGTGCGGCCAGGATCGCGGCGTTGCAGTGCAAGTGGTTGCTACTGCTTGGGGAGTTCGTGGCCCGGGAGGGGTTTGATCGTTGGGGGATGACCCCGGAGGCGTGGTTGTCGTGGCGGTGCGGCATGGACCGCACCACCGCCCGCGAGCACATTCGGGTGGCTTCGTCGCTTCGTGAGCTGCCCCAAACCGCTCAGGCGTTCGGTACCGGAAGACTCACCTACAGCAAAGTCCGATCTATCGCCAGGGTCGCTACCGCAGCCGATGAGCAGGACTGGGTGGACACCGCGATCGCTTGTCCCGCCTCTCACTTGTCCCGGTTGGTGTCGCAGGTCCGAACCGCCACCCGCCAAGATGAGCAGAAGGTGGAGCCGCTCCGCTCGCTGACCTGGCGGTGGGACTCCGACGGGATGCTGGTCGGTTCGTTCCGCTTAGCCGCTGATGAAGGGGCGGCGTTCATCGCACAAATCCAGCAAACCCAACAAGACCTGTGTCCACAGCCTGTGGAGGCCGCGGCCTCCACAGGCCAGCTGGAAGTTGTGGATCCCGCGGGATCCACAACCCCCGAACCGGTGGATGCGCTGCTGACGTTGGTCCATGGTTCGGCCACCACCACCGAGCCGACAGGTTTGGTGTCCAGTACCCAACCCGAGGTTGTCCTCCATGTGACGGTGGGTGATTTGGCTTCGCAACACCCGGCCCGCCGTCACTTGTCCAACGATCAGTCGGTGGGACCGGCGGCAGCACGACGGTTGGCGTGTGACCCGATCCTGACCGCACTGCTGCACGACGAAACTGGTCGAGTCATCGATGTGGGACGCCGCCACCGTCTGGTCACCAAAACCTTGCGCCGGGCGGTCTACGAACGCGACGGTGGCCGGTGCACCTTCCCCGGCTGTGACAACAACCGCTGGCTCGACGTCCACCACGTGATCCACTGGGAAGACGGCGGCCGCACCGATCTAGACAATTTGTTGCTGCTGTGCGGCACCCACCACCGAGCCCACCACAACGACGTGTTCACCATCCGCATGGTCAACGGCACCCCGGTCTTCGAAACCGCCGGTCAGCTGCTGCTCCACCCCGCACCCACCCTGCGAGCCCTACCCGCACCACCGGGAGATCTACTCACCCACCAAACAACCAACCTCGGACCCGTCGAAGGCCACTGGGACGGTGAACCCATCGACCACGACTGGGCCGTCGCCTGCCTCGCCCAAAACTCGATGAAATATCGGGCCTCGTAGGGGAACTAGCCCTTGCTGCACGTTGCGCAGAGACCGAAGATCTCGACGGTGTGACTGACATCGCTGAATCCGTGCTTAGCGCCGACCTGTTCGGCCCACTCCTCGACTGCGGGACCTTCTACCTCGACGGTGCGTCCACACCGTCGACAGACCAAGTGATGGTGATGGGCGTCGGTCTGACAGCGGCGATAGACCGATTCGCCGTCAGGGGTCCGCAGGACGTCAACTTCGCCGACGTCCGCCAGCGCTTGCAGCGTGCGGTAGACGGTGGTGAGGCCGACGGCTGCGCCTTGGTCGCGCAACATCGCGTGGAGGTCTTGCGCGCTTTTGAAGTCGTCGTTGGTTGCCAGAGCTGCCGTGACCGCTGCCCGTTGTCGCGTCGAGCGTTGACCCAGCCCAGATTGGCTACTCATGATCGTGCACGTGGACTTCCTGCGCGTGATGAACAGCGTCCTGGACGATGTGCGCCACGTGTTCGTCAGTGAGTCGGTACGCAACCTCGCGACCGCGGCGCACCCCTTCGACCAAGTCGGCGCCTCGTAGCACGCGCAGGTGCTGACTGATCAGTGGTTGAGGGAGGTTGAGGGTCTCGACTAGCTCATGAACGCATCGTTCCTGGACGGCGAGTTCGGCAACCAACGCGACTCTCACCGGGGAGGCGAGTGCTCTGAACAACTCGCCGGCTTCGGCGTATCCCGTGCCGAGCTGCGGCTCACTCATATGCGTAAATTAGCATATGCGAATAGGTGCGCTGGCCAGTCATGTGGCCGCGGTCCTGCGAACTCGATGCACGACGCTGGTACCGATTGCGGTCACGGCGAACAACGCGATGGCAACCAACACGATGGATCCGCCAGACGGAGTGTTGGTGTAGTACGACGACGTCACACCGGTGACGGCACAGACCAGACCAATTCCAAGCGACATGACGAACGTGCTGCGAAAACTGCCTGCAACGAGTTGCGCGGTGGCAACCGGAACCACCATCAACGCGCTGATCAGCAGCAGTCCGACGACGCGCATGGCGACCACGACGGTCGTGGCGGTCATCACTGCTAGCAAGAGATTCAGGAACAGCACCGGCATTCCGCTGGCGCGGGCGTACTCCTCGTCGTTGCTCACCGCGAATAGGTGTCTCGAAAAACCGATCGTGATGAGCAAGATGACTGCCGACAATGTCGCGAACGCCGTGAGGTCGCTTGCGCTTGTCGTTGTGATGGCACCGAATAGGTACTGATTCAACGTTGCCGCGGTGCCGCCGGGTGTCTTGGAGATCAGAACGACACCGCCGGCGATGCCCCCGTAGAACATGATCGCGAGTGCGAGATCACTTGTGGTCTTCCCCTTGCCCCGGAGCAACTCGATCGTGACGGCGCCGGCGGCGGCCACGAGTAGCGCAACGAACACCGGTGCGCGACCAAGTAAGAGCCCAAGAGCGACACCGGTCAGTGCGACGTGCCCCATGCCGTCACCCATGAGCGCCAGCCGGCGCTGGACGAGGAAGATGCCAACCGACGGCGCGGCAAAACCCACCAGAACCGCGGCCAGCAACGCTCGCTGCATGAAGTCGTACTGCAGGAATTCCATGGCTAGTCCACGTCCGGGTGATGATGATGCGCGAACGGCTCGTTCGCCGCCGCGACGATCGCCGCCGTCGGGGGACCGTCGTACTCGATGCGACCGTTGTTGACCCATACGACACGAGTGAGGTCGTCTGCGAAAGGGTCTAGATCGTGAGTGACCAGCGCGATCGTCGTACCCTCGCGACTGAGTTGTCCAAGTACGTCGGCAAGCGCTGCCTGTGCGTCAACGTCGACGCCGGCGGTGGGTTCGTCCAATACGAGCAGGTCGGTTTCGCTAGACAGCGCGCGTGCGATGAGCACTCGACGTTGCTGTCCGCCGGAGAGCTGATGGACGGGACGACTTTGCAGGTCAGCGATTCCGGTGCGAACGAGCGCCTCGGCGACAGCTGCCCGATCCGCGCGGTTGGTTCGGTGCCACAAACCGCCACGCGCCAGGCGACCGCTCGCGACTACCTCGCGAACGGTAGAGGGGATGGGACCGCCGACCGTCTGCCGCTGCGGAACGTAACCGATGCGCCATGGGTCCTTCACGTGCTCGGCGGGGAGCCCGAAGAGCTCGAGACTGCCGGAGAATCGGGCAGTCAGTCCCAGGAACGATTTTACGAGCGTCGACTTGCCTGATCCGTTTGCACCAACGATTGCGACGTACTCACCCCGACTGAGGGTGAAGTCGATGTCGCGCAGAATGACGTTGGCCTCGTAGCCAATGCTGGCGTCGCGTAGTTCGACGAGGGCATCGGTCATTGGCAGACCAACCCAGCTTTGAGATTTGCCAGATTCGCCTTCATGATCGCGAGGTAGTCGTTGCCCTGCGATTGATCGGACAGCCCCTCGATCGGGTCGAGAACGTCGGTGGTTGTGCCAGTTTCCGCAGCGAGTGCTTGCGCGACGGCGGGGCTGCCAAGCGGTTCGTAGTAGATGGTCTGGACGCCGTGAGTCTTCACGAAGTCAGCAACTGCCGCGAGGTCCTGCGGGTTTGGTTCGGCTTCGGGAGTTAACCCGGTGAGTCCGACCTGGTCGAGTCCGTAGGCAGCGGCTAAGTAGCCGAACGCGCTATGGCTAGTGACGATTTCATGATGTGCGCAACTGGTCAGCGTCTTGCGGTACTGCGCGTCCAGTGATTCGAGGTCATGACGAAGGTCGAGAGCGTTGGCTTCGAACGTCGAACGTGACGAGGGGTCGAGGTCACTCATTGACTCGGCCACAGCGTCGGCGACGTCAGCTAGCCGCATTGGGTCGAGCCAGAAGTGCGGGTCAGTCTGCGACTCGCCGTTCGACGCTTCGCTGAGTGACAGGTCTGCGTCAGTGCTCACGTCCAGGGCTTGTCCCAGCGACTGCTGACTGACCGCGTCGTCGACGGCTGGCTGGAAACCCGCGAGGTAGACGATCAGGTCGGAGTCGACGAGTGCTCCGACGTCCTGGGGAGCGAGTTCGAGGTCGTGGGGTTCGGCCCCGGGTTTGGTCAGATCAGTGACGCTGACCTGGTCCCCACCGATGCGTTGGGCGACGTACTCGAGCGGGTAGAAGGCGGTCACGACAGATAGCGCCGAGTCGGTGCTGCTTCCCGACGCGGACTCGTTCGTGCTGCACGCGGCGAGGAGGCAGACGCCCAGCACCAGGGCCGCGGAGACTCAGCAGCAGGCGGCTCGGTCGTCGATGATGCACCGGCCCATCGTGAGGCTAATGACAACGATTGTCAAAACGGATAACGCTGAGGCGGTTCATCGCCTAGAGGAACCGGATGATCGCTTGCGACAAGATCAGCGCGACGACGGCCATTCGTACAGTTGACCGAGCAGTGGACTGTCGGCTCCAGCCGACCGCTGCCAACCAGGCCAAGAACAGGGCGACGAGCAGCAAGATCACTCCGCCGATGGGGTTGAACAGCGCGAGCCCAACGATGAGCGAGGCAGCGAGCGTCACCATGAACAACCAGCGCGGCAGCCGACTGAGGCGAATCAGCCAGGGTGCGCTGGCACGTTCGATGGCGTTGGGCCTGTAGTGGTCAGACATGGTATGGCAGTCCTCGTACTAGCGTGGAAGGAGACTCCATCGTGCCGGACTGCCGATCGAGCGGCGTAGGAGGTCGAGGGGAGTCGGTTGGGAGATGAGGAGCCGACGTCGAGATGAGGCTTGGATTCGACCGACCGAGTTGACGTCTGTCCTCCAGTTTGAGGTATCGAAGCCGAAGAAGCAACCGACGTTGAGTCCGAGTTACGAGAGTGGCCGACCTATTCGACGCACTTCCCGGTTGTCAGCGCGTCGAGGTCGGACGTGCGACCGACGATCCTGCGGTCTGGACGCTGGTGTCGACCTGGAAGTCGGTGGGGTAGTACCGACGCGCATTGTCGTCTTACGACGTGAAAGCTTCGTCAACCTTTGCTCGGTCGAGCTGTTGGTGGAGCCGTCGGCGTTTGAGGTGCTCTACTCGCGAGTGACGGTGTGGTTCCGAACCGCCACGAGTGCGCGGGGTAACCTGACGTGACGACCGCCGACCGCCAGCCGGATGGGATGGAACCTCGTGGCCCCCGACCTGATCGACTCTGTTGTTTCGCTGAGTAAGCGTCGGGGATTCGCGTTCCCGAGTTCTGAGATCTACGGCGGTCAACGCGCGGCGTGGGACTACGGTCCGCTGGGCGTTGAGCTCAAGGAGAACGTCAAGCGTCAGTGGTGGCAGTCCGTCGTACGTGAGCGCGACGACGTCGTCGGTGTCGATACTTCGGTCATCCTCGCGCGCGAGGTGTGGGAGGCGTCCGGTCACGTCGATGCGTTCGCCGATCCACTGACCGAATGCACGGCGTGCCACAAGCGGTTCCGTGCCGACGAACTCGAAGAGGCGTTCGAGGCAAAGCACAAGCGTGCGCCAGAGTCGTTGGCGGAGATCAACTGTCCCGAACTGCGGGAACAAGGGGCAGTTCACCGAGCCACGACAGTTCAACGGCTTGCTGCAGACGCACCTTGGCGCGGTGGATGACGGATCCGGTTTGGCGTACCTGCGTCCGGAGACTGCTCAGGGCATGTTCATCTCGTTCGCGCAGGTGCTGCAGGTGTCACGTCGTAAGCCGCCCTTTGGCATCGCGAACATCGGCAAGTCGTTCCGCAACGAGATCACGCCGGGGAACTTCATCTTCCGGACGCGGGAGTTCGAGCAGATGGAGATGGAGTTCTTCGTCAAGCCTGGGACCGACGAGCAGTGGCATCAGGAGTGGATCGATGCGCGGGTCGCTTGGTTCACCGGACTTGGGATCCGTCCTGAAAACTTGCGGCTGTACGAGCATCCCAAGGAGAAGTTGTCGCACTACTCGAAGCGAACCGTCGACATCGAGTACCGGTTCAACTTCGGTGGCAAGGAGTTCAGTGAACTCGAGGGGATCGCTAACCGCGGTGACTACGACCTAAAGACGCACGCGGCGGCGTCCGGTCAGGATCTGTCGTTCTTCGATCAGGAGGCCGGCGAACGGTGGGTGCCGTACGTCGTCGAGCCCGCCGTCGGTGTGAACCGCGCGATGCTGGCGTTCATGCTCGACGCCTACACCGAGGACGAAGCACCGAACGCGAAGGGTGGCGTCGACAAGCGGACGCTGTTGCGGCTTGATCCGAGGCTGGCGCCGGTGAAGGTAGCGGTGCTGCCGCTGTCTCGTAACGCCGACCTGTCGCCGAAGGCACGCGATCTGGCGGCGGAGTTACGCCGTCGATGGAACGTCGAGTTCGACGATGCCGGGGCGATCGGACGTCGTTACCGCCGGCAAGACGAGATCGGCACGCCGTACTGCGTCACCGTCGACTTCGACACGTTGGACGACCACGCGGTGACCATCCGCGAGCGCGACAGCATGAAGCAAGACCGAATCGCGCTCGACCAAGTCGTCTCGCACCTCACCCCCAACCTCCCACCCTTCTAACCCCCTCCCACCATTTTCTAAGAACGACGCGTTCTCCCACACTGGTGCAACAAACTCCGCATTCATGCTGTGGAAAACCGAAGACCTCAGCAGTTCTCACTCATCGGAGAACGTCCCGATTGGCTTCACGATGACGTCGGGCCGGGGTCGGGTCAGCGCGTATTGGTGAGATTCGCGGATGATTCGCAGGGTCTCGGACGGATTGCGACGCATCAGCGCTGGGACGATGTGGACGACGACAAGTCCCGCAGCGCCGTAACGGGTGGCTCGGCCGAGAGTGTTCGTCCAGTCCTCGCCTTTGGAGTGGTGCTCTTCCGACTCAACCTCGAGAACGGTCATCGACTCTTCGATCAGGCCGTCGGGTTGGGCGAGGAACTCCCCGTTCGCGCGGTAGAGCCGCGGATTCCACAGCGGTGTTGGCAAGTTTGTGCGCGCGACGAAGTCTCGAAGCTCAGCCTCGGGGACTGATTGGACGCCGGCGCGCGCCTCAACAAGGCAGTCGCCGAGCAACGCCGTGCCGCGGCGTTGTGCGTGTCGTAACTCGGTAGCTAGGTCCGCCAGATCAACCATGCCGCGTTGGATGGCTTCGAGCGTGAAAGCCCGCGTCGTACGGCGATCGGTGATGCGGCGTGCGGCGTCGACGATTGACCGAGCCAGGGTCGCGCATGGAGCTCCGTCCAGATTGGTGACGGTGGGAGGGCGTTGTGAGCGTTCGACGACGGCGAAGCCGGCGGACTTGCGGTGGCGCTCGATGGGAATGACGACGTGTACCGGAGCGAGAGCTGGGTCAGCTGGAACGTACTTGATACCCCAGCGACGCATCGCCGATGCACCGGTCAGCACCGAGCCATCCCCGGCGAACAGCAGCGCTGCTGTCTCGCGTTGCTCGACGGTGAGCGGTTCGTCGGAGACGCAGTAGGTTGCTGGTAGCACGCGACGCCATTGACCGCCGGTCCGGACGCGGCGTCCCAAGGTCGAGCGTTGGATCCCGATCTCGGCGAGCTGCGCCGACGTGATCAGGCCGTGCTGATCGCCGGCAACCCACTCAACGGCGTCCAGGAGGTCACGCATTCGTAGACTCATGGCGGCAGGGTCCCTTACAGGGTCGTCAGGTGCCGTACGTGAAGTCGCAACTGTGTACGGATCCGAAACCCGAGGTTTTCCACAGCATGAAGGCGGAGTTTGTTGCACCAGTGTGGGAGAACGCGTCGTTCTTAGAAAAGGGTGAGTGGGGTGGCGGGGTTGCGGATTGGGTCGGTCAGCGTTGATGTTCCGGTCGTCCTTGCCCCGATGGCTGGGATCACCAACGCGGCGTTTCGACGGCTGGCGCACGAGCAGGGTGCCGGCCTTTACGTCTGCGAGATGATCACCAGCCGCGGCATCGTCGAACGCCAAGCCAAGACCCTGTCGATGCTCACGTTCGATCCCCTCGAACAGATCCGCTCCGTGCAGTTGTACGGCGTCGACCCGCTGTACGTCGGCCAGGCCGTCGACATACTTGGCGCCGAGTTCGGCGTCCATCACGTTGACCTGAACTTCGGCTGCCCCGTCCCCAAGGTCACTCGAAAAGGCGGCGGTGCGGCGCTCCCCTGGAAGCGAGGGCTGCTGCGCGACATCTTGGACGCCGCCGTGAAAGCCGCAGCCCCGTACGACATCCCGGTCACCATGAAGACTCGCATGGGAATTGACGCCGATCACCTCACTTACCTAGACGCTGGACGCATCGCGCAGGACGCAGGTTGTGCCGCCATTGCACTGCACGGTCGAACTGCCGACCAGCACTACTCCGGGACCGCCGACTGGGACGCGATCACGGCTCTCAAACAACAGGTCGACATCCCCGTCCTCGGCAACGGCGACATCTGGGAGGCCTCGGACGCCATCGCGATGATGCAGCAAACCGGTTGCGACGGCGTCGTCATCGGGCGCGGCTGCCTCGGCCGCCCCTGGCTCTTTCGCGACCTCGCCGCAGCGTTCAACAACCAGCCGCGGCCCCCGCAGCCGGATCTTGCCTACGTCGCCGCGACACTTCGACGCCATGCCGAGCTGCTCGCAGATCTCATGGGCGAAGAACGGGGATTGGCCGATCTCCGCAAGCACATGGCCTGGTATTTCAAGGGGTTTATCGTCGGAAGTGACATCCGATCTTCACTCGGCAAGGTCTCGTCGCTCGACGAACTGGACGTGCTGCTGGCCCGTATCGACACCGACCAGCCCTTCCCGATGTCCGAAGTTGGCGTACCGCGCGGCCGTCAGGGGACGCCGCGTCGCGTCGTGCTGCCCGAGGGGTGGCTCGACAGTCAAGAACACGCCGTCCTCGGCGCGGACGCCGAACTCGACCTTGGCGGTGGCTGACCCAGATAGTGTTGAGCATGGGCTGGACGGAGGGGTCGTCAGATGCGCTACGTCTTTGACTTCTCCGAGGGGGACATGCACGCCAAGGATCTCCTCGGCGGCAAGGGCGCCAACTTGGCAGAGATGACGCGTCTTGGCCTGCCCGTCCCGCACGGCTTCACCATCACTACCGAGGCGTGCCGCGCCTACCGACTCACCAAGATCACTCCTGCAGGCCTTGCCGCCGAAGTCACCAACCACATCGCGCAGCTGGAAGCCAGCATGGGTCGCTCGCTCGGCGACGCCAACGACCCCCTGCTGGTGTCCGTGAGGTCGGGTGCAGCGTTTTCGATGCCGGGGATGATGGAGACCGTCCTCAACGTCGGGCTCAACGACACCACGGTCTTGGCACTCGCAAAGTCGTCCGGTGACGCGCGGTTCGCGTGGGACTCGTATCGACGACTGCTGCAGATGTTCGGACGTACGTGCATGGGCGTTGATCCCGAACGGTTCGACCGAGCGCTCGAAGACGCCAAGTCTCGTAGCGGGGTCACAGACGACACTGAACTCACGGCACGCGATCTTGAGGTTCTCGTTGCGACCTACTCCGCTTTGATCGAGCACGACGTCGGACGTCCGTTCCCGCAAGATCCGAGGGAACAATTGGACCTGGCGATCAAAGCGGTCTTCGAGTCGTGGGATGGCGCGCGCGCCCGCCTCTACCGGCGACAGGAACAGATCTCCGACGACCTCGGGACAGCGGTAAACGTGATGGCGATGGTCTTCGGGAACCTAGGGGAAGACTGCGGCACCGGAGTTGCGTTCACGCGCGACCCTGCTACCGGCGCGAAGGGTGCGTACGGCGATTACTTGCCCAACGCGCAGGGCGAGGACGTCGTCGCTGGCATACGCAACACCCTGCAACTGGCAGACATGGAAGGGCGCGAGCCCGGAGCATTCGCCGAATTGATGCTCATCATGGCGGCACTTGAAGGTCACTACCGAGACTTATGTGACATCGAGTTCACAGTTGAACGAGGCAAGCTCTGGATGTTGCAAACGCGTGTAGGCAAACGAACCCCAGGTGCTTCGTTCAAGATTGCGGCACAGTTCGTCGCCGAAGGACTCATCACCTTGGACGAGGCGTTGTTGCGCGTTTCGGGTGCCCAACTCGCACGTCTGCTCTTCCCCCAGATCGACAACGATGCGGTGGGCGAACCCATCACGCGCGGCATCGCGGCTTCCCCCGGTGCTTCGGTTGGCCGCGCAGTCTTCGACTCCAAGCGAGCCGCCGTCCGTGCGGCCGGTGGTGAGCCCGTCGTGCTGGTCCGTCGCGAGACAAACCCCGATGACCTGGGCGGCATGATCGCGGCACAGGGCGTACTTACCGCTCGTGGCGGCAAGACGTCACACGCAGCAGTTGTCGCGCGTGGAATGGGCAAACCGTGCGTCGTTGGTGCGGAGTCGCTAGAGGTGGACGCCGAGGCGCGTACGGCACGCCTACCCGACGGCCAGGTCATCAGTGAGGGCGATGAGATCTCCCTCGACGGCACAACCGGCGCCGTCTACAGGGGAGCGGTGCCGGTGATTGCGTCTCCGGTCGCCATGGCGCTTGAGGGGCAACCCCCGCCCGCCCAGTACGCCGAGCTCGTCGATGCTGTGACCGGAATGCTCGCGCACGCCGACAAACGCCGCAGGCTGGGGGTCCGTGCCAACGCCGATACACCCGAGGATGCGGACCGAGCTCGTCAGTTCGGGGCTGAGGGAATCGGGCTAGCCCGCACGGAGCACATGTTCCTCGGCGACCGCAAGCAGTTCGTCGTCCGACTCATCCTTGCGGTGTCAGACGAAGAACGGCAGGCGGTGTACGACGAGCTACTTCCGCTGCAGCGTGCCGACTTCAACGGCTTGCTCGAGTCGATGGACGACCTGCCCGTCACTATCAGACTGCTCGACCCGCCGCTTCACGAATTCCTCCCCGACTTCACAGAGCTTTCCGTCGAAGTCGCGTTGGCAGACGTGCGTGGTGAGTCGAACACGCAAGAGCATCAACTGCTTGACGCAGTACGTCGTATGCACGAGTCGAATCCGATGATGGGGCTGCGCGGGGTTCGTCTGGGGTTGATGCTGCCAGGACTGTTCGCGCTTCAAGTGCGTGCGGTCGCCGAAGCGGTTGCTGATCGACTAGCGGTTGGGGGATCGCCGTCCGCCGAGATCATGGTGCCGCTGGTTGCGACCCGCCCAGAACTCGCGTCGGTGAGGGCAGAGGCGGTCGAGGTGATCTCTGACGTTGCGCACGAGCGAGGGGTCTCTCTTGAGATTCCGATCGGAACGATGATCGAGTTGCCACGCGCGGCGCTTACCGCTGGTGCGCTGGCAGAGTCGGCCGACTTCTTTTCGTTCGGCACCAACGACCTGACCCAAACCACCTGGGGATTCAGCCGCGACGACGTCGAGGGGGCTTTCTTCACCGACTACCTCGAGGCCGGGATCTTCTCGGTATCGCCGTTCGAGACGGTCGACGAGGAGGGTGTGGGCGCTTTGATCACCATGGCCTCGGTGGCTGGCCGGGCAGCCAATGATGATCTTCATTTAGGTGTGTGTGGGGAGCACGGGGGCGACCCGACGTCGATCCATTTCTTCGAACGGGCAGGTTTGGACTACGTTTCGTGTTCTCCCTTCCGGGTTCCTATAGCCCGCCTCGAGGCGGGAAGGGCCGCCCTCTCAACGACTCAGGACAGCGATTCCCGATGACCGTGCTCACCGCTCCTAAGCCGGCGGCTGCGACCCCTCGTCGCAAGCGTCGGCCAGTGCTGCGCGTGTTCTTGCTGCTTCTGCTGCTCGCGGTGGCGTGGGTTGGGTCAGTCGCTTTCCGGGTGTGGTCGGTTGCGCGCATCGACGAGAGCGGCAAGACCGACGCCATTGTCGTGCTCGGTGCGAGTCAGTACGACGGCACGCCGTCGCCGGTATTTGCCGGACGACTCGACCATGTCGTGACGTTGTACGACGAGGGAGTAGCACCGTCGGTGATCACCGTTGGCAGCAACCTCCCCGGCGATCGATTCACCGAAGCTGGTTCGGGCAAGCAATATCTGATTGACGCTGGGATCCCCGCATCAGCGATCACGGCAGTTCCAGTTGGCCACGACACGTGGAACAGTCTCAAGGCAGTCGACCGCGTGGCGGACGCCAAGGGGTGGGACACCGTCACCATCGTCAGTGACCCATGGCACGAGTTCCGCTCGCGCGAGATGGCTGAGTCGCTCGGACTCACAGTGAAGACCTCACCCACGCGCACTGGACCAATCGTGCAAGAGCGCATCACCGAGGTTCGCTCGATCGTTCGCGAAACGGCGGCCTACGTCTGGTGGCGGTTCAGCGGTGGTTCCCCCTGGTCCGGCCCTGACATCGACTAGCGCTGTGCGTGCGGTGTACAGCGAGGTTGACGCGCAACGGTTCGTCGATGAACCGGCCAAGCGGTCGTCGCGCAGTCAGTTCGAACGTGACCGCGCTCGGGTGCTGCACTCGTCGGCCCTTCGCAGGCTCGCAGCCAAGACTCAAGTCGTCGTCCCCTGGGAAAGTGACTTTCCGCGCACCCGTCTGACGCACTCGCTGGAGTGCGCGCAGATCGGACGTGAACTTGGGCAGTCGCTTGGTTGCGATCCCGACCTCGTCGAGACTGCATGTTTGTCTCACGACCTCGGCCACCCGCCGTTCGGTCACAACGGTGAGCAGGCGCTCGACGAACTCACCGCGTCGTGCGGTGGATTTGAAGGCAACGCGCAGAGCCTGCGCATCCTGACCAGGCTCGAAGCGAAGTCGATCGCGGATGACGGACGCAGCGCGGGCCTCAACCTCACGCGTGCGACGCTCGATGGGACAACGAAATACCCGTGGCCACGCACCGAGGGCACCACCAAGTTCGGTGTCTACGAAGACGACCTGCCGGTCTTCGAGTGGCTACGTGCTGGCGCCCCCTTACGACGTCGATGTCTTGAGGCTCAGGTCATGGACTGGGCGGACGACATCGCCTACTCGGTCCACGACTTTGAGGACGCCGTGCACGCAGGTCACTTGGTCGTCGACGCGCTGAACAGTCGCGACGATCGGCAGATCCTGCTCGCATTGGCCCTCGATCGCTACGCCCCGCAGTCGAGCGTTCCCGAACTCGAAGCTGCACTCGAGCGATTGTTGGATCTCGAGTACTGGCCCACGGGTTTCGACGAGTCCCATCGCGCACTCGCAAACCTCAAGCGCACGACCAGCGAGTTGATCGGACGCTTCTGTCGCTCCGCAGAAGATGCGACGCGGGCTGAGTTCGGGCCACAACCGCTGGCCCGATACGACGCCGATCTGGTCGTCCCCGATGGCGTTCGCAACGAGTGCGCGGTGCTCAAGGCAGTCACTGCCCACTACGTGATGATGCGAAAGGGAGCACCCGAGGGGTACGCGCGGCAGCGAGAGTTGGTCACCGAACTCACCCACCAGGTGCTGCTCACCGCCCCCGACTCACTCGACCCGGTATACGCAGCCTGGTACAAGGAAGCAGCAGACGATGCAGCGCGGTTACGCGTTGTTGTCGATCAGGTCGCCGCGCTCACCGATCACGCGGCGGTGACGTTGCATCGTCGGCTCACGTCGTAGCGGTGACACCGTGAGCGAGCCAACGCCGTCGTTCGTTCCGGCGGTTCAACAGGTAGCGGTTGATGCAATTCGCGAACTTCGTGACCGACGTGCTGCGCGGAGGACAGGTCCAGGGGGAGTTCGCGTACCCAGACGATCCCGCCACCACCCACCTAGCCGTGTTCGATGGCGAAACCGTGGTCAGTTGCGCCACGACGTTCCCGGAGGCGTTCGAAGGCGAGGCCCAAGCGTGGCGGTTACGCGGGATGGCCACAGCTCCCGAGTATCGGGGTCGCGGATGTGGTCGCGCGCTGGTCGACGCCGCAGTCGAGCGCGCGAGGGCAGCGAGCATTCCCCTGCTCTGGTGCAACGTCCGGACGTCCGCACTCGGTTTCTACGAAGAGTGCGGATTCGAGATCGTCGGACCGGAGTTCATCACCGACACGGGCATTCCGCATCGCGTTGCTTTGTATCGGCTCAGTGAGTGAGGAACTCCACGTCGTGCCAGGGCGTACGGTCCGCCGGTCCAGGAGCCAGTTGAACGCGAGGCGTGCCGCCTAGTTCGATCGCCAACGTGCCGAAAGTCTGCGACCCGTCTGGCCAACGTCCCGGGTACATGCAGATGCCGCGTTCACCATCGGTCAACGTCGCCTTCAGGTCGTCGATAGTCGCGATCGCCGGGACTTGCTCGTCTAGCGCGGCCATTCGGGTCGGTGAACTGGTGCCGGGTTCCTCGTCGACGGTGACGGGTACCGCAAGCGGATGGTTGGTATGCCAGCGTTCGCTCTGGACGAGCCACGTCGTTGACGTACTCAGCCACGACGCCAGCGCCGCACTCCAAGCCACGAACAAGTCCCTCGGACACCAGCGTGTACGCCTGCCCAGACGCATGAGGCAACTGAGTCAACGCGGCTTTGGCGTCGTCAACTGACTTGCTGGCGATGGCTGCTCGCATCGCTCCGGCGACGAACACGCCGTTCGGGGAGACCGGGAGTTGCGACAGCGTGTTGACCAAGACGGCGACGCCGGCTTCGTTGGCGCCGCAGAGGCCGATCATTCCGGCGCGACTCAGCAGGACCTGGGCAGGCGCATCGTCAGGTGCGAGGCGAAGTGCGATCTGTGTGCCGTCCATCCACGGGTCCAGGTCCATCGTCTGACCACAGATCGCCGAGCCGCCGCTGGTGACGCCGAGTCCGATCACGCTGCAGCCCGGACCGGGCTGACCCCACCACCAGGCCTCGTCGAGACAGTTGAGCGCGAACACGTCGTCGACCGATGCGTTGGCCCCCTCGGCGATGCCAGCGATCTCGTCACTCAGCCACGGCAGGTGTTGACGTAGCGCCGGGGCTAGGCCGGAGGTTTGGGCGAGGTCTTGGACCAGATCGGCGGGCACGTGACCCTGCTCGAGCCATCGCTTCGCGCCACCCGTCGAGCGACTGCGCGATGAGATCCCGCGCCTGCTCTCCGTGAGCTTGGCCGAGCTGGCGGGGCGACCCCACCGCATCGATCACCTGAAGCGACACCGGCTACCTCCTTGGTCCACACGGGCATCTTCGGCTCAGCCTATGGCGACCTACACTTCGGGCATGGCAGGGCGGATCCGGAACGAAGATGTGGCGGAAGTGCGTGAGCGCGCGTCCATCGCCGAGGTCGTCGGTGATTACGTCACGCTCAAGTCCGCCGGGGGAGGCAGCCTCAAGGGATTGTGCCCGTTTCACGAGGAGCGCTCGCCGAGCTTTCACGTCACGCCCGCAAAAGGGCTGTACCACTGTTTCGGCTGCCAGGTCGGCGGGGACGTCATCGATTTCGTTGTCCGGATCGACCACCTCACCTTCCAAGAGGCGGTCGAGAAACTGGCTGCTCGGGTCGGCCTCCAACTCCGGTACGAAGAGGGCGGCGTCACCCCGCGCCGTCAACAGGGTGAGCGCACCCGTCTGCTTGAGGCGCACCGCGTCGCCGCCGCGTTCTACCGGGAGCAACTCGACGGACCGGACGCCATCGTCGGACGACGCTTCCTCGACGAGCGCGGTTTCGATCGCGACGCGGCCGAGACGTTCGGTGTCGGCTTCGCGCCCCAGGGGTGGGACGTCCTCACCGCTCACCTTCGCAAGTCGGGATTCACCGACAAGGAGATGCAGACCGCAGGACTTTGCAAGGAGGGCTCACGCGGAATCATCGACCGTTTCCGTGGCCGCCTGGTCTGGCCCATCCGTGACATCAGCGGCGACGTCGTGGGGTTCGGCGCGCGTCATTTGTTCGATGACGACACTGGACCGAAGTACCTCAACACCCCCGAGACACCGATCTACCACAAGGGTCAGGTGCTGTATGGCATCGATCTCGCCAAGCGAGCGATCGCCAAGACGCGCCAGGCTGTCGTCGTTGAGGGATACACCGACGTCATGGCTTGCCATTTGTCTGGCGTAGACACCGCAATCGCCACTTGCGGCACCGCGTTCGGCGAGGACCACATCCGCATCTTGCGTCGACTACTCATGGACTCCGACGCGTTCAAGGGCGAGGTCATCTTCACGTTCGACGGCGACGCGGCTGGACGCAAGGCTGCGATGCGCGCGTTCGACGACGACCAGAAGTTCGTAACGCAGACGTTCGTCGCCGTCGAGCCGGACGGTCTTGACCCGTGCGAACTGCGACAGAAGAAGGGACAAGCCGGCGTCCAAGCGCTTATCGACGCCCGCGTCCCACTGTTCGAGTTCGCGATCCGCAGCGTGTTGTCGGAGTACGACCTCGACCAACCCGCCGGACGCATCGCTGCGCTGAAGGCCGCCGCTCCCGTCGTCGGCAAAATTCGCGACACGTCGTTGCGTCCCGAGTACGCGCGCTCGCTCGCCGGTTGGCTCGGCATGGAGGTCGCTCCGGTGCAGCGGGCGGTCAGCGAGGCAACTCGCAGTCAACGTCGCAGCGCACCCACTCGGCCGACGGAGTCAGACGGCGAACGGCGAGGACGCGGCGCCTATCGCGGAACGTCCGGATCCGCGCGATCGCACGTTGGTGACCGAACGCGAATTGCTCAAACTCGCGTTGCAACACCCCGCAACAGTTGGCGACGACTTCGACGCGATTCCCGTCGACTTCTATACGCACCCGGCGTACCGCGCGGTACGTACGGCGATCGCGTCGACCGGATCGGTCTCGGACGCACCTGACGTCGGCTGGTCGGCAACCGTGTCCGAACACTCCGCGAACGACGCGGTGCGTTCGATGGTGAACGAACTCAGCGTCGAGCCGCTACCGATCGATGACGGCTCGCTGCCGCGGTATGCCCGCGAGCAAATTGCACTGGCAAAGGGCCGCGTGCTGACGGCGCGCATCGACGACCTGCGTTCTCGCATGCAACGAATCGACGAGGTCGATTCGCCGGAGTACGCCAAGGTATTCGGTGAGTTGGTCACGCTCGAGCAAGAGCGTCGCCTACTTCACGACCAGGCGTACGGCTCGGACTGAGGCGTCGTGCAATGGCGAAGAAAGCTGCCAGCTGAAGCCAGCAGTGCTGTTGGGCTCAACCGCGGCGAGCGCGTTCTCGGTTGGGTCACCGACGATGCCGACCGCTACATCGTGGCAACCGAGTCTGACCTCATCTTGCAGCGACGTCCCCCGGCGTACGAGCGCATCGGGTGGGAGTCAATCGACAAGGTCTCGTATGCCGACGGGGTTATGACGATCACGCTGGTGCCAGACCAGGCAGGTGCCGAGGCCGCCGTGTTGCGCGTCCCCGCTGGGGACCAACCGCAGCTGGCGATTGTGGTGCGCGACCGCGTGACGTCCAGCATCGTGCTTAACGAACATGTGCGACTCGAAGGGCGCAAGGGCGTCCACGTCGTCGCGCGACGTCGAGCGGGGGATGACGCGCTCCGTTGGGGGTACGTCGTCGACCAGGGACTGCCCGTTGACGCGGATCTCAGAGCAGCGAGCGGAGACCCTGGTCCAGCAGATCCGACTCGAATCCGGTCTGGGATCCGATGAGTTTGGAGATTTCCGCACGCACCGCTCGGAGTAGGAGCACGATGTGCCCCATCCCAGGTCTTGATCATCAGCACCAAGACTGGGCGGAGGGAGGCTTGATGATGATCAATCGTCGCCGAATGACTTCCGTAGCCGCTGCAGGCGCGTTGACCCTTGGTTCGGTCATCGCGATAGGGGCGCCCACGGTTGCCGAGGCTGCCAGCGTTTGTGGTGATACGACCGCTCCGAAATTGCAGGACCTAAAACTCAGCAAGAAGTCGGTCGACGTGCGACATGGGTCGGCCACGATCAACGTCACGGCGAAGTGGAAGGACGACCTGTCCGGCGTCACTTCGGTGTCGATGAGTGCCGGATCGCCAGAGGTTCATGGGGTTAGTCGCGGAGCAGGAGCCACCCTGAAGCGCACCGCCGGTACACCTACCGACGGCACGTTCACCGGGAAACTCACGATTCCGCAGTACACAATCAACGGCACGTGGACGATCGCCCTGTCTGCGAGCGACAAGGTAGGCAATGGGACCTACCTGTCGAGCGCCCAACTGATTACAGACGGCTTACAGGGCAAGCTAAAGGTCCAGTCCAACCCTGATGTGATTCCGCCGAAGGTGACGTCGTTCTCCTTCTCGCCTAAGACAGTCGACAGCCGAAACGGGAACAAGAGTTTCACTGTCACGGCGAACGTGACAGACAAAGGCGGCTCCAAAGTGAGCTCGGTGTACGCGTCGTTCGGGCGCTCCGTAGCAAACAAGGGGAACTACGGTACGGCGGCCTCTCTGCGACGGGTCGGCTCGTCAAACAAGTACGTCGGCAAAGCCGTGGTTAACAAGTACGACGATCGAGATGTCAAAGCCACCTGGCTCGCTTCGCTTTCTGCGACCGATCGCGTCGGGCAACTACCAGTCGTACACGCCCGCTCAAATTGCTCACAAACACTGGCCGAGCAAGTTGAAGATCCTGAACAAGTCCGACTCGAAGGCTCCTCAACTCAAGGACTGGAACTTCAGTCCCAAGACCGACAGCGTGGGCTCCTCGGCGGCCGTCACCAACCTCACGGCTCGTGTCACCGATGATCGATCGGGTGTCTCGTACGGATTCTCGTCGTTCCAAGGACCATCCTTCGAACAGTCCTCTGGTTTCATGAGCCGCACTGGTGGCTCGCCAACCAAGGCCCAGATGAAGGGCAAGTCGACGCTGGCAATTTGTTCGACTACGGGGACTTACACCCTCCTGCAAATCCAGCTCAACGATGCGGTGGGTAACTACCGGAGATACACGGGGTCGCAGGTCCAGAACATGGGCTTCCCCATCAAGTTGACGATCACTTCGTAACCGGGAGGCGACGTGGGAGGCGGTCACCTGACGGTGGCCGCCTCTGTCTGTCCGGCGTAATGCGCTCGCCGTGGACTGCCTACCGACTGGTATTCTCGGCGTCGCCTTCGGGCGTCAATCCCGCGTAGCTCAATTGGCAGAGCAGCCGGCTGTTAACCGGCAGGTTACTGGTTCGAGTCCAGTCGCGGGAGCTTTGTATCTATGGTCTGACCAGGCACTTCGCAGCGATCCACTCCACGCGTGCCACTATTCGTGCCATTGAGGCGACTTAGCGTTGATTCGATGAGCGCAGAATTCCTGGGAATGGCAAACCAGCAACATGGCATCGCACAGGAAAGCCGAGTGGACCCGGCGCGGTCTAGGCGTGGCCAGTCTCGAGGACTGCAGTTGCACAATATTCAGTCTCCTGGGAGGAAGGAGTCGCCTCGTCAAGGTTCGTGCGATCCTGACGGCGGCGGTGGATTACCGGAGGTGATGTTGTGCCCCAGCAGGCAACTGCCTTGGTGAGGCGGCGACTCATCATTGCCGCTGCTGCCTGCGCGTTGAGTTTTATCGTCGTCGCGGTGCTGGTAACCGCGGGCTGGGCTCCTCTCGCGAGGGCTGATCGTGACTGGTCGAGTCGGGCTTACGGGTTCACCCTCATCCACGACAACTTCAAGAACGTCGCCCAGGTTGCCACGAATCTTGCAAACGGTTGGACCATCACTGTGCTGACCGGTGTTGTAGCACTTCTGCTCGCCGCCCGTAAAATGTGGCTGCTCGGGTGGTGGCTTGTGCTCACCGTCTCGGGAAGCGCCCTACTCAGCAACCTACTCAAACTGGGACTTGAGCGAATGCGACCGAGGAGCGCAGGAGAACTCACTTCGGCGCACGGTTTCTCGTTTCCGTCTGGTCACACCCAAGCGGCGACAGTGACCTATGTCGCGATCGTCCTGGTCGTGGGCTGGCAGGTCCTGCAGCCCAACCACGTGGGACGAATCGCGAGCGCAGGGTTTGTCACCGTTGTCGTTGGCGGAGTGGGTCTGTCGCGCATCTACTTAGGGGCGCACTGGCCGAGCGATGTCATTGGGGGCTGGCTCTCCGGTAGCGCCTGGGTGCTAGCCGCTACGGTCGTCTTGCTAACTCGACACAGCCGTTCAGCGACCGATCGCTTCTGGTGGACAAAGAAAACGAGACGAATTCCTTCAGGAAGTCCGGGCGCAGCTTGTGTCTAGGCTGCGCAGTGACCGTAGTTCATGATGGTGAAGAGTGGGTTTATGTCGTTGTTGTCAATCAGTCCGACAGCGATCGACGTCGATGGATATCATCGAATCCGCTTGCGTTCAAAGGGAGGCGTCCTCCGTTCTGTGTGGTCTTCGGCTCTCCACACTCGGATCGTGTTGCCTGAACGATCCGCCTGGATACCAAGGTGTCCTCAGACAGTTTTGCGAGGTAGGTAACGCGAGTTACGACCGAACGCAGATGCGTAGACGGGGTGTCGTTGATAGGTCTAGGGTCGCGGCATCGTGTCGGAAGATCGGACTTCTCAGTAACTTCGGGGATCCTCGCCGCCAACTAGGCGGCGCACGGACCAACAGGCAGCCCGAGTCGCAGACGGGTGTGACAGCAACCAGCGGCTCAACATCGCCTGCCGCCACGAATGCTCTGTCCGGCAGACGACGACAGGGCGGCGATCACGCCGTGCGACGGTTACCTCACCGAAGTCGCTCTAGCCGCGACACCGGTTGCGGCATAGCGTTGTCCGAGTCTTGTATCCGGTGGGGGAGGCTTGATGCGTAGTTCCAAGGTACTGGTGGCAAGTTGCGTGGTTGCGGCTGCGATCGCGGTATCGCTGCCCGCTCAGGCGTCGATCCTGCAGCCGGCTGTGGTGAGCGACAATCCTGTCAACTACACACCGAACATCATCGACGGCAGCGGGATCGATCACACGGCTGTGTACGCGGTTGCGCAGCTCGGCTCCACGATGTACGTCGGAGGGACATTCGCGCTGGTTCAACCAACGGGCGCCGCGACGGTCTCGCGCACCAACCTCGTCGCATTCAGCAGCACTACAGGGACGTTGACCAACTTCGCGCCCTCGATAGACGGTCCGGTCTGGGCCATCGCGACCGACGGCACCTCCCTCTATCTCGGCGGCCAGTTCAAGACGGTCAACGGGATCAGCCGGCGCGCACTTGTCAAGCTTGACCCGACCCCCGCCGACCCAACCGTCTTCACGGTCGATACAGCGTTCAACGCCAACTTCAAGTCCGGCAAGGTCAGTGAGATCCGGCTGGTCAACGGCCGGCTCATCGTCGGAGGCTCGGTTCCTGGGCACCTAGTCGCCCTCAACCCCAATACCGGAGCAAATACCGGATACATCAACCTCGACATCACTGGCACCGTCGCGTCCAACGCCGGGTTGACCGACGTCTACAGGTTCGCCGTCAACCCAGCCCAGACCCGGTTGGTAGCCATCGGCAACTTCACCGCGGTCAACGGACAGGTGAGGGCCCGGGCGTTCATGGCCGATCTCGGAACCGGCTCAGCGAGCCTCGACCCCTGGTACTACCAGCGACTGACCCGCGCTTGCCGCGCAACCAAGATCCCGCAACAGCTTCGCGACGTGGACTTCTCGCCCGACGGAAGCTATTTCGTGTTCGTCGCCTCCGGCTACATCCCGCAGGCCGGCGGTGAAGGGCTGGACGTGTGTGACGCCGCGGCCCGATTCGAGACCGGTGTGGCTGCCCCGTCAGTTCCGACCTGGATCAACTACACCGGCGGGGACAGTCTGTACTCCGTCGCCGCCACCGGAACGGCGGTCTACGTTCAGGGACACCAGCGTTGGATGGATAACCCACAGGGCAACAACAGCCCGGGCCCAGGTGCGGTAGACCGGCCGGGTATCGCAGCGTTGAACTCGACGACCGGCCTGTCCTTGTCGTGGAATCCGGGCAAGACCAGAGGTGACGGTGGCCGGGAGCTACTGGCAACTCCGGCCGGGCTGTGGGTCGGCAGCGATGGCGCACGGTTCGCCGGCGAGCGGCGTGACAACATCGCGTTCTGCCCGCTGCCCTGACCTGCGCACACCCTTGCGTTCGGCGGGGTCCGATGTCGGCGTCAACCTGCAGTCCGCGAACAATCCGCACGCTCGAAGACCGTGTCACGGCCCGTTCGTCGTAGCCTCCTGCCTGCGCCATGACGTGGTTCACGTTAGCGTTCGAGGTGGAGACCACAGGAAGGCGATCGGTGACCGAAGCCCGCGGTACAACAATCGCCCACGTCTCAGACATTCATGTCGGTGCTCACGACGACATTGCCCTCGACGGACTCGCCGGAGCACTGTCCTCGTCACACGCGTCTGCCACCGTGGTCACTGGCGATCTGACCATGCGTGCTCGACGCGTCGAGTTCGTTCGCGCAAAAGACGTGATAGATCAGTTCCCCGCCCCAACAATGGTCGTGCTTGGCAATCACGACATCTCACTCACCAATCCCTTGCGACGAATGTCAAATCCGTACGGTAGGTTCCAGGCCTTCGTGAGCGACGAGCTTGACCCGGTGCTCGACCTCGGCGAGGTACGCATCCTCGGCCTGCAGTCAATGCCCCGGTGGAGGTGGAAGTCCGGACGGGTGTCGCAACGTCAGGCTGATCTGGTTCGATCGACCTTCGAGGACGCACCAAGCAGCGTTGTACGGATCGTGGCGCTTCACCACCCGCCGTCACTTGGAAGCTTCGAGTCGCTCGCGAATCGGGCTCGATTCGAGCAAGCTCTCGTCGATGCCAAGATTGATATCGTTCTAGCCGGTCACACCCATCGACCAAACGTTCAGTTACTTACCATCGGTCAAGGCGGAGCCGAGGGCAGGACGATCGTGGAGGTCGTCGCGGGGACTGCTACGAGCCACCGAACCCGCGGGACCGCGCGGTCGTGGTCGCAACTCCTGATCAACCGCCATGAAGTAACCATTACCGAGCACGTTGACAGCGGGGCGGGTTGGCGCATCGGAGGCTCGCAGACGATAGGCCTCGCCTAGCTTCTCCAGGCGTCGAGGTCTCATCGACCAGCTCATCGACTTGCCGGAGCCGCGCGTTCGGCGTCAGCTGCAGAAGCCGACAGAGCTATCGTCTGCCTGACATGGACACACCACAGGCGTCAACGACCGAGCAGCGACCCCTTGAGCGATGGGTGCCTGGCATTGCGATGCTCCGAAGCTATCGCGTCTCGTGGCTTCGATCCGACCTGATCGCAGGGGTCGTGCTCGCCGCGATCCTCGTACCCCAGGGAATGGCATACGCCGAGCTTGCCGGCGTTCCTGCCGTCAACGGCCTGTACACGACCATCGCCTGCCTCATCGGCTATGCACTCCTCGGGCCGTCCCGAATCCTGGTACTCGGCCCCGATTCGTCGGTAGCACCGCTGATCTTCGCAGCGATCGTCCCACTGCTCGTTACGGACGACCCAAGTGAGGCAATCGCACTGGCGGGAATGATGGCCCTGATGGTCGGAGCCATCGAGATCGGTCTCGGTCTCGGCAAGCTGGGCTTCGTCGCCGATCTGCTCTCCAAGGAGGTTCAGGTCGGGTACATGAACGGGCTCGCGATCACCATCCTCGTCGGCCAATTGCCGAAGCTCTTCGGCTTTTCGACCGACGCCGACGGGTTCATCGACGAGGTGCGTACCTTCTTCGCCGGGCTGGATGAGACGAACACCACCGCTTTGGCCATTGGTTTGGCCACATTGGCCGTGCTGCTGATTCTCCCGCACGTCATGTCGAAGATCCCCGCCGTGCTGGTGGCGGTGGTCGGCGCCACTGTGGTCACCAGCGTCTTCAACCTGACGGACGATGGCGTGGCCGTGGTCGGCGCCTTGCCGCAAGGCCTGCCGACTCCCGCCTTCCCGTCCGTGCCGCTCGACACCCTCGGAGCGCTCCTGGCCGCCTCAGTCGGCATCGTGCTGGTGTCCCTGACCGACACGATCGCCACCTCGACCAGCTTCGCCGCACGCAGAGGTGACGACGTTAATCCCAACCAGGAAATGATCGGAATGGGCGGGGCCAACATCGCCGCTGGCCTGTTCCAGGGTTTCGCCATATCGGCGAGCGGTTCCCGCACGGCGGTCGCCGAGCAATCTGGTTCGAAGTCGCAGGTCACGGGGCTCGCGGGCGCGGGGATGGTGGCTGTGCTGCTCTTGTTCTTGCCGACACTCCTGCAGAACCTTCCCCAGCCGGCTCTCGCGGCAGTCGTGATCGCAGCAGCATTGACGCTGTTCAACTTCGGAATTCTTCGGACGTACCTTCGCATGCGGAAGTCCGCACTCGTGATCTCGCTCATCACCTCGTTGGGCGTGATCCTCTTCGGGGTGCTTGAGGGGATCCTGATCGCTGTGATCCTGTCGATCTTCTTGTTCTTCAGGCGCAGCTGGTGGCCGGTGGGCGAGGTACTGGGTCGGGTAGACGAACTCGACGGGTGGCACAGCGTGGATCGCTACCCCGGAGCGGTGGAGCGGGACGGCGTCGTGATCTACCGCTGGGAGGCGCCGCTGTTCTTTGCGAATGCAGGGATCTTCCGTCAAGAGATCCGCCACCTCGTGCGTAATCGAAAACCGCGCTGGGTTGTTCTCCAGTGTGAGGCGATCACCGACATCGACGTGACCGCCGCTGACACCTTGGTCAGACTCGACAACGAGTTGAATGCGAAGGGCGTCAATGTTGTGTTCGTGGAGATGCGTGGTCGCATCGAAGACCTGCTCGATCGGTACGGCCTGTTCTCCACCTTGACCCGCGCCCACGTGTATCCGTCGATCGAGACAGCCCTGCGTGGTATCGCCGAGGAGGAAGCGACCCACTGAACACCCATCCCGCTAACTATCGAAGCGCGAAGGGTGTCCTTGCGAGACACCCCAGAGCTCACGCAGACTCTGCACCCAGCCGATCGAACGTGCGGCCGGCGAGTACCCGATCGCGTGATGAGGCAAGCGGACACGGATCGGCTCGGTCCGTATCGAGAACCGCAGGGGTGGATCCATCACCAAGGCTTCGCCGTCGAGTCCCAGCTCGATCGGAGCCGCCGATGTCACTTCGAAACGTGAGGCTTTCCACGCCGTATACCCCGAGTAGCGGTCCGGGTGGCCGGTCGCCAGCGCCGCGAGAAATGGGGCTGCACCACCAGTTCCTCGGCCAAGTACGAGAGATGTTAGACCGAGCTGCCCGGTGTCCAGCCGAGGTCGGCTACTCATCGCCCCGACACTGGTGCCGTACGGATTGTTGGAAATCTGGATCACGTGCGCGCCTTGATGCTCCACGCCATCTGGACCGGTGAACCGCAAGTCGAAGGGTTCGGTCTCCGGGCCGAGCACCTGCGGAAGCGTCGCGAGAGCTGTTTCCACCTTGGCATCGCGATACTCAGGTGAACGCACGATCGCTGCGTACAAGCCGAGCGACACGTTGTTGACGAAGACATGGCCATTCACGTCGGCGAGATCGAGCGTGCGCTCCACGGCATCGCCGTACGCATCGAGGGCACCCACCACGTCGTCGCGGTCGAGTCCAAAGTCAAGCGCGAGGTGGTTCCGGGTTCCAGCGGGGACAATCACCATCGGTAACCCGAACTCTGCGGCAACGGTGCCAACCATTGCCTGCGAACCATCACCGCCAGCCATGCCGAGTACATCGACGCCAGACGCCGCCACCTCGCGGACTCGTTGCAGCCAATCCTCACCCGGCTGCAGAACGATTGGCCGAATGCCTCTTCGCGTGCACTCCTCAACGAGCCGGAACCGCTCGGCCTTGCCGCCTCCCGACTTCAGGTTCATGAACAGCACACCGCTCTTCGCAGCTGGCACGGGAATGCCTTCGATCTCGGCGGCCTTGAGGGTTCGAACCGTGGCGCCGAGCGCGTACTTGGCCAGCGTCGCAGCACCGACAAGCGCCAATACCCGGACTGCCACCGAGACGCCGAGCAACCCGTCAGCGTTGATGAGGCTGATCGCCAACCCAAGGATGGCCATCACAGCAACGATTGCCGCCACGACTCGGCGCCGACCGCCCCGGGTCAGTGACACCCACGCTGCTGCCAGGAGCACGACCATGAGGGCAAATTGACCCAGCAGTCGCAAGGGCTCGTCCCAACCCCGGGCCAGCGAAGCAGCAATCACCGCTACTACGAGCAGGATGGACGCGATGGCAGCGAGTCGACGCCCGGCAGTGGGCTGATTTGTTCCCATGCTCGCAGCCTAATCACCGACTCAGTCGCGGCGATCGGGTTCCCGATCCCTGTCCTCGTCATCTGCGGTAGGCCATGCACTGGTCTTGACCACTACGACGTCTGCGTTACACCTCATGCACGAGCTGACCACGGAACAACACCAGGAACGATGTCCCGTTCTGACAAGTCTGGTTGTTGCTGCCAACTAACAGAGATCAGTCTCAGTCGAGGGCCTCGTCGAACACGCTTTGCAGACACCGTGTCGAATATCTCGGCATGACACAAAGGCGGCGACACTAGGGGCGACCGGGCCACGCGTTATTTGTAGCAACGGATGTAGCAACGCGTTCCCCGAAGCGGACGAATCTTGACGAACAAGAACGGACGTCCGTGCACGCGATTCAGCTTCTGACCTGCAACGTCGCGACAATGGCGGACGTGACCGAACAGCGATGAACGCCTTGCGGCAGCCCGGCAGGCTACTGGTTCGAGTCCAGTCGCGGGAGCTTAGTTTGCCGGTGAGTGCAGGTCGGGGTGCGTGCCTTGCGTGCACTCGGCGCCGGTTGGCACCTCACGTCGAAGAGGAGATCCGCAAAGCAGAAGTAGTGGCGTGATCAGAAAAGTACCTCCTGACGATGGGCTCCTCCCGGCCCCTAGTGCTGAACGTTGGTCAAGGAAGGTGGACCTGCAGCAAGCTCATCGTCACTGTTTCCGGTGTTGCTCGGGGTGTGAACCATCAAAGGTGACAGATTGGGTTGTCTGCCAGCGGACCTTCTTAGGTCGACGCTGTCAGTGCTACTTCGCCACACGGTAATAGAGCCATCGTGATGTGCCGCTAGCGAGCCCTTTCCCGTAGCCCTTTGTGGCGCGGACTCGGAAGTCGACGCCGATGACCTCTTGTCCCCGATAGGTCTGAACGAGTTGACCGACGCTGTGCCTGTCAAGCCGGCTCGCTTCGGTGCTGACGTTCTTCCAGCCGCCTACCGCCCCTCGCGACTGGGTGCGGAAAGAGACTCGGTCTCCCGGACGGGCTGGGCGAACTTTGGCGGTGAATGTCGGACACCCTTTGTGGTGAGTGCGGCAGTCAGGGGTGTACGAGTAAATCGCGAATTGGCCGGCGTGCCGATCCGAGTCGATCGCCTCCGCGGTCACTGAGTAGCGCACACTGACCTGCTGGGCGCGGCTTCGACCACCTTGGTACTCGTCGGATTCGGGGGTGGTCGCGGTGTATGTCGTATTCCTCGTCGGAGTTACCCGGATCGTGAATTTCCCGTGGTGAGTCTGGCCGGTTTCGACCTCGACCGGTGGTTTCGGGACCAATCGAAGGATCGACATTTCGACATTGGGAGGTCCGGAGTTGATGGTTGCGGTCAAGGACGTTGACTCACCGAACTTGATATTGCGCGAAGCAGGTTGAAGTTTGAGTTCTGTGGGAATCTTGGTCACCTCGACGTCACGACCGTAGGTCGCTGGATCGTGGCTGACGTCGCCCGGCCACTCGACGTCATAGTGCCACTTGCCGAGCAGGTCGGGGGTGGTGTCGAACGTGAAGTTGTCGTCGGAATCCGTGGTGGGGCTGCCGATCAGTGAACGCGAACCGCCTGGCGGCGTCGCATAGACATTGACGACCTGGGAGGCTGGTGACAGATCAGGAATTGAGAGTCCGCCGTCCAGCGTGACCTGTTCTCTCAGCGACTTCTTCGGTCCGGCGAACCACACCGCCGCATCACCCAGACCACTCACGGGCTCCCACGCCGGAGACTTGCCGCGACGGAGCCACCGCTGGTCTGAGCCGTCGGAATTCATCAGCATCACATCTTTGCCGGCATTGAAGACGACCTCGGTCCCATCAGGTGACCACCCCGCGTCATTGACTCTTCCGGCAATCGAGTTGCCAGCGGTCATTCGCTGGACTCCACCTTTGCCGCTTGTCAGAGCCCAAACCAGGTCGCCCCCCGCGCTGAAAGCGATGCGCCGACCGTCGGGAGACCAGTCAACCGTGTCCCAGTCCACGGATCCGACTTCGAATCGATGTCTCTGAGTGCCGTCAGCGTTCATGAGATAGATGTGGGAGTGCATCAAGTACGCGAGTTGTGAACCATCAGGCGACCAGGTCGGGCTCTGAAGGTCCTTTTGAGTCTCGGGTGTGAGACTTATCGGGTTAGAGCCATCAGCATCGGCGACGTAGATGCTGGAGCCGTCGGCATTGCTCCAGCGCGCATAGGCGAGCCTTGTACCGTCGGGTGATAGCACGGGCTGAAACTCATAGGCGGCCGTTGCGAGGATCGTGGTTAACCCGGTTCCGTCTGCGTTGATGAACGCAATGTCGTCATGAGTGGCGCCACCGCAGTTTCGCGTAAAGAGAATCACTGATCCCCCTGGGGCCCACGACGGATCGTTCGCTCGACACGGCGTCCTCAGAACGTGGTGTTGAGTTCCATTCGCGGCCACTATCTCCAATCGGTCCTTGTGCATGTACACGATGCGTCCCTCGATGCCCGGAGTGGTCGCATGAACTGGTTCGCTCACGAGCACACAGGAGATTGAGAACAGCGCGAAGGCGAATGTGACTCTAAGGATGCGGTGACTGTGGGTGAACTTCATCTGATTCACCTCAAGCAAATAGAAAGACCTAGACCCCCTGAGAGCGCAGTCGACCGATCGCACGCAACTGGGTCAGCCTTCTACGCTGTGCGTCTATCAGCGCGCGCTGTCAACGATTGAATCGTTGCCGCGGTCGCGAACTAACGACTCGACAATCCGGCTTGGACTCTTGTGCGATGTTCCAGACCGGCCGCGAAGATGGCCGAAGAGTACTCCTGCGAGTTGACAAAGGGAAGAGGAGACTTCGGCCTATTCGTCGGTGTTCTGAATCTGTACGTGAATGACCAGGCGTTCCCAAGTTGGTGACCGTGACAACGTCACCGAGTTGAACATTGGGTGTGGCCCCTGAGTCGATTCACGTGTGCTATCCATCGATCAGGAGCCTTTGGCAATCACCGTGTCGGGCTGACATTGGCCCGCAGAAAGGCATCAAGCACACGTCTGCCCCTCCTCGACTCGCGTCGGTGAGGGGCAGACGGTGATAGGGGTGTGGCTAGTGCGCTCCGAGGACCGCTTCTTGGGCGTTGACCAGGCCGTAGCCGTCGACTGGTGTCCACCCGTGACCGAGCTGGTTCGTAAACCGACCGGTGATCACGTTGCCGTTGGCGAGGACGGCTCGGAACTTCATTCCCTTGGTCAACTTCTCGTCGCTGGGAATCGAGACAGCACCGCCCAATTCGTCGGCACCGTTGCCCTCGATCGCCGGGAGGGTTTTTGCCCACAGCGCGGCATCACGATCGATCCCGAACCCGAACGACTCACCCTTGCCGAGACCGTTTTTGAAATTCAGGGTCATGTCCTGGTAGACGCCCTTGGGTAGTGCGCCAAACCGCTTCGAGAATGACGCGTTGATGCTGCCCTTCTTGATGCCGTCCGCACGCCCAACAGTGAACGGGAATCCACCGTCCTCGTAGAGGCCGGGCTTCGCCAGCTTGCGCGGGTCGAAGACCAAGCCCTTAAGCGACGTCGGGCTGGCCGTCTCACCGTAGAAGGTGACCTTCTTGATCGACGACTTCCCGGTGTAGGAAACGTTGAAGAAGTTGGGATCGGCCAGCGAGCCCGGTGTGGCGTTGCGCTCGTCGGACTGGCTCCCGCTCGCCGTGATCGTCAGACCGTCGGATGAACCGGAGGCCTCGGACGGGTTCAAGTCATGGGCGAACGTGCTGTCCTCCATGCGGCTTCGAATCTCGTCAGGGGTCAATGACCCCGGACCTCCGGCCTGCTGCAGCATCAACGCGGCGATGGCCGCGTCATGCGGTGCCGCAGCACTGGTGCCACCGAAGTTCGGGAAGGTGTCGTTGTCTCGTGCCGTATCGGACACGAAGAACGTGGTGTTGCCGACATCAGTTCCCGAAACTTCCGGCTTGGCTCGCACCTGCGGCTGGGCGTAGGGGTTGCCGTCCGAGTCGTAATAGAACTTCAGTTGGCCACCCGGTGAGGTGAAAGGTTCCGGCAGGTACGACTTGAACGGGTCGTATGCCCCGACGGCGATCGCACCGGCCGCCGTGGGGTGACCGAAGGTCGCCGGAGCGGTCGGATCGAAGTACTCGGCGACGTACATGTCCTGATTCAGAATCGCCCTGAGGTGGTGGACCTGAACCGGGCCAGTGGTGGCACGGGCAATGACGAACTGGAGGCTGGGGAACTCCGGAAGGCCGAAGACCTCCGAAGGCTGGCCAGTCAGGGTGTTGTCGTCACCCAAGGCACCGAGGAAAGCGCCGTTGGGGGCGAAGATCAGCACGTTGAAGTCAGTCGTCACGTTCGACGGCGCGAGGACTGGCTCGACCTTGAGGGTGAAGTCACCGGTGTCACCGTTGTAGCCGGAGACCGTGATCTTCCACGTACCCGCCTGATCAAGCGTCGTGGCGGCCTTCTCCGGTGACGAACCAGTGTCGACCGGACCAATCTTGGTGCCGTCTGGCTTCTTGACGGTGAGGATCAAGTCGGTGCTTCCCGACGGAATCCCATCTGCCGTGATCAGCACTTCGCTGCCGATCTGGCCAGGGGTCGGCGTGAAGTTGATTGACGGCTTCGGATCCCCAGCGGTGACGTCTCCAGTGGTGTCCAAGTACGGAGTTCCCAGCGTCGCACCATCGCGGTCGACCGGGTCGTCCCACTGCAGGTCGTAGAGTCCGCCTCCGGCACCCACGCTGTAGTTCTGGGCGATGTCGGTGCCCGGACCGGACTTCATGTCCTCGAGACCACCCGCGTACAGGGACGGGTCCACCCCACTGAAGTCGAGGTTGGTGTTCTTGAGCCCGGTCTTCTTGTTCACCAGTCGGACCGGAGCCTCCCACGCTTGGTGGTCACCGGAGTTACCTGCGCTTGAGAAGTACGCAACTCCATCGGCCTCGACATCGTCAACCGCGTCGCCGATCGGGCCGTCCGAGAACATCGGTTCGTCGAAGTAGCTGACGTCGTCAACGATGACGTCAGCCTTGCACGGGCCGCTCTGATCGGCCAAGGCACGAATGTTGTCGGCGAACCCGACGTCCCCGCCGTAAGCAGTGGCAAAGCACAGCTTCGCCTCTGGTGCCATGTCGTGGACGATCTGCAACATCGCCCGGCCCTCATCGGTGTCGGTGTCAGGGGTGTTGTTGTCCTGGATCACCACGACTGGCTTGGGGTTCTGCGGGTTACCAGCGCCGGGGAGGTCACCGGAGGCGATGTCATCGGCGGCATGGATCTTCAGCTTCTTTCCGAACACGTCGAACTTCGCGTCGTCGTACGAGTCGGACAGCACGCCAACGGTCATGCCCTGGCCGCGGATCCCCTGGCCGAGCACCTGCTTGACGCGCTGGAACTTCACACCTTGCGAGGTGGTGGAACCGGTATGGGTGATCGGCTGAAGTTCCTGCACGATGGTGCCGGTCTGGTCCATGGCAGCAAGGGACCGCATGGCCGACAGCGGCGCGAAACCTTCGAGGGTGCCGACGTTCTTGTCTGTCGCAGTTACTTTCAGACCCAGAGCCTCGCGCGTGCTTGCGGTAGACCCGACGGTTCGCATCCGCCTGAGGCGTCAGGTCGATCAGCACCCGTCCCCGGTGATCACGAATGGCCAGCGAGGACTGGCTATCGCTGATCCCATTGGCTGCCCGCGCCTGTCCTGAGGCACCCTCCGCCACGAGCCGTCCAAGCCCGTTCCCGAGCGATCGGTCGATGTTCTTGTTGAACCCCGCCGCTGTGGGCTTGGCGTCAGCGTCAGGTGGCTGAGGACGCCTGGGCCGTGGCCAGTTGGCTGAGTCCGAGGACGGTAGCGATCGAGGCCGCTATCGCCAGAGATCGACGTGGTCGCATCAAGTGAGCCTTTCGTGGGGGGCGGTGCAGTCGGGTGCAGCCTGAGCACAGTACGTGGCCAAGGCCTCTATTACAAAGGACCGTTGCGCAGTCGTTACTGACCCGGCTTGGGGGCTGTGACAAGGTCGTCTGGTGAGTGTAGGGCCGTCGTTCGCTGCGATCTTCGCGCCGTCAAATCTCGGCCTCTGGCCGAGCGGGGTCGAAGGGTTGCCCGAGGCGCTGCGGGACGCTGGTCTGTTGAGGCGGCTAGCGGCCGATGTTCGCGCCGAGGTCCGGGTGCCGGCGTTTTCTGACTCACGCGATCCGGTGACGATGATGAGAAATGCACCGGCGATCGCCTCGTTCGCAGTCGAACTCAGCAAGGAGGTCGACTCCTGCCTTGACGACGGCCACGTGCCGCTCATCCTTGGGGGCGATTGCAGCATCCTGTTGGGTCCGATGCTCGCGCTTCGTCGACGAGGTCGCTTCGGCCTACTCTTCCTCGACGGACACTGCGACTTCTGCGATCCAGGACACGAGCCGCATGGCGAGGCGGCGTCCATGGACTTGGCGTTGGCAACCGGACGCGGTCCCGAGGTCGTCGCAAAGTTGGGTGGTTTCGATTGTCTCGTTGAGGATGTCGATGTGGCGCAAGTTGGGTTTCGTGCGTTCGACGATGACACTGAGACCTTCGACGGGCTCCGCATTTATGACACCGACATCGAAGTGTATGACTTGCCGCGCATCCGCGAAATGGGATTGGAACCGGCGATTGCGGCGGCGCTTGAGAGAGTGTCGCGACCGGAGTTGGATGGTTTCTTCGTCCACGTGGACTGCGACGTGTTGTCTGACGAAGTGATGCCGGCGGTCGACTACCGATCGCCGGGCGGACTGAGTTTCGCCGAGCTCACCCAGATTCTTTTACTGGCAAGTGGGACGGCGAAACTGGTGGGGATCGAGTTCACCATCTTTAACCCGAGCATGGATCCGGATGGTTCAATCGCTCGTGGTCTCACAGACGCCATCGTCGAAGGACTTGCACCAAGGAAGGGTTGGTCATGACCAGAGTTCGTATTGCGACAATCGCGACCGCCTTGATTACTGCCACTGCGACGGTGGTGGCTGTGGCTGGCATCGCCGCGCCCGGCAGCCCCCGGATACCGGCGAGAGCTCACTCGACGGCGCACGGCACTGGATTCCAGCTCAAATCCGCATTCGACAACAACTTCTGCGTGGCTGTCGACAACGGAACTGCGCCGGCACGTTCGGTCACGCTGTCTCTGTGCTCGGCCGTGTCGACGCAACAGTGGGCGTTCACCTGGAACAGCGATCAATCGAATCTGCTCGTGGAAACCCAAGGCATGTGTCTTGACGGTCGCCACCCTCAGCCTGGGGTCGCGGCGAAAGTTCGGTACTGCCACTTCACCGGCCCTTGGACCTACGTATTCACGCCTCAGGGGCTGATCAAGAACCTTGGGACCAGGCAGTGCCTGGGAGTGGCTGGTCTCGCTGCCGGCGCCGCGGTCTTCTTCGACGCGTGTGATGCAAGTTCTAAATTCCAGCTCTGGAAACTCAGCCAGTAGCCCCGTCGTCGGTACGGTCGTCCTGACGTCGTGTCACATTTCGGCGGTCCGCGGTGCTGAGGGGGTATGACTGCGGCGACTGCGGGGAGCCCCGAGGAGGTGGCAGTGGCGCGGGAATCGGCGACGCATCCCGACTTGGAGTCGGTATTTCGCACCGAATACCCCTACGTGGTCGCTGTGGCGCGCAGAGTTCTGCGCTTCGACGCGGACGCCGAGGATGTCGCGCAGGAAGTCTTCGTCTCGTTCGCCCGATCCACGGTGCCAGCCGCTGAAGCCCGGGCGTGGCTGACGGTCGCCGCTACCCACACCGCTCTCAACGTTTTGCGCTCACAACGTAGGCGTGTCACGCGCGAAATCTCGGTTGCCGATCCCCAAGAAGCCCCGGATGCAGCCACGCAAGTCATTGGCCTGGTTGAACAGCAACGTGTCAGGGACGCGTTGGCCAACCTTCCCCAAAAGCAAGCTGTGGTTCTCGTACTGCGCTACAGCGGACTCAGCTACTCAGACATCGCTGAGGCAACCCAACTATCCCCTGGCAGTGTCGGTACGACGCTGCGACGGGCAGAGGCCGCACTTCGTGAGGAGCTTTCCCATGACCCATCTCTCTGACGGTGCGCTGCGTCGATACATCGACGAGCCCGACAGTCTCCCCGATGTCCAGCTCGAACACCTACAACACTGCAACCGGTGTTCGCGAGCTCTGACGGAAACACAGCAAGATGGCCTGGTTGTGGAGGCTGCAATGCTGTCAACGTCCGACAAGAACGTGGACGTTGATGCTGCTTGGCAGCAGTTGGAGAGTTCGTTGAGTTCCAACGCTCCAACTCCGGCGATCGCATCCGTCGACCGCAAATCGTTTCGCGCGCGGGTGCTTAAGACTCCGGTAATCGCCGCGGCCGGTGCACTACTTGTAGTCGGTGGAGCCACGGCGGCAGCTGCGAACGACTGGCTGCCGATTTTTCACGCTGAGACCATCACGCCGATTTCCGTCAACGTCAACGATCTGACGCAGCTGCCGGACTTGTCGTCGTACGGTCAGTGGGAAATGAAGACCGACCCAACATTGCTTGACGTTTCCGGCGCGTCCGCAGCATCGAGTCAAACCGGCCTACAGGTGTCGACGCCGACCGATCTCCCGACGGGCGTCGAAGGGACACCGCAATTCCAGGTGATGGAGAAGCAGGTCGCCACGTTTACCTTCTCCCAACACAAAGCGGCAGCAGCTGCAAGTGCCGCAGGTCAATCGCTACCACCGCTTCCAGCAGGCTTGGATGGAGCCGTGCTGCGCCTTGAGCTCGGACCGGCTGTGGTGCAGACCTGGTCCCAGCAGTCGGGTGCTCCAACATTGATCGTTGCCCAAGTCGTTGCTCCTTCGGCGTCGTCCAACGGCGTCCCGCTAGCGACGCTGCGAGACGCGTTGCTGTCACTGCCCGGTTTGCCAGATGACGTCGCTGCGGAATTGCGAGCTGCCACGGGTGATGGCACGACGTTGCCGCTGCCGGTTCCGACGGACGAGTACACAACGGCGAGCGCCGACGTATCAGGTACGCCCGCCACGATTCTCACTTCTCGCGACCAGAGCGTCGCCGGTGTGGTGTGGTTGGAGGGTGGCGTCGTGACGATCGTCGCCGGCCCGCTTGATGCGCAGGAGGTCTTGTCGGTGGCAGATGGTCTTGGATAGCTCCGATTCACCCGCATCTCTGGCGGTCTGGTGCAGTGGCCTGACGAAGCGCTTCGGCCGGAGGGAAGCTGTGCGGGCCGTCTCGCTGGAGGTTCGTCGGGGCGAAGTCGTCGGGTTGCTTGGGGCAAACGGTGCGGGCAAAACCACGTTAATCAAGATGATGCTCGGTCTGGTTCGTCCGGACGCGGGTGAGGTCATGCTCTTGGGGCAACCCGGAACCAATCCACTGTCGAGACTCCAGGTTGGGTATCTACCGGAACTATTTCGCTACCAACCGTGGCTCAATGCCGACGAGGTGCTCAAACTTCACGGACGACTCGCTCATTCGCGGCAGTCTGACGATGACCGGCTCGAGTTGCTCAGAACGGTTGGCTTGCACGATCGCGCAGGCGACCGAGTAGGCGACTTCTCCAAGGGGATGCAGCAACGCCTAGGTCTCGCGGTGGCATTGGTGGGAGATCCTGCACTCATCGTGCTCGATGAACCCACGAGCGCGCTAGACCCCTTGGGTCGAGTCGAGGTCCGCGATCTCGTTCTCAAACTTCGGGAGCGCGGCGTTTCTGTACTCCTAAACTCGCACCTGATTGGCGAGGTGGAGCGAGTCTGTGACCGAGTGGTGATTCTCGACCACGGGCGAGTTGTCGCGAGCGGCACATTGGCTGAGCTACTCGGCCAACGCAAGGTGACACTTCGGCTCGACAACGTGACGGAACCGGCGCTCGTGCGACTAGAGGCATTGGGTCTGGTCGAGCGAGAACTGGACAAGTACACGGTCACGATGTCTGACGGATCAGGCGATGGTGAAGCCGAAACGGACAAGTTCGATCGCGCGGATGCCGAAGTGAGTCGCCTCGTCACTGACCTGGTCGGACTCGGTGTGCACGTTTACGGCGTCGAACGCAGCAGGATCAGCCTGGAAGATCGACTCCTGGGCATCCTCCGCGCTGGAGCCGAATCAGATGCCATCAGGGACGAGGCGTCATGACGGCGACCACGACCACAAGGGCCGTACCTTCGACTCCAGTAGCCACGGGGCGCACCATCCTGACGATCGCGGGCCTAACGCTTCGCGAAGCTACCCGTAAGCGAGTGATTTGGGCTCTGCTCGTGCTGTCCACTCTGCTGCTCGCGCTGAGCGCGTGGGGTTTCTCGCAGTTGCCGGGCATGGACACGTCCATGGGTCGTCTCACCAGCGGCCAATCACGCTTGCTGGCGTCTGAGTTGTTGAACCTTGTGATGTTTGGAATGAGCATGGTGGTCGCGTTAGGGACGGCGTTCCTCGCGGGTCCGACTCTTGGTGGTGAACTCGAGTCTGGGGTATCGCTTGCGATGGTGGCGCGTCCGGTGCACCGTTCGTCCGTGCTGCTTGGTAAGTGGCTCGGCTTAGTGGTCTTCGGTTCGGTTTACATCTGCCTCGCGGGGCTGGCACAAATGCTGGTCGTACGCATAACGGTGAGCTATTGGCCACCGAGTCCGATTCTTGCCTTGGCACTGTTGGCACTAGAGACCATCGTTCTACTCACGTTGGCGCTGCTGTTGTCCAGTTTCATCTCACCGCTCGCGTCCGGGATCACCACGGTCGGACTGTTCGGAGCAACGTGGGTTGCGGGCGTGGTTGGCGGCATCGGGGCTGCCCTCGACAATGAAGGCGTCGCCCGCATCGGGAAGGTCTCGGCGATGGTGCTTCCCACCGATGGATTGTGGCGTGGGGCCATGCACGCCATCCAGGACCCCAGAGCACTCTTGCAACTGGGCGGAGCGTCCGAAGGCTTCCCGTTCGTCAGTACAAGCAGTTTGAGCGCCGCCTACTTAGCTTGGGTCGCGTTGTGGATCGTCATCATGTTGACGTTGTGCTTGGTGTCCTTCAGACGTCGCACCATCTAACGCTGATTCTCTTAGCGAGGTCGGAGCAGCCGCTTGCCGTCTTCACGGACCATGCAACCGATGGGGTGCGGGGGAAGATGCGCGGTTGCGAGTGTCATCCCCTCGCACTCCGCTCGGTCGAGCCAGGCCGTCCGTGTGCCGCTCCCGAGCTCCGGATCTTCGTCCCCTGGTGAGCGGAAACCGGGATCATTCAACTGAAATGTGAAGTGCAAGAGGTCTCCGGCGAACAGCACTCGCTCGTCCCCGGTGTCTAGGAGTACGCACCGATGTCCCGGCGTGTGACCTGGTGCGTGTCGCAGGCTTAGCCCAGGGGACACCTCGCGGTCGTCGACAGCCGTGTCGAGTTGCCCCGCTGACTCGAGGGGAGCAATCGCCTCGTCGAACTCCCGGACCTCGTCCTCGTCCTGAAGGCCACGCATCCACGTGAAGTCAGCTTCATGCAGGTAGTACCGCGCGTTTGGGAATCGCGGGACCCATCCGCTCGACGACGGCGTGGTGTTCCACCCCGTGTGGTCCGAGTGGGCGTGAGTGAGGATGACGTCGTCAATGTCGTCCGGCCTAACGCCGAGCGCGGTCAATTTCTCTGGCAACCTGCCGCCGACACCGAGCCATCGGCCAAAGGCGGAGTCGATCGGGCCAACGCCGGTGTCGATCAGGGTTAGCCGCGTCGGCGTACGCACCAGGAAGCAATGATCTCGGAAGCGCCATGAGTCGGCGGTGAACTCGTCGGGATACGTCAGTGCGAGGGACTCCGATCCGCCGGGTACCGGGTCGCCGCTCCCATCGAATATCTCCGACAGCGGCATAGGCGTATCGACGTCGAGGATGGCAATGATCTCGACGTTTCCGACGGTTAACTGCGCGGCGGGCATCAACGAACGCTACCCGAGTGGGCCTTGAGCCGTCTGCTGGAAGTCCTTGAGACGGAGCGGGTTGATGATCATGGCTGGGTTAATCACCGCATGGCGTCCGAGAGTTTCCCCGAAGAGGTTTGATTCCCGCTTGCTGGGGAACCACCTCGATACACAGGTTTTCTTTCTGCATACGGAGGGGCCATGGACGGCGAACGACATCACAATCTTGTCGAAACCAGGATTACAGACGACGGACTAGTTGCCATGTGTGCTTGCTCCTGGCAATCCGATCCGACGTCCAGCGGGGAGTCAGCGAAGGTGGCCTTTCAGGGGCACATCACCGAAGCCGCACAGGCAGTGGGCACCGCCCAACCTGATCCGTTCTAGTTGCTGCGCGATACGCGGCGAGGAGTTGTCATGACATCTGTTGACTCGGACCTGTCTGGTAACCGACTGAGGGTGTCCCGCACACGGGGCGCGATGCCCGGTCTTCTACTAATCCTGCTCGGAGCGTGGGGGATCTTCATTCCACTTATCGGCGGGTATTTTGACTTCGGTTTAGCCCCAAATGACACCTGGAATCTGACGAATGAACGCTGGTGGCTTGAAGTGCTACCGGGCATTGCCGTTGTGGTCGGCGGTCTCTTATTGGTCATCGGGTCTGATCGGATTACGACGAGTCTCGGGGGATGGGTAGCAGCGGCTGGAGGCGTCTGGTTTGTCATCGGAGGCACCGTGCAGCCCGTCACCGCTATCGACTCTCTAGGGTCACCACTTCACAACTCCGACGCAGGAGCGATGGCGGAACGCTGCGCTGACGGACGGTCTCGGTGTTGTGGTGGTGTTCATCGCAGCCTGGGCGTTGGGTGCACTAGCTGTCGTCGGGGTTCGCGATGTCCGAGTCCGGCGCAGTCGCCATCGCGCGGCTCGTCGGGACAAGACAGTTGACGTCCGCCGTGACAACGACTCCGTTAACGCATCCACGGATGAGTCGACATCCCTCGATCGTTCGCGCTAGACGAACTAGGACTGCTTAGTAATCAGCCGTCCGAACCAGACTGACTTCGTCCAGATGGGGTCGATCTGCACGTGCGTTCCAGGATGTGGTGCGTGCAGCACGCGCCCATGACCGGCGTAGATCGCGGCGTGATAAATGTTCTTTCCTTTGTGGAAGAAGACCAAGTCGCCACGACGTGCCTGACTGCGTGTGATTGGGTTGCTCTTCCGGTATTCCGCTGAGGCCAGGTGCTGGACGTTGATTCCGACAGCTTTGCGGTACACGAAGAGGACTAGTCCGGAGCAGTCAAATGCCCTCGGGCCAGCAGCGCCGTACTTGTAGGGATCGCCGATCTGATTCCGGGCAACCGCCATCACCCGGGCGTACTTTCCGTCAATGCGTGCGTGGACGTCCTTGGCCGAAGCGGATGAAGCCGAAGCGCCTCCAACCAGAGCCGGTATGGAGAGCAGAGCAACGGTCATGACAATCGCGAGGCAGGTGGCAACTGCTAGCCACCTGCGCGCAGGCAGGAGTGGCATGTTTCCCTCCGACGCCTGCGAGGTGAGCTGTCGGGTTCGGGCCGAAGAGTTTGCCCGGTCGATCGCATGGCGTTCGACTTAACCCCAAGACCGCCGAGACGGTCACGTACCTTGGGTCTCCCGCTCCTGCCCGCTATCTCGTAGTACCCGTCGGACTGGGCAGGATTTGGCGTGTCCGACGGCCTCCACCGGTTGGCGAAGTGCTTTCGACACTATCGGCCGGTTGCGCCCCGAGCCTGAGCAAAAGCCGTCGCGTCGTCGCAGACCCCAGTGCTGGCCCCGCAGGGTGAGTTGAAATTCTCTGTCAAGTGGCTCGGCGGACTGGTCGATTCCCATTTGTGACCGAGTTTGGGAACGGCAACGACTTCTTCGCACCACGATCGCCGGCCGAAGGGTCCGCGACGGACGTCCCGGTCGCTGCGCCGGCGGCACCAACTCGAAGTGGCATGTTGCCGCCCGCGTCGCTGGTTCCGTCAACACCAACGCCCAAGCCGTCGCGCTGGGCTAAGAGCGACACCACTTTTGGTCCGGTCGGGCGAATGATCGCGACGGCGGCGATGCTTGTCGTTCTGTTGTTCTTCATTGCGACGGGCCTTCTGACGTTCGATCCATTCGTGTTGATTGGCGCTGGGATCTGGGGGTTCCTCACGATCGTCGGACTACGCCAGATCTGGCAACCGGTTCACCAGCACCATCGCCGCTAGGCGTCTCGCCGAGTGAAAAGCGAAGAGCATGCAGGCGACGGGCACGATTCCCTGGATGTCAAACCATGTGCTGTTGAAGCGTCCACCGAACGCCTGCATCAGCGGGCCGAGCGACCACAGCGCCAGCAGGCTGATTGCAAGCGTCGCTGCAGCAATTACTGCGAAGATCAGGACCACTTTGGTTGTGATCCACCGCAGCGGGCTAACTGACTGCGTCCAAGCGAACCGATGGGTGCCCGCTTCGTACTCGTTGAGACCAACGGGGCTGCCACGAACATTCCGGCCAGGATCGGCAGAACAACCAAGGCCCCGGTAAACGGAGGGATGGTGTGAAAGTAGCCATGGAGTCTCTCGATGGCATTGCTGCAGTCCCGTCCGGCGTCAAGACATGCGGATAGGTCCAACGCTTGAGCACGCGCCTTGCAACGAGGCCGACAATCACAAGCCCTGTGGCGAAGAGGCGAACACGATCGCGCGACAGCCGCCTCGGCACGGTGCTGGCGCCACGTACCAGATCACGGCATAGCTCCTTCCGGTGCATTACAGTTGCCGCCCATGCGCCTTCAACGATTCCTTGCGGTTGCGGCTGCCTGCGTCCTGTCTGTTGCGATGGTTGCCGACGCGAGCGCCGCAACTGCTGGGACGCCGCAACGAGTGCCGAGTGGTCGTACCGCTGTTGGTGACTCGGTGATGTTGGGAGCCAAGTCTCAACTTCGGGCCCGAGGATTTTCGGTGAACACGGCGGTCAGTCGTCAAGTGTCTGAGGGCATCGACGCGCTTCGTTCCATGAAGAACAACGGCACCTTGCGCAAACAGGTGGTCGTTCACCTGGGTACCAATGGCACGTTTAGTTCTTCTCAATGCAACTCCATGCGGCGGATCGTTGGCAAACATCGCAACCTGTTCCTCGTCACGGTAAAGGTTCCGAGATCGTGGGCTGCGGGTAACAACCGGGTTATCGCCAGTTGCGCGAAGCGTTTCAAGCACACCTACCTGATCGACTGGAAGAAGTTCGTCAGCAATCACAGTGGCGTCGTCGAAGGCGACGGCTATCACCTCACGCCCAAGGGCGGGAAGAAGTACGCCGTGTTCGTCGATCAGAAAGTCGATCAACACTCCAGTCGCTGAATCCCGCTACGGCTCGACGACGAGTTGTTGCTTACGCAACGACATGATGAGTGCGATCACCCAACCGATGATGGTCCAACCCAGCAGTAGGTTGACCGCGAATACCGACCAGTGCTTGACGTCGCGAACTGCGGCGATCGCCCAGGGCAGCATGTAGCCGGCCGTGAGGATCGCCACGATCACGGCGACCACCTTCGTGACGGTCCACGACGGGTCTTCGGGTCGAACAGATGAGGTGCTCATGCCCTCATTTAACAGCAAGATGGGCTGCGCTCCGCTACGGTCCAGACCATGACGACCTCTCCGCACATGCCGACCATCAGCGACGTCAAAGAGCTGGACCTGACCGCAGATGCCCTTGAAGAGACTGCGCACCTGCAACGTCACTTCGGGCGCCGAGAGATCCTGTTCTTCACGATCTGCACGATCGTCGGCGTCGACACGATCGGCGCGGTCGCGGCCGGCGGTGCTCAGGCGTTCACCTGGCTGCTGGTCTTCGCGCTCATCTTCTTCATGCCGAGCGGTCTGTTGTTCGCCGAGTTGGGCACTGCCTTTCCCGAGGAGGGCGGGCCGTACCTCTGGACGCGCCTCGCGTTCGGCCGCTACGTCGGTGCGGTCAACAACTTCCTCTACTGGGTGACCAACCCGGTGTGGATGGGCGGCACGCTCGCGGTCGGCGCTGCGTCGCCTGGGGGACCTTCTTCGGCAACGGCCCCGAGGTGACCAGCTTCACGTTCTACTCATTGGTGTGTTGTTCATCTGGATCGGGACTGCAGCCGCCATCTTGTCGTTCTCGGTCGGCAAGTGGATCCCGATCTCGGGAGCCATCGCCCGCTTCGTGCTGCTCGGCTTCTTCAGCTTGTCGGTCGTCATCTACGCGATCAAGAACGGCATGAACGACGTCACCGCCAGCCACTTCATTCCGTCCGGCCTCTCGACCTGCAGATCGGCTTCGTCGGCCTGGCCGCGGTCATCATGTTCAACTACGTGGGCTTCGAACTGCCCAACACTGCTGGCGACGAGATGAAGGACGCGCAGAAGGACGTCCCGCAGCCATCCTGAAGGCCGCGATCGCCGCGATCCTGCTCTATGGGCTCCCCGTCCTCGGCATCCTCATCGTCTTGCCCATCGACCAGGTGACGAACCTCGGCGGTTTCATCGACGCACTCAAGTCGGTCTTCACCGTCTACGGCGGGTCGGTCGCAGCCGACGGCATCGGTCACGCTGACCGGCACGGGTGCCTTGCTGGGTGACGCGATGGCCCTCTTGTTCATCTTGTGCCTGTTGTCGTCTGGCACTGCATGGGTCATGGGCTCGGACCGCGCGCTGGCGGTCTCCGGCTACGACGGTGCGGCACCTCGCTACCTGGGCAAGTTCAGCCCACGGTTCGGAACGCCGGTTCGGGTCAACGTACTTTCCGGCATCCTCTCGACGGTGGTTCTGGTCGCGGCCCACGAGATCAGCGGTGGCAACGTCGCCAAGTACTTCTTCGTCGTCCTTGGTCTGGCGATCTCGACGACGCTGATCTCGTACATCGCGGTGTTCCCGGCGCTGTGGCGGCTGCGAGTGAAGTTCCCCGATCACCCGCGTTCGTTCCGTGCTCCGTGGGCACCGTTCCTGTCGATCCTGCTGACCGGGCTGATCCTGCTCGCCACGCTTGAGATTCTTGATGCCGGGTATCGGCGACCAGTGGTTCGGCGGCGACTATGCTCCAGACGGTTGGACGTCAGGCGAACGTGGAAGTTCTTCGCTCACCGAGGCCATCCCGTTGGCGTCGTTCATCCTCATCGGATCGCTGTTCTACCTTGCTGGTGGCAAGACGCGTGGCGACACGGGCGAGGTAGCCGTGAAGGCGGCCGAAGAAGAGGGGCTGGCAGCGAAGTAGCCGCTAGCGGTCGTGCGCGGTGACGGCGTCCCCGAGGCGATTGAGGATTTCGTCGACGTCACGTTCGTTGACGTTCAGTGGTGGCGCCACCATCACCGCCTCGATGGTGCGTTCGCCAAACGGCGTCGGACACGGGTAAATCATCAGGCGGTTGTCTCGCGCATGACCGGCTAGCGCGTAGGACGCGCCGGGGAGTGGCTCGAGCGACTCCTTGTCGGTCACTAGTTCCAAGCCGAGTAGTAGGCCGCGACCACGGACTTGACCGATGTGTGGTGACGACTGCGGCAATCTGCTGCAGTCCGGCGCGCAACCGATCACCCATCTGTCGGCAATTCGCCAGCAGGCCATCCTCCTGGATTACCCGAATCGCCTCTGCTGCGACAGCACACCCAACGGGGCTGCCGGAGAACGTATGTCCAAACGGGAATCCGTCGGGTGCCGCTGCGAACACGTCAGCGATCGCACCGCTGATCGCCAAGCCCAGAGAACGGGACGACGCCGCTCGTGACTCCTTTGGCATACGTGACGATGTCGGGCTGCACGTCCCAGTGGTCGACGCCCCACCACCGACCGGTGCGTCCCAAGCCGGTGATGGTCTCGTCGCAAATCATCAGAACGTCGTGGCGATCACACAGTTCGCGGACGCCGGCGAGGTAGCCGTCGGGTGGAGTCACTGCTGCCGCGCTGGCGCCTGAGATTGGTTCCAGGAACACCGCAGCGACGTTCTCAGGTCCGCGCGCTATCAGCGCGCGCTCGATCTGCTGCAAGCCATAGACGAGTTCTTCTGCGGGTGTGCGACCGGAGCGGATGTCGGCGTTCGGCGTCTGCGCGATCGGGTTGTCGTCGAGCACGTGGGCGAACGGTTGACGCCAGCGTGATCCCGAAAGTCCGAGTGCGCCAAGCGTGGAGCCGTGGAAGCTTGGATAACGCGAAATCAGTTCGGTCTTCTGCGGTTTCCCCACGTGCTGCCAGTAGAGCAAAGCGAGGTGGATTGCCGATTCGACCGACTCGGACCCGGAGGAGTTGAAGAACGCCCACGCATCCTTCATGGGTGCGATGTCGCGAATCAATCCTGCGAGCTCGATCATCGGCTCGTTGGAGAAGGAGAAGCGGTAGGTGAACGTCAACTTCTCAAGTTGCTCCTGCGCCGCAGCGACTAGGCGTGGGTGACAGTGGCCAAGGCTCATGACCATCGCGCCGCCACATGCGTCCAGCCATTCGTTACCGTCGGTGTCCCAGATCCGCATCCCAGCGGCGCGCGTCGCGATGGGAAGCGGCCGACCGGGGGAGGCGGTGAGCGAATAGTCGGTGGAGGTCATCGCTCGATCGTAGGCGTGACTCATAGAATTCAGTCGTGCCTACAGCCGTGGTCCTGTCACACAATTGGATCGCCCATGAGCTGGGCCACCTCGAAGCATGGTTCGACAGGCACGACTTCTCAGTGACGCGCATCTATCGCGAGGACCAACCGTCCGTGCCTTCTGCTGATCTCCTTGTGGTTCTGGGGTCGCCAAACTCCGTTGCTGGAGCGACGTGTCCGCCGGCCACCCTTGCGGAGGTCGATGCCGTGAAGGACTGGTTGGACCAAGGCCGGCCCTACCTGGGTATTTGTTTCGGCTCTCAGGTCCTGGCCACCGCGACGGGAGGAACGGTCACACCACTGAGTTCCACGTTCGCTGACTACGCGCCGATCGACCTAGGTGACGAAGCGCCCGCGTCGCTGGGCGGGCGTTGGCTCACTTGGCATAACGACGGCATCAAAGCGCCCGCGGAGGCTTCGTTGCTCGGCTCTCTCGACCATGCCGACCTGGCGTTTCGCATCGGTCGAGCTTGGGGGCTGCAGCCGCATGTTGAGGCGACCCCCGACGTACTGGAACGAATGTTGGTGTCGATTGGGACCAGTGAATCCGAGTACGCCCCGGTCGTTGCGGCTCTTCGGAACGACGACACCAACGCGACGCGGGCAGCTGAGTTGCTCGACACATTCCTGACAGACGTGTCATAGGTCGCGCGCTTGAAGAGCATTGGCAGATCTCTTGCGTTAGCGACAATCGCTGGATTCCTGCTGGGTGTGCTCACGGCTTACGGTCAGGGTTGGTTGCCAGAGGACGCTGGCTCGCTCGCCAACTCATCGGGGTCCTGGGTGCTCGCGGCGTTTCTGGTGGCTCTCTTGGGGACGCGGCTCTGGACGTCAGTTGCTTGTGGGTTCATCACGCTGCTCATGCTGCTTGCTGGTTACGTCGTGGCGAATGAACTGCGGGACATCGCGACCGGGTCGAGCACTTGGTTGTTCTGGGGGACGGCAGCCGTGATCGTTGGTCCGCTGCTAGGTCTGGCTGCGTACTGGGTTCGTTTTGGTCGCGCCGAACTCGCCGCGATTGGCGCTGGCGCGGTTAGTGGTGTGCTGATCGGGGAGGGTGTCTACGGCTTGCGCTACATCTCCGATACGACGTACCCGCCCTACTGGTGGGGGCAGATAGCAGCCGGACTGATACTCCTGATTGTCATCGCCGGAATGCGCTTCCCTCGTCCAGCACCGGTCGCGTTGTCGGTGGCGGTGGCGATCGCGACGTCCATCGCTTTCGTCGTCCTGTACAGCCACGCGGCCGGCGTGTTCGGAGTCATTTCCTAGCGGACGTGAGTTGCAGCAGTTTGCGGGTTATATACCCAGACTGTCTTGCACCTGTTGTGCTGCACGTTCGCCGCTTTCGACGCCGCCGTTCAGGTATCCCTGACTATGGGTTGACGTGTGTTCGCCGGCGAAGATGAGATTGCGTTCGCTGGTAGCGAGGTAACCCCAGTACCCGGTGTACTGGCCCGGACCAAAGCCTGCGTAGGAGCCATGGACGTACGGGTCATAAAACCACTGGTCCAAGTGCGCTAGCCCGTTGAAGGCGTCTTCGATCCCTTGGACGCCGCGCGCCAGATTGGCTAGTGCGCCGTCGATCGCCTTTGGCGTCGCGGGCGCGTGAGCGGTATAGGCGGGGTAAGTCGTTCCCTCCTTGCCGCCGTTGTAGATCGTGATGACCGGCGTCCTCGAGTGAGGCACGACCTGTCCCCTGGTCGTGTTCCAGGTGACGTAGTGCGGTTCGTCGCTGCTGAAGCCGCCCGACCAGTCGAGGGACTTCAGCGACTGCCCTAGCTGCAAGTTGAGTTTGGAGTTGGTGCCCATTGCCAGTTGGTTGATGGCCCGTCGACGGCGTTTACTCAACTTGAGGCCGGACGTATCGACGTCGCGCAATGTGGTGAAGGGCAACGCGAACACGACTCGGTCAGCGACCACTTCGTCAGCCAGGTTCGTAAAACGCAGCGCGACGCGTCCGTCGGAGCGGTGTCGTGCGGACACGAGTTCGGCTCCCCGCGTGATCGCGTCGGCTGGGATGTGCGCCGACCAGGGCCTTGACGAGTTGGTCGTTGCCGCCGGAGATACGGAAGCGCTCGTTGGCTCCTGGGTAAGGCGCGACGTAGGCCTCGAACAGGTTGATCGCTGACATCTCGCCCGGTTCCATGCCGAAGAAACTCTGCTGACCGATTTGGATTCCGCGTCCCAATAGCGAGTTGGCGCCGCCGTCAAGAGCCTTGTCTAGGTATTCGATGATGGTCAGGTTGTCGAAGTTCTTTGCCCTCTGGCTCGCGACATCCCAGTGATAGTCGCCGACTCGGCGATACGCACGCTTGAGCTTCGTGTAGAACTCTCCGAAGTTGGCGTACACCTCGTCACTGTCACGCAAGGCGCCGTTGACCCAGCGGTAGCTCGTCGATCCACTCGGAATGTCCTGCTTGTAGGTGTCGATGAGGTCGACGCCAAGCTCGGCGGCTAGCGCCCGCAACTGAGTGTGACGACTGTCGACGTACTGACCGCCATGCTCTGCGGTTTGACCATTCTCGAAGAAATCGGTGATCGACCAGCATCTTCCGCCCAGCCGTTCCTGTGCGTCGTACAACTCTGCATTGATGCCACTCGCACGCAGTCGGTAGGTGGCCGACAAGCCGGCCAGGCCAGCGCCGACGACAACCACCTTCGCGGTTCGCCGCTGCGCCGCAGCAGCACCCGACGCACCAAACAAGGTGAGCGCGCCCGCTGCTCCCACCACCGCCGCGCCGCCCAACACCTGTCGACGGGTCGGTCGGCTGCCTATGAGATCGGGCGTACGACCTCCGGTCCGCTCGAGTTCGCGCTCGATTTCAGATTTGACCTGATCGTCGTGCCACTCCAACACCTCGGACGGCCGCGCGGACGACGGTCCGGGCCACGCCGCGTATGCCCCAGCGAGCCGCCGCATCTCCTTGACGGTGGGCATTCCGAGATCAGGCATGGACACGTCCTCTCAAGCGACATGGAGTGGTTTCACTTTGACGCTATCAGCGGGCGAGGACCTCCGTGGGTCTACTAGATATTCGAATCCTCTTCGCGGCACCGAATTGCAATGGGTGTGCCAGATTGGGACCGTGCAACCCACCCTGTTCGAGTTCGCCGGAGGCAGCGATGCCCTATTGGCGCTGGCCACTGCTCACCACGCTCGATGTCTGGAAGACCCCGAGTTGAACCATCCGTTCTCTCATGAAGACCAACACCCCGAACATGTCCAGCGACTCGCGATGTATTGGGGCGAAGTGCTCGGTGGTCCAAGCGACTTTTCACAAAGCTGCAGCGACCAGACGTCCGTCCTGAGAATGCATGCTGGGAACGGAGACATATCCGATCTTGGACGCCGCTTCCACGCCTGCTTTGTTCAAGCGATGGACGATGCTGACTTGCCGAACGATGCAGCGTTCCGGCAGGCGATGTCGGACTACATGACGTGGGCCGTTGACGAGATGTTGAGCTTCCCGGACACCGGTGACGACGTCCCCTCAGATGCTTCGATGCCGCGTTGGACTTGGGCAGGGTTGGCAGCAGACGGCAGCGACTAAATCCGCCACCTGGCGAAATGAGCCCGCTCCAGACTCGTTCAGTTGCGGTCATGGGACGCTCCTGGCTAGATGGAGGTACTAGTCAGGACGCTATCGAGGGAGTCGTCACGAGCGAGCAATTAGAAGGTGTGGATCCACAAGCCGCCCCAAGTGGGACCGGCTGCGCGGAGTGCCTCAACGGTGTCGCCCCGGGGTGGTGGCTCCACCTACGACGATGCGCTGCCTGCGGGCACGTCGGCTGTTGCGACTCTTCGCCCGGCCAGCACGCCAGCGCCCATGCCACTGAGACTGGGCATTCGGTCATCCAAAGCTTTGAGCCGGGGGAGGACTGGTTCTACGACTTCAATCAGGACCAGTTCATGTATGGGCCGGCATTGGCACAACCCACAAGCCACCCGACGGACCAACCCACGCCTGGTCCGGCTGGACAGGTGCCAAGCGACTGGCAACTGCACCTGCACTGAGTTCTGCGTACACGCAGCGGATCGACGCCGCCGTGGCTGCAGACCTCTCTACTTCCTCCTGCGAATATCTTGCAATAGCGACTAGATTGCATCTAGCGTTCATCTGAGGACGTCCACTAGGTAGGCATTCCGAGTTCGCTGAGAGGTCACTGTGAGCGCCGTTTCGTCGGCCAGCAAGGGAGCCAGACTCGCCAAGATTCGCGGTTCGATGACGCGCGGCGAGTGGATGGCGGTCTTCATGATGACTGCCGTTGTCCTCACGCTGACGATCGTTGGCTGGGGGCTGTTGATCGGCGTCGTCGCTCCGCAGCACCTGCAGATCAGTTCGACTCAGGTGTTTGGGATCGGACTCGGTCTGACGGCGTACACACTGGGGATGCGTCACGCATTCGACGCTGATCACATTGCGGCGATCGACAACACCACCCGCAAACTCATGGCCGACGGTAAGCGTCCCGTTACGGTCGGGTTCTGGTTCTCACTTGGGCACTCGTCCATCGTCTTCGGGTTGTGTCTGTTGCTGTCGGTGGGAGTCCGCGCATTAGCCGGTCAGGTTGAGAGCGATTCGTCCAGCTTGCACACGGTGACTGGCCTCATCGGAACGGCCGTCTCGGGCTTCTTCCTGCTCATCATCGGCGCGCTCAATCTGATCGTGCTGCGTCAGATCCTGAGTGTTTTCCGTGCAATGCGTAAAGGCCAATACGACGAGGCCGAGCTAGATGAGTACCTGAATAAGAGGGGGTTCCTCAACCGCTTCCTCGGTCGGGCCACCAAAGCCGTGACAAAGCCGTGGCAGATGTACCCGGTCGGTCTGCTCTTCGGGCTCGGTTTCGATACAGCCACTGAAGTGTCGCTGCTCGTCCTCGCAGGAGGCGCTGCGGCATTTTCGCTTCCTTGGTACGCGATCCTGACGCTGCCTATCTTGTTTGCGGCGGGAATGAGCCTGCTCGACTCGATCGACGGCTGCTTCATGAACTTCGCCTACGGTTGGGCGTTCTCCAAACCGGTTCGCAAGGTGTACTACAACATCATCATCACTTCGCTGAGCGTGGCAGTTGCGCTGATCATCGGAACGATCGAAGTGCTGTCTATTTTTGCTGACCAACTCGACGTTGTCAGCGGTCCGATCGCCTGGATCGCAACTCTCGACCTCAATCTGGTTGGATTTGCCATCGTCGGCTGCTTTGTCGTCACCTGGATCGTCGCGCTGGCTGTGTGGCACTTTGGAAGCATTGAAGAGAAGTGGCAATCCGGTCTCGCGGGAGTTGATCCCGAGACCGAGGCAGTTCTCGAGCGAACGCTCGATCTGACGCTAGACGAGGAACTGCTGGCGAACCCAGCGCGCGCCTAGCGGTTCCTGGCAACCCGATCACTTTCCGGGACTTTCTACCCTTCGCCCCGCACCTTCAGCAGTGGGACTGTACGGGACGTAGGACCGGCGCCGGCCGGCCACATGAGTGATGGAGGTGGCCAATGACGTCAATGACGCACGTGATCGCCGTGGTCATGGGGGATCTGAACCAACCGGCCACTTATCTGAAGTGGGGCTTTGTTCAGGTTTCTCGCGGGAACCTGGTCGTCATCTTGATCATGCTGTTGCTCTTCATATTGGCGATCCTGCTGCCCTTTCCCAAAGGGAAGGACTAGTTATGACCGCGACTGAACCTCTCGCCGAGCCTGCGCAAACGCCTGAGGACGATGCTGGTTCGTGGACGGTTGCCCTGCGCCGCCGCTTCTTCGGAACCTATCCACCAGAGAAGCTGCTCCCTGGCCGACAGCCGGCGTACATGTCGTCCTGGATCTACGTCTTTGGAGTGCTTACGGTCGCGGCCCTTGTGGTCATCATTCTCTCGGGTCTCGTGCTGTCCTTCGAAGGACCTGCTTGGTATCACACGTCATCAGTGGGTTTGTTCACTAACAGCCTGCATTTCTGGAGTGTGCAACTGTTCTTCGTCTTCATGGTCGTTCACCTGTGGGGAAAGTTCTGGATGGCTGCCTGGCGCGGCCGACGAGCCATGACGTGGATCACTGGCGGATTCGCTTTCGTCGCTTCTATTGGAACCGCCTTTACGGGGTATCTGGTTCAAACCAACTTTGACTCGCAGTGGATCTCCTTTGAAGCAAAGGATGGACTGAACACAGTTGGTATTGGTGCGTGGTTCAACGTCACGAACCTTGGCCAGACTCTCCTGCTCCACGTTTGCCTGCTGCCGCTTGTGTTAGGGGTCATCATCGTCGGTCACATCTTGCTGGTGCGTAAACATGGAATCGTTCCCCCGATTGACGCTGTGTCGCCCCAATTGCCATCCGAACCGACGGACACTACGGCACCGGCGGTGGAGTCATGAAGTCTCGACACGACCAAGACGTTGCGTCGGTTCCGTGGACCGGTCCGACCCGCCGCTACGACATCGTCAAGGAAGGTGTCGTCGCCCTCTTGGTTGTGTCGGTGCTGACTCTTGCCTTGTCTGCACTGTTTAGTTCACCCGATGACCCCGTTCTCACGTTCAAGGGGTGGGCTACGAGCGCACCGGAGAACCTCTTCGCAACCACAGTGAGTGAACTCGCAGGAACCAGCGAGTCCGCGGGGTACGGACCGCCATACAACACCAACGGGGACGGATTGACGGTCGGTCCCCTCAACATGCAAAAGCTCATGGGAGTGCGGATCCCGGTTGACTCGGCCAACGACTTCGTCATCACACCGCTGGAGTCGCAGCAGCAGCCGACGCAGGTGACAGATGCCCTCCAGGCGTGGAATGGCGCAACGCCGGATCAGCAGCTCAAGTGGGCAACGGCTCTAGACACTGCGATTGCTGACGCTGACGGTGACCTGACGAAGGTTGCCTCTGGTGACTACGGACCAGTACCGGCGCTGGCAAATGGTTTGGTAGCGATGGCGAAGGCAGGTGCCTACGACGGAATCCTGATGGCGCAAGGAGGCTTCTACCAGACCGACTACACCAAGCAGATTCTGTTCCTGGGTGACGGTTCCTATCTAGACGATGCTGCGACGGCTGCCAACCTGCAGGGCAATACCTGGGGCATGATGAACGAGACCGGAAGTTACCCAGGTCAAGCCTGGTTGTGGCTCTACTCAGCCTGGTACCAGATCGCCCCCTTCAACAATGAGGAGTCTGCGCCGTTCGGCGCGAACGCGGACGCTTACGTCTTCTACATCATGGGTGCGCTGACTCTGGCCCTGATTTTCCTTCCTTTCATTCCAGGAGTCAGGTCGATACCACGTTGGATTCCCATTCACCGGCTGATCTGGCGCGACTACTACGCCGATGCCCGTCGGAAGTAGTTATCCCTCGCGATAGACGACGCACCCGCACAGTTCGACGTGATCCCGTCCAACGGATGGATCCATAGGGACGGGTGACGAGTTGTCCGCCAGGGCAAGCGCAATCGATCGCGGGGAAAGGGTTCCAAACGCTTTTCGACAAATCGACCGTGATGAGGTCCTCAGCCATGTCTACGGAATTGAGTTGAGCGATCGGGTGCGGCTCGAACATCAGTCCATGGAAGCTGTTCAGCCGGTTTGGGCTAGCAGAGGTGTTGTTGAGTAGGGCGTACACCTCATCGAATGCCGGGTGGCCGACACGGTCACCACTTTCTCGACTCCCGGACCTGTGGTTTCCGCATGTGGTGCGACAAGAACAAGACCGCCACGCAGGCCAGCGCCGCCAATGTCCTCATCCGCGTGCCCCTTCTCCGACGGCTCTCAATGGATAGACGTGTCGAACCACCTGATCTGCTGCAGCGCGGAGTTCTGTTCAAAGCGTCTAATAGATGGGTGGCCGGCTGGCGGCTTGAAGGAGGCTGGGTGAAATTCGAGGACTTCGTGGCGGCGCAGGGGCGACCCCTGCTTCGGCTGGCGTATGTCCTGACCTCGGACGCCCACCATGCCGAGGACCTCACGCAGACGACTGAACGACCCGTCGAGGGGGCATCACGGCGAGCTCTGTTCGGGCGACCGCATCAAGAGCACTTGCGACGCTGCGCACTGCTGAGGTCGTCAGCATTGAGGAGTCACGATGACTGATGAACTAGAGAACCGGTTGCGCGACGTGTTCGCCGAGGATGCCGCTGCTGCTCCGGACGGTGACTACCTCGGACAGGGATCTGCGGACGCGGTGCCGAACCAACGCTGGTCGCAATTTGCGATGGGATTGGCGGCAGCGGTAGTTGTCGTAGCTGCAGGCGTGACGATCTTCGGCAATCCGTTCGACTCCTCAAGCCCGAATGAGGTGGCAGCCGTCCACAATCCGGCCCTCGATCATGGCCCAGATTTCGTTGGTGGAGTGTCGGACTGCGTCGAGTCGTATTCACCCACTGCTGTAATAAGACGGGCCTTCGCGTTCGATGGAACGGTCACTGACACCGGACCGGGGACGACTAACCGGCCCGGCCGCGGCCACCTTGACACGACAGCCGTTACGTTCGATGTGAACGAGTGGTTCCACGGTGGGTCCGGATCAACGGTCACGATCGACATGCTTCGCCCGTCCCGGTCGATCTCTCAAAGCATTGACGGAGAGGCACCCCCGTCGTACGAAGTGGGCACGCGTCTTTTGGTGAGCGGCGAACCACGGTGGGACGGCGTGCCGCTAGCGGACGCCATCGGCTGGGGTTGTGGGTTCACGCGCTACTACGACGAAGCGACGGCAAATGCGTGGCGGACTGCAGAGACCGGCTAGGAGTTCAGCTTGCGTGCGAGTTGTTCGCCCCACGACTTCGCGCGGTCAGTCTCGCCAGGAAGCAAGGTGTTGTGCTTGTTCACGAGAAAACTCTCGGGGTCGACGACGACGTTGAAGCCATGCTTGCGCAAGCGATGAGTGATGCCTCGCGAGGCCCGTCCGGTCAACAGAGTCGATCCATCAAGCCGGGTGTCAAAGGCCACCGAACTCTTGCCCGCAACTTCCGGGAGGCCGTTGAACCAGTCGCGTAATCCGGGGCCTTCAGAATCCGGGTCTAAGTCGAGGCCCTTCTCGGGCTTGGCGGCTTCGGTGCGGGCACCCTTACGGGTTGAACTCGAAGACATCCCGTGGACGTGGGTTGGCCCACCGACAATGACAAGGTCGGCCCAATCGACCAGTTCGGCTGAGGCTCCTGCTGTAGGGACGACTTGAGTGTCTGCCAAACCGCAGCCCTCCGCGATCGCAGTGGCGATGGCGTGGGTGTTTCCATACATGGACTCATAAACGATCAGCGTCTTCATGAGGGCCTCCTTTGCCACTTCGAGCCTGGCGACCGGGCGGTGGCTGGCCCAGGGGACAAGGTCCCGTTGCGAACCGCCCTACGCAGAGGGCGGCGCTACCAGCGATCGATCCTCAAACGTCCACGCGCTCGCTCCGTCCGGGTTTGGCCCGTAGATGTAGAGCATGCGCGCGTACTCAGGTGCGAAGTAGTACGCCGGTTTGCCGGCGGGGACACGAACCACGTCACCAGGAGTTGCCTGGACGCGCTGACCCTCACAATCGACTTCCAGCATGCCCTCAATCACGTAAGTCACTTCGTCGTGAGGATGGCAGTCGCCGAATCCAACCCCCGCCGAGAGTTCCCATTCGCCCATCGCCACCTGGTCCCACCCGGCGCGAGTCGCAGGAATGATCTGGCGGCAGCGTCCTGCGGCGATCGAAACCTCGGCATGCGGAAAGTGCTGGACTGACATGAACTTGTCTCCATCTGATCTGCATCGGTGTGACACACCGACTCTAGGCGCCGATATCTGTCATTGGCGCACTGATTCAATGAGACATGCCCTCTGGAGCTGATTCGATCGAGATCGGTGGCCGCACCATCAAGGTCACCAATCCCGATCGGGTGCTCTACCCCGAGGATGGCGTGACCAAGGCAGCGGTTATCGCATATTACGTTCACGTCGCCGACCGTCTGCTCCCACACATCAAGCGTCGACCGGTCACCCGAATCCGATGGCCTCATGGCGTCGGCCAAACTCCCTTCTTCGAAAAGCAACTGCCATCACACGCTCCCTCGTGGATGGGACGCATCACGCTTCATCACTCAGACGGCGATGTGACCTACCCGCTTGCGGACGAAGCCGCGGACCTCGCCTGGTTCGCGCAGCAGAATGCGTTGGAGTTGCACGTCCCGCAGTGGCGGGTGTTCGGGGAGGGACGACGCACGGATCGGCTCGTGCTCGACCTTGACCCTGGCGCGCCGGCTGGTCTCGCCGAATGTGTCGAGGTTTCGCTGTGGCTTCGAGAGCGCCTTGATGCAGACGACGTGATCAGCGTTCCTGTGACGAGCGGGAGCAAGGGACTTCACCTGTACGGACGGTGGCGTGCGTCAGACCATTCAGGATCGTCGAGCGAGTACGCAAAGAAGCTGGCGCAGGCGGCGACGAGCGCCTTCCCGTTCCTGGTCACCGCGAACATGGCGAAGCGGGAACGCGAAGGCAAGGTGCTCATCGACTGGAGTCAGAACAACCCCAACAAGACCACCATCACGCCGTACTCATTGCGAGGCCGACCGCACCCCTACGTCGCTGCTCCCAGGGAGTGGGCAGAACTGACTGCGGGTGGAGTCGAGCACCTGACGTTGACCGAGGTCCTGGCGCGACTAGACGACCCCGACCCGATGGCAACCCTGCTTTGACGACTCTGACCGCGAGTGTGAGCAGTTACGTGACGTGGATGGTCGCCTTGGCTCCGTAGTAGTTGGATTTGGTGGCGCGACAGACGTGGCCGCCGTCAGGCTCATGCTTGGGGAAGTTGATGGTGACAGTGCCTGACTGCCCCGTTGTGTCCTTCTTCCCCAGACACGAGACCTTGGCGCCCGCCACGGCCTGACCCGCGTCGGTCACCGAGAATTTCACCTTCGCAGAATGCTTATGACTGAACTTGCTAGGACTGGCAGTGAGCTTCAGACCAGGCAACACCTGGGTATGCCAGAGCTCGTAGTGACCCGCCTTTGAGAGATCGTTGATGATGATGTCGAGCCTGCCCGAACTGCCCTCGGTCTGAAGGCGGTAGATGTACGACTCGCTCCCGGGGGGCTTCACGGTTCGAAGCACACCGAATTTGCTGGCAGCGGGGTTCGTTCGGACTGAGCGGATGACGTTGGCCACCTTGTCGTACCAAGTAACACTCATTCGACCACCTGGGTTGGCAGCCAGACTCACCAACGCCGCATTCCCACTACCCGACCCTGGGACGGTCATCGCGTGAGCGGCACCGACTTTCCATAGGGCTAGGTGCACACACGGTTTCGTCTTGCTGGGCACGCAATAGGCGAGGTAAGCGTCGCCACCAACTCTGGCAGCGAAGGCGACTTGCTGGTTTGGCTCGTTGTCCTGGTTCTTATTTCCTGACTCCGGCGCCTTGATCGGCGCGGTCTTCGAGGGAAGGATCTGCGCGGCGTAGTAACCCTGCTTCGTGCCGAATCGCTGGAACCACGCCATCGACACGGAGCCGTTGTTGAGCCGCGCCAGATTGACGCCCCACGAACCAGACCCGGTTGACCGGATACGCTGCCCGTCAGCGGTGGCCGCGGGTGAACTGGAATCGACGCCTTCGTGGAAGTACAGGACCTCGTTGAGACCGAAGGCCGCAACCGGAGTTCCGTTCGCTTCGTCGACGGCGGCAAGCCCGTCATTCAGCACCGTGTGACTGGACATCGAACCGTTCTGCAAGCGACCAGGTTTTCCCAGTGGGGCTGGTCGAGGTATACACCGCGCCCTTGGCGAAGAAGTCACTCGCGTTGGTGGAGTGTTCGCCAGCGAAGACCAGACGTAGCGCGTTGCCGTCGCGTATCAGACGAGGGTCGTTTTCAAGGCTGTACCAGCCGGACAGCACGCGTTCCGGTGTCCACCAACTGGCCGGTCTGCGACAACTCCGCGCTGCGGTATCCCCAGGGGGTCGAGCCTGAACCCTTGTGGATGTACACCAGATGGAGATGTCCGTCAGGGGTGCGTGCCATGCCGACCTGATCGCTGAAGCTGTCAGCAGTGGCGATCTTCGTCCACTTACCTGGCGGTCCGGAGTGAGCCACCGGTGCGGCGAGGAGAGAAAGCGCGGCGCCCAGAATGAACAGGCCTGCTATTGAACGAATCCGTCTCATCTTTCACACTCCTGGAACGACCGCGATGGTTCGCTAGGCGGTCTTCCTGGCTGACTTCTTTGTCGCGGCCTTCTTCGTTGTGGACTTCTTGGCAGGCTCCTTAGCCGCGGAGGCCTTCTTAGCCGGAGCTTTCTTCGCAGCTGCCTTCTTGGCGGTCGGCTTGCTCGCCGAACTCGTCTTCCGTTTGCTGTCGGCTTGGGCGACACTCGCGCGGAGTGCCTCCATCAGGTCGACGACGTTCGTCTCTTCGGTGGTCTCGGTGGGTTGAACGATTTCGTGTCCGGAGATCTTCGCGTGCACGAGTTCTTGCAGCGCTTCGCGGTAGTTGTCGTGGTACTGGTCAGGATCGAAACCCTGGTTGAACGCCTCGACGTACATCGTGGCCATCTCGAGCTCCTGAGGCCGGACCTCTTCGGAGTCGTCCGCGAAGTCAAACTTCGGCTTGCGAATCTCGTCTGGCCACAAAATGGTTTGCACAACCAGGACGCCGTCCTGCGCACGGATCGTCGCCAACCGCTCCTTCTGTCGAAGCGCTAACTTCACAATCGCTACTTTGTTTGTCGACTGAAGCGTGTCGTGCAGCAGTACGTACGGCTTTGCGTCACCGGTTGGGTCCGCGTAGTACGCGCGTGAAAGCGCGATGGGATTGATCTCTTCGCGATCGGCGAACGCGAGTACCTCAACCGACTTCGTAGAAGCGATTGGGAGGTTCGCGAAATCCTCATCGGTCAAGATGACGACGTCGCCTTCGGTCACCTCGTAGCCCTTCGCGATCTGGGCGTAGGGGACCTCTTCGCCGTCGACCGAGCAGAATCGCTTGTACTTGATCCTGCCGCCGTCGGCCTCGTGGACCTGGCGCAGCGTGACGTCCCGCTCTTCGGTGGCTGACACGAGTCGGACCGGAATCGAAACCATCCCGAACGCGATCGAGCCCTTCCAGACGGTCTGCATGAAGGACGTCCTCCTTATGCCCCAGGCGGGGAGTTCCCAGAGATCAACTACCGAGCCACGGTACCCCGACCAGCCGAAATGTGAACCTGCAACTGCGGGAAGAGTCGACACACCCCCGTACTTCAGGGGTTCTGTCAGACCCCTATGGCACCGTTCGGGTCAGTTGAAGGAACCGAAGGGATGATCATGAACGAGGTAAGCCCGACGCTGGTCACGGCGGATTTCACGCTGAGCGCCCTGCGGCTGTCCTGGTGCAGCGATTGCCACGAGGATTCACTCTTCGAGCGTCCACCCGCCGACGTCGATGACCTCGATTCGGGGGAGTGGGCCTGCACGGCGTGCGGTGCGGCCTACCTCGACGGCATCGACCTGTTCGAGGAAGTCAAGACGATCAAGCGCGTGGTCGCCTGAATTCACGACCCGACGTGACGGCGAAAACCGGCGAAGACGCAGGCTGTTGGTGACGACGAAGACTGACGACAGCGCCATCGCGGCGGCGGCAATCAGCGGATTGAGGAGTCCTGCCATTGCGAGTGGAATAGCCGCGACGTTGTAGGCGAAGGCCCAGAACAGGTTCGCCTTGATGGTGCCCAGAGTCTTGCGCGACAGTTCGATGGCGTCGACGACAGCGCACAGGTCACCGTCAACGAGCGTGAGGTCGCTGGCTTCGATTGCCGCGTCGGTTCCCGAAGCCATAGCAATCCCCAGGTCAGCCTGTGCCAATGCTCCTGCGTCGTTGACGCCGTCGCCCACCATGGCAACGACGCGGGATTCGTCCTGCAGGGCGCGCACCGCATCGACCTTGCCGTCCGGCAACACGTCGGCGATGACGTCGCTGGCATCCATCCCGACGTCGGCAGCTACCGCTTGGGCTGTCTGTCGGTTATCCCCGGTCAGCAGTATCGGTCGCAATCCGATCTGGCGGAATCGTTCGATGGCAACGCGGCTTGTCGGTTTGATCGCGTCAGCGACAACGAGAACGCCCTTGATCTGACCGTCCCAGGCGACGGCGACCGCCGTTTGTCCGTCGGATTGTGCGGACGCAATGACCTGGTCCAACGTCCGCACTAGGAGCCTGGACTCGGTTTTCGTTAAGCCACGCCGGTCGTCCCACCAAGACGTGCTGACCGTTGACATCACCTGACACGCCGAATCCGGTCGTTGAGGTGAAGTTACTGACCAGGGGGAGTGGCGAGTCGAGATCGTTTGCGGTCTGGCGTTCCCGGAACCAACGCGCGATCGCGATGCCGATCGGATGCTGGGATGCATCCTCAAGGGCGGCGGCAAGGAGCAGCAACTCTTCGCGGTCCACATCGTCGGCGGGATGGATGCCAACCAGCGTCATCCGTCCGGTGGTCACGGTGCCGGTCTTGTCGAGGACAATGGTGTCGACCTGTCGGGTGGACTCAAGAATCTCCGGACCTTTGACCAGGATCCCGAGTTCGGCGCCGCGACCAGTGCCGACGAGCAAGGCAGTTGGCGTGGCCAGGCCCAAGGCGCACGGGCAGGCGATGATCAAAACGGCGACCGCTGCTGTTATTGCTTGTTCAACGTCTCCGGTAATGAGCAGCCATCCGACGAACGTCACGAGCGCCAAGCCCAACACGATGGGGACGAAGATGGCCGAGACGCGGTCGGCCAACCGCTGAACCGGAGCCTTCCCCGACTGCGCAGCCTCGACGAGGCGTGCCATTTGCGCCAACGTCGTGTCTGCTCCGATGCGCGTGGCGCGAACAACAAGTCGACCACTTGCGTTCACCGTGGCGCCAACTACTGCGTCACCCGGTCCAACCTCAGTGGGGACAGGTTCGCCCAGTGAGCATCGAAGTGTCGACCGCTGACATGCCATCGACGACGATGCCATCGGTCGCTACCTGTTCCCCGGGGCGCACAACGAACGTGTCACCGACGTTGAGCGCACTGGTTGGCACCCGTCGCTCGTGACCGTCTTGGAGGATCGCGACGTCCTTGGCACCAAGATCGAGCAGCGCACGTACTGCCGCACCTGCTTGGCGTTTGGCCCGTGTCTCGAGGTAGCGACCGGCCAGGATCAACGTCGTGACGCCGGCGGCGACCTCTAAGTAGACGTCGGCACTCCCGGTAGACCAAGGCGTACACAGACCAGAGATAGGCGGTCCCGACCCCGACGCTGATGAGGGTGTCCATGGTTGTGTTGCCGTGTCGCAGGTTGGTCCAGGCAGCTTGATGGAACGGCCAAGCACCCCACGTTGCGACTGGTGTCGCTAGCGCAAGGCACACCCATTCCCAGTTGGCGAACTGGAGTGAGGGGACCATCGCGAGGACGATGATCGGGATGGTGAGCAGCGCCGAAACGGTCAGCCTTCGTCGCAGCGTGACCAGCGCGCCGTCATCGCCTGCAACGTTCTGCGTCTCGGTGATGTCGAGCTGACGGACCTTGGCCTGGTAGCCAGTTTCAGCAACGGTTGCCAAGACCTCCGGTGTGCTCACCGAGTCGCTCAGTACGACATGGGCCTTCTCGGTGGCGAAGTTGACGGTGGCCTCGACGCCGGTCATTTGGTTCAGCCGCGTCTCGACACGGGCAGCGCAGGACGCGCAGGTCATCCCGCTGATGTCGAGGTCGACGCTTGTCGTCACGTTATGAACCGAGCATTCGTGCGATGGCGGTCGTGACCTCGTCGATCTTCTGGTCCGCAACCTCGCCGCCTTCGCGAGCAGCATGCGCCACACAGTGACTGAGGTGGTCCTCGACGAGGAGGAGGGCGACAGCCTGCAGCGCCTTCTTCGCGGCGGAGACCTGCGTCAGGACGTCAATGCAGTACGTGTCCTCGTCGACGAGTCGTTGCAGGCCACGGACCTGCCCCTCGACCCGCCGGAGGCGGCGGCCGATATCGGCCTTGTGGTCGACGTACCCAGGCGTAACAGCTGCTGTCGTCATGCCTCATTTATACCCTAGGGGGGTATAGCAGAGCCAATGGGCGCGAACTTGGCGTGACGCCCGCTCGGTTACTTCTTGGGCTGGACGAACGACAGCGCGTTGGGTACCGGTCGCTGATAGATCTGATCCGAGTCGTCGACGCGGTCCCAGCTGTTGTCGGCCTTACGTACGTAAGCGGTCGTGGACCCACCGCCGTCCAACTCTGCGGCGTTGTCGAAGCCAAGGGCGATCGCCACCTTTGCCTCCTGGCTCAGTCCGAAGCCGCCGATGCGGTAGCCGTTGCGGTCGTACCCCGAGCCCGGAACGGTCATCGTCATCCAGCGACCACCGACCGTCCAGCCGACCGTGGTTCGTGGACGGGCCTCGTTGTTCATGCCAACGCACGGCAGTTTCAGGGCGCCGTTGTCAACAAGTTGGTTGCCGCGTCCGATTGCCTCGCGAAGCGGGACGTTCGGGGATATGGCCTGCTTGATGCTGATAGCCACCACGCTTCCGACCTTCGCATGTTTGGCGGCCGCTGCCTTGCTCGGTCCAAAGGCGACGATCTTCGCTTTTGCCGGCACAGGCTTGCCGGTTTGGCTGCCGGTCAGAACCTTGACCAACTTTCCGTTCTTGACCAGCCATTCGACCGCACCTCTAGGCCGGGGTGCGGAACTCGAGGCACTCCAAGTGGGAGTGAAGACCACGACGCCTGCGTCGCCGACGACTTGCCAGTTGAGGCCGTCCAGCGTGAAGACCGTGCTGCCGTGGGTCACGGTTCCGGTGAGGCCAACCTCGCCGATGAAGTTGTTGCCGTTGACGTCGATGCCGACGACGCGCATGCGGTCGCGATAGAGCCGGACCGCTCGGCCGTGAGCTATCGACGCGCTCCGCGGTAGGTAAACCGTCCGACCCTCGATGTGGTAGCCGTAGAAGAAGTCCCCATTGACCGCGGCGATGCCGTGGTTTCCGCGCTTGCTGTCTAACTGTGAACGCAGTTGTCCGAGCTCACCGAGTTTCTTGGTGACGACACGTGGCTTCACCGTTGGCGGCATAACCATGCGCTGGACTGTGGCGGTCTGTGAGTGGCTTCCGTAGGTCACCTTCGCGGTGTAGGTGGCTCGTTCGACGCCATTTGCGTAGGTATCGACAGACGTCCGGTTGAGGGTCACCTTCATGTCGCACGGACCAGGAGGAGTTGCGGCGTTAACTGGCGCGAAAGATAGGCCAGCGCCAGCTACGACGAGCGCCACCGGCAGTCCTACAAGACGTAGGCGCCGTTGTGTGCGTGTCACGATTTCCTCCGCGTGCCTTCAGCCGTGCGACACCGGCTGGTGCCTACCGACTAGTTATCGGTGACCGGCCCGGGGGATCCGCTGGGCTAATGGGGTGATCAACAGACGCGAATAAGTCGAATTGCCACCCACTTGCCACTTCAGGTCTGGCTTCGGTCCTCGATTTCCCATGCGTGATCGAGCACATGCCAGGCGATGCGGCGGATGGCGTACCGAGCCGTCCAGGCGTCATCGTTCGAACCAGAGCTGAGGGCGTCGCAGATTTGCGCGCGTTGCTCGGGCCAAGGCGTCCGTCGGGGGCACCCGCGCCCCCACTTTGCGGCCGTACGCACGTTCGGCTTCGCGTACGTGGTCGACCATCGCGTCTCGATCGCGTCCGCCCCCGCGCGGTCCCTTCTTGAGTTCGGCCGGCGCCTGCTTCACGACCTTGTCGAAGTACGTCCAGGACTTCTGCAGACAACTGAGCTGTGACTTAGCCGCCGCGGGGGAGAGCCGCTTCTGATCGGCAACGCCGGCGACGGCAGGGGCGCCGAAGTCGGTAGTCGCATTCCCTTCGACCCGCTCGACAACCGCGAGGTCGGGAATGACGAAACCGCGTCCGATCACCCTTTTATAGCGGGGGCCGTAGTCCATGAGGGCGTCAAGGGCCGCTTCATCTCCCTTGCCACGTCGGCACCATCCCGGCCAGTTCGAGGGCACTGGCGAACACCCAGTTCTTGCCGCGCTCGAGCAGGACGGGGGTCGTTGTTGCCACGGCAGTGATTGTGTCACTGCCGTGGGACTTGACCATGGAGATCTTGCCCCTCGACGGCTGACCGTCAAGGATGCGTCCATGCCTTCGATCGATGGACCCGCCGACCTGCTCATCACCGACGCTGACGTCTACCTGAATGACGACCAGCGGGGGTGGGCCCGAGCATTGACGGTCAAGGACGGACGAATTCAGGCTGTCGCTGCTGATCCGGATGAGTTACGAGACCGAGTCGGACCCGCGACTGAGGTGCTGTCGCTGCCTGGACGGTTGGTGCTCCCCGGCTTCCAGGATTCGCATGTCCATGCTCCGTTCGCGGGGCGTAATCGGCGTCGGGTGTGGCTCAACGACGTCTTAGGGCGTAACGAGTATCTCGAGGTGATCGCGCAATACGCGGCAGCAAACCCTGACGAACCTTGGATTATCGGCGGCGGCTGGGCCATGGAGTGCTTTCCCTGGCGGATTGCCGGTCAAAGAGGACTTGGACGCAATCGTCCCGGACCGTCCGGTGTTCTTGTTCAACCGCGATGTTCATGGGGCTTGGGTCAACTCGAAGGCACTGGAGATCGCCGGTATCACCAAGGACACCCCGGATCCGTCAGATGGTCGGATCGAAAGAGATCCCGACAGCGGCGAGCCCACCGGAACGTTGCACGAGGGTTCGGCGTACACGTTCAACGACGTACACGTCCCGCTACCGGATCGCGCGGAGTGGGAGGCGGCGATCCTGAACGCGCAAGAGCACTTGCACTCGCTGGGGATCACCGGATGGCAGGACGCGTGGGTCACTCCGGGCACCCATGCGGCGTACCGATCGCTGGCTGAGGCGGGGACGCTGACCGCCAGAGTCGTCGGAGCGTTGTGGTGGGACCGTCATCAGGAGCTAGAACAGATCCCGGAGTTCTTGACACAGCGCGAGTCGGGTGTCGTCGGCAACTTCCACGCGACGTCGGTGAAGATCATGACGGACGGCGTGCTTGAGAACTACACCGGCGCGCTTCTCGAGCCTTACTGCGACGGCTGCGGCGGCCACATGGACAACGCTGGCTTGTCATACGTCGAGCGCGACCTGCTAGCTGCTGCCGTCACTGAACTGGATCGCCACGGCTTCCAGGTTCACCTGCATGCCATCGGGGACCGCGCGGTACGAAACGCGCTCGACGCCGTCGAGGCAGCCCGGGCAGCGAACGGCGTAAGCGATCATCGACACCACATCGCGCACGTCCAAATCGTGCAGCCGGTAGACGTGCCTCGGTTCGCCGAGTTGGACGTCGTCGCCAACTGTCAGCCCTTGTGGGCGCAGTCGGACGCCCAGATGGACGAGTTGACGACTCCCTTACTTGGGCAAGGACCGCGTCGAGATGCAGTTTCCCGTTCGGCTCGCTGTTCCGCGCCGGAGCACGCCTCGCCGGGGGCAGTGACTGGTCGGTGAGTTCGGCCAATCCGCTCGAGGAGATCGAGGTGATGGTGAATCGCGTCGGCCACCATGCCCGAGATGTCCCGGCTTTCCTCCCCGAGGAGCGGGTATCGCTGGCGGAGTCGGTGGCGGCGTTCACATCGGGAACGGCGTACATCAACCACGATGATCAGGAGGCTGGCCGTCTCGCCCCGGGGATGCGCGCCGACCTTGCGGTCGTGGACAGCAACTTCTTCGCTGAAGGGGCCGACCCCGTGGCTGACGCGTCGGTGGAGATGACCTTTGCCTCGGGAGTCAACGTCTACGAGCGCCCGTAACGCTCCGCCAACACAAGGTCACGACTTGGAAGCGAAAGGGTTGCCTGAGCGCGATTGTCTGATTGACTCATCCCGTCGAGAACCGAAGAGGCCTCGACGCTTTCAGTTCCACGACCGATCGAGTCTGTGACCGATCGAGATGAGGGGCGGTTGGGAGTGACAGTCGAGCCAGGGTCTACTGAGCCCAAGGGTGCCGTCCAACTTGTGGACGTCACCAAGAAATTCGGGGACTTCACCGCCGTCGACAACGTCAACCTGGAGATTCATCCAGGCGAGTTCATGTCGTTGCTCGGCCCCAGCGGCTGCGGCAAGACCACCACCTTGCGCATGCTGGCCGGCTTCGAGGACCCCACGGCCGGTCAGTTGATCATCTCTGGTCAGGTCGTTGATCGAGTGCCGCCGCACAAGCGCGACGTCAATACCGTCTTCCAGGCGTACGCCCTCTTCCCGCACATGACCGTCGCTGAGAACGTCGCGTACGGCCTGCGGCAGCGCCGGATCGGCAAGGCCGAGACCAGCCGTCGCGTCAGCGAAGCGCTCGACATGGTGAAGATGACGCCGCTCGCGGCTCGCAAGCCCAGGCAGATGTCGGGTGGGCAGCAGCAGCGCGTGGCGTTGGCTCGTGCGCTGGTCAATCGCCCCAGCGTGCTGCTGCTCGACGAGCCGCTCGGAGCGTTGGACCGCAAACTCCGCGAAGAGATGCAGATCGAACTGAAGTTGTTGCAGTCTCAGCTTGGGATCACGTTCATCTTCGTCACGCACGACCAAGAGGAAGCGCTCTCGATGAGCGACCGCATCGCGGTCATGCTGGACGGTCGTATCGAGCAGCTCGGCGATCCCTTCACGATCTATGAGCAGCCGTCCTCGGCGTTCGTCGCAGGGTTCATCGGCCAACAGAACTTCTTCCAGGGTGTGGCAGCCGATACCGGGCAAACCGTTGTCGGCGACGGTTGGGCCTTCCGGAGTGTGCGTGGCGCCGCTGGTCTGGCCAACGGGGCTGCTGCGCTGGCAGCAGTTCGTCCCGAGGCCGTGACAGTCGCCGAGTCCGCAGCCAGCAGACGGCCTCAACCAGTTGCAGGGAACGCTGGTCGGGGTTTCGCACCTCGGCGACGTGATCCAGTTCGTGGTTTCGACACCAGCGCACCGCGAACTCCTGGCCCGGGTACCTCGTACCCGAGCGCCTCGGCTGATGCCTGGCGCGGACGTTTGGGTGAGTTGGGACAACGACCACACGTATGTATTCGATGCAGACCAAGCGGATCTGGTGCTCGCCGATCCGTCGGACGAGAAGGCAGAGGTGCTGGCCGGCGGTTAGCCGGGCAGCCATAGCGGAAGAGGCACAGATGACCGACAGCAACGAACCGATCAAGATCTTGGCCCCCCCGGCCGCGGTAGAACGAATTTCCCGTCGGCTCTTTATGGGTGGTGGCCTTGCTGCGGGAGTCGGGGCGACCGCGCTGCTCGCCGGATGCGGCAACAGCGATGACAGCGGCTCACCCCAGGCCGGCGCGACGATGTCTTCTGGACCGATCGAGGACAACCTCGAGATGTTCACCTGGGGTGAGTACAACAACCCCAAGGTCATCAAGGACTTCGAGGAAAAGACTGGCGCGAAGTTCACGCTCAGTTCTTACAACTCGAACGAGCAACTGATCTCGAAGCTCACCGCCGCAGAGGGCACGGGTGGCTGGGACATCATCGTGCCGACCGGTCCCTTCATTCCCGCTCTGGTGGACGCCGACCTCATCGAGGTGCTCGACCTCAACCGCATTCCCAACTTCAAGAACCTCGACGCGCAGTACACCAACCAGCCCTGGGACCCCAACAACGAACACTCAGTCTGCAAGGACTGGGGGACCACGGGGTACTGCTACGACACCACCAAGATCTCGACGCCGATGGCGACCTGGCAGGACTTCCTCGATGTCGCGATGGGCGAGGCCAGCGGTCAGGTCTCGATTCTCGACAGCCCGGACAACGTGTGTGGGTTGTATTTGTGGGCCAACGACATCGACTGGATGACCGAGGACCAGACACAGCTCGATGCGTGCCGCGACTTCCTGGTGAATGAGTTGGCATCACACGTCAAGGCCTTCGAGTCCTACCCAGGCAGCAACGGGATCCCGCAGGGCACGTTCTGGTTGTCGCACGCCTGGAACGGTGACGCTCGCCTAGGCATCATGAGCGCGGAGCCAGGTCAGTGGAAGTGGGTCTTCCCCGGACCGCGCTCGGAGATTTGGATGGACAACTACGCGATCCCCAAGGGCGCGAAGAACCCCAATGCCGCGTACGCGTGGATCAACTACCTACTCGAGCCGGAAGTCTCGCTGAAGGAGCTGGAGTTCATCGGTTACAACACCGGTGTCAAGGACATCGAGCCAATGGCCAGGGACGGCTGGCGTTGAGATGCTCGACCTCATCTTCTTCACCGACGCACAGGTGGCGACGATGGAAGCTGGCCTGTTGAACTCGGCAGAGACAACTCGCGTACAGATCTCCAACGAGATGAAGGCAGCAGCTGGCGGCTGACCTATGACGATGACCCAGCTTCCGGAGGAAGCTCCGGAGAAGCAGCAAGCGCAGGGACCCAGACGTCGGTGGGTCCCTCGCTCGCTGCTGGCGATACCAGCCTGGGGTTGGTTCCTGATTTTCTTCGCGGCGCCGGTTGCGTTGATTTTGTTCTACAGCTTCGGTGAACAAAAGAGCATCTTCACTCAGATTCCCGACGTCTCGTCCCCGAGTTTTGACCGGTACGGCGACGCGTTCCTGCCTGCCTACTTCCCGACGTTCATTAGAACGCTGAAGATTTCCATCATCGGCACCTTCGTGTGCCTGGTGATCGCGTTGCCGTTCGCTTACTGGCTGGCAGTCAAAGTGCCTCCCAAGTGGCGAGGGCTGATGCTCGGGATCGTGTTGGTCCCGTTCTGGACCAACTTCTTGGTCCGCACCATCGGCTGGCAGATCATCATGAGCCCGAACGGCTTCTTCTCAACTCAGTTGCAAAAGATCGGCATTATCGACGCGCCACTCGGTCTGCTCTGCACCCAGACAGGCGTACAAGTCGGAGTCGTCTACAACTATCTGCCGCTGATGATTCTGCCGCTGTTCGTGGCCTTCGATCGAATTGACCCCTCGCTGCGCGAGGCCGCAAAGGACTTGGGCGCCAGCCGCGGGCGCACGTTCAGACAGGTGACGTTGCCCATCGCCACGCCGGGTGTTGTTGCCGGGCTGCTGCTGGTCTTCATCCCGTTGATGGGTGACTACATCACGGCCAGCCTGTTGGGATGTGCAAAGGGCAGCATGGCCGGTCAACTCGTCGCCAGTCAGTTCGATTCGTCTCTTAACTGGTCCCTCGGCTCCGCCATGGCGGTGATCTTGATTCTTTACATCCTGTTCACTGTGTTGCTGCTCGCACTCATCGGACTCGCGATTCGAGCGATCATTCGTTCGACACGAAAGATCACCTTGGTTGATGTTTCTCACCGAGGAGACAGTTCATGACCGCTCAGGCAGAACAACGAGTGTCGGACCCGGCCGCCGGACGGGCGGTGGGTCAAGCCGTTCAAGGCTCGACCGGACTGGACCAACCGGATGCTCGTTGTCTGGGCGATCGTGGTGTTCATCTTCTTGTTCCTGCCGATCTTCGTCATCTTGATCTACTCGTTCAACACCGGGCGCCTGCTCGTTGACTGGCAGGGCTTTGGATTCGATGGCTATCGAGCCTTCTTGGAGAATCCCGCTCCGCGCAACGCGGTTTTGGTATCGGTCAAGGTAGGTCTTGCTTCGGCGATAGTTGCGACCGTGCTCGGCTCACTGGCCGGTGTTGCACTGGCGCGACGGCCTGGCAAGTGGACGGCTGGCTTCTTGTTCTTCGTCGCCCTGGTCTTGGTGACCCCCGAGATCGTGGATGCGGTAGCGCTGCTTCCTTGGTTTGTGAAGCTCGGAAACTGGGGGTTCACGCCATTCCAAAATGGTTACGTGCGCTTGATCGTGAGCCACTCGCTCTTCTCGACAGCGGTGGTAGCGCTGATTGTTCGGGCTCGGATGTCCGGCATCGACGAGAGCTTGGAAGAGGCTGCGGGAGACCTCTACGCGCCTCCGGTGAAGAGATTCACTCAGATCACGTTGCCCTTGATGTTGCCGGCGGTGCTGGCTGGTGCTCTGTTGTCGTTCACGTTGAGCTTGGACAACACGATCATCAGTTCGTTTGTCTCGGTTTCGGGAGTGACGCCGTGGCCGGTATACGTGTTCTCGTCGATTAAGGCGAGCCTGCGGCCAGAGATCGCGGCGGTGTCGACGCTTGATGTTCTTGCTGACACTGTTCGCGATTGGCATGGTGGCCGTCGTTCTCAAACGCGGCGGCGACTCGTCCGCCGATATCGCACGAACGATGACCGGCGGCGGCTAGAGGAAGTAGAGCCGGCTCAGGCTGACGGTGGTCGCGGGTTCGGCTCGCAACTCAACGCCCTCGAACGTTACGCGCGCACCGGCCGCGTCCACTTCGGTTGCGCCAACCGTCGCGTTGCGGACCATCGTGTTGAGTCCGATGCCGCGACAGTCGCGTACCGGGACCGCACGCCGCTTGGTGTTGAGTCTTGCCGGCGTCGAATGCCCGGTTGGTAAACACCACGGACAGGTCACTCGGCGCCGCGCCGTGTGCACCGAACTGCGGACCGAGCACGAGTGGCTCGGCACGGTCGACGGTGGCGTTCGGGTCGCCGACGACACCCCACGCCGGGAACCCGCCTTTCAGTACGAGGTATGGCTTAGCTCCGAAGAACGCTGGCTCCCACAGCACGATGTCGCCGAGTTTGCCAACCTCAACCGATCCGACCTCATGCGCGAAGCCGTGGGCAATGGCTGGATTGATCGTCAGTTTGGCTAAGTAGCGCAGCACTCTTGCGTTGTCGTTGACGTTCGGTGTCGCCGTCCATCGGTCCACGGTCGGCCTTGTTCTTCGCAGCCATGGCGAACGTCCGTTTGACGGTCTCGCCTGCGCGGCCCATTCCCTGGGCGTCGGACGACGTGATCGGGATCGCGCCAAGGTCGTGCAGGACGTCCTCGGCGGCCATCGTTGCGCCGCGGATTCGGTCGTGCGCCATGGCTAGGTCGCTTGGGAGATCACGCTTCAGTCCGTGGCTGGCCACGATCATGTCGAGATGCTCAGCGACGGCATCGCGTCCATAAGGCAGCGTCGGGTTAGTCGACGAGCCGATCACGTTGGCAACACCGGCAAGCGACAGCACGTTCGGTACGTGTCCGCCGCCGCATCCTTCGACGTGGAACGCATGAATCGTCCGACCATCCAGCACCGAAAGCGTGTCGGCGACCGACAGACTTTCGTTCAGTCCATCGGTGTGCAGCGCAACCTGAACGTCGTACTCCTCAGCGACGTTGAGCGCGGTGTCGAGCGCACGTGCATGTGCGCCGGTGTCCTCATGCACTTTGAACCCGCAGACCCCGCCCTCGACTAATGCCTCGACAAGTCCGTCCGGTGACGACGCCGACCCGCGTCCCAGGAACCCGATGTTGACCGGCCATGCGTCGAACGCGTCGTACGCCGTACGCAACCCCCAGGGGGAGTTGACACCGACGCCCCACATCGGACCGAACTCCTGCGACAGGATCGTCGTGACGCCGGACGAAAGCGCCGCTTCCATGATCCGCGGCGACATGCCGTGCACGTGCGTGTCGATGACGCCCGCGGTAGCGATCAGACCCTCGCCGTTCATGACGAGCGTTCCGGTGCCTACGACGACGTCGACGCCATCGAGAGTGTCGGGGTTGCCTGCTCGACCGATCGCGGAGATGCGACCCTCGCGAATTCCGATAGACACTTTGCGGATGCCGGTGACGGCGTCCATCAGCAGGACGTTCGAGATGACGAGGTCGCACGTCTCGCGGACAGTGCGTGCTTGCAGGTGAATACCGTCGCGCGCGGTCTTGCCGAATCCCATGAGGAACTCGTCACCGACTTGTTGCGAGTCCGACTCGACTTCGACGACGAGTCCGGTGTCTCCGAGGTGGACGCGGTCACCAGTCGTCGGACCATGGACTGCGGCGTACTCGTCGCGCCTCATTCGGCCACACCTGCCCCTAGATACCCGGTAGCTCGAGCCTTGGCCAGCGCTTGTTCCTTCGCGCCTGATGCATCGAGGGGGCCGTCGACGAGTCCGGCGAATCCGATGACGACTCGCGCGCCGCCGATGGGGACGAGCGACACGCGTGGTCGACGTCCCTGGTTCGAATCGCACGGCGGAACCGGCGTCGATGCCGAGGTGTTGACCGTAAGCCGCGGCTCGGTCGAACTCGAGTCGCGGATTGACCTCGAAGAAGTGGAAGTGCGACGTCACGCTGATCGGCACGTCTGCTGTATTGGTAACAGTGACCTGCACGGCGAGTTCGTTTGCAGTCGCGACTTCACTGTCGTCGGTCAGCACTGCGCCAGGTGCGTTGTCTCCAAGCGATCCACCACCGATCGGATCAGGGACGACCACGAGCCGACTGCCGTCGTCGAACACCGCTTCGACCCAGACCTCGGGGAGTAGGTCGGCGACCCCCGGCAGCACGTCGTCGGGGGAGAGGACGGAACGCGCAGTGTCGATGGCTTCGGTGAGGCGCGCGCCGTCACGAGCGCTCTCGATCACGGAGTCGCTGATGAGCGCGGTGGCTTCGGGGAGGTTGAGTTGCAACCCCCGTGCAGCGCCGCTTTCGAGCCAACTCGGCAGCAGTGAAGACGAGCAGGCGGTCGCGTTCGGTAGGCGTGAGGCGCATGCGTCGATCATGCCGGACGGCGGGGTGAGTCGGCGTGCTGGCAGGTCGCGTCGCTCTCTATGCTCGCTGTGCCGGGGCGGTAGCTCAGCCGGTCAGAGCAGCGGACTCATAATCCGTCGGTCGTGGGTTCGAGCCCCACCCGCCCCACCGCAGTCAGTGTGTGGTTCCGGCTGATGCTTGACATTTTGGCTTCGGCTGATGGGTTACAGGGTTTCGGCTGATGGGTGACGGTGGTTTCGGGTGATGCGTGACACTCGGCTCATGTTGGTGGAGCTGAGTGTTGTGGAGCAGAGGTATCAGGCGGTTCTGGCGGTGATCTCGTGACGGCGAACCGGTGGTGGATGTGGCTTCGCCGGTTCGGGGTGAGGCGGCAGGCGGTGCATCGGTGGTTGGGGCGGTATGAGCCTGAGGGGCTGGCGGGGTTGGCGGATCGTTCTCATCGGCCGCTCGGTGTTCTCGGTCAGATGGACTCGGCGGTTGAGGCGTAGGTGTTGGAGGGGCGTCGACGGCATCCGGATTGGGGTCCTCGCCGGTTGGGGCATGAGGCGGCTCGCGCGAGGGTTGATCCGGTGCCGTCGCGGTCGGGGGTGTATCGGGCGTTGAAGCGGGCGGGGATGATCGACCCGGATGCTCGTAAGCGCCGTGATCGTAAGTTCCGGCGTTGGGAGCGGGGAGGGCCGATGGAGTTGTGGCAGATGGATGTGGTTGGTGGGGTCTTGTTGGCTGATGGGACCGCAGTTGAAGGCGTTGACCGGGGTCGATGATCATTCTCGGTTCGTGGTGTGTGCGGGGTTGATGGTGCGGGCGACGTCTCGGGCGGTGTGTGGGCATTTCGCGCAGGCGATGCGGGTTCATGGTGTTCCGCAGGAGTTGTTGACCGACAACGGGAAGGTGTTCACCGGCCGTTTCGGGCGTAAGGATGTTGAGGTGTTGTTCGACCGGATCTGCCGGGAGAACGGTATTGATCATCTGCTGACTGCGCCGCGGTCTCCGACCACGACAGGGAAGATCGAACGGTTCCACCGGACGTTGCGGCAGGAGTTCTTGACTGGTCGAGTCTTCGACGACCTCCAAACTGCGCAGGAGCAACTCGATCAGTGGGTGGCCAGTTACAACTCTGACCGGCCGCATCCGGCACTGGGGATGGCCGCTCCAGCTGAGCGGTTCACCCAGGCGGTGGCAGGAAGACCAGCCGACGACTCGGCGTTAACCGCTGAACGCACCGGCGGCGATTGGATCTCCCGCCGGGTCGGCTCAAACGGGGTGGTGTCGGTGGCCTGGCAGCAGATCAGTTGCGGTAAACACCGGGTCGGACACAACGTCGATATTCACCTCGACGGCAGAACACTGCAGATCTGGGACGGCGACGAACTGCTGAAAACCGTCCTGCGGACCAGCACGAAGGAGGTCCGCAAGAAGCACGCCGCGAAGGCGAGCTGACCATGAAACAATCACCAAGGATGTCAACACATCAGGCGAAGCACGATCCGTCACAGCATCAACCGAAGCCTCTACAGCCCCACCGCAGTAGTACCAATGGCTTCCCCTTGCCCGGCCTGCAGAAACTCAGCGAGACCACCAGGCGCTAAGCGGTCGGGAGGTGTCGCAGTAGGTCGCGGCAGGCCGTAATTACGGCGTCTTTTCGGCGTCCTTCGCGGCGCTGCGACGGACCTCACGTTAGGAGACCCGCGCCTGAGCCGCAGTCGTCCCTAGTCGACCAGCGGCTAGTCACCTCCCCTGTTCTTGGTCCAGACTTGCCCGTACATCACACGCGATCCCAGGCTCATCATGCCCGCCCCAACGAGAACGATGATCGTGCCTCCGATGTACATGATGGAGGCGATGTCCCGGAGGACTCCCTGCCGGACCTCACAGATGGTGTCGGTCTTGTGAATAATCGTGCAGTGGCCGTTACCGGCGATCGCAGCCTTGAGGCAACCACCCACTATCGCGACGAAGCCAACAACGATGAGCAATAGTGCGGCCGTCTGAAAAGTTGCTACGCGGGACTTGCCTCCGCGAGGAGCGGCGAGGGCTTGTAGCCCTTTGCCGTGAGATAGATCGCGAGCGAAGCCTCCCAGATGATCTCAATAGCCGTAAGGGCGAAGAGTCCGCCGCTCGGGTTGTCGAGCACCCCGAAGAGAACGAACACGCCACCGAGGAAAGCGAGTGGTCCACCGATCAACCCCAACGCGGCCATACCACGGGGCACCAGGCCCGACTTAAACAGGAGATAGCCGAGCAGAATGCCGTTCCCGATGCCGGAACAGAACTGTGGTCCAAGGAGAAACGTCCAGTCGTGCAGCGTCACGAGGGCCTGTCCGACCAAGCCGGTCGAAACTGCGTCACCACCGGCAACGTCATCGCGCAGGGTGACGACTGACATCAGGCTGATCAAGCCGACAACGATTAACGTCGACTCAACGGTGCGGCTAGCTACATAGCCGAGGGCGACCGGCTGGTTCACCTTCTTCAGGACCGGATAGAAGACCACGGCTGTGGCGATATTGCAGATCGCCACCAGGACTCTCCAGCAAGGCACCTACGGCTACCTTCTTGTCGAAGCCAGCGCCGAGGATGAAGTCCGCGTCATTGAGCACAGAGTCATAGAAGAACAGGGCGGGGATGGAGAATACGAACGTGCCGATGAACCACAGTCCTGCTATACGTCCAGGTTTCCGGAGTGCATTCACTTGAATCCGATCAGTCGCTGGCAGATCCAGGCAGCCTAGCCCTTCGGATGCTCTTCACATGCCGATCACACTGGACTTCAAGTGCATGGCTGACACCGGTCACGCACACAATCGCACGGCACTAGTCAGAAGAATGCTCCTCCTAGGCACGTCGCCGACGCTATGGCCGGACGGGGGTACGGCTCTAAGGGACTCGAGTATCGTTTGATCTGGAGTCAGGTTGAGCGCCCCGGCGCCGGGATCCCACCGAGCCTTTGGGACCTAAACGTCACGGGACCTGCTTGGCCTTCGGCTTTGCGCGGGCGTGCATCCGTTCGCCTTGCGGTCCGAAGACACTAAGCACTTCGGTCGGTGCGTCACCGGTGCTACCGAACCAGTGGGGGACCCGGGTGTCGAACTCTGCCACCTCGCCTGGGCCGAGGATGAGATCGTGGTCGGCGAGTACAAGGCGCATCTTGCCGGTGATGACGTACAACCACTCGTAGCCTTCATGCGCCTTGAGTTCGGGCTTGTTCTTGGACGTAGGAATGACGATCTTCCACGCTTGCAGACCACCGGGCTGTCGAGTGAGTGGGATAACTGTGCGGCCGTGTACTCGGCGAGGCTTGAGTTGAACCCGAGGGTCTCCAACCTCTGGGGCACCAACCAAATCGTCTAGCGGCACTCGATAGGCGTGAGCCAGGGGCAGCAGAATCTCAAGGCTTGGCCGACGCTGACCGGACTCAAGCCTGGACAGCGTGCTCTTCGAGATTCCGGTGGTGGCCGCCAGGGCGGTCAGCGTGACGCCTCGCTGCTGACGTAGCCGTCGAAGCCTTGGCCCGACCTGGTCGAGCGCATCCGCAATCAGTGAAGCAGTGTCTTCCACGGGACTCATCTCACAGGGAATTCCCGAAAATGGCAACAAAGGTTGGTAGAAGAGGGACGGCGGGTGCACTCTCCTTCCATGACCAACTACGACGTCGCGATCATCGGTGCCGGAGCCGCGGGCCTATCCGCCGGACTGGTGTTATCGCGGGCCCGTCGCACGGTTCTCCTCGTAGACGCCGGCGCACCGCGAAACGCGCCAGCCACACACATGCAAGGGTTCTTGTCCCGAGACGGGATGGCACCTGCGGAACTGGTGGCAATCGGACGGCACGAGGTCACGGGCTACGGCGCCGAGATCGTTGATGAAGCTGTGACCAACGTCGGGCCCTCGAGCGGCGGCGGGTTCGACATGCTATTGGCCAGTGGCCGTCGTCTGTCCGCTCGACGCCTACTAGTCACCACCGGCCTCAAAGACGTCCTTCCAGACATCGAAGGACTGCACGAGCGCTGGGCTCGTGACGTCCTCCACTGCCCGTACTGCCACGGCTGGGAGGTCCAAGACCAGCGACTCGGAGTTATCTGCGACGGTTCACCCGAGTCCATCCAGTACGCACACATCGTTCGGCAGTGGTCCGACGACGTCGTCGCCTTCGTCCCGTCAGGCCACGCTGACTGATGAGCAGCGAATCGAACTCACCGCACGAAGGATCGATGTAGTCGACGGCACTCTGTCTCGCGTAGTGGTCGAGGACGACCACCTGGTCGGAGTCGTACTCGACGATGGCCGGGTCGTGGCTCGTGACGCTCTCTTCGTCCCTCCCCGATTCATACCTAACAACGACCTGCTCGCCCAGCTTGGTTGTGAACTCGACGGCGATTGGGTCGTCAAGGATGCGACCGGTCGGACGACGGTTCCGGGTGTTTGGGTTGCCGGGAACGTCGCCAACCCCCGCGCCCAAGTCATTACCGCGGCAGGCGAAGGCTCCGCAGCTGCCATCGCCATCAACGCCGACCTCGTCAGCGACGACATTCGCAAAGCCGTAGAAACGGCTCCCCACTTATAACTCCCCACTTACAAAAGGAGAAACCATATGTCCCAGTCCGCGCCAACCCGCCCGACCGTCGGCCCACCAACCAAGCATCAGCTTGCCCTCATGATCTGGCTGGCGGTCTTTCCAACCTTGACAGTGCTGAACCTGATGTTCGGTGACTGGCTCAAGACCCTGTCTCCTGTGGCACGCACGTTTGTCCTCGCCACAGCCGCGGTGCCGATCGTTATCTACGGATTGATGCCTCAGTTGCATAAGTTGCGCGTACGCCTGCTTAGCGGAGTTGTCAGCGGATGATGGCAGCAGCCGCGAGCACCCTGTGTCCGTTGTGCTTGGTGAACACTTTCCTAATATCGGCTGACTGATGACTCTGGGAGGCGAGATGGCTGACGACCAAAGGACGGCGCGGATCTTCGGAGTGCTGTTCATCATCACGTTCATCACCTCGATTGGTGCCCTGGCTCTTTTCCAGCCAGTTCTCGATGACCCTGCTGCGTACATCGCGGGTGGCGGTAAGGACGGCCAGATCTACTTTGGCGTCTTCCTCGAGTTCCTTCTGGTCCTCTCGAACGTCGGGACAGCCGTCGTTCTCTACCCGGTCGTGAGGCGACAAAACGAAGGCCTCGCGATCGCCTACGTCGGCGCTCGGATCATCGAGAGCGTCTTCATCGCTGGCGGAATCATTTTCATGCTCGGCGTCGTCAGCCTGCGCCAGGACTCCCCAGGCGCCGCCGACCTGGCCGTGTCGTTGGCCGCGATGAAGGACTGGACGTTCCTGCTCGGCCCTGGGATGGTCGTCCCATTCGGCAACGGATTGATCCTGGGTTACTTGATGTACCGCTCTGCACTCGTCCCACCGCGCATGGCCTGGCTCGGGATGATCGGAGGCCCACTCCTCCTGCTTGGAAACCTTGGTGTGCTCTTCGACCTGTGGGACCAGAACAGCGCAGTGAGCATCCTGGTTGTGCCGGAGTTCATCTGGGAGGCATTCCTCGGCATCTACTGCGCGATCTGGGGTTTCAGACGAGATAGTCCGATCCTTAACCGGCCACCCTTGACTCCGCAGCCTCAGCAGTGACGGGGTGACCTCGCGCCGCCCGGTTCGTACGCAAGTGGCTACACGGCAACCCAACTGATTGGCACACGCGCAACGACTTGCGGGTCCACGATGAGAGAAGGAGGTCCAACATGCGAGTGATGTTGATGATCAAGGGGGATCCAGAACCTGGCGCAAGGCCGAGCGAAGAACTCCTCGACGCCATGGGCAAGTACAACGACAAACTGAAGGGAGCGGGAGTCCTCGTCGATCTAGCCGGGCTCTACCCGAGCGGTGAAGGGAAGCGCGTGAAGTTCGCTGAGGGAAAGCGCACCGTGCTCGACGGGCCATTCGGTGAGAAGGACGCGATCGCGGGCTACTGGATCCTTCAGGTGGAGTCGATGGACGAGGCGGTCGACTGGGCCAACCTCGCCCCGTTCGAGTCGCTTGCCCGGATCTACCCAGGCGAGTACGGCGCCCAAGGCGAGATCGAGATCCGTCAGGTATTCGAGGTTGAAGCCCTCTGACCGCCCTCGGTGGGGGCCATGGCGAACACTGCTCCGATTACCCGCCAGCGCAACCGCCTGTTCTCCCCGCTCCTAAGAGCCGCTCTTGCGCCCTTGGTGCGGAAGTGGGGATTGCGTCGTATTGCGTTAGCGCCCTAGCGCGGCCCGCAGTTCTCTCCTTTTCGGGAGGCCGGTTTTGACTGGTCTGGGAGCCTCTCCCTTCCATCCCGCCTCGAACGGGTGCGCCTGTTCGCCTTCGGCTGATGCTTGACAGTTGTTTCGGTTGATTCTTGACACTCGTCTCTATGAGGGAGATGAGTGTGGCTGAGCAGCGGTGTCAAGCGGTCCTGGCTGTTTTGTCTGAGGGTCGCACCTGGTTGCGCGCACTAGCGGGCCGCCAGAGCAGCGATCTGACTCGAAGTGATGGCCTTGTTGTAGATCCGGACGTCGTCGAGTCGTCCATCGAAGAAAGCTTCGAGCAAGCCCTTCGCGGGGGCGTTCTTTGCACCGACGGCGAGCGGTTCAGCGTTGATGCACGTGGTTCCGGTGACAGCCTGGGTAGCCACCTTTGTTCCGTTTACCCAGATTGCGACCTGCGAACCGTTGTAGGTGCTGGCAAGGTGGGTCCAGGTGTTCGTGGGAATCGGGTCTGGGGAGTCGAAGTACTGCCAGTTTGGATTCGCACAGCCACCGTAGAAGCCACCAACTCGAACTCGACCATCGGTTCGTATATTCAGCCAATAGGCGCCTGCCTTCTCCAGCACTTCCCAACGGTCAAGAGTCTTATCGTTGGGGATTCCGGTGTAGTACACCCAGGCCGCCAGGGTGTAGCGGTTGACATCCAACGGTGCGGCATCACCGACGTCGACGAACTGATGATTCGCCCCAACAAGCTGCAATGCCTTGCCGTGTCCTGACAGGCTCGAACTGTATGCAGTGGGCGCAGCCGTATTGACCAAGTGACCGTTGAGACCGTTTGCCGAGCGGTCGCGTACCAAAGTGCCTGTCTCACTGGTGAAGGTGTAGTTGAGCATCAGCGCCGGGGCAGGCTGGGCGAGAGCAATCGGGCGCAGGTCATGTCCAGCAAGTTCGACGGACGCCTGTGTGACCGTTGTGGTTCCGATGACACTTAGCGCAACAGCACCGACCAGCAGGCTGCCCGTCGCCACCGATCGTCGGATTCTGTCCGATTTCATAGTCATCCCTGCCCCTCTTCCCGCATGCTATGTGCGCAGCGCGCTCGGGGGAGGGGAATTCTTCTGACTGCCCACACCAAACGGGTCAGACTGCCTTCTCGGCTCATCTGGAGATGACTGGCTACGATCCCTGCTGTGGCTGAGGTCGAGATTTGTCTGGACGACGAGCGCCTCGTGCAGTTGAGCGACGAGCCCGGCAAAGTAGATGTGGACGCACTGTGGTCGTTCTTGTCGGTAGAGGCCTACTGGGGTCGTTGGCGCAGTGAGGCTGATGTCACTGCGCAAGTCAGCGGATCGTGGCGAATCGTCTCAGCACGCGTCGGAGATGAGATGGTCGGATTCGCCCGCGCGGTGTCTGACGGCGTGGCCCTGGCCTATTTGGCCGATGTGTACGTCGTGGCAGGTTGGCGCGGACACGGGCTTGGGAAAGCGATCATCCAATTCATGGTCGACGATGGTCCAGGTCGCGACTTCAGGTGGTTGCTGCACACCAGTGACGGACAGGGCGTTTACGAGCGATTCGGATTCAAGCCAGCTCCCACGGATGCGATGGAACGGCCTGGACGACTGTAGAGCCTTTAATAAGGAGAGACATGGCAACCTTCAGCGGGTCCGACGACCTGCAGGGAGCGGAGTTCGTCGAAGCGAACCTGCGTGGTGCTCGATTCGTCAGATCTGACTTGTCCGGAGTCGTCATGCGCGGGGTCGACGTCCAGGGGGCAGACATCGACGCCCCGTGGCTTTTCGATGGCGACAGCTTCTTGCGCGTCAACGGTATCGATGTGGTCCCATTCGTCCGGGCCGAACTCAACCGCCGCTTTCCCGGCCGCGCCGATCAGCGCGCGGCAGATCCGGAGGCGCTGCGCGCGGCTTGGGCCAAACTTGAGGTCGCCTGGGCGGGAACGTTGGAGCGCGTCGCAGCGATGCCAACTGGCACCGTCGACGTATCGGTAGACGGCGAGTGGTCGTTCGCGCAGACGCTGCGACACCTGATCATGGCAACCGATACTTGGTTGGGCCGGGCGATCCTGGAGATGGATCAACCCTTCCACCCCATCGGACAGCCCCACGTCGAGTACAAATCCGACGGCAACGACATGGCGGTCTTCAATACGGCCACTCCTTCGTACGCTGAGGTACTCGAGGTCCGCGCGGCTCACGTCGCCATGGTGCGAGATTTCCTGGCAAGGGTCACAGCGGACGAGTTGGCCGTGACGCGCAAGAACCCGTGGGCACCGCAATATCCGGAGACCACCCTGTCTTGTCTGCACACGATCCTGGAAGAGGAGTGGGAGCACCACCGCTACGCCGTCCGCGACCTCGACGCGATCGAGGCGAAGTCGGAACACTAGTCTGCAGTCGCACTGAGGAGGTGGTCATGGCTGAGTCCCGCCTGGAAGCGGTCTACGGAGCAACGAGCCCGGCCGAGTTGTCTTCGGCCTATGACGAGTGGGCAGCGTCGTACGACTCGGACATGGCAGACGTCGGTTACCGGCACCCCGTCGTAGCACTCGCGTTACTGACGCGGCATCTCCCAGCCGGATCGGCTCCCATCCTCGACGCGGGGGCGGGAACCGGATTGATGGGCGAGCTACTGGGCATCGTTGGCTATCCCGTTGTCGATGCGCTTGATGCGTCTCCCGGAATGCTCGACATCGCGCGAGGCAAGAACTCGTACCGCGAACTGCATCATGCGTTCCTCGGGGAGCAGCTCGAGTTTGAGGACGGTGCCTACGCCGCGGTCGTCAGTACAGGTGTATTCACCGCTGGTCATGTTGGCGTCGAAGGATTGCCGGAGTTGTTTCGCGTCGTGCGTCCAGGCGGGCTCATCGTCCTGACCGTAAAGATCACGCTGTGGGAGTCCGGCTTCGAGGAGTACATAGACAAGTGCGTGGCCGACGGGATCGTCCGCTCGTTGGAAGTGACGCCTCACTACGCGTCAATGCCCAGCGGTGAGACGACCTCGCCGTGCGTTGGCGTTGTGCTCGCTCGCTCAGAGAAGTAGGTCAGAGATCCGCCGATGGCGGATTCCTTGCGCTTTCGACCTAACATGTACAGAGCACGACGGCGGATGGCCTACCCTCCCTTAAGGGACGAACCGGACAGGTCGATATCGCCCTAAGCCAGCGGAGGTGAGGGTTCAGCATGCGACGTTGGGGTCTTACTGCGACGTTCGCCGTCGTCAGCCTCCTGGCCATGGCCGTTGTCGGCACCGTGCTGATCTTGTCGATCGCCAAGCAGGCCAGAGAGTACGCACTTTCTGAGGCCACCAGAACCGCCGAGGCGTACGTGTCCGCTGGCGTCATGGACGTTGCATCGGTGGACGCGCTGACCGGACGCAAGCCGCTGACCGCCGAAGAACAAGCGCAGATTGATGCTCTTGCGGACATGCCCGACGACGGACTGCACGCGCTACGACTGTGGACGGTTGACAGCCAACTGGTCTACGGCACCGACTCGAACCGCGGTCGCTTTCCAGACGGCCTGCGGTTGGATGCCGCACTGAGCGGTACGCCGGCACCCAAGGTAGTCGACGAGATCGGCAGTGATGGCCGCGTTGAATCCCAACTGTTGTCGGTCTACGTTCCGATCCGGGCCGCCAGCGGAGATGACCCGGCGGGAGCAGCCGAAGTTGTCCTGGACTACACGGACACCGCCACCGCGATCTCCAACGCGATCCGACTGGTAGCAATCCTGGTTGTCGCCGGACTCGGTCTGCTGTGGTTGCTGCTGTTCCGGACCGTCTCGAACGCCAGCCGACGCCTGCGCGATCACGCAACCCAAAACGCGCGACTTGCGCTCCTGGATCCATTGACCTCGCTACCCAACCGTCGATTGCTATCGGATCGGATTGATCGCGCAGTCACCGCTGCCCATCGGTCCGGACAAGCTGTGGGACTCCTTCTACTGGATGTAGATGGGTTCAAGGAGGTCAATGACACTCTGGGCCACGACGTTGGCGACCTGCTCCTGACAGAGGTGGCTACCCGAGTCCGCTCAGTCGCTCGCGAGACAGACACCGTCGCACGTCTCGGCGGCGATGAGTTCGCCATCTTGATGCCGATCGTTGCCGACGTCGACGAAGCAACTGCCGCCGCGCGTCGGATCTTGGACGTGTTCGGCGAAGCGTTCGTGCTTGCCGATGTGACACTGCACGTCGACGCCAGTTTGGGCGTCGCCCTGCTGCCTGACCACGCGGATGACGAGATGACCCTGTTGCGACGCGCGGACGTTGCGATGTATGCCGCCAAACGCGCGAATCTGGGCTTCGTTGTGTACTCAGCAGAAGGCGATCACCACAGCGCCAAGCGGCTGACCTTGACCGGAGACTTGCGACAGGCCTTGGCTGTTGAGGACCAACTGGCGCTCTACTACCAGCCGAAGATCGACCTCCGAACCGGCCGAGTCGCAGGTGTCGAGGCACTGCTGCGATGGAACCACCCAGAACACGGCAACGTCAGTCCGGGCGACTTCATCCCGTGGGCTGAGCAGACCGGAATGATGGCGGACCTTTCGCAGTGGGTGCTGGAGCAAGGCGTCCAGCAACTTGCGACGTGGGAGCGTGAACGCACCGCCGTGCCGTTGGACCTCGCGCTTAACCTCTCGGCGCGAAATCTGCACGAAGCCCAGTTGACCGAGCGCATTCGAGTCTTGCTCAGTGACGTACGCGTGAGTCCGTCCTGCTTGGAACTCGAGATCACCGAAAGCGCGATCCCGGCCGATGCTGGTCGGGCTCAGGACGCGATGGCGCAACTGTCCGAACTTGGCGTTCGGTTGGCCATTGACGACTTCGGTATCGGTAACACGTCGATTAGTCAGCTGCGCAGCATCCCCCTACGCACGCTCAAGATTGATCGCTCGTTCATCGTTCCGCTGACGTCGGACTCGGGGAGCATCGTGCTGGCACGAGCGGTTATCGATCTGGCGCACGAATTCGATTTGGTAACCGTGGCCGAAGGCGTCGAGGACGTCAGTGAAGCACTGATTCTGCGGGAACTTGGCTGCGATCTAGCGCAGGGTTTCTTGTGGTCGCCCGCGGTGCCTGCAGCCGAACTCGAGCAGGTCGTCGAGCGCATCAACGCAAGCGCAGATGAGGTGTTCTCGGTTACCAGTGGTTCTGTGAGTAGAGTCCGGAAACCTCAGTCGGAGTAAGTGCCTGCGCTTCCCAGACGGCGACCTCGTCGATGGTTCCGGCAAGTTGGTCTTGGTTAGGAACTGACGGACCAAGTCCTGTTGTCGCGTCGTAGCCAACGCGCCAGTAGCCCATTCCGTCAGGAGTTGGTGGCACACCGGGTGGCAGGGGGTCAGCTGGTTCATTGCCGGTGTATGAGGCGCCTGCGGTAACGCTGGGGTCTGTTGCCACTTGCTGTCCATCGACGTAGAGCGACATCCCGGACCCGTTCAACGTACCCACCAGCAGGTGTGGCGCGTTGTCGTTGATTGGAGCTGGACCCTCGAGGACGGTCCTTGGGGTGATCCCGACGGAGAACGCTGGCCGGCCGTTCAGCTTGCAGATAGATCACGCGGTCACGATTGATCGACGGTCCCCAACGTGAGGAGCCCATTCCCAACACCCATCCGCCATCGGTGGTGTTGGTACGGATCCAGGCGCTGATCGTGAACGTGTCTGCGTTTGGTGACGGATTCTGCTGGACGATGAAGTCACTACTGGCTGCGCCGCCTGGAAAGTCGACACCGAACGTGTCCTCGCACTCGATGAGTCCGGGGGCAGACGCCCCAAAAGTCAGGCCAGCGCCGCGGACAGTTCCGTCGACGTCGTTCGGCGTCGCGTCTTGTACGGATGTGACCGCGGGCGGGGCGCTCTCACCCATGCGCCAGTAGAAACTCGGGTTCAACGTCTGAACTGCATCGGCATAACCGATGCCCGCGGTGCAGGCTGAGCGCGTCGTCATGACATTGCCAGCGAGCGTGTCGGTGTGCGTCAGTTCAGCCATCGACGTCAGCGGTCCTTGCGCTCCCAGCGCGGCCCCAATAAGGGTCGCGGCGCAGAGCAGCGCAGTGCTCCTAGACCGCGGGGACAGTGCCATCTTCGTCTCTTGAGTTGCGACGCCACCGGCTGAAGATGCCGTTGCTTGGACCTGTTCGGTTCGGGCGCCACGACCAAAGTTCAGCCATAAGCAACAAGATGAACGGCGGTGCGAACAGCACGATCTTGCCGGTAAGAGTCCGCGACCAAATGAGCCAGGAACCAAGTCTTGGGTAGCCATCGACAACGAGGTACCGCACTTGTTCCACCGGGGTCAGATTTGGGTCTGGCGTTAGGTTTCCGTCACCCTTGGTCTGCACGTAGTGATCGGTCACCTTTGCTCCGGACGCGTCGAGAACAGGTGTCCCGTCATCCTTCGTGCGAGGGAGCGTCTTCAACGCGACGATGCGGTGGGTGACGTACGTACCGCCAAGCGTTTCTCGGAAGGTGATGACCTGACCGACGCGAAGCTGGTCCGGGGTGACCTCTTCAGCGACAACAGCCGAGCCTGCAGGATAGGTGTCACCCATGCTGCCGCCGGTCAAGACGAACAGCGTCTGGCCCCGCAACTCGAACAGGCTAGGCACGGCATAGGCAACAACGGCACCGACGACGGAGAGCAAGAGCAGGCCTCTAAATGCCCACCGCCGGATTGTCTTCCCCCTAGTCGGCGACGTCATCCCTACGGGTTGTTGGCGGTCTGTTCGGCGTCAAACGTGAGGGTGATTTCACTCGTCGCGTTCTGGTACGCGGTCGGCGTCGACAGTGGCAGAGTCACCCGGACGCACAGATCCTCTGAGGAACTTGCGCTCAATGAACGATCGCCTGCCTGCGCGCCCTGATTGTTGTTGCCGAAGAGATTGACCGGATTGTTCAGTGTCGTCGGTCCGCCTTCGAGAGTGCCACTCGAGACGTCACTCGCCGCGCAGTTGCCCGGGGTGACTCCGCTATAGACGCGCATCGTCAGTTGGGTGCGCAAGCCCTTTCCATCGGGATCATCTGCCGATGCCGACATCGAGTAACGCAGCCGGAGCGAGCCGGTGTTGTCGACCTGCACGTTGGCGAAGACGTCGTCGCCGGGAGCCATGTTCCCGGCGGATAGGGCAGCGGTGTTAGGGGTCGTGCCGAGCCGCACCGTCCCCGTGGTCATGTCGTTGGACCCGAGGGTCTGCGTGTCGGTGAAGAGCGCGGTCGACAGGCCGATGCCCACGAACGCCAACGCGGCAAGTGCGGCCGCCGCGGCGATGCGACGGCGTCGGTCGCGCTGCTCTTGATCTTCCGGTCGATCACGCTCAAGTTCGAGCCAAAATTCATTCATGCTTTGCCCATCGGTTATCCGTCAGTTGGGGTTAAGTCGCGGGGATTTCAGACTTGTGGAGGGATGGCGATCGTAAGTCACCCAAACCCAGGCTCCTAACCCGCCCAGCACAGAAGGTAACAGATTGTAACTGATCCGTTACAACTCTTGAGGGCTAGTCGTCAGGCAGAACTTCCCAGCGCCAGAGCCAGCGAAACTGCCCTTTGACCAGCCACGAGAACGAGAAGGCGAGCATCGCGAGAACTTCGCCCCAGAGCAGAAGATGCCCACCTAGCTGGTCAAGCAGGAACGAGCCGATGAGGGCTCCCATGATCACAATGGCGCAGCTTCGGTAGATCCAGTCGCGCTTGTCCGCTGCGGACGACGTTGGCCAGGGCGAGCGCCAGGGGTCCCACCAATGTTCCTGGTCTGGTTTGCGCGGGAACCGGAAGCCAGCGAACACGGCGACGACGGTGAAGAACGAGAAGGCAGCCACTAAGTGCGCCACGTTCCACCAGGACCTGTCCAGTCCAGGAGGTGCCGTCGGACAAAGCGCCACGAAGGTCACCAGGGCCGCAGCCGCATTACTCAGCCAGTTGTCGGCCCGCGAGTCTCGGTAATAGACAAAGAGCACGGCTTGCGCGCACAGACTACCGACGAAGTAAGGCCCCATTCGCGTGAAGTAGAAGCCGCTGATGGAACTGGGCATGGCTCCGGGCACGAACCCAACAAAGTGTGAAGTGACCAGGACCACCGGCAATGTGATGCCGATCAGACCTATTCCCTTACGAAGCGTCGTTGTCACGCTGTCACGGGGAGGCGCGCAGAGTCACTTCGAACCGCGGAAGATTGCGATCGACGCGTGGAGATCTTCGGCCATCGAGTCGAGAAGTTGGATCTGTTCTACGCGCTCGAGTTGTCCACTGGCTTGAGTTTCAGCAACGTCCGCGACTTGAGTCATGGCTGCAACCACCTGATGTGAGGCCGACGTCTGTTGGCGAGTCGCCAAACCAATTTGGTCCGCCGACGTCGTCGCCCGTGCGGCCAGACTGACGATCTGCTCCAGTGTCTCGGACACTTGATTCGCCATCTGCGCACCGCGACGAGCTGCCTTTGCTCCCTCCTCGGTTGCCACCACGGTAGCCCGAGTACCGGACATAATGCGCGCAACTATGCCTTGGATTTGGCCGGTCGACTCCTGCGCGCGTTCGGCAAGCAATCGCACTTCGGCAGCCACGACGGCGAAGCCGCGGCCGTGCTCACCGGCGCGAGCGGCTTCGATCGCTGCGTTGAGTGCGAGCAGATTGGTCTGGTCGGCAAGGTCATCGATCACGTTCAAGATGCGATCAATCTCGGTGCCGGACACGTCGAGTTCCAAAGCCTCGGCCGCAATGGACTCGACTCGGTCGACGATGCTCGACATTTGTTCGGACGTCTCGGCCACCACTTCCCGAGCCTTAGCCGCTGCCCCTGTGACGTCTGCGGCGGCATTGCCGACCGCTGCTGCGGTCTCAGCGATCTGTGCTGCGGTAGCGGCAAGCTCCTGCATGCTTGATGTCGTTTGTGCGATCGCTGCCGACTGCTGGGTATGGCTGGCGGCCGCGTTGCTCGCCGCCTCGTGAAGTGTCGAGGTGCTGGCGGTGAGCCCTTGCCCGGTTTCGACGACGCGGTCGACAACTCGTCGCAACGCAGTCAACGTTCGATCGAGTGAGCCCCAGAGTGTTCCGACGGCGCTGCCCTGCTCGTCTAGAGAGTCAGCGCCGACGATGGCTTCGCGTGCTCGTTGTTCGACGCCAATTGGTTGAAGATCTCCGGAGGCAACTGCTTCCAGGGCCAGTGAAAGCTCATCGACTTGCTCTTGCAGATTCTTACGCCGCTTCTCGCTACTTTCGCTCAAGGCGCGGAGCGTGCGAGTCAGTGCGATGGCAAAGCCGGTAACAATGAGCAGAGCGAATACACCGTTGACTACGGTCGCAGTGTCCGAGCGATGCAGCGTGCCAGCCGTCGCCGATGTGACGGCGAATGATGCGCTGCACAAGACGCCGAATGTCGCAGCCCACGCGGACGGGAGTTGCACTGCGGCAAGGAGAATCAGCGGGAAGAAGTACGCCCACACCGCGCTCATGTATCCGTCGAAGGCCCATGAGTCGTAGGTACCTACGACGAAGAAGACAGTGAGTTGCGCGACGTCCAGTGCAAGCCGGTGAGACACGATCCACGGCTGGCCGCGTCGGTGTTGTTGGAGCCGGAAAACCAGCCAGCAGGGCATCGCGATAATGCCACCGAGCGTGGCGATCATCATGCCGGCGTCTACCGGGCTGCCGCCGGTCACCACACTGACCCACAATGCAATGGGCCCGGCTACGGCCAGCGAAAACGCTAAGGCAGTCGCCAGGCGCATCGTGTGGTACTCAAAGGTCACCGAGCGGAGATCGGCGTGTTTGGGCTCGAACTGAATGCCCGAGGGGTGGGCGCAAAGAATCCGCCGGTCCATTAGCGTGCAGGCATGCCACTCGTCGCCGGGATTGACTCATCGACACAGTGCGGTCAAGGTCGCCCTGGACGAGTCTGACCAAGTCGACAAGGAAGTGTTGCTGGCGTGAGTGACCTCTCTGGTGTCACGCAGGATGAAGTTCGCCGGCACAATCTAGCTCGGCTGCTTCGCCTCCTGCACCGCCATGGCCCACACTCGCGCTCGCAGTTGGTGGCCATCACCGGGCTGAACCGAAGCACCGTCGGAGTGCTGGTTTCCGAACTTGTTGATGCAAGACTGGCGAGAGAGACCGAAGGCGTCGGACAGGGCGTGGGACGTCCGTCGCTGGTCGTCGAATTGATCCCGGACTCGGCTGTGGTCCTAGCGTTCGACGCGCGCGTCGATCGCTCTGTTGCAGCCATGGTCGGTCTTGGCGGCGTAGTGATGGAGCGACGTTCACGTTCTCATCGCCGTGACTCATATTCGGTTAGTGCTGCGACTAAGCAATTGGAACGATTGGCGCAATCGGTGTTGGAATCCGCGCCCCGGCGTGCCCGCTGGGTGGGAGCTGCGGTCGGCGTGCCCGGCGTCGTGCGACGTACCGACGGTCTGGTCCGCTTCGCTTCCAACCTGGGTTGGGTCGACGCTCCCTTTGGCGAGTCACTATCTGAGGCATTGTCGTTCCCGGTCACAGTCGGCAACGATGCCAATCTGGGTGTGCTGGCTGAGCACGTGCGCGGCGCCGCCGTCGGCGTGGACGACGTGCTCTATCTGTCCGGTGGGGTTGGTGTCGGTGGTGGGTTAATGATCGACGGCCGGTTGATGTCGGGTGCTGGCGGTTACGGCGGCGAGGTTGGCCACATGGTGGTCAATCCGAAGGGTCGGTTGTGTCGCTGCGGCTCACGCGGCTGTTGGGAGACCGAAATCGGGCGAGACGCCGTACTCCGAGCTGCCGGCTACGAGCCAGAACGTTGGCCCCAGCTCGACGAGATGGAAGTCGTTCGCGACCCCGATCCACAGGTGCGTGCTGGTGTGCGACGGGTTGGGGTCTGGCTTGGTCTCGGTATCGCCAATCTGGTCAATCTGTTCAATCCCGAAGTCGTGATCTTGGGTGGTTTATTGCGCGAGATATACCCCGTGGTGAGCGACGTCGTAGAGCAGCAATTGGACCGAGCGCTTCCAGCTTCCCGCGAGCAGGTTCGGGTGACCCTGCCCCAACTCGGCGGCGACTCGACGCTGTTGGGTGCGGCAGAAAGTGCCTTCGCGGATTTGCTCGACGATCCGCTTGGAGTGCTGAGTCGCTCTAAGTGTGCCTCTGCATGACTTTGACGTGACAGCGACAACCCCCTAGACAGACCCTCTACTAACGCGTCTTTCGACACCTCAGATCCGGGTGTACGGTGCAAATGAGAAGTCGGGAAGGAACACGACATGGCGCTCACGGACGAGGACCTAGACCGAATCGCTGAACGGGTTTGGAGTTACAAACTCGAAGCGAGTGACACCGATCCGCCAAAGTCGTATCGAGCGAGTTGGTTCCTCACGAGGATTCATGACTTGAGTCGAGCGTTGAAACCTGATCCGACGCCGAAGAAGGCCCCGACCAAGAAGGTCGCAGCGAGCAAGAAGAAGGCGACCACGCCGAAGCCGAAATAACCCCAGACCGTCGGCATCGCCGCCATGATGTTCGGGTGAGTGAATCTGCGAGAGTTGTCGTTACCGCCGGCGGCGCTGGTATCGGCGCCGCGATTGCATCCCGCTTCGCCTCTGACGGAGCCCGCGTCCACGTCTGCGATATGGACGCGGCTGCGCTAGAGCGTCTCGGGGATCAGCACTCGTCGGTGGGTCGAACGAAGGTTGACGTTGCGAACCCAGGTGAAGTATCGCAGTGGCTCGACACCGTCGTCGGCGAGTGGGGCGGTATAGATGTCCTGGTTAACAACGCAGGTATCGCCGGACCCACCGCGAACGTCGAAGACATTGACTATGACCGAGTGGCGACGTTGCCTCGAGGTCGGCCTGGACAGTCAGTTCCTCACCTGTCGGCAAGTCGCACCGGTGATGAAGTCACAGGGGTCGGGGTCGATCGTCAACATCTCGTCGGTAGCAGGTCAGGTGGGTTACGGACAGCGTTCCCCCTACGCAGCGGCAAAGTGGGCGGTCATCGGATTCACAAAGTCACTGGCGATCGAATTGGGACCGTATGGAGTCAGGGCGAACGCAGTCTGTCCTGGATCGGTGTCAGGGGATCGGATGGACCGGGTGATCGCTGCGCAAGCTGCCTCGACTGGAGCGAGTGTCGAGCAACTGGTCAGTGAGTACACGCAGGTGCAGTCAATCGGACGGTTTGTGCGGCCCGACGAGATCGCCAGCATGGTCAGTTTCCTCGCGTCGCCTGAGGCGGCCATGGTGTCTGGCCAAGCGATCGCAGTTGACGGTCACACCGAGACGTACCATCTGACCTGAGGCTCTGGCCGGTCGACGAACGCTTCGGTCAGCGTCCCTGCCAGACCGGACTGCGTCCCTCTGCGAAGGCGAGCGGACCCTCAAGTGCATCTTCCGACGTCAGCATGGCGGCGTACACGGTCAACTCACCTGAGCGCAGTCGCGCGAAGCCATCCGAGATGGCTAAGACCTTCAGTTTCGCGAACCACCTCAAGCACGGTGGCGATCGCGAGTGGCGCTGCCTCAGCGATCGAGGCAGCAAGTTCGAGCGACGAACTCATCAGGTCTGCTGCAGGGACGACGCGGTTCACCAGACCCCAACGCTCTGCCTCGACTGCGGGCACGCGGCGTCCGGTCAGCAGCCACTCAAGCGCGACGGCCCGGGGGACCCGGGCCGGGACGCGCAGCAGGCCACCTGAGTCGGCAACGATCCCAAGGTGCACCTCGGGTAGCCCGAACTCGGCATTGTCACTAGCGACGACGAGATCGGCACCTAGCGCAAGTTCGAAGCCGCCGCCAAGCGCCAGTCCGTTGACGGCTGCGATCACCGGCTTACCGATGTCGAAGAATTCAGTGAGCCCCGCAAACCCTCCGGGTCCGTGGTCGGCATCGACTGCTTCGCCCTCGGCTGCGGCCTTCAGGTCCCAGCCTGCGCAGAAGAAGCGTGGTCCGGCACCGGTGATGACTCCAACGCGGAGTGCCGGGTCGTCCTGCAACTGCTTGAAGGCGGCGTACAACTCAAGACTGGTGGCGACGTTGACGGCGTTTGCCTTGGGGTTGTCGAGCGTGATGACCAGGGTCGTACCGGTGACCTCGGTGTGAACGGTCATCGTGCCTTCGCCTCGAGGGGACGAAGCAGTCCGCGCGAAATGATGTGACGTTGAATTTCGCTGGTGCCATCCCAGATGCGCTCGACTCTCGCGTCACGCCACCATCGTTCGATCTGGTGTTCGCGAACCAAACCCATGCCGCCGAACACCTGGACCGCGCGGTCGGTAACACGACCAAGTGTCTCGGTCGCGGTCAGCTTGGCCATCGCGACGTCGAGATCGGTGAGTGTTCCTGCGTCGGCGCGTGCAGCCGCCTGCAGTGTGAGCAGTTGTGCGGCTTCGATTTCGACCGCTGAGTCAGCGAGCTGGAAGCTCACGCCTTGGAAGCGTCCGATCGGCTGACCGAACTGTTCGCGAGTGACAGCCCACTCAAGCGCGGCGTCGAGCACGCGTTGCGCGCGTCCGACGGAGTTGGCGGCCACCGCCAGGCGCGTGGCACCGAGCCATTGGCCCATGACGTCGAAGCCGTGTCCTTCTTCGCCTAGGAGGGCAGAACCTGGCAGACGGACGTCCTCGAAGTGGATCTCGCAGTGGTGATACCCGCGGTGCGAGACGCTCGGGGATCCCTTACGAACCGTCAGTCCTGGCAGGTCGGAGTCCACCAGGAAACACGAAATCAATTTGCGCGGTCCACGCGAAGTCTCTTCATCGCCGGTGGCGGCGAACAAGATGATGAAGTCGGAGATGTCAGCGTGACTGATGAAATGCTTGGTGCCGTTGACGATCCAGTCGTCACCGTCTGCCTTAGCGCGGGTTGTCATTCCGCGCACGTCTGAGCCGGCGCCCGGTTCGGTGATCGCTAAGCACTCTTGCTTTTCGCCACGAACAGTTGGCAGCAGGTACTGGTCGACTTGGTCGCCGGTGCAGCCCATCAGGATTCGGCTGGGTCGGGCGACGAAGTGGTGGAGCGCGAACGAGGTCCGTCCGAGTTCGCGTTCGACAAGTGCTAGCGAGATGGCATCGAGCCCGCCGCCACCCACATCTTCAGGCATGTTGGCGGCGTAGATGCCGGCGTCGAGGGCCTTGCGTCGGATCGCGGTTGCTAGTTCGGCGGGGACCTCGTCCAGTCGCTCGACCTCGTCCTCGTGCGGTACGAGTTCTCGGTCGACGAAGTGGCGGACCGTCTCGACGATCGCGCGCTGCTCGTCGTTGAGGGTGAAGTCCATGGGGCCCCTTCGATGTGGTGTTAGGTCAGTCTGGTGGATTTACTTGGATTCTCTCAGCGCCGTGGCAATCCCATCACGTGGCCCACGTAGTCCGGGCACGGGGAGGGTCGTGTGCGCCTGCTCGATGGCCTTGAGGCGCGAGTACAGGTGATCGGGTAGGGGAGCAACCTTGCCAGCCTGCATGTCGACATGAAGCAGCATCTGTTCGGCGGTCGCGATCGCGTCGCCGCTCGGTGAGGATGATTTCGTGAACTAGGTGAACGCGCTTGGCATCAACACCCAGCACCTGAAGGGTGAAACTGAGATGGTCTCCCTCGTCTGCTTCGCGTAGGTGGTGCAGATGCGTTTCGGCGGTGTACAAGCGAACCGCCGGAGGCCCGGTACGCCTCGTCGATCCCGAAGTATCTGAAGAATGCATCTGCGTTGTCACCCACCACGAGCAAGTAACTCGACTCGCTCATGTGTCCGTTGTAGTCGCACCACGCCTGGATGACGGTCGCGTCGTGGAGGCGCAGCGGCGCGTCGATGGGCGCGGTGTCGTCCCACCCGGCGAACGCGACACCTTCGCGCGGGGTTGTTACGCGCGTTGGCGCAGCATCTGAGGTCGAGGGTCGCTCGGTCATTCACATCCTCCACGTGACACGATTCTCCCGTGACTATTCCAGCCAATGCCCGCTTCACGCAGTTTTCCTGCCAAGTTCCCGACTCGGCTATTGACTACAACGGGCACCTCAATGACGCGGCCTACGCGCAGGTTCTTACCGACGCCAATGAGGAGTTCCTTGATGCCTTGGGGTTGAGTGCGTCGTACCGCGAGGCAACTGGGTGCAGCATGTACACCGTTGAAATCACCATCAAGTTCCTGCGCGAAGTTAGTCGCGGCGAGACGTTGCGTGCATCGTCTCAACTGCACTCGCACGACACCAAACGAGTTCGGCTTCACACGTCGCTGCTCGCCGACGATGGCGCAGAGGTTGCTACCGGGCGACTCGCTGTACTTGCACGTCGACACCGTGGCCGGGAAGGTCTGTGGCTTCCCCGACGATCGAGCTTCGGTGCTCGCTGACGTGCAACAGGCTCATGACGCGGTATCACCCGACCGCTGACGAAGCTGCGCCTCGTAACTGTTGAGGACCGCCCCGGCCGCGAAGTCACGACCTTGAAGTCCCTGCAGCACCCCGACGAGGCAGTCATCACGCAGTCGCTCAAGTTCTCGGACGTCCGCGCCAGCGGCTTGTGCATCAGACTGCGCTTCGATTCGGTCGAGTAACTCGTCGGTGAGTTCGGGTACGTCGGTCAACTTGCTCCAGGGCCACTGCAAAGCTGGACCGAACTGCTCCATGAAGTGACGCATGCCACCCTCGCCACCAGCGATGCGGTAGGTGAGCATGGTGCCCATCGACGCCCAGCGCAGTCCGGCACCGAATCGGATCGCGTCGTCGACCTGCTCGACCGTGGCGACCCCGTCAGCCACTAGCCATAGGGCTTCGCGCCAGAGCGCCTCGAGCAGCCGGTCGGCGACGAATCCGTCGATCTCATGCTGCAACACCAGCGGACGCATGCCGAGGTGTTGGTAGACGTCTGCCGCCCTGGTCACTGCAGCAGGATCGGTCTGCTTGCCTGGGCAAACCTCGACGAGGGGCAACAGGTACACCGGATTGAACGGGTGTCCGACGACGAGGCGTTCCGGATGCGTCATGTCGGTCTGCAGCAACGTCGGAAGAATCCCGGACGTCGAACTGCCGAAGACCACGTCTGCAGGTGCCGCTTTGCTGGCGCTCGCGAGCAGCGAGCGCTTGATCTGCTCGTTCTCTGGCGCACTTTCTTGGACGAATTGCGCACCAGACGCCGCGTCCTCGGGCGTTGGAACGAGCGTGACTCGTCCCTCGGCCGGCATCGGCGCATCAGTAAGCGAAGACCAGGCGCGACGTGCGTTGGCCAGCATTTCGTCGACCTTGCGCATCGCCTGCGGGTCGGGGTCGAACAACTGCACGTCGACGCCGTTGAGCGCAAAACGGGCCGCCCAGCCACCACCGATGACGCCACCGCCGAGGAGTCCGACGGTGGTGAGGTCAACAGCGGTCATGCTTGCTTGACCAGGCCGAGGGTGTCGCGTACCTCAGCAGCGGTCATGACACGCACGTTGATGGAGTCCATCATCGACTTGGCCTTGGCGACGAGTTGACCGTTGGTGGCAAGGACGCCCTTCGACAGGTAGAGGTTGTCCTCGAGCCCAACGCGCACGTTGCCGCCGGAGAGCACGGCCAGTCGCTGCGTAGGGGAGTTGGAAGCGTCCGATCGAGAAGGCAGAGAAGTTCGATCCGGCAGGCAGGTTGTTGACCATCGCCTGCAGCGTGATCGGGTCGTTCGGCGCGCCGTAGGGGATACCCATGCACAGCTGGATCAGGGCTGGGTTGTCGATCAGGCCGTCGCGCACGAGTTCGTTCAGCAAGACGAGGTCGCCGGTGTCGAAGACCTCGACCTCGGGCTTGACGCCGAGGTCCTTGATGCCCTTGGCCATCGCGCGAACCATGTCTGGGCGTGTTGACCATGATGTAGTCGCCACCGGCGGCGAAGTTCATCGTTCCGGCGTCGAGCGAGCAGATTTCCGGACGCAATTCCGCGACGTGCTCAAGCCGCTCGGTCACTGACGCCATGTCGGTGCCAGCCTCGTTCGGCGGCAGCGGCTTGTCGGCGCCGCCGAGTACCAAGTCGCCACCCATGCCTGTGGTCAGGTTGATGACGACGTCGGTGCCCGAGTCACGGATTCGCTCGACGACCTGCGCGTAGAGCTTGGGGTCGCGGGCGCCCTTGCCGGTGTCTGGGTTGCGGACGTGAATGTGCACGACCGCTGCGCCGGCGGCAGCGGCTTCAAGCGCGGATTCGGCGATCTGGTCCGGCGTGACCGGAACCTTGTCGCTGACTCCCGTGGAGTCGCCGGAGCCGGTGACGGCGCAGGTGATGAATGCGGCGGACTTAACGGGAGCACAGCGAACCTCCAGGTTGCACGACGATATTGCACTACAAATTGCAGAATATGAACGTCTATCTACTATGGTGCGTTGACGCTAGAAGTATTACAGGTGACCTGTCAAGGAGTTGAGCCGGTGCCAGCACAGTCGGTGCAGTCGGTCGATCGGGCCCTTGAACTTCTGGCGGCCGTCGCGGCGAGCGATCATGCCCCAACCGTGGCCGAGCTGGCCGAAGCCTGCGGTATCAATCGCAGCACTGCCTGGCGGCTGCTCGCCACGTTGCAGTCGCACGGCATGGTCGAGCGGACGTCCTCGACCAGTGGGTACCGCGTGGGTTACGGCGCGCTCAGCCTCGGGGCGGCCGCCGACGTCGCATCGGTGGTGCGACGAGTGCGACCAGTCGTCGAGGAACTGTCGTCGACGACTGGCGAGATGGTGAGCCTGGCGATCGTCAAGGCGGTCACCCTTGAGTACGTCGACCATGTGTCGGTGACTGGAGCGACGTTCCAACCGTGGACGCAGGATCAGATCTCGCTGCACTCGACGTCGAGCGGCAAGATCTTCCTGGCCTGGTTGTCGGCGCAGGAACGCGACGGTGCGCTGCCGCAGTCGTTGGAGCGATACACCGACAGCACGATCGTCGATCGTTCGTTGCTTGACGATGAACTCGCGCAGGCGCGTCAGGTCGGCTACGCCCGTTGTGTCGGAGAGGACGCGGCGTTTACCAACGGTGTCTCGGCAGCGGCACTGGATGCGCGGCATCGTCCGATCGCCGTGGTGAATGTGTGGGGGCCAGAGCGACGGATTCCGTTGGCACGGTTCGACGAACTGGGTGCTGCGACGGTCGACGCCGCCGACCGAATTGCGGTCTTGCTCGGTTAGAGAGCCAATACCGCGTCGGTCGCGATCACCGACGGCGTCGCTCCCAGTCGGGAGAACACGTCGCGCGCTTCGGTGAGGATGGCCGAGGCCTCGTCGGCTCGAGCCGTCCGCGATCAGGCAACGTCCTTGTCCGAGCAGGGCAAAGGCTCGCTCCGGAACGACACCAAACGTTCTCCAACCGCTCGGCTGCTTCGGCGTACGACGCAATGGCTGCGGTGTTGTCGCCTCGAGCCTCGGTCAGCACCGACTCCGCCGCGAGCAATGCATGTTGGGTGTACGGGTACGTCGGGTCGACACCAGTCACCAGTCGCGTCGCCAACTCAATCTGCTGAAGCGAAACCGCCGTCCGAACCATGGCGGGTAACAACGCGGGGTAGTACTGGGTGTTCCTCGTCCCGGAGCCGGCGTCCACTTCGTTGAGGAGTTGAAGGGCAGCGTCTGCTTGTCCCAGTGACGCTCGGGCGAGTGCCGCTGACCCCAACCCGATCACAATGTCCTCGGGCGTTGCTTGGGTGCGCGCCGTCGACTCCAGCCAGTCCAACTGATCGACGACCTGATCGGCCTCGCCACGCAACGCCATGATTCGTACGAGTGCGGTGCGCACGCCGAGCAGGTCGAACACGTCGCCGCTGTCTTGAAGGTTTTCCAACATGGTCTTGGCGAGTTCGGAGGCCTCGTCAAGTTGTCCCATGTCGACGAGCGGATCGATCGTGCTCGCTGACATCGTGACGACCCAACCGGTGAGGCCGCGGGGTCGGGCGAAGTCGATGCCCTCTCGAAGAACGTCCAGAGCGGGGCTCGGCCCCTCGAACGTCCACAGCGCCATGCCGAGGTTGTTGTGAAACATGGCGACCTCAGCACCTTGTCCGGCGTCAGTGGCCAAGGCGATCGCCTCGCGCAGGTCCTGCGGTACCGCCGCCGTCTCCGAGAAGGCTGCGCGCCACTCCGCGGTAGCCGACAGCGCGTGGCCGGTCGTGGCAAACCAAGACTCTCGGCGAGGTCCAAAGCTTGCTGGGCGTGTTTGACTCCGGTGTCTGCCCTGCCTTGAAGAGACTCGTCGACGGCGAGATTGGCCAACGAGTCCACGAGTTGTGGGCCAGGAGGTAGCGGCTGCAGCAGTTCGACCTCCTCTTCGGACATCGTCGTCCAGCGAAGATCGCCAACGCGAGAAAGCACTCCCGACAACTGACTCATCGCCTCGGCCGCTGTCGAGAGGTCGTCAGCTTCCTTGAGCGCGGGGATGGCCTCATCAAGTGCGGCTACCGATTCGGGGTAGCGACCGCTGTTCGCGAGCGCGACTCCGTAGTGGTAGAGGGCTTGCGGGCGAGCCGAGTGTCCAGGAGGAGTCAGTCGCAATGCTCGTTCGAAGGCAGCGAGCGCAGCGCTGGTCTCCAAGCCGAGTGATCGCTCGCCGGACAACGTAAGGAATCGCAGGGTCGGTGCTTCCAACTCCGCTGCCAATTCGACTCTCACCAGATGCGCGGGCGAGGTCGAGAGCCGTCGCATAGTGATGAGCCAGCACGTCCGCGACGTCTTCTAGGCGACTTGCTGTTTTGGACTCAATCCAAGCCGCGGCGGCAACGTGCCGGGTCGCGCGAGCCGTGCGCGGGAGTTGGTGGTAGGCGATGTCGCGGACCAGCAGGTGGGTGAACGAGTACTCGACCTCGCCGTCGAAAGAGGAGTGACGAACCGGGTGGACCAGTTCCCTACGTGCGAGTTCGCGGAGAATCTCGATGGCTTCGGTGGCCTCGCGGCCTGCCCATCGCGGCGAGCGTGCCGACCCAGAAGTCCACGCCAACCACCGCGGCGTCGGTCAACGTCGACTTTGCCTCGGGGCTGAGGCCATCGAGCCTCGCGGCGATGATCGCGTGCACTGACTCTGACACCGGTATCTCTGCGCCATCGACCAACTTCCAAACCGGGCCGTCTTCGACGAGCAGATCGCGGTCCTTGAGCAGGCGCACGAACTCCTCGGCGTACAGGGGATTTCCGCCGGCTCGCGAAACGACCTCGTGGTGAAGGTCGTCCGGCAGTCGCGCAGAACCGAGCAGCGCGGAGATTAGCCGTGCTGTCTCCGTTTCGGTCAGGGGAGTGAGGGCGATCGTGCTGTTCTTGCGGATGTGCGACGAGAACTCTGGGTGCTCCTCGAAGAGTTCTGGGCGAGTCGTGGCGACCACCATCAGGGGAACGCCCTCGGCATGCTCGGCAAGGTGCTCAATGAAGTCCAGCATTGGCTGATCGGCGCTGTGAAGGTCCTCAAAGACGACCACGGTGGCATTGGTCTCCGCGATGTTCTCCAGGAATCGACGCCACGCCGTGAACAGTTCGCCGCGTTGGGCGCCAGACGATGCCTCGATCCCAATCAGGGGGAGCAGTCGCTGGTGGAACCATTGCCGTTCCGGTCCTTCAGGAAGTACTCGCTCGAGTTTGACGCTGGCCAACTGCTGCGGATCGGAGTCGAGGATTCCCGCGTGCGACCTGACGATTTCGCTGAGCGCCCAGAACGTAATGCCTTCGCCGAAGGGCAGGCAGCGCCCTTGTCGCCAGTTGATCAGATCGGGGAGATCATCGAGGTATCGCGCGAGTTCAGCGACGATTCGACTCTTGCCGAGCCCGGGCTCGCCGACGACCGTGACAACTTGTACCGAGTTCTCGTCGATCGCCTTTTCGAAGAATCCCTTCATGAGGGCTAGGTCGACCTGGCGTCCGATGAAAGGAGTGTCGTAGTGCCTGCGCGCGTCGTCACCGACGTCGGCTCGCGGGGAGGTCGCGAGGTGTACCTGAAGCGGAGCTGACTTCCCCTTGACGGTGACCGGTTCGAGTTCGGTGAAGTTGAAGACGCCAGCGGTAGCTTCGTACGTTGACGGTCCGACGGCGATGCCCATCTCAGGGGCGATCGACTGCAGCCGCGACGCCGTGTTGATCGCGTCTCCGGTGACCGAACCTTCGCCGAACATTGAGCCGACGCCGAATCGTACGAGCACCTCGCCGGTGTTGATGCCGATGCGGAGCTGGAGCGGTTCGCCCCCGACGAACTGCATCTGCTTCGGCGTCCTCGACGATCTGTGTGGCTGCGCGAAGTGCGCGCTCCGGGTCGTCTTCGTGCGCCGCGGGGACGCCGAACACTCCGACGACGGCGTCACCGATGAACTTCTCGACGCTGCCTCCGACGCCCTCGATGTTGTTGCGTGCCATCTCGAAGTAGCCGGACAGCATCCGGCTGACGTCCTCGGGGTCAGCCGACTCCGAAGCGGCGGTGAACCCCACGAGGTCGCAGAACAACACCGTGACGACCTTGCGTTCCTCAACGATGGGAAGGCCGGCTCCGGCGAGCGTCGTGCCGCATTCGCCGCAGAATTTGTTGGTCTCGAGGTTCTCGTGACCGCAAGCCGGGCAGGTGATCACCCCCCAACCCTATTCGCCCCCACAACCCCCTTTCCCACCAAACCCAAACACCCCCTTCCACCTTTCCTAAGAACGACGCGCTCTCCCCTCCTGGTGGAACAAACGATGCACTCATGCTGTGGAAATCCAAGAGTTGAGTCGGCTGGTTCTGGTCGGCGCACTTCGAACGAAAACGTAGAGGGACGTCAGGTCGGATCAGTTTGGGTCCGGTCGTCCTCGGGTTGTCCACAGCATGAACATGGAATTTGTTGCACCAGTGCGGGAGAGCGCGTCGTTCTTAGGAAATGGGTGCGTAGGGTGGGGCGGGTGAGTGGGCAGCAGGCTTCGTCGCCTAATCCGTTGCCGCCGGAGGCCACCGGATCTCCACCAAGCGCACAGTCCCTGCTGTTCAAGGTGCTCAGTGCGATGTTCACCGGGGCGCTGCTGGCCCTCATCATCTTCAAGCTCATCCCTGAACTCGCTGGCTACGCGAGCATCGGCGACGCCCTTAAGGCAATGTCGGCGCTTCAACTCCTCCTGCTGCTCGTCGGCGGCTTTGTCATCATGGGCCTGAACGCCGAAGCCATGCGGACGCCGATCCACGGGCTGACGTTCCGACGCGCGTTCGTCGCGCAGCAGTCGTGTACCGCGGTCTCGAACGTGATCCCGGGACCTTCTGGGACGGCCGCCCGCTTTGCGATCCTCTACTCCTGGAAGGTCAGCGTCGAGGACTTCACCCGCGCCACGTTCGCAGTGTCGGTCTGGAGCAACGCGACGATGATCTCGATGCCCGGAATCGCGTTCTTGATACTCGCGATCACCGAGGGTTCGACGTACGACGGCTTCAACCTCTACCTGGCCGCCGCCATCGCGCTCGCTCGTCACGGTCATCGTTGTCGTGGTGGTGGTCGCGCTGCTCCGCAGCGTCGGGTTCACCCGCTGGTTGGGTCACTTCACGCAAATCTGCGTCAACCCGCTCCGACGGCTATTTCGACGTCCGCCCGATCACCGACCTCGAGGCGCAGGCGGAGCAATTACGCGAACGCACCATCGAGGTTATTCGCGATCGCGGTGGCCACCTGACGACAGTCACCATCGGCAACTACTGGCTGAACGGTCTGCTGCTCACGGTCTGTCTCTGGTTCTCCGGCGTCCCGAGGAGTTCGCTTCCGCTGGTTCGTCGGGCTCGCGCTGTACAGCGTTGGACGCCTGTCGACGATCATCCAAGTCACCCCAGGCGGCGTCGGTGTCGTCGAGGTTGCCTACACCGCGGTCTTCGTCGCGGTGTTGGGAGATTCGCTCGACAACGAGATCGTGACTGGCGTTCTGATTTACCGACTGCTGACGTACTTGCTCCCGATCCTGGTCGGGGGTGTCACCTACGTCATCTGGCGCAGAATGCGCGCCCACGAACTGCACGAAGCGACTGAGCTCGGACTGCTGTCGGCGACGACGTTACGGCGCCGACTCCGAGTCAGTAACCACGACAACGTTCGGCGCACGACGGACCCGACTCGCGGGCAGCGACGGATCGGCAGCCAGGACGCGACGCAACGTTGCTGCCTTGTCCGTTCCGGTTACCAGCCAGACGACGTGGTCCGCCGCATTGACGACGCGAGGGGTCAGCGTCATTCGTCGATGTCCGTTGAACGCACCGACCAAAGCGACGTCCGCTACCGAGTCGACGACGGCGTCCCCGGGAGGCCACGATGCGGTGTGCCCATCGGCGCCGAGTCCCAAATGGACGACGTCCAGCCCCCGTGCGGCACGAGAGCGCAGCATCGAGGCGTACGCACCAACACCGCCAGTCGACGTCGTCTGATCCCACGGGCATCGGATGCTGCCGGGACGTTGGTACGCCGGCGGGCTCGATCAGACTTCGCTCGATCATCGCCCAGTTCCGGTCCGGGTCGTCGTCACCGACCACCCGTTCGTCCACCTGAAAGACGTCGACCCTTGCCCAATCGACTGGCAGGTCAGCCAACGCTTGCAGCATGGGGATCGGTGAGGTTCCGCCGCTCAGCGCGATTGTCGCGTTCCCACGCTCAGCGATCGCCGACGTCAACACCTCGGCGATGAGTTCGGCAGCCGTTTCGGCAGCGGCTTGAGCGGTCGCAGCGATGCGAACCTCTGGCCCGTCGCTACTCGCCATCATCGGGCTGAACCCAACGACGCCCGGTGATCTCGTCCGCCTCGACCGGACCCCACGTCCCCCGCGCGTACGGGTGGACGGGCGTGGGCTCGTCAAGGGCGGGTTGGACGATCCGCCAGGCTTCGGCAACCGTGTCACTGCGCGCAAATCTTCGTGCTTCGCCGTCGAGTACGTCGTCGATCAGTCGCTCGTACGCGTCCTGACGTACGCCTAACGCGTCGTCGAAGTCGACTCGCATGGCAACGTCGCGCGTTGCGAGTTCACGTCCGGGACGCTTGGCCTGGACGTCAAGCGTCACACCGTCGTCGTGACCGAGCCGAAAGCGCATCGTGTTTGCGCGCGGCTGTGGAACAGTCGCGTCGGCGAACATCATGCGTGGGGGATCGCGGAACGTGACGATGGCCTCAAGCCAGGTCTTGCTCAACGCCTTGCCCGCGCGAATGTAGAACGGCACACCAGCCCAGCGCCACGAGTCAATGCGCAACGCCATCGCCGCGTACGTCTCAACGGTCGAGTCCGGCGCCACCCCCGGTTCGTCGAGGTACCCCTCGTACTGCCCTCGTACGACGCGCTGCGGATCGACTGCCCTGATGGCCTTCAGGACGCGAACCTTCTCGTCGCGCAATGCATCAGCGTCCTTGGCAACAGGTGGTTCCATCGCCAGCAGCGCGAGCACCTGGAGGAGGTGGTTCTGCACGACGTCGCGGATCGCGCCCGACTTCTTCGTAGAAGGCACCACGTCCCTCGACCCCGAACGCCTCCGCCATGGTGATCTGCACGTTTGCGATGTTGTTGCGATTCCACAGCGGCTCAAGGATTGAGTTTCCGAATCGAAACACCAGCAGGTTCTCGACGGACTCTTTGCCGAGGTAGTGGTCGATCCGGAAGATGCGCGACTCGTCAAAGTGATCGTGCAGCACTCGGTCGAGGTCTTCTGCCGACTGCGTGTCTCGGCCGAACGGCTTTTCGACAATGACTCGCCCTGACTTGGTCAAGTCAACTGCTGCCAACCGTTCGATCACGACAGGGAACATGTCTGGGGGAATCGCTAGATAGAAGGACGGCCAGCGAGGCAGCTGGTGAGTTGTTCGGCCAACCGCTCGAACGTACTCGGCGTCGTTGTAGTCACCGTCGACGATCGACAGCTGTTCGGCGAGCTTGCGGAATACGTCCTCGTCGACGCTGTCACGAGCAGCCGAGATCGCGGAGTACGCGTGGTCGACCAGCGCTTGCTTGTCCCACGTGGAGCGAGCGACTCCGACGATGGGCATGTCGAGGCGACCACGTTCAGCGAGTTTGTACAGCGATGGAAACAACTTCTTGCGCGCGAGGTCACCGGTGATACCGAAGACGACGAGAGCGTCCGAGCGAGGGAGCCGCTGCTTCATCAGTGGCCCGAGCCTTGGTCTGATGTCGGCGCGGGCTTCTCGTCGTGGCCACCGAACTGTTTACGCATCGCGCTGAGCGTGCGATCGGCAAAGTCTGCGTGGCCTTGCGAACTGAATCGCGAGTACAGCGCAGCCGTCAGCACGTGCGCCGGAACGCCGGTGTCGACTGCCGCCCGCGCGGTCCAACGACCCTCGCCAGAGTCGGACACCCGTCCACTGAATCCGTCGAGTTCGGGATCGTCGTGCAACGCGGCCGCTGTGAGGTCGAGTAACCATGACCCGATCACGCTGCCGCGACGCCACACCTCGCTGATCTCAGTCGTGTCGAGCGAGTACTGATAGAACTCGGCATCGGCCAGCGGTGCGCTCTCGGCATCGTGCGTCTGCTGCTCGAGTCCGACGTCGGCCGCCCGAAGTATCGCTAGGCCCTCTGCATACGCGGCCATCACGCCGTACTCGATCCCGTTGTGCACCATCTTGACGAAGTGACCCGCACCGCTCGGTCCGCAGTGCAGCCAACCGCGCTCTGACGGGGAGGGTTCCCCCGACCGACCCGGGGTACGTTCGGCCGCGTCCACCCCGGGGGCGAGCGCATCGAACAGCGGAGTGAGCCGATCAACAGCCGCGTCGTCGCCGCCGATCATCAGGCAGTAGCCACGATGTAGGCCGAACACGCCTCCGCTAGTTCCGATGTCGAGGTAGTGAATCCCTCGTTCCTTCAGTACGGCAGCTCGCGCGACGTCGTCTCGGTAGTAGGAGTTGCCGCCGTCGATGATCACGTCGTCCGGCGATAGCAGTCCCGACAGTGTCGTGACGGTCTGCTCGACCAAGGCCGCAGGCAGCATCACCCAGACCGTCCTTGGAGCATCAAGCTGAGCCACCAAGGACTCAAGTGAGTCCGCACCCATTGACCCCTCGTCAACCAGGGCCGAGACGGCTGCGGCATTGACGTCGTAGACCACGCACTCGTGCCCGTGGGAACGCGAGCGGCGAACCAGGTTCGCGCCCATGCGGCCAAGGCCGACCATGCCGAGCTGCATTGGTGCTCCCATCGTGTCGGGGGGTCTCAGTGTGTCAGCCACTCCGACGTCCTAGTCAATCCGGACGGTTCTTGGCAAGCCAGGCGGGAGCACGGTTAAACCCCAGGAGGAACCTGCCGATGGCAATCTCTATGAGTCCGAACTGTCCAGACCCCATCGTGCGTGCGACCTTGGTCGCGGTGCATCGGAGGGATCACGCACACAGCCGTGAGAGTTGTCATCCTCACGAAATTGAGGTGGTGCGACTCGGGCCAGCAGCCATGGCAATCTGCCACGACTGCAGCTACGAGTTCGGGTTCGACGATGGTCATGTCTGCGAGCAGAGTCGCAGGGGACCACCGCCGCGCCACCGCCTGACCCCTCTCGAGGGGACGCGCCGATACGGTGCGTAGGTGGAACAACCGACCGGTGAATTGTCGACCCTCAGCCGTGCGATCAAGTCACGTGAAGTACGGGCGATTGACGTCGTGGAACTTGCCCTCAGCCGTATCGAGGAACTCAACCCGAGTCTGAACGCGGTGGTCGCGCGCTGCGACGAGCAAGCGCGCGATGAGGCGCGAGCGGTCGACGCCGCGGTCGATGCCGGCGAAGATCCCGGACCGTTGGCGGGTGTGCCGGTCCTCGTCAAGGATCTTGAGGACGTCGCAGGAATGCGGACGACGATGGGATCTTTGCTGTTCGCGGACGCGCCTCTGGCTACTGCGCACTCGACGGTTCCCGCGCGACTGGTCGGGGCCGGAGCAGTCATCGTCGGTAAGTCGAACCTGCCGGAGTTCGCCACCGAGGGGTACACCGCTAATCGGTTGTTCGGCACCACGGTTAACCCTTGGGCGACCCGAGTACTCCCCGGGCGGATCGAGTGGTGGGAGCGCGGCGGCGGTTGCGAGCGGCATGGTGCCAATCGCGACAGCCACGGACGGCGGCGGTTCGATCCGGATCCCAGCGGCGTTCTGCGGTCTCGTTGGTCTGAAGCCGACCAACGGTGTCATCGGACGCTGGCCGCCACAGGATTGGATCGACTACTCGACCGAAGGTCCGTTCGCGACCACGGCTGCTGATCTGTCGTTGTTGATGCAGGTTGAAGCCGGCCCGGTCGCTGGTGACCCGGCGGGGATACCGACCTTGCCGTCACCGACGGGTCGTCCGGTGTCGGAACTGTGGGTCATCGATCTGTTCTGTTCGGACGGCCCGCTGCCCGAGGACGTCGCGCAGCCGTTCGGGGTTGCGGTCGAGGCAATGGCTGACTTGCTGGAATTGACTCCGCATCGCATTACCCGGCACGAGTTGTTCGGCGACGCAAACCCTGATGAGGACTGGTTTATCGCCGCCACGGCCGAACACGTCGCCCGCTTCGGTCGCGAGTGGGTCGAGGCTTCGCTGTCACAGATGCATCCGGGTGCGCGTGGCTTCATGGAGTGGGGACTGCGCGTCGAACGTGGACCAGTACTTAGCTGCGCGACGTCGACGCTACGAGTTGGTTCGCAGGCTCGACAACCTGCTCGGGCAGGACGCGATTGTCGTCAGCCCGACGAACGGTGCCAGCGGCTGGCTTGCGGATGGACGGCTAACGGTCGCCGACGAGCCGGGGATGTTGCCGCCGGAAACCTTCAACACAGCGATCCAAAACATCACCGGGCATCCGACTCTGTCGTTGCCAGCAGGGGTGTGCGCCAACGGCGTGCCGTTCGGGCTGTCGGTCACCGGTCCGCGTTACCGCGACCTCGACCTTGTCGCGCTCGCAGCACGCTGGGAGGCAGCTCATCCTTGGCCACGCGTCGCCCCCGGCTATGTCGAGTTCAACGCGTCGATGGGACTGCGTTGAGTCCTTGGCTGGAGATCGTCGTCCTGCTCGTGATGCTGGTCGGCGTCGTTGGCCTGGTGTTACCGGTACTGCCCGGGTTGGCGCTGATGTGGCTGGCCGCGGTGGTCTGGGCGCTGCTGGACGGTGGTGGCTGGGTCCGTTGGGGAGCCGTGCTGATCATCACGGTGCTGGCCGTGCGTCGGAACGGTGGCGGCCACCTGGATGTCGGGGCGCAAGGCGGGACAGGAGGGGGCGCCCTGGTGGGTGCTGGCAGTGGCTCTAGTGGGGATGGTCGTCGGATTCTTCACCATCCCGGTGCTGGGCATCGTGATCGGCGGCATCGCCGCGATCTGGCTGGCTGAACTCGTCCGACTGCGGGACCCACGCCGGGCGTGGGATACGACCTGGGCCGCGATCCAGGGGTACGGGGTGGGGACCGGCATTCAGTTGGCCGCCGGGGTCGCTGTGCTGCTGGTCTGGCTCGTGGCGGTCTGGGTGAGCTAGACCCGGCGGCGTGTCGCGGCCGAGTCTGGTGGTGCGGCTGAGACTGATGGGGCACAATGGACGAAGTTCCGGCACGTCCCCGCGAGGACGTCCGCCGCTGCGAGGCCGCTGGGGAAGGCGACCCTCGTGAAGGAGGCCGGAACATGTCGCAAGGTGCCTTGACGCGCGGAGTGGTGTTTGTGCACTCCGCGCCTGCTGCGTTGTGCCCACACGTCGAGTGGGCGATCGCCGGCGTCCTCGGTGAGCACGTCAGTCTCGATTGGACGCCCCAGCCCGCACAGTCGTCCTGCTATCGCTCGGAGTTGTCTTGGCTCGGCGACATCGGGACCGGTGCGCGACTGGCTTCGGCGATGCGAGGCTGGCAGCAACTGCGCTACGAAATCACCGAGGAAGCCAGCCAGGGAAGTGAAGGCGAGCGCTACTCGTACACCCCGACGCTTGGGATCTTCCATGCAGTGATGGGCATTCACGGCGACATCCTCGTCCCTGAGGATCGCCTGCGTTTCGCGATGATCGAGGCCGAGCAGGGTCGGACGCCGTTGGATGAGGCCCTTGACCAGCTGATGGGCAGAGCCTGGGACGACGAACTTGAAACCTTCCGTCATGCCGGCGATGGTGCGCCGGTTCGTTGGCTGCACCAGGTGATCTAGCCGATCGACACCTGGTGTCGCGACCGGACAGCAACCCCTTCCCCGCCCGGTCGCAACGAGGGCCCCTCTCGCGCAAACGGGAGGGGCCTTCGGCTAGCGTCAGTAGTACGAGGGGGCGGGGGCGGTTAGTAGGACTTTGCGGCCGCCGATGTGACCCTTGATGGTGACCTCGGCATGTGGCTGACGCGACTGCCACGTCAAATGCAACGTGCCGCGATCGGTGCCCTTCCCCTTAACGGTCAGATCCATCGACGCGCGGCCATCCGCACGCGGAATCGTGCCCTGCCCGCTCACCTCGACGTCGCGAGTCCACTTGATGCCGTGCAGTTTGATTGTCCAAACCCGCGACACGAACGGATTGCTGAACGTCGAGTACATCGAGAAGCGTGCCACCGTAGAGCCCGACTCCGGTGTACCCAGGAATCGCGTACCAACGATCGACGACGTCCGACACCGACTCCACCGCGACGTACGCGGCACGTCGATCGGCGACCTTGGAGTCGTCTGCCTTTCCTGCCACCTTCGCCTGCGGAGCCTGCGACGCAGTCTCGGCGAATCGACGGACGACGCGGTGCTCAGAAATGTCGTCGACGCACGAAGTGTCGCCAGCATCGAGGGTTCGCATGAACCTACGGACGATCACCGACGCGCACTGGTCTGCGTCGTACAGCGCCGTGACGTGACCGTTGTTCGGGACCTCGACGTACGTACTGTTCGGGAAGTTCGCAGCGACCTGACGTGCTTGGTACACGTCGGTCCGCAGGTCCATGTCACCGTTCAGCACCAGGGTCGGGATGTTGGGATACGCACCACCGGGGAAGGGCGGTTCGGCGACATGCGGCTTGGGCCAACCGATGCAGTAGTCGTAGGTGAAGAAGTCCGAGCCCGCCCACTCCGGCGCCGTCCAGGGCTGGGTATTGACCAGGGGAGTTGCGTCACCGCACGGTTGTACTGCGCACGACGTTTGTCGCGGTTCGCATTGACATTCCACGACCGTTGGGTAGTCGGTGCAGGCGTACGCGAGATACGCACCCTCGGAGTAGCCGCGAAGCGGACCGTTTGGACGTTGGTCACCGCGGTGCGCGGACGGCAACGTTGCCGCTAGGGCCGTTCACCTCGGCCACCATGCGCGCCAGTGGACGGACGTTGCCGTCGTTGAACGCCACTAGGGCAGCCGGAGTCTCGCGCACATAGCCAGGAGTGACATCGGTGTAGAGCAAGGTGTCGAGCACGCGTCGCGGCGTCAACGTGACCTGCACGATCTTTCCGTTGGACGCGGGTGCGTGAGTCGTCACCGACGAGTAGCGCAGCTGATTGAGTGCTTGCTCCAACTCCACCAGGACGTCTTTGGGCTGCATCGCACACGTCGCGCGGCTGCGGGCGCAGAACAACCGTAGGTTCTGACGCAGCCGGGTTGCCGTTGTGGCGTACCAAGGGTCGAGCCCCTCGATCGGGTACGTCCCGTCGAGCACCAGTGAGTGGACCCGGTCAGGGAATCGAGTGGCGAAGGTCTGTGAGAAGAACGAGCCGTAGCTGTCGCCGTACAGGTCGACCTGGTCGATCCCCAGATAGTCGAGGACGTCGGCCATGTCCTCAGCGGCAGCGGCGGTGTTGTAGAGGTCGCTGCGGTCGCCCAATTCCCTGCCGCATTGAGCGGCGCTCTTTACCCAGTGCCCGTTGTAGCTCTGCGCTTCGGGACAGTTGATCGGGTCGCTCAGGCCAGTGCCGCGCTCGTCAACCAGCAGCAGCGCGTGGTCCTTCATCATGGGTGCGAACAGGTCGCGGTAGTAGTCGCGACTATCGGTCGTGGAGTACCCCGGTCCGCCTTCGTGGGCGACGATCGTTCCGGTGGGTGCGCTGGCACCGGTGCTCGGGTAGTACTCGAACCCGATGGTGATCGTCCCCGGCGTGTGGCCGGTGCGGTCCAGCGGAACCTCGATGCTCCCGCACCAGGCGTGCGGTGGGTAATCGCACTTGGTCAGCCCCGCCGGAACGCCGGGGGAGAGCGGTGGGCTCGGCGCCAGCCGTGCCGACCGGCAGCAGGGTGATCGTCAGGCCGAGCACTGCGCTCAAGGTCGTGAGGGTAGTTCGCATCCGCATGGCCGGATCGTACGCAGTGATTCGGGAAACCCGAGCCACCTTGACCCGATTGACGCCGCTTCTTGCGGTGTAGCTGTGCTCGCTAGAGCGGAATATTGCCGTGACGACCGCGCAGCGGTGCTGCGGCGACGATGGCCCTCGCTAGCGCGGTTCGGGTGGCGTTCGGCTCGATGACTTCGTCCACGACCCCGAGCGCCATGGCTTTGTCGAGACCACCGGCGAGCAACTCGTGCTCGTCGGCGAGTTCCTGCTCGACCTCAGCCCGGCTGTCCTCGGGAAGGTCGGCCAGGCGGCGACGGTGCAGGATGCGAACCGCTGCGATCGACCCCATGACGGCCACCGTGGCTCCTGGCCACGCGAAGACTCTGGTCGCCCCGAGGGCGCGTGAGTTCATCGCGATGTACGCACCGCCGTACGCCTTGCGCGTCACGACAGTGACCCGGGGGACGACGGCCTCGGCGAATGCGTGCAGCAGTTTGGCCCCTCGTCGCACGACGCCGTCCCACTCCTGACCGACACCTGGCAGGTAGCCGGGGACGTCTACTACGACGATCAGCGGGATGCCGAACGCATCGCACATCCGCACGAACCGCGACGCCTTCTCGGCCGACGGTGAATCCAGACAACCGCCCAACCGCAGCGGGTTGTTGGCGATGACCCCGACCGTTCGACCACCGAGTCGGCCAAGGGTGGTGACGATGTTCGGTGCCCAACGTTCGTGAAGTTCAACGCCGCTGCCTGAGTCGATAACTCCTTCGAACCAGGGGGTGGACGTCGTACGCACGCTTGGCAGATTCGGGCAGGAACTCCGAGAGGTCGACTTCGTCGATCTCGGTCGACGCCTCGAGCTCGCCCTGCGCTCCGAGCAGCACGGTCAGCGCGCGAGCCTTGGCGAACGCCTCTTCGTCGGAGTCGGTCGTGATGTGGACGACGCCACTACGTCGACCGTGCGGCTCTGGACCGCCCAGCCGCTCCATGTTGACGTCCTCGCCGGTCACCGATCGCACGACGTCAGGTCCGGTGACGAACACCCGACCGTTGGGACCGAGGATGACAATGTCGGTCAGCGCGGGACCGTACGCCGCGCCGCCAGCAGCGGCGCCTAGCACGACGGAGATCTGTGGGATTCGACCCGAAGCGCGCGTCATGATGTTGAAGACTTCGCCGACCGCGTGCAGCGACACCACGCCCTCGGCCAGTCGCGCACCACCGGAATGCCACAGTCCGATGACGGGGATCTCGTCGGCCAACGCGCGGGCGTACGCCGCGAGGATCACCTTGCAACCCTCGGCGCCCATCGCGCCGCCCATCACGGTGGCGTCTGATGCGAAGGCGACGGCGTGGGCACCGGCGACCAGTCCGTGACCGGCGAGCATTCCAGAATCACCGTCGGCGGTGAGTTGGACGAACGTGCCGTCGTCGAAGAGTGCGGCTAGTCGCTTCTTCGGGTTGCGCGGGTCGTCAGCCCTGGGGATTTTCGGCTTCTTCTCATTCGCCTTCTTCTCGGCGGCCCTAGCGTCGCCAGCCGAGACGGCCGGGGTGTCTTTGGCCGGCTCAACGACGGTCACGACGTGCTCCGGAATGCGAGCGCGACGTTGTGCCCACCGAACCCGAACGAGTTGTTCAGCGCGATGGCCCCGGGGAATCGGTCTGCGTCCAGCTTGCGTGGCTGTCCGGACACGATGTCCAACTTCACCTCGGGATCGAGGTTCTCGAGGTTGATCGTGGGCGGCACGATGCGCTCGTTGAGCACCAAAACACACGCCACCGACTCGACGGCTCCTGCTGCGCCCAGCAGGTGACCAGTCATCGACTTCGTGGACGTAACGGCAGCGCCGGCCGCTGCCTCTTCGCCCAGCGCGGTACGTACGGCAAGCGCTTCGGCGACGTCACCCTGCGGGGTACTCGTGCCGTGAGCGTTGATGTGCACGACGTCGGAAGGTGAGGCGCCAGCGTCCTCGATCGCCATCCGCATGGCGCGAGTGGCACCGCGACCCTCGGGGTCAGGCTGGGCGATGTGGTGGCCGTCGGCGGTGATTCCCGCCCCTGCGACCTCGGCGTAGATCCGTGCACCACGCGCTTCGGCGTGCGCGGCGGACTCCAGGACGAGGACGCCGGCACCCTCGCCGAAGACGAAGCCGTCGCGAGCGGTGTCCCATGGACGAGACGCTGCCGCAGGGTCGTCATTGCGCTTGCTCAGCGCGCGCATCGCAGCGAACGCCGCCAGCGGCAAGGGGTGGATGCAGGCCTCGGTGCCCCCGACTACGACGACGTCAGCGCGACCGCTTCGGATCATCTGCAGTCCCTGGGCGACGGCCTCTGCTCCCGACGCACATGCTGACACCGGGGTATGGACGCCAGCGCGCGCCGACAGTTCGAGACCGACGATGGCGGCCGGACCGTTGGGCATCAACATCGGGATGGTGTGAGGGCTGACTCGCCTCGGCCCCGACTCACGCAGGATGTCCCACTGCCCGAGCAAGGTGAGCGCGCCACCGATCCCGGTCGCGATGCTGACCGCGAGTCGTTCGGGGTCGACGTCGGGGGAGCCAGCATCTGCCCACGCTTCGCGGGCGGCGATCAGGGCGAGTTGCTGAGTGCGGTCGAGCTTGCGTGCCTCGACCCGATCGAGCACGTCCTCAGGATCGACCGCTATCGAGGCAGCGAAGGTCACCGGCAGCCCCGACGCCCACTCCTGTGTAAGCGAGCGCACGCCGGAGCGGCCGGCCAACAAGGCCTCCCAGGTCGACGCCACATCGCCGCCGACCGGCGTTGTCGCGCCGAGTCCGGTGACGACCACGGCAGCTGGCCTGGTAGTGCTGGTCATTGGTCAGGCACCCGCCTGCGCAATGTACGAAACTGCGTCGCCCACCGTCCGCAGGTCCTTGACGTCGTCGTCGGGGATCTTGACGCCGAACTTCTCTTCGGCAGCGACGACTACCTCGACCATCGACAGCGAGTCGATGTCGAGATCGTCGGTGAAGGACTTGTCGAGCTGGACGTTGTCTGCCGGCACGCCGGCAACTTCGTTCACGATCTCGGCAAGGCCGCCGAGGATTTCCTGCTGGTCCGCCATGGGAACTCCTTGCTTGTCGGTGCTGGTTGTTTCGGTTAGGGGACGATGACTACCTGGGCTGAGTAGACCAGACCGGCGCCGAATCCGATGAGCAGGGCGAGATCTCCGCTCTTTGCCTCGCCAGATTCGAGCATGCGGGCCATCGCCAATGGGATGGACGCCGCGGAGGTGTTTCCGGTGTCGGCGATGTCTCGGGCCACCTTCACTTTGGCGGGCAGACCAAGCTTCTTGATCATCGCGTCGGTGATGCGCATGTTTGCCTGGTGGGGGATGAACAGGTCGAGATCGTCTGCGGTGATACCCGCGACCTCAAGGGCTTCGCGGCAAACCTTGGACATCTCGAAGACGGCCCAGCGGAAGACTTGTTGGCCGCTCATCTTCAGCGAGGGGAACGAGTGACCGGGCTCGTCGCGCAGCGTCGTCCAGAACACGTCCTGCATGATTGCGTCGGCTTGAGCGCCGTCCGAACCCCAGACAACTGGGCTGATCGCGGGGGTGTCTGACGGTCCGACTACAACTGCACCAGCGCCGTCGCCAAAGATGAAGGCGATGCTGCGATCGGTGGGGTCGACCATGTCGGAGAGTTTTTCGACACCGACGACAAGCACGTGGGTCGCGCTGCCACCGCGAATCATGTCTTGCGCAAGGCTCAGCCCGTAACTAAAACCCGCACATGCGGCACTGATGTCGAACGCCGCTGGCGAATTGATGCCGAGGCGAAAGCCGAGTTCGGCAGCGGCCGAGGGGGTTTGCGTCAGGTGAGTCACGGTGCCGACGATGACGGCGTCGATGCGATCAGCGCCGACACCCGAAGCCGCGATCGCCTTCTCCGATGCCGCAAGCGACATCTCGACTACACCTTCGTCCGCTGCGGCGAAGTGGCGAGTGATGATCCCCGACCGCTCGCGGATCCATTCGTCAGACGAGTCGATCTGCTCGCAGATCTCGGCGTTAGTGACAACGCGCGACGGACGGTAGGCGCCGACGCCCAGGATTCGAGCGTACGGAGCACCAGCCCGGGGTTGGAGCGCTGCTGTCACGAGGTCACCTCATGGGGGTGGAGTCGAACCACTGGTTGACCCGGCGACACGGGGTCGCCATCTTCAGCCAACCACTCCACGACCGTACCCCCGTGAGGAGCGATGATGACCTGCTCGTCTCGGTTGGTGACCACTCGACCGACGACCGTCTCGGGCTCGAGTTCGTCGCCCACCTGGATCGATGCGTGATGGAACATGCCCTTGGCTGGGGCCACCAGCATGCGCCACGTCGGAGTGTTCGACATCGGGCTAGGCGCACCGTGTCGATCGATCAGGTCGCGTGCGGCGTCTAGGTCGTCGGGGGTCTTCATCGCGACGATCTCGATCCCCGGCAACGAGCGCTTGGCCAACCCGGCGAGAGTTCCCGCCGGCGGAATCTCGATGAGTGCGGTGACGCCGAGTTCGCGCATGGTGTCCATGCACAAGTCCCACCGCACGGGACGGCTCACCTGCACGACGAGACGTTTGAGGTAGTCACGTCCACCTTGAATCACTGCGCCGTCGGCGTTGGAGAGCAGTCGCGTGCGAGCGTCGTGGGTGTAGACCGAGCGCGCGTACTGCCCAAGGACTTCGACGGCGGGCGCCATGTAGCGGGTGTGGAAGGCACCGGCAACCGACAGCGGACGCAACCGCGCACCTTCTGGGGGATCCTCCTGGAAGGCTGCGAGGTCTTTCATCGAACCGGCCGCGACGATCTGTCCGCCACCGTTGTTGTTCGCCGCCGTGAGCCCATGCTTCTCGATCGAGGCGTTGACGACATCTGGGTCCCCGCCAAGGACAGCGGTCATACCCGTCGGTTCGGCAGCGGAGGCGGCCGCCATGGCGTTCCCGCGTTCGCGAACCAGGACCATCGCTTGCTCGGCAGTGATCACGCCGGCCGCGGCGGCCGCAGTGATCTCACCTACGGAGTGACCAGCGCCGACACCGACCAGACCGTAGGCATCAGACGGGTGGGGGAACAGGCTCAGTAGCGACACCAGACCGGACGCAACGAGCAATGGTTGGGCGATCGCGGTATCGCGAATGGTCTCAGCGTCTGCCTCGGTGCCGTAGTGCAACAGATCGAGGTTGGCGCAGGCTGAGAGCCATCGGAGTCGGTCCTCGAAGCCGGGCTGTTCGAGCCAAGGGGTCAAGAAGCCGGGGGTCTGGGCGCCTTGGCCGGGCGCAACGATGACAAGCACGTGCCCACCTTGGTCGATGTCGGGCTGGAATCCGGTACCGGCCGCGACGATCTTCGGCGCTGCCGTTTGTAGGAATCCTACAACGAAGCGGTCTCGCGTTCTGTCAATCGCCCGAGCGTCAAGGCGATCCGGAGCGTATAGGCGTCCCTGGGTTGTGTGGGAGCCAGACCACAAACGTCGGCGATCCGTCGCAATCGGTACCGCACGGTGTTGGTGTGTACGAAGAGGTGACGGGCCGCCCCTTCAAGCGAGGCGGTGTGCTCGAGGACGGCTGCTGCGGTCTCGAGCAGACCGCCCCCGGCTTCCGCCAGCGGTCGGTACACCTGATCGACCAGGCTGCTGCGGGCATCGTCGTCGCCGTCGAGCGCCCGCTCCGCCAGGAGTTGATCGGCCAACACCGGGCGTGGGGCGTCCGGCCACGCCCGGGCCGCCCGAAATCCCGACAAGGCGGCCGCCGCAGACCTCGTCGCCTCAGACAGGTCATGGACGACCGGACCGACAACGACCGGGCCTGGCCCGAACTGCTCCGCCAACTGCTCGGCGACGCCTAAGGCGTTTGATCTGGTGGACAACTGTGCGCCGAGCAGGCAGACAAGTTTGTGCCCGTGAACTCCGGTGATGACGTCGAGGCCGGCATGACGAGCAGCCCGACGGAGTGCGTCGACGACGGTCGCCTCCGTCGCGTCAGGGGTTGGGCCGACAACCGCGAATACGTCGGATGCTCCGCGCCATCCCAATGCCGCAGCACGTGATCGGACGTCGTCGTCGAACTCACCGCGCAACAGTGCGTCTGCTAACAACGCTTCGAGCCTGGCGTCCCACGCACCTCTCGCCTCGGCTGCCTGCGCGTAGACCTCGGCGGCCGCGAACGCGACTTCGCGGGCGTACACCAACACCGACTCGCGAAGTTTGACTTCGTCGCCGGGCGCTGCCAGTTCTGCCGTCTTCTCCTCGACGACTTCGATCGTCATCCGGACGAGTTCGACGGTCTGCTGCAGCGAAACTGCTCTGGTCAATTCACGCGGAGCTGAACCGAACACTCCAGCGGTGATCATGCGCGCCGCGTCCGGTCGTCGGTACCACTCGACGAACGCGCCGATGCCGGCCTGAGCAACCAAGGTGATCCACGAACGGTCTTCTGCCCCGAGATCACGGAACCAAGGAAGCCGGGTTTCCATCCGGGCCATGGCCTCGCTGGCGAGGTCGCCGGAGGCACGCTCAAGGCGGTGAATCGTTGATTCACTCGCCCGAGAGGTGGCCACGGGTGAACTTTATGTCCACGGGGGTGGGTCAGCGGCGGGGATAGGGGTGGTCGGTGGCGCGGCCCTGGAAGGAGAGAATCTTCGGGTTCTGGACGACGCCGGCGCGGATCTCGATCGCGAGTCGAATGGTCGGGTCCTCATCCCACGACGCTGGCCCGTCCATCACCGTGCGCAGATAGGGGATCAGTGCCTCGCTAATACCCCAGGTAGCGCTATTCCAGAGGTACGCCGGGCTGTGATCGACTGCGTAGTACGAGACTCCGTCACCGACGCTGAACATAGGCGCCTCGAAGGTCGTGGGCCGGGCGAACTCGAATCCCATTCCGGCGTCACACGAGACGTCGACGAGCAGCGTGCCGGGAGGGAAAGACGCAAGGTCCGCGTCCAAGACGAACATCATCGGTGCGTCGGTGTCCTGCAGCACGCAGTTGACGACAATGTCGTGTCGGGACAGGAACGCTGCCGTGGACACCGGACCCTTACCCGTCCGGACCACGGTGCGACCAGGGTCGTCCTTGCTTCGGTATATGTGGCCGAGCACGACGGATGGAATCGGTGAGGCTACCGCCGTTACGTCACGCATGGTGAGCACCGTGACCTCGTGGACCCCCATCGCGTGCAGCGCGGTGACCGCCCCGCGCGCGGTGTTTCCGAAGCCGATGACTACCGCCGTGACCTGACGGCCGTAGTGCCCGGTACTCCCCATCAATGTCATGGCATGCAGCACCGAGCAGTAGCCCGCGAGTTCGTTGTTCATGTGGAAGACGTGGACAACAAAGTCCCCCGACGGCGTCCAGTGATTCATCGCCTCCCACGCGATGAGGGTCAGCCCCTTGTCAATCGCGAGTTGGGTCAACTTCGGGTCCTGCACTACGTGCGGCCAACCCCAGAGAATCTGTCCGTCGCGAAGGCTTGCCACGTCGTCCGGGGTGGGTTTGGGCAGCAGTATGACGTCGGAGGCGGCGATGATCTCCTCACGAGAACGCAGGCCAGCGACCTTTCCGGCCAGCCGTTCGTCGGAGACGCCGTAGCGGTTGCCGTAACCGTGTTCGAGGAGCATCCTGCCTCGCAGGTCGGCGTCGATCCGATCGAAGTGTTGTGGATGGATCGGCAGTCGGAACTCATTCTCTTTGCTCGAACTCGCTAGGACGCCGAGGCTAAGCCCGCTCATGAGAACCCTTCCGATAGCGGGACGATTCAGCGCCCGCCCACCAGACTCTGTCAGATCGTCGCCGGAACAATTGCGCCACGTCGTCGGTTCTGGCTTGTGTGACAAGTGCCAGCGTTGATGTCAGGCGCTCGAAGCAGCGCTTCGCTACTGACTTTGGGTGGCTTGATTCCAAGCACTCCTTCTCCTTCGGGCAGCACTACGACCCAAAGAACACCCATTTCGGCACCCTGCTGGTGAGCAACGACGACATCGTTGACCCGGGAACCGGCTTTGAGACGCACCCGCACCGTGACATGGAAATCGTGACGTGGGTCCTCGACGGTGGTTTGGTGCATCAGGACTCCCAGGGCAACAACGGCGTCATCTATCCAGGGCTGGCTCAACGGATGAGTGCGGGGACTGGAATTCTGCACAGTGAGAAGAACGACTCGTGGCGGCTAACCGGCGAAGCGGCGCACACCGATCCAGTTCACTTCGTACAGATGTGGGTGGCGCCTGACGAACGTGGGATCACGCCCGGCTACGAGCAGCTCGATGTCGGTGAGGAACTGGCATCCGGAGGGCTAGTCGTGGCGGCCTCTGGAATGGCCAAGTACGCCGACAACTCAGCGATCGCTATTCGGAACCGCGATGCAGCGCTCCTGGTAGCGCGACTGTCGACGGACGAGACAGTCGAACTTCCGGTCGCGCCATTCGTGCATCTCTACGTTGCGCGTGGCAGCGTCGAACTCGAAGGTGCCGGATCACTCGAGGTTGGAGACGCGGCGCGGATCACCGCAAGCGAAGGGCAGCGGTTGACGGCGAGCGAACCGTCAGAGGTCTTGGTTTGGGAGATGCACTCGACCTTGGCTGCGTGAATCAATCCAGTGTGGCTGCGTGGTCTGGTACGTACGAGAAGTCGTCCTTCGGTGGTCGTTCATAGCCCTTAGCAGGTGGACGCTTGGGAAGTTCGACAGTTCGCTGCTTGACGTCCACGTAGTCGAGGGTGCTGAGCAGGTGGGCAATCATGTTGATTCGTGCGCTGCGTTTGTCGTCTCCCTCGACGACGTACCACGGTGCTTCAGGAATGTCGGTGAACAAGAACATCTCGTCTTTTGCGCGCGAGTAGTCCTCCCATCGCAGGATGGACTGGGCGTCCATTGGCGAAAGCTTCCAACTACGCAGCGGATCGTCGAGTCGTGAATGGAACCGTCGGTCCTGCTCTTCATTGCTGACGCTGAACCAGTACTTGCGCAGCAGCACACCATCAGAAACGAGCATCTTCTCGAACACTGGAGTCTGGTGCAGAAACCTGCGGTACTCGTCGTTCGTGCAAAATCCCATGACTCGTTCGACGCCGGCTCGGTTGTACCAACTGCGGTCGAACAACACCATCTCGCCTGCAGCGGGCAACTGTTCCACGTAGCGCTGGAAGTACCACTGGGTTTTCTCACGTTCGGTCGGTGCCGGTAGCGCCGTGACACGTGCGACGCGCGGATTCATGAACTGGCTCACCCGCTTGATGGCACCGCCCTTGCCGGCCGCGTCGCGCCCCTCAAAGAGCACGACGACTCGCTGCTGTGTGCTCGAGATCCAGGCTTGCACCTTGGCCAGTTCGATCTGAAGTCGAAACAACTCAGCCTCGTACGCGTTCTTGTTGAGCTTCGTAGGCTTGGCGGGCTTGTTGGCCACTGGGCTCCTATGCGTCGCCCATGCTGGCGCCGGGATCGGCGGCGGCTGGGTCGTTGATGCGGTAGCGGTCGAAGGCTTCCTGAGGGACTGCCTGTTTGACCTCATCCCGCCTGGCCAGTTCCTGCAAGGTGCGGACCGCTATGGACTCCCCGTCGACTCGGAAGTGGCGTCGAAGTGCACCGCGGGTGTCGGAGAGCCCAAACCCGTCGGTGCCAAGCGTCGCGTAGTCGCCAGGAACCCATGGCCTAATGAGTTCGGCGACGGCACGTTGGAAGTCCGACACCGCGACGACCGGTCCAGCCACCTCGGCGAGCCGACGAGTGACGTACGCGGTGCGCGGTGGGTCCGACGGATTCAGCAAGTTGTGGTCATCGGTCGCCAGACCATCGCGATGTAACTCGACCCACGACGTCGCGGACCAAACGTCCGCAGCCACACCCCAGTCGTTGGCGAGCAACTTCGCGGCGCGCAACGCCGCCGGCATCGCAGAACCACTGGCAAACAGTTGCGCTGTGGGTCCGGAGCTCGAGTCAGCGGCTTGGTAGCGGTAGAGGCCGCGAAGCATTCCCTCGACGTCGACGCCTTCAGGTTCAGCCGGTTGGTCGATCGGCTCGTTGTACAAGGTGAGGTAGTAAAAGATGTTCTCCGCGTCCTCGCCGTACATTCGACGCAGGCCATCGCGGACGATGTGACCGACTTCGAATCCGAACGCTGGGTCGTACGTCACCACCGCCGGATTGGTCGCGGCAAGCAGCGGCGAGTGACCGTCTTCGTGTTGTAGCCCCTCACCGTTAAGCGTGGTACGTCCGGCAGTGGCGCCGAGCAGGAAGCCGCGGGCCATCTGGTCGGCTGCCGCCCAGAACGCGTCGGCGGTTCGCTGGAACCCGAACATCGAATAGAAGATGTAAATCGGGATCATCGGCTCGCCGTGCGTTGCGTACGACGTTCCCGCCGCAGTGAACGAGGCCGCCGAGCCGGCTTCGTTGATCCCCTGGTGAAGCAACTGACCGCTCGTCGACTCTTTGTACGACAGCATCAAGTCGCGATCGACCGACGCATACGTCTGACCGTGCGGGTTGTAAATCTTCTGCACAGAGAACATTGCGTCCATACCGAACGTGCGTGCTTCGTCCGGGATGATTGGCACTAACCGCGGTCCGACTTCTGGATCCTTGAGCAGATCCCGCAGCAGGCGCACGAAGGCCATGGTGGTCGCGACCTGTTGTTTGCCAGCACCACGACGGCTTACTTCGTAAACCGGGTCGCCAGGGAGAACGAGCGCCTTGCTTTTGGTCGGTCGCTGTGGGACATACCCGCCGAGCGCCTGACGTCGTTCGTGGAGGTAGCGGGTGATGTCGCTGTCTTCGCCTGGGTGGTAGTAGGGCGGGAGTTTCTCGTCGATCTGGTCGTCTTCGATCGGGATCGCGAGCCGGTCGCGGAAGCCCTTGAGGTCTTCCAGCGTCAACTTCTTCATCTGGTGCGTGGAGTTGCGTCCCTCGAAGTGAGAGCCAAGCGTCCAACCCTTGATGGTCTTCGCGAGGATGACTGTCGGTTGTCCCTTGTGCTCGATTGCCGAGCGATAGGCGCCATACAACTTGCGGTAGTCGTGACCACCTCGTTGCAGTGCCCAGATCTGATCATCGGACCAGTCCTCGACAAGTTTGCGGCTGCGCGGGTCCCGTCCGAAGAAGTGCTCGCGGATGAACCCGCCGTCTTCGGACTTGTAGGTCTGGAAGTCACCGTCGGGGGTGGTATTCATGATGTGCACGAGCGCGCCGTCGGCATCCTGCGCAAGCAGCGGGTCCCAACTACGTCCCCAGATCACCTTGATGACGTTCCAGCCAGCGCCCCGGAAGAACGCCTCGAGTTCTTGAATGATTTTTCCGTTGCCTCGCACGGGACCATCGAGGCGTTGCAGGTTGCAGTTGACGACAAACGTGAGGTTGTCGAGTTCCTCGCGCGCCGCCAGGCCGATAGCGCCGAGTGACTCGACTTCGTCCATCTCGCCGTCGCCGAGGAACGCCCACACGTGTTGGTCGGAGGTGTCCTTGATCCCGCGGTCGCGCAGGTATCGATTGAACTGCGCTTGGTAGATCGCGTTGATGGGACCGAGCCCCATCGACACTGTGGGGAACTCCCAGAAGTTCGGCATCAACCGCGGGTGCGGATACGAGGGCAGGCCGCCACCGGGATGGCTGAGCTCTTGCCGGAAGCCGTCGAGTCGTTCAGCTGTCAGTCGGCCCTCGAGGTACGCCCGCGCGTAGATGCCGGGGGAGGCGTGACCCTGGATGTAAATCTGGTCGCCGCCACCGGGAGCCTCGCGGCCACGGAAGAAGTGGTTAAAGCCCACTTCGTACAACGAGGCGCTGGAGGCATACGTAGAGATGTGTCCGCCCACGCCGACGCCGGGTCGTTGTGCGCGGTGCACCATGATCGCGGCGTTCCACCGGATGTACGCGCGAATGCGACGTTCGACCCACTCGTCCCCTGGGAACCACGGCTCCTTGTCCGGGGGAATGGTGTTGATGTAGTCGGTAGTGGTCAGTGACGGCACGCCGACGTTCTTCTCCCGCGCTCGCTGCAACAGGCTGAGCATCAAGTACCGCGCGCGGTAGGCACCCTCGCCATCAATGACGGCGTCAAGGGAGTCGCGCCACTCCTGAGTCTCTTCAGGGTCGACGTCGACCAACTGCGTCGGCAGACCTGCGCTGATCAGGGGCTCGCGCTCACGTCCATTGGCCACGCACTCAGCCTACGCCGCGAGCCGTCACCACCTGCTGAGCGATGACTGGTGAGGGCCCCTTCCGTCAGTCGCCTGCGCAGGGCAGAGTGAGGACAGTTGAGCGCGCCGGCTCGGCGTGCGGTCTGTGAGGAGGCCTTTATGCAGGCCAAAGTGGGTGAAGTGCTGATTTTGAAGGCAAACCATGTCGGTGAGCCCGATCGGAGCGGGGAGATTCTCGAAGTGCAAGGAGACAACGGCACCCCACCGTTCCTCGTTCGCTTCGAGGATGGACATGAAGGTCTGGTCTTTCCGGGGCCAGATGCGGTCGTCCACCACCATGAGGATTCGAAAGACTGAGGCCGCAATAGCCTCTTATGTGCTTGCGCCCCTGCCCTGCCTGTAATGGACTACTCGCAGGTGCCCGAGGAACGGGCTGGATGAGCAGGAGGATTCTCGGGTGAGCGCGACCGGCGCAGGTGCCGAAGCGGATCGATCGCCGGCTGAACGGCTTGGCTTCACAACTGGACAGGTGGTCCTCGAACTTGGCTACGACGACGACTGCGACGAGGAGTTACGAGCCTCGATCACCGCAGTCCTGGGCTCTGAGATGTTCGGTGAGGACTTCCAAGATGTCGCTGACGTCGTTGTCCTTTGGTGGCGTGACGATGACGGTGACCTCGTCGACGCCCTCGTGGACGCCATCCATGGCATCGCCTCTGGGGGAGTGGTGTGGGTGCTCACACCGAAAGCTGGGCGTGACGGGCATGTCGAGCCCAGCGACATCGGGGAAGCAGCACCGACCGCGGGCCTCTCGTCGACCAAGAGCACCAGCGCCGCCAAAGACTGGTCCGGCACCCGCCTAGTAGCCCCCAAACTCTCCCGCTAGCCCAACTACTCCCAAGATCAACTCCGCAGAACGGCGCCCGTCGGGTTCGACGGACGCCGTTCGATTGGAGAACTAGGCGAGCCAGGGATGACGCTTCACGATCGACAACGACTCCCACATCTTGCCGAAGCCCCAAACGCGTCCAGCTTCGAAGAGCATCAACGTGATCGCCAGCACCGCATAGATGACGTGGTCGTCGATGATCGGGTTGTTGAACGCACCATCGCCCGTCTTCGGATCGATGGTATTTGCCCACGGCGCCTCAGCTAGATACATGAGCATCAGCAGCACGACTGCTGAGATCGCGCCGATGCGCATGAAGAAGCCAAAGGTCAGCGCGACACCGATCCCGAGGAGCCCAGCCATGAACAACCAGTTGGTCCAGTACGTGGGGTCCGGCGCCTCCCCCGGACGCAGCCCTGTGAACATGCTCGCGAACGGACCTTCGGGGTTCGTTCCGAACTTCAGGAACCCGAATGTCGGGTCGCCATCACCGGTACCGAACATCCACCCCTGACCTTTGGGGGTCGCAAACTGCCAACCGAAGTTCTTGTCGAGAAACGCCCATAGGAACGTGAAGCCGAGAAGAATTCTGGCCACCGCTGCCCAGTTCTTGGTGGTGGAAGCCATGCTGAAGCCGTGGTACCAACCGGCTGCTGGCTCGGTCGTCGTAACCTCCAGCGCGGATTCGCGGTGAGACTGAGTGGTCATCGTTGACTCCTTCGTATTGGGTGACCCAAGCCACCGGCACACTCAGGGTGCCCTTACCTCCACCCCACCACCCGGGACCTTTGGCTCCCCATTTCCTCCAAATCCGGTTTTGTGCGCCCTGGCCTCGCGCCAACTCAGGCGGAAGTGTTGACTGGCATCAGTTGACGGCCCCAACGCCTGAGTCTCGAAGGAGAGGACCGAGTCATGTCGATCGAAATCGGCCAGGAAGCCCCAGACTTCACGCTCTCCAACCACCACGGAGAGCCCATCACCTTGTCGTCCTACCGCGGCAAGAAGAACGTGGTCCTGACCTTCTACCCCTGGGCCTTCACTAGCACCTGCACGGGGGAGTTGTGCGAAATCCGTGACCGCCTCACGTCATTCGACAACGACGACACCGTGACGTTCGCCGTCTCATGCGATGCGAAGTTCAGCCTGCGGATCTTCGCTGAGCGTGAGGGTTACCTCTTCGACCTTCTCAGTGACCACTGGCCGCATGGCGAAGTCTCCAAGGCATACGACGTCTTCTCCGAAGAGGACGGCGCCTCCGTGCGCGGAACGTTCATCATCGACAAGTCAGGCATCGTGCGTTACGCGCTTGTCATGGGAATCGACGACGTCCGCGATCCGGCCGAGTACGAGAAGGTTCTCGCCACCCTGTGACTTCGTCGCTCTGACGAGACGAAGTACCCTCGTCCCTCGTCGGGCGTATAGCTCAGCGGTAGAGCTCTGGTCTTACAAACCAGCGGTCGGGGGTTCAAATCCCTCTGCGCCCACCGAGTTTGTGCAGGTCAGACGCTAGGAAGCCCCGGGTCGCAAACCGAGGGCTTCCTTTGCTGTCACAGAACTGTCACAGGCTTCCCGAACTTCACCCCAACAAGCGCGCGATGTCAGCCACTGCCGCCTCCTCCGGTACATCGTCGGGAACCGAAGTCGAGATCCTCAGTGCTGCTCGCATACCTCAAGCCCGAGGTCCACCGCGCTCTGCTGCTTGTCGGTCAGGGTCAAGTGCCTCCAGATCAGATCACCGTCGTTGTACTCAGCTGGCACGTATGCGCCGATGTAGAGCGTGCGCCGTGCATCCCACGCAGCGTCGACATCCCGCTGCGCCGCCGCATTACCCGCGGCCTCCTCGCTGGCCGGGTCGAAGTTGCCCGTCTCTCTAGCCCCGTCATCGAACTGCTTTCGATCGCCGGTGACGTACGCCTTTGCCATCTGGCGGAGTCCGTCACACCCGTCAGCCATGTACTTGTCGTAAGGGGTCGAACAAGCGGCTAACGCCATGACCATGCACGTCGACATGGCGGTCGATAAGACGAGGCGCAGATGGGAAACGACCATGGTCTTAGCGTCGCAGGCCGATTCGGCTTCGGTGTGCCAACCGAGCAAACGAGCCCCGAGATAGGCGACATCGGCTCGCTTACAGATCCGCTTCCACTCCGTTGTCAGGTGCTCCAGTTGGATCGGTGAACCATCTTCAGTGGCTGCGATCACGTCGTCAGCATCGAGATGAACACCGAGCAACAGGCGTTCCTTGTGCTGCGGGATCGAGTGCGCCGTCCAGTCCGACGAACTCTGTAGTCCCTGCCGCGTTCCCGGGCCGAGTCTCGCGACCAACAACACATGCTGCGAAGTGAGCGGCCAGGATCAACTGGACTCCCGCAATGGCCAACGGTGCTGCGGTGAAGAGCTACCAGGTTGTGACGTCACGCGGTCAGCACGGCATGGTCAGGGGCACGGTACTCACGCTGCGATTCGAACACCTGTGGCGCCGAGTTTCATACCAGTTCCGAGTGCGCGCCACTAACCGTGTCGGGTCAGGTGCCCGGTCACCCTGGAGCAGGTCGGTGACCGTCCGCTAGTACCGCGATTCCACGGGTTGCTGGCCCGGTCGCCGTCACCGACTTCCAATCATGCCGGAAGGGGAGTGTGTCTCCCCTGCCCGGCTCATTCGATGGGCTACCCCTTCCGGAAACGTTGTCGTATGCGGGGAGAGTGGCTGCCAGTACCTACTCCGAAGCGAACACTGGTTGGTCCGTCCCGTTCACCCACCCGACAACGCGTGCCCTATCGCGTCGGTACAGCATCAGTGCCCGCGATCGCCCCAGTCGTGAACTCGGGCACCCCCGCGCCGACCAAGTCTGTGTAGGTCGAGAGCCTCCCCTTGTGCTGACCACGTCGACGCCCAATTGGCGATAGCGGTGTGTGTGTCAGAGGTCGCTGAACGTGGTATTTATGCCGAGGGCACTAGCGCGACGGGAGAGCGATTCTGAGTTGTGTCGAGATTCTCGAGGTTCCTGGGGGGTTTTCCACAATAAGGCTCTCGAAAGTGGCACAGTGCCCAGTAGAGCGGGTGCGACGGCCAGGGGAATTCAGAGGGGTTCTGTCGCGAACATAGCCCAGTAGCGGGTGTTCCCGAGCGTCAGAAAGGGATCACATGAACAAGTACCTGCGGCCCACCAGCGCGGTCCGTCGCGCCATGCTGGTTTCGGGCATGGTGAGCGTCTTACTGCTAGTCGTAGAGACCACTCCAACTCCGGCGGCCTCGCCGCAGTTAGTGGACCGTGCAGTTGCGGCGGGAATCATCTACCCCGGCAGCCCGCTGGCGTCGACACCGTCGTGGGACGCCACTGTCGTCGACTACGACAACGATGGCGATCAAGACTTCCATCTCGGACTGCACATGAAATACGAAGGCATGCTCTTTCGGAATAATGGCAACGGCACGTTCACGCGTGTTGCGTATGTTCCTGGGAACGTCCTGAAGACGCTGACCCCGAGAGTCAACCAAAAGGCGCAGTACATTGACCGCCATGCGTGCGCGTGGGGAGATCCGAACCGCGATGGGATGATGGACATTGCTTGCGACGCCGGTCGGTACGCCAGTAACCGGGTGAAGAGCAGCAATATCGACAACGAGTTGTTCTTGCAGGGCGTCGGTACCGCGGCCGGGACGTTCAAGGATGTCTCTGTTCAAGCCGGGGTCAATGAGCCGTGTGGACGAGGGCGTTTCAACGCGTTCTTGGATGTGAATGGTGATGGATGGGATGACCTGTTCGTTGGCAACCAGCTGGAACGAAATGATCCGGGCGACCCATGTAACACCTACGGAAGTTCACGGCCAGTCCAGGAGCGCTCCCCCATCAACGAAAAGTCCAAACTGTACTTGAACTTGGGCCTCAAACCCGACGGAACATGGGCTGGGTTCGGGTTCGATGCAGGCTGGAACACTTTGAGTAATTCCACCACCGTTGGCTTCAACGACAACTTCGGCAACCGCTGTGCCGTCAAGTGGGACTACAACCGTGATGGCAGACCCGACCTGCTCGGTTGCACCTTCCCGGACAGGAAGCCATATCTCTACCGGAACAACGGTTCCAACTTCACGGAGGTTTCCAGCACCCTTAACCTGGCAGCGGTCAACGGTGTGACCGTGGCAGACGTCAACGGGGACGCCATCCCCGACTATCTGTTCTCGAACAACACTGGGTTCTTTTACCGACTTGGAACATCCTCGGGCCTCAGCGGCACGACGGTCCGGCTAGGAGCCTCCCTACCAACTGGCGCAATAGGATGGAACATCGCGGTCGGTGACATCAATGGTGATGGCCGGATGGACATCTACGGCCAGGCGGGGTCTGCAAACGAGTCCGGAAATCCTGATGACTACGTGTTTGTGAACACTGGGGGGATGTCATTCCAGACATACACAGCGCCGTCGGCGGGCGGACGTGCCGACGACGTCGTCGCGGTTAACGTAGGCACCCGAGCAGGATTCGTTGTCCTCAACGGCAAGTTGGAAAACCCAGTGCCGGGACCAGTTCAATACATCGTTTGGGCGAACTAGCCGAGGGTCGGATTTCGCGACCGCGGTACGAACTCACGGAGGACCCGATATGAACCACAAAACAACGACTGGGAAGTTGTGGCTCAGGACCGTCCCAGTCGCCTTACTAACGTTTGCGGGCTGGACCGGGCTGACCGCGTTGCCGGTGGCAAGCGAAGCGGCGACTCCGGTGATCGTCGCGGATTGGCAGATGAACGAATCTGCCGGAACGACCGTGATGACTGATTCCACGGGGGCTCACAATGGGGTGGTCAACCCAGTTGGCGTAACGGCGAACGGCTCGTACTACAACTGGAAGGCTCGCTGCCCGGTGTGTTTGCCACTCGCCCCCGAGCGAGTGATCCTCGTACCCGATCATCCGGACCTTGAAATCGCCGATCCATCGATAACGTTCACCTTGGAGTTTCGATACCGCACCACACACGGCTACGGGAATATCATGCAGAAGGGTCAGTCCGGAACAGCCGGTGGTCAGATCAAGGTCCAGTTGCCAGGAGGGCACCCCCAGTGCCTGTTCAAGGGCGCCAACGGCGTGAGGGTTGGCTCCGGATCTCCAGTGCTTGCCATCGATGACGGTCAGTGGCACACGGTTCGATGCGTACACACCGCGACCCAGGTGCTTACGTATGTCGACGGTGTTCGCACGGGGGTGAAGAACGGCTCGACGGGACCGATCAACAACAGTTGGCCTTTCGACATCGGAGGAAAGCCCAAGTGCGACCAGATTGAGACCACCTGTGACTACTACTCCGGCGATATCGACTGGGTAACAATCACTAGGGGCTGACACCTCCGGCCGAAGGGACGTCGTGTGTATGTGCCGTCCTAAATCACGCTGCGACGCTAGATGCGCGGCTTGGCAATCTAACGCTTGCGCTTTTCGGGATCAGCCAACTTCATCTTGTCGAGGATGTTGTTGACGTACCACGTAGCGGGTCGCGTTTTCGCCTCCTGATGCCACTACCGCGGTCCGCCAACTCGTACTGCCAAATGGCCCGCGCAATCTGGTCTACCTCTTCGTCTGTCAGCGGACCGTCGTTCTTCATCACCGCCGACGTCGAAACGAACTCCGAAGAAATCTGACCAACCTTGGTAGACGTGACCCCATACATCGACGGGGTACGACAGAGAAACAACGCCAGTTGTTTGGGGACCGTTGACATCGACAGACGCGATCTTTCCATTGCCCACCGAAAGTGCGGCGTGACCATGGTTTGAAGAGGTCCACCAACACCAAGCGCCGCGTGGGGGAGGACCGGACCGCATCTCCTTATGTGCCCTCACGAGTTCAACACCTGCGTTGGCGTCGGCGCAGTTCGCACTGGGGATATCGGTAGCAATCCATGTGTGGTTCAGGCACATGCCGACGTCGGACGGCTTGTTCGACAGGAACCACTTGATGCGGTCGTTCGGGCTACGCGGCACTTTGAAGGTCCTTCCTCGCTCTGACCTTCCCCCACTCCTTCTGTTCTAGCCCTGGACTGGGTCGGGCGCAAGGGACTAGGCGTTGCATCCAGCGGTTCGGCCGGCGAGTCAGCACCCCCATAAAGGGCTACTCGATCCCCGCCGCGAGCAGCCAGAAGAGCCATCGGCAAGACCTCGCCTAGTGGCTACTGTCAATCGCAGTCACTGCCACATTGGTCCGTGCCACCTCAAGATCGTTGAATGGGGAGAAGCCATGAACAATCGAAGGCTCGCCGTCGCACTTCTGGCCGTCAGCACCACCGCAGCCGTCGTGGCCCTCACCGGGCCAACGTCATTTGCCGGAGGCCATCACTCGACCACCCATGTCAAGCGCCTCGGCCACGTGACCGCGATGTACGACACGGGCGTGACCCCACCGCCCGCGGCCACTTCCGCGCGAGCGGGTGGCGGTCTACAGAGTTGGACGCGAACCGTCACTGATGGCAGCTCGTTCACGTACCGCATGGTGGGCAAGAGCCCGTTCGTCCGACAGACCAATCCAGTGACGACGGTCAAGACCGCATTGGTGCCACTCATCATCCACTTCCCGGACGCGAAGGTCTGGGACCCGACGGTCGGTGACAGTTGTGACGCCACGAGCGCCGTGACGCGGACGATGAACTCTCCAATTGTGCAGGCCAAGGAAATGGAAGTTCGGCGGTACACGTGTTGGTAAGGGTCAGTTCACCGACGCCTTCCAGCGCGCAAACTTCTTCTCCCAGACGAAGTCGACCGGGCGCAACCCGGGGTACCACGTCAACCTGAACTACCTACTCCAGCCGGCCATCACCGTGAATGTGCCAGGAAGCGCGTGCTGCCGAAGGGACACTTGCCTGTGGCAATGGCACTCTCGGAGCGATTGAGATCAACTGGTTGGACAACTACATCCAAACCGTCTTGCTCCCGCAACTCCAGAGTCAGGGCTTTGGCAAGAAGACCTTCCCGCTATTCCTTCTTGGGAACGTCGTGGAGTACATCGGTACTTCCGCCAACTGCTGTGTGCTGGGCTTCCACAGCGCTACGTCCACCGCGCCAAGCGCTCAGACCTACTCGGTGTCCATGTACGACAACACGTCGGCATTCGGAGGGTCCGCCGATGTTTCGGTTCTTTCGCACGAGGTCGCGGAGTGGATGGACGATCCCTTCGTCAACAATGCGACCAACCCTTGGGGGAACATCGGCCAGGTCGTGGGATGCCAAGCCAACCTCGAGACTGGAGACCCGCTCACCGGAACTGTTCAGAGTGTGTCGATGAACGGTAAGGCGTACCACCTTCAGGAGAACGCGTTCGCCTCGTGGTTCTATCACCAGGTCCCGAGCAAGAGCGTGAACGGGTGGTACTCCAACTTGGGAACGTTCACCACCCCAGCGGCACCTTGTCCGTAGGCAGTCTTTGGCGTCAACGTCGATCTGGCTACATCGAAACTTGACCGCGCGTCCCCAGTTGCACCAAAACGACACCGACGACAACAACGGCGATACCCGCTGCGCTGATGAGCGATATGCGATCGTCGAAGATTGCGATGCCAAGCAATGTCACGAACGTCACGCCGAACGCTGACCAGATCGCGTACACGATGCCGATCGCAATCCCGCTGCGCAGGATGAGCGACAACAAGAAGAACGATCCGGCGTATCCGATGACGACAACGGCCGATGGCCACAATTTCGTGAACCCGTCCGCGACACGAAGGAAAAGGGTTGCGGTTACCTCAAGGGAAATCGCCATCGCAAGCATCAGCCAGGTCGGCATGTCAGCCGCCTGCTCCGCTGTTGGTTGTGGCGACGGTCCCGCCCCAGACGGCGTTCGCACCGCTGTGACCCACCCGCACAACCCAGACGCCAGCGGCGAGCGCGACAATCACTGACACGACGCCTAGCGAAATTGTCAGACCAACTCCGTAGGGCTGGTGTTCCTCTTCTCGCCGCCCCACCCACCACAGTGCGATGGCCACGAGGAACAGTGGGATGACGAAGTAGAGCATCTTCTGGCCCAAGTCAGCATGCGTCGTCACCTTTTCTGACGTGATGCCGAGATCCCTCTGGAAGTTCTCGCCGCTGAACTTGGCTAGCAGTGTGCCAACTAGGGCGCCGAGGGCGAACAGCGCGACCAGCCCGCCGTATCGCTCACGCCACCGGGGGACGAAGGCAATCAGCATCACCCCGATGGCCGCGAGGGGGATGAGAACGATGGCAGCGTGGACAACGAGGGGGTGGAGGGGAATTCCACCGATGGTGTGAGGCACTGGTCCAGTCAATCATCGTTGGGGCAAGATGCCTTTATGGGCGATGAGCAAATAGCCGCAGACGATGCCGAGTACCTGGACCCTGGGTACGACGCGGATACCCCACGTGGGGACAACCTCGTCAACGACTTCTTTCGATCCGAGAAGGACGCTTGGCGCCGCTGGGCGGAAGCCGGTACCGGACGTCACGGCGCCGATGACGAGATCGGCACCGCCTGGATCGACAACTGCTCTCCTTCGTTCTTCGCCAACGCGGTGTACTGGAGTCGCCCGTTAGACGCCGACGCCGCGGCGGGTGCGGTCGCTGACGCCAAGGCTGCTTTCGCGGAGGCACCAGGTGGTGGCTTCCTACTCTTCAGCGCGCATTCCACGCCGGATCTCAGGCAGTACGGGATGGTCCCCATCGGGCACCCACCCCTTATGGTGCGGTCGCCGACGGGCTACCCACCCCCCGCACATCACCCAAGCGGGCTGCACATCCATCCGGTTCGTGACGAGCGAGAATTGCGGGCGTTCGACCGGACGGTGATCGCAGGGTTCCCGATTCACGAGATGGAAACGTCAGCAACTGGCGAGTTGGTTCCCACCGCACTCTTGGATGATGACCACTGGCGCTTCTACGTCGGTTGGGACGACGACGGGCGACCCATTGCGACGTCAGCTGCGTTTGTGAGCGACGACACCACGACGGTGAACCTGGTCTCCTGCATTCCCGAGGCGCGACAACACGGGTTCGGTCATGCGCTCTCGTGGGCCGCGACGCTGTCGGACCCCGACAAGCCGGCGTTGCTGATCGCGTCCGACGACGGAGCACCGCTGTATCGCGACATGGGATACCTCACGATGACCCGGATCACGATGTGGCTCGGATCCCGCTGACGCTGCGCGACGTTGTCGCGACGCTTGACGCTCAGTATCCGCCGGCGATGGCCGAGGAGTGGGACGCCATCGGTTTGGTCTGCGGACGACCGGACGACGTCGTGCGAAAGGTGCTGTTCGCGGTTGACCCGCATCCTGACGTCGCCGCGGAGGCGCTCGAATGGCAGGCCGACTTGATCGTGACGCACCACCCCCTGTTCCTGGCGCCAGTACACGGCGTCAGCGATGGTTGGAAAGGCGCGATCGTCCATGACCTCATCAGCGCCAATGTCGGGCTCTTCTGCGCTCACACCAATGCCGACGTCGCTGAGGGTGGCGTGAACGACGCACTCGCCGCGATTCTCGGGGTCCAGGATGCGACAGCCCTTGATCCCGACACCGGGCTTGGTCGTATCGGGTCACTCGCCGCCGCCACCTCACTGGACGCATTCGCTGCGGGGGTCGTCGAGGTGCTCCCAGGCACACCCGGCGGCGTTCGAATCGCTGGAGACCTAGACGCCACGGTCCGCGTTGTGGCGGTGTGTGGGGGAGCCGGTGGCGCCCTGATCGACCAGGCGCGAGACCTTGGCGCGGATGTTTTCGTCACCGCTGACTTACGTCACCATCGAGCGGCGGACGCTGGTTGCGACGGAGGTCCGGCTCTGATTGATGCCAGTCATTGGGCGACGGAATGGCCGTGGCTCCCCGAGGCCGCTCGCCGACTGGTGCAAACGCTCGAGTCGGCCGGCACTACCGTGGAGACCCGAGTGTCCACGCTGGTCACCGACCCGTGGACGCAGCACCGCCAGACGAGTAGTTGAGGAGTTCGCCCTGAACGCCGCGCCCGAGGAGCAGCTGTTGCTGCTGGATCTGCAGGCCATCGACTCCACGCTGGATCAACTTGCGCACCGCAAGGCGAACCTTCCTGAGGTGGCCGAACTCGCGCAGCTGGCCAGCGAGCAGGCGGATATCAAGGACTCGATCGTCGGCGCCAGTACGCAGGCGTCGGATGTACGACGTGAGCAGGACAAGCTCGAGTCGGACATCGAGCAGGTGCGGCAGCGCATGGACCGTGACCAGAAGCGCCTGGACGAAGGCAGCGTGAGCTCGGCAAAAGAACTCGAGAGCCTGCAGCACGAAATCGCCTCCCTACAACGACGCCAGGGTGACTTGGAGGACGCCGAACTCGAAGTGATGGAACAACTCGAGGGAATCGAGTCCGAGGTCACCAAGTTCGAGGCGGCTCAGGAACGCATCACCGCCGACGCTGCCGATGCTGAGCGTCGACGTCTTGCCGCTCTTGACGAAATCACCAAGGACACCGAGTTCGCTGAACAGCAGCGCGCGGTTGTCGTACCGAAGATCAGTGGCGAACTCATCGCCTTGTACGACAAGATTCGCGCTCAGCATGGTGGAGTCGGCGTGGTCGCGATCAAGCAACGTCGCTGCGACGGTTGCCGACTCGAGATGACCCCCACCGACGTCGGACGCGTGCGCGAAGCGGCCGACGACGTGGTGTTGCGGTGCGAGGAGTGTCGCCGGATTCAGGTGCGCACTGAAGAGTCGGGCATCTGACCATGGCTCGACGCTTCATCGTCGAGGCTGACGGCGGGTCGCGAGGCAATCCCGGTCCCGCCGCGTACGGCACGGTCGTTCGCGACGCAGAGACCCGCGAATTACTTTACGAAGAAGGCGCGACGATCGGCGTCGATACCAACAACGTTGCCGAGTACCGCGGACTCATCGCGGGACTGCTTGCCGTACGGGGGATCGACCCGACCGGACAAGTCGAGGCGCGATTGGACTCCAAACTCATCGTCGAGCAGATGAGTGGTCGCTGGAAGATCAAGCACGAGAACATGCGGCGCCTTGCACTGCAGGCACGAGAGGCACTTCCCCCCGAGCAAGTGACGTACACCTGGGTACCGCGCGAGAACAACAAAGTCGCGGACGCGCTGGTGAATTCCGCGCTCGACGGCACGCCAGTGCGTCGTCGTGCGAGCGCGACGACGCCAACCCCCGGTCCGACTGACGCTGAACCGCAACGCGCTCCCAACGTCCTCGCGGGCTGGTCGCCGACACATCCGGTCGTGACGACTACTGCATTGCTGCGCCACGGCGAGACCGCACACACCATGCACAAACGGTTCAGCGGTTGGGGCGGCGACGATCCGTCGCTGTCTGAGATTGGCCGGACGCAGGCTTCTCGCGCTGGCCAGCACCTGGCCGACAACGGCGGAGCAGATGTCATCGTCACTTCGCCAATGGCTCGTACTCGTCAGACCGCCGAGCTGGTGGCGGAGGCTCTCGGGTTGCCCGTGAAGATCGAGGATGGCCTTCGTGAGTGTGCTTTCGGTGAATGGGACGGCAAGACGTTCGCGGAAGTCCAGAAGGCTGATCCCGAGGGCATCACTAAGTGGCTGTCTTCGACCTCGATCGCTCCTCCCGGGGGAGAGTCGTTCGACGAAGTTGCGGCGCGAGTGCTCGATGCCCGCGATCGCCTCCTTGCTGAATATGCCGGAACGTCAATGGTGTGGGTCACTCACGTCACACCGTTGAAGACATTGGTACGGCTGGCTCTCGATGCCCCGCCACACGCGTTGTACCGGATGCAGCTCGCACCGGCATCTCTAACGACCCTGCAGTGGTTCGGCGACGGAAACGCGTGCCTGCAGACGTTCAACGACACCTCCCACCTGTGAGTTGGGGACTCAGATCTCGGCGACGATGATGTCGACGTGTCGAGGATGGTCTGGCTTCGCGGCCTTCTCTGCAGTTTCGTAGCCGAGTACACCAAGCAGGTCGATAAGTTCGTTGACACTGCTCGGTGTCGACGATTGGCGCGAAAGGTCACGTACCAGACGCCCCTTGGTTGCCTTGTTGTGATGACTGACGACGCGCAGCGACCCATCACCTAGACGTTGGACGACTCGCGCGACCAAGGCATTCTCGTCCTGCGGTGTCCACATGGACGCGTAACTGCCAGATCGCAGGTCGAAGACGACGCCGGCACCTGCTACCTCGGGCATGACCGCTGACAACGGTTTACGCCACGCAGTGGCCACCGGCCCGATACGTGGAAGCGTCACACCGCTCGACAACCGGTACGCAGGGATCCGGTCGGTCAGTCGCACTGCGCCCCACAGCGCGGACGAGACGAGAACCCAACGGTCGAGTCGGCGGCGGGCTGTCGCGGGCAAACTCGCGTAGTCCAGTGTGTCGTAGACCACTCCGCTGTAAACCTGGGATGCCGGTGCGGCGGGTGCCTGCCACAACGAGCGGTTGCGCACTATCTCTTCGTTCTGGCGCTCACTTACACCCAGCACCCGACCCGCGCGGGCAGGTTGTCCCTGCGACAACTTCACCAGTGATTTGAGCATCCGCTCACGGGTTGGATTGAGCGACGGCAAACTGAGTTCGTCGAGATCTACCGGGGTGCCAGAGACTGCTGGTGTCTTGCCTTCGGACGGGGGAAGCAGGATAAGCACGAGGCACAACCCTAGGCAGATGCGGCGATGGCACCTGAACCCCTACCCTGACTGCACGGCGGACGAGCCGGCCGGGCGGCCGCGGGACGTGACGGGTAACCGTTCGCGTACCGAGGAAAGTCCGGGCTCCACAGGGCAAGGTGGTGGGTAACACCCACCCGGGGTGACCCGCGGGACAGTGCCACAGAAAACAGACCGCCGTCCGGCGACGGGCGGTAAGGGTGAAACGGTGGTGTAAGAGACCACCAGCACCGCAGGTGACTGCGGTGGCTAGGTAAACCCCACCTGGAGCAAGGTCAAAAGGTTGCGACCTCGGTCGCGACTGCGCGAACGTTCGAGGGCTGCCCGCCCGAGTTCGCGGGTAGACCGCATGAGGTCACCGGTAACGGTGGCCCCAGATGGATGGTCGCCGCTTGGGTCAGTGCCGCAAGGCGACTCAAGCACAGAACCCGGCTTATGTGCCGGCTCGTCCGCCACACGCCTCTGACCTGCGCAAATGTCAGCCGATCACCTCCTCGGTCCGCGGAAAGTCCGCAGGAGTCGTGGAGAGCGGCAAGTCAGATCCGCCGAGCACATCATGTCCGAGTTATGCGGTGACCGTGATCTCGTGGATTTCGTCAGCGGGATGCCCGGTGCGTTCGTGAATCTTCTTGACAGCCTCAGCACTGGGTGCCTCGCTCAGGCAGAACACGTGTCCAGTTTTGGGATCGGCCCACGCATGCTGGAAGTCGACTCCCTCCTCGCCCTGAATATCCAGGTCCGCCTGGTGGGCCTGAGCTAATGCCTCCGTAGTCACGCCAACCATGCTGGTATGCACATCCATGAACTTAGGCACTTGGTCTCTCCTCGCATCTGAAGCGCCGACGGTCGACCGCCCTTACTTTGATTACGAGGCCGGCCAGCTCCGACTGATGCCCGTAACCTAAACCTCCGACATATTTGTGTCTACGCATTCGGTGAACTGGCAGCCGTGGTCATGTCTCCGGATAGCGACTCGGGGACTTCGGGAGCTGCGCCGTCAGTTCGGTGAGGCTGTCGAGATTGCCAAGTACCGCAGACATGCGCCTAGCTCATCGTCGACGAGGTTCTGCGACTCCTCGGTGACGGTGTAATCGCGCTCAGCCATCGCAGCGGCTGGTTCGTCCCAGTCGACAAGGTGCGGACGGATGTAAACCCAAGCGAGCGCACCGGACCCGATTGAGTCGATGCGCCACGTCGGTTCCGTCATTCGGTGACCGTAGCGGTGACGCGCGACAAGCCCGGCCGTAGTAGATCCTTTAGGACTCGGCACGTTCCGGGTCTATAGAGAGATCGGCAGTTCCTTCTTGCCGTGGGGGGATCGTGGGGGTCGGTTGGTCGGGGCTGTCCCCCACAAGTGCCCCAAAACATGCCGCAGCCCCGGCCAACCGGGGGACGATGACCGGGGCTGGCGACTTACAAGACCAACTAGTTGGCAAACACTCCGCAAGACGTTCACCAACGACTAACACTTGCCACGGACAGCAAACGGTAGATTCGCAGGTCAGAGCGCAAGGGCGCGAAAACCGAGCACGAGTGATGGTGTGCGTGACAGAACCCGGCTTATGCGCCGGCTCGTCCGCCACTATTCGTGATGACGGTCCATGGTTGTGTCACGTCGCCCATCGATAACTGGAGTCCTATAGGACGAACGAGGCGCCTGCGACGACCAGCGCAAGCACTGCGACTAGCAAGGCGATGAGTGCTAGTTGACGATCAGAATTGCCAGCCGCAACTGGAACCGTCTCGGTCTCATTCTCCTCGACGGGAGTCGCTTCAAGTTCTGACACCTCGTCAACGGCCTCCTCGACGGGAGCTTCGGCGAGAACGTCACCAGACACATCTGTCGCGTGTTCGTCGGCCGGAGGGCCGGCGCGGCGGCGACCGAAGCGTCGTGGCGAGTTGTCAGTAGTTTCTTCGACTGGGGCGCTGAGTTGGTCTGGGGCCGATTCCGGCTCAGCAAGCGCAACGGCTCCGGCTGCAACTGTTCCGACCTCCGCAGTCGCCATGACAAGTTCTGGTGACTCCACTGAAGCCTCTACGGACTCCTCGGCGGACGCGACAGCCTCCACAGGTGGGGCTTCAGGTGGCGCGGTTGCTTCCGCCTGTCGGTCCACCATCGTGCTGAGTGCGTCGAGTTGTGCTCCCGCCTGCTCCTCGTTGACAGCTTCTTCGACCTCACTGGTAGCGGACTGCTCTGCCGCGTGGGCTTCGAGTTCACTGTCCTGGGCCGGGAAGGCAACTCCGACCGGCCAGCCGCACATAGTGCACCGCACAGTCTCACCCCGAAGGATGGCGGTGCAGCGATGGCAAGTGGTGGCCGCGGATACAGGTGCCTGACGAGTGCGCATGCCGTGGTATCGGAACCAGAAGCGAGTGCCCTAACCCTCTAAAGCCCGCAATTTTCACTCACACGGGTGTTACTAGTCCATTTGGGTGATGGCCCAGTCAGGACAGGGTCAAAATCTCGGCCCCCGTATCGGTGACCAAAAGGGTGTGTTCGAACTGGGCCGAGCGACTGCGGTCTTTGGTCACGACAGTCCATCCGTCGTCCCAGATGTCGTAGTCGATGCCCCCCAGAGTCAGCATCGGCTCGATGGTGAACGTCATCCCAGGCTCAATGATGGTGTCCAGTATCGGCTCGTCGTAGTGGGGGATCACCAGTCCGGAGTGGAACGAAGAGCCGATGCCATGACCGGTGAAGTCTCGAACCACTCCGTAGTCGAATCGCCTTGCGTAGGCCTCGATGACGCGACCGATAACGCTCACCGGACGCCCGGGTGCCACTGCTTTGATGCCACGCATCAGTGCCTCGCGTGTCCGCTCGACCAAGAGACGTGATTCTTCATCGACATCCCCGACAAGGTACGTGGCATCGGTATCTCCGTGGACGCCGTCGATGAACGCTGTGATGTCGATGTTGACGATGTCCCCATCTCGCAACACCGTGTCGTCTGGGATGCCATGACAGATGACTTCATTGATCGAGGTGCAAAGAGACTTGGGAAAGTTCTTGTACCCCAGAGTCGACGGGTAGGCGCCATGGTCGACCAAGAACTCGTGTCCGACAGCATCCAGTGCGTCCGTCGTAACACCTGGTGCGATCTGCTCAGCGACCGCGTCTAGTGCCTGAGCCGCGATGCGTCCGGCGACCCGCATCCGGGCAATCGTGTCCGCATCCTTGACTTCAGAGCCGGTGAACCGCTTCGGGAATGGCCGATCGACGTACTCTGGAGCCTGAATGGACTTCGGCACCGCACGACGTGGTGAGATACGCCCTGGAGACAGGAGGGTCATGACGACTCAGTGTAGGGATCAGCTGTTCGGAGACGGGCATGAGTGACGCTCCGATGCACGCGCCGTACTGGTGGTGCCTGGACCATCAACGGGTCGAGGACAGCAGCGGGTGCGCTAACAACGTCCGACTGGGACCTTTTGACACCCGTGAGGAAGCCGAGCGCGCGCTCGAGATCGCGAAGGAACGAACTGAGGCGTGGGACCACGACCCGCGATGGAGCGACGACCCCGGCGACGGCGAATAGTTCGCGACAGCAGATTGTCCCGGAGCCGCAACGGCGAAGGTCCGGCTCCCAATGGGAACCGGACCTTCGCCGATCTAGGAAACTCAGGCGCTGACTAGCGGCGTCGAGTTGTCTTCTTGGCCGTCCGCTTAGCAGTCCGCTTCGCGGTCTTCTTGGCTGGCCGCTTCGCAGTCCGCTTTGCAGCGGTCTTACGGGTGGCCTTCTTGGCAGTCCTCTTACGCGTGGCCTTCTTGGCTGTGCGCTTCGCGGGTGCCTTCTTAGCAACCCTCTTACGCGTGGCCTTCTTGGCTGTGCGCTTCGCGGGTGCCTTCTTAGCAACCCTCTTACGCGTGGCCTTCTTGGCTGTGCGCTTCGCGGGTGCCTTCTTAGCAACCCTCTTACGCGTGGCCTTCTTGGCTGTGCGCTTCGCGGGTGCCTTCCTTGTTGCCTTCTTGGCTGTGCGCTTAGCAGTCGACTTCTTCGTCGTCCGCTTCGCAGCCTTCTTGGCTGGTGACTTCCGCGCTGTCTTACGTGCGGTCGTCTTCTTGGTTGTGCGCTTCGCAGCGGCCCTCTTGGCGGTTGACTTCTTCGTCGTCCGCTTAGCTGCGACTGAACGCTTCGCAGCTTTCTTGGCCGTGGTGGACCTTGCAGCCACCGGTGCCTCCTGACGCGTCAGTGTCCGGCCCCTTCGCCGAACGCTTTGTGTTGCACGATGCCACTGGTGCTACTTCGATACCAGCACCGCGCACCTTGTTGCGAGTGCGTGTCGCAAACCTCGCGTCGCACATTGTTGCGCGTGATTGACGATTGCGCGACCTTTAACGGCAATCAATCTTCTCGTGTCGCAATGTGCGTGAACGGTTGTGAGTCACTTCGCGGAGTCGAAACGCGGTCCTGAAATCGATTCGAGTACTGCCGCAAGCCGTCGTTTCAACGAACGTGACGCTGCATCGTGCGCCGTTTCACCTGCAGCAACGCTGACCAGGTGCTGAACCGTGTCGAACGACACGAAGTCCGCTGATATCGCCGATGTATCGAGTTCGCCCGTCAGCGAAGCAAGCGTTTGAGGATCACTCACAATGGGTTGCAAGGGTTGCGTTACTACGGTCAGTGACTCGTGCGCAATGCCCTGCAACTCGTTGTCGCCGGTGTCCAACGACAACACGGTTGCGCCGGTTTTTCTGGCATCCCACGCGCGTTCGAGTAGCGATTGCGGAGCATCTTCTTCGCTGACCACAAAGACAGTTTCACCACGTTTTGCCTGCTCAAGACGGGTAAGGGTGACTGCGAGATGTGGTGGTGCGTCCGCCGGCACTTGGTATCGGATCAGCGTGGGACTTAATTGTCCGACGCCTGCGACACGTGCTTCGTCATCGAGATGCGCAGCCAAGTGCCATGGTTCAGCCGTCGGTGTACCAACGAGTAACAAACCGCCGGGGTCCTTGGTGGAACGTCGCATCGTGCGTGCAAAACTCTGAGTGCGCTCGACCCACCCTGATGCAGTGAGCGCCTCTCGCAGCACCATCACGCGACTGATGTCCACGCCCCCATCGTGCCGCATTCTGCGGCGCTGAGAGCATTGCGGTCATGGCTGAGCGTGTCGAACCGAAGGCAATGAGTCCGCTCTTGCCCGTCATTGCAATTCTCGGTGGAACTGGCGAACTTGGGCGTGGGCTCGCGACGCGTTGGGCTGCAGCTGGCATATCCGTAGTGATCGGTTCTCGTGATGCGACGCGCGCGGAGAGCAGCGCAGCTGCAATCCCCGGAAATGTGAGAGGTTTGACTAACCGAGACGCTGTCGAAGAGTGCGATGCAGTGGTGTTGGCAGTGCCGTGGGACGCGCTGGACGCGACTCTCAGCGAGTGCAGCGCAGTGATTGGTAATCGCATCGTCATTTGTTGCGTCAATCCACTTGGATTCGACGACCGTGGCCCGTTCGCGGTCGTTGTAACGGCTGGGAGCGCCGTGGAGCATGCTGCTGCGTTGTTACCGGCCAGTACGTTGATTGGTGCGTTCCACCACCTTCCTGCATCGTTGTTGCTCGACCCCGACGCGGGAGAAATCGACAGTGACGTGATGGTCGTCGGCGACGAGCGATCCGCAGTCGAGTACGTCATCGCGCTGGCTGATCTGCTCCCCGGGGTACGAGGTGTGTACGCAGGTCGAATGCGCAACGCGCGCCAGGTGGAAGCCCTGACAGCAAACCTCATTGCGGTGAACCGTCGTTATCGAACCCAGTCCGGTGTGCGAATCACCGGAGTCTCGCGCAACTACTCGTAGGTGTTCTCGGGCGCTGGGTACGAACCAGCAACAACGTCTGCAGACCATGCTTTGACGGCATCGGCGATGACCGAGCCCACTTCGGCATAGCGCTTGACGAACTTTGCTGACGGCGAGGGCGCTAGTCCCACCAGGTCCTGCCAGACGTTGACCTGTGCATCGCAGCCACCCCCAGCACCGATTCCGATGGTCGGGATATTGAGGCTGGACGTCACCCGAGCAGCCAGTTCAGCGGGAACCACCTCGAGAACTAGGGCAAATGCACCAGCGGCCTCGAGCGCTTTGGCGTCACGTAGCAGCATCTCGCCAGCTCCTCCGCGTCCCTGCACTCGATAACCACCCATGGTGTTCACCGATTGGGGTGTCAGTCCGAGATGACCCATGACTGGGATTCCGGCATTGACGAGTGCCTCGACCTGCGGCACGACGCGTACACCGCCCTCAAGCTTTACCGCGTGGACACCGCCCTCTTTCATAAAGCGCGCAGCCTGCTCCAGTGCCTGCTCAGGGGACGACTGATACGAGCCGAAAGGCATATCCGCGACAACGAGTGCTCGGCGAGTAGATCTGGTGACCGCGCCAGCCAGCGGCACCATCTCGTCCATCGTTACCGGAATCGTGCTGGTGTATCCGTAAATCACGTTTGCGGCCGAGTCGCCGACCAGAAGAACGGGAACGCCCGCTTCGTCGAAGATTGCTGCTGTGATGGCGTCGTACGCGGTGAGCATGGGCCACTTCTCGCCGCGTTCTTTGGCCTTTTGCAGGTCGCGAATAGTGATCCGACGCGTCTGAGTTCCGCCGTACAGCGCCTCAGCAGGAGGGTTCATGGATCCCGTCATGGTCATTCCCTTCGCCTCGAGGCCCGCTGATCGGGTCCCCGGACTATCTGGTGACGCCCTTCTATGGTGCCAGGTCTGGCTGGCAATCCCAAGTGTCTACACGGGCATGTATGGCCACGCTCGGTTGTTGTGACTCCTGATGTTGCGCCGGAGTGCGCGCTGATACCCCGGACACCCCGGACACTGAAGCCCCAAGAACTCCAAGAACCCAAGAACAGAGACAGGAACCACATGTCCCGCGAAACACCCGAGGAATCCCCAGCCAGCGCCGTTGAGCCGGAGGGTGGCCCCAACTGGCAACCCACTGCTGGGGAGGAAGGCCACCCCAGGCGCTGGGCGATCCTTGGCGTTCTCGTGGTGAGCCTGCTCATCGTTGTCCTTGACAACACCGTGTTGAACATCGCATTGCCGACGATTCAGCGCGACCTGAACGCTAGTCCCAGCGCCCTGGTGTGGTCGGTCGACTCGTATCTGTTGTCTTTTGCCGCACTCCTGTTCACCTGGGGTGTCTTGGGCGACCGGTATGGCCGTAAACGCATTCTGATGATCGGGCTGAGCGTGTTTGCCATCGCGTCGGCGATCTGCGCGTTCTCGGAGAGCACGGCCATGCTGATCGGGTTTCGCGCGCTCATGGGCGTCGGCGGTGCCGCGGTGTTGCCCGTGACCCTGGCCATCATCACCGTTGTGTTTCCTCGGCACGAGCGTGGAAAGGCGATCGGAACCTGGGCCGGCGCCGTCGGGGCTGCTGTTGCGCTCGGTCCGGTCCTGGGTGGGCTTCTCCTTGCGCATCCGCAGTGGACTGAGTGGTTGACACAAAACAGCTGGGGTTCGGTGTTTCTTATCAACGTGCCGATCGTGGCGATCGGACTCGTGGGGATCATTCGAGTCGTTCCAGAGACCCGGAACCCGCACCCCCAGCGGCTTGATCTCACCGGCCTTGTGGTGTCGGTCGTTGGGTTGGTCAGCCTGGTGTACGGCATCATCCACGCCAGCGCGACCAAAGACTGGCTCGTCCCGTCAGTCCTGATTCCAATCTTCTTCGGGATTGCGGTCATCTCGGTCTTCATTTTCATGGAATCGCGCAGTGACCATCGCTCGTTCGATGTGTCCCTGTTTCGCAACCGCGGGTGGGCGATCAGCCTGACTGCGGTGAGTTTGGCGTTCTTCGCACTGTCAGGTATTACGTTCTCGCTGCCGTTCTACCTGCAGATCCTTCGTGGCTACGGCACGTTGCAGGCAGGTCTTTGCTTCCTACCGTTCGCCCTCGGACAGATAATCGCGGCACCGCGTAGCGCCGGGGTCGTGGCACGGTTCGGCTATCGAGTCGTGATTGCGGGCGGGCTCACGGTCGTGGCGTTGTCACTGATGGCGCTGGCGATGATCCAAATCGATACACCGCTTTGGCTGGTACTGATCATGTTCTTCTTCTTCGGATTCGGCATGGGCAACGTCATCGCGCCTGCGTCTACCGTCATGCAGAACGCGCTGCCGTTGGCTCGCGCTGGCGCTGGTTCAGCGGTTCAGAACACCGTTCGTCAGGTGTTCGGAGCATTGGGTGTGGCGGTCATCGGAACGATCCTGGCGACTACCTACGCACACAACCTGGCACCGTCAACATCTCACCTGCCGCCCGCTGCCCGACATGCAGCGGGGGAGTCGGTGATCGCCACGGTTCAGGTGCTGGATGCCGCAGGAAAGGCCGGTGCGCCACCGGAGGCGATTAGTGCGATACAAACGAAGGCATTCGATGCCTTCTTGTCGGCCTCACACCTAACGAGCTGGATCTCGGCGCTAGTGGTCGTACTAGCAGCGCTTGTGGTGGGCTTTGCGCTACCGACGATGACCCCGCCGCAACGCAAGCCAGAAGCCGAGCCAGCTATCGAGTCGGCTTAACAGGTCGGGTACTGGCCAGCATCGACAGATAGGCCTCACGCCAATCGCTGATGGTCCAGTCGCGAAGCACCTGGTCGAGTTCGCCCCATCGGCGACGGCGCTCGGGCAACGTCATCGTTATCGCCCGGTGAATCGCCTCTGCGACGGACTCGACGTCGAACGGGTTGACCACTAATGCGCTGGTGAGTTCGTGTGCTGCACCAGCAAAACTGGACAACACGAGCACGCCGGGATCTTCCGGGTCTTGTGCCGCGACGTACTCCTTAGCGACCAGGTTCATACCATCGCGCAGCGGCGTGACCAGGCCGACCCGAGCGCTCCGATAGAAGCCGGCGAGGGTGCTCTGAGGGTACGTTCGGTTCACGTAGCGCAGCGGTACCCAGTCCGCTTCAGCCCAGCGGCCATTCACCGCACCCGCCTGACCCTCCAACTGCGAACGGATTAGTCGGTATTCGGGTACCTCGCCGCGCGATGTTGGCGCGATCTGCAGCAAGGCTGCCTGGCGCCGATGCTCGGGATGCCGCTCGAGGAAACGTCCGAACGCCTGGAACCGGTCGTATATGCCCTTGGAGTAGTCCAGTCGGTCGACGCCGATGACCAACCAGCGACCGAGCAGACTGTCGCGCAGCCGTCGAACGGTCACCTGGTTATGCGCTCGGTCAGCCTGCGCAGCCACGAGGTCGCGGTCAATCGAGATCGGCAGGCTCACCGCGTGCGCTTGTGATCCAGTCTTGGTCGTCACGACATCGTCGTACGAGACCGATGCCCCGGCGTTGTCCCGCATGTAGTCGGTGAACGCCTGACGATCGGTCGTCGTCTGGAAGCCAACGAGGTCGTAGTCGGTCAGCGCATCCATCAAGGCCCCGTGTCCGGGTAGGGCACTGATCAAGTCTGGTGGGGGCAACGGGGTATGGAGGAAGAAGCCAATACGTGCGCGGACGCCTTCCTCACGCAGCAGTGCGGCCAGCGGAATCAGGTGGTAGTCGTGCACCCAGACCAGGTCGTCGTCTTCGATCAGGGGAGCCAAGGCGCGAGCGAAACCCCGGTTTACGCGTTGGTAAGCCCGGTAGGTGTCGCGCCGATAGTCAACGAGATCCAACCGGTAGTGCAGCAGTGGCCACAGCGTTCGGTTGGAGAAGCCGTTGTAGTACTCGTCGTACTCGCTTCGCGTCAGGTCGACCGTGACGTACGTGATGTCATCGACGGTTTCGTGCTTAGGCGGCCCGGGGGAGTCGACGACGCGACCGGACCAGCCAAACCACATCCCGCCGATGTCGGTCAACGCCGAGTGCATGGCGGCCGCCAGTCCGCCCGCGCGGGTCTCTTTCGGAAGGGCTACCCGGTTGGACACGACGATCAGGCGTGTCACGAGGCTGATTCCCAGGGCCGGGAGAGTCGCATGGCCGACTGAATGATCCCGACCATTGAGTACGTCTGGGGGAAGTTGCCCCAGAGTTCGCCGGTCTTGTGGTCGATATCTTCGGAGAGCAGGCCAAGCGAGTTGCGGCGCGCCAGCATGTTGTTGAACAACTCACGCGCTTCTTCAATGCGCCCGACGCGAGTCAACGCGTCGATGTACCAGAACGTGCAGAGGTTGAACGAGGTATCGGGTATCCCAAAGTCGTCGGCGTCGACGTAGCGGAAGACGTAGTCGCCGTGTCGCAATTGCTGCTCGACGGCGTCCAAAGTGCCGAGGAACCTTGGGTCGTCAGCGGAGATGAATCCCAGGTCTGCCAAGACGAGGGTTGAGGCATCAAGCCGGGTGCCGCCCCACGTTTCCATGATGGCGTTGCGTTCGGGGTCGTACGCCTCGGCCAGAATTCGCTCGCGCATTTCGTCAGCACGTTGTTGCCAGATCTCAGCCTCGGGAGTCGCGGAAATGCGGCGAGCGATGCGAGCCAGCCGATCAGCAGCGACCCAGCACATGACGCTGCTGTACGTGTGAATGCCTTGGCGACCGCGGAACTCCCAGAGTCCAGCATCTGGTTTGTCGTACAGCGCGTAAGCCGATTCACCCGCGCGCTCGAGTTGTTCGAACGCCGCGCGGTCGCCGGGAGTGGTCAGCCGTTGGTCGAAGAACAGGTGCGTAGATGCCAACACGACGCTGCCGTAGACGTCATGCTGGTCCTGCTTCCAGGCAAGGTTTCCGCTGCGGACCGGCCCCATGCCCCGGTAGCCAGCCAGGTGTTGCTCCTCGTTTTCAGTGAGCGCAGTTTCGAAATGTATGCCGTAGACCGGTTGCATGTCGTCGATGCCGGAAGCCAACGTATAGATATAGCCGAGGAACTCCTCCATGCTCTTGGTCGCACCGAGTTGGTTGAGCCCTCGAACCACGAACGCGGCGTCACGTAGCCAGCAGTAGCGGTAGTCCCAGTTGCGCCCGCTTCCAGCAGACTCGGATACCGACGTGGTGAGCGCGGCGATGATCGCGCCGGTTCCCTCGTACTGACACAGCTTGAGAGTGATGGCGGCGCGGATGACCGCGTCCTGCCATTCGAATGGGATCGACAGCGAGCGTGACCACGACTGCCAGTAGTCGACCGTGCGATCGAAGGCCTCGCGGGTAAAGGCGTCAACCGAGGTGTTGAGGGTTTCGTCCGGACCAAGGACCAAGCAGACCGGACGGTCGAGCACGAACGGCAGTTCACGTTCTACGAACGGCACACGGGCGTCTGTCGTCAGTCGTAGGACGGTCTCACTGAGTACCCAGCGGATGTGGTGACTTCCGCTCGTCCGCTCAGGCACCCGCCCGCCCCAGTCAGCCATCGGACGGACTCGAATCCTGACGCGTGGTGCTCCTGCCACTGGACGAATGCGACGGATGAACATCACTGGGTGGTACAGCCGATCCCATCGGTGAAACCGCGGCGAGAAGTCCGTGATCTCGATGGCGCTGCCGTCCTCTGACTCCAAGCGGGTGACCAGCACAGCGGTGTTGGGGAGGTAGCGCTGGGACGACGAAGTCATTCCTTCGAGTTCGACCTCACAGAAGCCTTGATCTGGAGTGTTAGGAGAGAGCAGATCGCAGAAGGCTGGATCGGCTGCGAGGTGGGGCAGGCAACCCCAGACGTAACGCCCGCGAGCGTCGATAAGGGCGCCAACAGTGCAATTGCCGACCACCGCGAGTTCGAGGGATTGCGTGTGCTCATCGGTCACGCCCGCACCTCCTCGATCAGTTCGGTGAGCCAACCCCGGACGGCCACCGGATGTGGCAACCGTAGCGGGGCGCAGGTATCTGCCCTATCGCCGACGAGGATCGCCAGGCCACCCAGGCGCAATGCTGCGGCAAAGGCGAACTCGTCGGTGCGATCGTCACCGACGACCACCGGCGAGCGACCAGCGAACGGTGGCTGCATCATGAGTTCGCTCACGGCCAGCCCTTTGTCAAAGGCGGCCGGACGCAGTTCGTAGACAAACACCCCTGGCTGGACCTCAAATGTTCCGTTGGTCTCGGCGGCGAGGCGATGGACGACGTCTCCTAGGTCGTTGCTCACGTTGGGGCTGTCACGGAAGTGAAGCGCCAGGCTCATGCCCTTGTCCTCAACCCATACCCCGGGCATTGAGACGATTGCGGCGGAGACATCGGTCCGCAGACGCTCGAACGCCTGGGCGTCGGGTTGGTGTGAACGCGACATGTTGAGACCTCGTACCTCGGCTCCGTGGACGCCAGCTGCCGGCGGCTGCCAGGGGTGAAAGATCCGATCGATGTCAGCCAATGATCGCCCAGAGATCAGCGCCAACGCGCCGTCGAGCACCGCGCTCACGCCCTGAAGCAGTTGGATCAGGCCTTCTGTTGCGCGAACTAAGTCAGGGTGTGACTCGAACTCGACCAGCGTGCCGTCAACGTCGAGGAAGAGAGCGCGTGGCGTACGTGCCAGTTCCACCCAACTGGGTGCAAGGGGCAGCGCAGGGTCCTGCTCAGGTGTCACGGTTGCGAATCTTCCGCGGTCTCGCGCCACTGATTGGTGATGGGCAGTCGCCGGTCGCGGCCGAATGCCTTAAACGAGATCTTGGGGCCAGGGGGATACTGCCTGCGCTTGAACTCCGCGTGATCGGTGAGTTGCAGGATCCGGTGAACTAACGCGGGATCGAATCCCGTGGCAACCAGGTCCGCCGCACCGCTGTCCTGCTCGACGTAGTCGTCCAGCACGTCGTCGAGGACGTCATACGGAGGCAACGAGTCACTATCAAGCTGGTCAGGACGAAGTTCAGCCGACGGCGGTTTCTCAATGCTGGCGGGCGGGATCGGCGGTGACTGCCCACGTTCTGCCGCTGCTTCGTTCCGCCAGCGGGCGAGTCGCCAGACCATGGTCTTGGGAACGTCCTTCAGCGGAGCGTAAGCACCGACGGCGTCGCCGTAAAGCGTTGAGTACCCGACCGCGAGTTCGCTTTTGTTGCCTGTCGCAAGCACCAGGTGACCCTCTTGATTGGAAAGGCCCATCAAAGTGGTGCCACGTGCTCGTGCCTGTAGGTTCTCCTCTGCAATTCCGGTCAGCGCAAGTTGCTTCTGGAATGCCTCGACAATGGGGGCGATAGGCACTGACCGATAGTTCAACCCAGTCCGTCCGGCCAGGTCGGCGGCGTCGTCTTGCGAGTGCTGCGACGAGTATTCACTGGGCAGCGCAACCCCGTAAACGTTGTGTGCACCGAGCGCGTCGACAGCGATCGCCGCAGTGAGTGCAGAGTCGATGCCGCCTGACAGACCAAGAATCACACTTTGCTTACCGTTCTTACGGACGTAGTCGCCAAGTCCCAGGACCAACGCCTGGTAGATCTCAGCCTCATCACTCAACCGCGGTGCGACGACCACAGGGGCGATCGAGGGAAGGTCGAAGACAAGGAGAGCTTCTTCGAATTGCGGGGCTCTTGCGATTTGCTCTCCCGTGGCGTCGACCACTAGGGAGTCGCCATCGAACACGAGTTCGTCCTGACCACCGACGAGGTTGACGTAAGCCAACGGCGCCGAGGCTTCGATCGCTTTGGTGCGGCACAGTGCCAGCCGGACGTCGTCCTTGTTTCGCTCATAGGGAGAACCGTTGATCACAATGACAAGGTCGGCCGCTTGCTCACGAGCCCACGCGATCGGACCGCCGTCCTGCCAGAGGTCCTCGCAGATAGCGATTGCCACGCGACAACCAGCCACTTCGACGACGCACGGTTCGTTCCCCGGGACGAAGTAGCGGAACTCGTCGAAGACTCCGTAGTTGGGCAAGTGGTGCTTGGCGTAGTGACCGACTACCTCACCGTTGCGAATCACCGCAGCGGCGTTTTGGGGTGAGTGCCGTGGGCGACCAAGTCGATCAGAACGGTCGGGAGCCTGGTCCAGAAAGCCAACGACGACGGTGAGATCACCCAGACCCGCCGCAGCGAGTTTCTGAGGCAGTTCAGCCAGGGTGGCGCGCGACGCGTCTATGAAGGACTGGCGAAGGGCGAGGTCCTCGACGGGGTAGCCGGTGAGGAACATCTCCGGGAAGGCGACCAGATCTGCCCCCTGCTGCTGAGCTTGTCTCGCCCAGTTCAGCACTAACTCGGAGTTGCCAGTGAGGTCGCCCACTGTTGCATTGATCTGCGCCAGCGCTACTCGCAGCCTCACCCCCTGACCCTAACGCCGCTGGCAGTCCGCGATGAGGGTGAGGGGGACCGCAGGTTCAGATCGACCGCGTACCGTGATTGGCGTGCGCATTCTGATGACGTCGAGATGGGTGACGCTGACGGCGTTGCTGATCCTCGTAGTCATTGGCTGCGTAAGCATGGGCGCATGGCAATGGAGCCGATCACATCGGGCCGTGGAGCCGCTGACACAGTCTGCCGATGGGCCACAACAACTCGGGCAGATCTATCAGCCCGGGGACGCCCTGCCGCAGACCGCCTACGGAGCACCCGTGGAGATGTCGGGAAGATACGACGCTCCGAACCAGCTTCTGGTCCCCGATCGACTCCAACACGGCGCGACCGGCTATTGGGTCCTCACACCCCTGAAGGTGCAGGACGGTGGCGTCATCCCGGTCGTCAGGGGATGGAGTGCCAACCCAACTGCATCAAACATCGCGCCGCCCAGCGGTCAGGTGAAGGTGCTGGGCCAACTCGAACCCAGTGAGACCGACGACACCAACTCTTCGTCGTTGCTGCCTCACGGACAGATCGACATGGTCAGTAGCGCGCAGTTGGTGTCGTTGTGGCCGGGTGACCTCTACCTCGGCTTCGTGATCCTGCAGCAACAAGATCCCTCGAACGCGCTGGCAACCATCCCGATCCCACCCGCTCAGTCGGTCACAACGATCTCGTGGCAAAACTTCGCCTACGCGATTCAGTGGTGGCTGTTTGCGCTGTTCGCGTGCTTCTTCTGGTGGCGAGTGCTGCAGGCGGACCTGGCCGATGAACGAGCAAGACGCGAAGGGCATGATGTGCTGGCGCAGACCTCAACTGGACCACCTACTACCGAGTTCTCGGAGGCACGTGAGTGAACGGTGCTCTCATCCGCTATCGCGTGATGGCCTGGATCGTCGGTGTGATGCTCCTCTTTGTGACGGCAGCCACGATCGTCAAGTACGCGGCCGATTCAGAGGGCTTCATCCAGGTCGTTGGACCCATGCACGGGTTCTTGTATGTCGTGTACCTGGCGACGGTCCTTGACCTTGGACTCCGAGTGCGATGGTCGGGGCTGAAAATCATCGTGATCTGCCTCGCAGGCACCATTCCGTTCTTGTCCTTCTACGCAGAGCACCGGATCTCTCAGGAGATCAAGGCCAAGTTGGCCGCAACGCAGGCGACTACCCCTTCGTAACTCTGGCCGAAACCCTGTCCGTAACCCTGTCCGTAACCCGGACGTAACACGTTGGTCGCACTATGGGGTCATGGACAAGCAGCAAGAGTTCGTCCTCCGGACGACCGAAGAGCGCGACATTCGATTCATCCGTCTCTGGTTCACCGATGTTCTTGGGTACTTGAAGTCGGTTGCCGTCGCTCCGGCAGAACTTGAGGCGGCCTTCGCCGAGGGCATCGGGTTCGACGGATCGGCAATCGAGGGATTTGCTCGGGTCTACGAGTCGGACATGCTCGTCAAGCCTGACCCGACCACTTTCACGGTGTTGCCATGGCGCGGCGAGCCGGCGGTGGCTCGAATGTTCTGCGACATCTTGACTCCTGACGGCGCACCTTCGTTCGCCGATCCGCGGTTTGTCTTAAAGCGGACGATGTCGCGAGCCGCTGACATGGGCCTGACGTTCTATACCCATCCAGAGATCGAGTTCTTCTTGTTCAAGGGTGCTCCGGAGCCCGGACAGCCACCTGTTCCAATCGATCAGGGTGGTTACTTCGACCACACGCCGACCTCGGTTGGTCAAGACTTCCGACGCACGGCGATCAACATGCTCGAGTCCATGGGCATCTCGGTTGAGTTCAGTCATCACGAGGGTGCTCCAGGGCAGCAAGAAATCGATCTGCGTTACGCAGATGCGCTCAGCACAGCCGACAATCTCATGACCTTCCGAACCGTCATCAAAGAAGTCGCCCTCTCACAAGGATTGTTCGCCTCCTTCATGCCGAAGCCATTTGCCGAGTACCCAGGCTCTGGCATGCATACGCACCTGTCGCTGTTCGAAGGTGACCGCAACGCGTTCCACGAGGCAGGTGCGCAGTACCAGTTGTCGAAGGTTGCGCGTTGTTTCATTGCCGGGTTGCTGCGCCACGCTCCTGAGATCACGGCAGTGACCAACCAATGGGTGAACTCCTACAAACGTCTCTACGGTGGCGGTGAGGCACCCGCCTACGTTTGCTGGGGACACAACAATCGCTCCGCGATGATTCGGGTTCCCATGTACAAACCGCAGAAGGGGCAGAGCACGCGCATCGAAGTGCGGACTCTGGATTCGGCGTGCAACCCGTACCTGGCCTTCGCCGTGTTGCTGGCCGCGGGGCTCAAGGGGATTGAGGAGAGTTACGAACTTCCCGCGGAGGCCGAGGACGATGTCTGGAACCTGACCGAATCCGAGCGCCGGGTCCTGGGGATCGATCCGCTACCACAGAACCTCGCCGAGGCCATTGCTGTGATGGAGAAGAGCGAACTGCTCGCCGAGACGTTGGGGGAGCAGGTGTTCGACTTCTTCTTGCGAAACAAGCGAGCCGAGTGGAACGACTATCGCTCGCAGGTGACTCCCTTCGAACTGTCTCGCTATCTTCCGGCGCTGTAGGTCATCGGGAGATCCAGGATGTTGGCCAATGCCCACCTCGTGGCCTTTGTCCCTTCTAGCGACCTCGTACAGGCACGTCAGTTTTACGAGTTGGTCCTGGGGCTCGAGGTCCTTGACGTCAATCCATACGCCTGTGTTTTCCGCTCAGGTGACGCAACGTTGAGAGTTGCAGCGGTGCGCTCGTTCACCCCGGCGCCATTCACGGTTGCTGGTTGGGTGGTAGCGGACATCGGCGAGTTCCTGAATCAACTTTCAGCTCACGGTGTGGCGACAATCCGCTACCCGGGCATGGAGCAGGACCTGGACGGCGTTTGGACCACCCCCAACGGGGACAGTGTCGCCTGGTTTCTCGATCCAGCTGGCAACACTTTGTCTATTACGCAGTTGGTCACCTAGATCCAACTGAGCGTCGTATCCGCGGGTAGCGTGAACGCGTGAACGCCCGGGAGCAGTCGCCGCAAGCCCTGTTGCTACGCCGGGGATTCGCCGATCCCGCTCAGGCACAACAACTGCTCGACGAAGTTGCACCTCAACTCACCATCAGCGATGCGTTGGTTGACGCCTGCGGTGAGGCCGCGGACCCCGACCTCGCTCTTCGTGGACTCCTTCGCTGGCTGCGAGCGCATCCTGAGCCGACGAGGGCGCTAGCTGATTTGGCGGCGGACGTCACGCATGGTGCCCGACTCACTGCTGTGATGGGCGTCAGCGACGCGCTCACCGATCACTTGGTGCGCCACCCTGAGGACTACCTGCTGCTAGCCGGTGAACGGTTCGACCACACTCGTCCCACCGCTGATTCGATGCGTACTGACCTGCTGAATGCAGTCGGGGCAGACCCGCTTGCGACAGTTCCTACAGCGACTGGCACAGAGTTGGCTGATGCCATGCGAGTCGCTTATCGCCGGCAGTTGCTGATGGTGGCAGCGCGCGACCTGTGGGGTGGCTTTCCGGTCGACGACGTCGCAGCAGAGCTAGCCGATCTTGCTGCCGCCACCCTGGAAGCTGCGCTTGCGATTGCCCGATCTGAATTGCCCGCGGAACACCCGCAACTGCGATTCGCGATCATCGGTATGGGCAAGTGCGGTGGGCGTGAACTCAACTACGTGAGTGACGTTGACGTGGTTTATGTCGTGGAGCCTGCAGTGGATCAAGATGAGACCGAGGCGATCGTCGTCGCGAACCGGCTTGCCGGAGCTATCGCGCGGATGTGCATTGAGCCGACCGTCGAGGGATCTATCTGGGAGGTTGACGCCGCGCTTCGTCCGGAAGGGAAAGCAGGACCACTCACGCGCACCCTGGCCAGTCACAGGGCGTACTACGAGCGTTGGGCTAAGACGTGGGAATTCCAGGCGCTACTGAAAGCCAGACCGTTGGCTGGCGACAAGGAACTCGGGAACCGGTATATCGAGAGCGTCTCGCCCATGGTGTGGCATGCGGCAGCGCGTGAAGGGTTCGTCGACGACGTACAGTCGATGCGTCGTCGAGTGGAGGAGCAGATCCCTGCAGGCGAGGTCGACCGTCAACTCAAGCTTGGACCCGGTGGGTTACGCGACGTTGAGTTCTCGGTGCAGTTGTTGCAATTGGTTCACGGGCGTTCCGATGAGTCATTGCGTTCGGTCAACACACTCCAAGCGTTAGCCGCACTTGCACAAGGTGGATATGTAGGTCGAGATGACGCAGCGGCACTCGACGCGGCGTATCGATTCCTGCGGACGCTAGAGCACCGCATCCAGCTTCACCGACTTAGGCGAACGCACTTGATGCCGACGCAGGAAGCGGACCTGCGACGACTCGGGCGGTCTGTTGGATTTCGTAAGGACCCGGTGGTTGAACTCACTGCAGAGTGGCGTCGTCACGCACGTGAGGTCCGTCGATTGCACGAGAAGTTGTTTTACCGTCCGCTCCTCCATGCGGTGGCACGACTCGGTGATGGCGAGGCGAGGCTGTCTCCGGAGGCAGCGAAGGCTCGGATCGAGGCATTGGGCTATCGCGACCCTGCGGGAGCCCTCCGTCACATTGAAGCCTTAACTTCGGGCGTCAGCAGGCGTGCGGCGATTCAACGAACGCTGCTACCGGTAATGCTCGGCTGGTTTGCCGATGCGCCAGATCCCGACGGCGGGTTGCTCGCCTTCCGGCGCGTGAGTGAAGCGTTGGGCAGTACCCACTGGTACCTGGCACTACTCCGTGATGCAGGTGCAACCGCTCAGCGGTTGGCCAAGTTGCTGGCGTCGAGTCGATTCGCCACCGATCTGTTGCTGCGTGCCCCTGAAGCGGTAACGATGCTCGCGGACGAAGACGAGTTGCTTCCCCGGTCGCGGGCCGAGTTGTTGCATGAGATGCAGACCACTACCGAGCGATCTAATGATTCAGAGGCCGCCGCTGCCGCGATCCGCGCGATCCGACGTCGCGAGTTGTTTCGAATCAGCGCGTCTTGTGTTCTTGGACTGGCTGATGAGTCACAAGTTGGAGATGCGCTCACAGAGCTTGCCGCGGCCGTTGTGGGTGCCGCCCTATCTGTCGCACGGCGTGCTGTGCTCGCTGCCGGGATGGAGCCGTCCACCCGATTCACGGTCATCGGGATGGGTCGTTTCGGTGGTCATGAGTTGGGTCTCGGCAGCGATCTTGATGTGATGTTTGTTCACGACCCGGTCACCGGCTCTGACGAGGAGGCATCAACCAGCGAAGCCCTGGCAATCGCCAATGAGTTGCGTCGGCTCTTGGGCATGCCCGGCGCGGATCCACCGGTCGGAATCGACGCAGACTTGCGACCAGAGGGCCGAAGCGGTCCCCTCGTTCGTTCGCTGGGTTCCTATCGCGAGTACTACGCCAAGTGGTCGTTGGTATGGGAGAGCCAGGCGTTGCTGCGTGCGGAGGTCGTAGCTGGTGATGGTGAAGTTGGGCAGCGCTTCCTTGAGATGATTCAGTCGCACCGTTGGCCAGCAGAAGGCCTCAGCGAGGGCGAGATCCTCGAGATCCGACGCCTCAAGGCGCGGGTTGAGTCTGAGCGGTTGCCTCGTGGTGTTGACCCTGCGCAACACACCAAACTTGGCAGGGGAGGTCTGTCCGACATCGAGTGGACCGTCCAACTTCTCCAGTTGCGTTATGCGGCAGTTGAACCAACTCTCAAGACCACAAAGACGCTCGGCGCACTCCATGCGGCTCAACAAGCAGAGTTGATCAATTCCGATGACGCCGCCACGCTCGAACGCGCATGGCTCTTGGCCACCCGTGTTCGCAACGCGATCGTGCTTGTCAGGGGACGGGCCGATGACACTTTGCCCAAAGATCGGCGCGAATTGTCCGGAGTTGCGGGTTTGGTCGGTTATCCTTCGCATGGATCTGAGGAGTTCATCGAGGACTACCGACGTGCGACCCGGCGTGCTCGTGCCGTCGTCGAGAGGGTTTTCTATAAGTGACCAGCACGTCAGACACTCAGCGCATCGGCGGGCCGGCGCGCTATCTGTCGATTCTCGGCAACAACGAGTTGGTCGCGCTACTAGGCGCTCGGTTGCTTTCGGGGATTGGTGATCAAGCGGCCAGGGCAGTGCTCGCGCTGTACGTCCTCGAAAGTCACGGTGGGGCGCTGCTGACATCCCTCGTACTCGCCATCTCATACGTCCCGTCAACGTTCGGCTTCCTCGCGCTTGGATCGCTGGCTGACCGATTCCCACGGCGCAACGTCATGCTTGTTGCTGACCTCGCTCGCGGTGTATTGATCGGTGTCATGGCCATAGCGGTCTACGCGTCTGCAGAACTCTGGATCGTTCTCGGGCTGCTGCTGGTCGCTGAACTCTTCTCCGCACCTGCCTATTCGGCGCAATCGGCGTTGCTGCCCGACGCGGCGCGTACGCCGAGTGAGTATCAAGCGGTCGTCGGTCTTGGTGCCACGTTCGATCAGGTCGTCCAGGTCGCCGGGTTCATCATCGGCGGCATCGCGGTCGGACTGACATCAGCCGGCTTTGCGCTGCTGTTTGACTCAGTCACCTTCTTCATCTCGTTCCTCATGATTTTGGCCTTCGTTCTTCCGCGGGTGCTACAGACCAAACCGGGAACCAGCCTGAATCGAATGTGGCGCGATGCGAAGGGTGGCTTGCGCACCATCGTGCGGACACCCTCCATTCGCGCAGTCGTGGTCTTGCTCTGGGCGTCGGCCGCCCTGCTTGTTGCGACTGACGCCGTGGCCCTGCCATACGCGGCCCTGCACGGTGCGGAGCCTTGGGTGTCGACCACCTTGCTGGCCGCCACGCCGGCAGGTGCCGCGGTCGGGGCGTTGTTGGTGGCGCGACTTCCCATCCGTAGACAGTTGCAACTGCTTTTTCCGTTAGCCATCGGCTCGACCGTCCCCATGCTGATGACGGCCATTCAGCCAGCGCTGCTGCTCGCCGCAGTCCTTTGGTTCGCCGTCGGGCTTTGTCAGGGGTACGTCGTCACCCTTATGGCGATCTCGGTCCAGATCACGCCGGGGGAGCGTCGAGGTCGGGTCTATGGCGTGGCTGGTGCGGGGTTCAACGGGATGGCCATCGTTGGCTTGCTCGGCCTGGGCGCGCTCGCTGACCTCACCTCACCGGCTGCGGCGGTGGTTCTTGCTGGGGCCCTCGGACTGATGGTTTTCCTTCTGGCAGCCTTGCTCTGGCCGCAGCGCGATGTACGCTCTGCGATTCGCGTCAGTTACGGCGCTAACAGCCGGAGTTTCTAAGGCGGGTACATGAAGGCGTTGGTCAAGCGCTCGGCCGGTCCGGGTTTGGAATTGCTCGACGTGCCAGAACCCACTCCTGAGAGCGGTGAGGTTCTGATCCGGGTGGCGCGCACTGGGATTTGTGGCACCGACCTGCACATCCGTTCGTGGGACGCCTCTGCGCAGGCAATGGTCACCCCGCCGGTAGTGCTTGGACATGAGATCGCAGGACACGTCGAGGCAATTGGGCCAGGCGTCGACAACCTCAACGTCGGTGACCTGGTGAGTGTTGAGGGACACATCGTGTGTGGCCGCTGTCGCAACTGTCGGGCAGGTCGGCGGCAGTTGTGCCCGAACACCAAGGGCGTAGGGGTCCATCGCGATGGTGGCTTCGCAGAACTCGTGGTCGTGCCCGCAGGGAACGTCTGGCGTCACAGCGCAGACCTCGATGTCGAAGTTGCCGCGATCTTTGATCCGTTCGGGAACGCCGTGCACTCGGCGTTGTCATTTCCGGTACTAGGGGAAGACGTTCTGGTCACTGGGGCGGGCCCTATCGGAATCATGGCGGCACTCGTGGTGCGTCACGCCGGCGCCCGCCACGTCGTCGTGACCGACATCAGTGAGTACCGGCTCGAGTTAGCACGCAAGAACGGCGTGACCGAGGCGGTCAACCCAACCGAACGGGATTTGAAAGCCGGTCATGAAGGACCTCGGCATGACCGAAGGGTTCGACGTCGGGCTTGAGATGTCTGGAGCGCCGGCTGCGTTTAGTTCCATGCTCGAATCCATGGCGAACGGTGGACGGTTGGCGTTGCTCGGGCTCCCCGGCACTGTCGACGCGTCGCCGTTCGACTGGATGAAGACGATTACCTCGATGCTCACGATCAAGGGGATCTACGGACGTGAGATGTACGAGACCTGGTACGCGATGTCAGTGCTGGTGAACGCCGGGCTAGACATCTCTCCGGTCATCACCCATCGATTCAAATATCACCAATTCGAAGAAGCGTTTGATACCGCAGCTAGCGGTAACTGCGGCAAGGTGCTGCTCGACTGGTCGGAGATCTGACATGCTCGATGAACTGCGCGACGAACTTGTCGGCCGACTGGACGAGATGCGAGAGACCGGCGTCTATAAGCCGGAACGCCTACTGAGCACGCCGCAAGGAACCCACGTCAAGGACGTCGAGGGTCGACCGATCCTCAACCTCTGCGCGAACAACTACCTCGGCCTTGCTGACGACCCCAGAGTGGTTGCCGCGGCTCGGAAGACCCTCGACGAGCGTGGTTTCGGTATGGCGTCAGTTCGCTTCATTTGCGGTACTCAGGACATCCATCGCGAACTCGAAACCAGGCTGAGCCAATGGCTGGGACAAGAAGACACCGTGCTCTTCCCGAGTTGTTTCGACGCGAACGGCGGGGTCTTCGAGGCACTGCTTGACGAACGGGACGCGGTGATCTCGGACGCGCTGAACCATGCCAGCATCATCGATGGTGTTCGGTTGTGTAAGGCGCAGCGATTCCGTTACGCCAATCGAGACATGGCCGACCTTGAAAAGCAGTTGGAGCAGGCAGCCGGCGCGCGATATCGACTGATCGTGACCGACGGTGTGTTCAGCATGGACGGTTACTTCGCCCCGCTCGAGGAGATCTGTGCACTTGCTGACCAGTACGACGCTCTTGTTATGGTCGACGACTCGCACGCCGTCGGGTTCGTGGGGCCGACGGGGCGAGGCACGCCAGAGAAGTTCGGTATGACTGACCGAGTCGACATCTTGACGGGCACCCTCGGCAAAGCACTCGGGGGAGCGAGCGGTGGCTACGTTGCAGCGCGCCGAGAGATCGTCGAACTTCTCAAGCAACGAGCGCGGCCCTACCTGTTCTCGAACTCGGTGGCCCCAGCGGTGGTTGGGGCCTCGCTGGCGGTTCTCGATCTGCTGGAGTCGTCGGGCGACCTGCGACTGCAACTGCAACGCAACTCAGCAGCCTTTCGTGAGGGCATGACCGCTGCCGGATTCGACCTGCTACCGGGGGAGCACGCCATCGTGCCGGTCATGTTCGGTGACGCGGTCGAGGCCAGCCGGGTGGCCAGCGCCCTCTGGGAGAGCGGGATCTACGCCGTTGCGTTCTCATTTCCAGTCGTTCCGAAGGGGCAAGCACGGATTCGGGTTCAGCTGTCCGCGGCCCACACCCTTGAGGACATAGACCAAGCGGTATCCGGGTTCATTGCTGCCCGTGGCTAAGGTGTCTGCGACGTAGCAAGCTCGCTTCCAGTCGATGGGGGTTCCAGTGGCCCGTTCATTCGTTGCCGCGATCGGCAATGTAGTGCCAAGTCTCGACACCTCAGAGCGCGTTGGCATTCTCACTGCCGTTACAGGGGTCGGTCACTCGTTTAGCCGTGGACTACTGCCGCGCTCGACCGTCGATCAAGCAGTGGTGACCGGTGCGTCAGCCACCATCAACTACGCCATCACTGCATTTGCACAGTCAATCTCCGAGGGTGTCGCCGACCTGGTGATTGGGCAGGTGGGCGGGCAGAAGGGTGCCGCGGCGAAGAAGCGCGGAGTGGTCCTAGCCGGCAACGTCAGTGCGATTGGCGTTGGCATGGTGTTGCAGCGGGCACTTGAGCAACGGAAAGACGAACCTATCGCGCGAGCCTGGGGAAGAACCTTGAGTTGGCGGTTGGCAGTCTCTGGCACCGCCGGATCAGTCATCGCGATCACTGACGCCGTCATCGACGTACTCAGCAGTGGCGGTCGTCGAGGCTGGGTTAGATCGGTGCCGGTGACGGTCCCGATCGGCGCAACCCTCGCGGCCGTCAGTTATCACCGGCTGCGCGCCCGAATGCGAGCAGAAGGCGTTACTCATGACGCTGAAGGAGTTTCGCTCGACGAGGGCGATGCTACGACCGTACTGCGCTCGGTTGCCATGGGTGCGGGGGTCGCCATAGGACTGGTCGTCGTCGCCGAAGGCGAACGACTGTTCGCCGATGGAGTTGCTGCAGGGATTCGTAAGGTCGCCCCGTCCGCTGACATCCTGGCCAAGCCAGCGGGGCACCTGGTTGGCCTCGGGTTGCTTGGGGCGCTGGGCTACGAGGGGTTACGTCGGGTCTTCACAAGTGCCGAGCGAGGGGGAGCGGCGGTCGAGGCGGCGTACGCAGAGCCCCCCACGTCGGAATTCGTGTCTGGGGGACCAAGAAGTGCGGTGTCGTGGAACGACATTGGTCGCGAGGGACGACGCTTTGTGAACATGGCGCTGACAACCGACGAGATCGAATCGGTGATGGGAGAACCGGCGCAGGCTCCGATTCGGGTGTTCGTCGGTCTCGAGTCCGCAGAAACGACCAGTGGTCGAGCGGACCTGGCGATGCGCGAACTCGACGCAATGGGTGCGTTCGAGCGCAGTCTCATCGTGTTCTGCTCACCCACGGGGACTGGCTATCTCAACTACGTTGCTGCCGAGTCACTGGAATATCTGACGCGCGGGGACGTCGCAATGGTGGCGATGCAGTACTCCCTGCGCCCTTCCCCGCAGTCACTCGACCGCGTCAACATTGGCATCGAGCAGAACAGTTCGTTCTTGCAGGCGTTGAAATGGCGGCTGGCCGCCATCCCAGAGGCGACTCGACCGCGGCTGGCCATCTTCGGTGAGAGTCTCGGCGCGCAGACTTCGCAAGACGTCTTTGCGCAAGAGGGCGTCGCGGGACTGCATCGAGCCAACATTTCCCGCGGCCTGTTCCTTGGTACACCGGCGGCGACCAAATGGCGGCAACGGTGGCTGTCGGAGCCGGACCAGTGGGATCCTGATGGCCAGGTCGTCCAAGTCGACTCGTACGAGGAATTCCAGGCGCTGCCGATCGACGTTCGCGACCGAGCGCGATACATCCTGCTTACCCATCACAACGACCCCATGCCGAAGTTCTGGTTCCCATTGGCCGTGCAGGCTCCGCCGTGGCTGGGGCACCTTGGCAACCACGAACCGGGCGTACCGAGCGAAGTGCACTGGCGGCCGTACACCACCTTCTTCATCACCCTGATGGACGTGAAGAACGCCATGCACGTCATCCCGGGGAAGTTCGTCGCAGAAGGTCATGACTATCGCAAGGACATCGCGCGCTTCGTGTCGCTTGCGTACGACCTTCCGGTAGATGCCGGCCGTCTTGAAGCAATGGAACGGGCGTTGCGCGAGCGAGAGTTGCGGTGGGCTGAGCGACGTCTCGTGGATGAACAGATGTCAGGTACTCAAGACAAGATCCGTGATCAGTTGCAAGCGTGGGGAGTGCCTGACGACAAGATCCCCGTTGTTATGGGCTCAGCGGTTCAGCACGAACCCGACCCATTCCAAGCTGCCGTCTAGGGTCGGTGGCCCGAGTTGGCGAAACTCAAGACGCAGCCGAACGACGACAGCGTTGAGGCCTTCGTCGCCGCGATCGCTGACCAAACAAAGCGCGAGGACGCGGCCACGCTAACCAGCCTTATGTCCGCCGTAACGGGGCTTCCTCCCACGATGTGGGGCGATGCGATGGTGGGGTTCGGCAGTTACGACTACACCTACGCGAGTGGTCGAACAGGCGTCTGGTTCACTATTGGGTTTTCGCCCCGTAAGCAGAGCCTGACGATCTATCTCATGGACGGTTTCGAGAAGTACGAATCACTCCTGGCCAAGCTCGGAAAGCATTCTGTGTCGAAGTCGTGTCTCTACATCAAGCGACTCTCCGATGTCGATATGACGGTCCTTGAAGAACTGGTTCGGCGATCCTTCCGCGCGGTGAGCAAGTCGCCGTAGTCTCCCTTCATGGAGCAAATCGTCCTCGAACCCGTCGAGTCCGCGCGGATCACCACCCTGGTCGACAACTCTTCTGACGTGCTGCTGCCTGATCGGGGACTGGTGCGCAGGTGGGGACCGGCCGGAACTGCGGGGGAGATTCCGGTGATCCCGAACGAGATGGCCGAGGGCGGCAAGTCGGTGGACTTCTTGCGCGCCGAGCACGGCTTCTCGGCCCTCATCGAATTGCAGGACGGTGAGCGCACACGTCGAGTGCTGTTTGACGCAGGTATCACGCCAGATGGGCTGATCGGGAACCTCGACCGGATGGCCATCTCGCCCGACACTTTCGAGGCGATCGTCTTCAGTCACGGTCACTTCGACCACGTCATGGGCTTGGACGGACTCGTGGAACGGCTCGGCCGCTGGGAAATTCCGCTCTTGCTGCATCCGGACTTCTGGACCAAACGTCGCATCATGAGTCCGAGTGGGCGCGGCTGGGAACTGCCGATGCCTAGTCGATCGGGCATCGAAGGAGCCGGATTCTCGATCATCGAGGACACGCAACCGTCGTTTCTGCTGGACGACCGGCTACTCATCACCGGTGAAGTCGACCGGACGACTGACTTCGAAAAGGGAATGCCGACACATCAAGCGTGGCGCAATGGCAACTGGGAGCCAGACCCGCTGATTCACGACGACCAGGCAGCCGTGCTGCATGTGCGCGACAAGGGACTTGTCGTTCTTACCGGATGTGGCCACTCGGGGATTGTGAACATCGTGCGCCACGCGAAACGACTCACCGGAGTCGACCAGGTGTACGCAGTCCTGGGTGGCTTTCACCTCACCGGCAGGCTCTTCGAGGCGATCATTCCGCAGACCGTGGCTGCCTTAGCCGCTGAACACCCGTCGATCGTGGTACCAGCGCACTGCACGGGCTGGACTGCGCAGCTTGCGCTGGCCAACGGCTTGCCTGACGCGTACACGCCAAATGCGGTTGGCAGCCGGTTCGAGCTCTAGGGGGAGGGCTTTGCGGTCGGGCTCGTCTGACACGCTGACGACGTGCCTGCCCGCAACCTGCTGAACGCTGAGCGCCTGACAAAGGCATATGGTCACGAGCCATTGCTTGACGAGGTGTCGCTGGGCATCGCAGAGGGCGAACGGATTGGTGTCGTCGGACGCAATGGCGACGGCAAGTCGACGCTGCTGCGGATCCTTGCTGGATTGGTCCCAACCGACACAGGCCGGGTAACCAGAACTGGCCAACTGCGCTGGGGAATGTTGGGGCAGTCTGACGACGTGGACGATGCCCTAACGGTGGGCGAGTTCGTGCTAGCGAATCGCGATGTCCATGAGTGGGCATCCGATGCACGACAGCGAGAGGTGCTGACCGCGCTGCTTGGGGGGCACGACCCGGTACTGCTCGAGCGCAAGCTCGGCCCGATGTCAGGGGGAGAACGGCGTCGGGCGGAACTGGCCAGGTTGTTGCTTGAAGATCTCGACCTGCTGTTCCTTGACGAGCCGACGAACCACCTGGACGTTGAAGCGGTCGCCTGGTTGGCCACTCACCTACGTGACCGGAAGTCAATTGCGGTGGTTGTCGTGACTCACGACCGCTGGTTTCTCGACGAAGTCTGCGAGCGGATGTGGGAGGTTGTCGCAGGCGGTGTTTCCGAATACGACGGTGGGTATTCCGCGTTCGTATTGGCCAAGGCCGAGCGTGAACGGCAAGCCAGTACTGAACGTCAGCGCCGAAACAACCTGATTCGCAAGGAACTTGCTTGGTTACGAAGAGGGCCACCCGCGCGGACGTCTAAACCTCAATTCCGGGTCGACGCAGCGAACGCACTGATCGCCGACGAGCCCCCGGCGCGAAACGATGTGGAATTGCTGGCTTTCGCCGGTGCACGCCTGGGGAAGCTCGTGCTGGAACTCCACGATGTGACGTTGTCGTTCACAGTTCCGCCGTCCGCGGAGCGCATCTTGCTCGACCGGGTGACCTGGAACGTCGGTCCGGGGGATCGGATCGGGATCATCGGAGTGAACGGCGCAGGTAAGACGTCACTCGTCAAGGTCTTGCTAGGTCTGGAAATGACGTCGGAGGGTCGGGTCGTGACCGGTTCGACGGTAAAGCCGGTATACCTCTCGCAGCACCTGGACGAGCTCGATCCGACGTGGCGAGTCTTGGAGGCGGTCGAAGATGTTGCGCAAAGCGTGGAACTGGGTGGCGGCCGGACGCTGACAGCAACACAACTTTGCGAGCGACTCGGATTCGGTCCCGACAACCAATGGACTCCGGTCGGTGACCTATCTGGAGGAGAACGGCGACGGCTGCAACTCACCCGACTTCTCATGTCGGGGCCGAACGTGTTGGTGTTGGACGAGCCGACCAATGACTTTGACGTTGAGACGCTGACTGCACTGGAGGATCTTCTCGATTCGTTCGCCGGCACGCTCCTCGTTATCTCTCACGACAGGTACTTCCTCGAGCGGGTCTGCCGCACATTCGTTGGTTTGCTCGGCGATGGACACGTACGTGACCTTCCGAAGGGAGTGGAGGAGTATCTCTCGCTTCACCGTTCGGCAGCTACCGCTCAGATTGCGGCGAAGGCTCCGGCGGCGGTCGAGCCGCCTTCGTCAGCGGCCGATGAGCGCGCGCAGCGAAAGGTTCTCGCCAAGCTCGACCGGCAGCTCCAGCGGGTCAGTGTCGAGGTAGAAGCGGTCCACGATCAGATGAGTCGACATGCCACCGACCACGAACGCATTGCGGAATTGCACGACCAGTTGCGTGAGCTGGAAACGAAGCAGCAGCAACTAGAAGAACAATGGCTCGAAGTCGCCGAGTCCGTGCACGAATGAACTAGGGCGTGGGTATCCGTCGAGTGCCTGCGACCGGCACTACATCCAGGTGCTTAGGTGGCGGCAACCCGATCTGTCCAAACGCCAATTGCACTGATGTCCCTATCTCATTGGCATCCTCTCGTCGGGCGAGAACTATCGCCGACCCACCCAATCCAGCGCCGGTCATTCGCGCCCCAATCGCACCTGCCTCCAACGCAGATGACACGACGAGGTCAAGTTCAGGTGTGCTGACCTCGTAGTCATCGCGGAGTGAGAAGTGTGACGCGGTCATCAACGACCCGACGCTCGCCAGATCGCCGGAGCGTAGATACTGGACGGCCTCAAGGACGCGATTGTTCTCGGTGACGACATGACGGGCTCGCGCCCTAAGGATTGGGTCCTGAACGAACTCAAGTTCCGCTGCGTCCGTGACATCGCGGAGCGATTCAACATTGAGCAGCCGGGCGGCTTGCCGGCACTCGGTGACCCTCCGGGCGTACACCGGCCCCGCTGTTTGATGTGGTGCAGCGGTGATGAAGACCAAAAGCGACAGATCGTGATCTGCAAGATCGAGCGGAACCTGCTCAACTGACCGGCTCTGGCAGTCCAGGAAGACCGCCTGCAGAGGTTGAGCGTGCATGATCACGGCGGGATCCATAATCCCTACGGGTGAACCGACGTACTCATTCTCAACGCGTCGAGCGGCCTCTGCGATGCGATCCGCAGTCCAGGTCTGATCAGTCAGTTCCAGCAGCGCACAGAGGGTGGCACACGTGAGGGCTGCAGACGATGACAGCCCAGCTCCGATGGGCAAGTCACCGTCGACCGCGACACTCGCCCCTGGGATGCGGAGGCCTTCGCTGCGCAGCAGCCAGACAACCCCTTCGACGTAGGTAGTCCAACCCGCGCGGTTTGGTGCCAGTGCATCGATGGGCCGACTCGCTACCTCCGAGTACTGCGACGAGGTGACGCTCAGCAAGCCGTCATCAGTCGCTGCGACGCTGGCTGTCGTTGTTTGCGGAATGGCGAACGGCAGCACGAATCCGCCGTTGTAGTCGGTGTGGTCACCGATCAGGTTGACACGCCCTGGCGCACGCCAAACCACATTTGGTGCCTTCATTGGAGCAATCGCTAGGTCATTCGGGCGTGGACGTCCTTCAACGCGTCGGCAGAGAGCTTGGCCATCACGGCTTTCCTGGTGACTGGATCGAGGTCATCGAGTTCTGACTCGATGTTGTCGGCCACCTCCGTGGCCTCGTGGCGAATCTTGTTCGCCTTGTTGATAGCGATGACCACGCCCACTGCCACTGCTGCCAAGACCGTGATAGTCAGGATCCGTCGAGTTGTGCGCATCAGCTGCTCCGGGGGTCACCTGTTGACTGGTAGACCAAACGCTACATGCCTACACCAACTGCCCGAGTCACTCGTCGGGAATCGCACTCATCACATGCTTGAGCTGGGTGTACTCCTCGATTGCCATCGCTGACATGTCATTTCCGGTGCCTGAGTGTTTGCGTCCGTTATTCGGCATTTCCGGGGCAACTACAAGGTGACAGTTCACCCACACCTTGCCGAAATCCAATTGCGCCGAGACCCGGGTGATCGTGTTGTGGTCGTTGGACCACAGGCCCGCTGCGAGACCAAAGTCCACGTCGTTCGCCATTTCGATGGCGTCAGCCTCCTGTGAGAACCGCTGAATCGTGATGACAGGGCCGAAGACCTCTTGCTGCACGATCTCGTCGTCCTGACGTACATCGGTGACAATGGTCGGCGGGAAGTAATACCCACCATCGCGACGATCGGCTTTGCCGCCAGTTCGTACGGAAGCGTGTGCGGGAAGTCGATCGATGAAGCCCTGCACCTTGTCCAGGTGCGAGAGACTGTTGAGGGACCCATACAGAATTCCCTCGTCTTCTGGTGCGCCGTACTTGGTGTCCTGGGCAATTTCGATGATGCGATCGACAAAGGCGTCGTAAACCCCGTCTTGTACGAGAACTCGAGTGGCCGCCTCGCAATCCTGACCAGAGTTCAAGAACCCTCCAGTGGCAATTCCCTGCGCAGCGAGTTCTACATCAACGTCGTCAAAGACCAAGACGGGCGCTTTGCCACCGAGTTCGAGGTGGACCCGCTTGAGATCTGTGGCGGCGGCAGCGGAGACCTCCATTCCGGCACGCACACTTCCGGTCACCGAAACCAGCCGTGGTGTCCGGTGGTTGACCAGCGCCCGTCCGGTGTCACGGTCCCCGATGATTACGTTAAGGGTGCCAGGGGGGAGAAACTCTCCGATGATCTGGCCCGCGATGAACGTGCTCGCAGGTGTGGTGTCTGAGGGCTTCAACACAACAGTGTTGCCCGCGGCGAGAGCGGGTCCAAGTTTCCAGATCCCCATGTTCAGTGGGTAGTTCCACGGGGCGACCTGGGCACAGACCCCGATCGGCTCGCGACGAACGACAGAGTCATAGCCCGGTAAGTAGGAACCAGCCGCAAGACCGCGACTCTCACGCGCCGAGGACGCAAAGAAACGAAGGTGTTCGACGAGGGCAGGAAATTCCTCATCGCGAAAGCCAGCCAGCGGCTTTCCAGTGTTTGTGACCTCAGCGGCGACCAATTCATCTCGCCGACTCTCGATCGCGTCTGCGGCCAGGTGCAGTGCCTTACTGCGCTCACCAGGACCCATGCGGCTCCAGACTTTGAAGGCCGCGGCCGCCGCACGGCAGGCGAGATCGACGTCGTCTGGACCTGAAAGTGGAGCCAAGAGGTATGCGGACCCCGTAGCTGGATTCACGATCTCGGCGTAGTTGCCGTCCACTGGAGGCACAAGTTCGCCGTTGATGTAGTTGCTCAACTTGTCCACTTCGTTGACCCCTTCACATTCGTCTGAGTGCTGCGTCATTTTGAGGATTGGGCAGGATCAGAGCTAAGCCGCCTGCCGGTTATGGCCCACCGAAAAGATTGGTTCGCCGAGAGATTCGCTATCCACGGTGATTCCCAGTCCTGGTTTGGTGGGGGATGGCACCCGTCCGTCGATTGACCTTGGCGTGTGTCCCGCGATGAATCCGTCCGAGGTGAGCTCGTTGAGGTTCGGGACCATGAAGAGTTTCTCCGGCTGTGTGCTGGCTGCCAGGTGGCTCACGGCGGTCGCGATGATGTCACCGCCCCACATGTCCTCCAGCGACACCATCATGTTGAGGTCCTGCATCAGGTCCCGAATCTTCGCGGCCTTGGTCAATCCTCCGACGCGACTAATTTTGACGTTGATTGATACCGCGCCGGCGCGTTGTTTCGCCTCGAAGACGTCGGAAGAAGTCACAATCGATTCGTCGAGGATTAGCGGCAGCGATGAATGTCTGGTGGCATTGATGCAGTCTTCGGTAGTTCGACATGGCTGCTCGAGATAGATCGGGAGCCCCTCGAGTTCCCGGACGGCCACTTGGGCTTGGAGCAGATTCCAACCACCGTTTGAATCTGCGACGATGAGGGTGTCATCGCCGCCCGCTTCGACCGCGGCCCGAGAACGCGCAGCGTCGTCATACGGATCGTTGCCTACTTTGAGTTGAAACCTGTTGATTCCGACCTGGCGCCGCATCCGAATATAATCGGCCATCTCCTCCGGCGTGCGCAGTGGAACTGGTTCGTAGATGGGATAGTCCGGCTGCATGACGCCACCGAGCAGGGCGGCGATCGGCTGGCCAAGCCGTTGTCCGCAGAGGTCCCAGCAGGCGATATCGATCGCGCTCTTGGCGTACGTCTGCCCGAGCAAGTGGGTGTCCATGATCCGATGGACCATCGACAGATTGGTGGGGTCCGCTCCGATCAACTCCGGGCCGAGTAGTTCAAGGGCCGCGCGGACTCCTCCTGTGAAGGTGGGCAAATACGTCCCGCCGAGCGGTGTGATCTCGCCCCAGCCCACGAGCCCGTCGTCGGTCGTGAGGCGGACAAGAGTGCCCGTCTGCCGAGCTGCGACGCGATCACCGGACATCATGTATTCGCCGTGTGCGTATCCCACGGTGTATCCGAATACGTCGAACTCACTGATCATGTTGCTACTCTCCGGCAGTTGTGTTCAATGGAGTGGGGACGTAAATGGCACCGCGATCGATTACTGGGTTGAGGATGCCGTCCATGAGTTCCTCGGCCGCTTGATCATTGCTTGGACGATCGCGATGTTGACCTGGATAACCAACGTGCTCACGGATCTCGGGGACCATGAGATACGCGCCTGCGACAACGGTTGAGATTACGTTGAAGGCGTCAGCCTCGGTGAGGCTGAGTTCACGGAGCCAGCTATTCAAATCAGTGGTTTCCCCTGCCCGTGAAACAGTCTCGACGAACAGATCGAATTGATCCGAGCGTGTTGCCACAGCCACGTCGAGCTGCTGCTGAAATCCGTCGCACTGGCTGGGTATCGGGACCTGCGTCTGAGGCCCAGTGCACAAGATGTCGGCGACCCGCGAGCAGGTCGTACGTTCTCGACCAGTAAGTGGGCGGGGGAGATCCGATCGAGGAGCCGGGACTGATAAACGCAACGGTGATTGGGTCATGCGAGTGACTCCTGAGCTCGCGCAGTTTTCGCGAGATTGCGGGCAACTCTGAGTGCGAAAGCAGAAATAGTCGCTGTCGGATTCGCCGAACCGCCAGTGGTGAAGACGCTGCCGTCGGCGATGTAAAGATTTCGAGCATCGTGAGCGCGACCGAAGGAATCAACAACCGAAGTGGCGGCGTTGTCTCCCATCCGCGCAGTCCCCAGAAGGTGACCAGGCTGATCGACCCACAGTTCGACGGGAACCGTGTGCTTCGCCCCGCCGGCGGCATGAAGTTCCTCCATCCGAGCTAGCGAGAACTTCAAGAGTTTTCGGGTGTTGTCGCTGATTCGATAGTGAACCGATGGAGCGGGGATTCCGTCAGAGTCGGTAAGAGTCGGATCAAGTTCGATGCGATTGGATTCCTCAGGGAGGTCTTCGGTATTGGCTGCCCACAAGATTCCGCCTCGAGCACGGCGTGCCACGTCGAGGAAGTTGTCTCCCCACACGGCGTCGTAGCCCTCGGGGCGGTGAGTTTCCACCGACATGAGGGGTCCAGGTGTGGGTAGTGCCATCAATTTGATGCCACGTACGAAGTCGTGTTCTGGTCTGGTCTCGTAGAACTCCATGCTGTGTACGAGCGAACCTGCCGGTCCTTGCCAACTACTTAGGTCCTCGTCGTAGAAACCGGTAACCGTAGCGTTCGGGTGGAGCATCAGGTTCCTGCCGACCTGCCCAGAGGAGTTAGCGAGCCCATTGGGATGCGAGGGCGAGTCAGACAGCAGTAACAGTCGCGAGCGTTCCGATGCTGTTAGCACAAACGACGACCGCGTTCGCGAGTTGTCGGTGTTCGGCTCCCGCGCGGTCGATCCAGACGACACCCGAGACGGCCCCGTCGTCGCGAGTCTCAATTCGGCGAGCTCGAGCACCAGTAAGCAAAGTTGCACCAGACTTCAAGGCGTGGGGCCAATACGCGATGTCCGCACTCGCTTTGGCGCCTTCGGGACAACCCCACTCGCACGTTCCCCAGCGCGCACATTGGGTAAGTTCCTTGAATTTCTGGCTCGCGATTGAATGAATTCCCGGCCACCAGTGCCAGCCAAGGGCATTGGCGGATTCCGCCGCTTTACGGCCGACCTTGCCAAGGGGGTGGGGCGGAAGTGGGTAGTCCGGACCAGGTGGGTACGTCGTGTCGCCTGGTAGTCCGGCCACTCCGATGAACTGCTCGAGATCGGCGTAGTACGGGAGCTAGGTCCTCGTAACTAATCGGCCAGTCGTGGGCTACACCGTCCAGGCTACGAACGCGAAAGTCAGACGGTAGAAGTCGGACCCATTGCCCGCCGTAGAAAATCGTCGACCCACCGACGGCGTTGAACATCACCGGCGACATGTCTGAATCCGCGACGTTCAACGGATAGTCGGCTGGCAAATCACGGACATTGGGGTCGTGCGCCCACTGGTTTTGGACCTGCAACTCCCACTGGGGATTATTCGCAGGAAAGTCGGATGCGTTGACCCAATCCCCTTGTTCTAAGCAAACGACCGTGAAGCCGCGAGCGGCGAGTGCGTGACTGACAATGGCGCCCGATGGGCCAGAACCAACAACCACGACGTCGGCGAAGGTGGGTTCGTTCTGGTTCGTCATGGCGCGTCCGCTGTCTCTCGCGCCGCGGTAAGAAACGTGGGGTCCAATGTCGAAAGCAAGTTCGAAAGTGCTGCTGTCTGCTCGGCGTCAAGAGTGACCTGCGGCTTGCGTACCGAGCCGACTGGATTCCCCAGGAGTTGCAGAGCAGTCTTCACGGTACCGACGTAGGGTCCATCGACGATGGTTCGCATGATTGGCATCAGTTGGCTGTTGATAGCGCTGGCCCTAGTCAAGTCACCTGACACAGCAGCGTTGGCCATAGCCACGAATCCCGGCGACAGGAAGTTGCCAGATCCGAGAACGAACCCAGTAACGCCAAGCAAGAGCGATGGCAGGACAAGTAATTCCTCGCCGCACAGCATGGTGAGGCGACCACTCGTGTCCTCAACGATGCGTGCCAGCAGGCCAAGGTCACCAGTGGAGTCCTTGACGTACTGAACGGTTTCGATCTCCGACGCAACCCGCAGGATGAATTCCAGACCGCCGTCGAATCCGGTAGCGGCGGGGAAGTGGTAGACGCAGATAGGGAGGTCGGTCGCGGCCGCGATATCGGCGTAATAGCCGAAGACTTCGTCGGAAGTCGGAGCCCCGAAGTAGGGCGCTGCCACCAGGATTGCGTCAGCGCCACAGGCTGCGGCGTGCAAGGAGAGTTCTACTGCGTCTGCCGTAGAGCAGGAGCCGGTTTGCGCTACCACAGCGATCCGGCCGGCCACTTGATCAATGACCGTCTCGACAATGGCCTTGCGCTCGGCTGCCCTTAGCGTGGCGAATTCGCCCGTCGTTCCGCAGGCCACGACGCCATTGGCGCCGTCCCTGATCAGTTGCTCGACTAACCGCCGCAGAGCCCGGTGATCCACGCCTGATTCATGCTCGGCGAAGGGAGTTGCAAGTGCAGGCAGCACCCCGTCCAGCATTGCGGCAGCCCTTTCTCCAACGCCAGCGTCGGCGCTCTTGTCAACTACTTGCGACCCTAAACGATCCGTGATGTTTTGTCGACAGTCGACCGTTGAGCTACCCTGAAGTGATGCTCCACACCGCCGGGACAGGTCGGCTTACGGCCCAGATCAGTCTGGCTGCCATCGAGCAGAACGTGAGGCAACTGGACTCCGTCTCAGGCAGTGCGCGGGTAATGGCTGTTGTAAAGGGCAACGGCTACGGCCATGGACTGCTCCCAAGTGCCATGGCAGCGATCAGGGGTGGGGCGTCCTGGCTGGGAGTGGCCAGACTCGAAGAGGGTCAGTCGCTTCGGGCAGCTGGCCTGCATCAACCGATCCTGCTGCTGTTGTGTTCGCCAGCCGACTCGTTCGTCGAAGCTGCACGACAGCGTCTTGACCTGCCGATCGGAGCTGTCTGGGCGCTCAGTGCGGCATGCGACGCCGCACGATCTATCGACCGCCCAGTCCGCATTCACCTCGAGTTTGATTCAGGGATGGGCCGTGGTGGGGTCGGTCCGAATGAGTGGCAGGGGTTCGTACGTTCCGCGCGCGAAGCCGAGGCACGGGATCTGGTTGAAGTTGTCGGATTGTTTTCCCACCTTGCGGCCGCCGAGGACAACGAACGTCTCATAGAGCAGCAGACTGCTCAGTTCCAGAATGCACTCGAGGCTGGGCGCCAAGCCGGACTTCAGCCCTCGGTCTGCCACCTCGCTAACTCAGCCGCGACCCTGGCTCACCCGAAGACTCACTTCGATCTGGTTCGGCCGGGACTGTCGCTTTTTGGCATCTCCCCTGGAGGGAATCTAGGCACCGAAGCCGAGCTCGGGTTAGTACCTGCCATGACGCTGTCTTGCCGAGTGGCGGCGAGTAAACGGGTCTTTGGGGGACAGGCAGTGTCATATGGGCCGGACTACCGGACCATACAAGAAACAACGTTGGCGGTTGTCCCAGCAGGGTATGCAGACGGGATTCCAAGACTTGCTGGCAACAGCGCACATGTGACCGTCAACGGTAGCCGTCACAGGATTGCCGGTCGAGTCTGCATGGATCAGTTTGTGCTCGACGTTGGCAATAGTGATGTGAGGGCGGGAGACGATGCTGTGTTGTTTGGACCGGGAACGAGAGGTGAGACGCTCCTTCGGGATTGGGCCGGAGAGTGCGGAACCATTCCGAACGAAGTCCTTGTGCGATTGGGTCCGAACATTGAACGCCGCTACATCGACGAGAGTGGTGGCGGGCAGCCGTCCATCTGAAAGGTCAGGATTCCGACAGATTTTGACTTGCGGCATCCCAGGCGCCGATTGCCTCACTGAGGCTCGGAGCGGATTCAAGTAGTCGTTGTGTGTATTCGTGCTGCGGCGCGGCCAGGAGCGTCGAGGTCTTGCCGGACTCACAGATCAGCCCCTTTTCGAGGACAAGTACCTCGTCGGCGATTGCGGCCACCACGCCAAGGTCGTGCGTGATGAACAGAAGCGAAACAGTGCGTTCACGGCGAAGGTCCCGAAGGAGTTCGAGAATCCTCGCTTGCACGGAGACGTCCAGCGCCGAGGTGATCTCGTCGCAGATGATCACCTCAGGGTCGGCGGCGAGAGCTCGGGCGATCGCAACCCGTTGACGTTGACCGCCCGAAAGCTCACGGGGGTACCGGCTCGCGTAGCGAGCTGGTAAGCGCACGGCGTCGAGTAGCGAGTGAACTTCCTCATCTGCGGCCTTGCGGCTCATTCCTCGCAGAGTGGTTGCCGGGCGAGCCAGCGATTCTCCGACAGTGTGACGGGGGTTGAGTGCATCGCTTGGACTCTGGAAGACCATTTGCACTCGACGTCGTTGCTGGCGACTGCGTTTTCGTGCTTGGACTGCCAGCGGTTCTCCATCAAGCAGAACCTGTCCGCTCCAGGTGGGATGGAGTCCAGCAACGACTCGAGCGATCGTCGTCTTACCGCTTCCTGACTCACCGACGAGGGCGACACATTCGCTCTTGCGAAGTTTGAACGAGATCCCCGTTGCCGCCACGACGTCACCACTTCGCGAGCGGTGTTCGGCGTGAAGGTCGTTCACTTCGAGTATGGTCGGTCGCGTGAGGTCAGCCGCCGCTTCCTCGGCCGCAGCCACTTGACCCGCCCAGTCCACGACAGGTGTGCGTGACCATTCTGGGCAGCGAACAAAGTGGTCGGCAGCTTTGAGGTCGAGCGTTGGAAGCGTCTCCTCACATGCCTGAATCTTTTGGTCGCATCGAGGAGAGAACGGGCACCCTGGGGGTCGGTCGGCAATGTCAACGGGGTTGCCCGCCATTACCTCGAGTACGCGAGCTGTGATGTGATCCGGCGTCGCCGCCATAAGGCCCCGCGTGTAGGGGTGTCGAGGTCGTTCGAGTACTTCCTCGGTGGGACCTTCCTCAACGATGTAGCCGCCATACATCACCACGATTCGATCAGCGATCTGTGCGGCCACTGCTAGATCGTGCGTGACGTAGAGCATGGCAACCTGCTCTTCATCACGAAGACGCAGCAATTCGTTGAGGATCCGGGCCTGGGTTACCACGTCGAGTCCGGTGGTGGGCTCATCGAGCACGACCACTTTGGGATTCGAGGCAAGGGCTGCAGCAATGCACACGCGTTGCTGTTGTCCGCCCGAAAGCTGATGGGGGAACCGCTTCCCGAAGTCCGCCGATGTAGGAAGACCAACGCGACCGAGCATTTCAAGTGCGGTTGCCGTTCGATCTACTCCCTCTGCGACGTGTCCTCGCATTGTGTCGGCGATAGCATCCGCAACCCTCATCGATGGGTTGAGAGCCGTTGCTGGATTCTGCGGGACGTATGAGACGTCGCGACCACGAATCTTTGCAAAGTTTGCTTCGCCCTCGATTACGTCACCATCGATGACAATGTGTCCAGCACTGATGTTGAGCATCTGACCGCAGTACCCGAAGGCGGTGAGGGCCGTCGTGGTCTTCCCCGACCCGGACTCGCCAACCAAGCAAACGATTTCACCCTGGTGGAGATCGAGGGTGACACCATCGATCACCGTTGGTCCGCGATAGACGGCAACTTGTACGCCATCCAGGCGGAGAACCGATTCTCCGGTGGTTGTCATTCGGACCCACTCGATCGATCGAGCTGACGAACGTAGGCGTCGCCAACGAGATTGACTGCGATGATGAGCATCGCGAGTACAACTGACGGACCGACGATGGCCATCGCGTTGCTTCCGATGACAACTCGGTTCTCGGAAACCATCACGCCCCAGTCGGGCGTCGGCGGCTGAATACCGATCCCGAGATAGTTCACGCTGGCGATGAGGATGATCGACCAGCTGAACCGAAGACCAAGATCGGCGGTCACGATGCCACTGATGTTGGGGAGAATCTCGCGAAGCAGGAGGGAGCGCGTTGGCTCGCCACGAGCGATAGCCGCTTCGACATAGGCCCGAGTTGAAATATCGAGCGTGGCCGAACGGACGATTCTTGCCACCCCAGGCAACAGAACCAGCGCGGTTGCAATCACCAGGACCAACTTCGTACTGCCAAACCCTGTGACGAGTAGCAGGATCACTAGTAGGGCCGGTACCGAAAGCAGAATGTCGATACTGCGCATCAACAGTGGATCAATCTTGGATCGACTGAATCCGGCTATGAGGCCGATCGCGCCGCCGACGCTGTACGTAACGATCGTGGCGAGCCCGGCTAGCACCAAGGTCGAGCGCCCGCCGTAGAGAAGTCGGCTGAATACATCTCGACCAATGAAGTCCAGGCCCAGCAGGTGCCCGTTACCTGGCGGGGCACCCGGAACACCCAGAGTGGCAGTTGGGCTGTAGGGGGCGAAGAAGCCTCCGAACAGCGCAATGAATGCGGTCACGGCGAGCAAGAACAGGCCGACGCGTCCACCGTTAGTGCGCAGTACGGCGACTACCAGGCTCCGAGATCCGCGCCCCGCGGACGTTAGAACGTTCACACCAGTTCCGTCCGCAGTTTCGGGACCAAGAAGACAACTAGCAGGTCGGCAACGATGTTTATCAAGGTGTAGAGAGCGGCGAGAATGATTGACGCCGCGAGAATCTTGTTGGTATCTCGGGCGAGAACGGCGTTGACGAGATAGACCCCGATACCCGGGTAGGCGAATACCGATTCGACCACGATGATGCCGCCGACGAGGTACTGAAGGTTCTGGGCAATGGTCTGAATGCTGTTGGCGACCGCATTACGCATGCCGTAGCGAACTAACACGCGACGTTCGGCAATTCCATTGAGTCGAGCAAACTGGACGAAGTCAGTCTGCAACACCTCGATCATCCCAAGTCTGACTTGTCTCACACCCGACCCGACGGCGACGATCAGCAATGTCAGCACTGGAAGCACCAAGATCTTGGGCGTCGCGAGTGGTGATTCTCCTGGAGCTACGAGTGAAACCGGCGGCAGCACATTTAACACGGTGAAGAAGATGTAAACGAGCAGCGCGCCAGTAACGAATTCGGGCAGTCCAGCCAGGATTAACGAGGGGAGTGACACGGCATGATCGAGGAACTTGTCTGCCTTGATGCCAGCGATAGCGCCGAACAGCAGTGTCAACGGAACCAGCAGAATCGCGGTGATCGTCCCCAGAATGAGACTGTTAATCAACGGGTCCCTGAGCGTGTGAGCGATGGTCGGATCTGGCTGTTTTTGCGCCATCGCGACGACCGAACTACCCAGGTCTCCATGGAACAGCCCGAACAGCCAACTGAGGTACTGGGTATAGAGGGGTTTGTCTAGGCCGAGTTGAGCCTGGAGGGCCGCGACCGTTTCGGGTGTGCCGTTCTTGCCCAGAATGACAGTGACGGCATCACCGGGGATCACGCTGGTGCAGAGAAAGATCAAAATCGAAACGATGAGGAGCGTGAGCAGCCCAGCTCCGATGCGTTTGAGGACGAACCAAACGACGGGGTGAGATCTATGCCGCGCTGCGTCCCCCCTTGGCACTAGGGGGGACGCCGTCGCTGAACCCGAGTCTGCGACCGGAGTGACCAACCCGACTCCAAACTTCGAGTGGCTGCCTAGACCTGCTGAACGAGGCTGCGGCGAGCCGGCGGCAAATTACGACGAAGCGATCCACCCATCTTGGAACCTGAAGTTGTTGAAGGGAAGGGCAGAGGAGGCGGTCAAGCCGCGGATATCGTCCGCCGCAAAGTCGATGTAGGGCAGTTGACCCCACACGACGTAGCCACCTTCATCAAACTGCTGCTGTTGCACTTGTCCCCAAAGCTCGTTGGCCTTGGTGCTGTCCAACTCTGCTTCGGCCTTGAGGATGAGCGCAGTGGCCTCTTTGCCCCCTGGCTCCTGGGCCCCCCAGTGGGTGTCCCAATACGGCGCACCGTCTTGAATGAGCGAGCGGTATTGACCGCTCAGTGATGGCAGCGCCTGGGCGACTTGAATGCTGAACGGGCGAACGTAGGCGCCTCCAGCTGAGGTCCAGTAGTCACCCGGTTGAAGCGTCTTCAATTCGATCGTGATGCCGGCGGCCTTCGCCTGCTCTGCCCAGATCGTTGCGGATTCCACCATTCCCGGAAGGACGTTTGCGACCGGGAGCGTGTAGGTCGTACCGGCGACACCTGCCTGCTCGAAGAGCGACTTAGCCTTGTCGACGTCGTACTCCGACGTCAGGTCGCTAGCGAAGAACTCGGTGTTTGGACCTTGCAGGTCATTGCCGACGTTCCCGAAACCCGCGAGAGCACCGTTCACCAACGCTTGTCGATCGGTCATGAGTTTGAACGCTTGGCGCACCTGGTTGTCCGCGAACGGGCCTTCATCAACGCGCATGCCGAATGCGTAAGTGTTCGACGCCGAAGCTGATTGCAGGATCTGGACCTGTGGTGACGCGAGTTGCTGGCTGACCTGCTGAAGCGCCGGACCGATCAAGAGGTTGACCTGTCCACCAAGTAGGGCATTGAGCATGGCGTTGTTGTCGGTGAACGAGGAGTCGATCACCAGCGTGTCGACGTAGGGCTTTCCCTCTTCCCAGTAGTTCTCGTTCTTCGTGAAGACGCTCTTCTGGCCAGGGGTGAAGGACTCGTACTTGAACGGTCCAGTGCCGATCGGCTTCTTCGCCGTGCTTGCTGCAGTGGCGCCCTCTTGAAGGACACCAAAGTTGAACCAAGCGAAGATGGTGGGGAACTGGGCCGAGGGGATGACGAGCGGGATCTGCACGGTCAAGTCGTCAACCGCTTTAACTCCTCGGAAGTCGACGAGGCCAGCAAGGAACGAGGCCGACCAGTTTTGATCGGGGTCATTCCACAACTGCGTGATGTTGTAGACAACATCATCTGCTGTGAAGGGTTTGCCATCGTGCCAAACGACGCCGTTGCGAAGTTTTAGAGTCCACATGGTGGCGTCCGCGTTGGGCTCTGCTGACATGGCAAGGCCCGGCTCGAGCGGGTACAGATTCTCCCCTGCGTTCGGGTAAAAGAGTAGGTTGTACAGCGAAAAGTCACGGGCCACGTCTGGGTTTGGTACTGCGGTGCCGGGGAAGAGGTTTTCGGCGGCACCGAGAGTCAAAACGCCAACAGTGAAGGTCCCGCCGTTCACTGGCGTTCCGCCCGCGAGGGCAGTGACTCCCGCCGAAGCCCCAGGCGTGGCGCCCGAGCTGCCGTTATCGCTGGAGCAACCGGTGAGAAGTCCGCCGGCCCCCACTGCTGCTCCGACACCAGCCGCCCCGAGCATGAAGCCACGGCGGGAGAGGTTTGCTGTCCGACTGGCCTCACGTGCGAGGCGGTCAAGATCCGTCAGGTTCGCGTCACGCCGAGCCATGGTCACTCCTTGTAGGTCTCTGGCACTACTACCTGCAGTGACATATTGTCGACAATATAGGAACAGTAATCGCCGCCGCCTGCTGGTGCAAGCACCCGATAACGGCGCTCAATCCAGTCCCACAAAGCCAACGCCCCGAGCAAACTCACGCGAGCGCCCGACGCACGGTTCGGGCCAGAGTTGGTCCTCGCCGCATGCGTAAAGGTACGAGAACGTTCGTGAAAAGTAAACAGTCGATTGTGGACAATCTGCGACTGTAACCAAACTGCGATGCGGCCTTAGGTCCACTGGATGAGAGTCAGCCGGACTAGGGTCCGGTCGACCAATCGCCCTGAATGTGTGCCAGATGGGCGGCCATGAGTCGCACGACCAGTTCGACATCACCACCGGCCGCCGCTTCGAGAATGGGCACGTGTTCATCTGCAGACGGTCGCAGCAGACCCCTGCTCAGACAGGTCGTTGAGCCCGTAGAGGCGAGTCTGATCTCTGAGACGTTCGACCAGTCCGGTCAGTCGCGGGTTACCGAGCAGTGCCATCAGGCCCAAGTGAAACTGCCGGTCAGCCTCAAGGCACGCAACGATGTCGCCGCTAGTCGCCGCTTTTGTGACCTCACTCGCGAAGTCCCGGAGTTGTGTTTGCTGCCATCTTCGATGCCCTTCTCCGCGACGCGACGCATGGCGGGAACCTCAAGCATGACGCGAAGTTCGAAGATGTGCTGCCGGTCGATGTCAGAGAGCGGAACGACTCGGTAGCCACGGTTTGGCACCGGTTCCATGATGCCCTCGCTGACGAGTGCAAGCATTGCCTCCCGAACGGGACTATTCGAATCGATGCGCTAGATCGAGATTGAAAACACCGGCTCAGCCAACAAGGTGGTATCGACCTCGATGCCAAGTCCTGGTCCCGTTGGTGCCGACCCCCTGCCGCCGACAGAGCGTGGCAGATAGCCAGCGACGTGGCCGTCGGTCCAGTCGTTGAAAAAGGAGGTCATCAGCAGACTCTCCGGGCGCGTAGACGCGGCGACGTGACTGACTGCAGCGGTGATCACATCGCCTCCCCACATGTCCTCGATAGAAACCATGAGGTTGAGCTCCTGCATCACGTCACGCATCCGCGCAGCACCTGTGAGTCCTCCGACCCGGCTCAGCTTGATATTGATCGAAGAAACACCGGCCGCATGTTTGGCCTCGTAGACGTCGGAGAGCGTGACGATGGACTCATCAAGGACGAGGGGCAGTCGGTTGTCTCGAGCAGCAAGCACCGAGTCGCCGGTAGTTCGGCACGGTTGCTCGATGTAGACCGGAAGGTCTTGCATCTCATTCATGGCGATGCGCGCATCCAGGAGGTTCCAGCCTCCGTTTGAGTCGGCAATGACAATGGTGTCGTCCGTTGCCGCTTCCACTACGGCACGGGTGCGAGCAGCGTCATCACGCGGATCGTTGCCTACCTTTAACTGGAACCGCTTGATTCCTGCCGCGCTGCGACGTTGCACGAACGATGCCATCGACTCGGGCGAACCAAGAGGAACCGCCTCGTAGAGCGGGAAGTCTTCTTGCAGCACTCCACCTAAGAGTGAGGAGATCGGTAGACCAGCAGCTTTGCCGCGTAGGTCCCAGCACGCAATGTCTACCGCGCTCTTGGCGTACTGGTGCCCCATCAAATGCGAATCCATCACTCTGTTGATACTGGAAACGTTTGTAGCGTCCAACCCGAGCAGGTGTGGGGCCATGAATTGCAGCGCGGCCCTGACTCCGTCGGTAAATGTCGGTAGGTAGGTGGCGCCGAGCGGAGTGATCTCGCCCCAGCCGTCTGCGCCAGAGTCGGTTCGCAGACGGACGAGTGTGCCAGTTTGGGATACCGCAGCTCGGCCACCGGACATCACGTATTCGCCATGTGCGTAGCCGAGTGCGTATCCGAAACAATCCAGCCCGACGATCTTCACGCGTTCTCCCTACTCGCCAGTGGCGGAGACGTAGATGTTCCCGCGGTCAATCACGGGGTCAAGGATGCCGTCCGATAACTCCTCGACTGCTTGTTCGGTGGATGCCGGATTCCTGCCTTGCCCTGAGTAGTTGATGAGGCGGCGCACCTCCGGCGAGAGCAGGTAGGCCCCGACAACTACCGAAGAGATCAGATGGAATCGTCCCGGGTCGTCGGTGTTCATCGTGCGCAAGGCTAGGTCAAGATCTACGTCGTCGGCATGGGAACCAAGCATGTCGGATGCTGCCGACAATTCCTCGAATGATTCCCCTCGGGCGAGGATCGCGACATCGAGCAGTGAGTCGAAGTCGGAGATTTGCGTGGCAGATGGGTCAGCGTCGGTTCCGGGGACGAGCAGACCCGCTACTCGTCGCAGGACTTCGCGTTGCCGCATTGAAAGGACGAGCGATCGGACCTTCGGTTGCAGCGGGACCGACAACCGGCGCGGGATCTGCGGGTTTGGTGGCGACTGTTCGGTCATGCTGGAACCCGCTGGTGCCTTGCCTGCTCCGCTATTTCGATCCCGATCCGCAATGCGAGCGCTGCAATTGTTGCGGTCGGGTTCGCAGTCCCACTGGTGACAAAGATGCTTCCATCCGCGATGTAGAGATTCGGAACGTCGTGGCTTTGGCCATACGAGTTGACCACAGAGGTCCGTGGGTCATTGCCCATGCGAGCAGTCCCCAACAAGTGACCGGGCTGGTCGATCCAGAGCTCGACGGGGAATGTTTCAGCCACACCGGAAGCAGCGTGAAGTTCAGACATCCGCTCCACGGTGAATCTCAAGTTTGCCCGAGTGTTGTCACTTATCCGGTAGCTGATCTTCGGCGCTGGAACTCCGTCGGCGTCGGTCAGATCTGGGTCCAACGAGACGCAATTGCTCTCCTCAGGTAAATCCTCGACGTTCGCCGCCCACAGCATGCCGCTTCGATGCTTTCGCGTGATCGCGTGGACTTGTTGTCCCCACAACTCGTCGTAGGGTCGATGCCGGTGACTTTCGATCGCGTTGAGCGGCCCCGGAATGGGCAGAACATGCAACTTTGAGCCTCGTCGGAAGCCACGTGAGGCATCCGACTCGTGGAATTGCATGCTGTAGATGAGTTGCCCGGCTGGCCCGAGATGACTTTCCAGATCCTCGTCGTAGTAGCCCGCGACGCTGCAGTTTGGATGCAGCATCAGGTTCTTGCCGACGAGACCACTCGAGTTCGATAGGCCATCCGGAGAATTGCTGGATGCCGAAAGCAACAGTAGTCGAGGCGTTCCGACACCGTTGCAGCACAAGACGACGACGTTTGCCTTTTGAAGGTGTTCCTTTCCTCCTTCGTCGATCCAGATGGCACCGTCGACGAGCCCTTCGGGAGTAGTGACCAGTTCGCGGACGCGGGCACCGGTCGTGATCTTTGCCCCAGCGCTCTGAGCATGTGGCCAGTAGGCCAGGTCAGCTGACGCCTTGGCGCCCTGTGGGCATCCCCATTCACACGTTCCCCAACGTACGCATGGTTCCAATGCCTTGTGTCGGTGCGAGGCAATTGCGTTCGACCCCGGCCACCAGTGCCACCCCAATTCGTTGCACCCTTCGGCGGCTTTACGTCCCACCTTCCCGATTGGCAGTGGTGGCAGTGGGTAGTCGAGGCCGGCCGGGAAGGCCGGGTCACCACCAAGACCTGAGACACCCATAAATTGATCAACCTCGTCGTGGTAATCGGTGAGGTCGCGATAGGAGATCGGCCAGTCATCGGCGACACCGTCGAGAGTCTTCACGCGAAAGTCGGATGGCGATAACCGTGGCCACTCTGCACCGAAGAAGATCGTCGAGCCGCCGACCGCATTGAACATCACTGGCGACATGTCCGAGTCGGTGACATTGATCGGATAGTCCGACGGCAACTTGCGAATGTTTGGATCGTGATGCCATCGCTCCTGCACCAGCAACTCCCACTCGTCATGATTACCGGGGTAGTCGGAGGGGTTGACCCAGTCACCCTGCTCCAGGCACAGCACGCTAAAGCCACGACTGGCGAGCGTATGCGAGACGACAGCACCAGATGGTCCAGCACCAACGACGAGTACGTCGACGCGGTCAGTCTCACTCATCGGCACCTGCCTTCACCGAGTGCTGACTACCACTTGCTTGATACGGGTGAATTCCTCCATACCCGCGAGTCCGCCCTCCTTTCCGTACCCGGACTCGCCAAAGCCGCCGATGGGAAGGTCTGGTCCCACGACCAAATGCTGGTTGATCCAGACATTCCCGAAATTTAGAGCGTTCGCTACTCGATGCGCCCGACCTACGGTGCTCGTCCAAACTGAGGCCGCAAGACCGTGGCGCACATCATTGGCCAGACGCAGCGCCTCGGACTCGTCCGAAAACGTTTGGACTGTTGTTACCGGACCGAATACCTCTTCTTGCACGATCGCATCATCTTGTCGAACTCCGCTCACGATGGTCGGCTCGACGAAGTATCCGGTATCGATCGGGGCGCCACCACCTAACGCAATGGTGGCGTGGTCTGGCAGGTCGTCGATCCAGCGCCGAACAGAGGCGAAGTGTTTGGCGGACACGAGCGGCCCGAGAGTGGTATCAGCGTCAGTCGGATCGCCCATCTTCGTCGTTCTGCGGATGTTCTCCGACAGCGCGTTCACGAAGTCAGTCTCGACATCGCGATGCACAATCAACCGGGCTGCGGCCATGCATTCTTGACCGGCGTTGTAGAGGAAACCATTCGTCAAAATGTTTGCTGCGAATTCAACGTCGGCATCGTCGAACACAATCACTGGCGCATTTCCCCCGAGTTCCAACAGAACCCGCTTAGGTCCATCCGCTGCTGCTCGAGCGACCGCCTTGCCTCCGGCTACCGAACCGGTAAACGTCACCAGATTGACAAGGTCGTGGCGGACAAGCGCCTCGCCAACGGACGGTCCCGCACCCAACACCAAATTTAGGACTCCGGGGGGCAGCAGATCTTGCGCAAGTTCGACGAACCGCACGGTGGAGAGGGGAGTGTCCTCGGCCGGTTTCACAACGACGGTGTTACCTGCTGCAAGTGCTGGCGCGATCTTCCAGACCGCCTGCCACAACGGGAAGTTCCAAGGTGTAATTGCAGCGACGACTCCGACCGGCTCACGTCGCATGAAGGCAGTCGTGCCTTCGTAGTAGTCACCACCGGGCTGTCCTGGCACCGTTCGGGCGGATGCTCCGAAGTGGTAGAGGGAGTCGATGATTCCGGGTAGTTCCCCCTCGCGAGTGGCGCTCCATGGCTTTCCAGCGTCAATCAACTCGAGAGTCGCCAACTCGTCCACGTGATCCTCGACGATGCGTCCCAGCGCCCGCAGGACTGCGGCCCTGTCACTTGGCGTCCTTGCCGACCAGTCGGGAAGTGCCGTGCGTGCCGACCGGACAGCTAGATCAACGTCTGCTGCCGTCCCAAATCGATACTGCGTGACTACCTGTTTGTTGGCCGGGTTGACGACATCAACGTGTTGGTCCGAGGTCGGAGTGGCGAACTTGCCGTCAATCACATGAGCCAGCGTCGGCATGGCGACCATGGCATGTACTCCTAACAATCGCGGCGGAGGTTGCCCACCTGTGATTTTGGACCGGGGGTGAACGAGTCGGGATGACCAGCGGTCAGTTCGAAGCCAGGTGCTGAAGCGCGGCGACAATCTCGGGGTGACGGTCCTCAGGGAGTGGGTGAATAGGTAGCCGTGGCTTGCCCACTGACTTGCCAGCGATGTCCATCGCGCCCTTGACGCCGGACACATAGCCACCAGAAACCAAGAACTTCATGATCGGGTAAACCGAAACCCAGATTTTTCGCGCCCCCGCGAGATCGCCTTCTTGAACGGCGTCGTAGATCGCGACCAGTTCTGGCGCGATGAAGTTTGCTGCACCATTGACAGAACCGGTTGCCCCGATTGCCAGTGAGGAGAAGTAAAGGGTGTCGAGGCCGACAAAGGTCTTAATGACGTCGCCGTGTTCGTGAATCAACTCACTGGCCTGACTTAGGTCACCGCTGGTGTCCTTGACGTACTGAATGTTCTCAACCTCTCGAGCAAGGGCGGCGACTTGCGAAGGAAGGAGGTTGACTCCAGTTGCGACCGGAAGGTTGTAAATCATGACGGGCATGGAGAGGGCACCCGCGACGGTTCGGTAGAAGTCGAGAGTTTCTGCAAGGTCGAGTGGTTCGTAATAGGGCGCAACGAGCATGACGCCGGCCGATCCAGACTCCTCGGCATGCTTACCCAGACTGATCGCCTCAGCCGCAGTCATGGCACCGATGTGCGGCACAACGGGGACGCGACCGCTCACTTGGTCAAGGGTGATCTCCGCGACCAGGCGGCGCTCGTCATGGCTCATCGCGGTGAACTCCCCGGTCGACCCATTGGGGACGATGCCGTGAACACCCTCGTTAAGCAGCGTTTCGATCAGCGCGCGCAACCGAGGTTCGTCAACCGAAGAGCCGTCAGCCGTGAACGGGGTAGCGAGCGCTGGGATAAGTCCATGCAGTTCCATCGAAACCTCCAAGAGACTGCCGAGTGTCGACAATCTACCGTCGGACGAGATGGGATGCAAACCCCGGTCGAAACTGACCGACCTAGGCGTGGTCCTCTGTCTCGCCCTCCCATGGGCCATGCACATGGACTGCGATCTCGACCTTGAGGGTTTCCCAGTCCTCGGCTTCCATCAGGTCAAGCAACCGCGCGTGGTCGTCCGCTGCCTGTTCGGGGTCGGGGAACCTCTTGAGGTCCTCCGCAAGGAACATCCGCAACTGCGATTCCCAACCACGCCACAAGTCGAGTAACTGATCATGGTCGGCTCGTTCGTAGAAGAATCGATGCAAGCTCAAGTGGGCATCGATCGCCGCGGCTATGTCGTTCTTCCGCACGTTGGTACGCAGACTCGTGATCCAACGTCGCAGTTGCGCTTTGTCACCTGGTTGCAGACGCGTCACGGCGCGTTCCACTGCGAAGGGCTCGACCAAGCGACGAAGGCTGGCGATTTCCTCGATCGCCCGACTGTCCACCGTCGCTACGAAAGATCCTCGATAGGGCTTCTTGACCAGAAGTCCCTCTTCCTCCAAGGCGCGCATTGCTTCGCGCAGCGGTGCCCGACTTATCCCGAACTCGCTGGCGAGTTGCACTTCGCGGAGTTGGCTTCCTGGTGCGAGGCGACCGGAGAGAATTGCCGACCGCAACGCGTCGACGACGTGGTCATGGGTACTTCGCTGAGCCAGTGGCTCAAAGACTGAACCTGTCCCTTTCGTCTCTGCGGACAAGATCTCGCCCTCCGGTCTAAACGATGCTCAGCCATGTGTCGGACAGGGTATAGCCCTGAGGAAAGGGATCAGTGGGATCGAGCAGCACCTGATCGATCGATGATATCCACGCTTGCCCGGCAACACTGGGTACAACCGCGTCGATTCCGCCTACCAATGTGGTCGACTCGATGCGGCTGCTGAAGGTTGTCCCGATGATTGACTCATGCACGAACTCCTCTCCGACGGCAATTTCGCCGCGTTTGTGCATGACGGCTAGCCGTGCCGATGTGCCCGTCCCGCAGGGGCATCGATCAAGTCGACCGGGGGAGACGACCACGGCGTTGCGAGCTGTCAGTACACCGTCCACGCGCGACAACGGAGCTGTCCATTCGGTCTGGGTGATGCCGGCATAGCGGGATTCGACCGGGTGAATCGCGGTCAACTGCTCAGCGGCCGCTTCCTTCAACTTCTGGCCGACCACGCACAGCTCGCGACCTTCGTCGGGAGCTAGTGCGAAACCTGCGGACTTTGCATCGGCGAGAACATAGGACATCCCTCCCCATGCAACGTCAACGGTAAGCGTCCCCAGCCCTTCAACCTCGATGGCCGCATCGAGGTGGTACACAAACGCCGGTTGGTTGATGAGGCGAACACTCGTTACTTTGCCTTCAGCACATGTGCACTCGAGCCTGATGAGTCCAGCCGGTGACTCGAGAACGAGATTCGTCACGGGTTCTGTCATGGGAAGAATCCCCATCTCCAGGAGCACCGTGGCGGTGCACATGGTGTTGCTTCCACTCATCGCCGGGTACTCCGTCGACTCGGCGATCACATAGCCCATGTCAGCGGCCGGGTCGCACGGTGGCAACACGAAGTTGACGCTGTAATTCACTGCGCCACGCGGGTCCAACAGAATCAACCTGCGGATGTCATCGCGTTCGGTTTCGAGGAAGAGTTTCTTTTCGAACATCGTCTCGCCCGGGACGTCGACAAGCCCACCGATGACGACGTTGCCAACTTCGCCCTCCGCATGGGCGCGCACCACGGTGAAGGCCTTCTTCGAGCGCATGCTCTCTCCTTCAGAACGCTTGTCGATTGTCGACTCTCGCTCTATCGAGTGGGCATGTCAAGGAGCGGGCAGACTTCCTCACCCACGAAGCGGATGTAACCCTCGATGTCGGGATCATCTTCGGGTGGCCGCAGCACCACAGTTCCGGCCCCCGCCTGGTTCCAACGTCGGATGGCTTCGGCGATCTCAGCTGCGTTCCCGCAGGCACCTCGTCGAAGTTCAGGATCGTCGGGGAGGTCACCAAGGATTTGGGTCAGCCGGGCTTCCGCATCGTCGCCAATGACGCCGTACGCGTAGTGGACGATCTCCGGTCCCGACTCCCGTCCGACCTTCGTCGCCCCTTCGTTGATCAGGGCAATCGTTTCGCGAAGGCCTTGCGGTGAAACTCCGAAGTCGACCAACACCGCGTCGACAACCTCACCGAGCATTCGCAAGGTTCGTTCGCCGGTAGCGCCAGCCATTACCTTGGGGACGCTCGACGGCGGCCACTTGAGGGCGACTTCCTCAAGTGCGATGAATCGTCCGGAAACCGAGACGGTCTCGCCTCGCAAGCAGTTGCTGATAGGCCGACAGGTACTCACGCAGCAACGTCAATGGTGACTCGACGCGTCGCGCCCACTTGCCCCATCCACGCTTGCACTCCGTGGCCCAACACTGCCTGGAACCGTCCGGGAAACAGCCGCTCGATGGTTGCGACCTCCATGGCGGTGAGCGCCACGTTTCGCAGTGGGACGGGCATTAGCCCCACTCGCACTTTGAGTCGCTCGGTCCACGCCAGGGCGGCGACCGCCGGAGAAAGACCGCTTTCGCAGAAGCAGTCTTCCCAGACCCAGAGTTCAGGAACGCCGCTGGCTTCGGCAGCTTCGACGGCGCCACGGAACCGCTCCGGTGGGAACCATGGCGGAAATATCACACCAACATTGGGCACAACGATCTCCTTCGAGTTGGGCTCGATCACTACCTAGACGGCGGTGGTTCCACCATCGAGAGACCAGGCGGCGCCCGTCGCATAGGTGGTGCCGGCCAGATGCACGATGAGTTCAGCAACCTCTTCAGGCGTTGCGAATCGTCGCAGTGGAACACGTTCGAGGGAAGCTTCACGAGCGGCCACCGGATCGGGGTCGAGCGCTAACTCTGAGTCCATCATTGGTGTGTCGACCGGTCCTGGGCACACCGCGTTGACGCGGATTCCTCGCGGCGCCAGCTCTGCGGCCATCGCTTTCGTCAGGCCGATGAGTCCTGCCTTCGATGCGCAGTAGTCGATGTACATGTCCATGCCCATGTGACTGAGTTCGGAGCCGACGTTGACGATCGAACCGTGCGACATGCGAAGCGCCGCTGCACGCGATACATAGAACGCACCCGAGAGGTTTACACCGATCGTGTGATCCCACTGCTCGCACCGATAGTTCCTCAAGCGATGCGGGAGCGACAACTCCCGCCGAGTTGACGACGAGGTCGACGTCTCCCAGCGCGTCGAATGCAGCAGCGACAGCGGTCTCGACACTCGCGGCATTTGATACGTCGGCTGAGAAAGTCCACACTCGCTCGCCAAGTTCCTTCAGCGACTTGAGGAAGCACAGACTCACGCCGTGCGATGAGGGCGACGCTACCACCTCCCTCGTGGATGAGCCGGGCAGTTGCTAGCCCGATTCCTGACGAAGCACCAGTGACGATCGCTCGGTATGAGTTCATGCCCTCACTCTTCTCCTATGCGCTTAGTTGATGGAGTCCGAAGGCGACTGCGAAGCCGAGTGCCACCGCCAGGCCGGCCAGGGGACCGACGTCATCGTCGGCGTCTGGGATCAGGTCGTCGGTGATCATCGTGAGGAGTGCACCAGCCGCAAAGGCCTCGGCGAGAACGCTTGCACCGATCGGTAAGCGATGCCCGAGCCAGCCACCAATACCGGCTACCACGGCCGAAACGATGACGACGATCGTCCACATGGTCAGGATCTTTCGTGGCGGAAACTGCGGATCAGCTTTCAGCTCATCAGTCGATGTCATGCCCTCGGGAAGGTTCGACACCGCGACCGCCACCAGAAACGGCACGCTAACTCCAACACCGGCGGCGACGCTGAGTCCCAGAATGAACGATTCCGGAACTCCGTCGAGTACCGAACCGAGCAGCAGCGACAGCCCCCGAGACGCGCCAGAGGACGGATCGGCTGACCGCTGGGAGAGGATACGGCGGCCGAACCAGTAGCCGATGGCTCCAGTGGCGAGCCCAATCGTCAACAACCACGGTTGGTTTTCTTCCGATGCATCCAGGACCAGATCGAAAGACAGTGCGCTGATCAAAGCACCAGCACCGAAAGCAGCCACTAGGCCGACAATTCGCTGCGATGGCGACAACCGAAGTGCGGCAACCGCTCCGATGACCAAGGGCAGCGCAGCGACGGCACCCCACATCAGCGCTTGGCTCCACGGCCTCATGCGCGCACGCTAGCGGGAACGCTGATTTTCGGTGCCCTGGCGGTCTTGGCGTGATTTGAGGGCGTACCGTGCCTAGCGACGAAGGGTCTGTCATGCCGGAGGCTTCGAACCAAGGCGTCAGGATCAGTTACGACATCACGGGTCAAGGGCGTGCGCTCATGCTCCTGCACGGTTGGTGTTGCGACCGAACGTGGTGGAACCACGCCGGGTACACCGACGATCTTGAACAGGACTACCGGGTTATCAACGTGGATCTCCGGGGACATGGAGCAAGCGACAAGCCGCACGAACCAGCTGCTTATCACCGTGAGGTGTCCGTTGGCGACGTGCTCGCGGTCGCTGACGCTGAAGGCATTGACCGATTCGCTATCTGGGGTTTGTCATACGGCGGCTGGATTGGCTGGATGACTGCCTATGCCGTACCCGAGCGGGTGCCCGCCCTGATTAGTTCCGGCTCTTGGGATCCATCCCCAGGAACCGACGAGGACTGGAAAGAGTTCGACGAGTCATGGGGTGCCGCGCTTCGACGCGACGGAGTCCGCGGACTTGTCGAGCAATTCAAGAACGAGGATGGCGAAGACTACGAAACGGAGTTTCCGCCATGGGCAGCCGTCACGACCCTTCAAGCGGACCCGGAGGCGTTGCTTGCGATTCAGGCGCGTGAGTTGGTTCACGAAGGAATCGCGACCCTGGCTGGGTTCCCAGTGCCTGTCCTGTTGATTTCTGGAGAGAAAGAAGACGAAAAGGACGGCGTAGCTGTGGCCGCAGCGATGGTGCCGAATGGTCAGAGTCTCAGACTCCCGGGCCTGGGCCATGGAGGTGCCTGCGCCGCGAGCGCACTCACTCTTCCTACGGCTCGAGCATTCCTCGACCGTTGGTTCGTGTAGCAGGCTTGACCCAGTAGGCGGTCGCTCTAGCGCTTTGTCTCTACAAGCGATAGGGCGAAATGACTTGCCGTGTCGTCCGGGGGCGCAAAGGTTGACCGACGACGTCGGTGAAAGAACCCCTCTCAAATGTCCGAACAGAGTTCTGCCGCGCGCTTCCGGCGCGGCTTGATTCCCACGGGTCGGTTTGTCGACTTCGATAACGATGACCAAGTGGAGCACGCCCAAGACGATCACCAAGTTCCCCACGCGTGGGTCCTCGGGAGCGTCGCTTCTCACTGTGGACGCAGACAGGGTCGCCATTCATGCGAACGACAAGACGCTCAAGGAAGTCGAGATCATGGTGAAGGCGAATTGATTCCCCGATTGGTCCAACTGTTCGGAAAAGTCTAGAATAGCCAGCAATGTCGGATTAGCCTGCCGCCATGTGAGAGACGACAGGGAGCGACACGATGCGCCTTAGAATCATGTTCTCGCTGCTCAGTCTCGCGGCTGTCGTGATCTTCGCACCGGCCGCGCAGGCGGCGGAACTTGAACTCGATCGATCATTCTCGTCAAACGGCAAATTGATCGTTCACCGCGATGCGTTTGCGCTAGGGATCGCGCAGACCGGAGGTCGGATTTACCTGGTCGGCCGGGACTTTGACGTCCACCCCGCGGCTACGTTTGTCACCAGACTTCGTACCGATGGCAGCGTCGACGGGTCCTTCGCCTCCGGCGGTACCAAGCGGCTGCCGTCGCGCGGACCCGGGACTGGTTTTAGCGATATCGTCGTCGACGATTCCGGCCGAGCAGTTGTCGTTGTCGAGTCCGACGACTGGTTGTCTGTCTTCCGTCTGACGCCCACGGGGTCGCTCGACGATTCGTTCGCAGGCGACGGAGTTCGGTACATCGACATGGGTACGAAGCACACGTCGCTTGCCCCTCACGTGACACTCGATAACAACGGCCGGATCGTCGTTGCGGCGATGGTGAGTTCCTCGGGTAGTGGCGGTTCCGACGTCGTTCTCTTCCGCTTGAAATCCGATGGAAGCTCTGACCCGAAGTTCTCCTCCGATGGATCGCTCCGCGTCGACCGCGCGAAAGTTGATTGGCTCGACACCCTTGCCGTAGATGGCCAAGATCGCGTCATTCTCGGCACCGAATCTGGAATTTGGAACGGCACACTCACGCGGTTCACTCCGGACGGACATCTCGACAAGCAGTTCTCCGGAGACGGGCTGAAGCCCATCACGCTGACGAGGAATGGCCTGAGTTTCCTCTTGGACACCGAAGTTGACGCAAGCGGATCCATCACGATTGCGGTGTCGGCTGGTGGCAACTCGTACGGTTCGGCGCGTGTTAAGTCGGACGGCGGGTACGACGAGGCTTACGGCGATGGCGGGACCATCGGCCTGACGTGCAACTGCGCAGCCAGCGCAGGCTCAGTCTCGGATGGTCGGGTAGCCATCGTTGCTGAGCGCGAAAGCGGCGACACGCTCGTTACCCGCATTGGATCTGACGGAGCCAGCCTCAGTCAGGCGTCGGGAGACCTGTTCTCGGGTACGACTCATGAGCAGGTGTTGGGTGCAGCGTTCGCAGGCGACGGTGTACTCATGGTTGGCCAGGTCTTACACGACGCGTTTGCTGTAAAGGTTCACTGACAGCGGGCAAGAACTGTCCGATGCCGTACCAATTAGTGCTCACATCGAGTTGTCCACCACGGAAACTGTCGTGAGGATCCTGCCGTTCTGTCTGGTCAGGTACCGGATGGGCATACCTGGAAGGTCCTTGGCGAACCAGAAGACCTCGTCGGCGTCCCCGTCACGCACGGTGTAGCGCAAGCAGTCCATTGCACCAATCGCGCTCTCGATACGTTCGGGCGCAATCGTTGTTACCTCGGCGGGGAAGGAAGCGTGGCTCTGCAGTTCACTCCAGGTCACCCGCCGAACCTCAGACTCACCTAGTGGAGCGCCGTCAAGCGAGAGCCGGAATCCTTCCATGGTGGCACCGGTCTCGTCGCAGTCAACGAACCGACTGACCCGAAGGAATGAGGTCTGGTCGGCTACATGCACCCGGAGCCGAATGGTCCGCCCGGCAGGACAGCCATCACGGATCTCGTCGGCGGTGAACGGTGTGGGCGCATGTCCAGGCTCGAGGACGTATGGGTTCTCGATCTTGTCGACCATCGATCAGCCTGCCGCCGACAGCCAATTCGGTTTGATGTCTTCGCCGTTACAACTCATTCGTGCAGGATGTCAGAAGACCGCGGTCCTTGGCCCCGCTGTCTATTACCGCCATTCTAACCTCGCTGCGAGCCGTAGCCTGGGTCCATGACCACGCGGACGTCCTCTGGCGGTGAGCAGGGATCCTTGGGTCGCAAGTCTGATGCGCCGTCCTCGCTACATCCGGATGACCAGGAGCAAGACCTTCTCGCCCCGTTCGTCCCTCGGTTGACGATCGACTGGCTGGTTACCGAGCCAGCCCGAACGTACCGCGTGGTCGAGGGCAGCCTCGCCTTCGTCGACATCTCCGGGTTCACTCGCCTTACCGAACGGCTGGCCCGCCGTGGAAAGGTGGGCGCCGAGGAACTGAGCACCATCCTCAACGCAACCTTCTCCGCCCTGCTCGCTCCGGCTTACGAAGAAGGCGCCGGGTTGGTGAAGTGGGGCGGGGACGCCGTGCTTTTGCTCTTCGAGGGTCCCGACCATGCGCCAAGGGCTGCCCAGTCGGCATTTCGGATGCGTGCTCTGCTCCGCGACGTCGGTCGACTGCAGACCAGCGTGGGACCCATCACGCTGCGAATGTCAGTGGGGATTCACAGTGGTCGATTCCACTTCTTCCTCGTCGGGGATCCAGCACAGCATCGCGAGCTATTGATCAGTGGTCCGGCAGCCAGCATCACTGCCGGGATGGAAGCCATCGCTGACGCCGGCCAGATCGCGCTCAGTGAGCAGGCGGCTCAGTTACTCAAGCCCGCTTGCTTGGGTGCTTCGAAGGGGAACGCCTGGCTGCTGCATCGCAGCCCGAATCTGGAGAGCCTTGGTCTGCTCCCCGCCAAAGAAAGTCACGGACTCGATCTCAAGCGGGTCTTGCCCGGAGCGATTCGAGAGCAGGTACTAGCTGACACTAGCGAGACCGAACACCGAACCATCGCAGTTGGCTTCGTTCAGTTCTCAGGCACCGACGCCTTGCTGGAGCGTTCGGGGCCAGCGGCGCTGGCGAACGCACTCGACGAATGCATCCGAAATGTTCAACAGGCCGTTGCCCACTATGACGTCACCTTCTTCGAGACCGATATCAACGCCGACGGTGGGAAGGTGATGATTACTTCCGGGGCGCCCCGCAGCGTCGAACACCCCGAGGACCGCATGCTGTTGGCCAGTCGTCAGATCCTGCGCAATGCCGGAGTGCTGCCCCTGCGGATCGGAATCAATCGCGGAAACGTCTTCTCCGGGGACTTCGGCCCCAGGTTTCGTCGGACCTACTCCATCAAAGGCGACGCCATCAACCTTGCTGCGCGCGTCATGGGTCAGGCAGCCCCAGGACAGTTGCTGGCCACCAAAGCGTTGGTGGAACGAACGACCGTTCCCGTCCCGGTCGAACGGCTTGCTCCATTCGCCGTCAAGGGGAAACGTCAACCGGTACAGGCCTACTCCGTGGTTGTCGATGCACACGTGCAAACCCACTCGGCCAGCAGCGCACCACAACAGACGCAGGAAGCCGACGCGACGGTTTCTCGCCGTGCATCACAGCCGCTGATCGGTCGAGAAACAGAGTTGCGCACGCTACAAGATGCGTTGCGAAGTGCCGTATCTGGTTCTGGGCGGGTGGTGCAGATAGCCGGCGAGCCCGGCATCGGAAAGTCCCGTCTGGTTGAGGAGTTGTCGGGTACCGCGCATGATGTCCGACTGATCTCGGCTGGTTGCGACGAGTACGAGTCAACCACTCCCTATTTCCCGCTGCGACAATTGCTCCGGCAGACCATGGGGCTCACCGAAGGTCTGGAGAGCAGATCCGCGGCCGCCGAACTGGCCGACTACGTCAGCACTGTCACGCCCCAACTGGCGCCCTGGGTCCCCCTCATTGCACTCGTGCTCGACCTTCCCTTCGAAACCACTGAGCAGACTGCGTCATTGGACGCCCAGCACACAAAGTCGCGCATTGCCGAAACTGTCCTAGCGCTGATGACAGCGTCTCTGGTTGAGCCCACGATGATCGTCGTCGACGATGTCCACCTCATGGACGACGCTTCGGTCGACGTCCTGACCCGGCTGGCCGACCAGGTTCGGCGACGCCCCTGGATGCTGATCGTCACGCGTCGAGAGCAGTCAACCGGATTCTTGCCCGGCGGAGAGCTGGTGACGATCAGACCAAGACCGCTGACCGACGAAGCATCTCGCCGGCTGGCCGAGCAATTGACCGAGGACCTACCCCTGCCCCCTCACGCGATCGAGTCGCTGCTGGGGCGGGCCGGCGGAAACCCCCTCTTTCTGCGCGGCCTCGCACAAGCCGCCCAAGCCCACGAGAACATCAATGAACTGCCCGACTCGGTCGACGGACTGGTCAACAGTCAGATCGACCAGTTGACACCACCGGACCGATCGGTGCTTCGCGCCGCCGCTGTGCTCGGTGTTGCCTTCAGCCACGACGATCTTGCTTCGCTGCTTGAAGACCAAGAAATCGGGCGTCCCCCCTTGGATCGGCTCGACGGCTTCTTGACCAACGATGGTCAGGGGCAGTATCGGTTCCGCCACGCTTTGCTCCGGGACGCTGCCTACGGAGGTTTGGCGTACAGCAAGCGACGTGAACTACACGGTCGGGCGGGCCAACTAATTGAGTCCCGCAGTGACAACACCGAACAAGTTGCTGAGATCTTGTCCTTCCACTACTTCCACTCGGCAAGGCACGACCGGGCCTGGCACTTCTCGCGGCTGGCCGGTGATCGTGCACGGGAGAAGTTCGCCAATGTCGAAGCCGTGGAGTTTTACGAGCGTGCCGCCGATATGGCGGCCAAGCACCGGACAGCCACTGAGAGCGAGCATGCCCAAGTCCTTGAGGCTCTAGGAGACACCCGCTTTGTGATTGGTCTGAGCGCTGACGCCGACCTCACTTACAAGGAAGCGCGCAGCCACAGCCGCGACGACCCACTGCGTGACGCGATCTTGTTGATGAAGCAGGCAAGAGCCGCCAAGGTTCTTGGATACTTCTCGAAGGCATTGAGCAGACTCACTCGTGGGCTGCATTTACTTGACGCAACCCACGCGTCACTCAAAGAGCAAGCCGCGATCGATGCAATCGACTCGGCGCGCTCGCAGCTCGCCAGCGAGTACGCACTGTGCCGGACGATCCAGGGCAGGTTTGGCGACGCGATCACCTGGGGGTTGCGCGGTGCCGACCTTGCCCATCGCTGCCACGACGATCTTGCGCTGGCTCGCGCTTACGTCGTTTTGCAAGATGTCTATGTGTGGTCGGGTGAACAACCGGAGCGGCCGTACGGGCAGTTGGCTATGGACATCTACCAATCGCGGGGTAATTTCTATGCGGCATCGCACTGCCGCAACGGCTTGGCTGTTGAGGCAATGTTCGCGGGGCAATGGCCGACCGCGCTGGAGATGTACCGAGAAGCCAGGGTTGGCTTTGAGCGCGCCGGGGCTTCTTCGGACGCCGCCAACTGCGAGTACAACGAGGCTGATTTGCTGCTGAGACAAGGACACGTCCTCGAGGCCAAAGAACTGCTGCGTCGCGTCCGCCGAGTCGCCCGATCCGTCGACGATGCCGAACTGGAAGCCTTTGCGACACGAGAACTTGGCCGAGCCACTGCAAGGGCGGGCGACGTTGACGACGGGCTGACACTGTGCCGACAAGCGCGCGACTCGTTCGCTCAGCTCGGAATACAACATGAGGTGGTCGACGCGGATCTCGCAGAAGCCGAGTGCCTTCTTCTTCGCGCCGATGTTCCGACCGCACTTGGCCTGATTGACCGAGCGCAAGATCAGGCAGTCGCCTTGGGCGCTGCGACCCTGATCCCTACCGTTCACCGAGTCCGTGGTTTTGCCTACCTGTCGGCGGGACTTCTGACGTCCGCCTTAGAAGAGTTCGCAGCGGTGGTCAAGATGAGCGAACCACCTGCGCCCCAACACGAGGTCGGATTTGCCCTGGCAGGAACGGCTGAGGCACGGCGTCGCATTAGTGGCAGCGCCCCTGACCAGCCGGTCGACGCCGACGCAGATCAGACACTCGCCACCTTCGGGATCGTCAGCCTCCCCGCGGGCGGTTCCGTGCCCTTGGCTGACTAGACGCCTCGCGGCGCGATACGAGGGTCGACGTTAATCAAGAGATACTGCACAAGGTCTCCGGCCCTGTCACGCTTGCTCTGCACGTTGTCGATGCAGAAGGACGGACCGGTCGCCGGGATCTGCCCCTTGCATTTGCACGTCGGTGCCGAGACGAACGGACCATCGTCCGAGATGTCCACATAGAGCGGGAAATTCTTGATCGACGTCCCCGGGCAGAGCGTCTTGTCGCATTGAATTATGACCGTCGCCGGCCTCATGCGTGAGTAAAGAGGCTGGCCTTGGGCGTTTTTGAAGTTCGCCCTGGCGCTCACCAAAAGTGCACTGACCCCCGTGGTCTGGCTGACCCGACAAGGCTGGATCGGGTTGCACTCACCCTGGGTGAGGTAGGCGGTTCCGAGCCCGCCATTAGGCAGCAGGAAGGTCGAGCAGGTCGGGACTGCTGGGGTGGCCTCGACACACAGCGGGTTCTGCAAGATTGCTGGAACGCCCGGTGAAACAGCCTGGAACACCCCAAGCGTCTGCACGTCGGCCAGTCTGGACCCTGATTCGAACGAGGGTGCGGATGCGGTGAACGTCACCAGGTTGTCCGAGTCCGGATACAGGGCACCCACGATCGTCACCTGGCCGTTTCCGGCAGCAATGGTGCCTGACGTCGTACCGCCGAGTGTCTTCTTGTCGGTGGATAATGTGACCAACGTGTCATCGGCCACCTGCGCCGCGTTTCCAAAGGCGTCCTCGGCGTGGACCTGCACTGTGATGGACTGATTCTGCACCGGCTGGCCACCACCGGCGGTGTCGACCACCGAATCGACCACAAGCCGACTCGCGGTCGATGCCACCACGTCCAAGCCGGTGTCGGTTGATTGCAACCCGGAAGCCGATGCCGCAAGGGTGTACGTTCCGGCCTTTGTCGCCGACAAATCGTCGAACGAGGCGGCTCCCTGGTCAGTCAAGGCCGTCAAGTTGCCCGTGAGTCCGCTACCCGAAGGGGTGACCCCGACAGATACCTGCGTTCCGGAGTCCGACGTCAAATTCCCGAACGAATCGACCACCCCCACCACAACGACTGGCAGCGGACCTGCAGGGACCGGTCCGGTCGGTCCGGAAAGAAGGGTCAGTCCAGCTGGCTCGCCCGGGACAACGGTCACGCCGGCACTCGCTGTCAGTGCCTGATCGTCGTCATCGGTGACGGTCAGTGTCTGAGCGGATGCCGTGGTCAAGACGATGGCGAATGTCGCCAGGCCTCCAGTGATCGGTTGCGAGGTCGGCAGTGGCACCGCCGTGGGATCACTACTGGTGAAGCTGACGGACCCCTGGTACCCAGTGGCCCGATTGCCGAAGGCGTCGCGAGCCTCAACGGTGACGTCAAACGAATGCCCGGCTACCGCCCCGCCGTCGGGTAGACCAGTCAGCAACAGCACGTCGGCCGCGGCGGGCGAGACCACTACCTCAACTGTTGTGGACAGCCCACCAGCGGAGACTGTGACAGTCTGGGTGCCCGCGGTGCGCAGCCTCAACGTGGACGACAACTGCCCGTTGACAAAGGCTGGGTCCGCTGGCAGCAACGCCTGACCATCGCTGCTGGTGATGGTGGCCGAATTGTTGAATCCAGTTGCGATACCTCCGGTCGAGGTGAGGGCTGAGGCGGTGATGCCCAGTGTGCTGCCAGCCTCTGTTGGCGACGAAACGTTCACAGACAAGCTGCTTGCTAGAGCGGGACATACCGTCACGACGGGCTGGGACCCGGAAATCACAAAGGCACCGAGTCCGCTGAAGTCTCGCGACGTCTTGGCGGCCGTCTTCCACGTGGTCGCCCCGGAGTTAGCGGGCGCGATGGCTGACGCCGTGAAGGTCACCGACTTTCCAGCAGACAACAGGTCGGACCCGTCGAGCGCGACAGCACCGGCCTGAAGCAGCAGGGTTCCCGGCGTCGGACACGGCGCTGGAGAAGACGCGCCGCAGGTTCCAAACCGCATCGCCCATGATTTGCCCGTGGAAGTGGTCGCGCTGCCAACGGCAACATTGGTGTAGCCCGCTGGCACAGCGACTTGAACGGAACCGATCTTGGAGGCGGAAGTGGTCGCGTTCTTGATCGTGAAACTCAATGTGGTGGGCTCGCCGGCTGAAATCGATTTCGGCGTCACCGACGCGCTGTAAACCGCAAAGGTCGCGTTTGCGTCAGGCAGCCCGACTATTACCTGAACCGCAACTAACGCCGCCAACGCCACGAGGGCGATGACTGCCCTGTGAGTGCGTTGGTTCAACGAATCTGTCTTCATGAGATGACCGATCCCCCTCTTCCGCTTGATGGCACCCTGCCTTTTGACGCCCGCGAGGTCAATGCCCAGTCCAGGTTGAGCCCCGACTCCGACTGAGCACCATGGGTCAGATGACTCAAAGAATCACTTCACATCCGCAACGAGCCTGACCCTACGCGGCCATCGTCACCGGCAGCAGAGGCGCCAACGTTCGACGGGATTTCATCCAATTGGTCGTCACTTCGAGACGGAGCGTGTTGAAACAAAACCCAGAGTGAGCATCGAGGAGGGCGACTCGTCCGGACCATTTACGGACCAAACAGGCAGGCGGCGCGGATACCTGCAGTTCTGACGACTCATGAGGCTAGATGTCGTAATACAACTCAAACTCGTGCGGTGTCGGACGCAACTGAATCGGTGCGACCTCGTTCTCGCGCTTCCAGAACCCGGCGGCGGCACGTTGACTCTCCAAGGTCATGCCAGGGTGAACGGCAACACCGCCTCGGACGGCGGTGGAATCTACAACGACCTAGGCGACGGCGGTGTCCTGATCGGGGCGACTGCCGGGGTTAATGTGAAATTCAACCTCCCCAACAACATCGTTTCGAGCTGATTCAAACTGATATCGAGCAAGGGCCGGTCTTGCGACAGGCCCTTGCTCGATATCAGGCGTGCGCTGGGCTCTCGATCTTCTTTGACGGCCGGGTACCGACTCACCGACTCGAACGGCGCGGTGGGCGGTTCTTAGATCTTAGCAATTCCACAGGCGCCCGGTCGTCGCGCTGCAGGCGTCCTAGCGCTTGCTGGTCACAAAGGCAGCAGGGTTGGAACCAGCCCCCAGCCACCACCACTCATGATGTCTCAGTCAACTCATGAGTAATGGCTCGCTAAGTCCCTCTTGCGACGTAGGCACGCGATCTCCCGCCGCCTGCGATGAGTGTGCGGGGGAACCGTGCGCCATCGCTGCCGACCCACAGCCCGGCCGGAGTTGCCAGTAGCTCCCGACCACCGTCACCTCTGGTCTTGCCCGGATTCCACGACAAGGACAGGCCGGTCGTCGAGTTCAACGCTGCGATCCCCGGCCGGTCTACCGCCCCGGGCCGGGGCTGTTGTTGCCCTGTGGGTTATCCATCCAACGCTGGTGCCCCTGAACGTAGACCGCCGTGCCGGTGGCGGCGACGGAGTACAGACTGTCCCCGCCGGTGTAGTTGATCCAGGTCGGCGCTGACGGGGCAGCCACACCGGTCTCGAATCGGGCAGCGGCGTCACACACGTCCAGCCCTTGACCGCCGGTCTGCGGGATGTAGCCGGAGGCGACGAACACGAAATAACTTCCGTCGGGCGAGAAGTCGACGTCGCGAAGCTGCTGCGGGATCTTGGTTGCGCGGCAAGCGCGGGTCAGTGGCTGGTAGTACCAGGGGTCGAGGCTCGCTGAGCCGGTTCCGAGATATGTCGTAATACAACTCAAACTCGTGCGGCGTCGGACGCAACTGGATCGGTGCGACCTCGTTCTCGCGCTTCCAGTCGACCCACGTCTCGATCAGGTCCTGGGTGAAGACGTTGCCTTCGAGCAGGTACTCGTGATCGGCCTCGAGTGCGTTGAGCACCTCAGGAAGTGAACCGGGAACCTGCGGAATGTCGCTGCGCTCTTCGGGCGGCAATTCGTACAGGTCCTTGTCGACGGGCTCCGGCGGCTCGATCTTGTTCTTGATGCCGTCGACGCCGGCGAGCAGCATCGCGGAGAACGCGAGGTACGGGTTCGCTGACGGGTCGGGGACGCGGAACTCGATGCGCTTGGCCTTCGGGTTGCTGCCGGTGATGGGGATACGGATGCACGCCGAGCGGTTGCGCTGCGAGTACACGAGGTTCACCGGCGCTTCGAAGCCGGGAACCAGTCGTCGATAACTGTTGACCGTCGGGTTCGTGAAGGCGAGCAGGCTCGGTGCGTGAGCAAGTAGTCCACCGATGTAGTAACGCGCGGTGTCGGACAACCCGGCGTAACCCATCTCGTCGTAGAACAGCGGAGCGCCGTCCTTCCAGAGACTCTGGTGACAGTGCATGCCGGAACCGTTGTCGCCGAAGAGTGGCTTGGGCATGAACGTCGCAGTGCGACCGTTCTTCCAGGCGACGTTCTTGATGATGTATTTGAAGAGCATGATCTGGTCGGCTGAGTGCTTCAGCGTCGAGAACTTGTAGTTGATTTCGGCTTGTCCGCCGGTGCCGACCTCGTGGTGGGCGCGCTCAACTTCGAGTCCAGCGTCCTGAAGTGCGAGCGTCATCTCGTCGCGCAGATCGGCGAAGTGGTCGACTGGCGGTACGGGGAAGTAGCCGCCCTTGTAGCGCGTCTTGTAGCCGAGGTTGCCGCCCTCTTCTTGACGTCCGGAGTTCCAAGCACCTTCGATGGAGTCGACGAAGTAGCTCGCGGTGTTCTGCTTGGTCTCGAAGCGGACGTCGTCGAAGACGTAGAACTCGGCTTCGGCGCCGAAGTACACCTCGTCCGCGATGCCGGTGCTCTTCAGGTACGCCTCGGCCTTGGCGGCGATGTTGCGGGGGTCGCGGCTGTACGGCTCGTCGGTGAAGGGATCGCGGATCGAGAAGTTCATGACGAGCGTCTTCTCGACGCGGAACGGATCCTCGAAGGCAGACGTCGGGTCGGCGATCAGTTTCATGTCGGACTCGTGGATCGCCTGGAAGCCACGGATCGACGAACCGTCGAACATCTGACCGTTGTCGAACGACTCCTGGTCGAAGGAGGCGGCCGGAATGTTGAAGTGCTGCATCACCCCCGGCAAGTCGCAGAATCTGACATCGACGAACTTGATGTCGTTCTTCTTGATGTACGCAAGGACCTCTTCGGCGTTCTGGAACATCAATCCTCCATGACGGCCAGCTCGCTTCCCCACGAGCCGGGTGGGCGGTACAACGACACGGTAGGGGTAGGCGATTACCCGTCCGTGTCACAAGTGTTTCAGGTGAGTTACGTAGGGTGGGGGCGTGGATCGAGAGGATCTTGGATCGTGGCTGTCCGGCCCGAAGATCGACAGCGGCGCAGGCGTCGAGTTGTACCCGGGGGAGCGTCTGGGGCTGGTGCAATCCGGTCGGGGCGCCGTGGCCAGATGGGGTCAGCGGATCGGTGCGATCACCGTCGACTGGCTGGTCGCGCTGGGAGTGACGTTCGCCGTCCTTGGAACTCCAGAGCCGGGCGATCAGGTATTCAGCCTGGTGGTTCTCGGGGTCTTCTCGCTGATGTACGTCATCTTGTTGTTGGTCGCTCAGCGGACGCTTGGGATGGCGCTGTTCGGCGTACGCGTGGTGCCCGTTGGATCGTCGCGACTTGTGGTGTGGCGGGTGCTGGTTCGGGCTGTGTTGCTCGCGCTGGTCATTCCGGCGGTGATCTACGACCGCGATCGGCGAGGACTACACGACAAGGCTGGACGCACCGTCGTCGTGCGTGACCGCTGACTTCAGTCGCGCGGGCCTAACCGCATCAAGAACATGACGGTGGGACGCATGCCGCGTCGTTCGTAGAAACGTCGGGCACGGTCGTTACCTGCGAGCACACCGATGAGTACGTCGTGTGCACCCCGGTGAGCGAGTTCGGCTTCGGCGGTGTCGAGTAATGCGACGCCGTGTCCCTGGTCCCGAAGTTCGGGGGCGAGTACCAACGTCTCGACTTCGCCGATCAGGTCACCGGTGTCCCACGTGTCGTCCGCGCCAGTGCGTATATGGCAAAGCGCGTAGCCGACTGCGCGCTCGTCGCGCTGCGCCAGCACGACGAACGTCCCGGGATGCGCGAAGAGTGATTCGTACAGCTTGCGGCGTCGCGGCCACGAGAGGTCACGGCTGATCGTGGTGACGCCGGCACCACCGACGTCGAGGTGGTGATCGAACAGGTCGAGCCACAACGGCTCAAGGACGTCCAGCACTGACGCATCGCGCAATGTGAATTGGACGTCTTCGTGTGATCCGAGCAGCGTGCCGTCGGGGTGCCCGTCGGTCGGCGCAACGTCGTGCGTCATACGTCAGCCGCGCATGCCTTTGGCCTGGCGAGCGCTCTTTGGCATCGGACCCTTGGGGATCGGGATCGTCCCCTGCTGCGCGTTGAGTGCGCGAAGACGCAGGTTGAGTTCGTTGACCTGGGCGGGGGTCAGACTCTTCGGGAGTTTCATCACGCGACGTGAGAGTCGACGGATCGGGACCTGGCCGTCGCCGTTGCCCGCGACGATGTCGGTGATGGTGACGTCAGGGGCGACGCGCGCGATCTTGCGTCGTTCTTGGGTGAGCAGGTTGCCGACTCGGTTGGGTGCACCTTCGCCGACCAGAATCACCCCGGGGCGTCCGACGACTCGGTGAACCAGGTCTGAATTCTTGTTGGCCGCTACGGCGGGCGTAACCGTCCAGCCCCGGCGAAGCGTGTTGAGGGACGCGGCTGCGGCGCCTGGTTGCCCTTCGATCTGCGCATAGGCGGCACGCTCGGCGCGGCGTCCGAAGATCACGGTGGTCAACGTCAGACCGGCCAGGAAGCCGAGGAGGCCGTACACGATTGGCGAACTGAGGGCGAAGCCGATGCCCAGGATGATCAGGAAGGGCCCGAGGAAGGACAGGAGCAGCCAGAGCCAGATGAGCGGATCGGCTTTGGCGGTCATCTGGTACGCCTGCATGATCTGCTTGATGCGACCAGGTTTGGCGTCCGGGTCCTTCTGCTTACGTGCCATGGGGGTAAGCGTACGGATGCGGGCTGCGCGGGTGAGGGGTCAGGTCCGCTGGCGGGCGTCGATCGCCTGTTGGTAGAGGCGTCCGGCACGGTACGACGAGCGGACGAGGGGGCCGCTCATGACCGCGACGATGCCGCGATCGAGAGCCTCTTGTCCGATCTCGTCGAACTCCTCGGGGGTAACCCAGCGGTCGATGGGGTGATGCCGCAGGCTCGGGCGCAGGTATTGGGTGACGGTGAGCAGTTCGCAGCCAGCGTCGACCAGGTCGCCGATCGCGTCGGTGACTTCGTCGCGGGTCTCGCCCATGCCGAGGATGAGGTTCGATTTGGTGACCAGGCCGGCGTCACGGGCCGCCGTGATGACGTCGAGGGACCGTTCGTAGCGGAACGCCGGCCGGATGCGCCGGAAGATGCGGGGGACCGTCTCGACGTTGTGTGCGAGAACTTCGGGAGCGGCGTCGAAGACTTCGGCCAGGAGTCGGTCGTTCGCGGAGAAGTCCGGGATCAGCAACTCGACACCGGTGTCGGGGTTGAGGGCGTGGATCTGGCGGACGGTTTCGGCGTACAGCCACGCGCCCTCGTCCGGCAGGTCGTCGCGCGCGACGCCGGTGACCGTGGCGTACCGCAGCCCCATCGTGCGAACGCTTTCGGCGACCTTGCGCGGCTCGTCGCGGTCGAGGGGCTCGGGTTTGCCGGTGTCGATTTGGCAGAAGTCGCAGCGACGGGTGCACTGGTCGCCGCCGATGAGGAACGTGGCCTCGCGGTCCTCCCAGCACTCGTAGATGTTGGGGCAGCCGGCTTCTTGGCAGACGGTGTGAAGGCCTTCGTCCTGTACGAGCTTCTTGATTTCGCGGAACTGCGGTCCGGTCCGGAGCTTGGTCTTGATCCAGGCGGGCTTACGTTCGATCGGCGTCTGCGCATTGCGTACCTCAAGCCGCAGCAACTTACGTCCCTCTGGCGTCACCGTCATGACGTCGTCCCGATGGGTACTTGTCCACAGGATGAATGCGGAGTTTGTTGCGCCAGTGCGGGAGAACGCGTCGTTCTTAGGAAAAGGGTGGGGAGGTGAGCGGGGAGGGCGGTGAGGAGGTCGGCAACGGTTACCGGCTCGGCTAGCTCCGCTGTCAGGCTGGTTACTCCGGCGTCGGTTATGCCGCAGGGGACGATCGCGTCGAACGCCCGCAAGGTCGCAGTCGGCGTTGATGGCGAAGCCGTGCATGGTCACGCCGCGCGCAACCCGGACGCCGATCGCCGCGACTTTACGGTCCGGTCCGCGCTCGTCCGCTGGGACCCAGACACCGCTGCGTCCCTCAACTCGTGTTGTGGCAAGTCCGAAGTCGGCGCAGAGGTCGATCAGCATCTGCTCGACGCGACGTACGTACGCGACGACATCGATCGGGTCAGGCAGACCTAAGAGCGGGTAGCCGACGAGCTGACCCGGGCCGTGCCATGTGATTTTGCCTCCACGGTCAACGTCGACAACCGGCGTGCCGTCGGTCGGTCGCTCCCAGGTGTTGGTGCGCTTTCCCGCGGTGTAGACGCTGGTGTGTTCCAGCAGCAGAAGCGTGTCGGGACGTGTCCCGGCGACGACTTCGTCGTGTATCCGGCGCTGGATGTCCCAGCCGTCTTGGTACGCGACAGCGCGGTCACCAAACCCGAGGTGCACGACGTCGACCGGCATGCCTCTAAGAGTACGTGGGCGATGCAGGGTCTCCCACTCGGCGCGACGCCAACATCACCACCATCGAGTTGCTAGGCAAATCGGGCGCTATGGCGCCCGCCCCGCCTAGCAACTTCAGTCGGCGAGGCGGCCGATCGGGAGTTCGGTCTCGACGACGGTGTCCCAGGTCTTTTCGACGCGGTACGCGGCTGACTCGGTGTCGGGTCGATCAGCCAACACCTCGACGGGCTCGATCCCCTCGTAGAGGATCCCGACGCCGTCGTCGGTCGCATACGAAAGTGGCAGCGTGTCGTCACCGACCAGTTTGTGCAGTAGCGGACGGCGCTGACCTTCGTTGTCGTAGTGCACGCCGTTGCCGTAGGGGAGGAACCCGAGTCCGTTGGTGACCGGCTCGAGCGTCGGTCCGAACGAGTCGGTCGTGCCGCCCAGGTGCCAGCAGATGGACCCCGCGCTGACTCCACCAAGCACGATGCCGGACTGCCAGGCCTCGGCCAGGACCTCGTCGATGCCGTGGACCCGCCACACTGCCAGCAGGTTCGCCACCGAACCGCCACCGACCCAGATCGCGTCACTGTTCATCAGCAGGTTGCGTGGGTCAGTGTTCGGCATGCTGAACAGTTCGAGGTGATTAACCTCAACGCTCCACCCTCGAAACGCCGAGTACGAGCGGGTGAGATACGCGCGGTCGTCGCCACTGGCGGTCATCATGAAGGTCAGTCGGGGCCGGTCCTTGCCGGTCAGCCGCAGCACCTCTCGCATGATTCCGCCAGGCTCCATCACGGCCCAACGGTCGGTGGCGATGAAGCCGCCGCTGGTGGCCACAATTCGTGGAGTCGTCATTCTGGTAAGGCTAGCCCTGTGGATTGACCGCACTCAGCGCACGGCTGACCGCACCCTGTCCTAGTGACTCAAACATGGCTCGACGACGTGCGGCTGGGCCGACTCGAGGACGGCCAGGCGGTAACGCTGTTGGTTGGGGTGGGACTTGAGCTGCTCGATTGGCACGCTGCAGGACGTTGCCTCGGATCCATTCATCCGGCGCATGTTGATGTCGATCCGCGAGGACGTCCTCGGCTGCGTACCTGGCGTCGACCCCAGCACCCAGCAGCGACCGCGGACGCTACGACCGACGACGTGTTTTCGCTTCTACGTTTCGGCTCTGCAATTGCGATTCCGACTGGAGCGGTGTCGAGTGCGTGTCGCAACCGCGTCCAACAACTCATGGCTGGCGCCGTACAAGCGGATTTGGCTACGACTCTGACGTGGCTGCTCGACCTCGCTGGGCCAACGCCGCTGCCAGCGCGTCTTCGATCGTCGGATCGGTAAAACTAAAACCCGCTTCGATCAGTCGTGCTGGGACTGCGCGAATACTGCCGAGAACTTCGGTCGACATCTCGCCGAGCACGGTCTTGAGAACGAACGACGGAACCTTGGCGAACGTTGGCCGATGCATCAACTGACCCATGGCTTTGGTTACCTGGGCATTGGTCGCAGGTTCAGGAGCCGTCACGTTGTACGGCCCGCTCAGCGTTTCGTCATCGAGCATCCGCCGCAGCACGCGTATGTCGTCGCGCAACGACACGAAACTCCAGTACTGGTCACCTTTGCCGAGACTGCCCCCGATGCCAGCCTGGAATAGCGGCCACATCCGTCCCCACGCACCACCTGAGGCAGCAACGATCAGCCCGGTGCGCGGATGGACCACCCGGATGCCGGCGTCGACAGCCGGGCTTGCTGCGTTCTCCCAGTCGCGCACGACGTTCGCGAGAAATCCGTCACCTCCAGGCGCGGATTCGTCAACGACCTGACCTTCGGTGTCTCCGTAGTAGCCGATCGCTGACCCGCTCACCAACACCTTCGGTCGGGGGTCCAGTCCGGCGATCGCGCGACTGAGCGTTCGCGTGCCGAGGACCCGGCTGTCGCGAATCGTGCGCTTGTACGCCGCGCTCCAGCGCTTGTCCCCTACACCGGCCCCGGCAAAGTGTGCGACGGCGTCGACGCCGACGAGTGCATCGACGTCGACCGAGCCACCGATCGGATCCCACTCGGCCTCGTCATCAGACTCAGTCGGTCGACGAACGAGTCGGACGACGTCGTGGCCGTCGTCGGTAAGCGACTGGACCAAGGCGGTGCCAATCAGTCCTGTCGAGCCGGTAACGGCGACCTTCATTCGAGCATCACTGAGCGACTACAGCCCGAGATCCGCTTCGAACGACCCTTCTTCGAGTCGCTCCTTGAGCGTCGCCAAGAAACGAGCCGCGTCGGCACCGTCAACGAGTCGATGGTCGTACGTTAAGGCGAGGTAGACCATGGAACGGATAGCAATGGAGTCTGCCCCGGTGCTGTCTTGAACGACGACGGGACGTTTGACGACCGCTCCGGTTCCGAGCACCGCAACCTGCGGCTGGTTGATGATGGGAGTGTCGAACAACGCGCCTCGGCTACCGGTGTTTGTCAGGGTGAACGTCCCGCCAGACAACTCATCGGGCGTGATGGAACTGCCACGGGTTCGCTCCGCGACGTCGGCGATCCGCTTGGCTAATCCGGCGATATTGAGGTCGCCAGCGTTGTGGATGACCGGAACCAGCAACCCGCGATCGGTGTCCACCGCGACCCCGAGGTTCTCCACGTCGTGGTACGTCACCGTGCCAGCCGCGGTGTCGATGTTGGCATTGACGGACGGGTGAACCTTGAGTGCCTCGACACTTGCTTTGGCGAAGAACGGCAAGAAACTGAGCTTCACGCCCTCGCGCGCTTCGAACTCTGCCTTAGCACGTTGGCGCAGCATCGCAATCTTGGTCACGTCAACCTCGATGACCGTGGTCAGTTGCGCTGACACCTGCAGCGACTCGACCATGCGCTCAGCAATGACTTTGCGAAGTCGCGTCATCTTTTCGGTGCGGCCACGCAGTGGCGACGGTGCGACCGAAGCCGTGGCTACCGACGGCTTGGCCGTCGCCGACTCACCGGAGCTTGCTGCCTGCCTGGCTACCGTCTTGGCGGCTTCGAGCACATCCTGCTTACGAATCCGGCCGCCGACGCCGGTGCCAGTGACTGCGGCTAAGTCGACCGAGTATTCCGCGGCCAACTTGCGCACTAGCGGAGTGACGTAACCGACGTCCTGGCCGTTGGCTGCAGCCGCTTCGTGGCTTGGGGCACCAGCCGGTTCGGCCGTCGCTGTCGTGACAGCGGCCGGGGCAGTGACCGTCTCGGTAGGTGCCGGTGGTGCTGGAGGAGGCGTCGGGGCAGCGGGTGGAGCGGGTGGAGGGGGAGTCGGTGCCGCCGGTGCGCTGGGTGCAGCGGGCGCCGACGCACCGGCGCTGCTCGCAATGACTCCGAGTTCGCCGCCAACATCGACAGTTGCGTCCTCGCCGACGGTGATGGCAGTCAGCACTCCCGCGACCGGCGAGGGGATCTCGGTGTCGACCTTGTCAGTCGATACTTCGACCAACGCCTCGTCGACGGCCACCGAGTCGCCGACCTGCTTCAGCCATCGAGTGACGGTTCCTTCGGTGACGCTTTCACCAAGTGCGGGTAGCACAACCGAGGTGCCGTTGGACGAAGTGCTGGCGGCCGATGCGGCCACTGGAGCAGGAGCCTCGGCGGGTGCGTCTGCAGTTTCGGCTATCGCCGGTTCAGGCTCAGGATCAGCTGCAGGTGGTGAAGCAACCTCTGCGACGGGGGCTGCTTCGGCGGACGGTTCGGGTGAACCGAGATTCAGTGGCGCCTCGTTGACCGAACCGATAACGGCGAGCTCAGCGCCAACCGCGACGGTCTCGTCCTCGTGAGCGAGGATGCGCAGCAGCACTCCGGCCGCAGGCGAGGGAATCTCAGTGTCGACCTTGTCGGTCGAGACCTCGAGGAGCGGCTCGTCCATGGCGATCTCGTCGCCCTCTGCTTTGAGCCACCTGGTGACGGTGCCCTCGGCCACGCTCTCGCCGAGCTGCGGCATCTTCACGGACACTGACATGGTGCGTTCCCTTCACAAGCTGGTACCGAGCATGGCAGCGTCCGGACGCTTGCTCAGCCATGAGCGTGCAGGGGTTTTCCGGCGAGCGCGAGGTGAGCCTCGCCCATTGCCTCCGACTGCGACGGGTGCGGATGCAGGAGCGACGCGACGTCGTCCGCGTACGCCTCCCAGTTGTAGATGAGTTGACCTTCAGCGAGCAGTTCGCTCACCCGACTTCCGACCATGTGCACCCCGAGCACTGGACCTTCTTTCAGCGCAACGAGTTTGATCATCCCGCTGGTCTTCAGGATCTGGCTCTTGCCGTTGCCGGCCAGGTCGTAGGTGATTGTTGTTACAGCGTCGCCATGCTTCTCGCGAGCCGCTGCCTCAGTGAGTCCGACGGAGGCGACTTCGGGTTCGGAGTAGGTGACCCGGGGCACGCCGTCGTAGTCGATCGGGCGAGGTGACAGGCCACCGATCTGTTCGGCGACCAGAATCCCTTCGGCGAAGCCAGCGTGCGCCAACTGCAACGTGGGAATCAGGTCCCCGACCGCATAGACGTTGGGCACTGAGGTTCGGCAGTACTCGTCGACCTTCACAAAGCCACGGTCCATCGATACTCCCACGTCGTCGTATCCCAGTGCTGATGAGACCGGGCCACGCCCGACGGCGACCAGAAGCAGATCCGCCTCGATGGTCTTGCCGTTCTCGAGTTTGACGACGACGCCGGTGGCACTTGAGTCGACCGACTCGAACCTTGCACCAAGCTCGAAGGCGATGCCGCGCTTGCGGAACTGCCGCTCGACCTGCTTGGAGAGGGCTTCGTCTTCGTTGGGTACAAGGTGTGGGAGCGCCTCAACGATCGTGACGTCTACGCCGAACGACTGCCACACGCTTGCGAACTCAACACCGATCACGCCACCGCCCAAGACAACGGCCGAGCGCGGCACGTAGTCCAACGTGAGTGCGTGCTCGCTGGTGATGACGCGGGCGCCGTCGATGTCGAGCCCTGGTAGTGACCTTGGGGATGACCCGGTTGCCAGAACGACGTTGCGTCCGGTGTAAGCGGTGTCGCCAACGGTCACGGTGTCAGGACGCGATAGTCGTCCTTCGCCCTCGACGTACGTGATGCCGCGACTCTTCACCAAGCCGGTCAGTCCTTTGTAAAGCCGCGCAACCACGCCGTCCTTGTAGTTGTTGACCGCCGCCATATCGATGCCGTCGAAGCTCGCTTTGATGCCGAACTGCTCACTTTCGCGCGTGGCATCGGCAACCTCTGCAGCGTGCAGGAGCGCCTTGGTCGGGATGCAGCCCTGGTGCAGACACGTCCCGCCGAGCTTGCCCTTCTCGATCAACACCACGTCGAGGCCCAGTTGGGCCGCACGCAAAGCGCAGGCATACCCACCGCTGCCGCCACCCAAAATGACGACGTCGTGGACGGTGGCTTCAGCCACGGGCAGCTCCTTGTGTCGCTTTACGGTAGCAGATCGCAGGCCCATCCTCTCACCTGTCCCGGCAGGTGCTCCACCGTGTCGCCGTCTCGTTCTGGCCTGTCGAGCGGGTTACCGTAGGGCGTCCAGTTCTGTCAGCGCCGGGAGAGACCGTGAAGTGGCTGCGCCGTCGATCCTCATCGGCCAAAGGTAGTAAGAAGTCAAACTCCGCCGATCGTAAGTACCTTGAGGAGTTCGTGGGCTCTCGCCGAGGAGTCGAGGCCTACGTCGAACCTCAGACGGCGATGTCGTCGACGACGGTCGTCCTGGTCGCATACGACGGTGAGTGGACCCGACGTGCGGTCCCCAGCGCGGCAACGGCGTTCTCGTGGGCCAACAAACTCGGGATCCCCTGCTACGACGTGAACTTGGTGGGCTACCCGAAGCGAATGCGGGACTGGAAGCCAGGCGGTACGAGCTAGGCAACCCGGTCATCGAAGCTCCCCAGACAGACGAAGAGGCCGCGCACTCTGCGCGGCCTCTTGGTCTGCGACGCGGGGGGGGGGGGGCGTCACAGGTCGGTGTGGGTTCACCGACGCCGGCGTGAGGATGGGGTGGGGTGGTCGATCACGCCGGGGGTATAGGGGGGCGGGCTACAAGGGTGGTGCCCCTTTCTGTCATCGCTTCACGCGGATGCGATCCGGTCCTAGAGCCAGTGCCCGACCGAGGGGGGTGTCGAGCGCTTCTCCTAAAAGGTAGCCCCTACCTAGTCCCTATGGGAAGCAAAGTCACCGAAATGGACTAGTCTTTAGGGACTAGAAGAACTAGACCGTTAGTGGTCGCCGCCATGGCCTGCGCGAGACCGACGAACGTCCGGACTGCCGCCCCTGTCCCACCTTTGGGGGTATAGCCATGCGGCTCCCCTTGGTTGAAGGCTGGACCAGCGATGTCCAGGTGCACCCACGGAATGTCGTCAGGGACGAAATCCTGAAGGAAGAGGCCAGCGACGAGCATGCCGCCGTAGCGATCGCCGATGTTGGCAATGTCTGCGACTGGCGAGTCCATGCTTGGGCGCAGCTCTGGGGGCAGCGGCATCGGCCACATCTGTTCGCCGGTAGCGGTGGCGATGTCATGAACCCGAGTTCGCAGCTCGTCGTCGTTGCCCATGATCCCGGCAGTGCGCGCGCCCAGCGCGACGAGCGCGGCCCCGGTCAGTGTTGCGGCGTCAGCGATCACGTCTGGCTTGTCTTCAGCGGCACGCACGATGGCATCCGCGAGAACCAGCCGTCCCTCGGCGTCGGTGTTGAGGACCTCGACGGTGCGACCGCCGCGGATCGTGATGACGTCGCCTGGTCGCTGTGCGGTTCCTGATGGCATGTTCTCAGCCAGCGGTAGCCAGCCAGTGACGTTGATGACGGGCTTGAGTCGGGCGATCGCCGTCATCGCGCCAAGGACAGCGGCAGCGCCGCCCATGTCGCACTTCATCCAGTCCATCGCAGCACTTGGCTTGAGCGAGAGTCCACCGGAGTCGAAGGTGATGCCCTTACCCACGAGCGCCAGGTGACGCTTTGCTTTGGGGTGGGTGTAACTGATGCGGACCAACCGCGGCGAGTGAGCCGAGCCCATTCCGACTGCGATGATGCCCCCGTACTTGCCGCGCGACAACGCACGTCCATCGAGCACGTCGACGTCGAGTTTCAACGTGCGGCACGCCGACACTGCTGCGTCTGCGAATTCCTTGGGGTGAAGGTCCGATGGGGAGGTGTTCACCAGGTCGCGGACGAGGTTGATCGATCGAGTGATGACTTTGACCTCTGTCAGCGCCCTGGTTAGGGCCCGATCGTTGGCGAGCTCGGTGCACAGCACCAAAGCGGTGACGGGCTTCTTGTGCGCGGCGGCGGACGCGTGTCGGTAGTTCGTAGAACGCGTACGCACCGAACATCGCCCCCTCGGCGACTGCTCGAGCCGACTGCGACGTCACTGGCTGGCAGCGCCAGTGCCACGCGGGTGTTCCCGGCCAGCGACCGGACCGCTGTGCCCGCCGCACGACGAAGTGTCTCGGGATCGCCTTGCTTGTCGCCTAGGCCCACAGCCACGATGAGCGGCGCACCGACCTTGCCTGACTTCGGCATCTTCACCACTTGTCCGACGGATCCGGTTGCACCCAAGCTCGCAAGCACCTTGCGCAGGTTGCGGCCGTAGGCGGTTTCAACGGACGCCCCGCCCTTCGCCATGCGAATCGCGTCGCCCTTCTTGACGAGTCCGACGACCACGGCGTCGACTTTGAGTTGGGCGGCGTCGCTGCTACTGGTTTCGATCGTGGTCATGGTTCCTCACCGGTTGGCGTACATGCGGTCGGCGCACAGGGCGTGGTCGCGGGCAGGGCCAGCGTATGCGATGGCGATGGGCAGGTACGGTCCGATGCATGAGTGCACCACTTCGACAGTCACCGCTGCACGAACGCCACGTCGCGCTGGACGCGAAACTCGCCCCTTTCTCTGGGTGGGAGATGCCGCTGGAGTACCCCGGGGGAGGTGTTCTTAAGGAACACGCAGCGGTGCGCGAGGCGGTTGGAGTCTTCGACGTGTCGCACCTCGGAAAACTGCTCGTCGAGGGTCCGGGTGCAGCGGCGTACGTCAATGCCCAGTTCACCAACGACCTCGAACGAATCGCTGCCGGGCAGGCGCAGTACTCGATGTTGTGCGCCGACGACGGTGGCGTGGTCGACGACCTGATCGTGTACCGAAGAAGTGATGACGCAGTGTTCGTTGTCCCAAATGCCGGGAACACCGCGACCGTTGTTGCTGCCCTTACCGCCGGCGTGCCCGCTGGTGTCACTGTGACCGACCAACACGAGGACTTTGCCGTAATAGCGGTGCAGGGACCGCGGTCGGCGAACGTGCTTGAGCAAGTGGGCTTGCCGACGGACCTCGATTACATGGCCTTCGTTGACTTCGAGTGGCGAGGTGAGCCGGTGATCGTCTGTCGCACGGGGTACACGGGGGAGCGGGGCTTCGAGTTGTTGCCTCGATGGCAGCAGGCGACTGATCTTTGGGACTCCTTGGTTGAGGAGGTATCGGGTGCGGGCGGTCGGGTTGCCGGCCTGGCCGCTCGCGACACGTTGCGCACCGAGATGGGTTACCCCTTGCACGGTCAGGACCTCTCGTTGTCCATCACACCTGTGCAAGCCAGACTCGGTTGGGCTGTCGGTTGGGACAAGCCGCAGTTCGCAGGCCGCGACGCATTGACGCGCGAACGCGCCGAAGGTCCGCATCGTCGACTATGGGGACTGGCAGCGACCGACCGCGGCATCCCACGGCCACATATGCCGGTACTTGGCGGCGACGGCAGCCAAGTCGGCGAGGTCACCAGCGGAACGTTCTCACCGACGTTGCGCCAGGGGATCGGCCTGGCGTTACTGGACACGGCTGTGGCAGAGGGAGCAAGCGTCACGGTTGACGTCCGAGGTCGACCGTCGGTCATGAAGGTCGTCAAGCCACCGTTCGTCCCCGACTCAACCCGGTAGTTGCCGGTCGAACCCTCCCGCGACCAATTCTGAACAAGTGTCCGAACGTGGGCGTTTGAACGCACCAAAGTGCACAACACCACCCACCGACGTGCGAAATTGTTCGTCGTGAGGCGCAATTCCGCACAATTGTGCTACGACGGAAGCGCCTACGGCGCGGTTACCGGACGTGGAGATGGTTCACCATTCGCAGCCAGTCGACGGTGGCTTGCAGGCTTAGCTGGCGAAGCAGATCATCAGCGCGAAGGTGGCAAACGCCAATTCTCCTGCTGCACCCATGACGTCACCGGTGACTCCGCCGAAGCGATTGACGCAGTGTCTGACGAACACGGCTGCAACCAAGCAGGGCGACAAACATCGCTGGCCGGTGTTCACCAGATACGGGTAGGCGATGTCGTCGTCGAGCCAGACGATGGCGCCGAGGACGCACGCTACGGCCCCGGTTACGCACGCGGCTCCTGCGACAGGAACTGTCGACGCGAATGTCGCTCCGAGGCCGGAGTCCCTTGCCGCTGGAACGCCGCGAAGGCAGGCCAAAGTCATTGCTAGTCGAGAAACCATCGCTCCACCGACCAGAGCTAGCGTGCCGCGGCCCAGTTCTAGCGCGGTATAGAGACTGGTTACCTGCACGAGTAGAACCAAAATCAACGTGATGACGCCGAACGCACCAATGTCCGACTTCTTCATCACCTCAAGCGCCTCAGCGCCCTGCTTGCCGCTGCCGAGTCCGTCAGCGGTGTCTGCCAGTCCGTCCAGGTGAATCGCTCGGGTAAGCAAAGTCATGATGACCAATCCGACGACGGCAACCGGGAGCCACTTAGTTGGTTCTGGAATCAGCCAACGCATCGCGAGGACCCCTGATTCGGCGACGAGTCCAAGGGCAAGGCCGACGAGCGGTGCGAGCAGCATGGCGCGACCAGCCACGCGTGCGTCGATCGTGCGAGGCGGACCAATCCTCACTGCAGTCAGCGTGCCAACGGCTAGCCGAATCGCGTCGGTCACTGTGGCTCGTCAGCGGCGGACGAGACACCGGCCTCATCGAAGGTGGCCATGTCAGCCAGGGTCGCTTGGGCTGCTCGCAGGATCGGAAGCGCGAGTAAGGCGCCGGTGCCTTCGCCAAGTCTGAGTTGGTAGTCGAGCAACGGTTCGAGCTGTAGTCGGTTGAGGACGTACTCGTGTGCCGGTTCGACTGAGCGGTGGCCGGCAACGAACCAGCGTGAGCAGCGGTAGGCAATGCGATGCGCGAGCATCGCACAGGCTCCGGACACCAGGCCGTCCAAGATGACCGGCGTCCGCCGACGTGCACTCTGCAGCAGGAAGCCGGTCATGGCCGCGAAGTCAGGTCCTGCGACGGTGCCGAGCAACTGGACTGGTTCACCAAGACCTCCCCGGCCGCGTCGCATGGCGTCACGCACTGCGCTGGCCTTGAGCATCCAGGTCTCGTCGTCGATGCCGGTGCCACGTCCTGTGACCGCTCCAGCGTCCTGGTTGGCGAGCAACCCGATGAGCGCTGCCGCGGGTGTGGTGTTCCCGATTCCCATGTCCCCAGGGATGAGCAGGTCGGCACCGGCGTCGATCTCCTGGTCAGCGATCGACATCCCAGCAACGAACGCCTGCTCGGCTTGTTCTGGCGAAATGGCGTCCTCAACCCGGATGTCAGCGGTGCCTTCGCAAACCTTGTATTGCGTCACATCGTCCGGGAGCTCGACCAGTTGTGCTGCGACTCCCATGTCGACGACTCGTACGTCTGCGCCGAAAGTGCGCGCGAGGGCATTCACCGCCGCGCCGCCCGAAACGAAGTTCGCGACCATCTGCGCGGTGACCTCCGGGGGGTAGGCCGATACGCCGCTGCGGGCCACCCCGTGATCGGACGCGAAGATGACCACTCGCACGCGGTCAAGCGGCCGCGGCGGGCACACACCCTGCACGGCGCTTAGCCAGAGCGAGAGCGTCTCAAGGCGTCCCAGAGAGCCAGCGGGCTTGGTGAGAATTGTTTGGCGGGCTACTGCGTCTTTCAAGGCGTCAGAGTCGGGAGCTCGGATCTCTTCGCGAAAGACTTGCAAGTCAAGACTCAAGTGTCCGCCTTTGCGCGACGTCGGAGGATCGTTCGGTAGTCAGGCGCACCGGACGTCCCGCCACCAGTAGCGTCACGTCGTCGCTGGCGGCGGAGATGGCTGCGTTGAGTCGGCCCATGAGATCCCGGAACAGTCTCCCCGATGCGGTGGCGGGCACAACCCCCGACCCGACCTCGTTGCTCACGGCGACGACGTGTGCCCGAGTGTTACGCCAGGCTGTCAACAGGGCATCGATCTGTTTGGTGGCCACGGTCGTGTCGCCGTTCCACGCGTCACAGTCATCGAGCGTCTGGGCCAGCCACAGCGTCAGACAGTCGATGAGCAGAACGTCGCTTGGGACAGCCTCGTCGAGAACCGATACGACGTCTGGGGTCTCCAGCGTTGTCCAGTGGGACAGGGCGTCGCGCCCGGTGATGCGCGATCCGGTCTTGCCATTCCGGGTCGTCCGCGCGTGGCGCTGAGGTTGCGACGTAGGTCACTGCCGGCTCGGCTGCGAGCAGTCGTTCTGCGTAAGAGGACTTTCCTGACCGGGCGCCGCCTAGCACGAGTGTGCGGTGGGGTCTGGGCTCCGATGCGGGCGAGTTACTCGTGGCCGCACCGGAGACCAGCACCGTGCCGTCAGCGACGACGTCGACTCCCCAAGGACGCATGATGTCGATCAGTTCCGATGTCGGTGGATTGTCATGTGACAGGTGAACGGCAACGACTTGTGTGTGGCCAGTGAGTGCTTGGCTGTCGCGCAGTTGCGCGATCGTCCGTGCAAAGGTGCGAAGGTCGAGATGCTGACCGTCGTGCTCCTCGAAGTTACCGAACGTCTCTTCGATGAGGGCGATGTCGAAATTTCTCTGCTTGGTCGCTTCGAGCGTAGCCGCCGGAAGTACGCCGGTGTCCGTCGCGAAGAGCAGCCGAGATCCATCGCCTGATTCGATGTCGTAGATCAGAGCGGGTCCAATGTCGTCGCCATGGTGGTTCGCGGCGAGCGCGCGGATCACAAACCCGGATGTTGTGTGCGTCTCACCAGCGTTGCACGGTGATGAAGGCCACCGGGTCAGCTGGACCGACCCATGGCTGGCACATTTCTATTACTGCGGGCGGCCCAATGACTGTCAGGGGGCGAGCGGTGGCCCATCGGTGGAAGAGCAGAGTCGCGGGACCGACGTGATCGGGATGAGCGTGGGTGAAGAGCATTGTGGTGACGCCGTCGAGTCGGTGACCAAGGCGCTCCGCCGCGCGAGGAATCTCTGGACCACAGTCGATGAGGAGTTGACCGTCGATCAGTGCCCCGGTCTGTCCGCGGATGTCCCCGGTGCGGCGAGCTGAGTTGCAAGAGGCGCAGTTACAGAAGGGATTCGGCCAGCCGTCGGCTGATCCTGTCCCCAGGACAACAACCTGCATCAGGCGGGTATGTACGAAGTCTGAGCGGGCGCGTCGTTCGGTTCAAATGTCGCAGTGTCGCTGAACAAAGCGCGACGGTGCGTTCGACGCAGTGCCGCGAGCGCACGACGACCGAACAGCGCGATGAGCACAGCCGTTCCGATCGCGCGAGGAATGTCGAAGCCGAGTGAAGTAGCGAGGGTGAATGCGAGAAGGCGACCGAGGTTCTCGGTGATCGGTTCACCGGCGTGGAAGGCGATGTCGCCAGTGGTCGCGAGGAACGGCCAGAACCAGAGGTTGAGCAAGATTCCGTAGGCCAGCGATGCCACGGCGCCGTATGCGGCAAGCAGTACAACCTCGGTACGTCCCTCGGCGCGAGGCAGCAGTCCGGCACCGAGTCCGAGCCAGGCTGCCGCGAGCATCTGGAACGGCAGCCAGGGGCCGATTCCCCCGGTGATAAGCGCCGAGCCTGCCATCGAGGTCGCGCCAAGCACGAACCCGAAGCCAGGACCGAAGACCCGACCCGCGATGACCATCACCACGAACATCGGTTGGAAACCCGTGACGCCTCCGGAGAACGGTCGCAGCGCCGCAGCGACAGCCGTGAGCACTCCAAGCAGCGCAACGGACTTGGCGTCGATGCCTTCTTCGGCAATTTCGGCAAGGACAACAGCAAGCAGCAGCGGGACCAGCAACGTGAATAACCACGGACCTTCAAGCCCCTGGTTGAGGTTGGCTCCTGGCTGCACTAGGAACGGCCAACCAAAGGCGAGCAGGCCGATGACGGACGTGACGCCGATGGCGACGATCGAACGTGGACGCAGTGCAACGCCGGAGGTCATGGACTCACCGCTGACAACGTGGCTTCGACGTCGCGCACGGTGAGCCAGGGCAACGGCGACAGCACTTTGGCGACCTGCGGCGCGAATTGGGGGGAGCCGACGACAACTTCGTGAGTTGGTCCGTCGGCAACGATGTCGCCCTCGGCCATGACCACAGTTCGAGTGGCAACTTCGGCAACGAGCTCGACGTCGTGGGTCGCGATGATGATCGCGTGACCCTCGCTGGCTCGTCCCTTCAAGAACTCAATCAGTCGGCCCTTGCTCGGATAGTCCAAACCTCTCGTCGGTTCGTCGAGCAGAAGGACCGGAGCATCGGCAACGAGAATGACAGCCAGCGCCAGTGACAACCGTTGTCCTTCAGATAGGTCGCGCGGATGACGCTCTGGGTCGATCCCCGGCGTGAGTCGGTCGAGCAGTGCCTGCGTCGTTCCCGCTGCGAGATCGCGGTCGCTGTCTGCCGACGCGCACTCGGTGGCGACGGAGTGGGACCACAACAGATCAGCCGGCTCTTGCGGGATCATGCCGACGCACGAGACGAGCGCCGCAGGGCTCAGCGCGGACTGGATCCTCACCGCAGACTCGAACTTGCCCCGATGCGAGTGGCGTGAGTCCGACCAGCGTGCGTAGCAACGTCGACTTGCCAGCACCGTTTCGTCCCATCACCGCAACCACCTCGCCCGGACGGACGACGAGGTCTGCCTCACGCAACGCGGTGTGGTCGCCGTAGGTCGCGGTGGCCTTGGAAACCTTCACTAGCGGAAGCCCTGGCGGCACCGACGGCATGGGGCGCGTCGGGGGAGCGCTCGCCGCGAGGGTGTCGCGAAGTGGACCGGCCAGGCGTCGTGCATCGCGCACCGACAACGGCAGTGGCTGCCAACCAGCCAGTCGGCCAAGTGTGACGACCGGAGGCGCCACCGACGTCGACTCAAGCATCCGCGTCGGGTCGCCTGAGTCGACGGTGCCGTCGTCTCGCACGACCACAACACGATCGGCGAACTGGACAACTCGCTCGAGTCGATGCTCGGCCAACAGCACGGTGACACCAAGGTCATGGACGATCCGCTGGAGTGCTGCGAGTACGTCCTCGGCCGCGGAAGGATCGAGCGCCGACGTCGGCTCGTCGAGAATCATTGCGGCGGGGTGCTGCGCGAGCACTGCGGCAATCGCGGTCCGCTGTTGCTGACCTCCCGACAGCGTCCGGAGCGGACGCGCCCGTACGTCGCTAAGACCAAGAAGGTCCAGGCTCTCTTCCACACGTCGACGCATGATGTCGGCAGGTAGACCAATGGTCTCCATGCCGTAGGCGATCTCGTCTTCAACGATGTCGGCCACGAATCCGTCACGCGGATCCTGCGCAACCATGCCGACGACGTCGGCCAGTTCACGTGGGGGGAGGTCACGCGTGTCATGCCCAGCAACGATCACGCGCCCACTCATCAACCCACCGGTGAAGTGTGGAACTAGACCGTTGACCGAACGCAGCAATGTGGACTTGCCGAACCCGGTCTCGCCGACGACAAGGACCAGTTCACCTTCGGGGATGACTAGATCGACGTTGCGCAGCGTCGGGTCGGATCGATCGGGGTAGGTAAACGTCACGTTCTCGAAGCGGATCATGCGGCGACTCGCTCAGCGACCGGTTTGTGCGCGCTGCCATGCCGAACGGGTTGCTCGGCCAGCGGTGGTTGCGGGGTGAGCCACGCTGGAAGCGCACCGACGAGCACCGTCAGAACCAGTCCGACAGACGCGGTCGGCCACACCAGCGGCGTCACCGCCGGGAAACAACAACGCAGGATCGACCGAAGCGACGACCGTGAATACCACTGCGGGGACCAGCCCACACGTCACCGTGATCCACTCGGAAACGCGCCAGGGATCTGGTCGGTGAACCGTGCGGATCGATCGGGCGTTGGCGCGTCGAATGCCCCACACCGCGACGGCGATTCCGGCCAGCATCGTGATGAGCGCCGCTGACGCTGAGGTGTCTGCGTCCAGCAGTCCGTACGCGCCGACGAGCAGAGCCATCAGCCCGACCAACAGCAGGGCAGAGGTGATGCGACGTTGCCGCAACGGGATCGCACGCATCCGGCCGTAACCCCGCGAGTCCATGGCCGCCGCGAGATCGAGCGAACGCTCTAACGAACCTTCAAGTACGGCCAGCGAAATTGAGGCGACGGCACGCACTCCCTTATCGTTGCGGCCCCGCAGACGACGCGCCTCACCGATTCTGCGCGCGTGTGTCACTGCGGTTGGGATCAGTGTGACGGCGACAACGACCGCGACACCGACTTCGTATAAGGCACCGGGAACCGACTTCAGCAACCGTGTTGGATTCGCGAGTGCGTTAGCTGCGCCAACACACGCGAAGATCGCAACCAGTTGCAATCCGGAGTACGCGGCCGCGACTAGTGACGTCACCGTGACCGGTCCGCCGAGTCGGACTCCGGCCATCATGTCGGGCAGCGTTACCGACGGGACGGTGAACACCACGAACCCCGGCAGCGGGGGACCGAACAGCGCTTCGAAGACCAACCGAATACCCAACGCAACTGCGCCCATCACGAGGAAGGCGCGAAACGCTGCGGACCAGGGTGCGTCGGTTCGTCGAGCAGCAACGACCAAGCCCGCGACCGCGATGATGCCGAGCAGCAGAATGGGATTCAACGTGTGAGAGGCCGCCGCGGCCAGTGCTAGTGCCCACAGCCACCACGCGACTGGGTGCAGGGCGCGTCGCGGTGATCGGGCTGGCATCACTAGGGCGGTCATCGTCGACGCCTGACTGCGACGAACGCTGCTGCGGACAGGGCCGCCACGGCAGCGAGTCCGACAACCATCCCGATCGGGGAGTTGTTCGATTCAGTGGAGGGCAACGGAGCCTTCAGCGCGACGGAGGCGTCAACCGGGGCGCCGTCATCACCTTCGGACGGGGGTTTTGGTTGCTGGCTCTGGTCGCCCGGATTTTGTTTCGGCTTCCCGTCCTTGTTGTGGTGAGACGGATGCTTGGACGGTGAGCCTGACGGTGAACTGCCGCCCTGGTTGGGACCTGTCGTACTTCCTGGGGTCGGCGTTGCACTGTTGCCGGGCGGCTGCGAGTGATTGCCGCCGCCGTTGCCCGGTGGGTTACCCGATCCTCCCGGCGAATCAGTGTCGGTTGGCTTCGGGTTCGCCACAGGTTCGCCGCACCCGGTCTTCGGGTAGCCAGCAACACCGCAGACCATGCCCTTCTCGACTCGGATCGAGGTTGCCGCGACGAGCACGTCGTATCCCGATGCACTCAGGGGAAGCACCAGGCAACGCGCGATTGGCCCGTCTGGAGGTGTCGCCCCCGGGGGAGCGTCAGCCTTGACGCCGAAGTCGAGGACGAGACCGACACGCTTCTTGCCGGCCACGGCGTCAGTGTCTGCGCAAATGTCGTCGAACGAAGACGTCACGCGTGGGGTGGACGACGAACCGGCCTCCTGGCTGATGGCAAACCGCCAGCCTTCGACCGTGCCGTCCGCCGGGTGTCTGGATGCACCCTGCGAAGAGAACGTCCAATCGCCGTCGCCACCAACCCAGTAGGTCCAGTAGCGGTAACTCGTTGCGTTTGCACTAGGGGTAAGGCCAACCAACGCAACGAGCATCGCTGCCACCACCGTGATGGTGGCGACAGCGATGCCTCGTTGACGTTGGGTCATTCGGTCAGCCAGCGTGCGTAATGGAATTCTGAATACGCGTGATCAGATTGAGCCCATCGACGTTACGCGGGTTGCCATTGGTTGCATGTTCGGCGAGTGCTTGTACCGCCGCCGCCGCTGGGAGCGTGCGCCCCTTGGTGTCGACGACGAACGTTCGCGCTGCATCGTCGAGTACGCCCATCGCGTGCTCCACTGCACCGGAACCGACTTCAGCTGACACCAGCGAGAGGACGGCGTTGGCAGTGCTGCCGTAGTCGGCACCACTTCCGAACGAGTACGGGATCGTCCAGCCGTTGGCCTTCATCAGACGTCCGAGGTAACCGGCGGCCACCTGGTCCGCTTCCTTCGAAGTGACGCTTGGTGGGTGCCGCGCAGTCGAGCTTGGGCAGTCCTTGGCTGACGTGGCGCGGGTCGACGGGAAGCGCCTGTAGTGCCAGCCCTTGAGTTGCCTGCGCGGTGGCGAAGTCGTTTGCCACCAGGGGAGCCTCTGACTGGTAGTCAAGCGCTCCGCGATCGCTGGCTGCGGCGTCACAACCGAGTTGCAATGAAGCCAGGAAGTCCAGCGGCGTGCCGCCGTTGTCGATCGTTGACGGATCGATGCCGCGGGCGACCAAGGCCTGCGTGACAAGTCCGGTTGAGTTCGAATCGGCGCCCCAGCCCGTCGAGTACTCCCAGCCGCCACCGGCTTGTTGGTTCGCGAGCAGCCAGTCGGTGCCGCGAGTCGCGGCTGCTTCGCGACCAATCGCGTCCAGTGCCATGACGGCCATCGCTGTGGCGTTGCTGTCGGGAGCAGCACACGGAACGGTGAGGTCCTTGCGGAACGAGGCCCAACTGCCGTCGTCGCACTGCTGACGCAGCAGCCACTGGACCGCAGCGGGAGCGACGGTCGCGTTGGCGGTCTTTAGGGCCAGGATCGAGAGGCCCTGGCGGTAGACCCCGTCGTAAGTGGGGGATTGCCGGCCGTACAGGCCGATCGCGCGCTGGGTTGCGTAGAGGTGCCGTGTGCGGCTTCGGCCCCGGGGGCGGAAACCAAAACAGCAGCGAGCACCACGATGGCGGTGCCAGCCACGCCAGCGAGCCGGCGTCGAGTCGAACTCATGACGAGCCTTTCGGTGAGCGATCCCGGGAAGACAGTCCCGGGCCGCCGCTCATGACAACGCCCCTGCCGCTGACCGCCTAACGGCGGAACGACAAGGGGCGTGGACTCGGGCGGACGTGCCCGGGCTCCGCCCCGTAGACCTCGACGGTGTAAGGGAGCCGCTCGCCTGCGTGCAGGTGCCCCGGCTTGTCGCGAGACAACACCCTTGCGGGTATTGCGCGACCTACGGTTGCGGGTCAGCGCCGGAATTCGACCGGACTTCCCCTGCTGCAGGCGTGTGGAGTTGTACGGGGCGATCTGACCACGAACGAGGCGATCAAGTCAAAGTGGCCCCGCCGGTGCGGCCGGTGTGCCGGCGGGCGTACCGCTCGACACTTCAGATCCAGCGCAACAGTTGTGCGAGATTGATCGCTGGAACGCACAATTGCGCGCACGAAGGGTGGGTGTTGTGCAGCATTGACCGCGGATCGCGCGCAATTCTGCACATTTGTCACCGAGCCGGAGATGCGTCCGGGAGACTCCGAAGTCGATGTGCGAGATTTGACCCATGTCGTGGACTTGGAACTACACCGACGCTGACAACCAACCCGTCTCGGGCGCAGACCCCGCGCCGGAGGCATTTCCGAGCCAATCGGACGCAGAGAGTTGGATCGGCGAGGTTTGGCAGGACCTACTCGAGCAGGGCGTAGACGGTGTGACGCTGCTTGAGGGCACCCGAGTCGTCTACGGTCCGATGTCCTTACGCCCTCCGGAATAGCAAGGCGACCGTCGGGATTAGGCCCGCGGTTGCGGGCTCTCGGTTTCGTCCGGGTTGCGCTCGACGATGTCACCAAGGGCTTCGTCGATCTGCTTCATGACGGCGTCGTCCAACTTCACTCCCGACGCTTTGACGTTCTCGCGGATCTGTTCTGGCCGTGACGCACCGACTATTGCCGCTGCCACGTTCGGGTTCTGCAGGACCCAGGCCAATGCGAGGTGTGCCATGGAGACCCCAAGGTCGTCCGCGATCGGCTTCAGGTTCTGCACCTGCGTGAGCACGTCGTCGGACAGGTAGTCCTCGATCATGCCCTTGCCCTCTTTATCGGTGGCTCGACTGCCGGCAGGTGCTGCCTGACCCGGCAGGTACTTGCCAGTCAGTACGCCCTGGGCCATCGGCGACCAGACGATCTGCGACAACCCGAGCTCTTCGCACGTCGGGACGACTTGGTCCTCGATCACGCGCCAGAGCATTGAGTACTCGGGCTGGCTTGAGACGAACTGGTCGAACCCTCGCTCACGTTGGAGGCTGACCGCGTCGGCGATCTGCGACGCTTTCCATTCCGAGACACCGATGTAGAGGACCTTGCCCTGACGAATCAGATCGTCGAACGCCTGGACAACTTCGTCGATAGGCGTCTCGTAGTCGTACCGGTGCGCTTGATACAGGTCGAGGTAGTCAGTCCCGAGTCGCTTCAGAGACGCGTTGCACGATTCCATGATGTGTTTGCGCGATAGCCCGCGATCGTTGACGCCGTCGCCGGTCGGCCAGTAGACCTTGCTGAAGATCTCCAACCCTTCGCGACGCTGGCCCTTGAGGGCTTTACCCAGTGCTGACTCGGCGCGACCGCCCGCATAAACATCTGCGGTGTCGAAGGTCGTGATCCCCTCGTCGAGTGCCGCATGAACGCACGCGGCCGCGCTTTCGTCGTCAATCTGGTTGCCGTGGGTGATCCAGTTGCCGTAGGTGATCTCGCTGATCTTCAGGCCCGTGCGGCCGAGGCGTCGATGTTGCATGGCCCCACCCTAGGCGCCCCCGGTCGGCACGCAGGTCGCAGTGAGCGGCTCGTCGACTAGGACCTAGCTGGGCTTGACCTCTCCGCGGCGCAGTTGCTTGGTCCAACCGATGTCGACCTGTGCGCCAGGACGTCGCCGACGACGGGACTGGATTGAGCGAGCGAACGCATAGGGGAGCACCCCTCGGCGATCGTCCCCGGGCAGATGTTTAGCCAACGCACTTCGTAGTCCAAAGAGCGAACGTGCTGTGTCCACGGTGACGACGACGTAAAAGACCGTCAGCACCAAGGTGGACACGCTCTGCAGTGCCGGGATTCGGATGAGCAGGCCGATGAGAGCAGCGATGACAACCGGCCAAAGGAACTCTGCCACGTTGCGCCGTGCCGTCTATCCAATTGCGCGCCAGCGCCTTCGGCTTGCCCTGATCTCGCGGCGGGTAGTGGCGTTCGTCGCCGGACTTCAACGCCGCGTCGACCTGCTTGCGTTCTTTCGAACGCTCTTCACGCATGCGTTGTTTAGCTTCTCTGCGGTCCTTCGGAGGCGCGATCTTGCTCTTGCGAGCAGCCTCGGCGTCGCGACGCTTGGGGGTGGGACGACCCTTGCTCTGCGTCGGACTGCTGGTCCGACGCGTCGACGGTTGTCGACTCGGACTCGGCGGTCGATTTGCTTGGGTCGCTGCGTCGGAACACGTCAGCAGGCTAACCGGGACGATCGCCCCTAGTCGCACCGGTGGGCTCGACGCCTACCCTGGCACTGCTGCGTGAGGACGTGGCGACTTCGGCAAGGAGGCACATGCGCGTCACGTCGATCGGTCACGCCGGACTCCACATCGAGACCGCTCACGGCTCAATCTTGTGCGACCCGTGGTTCTCACCAGCGTACTTCGCCTCTTGGTACCCGTTCCCGGCGAACGACGGTCTCGACATGGCTGCGCTGGGTCGTTCGGAGTACCTCTACGTCTCGCACCTACACCTCGACCACTACGACCCACGTTGGCTGCGCCAATGGATGGACAAAGACGCCACCGTGTTGCTGCCGGACTACGGCGTCCCAGACCTACGAAACGCTCTCGAGTCCCTGGGGTTCCACCGATTCATTGCGACCAAGAGTGCAGAGCCGTTCGAGCATGACGGACTGACGCTGATGATCGTTGCGATGACGGCGCCGAACGACGGCCCGCTCGGAGACTCGTGCCTGTCGGTGGACGACGGCACCGCGGCCTTCTTGAACCAGAACGACTGCCGTCCCACTGACCTCGAACCCATCGTTCAGTTCGGTCAGTACGACGGGCACTCACTTCAATACTCGGGTGCGATCTGGTTTCCGATGGTTTACGACTTGCCCGACCAGGTGAAGGCAGGACTCGGCGAACGTAAGCGGGTCAACGGACTGGACCGCGCACGGCGATTCGCTGAGGCGATCGGAGCTCGATGGGTGCTGCCCAACTCGGGACCTCCGGCGTTCTTGGACGACGAGTTGTTCGAGATCAACGACTTCGGCCAGAAGGGCAACGTCTTTCCCGACCAAACGGTATTCATCAACTACTTACAGTCCATGGGAATCAACAACGCGCTTCTCGTCTCGACCGGTTCAGTCTGTCGAACTCAACCGGGACGTCCTCCGATGCCGTCGTGACACACGCAGGTACCGACGACGAACTGATGCGACCATTCGTCGACAAGCGTGCGTATCTGACCGAGTACGCAGAACGCACGCGCGCCGATCGCGAGTTGGAGAAGACCACCTGGTCGTCGACCAGCGATCCGCTATTGCCACAGATCAAGCAATGGTGGGAACCGTTGATGGACCAGATGCCCACGTTGTGTGGTCGTCTCGGTGACCGAATTCTGTTGCAGACCGAGCAAGAGTCGATCCTGGTTGATTTCATTGACCAGGTCGTCGAGCCGTACACCGACCAGGAGTTCCGCTACCGACTTACGGCGTCCGATCGATTGGTTCGCTCATGCGTTGAGCGACGGCTTGCCGACTGGGTGAACGAGTTGTTCTTGTCGTGTCGGTTTGAAGCCAGCCGCAAAGGCCCGTACAACGAGCAGGTCTACACCTGGTTCAAGTCGCTGTCGGCCGAGCACGCGGCGTATGTCGAGGACTGGTTGTCCAGTGACCGTGAGTCGAGCGAGATGTGGCGCTTCGGCGATCACCTTGTGCAACGTCACTGCCCACACTTGGGTGCCGACCTCGCGCGTTTCGGTGATGTCGACGGCGACGTGTTGACGTGCCAACTACACGGTTGGCAGTTCAACATCGAGACCGGCAAGTGTTTGACGTCGGACGACGCGTCGCTGCGCAGCAAGCGGATCGTGCACCGTGACACCGAAGACACCTTGCAGCAGTAGTCGGTCATCGCAGTGAAGGTCGTTGTCGCACCGGACAAGTTCTCAGGGACGCTCACGGCGCAAGCAGCGGGGCTTGCCATCGCCGATGGCTGGCGTGAAGTCCGGTCCGACGACGCGGTTGACCTAGTGCCGATGTCTGATGGTGGTCCAGGGTTTGTCGACATTCTCAAGCGCTCAGCTCGGGGGGCAGGTCGTTGAGGTGAACACCGTCGGGCCAGACCTAGCGCCCGTCATCGCGCGCATTTTGTTCGTCGACGCGACTGCCACCGACGAGCCTCGACGCACTGCTTACATCGAGGCCGCGGACAGCTGTGGTTTGCAACTCGCGTCGATGCCTCTCCGCGCGTTGTCGGCAACGTCAATCGGACTGGCCGCGGTACTTCGGGCATCCTTCGACCACGGAGCTCAGCGAATCGTCGTCGGGGTGGGTGGGACCGCCAGCACCGATGGTGGTGAGCCGGTCGTTCAAGAACTCGGCTCGTTGCCTGACGGCGTTGATCTGGTCGTTGCCAGTGATGTCGAGAACGTGTTGCTCGGGCCTTCTGGGGCAGCACGCAGTTTCGCGCCGCAGAAGGGCGCTACACCTGACGAGGTCTCCGAGCTCGAATCGCGGCTCACCGACTGGGCGCAGCGGGCTGGGGGTAATCCCGACGCGCCTGGTGCTGGTGCCGGGGGAGGGCTCGCCTTCGGCTTGCTGACGCTCGGGGCCAGACGGGTCAGTGGCGCAGCCTTGGTCGCTGAGGCCAGTCGGTTGGGCGAACGGATCGCCGCTGCCGACCTGGTGATCACCGGCGAAGGCGCGGTGGACTTCTCGTCGCTTCGGGGCAAGGTGGTTTGTGAAGTCGGACGGCTGGCCATGGCCGCAGCCCGCCCCTGCGTGGTGCTGGCTGGACGGGTAGAGGTGGGCCGTCGTGAGGCGGCCGCCATGGGGCTGGCCGAACTGCACGCCATCGTCGACCGAGTGGGGCAGGACGCAGCGTTGGCCGACCCCGCCGTCCATCTCGAGGCGCTGGCCACAGCGGTGGCCAGCCAGTGGCGCGCGTGATTTGAGCGCAGATGTGCGACCATGGGAATGGCGCTCGACGCTTTCCGCGTTGTGCTGCTGGACAGACTTGCTGATCGACAACCGCTTCACCCAAACCAGGAGCCGCACGAATGACCGTCCAGAACGAGACTCAGGCGCAGACTGAGACCGCCACCGGCGTGGTCCTCACTGACACGGCCGCGAGCAAGGTCAAGAACCTCCTCGAGCAGGAGGGTCGGACGGACCTCTCGCTACGTATCGCGGTTCAGCCAGGCGGGTGCAGCGGCCTGCGCTACCAACTCTTCTTCGACGACCGGACCCTGGATGGCGACGCCGTCCAGCCCTACGAAGGCTTCAGCGTCGTCGTCGACCGCATGAGCGTGCCCTACCTCGGGGGCGCCTCGATCGACTTCGTCGACACCATCGAGAAGCAGGGGTTCACGATCGACAACCCCAATGCCACCGGCTCTTGCGCCTGCGGCGACTCATTCAGCTGACCGGTCGTCTGCCAGAACAGTCTTAGGGCCGCATGCGCATTGCCGTAACTGGATCGGTGGCGACCGACCACCTCATGACGTTCGCGGGTCGTTTCGCGCGACTCGCTGGTGGCAGACCGGCTCGACTCGTTGTCCGTTTCGTTCCTCGTCGACGACCTCGACATTCGACGTGGCGGCGTCGGAGCCAACATCGCCTTTGGCCTCGGTGTGCTCGGTTTGCAACCGGTGCTAGTGGCCTCCGTGGGGGACGACTTTGACGACTACCGCTCCTGGCTGAACCGCCACGGCGTCAATACCGACTCAGTGCACGTCAGCGCTGAACGTCACACCGCACGGTTTGTTTGCACCACCGACAGCGATCAGAACCAGATCGCCTCGTTCTACCCCGGCGCCATGGCTGAAGCCCGCGAAATCGAGTTGGGTCCGGTGTTGGACCGTGCGGGCGGGGTCGACCTGGTGATTGTCGGACCGGACGATCCCGGCGCGATGATCAATCACACGCAGGAGTGTCGAAGCCGTGGTTTGTCGTTTGCCGCAGATCCGTCTCAACAATTGAGCAGTTTGAGCGCGGAGCAAATCGAACTCCTGGTCGACGGCGCCGCGATCTTGTTCAGCAATGAGTACGAGTCAGCGCTGATCGAGCAGCGGACCGGCTGGTCCACCGAGCAGACGCTTGACCGGGTCCAGACGCGCGTGACGACGCTCGGTGCTGCGGGTGCGAAAGTCGAACGCAGGGGCGAAGCCGCCGTCAGCGTCACAGTCCCGGAGGGGACGAAGGTGGCCGACCCGACCGGTGTCGGGGACGCCTTCCGCGCGGGATTCCTTGCGGGCACTGCCTGGCAACTCGGCGACGAGCGATCTGCCCAACTGGGTTGCATGCTCGCGACGTTGGTTGTCGAGACGGTGGGGACGCAGGAGTACCTCTTCGACGCTGAACAGTTCGTCGCGCGTTTCTCACAGGCATACGGCACCGACGCGGCGCAGCAGGTTGGGACCGCACTCGGCCACGGCTGACCGCGGTGTCGTTCGAAGCGAAGTTCGAGCCGATCGAACCAGCGGCTTCGCCATGGGCCCTGCCGAATCCGCGCATCCTGCCGCCCAAGCTTGAGGAGGAGGACCTCGTCGGGATTGGTGCGGATTTGGCGCCCGGCACGTTGTTGTCCGCCTACCGGTCTGGACTGTTCCCGATGCATGTGTCTTTCGGGGAAGATACGGAGTCGAACGACGGACAGGTGCTGACCGACGCGCTCGGTTGGTGGTCGCCAAACCCGCGTGGGGTGTTGCCGCTTGAGTCGGTACGGATAAGCCGTTCGCTGCGACAGTCGATTAAACGGTTCGAGGTAACAGTCGATCAGTCCTTCGACGCGGTGATCGCAGGCTGCTCCGATGAGCATCGCCCAGGGGGCTGGATCAACGAAGAGATCATCGACGCTTACCTGACGCTTGCACCGGCTGGGTTGGGCTCACAGCGTCGAGGTCTGGGAAGGCGACGAACTCGCCGGGGGGTTGTACGGCGTGGCCATCGGCGGGTTGTTCGCAGGGGAGTCGATGTTCCACCTCATTCCGGACGCCTCAAAAGTGGCCCTGGTCCACCTGGTGGAACTGCTACGAAGGGACGAGCCGGGACGCTTGCTGGACGTCCAGTGGCTCACCCCGCACTTGGCTTCGATGGGTGCGATCGAGGTCTCCAGACCCAAGTATCTGGACCTCCTCGAACTAGCTCTGGCCATGCCGCGACTGACCTGCTTTGGCGGGCCTCAATGACTGGTCCGCGACACCTTCGTCCGTGCTCGCCCCTCCCGGTCCCAAGGCGCCCCCGCTGCGCTAACGTGTGCCTCGAATCGAGTCTTCTCGCGTCTTGAGTGGCAGGCTCGCCACTCAGTAATCCCTTGAGGGGGTTTGGGCCACCGTGACGTCCTCATGCAGTGCCGGAGCTCGTAGTCGGCGGCTGGTTGCCGTTGCAGTCGGCGCGCTGGGTCTGCTGACTCTCACCGGTTGCTCGATGGCGGATCTGCCCAACCAGGTCTCGATTCCTAGCCCGGTCACCGACCAGGGCAAGATTATTTTCGACCTCTGGCAGGGCACCTGGGTCGCACTTTGGATCGTTGGCGGGATTACCTGGCTGTTGATCCTCGGAGCCGCAATCGCTTACCGCAGGCGACACTCAGAACAGATTCCCGCGCAGACCCGTTACAACCTCCCGATCGAGGTTATGTACACGATCGCTCCGCTGATCGTCATTGCGGTGTTCACACTTTTCACCTGGCGCGACGAGGCCAAGGTCACTGACTTGAAGGACGACCCCGACGTCATCGTCAACGTCGTTGGCTACCAGTGGAACTGGGCGTTCAACTACATCGACGACGACGTCTACGAGTCGGGCACACCCAATGACCTGCCCACGCTCTACCTCCCGGTCGGTGAGCGCGTTCGCTTCGTGCTCACCTCACCTGACGTCAATCACTCGTTCTGGATCCCTGCATTCCTTATGAAGATGGACGTGATCCCCAGCCGTGTGAACCAGTTCGAGGTGACGCCCACGCAGACTGGCCGCTACGCCGGCCGATGCGCCGAGTTGTGCGGTACCTATCACTCGCAGATGCTGTTCTGGGTACAGGTCGTCTCGCCTGAGGAGTACCAGACCAAGATGGCTGAACTGGCTGCCGCAGGACAGACCGGAACGTTCGAAACCGGTCGCTCGAACGACGACGCGCAGAACCAGGGAAATACCGAACTGGGAGGTCAGCCGTGACCCTTCTCGAAGAGCCGGTCCCGACCGAGACCCACGCTGAACCCACCCCCGTCGCGCCCCCGATGAGCAAGGGTCGCCTCGTTGTCAGTTGGGTTACCAGCACCGACCACAAGGTCATCGGCTACCTGTACTTCATCACCGCGTTCGCGTTTTTCCTGATTGGCGGTGTGATGGCGCTGATCATGCGCGCCGAACTGACCGCACCGGGAATGCAGTTCGTGAGCCTCGAGCAGTACAACCAACTCTTTACGATGCACGGCACGATCATGTTGTTCCTGTTCGCGACGCCGCTGTTCTCGGCATTCGCGAACGCGATCATGCCGTTGCAGCTTGGGTCACCGGACGTCGCGTTCCCCCGGATGAACATGATCGCGTACTGGTTATTCGCGTTCGGTGGGTTGATCGTGATGCTGAGCCTGGTGACGCCAGGCGGTGCGGCTGCGTTCGGTTGGACGGCGTACGCGCCGCTCAGCGACGCGGTTCGTTCCCCCGGAGCCGGCCCCGACATGTGGATCCTCGGTCTGGCGCTCAGCGGATTGGGAACCATCCTCGGTTCGGTCAACTTCATCACCACGATCGTCTGCCTGCGCGCGCCCGGCATGACGATGTTCCGGATGCCGCTGTTCACCTGGAACATCCTGCTGACCAGCGTCCTGGCGTTGATGGCCTTCCCCGTCCTGGCCGCTGCGCTACTTGTTCTCGAGATCGACCGACAGTTCGGCAGTTTGGTGTTCCTGCCCGAGGCGGGCGGCGCGATCTTGTGGCAGCACCTGTTTTGGTTCTTCGGGCATCCCGAGGTCTACATCTTGGCGTTGCCGTTCTTCGGAATCATCAGCGAGATTCTTCCGGTGTTCAGTCGCAAACCCATCTTCGGTTACAAGGGTCTTGTCTTCGCCACGATCAGCATCGCCGGGCTTTCGGTGGCAGTCTGGGCCCACCACATGTTTGTGACTGGCGCCGTGCTGCTGCCGTTCTTTGCCTTCATGACCATGCTCATTGCGGTGCCAACTGGTGTGAAGTTCTTCAACTGGATTGGCACGATGTGGGGCGGCTCGGTCAGTTTCGAAACGCCCATGGTGTTCTCGATCGGATTCTTGGTCACGTTCTTGTTCGGTGGATTGACCGGCATCATCTTGGCCTCGCCACCTCTGGACTTCGCCGTCTCTGACTCATACTTCATCGTGGCGCACTTCCACTACACCGTCTTCGGCACCGTGGTGTTCTTGATGTTCGCCGGGTTCTACTTCTGGTGGCCCAAGTGGACCGGCAAGATGCTCGACGAACGACTCGGGATGATCCACTTCTGGATGCTGTTCATCGGATTCCAGGTCACCTTCTTGATTCAGCACTGGCTCGGCGCCAAGGGTATGCCGAGGCGCTACGGCAACTACCTGCCCGGCGACGGATTTACCTGGATGAACGAGGTCTCGAGTTTCGGCGCGGTCCTGTTGGGATTGTCAACCTTGACGTTCCTTTACAACGTTTGGCGTACGTACAAGCACGGCGAACGTGTCACCAGCGATGACCCCTGGGGTTGGGGACGCAGTCTCGAGTGGGCCACGTCGTGTCCGCCACCGCGTCACAACTTCGACTCCATCCCGCGGATTCGCTCTGAGTCGCCGGCCTTCGATCTGCACCACCCCGAGTTAGCGTTCGGCGCGGCCAGCAAGTCCCGCTGTGCCGCTAACCGCCGGCAAGGACGGCTGACGTGCGTGCCGGCTGGGCGCCTCTTCGGCGCTGGCGCTGTGTTCTTCACCCTGATCGGGGTCGTCTACTGGTTCCTCGCGCGGGAACCGGCCGGTGCGGCGGCGCTGGTCTTCACCGGGGCGCTCGGCTTCTTGATCTCCTTCTACTTCCTGTTCACGGCGCGCCGGATCGAGCCGGTGCCCGAGGACGACGAAGAAGGTGACATCGCCGAGGGGGCCGGGGAGCAGGGCTTCTACAGCCCCCACAGCTGGTGGCCACTGGCCGTGGGAGGCGGGGCAGCCACCATCGCGATCGGCGTGGTGTTCGTGATGTGGTGGATGATCTTGCTGGGGTTGGTCGCGACCCTGTCCGCGGCTGCCGGCCTGCTTTTTGAGTACTACCGCGGGGAGTTTGTTCGAGAATGACGTTTTTGGCGTTCAGCAGTTAACCTGGTGCGCCGATGGCTTTTGGGAGCCGTACCCGCGAAATCCCTCTGTAGCGTGTGACGGGGAAGTATCAGTGATGAAGCAGCAACGGTCCAGACGGGCCACTCGGGCGCTTACCGGCGCCGTGGTGGCCATGTTTGCGTTGTCTGCCTGCGTTGGCGCGGGTACCGGTGCTGGTGGTCGTGCGGTCCTGGTGGCCAAGTCAGCTGCGGTGATCACATTCAAGGCCGGCGGGGGCCAAGCAGTGGAACCCGTCTCGCTCAGTCGTCGTGCTCGCTGAGGACGGCAAGCTGACTGCCGTCGACGTCAGCGATCGCCAAGGGACACAAGGTCCCAGGTGAGTTCGCTAAGCACTCAACGGTCTGGCGCTCTACGGGTCCGGTGCTCGCGTTCGACACGAAGTACACGATGCGGGCCGAGGCCGTCGACGAGTCGGGACTGAAGGTCCGGCGTAGTGCGAGTCTTCGCACCGTTGCGCCCAAGAATCAGGTCTACACGGGAATCACGCCGTACGGGAATCCGACGGTCGGTGTCGGCATGCCGATCATCGTCACCTACGACAAGCCGATCATGCGCAAGGCAGTTGCCGAGCGTCACCTCGAGGTAACCACGCAGCCGCGAACAGTCGGTTCCTGGCACTGGGTCGGCGACCAGATGGTGCGCTGGCGTCCCAAGACTTACTGGCAGCCGGGTACCAAGGTCACGGTTCACTCGCAACTTGCCGGTGTTCAACTCGGTCCCGACACCTGGGGCAACGACAACGACACGGTGCACTTCTCGATCGGTGACTCGCAGATCAGCACCGTCGATATCGCCACCCACATGATGACCGTCCGCCGAAATGGCGAAGTCGTCCGCACGATTCCGGTGACGACCGGCAAGCCGGGCTGGGACACCCGCATCGGCATCAAGGTCATCATGTCCAAGGACCGCGAGGTCGTCATGGACGCCGCGAGCATCGACGTCGACAAGAACGACCCCGAGTACTACCGGCTCGACGTCGAGTACGCGATGCGACTTACGTGGAGTGGTGAGTACCTGCATGCCGCGCCTTGGTCGGTGGCGTCACAGGGCCACGAGAACGTCAGTCACGGTTGCACCGGCATGAGCCAAGAGGATGCAATCTGGCTCTACAACAGTTCGCAGATCGGTGACGTCGTCAAGTACACAAACGGCGTCCGCACCATGGAGCCATGGAACGGCTACACCGACTGGAACGTCCCCTGGAAGGTTTGGCAGGCCGGCAGCGCACTGCACTAGGCCAGCCACTGACCTCGTCGCTCGGTTCGGTGCGATTAACCACCTCTGAGGTGAGTAATGCACCGAACCGGGACGCTAACGTCGCCATGGGGTCAGAAGATGGCGTTGTCCTCCGGCTTGAGCAGCATCGACGAGTCAGGGGTAGCAGCGGTTCACACCGCGGCTTCGGTGGTCCAGAGGTACCCGATCTCGTCGCCGCCTAGGTCTGCGTCCGGCCCCTACGACCACGTCGATCGTGGCTTGCGTTGATGGCGCGGTGGTCGGTCACGTCATGCTCAGCCCAGGTCGACTCGATGCACCCGTCGGATCGTCGATGTCCTCACGCTGTCGCCCCTGGGTGTGCTGCCTGATTGGCAGCGGCAAGGTATCGGCACCCGGTTGCTCGCACATGCGCTAGCAATCGCTGACTCGGATCGAGTTCCCTTGTCTTTCTGAAGGGAGCCCGCGCTACTACGCCACGCGTGGTTTCGAACGAGCCGACCTGCGCGGTTTTCGTTCCCCGTCATTGCGGATCCCGAGGCGGCGTTTCAGGTCGCCATCCTCTCCGCCTACGAGCCGTGGATGACCGGAACGTTCGTCTACTCGGAGACCTTCTGGGCACTCGACTCCGTGGGGCTGCGGGACCCAGAAAACTGATCGGCCGTGTCACGTAGCGTGATGGTCAAGGCTGGCCAGACGCCGAGCCCTCGAGCCTTGAAAGGAAGTCCGAGCATGCCTGCGAAGAGTGCCAAGCGGGTCTGACGGCTTTTCCGCGGACGAGCGCGCGGCGATGAAGGAACGCGCCGCTGAGCTTCGAGCCGAGGGGAAGAAGGGCGCCAAGACGGCCGACGGCCTGCAGGCAGTCCTGGACGCCATCGCGAAAATGGCCCCGAAGGATCGTGCGCTCGCCGAGCGGGTTCATGTGACGGTCACCACGACTGCACCTGAACTCTCGCCGAAGACTTGGTACGGAATGCCGGCTTACGCGAACGCGGACGGCAAAATCGTCGTCTTCTTCCAGGACTCCGGCAAATTCAACTACCGGTACTCGACGCTGGGCTTTCAGGATGTGGCCAACCTCGACGACGGCGATCTGTGGCCGGTGGCATACGCACTCAATAAGTGGAGCCCGGCAGTGAACAAGCGAGTCGTCGCGCTTGGTGAAGTCCGCGATTTCGTAAGGATTAACCCATGATCGAGCGCAGCGACCCTCCGGGACTTCATCAGCCTCCCGGCTACCACCACGTCACCGTCGTGCAGCCCGGAGTCAGCGGTGCACCTGGCTGGGCAGTGCCCACTCGACGCCGATGGCGAACTGGTCGGCCCGGACGATGTCGTTGCGCAGACCGAGCAGGTGGCTCGCAACATCGTGGTCGCGCTGGCGTCCGTTGGGGCGAGCACCCTCGGACGTGGTGCGGGCAGTGATCTACGTGGCCTCGCACGACCGCGAGCATCTGGTCGACGTGTGGGACTCGCTGACGTCCTCGCCGGCCGCAGCCGCTTTCACCGCAGCCGCCACGCTGCTGGGAGTTGCGCAACTCGGCTTTGCCGGACAACTGGTCGAGGTCGACATCACGGCGGCGTTGCCTGCCTGAGCCAGCTGCTCGCGTCAAGGGTTTGTGAGGATGACGAGTTGCTGCGTCGCTCGGGTCATTGCGACGTAACGGTCGACGGCTCCTTCGATCCCATCACCGAAGGTCTCTGGATCGATGAGGACGACGAGGTCGAACTCAAGTCCCTTGCACAGCTCAGGTGTAAGGAATCGAACCCGGGATGTCGTCGCGGACCGAGCCGTCTTCGATCTCGCTCGCACCGACGACACATGCGATCCCGTCGGCGTGCTCGGCCAGCCAAGAGTCGAGGATCGAGTTGAGGTCCGACACCGACCCGTGCACGACAGGGACACCGGTACTGCGGACCGAGGTCGGCACGTTGGCGTCCGGAAGTACGGCGCGGATGATCGGTTCGGCCTCCAACATGACCTCCGTCGGGGTTCGGTAGTTGATGCTCAGGGAAGCCAGGTTGACTGTGGTCGAGGCCGATGCGTTCGAGTCGTTCCTGCCACGACTGCTTGAACCCGTGCCGGGCCTGGGCGCGGTCCCCGACGATGGTCAGGCTTCGCGACGGGCAGCGCAGCAGCAGCATCTGCCACTCTGCATCGGTGAGTTCTTGAGCCTCGTCCACGACGATGTGCGCGAATGGACCGGCGAGTGGGTCGACGTCGCTGCTAGGCAGTGCGGCGTCGTCGACGAGGACGCCCTGCAGGTCCTCGCCGCGCAGCATCGACATCACGAGCATTTCGGAGTCGTCCGAGGCGATCAGGTCGTCGACGATGGTGGACATCTGCTCGCGTTGGGCAGCGACCGTGGCTGCCTGCCGACGTTTGCGCCGTGACGCCTCCGGGTCGCCGAGCCGCTGCCGGGCCGCGTCCAGCAGCGGCAGGTCCGACACCGTCCAGGCGTGGGCGTCCTGGCGTTGCAGTGTCTCAATCTCGTCAGCGTTGAGCCATGGTGCGCACCGGCGCAGATAGGCGGGTACCGACCAGAGGTCTCCCACGAGGTCGGTCGCCTCGAGCAGCGGCCATGCCCTGTTGAGGATTGAGCGCAGTTCGGTGTTCTGCGCGAGCGACCTACGGACCAGGTCAGGGGAGGCGTCGTCATCGCCGTGTTTGTCCGTCAAGATCGTGAGCAGTTCCTCCCAGATCTGCTCGCGCGCCTCGTTGTGTGGTGTGCCCGGTTCTGGTGCGTCGAACGCCTCGGCCCATTCGTCGGGACTGAGCCAGAGGTCGGCCCATTGCGTCTCGACGACGGTTGCCGTCGGTGGGTGGTTCCTCGTACAGCCTGACGGCCGGCTCTATCGCCTTCACCATGTCCGCGGACGACTTCAGCATGGCGACATGCGGATCGGTCTCGATCGCCGCTGTCGCTCCCTCGGGAACCAGGTCGCGAAGCGTACAGATCTGTACGCCTTCCTCTCCGAGGCTGGGCAGCACGTCGGCGACGTACGCGAGGTACGGCTGGTGCGGACCGACGAACAGCACGCCGCCTCGGCGGTGACCAAGGCGCGGGTCGGAGTAGAGGAGGTAGGCGGTGCGGTGCAGGGCGACGACGGTCTTGCCGGTACCAGGACCACCGTCGACGACGAGCGCGCCGCGGGATCCAGCGCGGATGATCGCGTCCTGGTCGGCCTGGATGGTGCCGAGCACGTCTCGCATCTGTGGCGACCGGCTACTCGCCGAGGCTGGCGATGAAGGCGGACTGATCGTCGAGGGCGGCGTGACTTTCCAATCCCTTCCGCGGTGAACACCTCGTCCCAGTAGTCGCTGATCCGACCGTTGGTCCATCGATACCTGCGACGACTCGCCAGACCCATTGGGTTGGCGTGGGTCGCTCCGAAGAACGGCTCAGCCGCGGGGGAGCGCCAGTCGATCAGCAGCCGTCGACCGTCGCTGTCGGTGAGGCCGAGTCGTCCGACGTACACCGGCGTCGGATCGTCTGCCCTGACGATGCGCCCGAGGCACAGGTCCACACCGAACCGACGCAGACGCTCGAAGTCGAGCGGTCAGCCGGTGGATCTCGAGGTCGCGGTCCATGGCCTCCTGGCCGGCGCCACCGGACTCCTTGCGCGCGACGTCGACGCGGTCGGATAGGTCGGCTATCGACTGCTCGAGTGTCGTCGCGATCGCCGCGAAGTGCTGCTCGTCGTCGACGATCAGCGTCGGGTCAGCCTTAGGAGCGAGGTGATCGGGAAGGTCGAAGGCGCTCGTCGTCAGGGGGCCCAGGTCATCAGGCTCTCACAGTTCTCCGTCCGTAGGTTTCTGGCTACGGCGGGCGATTCTCCCGGCTGAATGGGGTCTTGCCGCAAGCCCCCACGTGCGTTATAAGTTAAGAGTGGAAGGGAGTTGAACTCCTTTCCACTCTTGGTTTCCGGGCCTCGACCCGCAGCGTTAACCGATCTCTGACTCATCGCTTCGTCCGTCCTGCCGCCACTCGGCCAGCGAGGCCACCATCGTGTGAATGAATCGCGGTGCGTCTTCTGCGGGCAGCCGGAAGGTGCCGAGGCAGTACGAGTCGCGCCACATACTCAACACGAACCCATCGGTGTCCGCGTGATACGAAAGTCGAAGTGTTCGACCCTCGTCACGGACGTCGAAGAACACTGCTCCGCGGCTCGGTAGCGGACTGACTCGGTCCATAGGGTCAGGTTCCGGCTCGAGGGATTTGGTGTCAAGCAGAAATGCTCGACGTCCACCTGTTTGTCCCGGGTGCTTGCTACTGTCATCCGTCCACGGACGGAGATCGCTATGAGCAGCACCAGGTCGGCCGGTTTGGTTGCCGTTCTTGCCCTTGCCGTCACAACAGGTTGCACGGATTCTGCTGCATCTGATGCCGCTTCCAAATCAACTCTCGCTACAGGGAGCGCCGACAAGCACCGAGGCGACGCAGAGCCCTCAATCCGTGCTCGACGCTGCCCTGGAAAAGGTTCGTCAGTCCGAGGCGATCTCCTTCAAATCCCGAACAGTTACCTCGGTCAGTGAACTCGTGTCCACGTATGACACGTCCGGGCGTCTGGGACAGCCAACAGCCGTCATGGAAATCCGTCACGATCAATGAAGACACCAAGAACACCGGATTCACGTCATTCACCACGAAACTGCGTTACGTCGACTCACACCTCTACAGGTCTATTTCGGTCAACGGTGCTGCTTCCTTCGGGTGGTCAGACGAGACCCACGTACACGATCCATACTTGGGCCGATACCCAAGTGGGAACGTCCCGGGCCAATGCCGACAGACATCAACCTGCTCTTTCTCATTGAGCCGACGGCCGTCAAGGACGTGGGACACAACTTCGTGCTCACCGGCACGCTGCCCAACCGCGTCGGTCTTGAAATGTTGGGCTTGACAGGGCATCTGTCAGAGATCGGTCTTGTCATGTACGACCAAGGACGAACGACCGTGCACCTGACGCTCGACTCGACCGACTTCCCGGTGCGACTCGACATCCTGGGATCAGACGTTGACCTGGTGTCACCCAATATCCCCGATTACGTCAAAGACGAACTCGGCGCGAGCAGTTACCGCGCCGACTACACGCAAACGCGAGACGTACCGCCGATCAAGGCACCGACGCACACCGTTCGCCTCATCGGCTGAGCGAGGAACCGGGCAACTGCGCTAGTCGCGGGGGGCGAACGCCTTCGTCTGCGCCTCGTCGATTTCTTCGTTGCGCTCGGTGGTGATCTCGGACTCGTGGTGCTGAGCCTCTTCGATCTCGGCCGCGGTCGGCATCGGCACCTGCTCGCCGTAGAAGAAGTGAGACAACTTGGCCTGCGTCTTCTTGATCGCGTAGAAGCGGGACTTGACGCCGTTCTCGTCGAACTTCTCCGGCATCGGAAGTGCCTGCGGCATGTCGGCGCGAGCCATGATGACCGCGCGCTCCTCGTCCGAGATCGGCTCATGTTGCTCGTAGTACTTGCCGCTCGGCAGCCGTTTGATGATCCCCGACTCGTACCCGTGCAACAACTTGTCGCGGTCTCGGCGCTGCAGTGAGTAGCAGACGCGTTTAGTCAGGACGAAGACCAACGGCGGTACGACGATGATGGCGATTCGCATGAACCAGGTGATCGCGAACACGTTCAGACTGAAGGTGCTCGCGATGATGTCGTTGCCACCTTCGATCCACAGCAGGATGTAGAAGGTGAGCGACATGACACCCAGTGCGGTACGGGTCGGCGCGTTGCGCGGGCGGTCCAGCAGGTGATGGGCACGCTTGTCGCCGGTAGCCCAAGCCTCGATGAACGGGTACAGGGCCATCGCGGTGAAGATGATGCCGGGCAAGATCAGTGCGGGGAACAAGATGTTCAGCGAAAGGTTGTAGCCGCCCGGTAAGACGAACTCGATGTTGGGCATCATGCGCAGCCCACCCTCGAGCCAGCCGATATACCAGTCCGGCTGCGAGCCCGCGGTGATCTGATCGGGTACGTAAGGCCCGTACATCCAGATCGGGTTGATCTGGAACAGACCACTCATGAGCGTCGTGATGCCAAAGACGATGAAGAAGAACCCGCCAGCCTTGGCCATATAGACCGGGAACAGCGGGAAGCCGACGACGTTGCGCTGGGTGCGTCCCATGCCGGGGAACTGCGTGTGCTTTTGGAACCACACCAGCATCAAGTGGACGGTGATGAGCGCCAGGATGATCCCGGGCACCAGCAGCACGTGCACGGTGTAGAGCCGTGGAATGAAGTCAGACCCAGGGAAGCCGCCTCCGAATACGAAGAACGACACGTACGTCCCGACGACGGGGATCGAAAGGATGATGCCTTGCGCGATACGCAACCCGGTACCTGAGAGCAGGTCATCTGGTAGTGAGTAACCAGCGAATCCTTCAAGCAGGGCAAGGGTTAGCAGCGTGACGCCGATGATCCAGTTGACCTCACGCGGCTTGCGGAAAGCACCAGTGAAGAAGATGCGGAGCAAGTGCACCGAGATCGCTGCAACAAAGAACAGCGCAGCCCAGTGGTGGATCTGCCGCATCAACAATCCGCCGCGGATGTCGAAGCTGATGTTGATGGTCGACGCGTACGCCTCGGACATGTGCACGCCCTTGAGCGGGACGTACGAACCGTCGTAGATCACCTCGAGCATCGACGGCTTGAACCACAGCGACAAGAAGGTTCCGGACAGCAGCAAGATGATGAAGCTGTAGAGCGCGATCTCGCCGAGCATGAAGGACCAGTGGTCGGGGAAGACCTTGCCCAACTGCTTCTTCAGGTAACCCGACGCAGGGATCCGGTCGTCAACCCAGACGTATCCCTTGCCGCCAGCTTCTTCGAGCTTGTTGGTTGTCATCCTCGCTCCCAGAAGCTCGGTCCGACTGGCTGGGTGAAGCCGCCACGCGAGACCAAGTATCCCTCGTCATCGACGGTGATCGCGAGTTGAGGCAGGTTGCGAGCCGCCGGTCCGAAGATCACCTCGGCGCTGTTGGCCATGTCGAAGGTTGACTGGTGGCAGGGGCAAAGCATGTGGTGGGTCTGCTGCTCGTAGAGCCCGAGGGGGCAGCCGACGTGAGTGCAGATCTTGGAGTAGCACAAGATGCCCTGGAAGTTCCACGGCTCTTCGCCGGGAGGCGTCTGGTCCGAGATGATCTCTGACGGGTCCATCCGGATCAGCAGGACGGCCGACTTGGCGAGCTCGTTTTGGTTGCCCTCGAGTTCCATTCGCTCGTCGATGCCCTCGGGAACGCCACTGACCAAGGTGCCGACGGTGAGGTCTTCTGGCTTGACCGGCTGGTGGGTCTCGGCGACGAGAATGCGCGTCGCCGGCTTGTCGTCCCACATCGTGACGCGCAACTGGTCTTCGGGGAGCGGACCGAGGTCACGAAGCAGCACGATGACCGGCAGACCGATCATCGCCAGTCCGGCGGCCATGCTGCCCAGGATGAACGGGCGACGCTTGATGCCGCTCTCGCCCAAACCGCGTTGGTACTCCTCGAGCAGGTGATCGCGGTGCTCCTGGTCGGACGCCTCGGCGCTGCGCTTCTGGACGATCTCGACGTCTGGCATCAACTTCTTGGCCCAGTGAATGGCCGCCGCGCCGATCAGGAAGAGCGCTAGCCCAAGCAGCACACCGAGCAGCAGGTTGGACGCGTTGATGCCGCCGATGATCGGGAAGTCGATGGACTTGTCGATCGGGGTCGTGACGTAGACCGACAACGAACCCGACGCTGCACAGCGCGGATGCCAAGAACAGCAGTCCAACCTGACGCTCGGCACGCTTAGCGGCACGCGGATCGATGTCGCTGCGCCGTGGGTGGTGATCGGGCAGCTGCTCTTCAGCGCGAGGCTCGATCGTCACTTGGCCTTCACTCCGATCCAGACCGCGACGCCGATAAGGGCGCCGAGGCCGATGACGAATAGCACCAGAGCCTTCGGTTACTGGGCCCATTCGACCGAGGTCGATGCCGCCATTGTTCGGCTGGTCACGAATCGTCTCGATGTAGCCGATGATGGCGCGCTTGTCCTCGGGTCGCAGCGTGGTGTCTGGGAACACCGGCATGCTCTGCGGGCCGGTGATCATCGCCGAGTAGATGTGCTTAGAGGTGGACTCCTTCAACGAAGGCGCGTACTTGCCATTCGTCAGTGCGCCGCCGTTGCCCGAGAAGCTGTGGCACGACGCACAGTTGGCCCGGAACAGTTCGCCACCCAGTGCCAGTTCCTCAGGCGTAAGGCCAGAGGTGTCGTACTGCTCAGGCGCGGGGATCGCCGGGCCGGGGGCCAACGATGCGACGAAGGCAGCCAACTGCGCGGTCTCTTCTTCGGTGTAGATCGGCTGCTTGCGGACCGCCTGCGCTTCGGGGTTCGCTAGCGGCATCCGACCAGTGGCCACCTGGAATTCGACAGCGGCAGCCCCGACGCCGATGAGTGACGGGCCCGCGACGGTGCCGCCTGGCTGATAGCCACCCTCGGCGTTGAGTCCGTGGCACGACGAGCAGCCCTCGAGGAACAGTTGCTTGCCCTGCTGGATCTGCGTGGAACTGTCGGCCTCAGAAGCCTGGGCACGGGAGTCGGTCAGTGAGCCGATGATGGCGTAACTGCCGCCGACGATGAACAACGCCGTCAGGAGGAGCACCGCGGTGGCCCAAGGGCTCCGGCGCCTGGCGAGCAAGAAGGTCACGTCAATGTCCCGGGTCGAGGTCGGCTACTGAATGAAGTAAATGGTGGCGAACAGTGCAATCCAAACGACGTCAACGAAGTGCCAGTAGTACGACACGACGATGGCACGAGTCGCCTGGTCGTGGTCGAACCGACGCGCCACGTAGGTCGTCACCAAGACGAAGAGGAACGCGATCAGTCCGCCCGTTACGTGCAAGGCGTGGAAGCCAGTGGTGAGGAAGAAGACCGAACCGTAAGGCTCGGACGACAGCGTCACACCTTCGTGCGCGAGTTCGGTGTACTCAAAGATCTGGCCGGAGACGAAGAACGCGCCCATCAGGTAGGTGATGCAGAACCACCGGCGAAGGCCCTTGACGTCACCACGCTCGGCGGCGAATACGCCCATCTGGCAGGTGAAGGACGACGAGACCAGGACCAGAGTGTTGAGCCCAGCGAACAGCACGTTGAGGTGCACGTCGTTCGGTGGCCAGGGGTCCGGAAGCGTCACCTGGCGGACCGTGAAGTACATCGCGAACAGCGCCGCGAAGAACATCAATTCCGACGAAAGCCAGACGATGGTTCCGACGCTGACCAGGTTCGGTCGGTTCGGGCCCTGGAGGTGGGCCGTCTCGGCCGCTGTTGCAGTCGCCACGCGCGAGATTATGCCGACTCTTGGACCCCAATGGTGCGGCGGGTCGGACTTTTCCGCGGCGGGTCGCAAATTGTTCGGCCTCGGGCGGTGGTGGCCCGGCTAGCCAGGTGATCTCGACCAACGCCGACTCGCCCCAAAGACTCGGGCTACGATCGGGGCGCGCCAGCCGCAACGGCCGGTGTCATCGACTGCTGAGGGAGTTGCATGGCCAGCCAGACGCTCACCGTTCTGGTGTACAGCGATGACGTGGACACCAGAGGTGCTGTGCTTTCCGCCCTCGGGCGACGACCGGCGTCGGACATCCCAGACCTTGAGTACGTCGAGGTGGCAACCGACTGGGCGGTCATGGATCAGCTCAAGCGTGGCGGCATCGATCTGGTGATTTTGGACGGCGAAGCGGTTCCCGCTGGTGGGCTCGGAGTGTGCCGCACGATCAAGGACGAGGTCTTCAACGCGCCGCCGGTCTTGGTGCTGTTGGGGCGTCCGCAAGACGGCTGGCTGGCGTCATGGTCGCGAGCCGACGGAGCCGTCCACCTGCCAATCGACCCGATTGAAACGGCGGCCGCAGTTGCCGGGTTGCTACGGGGTCAGTTCGCGACGGGTGCCGCCGTCCCTTCTCAGGGGTGACCCCATGACCCCTGCGGCCATCGATTGGCCCACGGTCCTCGGCACGTTGTTACGACGCGAGGACCTTTCGACCGATGCAGCCCAGTGGGCGATGGGTCAGATCATGGCCGGCGATGCGACCGACGCGCAGATCGCAGGATTCGCAATGGGTCTACGTGCCAAGGGTGAGAGCGCGGCCGAAATGCGCGGCCTTGCGTCGGCGATGCTCAACGCTGCTCACCGGATCGAGGTACCCGAGCCGACGGTGGACGTCGTCGGGACAGGGGGTGATCGCTCCCACTCGGTCAATATCTCGACGATGGCAGCACTGGTGGTTGCTGGTGCCGGTGCTCGGGTCGTCAAACACGGAAATCGTGCGGCGTCGTCGTCTTGCGGTGCAGCAGACGTTCTCGAGGAGCTAGGCGTTGATCTGTCGCTGTCTCCTGATCAGGTGGCTGCGGTCGCCATAGAAGCGGGCATCACCTTTTGTTTCGCGCAGGTGTTTCACCCCGCCATGCGTTACACGGCCAGTGCGCGACGCGAACTCGGAGTCCCGACCCCGTTCAACTTCTTGGGTCCGTTGACCAACCCGGCCCAGCCCACCGCCCAGGCCGTCGGATGTGCCGACCCAAGGATGGCCGGTGTCATGGCGCAGGTGTTCGCTGATCGGGGCGCCTCTGCACTGGTGTTCCGTGGCGACGATGGCTTGGACGAACTCACTGTGTCGACGACCTCTGCGGTCTGGCTGGTTGCGCAGAGCGAGGTCAACGAGGTGACGTTAGATCCGCGCGATCTCGGATTCACGCTGTCGCCGGTTGAGTCGTTGCGCGGTGGTGACCGAGCTTTCAACGCCGACGTCGTTCGTCGGCTGCTGTCGGGGGAGGAGCGAGGACCCATTCGCGACGCGGTTCTGCTCAATGCTGCGGCAGCGCTCGCGGCTTTGGACGGAACAGTGAAGTCCGCTGACGACTTGGTCCCGGCGCTAGCAGTAGGTCGTGATCGCGCTGTGGAAGCGATCGATTCTGGTGCCGCAGCCTCGACTCTTGATCGTTGGGTTGCGACGACCCGCGGGGACTAGCTGTCCATCCCCAACGAGAACGCGGCCTCAAGGTCGTGCCGGCTGTAGGACCGGAATGCGATGTGAGTCTCGGTATGGATGATGCCGGGGATCTTCGCCAGGCGTCCGGTAATGACCTCAGCGAGCTCATCGTGAGCGCGAACCCGAATCATTGCGATCAGGTCGACGCTTCCGGTGACTGAGTAGACCTCGCTCACCTCGGTGAACTCCGCGATGGTCTCTGCGACGTCGGGAATGCGATCGACCTCGGTTTGGACGAAGACAATGGCGGTGATCATCGAGTACCTCCGGGAAGGACGGGCGCGCGTGTCAACTCTAGTCCCGCGGCGCCGTGACGGGGAGTGCTCCAACAGCCGTCGACGTCAACCAGCCGAACTCCGGGGGTGTCGAGCCAACGCAACAACGTCTCGGCTTCTTCGCTGGATGCAGCAGGAAAGCCACCAGGGGCGGCCGGTACGTCATCGGCCCCAGCGATCAGCGCGGTCGTGAACGGTACGACCGCGACGCCACGGTGCGCGTGACCGGCTGCGGCGAGTCGACCGTGGCGGATCACGGCACAGTCCCAACCACCGTTGTTGTCGGGACGGGCGGCGACGAGTTGCCGGCAGCCGGCGAGGGCGAACAGTCGTTGCGCACGTGCGCAACCGGAAATGAACGTTCGTAGCCGGTCGCGATGGACTGCGGCGTCTTCATAGCGTTCGGCCGCGATAAGCGGCTGCATCCGTCGCAGTAGCGCCTCGACGACGGGCCGGGAGTCGGTGGTGATGGCAACCACGGCAGCGTGGACGTGCTGGGCGTAGGCATCGGATGACTCAGCCCCCTCGCAAGGGGCTCCGCAGCGCGACATCTCGGCCAGGATGCAGGCCGCGCCCTTGGGCGAGCGCGACAGCCGGCCACTGCACTGCCGAAGTGGAAAGGCCTCGTGCAGCGCAGCAGCCGCCTCATTTGCCTGGCGGGTAGAACTGAAGGGACCGAGATAGGTGGTCTTGTCGTCCTTGACCGTTCGGACCACCGAGAGCCGGGGGAAGGGCTCAACAGTGAGTTTGAGATAGCTCACCTTTTCGGGGAAACGCGAACGACGGTTGTAGCGCGGTTTGTACTCGGCGATCAGCCGGAGTTCGCGGATCTCGGCTTCGAGGGTGGTCGTGCATGGGATCGCAACAACCTCTTCGGCGATCCCGACCATCTCAGCCATCCGTCTGCGTGACTCTGACGCCGTGAAGTACTGCTTGACCCGCGACCGCATGTCGACCGATTTACCGACGTAGAGCACGCGCTCCTGCGCGTCGCGAAACAGATAGACACCCGGCCCTCGCGGTACTCCGTCTGCCAAGTATCGCTTGCGCTGCTGTGCCTGGCTGACTCTGCGCGAGAACGTATCGATGTCTTCGATGGTGGTTACGCCGTGGCACCCCAGTCGCTCGAAGAGTCCGTGCAGGACGTCGACGGTGGCCCGGGCGTCGTCGAGTGCCCGGTGAGTGGGGGTGGTGGTGGCTCGGAACAACTGAGCCAACGTCGACAACTTGCAGTTCGGTGCTTCGTCTCGGTCGAGGGTTCGTCGGGCGAGCTTGGCGGTATCGACGACAGCGTGGCGCGGCCACTCGATCTGTTGTTGCTCGCAGGCCGCCTTGAGGAAGCCCATGTCAAACGGAGCGTTGTGGGCGACGAGCACTGCGCCACGTGCGAACTCCAGGAACGAAGGCAACACCGCGCCAATACGTGGGGAGTGCGCGACCGTTTCGTCGGTGATGCCGGTGAGAACCGCGATGAAAGCTGGGATCGGTTCTCCCGGGTTGACCAGTGAGTGGAACTCACCGATGACCTCGCCAGCACGCGTCTTGACTGCGCCGATCTCAGTGATCTGACAGGCCGTGGGGGAACCACCAGTCGTCTCGAGGTCGACCACCACGAAGGTGACGTCCGACAGCGGGGTTCCGAGGTCGTCGAAGGTGGCCTGAACTCCCCGAGGAGACGCGCTCCCCTTTTGAAGTGAGGTGTGCGCCAGTCCAGCCATGGGATTGACGGTAAGCGCGGGCTCCGACACTGCGTCCCAACCACGCCGTAAACCGATGAGTTGCTAGGCAAAGCGGGCGCTATAGCGCCCGCCCCGTCTAGCAACTCGACGGGCTCCGCGCCGTACGCTCGATGGGTGGGCTTGGAACTACCGACCGAGACGACCCGCTGGCGCTGTGCGCAGTGCGGAAACCTCACGCGCTTCGACGTCGTGCGGACCTTACGGACGAAGGAGTTCTGGCATCAGGACCTGTCGGGTGCACCGGTCGTAGAGGAGACCGAAGAGTTGGCGTCCAGCATCGTGTCGGTCGGCTGTCGATGGTGCGCCGGTGGCGGCAACGTCCAACTCGTCGAACGTCCGGAGTTAGATGAGCCCAGGTGAGTTGTCGGAGGTGCCCTCTAGCGTCGTGAGCGTTCGACCAAGGTGGTCCGAACGCCCAGGAGGACCCGAGATGATCATCGACTGCGAGACCTGTGAGGTCCGAGGCGACGCCTGCGGCGACTGCGTTGTGGCAGTTCTGCTGGGAACTCCTCCCGTACTTGGCAGCGAAGAACGTCGAGCGCTTGAGGTGCTGTCGGATTCGGGGCTGATTCCACCGCTGCGGCTGGTGCAGGCCCGGCAGGACCCGGTTTCTGGTGGGTCAGATAGCGGCCCGAAGTCGCCGGAACCCGGCCCTCGTGTGACCGACGACACACCCGGCCGGAGCACGCAGGCTGTTTGATCCTGGCGTCAGGTCTTACTAGGGTGGCTGGCGGATCAGGGGTGATCGGCCGTTCACCGAATGGCGCCACTGATTTCCGCCGAGTTCGGTTCGCACGGATGCGAACTGGAGCCGGGGACCCAGGTTCCTGGGGCGAATCGGTGTCCTCTTCACAGAGGATGTCGTAGGGCCTTCCCCGCCCGAGCCCGTCAGCTCACCCGGTAGGCGGCGAGGGAAAAGGAGAGCCGCCTACGTGGCGACCCGCCGAATTTCGCGTGCCGTGAGCCTGCTCACCGCCGCCGGGCTCAGCATCTCAGCCATCGCGTTGCTTCCTGGAACCAGCACCGCCGACCCCAACCTCTCGATCTCTGAGGTACAGCAGCGGGTCGACGTTCTGTACGGAGAAGCCGAAGCCGCCACCGAGCGCGCTCACAACGCCACCGTCCAGGTGCAGCAAGCCAGGGAACACCTGCAGCGCGTCAAGAAGCAGCTTCAGGCGCAGCAGAAGGAATTCGACTCCCTCTCTGAAGCGATCGCTGATTACGCGGCGCAGTTGTACGCCAGCGGTGGCATCGACCCCACGCTGCAAATGATGTTCTCGTCGAACCCCGATGACTTCCTGCTTCAGTCGCAGGTCCTTGAGCAGGTAACCACCACTCAGGACGCCGAACTTCGTCAGGCCCAGACTGCGCAACTGGCGTTGCAGCAGACCCAGACGATGGTTGATCAAGAAGTCGCGCACCTGCGAGACCTGCAGGCAGAGGCCGCGAAAGAAAAGGCATCGGCAAACTCCAAGCTCCAAGAGGCACAGACGCTGCTGTCACGCCTCAAGGCAGCACAGCGGCAGCGGTTGGCCAACCAAGAGGCGCAGCGCGCGCAGGATGCCGCTCAGGCGTCCCAGGACGCCGTCAGCAACGTTCCCACGCAGCCCACGGTTCTCGAGTGCGGGAAGCGGTCGCGGTGCGGTTGCTGCCTCGTTCGCCAGAGCCCAACTCGGCAAGCCGTATGTCTTCGGCGCCGCCGGACCTTCAGCTTTCGACTGCTCTGGCCTGACGATGGCTGCCTGGGCCCAGGTTGGCGTGTATCTCCCGCACTCTGCGAGCGCTCAGTACGCCATGACCACCAGGATCGACCAGTCGCAGTTGGAGCCAGGTGACCTGCTCTTCTTCTACAGCGATATTCACCACGTGGGGATGTACGTCGGTGGCGGGATCTTCGTCCACGCGGCGAACCCAAGCGTTGGCGTGGTTGCTGAGTCGTTGAACAGCAGCTACTACCAGTCGGTTTACATGGGCGCGGGCCGTCCCTAACTGAGTTGGCTCCTACCATCGTGGTGTGAGAACGCTCGGCTTGTTGCTCGTTGCTGCGGCGACGGCTGTCTCGGGATTTGCGCTGGGCGCTTCGCAGCAAGAGCAAACTGCCCGCCCCAACCAATCTCGACCTGGTCTGGTGCAGCAAGGCGCCGATGACCCCACGCTGAGCGTGGCGCTGGCATCGGCCCAGCAGGCGTTGAACCGTCAAGCACGCCTAGTCCTCCGCGGTGATGTGAACGCATCGGCAGATGTGCCATTCCGGACCTACCACGTCCGGCTATCTGGAGGTACCTCGCCGAGCCAGCATCAGTTGCGGGTTGGTCGCTTCAGCGCGACGACCGTGATCACGTATCGAATCGCAGGCGAAGGGGTCGACGTTGGACGCGTCGGCGAGGCGACCTTCCGTCGAGTCAGCGGTGATTGGGTGCTGGCCTCCTCCAGCGACGATCACCGTGACCTATGGGCGCACGGACCTGTGGACGTGGAGACAGCGGGACGATCGGTGGTGATCGGATCCACTCGATATGCCTCGGAATTGCCGTCGTTTACGAGCAACGTCAACCAGGCGAGAGCAGCAGTTGCTGACTTCTGGGGAGGACGGTGGCCCGGAAAGGCAACGGTCGTGCTGCCCGGTTCGGAGCGGGTCATGAACCCGTTGATTGGCAGCCCAGATGCCTCGAGATTGCCCGCCGTTACGAGTTGGTTGCCGTCAGCCGGGGGAGGGTTCGCACGAACGACCATCAATCCGAAGGTCTACTTCACCCTGTCAACACTTGGGCGACAGATCGTCCTGCGTCACGAGATCACGCACTTAGCTGAGGACTTCGTCGACGCTGCATTCGGCTCCGCTCTGGCTGTCAGAAGGGCTGGCCGAATACGTCGGCTATCGCGACAGTGGGGTACCTGCGTCGCTGGTCGGGGGTGCGGCCCTAACTCGTGCCGGCCATGGGGTGCTGCCGCGAGCCTTCCCCAACGACGACCTCTTCAACTTCGACAACTCGAATCAGGAAAGGTCGCTCGGCTACGAGTACGGCTGGTCGCTTTGCCAGATGATCGCTGAGAACTACGGCGAAAGCCGCCTCGTTCCCTTCTACCGAGCGGTTGTCGATGCTGCACGGCACGACTGATTTGCGGGTTGACCATGCCGCTCGACAAGTCTTGGGAATTGGCCGGGCCGCTCTCCTGTCGCAGTGGCGGACTTGGCTGGCGGAGAACGCATGACGCCACGCGCCGCGGCCCTGACGACGCTGCTTGTTCTCCTGACATTTCTCGTCGCGGGCATTGCCGTCTTCATCCCCTGGAGGTCAGGGATCGATGCCACCCCGAGCCAAACAGTTCACGCAGATGCGTCGTATGACTTCTCGCAGCAGGAGATTGCCGCCGGAGACGAGTTGTCGGCGCGACTGCGTGTCCCGGGGCTAGCTGGCTTGGCCGTGGGAATCGTTGTGGTCTGTGCTTTGGGCTTTTGGGCTCTTGGTTCTCGGCTGGTCGAACGGGTCACCGATCCGATGGGCGGAACGTGGTGGCTGCAGGTGCTCGTCGGCGGACTGGTGGTGCTGCTGGTTGTCCGATTAGCAACGCTGCCCTTCGCCGCCTGGAGTCAGTCGATCCAGCAAGACGTCGGGCTCTCGACGCAGTCGTGGGGGAGTTGGTTGGTGGATGTTGCTAAGGGGTTTGCCGTCAACTCCGCGCTGACTCTGGTAGCGCTGTTCACCCTCGTGCTGTTGGCGCGAGTGATGCCGCGATGGTGGTGGACCGTAGGCGCTGTCGGCGCCGCTGTGCTGGTCGTCGTCGTCTCGTTCGCGTATCCGCTCGTGATTGAACCGATCTTTAACCACTTCACCCCGCTGGAGCAGGGACCGTTGCGAACGTCGCTGCTCGACATGGCAAAGCGGGACGGACTTGCGGTTGACGATGTACTGGTCGCGGACGCGAGTCGTCGAACCACCACTCTCAACGCGTATGTCTCCGGGTTTGGCAGTTCGCGACGCATCGTGTTGTACGACACCTTGCTGGAGCAGGCGCCTCCCGACGAGATTCGCAACGTTGTCGCGCACGAACTTGGCCACGTCAAGAACAACGATGTCGTCGTCGGAACCGGGCTCGGTGCCCTTGGGGCGGCGATCGCAGTCGTTGGTTTGGCGTTGCTGATGATGTGGACGCCGATTACCCGACATGCCGGGGTGTCAGGAATGGCCGATGGTCGGGTCATTGCCCTGCTGCTGGCGCTGTTGGCTGTGACGTCGCTGTTGATTGCCCCAGTGCAGAATCTCATTAGCCGACGGATTGAGGCGCGAGCTGACCTCCATGCCCTGGTACTTACCCGCGACCCGCAGACCTTGACGCAGATGCAACGACGTCTGGCGTTGACGTCGAAGTCAGACGTCACTCCTAATCCGTTGCTGTTTGCCTGGTTCGCGACGCACCCCAGCACCCCCCAACGAATGGCCATGGCTCGAACCTGGGCAGTCGTGAACGGGGTACCGGTTCCACCGCCGCTGGCGCCCGCGCCAAGCAGTGACGAGTGCCTCGGGTGCGCAAGGATGAGTAGGTGAGCCGGGTACTGGTCGTGACCAACGACTTCCCGCCTCGTCCGGGTGGCATCCAGACCTTCGTCCATGAACTGGTTCGCAACCTCGACCCGGCTGACGTCGTGGTGTACACGTCGCGATGGCGTGGGTGGGAAGAGTTCGACGAAGACCAACCCTTCGAGATAATCCGCGAGGACACGTCGGTATTGCTTCCCACCAGTCGGGTCCGACGCCGCGCAGCCGACATATTGCAGCAACGCGATTGCAGCAGCGTGTTGTTCGGTGCCGCCGCCCCACTGGGACTCATGGGTGACCACCTGCGTCAGGCGGGTGCCGAACGTCTTGTCGCGCTCACCCACGGCCACGAGGCGGGTTGGGCGCAACTGCCCGTGGGGCGGCAACTTCTACGCCGCATTGGCGACCAGGTTGACACGGTGACCTACCTCGGTGAGTACACCCGTCGTCGCATCGCGTCGGCACTGTCCCACGATGCCGCCGCGCGAATGATGCGACTTACCCCGGGCGTCGATGTTGAGGTATTCCGACCTGACGCCGACGGCGCAAAGATTCGCGCGCGCCACGGGTTGGGCGACCGACCGGTCGTGGTTTGCGTGTCTCGGCTGATGCCGCGCAAGGGTCAAGACACCCTGATCGAGGCGCTCCCCGACATTAAGAAGCGTGTCCCAGATGCTGCACTGCTCTTCGTTGGCGGCGGTCCGTACCGCAATAAGCTGCAGCGCCTTGCCGAGCAGTCGGCAGACTCACCCGACATCGTGTTCAGTGGATCAGTGCCCTGGCCAGAGTTGCCGGCCCATTACGCGGCTGGCGATGTGTTTGCGATGCCTTGTCGCACGCGACGGCATGGCCTCGACGTCGAAGGGCTGGGAATCGTGTACCTCGAGGCCTCAGCGACGGGTCTACCTGTGGTGGCGGGTCGGTCGGGGGGTGCCCCAGACGCGGTCTTGCAGGGCAGAACCGGGGTGGTGTTGGCCGACGCGAAGTCGCCCGCCGAGGTTGCGGGCGCGGTTGCCGATCTCCTGGCAGACAGCGCGGCCAGGGCTCGAAATGGGATCGGCCGGCCGGGATTGGGTGCGAACCCAGTGGACCTGGGACGCCCGACGTCGATTGCTGGTCGATCTCTTGGCGCCCTGCCGGTAATACCTTCCCCTAAAGGTCCGGCCAGCGGGCGGTCAAGATGATCAAGCTCTGTGCCGACGTCAGATCTGTGAACACGTTTGACCACTGTCCCTCCTGTGGTGGAGCGGTCCGTCTTGACGCGGATTGGTGCACCCAGTGCTTTGCTGCGCTCGGACAGGGTTTCGACCCCCTCAACGCACCGATGCAGGACCTTCTCAACGAGTCCGACGAGTCGGTCATGGCGCGGGTCGTCCATGTCACACCCCAGCCGCTAGCGTCAGCCGTAGATCCGCAGCCCCTAGTCGGTCAGCCGCAACCGGCTCGCGGACGCCATGCCCGTCCGTCGACGAGCCCCCTCGATCAGCCTGCCGAGACCTCACCCACACCTGACGTGAACTCGCAGCCAACTGTCGATATCTCAGATATCGACGTGATGCTGGGCATGCTGGCCGCAGAACATCGCAGCGCGGACCCGACGTCGGCCTTGGCTCAACACCTAGGCGACAAGGGCGCGAAGACGCTGTTCATTCTCGGTGGCGTGGCGGTTGCGTCGATGGTGTTCTTCATTTTGATGTTTATCGCCGGTCTGATTCTCTAGGCGAGAGCGGCCCACAGTCGGTCTGTTCGGACTTGCCAGATACGCTCCAACGGTGACCGAACGTACGTCTTCGACCATCCATGTCGAGGCGACTCCCAGTGTTGTTATGGGTGTCATTGCCGACCTGGCGGCGTATCCCGACTGGGTCGGCGCGGTTCGGTCAGTTGAGATCCTGGAAGCAGACGAGCGTCCGAACGCAGGCGCGATTCGTGCTCGACGCGGGAGCCATCAAGGACACGTACACCCTGGCGTACACCTGGCAGGACGACACCGAAGTCACGTGGACGCTGGTCGAAGCGCAAATTCTGACCGCCATGGACGGCGCGTACCGACTGTCGCCAGCTGCCGAAGGCGGCACCGATGTCGAGTACGAACTCACGCTTGATCTGAAGATCCCGATGATCGGACTACTCCGACGCAAAGCGGAGAAGGTTGTCATTGACACGGCGCTGAAAGAACTCAAGAAGCGGGTTGAATCCTGACGTCGTGCGAGTACTTCTGTTCACCGGCAAAGGCGGGGTTGGCAAGACCACCGCTGCCGCTGCCACGGCGTCGCTCGCCGCCGCGCAGGGACTGAAGACTCTCGTCCTGTCGACCGACCCGGCGCACTCGCTGGCAGACGCTCTGGCGGTGACCGCCACCTCTGAACCAACTGAATGTGACTCGGGACTTTTCGTCCACCAGGTCGACGTGTTGGCACGGCTGTCCGCGTCTTGGGGAGAGATTCAGACCTACCTCCGTCTGCTCCTTGAGACAAGCGGGTTCGATCAGCTGCGCGCCGAAGAACTGACAGTGCTGCCAGGCGCTGAAGAGATCCTTGCGCTTCTTGAGGTGCGAGAGCAGGTCAGATCCGGTCGATGGGATGTCGTTGTCGTTGACTGTGCGCCAACGGCCGACACGCTGCGACTGTTGGCGCTCCCGGAGGCGCTGGACTGGTACATGTCGAAGTTGTACCCCGTTGAACGACGCGTTGCTCGTGCGTTGCGTCCGGTTCTTGGGTCTGCTCTGAACATTCCGTTGCCCCAGGACTCGGTGATGGAAGCCGCAGACCGCTTGCGCACTGAACTGTTGGACGTTCAGGAGTTGCTGCGCTCGTCGATGACGTCTGTGCGGTTGGTACTCACTCCCGAGAGTGTCGTCGTGGCAGAGGCCAGACGCACCTTCACCTCGCTCGCGCTGTTCGGCTATCGCGTGGACACGGTGATCGCGAACCGGGTGTTTCCGGCCGGCGATGACGCATGGCGCAATGGCTGGGTGGAGGCTCAACGAGAGCAGTTACGTGACGCCGTCGACTCGTTTGCGCCGCTTCCGGTGTTGGAGGCGCCTTATCAACCCAGCGAACCGGTGGGTGTGCGAGCACTTCGTGAGTTCGGCGAAGCGTTGTATCGAGGGGTCGACCCCCTCGAATTGTCGACATCAGGTGAGCAGCCGGATCTGCTGTCGGTCGAGCGCGAAGGTTCGACGTTTGTGCTGTCGCTTTCACTACCGCTCGCCGAGCGAGGCGATGTCGATCTCACTCGCGTCAGAGACGAACTTGTTATTGCTGTTGGCGGGCAACGGCGAGTGATAGCACTACCCAGCGCACTGCGACGGTGTGTCGTTCAAGGGGCGCGTCTGACTGACGGTCGGTTGCTGATTACGTTCGTTCCTGACCAGGCACAATGGCCCGATGCAATGGGAGCACACCCGTGACGGACGCTGAGCCTTTGGGCAGCGCCGCAGATGAGGCGGCAAGGCTGCTCGATGCCGTCCGGCGGTGGGTGGACGGCCGAATTCCCGAGCCAGCGGACCACGATTCGTCAGGTGAATGCCGCTACTGCCCGTTCTGTCAGGCCGCTGCCGCACTGCGGCACAGTCAACCTGAGGTGTACGAGCACGTCAGCCACGCCGTTGAGTCGTTACTTGCTGCAGTTCGTGCCAGTACAACTGCAGCCACGAATCAGGCTTCACCTGCTGAAGCCCACGACGTCGAACACATTGTCGTCCGCTGATGGCATTGACGGTTGGAGTCGACGTTGGCGGCACCAAAGTATCTGCCGTTCTCGTGAACGACGCAGGTCGCGTCGTCGCCCGAAAGCAACGAGCGACTGCAAACAACGCCTATGACGCGTTGATGGACGCGATCGTAGGAAGCGTCGAACACGTCACGGGCGGACGCACCCCTGACGCCGTCGGGTTGGCGATTGCAGGCAATGTGGCGGCCGATGGTTCGTCGGTTGCGTTCTCTGCTCACCTGCCGTTGGCTGGGGAGCCGATCCGTGACGACCTCAGTTCTCGGCTCGGCCTTCCGGTAACCGTCGACAACGACGCGAATGCGGCGACGTGGGCGGAGTATCGGTTTGGGGCAGCTCAAGGGGCCGAGGACGTACTCATGGTGACGGTCGGCACCGGTCTGGGGTCAGGCTTGGTCCTGTCAGAGCACCTGTACAGGGGAAGCCTGGGATTCGCTGGTGAGGTCGGACATGTCACGGTGGTTCGCGATGGTCGCGATTGCCCGTGTGGGTCTCGCGGTTGCTGGGAGCGTTATGCGAGTGGGACGGCATTGCTCCTTGCCTTCCGAGAGCGCGGTGGGGACCCGGCGTTGGACGGACCGGGCGTCACCGCTGCTGCCGTTGCGGGAGATCAGACCGCGCGGAATGCCTTCGCTGAGATCGGCGACTGGTTGGGTCAAGGACTGGCGAGCATGGTCGCGGTCGTCGACCCCGGCATCGTTGTCATTGGGGGTGGGGTCAGTGACGCTGGCGAGTTGCTGATGGCCCGAACACGCCAGACGTTCAGCGAATCGTTGACCGGAAGGGGCCGTAGGGCCGAGCCGCCTATTGTGCAGGCAGGTCTTGGCATCGATGCAGGCGTGATCGGTGCGGCCACCATCTCGCGCGAGCGACACACCTAGCCGTAGTCAGTATGAGCAGCCGGTTCGACGCCTTGAGTTCCCCCTTACGCGTGATGACGTGGAATGTCCGGTCGCTGCGCGATGACCGGGATGCAGTCGTCCGCGTGATTCGCGCGTTCGCCCCTGACGTTGTGTTGTTGCAGGAGGCGCCGCGATTTCTGCGGGCGAGGTCGAAACTTGCGGCGTTGGCTCGGAGGTCTGAGCTTGTCGTCGCCGAGGGGGCAGGGGTTGAGGTTGCGGTTTTGACGAGCATGCGGGTCGATGTATCCGGCGGTCGGACAGTGCAACTGTCTTCGACCCAGGGTCTGCACAAGCGGTGGGCCGCTTTCGCCGAACTCGAGATTCAGCTGACGACGGTAACTGCGGTCTCGGTACACCTCGGGCTGAACGGTGCCCAACGAGTCCGTCACGCGGCACAGGTTCGCGATCTGTTGTATGAGGTCGGTGGTGGCGAAGTCGTCATTGGTGCCGACTTGAACGAGGAGTCGAGCGCGAGCGCGTGGGGCGTCCTTGGCCATTCCCTCGCGGATGCGGGGGAAGGCGCCAACGCGGCCACGTTCCCGGCGAAGCTGCCCCAGCAGCGAATTGACGCCTTGTTTGTCCCGGCGAGTTGGGCCACGCGTGTCGTCACGGCGGACGAGGTTGGGTGCGACGCGGAATTGATTCCGGCTTCGGATCATCGCCCTGTCGTCGTCGATGTGGTGGGCTAGTACTTGATCGGTTGATAGTGGGGGATTACCCAGGGAGCAATCGTGGGCGGTGATCTCCGTCGAAGCATCAGCGTGACTGACCCGCGTCTGCTGGTACCCGTCGGGGCGCCAGCACCGGGACGACTCACGATGGTGGACGCCCTTGAGCTTCCCGCTGATGGTCCACCGCTGTTGCTGGTGTTGGCCGAGGATGAGGACGCCCACTGGCACGTGCTGCCGCTGCTCGAGGAGCGAGCCGGGCTGCGGCGCGCGCGCGAGGGTGACGGTTGGTCGGCTGCGGCAGCGTCCCTGATCGGTTCATCGGAAGACTTGCCCCAAAGGTTCATGGCTCGTCGCCGCGGATTTGTATTGCGCGACTTTGGTGGCACGGTGACCGAATCGGTCCTCGAGTCAACCCCTGAACATGAGGTGGTCGCCATCGGGGTCGACACCCGACTTCGGATCGCGCTTCGCACGTTCGCCTCGGATCAACCTCGGGCACATGTCGTCGAGCACTTGAGCCTGACCACCTTCGATGGACTGGCTGGAGTCTCAAGTGATCTGGTCTGGTCCGATGGCGATCGGTACGTCGCACCACTGGTCGGAGCCGGTGAAATCCTGCGCGGTGAGCGACTCGACGAAGCTTTTGGCCGGGCGGCCATCGATCACCTGCGTGGTGGGACTGAAGCTGAACCGACCCTGCAACTCGTCGACGCGTTAGCTTTCACGCTGGCCACCCTTCACTCGTCGCTGGCAACTCCAACAACGGCCATCCCGAACCCACTGGATTCGGTGACGGAGTCGCTGGCTGAGGCCCTCAGTAGTGACATTCGCCAAATCGTCGCCGAAGCGTCCTTGATCGCCGGACAAGAAGTACAGGAGGCTCTGCGTGAGCGTCGCCAGTCAATGCGCAGGGCGTTGGCACCGTTGAGCCAGGCGGAGGGTTCGGTCGTACTGCCTGCGGCGCCATTTCGATCCCTGACGCAGGCGACCGTCGGGGGAGAGGGCAATGTCCAACTCGACCCGTTGCAGCTCGACGACGCGCAACCGCCTCGCCCACCGGTCGCCGACGTCGCTGCGTTGCTACGTAATCTCGACCACGTTGCGTATGGCTCGCTGCGCCGGCTTGTGGGGACGGGCGAGTCTGTGGCGGTCGAGCGGGCGGCGTCGTGGGCACACGCGGTGCGGGACCGACTCGTCTTTCGCTATCGCGAGCATCTCGACGGCGCCGGGCATGGTGACTTGTTCGACGAGCAGTTGCTCTTGCCGTTCGAAATAGAAGCAGAGTGTGTGGCGCTGACCTACGCGACTCGGCACCTGTCGACCTGGACCACCGTGCCGCAGATGGGATTGCTCGACCTGCTTCCTACCGACTGAACTCCCCCAGGCAGGACGCGGTCTAGACCACGGCACCATCGTCGGGGTTGTCCTCGTCAGCGACTCCGGTTCGCAGACGCGACACCAAGGTGATGAAGCCAGCGAAAAACGCGGCCACCAAACCGAGCCCCACTAGACCGTCGAAACTCCAACCCGCCGCACCCAGCGCTACTGCTGCCAGGGGGGAACCGACAGCTCCGACCCAAGCCCAGCGCAACACGGGGTCGCCACGGGGGATAGGTGGCGGTGGCGGTGGGATGAACTCCCCCTCGTCGCCATCCGCCTCCGTCCTGATCGGCGTCCACCTCCTCGTCGTGGTTGGCGACGTCCTCCCAACCAGTCCACTGCGACCCCAGGGCGGGCGCAGGCTCGGGTTCGGGTTCGGGACTTTCGGACGGTGAGGCATCCTCAATGGCCGGCCAGACCGGTACCTCTGGGGGTGGGTCGCCGTGCCGGATCCCGGCAACAATCGCTTCGAACGCCTCGTCGGTACTTCGTGAGTCGAAGGGCTCTGGCGAGTCGCCAGTTCGGTCGTCAGTTCCGCCCGGCTCGTCTGGGGGAGCGCTCACGATGACTCCAGGGGCACACGGGGTCCACCTGGCCCTTCACCTGAGAGCACCGCGTTGATGAAGGCGATGCTGCCGTCGACGATGGTTTGCGCGTCGTTGTCGAGCGTGGCGACGTGGTAACTGTTCGCCAGTTCGACGACCTCGACATGGGTCGACGAGATCCGGTCGGTGACCTCTTGCGTGTTCGAGGCTTCGACGACGTGATCCTCGCTGCTGGCGTAGACAAGTAACGGCTGTGTGATCGACGGCAGATCCTGTGACGTAACGCGCCACAGGTCTCGTAGCGAGTGCAGGGCTTGCAGCGGCACCCGGTCGTATGCCACCTCGTCTTGGTCCGGGCGCTTGATGTCGTTGCTTACGCCGGGGATGGCTGCGACCACGTGACGTAGTACAGAGACCAGCGAGATGAACCGGTTCTGCGTATGCACCGAGGGGTTGACCAAGATCAAGCCAGCGACTTCGGTCGGGTGTTGCTCGGCAAGGCGAAGCGCGAGCGTCCCGCCCATCGAAAGCCCGGCGACGAACACCGTCTCGCAGCGCTGCGTCAGTTCGTCGAGCGATCGTTCAACCGTGGCGTACCAGTCGGGCCAGGCGGTGACTTGCATGTCCTGCCAGCGGGTGCCATGCCCAGGGAGCAGGGGAAGTTCGACGGCGAAACCAGCGGCAGCCAGTTGCTCCGCCCAGGGCCGCAGGGAGGCGGGGGAGCCGGTGAAGCCGTGGCAAAGCAGCACCCCGGTTGCGCCCCCAGGGCTGGCGAACGGCTCAGCGCCAGGTCGAACAGTCACTCCGCCATCGTGACACGGGCCAGTGTGGGGAAGGCACCCGACTGGAGGTTTGCCGCGCCCCCTGGCGATCCGTAGGCTGGCCCCGGCCGACAACGTCACGACTCTCAGAACCCTGGAAGGTCCCTCGCCTTGCTCTACTGGTTGATGAAGTACGTGCTGGTTGGGCCCTGGCTTCGGTTGATATTTCGTCCCTTGGGTCCAGGGTATGGAGAACATCCCCGACGAGGGTCAGGCCATTTTGGCGAGCAACCACCTGTCGTTTAGTGACTCGGTCTTCTTGCCGCTGATGATGAAGCGGCGGATCACCTTCATGGCCAAGTCCGACTACTTCACCGGCAAAGGTGTCAAAGGTCGAGTCATCGCTTGGTTCTTCCGGTCACTCGGGCAGGTCCCGGTGGACCGTACGGGCGGACGCGCTGGTGAAGCCGCGCTCGATACCGGCCTGGGGATCTTGAGCCGGGGAGACTTGCTCGGGATCTACCCAGAGGGCACTCGCTCGCCGGACGCTCGGCTCTACCGGGGCAAGACCGGCGTCGCTCGAATGGCGCTCGAGGCGGGCGTGCTGGTGATTCCCGTGGCGATGATCGACACCGACCGCGTTCAGCCTCCTGGCAAGGTTTGGCCACGGCTCGGTCGCGTCGGCATCAGGGTTGGAAAGCCCCTGGACTTCTCGCGCTACGAGGGGATGGGTGGGGATCGCTTCATCCTTCGTTCCGTGACCGACGAGTTGATGTACGAACTCATGGAACTTTCGGGCCAGGAGTACGTAGACGTCTACGCGTCGCGGGCCAAGCAGACCACCGTCTCGTCGCATCGTCCCGCATCGGCCGATGACCGGGCAGTCGTACCCGCCGCGTAGGAGGAACCGTGAGTACGTCTGACCGCGCGTTGACCTTCTCTGAGGCAGAACTTGAGTTGCCGTCCGTCGTCACCGAGTTGCCCGGTCCACAAAGTCAGAAGTGGTTCTCGCAGATCGACGGGCATTTGACAGCTGCGTTGTCTGACCATGAGGCGGTGCCGTTCGTCGAAGTCCGACGTCGCGGCCACCTGATCGAAGACGTCGATGGCAATACCTTCGCTGACCACATGTCGGCTTGGGGTGCGTCGCCGTTCGGGCCGACGCCGCCGCGAATCCGTGAGGCGATGTTGCAGGCATGGGATGCGCACGGGATGCAGATCTCGGCATGGCAGCCCAATGACTCCGTCTACGAGTTGGTCGACCTGCTGGCTGAGATCGCGCCTGGACGTCTCAACCGCGTTGAGTACTCGGTGTCAGGAACCTTGGCGGTCGAGGGCGCCGTCAAGTTCATGCGTGAGGCCACCGGGCGACCGATGATCCTGACATTCGGTGGGCAGTATCACGGCGAAGCCACGTACCTGACTGCTGGTGTATCCAGCGACCTGTCGAACGTGCAGGTGCAGCGTTCGCAGTACGTCGCAGGTGTGGTGTCGATTCCGTTCCCGAACCGATTCCGGTCACCGTTCAAGCAAGGGCCAGGCCCGTTCGACGACACCGAGGTCATCGACTACCTCGAGAACTATCTGCTCGTGCAGCAGGTCCACCCGCACCAGATCGCTGGGGTGCTCATCGAGCCGGTACTGGGCGAGGGCGGGATCCACGCGCCGAGTCAGGCGTTTTGGGATCGGCTGGGCGAGTTGTGCAAGCGCTTCGGTTGGCTGCTGTGTCTTGACGAGGTGCAGACCTGCATGGCTCGGTGCGGCGAGATGTTCGCGATGGAGTTGTGGGACGACATTGACGCGGATCTGTTGCTGCTCGGCAAGTCGTTCTCAGCGGGCGGGCAGCCGATTGCCGCGATTATCGGCACCGACGAGGTCATGTCGGGCTCGGACCTGCACCTGGGCAGTACGTACGGCTGCGTTCCTGCCGCCGCCGCGGCCGCAGCCGAGGGGATCAGGATTATCCGTGAGGGTGGTGTGCTGGAGAACGTCCGCGAGCTTGAGCGCATCTTCTACGAGGAGATGAATCCGCTGCGGGACCGGGTCGAGCAGGTCGGTGACGTACGTGCGTCCGGGGCCTTAGCGGCGCTCGAGTTCGTGACCGACAAGGCGTCGATCACGCCAGCTCCGCGCTTTCAGTACGCCGTGTACGAGGCGGCGCTCAAGCGCGGCGTCCTCGGCATCACGCAAGAGGGCAAGTGGCACTACCGGTTGCAGCCAGCGCTGACCATGCCACCGTCGGTGTTCCGCGACAGCTGCCGCCGCATCATCGACGCCGTCGACGAAGTCGCCGCCAACCCACCGCATGAACCAGGCGTCCTCGACATCGTCACCAGCGAAACCCACTAACCCAACCCCCAACCCCCAACCCCCAAAATCCTAAGAACGACGCGCTCTCCCGCTCTGGCGCAACAAACTCCATGTTCATGCTGTGGAAAACTGAAGAATCTGAGCCGGTTTCTCGGCTCCATAGGTCCGTCACGCATCGATCGACGCTGGCATCGATGCGTCGTCATCGGTATCTGAGATCGACGGAACTGCAGGGTTATCCACAGCATGAATGCAGAGTTTGTTGCACCAGTGCGGGAGAACGCGTCGTTCTTAGAAAGGTCTTGCGGGTATGGGCGGGGGTTGCTTGGTCTTGGGTTAGGTGTCGGACCAGCCTTTGGTGCGTTCTACTGCGGTTCGCCAGCGACGGTGGGCACGTTCGTCTCTGGCCGACGGACGGAACTCCGCTTCGGCCCGCCAGGTGTGACGCAGTTCGTCGCGCGAGTCCCAGACACCGGCGCCAAGGCCGGCCAGGAATGCCGCCCCTAGCGCTGTGGTTTCGATGACCTCCGGACGTACGACGTCTACGCCGAGCTGATCTGCCTGCAACTGACACAGCAGGTCGTTGGCACTGGCACCGCCGTCGACGGCTAGCCGGGTAAGCGTGACGTCGGCCGCCCGTGCCATCAAGTCGACGACGTCGCGGACCTGGAACGCGATCGCGTCTAACGTTGCGCGCGCCAGGTGCGCCGCCGTCGTCCCACGGGTAATCCCAAAGATCGCACCCCGCGCGGTCGGATCCCAGTCCGGCACGCCCAGCCCCGTGAACGCCGGTACGACGACGACGCCCCCTGCATCCGGTACGGATCGCGCCAACGTCTCGGACTCTGCGGCGGTCGCGATGACCCCCAACCCGTCGCGCAGCCACTGCACCGCGGCGCCAGTCACGAACACGGCCCCCTCCAGGGCGTACGTCGTCACCCCGTCGGGTTCGCGCCAGGCGACGGTCGTCAACAAACCACCGGTGGACGCGACGGCGGTGGCGCCGGTATTGGTCAGGACGAACGACCCCGTGCCGTACGTGCACTTGCACGATCCAACGTCGAAGCAGGTCTGACCGAACAGTGCCGCCTGCTGGTCTCCAGCGATCCCAGCGATCGGCAATGCGAGTCCAAGAAAGCTGTGCGGGTCTGTCGTACCTACCAGCTCCGTACGACGCGACGACTTCGGGCAACGCAGCTCGTGGAACCCCGAAGAGCTCGCACAGTTCATCGCTCCACTCGCCGCGATGGATGTCGTACAGCAGGGTGCGGGACGCGTTCGATGCGTCCGTCACGTGCCGCGCTCCGGCCGTCAGTCGGGCAATCAGGTACGAGTCGACGGTCCCAACGACCAGACGTCCGGCTTCGATCCCCGCCCAAGTCGATGCATCGTTGGTCCGGATCCAAGCCAACTTCGTCGCCGAGAAGTAGGGATCGAGCCGCAACCCGGTCTGCGCCGTCACCGATGACTCGTGCCCGTCTTGACGCAACTGCTCGCAGAGTCCGGCCGTCCGTCGGTCCTGCCAGACGATCGCCCGTCGGGGCGCCAACAAAGTCTGCCGATCCCACACGACGATCGTCTCGCGCTGGTTGGTTACCCCAAGGCACGTCGGAACGTCGTCGACCTGTGAGACGGCGTCTTTGCAGGCCGCCAAAACCGCCTGCCAGATGTCTTCTGGGTCGTGCTCAACCCACCCGTCGTTGGGGAAGTGCTGGGGGAACTCTCGATATCCGCGCCCGACGACCCTCGCCGATTCATCGACCACAAGCGCGGTGACGCCCGATGTTCCGGCGTCGATCGCGAGCACAGCCATGGCAGCACCCTACGGTGGGGGTAGGTCATGCCAGCAGCGTCAGCGCGACGCCGGCGAACGGAGTGAAGAATGCGGGTCGGAGTACTCACCGGTGGCGGCGACGCCCCAGGGCTTAACTGCGTCATCCGAGCGGTTGTCCGTAAAGGAATCGGTGAGTACGGCTACGACGTCGTCGGCTTTCGTGACGGTTGGAAAGGTCCGTTGACCTTGAGCACGATGCCCCTGGACATCGCGACCGTCCGCGGCATCCTTCCTCGGGGAGGCACCATCCTCGGCTCGTCGCGCACCAACCCGGTCAAGCAAGAAGGCGGTATTGAAACCATCCGCGCAAACCTTGACGAGCTCGGGGTGGACGCGCTTGTCGCCATCGGCGGCGAGGACACCCTCGGAGTCGCCGCGAAACTCCACGACGAGGGGATCAACGTCGTCGGGGTTCCCAAGACCATCGACAACGACCTAGCCGCCACCGACTACACGTTCGGCTTCGACACCGCAGTGCAGATCGCGACTGACGCTATCGACCGACTCCACACCACCGCTGAGTCACACAAACGCGTTCTTGTCCTTGAGGTGATGGGACGTCACGCGGGTTGGATCGCGCTGCACTCCGGAATTGCCGGTGGCGCGAACATCATCTTGATTCCCGAGAAGCCTTTCGACATGACCCAAGTCGTTGGGTGGATCGAAGCCCGCTTCGAGCGCGGATACGCACCGATCGTTGTCGTCGCCGAGGGGGCGGTACCGAGCCAAGGCGAGATGGTCGTCAAGGACGACTCCAAGGACGCGTTCGGTCACGTTCGGCTGTCCGGTGTGGGGGAGTGGCTCAGCCGTGAACTCGAGGAACGCACCGGACACGAGGCGCGGACGACAGTCCTCGGCTACGTGCAGCGCGGCGGCACTCCAACCGCACGAGATCGAGTCTTGGCCACCCGGTTCGGAATCCACGCCATCACTGCCGTAAACGACGGCGACTTCGGCACCATGGCGGCGTTGCGCGGCCAGGACATCGTCCAGGTCCCCTTGTCCGCCGCTGTGGCGCAACTGAAGACCGTCCCGGAGGCGTTGTACGCCGAGGCCATGACGTTCTTCGGGTAGTCACCGCCTACCCTTGGACGGTGAGCGACCACCTGACGTGGCCTGACCTTCCCGCCGCCCAGCAGCCGGATTGGCCCGACGCAACCGCCCTGACGAACGCGGTCGATCACCTGCAATCGATGCCGCCGTTGGTGTTTGCGGGGGAGTGCGACGACCTGCGTGACCGTCTCGCAGCAACCTCGCGGGGTGAAGCATTTGTGTTGATGGGCGGCGACTGCGCAGAGCGATTCACCGGCGCAAACGCTGATGAAATCCGAGCCAAGCTGAAGACGTTGCTGCAGATGGCCGTTGTGTTGACGTACGCGGCGAAGCTGCCGGTGGTGAAGATCGGACGCATCGCCGGTCAATACGGCAAGCCACGGTCGAGCCAGACCGAAGTCATCGACGGTCTGGAACTCCCGGCGTTTCGCGGCGACATCGTTAATGGGCTTGAGTTCACCGAAAGTTCGCGAACACCCGATCCGCAGCGGCTTGTCGAGGCGTACCACCGATCGTCCGCGACGTTGAATTTGGTACGCGCGTTCACGCAGGGCGGCTATGCAGACCTACGTCAGGTGCATGCGTGGAATACCGACTTCGTGCGTGACAGTTCCGCGGGTGAACGCTACGAGGCGCTGGCAGGTGAGATCGATCGAGCGTTGGCGTTCATGCGTGCAATCGGCGCAGATCCCGAAGAGCTCCACCGCGTTGAGTTCTACGCCGGCCACGAAGCGCTGCTGCTGGACTACGAGCGCCCGCTTACCCGCATCGACTCACGTACCGGACTGCCGTACGACGTGTCAGGACACTTCCTTTGGGTCGGTGAACGCACCCGTCAGATGGACGGTGCGCACGTCGACTTCGCCGCGAGCATCCGCAATCCGATCGGCGTCAAACTCGGACCGAGCACCACGCCCGACGACGCCGTCGCGTTGCTGGAGCGACTCGACCCGGATGCTGAACCGGGGCGGCTGACGATGATTACGCGCATGGGTGCTGGCCGAGTTCGCGACGCTCTTCCGCCGCTTGTCGAAAAGGTCACTGCGACCGGACGCCCCGTGGTGTGGGTCTGCGACCCCATGCACGGCAACACGTTCGAAGCAGAAAGCGGTCACAAGACGCGCCGTTTCGAGGACGTCGTCGACGAGGTCCGTGGTTTCTTCGAAGTCCACAACGACCTTGGGACGCATCCGGGCGGCATTCACATCGAACTGACCGGCGACGAGGTCACCGAGTGCGTCGGGGGCGCCGAGGGGATCCAAGAGCAGCATCTACCGATGCGGTACGAGACAGCTTGCGATCCGCGACTCAACCGTGCGCAGAGTCTGGAGTTGGCATTCCTCGTCGCTGGGATGCTGACCCGCGGCTGAGCGTCGCGAACGCGCGACGAAAGACCATGTCCGAAATCCGCTAGTACCTGAGCGTCTGGTCCGCTTTGATGGAGGCATGGAAACCAAGGCGGCGACGTGGGGCGATCAGGACGCGATGTACCGCGCCGTCGTGGCACGTGATCGTCGATTCGACGGCCGGTTCGTCTTCGGGGTGGCTACCACGGGGATCTACTGCCGACCCTCGTGCCCAGCGCGTACTCCGCTCGCCGCCAACGTTCGCTACTTCGTCGTGGCCGCCGCAGCCGTCGCGGCAGGCTTTCGCGCCTGCAAGCGGTGCCGCCCCGACTCCGTCCCCGGCGATCGGCAGTGGGACCACCGAGGGGACCTCGCGGCGAGAGCCTTGGTCCTAGTCGGCTCGGGCGCAGTTGACGAGGGAGGAGTGTCAGGATTGGCCAAGCAACTGTCGGTGAGCGAACGGCATCTGCATCGCACGATGGTCGAAGAGATCGGCGTCGGACCTCTCGCCCTGGCCCGCACTCGCCGGGCGCAGCTGGCGCGAATGCTGCTTGACCAGACGGATCTGTCCGTGACGGATGTCGCGTTCGCGGCGGGATTTGCCAGCGTGCGGCAGTTCAACGATGTCATTAGAGCGGAGTTCGGAAGCACACCGAGCGACCTGCGTCGCCATGTCGTTACGCCAGATCGACCAGCTGACCCCGGCCCGTTGACGCTGCGGCTGGCCGCCCGCGAACCATTCGATGGCGCGCGCCTAGCAGTCTTTTTGGCAACGCGAGCCGTGCCAGGTGTCGAGTCGGCGGGCGACGTATACGCCAGAGCCCTCCCGACGCCTCATGGTGACGCGCTAACTGCTGTGACCATCAGAGCGGACTCAATCGCGGTTCAGTTGACGGTGCCGGAACTCGCTGCACTGCGACCAGCGGTCGGGGTACTCCGGCGCATCTTTGACCTGGACGCAGACGCACCAGCGATCGATGACTCGTTGTCCGATGACCCGGCACTGCGACCGCTCGTTCGGACTCGACCCGGACTTCGTGTCCCGGGTGCGGCGTCCGGATTCGAGATCGTGGTGCGAGCCATCGTCGGTCAGCAGATCAGTGTCGCTGGAGCGCGCACCCTGTTGGGGCGGATCGCAGAGCGCTGTGGCACGCGGCTTACTACGTCTGCGATTGCCGGCGTAACGCTTGCGTTCCCAACGGCTAGCGCGATGGCGACTGCGGATCTGTCCGGCCTCGGCTTGACGGGGCGTCGCATTGAAACGCTGCAGCACGTTGCTCGGGAGATTGCCGAAGGTCGACTGGACGTCGAGCCTGGGGGAGACCGGAGTGCGGTTCGTGCACAGTTGCTCGCGATGCCGGGAATCGGTCCCTGGACAGCTGACTACATCGCGCTTCGCGCCTTGCAAGATCCCGATGCTTTCCCAGAAAGTGACCTGGTGTTGCGCCGCATAGTCGCTGCGCGACAACTCGACCCCGACCGTTGGAAGCCATGGCGTGCCTATGGCGCCATACATCTTTGGACCGACTCAGCGGAGGAAACGAAATGACCATCAGTAGTGGTATGACGACTCTTTGGACGACAACGACGCCGGTTGCTCCTTGGACAGTGATCGCCGACGGTGAGGTCGTTACTGCGTCGGGCTTTGCCGAGCCAGAAGTTATGGTCGAGCGGTTGGACCTATCGATGGCCGACGTCACGATCGGACGAATCCCGGGGGTTAGCGACGCCGTCGAGCAATACCTGACCGGTGATCTCGATGCCCTGGACAAGGTCTCGGTGCGACAGCCAGGCGGACCGTTCCACCAGGAGGTCTGGACGGCGATGCGTGAGATCCCAGCCGGTGCGACGTGGTCGTACCGTGAGCTCGCGACAAAGGCTGGACGACCGTCCGCCACTCGCGCAGCCGCATCGGGCTGCGCCCGGAATCTGGTGGCGCCCTTCGTGCCGTGCCACCGAGTCGTTCGCACTGACGGATCGCTCGGTGGTTACCGCTACGGCCTCGACGTCAAGACCTGGCTGCTCGAGCACGAACAACGCTGAGACCTGTGGATTCCGCGGAATCCACAGGGTGCAGTGGCGGCGCGCAATATCCACAGATCTCAGAGTCAGGTTGCGGTGGCGTCACCTGCGGGACGACGTCCGAACAGTGGTGGCAGTTGACGCACCGCTTGGGCCAACGCTCGCAGATCGCCGTTGACCAGAGCCTGCGGCCCGTCGACCAACGCATCTTCTGGACTCGGATGAACGTCGACGAGGATCCCGTCGGCACCAACAGCAATCGCAGCGCGCGAAAGTGGGACGACAAGGTCGCGCCGCCCGCCGGAGTGCGACGGGTCCACCATCACCGGTAGGTGCGACAGGTCATGAGCGACCGGGACTGCCGATATGTCCAGGGTGTTGCGCGTGGCAGTTTCGAAGGTTCGGATGCCGCGTTCGCACAACACGATGTCGAGGTTTCCTCGCTGCGCGATGTACTCGGCGGCCATCAACCACTCTTCGATGGTTGAGTTCATGCCGCGTTTAAGCAGCACCGGCTTACCGACCGACCCGACTGCCTGGAGTAGTGCGAAGTTCGCCATGTTGCGCGTACCGATCTGCAACATGTCGGCGTAGTTGGCGACGAGTTCGACGTCGTGAGCGTCTACTACTTCGGTGACGACCGGGAGATTCACTTCGTCGCGCACCTGCGCGAGAATCCGTAGACCCTCCTCGCCAAGACCCTGGAAGGCATACGGGGACGTCCGTGGCTTGTACGCGCCGCCGCGGAGCAAGGAAGCACCCGCGGCTTTCGCCATTTGACGGCCGCTTCCAAGCGTCTGCTCCGGCGTTTCGACCGCGCACGGACCTGCCGCCAGCGCGAAGGTGTCAGGACCGATCGGCACACGTTGCTTGCCCACGTACACGGTCGTCATCGTCGAGTGGTGTTGTCGGCTCACGAGTTTGTACGGCGCGGAGATCCGAACGACCTCGCCTACTCCGCCCATCCCGCGCAGGTTGAGGGACTGAAAACTGTCGACGTCACCGACCAGACCAATGATCGTGCGGGACACGCCACGACTGACGAATGCGTCACCACCGGCGTCAACGACACGGGTGACAATGGCGTCGATCTGTTCGTCGGTGGCGTCAGGCTTCATGACCACGACCATGGGTTTCTCCTAAGTTCGGGCAACAAAAAAGCCCCGGCGGACCGGGGCGGTGGTACGGATCGAGCGCTTAGAGCATGCGAGCGTCGCCGAACCGGGAGCCCCGGCCGGTAAACCAATACGAAACGACAGTCGCTGACACGTCGGTCACCCTAGCGCACCCCCATGCACTGCAAGGGGCCAACGTCAGATGATGCCGAGGCGGATCGTGCTTCCCCAGGGTGCCTGCGAGCCACCATCGGGGTTCTGCGTCGCCACTCGGTTGAGCGGACTGACGCCGACAATGTCGTAAGTGGAGACGTGGAATCCGGCGGCCTCCAATGTGGCGATGGCCTGGTCGACAGGTGAGTCCACCACATTCGGGACGGTGACCGGTGGCGGACCTAGCGACTCGACGACCGAGACCGTGCCACCGGCGAACAGCGTGGCGGTGTCGGATGGGTTCTGACTGATCACCAAGCCCTTTGCGACAGTCTTGCTGTAGACCTGATTCTTGACCACGAACTTCAGGCCGGCGCCTTCGATGCTGCTCTGTGCGTCGTCGACTGAAGCGCCGACCACATTCGGCACCGCGATCGGTGGTGGTCCCTTGCTGACAACAAGGTCGACCGCAGTGTCTGCTCGCAACGGTTTGCCAGTGGCGGGTGAACTGCTGATCACCAAACCTTCGTTGACCGTCTCGGAGTACTTGTGCTCGGTCGCCCCCACCGCAAGATGGTTGTCCCGCAATGTCTGTTTGGCCTTGTCGGCGGTCATGCCGCTGAGTTGTGGCACGTCGAATCGCTCCGGACCCTTAGAAAGCGTCATGGTGACGGTGCCGTCGGTTGCGATCGAGTCTCCTGCCGCGGGATCTGTCGAGATCACCTCGCCCTGCTTGACCACTTCGCTGAATTGCGCGGGACCGTACGCGAAGGCCAAGCCAGCAGCGCTCAATTTGGCTTCGGCCTGGTTAGCGGTCAAGCCGGCGACGCCCGGTACGTCGATCGACCGACCATTGCCGAGCCACCACGCGAACACGCCAGCACCGACTGCCAAACCGAGCACCAGCAGGATGGCGATGACGCCACGCGCCCGGCTACGAGGCTTGATCGCGCGTTCTATTTCGCCGTCGAGCTGATCGGAGGCTGGGTCACTTGGCATCGTCGCGACTGCAACTGCGGTTGCCCTAGTCGTCGCAGGGTGGTCGGGATCCAACTTGACGATGACCGTGGGATGCGAATCCGCCCCTGGGGCAGTCATGGGGGGCAGGCCTCGAAGCAACTCCAAGAACGCGGCCGCGTTCGCCGGACGCTTGGCCGGGTCGCGTTGGGTTGCCGCCCGCACCACCGCATCGAGCGCGGCAGGAATTCCTGGGACAACGCTGGAGGGGGCCGGAACATCTTCGTGCAGATGCTTGTACGCAACTGCCATTGGCTCTTCAGCGTCGAAGGGTGGCGAGCCCGTAAGAAGTTCGAACATCAAAACGCCAGCAGCGTAGACATCGGAGCGCTCGTCGCTGGTGCCCGGTGAAACTTGTTCGGGTGCGAGGTAAGCAACAGTGCCAATCAAGATTCCGCGCGTCGCCTGTTGCGTTGATGACGCGTTCGCAGCTCGGGCCAGGCCGAAGTCTGCGACGCGTACGCGTCCGTCGTCACCGATGAGAACGTTCTCGGGTTTGACATCGCGGTGCACCAAGCCTGACCGGTGAGCGGCGGCCAGCGCCTGGGTTACCGGAGTCATGATGTTGACGGTCTCGTTGGGAGTCAGCCGACCACGAATTGCGAGCAACTCGCGCAGGGTTCGGCCGGGGATGTACTCCATGGCCAGGAAGAGCACTCCGTGGTCGTCACCTTGGTCAAAGACGGGAACGATATGCGGGTCGGAGAGTTTGGCCGCGGCCTGGGCTTCGCGAATGAATCGGCGAACGAACTCGGGATCGTCGGCGAACGATGGTTGCATGATCTTGAGCGCGATCTGACGATCGAGCCGGGTGTCGACAGCCCGATACACCGTGGCCATGCCACCGCGCGCTATCTGCTCCTCGATCTGGTACCTACCGTCGAGCAGCCTCCCGATCAACGGATCGGTCAAAGTCGAGTCCACAACGGGCAAGTTTACGTTCTGATTAGCAGATTCGACGCCGGTTTCACGGCGTGCCGCAGCACAGTTGAGTATCGGCTGACTCACCGTTCAGTGGATGTCCTAGAGTCGCCGTGTGGAACGGATCATCATCGTCGGTGGCGGGTTGGCGGGCTTTGAGGTGGTTCGCGCACTCCGTACGCAGGAGTTTGCTGGCGAGATCGTGATGTTGGCGGCTGAAGGTGAGCCCCCCTATGACCGGCCGCCACTTTCCAAGGACGTTCTGCTCGGCCGGGATCCGCACATTCACTTCGATATGGCTGCCCTTGGCGACCTCGATCTACGGCTCAACCAGCCCGTCCGTAGGTTGAGCAGCGGTCAGGTCGAAACCGACGACGGCGTGCTTGCAGGGGATGGCATTGTCGTCGCGGTTGGAGCCGATCCGATCGCGTTGCCAGGGGCCAGCACGCTGCGTACCAATATCGACGCCCGTGACCTCTACGAACGGCTCTACCCCGGCGCCATCGTCGCCGTCATCGGCGCGGGTTGGATAGGCGCCGAGGTCGCGTATGCGGCGGCCGAAGCGGGATGTCTGGTGACGGTGTACGAAGCAATGTCGTCGCCCCTCGCCGCCGCATTGCCCGAGGATCTGGGGCTGCTGACTGCGTCCTGGTACGAGCAGGCCGGCATCGAACTTAAGCTGGGGGAGCGCGTCGATGACGTGGCGGCCCTCGGCGCCGATGTGGTGGTCGCAGGACTTGGTGCTCGACCAGCTACCGGGTGGTTAGGCGAAAGCGGTCTGGATCTGCAAGAGCGCGACGGGGCGGTGATTGTCGACGAGTTCATGCAGTCCTCGCTCCCCGGAGTTGTCGCCGTCGGGGACTGTGCCGCTTGGTGGTCGCGGCGTTACGACCGACGACTTCGAGTCGAGCACTGGGATACCGCGCTTCACGCGCCGACCGTGGCGGTCAACACGCTGCTTGGCGTTCAGGACGAACCGTACGATCCCGTGCCCTACTTCTGGTCGCATCAGTTCGGTCACAACCTGCAGTTCGCCGGACATCGATCAGACGATGACCGGCTGGTGATCCGCGGCGACACCGCATCGGGCGCCTGGGGCGTCGGTTGGTTCCGCGAGGACGCCGGGGGCTCGGCGATGACAGCCTTCCTGACAGTCGACCGACCGAGGGACTTGTCGCAAGCGCGCAAAGCGATGGTGGCGGACGCTCGAATCGACCTCGACAAGTTCAGCGACGTCGACACCGCCATCAAGAACGCCGTGGCAGGCTGAGTTCATGACCGAGTACGCCAGCCTTGACACCGAACTCACCTCTGACGTCGATTCCCTGGTACCGAACTGGCTGACAGTTCCAGAAGTTGCCGACGCGCTGGGTCTTGACGTCGTGCAGGCCCGGCAACTCATGAAAGATCGTGAACTGATTGCGGTTCGACGTGGTCCTGGTCGAGTCGTGAGCGTGCCCGCCGACTTCATCGACGAAGGCGTGATCGTCAAGAAGCTCCCTGGTTTGTTGACGATCCTTGCCGATGCTGGCTTCGACGAAAACCAAGCGATCCGGTGGATCTTTACCCCTGATGACTCGCTACCAGGCACCCCGATGCTCGCGCTGCGAGAGAACCGCGGTACCGAAGTTCGACGCCGCGCGCAGGCGCTGGCGTTCTGACGCCCCACCGTGAGCCACTGGTCGTATCTGGCGGTCCTGGGTTTCATCTTGTTGGGCACCTTGTGGCTTGAAGTGGTCGTGCGGACAAGAGTCCTGCGCAAGACCCGTCGCCTCTTGTTGTCAGTGTTGCCAGTGGCCGGCGTTGTTTGTGATCTGGGACTGGTACGCGGTCTCGCGGGGGCAATGGACTTTTGATCCGTCGCGTGTGACGGGGGTAGACCTCCCCGGTTCGATCCCCATCGAAGAAGTGTTGTTCTTCCTGGTGATTCCGCTCGCTTCGATCCTCACGCTAGAGGCGGTTCGGTCGGTGCGTGGTTGGGCCGTCGGCGACGAGCACTCCGCTGAATCGAATTCGGCGCCGCTGATGACGTACACCGAACTTGCTGTGGTAGCTGTCGTCGTAACAATCGGCGTTGACGTGGTGGTTGCACGCACGTACCTGATACGACGGCGCGCATTCTGGATCAGCTACCTCATCGTGCTGTTCTTCCAACTACTCACGAACGGTGTGCTGACCGGTTTCGAGATCGTGCGGTACAACGAAGACGCGATCATCGGCGACGCTGTTCCGAAGTTCGTCGGAGACGGCCGCATCGTGTTTGCACCGGTCGAGGATCTGCTCTTCGGATTCACGCTGGTCACGTTGACGTTGATTGGCTGGGTCTGGTGGGGCCGCCGAGGAGTACAGCGAGAACCGTTCAGCGGTCCACCGCGATGGTGTGACCGCTAACTCACGTGACGGGCTCGAAGGGCTCGTCCCCATGCCGGCAAGGCCACTGAAATCCGACGTGACGTTGGTACTGTCGCTCGTTTGTCGAACACCTGGTAGTCGATCCGCTCGACGGCATCGACGATGCCGCAGTACAGAACGCGGGCGGCCTCGATGCATGGTCGACTCGTTGGATCGAGCAGGTCGATGCCGGGCCGAGCGTCCTCTTCGAGCCTGCGCACTCTCGCAATTTGGTATTGCAACAGCGCCCGAACTCGCTCGTCGACGATGCGTCGTTCTAGGTCGACCCTGCTCAGGTCGAACGTGGCGAGCTCATCCATCGGGATATAGATCCGTCCCCGTTCGAGGTCCTCACCGACGTCGCGAATGAAGTTGGCGAGTTGGAAGGCGATGCCGAGATCCATGGCTCGCGGGTATGCATCGGGCGACAGTGGTCCGAGAATCGGAACCATCTGGAGTCCGATGACGGCCGCTGAACCGTAGACGTACTCGCGAAGGTCGTCGAAGGTTGGGTATTCGGTGACCGTCAGGTCCATGGCCATGGAGTGCAGAAAGGCCTCGAAGTGTTCGAACGGAATGTTCCAACGCTGAGCGGTGTCGACGAGTGCTCGACCTACCGCGTCGTTGCTATGGCCGTTCGACAGGTTGTCGAGAACTGTGTCGCCCCAACGACGAAGGTGGTCAGCCTTCTGTTGGGGAGTGAGGCGGCTGTCGAGATCGTCGACGATCTCGTCGGCGTAGCGCGCGAATCCGTACAGCGCGTGAACGTAGGGCCGCTTCTCTGGGGGCAACAACCGGGTCGCGAGATAGTACGTCCTGCCATGCTTGGCGTTTAACCGTCGGCACGTCTCGTACGACTCACGCAATTCCTCACCGTGAATACCAGCTGCGTCCAACTCACGGGAACTCACGCTGTCATCATGTCGGACTACCGGGTCCACGGCGATTTGAGAATGGCTAGAGGTGGCGGCGCGCCCGGTATCGCGGGTCAGGACCGGTAATTCGTTCGGCCGCCAGGCGCCCGGAGATCATCACCATCGGTACTCCGACCCCAGGTGTAGTCCCGGAGCCGGCAAAGACGACGTTCTCGCCCCAGATGTTGCGTGGTCGAAACGGTCCGGTCTGCAAGAGGGTGTGTGCCGCTGCGAATGGGGTCCCTCGTTCCATGCCGCGACGTTCCCAGTCAAGGGGAGTCGTCAGGTGTTCGACTTCTACCGCCTCGGTGAAGCCGACATAGCCACGGCGCTCGAGGGTGGTCAGCATCTCGTCCCGGTAGTCGGCGGTCAAAGTGGTCCAGTCGATGTCAGCATCCAGGTTGGGGACTGGAAAGAACACGTAGTAGATGTTGCGTCCATCAGGTGCCAATGAGGAGTCGGTGAAGGTCGGTTGCGAGACGAGGAACGAGGGGTCCGACATCAATTGTCGACGGTCGATCAGATCGTCGAAGACCCCTCGCCAACTCCTCCCGAAGTGAATGTTGTGGTGAACGGTTTTGGAGTACGTCGCCGATGACCCAGCCAGGAGCAACACGCACGACGGGGAGTACCTCAGTCGTTGCGCGAAGCGCGACTCCTGACCCAGCAGGTCGCGCCTTGCCACTGGAAGATCGGGGTTGAGGACGACAGCATCACAAGCAATCCGTTCGCCGGTGGCGGTGTGTACCGCCACCGCTCGACTGACCAGCGAGTTCGACGCGATCGACGGCGACGTCGTATCGAATGTCGACGCCATGTTTCGAAGCCGCCGCCGCTAACGCGTGGGGGACGGCGTGCATCCCGCCTTTGGGAACGAAGACGCCGGCGACGCAGTCCATGTACGAGATCACGCAGTAGAGCGCCAGTGCTTCAAACGGCGACAGCCCTGCGTACATCGACTGAAATGAGAACACCCGCTCGGTTCGGTAGTCGCTGAAGTACTGGCGAACCTTCGGCGTCATACGTCGGAAGGCACCGAGTGCGACCAGCCGCGCGAGGTCGGGAGTCAACAGGTCAAAGCGGTGAGTCGATGTTGCGGTCGATGAAGTCGGCCATCTCGTACCGGTAGAGGGACGACACGAATTCGACGAAGCGCAAGTAACCCTTGGCCTCGTCCGGACCGCAAACGCGTTCCACCTCCGCCGCCATCGCTTGCGGATCAGCCATGACATCTAGATGTGTGCCGTCGTGAAACCACCCGCGGTAGAGCGGCGAGACTGGCGTCAGTTCCAACCAATCGGCCATGTCCTCGTCGACGGCGGCAAACGCGTCCGCAATGACCTCAGGCATAGTCAATACGGTCGGTCCGGTGTCGAATCGGTAGCCCTGGTCCTCGATGAGCCCGGCTCGACCACCGGGCACCGACTCGCGTTCGAGGACAGTCACTTGACGACCGGCACCGGCCAATCTGAGTGCGGCCGACAGGCCGGCTAAGTCCGGCTCCGACGACGACAACGTGGTCGGTTCGCCCCGTGACCTGACGCATGCGCGACTAGTCCTGACGCGACGTGGCAGCGTGTGCCAGATCGGTCAATACCTGTCTGGCAGGTTCATCGATGTTTGCCAGCGCCGCACATGCTTGGGCGGCTCGTTCGCTGATCAAGTGCTCGACGAGGTCTCGAGCTCCCGTCTCAACGATCACTTCGCGCAGCGTGTTGACGCCCTCAAGCGTCAATTGCGGGTCACCCAGTGCGTTGTCAATGACAAGAACTTGAGATGGAGTCGCTGACTCAACGCGTTAGCGCGATCAAAACCGTCCGCTTGCCCTCGCGCAAGTCGTCGCCAGCCGGTTTCCCGGTTTGTTCCGGGTCGCCGAAGACGCCGAGCAGGTCGTCGCGCAACTGAAACGCCTCACCCAGCGGCAATCCGTACGCAGAAAGCACGTTCATCAGTTCTGCATCTCCGTCGGCGAGCTCTGCCCCAAGACGCAGTGGACCCTCAACGGTGTACTTGGCAGATTTGTACCGAGCAACCTGCATCGCTCGGTCAACAGAACCGCCGCCGCGCGCCTGCTCCAGCAAGTCCAGGTACTGGCCAGCCATCAGTTCAGTACGCATCCGGTCGTACGTCGGCTTGGCACGGTGCAGCGCCGCGTCGGGTAGCTCCGGATTGCAAAAAGCATCTCGTCCGCCCAGACCAAGGCGAGGTCGCCAAGCAGGATGGCAGCGCCCATACCGAAGGTGTCGGCGGAGCCGAGCCACTCTTGGGCGTGGTGGTCAGCAGCGAAACGTCGATGAACACTCGGTTGGCCTCGACGGGTATCTGAGCCGTCCATCACGTCGTCGTGAATGAGAGCGCATGCTTGCAGCAACTCAAGCGACGTGACGGCCGACACAATCTCTTCGCTGTCAAGGCCTCCGGCCGCCCGCCAACCCCAGTAGGCGAACGCTGGACGCAACCGCTTTCCGCCACCCAACATGGCTCGCGCGGCGAGGATGACTGGGTCGAGGTCATCACTTATTCCCGCGAGGACCATCTGTTGGCGTGTCACAAACTCGTCAAGGGACTTGTTCACTCTGGCATACAGATCTTCGACGTCGAGGGGTGACGGACGATCTGAGCTCATGTTGGTGAGAGTAACGACGCACCCAGCATCGTGCAGCCTGGGTGACGGGCAACGGCTGGTTAGGCTCGCGGGAAGAAGTCTTGGCTAGCCCGTGGAGGTCGCCGATGTCGGTTCAGTTGCCGGCTCATGCCGATGTCGTCGTGGTCGGCGTCGGAACAGCCGGAGCGGTGGTGGCTGGTCGGTTGGCTGAGCGAGACGACCGGGATGTGCTGGCGCTCGAGGCTGGCCCGGACTATGGACCCCGCCAGCGAGCGCACTGGCCCACCGAATTGCTCGATGCACGCAGGCTGCCAGAGACACACGACTGGGGGTACTCCGGCGGCAACGCAATCGGGGACCCACTTGACGTTCTCACGGGCGCGGGTCGTCGGCGGATGCTCGTCTCACAATGGCTGTTCGCAGAGCATCGGTTGGAGCGGTGACTACGACAGGTGGGCGAGTGCTGGGCTGACCGGCTGGTCCTCCGCGGATCTGACCCCGTGGCTGGCAGCTGCGGTGGAGCGGATGCGCGTGACGTCGCCTGCGGCAGCTGACGTCCAGCCGTTTCAACGTGCAGCCCTGGACGCGGCGATTGCTGTCAGGCATTCCGGAAATCGACGATCTGTTGAGCCTTGACGGCGGAATCTCAGTCAGTCAGTCCCCGGTCAACGTGGTCGACAACGTGCGTTGGAACACTTCATTCGGCTACCTCGACCCGGCGCGTGGGTCGGACAGGCTGCAGGTTGTGGGTGATGTGCTTGTCGATCGAGTTGTCATCGAAAGCGGTCGGGCAGTCGGCGTCGAGGTGCTGGTCGACGGCGTACGACACCTCGTCAGTGCAGGCCTCGTGGTGGTCAGCGCCGGGGCATACGGAACTCCCGAGATTCTTCAGCGGTCAGGTGTTGGTCCGGCGGACGAGTTGGCCCGACTCGGAGTAAGCGCGCACGCTGACTTGCCCGGTGTCGGTGCGCAATTTGCATGACCACCCGGTCGCCACGATGGAGTTCGAAGCCTCGACGTCCCTCGCGGCGGAGTTGGCTGCGTTCGCTGCGGATCGCCCACTTGCGGAAGAGGGTGCGATCGCCAAACTTCGTTCTTCGGTCACCGAAGGTCCCTATGACCTTCACGTATTTCCGTGGATCGAACCGCTGGTTGGCTCTGCCACTGGCTGGAAGTGCGTGCTCCCCGTGGGACTACTTACTCCAGCTTCGCGTGGGAGAGTGCGGCTGTTGTCGACCGACCCCACCGCCCGCGCAGTTGTCGACCACGCGTATCTCACCGAGCAGCAAGACGTAGTGGCGATTGCCGACGGGCTTCACCAGATTCGTGAGTGGCTGAGCCAGCCCGAACTGTTCCGGATGCTAGGGACCCCCGTCAGCCTGCCGGAGTCGTACGAGACTCTCGTCCTACACGGCTGGATACGTCGCACTCAAAGTCACTACTGGCACCCCGCGGGTACCGCGGCAATGGGAGCGGTTGATGAAGGTGGCGTGGTGGACTGGCGACGGGCGCGTCCACGGGGTCGACGGTCTCGTCGTCGCTGACGCTTCGATCTTCCCGGAACTTCCGCGCGCCACTCCTGCCCTTCCAGTCGTCGTGGCCGGCGAACGAATCGCGAGCACGATCCCCTAGGACGCCTCACCAATCAGACCGGCAACGATGGCCGCGGACATTCCGACGAGGGGAAGTCCACCTCCGGGGTGGGCAGAACCGCCGACGAGGAACAGCCCGGGAATCGGTGACTGATTTGCCGGCCGAAGGAACGCGGCTCGCGACCCGTTGCTTGAGGTTCCGTAGATGGAACCTCCAGGGGATCCAGTGGCTTGCTCGAGGTCGGCGGGTGTGCGGACATCGCGCCACAGCAACCGGTCGCGGATGTCCAACCCGCGAGCGGCCATGACGTCAAGCATTCGGTCTGCGTAGGACTTCGCTAGTCCTGGTCGATTCCAGTCGACCCCACGCTCAGGATCGTGTCGCGGTGCGTTCACCAGCACGAACCAGGATTCGTGGTTGTCATCGGGACGCATCCGCGAGTCATCCGGGGAGCAGACATAGATGGTCGGGTCGTCGACCGGTGCTGGTGATCTGCCAAAGATCGCATCGAACTCTGCGTCTGTGTTCGTTGGGGAACGACACGTTGTGATGCTGGACATCGGGCGTTCGGCCGCGAATCGCGAGCGACATCGTGAATGCAGACATCGACGGAACGGCTTTGCGCAACTTGCGAAGTGGTTTTTGACCGCGCGAATCGTCTACGAGTTGGCTGTAGACATTGGCTGCGTCGGCGTTTGCGACAACAATCTCGGCAGGCACGTGTCGATCGTCAGCGAGGCAGATACCAGTAACGCCGCTGGAGTTCGTCGTGATCTGCCCAACCGGAGCATCGAACGTAAACTCGACGTCTCTGGCGAGGCATCGTCGGTGAAGCGCCGTTGCCAGTTCGTGAAGTCCACCACCGACATGCCAGGCGCCAAACGTCTGTTCCACGTATGGGATCACTGCCAACGCTGCCGGAGCACGCCGTGGATCGGAACCGGCGTACGTGGCGTATCGATCGAGCAGTTGGCGCAGTCGACGATCGCCGAGATACTGCTCGCCAATCCCACGTAGTGACTTCCACGGCGCGACGGTTCGGACGTTGCCGACGCTCCGCAACTGTGAGGCGAACTGCCACGGACTGGTGATCGGTGACTCCAAGAAGGGCACCCGCGTCGCCGCCCATAGCGCCGCCCCTCGCTCGCAGAGGCGACGCCAATCGGCTGCTGCAGTAGCACCGAGAGCCTCGCCCAAAGCCTGCGCGACGCGGTTGGTATTTGCGCCGGGCAACACTGCCTGAGTGCGGTCTGCCCACCGGTAACCAAATGCGGGATCGAGCGCTTGCAGGTCAACGTTGTCTTCAAGGGACGCGTCTCGTCGCGAGACAGCAGTCTTCAAGAACAGGTCGCGGTAGACCGCGGGAAGGGTAAGCAGGCTGGGTCCAACGTCGAACCGGAACCCGTCGCGTTCGAACCCGGCGAGTTTGCCACCGTACGTCGCCGACTGTTCGAGGACTTGAACTCGATGACCTTGAGCAGACAATCGGGCCGCAGTTGCCATGCCACCCATCCCGGCACCGACAACGACGACATTGGCCACGGTCAGGCAGGGTACGAGGCGGCGGTTGATGCGCCGCGGGTACCCCGACCACAGGCGTCAACCCCGTGGCACGATGCACATCGTGACTAGCGGCGCAGACATCGACCCCGACGACCCGCTCGGCCTTCGCGACGACGCACCGCTGCTCGATGGCTATCTGGAGTACCTGCGCGGATCGGTCAGGCCCTTCACCACGCCCGGACACAAGGGAAGTACCGATCTGGTTGGTGTGGTGGTTGCCGGTGACGTGCCGCTCTACGGCGGCGTCGACCCGATACGTGCGCGCGACTCTCGACTCGGGCGAGCCGAGAAGAAGGTCGCCGAATTGTGGGGAGCGGATTGGGCTCGGATCGCCACGGGTGGTTCGACGCATGGCAACCAGACACTCGCGCTGGCCATCGGTAAGCCGGGGGACGAAATCGTCGTCACGCGCGCGCTGCACCGATCGTTGCTGCTAGGCATCATGTTGGCGGGTTTGGTGCCGGTCTGGGTTCACCCCGAGGTCGATGAGTCAACTGGGTTGCCACTAGGGGTTCCGCCCGACCGAGTGGCACGGGCGCTCGACGAGCACCCGGGTGCGCGCGGTGTCTACCTGGTAGAACCGGGCTACATCGGAACGATGTCCGACGTTGCGGCACATGCAGAGGTCGCGCACGCGCACGACGTTCCGTTGTTAGTCGATCAAGCGTGGGGCGCATACCTGGGGTTCCACCCCGATCTGCCACGCCACGCGCTACAAGCAGGAGCCGACGCCCTTGTGACCAGCACTCACAAGACACTGCCCGCATACACCCAGTCAGCGTTGGTGATGGCACGCACGGATCGCCTCGACCGAAGTCGTCTCGACCGAGCATTCGAGACGACGAACACGACTAGTCCCGCAGGCTCCATCGCCGCAAGCGCCGACGCCGCACGCGCTTTGTTGGCACGCGATGGCGAACGACTACTCGGGCACCTGCTGCGCATCGTGGAGGCCGGCCGAGATCGGTTACGACAGATTCCTGGCGTCACGGTGATGGACTCCGACACTTTGGCTAGATCTGGAGTCGATCCCGTCAAGTTGGTGATTGGCGTTGCGGGTGCTGGTGTCAACGCGATGGCACTCGAGGATGACTCTGATCGAACGAGGTTTCCCAGTAGAGATGGCCGACCATGACACCGTCGTGCCAATGGTGACGATGGCCGACAGTCTGGACGATGTCCTGGCTTTCGTTGACACCTTTGCTGAACTCGTCGAGCGGCACCGAGGTACCCCCCGCGTTATCCGTCCCTCGTCGGCGTGGACGGTCCGATCGCAGGCGGTGATGACACCACGGGAGGCATACTTCGCGTCGCACGAAACGGTTTCGGCGGCCGACTGCGGTCGGCCGAGTGTCTGCGGAACTGGTCGCGCCATACCCACCCGGCGTGCCGGTACTGGCACCTGGTGAACTCATCGAGCCGGAGGCGGTTGAGGCGTTGAACCAAGCGCTCTCCGAGGGAACACTCGTCAAGTACGCGGCAGATCCCAGTCTTTCGACGTTTCAGGTGGTGGCCGAAGACTGACCGGTGTCGATGACACGTCCTTTCCACTGCAAGCGTGCCGCGGCGTCGTTCTCGCAGCGAACGGGCCACCAAGTACGAAAGCGTGACGATGGACGCCGGGTGAGCGGCACTATCGGGCCACACGCGTCCATCGACCCGATGAGCGACCGCCATTCGGCCCGCGACTGCGGCGACGTAGCCAATCGCGCCAACCCGTGAGCCGCGCAGCATCGCGAGTGGCGGCACGACGTAACAAAGACCCAACGCCCCGACGGCCATGACGGCCCCGCGCGGGGCTACCGAAAGCTGACCAGAGCGACTTCGCATAGCCGTCGCGCAGCTGTGACCAGTCTTGGTACATCCGACAGGTGGCCAGCGACGTCCCGTCAGCGATGAGGCCACGTAAGTCTGCTCGCTTCAGTGCGCGGAACAGGTCGAGGTCCTCAAGGACGCTGTTGCGAACGGCAGCATGACCACCGACTTCGTCGTACGCCTCGCGAGTGATGACAAGAAACTGTCCATTGGCGGCACAAAGTGACGGCCGGCTCGATCGCTCGGCCGCTGCCAGGGGAAGGAACGTCAGCCACGACCATTGCAGCAGTGGCTGTACCAACCGCTCGGTCGCTGTGTCGGCAAGTTGTTTCGGGTAGGGACAGATCGCTGCGTATTCAGCCATCATGTCGACCGCTGCAGCGACGGCCAGGGGAGCGAGCACGACGTCGGCGTCAACGAAGACCAGCACCTCGCCTCGCGCAGCATCACTGAGTCGTTGGCAGGCCCACGTCTTACCGAGCCAGCCCGAGGGTGGTTCGCCAGCCGTGTCGACTAGCCGGACGTTGGATGTCGTCAATGTGATGGCGTACGACCTGGTCGGTGCCGTCCGATGAACCGTCGTCGAGAACCAGAATCTCAAGGTCGTCGATGAGTTGTTGCGAACGGGCGCGCTTCAAGGCAGGCACCGATCGTCGCAGCTTCGTTGCGCGCCGGGATGAGGACAGAGACTCGACGATTGACGATCGGCGGTCGACTTCGTTGGGCTGCGTAGTTGTCGAAGGTTTGCCAGCGTATGAGCGGTCGCGAGGATCGCTCCGGCAGCTTCCAACGGACGTGAGTACACGACCGACCGTCGATCGTGCTCGACTCATAGTACGGGTGTCCCACAACCGCCAGGCGTAGGGGAGGGCGACTACTCCCATGGCAACGCCTCCGACGACTGCGAGTTCTGGTCGATCGAAGAAGAAGGCCGCAGCCACCACCGACGAAGCAAAGACCCAGAGGAACAGCGTCGCTGGTTGGTTGGCAGACGCTCGGGGATTGGGCAACAGCAGCAGCAGTGCTGTGATGACCAATCCTGCGGCAAACCAACCGGCGAAATTCTGCACTGGGATTTCGTCGATACCGGGCAGCGAAGGTGTGTCGCCGTGCCAGGTCCAGGCACGCAGCTCGACCATCATCGGATCGAGGAAGATGTCCCACGCCATCAGCGACCAGGCGCCGATCACGGCAATGACCCACGGTCGCTGGCTCAGCGTGGTCGCAGCCACGTAACACGGATAGGCCATCATCGCCCAGGCCAGGGGGACAACGACGGGAACGTCGAAGACGGTGGCACCCAGCACATCGCTGTAGGTGTAGTCGCCGAACGGCCAGCCGGTGTGTAGCGCGAACGCCTCAACAGCCAGTCCCAGCAGCCGGGATCACGATTCCGACAAGGAAGAACCCGACGACTCCGTGTCTGGCCGAGGCGTGTGCGAGCGACGCTAGGAAGAACGTGCATACGGCGACAACCGCAACCGCAGGACGATCCGCCTCCGACGCGATCGGGTAGTAGATCTGCACACCGATGGTGATGGCAGCCAGCAACCACGCCAGCACCGAGCAGCACGGGGGATCCCCGGCGGCCCTGCGTAGGTCCGGTGTACAGCCGTTGGCTCATTCTGGCCCACGTCGTTGGTGAAGCATCGATCGAACGCGTCGTGGACGCCGTTGGCGCACCACAGTCTGGCACCTGCTGCCCGCAGACTCGAAGTCGAGCGGTCAGCGTCCGACCTGAAGCGGTCGATCGCAGTAGGTTCCCTCGCTGCTGAGAAACGCGAATCGTGCGAAGAGTTCTTCGGCGTACCAACCCTCACTTTGCGAGCGTTCCATCACCACCTTGTGTTCGCTGCGTCGGCGTAGGCGAAGGCCTTCAGGCTTTCGGCGTCGCGCCACAGACTGAATGTCCCCTGGAACCCCACGGGTGCCTCTCCGATGCCGAACGCCAACGCGAGTCCGGGTGCGCTGTGAACCGCCTTCGATACTGGTGGTACCGATCGCCAGAACGTGCGCGCACTGCTCATGCGTAGGCGAGCGCGAGTGATCGCTGCCACCGGACCTTCAGTCGCCACGTTCGGATCGCCGAAGGGCGTCCGACTGGACCAGCGTCCGGTGCTGCGGGCGGGTAGACAGTTCGATGCGCAGCCGCTCATTGCAGTTCGCATCCCAGGCTCGAACAGATCGGGAACGCTCAAACGCGGCCGCGCACTGCGCGGAGTCCCAACAGGCGAGCAATGCCCAATGTCCGAAGTCTGCGTCGCGCACCGTAAACGTCTCACCGGTGCCGGTGCCGAGGAACTTGCTGAAGGTGACTCCAGGAAAGGTGGCGAGCGCTCGACGTTGACCAGCCATACGTGTCAACGAACTCGCTATCTGACCACGCGGGACTCCCCAAACGTGCAGCGTGACCAGCGCAGGAACGTTGGTCATGCCAACTGTGAGGTGCGCACCGTGGCGCCGGTGGTTTCTTCGATCAGGCGGATGCTCTGCTCGGGTTGATCCCACATGGGAACGTGCCCGCAGTCGCTGAGCCGCACCCAGCGCGCGTGCGGCGGCAGTCCGTCTGGCTCTTGGCAGTACGACGCGGGGAGGATGCGATCACGGTCACCCCACACGACCGTTAGCGGAATGCTTGGGGACAGGTCGGTTGCGTCGCAACGTCGTCCGTACGTCGCTGCCAGCGTCGCGGCCCAACCGCTTGCATGTGCAAGAGACGTCGTCGCATGCGTCGCTACATGTGCGTCCAGGTCGCTTGGTTTGGCGGACGAGGACCAGAACCCAATTGCGCGAAGCGGTCGGACTCGCAGCAATGGACCAGCGATGGGCGAGACCACGCGAGCGGCCCACCTGTTTGCGTGAGCAACCAACGGAACCAATCCGTCCCGCCAGAAGCCAGCCGGAGCCATGGCCGTCACGCTCAATGCTCGAGCCTGCAACGCGAGTTCGATAGCGACCCAGCCACCCATCGAACTACCAGCGACGTGCACTTTGGTCAGCCGCAACTCGTCAAGAAACCTGCCGAGTTGAGCCGCAAGGGCAACGGTCGTCGCCGGTTGACCTGGTGGGATGCGGGGTGACTTGCCGTGACCAGGCAGGTCGACCGCGATGACGTCGAAACGTTCGCGTAGTTGCGGAACGATTGGATCCCACACCATTCGGTCTGAGCCGAGGCCGTGGACCAGTAGCAACGGCGGTCCGGTGCCGCCTCGGTCGTAAGCCAGGCCAGCAGCCGAGCGTTGGAGAGGCTCGGTGTTGGTCATGGACCTCACTCCACCTCTGCGGCCGTGCCGCCGGTGATGCGCAGGAGTTCGTCGTAGGTGGTGGGGAAGACGGTGTTGGGGTGTCCTGCTGCTGCCCAAACCTGCTCGAAGTGAGCAAGGTTGACGTCGACGACGGTCCGGAGCGGGTGAGGGTGACCGACGGGTGCGACCCCACCGATTGGCATCCCGGTGTGTTTGCGAACGAAGTCTGCGTCAGCGCGGTTGATGGCACTGAGTTCGAGAACTGCCGCTACTTGCTGAGTGTCGACACGATGTGCGCCACTGGTCATGATCAGCAGCGGCTCGCCATCGGCGTCGAAGACCAGGCTGTTGGCGATGGCCCCGACGGGGCAGCCGAGCTGGTCGGCGGCAGCTGCTGCGGTGCGCGCCGCCTCGGGAAGTTGCACCACCTCGCCGTTAGCGCCTAGGTCGCGCAGCTTCGCGGTAACCCGTTCAACCGACGGATGGTCCAGCACCATGGCGCGAGCCTATCCGGCAGTTCTGTGACGCCTTGGCTCCCGCCCAATCCTAAGAACGACGCGTTCTCCCGCACTGGTGCAACAAACTCTGCATTCATGCTGTGGATGCCGCGGAATCCACAGGCAACTGACGATGTGGACGTCGCGCTATCCACAGCATGACTACGGGAGTTTGTTCCCTCGAGACGGGGAGAGTGCGTCGTTCTTAGGAATTCAGAGCGGGGGTTGACGAGTTGTCGGTGGAGGGCTTTACTGTGAGGAGTGTTCGAACAGGTGTTCGAACACTCCCGGGTCGGGTCTCGCGGTCTGGCCCGGGAGGCCCACCGGGCCGAGGTGGACTCGACCCCTGCCTCGCTCCGGTGGGCCTCCCCAACAGTTCGACGTCCCACAGTTCGAGGTCAGGAGGGCGAATGCGCCGAGTTGGCGAACCGGTAGAGCCCCTGACCAGAGGGCACGAGCAGCCACCGCTGGCCTTTCGCTGGCAGGGGCGTCGATACGTCGTCGGCAGCGTGCTGGCTCATTGGGTCGAGACGGGGGCGTGGTGGCGCAGCGGCGCCCCAGCGGTAACTGGGCCAGCGACTGGATCGACGAGTGGAGCAATCAGCGCGGTGCCTGACCCCGAGCGTCAACTGTGGCGGGTCGAGGTCTGTCGAGGCCGCAGTACCGGAGTCTTCGACCTGTGCCAGGACGACGCCGGTTGGTCCCTACGAGGAGTCCACGACTAGGAGGTTTCGATGACCCAGATCGCAAGACGAACGGCGAGTTCGGTACCCGGAGTGCTCGACCTCCTAGCCGCGGCCCGACGCGGCTTGACCGAGGCGATGCTTTCGCCGCGGCCGGCGGAGCGGTACGCCGCCGCGCACTTGGCGGCGTTACGTGGCGCTGCGGCAGTACTCGCAGCCAGAACGCGGCCAACGCCGAGTCGTCGTGGCCCCCGCAGCGCATGGGAACTACTTACCCAAGCAGCACCTGAGTTGACGGAGTGGGCAACCTTCTTCGCAGCAGGGGCGACGAAACGTTCAGCGGCCGAGGCAGGTCTTGATGTTGTCACTAGTCGAGAGGCTGACGATCTGCTGCGTGATGCTGAAACTTTTCTCGCGCTCGTGGACACCACCGTTGGTGTTCCGCATCAGATCGCTCTACCCCGGGTGAGTTGACCGGCGTTCGGTGCCTGATTCCTTTACCCACCTTCACGTCGCTTCTGGTTGGTCGCTTCGTCATGGTGCCTCCCATCCCGACCAACTGGTAGCAGTCGCGGCTGACCACGAGATGACCGCGCTGGCGTTGACTGACCGTGACGGTGTTCGCGGTGCGGTGCGATTCGCTAGGGCTTGCATGGCGGTGGGAATCGCTCCCATCCTCGGCGCTGATCTGGCGGTCGTGGAGGACAGGCAACTGAGTTCAGGGCAACTGAGTTCAGGACACCCGAACTCAAAGAAGCGGACGCCGGCGCGAGGTGGTCGCGCGGTGGATCCACGATGGCCACGGGTCACGGTGTTGGCGCGCGATCGGCAGGGATGGGCAGCGTTGTGTCGGCTGATCTCGGCGGCTCACACCCTCGCCGAACAAGATAATCGGCGCGGCCAACCTGTCATCGATCTCGAGTTATTGAGAACCCATGCCTTGCTCGGGGGGCTAGTGGTGTTGCTGGGTCCGGACTCGTCAGTGGGGCGGTTACTCAACCGTCGCCGACCTGACCTAGCAGCGGCAGAGACCACACGATGGCGAACCGCGCTCCCCGACAACTGCTTGCGTATCGAGGTCGTCAATCACCGTGGTGCAGATGCGACCGGACGTTCGGCCAGTTTCGCTGCACGCATGCTGGGCTTGTCCCACGACGTGCGCGTTCCTGCGGTCCTGAGTAATGCAGTGCGATACGCCCGACGTGAGGACGCTCCGGTTGCTGACGTACTCGACGCCACACGTCGACTCGTCGCACTCGACGTCCGTCACATCGACCGACGAACCGGTGAGGGTTATCTGAAGTCTGGCGCGCAGATGCACGCCATCGCCGCCGAGGTCGCTCAGCTGGCTGGTGTCAGGAGTGAACGCAGCACCGTCCGTCAGTTGCTCGACGCCACGGCCGAACTGGCCGACGCGTGTGTGCTGGATCCGGTTGGCGATCTCGGCATCGGGTCGGTGCACTTTCCCGAACTCGACGTGGTCGATCCGGCAGCGGTGGCTGCTGGTCGAACTGCTGATGCGGTACTCCGGCAACGTTGCGAATCGGGTTGGCACCGACAACACCTGCCCGATAAAGGGGAGTCGGCACGTCTTGCTCGCGAACGCCTTGACGAAGAACTCAAAGTCATCGCTGGGTTGGGATACGCGACGTATTTCCTCACCGTCGCAGATGTCTGTGACCTGATTCGTTCGATGGATATCCGAGTTGCTGCACGCGGATCGGGTGCTGGCTCGATGGTTACCTACCTGCTTGAGATCTCTGGGGTTGACCCGATGCGTCACGGACTTCTCTTCGAGCGGTTTCTTTCACCGTTGCGCCAGGCATTGCCTGATATCGACATCGACGTCGAGTCTGCCCGCAGAACCGAGATCTATACCCGAATCTTCGAACGATTCGGTGCTGATCGAGTGGCATGTGTGTCGATGGCCGATACCTATCGTGTTCGTCATGCGATTCGTGATGTTGGGGCGGCTCTGGGGATGCCACCGGGTGAGATCGATCGGTTAGCTAAGGCCTTCCCACACATTCGAGCGCGTGATGCCCGCAAGGCGTTGCGGGAACTTCCCGAGTTGCGGTCCAGCCGGATCGGCGATGATCCACGTCTTGACATGCTGTTCGCGTTGGCCGAGCGACTCGATGGGTTGCCGCGCCATCTTGCGCTTCACCCTTGCGGAGTCCTGCTTTCTGACATCACCTTGCTCGACCGCACTCCTGTCGAACCGAGCGCTATGGGTTTTGCGATGAGCCAGTTCGACAAGGACGACGTCGAGCATTTGGGTCTGCTGAAACTGGATGTTCTTGGGATCCGAATGCAGTCAGCTATGGCTTATGCCATCGACGAGATTGCTCGGGTCGATGGCGCCGAGCACTGCCCAGATCTTGATGCGTTACCTCTCGACGATGGGGCCACGTTCGACCTCATCCGATCAACCCACACTCTTGGCTGTTTTCAGATCGAGTCACCGGGGCAGCGTGAACTCGTCGGGAAGTTCGCTCCTGAAACTTTTGACGACCTCATCATCGATATTTCGCTGTTCCGACCGGGTCCGGTGAAGTCCGACATGGTGAACCCGTTTCTGCGCGCTCGTCATGGCTGGTCACTGCCGGAGTACTTACATCCTGACCTCGAGCCGGTCCTTAAGCAGACTTACGGAGTAGTGGTCTTCCACGAGCAAGTGATCTCGATCATCCACGTCATCACCGGCTGCTCACTCGCCGAGGCTGACGAGAAACGTCGGGCGCTCGGTGATCCTGACGGACAGGCAGAGACTCGCGAGTGGTTTTATCCACGAGCCCTCGGTCGCGGTTACCCGCTAATCACGGTTGAGCGGATTTGGGATGTGTTACGTGCCTTCGCCTCGTTTGGATTCTGCAAGGCTCATGCCGCCGCCTTCGCGCTCCCGACCTACCACTCGGCCTGGCTCAAGGCGCACCACACGGCTGCCTTCTTGGCAGGCGTGCTCACCCACGACCCTGGGATGTACCCCAAGCGACTAATCCTCGACGACGCCCGGCAGTTCGGTATCGCGATTCTTCCCCTCGACGTCAATGCCTCGGGTAGCGGTTACTGCATCGAACGGGTTGACCCACACGATGAGCCACCACCTCGAGTGTTGGATCAAGTCGACGGTTCGGGCTCTCCGCGTGGGGTTCCCGACAGCCCGTTGTTGCCGGATGCTCGTCACTACGGCATCCGACTGGCGCTCGATGACGTCAAGGGCATCAACGATGCCGAAGTCGGACGCATCCTCAGTGGTCGACCGTTTCGTTCGCTGGTCGATTTCTGGCATCGCGCCGCAGTCGCCCGACCAGTCGTTGAACGCCTCGTGGTTGCCGGCGCGTTCGATTCCCTCTATTCGATCGGGTCCACCTTGCCGGTTCGTCGTCGTCAACGGGTTACCCGTAGGGACCTGTTGTTGCAGGTTGCTGACCTCGGTCGGTGGAATGCCATGCCAACTGCTCGAGCCACAGCAGCTCGAAGCTCGACACATCTCCTGCTCGAACCACGCCCGATGTTCAACTCACCTTTGATCTCGGCCCAGGCGATGACACCCTGCCGGTGTTGTCCGGATTACCAGAGATGACTGGCGCGGAGCGGGTGCGTGCTGAACTCGATGTACTCGGGTTGGACGCGAGTCGTCATGTGGTCGACTTCTACCGTCCGATGCTCGACGCGATTGGCATCGTGCGGTCGCGTGGGTTGTTGGCGCAGCGGTCCCGACGCTCGATTCTGGTGTCTGGGGTCAAGGTCGCTACTCAGACGCCACCTATCCGGTCCGGTCGCCGAGTGGTGTTTGTCACCATCGATGATGGCACCGGACCGGTCGACGCGACCTTCTTCGAGGACGCCCAAGGCCCCTATGCCGCCACGTTGTTCCACTCGTGGCTGCTGTTGATTCGAGGTGAGGTCAGACGGACCGGCCCACGAGGGGTGTCTCTTCGAGCGACTGGCTGCTGGGAGCTGTCGAGTCTTTATGCCCGATGGCAGGACGGTGGTCTGTCAGCAGTCGAGCAGATCCTTGCCGCGCCACCAGCCGGGTCAATGGATCCGGTACCTGGGCCGGCTGGCGTGCCATCGGTCACCGCGTCCCCGCTGGAACCGAACAGCGCCGATGTCAACCAGGAGACTCACCGAGCGGGTGGAATGGGACGGCGTCGAGTGCTGGTTCACCCCAGCGGGTTCCGGCAATCTCCCTACGCCGATGTCCAGCCACCTGGTGAGGATCCGAAGAAGGGCAAGCCTCCGCGATCGCTGTGGCACGCCAGTCCAGGAAGTGCCGGCGGATAATGAAGACCCGCAGATAATGGTGAGCGATGACACTGGTGAGCGATGACAACGGCCCGTGACGACACCGCATGCCCGATTCTGCATGTGGACATGGACGCCTTCTATGCCTCTGTCGAACTCCTGCGCTATCCGGAACTAAAGGGCAAACCTGTCATCGTCGCTGGTGGCGGTAGTCGAGGCGTGGTGCTTTCGGCGACCTACGAGGCGCGCGCAATGGGTGTGCACTCGGCAATGCCCACGACACGAGCTCGACGACTCTGCCCGCAGGGCATCGTATTGGAGCCCCATCATGCGGACTACTCGCGCATCTCCGCCGGAGTTATGGCGATCTTTCGTTCGATCACACCGCTAGTTGAACCGTTGAGTTTGGACGAGGCATTTCTCGACGTTTCTGGCTCGGTTCGTCGGCTCGGTTCTCCGGCGACGATCGGTGAACTGATCCGCACCCGAGTCGCCGACGAGCAAGGCATCACCTGTTCGGTCGGAGTCGCTAGTACCAAGTTCGTCGCCAAACTCGGTTCGACTCGTTGCAAACCCGACGGGTTAATCATCATTCCGCCAGACGGTGTCGTGGAGTTTCTTCACCCCCTACCGGTGAACGCGCTATGGGGAGTTGGCCAGAAGACCGAAGAGGTACTGCATCGCCTCGGTCTGCGAACTGTGGCTGACCTCGCGCAGATACCGGTCTCCACCCTTGAGCGGGCACTCGGACAGGCGGTGGGGAGTCACCTCGCGGCGTTGGCATGGGGTCGTGACGAACGCCGGATCCATCCCAACGAACCTGACAAGAGCATTGGCGCCGAAGAAACATTTGCCAACGACATCGACGACCCGATGCTGATTCGTCGCGAACTGTTGAGGCTCAGCGAGCGAACTGCAGCGCGACTTCGAGCGTCGGACTCGGTAGGGCGGACCGTCAGCATCAAGATTCGGTTCGCCGACTTCACCACGATCACCCGTTCACGTACCTTGCGCGAACCCACTGACACTGCCCGCCAGGTCTACGCGACCGCTCTCCAGTTGTACGACGCGCTAGGACTGGATCGGGCGCGGATCCGGTTGGTCGGGGTGCGTATCGAGGGTCTGCTCGCCGCCGGCACCATTTCCCGTCAATTAGCGCTGGATGAGCGACCGCAGGGGTGGCGAGAGGCAGAGGTAGCTTCGGACCAGGCCGCCCATCGCTTTGGCTCAGGGGCGGTTAGACCCGCCACGTTGATCGGTGATCATGACTCCTGAAGGCGTGGAACGTTCGTCCAGCTAGGGGATACTGGTCCAGTTCTCGGCCCGTGATGCCGATTCGTACGGTAGGCAACAACAGCAAGAACAACAGGAGAAAACAACCGTGCGGACCGGCTTTACCGGGCCGTTACGCGCCAGATTGGGCGGTCGGGTTTCTAACCGTCCAGATGGCGCCTATCCTGGAGGTAGGCAATCGCATCCGGCGATCGCCTGATGCCCGCAAGGAGGAGCCATGCCGCTCTCCGAGCACGAGCAGCGACTGCTCGAGCAGATGGAGCGTCAGCTCTACGCCGATGACCCGAAGTTGGCATCGACGCTGCGCAGCGGCGGATCAGCGCGCCACGGGCGCCGAACACTCGTCCTCGGCATCGTGTTGGTCATTGCTGGCCTTGCTGTGCTGGTTGCCGGAGTGGCCGCACCGTTCTGGCCACTGGGTGTCGTCGGCTTCGTCGTCATGCTCGCGGGTGGTTGGATTGCGGTCAGTACGTGGTCCGGCGGATCGTCTGCGGCCACAGCACCTTCGTCGCCGGCAACGGGTTCGCAACCCAAGGCGCGATCGAGTTTCATGTCTCGGCTCGAAGAGCGTTGGGATCGTCGCCGCGACGGTCAGGGCTAGGACGTTCTCAACTACTGCCTCCCAGATGCACGTCAGTCACTGCGGCGTAAGCGTCTAAACAGCACGCTCGTCATTTCCTGCCACCGCGTTCCCACTGAGTCCATCAGGTGATTCCATCCGTTCGAAAGTTGTTGGCGACCGGAGGCCGGCCACAACACGGCGAGACGTCGATCAGCCGGCGTCACGGCCTGGTACAGATTCGCTGTCAACGCCTTACTTCGTTCACGCCACACGTCGATTTGTCGGGCACGTACCCCCGGATCCGCTGACGAGAAGCTCGCTGCAGCGAAGCCGCCGTTGGCGTAGCGGTGGCGCTCAACCGCACGACTGAGAGCGCGCCAGTCCTCCCGAGCGGAATCGTTGAGTCCGCCCTCCTGCGGCAAACGTGCTGCCAGGTCACGAGGCGTCTCGGTCGGTAGCGGTGCTAGGTCGATGTCAGTTGCTACGTCGAGGACGTCCTGCCACGCCGCAAGAATTGCGTCGCCTTCATTCGACACACGTTGCCATCGACGCATTCGAGTCACTCTCTTAGTGACGAATGGCGCCGCGGCTAACACCACACCCATGATGAGCACCATCAGGACGAACAGTCTGCGATCTGGACCGGTGGGTCCGGAAGTCTGGTTCGCCGTGGGTGAAATGCCTCCACGATTGATGTTGGCGAGGGCTTGGTCCCTGAGATCCTTAAGGGTCTGGGCGGTGTCACGTCGTAGGTGTGTGGTGTTCGAGCCGCCGTGGGTGTTGGTGTTTCCCGATGGGTCGCCGGTCGTCACATTCGATGGCGCATACGCAGGAGCAGCGTTGCCATCGCCGCCGCCGGGAGTTGGTTCGAAGCGCACCCAACCAACGCCCTCGAACCAGAGTTCTGGCCAAGCGTGCGCATCGTGAGTGGTGACCAGCCAGGTCCCGTCTTCTTGCTCGGTCCCTGGCGTGAATCCAACCTGTACACGCGAGGGGATCCCAGACACCCGAGCCATCAAAGCCATCGTGGCGGCGAACTGTTCGCAGTAGCCACTCTTGTCATGAAGGAAATCCTCGAGAACGGTTGTGTCGTTGCCGGTTACCTTCGTGAGGCTGTACTTGAATTTGCTGCGGAACCAGTTTTGAATCGCCTCGGCCTGCGCGTACTTGGTGTCTGCGCCGATGGTTACCTGAGCAGTCCTCGCCCCCAGCAGGTTCTGGATGTCTGGAGGCACTTGCAGGTAGTAGTCCATCTCCGAGCCTGGTGTAGGAGCAGCGGCTAGTTGCTCGGGGGTCGGAGCGATGTCCAACGACGAAGCGACGTAGTGCATGCCCAGTGCGTTGCCACCGTCTGACGCGGAGAAGACGTCGAGGGTGTCGGGGTCCCAGCGCCAGTCACCGTCAATGTCGACACTGGTCGTGGGATAGGGCAGTGGTAGCCGCTTGGAACTCAACGACGTGATCTGCACATCGCTGACGACCGCCGTGCGGGCTATTGCGTCACTTAATCCGGGGGGCGCTGGCAGTCCCGAGCTCGCCTGTTGCGCTTCGCTTGCCGATGACTCGGCGAGGGTCCACGTAAAGCCGTCGAACTGGTCGAGCGTGGCGATGCGCCAATACTGCGGCGTGGTGTCAGTGGTGCGGTAGGTGAACACCTTGTTGTCCGCGCCCTGGGTCAGATCCCGCTTCAGATCGACGATCGGGTTGATCGTGATGACCTTCTTGTTTGGGTCCAGCCCGCTGGTGTGGTCACCGCCAGCCCGACCGTCGTCGCCGCCAGCACCGAACACCCCTTCACCAATGCTCGGGACAACCATCGGGATGGCGATGGCTGCGACCAGCGCAGTGGCGCCGAGCCTGCGGCCGGTTCCACCCAGGGCAGCTGCGTCAGTTGTGACCTTGCCGGTCGCACCGACGACTCGGCCCCAGTGAGCCAGTCGCTCGCGGCCGTCCACGAGTTGAATGAGAATCCAGCCGGCCCCGGCAAGCGCAAACAGCGGCCAGGGAACTCCATGCGGCAGGACCGCGGCCGGCACCAGATAGAGGACGAACAGCGGAAGGCCCGAGAAGATCGGTCGGCGCCAAGTAACGGCGATGGCATCCACTGCTATGGCAACCAGGCCGACCCCACCGGTAACCACAAAGACGACGGCATCAGTTGCTGCAAGCGGTGGTTGCTGGTTCCAGATCACCGCCAGCGCGTCGTTCGTCAGATCAGCGAGATGGCTGACTGACCCGAGGGTCGGGATTCCATAGAGGGTCTGCGCTGGAGCAAAGAGCAAGACAGTAGTAAGGAACAGCACCCACAACTGCAAGATGGGGATGAGGACCCGGGGCAGCGACCACTTACGTGCCAGGGCTCCGACTACGGCGATGTTTGTGATGACCAGCAGAATGCCGAGGCTCCACTTTCCCTCGCTAACGGTCGGCGTCAGACACAGCGAAGTCAGGAACGTCGCAAATGCTGCCGCACCTGTGAGTCGCCATTGCGCCCCGAACTTTTCCTCGGTCATGCGCCACTCGCAGCCGTCGTTGTCGCTGTCACTGCTGCCGCCGATGACATCGAGGTCGGCGTCAACAAGGAACTGTCTTGCACCATGCGCCAGGTATCTGCGACTGCGTCGACTTTGCTGAACGCCGCGACTGACCAACCCGCGCTGCGCAACAACGCGACGCAATTCTCATGGTCTGTTTGGGCAGTTAGATCATCTGCTCCCTGCCGCCGAGTGCGGTGATCCAGCCACCCCTCAGGCGCACAGACCAGGGCGATCGACCTACCCATTCCGTGCCTGGCTCGAACCAACTGATCAGTGTCGTCGGGAGTTAACTTCCCAAGAACCGCGATCAGCATTCCTTCGTTTCCGTGACGAACTGTGCTGGCGATGCTCTCGAACGCGAGGGCTTCAGTTGCGTCCACGGTGGCAAGCGCGTCGAGCAGCTGCCCCTCAGCGTCGCTGCCTCCACCGGAGATGTCGTCGTGAGAACTTCCGGTGATCATCGGGGTCGAACCAGTGATCAGTCGAACTGCGTAACCGCGTTGGTCCAGGTGAATGGCCACTGAAGCGCTGACCGAGACCGCCTTCTCGAACGCGCCGGTTGGACCGTGACCGGGATACGCCTTGGCCCGGGTATCCAGGAGCACTGTGCAGCGGCTCTCCCAGGGTTGCTCCTCGCGCCGCACCATGAGTGCGCCGGTCTTCGCCGTCGCACGCCAGTGGACCCGTCGAAGTTCGTCGCCGTGTCGGTATTCGCGTACCGCTACGTCATCTTCGCCGGCCGCTGCGACGGAGCGAGCTCGGCTGTCTCCGCTGCCGTTCCAATCGCCCCGAAGCGCTAACGGCGAAAGTGGTTCAACGTGCGGGGTCACGATGAGGTGGTGCGTGGTCGAAAATGTTCTGTCGAGTTCGCAGAAGCCGAACGGATCGGTCAGCCGCACGGCCAGTGGGCCGATGGCGTATCGCCCGCGCGCCGTCGGCTGGACAGTGAAGGTTGCAGAGCGAATGCCTCGGGGCGCCATCCGATCCACCACGAAGCGGGCGCGATCGCCTAAATCTGGTGGTACGTGGTCCTCGACGAGGAGCAGGCCGGTGGGCAGCGACGAGACGTTCTCCAAACGAAGAGTGACCGTCGCCGGATCGCCAATGGGAACGCGACCAGGCTCGATGCTTCGCAGGCAGGCCAACCTAAATCGAGTGCGTGACACGCTGAATGCACTGGCCAACGGCAGAATCGACACCAACAGTCCGACCCGCATGATGTCGGTCTGTCCCATGAGCAGTGCCAGGGCGAATGCCGTGACGCCCGCGGCCATCAACACTCGGCCCCGCGGCGTCAACCCACTGAGCGCGTCTTTCAAGTCACACCTGAGGAATTGCGGTCGAGTCGATGACCCCTTGCACAACTGCCGCGGCCGAGCGTCTGGCAACTTGCGCCTCGGCCGTCAGCAGCAATCGGTGGGGAAGGACGTGGATGGCCAACGTTCGGACATCATCGGGCAGCGCGTAGTCGCGGTCATCAAGCGCCGCGGCAGCCTTTGCTGCTCGGATCAGGTGGAGCGTCGCGCGTGGCGAGGCACCGAGGCGTAGATCTGGTGAACGACGGGTGGCAGTGACGATGTCGACTGCGTACTTGCGGACCGCAGTACCGACGTGGACGGCACGAACCACCTCGATGAGTTCGGCGATGTGCGAGGCGGTTGCGACGGGTCGTAGTTCTTCGAGCGGCCGCGACGAACTTTGGCTGTCCAGCATCGCGAGTTCGGAATCAACGTCGGGGTAACCCATGGAGAGCCTGGCCATAAAACGATCGCGTTGTGCCTCGGGCAATGGGTAGGTGCCCTCCATTTCGATCGGGTTCTGCGTAGCGACCACCATGAATGGGGCAGCCAATGCGTACGTCGCACCATCGACCGTGACTTGATGCTCCTCCATCGCCTCCAGCAACGCCGACTGCGTCTTGGGTGAGGCTCGGTTGATCTCGTCACCGATCACGATGTTGGCGAATACCGCACCGGGACGAAACTCGAAGTCGCGGGTCTCTTGATTGAAAACGCTGACGCCGGTGATGTCGCTTGGCAGCAGGTCCGGTGTGAATTGGATGCGTCGAACACTGCAGTCCAGTGCACGCGCGAGCGATTTGGCGAGCATCGTCTTGCCGACCCCGGGGACGTCCTCAATCAAGAGATGGCCTTCGGCCAACAACACAAGAAGGGCCAGGCGGACGGTGTCTGGCTTCCCCTCAATCACCGTCTCGATGGCTTGGCGAATCGCCAGACCCGACGCCTGGACGGGCTGATTCAGCGTGCCTTCGGGCGACGAGTCAGGCGCTGGTGCCGTTGGCGCTGGGCCAGGGGCGGTGGTCAAGGGCGATCTCCACACATGGTCGGGGCGACGCCGTCGCCATTCGATGGGGTCGAGGCCACCCCGGATAAGAGTACGGCGGCGACGGGGCAACTACGTCCAGGTGTCAGGACTGTAACCATCGGGTACTCAGAGGGAAAAAATGCCCCACTTCACACCACAGGATCTGACCTGGGAAAACAATCCTTAAGTAGGCGGAAAGTTCTGCCGAAGTGGTTGACGGTGGAGGAAAGTGGGGTACGGTGGGGCGCCATGGAGGAAGGGAGGTGACCGCGGTGTTCTTGGGCACGCATTACCCGAAGCTCGACGACAAGGGCCGACTTTTTCTCCCCGCCAAATTTCGGGATGCGCTGCAGGGAGGCCTCGTCATGACAAAAGGACAAGAGCACTGCCTCTACGTCTTCCCCCGCGACGACTTCCTCACCTTCGCCCAGCGCCTTGAGGCAGCCCCGCTTTCCAGTCGAGGCGCCCGTGACTACTTGCGTGTCCTCCACTCCGGTGCTTCAGACGAACTGCCTGATCGGCAGGGACGCGTCACGATCCCGGCACCGCTGCGGGCCTACGCCGGGCTGAACAAAGAGTGCGTTGTCATCGGAACCGGAGCGCGCGTCGAGATCTGGGACGGCCAGCGCTGGGACGAGTACCTCGGAGATAGCGAGCCTGCGTACGCCGACCTCAGCGAGGAGGTGCTGCCCGGAGTCATGTAGTCGCAAGGCAGTCGACCTTGGTCGAGGTCCTCCGCCGCTGCTACGTCTGACACACCTTCCCCGGTGCCAGACGAAGGAGCGGAGGGGGACCTGGGTCAAGGACGGAACTCATCACCGCAGCCGTCACTGAAGGGTCGAGAATGAACGGCACCACCTGTAAGACCGCGTCGGTATGGCGGGCATGACGTGGCCGACGAGTCAGCACATCTCCCGGTCATGCTCGACCGGGTGGTGGCACTTCTTGGTCCGGCCGCGGAAACTCCCGGTGCGGTAGTGGTGGATGCCACGTTGGGTCTTGGTGGGCACAGCCGAGCTCTGCTCGAGCAATTCGCCGGGCTCCATGTCGTTGGGATCGACCGCGATGCTGCTGCCCTAGAGATCGCGCGAACTCGGCTTGAAGGTTTCACCGACCGGGTCACCTTGGTGCACGCGGTCTACGACGAACTACCGGATGTCCTTGCCGGCCTCGGGATCGCTCGGGTGCGGGGCGTGCTGATGGATCTTGGCGTCTCATCCCTGCAACTGGATCTGAGCGAGCGAGGCTTCGCCTACGCCTACGATGCCCCGCTCGACATGCGTATGGACCAGACCAGCGAGTTGACGGCAGCAGAGGTCCTGAATACGTACTCCGTTGACGACCTAGCGCGGGTGTTTCGAACCTACGGCGAGGAACGCTTCGCCTGGCGGATCGCGAAGGCGGTCGAGCGCGAGCGCGCTAAGGAGCCGTTCACTGACAGTGCCCGATTGGTGTCAGTGATTCGAGCAGCGGTACCCATCCCCGCGCAACGAACGGGCGGACATCCGGCCAAGCGCACCTTTCAAGCCCTGCGCATCGAGGTGAACGGAGAGCTCACGGCCCTCGAGAACGCACTCCCGGCTGCGATTGATGCGCTCGCTGTCGGGGGACGACTGGTGGTGATGTCGTATCAGTCGCTCGAAGACCGTCTCGTCAAACGATGCCTGGCGGCGCGCACCGTCGACGATGTCCCGACGGATTTTCCAGTTCCTGGCAGCGGCCCCGAACTCCGCTTGCTCACCAGGGGAGCCGAGAAGCCTTCGCCTGAGGAGATCGAAAGTAATCCCCGCGCGACGGCGGCCCGACTACGTGCTGCCGAGCGATTGAGGGACGCGGCATGAGCGCCACCACGACTCAAGCCCCGCTTCGGGCTCCGACCCGACCCGATATCCGAGTTGTTCCGCGACCACGATCGGCACCACGCGCACCGTTCGTGGTGCTGGTGATGGTCCTGCTGGTCGGTGGACTGGCGGCACTTCTGGTTTTGAATACCTTGCTCGCCCAGGGATCGTTCACCGTCCGCGACCTGAGCATCCAAGCGTCAGACTTACAAGACCGCCAGCAGGCGTTGCAGCAGCGGGTGGCAGAGCTAGCAGCACCCCAGCGGTTGGCTCACAGTGCCTCCGACTTGGGAATGGTGCCGACGGTAAACCCCGGCTTCTTGCGGATGAGTGACGGGAAGATTCTTGGTGACCCGGTACCCGCACACGCTCCGATTGTGATTGCGCCACCTGACACCCAGCCGTCGACCACGCAGAACCAGAACGAGAAGCAGAACCAGAACGAGAAGCAGAACCAGCAACGAGAAGCAAGGCCAAGTCCAGCAGGATCAGCAGAACAGTGGTGGACAAGGGAGCGCGAACAGTGGCAACAACCAGTAGCCGGCCGCGCCCCACGCCAGTTCAACGGCAAAAGCCTCGGCTTGGCGATTCGCGTCGTCGGGTGAGTGCGGTCGGCATCGTCGTTGCGATGATCATGTCGCTGTTTGCGGGACGGTTGCTGCAGTTGCAAGGAGTCGAAGCCTCGGCCTACGCCGCGTCGGCGTCCGAGGAACGACTGCGAACAGTCACGATTGCCGCGACCCGTGGTGCCATCACCGACTCTGACGGCATTGCATTGGCGACCACGGTCGACGCTGTCAACGTCACAGCAGATCAGACGCAAGTGTCTGATCCGCTATCGGTAGCTGCGGCTTTGGCACCGGTAGTGAAGGTCGACATCGATACGTTGGTCGAACGCCTGACCGGCGACGCGCGCTTTGCTTACATCGTCCAAGATGTCAGTCCGGCAATGTGGCAGCGTGTTTCGGCGCTGCATTTGCCGGGTATCTACAGCGAACCGACCGCCAAGCGGGTTTACCCGCAAGGCAACCTCGCGGCGAGCGTTCTGGGTTTTGTCGGTAGCGACGGTCACGGTCTTGGGGGCTACGAGGCCGGTCTGGACAGCGAGCTCGCAGGCAAGGACGGCCAGCTGACTTATGAGGAGGCCGCGGGCGGTAGCGAGATTCCCTCTGCCGACACAGAGCGAGAAGCGCCGGTTCCGGGGGTAGACGTGCAACTGAGTATCGACCGGGATATCCAGTTCATCGCCGAGCGCGCGATCGCGGCGAAGGTTCGAGAGGCAGCCGCACAAAGCGGCACGGTCGTCGTTATGGATCCGCGGACCGGTCGCATCCTCGCTCTGGCCACCTACCCGAGCTTCGATCCGTCAGACCCGACTGCAGCTCCGGACGCGGACCGTGGCAATCGCGCTGTAAGTGAGATCTACGAGCCGGGAAGTACCAGCAAGGTCATGACCATGGCGGCCGCACTGGATGCTGGTGTTGTTACGCCGAACACGCCCATCACGGTGCCGCCAGTCCTCTACCGCGGCGGCGACTCGTTCCACGACCACGACCCGCACGGCACGCTTCACCTTACGGCGACCGGAGTATTGGCTGAATCCAGCAACATGGGCGCCATGCTCATCGCCGAAAAACTTGGCGAGCAACGGCTTTACGACACCCTGAAGAAGTTCGGCATGGGGCAAACCAGTGGCCTGGGCTTCCCCGGCGAAAGTGCCGGAATCTTTCCCAACGTGAACGACTGGGGACCCACGAACTTCGCGACCATCGCATTCGGACAGGGACTTTCGCTCAACGCCGTCCAAGCGACATCTGTGTTCGCGACTATCGCAAACAACGGGGTGCGGGTCGAACCGACTTTGATTGACGGGACGACTTCCACGGACGGAACCTTCGTACCGGCAAAGCCGCCTGCCCGTCATCGTGTGGTTAGCGCTCAAACAGCGACTACGCTGCGAGAGATGATGGAATCAGTGGTTTCCGACGAGGGCACCGCACCCATGGCTCAGATTCCCGGTTATCGCGTCGCGGGTAAGACCGGAACGGCCGAGCGGGTAGATGATTCGTGTGGCTGCTACCGCGGCTACACCGCATCCTTCATCGGCTTTGCCCCAGCTGATGATCCCGCTCTCGTGGTTTCAGTCACACTTCAAGCGCCGGTCAACGGACACTACGGTGGCGAATTGGGTGGCCCGGTCTTCAAGCGCGTTATGAGTTTTGCGTTGCAGGACCAGCAGATTCCGCCGACCCAAACGACGGTGCCGAAGATGCGCCTGACTTTCCGGCCATAGCTGGACTGCGCGACTCATGGAGGTTCGTCCCAGGGCGTCGCCGGTATCACTCCATGTTCTGGCGTCGTCGATCGTCGGCTGCGAAGTGTTGACGGCCGACGGTGTAATCCCCGACGTGACTGGGGTGGCCGTCGACTCCCGCCATGTGCAGCCTGGGGATTTGTTCGCTGCTCTCCAGGGTGAACACGAACACGGTGCTGAGTACGCGCAACTGGCGGCTACGGCTGGTGCTGTTGCTGCGCTAACCGACGCTGGCGGTGTCGACCGCCTTCGCCGAGCTGGTTTAGCTGTCATGGTCGTCGACGACCCGCGATCGCATGTCGGTGGCGTTGCTGCACAGGTCTACGACTATCCCGCGACCAAACTGTTGACCCTGGCCGTGACAGGCACGAACGGAAAGACCACGACGACGTGGTTGCTCGAGGCAGGCCTGCGAGCTGCTGGACACGTCACCGGGTTGATCGGAACTGTTCAGACTGTGATCGCGGGTCGGCCGGTGCCGACCGTCCGCACAACTCCCGAGGCGGCAGAACTTCAGGCACTGCTGGCTGTGATGGTTGAGGCCGGAGTTTCCGCCGTCGCCGTCGAGGTATCCAGCCATGCGTTGCAATTGGGTCGGGTTGATGGCTGTGTATTCGACGTTGCTGGTTTCACTCAGTTCGGCAGCGACCATCTGGACTTCCACTCATCAGTCGACGAGTACTTCTTCGCTAAGTCACAGTTGTTTACCCCAAGTCATTCCCGCCGTGCCGTCACCTGCATCGATGACGACGGTGGTCAACGCATCGCCGCGGACGCAACAATTCCTTGTGAGACGTTGTCCACTCGGGGTCAGGCGGCAGACTGGCAGACCGCTCAGGTCGAATCATTGGAGTCAGGAGGGTTTTCATTCGTGTTGCGCGGACCGCGGGGATTCTCCGAGCCGTTGCAGATCCAATTACCCGGACGATTCAACGTCGCGAACGCAGCGCTCGCTCGAGCCATGCTCGCCGTTGCGGGGGTGAGCGATCAGTCAGCTGTTGGGATTTCCGATTGTGATGGCATCCCTGGCCGGATGCAGCCGATTGCTATCGGGCAACCGTTCGTGGCCCTCGTCGACTATGCGCATACTCCTGATGCACTGGGGTCGGTGTTGAGTTCCTTGCGACAGGGGATCGTCGGTGACTTGATCGTCGTCCTTGGGTGCGGTGGTGATCGAGATGTGAGCAAGCGTCCCCAGATGGGTGAGGTTGCCGCTCGTCAGGCCGACGTCGTCATCATCACTGACGACAATCCGCGCTCGGAAGATCCGGGCAGCATTCGTGCTGCCGTGATGGCTGGCGCTCTGGCGGTGCCCACCTCTGAACGTGCGGCGGTTGTCAGTGACGTCGCCGGCCGAGGTGCCGCTATCGCAGAGGCGGTGAGGCTAGCCCGACGAGGCGACGTCGTCCTGGTGGCCGGCAAGGGCCATGAGACCGGCCAGGAGTTTGCCGATCACACGGAGCCGTTTGACGACCGCGAAGTTCTCCTCGAGGTGTTACTGACTCAATCCACGTCGGACCAGCAGTGATTGGCGCCACCGTGGCTGAAATTGCCACTGTCGTCGGGGGACGCGTTGACGGTCAGCCCTCCGACGCCTTGGTCCTCGTCTGTGACCAGCGACTCTCGTACGGTCACGCTGGACAGTTTGTTCGTTGCGCTCGAAGGCACGTCTGTCGATGGTCATGATTTCGCTGCGGCGGCGGTTGGGGACGGAGCGATCGCGGTCCTGGCGCAACGACCGGTCGGCGTGCCAGCCATCGTGGTCGATGACGTTCTAGTGGCGCTGGGAAAGTTGGCTCGGTTCCACCTCGATCGCCTAGGCGACATCACCGTGATAGCTATCACCGGATCTGTCGGAAAGACGACGTGCAAGGACCTGATAGCTAGCCTTCTCGAGACCGTTGCTCCTACGGTCGCGCCCCCCGGTTCGTTCAACAACGAACTCGGACTGCCCATGACGGTTTTGAGTGCCGATGCCGAAACTCGTTATCTAGTGCTCGAAATGGGCGCACGCGCCAGGGGTCACATCGAGTACCTGTGTCAGATAGCGCCCCCAGACATCGGGGTAGAACTGATGGTTGGCACCGCTCACGTCGGGGAGTTCGGCGGACGCGACAACATCGCGGCAGCAAAGGCCGAACTCGTTGAGGCGCTTACCGAAGCGGGCGTTGCCGTTCTCAACGCCGATGATCCGCTCGTGGCGGCGATGTCGAGCAAGACGTCAGCGCGGTCGGTCACGTTCGGTACCAGCGCTCCAGCTGACGTCTTCGCTTCCGACCTCACGTCGGACTCACTCGATCGCGCCTCGTTTGTGTTACATACACCCGACGGTGAGGCTGCGGTGTCGCTTCGTATCCCTGGCGCGCACCTGGTCCCCAACGCACTCGCCGCCGCGACGACGGGGTGGATTGCCGGAATGTCTGCCGCGGATGTCGCGAGCGGGCTGTCGCAGGCCATGCCGCGAAGTCGGTGGCGGATGGAAGTTGTGGAACGTGCTGACGATGTGACCATCATCAACGACGCGTATAACGCGAGCCCTGAGTCGATGCGGGCGGCACTTGAAATCGCTCGCGCACATTGCCCAGGGACGTCGGTCATGGGCCGTACTTGGCGAGATGCGTGAACTCGGCGATGAATCATCGGCCGAACATGAGGCGATCGGACGACTCGCGGTCCAACTGGAGGTGCAGCGGCTCGTGGTGGTGGGTTCCGGCGCGCGTCCCATACATTTGGCGGCGCATCTGGAAGGCTCCTGGGGCGAAGAGTCGGTCTTCGTTCCCGATGTGGATACGGCTATCGACCTGTTGCGCGAGCAGATCAGGTCGGGAGACGTGGTGTTGATCAAGGCATCGCGTTCCATTGGTCTCGATCGGGTCGCGGATGCGCTGACCGAGCCGTCACCTGAGCCTGGACCTGGAGCGAATCGATGAGGCTGGTTCTGATCGCGGTCGCGACCGGACTTGCGGTTGGCCTCTTCGCCACGCCCTGGTGGATTCGTTGGCTTCGTGCCCGTGGCTACGCCCAGTCGATCCGAGACGCCGATGAACTTGGCTACGCGGTGCCCGACCATGCGTCAAAGAAGGGCACTCCTTCGATGGGAGGAGTGATCATCGTCGCCGGCACTGTCCTGGCCTACGTGGTCGCGCACGCTGGACGCGAGGTCTGGTCCGAGTGCGTCGGCCTTGTTGGTGCTCTGGCTGATGGTGGGGTTAGCCACTGTCGGCTTTGCGGACGACTACATCAAGATCTTTCGCCAACGGTCAACCGGGTTACGCGGCAAGACGAAGTTGATTGGTCAGGCCTTCGTAGCGTTGGTCTTCGGAGTGCTCGCGATCCAGTTCCCAGATGCCAACGGATATACCCCGGCAACGCAATTCATCTCGTTCATCCGCGACACCGCGATCTTCCTTCCGGTGGGTCTTTACCTGCTATGGGTCTGGTTCATGGTTGCTGCCACGTCGAATGCGGTGAACCTGACAGACGGCCTTGACGGCTTAGTCACCGGTGCCGCCGCGATTGTCTTCGGCGCATACGTCACGGTCGGACTGTGGCAGTACGGCAATGGTTGCGCGCAAGTGACGTTAGAGAACTGCTACGCCGTACGTAACCCCTTGGACTTCGGGATCATTGCCGCAGGATTGCTGGGTTCGTGTTTCGGATTCTTGTGGTGGAACGCTGCGCCGGCCCAGATCTTCATGGGGGATACCGGTTCGCTGGCGCTGGGCGGCGCGATGGCTGGTCTAGCAATCTGTACCCAGACGGAGCTTCTATTGGTGATCCTGGCGGGCCTGTTTGTCGCGATAACGCTGTCGGTCATCATCCAGGTCGTCTCATTCAAGACCACTGGCAAACGCGTGTTCTTAATGTCACCACTACATCACCACTTCGAACTTAAGGGCTGGCCCGAAATCACCATCGTCATCAGATTCTGGGTGATTTCAGGGTTGCTCACCGGCTTCGGGTTCGCGCTTTTCTACGCTGAATGGCTGGGCGGGGGAGCCCTAGGCTGATGGCTTCGGATGAGCGGGCCGTGGCGTCATGGTTACCTCGGGCCGATCGCTCGAAGGACTGGTCAGGCGTTACCGCGAACGTACTTGGGCTGGGTCGGGCGGGCTTCGCCGCGGCAGATGCGCTGCTGCGGGTCGGCGCTGTTGTCACGGTCGTTGACCAACAGCGATTCCGAGGAGCCGGACGAAACTAAGCGCGAGCGAGCCGAAGTGCTTGACGACGCTCGGCGCCACGGTTCTGCTTGAGCAGGACCGGCTCCCAGCAGCCCAAGCCGATCTCGTCGTCCCGTCGCCTGGTCTACCTCCGAATCACCCATGGCTGGTTGAGAGCGAGTCGGCCACGATTTGGAGCGGAGAGACGTTGGCATGGCAACTTCGTCCTCTGGAAAGTCCTGGTCCGTGGTTGGTGTTGACGGGCACCAACGGGAAGACGACCACAGTCGAGATGCTCGCAGCGATTCTGCGGGCCGATGGCCACCACACACTTGCTGTCGGCAATGTCGGGCGACCACTCGTCGAAGCGGTATTCGCCGAGCCGTCGTACGACGTCCTGCCCATCGAACTTTCGAGTTTTCAACTGCACTGGACTTCGCTGATTCGACCAGCATACCGCAGCCCTGCTGAACATCGCCGAAGACCACAGCGATTGGCACGGAGGTCACGACGGCTACGTGGCCGACAAGGCGAAGGTCTACAACGACACGCAGATTGCGGTCGTGTACAACAAGCAGGATCCGCTCACTGAGAAGCTCGCCCGAGAGGCTGATGTTGGTGAGGACTGTCGCGGCATCGGATTCACGCTCGGTGCCCCGAGCGTTGGCATGGTCGGTGTCGTCGATGGCGTGCTCGTCGATCGAGCCTTCATCGACAACCGACGAACGCATGCGGCTCGAACTCGTTGCGGTCGATGCGCTCAAGGTCTCCGGATCGCACAATGTGGCTAACGCCGTCGCCGCGGCTACTATCGCGCGTTCGTTTGGTGTCGAGCACCTCAGCCGTTCGCCGCGGGTTGACCGGATTCCAACCGGTGGACCACCGTCTGCAGTTCGTTACCTCCCATGCTGGCGTCGACTTCGTCGACGACTCGAAGGCGACCAACAGTCATGCGACTGAGGTGGCGCTGGCAACTTTCGACCAAGTGGTGTGGATCGCTGGCGGTCTGGCCAAGGGCGGTCGGTTCGATGATCTTGTGCTGCGGCATCGTGATCGGCTCGTCGGTGTGGTGTTGATGGGGACCGACCGCGGGGTGATCCACGACGCGATCCGGCGACACGCACCGCAGGTCCCCGTGATCGAGGTCGCAGACGGCGAAACTGATCCCATGGAGATTGCCGTTCGCCATGCCACAGCGCTTGCGACCGCTGGCTGCACGGTTCTGCTGTCTCCTGGCTGCGCCTCGATGGATCAGTTCGCCGACTACGCAGCCAGGGGGGCCGCGTTTCAATCCGCCGTCCGCCGGCTCAGCCTGTAAAGGGCGTCGGGCTTGATGTCCACGACTACCTCTGGATCGCCATCCTCAGCTTCAAGCGCTGACGTCGATCGTCGTCACGGGATCCTCTCGAGGGTTGGGGCGATCCTTGGGCGACCCTTGACTCCTTACTACCTCGTGCTTGGTGCCACAATTTTGTTGACCGCGCTCGGGTTAGTCATGGTGATGTCGGCGTCAAGCGTCGAGTCATACGTCGTCACCGGTTCTTCGTGGACGGTTGCACAGCGACAAGCGATCTGGGTGGCCATCGGCATCCCCGTGCTCTTCACGGCAAGTTGCCTTCCGGTCAAAGCGTTCCGCGCGATGGCGATCCCCGCAATCGTCGTCACGCTGGTTCTTCTCGTGCTTGTGCTCATCCCCGGAATTGGCAAGAGTGTCGCCGGTAATCAGAACTGGATCGACTTCGGTGGACCGTTCCGAATTCAACCGTCAGAGGCGGCCAAACTAGCTCTGGTGCTCTGGGGCGCAGACCTGCTTGTTCGCAAGCGCAGGCTGCTCGACCAGTACCGCCACCTGTTGATCCCGTTGCTGCCGGTCGCGGCCCTGGTTCTCGGCTTGGTCTTGCTGGGTGGAGATCTTGGGACGTCGCTGATCTTGATGGCAATCGTCGCTGGTCTGCTGTTTGTCGCTGGGTCGCCGCTGCGAGTTTTCGTGCTCCTTGGCACCTTCTGCCTCTCGGTGATCGCATTTATGACGATCCAGCGAAGCGCCCGACTGTCGCGCTTTGAGTCGTTCCTCGACCCTTTCGCCGACTACCAAGGTGCCGGGTGGCAGGCAGCTCATAGCGTTTTTGCGCTCGCGTCAGGAGGTTGGTGGGGCGTCGGCCTCGGCGCCAGTCGCGAGAAGTGGGGCGGGCTACCTGAGGCGCACACCGACTTCATCTTCGCCGTGATCGGCGAAGAGCTTGGACTGTTCGGCACATTGACGGTGCTACTCATCTTCGCTGCGCTGCTGTTGGGTGCGTTGCAGATTGCCATGCTCACTGACGACTTGTTCGTGCGCTATGCAGCTGGGGCAACCGTGGTATGGATCGGTGTTCAGATGATTATCAACATCGGCGGTGTCTTGACGGTGCTACCGATCACCGGCGTACCGCTGCCACTTGTTTCCTACGGTGGTTCGGCTCTGCTGCCGACGATGTTTGCTCTAGGCATGCTGCTGTCCTTCGCTCGCAAACTGCCTGAGGCGCGACCGGTGCTCGAAGCGCGCGACCCCCGCGGGCTGCGCCGCTTGGTTCGGCGCGATCGAAGCCGGTGACTGACCCCGTTGATGGCCAGCCAGGTTCGCTCCGAATCCTGTTGGCTGGTGGTGGAACTGCCGGTCATGTCGAACCCGCGTTGTCGGTGGCAGATGCGCTTCGCCGCCGAATGCCCGACGTCGAGATCACCGTGCTTGGCACGTCGTCTGGTCTTGAAACACGGCTGGTCCCCGAGCGCGGCTACCGACTTGAAACCATTCCGCGCGTTCCGCTCCCAAGGCACCTCTCGCGTGACCTCCTTACGATGCCATCGCGCCTGGCGGGTGCCGTGAGCGCGGCAACGGCTGTTATTGACGCGACCAAGCCGCACGTCGTCGTAGGGTTCGGCGGTTACGTCGCTCTGCCGGCGTACTTTGCTGCGCGCCGACGGGGTCGTCCGATCGTGGTACACGAAGCCAACGCTCGAGCTGGCGTCGCCAATCGAATCGGTGCTCGGCTGACACGCTATGTAGCCACGAGCACACCGAAAGCGCGCCTCCCGCACAGCCATCTCACTGGAATTCCGCTGCGACGTTCGGTGGCCGTGCTCGACCGACCGAACGCCCGGGCAGCAGCGCGCGAACGCTGGGGATTGCAGCCCGAAATACCAACACTGCTGGTGTTCGGGGGATCGCAGGGTGCGCGACGTATCAACGACGTGGTCGCCCAAGCCGCCCCAAGGTTTCGCGACTCCGGTGTTCAGATCTTGCACGCGGCTGGCCCCGACAACGTCGTCGACGATGGCGATACAGCAGGGCCGGTTCCCTACATCGTTGTGCACTACATCGACCAGATGGATCAGGCCTACGCCGCCGCCGACTTTGCGGTCTGCCGTTCTGGAGCCATGACGTGCGCCGAGCTTTCAGCGGTCGGGCTGCCAGCACTATTCGTACCGTATCCGCACAGCAACCAGGAGCAGAAGGTCAACGCTGAACCCTTACTTGACGCCGGGGCAGCGTTACTGATTCCAGACGATGAACTCACAGCCGATCGGCTTCTTGCAGAGGTCATCCCGCTGATCAATGATCCAGACACGCTGCAGCGCATGGGTTCGGCCGCAGCCAGCTTGGGACATCGTGATGCGGACGAGGCAATGGTTGACCTCATCTTGGAGGCCGCCGCGAGTCGTTACCCCAGGGGCCACTCCCAGGCTCAGGGAGGTCGCGCATGACGCTCACCGGGCTCGCCACTGACGACCCACTTCGCGAGTTGGGCCGTATCCACCTGATTGGTGTCGGCGGCGCTGGCATGTCCGCCCTAACTCGCATGCTTTGTGCCAGGGGAGTACCGGTAACCGGCAGTGAGTTGCGTGAGTCTCGCGTCCTTGCCCCACTTCGAGCGGTGGGTGCCCAGATTCACCTTGGTCAGACCCCCGACTCGCTTCCCGAAGTCGACACCGTCGTTGTGTCTACGGCGATTCGCGATGACAACCCCGAGCTCGTCGCGGCACGGCAGCAACAACTGCGGGTGATTCACCGAGCCCAAGCACTTGAATTCTGTATGCGAGCCCGAACTTCGGTTGTCGTTGCCGGAACGCACGGCAAGACCACCACCACGTCGATGACAACCGTCGCGTTGCAGCACTGTGGTGCCGATCCGTCTTTCTATATCGGCGCCCAGCTCAACGAGACAGGAACGAATGCTCACGCAGGATCCGGTGCGATATTTCTGGCTGAGTCCGACGAGAGCGACGGCTCGTTCCTCGTACTTCATCCGGACGTCGCTGTCATCACTAACGTCGAGGCCGATCACCTTGACCATTGGATTACTGAAGCTGCCGTTCACGATGCCTTCAACGAGTTTGTCGAACATGTTGTCGAGGGCGGCACGGTGATTGCTTGCTTGGACGATGTCGGAGGCGCGATGGTCGCCGACCACGCCCGCAGCCTCGGGCTTCGAGTCTGGACGTATGGCGAGGCAGCCTCCGCCGATATTCGGGTGACCGAGGTTGAAGTTACGGGGCATGGATCGTCGTTCGTACCAGTCGTCAACGGTCGCCGGCTACCGGCGATCAGCCTTCACGTCGTGGGTCGACACAACGTTCTCAACGCGGCGGCAGCGCTGGCTGCCGGAGTCTCCTTGGGCTTTGCACCTAGGGATCTTAGTGAGGGATTGTCGTTGTACACCGGCGCTCGGCGACGCTTTGAGTTCAAGGGTGAGGCCAACGGGATTCGGGTTTACGACGACTATGCCCACCACCACACAGAACTGATCGCCACTCTCAAGGCGGCTCGCCATATTGCTGAGGGCGGACGCTTGATAGTGGCCTTTCAGCCGCTCCGCTTCACCCGTACTGCGCAGTTCCACCGTGAACTCGGCCAATCATTGGGACTGGCCGATGACGTCATCGTCATGGAGGTCTACGGCAGCAACGAAGAACCCATTCCAGGAGCCACCGGAGCCCTGGTCGCCGCCGCTGTTCCACTACCCGCGGACCGAGTCCGCTTTGAGCCGTCATTTTCGGCGGTTCCGCAGTTGCTGGTCGATCGCGCAGTACCCGGCGACCTCATTCTGACGCTCGGCGACGGCATCGTGACCACGCTGGGACCCGAAGTCGTCGACCTGCTTCGGGTTCGTGAACAGGAGGCAAGCCCATGACGTCCACGCTGACGAGCAAGCCAACCGGGGGGCAGAGGCGACCGCGGAGAGCAAGCCGCATCGGGTCGTTGAAGCGTTCGGTCTCCTCTCGTTCGGGACGTGGTGTCGGCTGGATTCGGTTCGGGTTGGTTGCTGTCGCTCTTCTAGTTGTTGGCTTCGCCGTTTGGGCCGTCTTCTTCTCGGCAATATTTTCTGCCAGGAACATCGACGTGCAGGGCAACAAACAAGTCTCCGACCAAGACGTGCTCGACGCAGCGGCAATCCCGACGGACGTTCCGCTGCTTCGGTTGCCACTGCAGCAGATTGCCGACCGAATCGAGCAACTCGACGCGGTCTCCACGGCAACGGTGGTTCGCGATTGGCCAGATGGTGTTCAGGTGACGGTCACTGAACGCACTCCCGTCGCGCAAGTAGCTCTCGCGCAGGGGTACGGACTCATCGGTTCCGACGGTTTCTTGTATCGAACAGAAAGCTCGGCGATTCGATCGCTCCCGGTTATCGATCACGGATGGGCAACTCCTGTCGACGGCAGTTCAGTCACCGACGTTCAGGGCACCGACGTTCAGGACACCGACGTTCAGGACACCGACGTTCAGGACACTGACGACACGATGCGAGCGGCAGTGACGGTAGCTTCATCGCTGCCGCATTCGGTGCGTTCGGATGTCGCACTCATTAACGCTGACGACCCGTACGGAATCGAGTTGACGATGCGCAATGGCGCGGTCGTCGAATGGGGGAGCGCGGCATCGGGCCTAGAGAAGGGCCAGGTGCTCGCGCTGTTGCTGCGTCATCCCGCAACTACCTACAACGTGACAGCTCCCGATGCTCCAACGTGGACCAGTTGAGCCACTGATTGACGCTCCCGGTTGACCCACCGTGGGTTCTTCGTTTACCTTCCTCCCAGCCCTCTACTTGACATAACGTTCACGGTCTACTAGAGGGTGAGGGTTATGTCCACGACGCCGTTCGCGCTCGTTCGGCCAGTCGTCATCTCGGCAGAAAGGCAAGCACGTGGCTGCTCCGCAGAACTACCTCGCGGTCATCAAGGTGGTCGGCATCGGAGGTGGTGGTGTCAACGCCATCAACCGAATGATCGAGGTGGGATTGAAGGGCGTTGAGTTCATCGCCATCAATACCGACGCGCAAGCTCTGCTCATGTCCGACGCCGACGTGAAGCTAGACATCGGACGCGAGTTGACGCGCGGACTCGGAGCCGGCGCTGACCCCGAGGTTGGCCGCAAAGCCTCTGAGGACCATCGCGAAGAGATAGAAGAGGTACTTAAAGGCGCGGACATGGTCTTCGTTACCGCAGGCGAAGGTGGCGGCACGGGTACCGGTGGTGCTCCCGTCGTCGCGAGCATCGCGCGTGCCATCGGCGCACTGACGATCGGTGTCGTCACTCGGCCATTCGGTTTCGAAGGACGTCGTCGTGCTTCGCAGGCGGACGTGGGAATCGACTCCCTGCGCGAAGAGGTCGACACACTCATCGTGATTCCGAACGATCGATTGCTGTCGATAAGCGACCGTCAGGTCAGTGTCCTTGACGCGTTCAAGTCAGCCGACCATGTGCTGATGTCCGGTGTGCAAGGCATCACCGATCTGATCACTACACCAGGGCTCATTAACCTCGACTTCGCCGACGTGAAGTCAGTCATGCAGGGCGCTGGCACAGCTCTCATGGGTATCGGTAGTTCGCGTGGCGAGGACCGTTCGACCGCTGCCGCGGAAACTGCGATTTCCAGCCCGCTACTTGAGGCATCCATTGATGGTGCCCGCGGCGTGTTGCTGTCGATCAGTGGTGGCTCCGATCTTGGCCTGTTCGAGATCAATGAGGCTGCCAGGCTGGTCGCGGAGTCCGCGCATCCAGAAGCCAACATCATCTTCGGGGCCGTCATCGACGACGCGCTCGGCGACGAGGTCCGGGTGACCGTTATTGCTGCCGGGTTCGACGGTGGTCAACCAGGACCGGCTCGACCGCCAGTGCGTCAGGCTGTCCCTGAGACCGTGGCCGAGCCTCCGGTCTCTCGCGGCGAACCCGCGAGCGGTGACTCGACAGGTGATGACCCCGGTGACAAACGGATCGAGTTGCCGGAGCCGAAGGCGCCGCGCACCATCGTGTTCGACGACTCAACAAGCGCCGATGACCTCGACGTGCCTGACTTCTTGAAATAGCAGGCTTGACCGTTTCCGACGAACGGCTCGACGAACTCGCGGCGAACCTTTCAACTGTTCGCGAGCGCATTCGACGCGCCGCCGAGGATGCGGGACGAGATGCTTCTGACGTGACGCTCGTCGTGGTGACCAAGACCTGGCCAGCCAGTGACGTCCGACTGTTGGCCGAGCTCGGAGTCAAAGACGTCGGAGAGAACCGAGATCAAGAGGCGGCTCCCAAAGCGGCTGAACTCGCAGACCTCGATTTGGCTTGGCACTTCATTGGTCAATTGCAAACCAACAAGGCGCGTTCTGTCGCCAGGTACGCGGACGTGGTGGAGTCCATCGATCGAGTACGGCTGGTAAACGCCCTCGATCGGGCGGCCGAACAGGCTGGCAGACGACTGTCGGCATTGGCGCAGGTTGTCTTCGACGATCAGCCCGGGCGTGGTGGGGCCTCCGGTACTGAGTTGGCTGAGCTGGTGAGCGCGATTGAGGTGGCGAACGTGGCTCGATCTGGCTGGGGTGATGGCGGTCGCGCCGTTGGGGGTTGACCCGACTCCGTCGTTTCGCCAATTGGCCCTCATCGCGCAAGAGGTACAAACCACCCACCCAACCGCCACCGTGATCTCTGCAGGGATGTCTTCGGACCTGGAAGCAGCGATCTCCTGCGGTGCGACACACGTTCGTGTGGGGAGCGCGGTGCTCGGTCATCGGCCCCCCGTCGGGTAGCGTCAAGCTGGCAAGGACCGCTGGCGACCCTCTGGGCCGACACGAGTCTGGGTGCAGGGCAAAGGAAGGGTCAGACGGATGGCCGGCGCGATGCGCAAGATGGCGGTCTACCTCGGCTTGGTCGAGCACGACGACGAGTACTACGAATACGACGAGGAATACTCCGACGACCGGACCCGTCCACTGCGAGCTGTTCGCGACGGCGAGCCGGTTGAAGAGGCTGCGCCCAGCTCGTTCAACGCGCGTTGGTGAAACTCGTCCCACTACGTCCAGGTCAGCCGAATCGCAGGGCGCTGCAGGAGGATCGATGTCGGACTACCGCATCACCACCTTGCACCCGCGCACGTACAACGATGCAAGGGCGATTGGCGAGGCGTTCCGTGAAGGCACTCCAGTCATCATGAACCTCACCGAGATGGATGATGTCGACGCCAAGCGCATCGTGGACTTCGCGGCGGGACTTGTGTTTGGTCGCCGCGGAACCATCGAACGGGTGACTCAAAAAGTGTTCTTACTGTCCCCGGCGAATGTCGTCGTCACCGCCGAGGAGAAGCAACGGATGGTGCAGGGCGGCTTCTTCAACCAGAGTTAGCCCGCATAACGTATGGATGTCCTGCTGCAGATCATCATCATCGTGCTGTACCTGATGATGATCATGATCATTGCACGAGTGGTTATCGACCTCGTCCAGTTGTTCGCTCGCGACTATCGACCGTCTGGGTTTGCGCTGATTTGTTTCGAGGCCATCTACACGGTGACCGATCCACCGATTCGGGCGTTGCGTCGAGTGATCCCGCCGTTGCGATTGGGTGGCGTCTCGTTGGACTTGGCCGTCTTAGTGCTCTTCATCGGTATCCAAGTGCTCATCTTCGCAGCGACTGCGTTGCGGGCCTCGTTGCAGGTCTCGTAAGTCGCAGTTACAAGTGGCAGTAACAAGTCGTGGTCATAACTTGCGGTTCTCGTACCACGCGTGCCTATCGATCCTGTGACAAATGGGGCGGTAAGGTTCACCCCTGACGTATCCACCATCAAGCCCTGAGGTGAAACCATGGCGCTGAGCCCCGAGGACGTGCGGAACAAACAGTTCAGCACGGTTAAGTTCAAAGAGGGGTACAACGAGGAAGAGGTCGACGAGTTCCTCGATCAGGTGGAGGCCGAACTGGTTCGGCTCATCCAGGAGAACGAGAGCTTGCGCTCGGGTGCAGGTCGCGCACCGGCTGCCACGCCAGCCCCTGCAGCGGCTCCCACGCCGCCGGCCGCACCCCCCGCGGCGCCGGTTCCGGTGCCAGTCCCCGTGACCAGTGGTGCCGAACAAGCAACTCGCGTGCTTGCTGCTGCCGAGCAGACAGCCGGAGATGTCGTTAATTCGGCCAAGGCTGAAGCGGCTCAGATGGTGGCAGAGGCACAGGCGAAGGCAGCTAATGCCGAGCGCGAGGCAGCCGCCAAGCACCAATCGGTTATGGCCTCCCTGCAAGCCGAGCGGGCCGGGCTGGAGCGCCAGGTCGAGGACCTCAAGACGTTTGAGCGTGAGTACCGCACTCGGTTGAAGTCCTACCTAGAGCAGCAGTTGCGCGACCTCCAGGCCCGTACCGGCGAACCGGCTGGCGGACGTCCCGCAGGCGGAGGAGCACCCGCGTCGCCAGTTGCGGCTGCGCCACCTGCGGCTCCTCCGGCTGCGCCACCTGCGGCCCCTCCGGCTGCGCCACCTGCGGCACCCCCGGTTGCACCGCCCCCCGCAGCACCCCCTGTCGCAAGGCCACCGGCACCACCGGCCGCGCCGCCGCATGCAGCACCACCCCCGGTGTCACCACCACCCGCAGCACCGCCGCAGTCGGCACCCCCAGCACAACCACCAACCCAGCCTCCGACCCAACCCCCGGCGCCACCGCGACCGCCTGCGTCGTAGACATGTCCTAGAGAAAGCGAAAGCCCGCCTCGATTGAGGCGGGCTTTCGTGAGTGCGGGTTGGCGCAGGTTAGATCCTGCGACGGAACGGGTCGCGGGGCGGCGGTGCTGGCATCGAGATCCGAGCACCGTCAATCGGGATACCGGTCAGTCCGAGCACCTTGGTCAGGATCGACAACGTGGTCTCTCCCACGGCGATGCCGTGTTCGGTAACCATGGCGCGGTAGATCGTGACGTAGTGCTTCACGGGAGTGTCATAGGTCCAGTCGACCGAACCGAGATGCAGGGCGTCCCCAGGCCCAGCCGTCGGGTCCATCCAGGTCTTGTCCCAGACCTGAATGCCGGTAGGTCCACTGCAGAAGATGCCGCCGACGAGTACGTCGTGTTGCTTGGCGGCTTCGATGAGCTGGCGACTCTCGCGTTCAGCGAGGACCAGTGCGGGTCGTACGTTGCTCGCCAGGGCCGGCACGGCCACGGCGTTTGCCTTTAACCGAAGCTGAGGAATCGCTGCGGGGTTCGTTGCGGCGACTGGTTGCGCCATCGCAGACCTCCGAGATCGTTATCACTAGCGGTGATCGTGCCGGGTGGATACTCGACTCGATGACTTTGTATCGGCCAGTCGGGTGGGCTGGTTGGTTAGGCCGTTCGGGTGAAAGCCGTAACGGCCCTAGTCGTCACTTGGGGTCTGCGGACGCCTTCAGGACCGCGAAACTCACGCCCAATCGCCTCGTCCTGGTGGCTATGGCCTTCGGCGGGTAGGTCTGCCGCAGCCGCCAGGACTGTCGTTGCGAGCACCTCGGATGAGACCAGTTCTTGGTGCTCGAGGAGCGCTTCGGCGACTTCACCGGACGCCTGCCACGCCAACGTGATTCGGTCAGACACGTCCAACCCGGCGTTCTTACGTGCCTCTTGGACCAGCCGAATCACGTCTCGGGCGATTCCAAGACGTCGCAGGTCCGGGGTGATTTCAAGGTCGAGGGCGATGCTCTCGCCACTGTCGTGCTGTACCGCCCACCCCTCTCGGGGTGTCTCGGTGAACACGATTTCGTCGACGGTGAGGCTGATGGGTTCGCCGTCGACGACGACGTCGCAGTCACCTCGCTCGGCGATCGAGGCTGATAACACGGCGGCATCGGCAGCGGCCACAGCCGTCGGCAACGGCGGGCGTTCGATTGCCAAAGCGCTTACCCAGAGCGCGGAAGTTCGCCTTTGCAGTGACCTGGACCAACTCTCCGGTTGCCACCGCGAGCGATTCGATGAGCTGAACGTTCAGTTCCTCGGCCAGTTGAGCCTGCAGTTCTGCTGGCATGAGATCCCAGCCGGCGGCCGCCACGAGTGCGCGCGACAGCGGCTGTCGGGTCTTGACTCCAGACTCGGCTCTGGCCGCACGCCCGAGTTCGACCAGCCGTCGCACTTGGGCCATTTGGTCGGCGAGTTTGGCGTCGATCCACTCTGGTTGGGCGACTGGCCAATCCGCGAGGTGAATTGAAGGCGGGTGCCTCGGCGTTGGTTGGGACGATCAAGTCCTGCCAGACCCGTTCGGTGATGAACGGGGTCATCGGCGCCATCACGAGGGCGAGATTGACCAGGGCGTCGTGCAACGTCGTCAACGCGGAAACATCGCCGTCCCAGAACCTGCGGCGAGAGCGACGGACGTACCAGTTGGACAGGTCGTCGACGAAGGTTGCGATGGCGCGTCCGGCCCGCTGAGTGTCGAATCCAGTCAACGCCTCATCGACTTCGATCGTCAGAGCCTGCGTCGCTGATACCAGCCAACGGTCGATCAGCGGGCGATCCTGGACTGGCGGTGCGGCATCGGTGGTTGGCGACCACTGCGCCAACCGCGCGTAGAGCACGTGGAACGAGACGGTGTTCCAGAAGGTCAGCAAGGTCTTGCGAACGACTTCCTGGATCGATTCGTGGCTGACTCTGCGAGAAGCCCAGGGGGAGCCAGCGGCCAGCATGAACCAGCGCACCGCGTCGGCGCCGTGGTCCTCCATCAGGGCCATCGGCTCGAGGACGTTGCCGAGGTGCTTGCTCATCTTCCGGCCGTCTTTGTCGAGGATGTGTCCCAGGCAAAGCACGTTCCGGTAGGCGGACTCGTCGAAGACCAAGGTGCCAACTGTCATCAGCGTGTAGAACCAGCCCCGGGTCTGGTCGATCGCCTCACAGATGTAGTCGGCGGGGTACTGAGCGGCGAACGTTTCCTCGTTCTGGTGCGGGTAGCCCCATTGTGCGAACGGCATGCAGCCGGAGTCGAACCAAACGTCTGCCACTTCGGGAACGCGCTCGGCGAGCGTTGCCGCAGGTGGGGCATGCCAGCGTGACTTCGTCGACGTAGGGGCGGTGCGGATCGAGATCAGTCAGATCACGCTCGGCCAACTCACCGAGTTCCTTGCGAGAGCCAACGACGGTGACGTGATCCTGCGCGCAGCGCCAGATGGGCAGGGGTGTACCCCAATAGCGGTTGCGGGACAGCGACCAGTCGATGTTGTTGGTGAGCCAGTCGCCGTAGCGACCGTGCTTGATGCTGTCGGGAAACCAATTCGTGCGTTCGTTCTGCGCGAGAAGGTCGTCCTTGATCGCAGTAGTGCGGATGTACCAGGACGGCTGCGCGTAGTACATCAACGGGGTGTGACAGCGCCAGCAGTGTGGGTATGAGTGCTCGAATGGCTCATGGCGAAACAGCAGGCCTCGCGCTGATAAGGTCGTTGACGAGGTCTTCGTCCGCCTTCTTGAAGAAGACGCCACCAACGAGTTCGAGGTCGGTCCGGAACCGTCCTTCGGGTGTGACCGGATTGATGACCGGCAGGCCATACTCCCGGCCAACGGCAAGGTCTTCAGGACCGAAGGCAGGCGCAAGGTGGACCAATCCCGGTTCCGTCCGACACCGTCACGTAGGTGGCCGGCAGCACCGTGTGAACGTTGTCGTCGTGCGTCCCGCCCGCGATGTCGACGAGCTCGAAGGGCGCGCGATAACGCGTACCGACCAGCTCGCGTCCGGTCATCGTGTCGAGTCGCTGAACTCCCTCGCCGAGTACCGCCTCGACGAGGGGATCGGCGACGACGAAGTAGTTCCCCGTCGCCGGACCGGCAAGCACGTAGGTGACGTCTGGGTGGACCGCCACCGCAGTGTTGGAGACCAGCGTCCAAGGAGTGGTGGTCCAGATCAGCAGCGCGGCGCCTTGTTCGGCGAGTGGACCTTCGGCAACTGGGAAGCGGACAAAGACCGAAGGGTCGACGACGGTTTCGTAGCCCTGGGCAACCTCATGGTCAGACAAGCCGGTTCCGCAGCGTGGGCAGTACGGCGACGACTCGGTGGTCCTGCACGAGGAGTCCGCGTTCGTGGATTCGTTTGAGTGCCCACCACAGGCTGTCGACGTACTCGGCGTTCATCGTCCAGTACGCCTGTGATGTGTCGACCCAGTAGCCCATGCGTTCGGTCATCTGCTCGAACGCGTCGACGTGACGCAGCACCGACTCGCGACACAGGTCGTTGAAGCGAGCCACTCCGAACGCCTCGATGTCCTGCTTTCCGGCGAAGCCTTGTTCCTTTTCGACGGCGATCTCGACAGGCAAGCCCGTGGCAGTCCCAGCCGCCCTTGCGAGGGACCTGATACCCCTTCATCGTGCGGAAGCGCGGGAAGACGTCCTTGAACACCCGCGCTTCGATGTGGTGGGTGCCGGGGAGGCCATTGGCGGTGGGTGGTCCTTCGTAGAACACCCACAGCGGCTGGCCGTCACGTTGTCGCAGGCTCTGCTCGAAGACGTCGTGCTCGCGCCAGAAGTCCAGCACGTCATGTTCGAGTGCAGCCAGGTCGACCTGTGCAGGAACAGGGCGGTACATCAATCCTCCGTCGGTACGCCGGTTGGGGCGGGGTCCGTCCGGAGGGACGAGGCGAATGCCCCGCGGTACCACCCTCCTTGGCCGCCGAAGCGACCCACTCAACTGCGCTGCTGCCGGTTCTACGCGGACCGCTGGGCGGTCCTTCCTCCGGCGGCTCAGGGGTGATCGTTCACCGCGCCCTAGCCCCGGGCTTGCACCGTCCCCGGTCGCTGGTGGCTGGATACTGCGGCTACTGGTCCCCGTCGAGGCCGTGCAGCACTGGTGAGTCTAGCGACCGGCGCTGCGGCGAGACGAACGCATTCTGTGGCGGGTCGGACGAAGATTCGGCGAGCCTGTTTGTCCTTCGCCACCAATCACGCCTATTCTCTCGGGGCTATTGCGGTGCGATCGCAGGTGGCCGCAGATGGCATTGGGCCCCCAGCCGGCAGGGTTGATTCTGACGGCGGAGGGCCCTCACGGCTAGGTCAACGAAGCCCAGGTCCTCACCATGAGGTCCCTCAAGGCGAGATCCAGACGGTGAGGTCCAGATGGCGGAGCGTCAGGCAGTCGACGGGCGGGTACCCGCGACGGTGCGCGCTGCCGCAGCGCCTAAAAAGTCGACCACCGTCAAGCGGACAGCGACCAAGAAGTCAGCGGCCGCGAAGAAGGCTCGCCGCGACCAAGAAGTCAGCGGCGGCAGCGAAGAAGGCGCCGTCAAAAGCGCAGCGTCAAGAAGGCGCGCAGCCGCTAAGAAGGCGCCGGTGAAAAAGCAGTGCCCGCAAAGACAGTGGCCAAGAAGACAGCCGTGAAGAAAGCACCTGCCAAGAAGGCTCCGGTCAAGAAGGCTCCGCTCAAGAAGTCGCCTGCTAAGAAAGCCGTCGGCCGCGAAGAAAGCTCCCGCGAAGAAGGCTCCCGCGAAAAAGTCGGCGATCAAGAAGGCGAGCAGCAGGCTCACTCCTAAGACACCGAAGCCGCTGGTCGTTCGCGCTGACGAAAAGCCGTGGACTGCCAAGGAACTCGCGGAGCAACGCGGCATGCTTGAGGCCGACCGTGAACGACTGCGCAACGAGATTGCCGAGGCCGAAGAAGAGCTGAACGAATTGCTGCGCGATTCCGGTGAGGGGTCTGGCGACGACCAGGCCGATGCCGGCAGCAAAACCTTCGAGCGCGAACACGAAATGTCGGTCGCCAACAATTCGCGCGACCTACTCCTGCAGGTCGAACATGCACTGGCTCGGATCAGCGACGGCACGTACGGAACGTGCGAGAGCTGCGGCCAACCAATCGGTAAAGCTCGGCTACAAGTGTTCCCGCGCGCGACGCTTTGCGTCACGTGCAAGCAGCGTGAGGAACGACGCTGACCGATCAGTCAGTACCTCCGCAGACTCCGAGCGGGTCATCGGCAGGAGCGGGTTCACGCCATTGCATGGTGGTGGTGTTCTCGGTTGCTGCCGTCGTGGTGTTGCTGGATCAGATCAGCAAGTCCTGGGTCGTCGCATCGATGCCCGGTCGAGCACCGATCCAGCTCGCTGGCGATTGGTTGCAGATCACGTACACCCGAAATCCTGGCGCGGCTTTCAGCATGGGCGGCGGCCTCACCATCGTGCTGAGCCTGGTGGCCGTCGGGCGTCATCGTCTTCATCGTTCGGACGTCGTCCCGGCTGGCGTCGGTCGCGTGGGCGATCGCTCTGGGTGGACTGCTCGGTGGGGCTCTGGGCAACCTGAGCGACGGATTGTTTCGCTCACCTAGCCCCCTCCGGGGACATGTCGTTGACTGGATCGAGTTTCCTCATTGGCCGGTCTTCAACGTGGCGGATGCCTCGATCGTCTGCTCCGCCGTCCTGATGGTGATCTTGTCGTTCCGCGGGATCGGCCTGGACGGGTCACGCCTATCCTCACCTCGTGACTGAACAACGCAGCCTGGCGGTACCCGAGGGCCTAGAGGGCGAGCGGGTGGACTCCGCGCTGGCTCGAATGTTCGGTCTGTCTCGGACTCGAGCCGCTGACCTGGTAGCCGATGGCGCGGTGCTGCTCGGCGGCAAAGCACCCAGCAAGTCCGACCGGGTGGTCGCTGGGCAGTGGCTCGAAGTGACGTTGCCGGATGCTGCAGTAGTCCCGAGCGTGCAAGCCGAACCAGTCCCGGGGCTACGCGTGGTCTACGACGACCAGGACCTTGTCGTCGTAGACAAACCGGTGGGAGTTGCTGCGCACCCGAGTCCGGGATGGTCAGGACCGACGGTCATTGGCGGCTTGGCCGGTGCCGGATACCGGATTTCGACAAGTGGCGCCGCCGAACGTCAGGGGGTGGTCCATCGGTTGGACGTGGGAACCAGCGGCCTGATGGTGGTGGCAAAGTCTGAAACGGCGTACACCGTATTGAAGCGGGCGTTCAAGGATCGAACGGTCGAGAAGATCTATCACGCACTGGTGCAGGGACACCCGGACCCATCGCGCGGCACGATCGACGCTCCCGTCGGACGCCACCCACGACACGACTGGAAGTGGGCCGTGACGGCGGAGGGGAAGCCGAGCGTGACCCACTACGAGACCCTCGAGGCCTTCCCCGCTGCCAGCCTGCTGGAGATCAAACTTGAGACTGGTCGAACTCACCAGATCCGGGTTCACATGAGTGCGGTCAAGCATCCGTGCGTTGGAGATCTGACCTACGGCGCCGACCCCACGCTCGCCGAGCGATTGGGGTTACAGCGCCAGTGGCTGCACGCCCAACGGCTTGAGTTCGCCCACCCCACAACCGGTGACTGGCTGACCTTCGAGTCGACCTATCCCGCCGATCTTGAGCACGCCCTCTCAGCATTGCGGTAAGAAATGGTTGCTATAGCGACCAAAATCTTCCGCAATCCAAGGGTTGTCGGAGCGTCGGGGACGCAGACGTCGGTGGCGCCGACTAGAGTCGGCCTCGCCGTCCTTCCCCCGGCTACCCCGCCCTTAGGGGCCAGCCCTTAGGGGCTTCGCAATGTATGACCTCCCGGAGGGTGGCGTCCGCTATGGCTGACTCGTTTGTGCACCTTCACGTGCACACCGAGTACTCCATGCTGGACGGAGCGGCGCGGGTCGCTGAGTTGATGGATACCGCGGCCGAACTCGGCATGCCGGCGATGGCGATGACCGATCACGGCAACGTCTTCGGCGCCTATGACTTTTACGCCAAGGCCAGGCAGCGCGGTATCAAACCCATCATCGGCACCGAGGCGTACCTGACCCCGGGTACTGACCGACGCGATCGCACGCGGGTGCGCTGGGGTGGTGGTGGGCAAGACGACGTCTCAGGCGGCGGCGCGTACACCCACATGACGATGCTGGCGGAGACGACAGCTGGCATGCACAACCTGTTCCGGCTCTCGAGTCTGGCCAGCCTCGAGGGCTTCTACTTCAAACCGCGCATGGACCGGGAGTTGCTTCAGACGTACTCCGGTGGACTGATCGCCACCACTGGCTGCCCCTCCAGCGAGATCCAAACGCTGCTTCGACTCGAACGGTTCGACGCCGCAGTGCAGGCTGCGTCTGACTACCGCGACATCTTCGGTAAGGACAACTACTTCTGCGAGTTGATGGACCACGGGATTGAAATCGAACGTCGCGCACATGCCGATCTCTTGCGACTGGCGAAAACGCTCGATCTCCCGCTGGTCGCGACGAACGACCTGCACTACACGCGCAAGGCCGATGCCGTAGCGCACGCCGCACTGCTCTGCGTCCAATCCGGGTCAACGCTGGCCGACCCGACGCGCTTCAAGTTCGATGCGGACGACTTCTACGTCAAGACGTCTGAGGAAATGCGCGAGGTGTGGCGCGACCACCCGAGTGCCTGCGACAACACGCTGCTGATCGCCGAACGTTGTGACGTTACGTTCAATGAAGACGCCAACCTCATGCCTCGCTTCGACGTCCCCGAGGGTGAGAGCGAGCAGTCGTGGTTCGTTAAAGAGGTCGAACGTGGGTTGCACCAGCGATACCCGACCGGCATACCCGATGACGTCCGCAAGCAGGCGGCTTACGAAGTCGACGTCGTGCTGCAGATGGGGTTCCCCGGATACTTCCTCGTCGTCGCGGACTTCATCGGTTGGGCCAAGGAGCAGGGCATTCGGGTCGGTCCGGGTCGTGGTTCAGCGGCCGGCGCGATCGTCGCGTATGCGATGGGAATCACTGACCTCGATCCGCTGCAACATGGCCTGCTGTTCGAGCGGTTCCTCAACCCCGAGCGCGTCTCGATGCCTGACATTGACATCGACTTCGACGAGCGGCGACGCGGCGACGTCATCCGGTACGTCACGGAGAAGTACGGCGAGGAGCGCGTCGCGCAGATCGTCACCTACGGCACGATCAAGGCGAAGCAAGCGATCAAGGATGCCTCGCGAGTGCTCGGCTACCCCTATGCGCTGGGGGACCGGATCACCAAGGTCATGCCACCTTCGGTGATGGGCAAGGACATCACCCTTGGCGGCATCTTCGACGACAAGGACAAGCGCTACTCCGAAGCCGGCGAGTTCCGTGGCCTCTACGACTCCGACGTTGACGTCAAGCGCGTCGTCGACACCGCACGCGGGCTGGAGAACCTCAAGCGACAGTGGGGCGTTCACGCGGCCGGCGTCATCATGTCGAGCGAGCCGCTGCTCGATCACATCCCGATCATGCGGCGCGACCAAGATGGCGCGATCATCACGCAGTTCGACTATCCGACGTGCGAGGCGCTCGGTCTGCTGAAGATGGACTTCCTCGGCCTTCGCAACCTCACGGTTCTCGACGACACCCTGGCGAACATCGTGTCGAATCGTGGCGAGACGATCGTCCTCGAAGACCTGTCGCTCGACGACCCAGCGGCATACGAATTGCTTTCGCGCGGTGAGACGTTAGGCGTGTTCCAACTCGATGGTGGTCCGATGCGCGCGCTGTTGCGCTCGATGTCCCCGGACAACTTCGAGGACATCTCCGCGGTGCTGGCTCTTTACCGGCCGGGGCCGATGGGCGCCAACGCCCACATCGACTACGCGGACCGCAAGAACGGACGTCAGCAGGTCTCGCCGATTCATCCAGAACTTGCCGAACCGCTCGCGGACATCCTCGGTGACACCTACGGCGTCATCGTCTACCAAGAACAGGTCATGGCGATCGCCCAAAAGCTTGCGGGGTATTCCCTCGGACAAGCGGACCTGCTGCGTCGGGCGATGGGCAAGAAGAAGAAGGAAGTCCTCGATAAGGAGTTCGTACCGTTCGCGGACGGCATGCGAGAACGTGGCTACTCCGACAACGCGATCAACACGCTGTGGCGCATCTTGGTTCCGTTCGCCGACTATGCGTTCAACAAGGCGCACACCGCAGGTTACGGACTCGTCTCGTACTGGACGGCGTTCCTCAAGGCCAACTACCCCGCGGAGTACATGGCCGCACTTCTGACGTCGGTGCGTGACGACAAGGACAAGTCCGCGCTCTACCTGCACGAGTGTCGTCGGATGGGCATCAAAGTGTTGCCGCCCGACGTCAACGACTCAGACGCGAACTACACGCCGCGAGGCTCGGACATTCGCTTCGGACTCGCAGCGATTCGAAATGTCGGCGAGAACGTCGTGGGTTCGATCGTGAAGGCTCGACGTGACAAGGGTAGGTTCGCCGACTTCCCAGATTTTCTCGGCAAGGTCGACCAAGTCGTGTGCAACAAGCGAGTCATCGAGTCGCTGATCAAAGCAGGCGCGTTCGACTCGCTCGGTCATAGTCGTCGTGGCCTAGTCGCGGTACACGCAGAAGCGGTGGACGCGGTTCTGGAGACTAAGCGGGCTGAGTCCATCGGACAGTTCGATCTGTTTGGTAGCAGTGACGACTCTGAGGCCAATGGCTTCGGAGTCGACCTGACGATTCCGGTCGGCGACTGGGACAAGACGACACTGCTGGCGCACGAGCGAGAAATGCTCGGTCTCTACGTCAGTGACCACCCGCTGCTTGGGGTCGAGCACGTCCTGGCGGCAGCGGTCGACTGTTCAGTTGCCGAACTCATGGCGGACAACGAACGTTCCGACGGCAGCACGGTTTCGGTGGGCGGTCTTGTCACCGGGCTCCAACGAAAAGTCACCAAGCAAGGCAACGCCTGGGCGATTGCCACGCTTGAGGACCTCGAAGGCGCGATCGAAGTGATGTTCTTCCCCACCACGTACCAGGTGGTGGCTCCGCACTTACTTGAGGACCGCATCGTCGTCGTACGTGGCCGGCTCGATCGTCGCGAAGAGGTCCCCAAACTTGTGGCGATGGAGATGACCGTCCCCGACCTGGACGGCGAGGAGCGACGCGGCCCGGTCGTCATCAACCTGCCGGCTTCCCGCTGCGTCCCACCGGTAGTTGACGGTCTGAAGGAAGTGCTCGCTGCTCACCCAGGCGTGATCGAAGTGCACTTGGCGTTACAAACCGGTTCGCGCACGACGGTGATGCGGCTCGACGACCGGCTGCGAGTCAACCCGAGCCCCGCGTTGTTCGGCGACATCAAGGCCCTGCTCGGGCAGGGCAGCGTTGCGTAGTCGTTGCTAACCAACTCGGAGTGTTGGGTCCAGACGGCCAATCAGATGGCCGATACTGACCAGGCACGAGGCTGGCACTGGGTTGACCTCGGCGAGGGCACACACCGTGGGGGCTGCAATGTCGGACGAGCTAGGGGTACCGGGAGGGTCGGTACCGGAGCCAACTCAGCTGCCGGGCTCGGAGATCTTGGATCACAGTGCCGGCGCAACGACGATCACGCCGTCGCAAACCCACCGAGCCAGCGGCCCCAAGAAGCGTTGGGTGCTCCCGGCGGTGGGGGCCAGTGTGTTGATGCTCGCGGTGGCGAGTGCAGGTGTGGCCTTGGGGGTCATGGTCAGCGGCGGGGGAACCCAGCCTGAGGAACTTGTCCCTGCCAACGCGATGATTTACGCCGACGTCGACTTCGATCCGGCAGCCGGGCAGAAGGCGAACTTGATGCGGCTGATCAACAAGTTCCCCGACCTGCAGGACCAGCTCGGTGGCGGTGACGACATCAAGCAGGTCATTGTCGAAGGACTTCTCGATCGATTTCGGTTCCAATGCCGCCAACCTCAACAGCGACGAGGTGCTCAGCTGGTTGGGCGACCGAGCAGGAGTATTGCGGTGATGCCCGGGTGACAACGATCAATCTGTCGGCATGGTGGCGGTCATCCAGGTAACTGACGAGGACGCCGCTCGAGCCTCACTTGAGAGCGTCGTGGACGACAGTCAAATCGCCTTCGACTCCGGCTATGTGTTCTCACCACTGATCAAGCAGACTTCCGCTAACTTCGTGGGCAACACCAAGCCGATGGTCGGCAGCCGATGTCCTCGCGAGTGCGAAACAGTCGCCGCTCTCTGAGAATCCGAACTTCACCAACGTCATCGACCCGCTCGGTGACGGTATTGCGTCCGGGTACATGGACCTGGCGGCAGTGGTCAAACTCACCAAGGGACTCGCCGGCCCGATGGGCATGATGGGAATGGGTTCACTAGCCGGTATGGATCCAAGCCAGGCCGGCCAAATCGGCGCGGTTCTTCGCGTCGATCCTTCGGACGTTGAGTTCGTGGCGCGATCAACCGGCGAGTTCCGCGGACAGCGCGAACGCTCCGACGACGCTATTTGCCGGCCTGCCGGAGAACACGGCGGCGGCTGTCGACTTTGTCGGGGGTGGCGACAATTTCCAGGCTCAATGGGACAAGTTCCTCAAAGAGATGGATCAACTTGGCTCGATGAGTTTCTCTGACGGTCACGGGGAACGATGGTCCGAGCAACGCGTTCGAGCACCAGATCGCCAAGATTGAGGCTCGCTACAACGTGCGTCTTCCCGACGACATCGAAACTCTGCTCGGCAGCGAGTTCCTGGTGGCGGTCAGTGGCGATGGACTCGTTGGCCCCATACCAAGCATGGGTACCCGTTCGATCACCGATCCGGCGAAGGCAGCCGATATGGTCAGATCGCCTGCAACCGGTGATCGACGATTTGACCGCTGGGCTAGGTGTCACTTTGCAACCGACCGACGATGGCCTGGTCATTGCCAGCACACCGGATTACGCGCAGACACTTTCCGCTGGTGACGGTGGGATCATGGACAACCCGGCGGTGGCGCGAGCGCTGCCGGACGCCGACGGTGCGTCAGCGGTCGCTTGGGTCGATCTGGATGTGCTGGGCGATCTGGCGAACCTGACGTCCCCTGAGGATGGGGCAGTTATCGCAGCCGCTTGAGGGATTCGGGATCACCGTTCACCAGGACTCCGACGGTCAGACGATTCAGGCGCGACTAACCTTCGACGAGTGAGCGTCGAGGAGCAGGTCCACACAGTCCACGTGGCGCGCCCCAGCTGCGCGGATCGCTTCTGCTCGTCGTGATGGGTGTCCTGCTCGGGATCGTCATGGGGGTCGTGTGGTCGCTGATCACGCCAGACCTCACGTTCGTGGTCGCCAAGGGCGGTGGGGTGTTTGCGACCGGGGCCACGAACGACGACTGGTTCAGTGCGGACGGTTGGTTTGCGATTCTCGGAGTTGTCGTCGGGGTCCTGATGGCCGCTGTTGCGTGGTGGCGAGTTCGAGCTCATCCGGTGGCCGCCTTGATGGGCATCCTCATCGGAGGTGTGGCTGCTGCGCTGGCCGCATGGTGGGTCGGTGGGTTCATGGGTCCGGACGATCCGGGATCACTCACCCACGCCGAGGTCGGTAGCACCGTTGTGGCGCAGCTCGGACTCCGCGCGACGGGGGTGCTGGTCATCCCGGCTCTTGTTGGCGTGTTCTTGTTCGTCATGCTTGCGACGTTCACGGTGCCACGCGAAGAGGTCACCGAGGCCAGAGTGAGACACTGGCGGCCATGACCGCCCGGATCGCCCGTATCGACCTGACCGGACCTGCACGCACGGCTGTTGACCCTCGCGATGTGTTGCCACGTGCCGCGTTGGACGTCGCGGCCGCCGTCGATGTGGTGCGTCCCCTGTGCGATGACGTACGGGACAACGGCACGAAGGCAATTCTTGACATCACCGAACGATTCGACGGAGTTCGGCTTACCGCGACGCGCGTCCCGTCGGCCGTCATCGAGCAGGCGCTGGTTGACTTGGACCCCGCGGTCCGGGCTGCGCTGGTCGAGGCGATCTCGCGGGCTCGGGCGGTTCACCAGGCACAGCGACGCGAAGATGTCACGGTCCAGGTGATTCCAGGTGGGATCTGTTACCGAACGCTGGCTACCCGTGGGACGGGTCGGGCTCTACGTGCCTGGGGGGCTCGTCGCATACCCGAGCAGCGTCGTCATGAACGTGGTGCCGGCGCAGGTGGCTGGGGTGACGTCGCTTGCGGTTGCGTCGCCACCGCAGCGGGAGTTCAACGGTCTACCTCACCCTGCGGTCCTGGCGGCTTGTGCACTGCTTGGCGTGACCGAGGTGCACGCTGTCGGAGGAGCGCAGGCGGTAGCGATGTTCGCCTATGGGACCGACGAGTGCGAGCGCGCCGATCTCGTCACCGGGCCGGGGAATGTCTACGTGGCAGCCGCCAAGCGACTGCTCAAGGGGATTATCGGGATCGACTCAGAAGCCGGTCCGACCGAGATCGGCATCCTGGCGGACAGCAGCGCGGATCCGGCGTATGTCGCGGCCGATCTGATCGCGCAAGCTGAACACGACGCCAATGCCTCGTGCCTGCTCGTTACTGACGACGCGACGCTGCTCGATGCCGTCGACGGTGAACTCGATCGCCAAATACCCTTGACCAAACACCAGGAGCGGATCAGCACAGCGTTGACGCGGCAGAGTGCGTACGTCTTGGTCGAGGACCTGAACCAGGGACTGTCGGTCGTTGACGAATGGGCGGCCGAACACCTTGAGATCCTTACGACAGAACCTCGCAAGTGGGCTGACCGGGTACGCAACGCCGGAGCCATCTTCGTCGGTCCGTACTCGCCAGTGTCGTTGGGTGACTATCTCGCGGGCTCCAACCACGTACTCCCCACCGGTGGTACGTCACGTCACACCGGCGGGCTATCGGTGCAGTCGTTCCTTCGCGGTGTTCACGTTGTTGAGTACGACCGTGATGCCCTCGCTGCCTCCGCTGACTACATCGACGCGCTCGGCGGGGCTGAGGATCTGGTGGCGCACGTTGCGGCGGTGCGAGTTCGAATTCCGAAGGCTGAGTTTCCTAAGGCTGAGCCGTGAGTGGAGACGCCGAGCCGGGGACGTCGGAGCTGCCGATCCGCGAAGACCTTCGCGGGCAGGTGCCCTATGGAGCGCCGCAACTTGATGTTTCGGTCCGACTCAACACAAACGAGAACCCGTTCGGTCCGTCTGAGGGTGTCAGACGCAGCATCGTTGAGCGGGTCGCCGCAGCCACTCGATTTCTGAATCGGTATCCGGACCGCGATGCGGTTGAGTTAAGAACCGCTCTCGCGTCGTACGTCACCTCGATAACAGGGACGGACGTAGCAACCGACCAGGTGTGGCCGGCCAACGGCAGCAACGAGGTGTTGCAGCAGGTGCTGCAGGCATTCGGTGGTCCTGATCGAACTGCACTTGGGTTCGAGCCGACGTACTCGATGCATCGGCTGATTGCGCGGGGCACGGGGACGTCCTACCTGAGCCACTCTCGGGCTCCGGACTTTTCGTTGTCCGTGGACTCAGCAGTGTCCGCGGTCCGCGATCACCAACCGGACATCGTGTTCCTCTGCTCTCCCAACAACCCGACAGGCACAGCACTCGACCCTGACGTCGTCGACGCAGTGTGCGATGCAGCGTCCGGAATGGTCGTCGTTGACGAGGCGTACGGCGAATTCAGCAAGCGACCGAGTGCGGTTGGCGTGCTGGCCGGTCATGACCGCCTTGTCGTCGTGCGAACCATGAGCAAGGCATTTGCGCTGGCAGGAGCCCGTATCGGATACGCAGTGACCTCGCCAGAGGTGGTGAACGCTCTCCAGTTGGTCCGGCTGCCCTACCACCTGTCGGCGGTGACGCAGGCAGTCGGCCTAGCAGCGCTGGACCACACGGCAGAGTTGCTGGGCTGGGTTGACGAACTCAAACTGCAGCGTGATCGGATCTCAGCCGATCTCAGCGGTTTGGGCTACCAGGTAGTGGAATCGGACGCTAACTTCGTGTTTTTCGGCGGCGTACCGGACCAGTCGAACCTCTGGCACCAGTTGCTGGACGCGAGCGTGCTTATCCGGGACGTAGGAATCCCTGGCTACCTTCGCGTTACTGCAGGAACCGAGCAAGAGACCACGGCGTTTCTGGACGCCATGCGACAAATCACCAAGGAGAACGTGGCATGAGCCGCCAGGCCCGCGTGGAACGCACCACCAAGGAGTCCGACGTCCTGGTCGAACTTGACGTCGACGGCACCGGCGTCGTCGAGGTTGATACCGGCGTCCCGTTCTTCGACCACATGCTGTCGCAACTGGGAAAGCACGGACTGCTCGACCTCACCGTGCGTACCAAGGGCGACGTGCACGTCGACGCTCACCACACGGTTGAGGACACGTCGTTAGCCGTGGGCCAAGCATTGCGCGAGGCGCTAGGGGACAAGGTCGGCGTCCGTCGCTACGGGTACGCCAGTCGTTCCGCTGGACGAGGCCAGAGTGCTGTCTGCTGTCGACTTGTCCGGTCGGCCTTATCTCGTTCACACCGAGCCGGACATTGTTGAACTGATCGGTACCTACGACACGTCCTTGACGCGTCACATCTGGGAGTCGATCGTGGCTGAAGCTCGGATAACACTTCACGTTGAGGTTCAGACCGGACGCAACGCTCACCACATCGTCGAGGCGCAGTTCAAGTCGGTGGCCCGGTCACTACGGGATGCGGTCGTTCTCGATCCGCGGGTTACCGGGGTTCCCTCCACGAAAGGCACGCTGGGCGAGTGAGCAGTGTTATCCCGGTACTCCTGCTCGCCCTGGCCGGATTCTTACTCGGCGGTGCCTACTCGCTCCACAGTCAGGGAAAGCCGCTGCGGTACGTCCTGTTACTCGTCGGCCTCGGTGTGCTCGCCGTGATCGCCGGAGTGCTCTACATATGAGCGATCGAAATATCGTTCGAACGTCCGGCGACAAGCCCACCGTTGTCGTTCTCGACTACGGGTCTGGCAATCTCCGATCAGCCGAGCGTGCTCTCGAACGTGCCGGCGCTGACGTCAGGGTGACCGCTGATCGGGGAGCGGCAGCAGAGGCCGATGGCTTGGTTGTTCCCGGTGTCGGTGCCTTCGCAGCGTGCATGGCGGGGCTGACGAAGTTGCGCGCGGCCGAAATTGTCGGGCGGCGACTCGCGGGTGGCCGTCCGGTCCTTGGGATCTGTGTTGGCATGCAGGTGCTGTTTGACGAAGGCGTCGAACATGGAGTGACGACAACTGGGTTCGGCCAGTGGCCGGGTGTGGTCGAGCGACTCGATGCGCCGATCCTGCCGCACATGGGATGGAACCAGGTTGACGTACCTACGGGGAGTTCGCTTTTCGCTGGAGTCGAGCACGAGCGCTTCTACTTCGTCCACTCCTATGCCGCTCAGCGCTGGACCCTGCCGGCGGACGGCCCGCTGAAGGCACCGCTCGTCACCTGGGCCACCCACGGGCAGCCAGTTCGTCGCCGCCGTCGAGAATGGATCATTGACTGCGACCCAGTTTCACCCCGAAAAATCAGGCCAGGCGGGTATTCGGCTGCTCTCGAACTGGTTACAAACCATCTGATCGAACCGCGTCGTGCTCTAGCCTGCCCGCATGAGTAAGGAACGAGCTCGCCGGCGAGCAGAGGAGCGGGCACGCAAGAGCGCCCCGCGCAGCAAGGCGACGGCGACCCACGATTCGGAGTCGACGCCGCGGCAGCAGAGCAAACCTGCGAAGCAACGCTCGGCTCGGGCGGAGCGGCAACGTCGGCGCCTGATAGCCGTGGTGGCCTGCTGGGCACTAGCCAACATCACGATCTGGTTGGTCTGGAGTAGCTGGCAGGCGGTGTGGATCGGACTTACGGTCACCACGATTGCTGCCCCGGTCATCGCATGGCTGCTCTGGGACCCCGAAGGACGAGTGGACCTGTAGCTTCGTTAGCTGGCGCGAGATCGCGGTATTCGCAACACCTTGGACGTGCGGTGGTTTGGCTTGCGTTCGGCTTCCGTAGGGTTGCCGCCATGTCAGATTCGCACTTGGTGTTGCTGCCTGCCGTTGATGTCGCTGATGGGCAAGCAGTCCGCCTCGTGCAAGGTGCGGCTGGCACCGAAACGTCGTACGGCGACCCGCTCTCGGCGGCTCTGGCATGGCAAGAGGCCGGTGCGAAGTGGATCCACTTGGTCGACCTCGATGCTGCTTTCGGCACGGGTTCCAATCGAGAACTGCTGGCGAGTGTCGTCGAGCGACTGGATGTCTTCGTCGAGTTGAGCGGCGGAATCAGAGACGACGAGAGCCTGCGGCTGGCCCTGGCGACCGGTTGCGCGCGAGTGAACTTAGGAACGGCCGCATTGGAGAACCCGGTGTGGTGCGCCCACGCAATTGCCGAGTACGGCGACAAGGTCGCGGTCGGGCTGGATGTACGTGGCACCACCCTTGCGGCGCGGGGCTGGACCAAAGAGGGCGGCGACCTCTGGGAAACCCTAGATCGCCTTGAGCAGGACGGCTGTAGTCGCTATGTCGTCACTGACGTCACCAAGGACGGGACGCTTCGTGGGCCGAATCTCGACCTGCTACGCGACGTCTGTGCAAAGACCAGCCGACCGGTCGTCGCGAGTGGTGGAATCTCATCGCTCGATGATCTGCGGCAGTTGGCTGCGCTCGTCCCTACCGGCGTCGAGGGCGCCATCGTCGGTAAGGCTCTCTACGCGGGGGCGTTCACCTTGCAAGAGGCGCTCGCAGTCGTGAACAACTCGGGGGAGTAGGACATCTAGTGGACGAGTCCAGAGGCTTGGAACGTCGATCGAGCGGCGGGCCGTGGGAGGACGTCGTGGGCTACAGCCGCGTTGTCCGGTCGGGGGAGTTGGCGTGGGTCGCCGGGTGCACAGCCGTCGTCGACGGCGCGATCGTCGGTGAGGGGGATGCGTATCGGCAGACCCTCGAGGCGTTCGATGTTGCGCGTACCGCGCTGGAGTCGGTGGGGATGAGGCTGTCCGATGCTGTTCGAACGCGCATGTATGTGGTCGACCGGTCAGCCGCTGACGAGGTGGGGCGTGCACATTCGGAGTTGTTCGACGCGATTCGTCCGGTCTCAACGATGGTCGTGGTGGCCGGGTTGATTGATCCGCGTCTCTTGGTCGAGATCGAGATCGACGCGTGCCGACCGCGAACCGCTCACTTGCTTGAGGGCAGCGAGCCCGCGAACGATTCGCGATCCTAGGCTGCTGCCATGTCCGTGGCGATTCGCGTTATCCCGTGCCTTGACGTTGACCAAGGTCGGGTCGTCAAGGGTGTGAACTTCCAAAACCTGCAAGATGCCGGTGACCCGGTGGAACTTGCCCACCGCTACGACGACGAGGGTGCCGACGAACTCACCTTCCTCGACATCACGGCGAGCAGCAGTGATCGGTCTACGACGTACGACGTGGTTCGGCGAACTGCCGAAGAGGTATTCATCCCTCTCACAGTCGGCGGCGGAGTTCGCAGTGTCGATGACGTCGACCGGCTGTTGCGTGAGGGTGCAGACAAAGTGGGGGTGAACACCGCAGCCATCGACCGCCCGGAGTTGGTCAGCGAGATCTCACGGCGCTTCGGTGCTCAGGTCTTGGTTATCAGCATCGATGCCCGCAGGGTCGGTCAAGACGGTTCGGCAACTCGAATCGGGGTTCGAAGTGACGACTCACGGCGGCCGACGTGGCACCGGACGGGACGCCGTTGAGTGGGTGAAGCAAGTGCAAGATCTCGGTGCCGGCGAGATACTGCTCAATTCAATGGACGCCGACGGCACTCGCGACGGTTTCGACCTCGAGATGATTGGTGCTGTTCGCAGCGTCACCTCGCTGCCGCTGATTGCGAGCGGTGGTGCGGGTGCCCTGTCTCACTTCTGTGATGCGGTCGGGGCGGGGGCTGACGCCTTATTGGCGGCTAGCGTCTTCCACTTTGGCGAGTTCACCGTGGCCGACGTCAAGCGCGAACTGTCCGCGGCGGGATACCCGGTTCGCTAGTCAGACGGCGAGCCGAAGCCGCCGGAAGGCGTCCACGCTGTCTGGGCGACCGCTCAGCTCGACTCTTGCCACGCTCGTCCGGCCGTGGAGGTACAGCAGCACCTCGGTCGCCGATCCGCGAACCGAGACGCCCGACGGTTGGTTTCCCACCGCGATGTGCCCGAAGCCTTCGACGTCCAGGATGACCGCCACCGGTGAACGCCGAAGGTACAACGAAGCTCGGCGTCGCAGTCCTTCAAAGAGCACCCGCTGATCGTCAGTTGGGGTGGCTCGCGGCTGCCAGGTTGCCTGCGCACGCAGCACATCCTCGTGGTGAACGAAGTACTCGAACGTGTTCAGCAGCGTGTCAATCCGGCCAGAACGCATCGGCGACCAAAGAGGGGGGCCACGTCGTAGCGTGTCGACGAGGTCCCCGAACGGCCTGGCGGCAACGTTTCGCTGCGCCCGCTCGGTCCACCCCGACAAGACGCGGATGGCCACGCCAAGTGCGGCCGGGTTTCCCTCACGAATGATCAGAGTGCGCGGCCAGATCGCGCGTCGTCCAGTCGCCGCACAGGGTGGGACTGTCCGGGCCGACCGCGCTGAGGGTGTCGCAGAGTGCAGCACGCTCGCGGGCAGCCAGGGAGGTCATGACTTAAGACTGACCCTGATCCGCTGCTTCGGCCACTCCGGGGGTGTGACCCCGGGAGGCGAACCGGAAAACCACACTGCTGGACCACGCCTGCCGCGATGCGAAGTGATGCTCACGGCACAATGGGCCGATGCCTTCGACCTCCGACATCCCCTCCGACGCTGATTCCCGGATTCGGCTGTGATTGCGATCCTGCTGTGCGCGATCGGCTCAAGCGTGATGACCACGGGTTGTTTCCTGCGGTAGCACAGGACGCCGAGACCGGTCAGGTGCTGATGGTGGGATGGATGGACGACGAGGCGCTGCGTAGGACGTTGACCTCAGGCCGAATGACGTACTTCAGCCGCAGTCGCGCTGACTATTGGCGCAAAGGCGATACGTCCGGCAACGTCCAGTGGGTCCGCGAGGTTCGACTCGACTGCGACGGGGACACCGTGCTGGTTCGAGTCGACCAAATTGGTCCGGCCTGCCACACCGGTCAGATCAGTCCTGTTTCGACGAGGGCTATTGACGGCTCAGGTGGTTCCCGATGACGAGCGGTGACGTTCAGCCCTCGCTTGAGCAGTTCCGTGACTTAGCCGCGGATCGCCGGGTGATTCCGGTCACTAGGCGACTGATGGCTGACGCTGAAACACCGGTCGGTCTCTATCGAAAACTTGCCCAGGATCAGCCGGGAACGTTCTTGCTGGAGTCGGCCGAGCATGGAGGAGTGTGGTCGCGCTACTCGATCGTCGGGGCACGATCGCACGCCATCTTGTCCGAGCAAGACGGGCAGGCGTGCTGGATCGGTGGTGACGCCCCGCAGGGCGTGCCGACATCTGGCGACCCCATGGTGGCGCTGCGCGACACGTTGGCGGCCCTTCACACGCCTCGGTTGCCTGGTCTACCTCCGCTAACCGGAGGCTTGGTCGGCTTCGTCGGGTACGACGCCGTTCGACACTGGGAGCGACTCCCCACGTTGTCCCCCGACGAACTTGGCGTGCCCGAACTTGGGCTCATGCTCGCGACTGATCTGGCGGTCCTTGACCACTCCGACGGTTCGGTGATGTTGATTGCGAACGCGATCAACTACGACGCGACTGACGAACGAGTCGATGAAGCCCACCGAGACGCCGTGCAGCGTTTGGACCGCATGACTGCGCAACTTCGAGAGGCGGCGGTCAGCACCGTCGCGGTAGTGGACGCGACTGCAGAGCCGGAGGTGACCAGTCGTAGCGAGCGCGCCGATTTCCTCAAGGCAGTCGAACTGGCGAAGGAGGCCATCCGCGCAGGGGAGACCTTTCAGATCGTGGTCAGCCAACGGTTTCAGACGCCGTGCCCTGCGGATCCGTTGGACGTCTATCGGGTGCTACGGGCACTCAACCCAAGTCCGTACATGTACCTGCTGCGGTTCGATGGATACGACATCGTCGGCTCAAGTCCTGAGGCCCTCGTCAAGGTCAGCGAGGGCAAGGCGATGGAGCATCCGATTGCTGGGACGCGGTGGCGGGGTGCCACGCCAGAACAGGACGCCGCGCTTGCCGTCGAACTACTGGCTGACGAGAAAGAACGCGCCGAGCATTTAATGCTTGTCGACCTCGCTCGCAATGATCTCGGTCGCGTCTGTGCCCCGGGCAGCGTTGAGGTTGTCGACTTCATGGCGGTCGAGCGCTACTCGCATGTCATGCACATCGTGTCGACGGTTGTCGGAGCCGTCGCCGAAGGAAAGACGGCGTACGACGTGCTCGCCGCGACATTCCCGGCCGGGACGCTGACGGGTGCCCCGAAGGTTCGTGCCATGGAACTCATCGAGGAGTTTGAACCGACGCGTCGCGGACTCTATGGCGGCACCGTCGGCTACTTCGACTTTGCTGGCGACATGGACATGGCGATCGCTATCCGAACTGCCCTCATTCGCGACGATGTCGCGTACGTGCAGGCCGGTGGCGGGATTGTGGCCGACTCGGTTCCCGAAGCCGAACATCTGGAGTCGGTCAACAAGGCTGCTGCCGTCCTACGCGCGGTCGCGACCGCAGCCACGCTGCGTCCCCCTGAGGCTTAAGGTGTCCGGCCGTCGTGGGCTGACTGTTGTTGCTTTGCTGCTTGCTGCTGGTGGCGTATTGCTGTTCATCGGCGGCGGTCGCGGGCTTGGCTTGCTGGCGATTGCCGGCCTGGTCGCCATCATCGCGACTACCGGAATTGTGCGGACGGTAGTGGGCTCGGCAATGGTCCTGGTCGGTTCCGTGGCTGCGTTCCTGGTGTTGACCGACGCAACGTCGACTGCGACTGATTCGAAACGGGTCGCGGCCGCCGTCGGGGCTCTGGCCATCGCCGTAGCCGGGCTGCTCGTCGTGGCGTTCGGACGCCAGTGGCCCGGTTCGGGGGGTAGGTACGAGCGTGATCGAGCGGCGGACGTGCCGACCAAACCCAAGACCACTCTCGATCAGTGGCGAGCTTTGGACCGCGGCGAGGATCCAACGGTCGACGATTCGGCTGCATCAGACGAGTAGGTTGTGCTGAACCGACGTCTTGGATCGGAAGGGACTTGTGTCGTACCAGCCACCGCCGCCCCTGGGCCGCCGCCCCGCCGCCACCTGGGCCGCCGCCCCCCCTGGTGGTTCGTACCAACAACCGCCTGGCTACTACCCACCGCCTCCGAACAGCGGCAAGTCTGTGGCGATTCTGGTTCTGGGGATCGTCGGAATTGTCATGCTCTGCGGTCCAGGCCTGATCACCGCGATCGTGGCCCTGGCGCTTGCACCGGGTGCCAAACGTGAGATCGAGCAGGCGCAGGGCCGAGTGGGTGGGGGCTCCTTCATCAAGGTGGGGGTGATTCTGAGTTGGATTGCCATCGGATTGTTCATCGCTGGGGTGGTGATCTACGTGCTCTTGTTGGTCGTTCTAGCGATAACTTCGTCGTCCGTGGATCATTCAAGCAATTCCTTCAACAGCGCCATGGTGTGGCTGGGACGATGACCCGTGAGACGGTTTGGCAGACTACGTGGGACCGACCCAAGGAGATGTGATGTCTGAGCAACACGATGCACACGGCTCGACGCCTGCGGCGTGGACCGCGGTCACCATCATCATGGTCGCGTTCCTGATTGGTGGGATCGCTGTTTGGTACGCCAACCAGCCGCTGTTCTGGTTCAGCGTCGTCCTTGCGGTTGTCGGCGTGATTGTCGGCAAGGTCATGCAGATGATGGGGCTCGGCGCCAAGGAAAATGCTTAGCACCAACACCACCGCCGACTCCGAGCCCAAGGCGGCGCCCGGCGATCGGCTGACCCCGATGCTGCTGACGGGTCTGTTCGTAACAGGCGTCGGCGCACTTGCGGTTCGCAATCCCAATGTGTCCGGCAGTTACGGAGTCTGTCCGTTCAAAGCCGTCACCGGCTGGGATTGCCCGTTCTGCGGTGGACTTCGCGGTACTTACGCCCTGATTCATGGCCAGGTCGCGACCGCCCTTGATCGCAACGTCTTGCTGCCGTTCCTGCTCGCAGCCATGGTCACGTTGGTGTGGGGAACGTGGCGTCGATGGGACTTCACCAGTTGGGCACGTTCCACCCGAGGGCGACGGATTGTCACCGCGGTGGTGCTTGTGCTGGTCGCGTTTTGGGTGGTGCGCAACCTGCCAGGAATGACGTACTTGTCGTCTGACCTGGCAGGTTGACGACGACCGGTGGGCTGAGTTGGAAACTTGCCTGCTTGCGATAGACCTAGTTGAAGTTTGAGTAGAACGGAATCCAGGCGACCGTCAGCACCAGACCGATGATTCCGAGCACCAGGCCAGCAGTGGCCATGCCGCCGCCGCTTTGGCTGCCGCCACTTTGTTCGATCTCTTTCTTCGCCTGAATCGACAGCACGATGGCGGCGATCCCGACGAGCCCGCAGCAGATGATGCTGACGATTCCCGAAATCATCGACCAGATCGCCTTTTGATTTTGCGCAGGAACCGCAGCGCCACCGCCCGGCATCCCCGGGGGTGGTGGTGACCCTGGCGGAGGGGGCGGCGGTGAGGGGGGCGGAGGCGGGGGGTGGTGGCGGCGGGTGGTGGGTCCTGCGGTGGCACTGTCATGCGAATCTCCTCTTCCCCAGCCATGGCTGCTGCCGGACAGTGAACCATGAACGTCGTGGGCGAACCATGAACTGCCGTGGGCGAACCATGAACCACTGAGGCGTGGCTCGTGATGGCCTGTGACGAAGCAGTGCCAGCGCGTAGTTACGCTGATCCTCGTGGCGAGTGTGCTCGAAGAGATCATCGCGGGGGTCCGCGATGATCTTGCGCTGCGCCAACAGGTGCTACCCCTGGACGAGCTGAAGGCGTTAGCTGCACCGGTTCCTACCCCACAGGACGGGGTCGCTGCGCTGCGTCGTGAAGATGGCGTAGCCGTTATTGCCGAGGTCAAGCGGGCGTCGCCGTCGCGTGGGCTGCTCGCCTCGATCGAGGATCCGGCAGCGCTCGCGATGGAGTACGAAGCCGGCGGAGCCCACGCGATTTCCGTCCTGACTGAAGAGCGTCGATTCGCTGGAAGTTTGGACGACCTGCGAGCTGTTCGGGCAGCCGTGGACGTTCCGGTACTCCGCAAGGACTTCATCATCAGTAGCTACCAGTTGTGGGAGGCGCGGGCTGCCGGCGCTGACCTTGTGTTGCTGATCGTTGCCGCCCTTCCTCAGGAGGCGCTCGTCTCACTTGTTGAGCGCGCCGAATCGCTGGGGCTGACGCCGCTCGTCGAGGTGCACGACATCGATGAGGTTGTACGTGCGTTCGACGCCGGTGCGCGCGTGATCGGGGTCAACGCCCGGAATCTGAAGACACTCGAAGTCGACCCAGGAACCTTCCATCGAGTAGTGCCAGCGATTCCAGACTCCGTGGTCAGCGTCGCGGAGTCGGGGATTCGGGGGACCAAGGACTTGCTGTCCTATGCACACGCTGGAGCCGACGCGGTACTGGTCGGAGAAAGTCTGGTGACCAGCGGGGGTCCGAGGGCCGCGGTATCCGAACTCGTCACCGCTGGTGCTCATCCGGCGCTGCGTCAAAGCCGGGAGTCATCGCGACACAGTCGACCGCCCGTCGAAGACGAGGGGACGTCGTGAGCGAGGTATCGGAACGGCCGAGCCCCGACCGACCACGATCCCGACGCTGCCGGGCACTGGGGTCGCTACGGCGGGACGATTCGTGCCCGAGGCTTTAGTGGCTGCGCTCGACCAGTTGAACGATGCCTTCGCAAAGGCGCAGGATCGATCCCGCTTTCGTCGCCGAACTCGATCACCTGAACCGGACGTACACCGGACGTCCCAGCCCGCTCACCGATGCGCCGCGGTTCGGTGCACACGCGGGGGGCGCGCGAGTGTTGCTCAAGCGCGAGGACTTGAACCACACCGGGTCTCACAAAATCAACAACGTGCTAGGTCAGGCGTTGCTCACCCAGCGAATGGGCAAGACACGTGTCATCGCTGAGACCGGAGCTGGGCAGCACGGAGTTGCAACGGCGACTGCGTGCGCGCTGCTTGGGACTTGAGTGCGTGGTCTACATGGGCGAGGAAGACACTCGACGTCAGGCGTTGAACGTCGCTCGAATGCAGTTGCTTGGCGCAACAGTGATACCGGTAACTACTGGCTCGAAGACCCTCAAGGACGCCATCAACGAAGCCATGCGTGACTGGGTGACCAACGTCGACACCACGCATTACTTGCTGGGCACGGTTGCTGGCCCTCACCCGTTCCCCGTGATGGTTCGCGAGTTCCACCGCGTCATTGGTGAGGAGGCTCGCCAGCAGGTACTCGACCTCACCGGACGGCTGCCGGATGCGGTACTTGCGTGCGTTGGCGGCGGCTCAAATGCCATTGGCATCTTCCATCCGTTCCTCGACGATGCCGCTGTTCAACTCATCGGATTTGAGGCTGCAGGCGACGGCGTTGAGACGGGGCGTCACGCGGCCACGATCACCGGCGGGTCGCCAGGCGTGCTGCATGGTGCGCGCTCGTATCTGCTCCAGGACGACATGGGGCAGACCATTGAGAGTCACTCGATCTCGGCGGGTTTGGACTACCCAGGCGTCGGGCCAGAACATGCCTGGCTGCACGACACCGGTCGCGCTACGTACCGCCCCATCACCGATGCCGAAGCGATGGCCGCGTTTTCGCTGCTTTGTCGTACCGAGGGAATCATCCCAGCGATCGAGTCTGCCCATGCGTTGGCAGGCGCGCTCACGGTCGGCCAGGAACTCGGCAGCGATGCAATCTTGCTGATCAACCTGTCTGGCCGTGGTGACAAGGATGTCGAGACAGCGGCGAGCTGGTTTGAGCTCGAGGCCGCCGAGTGAGCGCCCTCGAGGAGTTGTTCGCCAAGACCAAGGCAGAAGGTCGCGCAGCACTCATCGGGTACCTGCCCGCGGGCTTTCCCTCAGTCGACGGTGCAATCGCAGCACTGCAAGCGATGGTCGAGGGCGGGGTCGACGCTATCGAGATCGGTTTGCCGTACTCCGATCCGTTGCTTGATGGTCCGACGATTCAGGCCGCTGTCGATGCAGCTCTGTCAGGCGGTGTGACGACCGAGGATGTGATGCGGACGGTTGCTGAGGTAGCCAAGACCGGTGCGCCAACCCTCGTTATGAGTTACTGGAACCCGATTGAAAAGTTCGGGGTCGAGCGATTTGCCGAGCAACTCGCGGCCGCTGGTGGGGTCGGCGCAATCACTGCCGACATCATCCCCGAGGAGGCCGGCGAGTGGATCGCGGCGTCGACTAAGCACGGACTTGATCGGGTCTTTCTGGTCGCACCCTCGTCATCAGACGAGCGGATCAAGGCGACGACCGACGCCGCGAGCGGGTTCGTCTACGCCGCAGCCGTCATGGGGGTAACTGGGGCTCGAGCCCAGGTGGGCCAAGCAGCGCGAGACCTCGTTCAGCGCACCAAGGCATGCACCACCGACCCAGTTTGTGTGGGCCTGGGCGTCTCGACCGGTGGTCAGGCGGCTGAGATCGCCGGATTTGCCGACGGCGTCATCGTGGGTTCTGCCTTTGTCAGACTTTTGCTGGACGCCCCTTCGGTCGATGAGGGAGTGACAGCCGTCCGTCACTTGGCCGAGGAACTCGCTGCTGGTGTGCGAGCTTCGGCCCAAGTCCTCACGGGAAGGGCTTTAGGTGTCAGAAGAAGTGAGCGTTCACCCGCATCACGCAGGCGACCCCGCATCCGACAGCGGATTCCGAGGCTCGTCGTGGCAACGCGGGATTTCGCTGGTGGCCCGGCTCGGCCTGGGTGGTGTGCTCATTCTTGCGGGTTCGTTGAAGATCGCCGATCCGCAGCAAGCAGCTCTAGCAGTACAGGCCTACAAACTGTTGCCGAACGGCGTGGCCGAGATGGTCGGATACGGACTACCGCTGGTCGAGTTGGGGATCGGCGTTGCGCTTATCGTGGGTTTCGGTACGCGGCTGATGGCCATCTTTGGTGGCGTACTGATGGTGGCGTTCATCTTCGGGGTCTCCTCTGCCTGGGCACGCGGGCTGTCGATCGACTGCGGCTGCTTCGGTGGCGGTGGCGCGGTACCCGAGGGCACGGCCGCATACTTGCCAGAAATCCTGCGTGATGTGTTGTTCTTGGCGCTCGCCGTTTGGTTGGTGGCGTTTCCGTGCCAGTTTCTGGGCGCTCGACCGAAGCGGACAGGCCGGCACCGGCGACGAGGGACTCTTCGACGAGTTGGGCGACTACGACGACGAAGACGATTCTGATGATGAGGAGACTGATCGGTGAGCAGCAAGGAAAGCAAGCGTTCGGCTCGGGACAAGCTCGCCGAGGAACGCCGTCGACAGGCGGCCGCGGACAAGCGAAAGCGCACCATCTCCAACACGGTGATCGCGGTCGTGGTCATCGCAGCCATCGTGGCGATCTTTGTCGTGGTGCAAAACCAGCGACAGCAAGCTGACGTAGCACGCCAACGCCGCGCTACCCGCGCTCGTCACCGAGCAGGGCGGCGGTGTGACGTTCGGCGACGGACCAGTCAAGGTCGACCTGTGGGAGGACTTTCAGTGTCCGCACTGCAAGGAGTTCGAGGCAGCCAACGGCGAAATGCTGACCGAAAAGGTTGACTCTGGCGACATCACGATGGTGGTTCACCCGCTCTCGTTCCTGGATCAAAACCTCAGCAATGACTCGTCGTCGCTTGCGGCAAACGCTTTCGGTTGCTCGACGGCTTCTGGCGAGAAGGCAGCGCTTGCCTATCACTCCAAGCTCTTCGCTGAACAGCCAGAAGAAAGCATTGAAAGCTCCTGCGTGGAGCAACGATGACCTCATCGGCTGGGGTAAGGACGTTGGAGTGACTGACGCCGACTGGGAGAGTTGCGTCAACGACGGCACGCTACTCCGATTGGGTCACCCAAGTGGCGGCAAGCCAGGTCGACGCTGGCGTTATCGAGCACCCCGACCATCATGATCAACGGTCAGGCCTTCTCGGGTGACTGGACTGATGCTGCCAACCTGAAGCAAGCCATCGAGAGCGCTGGTCAGTAGGTCAAGTTGTCGGTGACCGCACTGCTGAGTTCTCCAAACTTGAGCATTCCTAGCCTGAGTTCTCCAATGCTGAGCATTCCCAGTCCGAGCGAGGGCGTCTGGCATCTCGGGCCGTTTCCGGTACGCGGGTACGCGCTGTGCATCATCGCTGGGAATTGCGCTCGCCATCTGGCTCGGTGAACGTCGTTGGCGCGCCCGCGGTGGACAAGCCGGAGTCGTCATGGACGTCGCCGTGTGGGCGGTGCCGTTCGGAATTATCGGCGGACGGATCTACCACGTCATCACCACGCCCCAGCCCTACTTCGGATCAGGTGGCGCGCCACTCGATGCGTTCAAGATCTGGGAGGGCGGACTTGGCATCTGGGGCGCGGTGGCTTTTGGCGCTCTCGGCGCCTGGATCGGCGTTCGCAGGCGCGGCATCCCGCTGCCGCCGTTTGGGGACGCCATCGCTCCCGGGATCGCTCTCGCCCAGGCCATCGGCAGATGGGGCAACTGGTTCAACCAGGAGCTCTTCGGAGGTCCAACCGATCTGCCCTGGGGCTTGAAGATCTCAGTGGAACACCGGCCGTCGGGATACCTGGACGTAGCAACGTTCCATCCGACATTCCTTTACGAGTCCCTGTGGTTGATTCTGGTCGCTGGTGTGGTGGTTTGGGCGGACCGTCGTTGGCAACTCGGCCACGGTCGGGTCTTTGCGCTCTACGTCGCGCTCTACACGGTCGGTAGGTTCGTCATTGAGTTGATGCGGATCGATCCGGCGAACGAGATCTTCGGGGTGCGAGTGAACGTATGGATGTCGGTGCTGGTGTTCATCGGCTCCGTTGTCTACTTCGTCGTGTCGTTACGTCGACGCCCAGGCAGAGAGTCGGCTGCGGACCTGCAAGGAGATCGCGCGTCGGAGGTGGCGGCGAATGACTGAGGTTCGAAATGACTGAGGTTCGAAATGACTGAGGGTGGGCAAGACTTCGAAATTCATCACAGCCACCGGGACGTAACCGGAGGCTGGTTACGTCCCGCGGTCTTCGGTGTCAGCGACGGGCTGGTCTCAAACTTTGCGCTTATCGCAGGCGTAGCGGGAGGTACGGCAGCTGCAGGTCGTAACCACCAGTGCCGTCATTTTGGCAGGGTTTGCAGGGCTGGCTGCCGGGGCCTTTTCGATGGCGGCCGGTGAGTACGTGTCGGTTGCGTCGCAGTCGGAATTGGCCCAGGCTGAAATTGATCTAGAACGCACCGAGTTGGAGCTGCGACCAGAAGCTGAGCAGCGCGAATTAGCGGAAACGTTCCAGCGGCGAGGCCTCGACCCTGAGTTGGCCAGGCAGGTTGCCGAACAACTTTCACGCGATAAGACGGCCGCTCTCGAAGTCCACGTTCGGGAGGAACTGGGGCTTAGCATCCGCACGATCTTCCGTCAGGGATTTCGGCCGCGGTGTCGAGCTTCTTGGCATTCTCGGTCGGCGCCATGATCCCGTTGCTTCCGTACCTGTTCGGCGCCACGACTCTCGCGGTTTCGTTGGCACTCTCCCTTGTCGCGCTGTTCGTTGTGGGCGTGCTGGTATCGCAAATTACCGTCCGCTCTTGGTGGTTCTCCGGCGCGCGACAACTTCTTCTCGGCGGAGTGGCAGCTGCCCTCACCTATGCGATCGGATCGTGGGTCGGTACCGGGCTTGGGTAGTCGCTCGTCAGAGGCAGTCCACGGCGCCCTAGGGCGGTCGAACGCGCCAACGACCGTCGCGTTGCTCCAGGACCCACCTCTCCTCGTGCACCCTGCGGTGGTGGGTTCGGCAAAGCAAGACCAGGTTGGACAGCGCCGTAGCTCCGCCGTCTATCCAATGCTCGATGTGATGGGCCTCAGTCCAGGCCGGAGGACGGTCACAACACTCGGCCACGCACCCCTTGTCTCGGACAACCAACGCAGTGCGGATCGCCGGTGAGATGACTCGCGTCGAGCGACCGATATCGAGGGGCAAGCCGTTTGGGTCGACCAAGACTCGGCTGATCGTCGCGTCACAGGCAACCCTGCGCGCAGTCTCCGGTTGGATGGTGCCAGCCCATTCCAAGTCGGCCAACTCCACGCCCTTTGCCCCGTCAGCCACCGCGGCTTGCAGCGTTTGGAGGGAGGTGGTGACCAGGAGATGAGGGTCGATTCCGCCAGATGATGCGACCTCACCGCGGTCCAACGCCTGACGGCACATCTCGACGAGTGCGTCGGCACGTCGCTGTGCGGCACTGCGCGTGTCCTCAGGACCGGCGGGAACCGATCCGGCGGCCAACACGGTCAGCACAGTTGCCCCGCCTTCAGCGTCGAGGAGTCCTTCGACGCTCACCAACCCATTGAAGGTCTTGGCGGCAGTGAACCACCGCCGATCGTGGGCTCGATTCACGTCAGCCAATGCCCCATCTGGATCTACAATTTGCCTGACTCGATGGCCGAACCCCGACAACGAGGCAGCATCAACGCTTCTCCCGACGTCGAGCATGACTCGCTCGACCTCTTGAGTTACCTCGTTCGAGTGCTCGGGGCTGACTTGTTCGGCTGCCCGTCGAACTGTTTGTGCGATGGTCCGCGCATGTTGAACGGTCAGATCGCCTCGAACCATTGCGCCCCGAGTGTCGGGCAGGTCGTCTCGAATCGAGCGAGCAGTACGCACAATGTCGCTCGCCGTTGTTGCTGGCAACCCGGTGCGATGACGTAACCAACTGCGTGTCGCGGTGCCCACTAACTCGTGCGCACCGCCGACGCTGTCGAACGCCGCGACCCGTTCGAACAAGACAGCGTGGAGTCGATTGATTTCTCGATGTAGTCCAACGATTTCGTCACCGAGCGCGGCGACAGGCAGTTCTGCACCGACCTGTTGCAGGAGTGAGTCGATCGACGTGGTCAATGGACGCAATCGCGGCGCATCCGGGGAAGGGCGCGGCGACAGCCCTGCTGGGGCTGAAATGGGAAGGTGCATGGCTCCTCCGTGTGAACGTTGGCAACGCCACCGCAAAGTGGTCCGACGACCGGGGGTGGCGCGCATCAACGGCACGGGATTGCGATGATCGAGCCGTCACTTGGCTCAGTTCGATGGGCCAGTTATGTCACTCGATCGGCAAGCGCCTAAACACCACCCTAATCGAACATATGTACGATGCGCAACCACTGTGGACAAGCCGTCCCAAGGCATCCCCAACTGCTCGCTAGGCTCCCCGCATGCGCCGCGCCAAGATTGTCGCCACCCTGGGGCCTGCCTCAAATAGCCCGGGAACTGTGCGGGCATTGGTCGAGGCCGGGATGGATGTCGCCCGCCTGAATCTCAGCCACGGCTCGTATGAAGATCACGAGCTTTCGTACCGACTGGTACGCCAGGCGGCCGAGGCCACTGGGCGAGCCGTCGGGATCCTGGCCGACCTGCAGGGACCGAAGATCCGGCTGGGGCGGTTTGTCGACGGGCCGGTGCTCTTGACCGCGGGTGACAGGTTCACGATCACCGCCGAGGACGTACCGGGGACCGCTCAGATCGTGTCCACGACGCACGCTGGCTTGCCTGACGACGTGAAACCGGGTGACCCCGTACTGGTCGACGACGGCCGGATCGAACTCGAGGTCGTCGAAGTCGATGGCCCGCGGGTGGTCACCACTGTCGTCGAAGGTGGCATGGTCAGTGACAACAAGGGGCTGAACCTTCCAGGAGCGATGGTCAGCGTGCCCGCCGTGTCCGATAAGGACATCGCAGATTTGCGCTGGGCGCTCAACATCGGAGTCGACTTGGTCGCGCTGTCATTCGTTCGCAGCGCTGCAGACATTGATCCTGTCTTCGAAGTGATGGCTGAAGAAGGCATACGTCGTCCCGTGGTGGCCAAGATTGAAAAACCTCAGGCTGTGCATAACTTGGTCCAGATCATTGAAGCCTTTGACGGCATCATGGTCGCTCGTGGCGACCTCGGAGTCGAACTGCCGCTCGAGGAAGTTCCCATCGTCCAAAAGCGTGCCGTCAGTTTGGCCCGAGAGAAAGCCAAGCCAGTCATCGTGGCAACGCAGATGATGGAGTCGATGATCGGTGCATCACGACCCACGCGCGCGGAAGCGTCAGACGTTGCCAACGCGGTCCTTGACGGCGCCGACGCGCTAATGCTGTCGGGAGAGACCAGCATCGGTAGCTTCCCGGTCGAATCGGTCGAGACGATGGGACGCATCATCGAGTCGATTGAGGACACCGCACTCGAACGTATTCCGGCCATCGAAGGCACTCCAACGACCAAGGGCGCTGCCATCACGCGCGCTGCGGTCTCCGTTGCGCAGCAACTGTCGGCAAAGTTTCTCGTCGCGTTTACCGAAACTGGACGGACGCCGACGGTGCTGGCTCGCTACCGTTCCCGAGTGCCCATCGTGGCCTTTACACCCGAAGCACAGGTACGCAATCAGTTGGCGTTGACGTGGGGTGTTGAGTCATTCGCAGTCGACTCGGTAACGCACACCGATCAGATGGTGCGTCAGGTTGAAGCCAAACTGCTGGAACTTGGACGCTGCCAGCTTGGTGACTACGTGACGATTGTTGCTGGCAGTCCGCCGGGCATTCCAGGTTCGACGAACGCCATGCGGGTCCATCGCATCGGCGATGCCATCGGTGGTGCAGCACCGGCTTACACGCTGACCTAACTCGACCTAAGGGCAACGCCGAGTTGGGTACAGACTTGTCTCGCACACTCTTTCGGCGAGATGTCCCCAGTATCAAGTGTGAGGTCGTATTCGATGTCGACATGGATCCGCTCGTGCTGCCACCGAGCCAACCCAATGTGACGGTCCCCGCGGTTGCGTTCGCGGCTTTCGAGAACCTCAAGCGACGCCTGTAGACCGACCACGGTCACCTCGTGTGCATGCAGCAACGTCCGATAGTCCGCGATTTCGTCGGCGACTGCGACATCGTCGACGACCAAGTTGTTGCCGGCATCTGCCAAGGCGGCGATCGCTCGACGCATCCCTCGAAACGCTCGGTCAGCCACCGGCCCGGTGCGGATGGACACCGCTGGTTTGCCGTCAACGACAAGCTCTTCGAAGGTCAGACCACTTTCGTCGTTGAGCAGAGATTCGGGCAGCATCTCGAGGAAGGAATCCATGCGCACGTGTAGGTAACTGTCCGCTGCCATTGCTTGAAGTTCGCGGGCAACAGTGGTCTTTCCGACACTCCCAGGTCCGTTGAGAATGATGACGCGGGGGACGGTTGCGTTGACCGAATCAGTCACCGTGCCTCGCGCCACATCGTGGTGACTGTCGGTCCGTTGTCCGGCAGGTCGAAACTTCCGGACACGCTGAACCCCTGACGGCGGTAGCGATCCAGGTTCGCTGGATTGGACGACTCAAGATGGGCTGGTAGGTGCATCACGTCGATCGCGGCGAGGTTCTCGGCCATGAGGGACATTCCGTAGCCGTGCCCTAGGTGGTGCGGATCGGTCCCGAGCAGACTGAGGTAGTAGTGGGGTTCCTTGGGTCGTGCCAGGTCAAACCGATGCAACGTCTCGAGTAGTCGTGACGTGTCAGCCCCCATCATGTCCCTGATGCGCTCGTCAAGGGTCTCCTCGATATCGATCGGCAACTCGCTGCCACCGGGTGGAACCCAAACCGACGCAGCCTCGCCACCAGGCGTGAGCCACGCTGTGTCGTACTGCATTGCGCCGTCAACGGCCCAGCGCCAGAACACTTCGTACTGACCGGGTCGTTCTGTTGGATCGGGAAATGCGAACGACCACACCGGATCGTCATGGAACGAAGCCGTGATGATGGCAGTTACGCGTTCGGCGTCATCCTCGCCAACCGCAATCCGGCAGGTACTCACGGTCTGCTTACCCGACAACGTCAGTCGGTGGGGATCGCCCGACGTGCGTCCGGATTCAGCACACCCCACGCGATGAGCTGCTCGGTGAGCGCGCCAGGGGACTGGTCGTAGATGACCGCGAGCGTTCGCAAGTCTTCCTGACGGATCGACAGCACGCGGCCGTTGTAGTCACCACGCTGACTTTGGATCGTCTGCGCGTAACGAGCTAGGGGACCGGCCTTCTCTGCGGGGACCTGTCCGAGCTGTTCGAGGTCGATAACCAGACGCGGCGGCGGTTCAGCGGCGGCGGCTGGGCTCTGGTCGGGGAGCAGTTCACTAACGGGGACTCCGTAGAAGTCCGCGAGTTCGGCTAACTTCTGGACGGTGACCGCGCGGTCACCACGTTCGTAGGAGCCGACGACTACCGCTTTCCAGCGGCTTTCAGAGCGTTCCTCGACGCCGTGGAGGGACAGGCCCTGCTGTTGTCGAATGGCGCGCAGTCGAGCGCCAAGCGCCTTTGAGTAGTCGGTCACGGCTCACCCTCTCGGTTTTCAGCGTCCGTCACTCACAGTAGCGTTACGGAGCGTGACCGAACCGTCAAGCGAATCGGGGAAATCTCTGCGACGCAGTGTCCAAAGATCCACCGAATGGGTCTGCTCGAAGGGTCGGGTTCTCGCACGCTAAGGTGAGGGCACCTGACGTCCTTTAAGTCCGTCCCGTGAGGCGGGGAAGGAGGTCGCCGTGACTTCGTCACCTACCGGTGCCAGCACACGGGATGTGCTTGACGCCGACGACGTGCAGCGCGCGCTGACCCGCATTGCTCATGAGGTGCTTGAGCGGAACAAGGGCGGACAGTCCTTGGTCTTGCTGGGCATTCCCACCCGCGGCGTTCCTCTGGCCGCTCGACTTGCTGAACGAATCGGTGCCGTTGAAGGCACCGAGATTCCGTTCGGGAGTCTGGACATCACGATGTTCCGCGACGATCTGCGCCTAAAGCCAGCGCGTGGGATCGGTCATACCGAACTTCCCTCCAGTGGCATAGACGGCGCCACGGTCGTCCTGGTTGACGATGTCCTCTACTCCGGGAGAAGCATCCGAGCCGCCCTCGATGCGCTGGCCGAACTCGGCAGGCCGAAGGCTGTCCAGCTCGCGGTGCTGGTTGATCGCGGTCACCGTGAGTTGCCAATTAGGCCCGACTACGTGGGGAAGAACCTTCCCACTTCGCCACGGCAGACCGTTCATGTTCTGCTTGACGAAGTTGACGGACGCGACGCGGTGTTGATCGGAGAGCCCGAATGAACCGCCACTTGCTGTCAGCTGCCGATCTGAGCCGCGACGACGCGCTACTGATTCTCGACACCGCTGGCGAGTTAGGGCAGTTAGCCGATCGCCCCGTCAAGAAGCTGCCAACGCTTCGTGGTCGAACAGTGGTGAACCTGTTCTACGAAGACTCGACCCGGACTCGCATCTCCTTCGAGGCAGCGGCCAAACGGTTGTCCGCCGACGTCATCAACTTCTCGGCAAAAGGTTCGAGTGTTTCCAAGGGCGAGAGCCTGAAGGACACTGCGCTCACGCTCGAGGCGATGGGCGCTGACGCCGTTGTGATCCGGCACCCCGCGAGCGGTGCGCCACACACCCTGGCGAACTCCGGCTGGATCGGCGGTTCTGTGGTCAATGCTGGCGATGGCACTCACGAGCACCCCACTCAGGCCCTGCTCGACGCGTTCACCATGCGGCAACATCTCGGCAACCTTGAGGGTCGCAACGTCGTGATCGTTGGCGACGTGCTGCACAGCCGAGTGGCGCGATCGAACGTGCTCCTGCTAGCGACCCTTGGCGCGGACGTGACACTGGTCGCGCCGCCGACGTTGCTTCCGGTCGGGATCGAGACTTGGCCTTGCTCCTTCTCGTACGACCTGGATGCCGTGCTCGACAAGGCCGACATCGTGATGATGCTGAGAGTTCAGCGCGAGCGGATGAACGCTGCGTTCTTCCCGAGTGTTCGCGAATACAGCAGGCGATACGGGTTAGACGCCGACCGAATGTCGCGGTTGCTGGACCACACGATCGTCATGCACCCCGGACCGATGAACCGAGGGCTTGAGATCACGGCCGACGTAGCGGACTCGACTCGCTCGGTCATCGTCGAACAGGTGACCAACGGAGTCAGTGTGCGGATGGCGGTGTTGTATCTGCTCCTCAGCGGGAGCGAGTCGGCGTTAGGTGGGGGAGTCCAGATTGGGAGTTCGGGTGAGGAGCTCCGATGAATAACACATCAATTGTGCTGAAAGGCGCCCAACTGCCAGACGGTCAGCGCACCGATCTGGTTTTGGCAGACGGAGTTATCGCTGAACTCGGGGCCGGCGCTTCGCGCGCAGGAGCTGAGAGCGTCGACGCGTACGGCCTTGTGCTGCTACCCGGATTCGTTGACCTGCATACGCATCTACGCGAGCCGGGACGCGAGGACGCTGAAACGGTCGAGTCTGGAACGGCTGCGGCTGCGGTCGGTGGTTTCACTGCCGTTCATGCCATGGCAAACACCGACCCGGTGGCTGACACTGCGGGAGTGGTTGAGCAGGTGTGGCACCTCGGACGTCGCGCTGGACACTGCGACGTGCATCCAGTCGGCGCGGTGACGGTCGGACTGGCTGGCACCGAGTTGGCCGAGTTAGGCGCAATGGCCGAATCCGCAGCCTCAGTCAGGGTTTTCTCCGACGATGGCAACTGCGTCTCGGACGCTGTGCTGATGCGTCGCGCGCTGGAGTACGTCAAGGCGTTCGACGGAGTCGTCGCACAGCATGCTCAGGAACCGCGACTGACTGAGGAAGCCCAGATGAACGAGGGCGAGGTCTCAAGCATGCTTGGGCTTCGCGGTTGGCCCGCCGTCGCTGAGGAGGCCGTTATCGCGCGTGACGTGCTGTTGGCCGGTCATGTTGGCTCGCGGCTGCATGTCTGCCATGTCTCGACCGCTGGATCTGTCGAAATCATCCGATGGGCCAAGGGCAGGGGGATCAACGTCACGGCAGAGGTCACCCCACATCACTTGCTGCTCACCGATCAACTCGTTACGACGTACGACCCGAGGTACAAGGTCAACCCACCGTTGCGGAGCGCCAGCGACGTCGAGGCGGTACGTCTTGGCCTGGCCGACGGAACGATCGACGCGGTCGCCACCGATCACGCGCCGCACCCGCTTGAGGACAAAGACTGCGAATGGGCGGCCGCGGCGATGGGAATGGTCGGACTTGAGACTGCCCTCGGTGTGGTTGCTGAGGCGATGGTTGCCACTGGCCTGCTCGACTGGGAAGGTGTGGCGGACCGGATGTCGGTGCGCCCTGCGCGCATCGGACGGTTGGCTGCACAGGGCCGGCCGATCGCCGAAGGTGAGCCAGCAAACCTGGTGCTCATCGATCCCGAATCGCGGTTCACCGTTGATCCCGACTCTTTTGCGTCGCGCAGCCGCAATACGCCGTATCGAGGAATGCAGCTGCCCGCGCGACCGGTTGCCACATTCCTACGAGGCCAGTTGACCGCTCGTGAGGGGAAGTTGGTGTGACCGACCCCACCTTGCTGGTCCTCGAAGACGGCCGCGCCTTTCGTGGCCGTTCCTACGGCGCCCCTGGTGAGACGTTCGGCGAGGCGGTGTTCTGTACCGCGATGACCGGGTACCAGGAGACGCTGACTGATCCTTCGTACCACCGCCAAGTTGTTGTCCAGACCTCTCCGCACATCGGAAACACCGGCGTCAACGACGAAGATCCTGAGTCATCGCGTATGTGGGTGAGTGGCTACGTTGTGCGCGACCCAGCACGTCGACCCTCAAATTGGCGATCGACCTCCACCCTCGACGATGAATTGCGTCGACAGGACATCGTCGGAATCAGCGGAATCGACACGCGCGCGCTGACGCGTCATTTGCGCGAACGCGGCGCGATGCGGGTTGGGATCTCAACGCAGACCACTGACGTGACGGCGTTGCTCGAGCGAGTTCGGTCAAGTCCTGCCATGGAGGGTGCGGATCTGACCGATCAAGTCACGACCTCCGAGCCGTACGTTGTTCCTGCGATTGGTCGGCGTCGCTTCAAGGTGGCTGCGATCGACCTTGGCATCAAAGCAATGACCCCACGACGTATGGCAGAACGTGGGATCGAAGTGCACGTTCTGCCGTCCTCCGCCACGGCTGAGCAAATTGAAACGTTGGGTGCCGACGGTGTGTTCTTCAGCAACGGACCAGGAGATCCGGCGACGGCAGACCACGCCGTCGGGTTGATGCGCGACGTACTGAGCAGCGGCCGACCGACGTTTGGCATCTGTTTCGGCAACCAGGTTCTTGGTCGAGCGCTTGGCTTTGGTACGTACAAGCTCAAGTACGGCCACCGTGGCATCAACCAGCCGGTGCAAGATCGGCTGACCGGCAAGGTCGAGGTGTCAGCTCACAACCATGGGTTTGCCGTCGACGCGCCGACTGACACCGTGACCGATACCGAGTTCGGCCGAGTCGAAGTCAGCCACGTCTGCCTTAACGACAACGTCGTCGAGGGATTGCGACTGCTCGACGCCCCAGCCTTCAGCGTCCAGTACCACCCCGAGGCGGCCGCGGGTCCGCACGACTCTGCGTACTTGTTTGATCGGTTCTGCGATTTGATGGCGTCAGGAGTGGTGCGCTGATGCCGAAGCGCACGGACCTGACCTCAGTCTTGGTGATCGGGTCCGGGCCAATTGTGATCGGCCAAGCAGCCGAGTTCGACTACTCGGGTACGCAGGCCTGTCGAGTGCTGCGTGACGAGGGCCTCCGGGTGATTCTCGTGAACAGCAACCCGGCCACGATCATGACCGATCCGGAGTTCGCGGACGCCACGTACGTCGAGCCCATCACGCCGGAGATTGTTGAAAAAATCATTGCCAAGGAACGTCCCGACGCCCTGCTACCAACCCTGGGGGGGCAGACCGCGCTGAACGCCGCGATCGCTCTGCACGAGTCTGGGGTGCTCGATAAGTACGACGTCGAATTGATCGGCGCGAACGTCGATGCGATCCAACGCGGTGAGAATCGTGAACTGTTCAAACAGATTGTTGCTGACATTGGAGCCGAGACTGCGCGTTCGGCCATCTGCCACTCGATGGCCGAGTGCTTAGCCGCCGTTCGTGACTTGGGTTACCCGGTCGTGGTACGCCCGTCATTCACCATGGGCGGCGCCGGTTCCGGGATGGCTTATGACGAGGATGACCTGCATCGAATCGCGGGTGAAGGGTTGCAGGCGAGTCCAACAACCGAGGTACTTCTCGAAGAGTCCATCATCGGATGGAAGGAGTACGAGCTCGAACTGATGCGCGACCGCCATGACAACGTGGTGGTGATCTGCTCGATTGAGAACCTCGACCCGATGGGCGTGCACACCGGTGACTCGATCACTGTCGCACCGGCGATGACGCTGACCGACCGCGAGTACCAACACATGCGCGACGTCGGAATCGCCATCATTCGAGCCGTTGGCGTGGATACCGGTGGCTGCAACATTCAGTTCGCGGTCGATCCAGCCGACGGTCGACTCGTCGTCATTGAAATGAATCCGCGAGTTTCCCGATCTAGTGCGCTAGCGAGTAAGGCGACCGGATTTCCCATCGCCAAGATCGCCGCGCGGTTGGCTGTTGGGTACAGCCTCGACGAGATTCCCAATGACATCACCGAGAAGACGCCGGCATCATTCGAACCGGCGTTGGACTATGTCGTCGTTAAAGTTCCGCGGTTCGCCTTCGAGAAGTTTCCGTCCGCTGATCCCACGCTTACTACCCACATGAAGAGTGTCGGAGAGGCGATGGCGATCGGCCGGAACTTCACCGAGGCGTTACAGAAGGCGTTGCGATCGATCGAGAAGTCGGATGCTCCACTGCGGTGGCCGAGCCCTGACATTGACGTCGCGGAACTCTTGGAGCGCGCCCGCACGCCGCATGATGGTCGGATTCAGCTGGTGCAGCGGGCGTTGGCGGCGGTGCCACAATCGAGCAGGCATATGAGGCAACCGGAATCGACCCTTGGTTCCTGGATCAACTCTGCCTGATCAACGAGCAGGCACACGCGTTGAAGACAGCGGTCGAACTGACAGCCGAGCTGCTTCGCGGAAGCGAAGCGCTGCTGGATTCTCAGACCGTCAGATCGGTGAGATTCGGGGAATGCCCGAGGACGTTGTGCGACAACTGCGGCATGCACTCGGTGTCCGACCGGTTTACAAAACGGTGGACACTTGTGCCGCAGAGTTCGCGGCAGGAACTCCGTACCACTACTCGACCTACGACGAAGAAAGCGAAGTCGAAGCACGCGAGCGACCGGCCGTCATCATTCTCGGAAGTGGCCCCAACCGAATCGGGCAGGGAATCGAGTTCGACTATTCGTGCGTTCACGCCGCGCTGACGTTGCGTGATGCCGGCTTCGAGACGGTCATGGTCAACTGCAACCCCGAGACGGTGTCCACTGACTACGACACGAGCGATCGCCTCTACTTCGAACCGCTGACGTTCGAAGACGTGCTTGAGATCTTCCATGCGGAGCGGGCGGCCGGGCCGGTTGCCGGAGTCATCGTCCAGCTCGGTGGGCAAACCCCACTTGGGCTGGCGCAGCGGTTGAAGGACGCAGGAGTTCCGATCGTGGGAACTTCCCCCGAGGCCATCCACCTGGCCGAGGAGCGCGGCGCCTTCGGACAAGTACTTGCTCGGGCGGGCTTGCTGGCCCCGAAGCACGGCATGGCGACGTCGTTCGCCGAGGCTAAAGCCATCTCGGACGAGATCGGCTTTCCCGTGCTGGTCCGCCCCTCGTACGTTCTGGGTGGACGGGGCATGGAAATCGTTTACGACGACGACATGCTTGAGGACTACATCGGTCGCGCCACGCAGGTAAGCCCAGAACATCCGGTGTTGGTTGACCGGTTCCTCGACGACGCCATCGAGATTGACGTGGACGCGCTGTACGACGGCGAAGATCTGTTTCTCGCCGGCGTCATGGAACACATCGAGGAAGCGGGCATCCACTCCGGAGACTCGGCCTGCGCGCTCCCACCGATCACCCTTGGTCGCGCGGACATCGAGCGGATCAGACAAGCGACCCTTGCCATAGCAGAGGGCGTCGGAGTTCGCGGTCTGATCAATGTGCAATACGCGCAGGCGTCGGACGTGCTCTACGTGCTAGAAGCAAACCCGCGAGCTTCGCGTACCGTGCCGTTCGTATCGAAGGCGACTGCTACCCCAGTCGCCAAGGCTGCTGCTCGCATCATGATGGGCGCAACGGTCAGTGAGCTGCGCGATGAAGGTGTGCTTCCCAAGCAAGGCGACGGCGGCACGCTGCCGGTTGACTGTGCGATCGCAGTAAAGGAGGCGGTGCTCCCGTTCGGCCGCTTCCACGGCGTCGACACGGTTCTTGGCCCAGAGATGAAGTCGACGGGCGAAGTGATGGGAATCGACCGACTCTTCGGCACCGCATATGCAAAGTCACAAATGGCCGCGTATTCAGGGGGATTGCCGATCAGCGGGACGGCATTCGTCAGCGTGGCCAACCGCGACAAGCGGTCAATGGTCTTTCCGGTCAAGCGGCTGCACGATCTTGGGTTCGACATCGTGGCCACGGCAGGTACCGCAGAGGTGCTGCGCCGTAACGGCGTGCCTGCAACCGTGGTCCGCAAGCACTTTGAACCCCACGAACCGGGGGCCGAACACGACGCTGTCGAACGGATTCTGGACGGCAGTATCGACCTCATCGTCAACACTCCGTACGGTGTTGGCGCACGGCTGGATGGCTACGAGATCCGGTCGGCGGCGGTACGTCAGGGGGTGCCGTGTATCACCACGGTCCAGGGTCTTGGCGCAGCCGTGCAGGGTGTGGAAGCGCTGATCCGTGGTGAGATCGGTGTCAAGTCACTACAGGAGCATGCTGCCGATCTGAACGAAGAGCGTGCTGAATCAAACGACGAGCGTGCTGACTCAAACCACGAACAGCGTGCTGACTCAAACCACGAACGAGGTGAAGACTGATGACGCCGGTCCAGGTGCGCGGTGAGGTGTTGAGCCTTCGCCGATCCGGGGCGTACCACCAACTCACGATGGTGGCTCCGGGTGTCGCTGAGCAAGTTCGGCCCGGACACTTCGTCGCACTGTCGGTCGGCGGTGACAACTCCTCGATGTTGTTGCGACGCGCATTCTCGGTCTACCGCACCCAAGACCGCGGGGTATACGGCGGAACCGTTGAGATTGTGTTCTCGGCAGAGGGCAAGGGCACTCAATGGATGTCTGGGCTGCGCAACCACGACGTCATCGACGTCGTCGGTCCGTTGGGACGTCCCTTCGCGCTACCCAAAGAGCCAGTGATGTGCACGCTGGTGGGTGGTGGCTACGGCAGCGCGCCGTTGTTCACACTCGCGGAACAGTTGCGCGAACGTGACTGCGGTGTAAACGTCGTTCTGGGGGCCTCGACTGAGTCCAGGTTGTTCGGTGTGCTTGAGGGCAAGCGAATGTCGCAGTCAGTGGCCGTTGTCACAGAGGACGGCTCGCTCGGCGAAGTTGGTCGGGTCACTGACGTATTGCCGGGACTGTTGCAACGGACGGGTTCAGAAGTCGTCTACGCCTGTGGCCCGATGGGCATGCTCGCCGCCGTCTCGGAGATGGCGCGACACTTCGGTGCGCACAGCCAGTGCGCCGTCGAGGAGTCCATGGCGTGCGGGATCGGAGTGTGCATGACCTGCGTGCTTCCGGTGGTTGGAGATGACGGCGTCACGCGGATGGTTCGGTCATGTGTCGATGGGCCGGTGTTCCGGGGCGATCGCGTCCGCTGGCAAGACGTCGGCACGGTGCCCGAGGACGTGCACGGTGCTCCCGTGGGCGGTCACCGATGACCAGGCTGACTCGAGTTATCAACCCCGGCGAGGATCGCGAACCACTGCCGGACGTTGACATGGCCACCCGGTTAGGCGCCTGGGACCTCGCCAATCCGGTCATGACGGCATCTGGCTGTGCTGGCTACGGACGCGAACTAGATCAGTTCTTTCCCATCACCGATCTGGGCGCGGTGGTCACGAAATCAATCATGCTGGCGCCTCGCTCCGGGCGTGCCACGCCTCGGATGGCAGAAACTCCAAGTGGGATGCTCAACTCCATCGGCCTGCAAGGTCCAGGCGTCGAGACGTTCATCTCGCGTGACCTCGCTTGGCTGGAACAACGCGGGGCATCGGTGGTGGTGTCAATTGCTGGTAGCTCGGTCGAGGAATACACCCGGCTTTCGCAAAAGCTGCGGTTGTCGAGCGCGATCTCGGCAATTGAAGTGAACATCTCGTGCCCCAATGTCGAGGACCGCGGGATGGTGTTCGCGTGTGATCCCGAAGCGAGCGCCGCAGTCATCGAGGGAGTCCGGCGTCATACCACCCCGGGTGTGCCGGTGTTCGCGAAGTTGTCACCGGACGTCACCGACATCGTCTCGATCGCTCGCGCGTGCGTTGACGCGGGGGCTGACGGTCTCTCGCTGATCAACACGCTGTTGGGAGTCGTCATCGACACCGAGACGATGCGTCCGCAGATGGGCGGCATCACCGGTGGGTTATCTGGACCTGCGATTCGTCCAGTGGCGGTTCGTGCTGTGTGGCAAGTGCATCGCGCGCTCCCTGACGTTCCCATCATCGGGATGGGTGGCATTCGCACGGGCAACGATGCGTTGGAGTTCATCTTGGCCGGCGCGTCGGCGATCCAAGTCGGGACCAGCATCTTCAACGACCCCAGCGCTCCGGTGCGGATTCTCGACGAGTTACAGCGGTTGCTGGGAGCGCGCGGATTTAACCATCTCTCCGAGGCAGTCGGCTTTGCCCATCGACCAGTGCCACGTGAGGTACCCGAAGTCATTGACCAGGAGATTGCCGACGAACCCGAGAGCGCTGGTGCCGAAGGATGACCCAGGCTGCGCCGCCTATCGCGGTAGCGCTGGATGCGCCTTCTCTTGAGGTTGCGGTGGGCTGGGCCACCGAAGTCGAGCCGTGGGTCTCGACGGTCAAGGTCGGCCTTGAGCTGTATCTGCGAACCGGTGCCGCCGGTGTTGTCGCCATCTGTGAAGCCGCACCGTCGTGCGAGTTGTTTCTTGACTTGAAACTGCATGACATTCCGAACACGGTGGCCGGTGCAGTTCGTTCGGTGTCACACCTTCGTCCCAAGTACCTCACCGTGCATGCGACCGGTGGTCCTCGAATGATTAGCGCGGCTGCGCAAGCAGCACCTGAGGTCTGCATCGCGGCCGTCACCGTGTTGACGTCGATGAGCGAGTCTGACCTGTCGGCAGTCGGCTTGATAGGGTCCAGCGCCAGACGCGGTCCGCCGGTTGGCAGCGCTGGCCGTCGACGCTGGCGCGCGGGCACTGGTGTGTTCTCCACAGGAGGTTGGTCTGGTTCGCAAGGAGGTGGGTGCCGACATCGTGCTCATCACTCCCGGTGTCAGACCACCTTCAGCCGAATTGGGCGACCAGACCCGAGTGGCAACACCGCGCGAGGCGCTAGATTCCGGGGCCGATCTGCTGGTAATTGGTCGCCCAATCACGGCAGCAGACCGGCCCGGTGACGCCGCGAAGGAACTGGCTGCGTCCTTGAACGTTTGAGTGAATCACCGGAGTACGTTGCCCCCATCGACACTGACTCGCTAGGTTCAGGCCGTCCATCGCTGGTCCACCGACATGAGGTGCTCACCGTGGCCTTGCCACCACTCACACCTGAACAACGCGCTGCTGCTCTCGAAAAGGCTGCAGAGGCTCGGCGGGTGCGTGCCCAGGTGAAGAACCGGCTGAAGCACTCAGGGGCGTCACTGTCCGAGGTCATCGACCAAGGGCGGACGGACGACATCGTGGGCAAGATGCGAGTCACCGCGTTGCTTGAGTCGATGCCCGGCGTTGGCAAGGTGCGCGCCAGGCAGATCATGGCTCGTCTGGGAATTTCGGAGAGCCGGCGGGTACGCGGGCTTGGTGCCAACCAGGTCGCGGCACTTGAGCGCGAGTTCGGTTCCGCCTGAGCCGGTGAGCACGTCTGCCCACGAAGCTGAGCGCACGCCCCCGCGGTTGTTAGTGCTGTCCGGACCCTCTGGGGTCGGCAAGAGCACGGTCGTTGCACGACTGCGCGCCACGCATCCAGAGATCTGGCAGTCAGTGTCGGTGACTACGCGGCCGCCGCGTCCTGGGGAGATCGACGGGCTGCATTACACGTTCGCCACGGAGGAGGAGTTCGACGCCAGACTGGCCGCCGACGGCCTCTTGGAGTGGGCGGCCTTCGCCGGGCACCGATATGGCACCCCCCGCCAACCAGTTGAAGATCGACTTGCTGAGGGTGTTCCGGTCCTGCTTGAGATCGAGTTGGAGGGCGCCAGGCAGGTCCGACACGCCATGCCAAAGGCTCTGCTGGTCTTCCTCCAGCCGCCGTCCTGGCAGGTGCTGGCCGCCCGGCTGAGCGGGCGTGGGACCGAGGACGAGGTCGTGGTGGCGCAGCGGTTGGCTCGCGCGAAGGTCGAACTGGCCGCCGCGGACGAGTTCGACGTGGTCCTGGTGAACGACGACGTGCGGCGGGTCTGCGAAGACTTGGTACGATTAGTGGGCACCGGCGACATCAGCCGAGCCACCCCGGAATCCCCGGGGTAATTGTTTCAGCCCCACAACCCCAGGAGCAGGCGTGTCCGGAGTCCACGGAATTGCCGAGGGCATCACCAACCCGCCCATCGACGAGTTGCTGAACAAGTGTGACTCGAAGTACGGCCTGGTGCTCTACTCGGCCAAGCGCGCTCGTCAGATCAACGCGTACTACTCCCAGTTGGGCGAGGGCCTGCTTGAGTACGTCGGCCCGCTCGTGGACACCCACGTCCAGGAGAAGCCGCTGTCGATCGCGATGCGCGAAATCAACGCCGACCTCCTAACGATTGAGCCGGTCGAGGTCGAGTCCTTCACCAAAGAGCTTTAGTACCGAGGACTGCGACACCTTTTAACTCCGGCTCCCTTAACTCCAGGCAATCCCGAAAGGGCAGCATGGCGCGCATCGTGCTCGGGGTCGGAGGCGGCATTGCCTCCTACAAAGCCTGCGAACTCCTTCGGACGCTCACCGAGTCCGGTCACCGCGTCCGCGTCGTCCCCACGCGTTCGGCCCTTCAGTTCGTTGGAGCCGCGACCTGGGAGGCGTTGTCCGGTTCACCCGCGACGTTCAGCGTGTTCGACGACGCCGAGCAAGTGCCTCACGTGCGACTTGGCCAGGAGGCCGATCTGGTCGTGGTGGCGCCAGCAACGGCAAACCTGATCGCCAAAGCAGCGTACGGGTTGGCCGACGATCTGCTGACCAATGTCTTACTGACCGCTCGCTGTCCGGTGTTGTTCGCCCCGGCTATGCATACCGAGATGTGGGAGCACCAAGCCACCCAGCAAAACGTCGCGACGCTGCGCCGCCGGGGTGTGGTCGTCCTCGAGCCAGCCGAGGGACGGCTCACCGGAGCCGACACCGGTAAGGGCCGACTGCCCGAGCCGGCTGAACTGGCCGCGGCGTGCGAGCGCATGTTGGTTCGGGGAAGTGCGCCACCCGACCTAGTCGGACGTCGGGTGGTGGTTTCTGCCGGCGGTACCCGCGAGCCGGTAGACCCCGTGCGTTATCTGGGTAACCGGTCGAGCGGGCGTCAGGGCTATGCCCTAGCCGCGACCGCTGCTGAGCGGGGAGCCACGGTCACGGTGGTCAGCGCCAACGTCGACCTCCCCGATCCGGCAGGAGTCGCGGTCGTGCGCGTCGGGACAGCCGAACAACTGCAGCAGGCGGTGCGCACTGCTGCAGCGGGTGCGGAGGTCGTCGTGATGGCAGCGGCGGTCGCAGACTTTCGTCCAGCCGAACCAGCTGCCCACAAGATGAAGAAAGCCGACCTTGGTTCGATTTCGTTGGAGCTCATTCGCAACCCAGACATCCTCAGCGGACTCGTTACCGATCGCGAACCGGGTCAACTCATCGTTGGATTTGCGGCCGAGACTGGGGATGCCGAACGCTCATGGCTCGAGCACGGCCGTGCCAAGCTCGTCGCTAAGGGATGCGACCTGCTGGTAGTCAACGATGTGAGCCACGGGCGTGCTTTTGGAACCGAAGACAATGCCGCAGTCGTGCTGGGTGCCGACGGCGTTGAGGTCGTCGTGGACAACGGACCAAAGCACACTCTGGCCAATGCGGTCTGGGATATCGTCGGGCCTCGGCTGAGGCCACCGCCGGACGGATGACTTGTCGGACCGGTCAGTAGACTCAGCCCGTCAACAGCAATAGCCAGTCGTCAACAGTCCAATCGGACCATGCCAGGTCCCCTTTTTGCCAGGGAGCTCTGACCGATCGTGTCACGTCGCCTCTTCACCTCTGAGTCTGTGACCGAGGGTCACCCCGACAAGATCGCCGACCAGATCAGCGACACCATCTTGGATGCGCTGATCAAGGATGACCCCAAGAGCCGGGTTGCCGTCGAAACGCTGATCACCACTGGCCAGGTGCACGTCGCCGGTGAGGTGACCACCAGTGCCTACGCCGACATCCCAGGCCTGGTGCGCAACAAGGTCATGGAGATCGGCTACGACTCCTCGCGCAAAGGGTTCGATGGCGAGTCGTGTGGCGTCTCGGTGTCCATCGGCGCGCAGTCACCAGACATCGCCCAGGGCGTTGACGACGCATACGAAGAACGTCATGACAACTCCGACGATCCGTTCGACCGTCAAGGTGCAGGTGACCAGGGCTTGATGTTCGGTTACGCCTGCGATGACACCCCCGAGCTGATGCCATTGCCGATCACGTTGGCTCACCGGTTGGCCGAGCAGTTGGCACGGGTGCGCAAGGAGGGCCAGATTCCCTACCTGCGCCCGGACGGCAAGACTCAGGTGACCATCGAGTACGACGGCGACCGCCCAGTGCGTGTCGACACGGTTGTCGTCTCAACTCAGCATGCAGCCGACATCGATCTGGCAACGTTGCTGCAGCCAGACGTCGAAGAACTGGTCATCGCACCGATCCTCAGCCAGTTCGAGATCGACAGCGCTGGCCACCAAACCCTGGTTAACCCGACGGGACGCTTCGAGGTCGGCGGTCCGATGGGGGATGCCGGACTCACCGGCCGCAAGATCATTATTGACACGTACGGCGGGATGGCTCGTCACGGCGGTGGCGCGTTCTCCGGCAAGGACCCGAGCAAGGTGGACCGCTCTGCGGCCTACGCCATGCGCTGGGTGGCGAAGAACGTGGTGGCTGCTGGACTCGCCACGCGATGTGAGGTTCAGGTCGCCTACGCCATCGGCAAGGCGCACCCCGTGGGGTTGTTTGTCGAGACCTTCGGGACCGGCCAGGTGCCCGACGAGCGCATTCAAGAGGCCGTGCTGTCAGTCTTCGATCTGCGGCCGGGCGCGATCATCGCTGATCTCGACCTGTTGCGGCCGATCTACTCGCAGACCGCAACGTATGGCCACTTCGGACGCGACCTGCCCGACTTCACGTGGGAGCGCACGGATCGGGTCGATTCCCTTAAGGCGGCAGCCGGAGTGTGACCTCTGGGGCATCGCAAGCAAAAGCTCGAGCCACCAAAGCACGCGGTGGTCGCCGTCCTGCCCCTCCCGGAATTCCAGCTCCTGAGCTACCCGTCGCACGCGTTGTTGTTGACCTGCCACTGCCACATCTTGATCGAACTTTCGACTACCTCGTCACGGACAAGCAACACGAACAAGCGGTCGCGGGGTGCCGAGTCCGAGTCCGTTTCGCTGGCCAACTCGTCGACGGGTTCCTGTTGGAACGGGTTGAGAGCAGCGATCACAAAGGACGTCTCGCCGCGTTGTCGCGAGTGGTTTCCAGCGAACCGGTGCTCAGTCCCGAAATCGCGACGTTGTGCCGATCCGTCGCCGACAGATATGCGGGGACGCTCACCGATGTACTTCGGTTAGCCATCCCGCGTCGCCACGCCACGGTCGAAGCCGAATCGCCAGAGGATCGGGAGGGCGTACCGCCGGTAGGCGAGTTGCAGCAGGCCAAGGACTCAGTCGGCAGCCACTGGACGAACTACGTCGGCGGTCCGCAGTTTCTGGAGCGGCTGACCAATGGCGACGCTCCCCGCGCGGTTTGGTGTGCGCTCCCCGGCGGTGACTGGCCAGCGACGATTGCTGACGCGATCAGCGCCACGTCGGTAGGCGGACGAGGATCGCTGGTGGTGGTTCCGGACCAGCGCGACCTCGACCGACTCGATGCCGCAGTGAGCGAGGTCCTGGGGGCTGGCCGGCACGTCACGTTGACTGCGGACTTAGGACCGCGAGAGCGCTACCGACGGTGGCTAGCGATTCGTCGCGGTCAGGTCCGCGTGGTGCTCGGGACACGAGCAGCGGCGTTCGCACCCGTCGACAACCTAGGACTGGTCGCGTTATGGGACGACGGCGACGATCTACACGCTGAACCACGGGCGCCGTACCCACACGTTCGCGAGGTGCTCGCGTTGCGTTCGCACCAGTGCGACTCGGGACTGCTGGTTGCCGGATTCGCGCGAACCGCCGAGGGGGCTTCGCTGATCGCCACTGGCTTCGCGCGCTCGTTGGTCGCGCAGCGCGCAACGGTGCGGACGTACGCCCCAAGAGTTCGGGCAACCGACGATGCGACGGTGAGCACTGATCCCCAGGCTCGGCTGGCCAGGCTCCCGCACACCGCTTGGCGTACCGCACGAGAAGCGCTCAACGCCGGACCGGTGTTGGTGCAAGTTCCGCGCGGAGGATATCTGCCGTCGGTGACGTGCGCGCGCTGTCACAGTCGCGCCCATTGCCCGACGTGCAACGGGCCGCTCGGGCTCGCCAACGCCGACAATCCGCCGGTATGCCGCTGGTGCGCCAAAGTTGCCGCGGGCTGGCAGTGCCTGGAGTGCGGTGGGCAACGATTCCGGGCGGCGGTTGTCGGCGCGAGCCGTACGGCAGAAGAGCTGGGACGAGCCTTCCCAGGGGTGAAGGTCGTGACGTCAAGTGCCGGTGGCGTACTCGCGACTGTTCCGGCCAGACCCGCGCTGGTGGTCGCTACACCCGGTGCGGAGCCGATTGCCGAAGGCGGTTACGCAGCAGCGCTGCTGCTCGACACGTGGGCGTTGCTGGGACGCGCAGATCTACGTGCGTCAGAGGAGGCGCTACGCCGGTGGCTGGCGGTAGGGGCGCTGGTCCGGCCGGCCAGTCAGCAGGGTCAACTCGTGATCGTGGGCGACGCGGCGCTACGTCCGATACAGGCGCTGGTGCGATGGGATCCAGTGGGTTTCGCAGCCCGAGAACTCGACGACCGAGTGGCCGTGGGGTTGCCGCCCGCGAGGCGCGTCGCTGAGGTCACGGGAGCACCATCGGCGGTCGCCGACTTACTGGAGCGCACGCGGCTACCAAGCGATGCCACCATCACCGGTCCGGTCGCCGTCGACGACGAGAAGGTGCGCGCGTTGATTCGCGTCCCACGATCTGCCGGCTTGGCCATGTCTCGTGCGCTGCGTGAGGCCGCGGGGGAGCGCAGCGCTCGTAAGGCAGCCGATCCGGTGGCGATCAGGGTGGACCCAACACCGCTGCTGTGATGGGCCGCTGGTGCTCCGGGTCACAGCCTCGGCACGTACGCCTCCCCGCGCAGGGCGGCCGCGACCAGTCCGACCTCACGTTTGGCAGCCAGCAATCTGGCGCCATCGGTCTCCAGTGTGGTCAGTACCTCGGCGATGACTTGCGCAGACAACGCGTCACCGAGTTCGGCTCTGGCCGTGGCGTACGCACGTCGTGCGGCTTGCAGTTCGGCTTCGAGATTTTGCTCGACGAGCCAGACGAGCACGACGGGGTACTTGCGAAGTAGCGGATAGCTGCGGTACTCGGCGGCCGACTGGTCAAGCAACCACGATGTGGCGCGTTGCTGCCACTCGGGCGTTTCCGGCGATGGCACCTGTTTCGGCCAGCCTGGTGGGGGATGCGCGGTCACCGGGTCAGCCTCTCAGGTCGCGACTTGTCATACTCATACACATGGCTGCTTGGTCAGTTGCTCTCAAGGCACTCCTGAAGTGGGGTCCGGTTGTTTTTGCCGCCGGTCGCAAGGCACTGCCCTACCTCAAGGACAACCCTGCGGGTCAGCGGTTCGTGCAAACCATGACCGAACAGACCATGGCGCTTCCCGACAGGCTCAGCGCTGAATCGCGCGCCAAGCGCAAAATCGCGGCCGTCCAGTTGTCACTGGCCGAAGCGGCCACCCTGGGGATCGATCCCGTGCTGTACGCGCGATGGCGGGGCGAACTCGACGAGTTGTCCCGCACGGTAGTGCTCGCGAAGGCGGCAAACCGACGTCAGCGTCGGTCCCTGCTCCGCCGGTGTGAGCACCGGCTCGACCTGCTCGTGGCGGAGATCTTGCCTGCTCTCACCAGTCGTCAGTCGCAGCCACCCACGCCGCTTCCCCCGCCACGGGCCTAACCTGCCCCGGTTCGACTTTCGTACCCGACCGATCGCCCTAGACTGGCCCGGTGACTCTCCTCGCGCAGGCCGCCACACCGGCCGGTTTGAAGGCGCTGGATCCCGAACAGCTCGGCGACCTTGCCCAGGAGATCCGCGCCTTCCTCATCGAGAACGTGGCGCGCACCGGAGGCCATCTCGGCCCCAACCTCGGTGCAGTTGAACTCACCATTGCACTACATCGGGTCTTCGACAGCCCCCGCGATGTCTTGCTCTGGGATACCGGTCATCAGGCGTACGTCCACAAACTGCTCACGGGTCGACAGGACTTCAGCAAGTTGCGTCAAGCGGGTGGGCTTTCTGGCTACCCCTCACGACGCGAGTCGGAGCACGACGTCATCGAGAACTCGCACGCCTCGACGTCACTGAGCTACGCGGACGGCATCGCCAAAGCGTTTCAGTTGCGAGGTGAGTCTGATCGGGCAGTTGTTGCAGTAATTGGTGACGGCGCGCTCACCGGGGGAATGGCTTGGGAGGCGCTCAACAACGTTGCAGCTTCAAATGATCGACCAGTCATCATCGTCGTGAACGACAACGAGCGGTCGTACGCGCCGACTATTGGCGGTTTGGCCAACCACCTTGCGACGCTGCGCACCACTCGCGGCTACGAGCGATTCCTGGAGTGGGGCAAGCAGGTCCTCGGACGGACGCCGGTCGTCGGCGCTCCCATCTACGAAACGTTGCATGGCGTAAAGAAGGGTCTGAAAGACGTTGTGGCCCCCCAGGGGATGTTCGAAGACCTTGGGTTGAAATACATCGGACCGATCGACGGACACGACGAGGCGGCCGTTGAGCGCGCACTGCGACGTGCCCGAAGTTTCGGCGGTCCGGTACTAGTGCACTGTTTGACCCGCAAAGGACTTGGCTTTGCTCCCGCCGAGAACGACGATGCCGACCGTTTCCACGGGATTGGGGTCATCGACCCCGAGACGGGCGTCTCCCTCGGTTCGTCGGCTACGACGTGGACCAGCGTGTTCTCGCAGGAACTGGTGGACATCGGGCACGAGCGCAGCGACGTCGTTGCCATCACGGCAGCGATGCTCGGACCGGTGGGACTCGCACCATTTGCCGAGAAGTTCCCGAACCGGGTGTTCGACGTCGGAATCGCCGAGCAACATGCGACGACGAGCGCTGCTGGATTGGCGCTCGGGGGAATGCACCCCGTGGTTGCTGTTTACGCCACATTCATGAACCGGGCGTACGACCAGGTATTGCTCGATGTGGCACTGCATCACGCCGCTGTGACGTTCGTGATGGACCGTGCTGGCGTTACCGGCGATGACGGTCCCAGTCACAACGGCATGTGGGATCTCTCTGTCTTCTCCACCGTTCCGGGCTTGCAGATTGCCGCGCCTCGTGATGCGGACCAACTCAGGGAGCAGTTGCGCGAAGCCGTTGCCGTGGACGACGGACCGACTATGGTGCGTTACCCGAAGGGTGCTGTACCCGATCCGATTCCGGCTATCTCGCGCGAAGGACGTTGCGACGTCCTCTATCGCGATGACAACGCCGACGTACTCCTCGTCGCGGTAGGCGCCGTCGTTGGATGTGCACTGGATGTCGCGCACCGACTTCGAGCTCAGGGTGTCAGCGTCACCGTTGTCGACCCGAGATGGGTCAAGCCGATCGACGATGTACTAGTGCGGCTGGCCGCCGCGCACGATCTCGTCGTTTGCGTTGAAGACAACCTGCGTACCGGGGGAGTCGGGTCGGCACTCGACCTCGCATTGCGTGATGCCGAGATCGACGTGCCGCTACGCGCTTTCGGTCTGCCGACACGCTTCTTCGATCACGCAAAGCGTCCAGAGGTGCTTGCCGAAGCTGGGTTGACGGCACAGGTCATCTCACGCGCAGTGATCGAGACGGTCGCCAGATTGCAGTCGCGCGAGGGGATTACTGAAACGACTGCTGGAAATCCGCCGGTGTTGCCGAACTAGCTGCTCGCGACGCGATTTCAGAGCGCTTTTGCGTAATCCACAGCCGCTCTTCGCCCCCTGAAATTGTCAGCCTCTTCGACTATTCTTCGTACATACGTTCGAAGGAGAGTTTTTCGATGTTTCGACCCGCAGAGCTACCAGCCGATCTGGCTGATGTCTTGGGTGCGGTTCGAGAACTGCAGGCTGGTGATGAGGAACTCTGGTCTGCTGAAGTCCGCGCTGCATGGCTGTCGGGGTTGCAGCAGTTGATCGGATGCCGTGGCTGCGAAATCGCTCCGGGTCCTGGCCGCGTTCGATGCCCATGGTGACGGCGAAGTGCTGCACGGTGCTCGCTCGACCGTGTCGTGGCTGACCGGCGCGCTTGGAATCGCCCCAGGCGACGCGTCGTCTCGGGTACACCTCGCTCGTGCTTCTCGGTCACGGCTGGCACCGGTGGTCAGCTTGCTGGCAGATGGGCAAGTCACCTACGACCACGTTCGAGGCATCGGATCCGCAGTGCGGGATCTTGCGGACGAGCACGTCGCCCCTGCGGTTGATGTACTGGCAGATCTTGCAACCCGGGTGGATGTCAAGCAGTTGCAACAGGCAGGCAAACACCTTCAGGATGTGGTCAATCCCGATGGCGCGCTGGCAGCGAACCAGCACGACTTCTCGCGCCGGCGGCTGCATCTTTCACCGCTGTTAGACGGGATGGTTGCGGTTGACGGATTGCTGGACCCGGAGTCGGCAGCCACCTTGGATGCTGCGCTAGCGCCGTTCTTGGTTCCGGCCGGGTCTTCCGACGACCGCACCACGCCGCAGCGACGAGCCGATGGGTTGGTCGAGTTGGCGAAGGTCGCGATGTCGCAGACCGATCTCGGAATCAGCGGCGGAACCCGACCGCAGCTCAGCGTGCTTTGTACGTTGCCCGCCTTGACCCACCTTCGTGACGGTCGCCCTAGTCCTCCTGATGAGGTGTCGGCTCCGGGCTGGGGCCGGCTCGAGCGACCCGGTCGGTGGTTCGGTCATTGGTTCCGTGGCGACCCAACGGATCGCTTGCGACGCCACTATCAGTCGGGTGTTGATCGACTCTGAGGGTGTGCCGGTCGGGCTGGGTAGAGTCCAAGCGACTGTTCACCGGTCAACAGCGCCGACTTCTCGCGTTGCGTGATGGTGGCTGTCGATTTCCAGGGTGCGGAATGCCACCGGCGTTTACGGATGGCCACCACGTGACTCCCTGGGCAGATGGTGGAGAAACCAATCTCAACAACGGCGTCTTGATGTGCCGCTTTCACCACAACGCGGTACACGAGGGTCCGTGGAGCATCAAGTCTCGCGACTCAATGCGTGGTGCTAATGGTGAGTTGCTCTTCCAAGATCGCAGCGGACAAGAACTTCGATCACGACCGCGCTCGTTGACTACCGATCAACTCGCGAAGATTGCCTGGTGGAGTCGACCACCCCAAGTGCGGAGAACGTGACAAGCACTAGTCAGGCAACAAGGTGACAGACCGCAACTACATGCGGTGTACCCAAGGGTCATGAGCAACGGGTGGGTCAAGCAGGGCATGTTCGGCTGCCTTCCCGCCCGGGGGTACAAGCACAACTTCCTCGGGAGTGACGATGATGGCGCGCGAGAAGCCGCGTTCGTCTGGCTCGGTGGCCAGCGCTGCTGCAGCGGCGAAAGCGGGGTCAATGCGAGCAAGGTCGAGCCAGCCGCGGTGACGCATCGGAACGGCGGCGGTCCGCCAGCCGATGGGGTCAACGGCGCACATCACTTCGCGGAACGCGCTCGAGGCAAGCAGCGTGACCACGTCGTAGTCGCCGAATCGACGAAGTGGGGCGTTGTCGTCGAGACTGAATCGGTCCGCAGCCTTTCGGGCCGTGAGTTCAAGTTCGCGGACTAACTCTGGCCACCAGTGCTCGACGGGGAGATTGGCTGCTCTTGCGAGTGCGGGCGGAATGACGACAACTTCGTCCGGGTCGTCAAGCAGTCCTAATAGTCCGACGCCGAGGTCGATCAAGCCACCGGGAACCGTAACGCGTGCCCAGTCGGCTCCTGGGTGGAGTGCGTGGCCTCGTGGCAGCGCCATCGCTCGGGCTCGCCCCCTGACATCAGAGATGGCTTCGAGTTGGCTGCGTAGCCGAAACCACATCCGCAGTCGGGTGCGGGCTCGCGCGCTATCGGGATTGATGTTGCCGACGGCCTCGTCGATTTCCGGCCAGCCGATCGCCATAGGGATGCCGTCGAGCAGTCGTACGCCGTCCGGATCGGGAAAGGCGTCGATGCCGTCGATGACCGAGACGCCAAGCACGCAGCGTCGTAAGGCGACCTGGCGGTCCTCCTGGATGCTGAGGTCGCCAGATCCGGAACACTCCGGCGGCTGGCTCACGCCCTCGACGTTAACGGCGCAGCGGGGTCGACGGCCTGCTGAATGGGCAGATCTACCCCAGGGAAGGTATCTGGTCACCGAACGTATGAGGCCGGCTACCAGGCGTGGACGCTGAAGGGCTCCGGCCAATAGGGCGCCGACACGTGTGGCCGATGAAGCGTCGGCTACTACAGGTGGGTAACTACAGAGCGTCCAGTTCGCCTGTGTGGAATGCCCGTCCAGCAGTGCGCTGGCTGGCACCCACTCGATCCAGGTAGGGCGTGATGCCGCCGAGCCAGAACGGCCAACCTGCCCCAAGGACGAGGCAGAGGTCGATGTCTTGGACGGCGCCAACGACGTGCTCATCGAGCATGCGTCCCACCTCGTCGGCGAGGGCGGTGAGTACCCGTTCGAGGACCTGGTCGGGCGTTGACGGTTGATCGCCAACGACGAACAACGAGGCGACGGTCGGGTCGACCTCGGGGCTACCGGTGTCCCAGACGTAGACCGCTGTCTTTCCTGCGCCCACCAGTCTCGCGAGATTTTCTGAAACCGCGAAGCGCTCGGGAAAGGCGGCGTGCATGGTCTCGGCAACGTGAAGTGCGACGGCTGGTCCGACCAACTGCAACAACAGGAAGGGCGACATCGGCAGGCCCAGAGGGGCAAGCGATTGGTCGGCCACCTTGATCGGCGTCCCCTCGTCAACGACCGCGAGAATCTCGCCGAGGAACCTGGTGAGCAGTCGATTGACGACGAAGGCGGGGCAGTCCTGAACCAGTACGGCAGATTTCTTGAGTTGCTTGGCCAACGCAAAGGCGGTGACGACGGTTGCGTCGTCGGTATCGGGAATCCGAACGACCTCGATCAGTTGCATCACTGCCACTGGGTTGAAGAAGTGAAACCCGACTAGACGCTCAGGATGTTGGAGCGACTGCGCCATGGCTGTGACCGAAAGCGAAGACGTATTCGTCGCCAGGACGCATTGCTCGCTGACGACTTTCTCAACGTCCGTCAGCACAGCCCGCTTGACGTCCAGATCTTCGAAGACCGCTTCGATAACGAAGTCGGCGTCGGTCAGCGCTTGATGATCTGTCCCGCCAGTGACCAGAGCGTGCAGCCGGTTCGCGGTGTCGGGGGAGAGTCTGCCCTTCTTGGCCATCGCCTTGATCTCGTCGCCGACGGACTCAACGCCTCGGGCGGCGCGCTCTTCGTCGATGTCGATCAAGTGGACCGGGACCTCGAGGCGCTGAGCAAACAGCAGTGCCAATTGGCTAGCCATGAGCCCGGCACCGATGATGCCGACCTTGGTAATCGGTTTAGGCGCGACGTCTGTCGGAACTCCAACTGGCCGTCGCGCTCGCTTCTGCACCAAGTCGAAGGCATAGAGCGAGGCTGCCAGTTCGGGGCTGACGGTCAGATCAGCGAGCGCCTCGTCTTCGGCTGCGAAGGCCTCGTCACGATTGGCAGTTTGCGCTGCGGCGATGAGTTCCAAGGCGCGTTGGGGTGCAGGCGGAACTCCTGACGTCTTGGCTTCGGCAATTTCGCGTCCTCGCTCGACTGCCTGCGTCCATACGGATTCGTCCGCAGTGGCGGGACGGGCCGGTGACACCTCGCCTAGGACAACTTGCGCGGTCCAGTCGAGTGACTGTTCGATGAAGTCCGCCGGTTCGAACATGGCGTCGACGACACCGAGTTCGAGCGCTTGTTTCGGTTTGAGCATTCGGTTGAAGGACAGCGGGTTCTCGACCATGACGGTGACCGCGCGATCCGGACCGATCAGGTGAGGCAGGAGATAGCTACCACCCCACCCGGGGATCAATCCCAAGAAGACCTCGGGTAGCGCAAGTGCAGCGGCAGAAGATGACACAGTTCGGTACGTGCAGTTCAGCGCCACCTCGAGGCCGCCGCCCATCGCCGCGCCATTGACGAACGCAAAGGTCGGCACCCCGAGGGTGCCCAGTCTTCCGAAGACGCGGTGGCCGAGTTGACCGATCTCGATGACTTGTTCCCGCTGTTCGAGCTGTCGAAACACCTTCAGGTCCGCGCCAACACTGAAGATGAACGGCTTGCCGGTCAAGCAGACCGCCACCAGGTCGGTTCGGGCGCCAACTTCGTCGAGAGCGGCGTCCAACGCATGAAGTGATCGAGGTCCAAAAGTGTTGGGCTTCTTGTGGTCGAAGCCGTTGTCCAACGTGATCAGGGCGGCTGTTCCAGCGTGACGCGGCAGTTCCACGTAGCGCACTGGCGCGAGCGTGACTACCTCGTCAGGGAAGTCCGGCAACGTGCTGGCCGTCATGCCGACTCTCCTGAGTTGTGGTTGGGGTTCTCCCAGATGACGGTTCCCCCCTGGCCAAGACCGACGCACATAGTGGTGAGTCCGTACCGCACCTGCGGGCTATCAGCGAACTGCTTGGCTAGGTGAATCATCAGGCGTACACCTGAGCTTGCGAGTGGATGGCCGACTGCAATCGCGCCGCCGTACGCGTTCACCCGCTCGTCGTCGTCCGCAATACCGAAATGGTCCAAGAAGGCCAACACCTGAACGGCGAAAGCTTCGTTGATTTCGAACAGCCCGATGTCGTCGATCGAAAGACCGGTACGAGTCAGTGCCTTCTCGGTCGACGGGATCGGTCCAACTCCCATGACGGCGGGGTCTACTCCTGCAAACGCGAAGCCAACCAGTCGCATCTTCTTTGTCAGGCCGAGTTCGTCGGCAACTGTTTCGGCGGCGATGAGCGACCCCGTCGCACCGTCGTTGAGTCCCGCGGCGTTCCCCGCGGTGACGTTTCCGTGTGGTCGAAACGGTGTCCGCAACTGCGACAAGATCTCGGGTGTCGTATCTGGGCGCGGCGGTTCGTCTTGTGTTGCCAAACCCCAACCTTTGGCCGCATCGCGAGTGGCGACGGGAACTAGGTCCGGCTGAATGTGATCGTCGACGTACGCCTTGGCCAGCCTTGCCTGGCTGCGGGCGGCGAAGGCGTCGGCACGCTCGCGGGTCAGGTGGGGGAAACGATCGTGAAGTGCTTCGGCTGTCTTGCCCATCACGAGGGCGTCAGGATCAACGAGCCGCTCGGCCACAAACCGGGGGTTCGGATCAATGCCCTCGCCGATCGGGTGACGCCCCATGTGTTCGACCCCGCCGGCGATCGCTACGTCGTAGGCGTCGCACGCGATACCGGAAGCGGTCGTAGTCACGGCCGTCATCGCGCCAGCACACATCCGATCGATTGAGTAGCCAGGGACCGAACGCGGTAGTCCGGCCAGAATCCCGGCGCTCCGGCCAAGGGTGAGTCCCTGATCGCCGATCTGAGTGGTCGCAGCGAGGGCGACCTCGTCGATCCGGTCCGGAGGCAGGTTTGGGTTGCGACGCAGCAGGTCGCGGATGACCTTGACTGCTAAGTCGTCGGCGCGGGTCTGCTCGTACATGCCGCCCGCCTTGCCGAAGGGCGTGCGCACGCCGTCGACAAAGACGACTTCACGAATCGCACGTGTCACGACGGCCTCCCAGGCTCGGGTGCGGCCACTTGGATGTAGACCCGGCCACCGACTAGATATTACTGATCGGTAACCGCTGTCTGATTCATGAGGGGCTGGCCGATTCGTTAGGGCAGGTTTCGGGTGGCTTCTTTGATCGACAGTGGTCGCATTCGTGATCGGTGTTCGGCCACGTATGACCGTACCCACGCTGGTTGGTGCTTGGACGCATCGCGAAGGGCCCATCCCACGCCCTTGCGCAAGAAGAACTCGGGCCGCTCGAGGTTCGGCTCAAGGACGTCAGACAGCAAGTCGGTATCCAGGTCTTGTTTCAGGCCGACCTGGCTGAGCACCGCAGCCCGGCGCAGCCATAAGTGATCATCGGACGCCCAAGTACGAGGGACTTGCGCGACTTCGGCTGAATAGCTAGCGACGAGTGGTGCCAACACATGCGTCGAGACATCGTCGACGACGTCCCACCACGCTCCGGTGACGATCACGTGGCGGAGTAGAGGGACAGTCGCCGGAGTTCTGAACTGCGCGTGCTTGCGGGTCGTCCAGAGGTCAAGCGCGGCGTACCACTCCTCGCGGTGGGTGGCCTCGTCGAACAAGGTCCGCACGGTTGCCTCCAGTTCTTCGCGAGTGCTGAAGGGGTGACTGCGTAACTGCTGATTCACCACAGCCCGGACCTCGGGTGCCGTGGCGCCGAAGTACGGCAGCCGCGATTTCATGTACGCCTGCTGTTGGGGCGCACGCTCCGGGTTCGCCAGCGCTGCCAGAGCCGTACGGATCTCGTCGATCAGCGCGAGGTTGGCTCGGGTGGTCACGAACTCGGTGTCATGAACTCGGTGATCACGAACTCGGTGTCACAAATCCGAGGGGCTTGAACCGTCCCCCGCGGCTGCTTCGAGAGCCAACCGCTGCAACGCTCGTGACACCGGGTGGGCAGTCAGCTCGACCTGCCACGGGCGCGCGCCGAGTTCGGTCAGCCGTGCGGAGATCGACTCCGTGCTGAGGTCCTCGGGCGGCTGCCACGCGACTCGTCGCAGCGTGTCGGGTGTCAGTAGGTTTTCGGTAGGTAGCTCGTGCTCGTCTGCGAGGGCCGCGATGGCCGGGCGGAGCACACCAAGACGTGCCGCCGCCGCTGGATCGCGGTCTGCCCAGGAACGGGCGGGCGGCGGAGCGTCAGAAGGCAGTGCTGCGGGAGGAAGTTCCGAGCCAGGGAGCGCCCGAGCCCGGTCCAGCGCACCCAGCCAGCGGTCGGCGCTTCGTTTGGTCGAACGGCCACCGAAGACCGGGAGTGCGATCAGTGCCTCGCGGGTGGTCGGGGCGGTAACCGCGGCGTCGATGATGGCCGAGTCAGGCAGGATCCGGCCAGGTGCGATGTCTCGACCACGGGCGATCTCGTCGCGGAGCAGCCAAAGTTCACGGACGGCCGCCAGTTGTCGAGGCTGGCGCAGTCGATGAATCCCTGACGTGCGTCGCCAGGGGTCCTTGCGCGGTGTCGAGTGGGGCGCAGCCACAATGGCGGCGAATTCCTGCCTGGCCCACTCGGACTTACCGGTTTCCTCAAGTTCCGCGGCCAGTGCGTCGCGAAGGTCGACCAACACCTCGACGTCCAAAGCTGCGTAGCGCAGCCAGTCTTCAGGTAGCGGTCGGGTGGACCAGTCGACGGCCGCGTGCCCCTTCTCGAGTTGGTAGCCAAGGACCGCCTCAGTGATAGCGCCCAGGCCGACCCGCGGGTAGCCAAGCAGGCGACCTGCTAGTTCGGTGTCAAACAAGTTGGTGGGTGACAAGCCGAGATCAGCCAGGCAGGGCAGGTCCTGGGACGCCGCATGCAATACCCACTCGGCATCACCCAAAGCCTCAGCCAAACGCGACAAGTCACGCAGGGGGTCGGGGTCGACCAGGACGGTGCCTGATCCGGCTCGGCGAATCTGGACCAAGTAAGCCCGGTGCCCGTAGCGGTAGCCGCTGGCTCGTTCGGCGTCGATGGCGATGGGGCCATCGCCATCGACGAGGGCGGCGGCCGCGGCGTCGAGTTCGTCGGCGGTCGAGGTGACCGGGGGGAGTCCGTCCCGCGGTTCAAGCAAAGGGACGATCGCCCGTTCGGTGGTCACGCGGCTACGTTACGCGGCCGCGGTGGTGCTGGGCTGATTGTGGGCGTGTGTCAGGACGCCCGAGTGCAACCGGACGCGAGTGAAAAGGGCGCGACTGTCAGTAGATGACGCCGGCGCGCAAGGCGACGGCAACCATCTCGGCGCGGTCGCCGGTGCCGAGCTTTCGGGCAATGCGAGCCAGGTGACTCTTGACCGTGAGGGCCGACAGATTCAGCTCGCCACCGATGTCACGGTTGGATCGTCCCTGGGCCACCAGCGAGAGCACTTCAATCTCACGAGCAGACAGTCCGTCTGGGCCGGACGCGCCACGCACGCGAGCGCCGCCCACTGGGCGCGGACCTTCTGGCGCGGAGCCGGTTGCGACGAAACCCTTGACGCCTGCGGCCACCGCGGCGCGAACCGAGTACGGGTCGTCCCCTGGTGAGAGTGCAACGCATCGACTCCAACCGGCCTGACGCAGTTCAGCAAGCAACCCGAGGCCGGAGCCATCGGGAAGTGCAAGATCAATAACGCAAAGATCGCGTGGGCCAATAGCCATCGCTCTGGCACGAGCTTCAGCGACGCTGGCCGCCTCAGCGACTTCAACGGCGCCCAAAACGTGTAAGCGACGAACCACGGCATCACGCACGCCCGGATGGGCGACGACCGCCATGGCGGTGAAACGAGCCGTGCGATAGGCCGCTGCCGGCCCGCTGCGCTCGACGAGTGCTGTCACCCGTCCTCCCCTGTCGTGCCGATCCGAAGGGTTCTCCGGCGCGATCGGGCGCTTTCCCGACCACGTGGGAGTCATCGGACGAGATCGTCGCTGGCTGTAGCCATCCGCCCGAACTGGCTTGAACTCGACTGCCTGAGCGACTCGACGGAAGGGCGCTGTGTGGCGCAACGGCGGTTAGGCGCAAAGAGCGGTTAGGCGCGAGAAGCGGGGCGACGAACCGATCCGAGCGGGACGACCCCTGCTGGGACTGGTGGGACTCCTGCGGCGGTGCAAAGCAGGTCAGCCCACCCCGACAGATGTGGGGCGAGGTCTTCAGTATTCGGCGTCCAGGAGGCTCTGACCTCAAGTTCGGCGGTCGTTGGGCGGTCCGACATCGCACCGAAACTCTCTGACGTGACCCGGGTCACCGTGCCGCTCGGGGAGTGGTGATTTGCCCCATGGTGGGACAGCGACTCCAGTAGCCAGGCCCAACCAACCTCGGCCACCATGGGATCGGTCGCCATCTCGGGGTCGAGCAATGCGCGAGCAAAGGTCACCACCCGGAACGTCCCGTCCCAGGCGTCGTGGCCGTCGGGATTGTGGAGCACCACGAACCGTCCCGAGCCGAGTTCGTCGCCGCCAACCAGGACGTCTGCGGTCATGGCAACTGCAAATGGGGCCAGTCGCTGAGGGGCTGGGGCTTCGTCGAGTTGGATCTCCGACCGGAGCCGTACCGACCGCAACGAGTCCAGCGCATGCTGAAAAGCCTGCGGGGCTGCGTCCTGAACGGTCACTGGGCGAGCCTACGTCGCCGTTGGCCAAGAGCGGTCCCAACACGCGCGGGGCCACCCCCTAGCCTTCCGCCATGGCCGTTGCCTTCGCATTGCTCTCCAGCCTGCTCTGGGGCACGGCGGACTTCTTCGGCGGCGTCTACACCAGGCGGATGCAGGCGGTTGTGGTCGTACTGGTGTCTCAGGCCTTTGCCTGGGTGGTCATCGTGCCAACCGCCTATCTTGCCGGAGCCTTCAACGACCCGTCCGGCTACTTCTGGTGGGGGGTGACGGCGGGCATTGTCGGACCAACCGCTCTTGTCGCCTTCTACATCGCCCTGTCGATCGGCACGATGGGAGTCGTTTCTCCGATCGCGTCCCTCGGGATCGTCGTGCCAGTGGTCTGGGGGTTGATCGAGGGTGACCGGCCGAGCACCCTCCAGATCGTTGGGATGATCCTGGGTTTTGCTGGCGTGATCCTGGCTGGCGGGCCCGACATGCCCAGCGATGATCACCACGCACGGGCGGCTCACATTCGGTCCATCGGACTGGCCTTGGCCGCCGCCCTTGGGTTCGGCCTGGCCTTCGTCTGTTTGGACGGTGGCGGCCAGTACAGCGTCGGCATGACGGTGGTGGTCCAGCGCAGCACCAGCGTGCTGTTCATGGTCATCCCGGTTTTGGTCTTCACTCGGCTGCGCGGGCTGCGCGCCCGAGACCTACCCGGACTGGCCGGGGTGGGGCTCGGCGATGCCGGGGCTAACGCTGCGTTCGCGTTGTCATCGACGATGGGATTGCTCAGTGTTACAGCTGTCCTGGGTTCGTTGTACCCGGTCGCGACGCTGTTGCTGGCTCGGTTCCTGTTGCACGAGCGCCTGACTCGACTACAGGGGTACGGCGTCACGTTGGCCCTCGCCGGCGTTGTGTTGCTGGCAGCCGGCTGAGATCACCTGTCACCGGTCCGGGCACTGCCCTAGAGACCTGACGTGCCACGATTACGCCTCGTGACCCCCGATCAGCGCACCCCGGCCGTCAGAAACTCGGCTTTTCTAAGGGCTTGCCGTCGGGAGCCGGTTCCTCACACGCCGGTCTGGTTCATGCGCCAGGCCGGGCGTTCGCTGCCTGAATATCGCAAGGTCCGTGAGAGCGTCACGATGCTGGAGGCCTGCACTCGACCTGATCTGGTCACTGAGATCACCCTGCAGCCAGTCCGTCGCTATGGAGTGGACGCTGCGATCTTCTTCAGCGACATCGTGCTGCCGCTGAAAGCAATCGGAGTCGATCTCGACATCGTCCCGGGAGTTGGACCGGTGGTTGCCTCACCGATCCGCCGTGCTGAGGATCTTGACGTGTTGCGCCCTCTCGAACCGGACGATGTCGCATACATCACCGAGGCCGTCGGCACGCTGGTCAACGAACTTGGTCCAACGCCGCTGATCGGATTCGCTGGAGCGCCATTCACGTTGGCGTCGTACCTGGTCGAGGGGGGGCCGTCTCGGAATCTCGAGAACACCAAGGCCCTCATGTACAGCGACCCAACCACTTGGCATGCGTTGATGAAGCGGCTTTCAGCCATTTCACTTGCCCACCTGCAGGTGCAAGTGGACGCCGGAGTGAGTGCGATCCAGCTTTTCGATTCGTGGGTCGGCAGCCTTCCTGAGACTGACTACCGCGAGTTCGTGCTTCCGCACTCGCAACAGATCTTCGCGGGGCTCGCCGACCGCGACGTCCCACGTATCCACTTCGGTGTAAACACTGGTGAGTTGCTGCCAGCGATGCGTGACGCTGGAGCCGACGTCGTGGGAGTCGACTACCGAATCCCACTCGACGCCGCTGCCCGACGAGTCGGTCCGTCTGTTGCCCTCCAAGGCAACCTGGACCCTGCTGTGGTGTTCGCGTCGCCTGAATCGGTTGCTCTGCGAGTGGCCCAGGTGATGGCATCGGCGGCAGCGTTGCCAGGGCATGTGTTCAATCTCGGCCACGGCGTGCTTCCGGAAAGCGACCCTGACGTACTCGCCAGGATCGTCGAACTCGTGCATTCCCACCACCAGCCAGAACGGAACTAGAACGTGGCCCGGCCATCGGTTGTGGTCATCGGGGGAGGCGTCAGCGGGTTGAGTGCGGCGTACGCGCTGAGTTCACTCGCTCGACGCCACGAGACTCCGATGGACATCTCGATCCTTGAGGCCTCGCCCGTTGTCGGTGGCAAGTTGGCTACTCACGAGGTGGATGGCGTTCGGTTGGATGCGGGCGCAGAATCAGTGCTTGCGCGACGTCCTGAAGCTGTTCAACTGATTGCCGACGTGGGTCTGGCCGACCAGCAGATGGGGCAAGCCGAATCCGGAGTCGGCGTGTTGGTCAACGGGCAGTTGCACCAGCTACCCAAGCGTCAACTTCTGGGGATTCCCTTTGACTACGACGACGTCGCCAAGTCCGGGCTGCTAGATGGTGGCGGGTTAGCGGACCTCAGGCGAGACGGGTCGATGCCGTCGTCCGGCACTGACCTTGCTGATATCAGCATCGGCGAGCTCGTCCGCAGTCGGATGGGACACCAGGTCCTTGACCGGTTAGTCGAACCGCTGCTTGGCGGCGTCTACGCCGGACAAGCAGATCGAATCTCCGCGGACATGGCGGTGCCCGGACTTATCGGCGCCCTCGCCGAACAAGGGTCTCTCATGGCCGCGGTGGCAAGTCTGCGCGCGGCTGCGACTGATGACGGACCACTCTTCGTGTCGTTGCGCGGCGGACTGGGGAAGTTGCCACAGGCGATCGTGGATGCAACGCAGGCTCAAGTGCATACCTCTACCAAAGCTAGAAACATTGTCGCGGCGGGTGATCGCTGGCGAGTTGTCGCAGACTCCCCAGAAGGTCCACGCGAGTTCGCTGCGGATGCCGTGATTGTCAGTTGTCCTGCCGAGTCAGCCGCCTCGCTACTTTCTTACTTAGGCGTGGCTGGAGTCGCAAGCGCGCTTGCTGTGGAGTACGCGTCCGTTGCATTGGTGACCTACTTGTTTCGAGCTGGCGATTTGCCCGAGCTACCACCAGGCAGCGGATTTGTGGTTCCCCCTGGCAGCAGCCGGTTAGTTAAGGCAGCCACTTATGCGTCACAGAAGTGGTCATGGCTGCAGCAAGAACATCCAGAACTGGCGGTCGTTCGAGTGTCGATCGGACGGTTCGGCGACACTGGCTGGCGACGCGAGGACGCCGATCTGGCGGCCGCAGCGCTCAGGGAGTTCCACGACATAACCAAGACCGGAGCAGATCCAGTGGCTTTCAAGGTGCGGCACTGGGAACGCTCGCTGCCCCAGTACCGCGTCGGGCATCGTGCTCGAATCACCGAGTTGCGCGAACGTCTGACTGCGCTGCGTGGGTTGGAGATCTGTGGCGCGGCCTTGGACGGCGTAGGGGTCCCCGCGTGCATAGCTTCAGGGCAGGGGGCTGCGGGCCGGGTAGCCCAGGCGTTAGGTGTCGGGGACAATGACTGACGTGTCCAACGATTCCAGTTCTGATGCTGCTGCCTCTCCTGGCCCCGGAGGCAGAACGATTTCCGGCAAACAGGCGCGCGAACTCAATGACGTCATTCGCTATACGGCGTGGTCGGTCTTCCGCGTTCGGGAACCGATTGGTGACAACCACGCTGGTTTGGCGGCCGAAGTCGATGAGTTGTTTGAGCAGTTAGCTGCCAAAGACACGATCGTTCGTGGCGTGTATGACGTCCAGGGTTTGCGAGCCGACGCGGATTTCATGATCTGGTGGCACGCCGAGACCAGCGACGCACTGCAGGACGCCTATGCGGACTTTCGACGCACTGCCCTCGGACGGCGTTGTGACGGGGTGTGGTCGCAGATGGCGCTGCATCGCCCCGCGGAGTTCAACAAGAGCCATGTCCCGGCATTCTTGGCCGACGAAGAGCCGCGCCGCTATGTCTGTGTCTACCCGTTCGTACGCTCGTTGGATTGGTACGTACTCCCGGACGAAGAACGACGCGCCATGCTTGCTGAACACGGCAAGATGGCTCGAGGGTTCGCGGATGTTCGGGCTAACACGGTTGCTGCGTTCGCCTTGGGTGACTACGAGTGGATGCTGGCGTTCGAGGCTGATGAACTCCATCGGATCGTCGACCTGATGCGTCATCTGCGTGCGTCCCAGGCGCGACTGCATGTCCGTGAGGAGACCCCGTTCTACACCGGTCTACGCAGGCCGGTGTCTGAAATCGTCGCCAGCCTCGCCTGAGCGCGATAGCCTGCCCGCATGGCTAATCCCGTCATCTTGTTGGGAAGTTACGACAACCGCCATCGAGCGGAATTGGACTACGAGGCGCTATCGACGCACCGTGCCGAGATCGAGGGTGAGCGGGCCTATGCCGTCGCTCTCGTGGAGCGCAGTCCGAGCGGCAAGTCGAAGATCGTCAACCAGTTTGAACCTGACACCGAGTACAGCGCTATCGCCGGGACCGTCATCGGCGGGTTGTTCGGCCTGATCTACCCGCCGATCATCTTGGTAACCGCTGCTGCCGGCCTTGGTGTCGCTCGTGCAACGGCGCACTTGTGGCACGGAGTTTCTCGCAAAGACGTCGCTGACATGGGCGAGGTGCTCGACGCAGGAGAAGGCGCAATCCTAGTTCTGGCTCGCAAGGAACCGACTGACCTAGCGGCGGTGCTGCCTCACGCAACCCATACCGTGCATCGCGTCATGACGCACAAGCACGAAGACATCGAAGAACTCGTTGCTGAACTCAAGCAGGCTCATGACCAGTCGGGGGATCCTGCGGTTCAAGCGTGATACTCACGCTATTGATGCACCATCGTTGATCGGTCGGATTGTCGTAGCCCTCGCCGGTGAAGACGTGGCCGAGGTGCGACCCGCAATTGGCGCAGCGAGCTTCGGTTCGTACCTGACCTAACGAGCGGTCCTCGATGAGTTCAACGGCGTCGCCAGCCGTGGGCTGGTAGAACGAGGGCCAGCCACAGTGGCTGTCGAACTTAGTGTCAGAGCGGAAGAGGATTTGCTGGCACGCGCGACAGCGGTAGACGCCGGTCGTCTTGGTGTCCGTGTACTCGCCGGTGAACGGCCGTTCAGTGCCGGCTTGCCGTAGGACGGCGTACTCCTCGGGTGACAACTCGGCGCGCCATTGCTCATCTGTCTTGGTGACTGGATATTCCATGGCTCCACGCTACGTGGCCGCTAGGAACGTTGCCAGCCGACCTCCAGAGAATTGGCGACGGGATACTAGTCTCTGGTGAGTGGCATCTCCCCGCGTCGACGTGAGCGTCGGCGACCAAACGGTCTCACTGTCCAACCCTGGCAAGCCCTACTTTCCCGCGCTCGGCGAAGCCGGAACCAAACTCACGATGGCCAACTACTACGCATCAGTGGGCGAGACCATGATGCGAGCGCTATATCGCCGCCCGACGTATCTGCAGCGGTATCCAGACGGCATCGAGGGTGAGGAGATTTACCAAAAGCGAATTCCACCGAAGGCACCTGACTTTCTTGAGCGCGTCAGGATCCAATTCCCCGGGGGCCGTAGTGCTGATGCCCTGCTGCCTACGCACCCGGTTGACCTGTTGTGGGCTGCGCAGTACGGCACGGTGACGTTCCACCCGTGGCCGGCCCGCGGCGACGACCTCGAGCATCCGGATCTGCTTCGCATCGACCTCGACCCGCAACCGGGAACGACCTTTGTTGACGCTGCACGGGTCGCAGTCGATGTGCTCCATCCGATGCTGGGTCGCGTTGGCTTGACTGGGTATCCCAAGACGTCCGGGAGTCGCGGCCTCCACGTCGACGTCCCGATCGAACGCAAGTGGACCTTCGGTCAGTGTCGTCGCGCGGTGCTTGCGCTGGCGCGCGAGATGGAACGAGTGGCGCCGGACGCCGTGACGTCAGCCTGGTGGAAGGAAGAGCGAGGCGAACGAATCTTCATCGACTTCAACCAGATGTTGTCCGATCGAACTATTGCGGCGGCCTACAGCGTTCGACCGCGACCGACCGGAACGGTCTCAACTCCACTTGCTTGGGACGAGGTGGCGGACGCAGACCCGCTCGACTTCACGATGGCGACCGTCCCCGATCGCCTAGACACGATCGGCGATCTGCAGCAGACGATGCACGATCACGCCGGGTCGTTGGACGAACTCATTGCGTGGGTGGCACGAGATGAGGAGCGGGGACTAGGAGAAACCAACTACCCGCCCAACTACCCGAAGATGCCAGGGGAGCCTCCCCGAGTGCAGCCGAGCAAGAAGAACGCGGAGAACTGGGAAGAACCATCTGGTGACGCGTGACGATTAGTTCGTGTCAGGCGCAGTCATGACTCGGAATCATGGACCCGGGGCTTGATCACTGAAAAGACAGACGACTTAAGAGCGAGACTGACTAAGAGCAAGACGGTGCCGATCAGTATGTAGGTAGCACCCTGGGACATCAGCAGTTCGTTGCGCACTCCGCACGTGTTGCCGTGGTACGCACAGTCCTGGTGGCCGTAGATGAGCAACACCGTTCCAGCCACCGCGCTGATCACCCCGAGGATGAGGAGCAACAGGCCAACGGTCTGATAAGCGATCGCTCTCACGTCTTCGTTAGTCATGCCGGAACTGTAGTCAGTCATACTGGAACTCGGGAGCGACGATGCAGCGTGTGGCGGTCGTAGGTCTGGGGGTATACCTGGCGACCGCGGGGATGGTTACCGCGTGCGACTCCACCTCCGTTCCGCAAGCATCATTTGCTCCGACCTCGCCTACTCCCGTAGCAAGTTCGCACAAGTCAGGTTCAACCAATACCAATCACCCACACGCAACGTTTCGAAATGCGCGCCGTAGCGATGCCCTTGTTCTGCTCCGGCGACTGCGAATAGCTGATGAAACCAATGCTGGCTACCAACGTGATGAGTTCGCCGGCTGGCTTGACACCGATGGCGACGGCTGCGACACCCGTAACGAAGTATTGATCAGCGAGTCGCGCAAGAAGGTCACCACAGGATCTGGCTGTGACCTGACTGGTGGACGGTGGTTCTCGGCCTATGACGGGCAGGTGTTCACCGATTCATCCGGACTCGACATCGATCACATGGTGCCGCTGGCCGAGGCGTGGGGTTCCGGGGCGAACGGGTGGACGGCGGCCACTCGCGACCAGTATTCAAACGACTTGGGCTTTCCCTACTCGTTGCGGGCGGTGAGTGCCTCGTCGAACCGGTCGAAGTCTGATCGCGATCCTGCCGAATGGCTGCCGCCTCGCCAACAGTTCCAGTGCTCGTACGTCAAGGAGTTCGTCGCAGTTAAGTACCGCTGGCACCTGCGAGTCGATGCGGGTGAGCGCGCAGCCCTGCGAAGCACGATCAAGGGCTGTCAGGACCGCAGCATCCTGACCCCCACACGCGCACATATTGAGCGCACGACTCCGGGAGGCGGAGGCGGGAGCGGTGGGGGAGGTGGTGGGAGCAACTGCAGCCCGCACTACTCAGGGGCATGCATCCCGATCCGCGACGACGTGGACTGCTCACAGATTCCCGACCGGAACTTCCACGTGGTGGACGAGGATGTCTACGGGCTGGACGGCGACGGTAACGGTGTCGCATGCGAGACGTAGTTTTCTCCTCATGACAGGCGCCGACTCATGACCACCATCGACGCAGTTCGCGCGGTGGCCCTGACGTTGCCGAGGAGCTACGAGGTACTCGTTCGCGATCGGGTGAAGTTCCGCGTCGGACAACTGGTGTACCTGGCATTTTCGCGGGACGAGCAGATGATGGGGTTTGGCTTTCCCAAAGAGGAACGGTTGGGACTCATCGAGGCCGAGCCGGACAAGTTCCTCATGCCAAAGCCACGCGACGAGCGGTACAACTGGGTGGTCGTCCGGCTGAACGCAATCGACGACACCGAGATGCGCGAACTGGTGATTGACGCCTGGCGCATGGTCGTGCCGAAGAAGGTGGCCAGGGAGCACTTGGGGGACTGAGTCAGGAACTGGTGGCTAACTGATGACTTCGTCGGTACCGGCGATGAAGTGCAGCAATGGCCGATCGAGTTTGCGACGCAACTGACTGCCCCAGTCCCGACGGAGTACGTCGCTGATCAAGTGGGGCTCGGTGATGACGATGACCTCGTCGACATCTCGCTCTTGCGCTAAAGCCGCGGTCGCCTCGACGGGGTGATCAGGCACCAGTGACCCAGTGGCGGTGGCTCCCGCGTCGATCAAGAGTTGCACAGAGGCGTCGAGTCGTCGCTGCGCTTCGCGTGCACGCTCGGCAGGGCCGGGCTGCTTGCCATCAACGTCTCGCCCGAGTTCTGCCATATCGGTGCGCGTCAAGTCGTCGACAACCTGATCCAACGTGGACTGGTCAGTGCCCGACGGAACCACGACATGTGCCTGGACGGGATCTGGGGCGTGCAACTCCAGGACGCGGTCGACGTCGTGCTGGGTCAGGGCTTCCTCGGTGAGGATCAGCATGCTGGTCACGGGATCATCCTGCCTTACCCGGTTGCAGCACATCCGCGAGGTCATACGCGACAGGTTGGTCGAGCTGATCGTAGGTACAGGATTCCGGTTCGCGATCTGGTCGCCATCGCAGAAATCGTCCCGAGTGCCGCAGCCTGTTGCCTTGCAATTGGTCGTAGGCGACTTCGACGACTCGTTCTGGACGTAGCGGCACGTACGTGAGGTTCTTCTTGGCATTCCAGCGATTGACCGCCCCGGGGACGCGGGTACCTTCGGCGTTGGCACCCTCGGGGTCCCAAGGGTGCCCGGAGAGATCGGTGACTAGGGGAGCCAACTCTTCGACCAGTTCACGACGACGCGCCATTGTGAAGGCGGACGTCACGCCAATGTGGTGGAGCCGTCCCGTGTCGTCGTACAGGCCAAGCAGCAACGAGCCAACCACGTCACCGGATTTGTGCACTCGGTATCCAGCGAGGACGCAGTCGGCGGTGCGTTCGTGTTTGATTTTCACCAGCGTTCGCTTACCGGGCTGGTAACCGTCTGCGAGCGGCTTAGCCATCACCCCGTCGAGTCCGGCACCTTCGAATTGCGAGAACCACCGGTTGGCTTCGTCGAGGTCAGTGGTGGCTGGTGTGACGTGGAAAGGGACGCCAGCCTTAGCCAACGCCGTGACGAGTTGAGCGCGCCGGTCTGCGAAGGGCTGGTGCGAGAGGTCGTTGGTTCCCTCGGCGAGCAAGTCGAACGCTACGTAGCTCGCTGGCGTCTCGACAGCCAGCATCTGGACCCGCGAGTCGGCTGGATGAATGCGCTGTTGTAGGGCGTCAAAGTCGAGGCGGTCAGTTGCAGCGATGACGAGTTCGCCGTCGAGGATTACCGCCGGCGGCAGTTGTTGCCGGGCCGCTTCGACAATCTCGGGGAAGTATCGCGTGATGGACTCCGATCGTCCCGCGAGTTCGACCTCGTCACCATCCTTGAAGAGGATGCAGCGGAACCCGTCCCACTTCGGTTCGAATTGCAGACCGCCCGGTACGGAATCCGGATCGGGGATGCTGCTCGACGACTTGGCAAGCATCGGCGCGATCGGTGGGGACAGCGGGAGAGTCATGAGTCGCTTCTTTGTGCACTTCGGGAATAGAGGCCAAACAAGAAGTCTTGATCCTCGAGCAGTGCCCGAATCCTCATTTTCTGAAGGATCGGCTGCTCGTTGGTCATGATGCGAGAGGCATCGCCTCCGGCTATGAGCGGTGACACGGCGAGCGCGAGTTCGTCGAGCAGTCCGGCTGCGCTGATGTCGGCCAGTAGATGGGGACCACCCTCGACGAGGATGCGCCCAAGACCACGCTCCGCGAGCTGTGAGAAGGCTAGCCGTTGAGGTCGACAGTGTCGTCACCGCAGCCACCAAGACGTCGGCCACCTCGCTCAAGGCTGCGCGGCGGTCGGCGGGGGCACTGACGCAGGTGATGACCACGCTGCGGTGCCTGGCCTCTGTAAACAGTTCGCTGGTCGGGTCGAGGTACGAGGGTCCTAGTGACGACCGCGATGACCGGAGCGTCCAACTGATCAGCGGCCTGACGTAGGTGAGCGAACTCCTCACGTACTCGGCCCGGACCGTAGCCCTCCGTACGCACTGTGCCAGCACCGACGACGACAACGTCGGCGAGCGAGCGTAGGAAACCGAACATGTACTTGTCTGGCGGTCCCGAGATGGGAGCCGATCGACCATCGACGGCGACGGCGCCGTCCAGTGAACTGACCATGTTGGCGCGGACCATGGCCGGCAGCCCGATACGCGAAGAGCTCCGCAAGTTCGTCGACGGTGAGGTCGTCGACCGGAGACGGCAACAGTTGACGCATGCCCTGATCGTGGCACGTCGCCCACTCTCAGCCTGAGACGAGGTGCAGGACGCGGGCTAGGAGTTCGGGGGGAGCCGGGTCTTGGCTCGAGTAGTGGGACGCCGACTGGTGTCCCAAGGCGTTGCGCCTGTTCAATCACGCGATCGGCCAGCGAACCGGGGGCGAGCATCAACGGCAGGACGACGCGATCGTGGCAGCCGTCGGCGCTCAACATGGCCAATGCCTCGTCGAGGGTCGTCCCGGGTCCAGTGGCGAATGCCGCTCTGACCGGTGCCTCGTCGCTGATTCTGCCACCGAGCGGCGAGGTCGATGACTTCGTCGCGGGCTTCGGGAATTGACGACCCGGCAGCCACCAAGGCGACGCCGTGCTGTGCGAACTTGTGGGCGACGGTTTCGGCAAGAACTCGGTCCAGATGCCGGTAGCAACCAATCGCCAAGACCCAGCGGCCCGCAATCGGTGACGGCGGGTCCGGCAGTGGCGAGGACCTTCGGCACGTCGACCCTGACGTGATAGCCAGTAGACAGAAACAGCCCGACGGCGAGGACCGAATCTTGGTGCGGCTGAATGCCTGTTTGCGTCGCCAGCGCATCGTCGACGCGAGGGGCGTTGTGATCGAGGTAGCCAACGGTGGTGGGAATCCCCGATGCTGCTTGGACCTGTTCAGCGAACGACTCAATCGCTGCGGAATGACGAGGGTCCGGAGAGCCGTGTGCGATCAGCAGCACGCTCATGCGTCGTCGGGACCTACACGTAGTCCTGCCACTGCCCCGATCACGATGACCGCAGGCGAGGCGACTTCGCGGTCGTGGGCACGCGCTGCGATCGTCGCCAGCGTTCCCGTGGTGACTCGTTGCCTTGGTGTGTAGCCGCGCTCGATGATGGCGACCGGTTCATCGCGATCACGGCCGTGCTGCACTAGTTCGTGGGTGATTTCTGCCGAGACGTGAAACTCCCATGAGCAACAGCAGCGTGCCGTCGGTCGCTGCGAGATTTGCGAAGTCGAGTGGCCCATCGTGTCCTGAGATAACCGTGAATCGGCTGGTCAGTCCCCGGTGGGTCACGGGGATGCCAGCCGCAGCGGGAACTGCAATCGCGCTGGTAATTCCCGGCACAACGGTGACGTCGATGCCAGCGTTTCGGCACGCGGCGGCCTCTTCGCCGCCGCGACCAAGGACAAAGGGGTCGCCACCTTTTAGTCGAACGACTCGCTGTCCACTTTCAGCGCGCTCGACTAGTAGCGCGTTGATCTGATCCTGCGTCAGCGTGTGGGCGTGCGGTGCTTTGCCGGCGTCGATGATCTCGACGTCCTCGTCAAGTTCGGCAAGCAGCGACGACGGTGCCAGCCGGTCGACAATCACGACATCGGCCTGCGCAAGCAGGGCACGTCCCTTGGTGGTGATCAGCCCAGGATCGCCAGGACCGCCGCCAACCAAGGCAACGTGACCGAGACCGGGCCGCTGTCGACGTAGCGGCAGCGCTCCGGTCTCAAGCCCTGTCGCAATGGCGTTACGCAACCGCACGGCTCGCCGTGGGTCGGCGCCCGCGTTGACGGAGACGACGACGTCTCCCAGTCGAGCAACTGCGGGCACCCAAGCGCTGCTGACCGATGCGTCGTCGGCACGAATACACCAGATTCGTTGATCGTCGGCCGTCGCGGCCACTAACGCGTCAATGTCACGATCCCCGGTGGCCGTGCACACCAGCCAGGCATCGTCGAGGTCTCCAGTCTCAAACTCCCGGAGTTCGAGTTCGACTTGGTGCGCCTCGTGCAATGACACGATCTCCTCGCACGCGAAGGGGGTTATGACGGTCACCGTCGCGCCTGCATCGACGAACGACTGAGCACGTCGCGCCGCGACCGGACCACCACCGACGACGAGTGCGTTGCGGTGATCGAGATTCAGCAGTAGCGGGAATCCGGTCACGAGTGGATCCCGCACTCGGCCTTTTCACGTCCCGCCCAGCGTCCGGCGCGTGCGTTCTCACCGGGCTGCACCGGACGGGTGCACGGTGCGCAACCGATCGATGCGAATCCCAGCTGCTGCAGCGGATTGACCAGGACCCCGTTGCGTTCTGCGTAGGCGTCGATCTCGGCCTGCATCCAACGCGCGATGGGGTTGATCTTCACCATGCCGCGGCGCGCGTCCCAGTGCACGACTGGAGTACCGACTCGCGCAGCCGTCTCGTCACCGCGAATCCCGGTGACCCAGGCTTGGAACGGTGCGAGTTCGCGTTCGAGCACGACCACTTTACGCATCGAGCAGCAACGATCAGGATCAGTCGCCCACAGCGACTTGCCAAACTTCTGGTTCTGCTGCTCGACCGTCAGGTCAGGTTGGGCATTGATGAGGTTGATGTCGAGGGTGGCGGTGAGCGCGTCGCGCGTTCCGATCGTCTCAGCGAAATGCAGACCGGTGTCAAGGAACAGCACGTTCACACCAGGCTGTGCGCGGGATGCCAGGTGAGCTACCACTCCGTCTGCCATCGACGATGCGACGACGAACCGGTCGCCGAACGTCAGCGATGTCCAGGTAAGCACGTCGATCGCTCGCGCTTCGGCGAGCCGTTGGCCAGCGTCATCGGCCAGCAATTCGAGTTCGGTGGCTCCCAAGTCCGCAGCATCGGCGACGACCACGCCGTACCTCGCATACAGCGCGCGCGCCGGGTCGATCGTCATCAGGTGACCTCCGTGTTTGCTGTGCTGTTGGCTTGGGCTGCTCGGACTGACGCTGCGGACGGCAAACACCCGGGTACACGAACGGCACTCCCAGGCGTCTGCCCGCGGGGCCATGTTCACTGCCCCGTGTTCCACGGGGAACAAGTCCTGGTCGCCGCAGTAGGGGCAGTAAAGGGGTGCACGGTGAGCGGTCATTTCAAATCACCTTCGGCTGCGCGGGCGGCCCAGGCGGCAAAGGTTTCGTCGCCCTTGCGTTGCTCGTCGAACCGGAGCGTGACGCGTTCGATGAAGTTGGGCAGGTCGGCGCTGGTGACCTTTAGGCCGCGTGGCTTGCGTCCAAAACTCGCGTTGTGTCCCAGTTGTCCACCGAGGTGGACTTGGAATCCCTCGACCGCCTCGCCGGCACTGTCGCGCACGATTGAGCCCTTCAGCCCGATGTCGGCGACCTGGATGCGCGCACACGAGTTCGGGCAACCGTTGACGTGGATTGACAGCGGTTGGTCGAACGTGGGCAACCGCTCCTCAAGGGTGGTGACCAGATCTGCGGCGAGTGCCTTGGTCTCGACGATGGCGAGTTTGCAGAACTCGATACCGGTGCATGCCATGGCGCCACGGCGAATCTCACTGGGTCCGGAATCAAGGCCGATGCCCGAGAGTCCGGACACGAGCAGGTCAACCGCGTCGTTCGGGACGTCGAGCACGAGGAGTTTCTGTTGTGCGGTGAGCCGGATCTGGTCGCTGCCGGCGGATTCCGCTAGGTCGGCGAGTGCCGAAAGTGTCGTACCCGATACGCGTCCGACCATGGGGGAGACGCCGACGTAGTTTCGACCATCCTTTTGAGGATGTACGCCGACGTGATCGCCGCGTCCAGCCGGTTCCCCCACAGCGGGGCCGTCGGTGAGTTCGCGAGCCAGGTACTCGGTTTCGAGCACGTTGCGGAAGCGTTCAGGTCCCCAGTCCGCGAGCAAAAACTTCAGTCGTGCGCGATGTCGTAACCGGCGGTAGCCGTAGTCGCGGAACAGCCGAATCACGCCATGCCAGACGTCCGGGATCTCGTCCAGGGTGACGAATGCGCCCAGTCGTTGGGCGAACATCGGGTTGGTCGACAAGCCACCGCCGACGAACAGGTCGAAGCCTGGGCCAAGCTCGGGGTGCACCACGCCAATGAACGAGATGTCATTGATCTCGTGGGCGACATCGTGGTTCGGCGATCCCGAGATAGCGGTCTTGAACTTGCGCGGCAGGTTCGCCAAAGCCGGATCGCCGATGTACGTGTTGGCTATCGCTTCGATGGCTGGCGTTCCGTCGATGATTTCGTTGGCTGCGATGCCGGCAACGGGAGAGCCAAGGATGACTCGTGGCGTATCCCCACATGCCTCTGCGGTCGTCAGCCCGACGTCTTCTAGACGATGCCAGATCTCGGGAACGTCCTCGATGCGGATCCAGTGCAGCTGGATGTTCTGGCGATCGGTGATGTCGGCGACGTCGCGACCAAGACTCGTCGAAATGTCGGCGATCGTGCGAAGTTGCGCCACCGTGAGTCTGCCGCCGTCGCTGCGGACTCGGAGCATGAAGTACTCGTCGGAAAGTTCGTGCGGTTCGAGGGTGGCGGTTCGTCCGCCTTCGATCCCGGGTGCGCGCTGGGTGTAGAGGCCCCACCAGCGGAACCGACCGTTGAGATCAGCCGGGTCGATGGAGGTAAACCCGGCCTTGCTGTAGATGTTCTCGATCCGCAACCGGACATTGAGCCCACCGTCGTCGAACTTCACACGTTCATTGACGTTCAGGGGCTCACGGTGGCCCAGCGCCCACTGGCCTTCACCGCGCGGCGAACCGGCGTCGGGACGCCGACTGCGTCGCGCTGGCTCTGCCGAGGTGTTCATCGAGATCTCCGGGGCGGTGGAGGGCGCAGCAATCAGCCAGATCCACGTGTCCGAGGGATCCGCGCTCGCGCGCCCAGTGGGCGAGGGTTTACAGCGAGCGCATGCAACAAGTACTGGCTGGCACGCGCATGAGGTCGACGTGGCGACGCACGACGAGGGTCACTGCTGTTCCGGCCATGTGAGGAGAATGCCATATTCGTCTCACTATTCGTCAACGATGTCCAGCATGTGAGACAGCCGTGTCGGAATAGGTGAGGGAGCCCGAGAATCGGCCAACGGCGTGCGGTGAGCGGGCAGGAGGACCATGCTGACCCTCGGACGAAAGGGATCTAGATGAGCGAGCAGGACGCGACCCAAAAGGCACCAGCGAAGAAGACGGCTGTCAAGAAGGCTCCGGTGAAGAAGTCACCAGCGAAGAGGCCAGTGACCGAGAAGGCGCCAGCAAAGAAGACTGCTGCGAAGAAGACCGCGACGAAGAAGGCGGCAGCTAAGAAGACGCCAGTTAAGAAGACTGCGGCGAAGAAGGTCGCGAAGCGGGCGCCAGCACAGCCAATTACCGCTGAGCGCATCTCTGGTGCCGCGCGGCAGCACCAGTACCGGACGCTTGAGGAGCGCATCGCTCGCGGACTGGCCTGGCGAGAAACCGCCCCGCTCGATTCGCTGGATGTCTTCGAACCAGCCGCTGATCGTCCGTCCGCGCTGAGCATGCTGCGAGCCGAGGACACTGACCGACTCTCGGACTTGGTCCCCCTGCGCTGGGGACGCATGTCCACCTCGGCATTTGCGTTCTACCGAGGATCGGCGTCGGTGATGGCGTACGACCTAGCACAACACCCTCGAACTGGTGGTCGCACGCAACTGTGCGGCGATGCTCACCTGTCGAACTTCGGCTTGTTCGGCTCACCTGAACGCGACCTGGTCTTCGACGTCAACGATTTCGACGAGACGCTGCCTGGGCCGTTCGAATGGGATCTCAAGCGACTGGCGGCGTCGGCGATCTTGGCCGCCCGTGATCGCGGCTTCAAGAAGAAGCAGGCTCGCGCAGCCGCCGTCGCCGCCTGCGAGACGTATCGAAGTGTCATCCAGCGATTGGCTACGGCGGGCACTCTCGACGTCTGGTACGTCAAGGTCGACGCCTCGCTCATCGAGGAGCAGGCGATGGCCATGGCGAAAGAGATCGACCCGAAAGAGGTCAAGACTTACCAGAAGCGAATTGACCAGATCTTCAGCCAAGGCTCGCAGTAAGACGTCGGCTCGGGCAGCTGGCAAGCTCACCGAAGTTGTCAACGGCAAGCGGCGGTTTCTTGAGGACCCTCCCTTGCTCACCCGGAGCGGAATCACCGATGCGGACATTGGCAACACTCGAAAAGGGCTTCGCGTCCTACAAGGAGTCGCTAAACAACGACCGGAGGCGGCTGCTCGAAAGGTTTGAGTTCATCGACGCCGCACGCAAGGTCGTTGGTGTCGGAAGTGTCGGAACGCGAGCGTACGTCCTGCTGTTCCAGGGCAGAGACATCGATGACCCGCTGGTCCTTCAGGTGAAGCAAGCCGGTGAGTCGGTCTTGGAGCCCTACTTGGGGGCTAGCGAGTATGGAACTCACGGTCAGCGGGTCGTCGAGGGACAGCGCTATATGCAAACTGCGAGCGACATTTTCCTTGGTTGGGTACGTGCACCGCGCTTCGACTTCTACGTTCGTCAGCTACACGACATGAAGGGTGGCGTCGACCTCACGAAGGTCATTCCCGAAGGTCTTGGAGGTCTATTCGCGCTTGTGTGGCGGAACCCTCGCTCGCGCGCACGCCCGCGGTGGTGACGTCGCCGCGATTGCTGCGTACCTGGGCGACGACGATCGCTTCTCGCAGGCGATCGCCAGGTTCGGACATGTCTACGCAGATCAGGCCGAGCAGGACTACGCAGAGGTCCGTCAAGCGATCGATTCAGGGGAGTTGCCGGTCACGACTGGGCTCTGAATCATCTCGACCTACCAGCTGAACCCTGGCGGCTTCGGGGTGCAGAGCGTTTTCGTGGTTGCCCGGAACTGCTTGATCAGCGGCCGATAGGCATCCTGATCTGCCAAATTGCTGAGTTCGAGCGGGTCGATCTTGTAGTCGTAAAGTTCAGTGCCGTTGTTGTGGCTGTACTGCACATAGAGCCACCGCTTGGTGCGCAAACCGCAGTAGGCGGGACGTTTAGATGTCTTCATCGCTTCCAAAAGAAGTTTGGCTCGGTGCGAGTCGAGAAGCGACTTCCCATCCAGCGGTAAGGCGTGGGGGATCCCAGCGGCGTCCAAGATGGTTGCGCTGACATCAATGTTCGCCCCAAGTCCAGCGGTTGTGCCGGGCGCTATGTGGTTGTCCCACCGCATCATGAGCGGGACTTCGGTTGACCACCGGTACGGTTCGCTCTTTTCGGTCAGTCGATGTTCGCCCCACAAGAAGCCGTTGTCCGACATAAAGATGAACAACGTGTTCGAACTCTCAGCACCCGTAGCAGTGATCAGTTGCGATACGGCTTCGTCTACGGCTCGTAGTGATTCACCGGTCTTTACCTGCGCTTTGCGAATCCAATTTCGAGAGACGTCGGGTAGATCTTGTCTGAAAGGTCGGCTTGTCTGACATGTCCGTTTCGTTGACTGCTGGGTTGTCGTACTGCGGTGGATCCCAGGTACCGCAGGTCGCGGTCGGCGGGCGTGAACGGTGGATGAGGCGCGAAGGGAGTGAACATCAAGAAGAATGGAGCGCCATCGACACTGTTGCGAACGAACTGCTCAGCGTGTGCTGCCACTACATCGGTCGAATAGTCTTTCGCAGTCTTGGCGTGCCATTCGGTGGGATCTGTGCCCGTCAAGAGATAGTTGTAGTACGCCCCCGAACTCAACTCTGGGTTGCCCGAAGGGATTGCGAATCGCCATGAAGTCGTCCCACCCAGGGGGCACATAGTCTTCCGGGGAGGCCAGCCAGCCATTGAGGTACTTGCCGTATAGGCCGGTCTGATACCCGGCTGACTGAAGTGCGACCGCAATGGTTTGTCGTTCATCGCCTGAGTCGTGGAACGTCTGCCAGCCACCATGCTCACTCGTGTTCTTGTAGACACCGGTGCCGTGCGAGTACCTGACCGGTCAGGATCGAAGTTCGTGATGGACAGCACAGCGAGGTCGGGACCACTCCCGTGAAATCTTCGCCTTGGTCAAGAATCTGCGAAGTCACCACCGGCATCGTGCCGAGCGTGTCGATCCGCTGATCGTCGGTCAGGATCAAAACGATGTTCGGGGGGTCTGGTTCAGCGGCTGCGGCGAGGTTTGGAGCTCCGCCAAGAGTCAGCGGCAAGACGGGGGCGACCACCAATGCGGCAAGAAGTACACCCCGCAGAGTTGTCCTGGCTCTCATAGCTCCGGTCCTCCTGCCGCTGTTACCGTGCGCCGCGAATGTCACCTGAGCAGACCGGCGTTGGGAATCACCAAATGTTGCTCGTACGGACCGCCAAACAGGCAAGTGTGGTGGGCGATACTGGACTTGAACCAGTGACCTCTTCCGTGTCAGGGAAGCGCGCTAGCCAGACTGCGCCAATCGCCCGTGCGGTGTTGCTGTGTTTCCTGTGGTGCGGTACTGCGGATCGTGCCATTCGTGCGAGGTGGAGACGGGATTTGAACCCGTGTAGACGGCTTTGCAGGCCGTTGCCTCGCCTCTCGGCCACTCCACCGGAGCAGGCCTCCCAGGTGAGACTAGGTGAGACCCTCCGAGCGGACGACGGGATTCGAACCCGCGACCCTCACCTTGGCAAGGTGATGCGCTACCAACTGCGCTACGTCCGCACGCGGACAGTCCGAGCGTCGAGCAAGTCTGTCAGCGACCGGTAACGATAGCCGATTGGCCGCCACCGCCCCAAAATGACCCAACCTTCGGACGTGGTTCCGGCGGACCGTCACTCCCATGTGCGGGGGGCTACGGTGACGGGCATGCCAACTGTCACGGTCACCGGCGACCGCCTCAGCATTGACCAGGTCATCGACGTTGCAAGGGGTCGGTCAACCGCGGAGTTGTCCCCTGACGTCGAGGGGCGGATGGAGTCCAGTCGGTCCGTTGTCGAACGGGCCGTCGCCGAGAACCGGGTGATGTACGGCGTGACTACCGGCTTTGGTGCGCTCGCCAATACGCGTATTGACGTCGAGGACCTGGCCCAGATGCAACTGGCGTTGATTCGGTCGCACGCTGCCGGTGTCGGAGTTCCGTTGGATGACGACGTGGTTCGCGGCTTGCTGCTGCTGCGCGCGCGAACCTTGTCCGCGGGGATCTCCGGTGTTCGCGTGGACTTGCCGCGACGACTGTTGTTGCTCTTGGAACAAGGGCTTTGCCCAGTGATTCCTGACCAGGGGAGTGTCGGGGCGTCGGGGGATCTTGCGCAACTAGCCCATCTTGCCTTGCCGTTGGTGGGCGAAGGTCGGTTGCGGGTTTCCGGTGACTCCGATGCATGGGGACGCCCCGCCTCAGAGGTGCTTGCTGAACGTGGCATCACACCGCTGGTGCTGGCTCCCAAAGAGGGACTGAGCCTGATCAACGGCACCGAGCCGATGCAGGCACGACTGGCGTTGGCGATCGATCAGATCCGCTTGCTGTGCAAGGTGGCCGACCTGGCGTGTGCCATGTCGTTGGACGGCCTCTTGGGGACCGACCGCGCATACGACGCGCGAGTCATTGACATCCGTCCACACCCAGGACAATTGAAAGTCGCCGACAACATGCGTCGGTTGTTGGCGGGATCTGGTCTGCTCGCCAGTCACCGTGAGGACCTCGTGCACGCCGTGCAGGACTCATACTCGCTGCGCTGTGCTCCCCAAGTGCATGGCGCGGTTAGGGACGTGCTGACGCACGCCGAGTCGGTGCTGACGATCGAACTTGCGTCCGTCGTCGACAACCCGGTGATCGTGCAGATCCCTGGGAGTGACGAGTACGAGGTGATGTCGACCGGCAACTTCCACGGTGAACCCCTTGCGTTCGCTGGTGACATGTTGGCGATTGCGATCTCCGAACTTGCTTCGATCAGTGAGCGAAGGACCGACCGCATGCTGGATCCAGCGTTCTCGCGAGGACTGCCACCATTTCTGGCACCGCAAGCTGGCACGAACAGTGGCTTCATGCTTGCGCAGTACACCGCTGCTTCGCTGGTGAGCGAGAACAAAGTGCTGGCACACCCGAGCAGTGTCGACACCATCCCGACATCCGGCAATCAAGAAGACCACGTCTCGATGGGTTGGACTTCGATGCGGAAGCTTCGCGACGTCGTTCGAAACGTTCGCAGCGTGCTGTCAGTGGAGTTGCTGTGTGCGGCGCAGGCACTCGACCTTCGGTCGAGCATCGCGTCTCCGAGTCCGGCTGTCGCGGCGACGCTTGCACGCCTGCGCAGGGATGTGCCCGCGATGAACGTCGACCGTGAAGTTTCATCGCAGATCGTCGCCGTCGATGCCATGCTCGGCGAGCTTGTCGCGGCGAGTGAGTCGGTGGCTGGGCCGCTTGACTGACATCGCTCCGTTCGCGCACTTCGGTGGTCGTCTGGCCACCGACCTCAAGGAGGTCACGCACGATCTGGCCGACCTCGACGCGAGCGGTTGGTGGGCAGTACTAGTCACGTTTGAGGGCGAGTTGACCGCTGCCCGGTTCTCGACAGTGGTCGAGGCCGATCTCCCTGCGGCTGAATGGCCCGGCGTTGCGGCCGAGCGGTGGACCTCGTCGATGTCGCGGGATGAGTATCTGGCTGCGGTCGAGTCAGTTCGCGAATCGATTGCCGCTGGCGACGTCTACCAAGCAAATATTTGCCGGGTGTTGCAAGCGCCCTTCGAGGACGGCAGGCGGCTGGCTGGTCTTGCACGATTGCTGGAGGCGCATCACGACGCCCCGCACGGCGGAACCTTGGTGCTCCCTGACCATGAAGTGTTCGTCGCGAGTGCGTCCCCGGAATTGTTCCTGAGTCGCATGGGTAACCGGATCCGGTCGTCACCCATCAAGGGGACGGCGCGGCAAGCGGAGGAACTACTCGACAAAGACACCGCAGAAAACGTGATGATCGTTGACCTGGTTCGAAACGACCTTGGACGAGTTTGCGAGACGGGTTCAATCGGTGTTCCCGAATTGCTTCATGTCGAAGAGCACCCGGGGTTGGTTCATCTGGTTTCGTCTGTCGAAGGAACGCTTCGTTCCGACGTGGGTTGGCAGGAGATCCTCGACGGCACGTTCCCGCCAGGCTCGGTGACGGGAGCGCCGAAGTCGAGTGCGCTGCGGATCATCGGCGAACTCGAGACCGCCGAGCGCGGTCCGTACTGTGGTGCTGTTGGGTGGGTTGACGCAGATGCTGGCACCGCAGAATTGGCGGTTGGGATTCGTACCTTCTGGGTTGCCGACGGACACCTTCGGTTTGGCACCGGCGCCGGCATAACCTGGGGGTCGGATCCGGTACGTGAGTGGGATGAGACAACGCTTAAAGCCGAACGACTGTTGAGCATTGCGGCGCGAAGGAGTTCACGATGAAGATTTGGGTCGATGGCGTCTTGAGTGCGCCGGGCAATTCTCGAGTGTCGCCCTTTGACCATGGCTTCACGGTCGGTGACGGTGTCTTCGAAACGTGCAAGGTCGTCGACGGCGTCCCGTTCGCGCTGACCCGTCACCTACGTCGGCTCGCTCGATCAGCACACGGACTCGCGCTCCCCGCACCTGACGAAGGCCGAGTGCGCGCCGGCATTGCGGAATTGTTGGCGGCCGAACCAGAAGCCGGACGGCTACGCATCACCTACACCGGTGGTCCGGGACCACTGGGCTCCGAGCGTGGCGACGAGGGGACGACGTTGGTCCTGGCTGTCTCACCGAGTGGCGCGTGGGAACCGAGTACGAAGGTTTCGCTCGTACCGTGGACCCGCAACGAGCGCTCTGCGGTAGCAGGGCTGAAGACGACGTCGTACGCCGAAAACGTCGTTGCCTTGGCTCACGCGCGTGAACGTGGCGGCAGCGAGGCGATATTCACCAACACGCGAGATGAGCTTTGCGAGGGGACGGGCAGCAACCTGTTCGTCGTCGTCGGTGGACAGTTGCTGACCCCACCGTTGGACAGCGGGTGTCTGGCCGGCATCACGCGAGAACTCGTGGTGGAGTGGTCGGACGTCCATGAGGTAGCACTCCCAGTGGAGGTGCTGAGTCGAGTCGAGGAGGCCTTCTTGACGTCTTCCACGCGGGACGTTCAGCCGATTCACGCATTCGATGACCGGGTGCTTCCTGGCAGCGAGGGACCGGTGACCGAGCAAGCGCGCAAGCAGTTCGCGGCCAGCTCAGCGGCCGATCTAGATCCCTGATCGACCCGGCTAGGGTGCTGCTCGTCAGCAACGGTTTGGCCGCACTACAGGAGGCGACGTGGAGGGTGCCCGTCCAGTCCGTGCTCCGCACGGCACGGAGATGAGTTGTAGATCCTGGGGTGCCGAAGCGGCGCTTCGGATGCTGCACAACAACCTGGATCCTGAGGTTGCTGAGCGTCCTGACGACCTGGTGGTCTACGGCGGGAACGGTCGAGCAGCACGTTCATGGGCGGCGTTTGACGCCATCGTCGAGTCGCTGCGGACCATGGCTCCTGACGACACGTTGCTGGTCCAAAGCGGTAAGCCGGTTGGTGTGGTTCGTACCACTGTTGACGCGCCGCGGGTGCTGATTGCCAACTCGCTGCTCGTCCCGAAGTGGGCAACGCCCGAATACTTCCGCGAGTTAGAGGATCTCGGGCTCATCATGTACGGCCAGATGACCGCAGGTTCGTGGATCTACATCGGCACGCAAGGGATCCTGCAGGGGACTTTCGCTACTTTCGCCGAAGTCGCCGACCAACACTTCGGCGGGACGTTGCGGGGAACCATCACGCTGACTGGCGGGCTCGGTGGCATGGGTGGAGCGCAACCACTTGCGGTCACCGGTAACGGGGGAGTGGCGCTCTGCGTCGAGATCGACCCTTGGCGCGCTGAGCGACGTCGTGAGCATGCCTACCTGGATGAGATCACTGATGATCTCGACGACGCGCTGCGTCGATGCGAGGCGGCGAAGGCTGAAGGACGTGCGCTCTCGGTCGGCTTGGTTGCGAACTGCGCGGATGTACTTCCCGAGTTGGTCCGACGGGGTTGGACCCCAGACATCGTTACCGACCAGACGTCCGCGCACGATGCGCTGAACGGTTACGTTCCGAACGGCCTTCCGCTCGACGAGGCTCTTGAACTCCGTAGCGCGAAACCGAGTGAGTACATCGACCGCTCAATCGCGGCGATGACTGTTCACTGTCGAGCCATGGTTGACCTGCAGAACGCCGGTGCTATTACGTTCGACTACGGCAACGGCCTACGCGGGCAGGCGCTCGACGCAGGTTTCGAGGACGCGTTCGCCTACCCCGGATTCGTCCTTGCATACATTCGCCCGTTGTTCGCACGTGGTGCTGGCCCGTTCCGGTGGGCATGTCTGTCAGGTGACCCCAAGGACCTCAAGGCCACCGACGACGCAATTGCCGCTGAGTTCCCCGACGATGAAGGTCTGCAGCGTTGGCTGAAGTTCGCTGAGGAGAAAGTCCACTACCAAGGTCTGCCATCACGCATCTGTTGGATCGGCTACGGCGAACGTCACCGCGCCGGACAGGTATTCAACGAACTCGTGCGCTCCGGGGCGGTCTCTGCTCCGATTGTCATTGGGCGGGACCACCTCGACTCGGGATCGGTGGCCAGTCCCGAGCGTGAGACCGAGGGAATGCTCGACGGTAGCGACGCGATCGCCGACTGGCCGATCCTCAACGCTCTGCTCAACACGGCGTCGGGTGCGACCTGGGTATCTGTCCATCACGGCGGTGGCGTGGGGATCGGCAAGTCGATTCACGCTGGCGTTGTCGTAGTAGCCGACGGCACGGACGAGGCGGCGCAACGGCTGGAGCGTGTGCTCACCAACGATCCGGGAATGGGTGTGCTGCGTCACGCGGACGCTGGATACGACATCGCCCTAGACACCGCCCGCACCACCGGCATCCGAATCCCGATGATTCCAGGAACCCACGCCCCACCCTGGCAGCCCTGAAGCGCCGAAGACCTACCGCGCAAATCAACCCAAGAAATCTAAGAACGACGCGTTCTCCCACACTGGTGCAACAAACTCCGCATTCATGCTGTGAATAACTCGCGGTTCAACTCCTTCAGAGTGGGTGCGCCTAACAACGCCATCGCCATCATCAGTTCGGTGAGCAACAGGTCGACAATGTGGGCGACGCCGTCAGCGCCCGCAACGGTGAGCCCCCAAATCGCCGGACGCCCGACGAGCACGGCATCCGCCCCCATCCCGAGCGCCTTGGCGACGTCGGTCCCGCGCCGAATTCCACCGTCGACCAGGATCGGCACTCGTCCTTCGACAGCGTCGACGACGCCGGGCAACGCGGTCGCGGTCGCGACGACGGTGTCCAAGTTGCGCGCGCCATGGTTCGACACGATCACACCGGCGACGCCACAGTCCGCCGCCCGGCGAGCATCGTCTGGTCGCACGACTCCCTTGACCAGCACGGGAATCGGTGACGTCTCGATCAGCCATCCCAAGGTGTCCCACGTCAGGGACGGGTCAAGGTGTGGGTTGTAGACGCGAGACAGCAGCCGCCCGTCAGGCTGGTCCGTCACGGGCGCGAGATTCGGAGGACGCATTCCGTCGACGGTGTGGCCACCCAACCGCCGGTCTCGATCCCGCGCGCCGAGGACTGGGGTGTCCACCGTCATGACAATGGCGGACGCGCCGGCCGCCGCAGCACGCTGAACCAAGTCCGCCGTGAATGCCCGATCCGGTTGGACGTACAGCTGAAACCACCAGGGTCCCAGCGCCGCCTCGCCGAGTTCGGCAACCGGCGTCGATCCCAGGGTGCTCATGACCGGCAGGGCGCCGGACGCATAGCGCGCCAGCGAGCGTCGAGGCCTCGGCCTCCGAGTGGTACATCCCGTGCGCCGCAGTCGGCGCCAGCAGGATCGGATGGGCCAGTTCGTGACCGAGCAGAGTCAATGACGGGTCCACAGCCCCCACATCGACAAGTACTCGCGGCCACAAAGGGATGTCCTGCCACGCCTGGGCGTTCGCCCTAAGCGTGTGCTCGTCGCCCGCTCCGCTTTCGACATAGGCCCACGTCGACTCCGGCAGCAGCGGTCGCGCGCGGTCCTGGTAGTCCAGCACCCGCACCGCATCGAGGTCGGCGTCGCTCACTTCGACCTGCCCGTCGTGGTTGTTACGGCCCTTGTCGGGGTCCAGCGTGGCACGATCGGGCGCATGGGTCTTGTCGTGCGCAACATCGGTCGCCTCCTCCCCATGACCAGTGACCCTGACGAGGTCATCAAGCAGGCATCGGTTGTCGTCCTCGACGGACGGATCGCCTGGCTTGGACGGGACCTCGATCTGCCCGCTGAGTACGCTGCCATCGACGAGATAGACGCCGAACAACGTGTCGTCCTGCCCGGATTCGTCGACCCACACACGCATCTGGTCTGGGCGGGCAGCCGTCGCGAAGAATTCGTCGCCCGACTTGCCGGACAGGCGTACGACGGCGGAGGCATCGAGACAACCGTCCGCGACACTCGCGCCGCGACCGACGACGAACTTCTGCACCTCGCGATTGATCGCGGCCGCCGCATGATCGCCAACGGCACAACGACTGTCGAGGTCAAGACCGGATACGGCCTCACGATTGACGACGAACTCCGTAGCCTCGACGTCATCAGCCACCTCGCCGACGCGCTGCCGTGGCAAGTGGAGTCGACGTACCTCGGTGCTCACGTCGTACCCCACGGACGTGACCGCGCCGAGTACGTCGCCGAAGTAGTCGAGACGACGCGTTTCGCTCACGACCACGGCGCACGTTGGTGCGACGTCTTCTGTGATGTCGGTGTGTTCACACTGGACGAGACGCGGCAAATCCTGAAAGCCGCAGCGTCCAACGGCCTGGGACTTCGGCTCCACGCTGAGGAGATCGGTCACACCGGGGCAGCAGGCCTTGCCGCCGAACTGCAATGCGCCAGCGCCGACCACCTCGAGCACGTCAGTCCGCGTGATGCAGCAGCGATGGCTGCAGCGGGCGTCGTCGGAGTTCTCCTACCCACAGTGACGTTGTCGCTGCGCACCTTTGCGTACGGCCAGTACGCAGTTCTGCGCGATGCTGGCGTCACCATCGCGCTGTCAACGGACTGCAATCCGGGGACGTCGTGGTGCGAGTCGATGCCGTACGTCGTGCAACTCGCTTGTTTGGTGTACGGGATGCCGGTGCACGACGCCCTGTGGTCGGCGACAAGCGGGGGAGCAGCCGCACTCCAGCGGACCGACGTCGGATCGCTCACGTTAGGCAGCCGCGGAGACCTGGCGATCCTTGACGTCGATCACGAGGCCGATCTCGTTGCGCATCTCGGCGCCGCAAGCTGCGCGGTGACCGTGCTCGGTGGGCAAGTGTGGCGCGACGACCAGCCGCCTAGGCTTGGAGGGTGACAGAGGACCCGACGGAACCATCAAACCCGCCCGGTCCTGACTGGCTTTACCGACTTCGCAAGCGCGCCATTGGACGAAGCCCAGTGCGCCGGGTGATTTGGCGCGTAGTCGTGACGGTTATGGGCGTAGCGATTCTGCTCGTCGGTGTGTCCATGTTGGTACTCCCTGGCCCTGGCTGGGCGGTGATCTTCCTCGGCCTGGCCGTCCTCGCGACCGAGTACGCATGGGCGCACCGCCTGCTCGTCGTCACCAAGGACAAAGCACAGGGCGCAGCGTCCTCGGCGTTCAGTCCGGAGAACCGAAAGCGCACCATCACTTTGGCAGTGATCGTGTTCTTGCTCGTGGCGTCCGTCGTTTCTTGGTACGTGTACCACTACGGCTGGACGTTCGATGGCTTCAACCGGTGGTTCTGAGCCCGCCCGCTTTGCTGCGATAGGCTGCGCAGGCGTTTCGGGCGGTTAGCTCAGTCGGCTAGAGCGCTTCGTTCACACCGAAGAGGTCGCTGGTTCAAGTCCAGTACCGCCCACCATATTTCGCAGGTCAGGGGGTTTCGCCTTGACGCTGCGACACCCGCCACCGCGTAGATCCCCTCGTTTGCGCTACCGGCGGGCAGGGGGTGTGTCAGGATCGATGCTGAGGTGCCCGATGGCTGATGGCATTCCAGTGACGAGAAGGGATTCCTGGTGACTCGCTCGAATCCGGCGAGGGTCCTGGCAGCGATTGGGCTGGGTCTCCAGATTCCGTACCTGGTCTGGTATGTGTTGGGACTGAGAACAGATATTTGGCGTATTCACGTCGAGTTTGGGGGTGAATTGAAGACGAACCCAGATGGCTACTGGGACATCCCTTTCTTTGACCTACTTAGCACGCTTCTTCTGGTCGCCTGCGTGGTGTTGGCTGCGATCTCGTTGTTGGTCGGTTCACGCGCCGTTCAGAGGGCACTGCTTGGTGGTGCCGTGGCTGCCTTTGTGCTTTCGAGTAGCGGGTTACCTGGTTCACGTGAGTCGGTTCTACGACCGACTACGGGGTCCCGTCCTTTCCCTTCACCAGCACGCTGAAGATCGTGCTGGGCTTCGGCGACTACACATACCCATCGGCATACCCTGCCTCTTTCCCCCACGTCTACTGGGGTGAGTTCGCCCACATCGCGCTCCTCGCCAGCACGCTCGGTGCCATCTTCTTGCTGGCCGCGTTCATCGTCACCCTGGTGGGACGGAGGGAACAGCCGACAACGTCGGAGGCCCTCGCTACTGTCACGACATGAGGGAAGGGCGTCACCCAGAGACCGCAACACCCGCCACCAGGCGGTGCAGACGGTTGCCCCTCATCCACTCAACTAGCCCCGCGACCCTCTGCTGGAGCAGGAGCATCAGCAGCAGCGCGATCGCCGCACCCAGCACCAGACCGGCGACCACATCAAGAGGCCAGTGCGCCCCGACATAGACCCGGGCGAACGCCATGATCAATGCCGCTACTCCGCCGATCCAGCCGAGTCGTCGATCCACGAAGAACAGCCCGGCGGCGACGGCACCACACACGCAGGCATGGTCACTGGGAAACGACGGATCGGTCGTACGGGTAATGAGCACAAGCGTGTCAGGCAGGAGAGCGTAGGGCCGGCCTTCATCGACGAGCTTCACGACGATCTGCTGGACCCCGACGGCAATGAGTGCCGCACCCGGCGTGATGAGTGCGGCGGCCATCGCGCGACTGTCTCGCTCGCGGGCCATCCACCACCCGACGAGGCAGAGCACTGCGAACAGCACGATGCCGTATTTTGCGTACGCTTCGGCGGGCACGTGCAGCCAAGGGGTCGACCTTGCAAAGTCGTTGATGGCCTCGAAGAGACCGCTGGCTGGAGGCACCGCCACAGGCTAGCTGTGTCTGGGCGCCTGCCTCGCCGAACCGACCGTACTCACAGTCAACGCACAGCATGCCGGGTATTGCTCGGGCGTACGGCCGCGTCCTGAACCACCGTCGTGGCGGCTTGCCCTTCTTTGGTCGGTGACGAAGGCTAGCCACGTGGTGGCTGACCGGTCGCCTCTTGGTTCTGGAGGATCCATGCGTCGTCCGGTGTCCGTCGCCTTCGTGATCTTGCTACCCGTGTTGTTGGCGTGCACCGCCAACCCCGCTGTGAACGCCTCGGTGAGCACCAGCCCGAGTAGTGAACCGACTGCCGTCACGACTCAGGGGCAGAGCGCCGGCCAACGGCCAGGAAACGAGGGCAGCTGCGAACATTCACCGAGCCAATATCCGTTGGGACAAGGTGCGGTCGGGCTTCTCGGGACCGACTCAGGTGACCTCTGCGCCAGACGGCACCAAGCGACTCTTCGTCGTTCAAGAGGGCGGTCAGGTCAAAATCGTCAAGGGCAGGCATGTGCAGAACGCGCCCTACCTAAACCTCGCGTCGCGGGTCACGACCGCAGGGGAGGGCGGACTCCTGTCGATCGCGTTCAGCCCGAGGTTCCGACACAACGGCCTGCTTTGGGTCGCGTATGCCCGCAGCAGTGATGGCGATCTGGTTATCGCTCGAATGAAAGCCAACCGCGCGAAAGCTAATCGGGTGCATGTCCTCGACGCTGCGTCCGATTCTCCGCGTCGAACACTCCTCGCAGGACAACCACTACGGCGGTCAACTGGTGTTCGGACCCGACGGATTCCTTTACGTCGGAACCGGTGATGGCGGGGGGACTGGTAACCCGTACCACTCGGCTGGAAACAAGAACGACCTACGCGGCAAGATCTTGCGCCTAGACGTGATGCGTTCCTGCGGTCAAGCCAGCGTTACTGCTCACCGCGTGGCAATCCGTACGTGGGTAAGCAAGGACGTGACGAAATCTGGCTCTTGGGCTTGCGAAACCCCTGGCGCTTCTCGTTCGATAGGGCCACGAAGGACCTTTGGATCGGGGACGTCGGTCAGGATGCCGTCGAAGAGATTGACCACGTCAAGGCAAATCCCAAACACCGCAACCTCGGCTGGTCCTGTCGCGAAGGCAATCAGGGGTACGACAGCAGTCAGTGCCGCAAGGGAGTCAAGTACGTCGATCCGGTCACGACCGTGCGACACCCGGTTGCTGAGTCGATCACCGGAGGGTTCGTCTATCGGGGCCACAAGTACTCGTGGCTGCGCGGCACCTATCTGTTCGGCGACTACGTCACTGCGCGCGTGTGGCTGTACGCCCATGGTCAGGGCAAGGCGGTCCAGTCCCGGCGATTGGGAGGCAGTTACAGCGGCCCCACATCGTTCGGCCAGGATGACCGCGGCGAGATCTATGCCGTCACGTACGGCGGGACCTTGTGGCGGATGACCGCCTCTCGAGGCCGATAGGCTCAGCACCAGAAATTGCGTTGTGCCAGCCGAGCAGATCGGCGAATGTTGTCTAATCGCCAGCAATCAAGGGAGTGCCCGTGTCCGACGTCCGCATCAGTCTCGCCGGTGACGAGCGACTGGTCGACGCCGGGACTACTGCCGCTGCGCTCTTCGCAGACGATCGCACCATCGTGGTGGCGCGTGTCAACGGAGAACTCCGAGACCTGGCGCACGAGTTAAAGGACGCCGACGTCGTTGAGCCGGTAACGATCGACTCGCCAGACGGACTCAATGTGATGCGTCACTCGTGTGCTCACGTTTTGGCGCAGGCCGTCCAGGACGTCTTTCCGGACGCCCGACTCGGCATCGGTCCGCCGATCAAGGACGGCTTCTACTACGACTTTGACGTCGAGACACCGTTCGACCCCGACGATCTCAAACGCCTCGAGAAGCGGATGCAAGAGATCATCAAGGCCGGACAGCGGTTCGGTCGCCGAGCGATCAGCGAAGACGAGGCCCGTCGCGAGTTGGCCGCCGAACCGTACAAACTTGAACTGATCGCCCTGAAGGGCGGAGCAGTCGACGACGATGTGATGGAAGTTGGTGCGGGCGAACTCACCATCTATGAGAACGTCGACGCCAAGTCAGGGGAGCGTTGCTGGCAGGACCTCTGCCGCGGACCACACCTCCCCACCACGCGACTAATCCCAGCGTTCAAGTTGATGCGTACTGCTGCCGCGTACTGGCGCGGCAGCGAGAAGAACAAGCAACTACAGCGCATCTATGGCACGGCGTGGCCGACCCGCGATGCGTTGAAGGCGCACCTTGAGTTCCTTGCTGAGGCAGAAAAGCGGGATCATCGGCGACTCGGTGCTGAGATGGATCTGTTCAGTTTCCCAGACGAGATCGGTTCGGGACTGGCGGTGTTCCATCCCAAAGGCGGCGTGATCCGTCGGGTGATGGAGGACTACTCACGCAAACGTCACGAAGAGGCTGGATACGAGTTCGTCAACACTCCTCACGTCACCAAGGGCCAGTTGTTCGAGAAGTCCGGTCACCTCGACTGGTACGCAGACGCGATGTACCCACCGATGCAACTTGATGCTGATCGCGGCGGTGCCGGACCTGGCGGTGTAGGGCAGGACTACTACCTGAAGCCGATGAACTGTCCGATGCACAACCTCATCTTCGACGCCCGCGGTCGCTCCTACCGTGAGCTCCCCCTGCGGCTGTTCGAGTTCGGCACGGTCTATCGCTACGAGAAGTCCGGCGTCGTCCACGGAATGACGAGAGCCCGCGGGTTCACCCAAGACGATGCACACATCTACTGCACTCACGAACAGATGCCCGACGAGCTCGACCGGTTGCTTACCTTCGTGCTCCAGTTGCTTCGCGATTACGGTTTGGGCGACTTCTACCTGGAACTGTCGACGCGCTCGCCCGAGAAGTCGGTCGGCTCCGACGAGGAATGGGCCGAGGCGACAGAGGCGCTACGTGCTGCTGCGAAACTGCAGGACCTCGAACTGGTCTTGGACGAGGGTGGTGCGGCCTTCTACGGCCCGAAGATTTCGGTTCAGGCCAAAGACGCGATCGGACGGACTTGGCAGATGTCCACCATTCAGGTGGACTTCCAGATGCCGCAACGTTTCGAGCTTGAGTACCAAGCCGCCGACGGTACGAGGCAGCGACCGGTGATGATTCACCGCGCGCTGTTTGGGTCGATCGAACGGTTCTTCGCGGTCCTCTTGGAGCATTACGCTGGCGCGTTCCCTGCTTGGTTGGCGCCGGTGCAGGTGGTCGGGATTCCCATCACCGACGTTCACGTGTCCTACCTCGATGACATCGCCAAGCGGCTTCGCGACGCTGGAATTCGAGTCGAAGTTGACCGGTCCGACGATCGCATGCAGAAGAAGATCCGTACCGCACAGCGGCAGAAGGTGCCGTACATGTTGCTGGCTGGCGACGAAGATGTCAGCGCGGGGGCGGTGTCGTTCCGGTACCGCGATGGTACGCAGCGCAACACCGTTCCGGTCGACGAGGCGATCGCCGAGATCGTGCAGGCAGTGGCTGAACGGTCTTGACGTCGATGGTCATGAGCATGAGCGATCGAGAAGGTCTCGGAGCCCCGGACGACCGCCTCCAGCGTCTCTGGTCACCGGATCGACTCGCCTACATTCAAGGGGAGAATCGTCCGGACAACGAGGACGCTGGTGACACCTGCCCGTTCTGTCGAGCGCCGGACGCCGAGCCGGACGTGGGCTTGGTTGTTGCGCGAGGGACGCTCGCATACGTCGTGTTGAACTTGTATCCCTACAACGCCGGCCACCTCATGGTGTGTCCGTACCGCCATGTGGCGTCCTACGTCGATGTGACCGCCGACGAGTCACACGAGATCGCAGACCTGACACAACACGCGATCAAAACGTTGCAATCGACGTTCGGTCCCCATGGCTTCAACGTGGGAATGAATCTTGGGTACGCCGGTGGAGCAGGAATCGCCGGACACCTGCACCAACACGTCGTCCCTCGATGGGGTGGCGACACCAACTTCATGCCAGTGGTCGCGCAGACAAAGGTGATTCCGCAGTCACTGCCAGACACCCGTCAAGTGCTTGCCGACGCCTGGGTTGAGACTGAACTCTAAGAAATCTCGTGGAGGCGCCTAAATGCGATTCCCACGAATTCGCTCGGCCATCTTCGGCTCGATAATCCAATATGACGATGATCCGCGACCGGATTCTCCGCACAAGATCCGCCTAATTTTGATGGGTTACTGGTCCGGGAAACAGGTTCGAGGTTGGCCGGATCCGCAAAACTTCGTTGACGCCTCATGGGACGTCGAAGAACGGCTAGCTGTGGTCAGATACTTGTCCGGTGCACCCGTTCCGTGGGTGCAGATGGGCTATTCAAACTGCCGGTTCTGTGATCAAGTCAACGGATGCGGCGAGTTAACTGACGGGGTCTATCTCTGGCCCGATGGGCTAGCTCACTACCTCCTGCAACACGACGTTCGGCTGCCGCAGCGCTTCGTCGAGCACGTCAACAACGCGCCTTTTCCAACCCCACCAGAGGACCTCGAACCAGCGTGGCACGGGCGTATCTGGCACGGCGACGTTGACGAACAGTGGTGGCGCGCACAGACCGGCTGGCGGTGACGAACACTTGCTAGGCAAGACGGGCGCTATAGCGCCCGTTCCGTATAGCAACTTGCCGTTGGGGCAGCGAGAGACCTAACCGGCCGCGGCCAACTTTGCGGCGATGTTCGCGGGCATGGGGTCGTGACGTCGGTACTGACGCGTGAACGTGCCGGTGCCATGCGACATCGCACGAAGGTCAATCGCGTAACGCATGATCTCCAACTGGGGGACGTCTGCTCGCACGAGCGTGCGACCGTGACCAACTGGTTCGGTACCGACGACGTGGCCGCGTCTGCCAGAAAGGTCGCTCATGACCGAGCCGACGTAGTCGTCGTCGATGAGGATCGTGATCTCGTCGACCGGTTCTAGCATCGACACAGACGTCTGGGCGGCGGCTTCTTTGAGTGCCAAACCGCCAGCCATCTGGAATGCCATGTCCGAGGAGTCGACGGAGTGCGCCTTGCCGTCGGTCAGTGTGACCCGCAGGTCGACGACGGGGTACCCGGCGGTGACACCGCGTTCCATCTGGTTTCGGATGCCCTTCTCGACGCTCGGGATGAACTGCCTGGGCACGGCACCGCCCACGACCTTGTCGACGAACTCGAATCCGCTGCCGGGTGTGAGTGGCTCAACCTCGATGTCGCACACGGCGAACTGACCGTGTCCACCGGACTGCTTGACGTGACGGCCGTGACCTTTGGCCGAACCTGCGAAAGTTTCGCGCAGTGCGACCTTCAGCGGCTCCTGATCAACGACCACCCCGTAGCGGTTTGCGAGTCGGTCTAAGAGGACGTCGATATGCGCCTCACCCATCGCCCAGATGACGAGCTGGTGAGTATCGGGATTTTGTTCCAGGCGCATTGTGGGGTCTTCGGCAACGAGTCGTCCGAGACCTTGCGACAGTTTGTCTTCGTCGGCTTTGGTGTGAGCCACGATCGCGACCGGTAATAGCGGTTCTGGCATGAGCCAGGGCTGCATCAGCAGGGGGTTGTCCTTGTCGGACAACGTGTCCCCGGTCTCTGCGCGTGACAACTTCGATACGGCGCACACCTCGCCAGCGATAGCTTTGGCGAGCGGACGCTGCGTCTTGCCGAGGGGTGACGACAGTGCGCCGATCTTTTCGTCCACGTCGTGGTCCTCGTGTCCGCGATCTTCCAGTCCATGACCGGAGACGTGGACGATTGCATCGGGACGCAAGGTGCCGGAGAACACGCGCACGAGACTGACTCGACCAACGTAGGGGTCGGTAACCGTCTTGACGACTTCAGCAACCAGCGGACCTTTCGGGTCCGCTGACAGGGGGCCTCGGGGGTCTCCCGAGGGGGTAGCCACCGGTGGGACGGCGTGCTCCGTCGGACTCGGGAAGCCGCGAGTGACAAGTTCCAGCAGTTCGGGCAGCCCCATGCCGGTTGTCGAGGCAACGGGGATGACGGGAAAGAACGAACCTCGGGCAACGGCTGTCTCCAGGTCGCCGATCAGTGTCTCGAGTTCGACGTCCTCACCCGACAGATAGCGATCCATGAGAGTTTCGTCCTCGCTCTCGGCGATGATCGCTTCGATGAGGTCATTGCGTGGCTGTTCGATGATTTCCTGATGCTGTGGCTCCGCGTCGCGCTCGACGCGCTTGCCACTGGAGTAGTCGTCCACACGTTGTGAGAGCAAGCCGATGAGTCCACCCACTGATTCGTCATCAGCCAGCATCGGAAGGTACAACGGCATGACGCCTTCGCCGAATGCTTCCTGAGCTTTCGCCAGCACGTCGTCGAAGTCGGCCCTGGGTGCATCTACCTTGGTGACGACAACCGCTCTTGGCATCCCGACAGCGGCGCACTCTTCCCACAGCAGTCGGGTCGTACCGTCGATGCCCTCTGTTGCGGCGACGACGAACAACGCCGCATCGGCGGCGCGTAGCCCCGCACGCATGTCGCCGACGAAGTCTGCGTAGCCCGGGGTGTCGAGCAGGTTGATTTTGCATCCGTCATGGGCCACTGGCTCCAGCGTCAGCGACACGCTGCGGCCCTGTCGCACTTCGGCCTCGTCATGGTCTGAGACGGTGGTTCCGTCCTCGACCCGTCCCGCCCGATTGATGGTCCCGGTAGCTACCAGGATCGCCTCGACGAGGGTGGTTTTGCCGGATCCGCCGTGCCCAACCAGCACGACATTTCGAAGGTCCTCTGGGCGTTCTGCAACCGGTGCACCCCCCGCAGCGGCGCCGCTCGCCTTATCCGCCATGAGCTCTCCATTCTGAGCAGGGCCCCCTGAACAAATCGAGACTCTGACGCTACCCCTTCAGCGTTGCCCTGGAAGGGGCAAGTGGCAAGCCGGATACGCTCACGACCCACAGCAGCCGAGGGACCAGGGCGAGGTGACCATGGGTGGCTTGACCGACAGCGGCCGAGTGGTGATCCGGCGTGTTTTCACCCCCCTTGCTGGGCTCCTGCTCAAGGCTCACATCAGTCCGGACGCCATCACCGTCGCCGGCACGGTGGGTGTATCGGTGGCGGCGCTGTACTTCTATCCACGCGGTGACTTCTTCGTCGGGTCGCTAGTCATCGCCATCTTCGCGCTCTCGGATTCGCTCGACGGGACGATGGCTCGACTGTCCGGACGCTCATCACGGTGGGGTGCGTTCTGGGACTCCACGCTCGACCGGGTGTCTGACGCCGCCATCTTCGCGGGTATTGCGCTGTGGTTCGCCGGTGATGGTGACGACAATGTGCTCGTCGCGGTGGCCTTGGCTGGCCTGATCGGTGGACTGATGGTCTCGTACGCGCGGGCGCGAGCCGAAGGCGTGGGTGCCGACGGCAGCGCGGGATTCGCAGAGCGAACCGAGCGCCTAGTTCTGGTGCTGCTGACGGTGGGATTCTCTGGTTTGTTGGACATTCCAGTGCTGTTGGAGATCGGGCTGTGGGCCGTCGCAGTGCTGTCCTGGTTGACCTTCGGTCAGCGAGTGTGGTCGGTACGCGGTCAGCTGCACAATGCCGGGGACGAGTAGATGGAGGGTCTGACCGACACCGGTTACGCGTTGGGTTGGCGGGCAGTACGCCTACTACCGGAGTCCGCCGCACGCAGCGGCTTCTCAGCAATGGGCGACTACGCGTATCGGCAACGTGGCGCCGGAGTACGCCAACTCGAAAGCAATCTTCGTCGAGTGGTACCGGACGCTTCCGACGACGAGTTTGCTCAGTTGTGTCGTGCCGCGATGCGCTCATACACCCGCTACTGGTGCGAAACGTTTCGATTACCCACCTGGAGTCAGCAAGACGTCGTTGACCGGATGGTGGTGCACAACGAGCAGCGCATCTTCGAATACCGGGCGCGTGGCCGCGGTCTGATCGCCGCGTTAGGTCACTTCGGGAACTGGGACCACTGCGGCGCATGGGCTTCCGCGGTCGGACTGCCGTTGACGACGGTGGCCGAGCGGTTGCGACCGGAATCGCTGTTTGATCGCTTCGTCGCCTATCGAGAGTCGCTGGGTATGGAGGTGCTGCCGCTGACGGGAGGCGACAACGTCTCCGAGGTGCTGCGGCAGCGACTGCTCGACGACGGCTTTGTCTGTTTGTTGTCCGATCGTGAACTCTCAACTGGGGGAATCGCGGTGGATCTGCTTGGCGAGCCTGCGCGGTTGCCAGCTGGTCCAGCCCTACTCGCGGTTCGAACAGGCGCGACCCTCATGCCTGCGTTGTCCTACTACAGCAAGAAACACACGCACCTGGAGTTCCTCCCGGAGATCGTGCCCCCCGAAGGGGTCTCGTTGCGTGAGAAGGTTCAGATGATGACGCAACAGTTCGCCGATGTCATCGGCGTTGCAGCCCGCACGCACCCCACTGACTGGCACATGTTGCAGCCGGTGTGGACTGCCGATCGGAATTCCTCATGAGGGTTGGTCTGGTCTGTCCGTTCTCGTGGGACGTGCCCAGTGGTGTCGCGATCCACGTCCAGGATCTGGCGGAGAATCTGATCGCGTTGGGTCATGAGGTGCAGGTGCTGGCGCCCGGAGATGACGACTCAGACGTTCCCGATTACGTCACGTTGGCTGGACGTCCTGTTCCGATCCCATTCAATGGATCCATCGCCCGGGTGCTGTTCGGACCGGTTTCAGCCTCACGGGTAAGGCGTTGGGTGCGCGAAGGTGACTTCGACGTGTTGCACGTCCACTCGCCGGTCACGCCGAGTTTGTCGATGGTTGCGTGCTGGTCGTCCATCGGACCAATCGTGGCTACCTTTCATGCGTCCATGGGCGGCCGGTCGCGTTCGATGTCGGCTGGCGCGTGGGTTCTTCAAGTCACGCTCGAGAAGGTCCGAGCGAGGATTGCGGTGAGCGAAGAGGCCAGACGCACGGTTGTGCAAAACCTCGGCGGAGACGCGATTTTGGTTCCGAACGGTGTGGATGTGGCCAGGTTCACCAACGCCAAACCGTTGGATGGCTGGCCGCCGGAAGCTGGATCGATGGCCTTCTTGGGCAGGGTGGATGAGCCTCGTAAGGGCTTGCCGGAGTTGCTCGCTGCCTTCCCGAGCATCGCTGAACGCCACCCAGGTGTCCGCCTTCTGGTGATCGGGCCTGGCGATCCGGCGGTGATAGACGACGTGCTGCCAGCAACTCTGCGGTCGCAGGTCGAGGTATTAGGCAAGGTCGACGAAGCGACCAAAGCCCGGGCGTTGGCTTCGGTTGACCTCTACGTTGCCCCACACATCGGCGGTGAGAGCTTCGGCATTGTGCTGTTAGAAGCGATGGCTGCGCACACTCCCGTCTTGGCCAGCGACCTCCCCGCATTTCGCTCGGTGCTTGACGATGGCGCCTGCGGAGCGCTGTTTCCGGTGGGGGACTCGGCGGCGCTTGCCAATGAGGCGGTGGCCCTGCTGGGCGACGATTCGCGCCGAGCGTCACTGCGCGCGGCCGGGGATTTGCGTGTCGCCGCCTTCGACTGGCCGAAAGTCACCGCGCGCGTCGTGTCGGTCTACGAGACGGTGACGCAATCTGGCGAGAAGGTGCGCGAGGACGATCGACAAGGACCCGGCGTGTTCGCTGGTCGGCTCCGCAGGGGGAATGACTGATGGTTCCCATGGGCTGGCTGGTACTCGTCGTTGTCATCGGTGTGCTGGCGCTGTACATCCGCGGCCTGATCGGTCGACTGGATCGACTCCACCTGCGGGTGGCAGCAGCAACGCAGGCTCTGGACGCCCAACTGTTGCGCCGTGCGTCCGCAGTAGTGGCCGTTGTCGAGTCTGGAGCGCTGGATCCACCGAGTGCACTGCTGCTCGCCGATGTCGCCACCGACGCGCAGAACGCAGACATGGAGCAACGGCCGTTAGCCGAAAGTGCGGTCAGCCAGAGTCTTCGCACGGTCTTCGAGCAGCCCGGGCTCGTCGAATCAGTCACTTCAGCGCCCTCAGGCGGGCAGCTGCTGGCGGACCTGGCGAAGGCCTGTGATCGAGTAACGCTCGCGCGTCGCTTTGCCAACGAAGCGGTGAGGTCAACGGTTGCCTTCCGGGCCAGGTGGGCCGTTCGGCTGCTCCACCTGGCTGGGCACGCCCCAATGCCGACGATGTTCGAAATGGACGACGCGCCACCCCCCGATCTGGCTCGATTCGTCGATGGCGCCCCATACCCTTGACCGGTGACTTCCCCAAAGCGGAGATTGCGCTCCGCCCTTGTGATCTTCCCTCTAATCGGGGTATTGCTCGTCGGTCTTGGTGCCTGCAGCAACAGTGACCCGTCGGCGGCACCGTCATCGACGACGCCGACCGCGACGTCCTCTTCGTCGCCAGCGCCGCCACCACCGACCACCGTGTTGTCTGGTCGACCAGGCAAAGACCACAAGGTGTTGATCGTCAAGCTGGACAACACCGTCAACAGCGACCCGCATGCCGGACTGCTGGCAGCCGATGTGGTCTATCTAGAAGAGGTTGAGTACGGCCTGACGCGATACATGGCTGTCTACTCGTCCAAGTACCCCGAGCGGATCGGCCCGATCCGCAGTGCACGTATCAGTGACCTTGAAATCGTTCGCCAATACGGCCGTATCGCCTTTGCCTTTTCTGGGGCGCAAAGCCGAATCCTGGACGACATCGCTCGCGCATTCTTGTTCCCGGTCAGCAACGACGCGGGGGCTGCTGGTTACAGTCGCGACCCGTCGCGCACCGCCCCCTGGGACCTCTTCGGTGACCCGAAGCAACTCCTGTCCAACGCTCCAAAAGCCATCAAGGCCAAGGACGTCGGGTTCACCTTCGACGACGCGGCACCAACGGGCGGTAAGCACGTACGACAGGTCACCGTGAACTGGTCTGGTGCGCAGGCAAAGTGGCGCTGGTCCAAGTCTGAGCAGACCTGGCAGTTGTGGATGGACGGCACGCCAGCGACGAGTACCGAAGGTCCTCAGCTGAACAGCCCGACAGTGATCGTGCAGTCGGCGGACGTCTATCCCTCTCAGTACGGTGACAGTTACGGCGGAGTCACCCCGATCACGGACACAGTCGGCACGGGTAAGGCGCTCTTGATGCGAAACGGCCAGGTGTGGCCGATCAAGTGGTCACGACCCCGTCCTGAGGACGGGACTACCTGGACGTACAAGGGTAAGCAGATCCCGATGGACCCCGGCGCCGTGTGGATCATGCTGCTCGACAATGACCGCAAACCGGTGGTTGGTCACTAGCTTTTAGCCGCGGGTCCCGCCCGGGTTCACCGCCGGGTAGGGCCTTACGGCAGGTCAGCCCGTACGATGAGGGCTAGAGCGAGCCATCAGTAAACCTGCGCCCAACCCAGTGAGGTCACCGTGTCCAGCCCCGCCGACAGCACCCCCCAGCTTGGAACCGCGCGCGTGAAGCGCGGGATGGCCGAGATGCTCAAGGGTGGCGTGATCATGGACGTCGTCGACGCTGAGCAGGCGAAGATTGCCGAGGACGCTGGCGCAGTCGCAGTCATGGCCCTCGAGCGAGTGCCAGCGGACATCCGCAAGGACGGCGGCGTAGCGCGCATGTCCGATCCAGACATGATCGACGGGATCATCGAAGCCGTCTCAATTCCGGTGATGGCCAAGGCCCGCATCGGACACTTCGTCGAGGCACAGGTGCTGCAGTCACTTGGTGTCGATTACGTCGATGAGTCAGAGGTGCTGACCCCCGCCGACGAGAAACTTCACATCGACAAGTGGCAGTTCACGGTGCCCTTCGTCTGCGGTGCCACCAACCTCGGTGAGGCTCTGCGACGCATCGCAGAAGGTGCCGCCATGATCCGGTCAAAGGGTGAAGCAGGCACGGGCAACGTGGTTGAGGCGACCCGACACATGCGACAACTGCTTGGGGACATTCGCCGCATTCAGGGGATGGGCGACGAAGAGCTGTTCAACGTCGCGAAAGAACTTGGTGCTCCTTACGAGCTAGTCCGCGAGGTTCACGAGCTAGGCAAGCTTCCCGTCGTGATGTTCACCGCAGGTGGACTAGCGACCCCCGCCGACGCCGCCATGATGATGCAACTCGGCGCCGAGGGGGTCTTCGTCGGATCCGGCATCTTCAAGTCCGGCGACCCGGTCAAGCGTGCCAACGCGATCGTGCAAGCCACGCTGCACTACGACAACCCCGACGTCATCGCCAAGGTGTCTCGCGGCCTGGGCGAAGCGATGGTAGGCATCAACCTCGACACGCTGCCAGAGTCGGAGCGGTACGCCGACCGCGGCTGGTGAGCCAGGGTCCGACGCCGGCAGCGGGGTCACCGCTTGTTGGAGTACTTGCGCTACAAGGTGACGTCCGCGAACACGAACAGGCGTTAGAGGCCTGCGGTGTCCGGACCATTGGTGTGCGAACCGTCGAGGAGCTGCGAACCGTCGACGCTTTGGTGCTGCCCGGTGGTGAGTCGACAACCATGAGCAAACTCGCAGTCACGTTTGAACTCATCGATCCCCTCCGCAAGGTGGTTCGCAGCGGGATGCCGGTCTACGGCTCATGCGCCGGAATGATCATGCTTGCGGAGAAGATCGAGGGTGGTCGGCCAGACCAGCAGACGCTCGGCGGTATTGACATGGTGGTCAGACGAAACGCGTTCGGTCGGCAGGTCGACTCGTTCGAAGCAGACCTGTTGATGCCAGAGATCGGTGACGGTCCGATTCACGCAGTCTTCATTCGGGCGCCATGGGTGGACAGCACCGGTCCCGACGTTCAAGTACTTGGGCGGGTAGAGGGTGGGCCGGCCGAAGGTAGGATCGTTGCCGTTCGTCAGGGGGACCTCCTGGCCACGTCGTTTCATCCGGAACTGACTGGAGACCATCGAGTGCACCGGTACTTCGTCCAGATGGTTCATGACTCACTTACCCGTTGAGGTTTCAGCACACTGAGATCGCACCAGAAAGACGCAGGGAGACCTCGATGTCCGGCCACTCCAAGTGGGCAACGACCAAGCACAAGAAGGCCGTTGTCGATGCTCGGCGCGGAAAGTTGTTCGCCAAGCTCATCAAGAACATCGAGGTGGCTGCTCGCACCGGTGGTGGCGACCTCGCAGGAAACCCCACCCTGTTTGACGCGATCCAAAAGGCGAAGAAGTCGTCGGTACCCAACGACAACATCGATCGCGCAGTCAAGCGCGGGTCAGGAGCCGAAGCCGGTGGGGCCGACTACCAGACGATCATGTACGAGGGGTATGGCCCGCAGGGTGTCGCGGTGTTGATCGAGTGCCTGACTGACAACCGCAATCGCGCGGCCAGCGAGGTACGGGTCGCCATGACACGCAACGGCGGATCCATGGCAGACCCCGGTTCGGTGTCCTACATGTTCACCAGGAAGGGCGTCATCATCGTCCCTAAGAGCGGCGACCATGGTTCGGTGACCGAGGACGACGTACTGACCGCGGTACTTGAGGCTGGCGCCGAAGAGGTCAACGACCTCGGTGAAGCACTTGAAGTGGTGAGCGAGCCGACGGATCTGGTCGAGGTACGCACTGCACTTCAGTCGGCGCAGATCGACTATGAGTCAGCCGAAGCATCGTTCGTCCCAAGCGTGCAAGTAGAACTCGATGCTTCCGGAGCAAGCAAGGTGTTCAACCTCATCGAAGCGTTAGAAGACTCTGATGACGTACAAAATGTCTGGGCCAATTTTGAGGTGAGCGACGAGGTTATGGCTGCCGTCGAGGAGGAATCGGCATGACAGTGCAACCCATCCGGCTTTTTGGGGACCCAGTGCTTCGCATTCCGGCCCTACCCGTCGTTGACTTCGACAAAGAACTGCGCACCCTGGTCGCCGATCTCACCGAGACGATGATTGAGGCTCCCGGCGTTGGTCTGGCGGCCCCGCAACTCGGCGTTTCGCTTCGGGTTTTCACCTACGACGTTGACGACGTTGTCGGTCACCTCATCAACCCGGTCCTGGATCTGTCGGAAGAGGAACAAGACGGTGAAGAAGGGTGCTTGTCGCTTCCAGGCCTGACGTTCGACTGCATTCGTGCCTACGGCGTCGTCGCCAAGGGCTTCAATATGTACGGAGATCCGGTGACCATTGAGGGCACCGAGATGCTGGCGCGCTGCGTGCAACACGAGACCGACCATCTCGACGGCGTGCTGTTCATCGACCGGCTCGACCCAGAACAACGCAAGTTGGCGATGAAGGCGATTCGCGAAGCCGATTGGGGAGCAGAGCCTCCGACCGTCAAATACAGTCCTCACGGCACTGGCGGGAAGGCCTACTAGACGTGAGAGTGGTCTTCGCCGGGACGCCGGAGGCGGCCGTGCCGTCTTTGCTGCGCCTGGTGGAGTCAGACCACGAAGTGGTCGCGGTGGTGAGTCGGCCTGATGCGCCAACTGGTCGCGGGCGAGCCGTCGTAGCTTCGCCGGTTGCCAGCCGTGCGAAGGCGCTAGGAATTCGGCTCCTGCAACCTTCGTCTACCGGCGATCCTGCATTCGCCGATGAGCTGGACGCGTTGGCGCCGGACTGCTGTCCCATCGTCGCCTTTGGCGGGCTCATCCCAGAACAGTTGCTGACCGTTCCCCGGTTTGGCTGGGTGAACCTGCACTTTTCGCTCTTGCCCACGTGGCGCGGCGCAGCGCCTGTTCAACATGCACTGCTGCATGGCGATGAGGTCACCGGCGCAACGACCTTTCTGTTGGACGCGGGACTAGATACCGGGCCGGTGTTTGGCACCGTCACCGAACCGATCGGTGATCGTGATACTTCATCGCAATTGTTGGACCGGTTGGCGAGCACCGGCGCAGACCTGCTCACCCGAACCATGAATGCCATCGGCGATGGAACGGCGACCGTTGTCCCGCAGGCTGAGGTCGGCGTTAGCCATGCTCCGAAACTGACCCCGGAAGCGGGACATGTCGACTGGGGTCACCCCGCTCTCGCCATCGATCGCCGGATTCGAGCGTGCACTGCTGCGCCTGGAGCCTGGACGAACCATGGGGGGGCGCGATTGAAGCTACTCCCCGTGACGATGGCGCCGGAAGTTATTGACCTTGTTCCTGGGGAACTGCGAACCACGAAGACTCAGGTACTGGTCGGTACTGGGTCACACGCGCGTTCTACTCGGCGACGTCCAGGCAACGGGGCGTCGCCTGATGCCCGCGGCCGACTGGGCGAGGGGGCTGCGCGACGCAGTGGGCTCGTTCGAATGACACCACCCTCGCGGCGCCACCAGAGCGCTGGGGTGTCGAAATCCGGCGGTCAGGACGTGGCGCGCACCGCCGCGCTGCAGGTCATGCAGGCAGTTTCTGAGCGCGACGCTTACGCAAACCTGGCGCTGCCCGCGACGCTCCGCACGGTTGCGGCTAGCGCGCAGGATGCGGCGTTCGCCACCGAATTGACATACGGGACGTTGCGATGGCGCGGTACCTACGACGCGATTATTGCCTCGTGTTCAGATCGCCCACTCGATGACTTGGACACCGTGGTCCTGAACACGTTGCGGCTCGGCGCCCATCAACTCTTCTCGATGTCGGTCCCCACTCACGCGGCGGTGTCGACATCGGTCGACCTGGTCAGATCGGCTGTCGGGCACGGGCCGACGGGTTTTGCCAACGCGGTGATGCGCAAGATGGCGGGTCGAACGCTGGAAGGCTGGCTGACGCAACTGTGTCCCGATGACTCTGCTGCTTCGTTGTCAGTCAGGTACTCCCATCCCCAATGGATCGTTGAGCGCGTGTATTCGGCGCTGGGCGACTGGTCGCAGACCGTTGAGATGCTGCAGGCAGACAACCTCGCGCCACCGATGAGTCTGGTCGCGCGACCTGGTCGTTCGACGGTCGAAGAGCTGGTCCGGCTTGGTGCCCTACCCGGTCGATGGTCACCGGTGGCAGCTCTCTGGCCCGGCGGCGACCCAGCGAACCTGGCGCCGGTGGGTAGTGGGGACGCCGGAATTCAAGACGAGGGGAGCCAGCTGGTGACCCTCGCCGTTGCGAACGCCGCGATCGAGGGCGCAGACCATCGTTGGCTCGATCTTTGCGCCGGTCCTGGTGGCAAAGCGGCGTTGCTTGGGGGAGTGGCCAGTGGACGGGAGGCAACGCTCACAGCGGTGGAACTGCACGAACATCGAGCCGCGTTGATCCGCGCAATCGTGACGTCGGACGTCGAAGTCGTGGTGTCCGATGGGACCTCCAGCCGCTGGGCGACAGGTGCGTATGACCGAGTGCTGGTCGACGTGCCCTGTTCAGGACTTGGCTCATTGCGTCGTCGACCCGAGTCGCGTTGGCGAAAGCAGCCGAGCGACCTCGACGCATTGGTGCAGTTGCAGCGACGACTTCTCTCGAACGCGCTCGCAGCGGTTCGGCCAGGAGGAATCGTCGGGTACGTCACGTGCTCGCCATTGCCGGAAGAGACGCGCGAGGTCGTCGATAGCGTGCTGGCCGATGATCGAGGGAGTTCGCCTTTGCATGTCTCACTTCTGGACGCTCGCCCGTTGCTCCCCGGGGTGCCTGACCTTGGTGGAGGCCCGGATATACAACTATGGCCGCAGCGCCATGGCACCGACGCGATGTACCTCGCACTATTGCGCAGGGACCGCTAGTCGCTCAGATCACCGACGGATTAGGCCACCTCACATCGGACGATGTTCTTGCCCTCTCGCTTGGCTCGGTAGAGCAACGCATCTGCGGCGCGCAACACTGTTCCTGCCGAAGCGGCACCGCGTGTGGTCGTGACACCGAAGCTGCCAGTGACGACCAGTGCCTCGTCGAGCTCAGCCCACGAGAACATCTGAATGGCCTCCCGCATCCGCTCGCAGACGGCCAGCGCGTCCTCTTCGGTCGCCCCAGGCATCACCAACACGAACTCTTCTCCACCCACTCTGGCCAAGACATCGGAGACCCGAGTGTGCGCCGACATCAGGCGTGCGGTGGTTTGAAGGACCTCATCACCCATGATGTGAGAGAAGTCATCGTTGATGGACTTGAAGTTGTCCAGATCGATCGCAGCGACGCTTAATGGCTCCTCGTGCCGTCCGGTAAATGACAGAAGGCGTGGCAGTTCCTCGTCGAGGTAACGGCGGTTGTGAAGTCCGGTGAGCGGGTCTCGTACGGTGAGTTCCCCCAGTTGCGCTGAGAGCTTCTGCTCTCGTTGAAGTGCCTGTTTCAATTCCCGCGTCCGGTCGACGACGCGAGCTTCGAGTTCTGCGTTGCTCCGCGAAAGGTCATCTGCAAGCCGCTGGGCCTGGTCTCGCGACTGATCGGCTGCCCGCAGTGCTCGAGCGATCGCGAGTGACAGCACGACCGCAGCGGCAGATGTCACCAGCATCGCTACCGCGGCATAAGTGAGCATGTCCGACACGAGGATCGACTCAGGTCCGTCGATTTTGGTCATGGCGGCGATCTCTGCGAAGGCAACGATCGCGACGACTACGACTTGGCGTGGGGGCAGCACACATGCCGCAACCACCACTGCGAGTGGCAGAAACAGCGGACTGGCCTGGACGTCGTGGTTTATGACGCTGCCGAGCAGTGGAGCCACCGCGAAGTACCCCACGAGAATCCAGGCGGCCAGCGACACCAGTCTTCGTCGAAGCAGCGCGAGGATGACGACGTAAAGAGCCAGCCCTGCAACCACAAGAAGGACGTTGGCGACCGGATCCGGAAGCAGGTAAGCCACAAGGAGCGCTGTGGGAAGAGCGATTAGGGCCAGTCCCGACGAGATGATGGCCACACTCTGGACGCGACGTTGTTGCGCCAACGACTCGAATTGCGATAGCCCAAGGACCCGCTCAGCCAGGCCGGCTGATTCGGGGGTGGTAGCAACTGAGCGTGAAGAAGTAGACCCTGCCATCTACCTCCGTCCCCCGTTAGGTTTCTCAGGCCAATAGAGCGGCCTCTTTCCTATCGGCCAGTCGCACCGACCAGGTGTAGCCCTGAAGGCTGTTGAGTCAACGAAGCATCCTGCAACGCCAGTCTCACCGATACTCCAAAGTCGCGAAGCCTCGACATGCGCGTCAAGGCTGACGCCCTCCGCGCTCCTAGCCCTCTAGACTTCTGGCACTGTGGGGATACAGATAGCGCCGAGCATTCTGTCCGCCGATTTCACCCATTTGGCGGACGAGGTGGCACGCGTCGGCGATGTTGCCGACTGGGTGCACGTTGACGTGATGGATAACCACTTTGTACCCAACCTCACGTTGGGTTTGCCCATCGTGGAAAGTCTGGTTAAGGCCAGTCCACTACCCCTGGACTGTCACCTCATGATTGACGAGCCCGATCGCTGGGCGCCGGCCTACGCCGAAGTGGGCGCCGGGTCGGTGACGTTCCATATTGAGGCTGCTGCCGCACCGGTTCGGTTATGCCGCGCCATCCGAACCGCTGGCGCTCGAGTCGGAATGGCGTTGAAACCGGCAACCAGTATTGAGAGCTACGCCGACCTACTCCCAGAACTCGACATGGTTCTGCTGATGACGGTCGAACCGGGCTTCGGCGGTCAGGCCTTTCTCGACGTCGTGCTGCCGAAGATTCGGCGCACGCGAGAACTGTTGGGTAAGCAGGAATCCGCGATCTGGTTGCAGGTCGATGGGGGCATCGCGCCAGACACCATCGAACGAGTGGCAGCGGCAGGCGCGGACGTCTTCGTGGCAGGCTCGGCGGTCTTCGGCGCTGACGATCCGGCGGCGATGGTGCAGCAATTGCGCCTGCAGGCGGAATCGGCTGCCGCCCCAGCAATGTGAGAGACTGTCGACAGATTTAGCGCGCCCCGGGGTCGGTGTAAGTCCGAACCGGCGGTGACAGCCCGCGACCCGGTCGAAGCCATCGACCGGTTGACTCGGTGAAACTCCGAGGCCGACGGTGAAAGTCCGGATGGTAGGTGGCGCGCCGAAGGGTTAGATGGCAGCGCTGCGCTGCTGCATTCCCCTTCGTTGCTCCCGGGGCCGTTCTGGCCGAAGGGAGGCGAACTCGTGGCAACTCCAGTTGAGACTGCGGCGATGCGACGCGCCTTGCTGTTGGCCGCCGATGCGTCGGTCCCGCTTGGCCCGAACCCTCGAGTCGGTGCCGTAATTTTGGATACTCACGACGAGGTCGTGGGGCAAGGATGTCACCGCGGCGCCGGAACCGACCACGCTGAAGTGGCCGCGCTGCAGGCGGCCGGCAAGGCCGCTGTCGGTGGGACAGCAGTAGTCACCTTGGAGCCGTGCAATCACCAAGGGCGCACCGGGCCCTGTTCGACGGCGTTGATCGAGGCCGGTGTCACTCGTGTTGTCTTCGGACAGTCAGATGCCGGTGAACTTGCTAGCGGTGGCGCGGATCGGCTTCGCGAGGCAGGACTCAGCGTTGAAGGTGGCGTACTCGCCGGCGAGGCAGCCGAACTCAACCCCATCTTCAGTCGTTCGAACGAAACTCGACGCCCGTTCGTCACGTACAAATTTGCCGCAACCTTGGACGGGCGTATAGCAGCGCCTGATGGCACCAGTCAGTGGATCACTGGTGAGAGCGCGCGACGCGACGTGCATCGGTTACGGGAGCAAGTCGATGCGATCTTGGTTGGAACAGGGACCGTCTTCGCCGATGACCCCGCGTTGACCGTCCGTGGCGATGAAGCGACTGAACATCAGCCACTCCGGGTAGTCATGGGGATGCGCGATCTGCCACCGCAGGCTGTCCTGCTTCGCGATGGCGGACCCGTCTTGCACCTTCGCACCCACGATCCGATCGTCGTGATTGGCGAACTCAAGCAACGTGGCGTGCACCATCTGCTCGTCGAGGGTGGTCCCACAGTCGGCAGCGCGTTCGTGCGGGCGGGTTTAGTCGATCGAGTGGTCGCGTATCTCGCGCCGATGCTGTTCGGTGCGGGACCTAGCGCTCTTAGTGACGCTGGCGTGACAACCCTCACCGACGCGACCCGGCACCAGGTGACAGACGTCACTCAGTTGGATCAAGACGTTCGTATCACTGCAGATGTCCTAGAAGGGAAGTAGCCGCGTGTTCACCGGAATTGTCGAAGAGTGCGGCGAGGTGCTGAGCGTCGAACACCTCGCTGACGCGGCGCGCGTCTCGATCAGGGGTCCTCTGGTGAGCGTGGACGCCAATAAGGGCGACTCCATTGCGGTCAATGGAGTGTGCCTGACCGTCACCGACGTGGCTGACGGCGGGTTCGCTGCCGACGTGATGCTCGAGACGTTGAATCGATCGTCCCTCGGTTCGCTTGAGTCGGGATCACCGGTCAACCTCGAACGACCGGTCACCCTGACAGCTCGACTTGGCGGACACCTAGTGCAGGGGCACGTCGACGGCGTTGGAACCATCACTCGACGGACACCATCGGAGCACTGGGAGGTTGTCGAGATCTCGCTGCCTGACGACCTGTCCCGCTATGTCGTCCCCAAAGGATCAATCACCGTCGACGGGGTGTCTTTGACGGTCTCAGGGCTGTCGCAGCGGAGCTTCGAGGTGAGCCTGATCCCGACGACTCTGGAACTGACAACGCTCGGGAAGAAGCCGACGGGGGCAAAGGTGAACCTCGAAGTCGATGTCATTGCTAAGTACGTCGAGCGGTTGATGGCTGCCGCCGACCACCGAGAGACCGCTGCCCAAGAAATCGTGACCGAAGGAGAGGGCCAATGAGCCACGACGAGCGGGTACGCCTGGACTCGGTACGCCTTGACTCGGTACGCCTAGACACCGTCGAACGAGCTATCGAGGAGATCGCGGCTGGTCGCGCTGTCGTCGTGGTGGACGACGAGGACCGAGAGAACGAGGGCGATCTGATTTTCGCCGCCCAACGATCCACCCCAGAGTTGGTGGGCTTCATGATCCGTCACACCTCAGGGGTCATTTGTGTGGCGATGCAGGGGTCAGAACTCGATCGCCTCAAGTTGCCGCCCATGACCATGGTCAACGAGGACCGAAAGGGCACGGCGTACGCAGTGAGTGTCGACGCGCGCGACGGCATAGACACCGGAATCTCAGCCAACGATCGTTCGCGGACGATCCGAGTGCTGGCGGACTCGGCGACCGACCCGAACGAAATCACCAGGCCAGGCCACGTCTTCCCGCTGCGTGCGTCAGAAGGGGGCGTGCTGCGTCGTCCAGGGCACACCGAGGCCGCCGTCGACCTTGCAAGGTTGGCTGGCTTGTCTCCTGCGGGTGCGATCTGCGAGATCGTGCACGACGACGGGTCGATGATGCGGGCTCCGGCGCTTCGAGAATTCGCGGACGAGCACGGGCTGACGATGATTTCGATCGCGGACCTCATCGGCCATGTTCGCCGTACTGAGCGGCAGATTGAGCGTGTTGCAACTACTCGGTTGCCAACCGAGTACGGCGAGTTCGACGCGATGGGATACCGCGACACCATCACCGGAACCGATCACCTCGCACTGGTTCGTGGCGAAATCGGACCAGGTGAAGACGTTCTCGTCCGGGTGCACTCCGAATGCTTGACCGGCGATGTCTTCGGCTCGCAGCGATGTGACTGCGGCCCGCAGTTGGCGGCAGCACTGCAGCGAGTCGCCGACGAAGGACGCGGAGTTGTGCTCTACATGCGGGGTCACGAAGGCAGGGGGATCGGTCTGTTGCACAAACTTCGCGCGTACCAATTGCAGGACGCCGGGCACGACACCGTCGACGCCAACCTGCAACTAGGGCTGCCTGCCGATGCAAGGGACTACGGCACCGGGGCTCAAATCCTGGCCGACCTTGGGGTGCGAACAATGCGGCTGCTGACGAACAATCCCGCAAAGCGCGCTGGCCTTGAAGGCTACGGCCTGCGGATCATCGGCCGAGAGCCGTTGCAGCCCGATGTAACAGTGGCCAACCGTCGATACCTGCAAACCAAGCGTGACCGGATGGGCCATGAGCTCGAGGGTTTGGACATCCACACGGCGACGACGCAAGGCCCAGCATGAGTGGCAGTGGGGCACCGAAGATCGAACAACTCGACGCGTCGAAACTGATTGTCGCGGTTGTCGCATCGTCCTGGCACGACCAAGTCATGCAAGGACTGCTTGACGGCGCCACGCGCGGCCTCGATGCCGCGGGAGTGGTGCAGCGGACGGTCGTACGTGTGCCTGGTGCCTTCGAACTGCCTTTGGCGGCGCTGCGTGTTGCCGCGTCGGTTGACGCCGTCGTTGCCCTGGGCGTGGTGATCCGTGGCGGAACGCCGCACTTTGACTACGTCTGCCAGGCGGCAACCGACGGCTTGCTGCGGGTGTCCCTCGATACGAAAACTCCGGTTGGGTTCGGGTTGCTGACCTGCGACGACGAGGCGCAGGCGCTCGATCGTGCTGGTCTGCCGGGATCAACTGAGGACAAAGGGGCCGAGGCGGTTGCCGCAGCCTTGGGAGTTGAGCTCGTGCTGCGCGACTACCCTTGACCTAGAAGTTCCGCCGCTAACCCAGGAGACGCTGACGATGAAGAGCTTTGAAGAGCTATTCACCGAAGTGCAGTCGCGTGCGGCGTTTCGCCCAGAAAACTCCGGCACCGTGCGACTTCTCGAGGCAGGGGTGCATGCCATCGGCAAGAAGGTCGTCGAAGAGGCGGCCGAATCGTGGATGGCCGCCGAACATGAAGGATCGGATCGCGCAGCCGAAGAGATAGCCCAGTTGATTTACCACGTGCAGGTCTTGATGGTCGCCTGCAATCTGTCGCTGGAAGACGTCTACCGTCGACTCTGACCACCGTCCTTAAGAACACCGTCAGCTAAGAGGGGTTTCCATGCTTCGCGTCGCCGTCCCCAACAAGGGGTCGTTGTCCGAGCCGGCTTCACGCATGCTCCGAGAAGCCGGCTATCGCCAGCGTTCGCACAGCCGCGAGTTGGTGCTCCAGGATCTGGAGAACGACACCGAGTTCTTCTTCCTGCGTCCGCGTGACATTGCGACTTACGTCGGAAGCGGGCAGTTGGATGTTGGGATCACTGGTCGTGACCTGTTGCTCGACAGCCGCGTTCCGGCTGAAGAAGTCATGGCGCTCGGCTTCGGCCAGTCGACCTTCCGTTTCGCCACCCGGCCCGGGACGGCCTCTTCTGTGACGGAGTTCGAGGGACTACGGATCTCGACGTCGTATCCCGGTTTGGTCTCTCGCCACCTGGAGGACGTCGGCGTCAAAGCCGACGTGATCCGATTGGACGGCGCGGTCGAGACTTCGGTGCGGTTGGGTGTGGCAGACGTGATCGCCGATGTCGTGGAAACCGGATCGACGTTGCGGCAGGCAGGGCTGGAACTTGTCGGGGAGCCGCTGCTGCAAAGCGAGGCAGTGCTCATCCAACGGCTCGGCGCCCCCACAAACGCGACTGTCGAACAACTCAAGCGACGACTGAACGGCGTAATCGTTGCTAGTGCGTATGTCATCTTTGATTACGACGTACGCACTGAACTGCTCGACGCTGCCTGCGCGTTGACTCCTGGTATCGAGTCGCCGACGGTCTCCCCGCTGCGCGATGACGAGTGGGTCGCGGTCCGCGCACTAGTACCGAAGTCGGACACGAACGCCGCCATGGATCAGTTGTACGAGCTGGGAGCTCGCGGGATCCTGGTCACAGACATCCACGCCTGCAGACTGTGACCGCACCGCAGCATTCCGACGAATCACCAACACCCGGGCTTCAGATTCCAGCGTCGCCCTTTGCGCACGATGATGGCTCAGCGCCAAGCGAGCTGACTGCAGCGCTGGCGGAACTCGCGGCCGGATCCGGGCAGGGCCGTGTGGTGATGACAGCCCTCGCCCGCAGTCGCTTGCTCGTCCCGATCGTTGCAGTTGCGGACTCGACACAGACCAACAGTTCTGGGCTAGACGTGGACAAGGATTCTCACCTGGCCACGGTCCTGGTGCAGGGTCCCAACGGCGAGAAGGCGATGCTCGCCTTCTCCAGCAGCGAAGCCATGGCGAAGTGGCGAGCGGACGCACGCCCAGCTCCGGTTAGGGGTATCGACGCCGCGCGGACGGCACTGGCCGAGGGAGCAGCGACCCTGCTGGTCGACATCAGTGGTCCCGCACCGTTCGCAGTCACGGCGGGTGAACTCCGTGCTCTCGCCGGCGCCATCGACATTGACGACGGCGCGGGGTCTGGTGCGCGAACTGGTCGACGAGACTCCTGGGCTCTTCGAGGCAGAACTTAGGATGACGGATGCGACGACCGATCTGGTCGTGACCGTTGACCCCAATCTGTCGGACGGGGAGTACCGCGAGCTGTTGGCCAAGTTGTCGCAAGGCCTTCGCGATGACGAACAACTGACTCGAATCTTCGCTGGCGGGCTGCGAATACAGGTCGTCGCACCTGATCAAAACCCCATAGACACGCCGAGCGTGCTCCCCGAAACCTGATGCTGCTGCGACCAGGATGGTTGCATGAAGAGAAAACTTGCCGCCGAGTTCATCGGCACCTTTGCCCTGGTCTTCCTCGCTGTCGGAGCGGCGGTCACCGGACTGCGTGATCTCGGGGGAGTCGGGGTGGCGCTCGGTTTCGGACTGGTGCTGACCTTCCTGGTCTTCGCCATCGGGTCGGTGTCTGGAGCCCACGTCAATCCAGCCGTCACCCTCGCGATGATGCTCGGGCGCAAGATGCCTGTCAGCGATGGGCTGTCGTACATGGGCGTTCAGGTCTTGGGAGCCATTGGTGGTGCGTTCTTACTGTGGGTGCTGGTCCAGGAGGGGGTCGAGGACCAGACCGGCGCGGGGATCGGTGCGAACGCATACGGTCCGGCCACCGGCGGTGCGCTCGGCGCGTTCATTCTCGAAACCACGCTTACCGCGCTTTTCGTTTTCGTAGTCTTGATGGTGACCGAGAAGGGCATCCCACCAGTCGGCACGGGTCTAGCGATCGGCGCAGCGCTGACGGCCGCCCACCTCGTGGGTGTCCCACTGACCGGCACCTCGGTCAACCCGGCTCGCTCGATTGGCCCCGCGTTGTTCTCTGGGACCGAGGCGCTTCAGCAACTGTGGTTGTTCATTCTGGCTCCCCTTTTGGGAGGCGTGATCGCCGTCGGTGTCTGGAAGGTCGCCAGGGACGACAAGGCTGGCGCCAAGGCTTAGAACCCTTCTGGCTGGGCGAGGCAGCAGCGAATTCGTCTCACGCAGGCTCATCCTGGTAGCCTCTGACCTCGACCGACCAGCGTCTTTATGACTCTGGTCTGCAAGTGGAGGCCCGCCTCCCACCCGCCGTGATCGCTGGTACCGAGAGGTGCTTCGAGTTAGTTAACTCCGAGTTAACTCACTCAAAAGATCGCCGGGTTCGGTCAAGCTCCGCCGGTTCCACTGGCGGGGTGCGCTGACGGCTGTCAACGCGCGACCAAGGGCCCCCGCCTGCACCAGGTTTGGGGCCCTTTCCCATTCCCGGGGTTAGTCCCATTCGACTGATCAAGGAGTGCTCATCAGCGTCGAGCCCCGTATCAACGACCGGATCCGCGTCCCAGAGGTGCGGCTGGTTGGTCCCAATGGTGAACAGGTCGGCATCGTCCGGATTGAGGACGCGTTGCGCCTGGCCCAAGAGTCCGACCTCGACCTGGTCGAGGTAGCACCGACTGCACGTCCGCCGGTGTGCAAGCTCATGGACTTCGGGAAGTTCAAGTACGAGTCCGCGGTGAAGGAGCGTGAGGCCCGCAAGAACCAGGCCCACACCGTCATCAAGGAGATGAAGCTGCGGCCGAAGATCGACCCGCACGACTACGACACGAAGAAGGGCCACGTCGTCCGGTTCCTGAAGCAGGGCGACAAGGTCAAGATCACGATCATGTTCCGTGGTCGCGAGCAGAGCCGACCCGAGCTCGGGTTCCGGTTGTTGCAGCGGCTGGCGGCCGACGTCGAGGAACTCGGCTTCATCGAGTCCTCACCGAAGCAGGACGGACGCAACATGGTCATGGTTCTAGGACCGCACCGTAAGAAGGCCGACGTGATGGCCGAAGCCCGAGCCGAACGAAAGAGCCGCAAGGAACGAGCCGACACAGACGTACCCGATCAGCTTGAAACACCAGCGGACGCAGCCGCGACCAGCAGCGAGTGACAGCGCTACGTCAACCATTCCCGGGTAACTCCGGGACGATGCAAGGAGACAGGCAGCCATGCCGAAGATGAAGACGCACAGCGGAAGCAAGAAGCGGTTCCGCGTCACCGGTAAGGGCAAGGTCATGCGCGAGCGCACGAACGCTCGCCACTACCTCGAGCACAAGTCGAGCCGACGTACCCGTCGACTGGCGAACGACATCGAACTGTCACCCGCTGACACCAAAAAGGTCAAGAAGCTGCTCGGCCGCTAGGCCCTTACTCACCGCAGGAGATATCACATGGCACGCGTCAAGCGCGCAGTAAATGCGCACAAGAAGCGCCGCACAACCCTGGAACGCGCAGAGGGCTACCGCGGTCAGCGGTCGCGTCTGTACCGCAAGGCCAAGGAGCAGGTCACTCACTCTCTCGGCTACGCCTACCGCGACCGCAAGGCTCGCAAGGGCGACTTCCGTCGGCTCTGGATCCAGCGCATCAACGCTGCGGCACGCTCGCACGACATGACTTACAACCGCTTCATCCAGGGACTCAAGGCCGCTGGGCTCGAGGTCGACCGCCGGATGCTCGCTGAGTTGGCTGTCAACGACCCCAAGGCGTTCGAGTCGCTCGTCGAGACCGCGCGCACCGCGTTGCCGGCCGACCGTAACGCTCCCGCGGCCTGACACCGCTCGCACGTGGCGAGCGCTGAGCTGACCAACCCCCGCGCTGCGGTGGTTCGGAACGCTCGGCGACTCGCCACTCGCGCGTTCCGGCACGAAGACAGACTGTTTCTTGCCGAAGGCGCTCAGGCTGTCGGCGAAGCATTGGCCGGTGCTGTTCGCGATGAGGTCGACGTTCGCGAGGTGTTCGTCACCTCGGATGCCGCCAAGCGTCACGCCGACCTCGTCACGCTTGCCAACAACGCCGGAGTTTCACTCCACCGCTGTTCGGACCGCGTCGTCGGCGCACTATCCGACACCGTGACACCCCAGGGTTTGGTGGCGGTCTGCGAGTTCCTGGATCACCCCCTGGCCAGGCTGCTTGATCCACCACCACGCCTCGTGGCTCTGTTGGCCGAAGTGCGCGACCCCGGAAACGCCGGATCAGTACTGCGCGCGGCCGACGCGAGCGGCGCCGATGCCGTCGTCTTCTCTACTGGCAGTGTCGACGCCTACAACCCCAAGGTCGTGCGCGCCTCGGTTGGTGGCCTGTTCCATGTCCCTTTCGCGATCGACGCGCCCATCGCCGAAGCCGTCGAGGCCGCACATGCCGCAGGCATGCAGGTGCTGGCAGCCGACGGTTCCGGTGCGACCAGTCTTGATGACGCGGAGCGAGATGGAACGTTGGCCAAGCCGACGGCATGGCTGTTCGGTAACGAGGCATGGGGATTGCCACCAGAGGTTCGCAAGCTCGCCGACACCGTCGTACGAATCCCGATCTATGGCCGCGCGGAAAGTCTCAACCTCGCGACGGCGGCGACGCTCTGCCTATACGCAAGCGCCCGATCACAGCACTAGCCACCCAAACTCATCAGGGCGAGACTCATGGCCCTCGCGGATCGCTCGGTATTCGTCGACCGTCGGGACTGATGATCCACACCCGACCATTCGTCCCGGTCGACGCGTCCGCTACGGAAACTGTCCAACCGCCCTCGTGAACCTTTCGATGATGGAAGCGACAGACGAGCAGACGCGTTGTCCAGATCGCTCGCGCCGCCATCAGCCCAGGCAACGACATGGTGCGCGTCGGTGTAGCGCGCTGGGCGGTTGCAGTCAGGAAAGCGGCAGCCGTCGTCGCGCATTGCCAACGCACGACGCTGGGCATTCGAGAACAGTCGCTTGCGATCGTCCCAGCTCCAGCGGGAGTGAGTCCGGATCCAGCAGCACCCGGGCAACCGATCCGTCGCAAGCCAGTCGTTCGCTGGTAACTCGAGAGAGAATCGCAGTTCCGCCTGGGTGTTCTGGTAGTCGGGGCAACGAAAGGCCCATCAGCGGGTTTGGTGGTGAGGTCTCCATCGCGTGAGCCGCTGCGGTTGCATCCCTTGGCCCGAGCGGCGCGATCGTGTTCCACGGAATCAGCACTTGGAGTTGCGCAGGTGCTCCCGACAATTCCGGAAGCTCACCCGAACGCATTGCTGCGTTGGCGACGTCGACCAACCCGTCAGCGCGTCGTTGAGCAGCCGTCCGGTCGTCGTCCTCACCAGTCGGGACCAGGAACGGTGCTAGGGCAGTGGACAGCGTCGTCGCCGCCTCTGCGTCCAAGAGTCCTTCGATGCTCGTCATGCCGTCGAGCAGCGGAGACAGGTGTAGGTATCGACGCTCGAATTGCGAATCTGCTTCGCTGAGCGAGCCGTCCGGATCGATGACCTCACGCAGTGCACGACCCGCGGCGCGAACCCGACTTGGGTCGACACGTTCAGCCAGATCGGTCAACAGCACCGTGGCTTCGGCGTGCGTCTGCGGTGGCAATGGACGAAGCGAACGTTGAATCGATCGCAAGTGCTCGTATGTCATCCGGCCCTTCTCCCAGAGAAGCCAGGGGAGAGGCGAGTTCGTCTCGCGCGTTGCGTGCCACATGTACGCGGGAGGCCGCGTCACCACCCGCTGAGGTGGAGTGCACCCTGCAGCCACGACGAAGTGCTGCAGGCGGCGTGAAGCGTCTCGCCGTCTCCAGTGGCATCAAAGGCGGCGAGGACTTGAGTGAACCGAGCCTCGGTGGCGTCGATGAGTTGGCGTAGACCCGCGAGCCAGGAGGCTCGCTCTTCGGCGGAGGCGGGCATTGGTTCGGTGAACCAGGCACGAACCTCATCGAGCACGGGAGTGAGAGTGGCAGGCAACGTCTCCGGCTCGTACAAGGTTCACCCCCAGGAAAGGCTCGTGATTGACTAGAACGTATGTTCGATTCTAGTAGAAGGTGCTGACAGTTGCTGCTTCGTAACTGCGCCTGTGGATTGTGGGTTGAGAGAGGTTTTCCTGAGGTCAACCGGTTCGGCGCACAGGCATGTAGCGGTGCGGCCGTTAGGCTCCCGGCGTGTCGAGCAGCCCTAGTCCGAACGACTTAGCGCCTTATGACGCACTGCCAGATGGCGTCGTGGTCGTGGACGCCAACGGCATTGTCACGTCGTGCAACCGGGCCGCGACCCGCATCTTGGGGTTCGCCGCCGACGAGCTGGTTGGGCTACCTCTGGCTGACGCGTTGCCGTTGATGGACGCCGCTGGTCGCGACTGGTGGCTGGTCAGCAATCCGTTCGGCGGCCTGTCGTCACGCACACGCCAAGTCGAGCGCGTGCTGCAGCTCCCGGACGGCCGCTACTTGCTTGTTACGGCGTCGTACGTCCGCCGCGAGCGCGGGGGACCGGTAGAGCAGGTCATCGTTTGCCTACGGGGGACCGAAGCGCGAGACCGGGCAGAGCGCGAGCACGCTGATCTCATTGCCACAGTCGCGCACGAGTTGCGATCACCGTTGACCGGTGTCAAGGGATTCACGTCGACGCTGCTCAACAAGTGGGATCGATTCACTGAGGACCAACGTCGGTTGATGCTCGAGGCGGTTGATAGCGACGCCGACCGACTGACCCGCCTGATCGCAGAACTCCTGGATGTTGCGCGGATCGATGCTGGACGGCTTGAGCTTCGGCGCGTACCGACGGACCTGGGGAGCCTGGTGCGTCGCAGGTTGGATGCCAAGGTCGTTACTGGCATCGAGGCAGACCGATTCGTCGTCGAGGTCGCAGAACCGCTGCCCGAAGTTTGGGTAGACCCCGACAAGTTGGGGCAAGTCATCGACAACCTGATCGAGAACGCGCTTCGCCATGGCGAGGGCAAGGTGACGGTCACAGTGCGCCAGGACCCGGACGGCCTGGTGATGTCGGTCGCCGACCAAGGTCCGGGAGTCCCCGCCAGCCAGGCGCCACGTATCTTCGGCCGCTTCTGGAAGGGCACCGAACGTGGGGGGACCGGTCTTGGTCTCTACGTGGTCAACGGGATCGTCGAGGGGCATGGTGGCCGAGTGGCGCTGGTTCCGCCGCGTGAAGGCGGCGCGCGGTTCGTCGTCGTTCTGCCGCTAGAGGACCCCACTGACACTGGCAATGCGTCAACGAAAGTTCCTGCCTCCTAAACTCAGTGCCTGCCTCCTAACTTCATCTCGACATCACGGCCGAAGGGACCCAAGACGCATGTCTGCGCCGAACTCATCGTTCGACCCGGTCGAGGTGACACCACTGCACCCGGATGAGTTGGCGCGTGCCCAGCAGGCCGCGCTAGACGCGATCGCCGCCGCGCAGTCGCTTGACGCGTTGAAGCAGGTCCGCACCGACCACGCGGGGGACCGGTCGCCGCTAGCACTCGCCAATCGTGAGATCGGAGCTCTTCCCCCGCAAGCGAAAGCTGATGCTGGTAAACGAGTCGGGCAGGCGCGGGCGGCAGTGCGGCAAGCACTAGAACTGCGCGAGGAGCAGTTGGTTGCTGAACGCGACGCGCGAGTCCTGGTCGAAGAGCGCGTCGATGTCACGTTGCCCTGGGACCGGCTTCCGACTGGCGCACGCCACCCACTGACGACGTTGCAGGAGCGAATTGCCGAACTCTTCGTCGGGATGGGCTACGAAATCGCCGAGGGACCCGAGGTCGAGGCTGAGTGGTTCAACTTCGACGCGCTCAACATGCCGCCTGCGCATCCTGCGCGCGATTCGAGCGACACGTTCTTCGTCGAGTCGGTCGACTCAGGGGTCGTTTTACGCACACACACCTCGCCAGTGCAGGTGCGGAGCATGCTGACCCGCACGCCACCGATCTACGTGGTGTGCCCCGGCCGAACGTTCCGTACCGACGAACTCGACGCAACGCATACGCCCGTGTTCGGTCAGGTCGAGGGCCTTGTGATCGACCGGGGCATCACGATGGCGCACCTGAAGGGAACCCTGGACCACTTCGCGTCATCGATGTTCGGCGAGGGAATCGTCACGCGGTTGCGTCCCCACTACTTCCCCTTCACCGAGCCAAGCGCCGAGGTCGACCTCGAGTGCTTCGTATGCCGCGGCGAGTCCGTCGGTAACCCCGATCGACCGTGCCGGACTTGTTCGTCAGAAGGCTGGATCGAGTGGGGTGGCTGCGGGATGGTCGACCCGCGAGTGCTTAGAGCATGCGGCATCGACACAGGTGAATTCACCGGCTTCGCGTTCGGGATGGGAATCGAACGAACGTTGATGTTCCGGCACGGTGTGAAAGACATGCGCGACATGGTCGAAGGCGACGTGCGCTTCACGCTCCCGTTCGGAGTGGAAGTCTGATGCGGGTACCGATCTCCTGGTTGCGTGAGTTGGTTGACCTCCCCGCTGAACTTTCCGGCCGTCAGATTGCTGATCGACTCATCAACGCCGGACTAGAGGTCGAAACGGTCGATGAGGTGGGTGCCGATCTGTCGGGTCCGTTGGTGATCGGTCGCGTCGTCGCCTTCACCGAGGAAGAACACAGCAACGGCAAGACCGTGCGGTGGTGCCGGGTTGACGTCGGCCCAGAGCACAACGAGCCAGGGGAGTCGGGCGAGCCGGACGGTCGGGGGATCGTCTGCGGTGCTCGCAACTTCGATCCTGAGGACCTCGTCGTCGTCGCCCTGCCGGGGACGACGTTGCCTGGCGGATTCGAGATTGGTGCGCGCAAGACCTACGGGCATGTCTCGGACGGCATGATCTGCTCGACTCGTGAACTTGGTGTTGGGGAAGACCATGACGGGATCTGGATCCTGCCGGAAGGGGTCGCGGCGCCAGGAGCTCCGGCGCCCGAACTATTGGGGCTTCGCGACGAGGTACTGGTCATCGACGTAACACCCGATCGCGGGTATGCCGAGTCGCTGCGTGGTATCGCACGTGACTCTGCGATCGCATTCGGACTGGTATTCACTGACCCAGCAGCGATCGAATTGGCACCGGCAGAACAGTCAGACTGGCCCGTGCGGGTCGACGACGCGGTCGGCTGCGACCGGTTCGTGACGCGAAGCGTGGTCGGGCTGGACGTGACTCGAACGTCACCGATGTGGATGCAACGACGACTTCACATGTGTGGCATGCGGCCCATCTCGTTGGCAGTCGACATCACCAACTACGTCATGCTCGAACTCGGTCAACCCCTGCATGCGTACGACCGAACGCGATTGTCCGGCACTATCGTCGTTCGACGAGCGCATGGCAGTGAGTCTCTGATGACCCTGGACGGCACGGCGCGGAGCGTCGATGAGTCTGACTTGCTCATCACCGACGACTCAGGTCCCATCGGCGTCGCGGGTGTCATGGGTGGCGCCTCCACAGAGATCGACGCTGCTACTTCGGACATTGTCATTGAGGCTGCACACTTCGACGCGGCAACGATTTCGCGCGGATCACGGCGTCATCGGTTGCCCAGTGAGGCGTCAAGACGTTTCGCGCGAGGAGTTGACGCTCGGCTGCAGGAGTACGCCGCTGAGCGTGCGGTGCGATTGCTGGCCGAGTTAGGAGGCGCTGAGATTCTGCCTGGACGCACCCTGGTTGACACCAGCCAACCGGCAACTGCGATCGAACTAGACCTGGAACTTCCGGGGCGCCTGGTCGGACGTTCCTACTCGAGTGAGCAGATCGCGGCTGCTCTTGAAGCCGCTGGGTGCCTAGTCGCTGTAGGGGCAGGTGCCGCCACCGTCACGCCGCCGTCATGGAGACCAGACCTGCTGCTTCCCGAGGATCTCGTCGAGGAAGTTGCGCGGATCCAGGGCTACGACACGATCCCCTCGCTACTCCCAACCGCGCCCGCGGGCGGAGGGCTGACCGACGACCAACGATTACGGCGCCGGATCGGACTCACGCTGGCGGGAGCCGGCTACGTCGAGGTCTTGAGTTACCCATTCATCGACCCCAAGGTGCATGACGCCTTTGGTCTGCCTGCCGATGACCCGCGACGCTCCGCCTTGCGGTTGGCTAATCCGCTGTCCGACGAAGAGCCCGAGTTACGCACCTCGCTGCTGCCGGGTTTGCTTGCCACGCTGAAACGAAACGTCGGACGCGGCGCCGACGATTTGGCACTGTTCGAACTCGGGTCGGTGTACCGCCCCGAGACAGAACAGTCACGACATCCACACAACCCGCCGCGCCCCGGTGTCGATCGGCCCCCGACTAGAGCCGAGATTGCGGCGCTCGAGGCTTTGCTCCCGCGACAACCCCGACGAGTTGCAGTGGTTCTGACAGGCAGGCGAGAGCGTGCCGGGTGGTGGGGGCCGGGGCGCCTGGTCGAGTGGAGCGATGCCGTCGAAGCTGCCCGACTCGTCGCAGCGACCGCCGGTGTAGCGGTCGACATCAGCAACGACGTTCACCAGCCGTGGCATCCGGGCCGATGTGCCGTCCTTCGTGCCGACGGCGAGCTGGTCGGCCATGCAGGGGAGCTACATCCAGGGGTGATTGCTGCACTCGGCCTTCCTGAACGCACGTGTGCCATGGAGCTTGAGCTAGACGCCCTAGAACGTCACATCGCCGCAGCCGGTCCGTCAGCGCCCGTGATCTCGACCTACCCGGTGGCCAAAGCGGACGTGGCGCTGACAGTCGCAGCCGATACCGCGGCCAGCGAGGTCGCTGCGGCACTGACTGCGGGAGGCGGAAGCCTGCTGGAGTCGGTGCGACTGTTCGACGTCTACGTCGGTGAGCAGGTGGGTGAGGGGAAACGGTCGTTGGCTTTCGCGCTCCGGTTCCGCGCTCCCGACCGGACGCTGTCGACCGAGGAAGTTGCTGCGGCTCGAGACGCTGCGGTTGCAGAGGCCACCAGGACGCTCGGAGCGGCGCTTCGCGGGTAGCAGATCTATACATAAGTCTGTATAGTTCTGCGGATGGCGGTACGGACAGCAGTCGTCGGCGCCTCCGGATACGCCGGGGGCGAGTTGCTGCGCTTGCTCCTAGCCCATCCCAGTTTCAGCATCACCACGCTCGCCGCTGGCGCCTCTGCGGGACGAGGCGTGGGGGAGGTTCACCCCAATCTGCCGTCGTTGGCCGGCCAGAAGTTCGACGGGGTCGACGTTGGTCAGCTTGCCGATCACGATCTGGTCTTCCTGGCATTGCCGCACGGCAAATCGGCGGGCATCGTCAGCGAACTCCCGCCAGATTTGCCAATCGTTGATCTGGGTGCGGACTTTCGGTTGAGCGATCCTGATGCGTGGCAGGCGTACTACGGATCCAATCACGCAGGAACGTGGACGTACGGACTGCCAGAGTTACGCGGTCAACGCGTCCTGATCGAACAGAGCCGTCGCGTCGCGAATCCCGGGTGTTATCCAACTGCCGTGACGTTGGCCGCTGCGCCGCTACTGACCACAGGGCTAGTAGAGCCCTCCGATGTTGTCGTGGTCGCGGCATCAGGAACCTCTGGTGCCGGACGCAAGGCGTCGGAGGCACTGTCGGGGACAGAGGTTATGGGCTCGATGTCGGCGTACAAGGTTGGAGGAGCCCATCAGCACACCCCCGAGATGGAACAGAACCTGTCGCTGGCGGCTGGAACGAATGTAGGGGTGCTCTTTACGCCGCTACTGGCGCCTATGTCTCGCGGCATGCTGGCGACTGTCACTATGCGGGCGGCTGCTGGCGTCAGCACGACGGATGTGCGTGCGGTTCTGAACGAGTGCTACGCAACAGAGCGATTCGTCCACGTACTGCCTGAAGACCGGTGGCCCAGAACGTCTGATGTGAATGGGTCCAATGCGGCACACCTGCAAGCTGCTGTCGACGAGAACAGCGGACGTGTTGTGGTCGTCAGTGCAATCGACAACTTGGTCAAAGGTGCAGCCGGCCAGGCGTTGCAGAACGCCAACATCATGTTCGGTCTTGACGAAGGTCTAGGACTGGTCGCCGAGGGCGTGGCACCATGACCTCCGCTGTCGGCGTGACTTACCCCAGGGGATTTCGGGCCAGTGGAGTGGCCGCAGGTCTGAAGGCGTCGGGTGACCTGGACGTCGCGCTCGTGGTGAACGACGGGCCGTCATCGGCCGCCTCCGGAGTGCTGACGCGCAACCGGGTGCACGCTGCACCGGTGCGCTGGACACGTCAGGTACTGCAAGACGGATCTGTGCGAGCCGTCGTGCTGAACTCAGGCGGTGCCAACGCCTGCACCGGCGCCCGAGGTGAGGCCGACACTGCCCACACCGCCGAGTACGTTGCCAACCTGCTTGATATGGCGCCAGCCGACGTGGCCGTCTGTTCGACAGGCGTCATCGGTGAGTACCTCCCGGTCGGCAAGCTGCTGGTCGGGATCGAGGCTGCGGCAAAGGCATTGAGCTGTGACGGCGGAACCGACGCTGCGGCCGCCATCATGACGACAGACACGGTGACCAAGCAGGCAGAATTGTCGGTCGGTGGAATCCGGGTCGGCGGCATGGCCAAAGGCGCCGGAATGCTGGCACCTGAGCTCGCAACCATGCTGGCTGTGCTCACCACCGATGCCCTCGTCGAGTCGGAGCAACTGGCGGAGATCTTGTCGTCGGTTGCAGCCGAAACCTTCGAGAGAGTCGACTCTGACGGATGCATGTCGACGAATGACACGGTGCTGCTCCTGGCCAGCGGGGCGTCTGAGACCACTGCGCCCGACGACGTGCTGGGTTCGGCGGTGTTGGACGTAGCGTCGCAATTGTCGCGGCAGTTGGTTGCTGACGCGGAGGGTGCTTCGAAAGACATCAGCGTCGAAGTCATAGGTGCCAGTACTACCGAGGACGCGTTGGTTGTCGGTCGCGCGGTCGCGCGGAGCAACCTGTTCAAGTGCGCAGTGCATGGTGAAGACCCGAATTGGGGCCGGGTGCTCTCGGCTGTGGGAACGACATCGGCTGAATTCGATCCCAATGAACTCGCCGTTGCCATGAATGGCATTTGGGTAGCTCGCGACGGGGCCGCGTCGCAAGATCGGGCGCTGGTTGACCTGTCGGGTCGTGACGTAAGTGTGGTGATCGACCTTGGCGCGGGAATCGCCACCGCAACGGTTTGGACGAACGACCTAACTGCGGCATACGTCCACGAGAACTCGGCGTACTCCTCATGAGTCGGGGGAGGCAAGACGCGGCGATCAAGGCGGGTGTGCTGACCGAGGCGTTGCCGTGGCTTGAAGAATTCGAGGGTGCGACCGTCGTCGTTAAGTACGGCGGTAACGCCATGACTGACGATTCCCTCAGGCGTTCTTTCGCTGAAGATGTGGTCTTTCTTCGGCGCGCTGGGCTGCGGCCGGTGGTGGTTCACGGCGGCGGACCGCAGATTTCGTCGATGCTCGATCGCCTGGGTATCGAAACTGAATTCCGTGGCGGCCTACGGGTGACGACGCCAGAGGCCATGGATGTCGTTCGGATGGTGCTGACGGGCCAAGTTCAGCGCGAAGTCGTCGGGTTGATTAACGAGCACGGCCCCTTAGCAGTGGGCCTGTCGGGGGAGGACGCGCAACTTTTCCATGCCGTCCGCCGAACGACACTGGTCGAGGGGTCGTCAGTAGATATTGGCCAGGTCGGCGAGATCGACCGAGTGGACGCATCATTTGTCCAGACGGTGCTTGACGATGGTCTGATCCCCGTGGTTTCGAGTATTGCCCGAGGTGACGATGGTGAGGTCTTCAACGTCAATGCAGATTCAGCCGCGGCTGCGATCGCAGTTGCTCTGGAGGCGTGCAAACTGGTGATCCTTACTGACGTCGCCGGCCTCTACCGAAACTGGCCGGACACCAGTGAGGTGATCAGCGAGTTGACAACGCAATCACTGCGTGAGCTGTTGCCGTCCCTGGACACCGGCATGGCCCCCAAGATGGAGGCCTGTCTGCGAGCGGTGGAGCAGGGGGTCGCCAAGGCACACGTACTCGATGGCCGAACGCCGCATGCCCTGCTTCTCGAAGTCTTCACCGACGAGGGCATCGGAACACAGGTGGCGCTATGACCGTTCCCAAGACCAAGGCCGCTCGCCAGCAGCGAATCGTCGATCTGCTGTCCAGAGTCCCCGTCCGTTCACAGGCGCACCTCGCCGACCTGTTGTTGTCAGACGGTGTGGCTGTCACGCAGGCGACGTTGTCACGCGATCTGGACGAACTGTCTGCCGTTCGCGTGCGTACGAGTGAAGGACAACTTGTGTACGCGGTCCCAGCAGAAGGCGGGGAAGCATCATTGCAGGCCGCACCGGAGGAACACGCCACCCTTGAGCGGTTGGCACGTCGGTTGGGCGAACTGCTGGTGTCAGCCGATGCGTCGGCGAACCTGGTCGTGCTGCGTACGCCCCCCGGTGGGGCTCACTTTCTGGCGTCGGCAATCGACCACAGCTTGCTGACCGATGTCATCGGCACCATCGCGGGTGACGACACCGTGATGCTCGTGACGCGCGACCCCAAAGGCGGGCGGGCCGTCGCAACCGAACTCTTGAACCAAGCCGAGCAAGCTCGGACCGCACGACCTCAACACAACTCTCACTAGGAGCGTCATCGTGAAGGACCGCATTGTTCTTGCCTACTCAGGCGGGCTCGACACCTCCGTAGCGATCGGTTGGATCGCTGAGGAGACCGGAGCTGAGGTGATCGCCGTCGCGGCGGACGTCGGTCAAGGCGGCGAGGACCTTGAAGCCATTCGCAAGCGCGCGCTGACGTGCGGTGCTGCAGAGTCTGTTGTGCTTGATCTCCGCAACGAGTTCGCAGACGAGTTCTGCCTTCCCGCGATGCAGGCGAACGCCCTCTACATGGATCGCTACCCCTTGGTGTCGGCGTTGTCGCGTCCGGTCATCGTCAAGCACTTGGTATGGGCGGCAAAGGAATACGGCGCGAGCACCGTCGCCCACGGGTGCACAGGAAAGGGCAACGACCAGGTGCGGTTCGAGGTGGGAATCGGTGCTTTGGACCCGGATCTGGCGGTACTCGCTCCGGTACGTGACTCAGGGATGACGCGTGACAAGGCGATCGAGTTTGCCGAAGCCAATAACCTGCCGATCGAGGTCAACAAGAAGTCGCCCTACTCGATCGATCAGAACGTTTGGGGTCGCGCGTGTGAAACCGGATTCCTCGAAGACATCTGGAATGGGCCCATCGAGGACGTCTATGGCTATACCGCTGATCCAAGCGTCTCGCGTGAGGCCGACGAGGTAGTGATCAGTTTCGAGCACGGAGTGCCGTTGGCTATCGACGGTGAGCCGGTCACCATGTTGCAGGCGATCGAACAGCTGAATCGCCGTGCGGGCGCCCAAGGCGTCGGCCGGATCGACATGGTTGAAGACCGCCTCGTAGGTATCAAGAGCCGAGAGGTGTACGAGGCACCCGGAGCGATCGCGCTGATCACGGCTCACAAAGAATTGGAAGCCGTCACGATGGAACGTGACCTCGCGCGATTCAAGAGCACCATCGGCCAGCGTTGGGCCGAATTGGTCTACGACGGGTTGTGGTTTTCACCGCTTAAGCGCTCGATTGATGCCTTCGTCGCGGAGTCGCAGAAGCACGTCACAGGTGACATTCGAATGACGCTTCACGGGGGCTGCGCCACGGTGACCGGCAGGCAGAGTACTGAGAGTTTGTACGACTTCCACTTGGCGACCTACGACACTGGTGACACCTTCGACCAGAACCTGGCTCGTGGTTTTGTGCAACTGTGGGGGATGCCTAGTCGCATCGCAGCGCGGCGGGACCAGAGGTCCGAGGAGATCATCGATGAGTAGCGAGGGGTCAGATAGTCCTGATCCCCTCCGGCTTTGGGGTGGCGCATTTGCCAGCGGTCCGTCAGATGCCCTGCAGGCGTTGAGCGTCAGTGTTCACTTCGATTGGCGTCTAGTTCCGTACGACTTACAGGGGTCTCGATCGCATGCCCGCGTCCTGCACCGTTCAGGTCTGCTGACCGAAGAAGAACTGCAGCAGATGCTCGGGGCTATTGATGCCCTTGAGGCAGCTGCCCTCAGCGGAGTCTTCCAACCGACGGTTGCAGACGAAGACGTTCACACCGCTCTCGAACGGGGTTTGGTCGAACGCCTTGGCCCACTAGGTGGCAAATTGCGCGCCGGTCGTAGCCGTAACGACCAGATCGCCACTGATCTGCGGCTCTACCTTCGTGATCAGGCCAGGCTTCTCGCCGGCCAGATCGCCAATCTGCAACAGGCCATTGCTGAACAAGCGGCGCTGCACATTGAGACGGCCGCGCCAGGCTTCACGCATCTGCAGCATGCCCAGCCCGTCTCGTTCGCTCACGAATTGCTGAAGCACGTGCATGCGCTAACACGAGATGCTGGCCGACTGCGTGACTGGGACAAACGCGCTGCCCAGTCACCACTAGGGGCCGGGGCACTCGCCGGTTCCTCACTGCCATTGGACCCGCAGGCGACGGCGCTCGAACTTGGCTTCGACCAAGCGTGTGCCAACTCCATTGATGCGGTCAGCGATCGTGATTTTGTCGCGGAGTTCCTGTTCGTTTGCGCGTTGTTGGGCGTTCACCTTTCGCGGCTTGGCGAGGAGGTCGCGCTTTGGACATCAAAGGAATTCTCGTGGGCCAAGCTTGACGACGCCTATGCCACGGGCTCGTCGATCATGCCGCAGAAGAAGAATCCCGATATCGCAGAACTCGCACGCGGAAAGTCGGGACGGCTCATCGGACATCTGACTGGCCTGTTGGTGACCCTGAAGGGCTTGCCATTCGCGTACAACCGCGACTTGCAAGAGGACAAAGAGCCAGCGTTCGACGCGATCGACACGTTGTTGTTAGTCCTGCCAGCGGTGGCGGGAATGGTAGCGACGCTGACGTTCGATACCGGTCGCATGGCGGCAGCAGCGCCAGACGGTCACGCGCTAGCCACCGATGTTGCCGAATGGTTGGTACGTCAAGGAGTCCCGTTCCGTGACGCACATGAAATCGCCGGAACCTGTGTTCGACGTTGCGATGAACGCGGAATTCAGTTGTGGGAGCTCTCGGACATCGAGTTGACCGACATTTCTGAACACCTGCAGCCAGACGTCAGGACAGTGCTGAGTGTGCAGGGGAGCCCTAAACGCAAGGTCTGCGTTCGGGGGAACTGCACCCGCTCGAGTCACGCGAACAACTCGAGCAGGTCACCGACGACATCGTTACGGTGCGAGCATGGGCGAGCGCAGATCGACTCAACCAGGCGAGGACCGGTATTTGAGGCGCGATTTCTTCGCACGCCCTTCACTTGAAGTGGCACCTGAACTCTTGGGTTGTGTGTTGACACACGAATCCGAGTTTGGAGCGGTTGCCATCCGCATCACGGAGGTCGAGGCGTACGCCGGGGTCGGTGAAGATGCGGCATCCCACACTTTTCGCGGACGTACCAAGCGAAACCAGGTGATGTTCGGTGACCCCGGAGTGCTCTATGTGTATTTCACCTATGGCATGCACTGGTGCGCGAACATCGTGTGCCAGCCGCCGGGTAGGCCATCGGCCGTTCTGCTGCGTGCCGGCGAGATCGTCGAAGGAATCGAACTGGCCCGCGATCGGAGACCGACGTCTCGTCGGGACTCCGATCTGGCGTCCGGCCCCGCACGGTTGACGCGCGCTCTTGCCGTTGACGGCGGACACAACGGAATCGACGTCCTCGATCCGGAAGGTCCCTTCCGTCTGGTTGAGCGTGACCAGGCCGCAACTGTGAGCGTCGGTCCGAGGGTGGGGATCACGGGGGAGAGCGAGGACTGGCCGTGGCGCTTTTGGGTGGCAGACGATGCCACCGTGAGTCGCTGGCGGCCGGGGAAGCAACGTGCGTCAAGATAAGCCGGTGGACCTGGACATCATCGAAGAGTTGGACTGGCGAGGGCTGCTCGCACAGAGCACCGACCTAGGTGCCCTGTCCGACCACCTCAAGACCGGCTCACGCAGCCTTTACTGCGGGTTCGACCCAACTGCTCCCAGTCTCCACTTGGGAAATCTCCTGCAGATATTGACATTGCGGCGATTTCAACTGGCGGGACATCGACCTATTGGACTGGTCGGGGGCGCCACTGGCCTGATCGGCGATCCCAAGATGGAGGGGGAACGGACGCTCAATGACGTGGACATTGTCGAGTCGTGGCTGGTCAGAATTCGCGAGCAGGTCGAGCGATTCCTGGACTTCGATGACGGTCCATACCAAGCGCGCCTGGCCAACAACATGGACTGGACACAAGGTTTGTCGACCATTGAATTCTTGCGTGACGTCGGCAAGCACTTCAGCGTTAATCGAATGCTCGACCGCGAGGCGGTCGCAGCGCGTCTTGCTGGTCCCGGAATCAGTTACACCGAGTTCAGCTACCAGCTGCTCCAGTCGTACGACTTCCTTGAGCTCTACCGACGCCACGACTGCACACTTCAAACCGGCGGCTCTGACCAATGGGGGAACATCGTTGCTGGCGTTGACTTGATTCGGCGTGCCATCGGTGGTCACGCGCACGCGATGACCACACCACTGCTGCTTAAGTCGGACGGCTCCAAGTTTGGAAAGACCGAAACCGGAACGATCTGGCTCGACCCTGCACTCACCTCGCCCTACGCCTTCTACCAGTTCTGGATCAACACCGAAGACGCAACCGTCGGAACCTTGTTGCGCACCCTGACGTTCAGGTCACGTGAGACAGATCGAAGACCTAGAGAAGGCGACGATCGAGGAGCCCCATGCACGGCTTGGGCAGCGGGCGCTCGCGCAGGACCTGACATCGATGGTTCACGGCTCCGACGAGACATCAGCTGTTGAGTTGGCGAGCAAGGCGTTGTTCGGTCAAGGAGATCTGGCAGCGCTACCTGCGGCGACACTTGGTGCAGCGCTTCGCGAAGCACCACACGTCCAAGTGCCAGCCGGACCGCTGCCGTCACTGGTGGATCTGTTCGCCGCAACCGAGTTGGTAGCCAGCAAGTCCGCCGCGCGGCGTGCCATCAATGAAGGCGGCGCGTACCTCAACAACGTGCGAATTACTGATCCGGAGGCGGTGCCAGGAGAGGCCGACCTGATTCAAGGTCGCTGGTTGGTCCTGCGACGTGGCAAGCGATCCCTTGCCGGAGTCGAAGTCGTCTAACCCACCACAGCCGAT
>CAVSDB010000001.1:1125000-1516276 GCA_963726755.1 uncultured Actinomycetota bacterium
CGCCTGAACACATAGGGCGAGTGGAGGGAACGTGGGGAAGTGAAACATCTCAGTACCCACAGGAAGAGAAAGCAACCGCGATTCCGTTAGTAGTGGCGAGCGAAAGCGGAAGAGGCTAAACCGGTCATGTGTGATAGTTGTCAGACGTTGCATGACCGGGGTCGTGGGACCATTCAGTTGGAACTGACATTCCGACAGAGAGTCAGAAACCGTTGTCATAGTCGAAGGGCATGCGAAAGGCCCGGCACAGAGGGTAAGACCCCCGTAGACGAAATGACAGCGGCTCTCGAGTGTTATCCCAAGTAGCACGGGGCCCGAGAAATCTCGTGTGAATCTGGCGGGACCACCCGCTAAGCCTAAATACTCCCTGGTGACCGATAGCGGACAAGTACCGTGAGGGAAAGGTGAAAAGTACCCCGGGAGGGGAGTGAAATAGTACCTGAAACCGTTTGCTTACAAGCCGTGGGAGCGTCGCTTGAGCTTGCTCAAGTCGTGACCGCGTGCCTTTTGAAGAATGAGCCTGCGAGTTAGTGGTGTGTGGCGAGGTTAACCCGTGTGGGGAAGCCGTAGCGAAAGCGAGTCCGAATAGGGCGACATAGTCGCACGCTCTAGACCCGAAGCGGAGTGATCTATCCATGGGCAGGTTGAAGCGCGGGTAAGACCGCGTGGAGGACCGAACCCACCAAGGTTGAAAACTTGGGGGATGACCTGTGGATAGGGGTGAAAGGCCAATCAAACTCCGTGATAGCTGGTTCTCCCCGAAATGCATATAGGTGCAGCGTCACGTGTTTCTTGCCGGAGGTAGAGCACTGGATGGTCTAGGGGGCCTACAAGCTTACTGAAATCAGCCAAACTCCGAATGCCGGTAAGTGAGAGCGTGGCAGTGAGACTGCGGGGGATAAGCTCCGTAGTCGAAAGGGAAACAACCCAGACCACCGGCTAAGGCCCCTAAGCGTATGCTAAGTGGGAAAGGATGTGGAGTTGCACAGACAACCAGGAGGTTGGCTTAGAAGCAGCCACCCTTGAAAGAGTGCGTAATAGCTCACTGGTCAAGTGATTCCGCGCCGACAATGTAGCGGGGCTCAAGTATACCGCCGAAGCCGTGGCATTCACGCTGATTACCAGGCCCGCAAGGGTCCAGGTGCGTGGATGGGTAGGGGAGCGTCGTGTGGCGAGTGAAGCGGCGGAGTGATCCAGCCGTGGACGCCACACGAGTGAGAATGCAGGCATGAGTAGCGAAAGAAGGGCGAGAAACCCTTCCGCCGGATGACCAAGGGTTCCAGGGTCAAGCTAATCTGCCCTGGGTAAGTCGGGACCTAAGGCGAGGCCGACAGGCGTAGTCGATGGACAACGGGTTGATATTCCCGTACCCGCAACAGCACGACCATGCTGACCCCGGTAATGCTAAGCGCCTGAAGCTGCGGAGGACTTCGGTCCAATGCGGTGGAGCGCGCGAACCAAGCCGGTAGTAGGCAAGCGATGGGGTGACGCAGGAAGGTAGTCCAACCCGGGCGATGGTAGTCCCGGGGTAAGGGAGTAGGGAGAGACGTAGGTAAATCCGCGTTTCACATATCCTGAGACCCGATGCCGATGGCAATTGCGCCTAAGTGGACAATCCTATGCTGCCGAGAAAAGCCTCTAGCGAGTTCTGTTGCGGCCCGTACCCCAAACCGACTCAGGTGGTCAGGTAGAGAATACCGAGGCGATCGGGCGAACCGTGGTGAAGGAACTCGGCAAATTACCCCCGTAACTTTGGGAGAAGGGGGGCCGAGGAATGTGTAGGAACTTGCTTCCGAAGCATCCTTCGGCCGCAGAGACCAGGGAGAAGCGACTGTTTACTAAAAACACAGGTCCGTGCTAAGTTGCAAAACGATGTATACGGACTGACGCCTGCCCGGTGCTGGAACGTTAAGGGGACGGGTTAGTGGCTTAGGCTGCGAAGCTCAGAACTTAAGCGCCAGTAAACGGCGGTGGTAACTATAACCATCCTAAGGTAGCGAAATTCCTTGTCGGGTAAGTTCCGACCTGCACGAATGGCGTAACGACTTCTCCGCTGTCTCCACCGCGGACCCGGTGAAATTGCACTACGAGTGAAGATGCTCGTTACACGCGGCAGGACGGAAAGACCCCGGGACCTTTACTACAGCTTGGTATTGGTGCTTGGTACGGCTTGTGTAGCATAGGTGGGAGACTATGAACCTCGGACGCCAGTTCGAGGGGAGTCAACGTTGAAATACCACTCTGGTCGTTCTGAACATCTAACCTTGGTCCGTGATCCGGATCAGGGACAGTGCCTGGTGGGTAGTTTAACTGGGGCGGTTGCCTCCTAAAAAGTAACGGAGGCGCTCAAAGGTTCCCTCAGCCTGGTTGGCAATCAGGTGACGAGTGCAAGTGCACAAGGGAGCTTGACTGTGAGACAGACATGTCGAGCAGGGACGAAAGTCGGAACTAGTGATCCGGCGGTGGCATGTGGAAGCGCCGTCGCTCAACGGATAAAAGGTACCCCGGGGATAACAGGCTGATCTTCCCCAAGAGTCCATATCGACGGGATGGTTTGGCACCTCGATGTCGGCTCGTCGCATCCTGGGGCTGGAGTAGGTCCCAAGGGTTGGGCTGTTCGCCCATTAAAGCGGTACGCGAGCTGGGTTTAGAACGTCGTGAGACAGTTCGGTCCCTATCCGCCGTGTGCGTAGGAAATTTGAGAAGGGCTGTCCCTAGTACGAGAGGACCGGGACGGACGAACCTCTGGTGTGTCAGTTGTCCTGCCAAGGGCACTGCTGATTAGCTACGTTCGGAAGGGATAACCGCTGAAAGCATCTAAGCGGGAAGCCTGCTTCAAGATGAGATTTCCCACAGGGTTAACCTGGTAAGGCCCCCAGTAGACCACTGGGTTGATAGGCCGGAGGTGGAAGCACAGCAATGTGTGTAGCCGACCGGTACTAATAGGCCGAGGACTTGCCCACTCTCTACATTTTGTAGAACCAAGATTTGTGTATTCGCGTCCACTGTGCGGTTCCCGAGTTACGGTCGGGACCGCGATTAATTCGCATGACCATAACTCCATAGAGTTTCGGCGGTCATGGCGAAGGGGAAACGCCCGGCTCCATTCCGAACCCGGAAGCTAAGCCCTTCAGCGCCGATGGTACTGCGTGGGAGACTGCGTGGGAGAGTAGGACGCCGCCGGACATACTTTCGATAGGGGCCACCATTACGGTGGCCCCTATCGCTTGTTCTGGTGTGGTTTTTCTGCTGACTGCAAATTCAGACTGTTGACATCTTGAGACTGGGAGCGCACATGGCTCAACCGCCAAAGCGCGATTCCGGACGCGATGCTGGCCGCTCGCGCAAACCCAGTCAGAGCGCGAGCCGTGGCTCGACGCGAGACTCCACGCGCGGCTCAGCCCGGAGTTCGAGCCGACCGCCATCGACGACTCGACCGGCAGGTGAGCCGATCCGCACTCCAGCCCCCAGAGACCCTGAGTTGCCTGGTGACATCAGTTGGCAGGACCTCGACGGCAAGGCTCGTCAGGAACTGCGGAGTCTGCCCAAGGAACTCGCGGAACGAGTCGGCGCTCAACTTGCGGCGGCGGGCATCACCGTCGACGACGACCCTGAAGCCGCGCTAGCCCACGCTCGTTGTGCGCGGAGGCTCGCCTCGCGGGTCGCCATCACGCGAGAGGCCTTGGCACTTACCGCGTACGCCGCTGGCAAGTTTGACCTGGCGCTCGGCGAGTTTCGCACGTATCGCCGAATGAGCGGCGACGAGCAGCATTTGCCACTGATGGTCGACTGCGAACGTGCGCTGGGTCGCCCAGAGCGTGCGCTGGATCTGGCGGCGTCGCCATCAGCCAAGGAATTGGACGCCCTCGGTCAGCGTGAACTTCGGATCGTCGTTGCTGGCGCTCGGCGCGACCTGGGTCAGCCGGAGGCCGCCGTGCTGCTGCTCGAGAGTGATCGCGGGCTGGAGTCCGCAGCCACCGACAGTTCCTTGGTCCGGCTGCGCTACGCGTACGCGGATGCGCTGCGAGAACTCGGACGCGACCAGGAGGCACGGGCGTGGTTTGCCCGAGTCACTGCAGAAGACACCGAGCAACTCACCGACGCGGCAGAGGTGTTGCCGACCCTCGGCGACGGCTTAGAGCGGATCGGCCGCCGAGCGTTCGCGGTCCCACTCCTTGCCGGTGTCCTTGTCGACCAACTCGGCATCTCCATCGAGCACGTTCTCAGGCTGGTAGCGCGGAGGTACGCCAGTGGCCGAGGCCCACACCACCCGCCACAGCGGCACGTCTTTCGGCTTGTTGGGGGAGTGCTGGAAGCCGTGGGTGCTTCGGACCAAGGCCCAGATCATCGGACCGATGACTAACGAGCGCCAGCACGGCAAAGCCGACGGCCACAGGCTGCACGCCGACAAGTTTCAAACCGCTGGCGAACAACACCACGACTAGGGCTCGGCGAATAATGCCGGCCTGACCGCGAGACGACACGCGCGCACCCAGATACACACCAGGCAGTGCGCCAATGATCAGCGAGGCCGCGAGGTCGAAATGGAACTCGCCGCGGATGATGTAGGTCAGCGCGGCGGCACCGACAAGCGGAACTGCTTGGACGAGGTCGGTGCCGACCAAGCTGCCGGCCCGAAGCTTGGGGTAGAGCAACAGCAGTCCGACGATGATCAGCGATCCAGAGCCCACCGAGGTCATGCCTACGACGACACCGCCGATTACGCCGATGATCAGCGTCGGGAGCGGCCGTACCTTGATCCCGAAAACCGAGACACTGCTGTCACCGGCCTTTCCAGCAGCCTGATCGCGGTAGTACTGGCGCAACGACACGATCGCCTTGCCGATCATGGTGCCCACCGAAAGCAGGAGGGCGATTCCCAATGCCAACTTGATGAAGTCGGCCACCGCGTCGCTGTCGCCGATCGAGGTGATGATGAGAACCCCGATAACGGCAGCAGGCACCGAGCCGATCACCAACCACTTCACCAACTCGAGGTTGACCGTCTTACGCCGGAGGTGGACCGCAGCTCCCACTGGCTTCATGAACAGCGAGACCACCAGGTCACTGCTGACGGCGGTGACCGGGTCAATTCCGAAGAAGAGGATGAGGATTGGCGTCATCAGGGCGCCACCACCCATACCGGTGAGTCCCACGACGAAACCCACGAGAACGCCGGCGAGGACGAGGCCCACACCAAGCGTCATGAAGCCCAAGTTGAGGTCATAGAGCGGATCGGTCATGGTCGCTGTCGTCCTGCCTGTCGGTGCTCCGGGGGCATTCCCCGCTTATCTGGTCGGGAAACTTTAGCGCACTGTTAAGGGAGAAATGCAAATTCCGACCAAAAGAGGGGGAAAGTCGAATCTGGCGACCGGCCTTCGTCCCCAGATCGGTCTGAGGGCTGGGTTGTCCACCAAGGGGAGCGAATCGTGCGAGGGGGAGGTAGCGCTCGCCGACCATGGGTCGCGCAGGCATTGCCAATCCCAACGATGGTCTCGACGAATGGAGCGCTGATGCCCTCAGCCAACGAACAGCAGAAAGCCCAGCGGGGCCGCCAGATGTCCGCCACCGAGGCTGAGAACCACGTACGCCTCGTCGGCCGAGTGGCGGCTACACCTCAGGTAACGGCCCTGCCTAGTGGCGACGAGGTCGTTACCTGGCGACTCATAGTCGAGCGGACTGGTGCCAAACAGGCACCGTACGTCGACACCCTTGAGTGCGCCGCGTGGACAGCTCGGACTCGTCGAAGCGCCCGAAGTTGGACCGCTGGTGATGTGGTGACAGTTGACGGCGCCTTGCGTCGACGGTTCTGGCGCGGCGCGCAAGGGCCGCGCAGTCGGTACGAGGTCGAAGTCAGTTCAGTGCGTCGAATCGAACGGAACGACGGGTAGCGACGATGATGGCGTGATGAGCGCCATCGAGATCAGCGGAGACGTGATTCGGCTCGGTCAGTTCCTCAAACTTGCTGGAGTTGTCGATGCCGGTGCACACGCAAGGATTTGCTGAGCGAGCGACGCGTGCGGGTTAACGGCGAGGTTGAAGAGCGACGCGGCCGCCAATTGAGTCGTGGCGATCTCATCGCTGTCGACGACATGGAGTTCTCCGTCGGCTAGCGCCAGAGTGCGTAACTCGAAGCACTGACGGAACCAGCGAGCCCTCAGTGCCGTCCCACCCCCACGAGAACCACCTGGCGAGAGTGGGCGAGGGATCAGACATGGCGACGTTCGCACGTGGATCTGTGAAGTGGGGGGCTGCCGGTGCCTGCGGGGTACTTGGCCTAGCGACGGTTCTGGCCGTCAACCCCATCGCTGCGACGCCCTCACTTGCATCGGGGCTCACACCGTTCGATGACTGCGAACAGTTGCGGCAGAGCTATGCAACTGCTGCGCTTCCCCTCGTCACATCCTGGGGACTTCAAGGAGTGGGCTGGGGTAGCCCGGTGATGGCACTGGGAACAGCCGTTGACGACTCTGCAGTGCCAGCCCCGGCTCCTGGGAGTGAACATGCGTCACAGGCCCAAACTTCAGTGGGCAACGGCGACACCGGAACCAATGTGCAGGAACCTGGTGTCGATGAGCCTGACATCGCCAAGACCAATGGCGAGATCGCTGTCACGGTCTCAGGTCGGCTTCTTCGGCTATACGACGTTTCGGGTGCTCAAGCCGAGCAAACGGCGACGGTGCGGTTGCCTCGAGGCACTGCGTCAAATGAATTGATGCTGGTGGGTGACCGCGTTTTGGTCGTTGGAGTTCAACAGGGTTTGGTCGCCTGGCCGATGGCGGAGGGAGCAGTACCGCAGCCGATGCCGGACGAGCCGCAGTCGGCTGGTTCACCGTCCGGTCCGCAATTGCCCGATTCGGCGGTCTCTGGTGTGCCGGCCACCATGTGGACTCCACGAAGCACGCTGACCACTATCGATGTGAGTGATCCGAACGCACCGACGGTCGTCGATCAAGAGGTTGTCGACGGCACGGTTTTGACGTCGCGCACAAGTGACGGTGTGGTGCGTGTTGTGGTCTCGCACCAACCGACCATGAAATGGGTTGTGCCTGGGCCGGGAATCACCAATCGACAAGCGCTCGAACGCAATCGCGAGATTGTGCGATCGGCGTCTTCGTCAGATTGGCTACCCACGGCAAGCCGTGACGGAGTCACATCGCCGCTCGTCGATTGCGCCGACGTACTGCATCCCGCCATCAGCCAACACGTACTCACGACTCTGACGGTTTTGACGATTGACCCACTGGATCCTCGTAGTTCCTCCTCGATCGGCTTAGTTGCCGGCGGCGACCTGGTGTACGCCTCGCCGGATCGGTTGTACGTCGCCGCGATGGAGCAGAACCCAACTCCCTTCGCGGCCACGGCAAACGATTCGGCGTATCACGCCACGACGGACATCCACGCCTTCTCAACAACCGGTTTCGCGACCCAGTACGTCGCTTCCGGCAGAGTTTCTGGATTGGTTCCGAGTCGGTGGGCACTGAGCGAGAACGACGGAGTGTTGCGGGTAGCGAGCCAAACCGGTGATCCCTGGCAGCCCGCTGAGACGGTGGTAAGCACTTTCAGCGAGCAGGACGGCCAGCTGGTCCGTCTTGGGTCTGTGGGGGGTATGGGTCAAGGCGAACAGATCAAAGCCGTCCGATGGTTCGGCGACATGGCGGTGGTCGTGACCTTCCGGCAGACCGACCCGTTGTACACCCTTGACCTGTCTGTCCCGCAGACTCCACGCGTCGTCGGCGAGTTGAAGATGCCGGGATTTTCAGCCTACCTACATCCTGTGGGGGGCAGTCTGATCTTGGGCGTCGGTCAATCGGCGACACGCTCCGGCATGACGTTCGGGACACAAGTGTCACTGTTCGATCTCGCGGACCTGGCGAACCCGAAGCGGATCGCTCTGCGAAGTCTGGGCCACAACGTCTATAGCGCTGTTGAAAATGACTCTCGGGCATTCACGTACCTACCTGACTCAGGCGTGGCGCTGATTCCGATCGACGACTACCGAGGACACAGTTCGCTTGCCATGGTCACGGTGGGTTCAGACGGGACGCTGTCCAACGTGCACTCCTTCGATATTGATAACTCGATGGGGACAGGCTCGCGCCCTACCGCTTGATGACGGTCGAGTGGCTGTGGTCACGTCCGGCCACGTGCATATCGTCACTGTGAGTACCGACGGCACGGTGAGCAACGCCTAGTGGAATTCGACGTCCGGCTGATCGGTTGAGACAGGCGTGAATCGAGATGAGCAGGACGCGGCGGTCAGTCGGCCAGAAGGCGATGTCTACGACTGGTACGTGCGCGGCTTGCGGCTGCTCGAGGGTGGGCACCCTGCTGCGGCGACACAGTTATTGGTGCGGGCACACGACGAAGAACCTGATGCTCGCAACATCCTTGAGGCGTTGGCACGGGCACGGTTGGCCACGGGCCACTACATCGCAGGCTCGTGACGATTTCTCGCACCTAGTGTCACGACAGCCAGATGACGACTACGCGCGGTTGGGTTTGGGCCTGGCGTTGGCTCGACTCGGCGAGCTGTCCCTCGCGTCGCAGCAGTTGGCCCTCGCAGTCGCGATGCGACCCGACCGTCACGACTACGAAAAGCAGTTGCGACACGTCAGGGCCACCCTCAAAGCCCGAGAGTCTTTGGAGTGATCGGGGTAGGCGACTAGCGTTGTCCTGAACCAGCAGGCTGGCGCACCGGCGTGAGCCTTTCCGGCAGGAGCAGGAAGTTGACGGCCCGATGAGCGAACAGCCCAGTGACCACGTCGAGCAGCCGATCGAGCCGTCGCCTCAGGGAGACCAGTCAGAGCTCGACCTAGGGGTCGTGAACACCGGCGATCCTGCAGTGGATGAGGCGCTCGGTGGGTTGGATCAATTGAAGTCGATTCCCGTAGCTGAACACCCTGCGGTCTTTGAACAGGTACATCGTGGTCTGACTCAGGCAATGACCCGAGCTGGGGATGAACCTGATCAGTCCGAAGGACCGGCGGACACCTCCGTGGAAAGTCACGGCGCGGATCAATAGCCATGGTTCGGCGCCGACTCGACGCAGAACTCGTGCGCCGCGGTCTTGCGCGTTCACGTGACAGTGCCACTGAGTTGATTCGGCAGGGCCGCGTGACCGTAGCCGGCCAGACAGCGCAGAAGCCGGCGACTCAAGTGGAAACCTCCGCTGCCATCGTCGTTCGCGAAGTTCAAGATGAACCTGCGTACGCGTCGCGTGGTGGTCACAAACTCCAAGGAGCGCTAACTACCTTCACCAAGAACGGACTTGAAGTTCGCGGTCGTCGAGCGTTGGACGCCGGGGCAAGTACCGGCGGGTTTACCGACGTGCTGCTACGCGCCGACGTGGCGTCTGTGGTGGCGGTCGACGTTGGATACGGCCAGTTGGCTTGGCCCCTGGCACAGGACGAGCGCGTGACGGTGCTCGACCGTACCAACGTAAGGACGTTGAGCATCGAGCAATTACCCTGGCGGATACGAACTGGTTGTTGCCGACCTTTCGTTCATCTCACTGACTTTGGTGATGCCAGCCCTTCAGGGAGTTTGTGAGCCTGATGCTGACCTGGTTCTGATGGTCAAACCGCAGTTCGAAGTCGGACGAGATCGCCTAGGGGAGGGCGGCGTGGTCCGAGATCCCGGGTTACGGACGGACGCAGTCCGTACAATCGCCGAATCAGCGCTCGGCCTTGGTTTAGGGACTCGAGGGGTAACCGCGAGTTCACTGCCCGGGCCAGCGGGAAACGTTGAGTACTTCTTGTGGTTGCGGGCCGGAGCCGGTCCACTGAGCGAGCAGGATCTGGAGCAGGCAGTGGCAGAAGGGCCAGCATGAGTGAGCAGCGGCGAGTGCTGTTGGTGACCCATACGGGTCGACCCGCGGCGCTGAGCAGTGCGCGCAAACTCACGCGACGACTCCAAGGCGAGTCAATTGAAGTGTTGGCTCCGAGCCAAGAGGCGGTCGAGTTAGAGGTCCCAGGGGTCGGGGACGCAGGTGACACTTCCGAAGGCCTAGGTCCCGACATCGAGTTGGTCGTCGTGGTGGGTGGGGATGGGTCGATCCTTCGTGGTGCTGATTTGGCACGACGACGTGACACGCCCTTGCTCGGCGTCAACCTGGGGCGGGTGGGTTTTCTCGCCGAAGCCGAAGAGCAAGACCTCGACGAGGTGGCTGATCGAATCGGAGCTCGAGACTACGAAGTCGAAGAGCGTCTAGCGGTTGAGGCGTCGGTCGAAGCTGACGGTAAGACCATTCATCGGGCCTGGGCTCTCAACGAAATCTCAGTTGAGAAGGCCGAGCGCGAACGGATGCTCGAGGTCGGCGTTGAAGTTGACGGTCACCGGCTTTCGCGATGGGGATGTGACGGTGTCGTTTGTGCAACTCCCACCGGATCAACGGCATACGCCTTCTCCGGCGGCGGTCCCGTGGTCTGGCCGGAAGTCGAGGCGTTGCTGCTGGTGCCGCTGTCGGCCCATGCGTTGTTCGCGCGACCACTTGTAGTGGCACCGACATCGTCGATTCGGATCGACCTGTTGTCCTCAGAACGCGGCGTGCTTTGGGCAGACGGTCGGCGAATGGTGGCGCTCCCCGAAGGTGCGCAGATCACCGTCCGTCGTAGTGACCAACCGGTCCGCCTCGCGCGATTGCGACGGACACCGTTCACCGAACGGCTCGTCGCGAAGTTCTCGCTACCGGTTCAAGGATGGCGCGGCACCGGTCCCGACGAGGCATCGTGATCGAAGAACTGCGGATCCGCTCTCTCGGGGTCATCGACGAAGCGGTTTTGGAGTTTTCTCCAGGGCTCACCGTGGTTACTGGTGAGACCGGTGCTGGCAAGACGATGGTTGTCAGTGGGCTCGGTCTGCTGCTGGGCTCAAGAGCGGATGGAACGGTTGTCCGGCAAGGGGCTGAGCGCGCCGAGGTAGAGGGCAGGTTCGTGGTGGGCGGCGTCTCACCTATCGCCGATCACGTCGAGTCGTCGGGTGGGGCACTCGATGATGGCGAGGTCATCGTCCGGCGGTCAGTAGCAAGTAAGGGTCGCTCTCGCGCATTCGTTGGCGGTGCTGGAGTTCCTGCCACCGTGTTGTCCACGCTGGCACCGATGTTGGTCACGGTGCATGGGCAGTCCGATCAGCAGGGCCTGTTGAGTCCTGCCACCCAGCGACGCTTACTCGACGCATTCGCGGCTGCTGACGATGAACTGTCCGCATATCAAGAATGCTTTAACGCAGTCGCCGACAATCAACAGAAGTTGCAACAAATCACAGCCCAACGACAAGAGCGCTTGCGAGAAGCTGACCTGCTTCGGTTCGGGGTTGACGAGATCGGACGTGTTGCTCCGACCACTGGCGAGGATCACGAGCTGTTGCAGGAGGAAGTCAAGCTGGCCCATGCCGAAGAACTGCGTGGGTCCGCCAACCAAGCGCGGGCATTGATTGACGACGACAGCGATACAGCAGTGGTTGCGCTCCTTGCCCAGATCCGTCATGGGCTCGACGCGGTGCGCGAACATGACGAGGCGCTAGCTGGCCTAGGGGATAGGGCTGCCGAGCTTGGCTATCTGGCCGCAGAGTTGGCTAGTGACTTGTCGGCATATAGCGAGTCGGTCGCTGCTGATCCCCAGCGATTGGCTGTGATTGGCGATCGTCGCGCCGCGTTGGGGGCACTCCTGCGCAAGTACGGCTCGACGATCGATGAGGTGTTGGTCTGGTCGTCGGAAGCAAGCGAGCGGTTACTTGAGCTCGATGCCACCGATGATGACGTGGCCAGGTTGTCAGAGGCAGTTGCGAGCGGGTTGGCGACTCTCGGCGAACTTGCTTGGGCGTTGTCGAGCCGACGACGCGACGCTGCTCAGAAGCTGGCAGTCCAGGTGACTCACGAACTCCATGACTTAGCGATGCCGGACGCAGAGTTGATGGTCACCGTAGATGACTCAGAGGTCGCGGACGGACTACTTCTGCCCGACGGACGGATCGTCGACTACCGGGCAAGCGGGATCGACGATGTTCAGTTTCTCCTCAAGCCACATTCAGACGTAGTGCCCCAGCCCATTGGTAAGGGAGCATCCGGCGGTGAGTTGTCTCGGATCATGCTCGCTCTTGAGGTGGCACTCGCTGGTGCTGGCGAAGCACCCACCATGGTTTTCGACGAAGTAGATGCCGGCGTCGGAGGTCGGGCCGCGGTCGAAGTCGGACGTCGATTGGCGTTGCTGTCACGACATGTCCAAGTCATCGTTGTGACGCACTTGCCCCAGGTAGCAGCCTTCGCCGACAGCCACCTTGTGGTGACGAAGAGCAGTGACGGGGCGGTGACGCGTAGCGACGTGAGCGCGCTGGACGACTCCGGGAGGGCGCAAGAACTCGCGCGGATGCTCGCAGGCCTCGAAGACTCCGAACTAGGGCGAGCCCATGCCAATGAACTTCTCGATCTTGCTGCCCAGGCGAAGAAGATCGGGTCGAAACCAAAGGGTGGGCCAGTCGGGTAGTCGCCTGCCTGGGGACGCGCTGCTGCTTCAGCGACGCCAATAACCACTAGCGAAGCCTGCGCGAGGCTTGGCCGGTGACCTGACGGGTCTCTGGCAGGATTCAGGTATGCGACTGCTTCAGCGCCTCCGGCGTAAGCCTGACGATGGTGCTGGGATTGGCGGTGCGGTTCGCCTCGACAAACGAACAAAAAATCTCACTAAACGATTGCAACCCGGCGAGATTGCCATCATCGACCATCTCGACATCGATCGAGTCAGCGCTGAGGCTCTGGTGGCCTGCTCGCCGGCCGTGGTCGTTAACGCGGCCCCGAGCATTAGTGGGCGCTACCCGAATCTGGGACCTGAGATCTTGATCGAGGCTGGCGTCCCGCTGCTCGACGAAGTCGGGCCAGAGGTCTTCGCCAAGACCCGTGAGGGGGAGCGGGTCGTCCTCGACGGTGACACGTTGTTGCGGGGCGGCGAAGTCATAGCGAAGGGACGACTGCTCGATGAGGAGTCAGTCGCCGCGGCGATGGAAGAGGCCAGGGCGGGCTTGTCGGTCCAACTCGAGGCCTTCGCGAGCAACACCATTGAGTACTTGCGACGTGAGCGTGACCTACTCATCGACGGCATCGGCGTTCCAGAAATCAGGACGCAGATCGATGGACGTCACGTTCTCATCGTCGTTCGCGGCTACCACTACAAAGAGGATCTGCAGACTCTTCGTCCATACATCAGGGAGTACCGGCCAATCCTCATAGGCGTCGACGGGGGTGCCGATGCGCTGCTTGAGGTTGGATACACCCCGGCGTTGATCGTGGGTGACATGGACTCGGTGTCAGATCGCGCGCTGACGTGCGGGGCTGAGATTGTGGTTCACGCCTATCGCGACGGGCGGGCACCGGGGTTGCCCCGAGTTGAGGAACTCGGCATCGAACCGGTGGTCTTCCCCGCAACGGGCACGAGCGAGGACGTCGCGATGCTGCTCGCCGACGACAAGGGTGCCGAACTGATCGTCGCAGTGGGTACCCACGTCACGTTGGTGGAGTTCCTCGACAAGGGACGTTCGGGGATGGCAAGCACGTTCCTGACACGCCTTCGTGTTGGGGGCAAGTTGGTCGACGCTAAAGGCGTCAGTCGGCTCTATCGCAGTCGGGTCTCCACCGTTCAGGTGGTGGCATTGATTGCCGCAGGGTTGGTCGCGCTCTCGGTGGCGCTCGCGGCGACTCCCGCAGGTCGGAGCCTGTTCGATCTCCTGGGTTCGTGGTGGCACGATCTCGTCTTCTGGTTTACGAGTCTGTAGGGGCCGCTCGGTGATTGATTTTCGGTACCACATCGTTTCGATCGTGGCCATCTTCTTAGCGCTAGCCGTTGGGATCGTGCTGGGTTCGGGACCGCTGAAGGATGACATCGGCGGGTTCCTCGAAGATCGGACCGCGACGTTGGCGAAGGAGAAGGTCGATCTGCAGGATCAGGTGGGCGCACTTCGCAGTGGGCTCGACTCGTCCAACCAGTACGCCGAACTCGTTCAACCCAACGTCCTGAACGGTCTGTTGACTGAAGATTACGTGGCGATCGTTGTTTTGCCAGACGCGTCCAGTGATTCGGTCGACGCAGTTAAGGATGCGGTAGCCGATGCAGGTGGAACCGTGACCGGACGCTTCGACATTACGTCGGCATGGACCGACCCAGACCAACAGACCGTGCTTGTCTCGCGTCGCGCAAGGTTTGGCGCGCGGCGACTTCGCGGACGACTCACCGACCGGTGAAGAAGTCCTTTCTGCCGCGATTCTGACCGACAACGACCGACAGGCGGGCGAGGAGTTCTCGCCGTCGACTGCCGTGATCTCTGCGTTGTCACAAACCGGTTTCGTGAACTCAACCGACGATCCCGTTACTCGCGCGAGTTCGGTGATTGTCGTCGGGTCGAACCAAGACGATGAGCAGGTTGCGTCAACTCAGTGGCGCGATCTCATGACTGCGCTCGATAACGCGGGGAACGCAGAGGTAGTCGCGGGACCACCAGAAAGCGCACTGCCAGGGGGAGTCGTCGCAGAGGTGCGTACCTCAGAACTCGCTCAGCGAATCTCAACGGTCGACAGCCTCGACATCGCGTCGGGCGTGACGACGAGCGTCCTTGCTCTGGTTGACGCGTTGAGTGGGCGGGTTGGGCACTATGGCACCGGAGCCGATGCTTCTGGTCCGGCTCCTGATCCGGTACCGGCCAACTGACGTGGGCGTGTTCAGCAAAGCGCTGGGTGCGAGTGTCGGAGCGGGCGTCGCTCGGGCGACGTACCGATTGCTCGACCAACAAGATCGTGCCAGCTCCTCACAACTGTTGCGTACCAACCATCGAGGCGAGTCCGTGACCTTGGCGCAGGGACCAGCAACGGTTCTTGGCGCAACCGCCGGTGTGGCGCTGACACCGTCCTTGAGTCGTTCCGCACGAGCGGCGGGAGTGATCACCGCGCTGGCCTGCGGGGGACTAGGGCTTTACGACGACCTGACCGGCACCGGTTCCGCCAAGGGACTCAGGGGTCACTTCGCCGCGCTGCGCGAGGGGGAAGTGACAAGTGGTGCGATCAAGGTTGCCGGAATCGGGGGAACTGCCCTAGTTACCGGTCCGCTCGCACGCGGCGGCCGAGGGGGAGTCGTCGATGGTGTGCTGTCAGCCCTACTGATTGCGGCTAGTGCGAATGCGCTGAACTTGTTCGACTTGCGACCGGGCCGAGCGGTCAAAGTGTTCGCTGGCGCGCGTCGCCCCGACGATGCTCGGTGGTGGTGACGCTGGGCAGCTGCTTGCAGGTCCGCTGGGCGCAGCAGTTGGGCTGTTGCCCGATGACCTAGGCGAGCAGTCGATGCTCGGTGACACCGGAGCTAACACCCTTGGTGCCCTGTTAGGTACGGCGGGAGCAGCAACGTTGTCCCGACGCGGATTGGTGGCTGCAGTCATCGCAGCGACGGCTGTCACTGTGCTTAGTGAGCGGGTGAGTTTCTCCTCGGTCATTGACGCCAACTCGCTGCTTCGTCGGGTCGACCAATGGGGACGTCGGTCAGAGTGAACCGAGAGTTACCCCTGACCGGTCGGGGTTCAGGGCTGGTCTCCGCCGCGCTGTTGATCGCCGGTGTGACTGTTGTCGCCCGAATCATTGGGTTCCTGCGGTTCGCAGTGTTGGCCCGCACGGTGGGGACTGGGCTGCCTTGGTGACGTCTACGCCAGCGCGAATGCTGTCCCAAACGTCGTGTACGAACTGGTGATCGGTGGCGCGCTGGCTGCCGTGGTGGTGCCTCTGGTCGCTGGTCGAAACGCTGGGGATGATCCCCAACAAGTAAGGCAAACGGTCGCCGCTCTTCATGGCTGGGTGCTGACTCTCCTGATTCCGGTCACTGTGCTGGGTTACCTCCTGTCCGGTGTCATCGTCGATGTGTTCCTTGGGTCAGGCTGCGACAGTGCCAAGGCGTCGAGCACCGGCGTTGCCATGCTGTGGGTCTTCTTGTTGCAGATACCGGTGTACGGAGTCACAGTCGTTGCGCAGGGCGCACTTCAAGGGCACCGTCGATTCTTAGCTCCCGCAATCGCTCCTGCTATCTCGAGCATCGTGGTTATCGGCGGCTACCTTCTGTATGCCCAGTTGGCCGGGGCTGATCGTGGAGACCTCGAGGCGTTGACTACCGGCCAGTTCATCGCACTCGCGGGCGGTACCACGTTGGGTGTCTTTGTTTTGATGTTGGTGCAACTACCAGCACTTGCCAGGGCAGGACTGGTGGTGTGGCCGTCGTGGCGATTTCCGGAACTGGACGCGGCTCGAGTGTGGCCTCTGGCGTGGAGTGGCTCGCTGGTCGTTGGTGGTCAATGGCTGGCCTTTGCGGCGGGCATTGTTTGGAGCAACACCTACGGGGACACCGGAAGCGCTCTGATCTTCACTCTGGGCTGGACGCTGTTCTTGTTGCCATGGGCGATATTGGTTTTCCCGATTAGTACGAGTGTGTTTCCGCAGTTGGCTCGCCTTCATGCCCAGCAAGACATACCGCTACTTCAGCGAACGATTGCGCTGAGCACTAGGGCGGCACTGACAGCTGCTGCTGTTGGGGGTGCGGGGCTGGCTGCCGCCGCCGAACCCTTGGCGCGAGTCATGATTGAAGGTGCCCCAGGACCGAACGGTGTTCCGGCGCTGGCCGGGCTGCTTACCGCGTTGGCGCCGGGTGTCGTCGCCTACGGAGTGCAAGGACATGCGGTGAGAGTTCTGGCCGCATGTCATCGGGCACCACTCGCCGCCTTGGGCTCAAGCGCTGGATGGATTGTCGGACTCGTCATCGCAGGTTGGGCTGTGCGAGGCGCTGATGGTGACGCGGTCAACGTTGCTACCGCGTTGGGTCGCGGTTTCAGCATCGGACTGGTGGTTGCCGCAGTCTGGCTGGTAGTGAGCATTCGACTGGTTTCCGGTGACGCTGCCACTCGTGGCTTGGCCCGAACTGCTGGCGCGGCCTTACTCGGTGCCTTGGTCGCGGGCTGGGGATTCTCTCGGCTGGTTGAGGGCACGCAGGCAGGCGTCTGGGTCAGCGTGATCATGGTGCTTGCTATCGGGCTCGCGTCGACGGCGATCGTGTTAGGAGTCGTGCTCGCAGCCGATCCCGATGCGGCGAAGTCGGCACTAAGCAGATGGCAGGGGGGTGCCAGGTCGTGACCGTCAGACGGCTCGCGTTCGGTGCCGCGGCATTTTGCCTGCTCGGCACGTTGGTCAGTTCGTCGGCGGCTGGCGACGCGACAGCAGCCGTCGATGATGTCGCAGGAGAAAGCCAACTCCTGTCGTGATCGTGGGCATGCCGGGGTTGCGCTGGAGTGATGTCACACCAGAGGAAACTCCCTACCTGTCGGCCCTGGCGTCACATTCGGCAGTTGGCCAGATGTCGATCCGATCAGCCCGGTCGCAGACGTGTCCGGCGGACGGTTGGGTTCAGATGGGAACCGGCAATCGCGCGCAGTATCCGGTCAGCGACGGTATATCCGACGGAGCGTGTCAGACGCTGCCCGACGTCACAGAAAGTTCGTCCGGGGGGGCGACGGTCGACAACTGGTCGACCATCGTGGACGAAAACCAGGGACTGTTGTTCGGGGCGGTACCTGGGCTCTTGGGGCAGACCCTGAACGATGCTGACTACTGCACGACGGCGGTATCCGATGGGGCCGCGCTAGCTGCGGCCAATGTGAGTGGCGACGTAGATCGGTGGGTCGCGGACTCTGAACAACTCTCCAAGACTGAACTCGGTTGGTGCCCCCTCACCGTGGTGGCCGCGGAGATTCCTGATGTCGATGCTGCAGTCCGGCGACCGTAAATCTGACGACCTTGCTGAGCTTCGATCGGCTCGTTGAGTCGGTGGACGAGGAGCGGCCCATCGATTCGCTGTTGTTGGTGCTTGGCATCAGCGACCTTCCCAACGAGACCGGACAGCTCCACTTGGCGTTGGCTCAAGGTCCTGGCTTCGACGGTGGATACCTGACTAGTGGTTCCACCAGGCGTGCGCCCTTCGTTCAGCTCTCGGACGTCGCCCCCACTGTGCTGCAGACGATGGATCTGACGATCCCGCCAGAGATGCCGTATCAACCGATCACTGCCGTTTCGGCAGCGAACGATCGGGGACGCTCGGCTGGCTCAGCTCAATGAGGTAGCACTGCGAGCAGATGTGCAGGGAAAGTTGATCTCGGCCTTCTTCGCTGGGTTGGTGTTGTCCCAGGCGATTCTCTATCTAGCAGCGTTTCTCACCCTGCGTCGACACCGAAGTGACCGCACGGGGAACAAGGTGCTGTCGATTACCCACGTGGTTGCGGTGGCTGCGGCAGCGGTTCCAGCAGCCACGTATCTGGCAAGTTTGTTGCCCTGGTGGCGGTCGTCTCATCCGGTGCTGGCGCTGCTCGGGGCCATTGCGCTAGCGACCGCGCTGGTCACCGGCTTGTCTTTTGCTGGACCATGGCGACGTCACCCATTCGGTCCGGCTGGGGCGGTGGCCGGGGCCACCGTGCTCGTGCTGACGCTCGACTTGGTGGCCGGAGCTCCGCTGCAGTTGGCGAGTGTTGCTGGCTATTCACCGGTCGTTGCTGGTCGATTCGTGGGATTTGGCAACCTGGCGTTCGTCATCTTTGGTACGGCAGCACTGCTCGCGACTGCCGCATTGATCAGCGGCAAGTCCCGTAAGACGACGACAGTGATCGTTGTGGCGGTTGGAATTTTCGCGGTTGTTTGGGACGGACTGCCGCAGTTGGGAGCAGATTTCGGCGGTGTGCTGGCGTTGGTGCCAGCCTTCGGCACGCTCGGTTGGGTGGCGACCGGTCGCAAACTCACGTGGCGCCCTCTGGCGTTGATGCTTGGGGCTGCAGTGGCAGTGGTAGCCGTCATAGCGATCGTGGACTTTCTGCGACCGGACTCAGAACGTTCACACATTGGACGGTTTGTGAACTCGGTGCTCACCGGGGACGCGGGCCTGATCTTGCAACGAAAGATCGCTGCGAACTGGTCCCTGCTCACCACGAACGTGCTGACACTTATGGTGCCGCTAGCAATCGTCTTCTTGATCTTCCTGCTGCGGCGACCGAGTGGGTTGCTGCCTTGGAGTTTTACGCAGGTACCGACCCTGCGTCCGGGTCTGCTGGCGGTGCTGGTGCTGGGCATCGTCGGAGCACTGGTGAACGACTCCGGTGTCGCGATTCCAGCGATGGCGGCAACGCTGGCAATCCCCATCACCGTCGCAGTCATGGTGCGATCAATGCGGCTGTCCGACGAATGGGCACAACCCCCGCCGCCGCCGCGCGTGGCGTTACCGGCTGAGCCGCCTGCCTGATACTCTGGTATCCCGTGGATCGCAGAGCAATCCCACTGAAATTAATGTCGGGATCGAACACGGGAGCCAATCTTGGCAAGTGAGCAGCAGACCAAGCACATTTTCGTTACCGGCGGAGTCGCCTCCAGTCTCGGCAAGGGTTTGACCGCCTCCAGTCTCGGCAACCTGCTCAAGGCCCGCGGTCTACGAGTGACTATGCAGAAACTCGACCCTTATCTCAACGTCGATCCCGGCACGATGAACCCGTTCCAACACGGCGAGGTCTTTGTCACCGACGACGGGACGGAGACCGACCTCGACATCGGCCACTACGAGCGGTTCCTGGATCGTGAGCTTGCCGGTTCGGCAAATGTCACGACAGGTCAGGTCTATTCGACAGTTATCGCCAAGGAACGTCGCGGGGAGTATCTCGGCGACACCGTGCAGGTCATTCCGCACATCACCAATGAGATCAAGAGCCGAATTCGCCGGATGGCCACCAACGACGTCGACGTGGTGATCACCGAAGTTGGCGGGACTGTCGGCGATATCGAATCGCTGCCATTCCTTGAGGCCATCAGGCAGGTTCGTCACGAGGTGGGTCGTGACTCGACCTTCGTCGTGCACGTGTCGCTGCTGCCATACATCGGACCGTCGGGCGAACTGAAGACCAAGCCGACCCAACACTCAGTTGCCGCGTTGCGCAGTATCGGTATCTCACCAGATGCCATCGTGCTCCGGGCAGACCGCGCGGTGCCCGACAGCATCAAGCGCAAGATCGGTCTGATGTGCGACGTCGAAGATGGAGCCGTTGTCGCGGCCGTCGACGCACCAAGCATCTACGACATTCCTAAGGTGCTGCACCGAGAAGGTCTGGACGCCTACGTCGTTCGACGCCTCGGCCTGCCCTTCCGCGACGTCGACTGGACGGCCTGGGACGAGTTGCTGCGTCGGGTGCACCATCCCGCACACGAGGTGACTGTCGCTTTGGTCGGCAAGTACATCGACCTGCCAGATGCGTACTTGTCGGTGACCGAGGCCCTGCGTGCCGGCGGATTCGCCAACGATGCGCGAGTGGTTTTGAAGTGGGTGACCTCTGACGAATGTGCCACTCCGGATGCTGCAGCTCAGCAGTTGGCCGGCGTGGATGCCGTCTGCGTTCCGGGTGGCTTCGGAGTACGAGGTATTGAGGGCAAACTCGGCGCGCTGAAGTACGCGCGCGAGCACCACATTCCTACGCTTGGGCTCTGCCTCGGGTTGCAGTGCATGGTGATTGAGTACGCCAGAAATATCGCGGGACTTGTCGATGCCAACTCCATGGAGTTCGACAACACCACACCTCACCCGGTTATCGCGACCATGAACGATCAACGCGACGTCGTCGCGGGGGAGCGCGACATGGGCGGCACGATGCGTCTCGGGTTGTACCCGGCGAAGCTGCTTGAGGGTTCGGTGTTCGACGAGACGTACGGCGAGCCGTACGTCGAAGAGCGACACCGTCATCGGTTCGAGGTGAACAACGACTACCGGGATCGCCTTGAAGCGTCCGGCTTGGTGATCAGCGGGACCTCACCTGATGGCCGTTTGGTCGAGTTCGTCGAATTGCCACGAGAGGTTCACCCCTACTACGTGGCGACGCAGGCGCACCCGGAGTTCCGCTCCCGTCCGACGCGCGCGCATCCGTTGTTCGAAGGACTTGTCGCTGCGGCGGTGGCACGTAAGCCAGAGCAGGTCGCACTGCCTGAAATGACTGAGCCGGAAATGAGTCAGCCGGAAATCAACCACGAATCTGCTGTCGCTCCGGCGCCGTTGGCTGGCGCGTGAGTTCTGCCGACGACGAGCTCGCCGACCAGGTTGGAGCCCGAGAGGTACGTCAGACGCGTTGAGCGATACCAAGGAGCCAAGTGGGCATTGGTAACTGACAGCGTCGAACTTGACGGCGACGTTGTCGTCGAGCGGGACGTCGTTGTTCACCCCGGAGCCGTTGGCATCGTCGCCCTCGACGATGACGAACGCGTGGTGTTGATCCGGCAATATCGTCATGCCGTGCAGGCGCAGTTGTGGGAGCTACCAGCTGGACTTCTGGACGAACCGGGTGAGGATCCACTTGTTGGCGCGCAGCGCGAACTCTTCGAAGAGGCGCACCTGCGCGCCGATTCGTGGGACCTTCTCATCGACTTGTATTCGTCGCCGGGGATGAGCAGCGAAGTCATCCGAATCTTTCTGGCTCGAGACCTACATGAGGTCGCCGAGCATGAACGTCATGAGCAGGTCGATGAGGAACGTGACATGCCGTCGGTACGCGTTCCGCTCGATGTGGCTTGCGACCTCGCCATGCGAGGCAGAATCCACAACGCTATGGCGGTGGCTGGTCTGCTGGCCACAGAGCGGGCGCGCGCGTCAGGTTGGGCAGGATTGCGATCAGTCGCCAACCCACTGCGGAAGCCCCACGAGGCGGTGATTCACAGGGTTGTAGTTCGACAACCCCGCCCCTCCAAGGCCCCGCAATCACGTTAGACTCCCCTTCGCCCGATCTGCCATGGGGCGCGGTACCGGCCAGTCGACAACTGCGCCGCTTATCTGTCACTAAGGACGTTGATAGCAGTGAAGGTCGGCATCCCACGCGAGGTTAAGAATCACGAGTACCGGGTAGCTATCACACCAGCGGGTGTCCACGAGTTAACACGTGGCGACCACGAGGTCTTCATCGAGACCGATGCCGGTGTTGGATCCTCGATCAGCAACGACGAGTACACCGCCGCAGGGGCAAAGATCTTGCCGACGGCCGACGATGTCTGGCAGACCGGTGATCTGATCTTGAAGGTCAAGGAACCCATTGCTGAGGAGTACTCACGCATGCGCGATGGGCAACTGCTCTTCACCTACTTGCATTTGGCTGCCGACCGCGGGTGCACCGACGCACTGGTCAACAACGGCGTCACGGCCATCGCCTACGAGACGGTCGAAATGCCTGATCGATCGCTTCCTCTTGCTTGCCCCGATGTCAGAGGTGGCAGGACGGATGGGGCCGCAGGTTGGTGCGTCCACGCTGCAGCGCGCCAATGGCGGTCGCGGGATGTTGCTCGGCGGAGTCCCCGGTGTGCAGGCAGCCAAGGTCGTGGTGCTCGGTGGTGGCGTTTCTGGTCTGAATGCGGCGCAGATCGCCGTCGGGATGGGCGCCAACGTGACCATCCTGGACATCAACGCCAAGCGACTGGCTGAAATCGACCGGCTCTACCAGGGCCGACTCCAGACTCTGATGTCGAGTTCGTACGCCATCGAGCAGCAGGTCCAAGACGCCGATCTCGTGATCGGCGCGGTGCTGATCCCAGGTGCGAAGGCACCAAAGCTGGTGAACAACGACCTGGTGTCTCGGATGAAGCCTGGTGCCGTTCTGGTGGATATCGCCATCGACCAGGGTGGGTGCTTCGAAGGTTCGCGTCCCACGACGCATGCCGATCCCACCTTCAAGGTGCACGACACCGTCTTCTACTGCGTCGCGAACATGCCAGGGGCTGTTCCGCACACCTCAACGTTCGCACTGACGAATGTGACGTTGCCGTACGCGGTTCAGTTGGCAAACAAGGGCTGGCGACAGGCGCTGGCCGATCGCGCCGAACTGCGACCCGGTCTGAACACCCACGAGGGCCAGATCACTTATGAAGCAGTGGCCACGGCGTTTGACCTGCCCTGGATCACTGTCGAAGAAGCCATGGCCTGAGCGAGGGCTACGGCAGCAAAGGACGAATCTCGCGGGCAAAGGTGTTAGCGATTTTGCGGTAGCCCTTGCTGTTGGAGTGCGGATCACCGGTGTGCTTCTTCGAGCAGAACCACGTCCAGTTGCACGCGTTCGCGACGTTGACCGGTACCCGACCTGCTCCCGGCACAACGACGGTGTCGGTGAAGTTCGCAGTGTCGTAGGTGGCGGCCACATCGGCAACCACGACACCGGCGTCCTCGTAGCGTCGACGTCAGCCCTCTGTTAAGCGTCGTCATGGTCCGCTGAGCGATCTTGGCAAGCGCATGGCCGTGGGGCAGCAGTCCCCAAAAGCCTAGGAAGGGCGTGTAGTAGTTCATCGCGACGATCGGCACGTCTGGGCCGGCCGCTAAGCCGCAGTGATGGACGATGTGGGCGAGTCGGTGCTGGATGCGAGGCAATCTTTCGATCACACAGGGACGTGAAAAGACGCCGCTGCTGTGGAAGCAGTGGAAGAGCGCGTCGTTGGCTCCAATGTCGATGGTGATGAAGGGCACCTGACCTGGGTGAGCCTTCAAGAAGCGAACAGCAGCCGCCAACTGTGACTCTGCCGCGAAGTTACACGGCGAGTGATCGCCAGCGATCATCGTCCGGGTGGTCTCTCCAGGCGCAGCCGAACTTTTGGTGGGTGAGGCCGGCGATGTCACCCCGGAGATCGCGCCACAGGTCCTCGACGTATCCCTTGTGGTTGCTGGCTGGCCCTGGCTGGAAACTAGCGGCCAGCGAGTCACCGAGCGAGACGTAGATGCGTGGCTTACTGCCGCCTGCCTCGGCCGCGGTACCGCTCCAGCCGAATCCTGCGATGGCCACGCGTGACCGCGATGAGTGCGATCGAGAACCTGCGCATCAGTGCCCCCTAGGAGCGAAAGGATCAGGTGGCCGCAGGCTACTCAAGCGCAGGTCTCAGTGTCGATGGCCTTCATCTCCTGCCATTCGCCTACTGTCTTGGCGTGATCGACGATCCTGGAACCAACCACCCGCTGCCCCGTGCAGTGTCTGGCTATCTCGATCACCTTGCGGTGGAACGTGGCCTGGCGGCCAACACGCTGAGTTCCTATCACCGCGATCTCGGGCGTTACCTGGAGTTCTGTGCCCAGGCGGACTTGGTCAATGTCGAGGATGTCAGCCCTCGTGACCTTTCCAAGTTCGCGGCCCGGCTGCGAGAGGGCGATCCAGACCACCCACCGCTCGCCGTGTCGTCGGCAGCCCGGGCTGTCGTGGCGGCCCGAGGATTTCATCGATTCGCGCACTCCGAGGGTTGGAGCCCTACGGACCCTGCTGTGGGTGTTAAGCCACCAGCTCCGCCGCAACGGCTGCCGAAGGCGCTCTCGGTCGACGATGTGGAGCGGCTCCTCGCAGCAGCCGGTGAGGGGCAATCGCCTCGTGAGTTGCGCGACCGGGCGTTGCTTGAGGTTCTCTACGGGACCGGAGCCCGAATTTCTGAGGCGACCGGACTCGACGTTGACGATCTTGATCTTGAGGAAGGCTCGGTCCGGCTCACCGGCAAGGGCAGCAAGCAGCGCATGGTGCCCCTCGGCCGGTTCGCGGTGGCGGCGTTGGACGCCTACCTGACCAAGGGCCGGCTTGACCTGGTTCAAGCCGGTACGGGTAGCTCGGCGGTCTTCGTCAATTTCCGAGGGAGTCGGCTTAGCCGACAGAGCGCCTGGACGGTCTTGCGGGTGACCTCTGAACGAGCCGGGTTGAAGTCAGCGGTCTCACCGCACACCCTTCGACACACCTTCGCCACCCACCTGCTCGACGGCGGCGCCGACGTGCGGGTCGTCCAGGAACTGCTGGGTCATGCGTCCGTCACGACCACCCAGATCTACACACTGGTAACCGTGGACCGACTTCGCGAGGTCTACGCCTCTAGCCACCCCAGAGCACTGGGATAGCCGCCAGATTCCAACGGCCTCAGGTGGTTTCTGCTGCCCGATCTGGGCCCGCGCTTGCCGCTGCTCGTGCCAGCCCCCTAGAGTCCCCACTTGTAGATGAGTCTGTCGAGAGGCAAATAGATCAGTGGACATGTCGACAAATATTGGACCAGACCCGGGTGCCGCAGGCGCAGCGGACGGTCCCACCTTCCGCCCGATGCCAGTGTTTCCCGACCCACCTCCGATCGAGGAGCACGGCCCGGCCCGCATCATCTCGATGTGCAACCAGAAGGGTGGGGTGGGTAAGACCACCACGACCATCAACCTGGGAGCTGCGCTCGCCGAGCTCGGCCGCCGGGTGCTGTTGGTGGACTTCGATCCGCAGGGGGCGCTGTCGGTCGGTCTTGGAGTGAATCCTCACGAACTCGACCGCACGGTCTACAACCTGCTGATGGACCGCGGAGTGGACGCCGAGGACATCCTGTTGAAGACCAACGTCGTCGGGATGGACCTGCTGCCTAGCAACATCGACCTGTCGGCCGCCGAGGTCCAGTTGGTGGGGGAGGTGGCTCGAGAGACGATCCTCGGCCGAGGTCTGGCTCCCATCGCTGTCGATTACGACTACGTCCTGATCGACTGCCAGCCCTCACTCGGCTTGCTGACGGTCAATGCGCTCACGGCTTCGGACGCGGTGATCATCCCGCTGGAGTGCGAATTCTTCGCGCTCCGTGGTGTCGCGCTTCTCATGGACACTATAACGAAAGTCCAAGATCGGCTTAACCCTCAACTTGAACTTGATGGAATCCTCGCCACGATGTACGACAGCCGAACCACCCATGGTCGAGAGGTGCTGGCCAGGGTGGTCGAGGCCTTCGGGGACCGGGTTTTCCACACCGTGATCAACCGAACCGTCCGATTCCCCGAAACCACCGTCGTGGGGGAGCCAATCACCACCTACGCCAGCAAGTCGTCCGGTGCTGCGGCGTACCGCCAACTAGCACTTGAGGTGTTGTCGCGATGAGCCGTCGAGCAGCGCTGCCAGGCGCAAGCGAGTTGTTCCGAGCAACCTCGTCAACCGCTTCGCTGGCTGAGGCTGAGAAGCCAACGCCGGCGCAGGAGATCCGAACCCGGGGTGAGCCCGCCAATGGTGCTGCCCCAGCGGACCAGCCGCAGCAGCGATCCAGGCGGCGGCAAGCTAATCCCGGGGAGAGCACCGGGCGGGAGCGTCACGACGAGAAGATCACCGTGTACCTGTCAGCGGACGAATTGGTCCAGTTGGACGAGGCCAAGGCCGCTCTTTACCGGGATCAGGGCATGAAGGTCGACCGAGGCCGCATCGTGCGCGAGGCGGTTGCGGTCGTCATCGGTGACCTGGCAGCCAAGGGCGAGGCCAGCATTCTGGCCCGGCGGCTTCGAGAGGGCTGAGCCACCGGGCCTAGTCCGGCGTCGCCATCGGCCAGCGTTGGGCTAGCGTTCGGCTGTGACCCAGACCGCGTCAGAGGCCTCCACGATCGATCCCGGAGAGGCCGAATCGTCAGATGGTGCGAACCTCGGGGTTTCGCGTCCATCTGGATGTCTTCGAGGGTCCCTTCGACCTTCTTCTGGGGCTGATTGCCAAGCACAAGCTTGATGTCACTGAAGTGGCGTTGTCAGCGGTCACTGACGAGTTCATCTCGTACATCAAGGGTTTCGGCGAACAATGGGACCTTGAGCAGACAACTCACTTCCTGGTGGTTGCAGCCACCCTGCTGGATCTCAAAACCGCGCGCCTGTTGCCCGCCGCAGAGGTGGAGGACGAGGAGGATCTGGCGCTGCTGGAAGCCCGTGACCTGCTGTTCGCCAGGTTGCTTCAGTATCGCGCCTACAAGACGGTTGGTGCCGAACTGGCCCGCCGGATGGCAGAGGCCGGACGCTCGCATCCTCGGGTGGTTGCGCTGGAGGAGCAGTTTGCAAGTCTGCTGCCTGAGGTGTTGCTCGGAGTGGGCCCAGACGGTCTGGCCATGCTGGCGGCAAAGGCCCTCGCGCCCCGCCACGTTGACACCATTTCGACCACTCACATCCACGCCCCAGCGGTCAGCGTTCGTGAGCAGGCCGACCTTCTTATCGAACGACTCCGCAAGAGCCGAACCTCCACTTTTCGTTCCCTGGTAAGCGATGCGGGCGACACGGTCACTGTGATCGCCCGGTTTCTGGCGCTTGCTGGAACTGTTTCGGGAGGGCGCGGTTGCCTTCGACCAGGTACAGCCTTTGGGCGAGTTGACGATCCGTTGGACCGGCAGCGAAGACGGTGCACTTGATGTCCATGATGAGTTTGACGAAGAAGACGCGACAGAATGAGGAGACCCAGTGAGCGAGACTGACAGCACCAGTCGCACGGCCGAAGAGTGCGAGCGCGATTGAGTTTGAGGAGCTGCCAGAGGACGTGTCGATCGAGCCGGAGGACCGCGCTGAGCAGCGTCAGGATGAGGTCATTTCTACGCTGCCACTTGGTCCATCGCTCGAAGCGATCTTGATGGTGGTTGACGAGCCAACTGCCACGGTCACCTTGGCTCAGGTAGTGCAACGACCGGTCGACGAAGTAGAGGCAGAACTTCAACGGCTGACCGCTGAATACCACGACGAGGGTCGCGGTTTTGTGCTGCGGCAGGTGGCTGGGGGATGGCGGTTCTACACGAACAGCACCTTCGCGCCAGTCGTCGAGAGGTTCGTTGTTGACGGTCAGCAGGCGCGCATCACACAAGCCTCGCTGGAGACGTTGGCGGTAGTGGCCTACCGCCAACCGGTCTCTCGGGCACGTATCTCCGCCATCCGTGGGGTCAACGTCGACAGCGTGATGCGAACTCTGCTTGCACGTGGGCTGGTCGAGGAGTGTGGGAGTGAGATCGAGACCGGTGCTTACCTCTACCGGACCACGACGTACTTCCTGGAACGACTTGGGAGTGGCCAGTCTCGACGAATTGCCCGAATTAGCCCCCTATCTCCCTGGCATTGAGACTCTTGAGGCCGAACTGTGACTAACTCTCAACCTAATGTTGAGACTGGTGACGACGGCAGAGTCCGACTACAGAAGGTTCTGGCTCAAGCAGGGGTAGCCAGCCGCCGAGCGTCCGAAGAACTCATCACCGCCGGGCGGGTAAGCGTCGACGGCGCTCTCGTGACCGCTCTGGGAACTCGAGTGGACCCACAACAGGCGTTGATCCGGGTGGACGGTCGCAGGATCCCGGTCGCCGAGGGCCAGGTCTACCTCGCTCTGAACAAGCCAGCGGGCGTCATCACCACCATGAAGGATGATCGGGGGCGACCCTGCGTGGGGGATCTGGTGGCCGATCAGAGAGGTTCGGCTGTTCCATGTGGGCCGGCTCGATGGCGATACCGAGGGGCTGCTGCTCTTCACCAATGACGGCGACCTGGCCCACCGCCTAGCGCATCCCTCATTCGAGGTCCCCAAGACTTATTTGGCCGAGATTCCAGGTCCGTTGTCCAAGGGTCTGGGGGAGCGTCTTCGCAAGGGGATTGATCTTGAGGATGGCCCAGCCAAGGTTGATCGGTTTGTGGTGGTCGGGGAATCGGGAACTCGAGTACAGGTCGAGCTGACTCTTCACGAGGGTAGAAATCGCATCGTTCGACGGATGTTGGAGTCGGTCGGGCATCCGGTTCAGCGGTTGGTTCGGCTCCGTTTTGGGCCGGTCTACCTCGGGCAGCAGCGACCTGGTTCAGTGCGGGTGCTCACTCAGAGTGAGGTTGGAGAGTTACTAGATCTCGTCGATTTAGCGACAGAACGATAAATCGACGCACGTCATACGTGACACTCTTGACTTCCGGTAAAGTCGATATGTCTCTGATGAGCAGCGGTCCGGTGGATCTCAGTCAGGGGGCGAGCTACGCTGGCTACAACAGGGGCCTAATCTTCAGCGAAGACGGTTTATCGACACAACAGAAGTGCTGCTCTTTGATAACTCCATGGCTAGTGAATCGATAAAGCGATATCGAGATAGATCGAAGACTCGGCATGGCTAGTTCTTGATAGGTGTCTGAATCGCTAGGGTGCAGTGGTGTCAATCAGAGCCATTCGGGGCGCCACCCAACTCCGAGCCGACGACCGCGATGAGATGGTCGGTGCGGTCGTCGAACTGATGACCGCGATGCTGCAACGAAACAACGCAGCCACGGACGATCTGATAAGTGTGATCTTTACCAGCACCCCAGACCTTCGCACGGAGTTTCCGGCGGCGGCTGCTCGCACCCTGAATATCGGTGACGTCCCGTTGTTGTGCGCCCAGGAACTTCACGTGGCTGGTGCGCTGACGCGAGTGGTGCGAGTGATGGCTCATTTCGAAACCGACCTAGCCCGAGTTGATGTCACCCACGTCTACCTCCGAGGTGCCGAGGTATTGCGACAGGACCTAGCTCAGTAATGGCTTCAGCTCTCATCGTCGGTACCGGTCTGCTGGGCACATCGATCGGTTTGGCGCTGACAGCGGCGGACTGGGAAGTATGGCTATCCGATCGTGACGAGCGAGCAGTCCGGCTGGCAGCAAGCCTGGGAGCAGGGGAGGTGGGTCCGCCAAGAGGGGACCCGACGGTGGTTGTAGTGGCTACTCCGCTGAAGTCCGTGGCCGAAAACGTTGAAAGCGGAAGTCGTCGATACCTTTCCTCGATCTTTATAGATATCAGCAGCACCAAGACTCACGTTCAACGAGAGATCGAGAAATTGGGACTGGAGAACCGTTTCTTGGGTACTCATCCGATGGCGGGGCGTGAACGCTCGGGTCCTGACGCCGCGAGGAGTGACCTTTTCGATGGGCGGCCGTGGGTCATGTGTCCGGGACCAACCACATCCGCCGAAACCGCGTCCCTGATTCGTCAACTCGTTGAGGCATGTGGTGCCCGGCCGATTGAGATGACGCCAGAACTTCACGACAGCGCAGTGGCGAGGGTGTCGCACACCCCACAGGTTGTCGCGAGTGCACTGGCTGCGTCATTGGAATCGGCCACATCTGGCGATCTCGATCTGGCAGGACAGGGACTTCGAGATACCACACGCATCGCCGGATCGAACCCCGAACTGTGGTCGCAGATTCTTGAGTCGAACGCCGGCTCAGTGGCAGCCGTGCTCGACGGGATTGTCTTGGACCTCGAGGGAGTCAGCCAGGCTTTGAAGCAGCTCGCATCGGATGCTCTTTCCAGCGATATATCGATAAATAGGCAAGTCGGTGAGTCGCCTCAGGAGTTTTCAAGGATCGTGGCTGGCCTTCTGACGCGAGGTCGCGATGGGTACTCGCGCATTCCCGGAAAGCATGGGGCCAAGGCAGTTGAGTACGCGATCGTCCCCGTGGTGATCCCCGATGAGCCGGGGGAGTTGGCCCGCCTGCTTACGGCCGCTGGCGAAGCAGGCATCAACGTTGAAGACCTGACGATCGAGCACGTTCCTGGTCATCCCGTGGGCCTGGTTGAACTCCTGGTGGATCCCGGTCGTGCCGCCGATCTCGGCAGAGCCCTCACCGCGATGGGCTGGTCGGTCCACTAGGGCGAGTCGGCCCAGGCGTGTTCGGGGGTCTCGATTCCCATCAATGTGTGGGGAACCGGCAGTAACGGGTACCCTCGGCCGACCGCACGAACACCTGTCCACAGACCCAAATCCGGGCTTTTGGCCAACCTCAAGCAGGAGGGAAGTGACGTGCCAACGACCAATCAGTTGCCACGCCACTTCGCGGTGGCCGTCGATGGCCCCTCGGGTTCGGGTAAATCCAGCACAGCTCGGGGCGTCGCTCAGCGACTGGGCTGGAACTACCTCGACACCGGCGCTATGTATAGAGCCATCACCTGGTGGTTTCTCAGCCACGGGGTCGAGCCTCGTGATGTCGAACAGGTCGCTTCTCGCGCGCAAGACCCCTCACTCGAAATTTCGACCGACCCCAACGGTCCTGGAGTGCTGGTCGACGGACACGACGTCACCGAAGAGATCCGTGACCCGCGCGTCACCGACGCGGTAAGCGCGATCAGTGCCGTTCCTGCCGTGCGCGAGCGAATGGTCGAGTTGCAGCGTGCCGCGATCGACCGAGGGCCGATCGTCATTGAAGGCCGTGACATTGGGACTGTAGTTGTGCCGGATGCACCCGTGAAGGTCTTTCTCATCGCTTCGTCGAGTGCGCGAGCGCATCGAAGAGCAGCCGAACTCTCCGAACACGACGCGAGCGTCGAGGACACGTTGGAATCGTTGAAACGACGCGACCTTTTGGACTCAACACGTGAGTTATCACCCCTTGTCATGGCGGACGACGCGGTAAAGATCGACTCCACGGATCTAACTCTCGACCAAGTGGTCGACGCGATCGTCGAAATGGTCGAGCAACGACTGGGTGAAATGGTGCTCGAGTGACCGACTTCAACGAGCACGCCACTGCTCTTGACGACGCTGTCGTCGACGAGATCGCAACGTTTGGCCCACTGCCGGTTCTGGCAGTTGTCGGAAGGCCAAATGTTGGAAAGTCAACGTTGGTCAATCGCATCCTCGGCCGACGCGAAGCAGTCGTCGAAGATCGCCCTGGCGTTACCCGAGATCGCGTGGCCTACGACACCAACTGGTCGGGGCGCGACTTTGTCGTTGTAGACACTGGGGGATGGGAACGAGACGCTCAGGGTCTCGCCGCGCGGGTCGCTGCCCAAGCAGAACTGGCCGTTGCCGCGGCTGACGCTGTGCTTTTGGTGGTTGACGCCAACGTCGGGGTCACCGACACCGACGAAGCCGTCGTCCGAGTCCTGCGTAAAGCAGGCAAGCCGGTGGTGCTTGCGGCCAACAAAGTGGACGACCAGCGTACCGAGACTGAGGCGCTTTCCTTGTGGTCGCTCGGTCTCGGGCAGCCGTATCCCGTTTCGGCACTACACGGTCGAGGTTCGGGTGAACTTCTCGACGCGGTGCTCGATGCCCTTCCGCCTCCGGTTGCCACGGAGGAGGTCGTCGGTGGTCCGCACCGAGTTGCGTTGCTGGGCAAACCAAACGTCGGTAAGTCCAGTCTGCTGAACCAGGTCGCTGGCGAGGACCGCGTTGTCGTCGACTCGATCGCGGGAACGACAGTCGATCCAGTCGACGAACTCATCGAACTTGGTGGCCGCACTTGGCGTTTCGTCGACACCGCCGGCATTCGACGCCGCGTCAAGGAATCGAGTGGCAGTGAGTACTTCGCGAGCCTTCGCACGCAGTCAGCGCTGGACAAGGCAGAGGTCGCCGTCGTGCTTGTTGATGCAAGCGAACCCATGGCCGAACAGGACATGCGCATAATTTCGATGGTTGTCGAGACCGGACGCGCGCTCGTTCTCGCGTTCAACAAGTGGGACCTGCTCGACGAGGAGCGTCGTTACTACCTGGAGAAAGAGATCGACCGAGATCTCGCCAGAGTGGCGTGGGCGCCTCGGGTAAATGTCTCTGCAAAGACTGGGCGCCATATGGAGAAACTCGTCCCGGCGATCGACGCAGCGCTCGACGGTTGGTCAACCCGTATTCCGACATCGCGTCTGAACGCCTTCTTGGGTCGAATGATCGCTGAGCACCCGCACCCTGTCCGCGGAGGTAAACAGCCACGCATCCTTTTTGCCACTCAGTCATCCTCACGACCACCGACGTTCGTGTTGTTTGCCTCGGGCTTCCTGGAGGCTGGCTATCGTCGCTTCGTCGAACGACGGCTACGCGAAGAGTTCGGTTTCGTGGGGACGCCGCTTCACGTCAACATGCGAGTCCGCGAAAAGCGGGGCAAGAAGTAACGGGACCCCGGACGGGGGATGAGGGGAACTGATGACGCGAGCAACAAAGTTCGGAAAACCGTTACCTGCTGGCGGCACGGTGGGCGTATTCGCGCCGAGCGGTCCGTACTCGAACCGCAGTGACGTCATCCGCCCAGTCGAGTGGTGGGAATCGCGTGGTTACAAGGTGAAATTGACGCCGAGTGTCTGGGCTCGCGAAGACTACGTGGCCGGGCCGGCTGAGCGGCGCGTCACCGACATGCACGATCTATTCCTTGATCCCGACGTCGACATCGTCCACTGCCTGTGGGGTGGGGTCGGTGCCATCGAGATGCTCCCGCTGATCGACTACGACCTGGTGGCCTCACATCCCAAGGCACTCATGGGATACAGCGACGTGACGAACCTTCACTGCGCGATGCTCGAGAAGAGCGGCCTGTCGACATTTCATGGGCCAGGCTTTGGATCGTTCGGTGCACCGGACCGCGAGGCGTTTACTCTCGACTCTGCTTTGCATAGTTTCACCAAGGGTGGGACTGGCCTGGTCCCACGAGATCCGAGTGATGACTTCATTCGCGTCATCGAAGGCGGCAAGGTTTCAGCACCCCTAGTTGGCGGCAACCTCTACACAATCGACCACCTCGTAGGAACGCCGTGGCAACTCAACCTCGACGGCGTCATCTTGGTGCTCGAAGACGTCGATCAGATGTCGATTCACTTTGATGTGATGTTCTGGCAAATGCGCTTGGCTGGTCTGCTCGACAATGTGGTCGGTGTCGTCGTGAGCCAACTTGAAGGATGCGGCAAGCCGGACCCGGACGTCGTTCATGACCGATCACTTGAGGACGTTCTTGAGGAACATCTCGGTGCGTTGAACGTTCCCGCAATCTATGGCTTGCCCCTGGGGCACGGTGCGCATCTGGCGAGCGTGCCGTTTGGTGTGATGGCGACGCTCGATGCTGATTCGAGGACGCTCGCCATCGACGAACCGGGCGTTCGCGACTGAGGTGGCGATGAGTTTGGGCCAAGGTCCAAACCGCATCGTCCCTGGCATAGGCTGTGGACTCGCTGATGAGAGTTGGTTAGCACCGGGACGTGGCGCAGCTTGGTAGCGCACTTGACTGGGGGTCAAGGGGTCGCAGGTTCAAATCCTGTCGTCCCGACGGTGTTTGTGCAGGTCAGAGGGTGCGCGACGACATCGGGTCGTCGAATCACATTGCCCCGTACGCCAGTTTGTACGCCATCACCCCGCGCCAGTTAGCGTTGTAAGTCGCAGCCCCAGCCACCGTCCCCCGTTGGCCGGGGCTGCGGCATGTTGTGGAATCTTGGCTCGCCTAAATGAACGCGGCTACGTCAAGGAGAACGACGATGAACGGGACGACCGAGCGCGGCTCTCTGTCCCACCTTCGCTATTGGTCGCTTGTTTTGTCGGTAGCACCGAAGAACGCGGTCTCGACGCTCGAAGGCCAGAGGCAGATCAGTCGTCCTCCCTCAGGACCGGTTTGGAATCCGTGTACGGCACCAGGCGGAATGAAAACGAAGGTGCCCGGTCCTACCCCCTCCGCCGGATCGGAATCCGTGTAGAAGGTGTAGGAACCTTCAAGAACGTAGAAGGCTTCTGCTTCATCGTGGGTGTGCGGCGGGTTATCGAAGCCGGGATCCTGCCACGCCTCACCCAACGCCCAGTGTCCGCCAGTCTCGGTTCTCGATGCCTTGCGAGAAATGTGCGCCTGCAGCCCACCCATCGGCAGAACGATGCTGTCGCCATCAGCTGGCCCGCGCAGCACTACCTGCGGTCCTTCGCGTTCAGCCATGCCCGGAGGGTACGCCTCAAGTCAGTGACACCGCAGTGAATGGAAGCAATCGTGTCGCAGGACCGGGTTACTCGATCTAAACTCAGACCCGCAGCCCCGGTCGCCACCCCCGGAGACCGGGCTACGCCATGTCCGCTGCAGTCTGTACCGTCACCGCATGACAGCGCGGACCTGGCGCATCGAAGCTGACCCTGATTCACGACCTCGGCGCTATTGACCTGACGGTCGAGCAGGCTGAAGAGCTGCGTGAGTGTCTGCGTTTGGTGATCGGCCTGCAACTGCGACTGCCCGGTAACCAGCCTCGTAGGTTGAAGCCCCGGTCAGCATCCCCCGCTGGCCGAGGCTACTTCATCCTAGACCATTGGAGTTGGAGGTCAGCGGATCGATAGCGACGCAAAACACAGCACCGGTGCTGAACGTTGGGGGGCTCGTTCACCGGTGCTGCAGAACCCACTCTAGGGACGTTTGACCGCTCTAAGGTGTCGGTGGCGTGAAACGATCATGAAGGGCAAGTGAACAAACCCAAACGCACTGGTCGCCCGTTGATTACCTACCGGGATGGGAACCGATTTGACGGGTTTTGCTGAATCGGTAGCAAGGTCAACTCTCCGTCCGTACCGTTTCACTTATGAACGATTCCCCCGTTTCGACCGGCGCCCTGCAGCGGGTCGCCGACGCAGAAGCCAACCTTGCGCGGGTCCGCGACGAACTGTGGCAAACCCCGCTGCCGATGACCGACGAGCAACGCAACCGGCTCGACGCCGCCAAGATCGAACTGCATCGCGCTCAGGACGACCTTGAAATTTCGCTGAAGCACTCCGAAGCAGTTCTCCAGGTGTAGTCCAGACTTCCTGCGGAACCGAACTAGTTGAACGTCGGGTGAAAATGTCACCGAACCCGGGCGGCATTGCGTACCCGGTTCTACACTTTTGGCCACGTAGTCCCGGCCAGGGTTGGGGGGTCTAAATCTGACCGGGACTACGGCCAGTTGTGAGTGAACCAATCGTGTCGCAGGACCGGTTGACCCGTCGTAAACTTGGATCTCGCAGCCCCGGTCGCCCCTTCCCCCAGATGGCCGGGGCTACGCCATGTGTGAGGGCATCACTTCGGTGAAACGTTCGCCGGGGTTGCTCCTGCGCCCCTGACCCAGACCTCCGACTCGAGGTCTGGGTCAACTTGAGCGACGGTGGGTTGGGCTGTAGCGCTTCGCGATTTCGCCGAGACGTTTCCGTAGCTGGTCGTCCATCCGGTAGCAGCCTGCGGTGGACTGGGGTCCCCAGAAGTTGAATGTGCCGGACAGACCGAGCTTGACGACCGCGACTGGCACTTCCGCAGGCGGGTGCGGGTCGTTGCGATGTTGAATCAGCAACTCGATCTGGTCATCGGTGGCGAAGGCGAGTTTGCTGTCAATCTCTGCGGCATTCATCTGGCGTGCTATTCCCCTCTAGGTCCGTACAGATGCATTGCGGCATCGGCCAGGACGGGGCTGATCCACGGCCAGGGGAAAGTGGTCGACGTCGCGGTAGCGACGGTAGATCCCACCGGGTCCGCGCTGGGAAACCCAGGAGATACAGGTGTTGAACGGCACATGAACCATGAAGTCTGAAACCCTGTTCTGTACCGTCACCGCATGAGCGAACGGACCTGGCGCATCGACCCCATCGGAACCGGTGCACTGGCATGGGTTTAGGTGCGGTCGCACGCGGTGAAGGGGTCTGGCACGGCCAGGGCCGTCGCCGAACGCGGGTTAGAGATCACTGAGGAAGCGCAGAACTTCGTCGACGACGAACTCGACGCGTGCCTTCGGTATCTGGCGGTGCAGCAACGCCTCCAACCGTGGGCACTGTTCGCTGGTGTGACTGTCAGTGGTCCAGCAGGGCAGGTGGGTCAATTCCATGCGCTGCACGGGCTCTGGGTGATCCAACGACCACATCGCCGGCGAAGGCCAATCCGCGCTCCGACCATTTCGTGCGACCCCCAACATTGTGCGGATCGGTGTGTGAGTATGCGGCTATGCTCACCCGCCGAACCGTCACCTTGTCCCGAGTCGCAATCTCTTCCGTTGCCGCCCTTGCTGTGTCTCTCGGCAGCGGTGCAGACGCACGAGCGGCCGTCGACAACGACTTGACGCAGATCACCGTCGGCATCGGCGGTGCGCAGCCGGATGGTGACAACAGCGGCCTGAGCGTGGTCAGCGCCGACGGCCGCTACGTGGCGTTCAGTTCGAGCGCCTCGAACCTTACTCCGGGGGTTCCGGTTACCGGCGGAGTGTTGAACGTCTATCTACGCGACACCGTCGCGGGCACCACCACGCTAATCAGCCACAAACCCGACGGCACCGCCAACAACCTGGGCACAGCGCTTGCATCGATCAGCGCGGATGGCCGCTATGTCGTCTACTCGTCGCGCGTCGGCATGACGAGCCCCGGAATCCGACTGAAGCTCTGGGACCGCGACACCGACACGACGACGACGATCAGCAAATCGCCCGCAGGCGACATCACCAAGAGCACTGAGATCCTGCCGGCCATCAGCGCCGACGGTGAAACGGTCGTGTATGAGATGCGTGCGGCCCCGTCGCCCGAGGCCGTGCACGCGCTCCTTTACCGGTACGACGTGACGTCCGACACGACCACCCAACTGGCAGGCGGCGAGCTCATCTATCCGCCGAACAGCGCGCTCGGCCGACCGTCGCTGAGCGGCGACGGCCGATTCGCAGCGTTCGTCAAGATGGGGCCGATCCTTGCCGACGGCACCCAACGCTCGAAGCTCAGCCGGCTCAATCTCGCGACCGGTGCGCAGCGAACGGTCTACACCAGCCCGCCTGGCACCTTCGCGCAGCCCATCTCGCCGTCGCTGAGCAGGAGCGGCCGGTACCTCGCCTACGTCAACGGCGGCTCGGTCTCGGTCTACGACTCGAACACCAACGCTTCGGAGGTCGTCAGCCTCGCCGACGGCGGCGGCATCGCCGACAACGCGAGCGACCAGCCGAGCGTCAGCGGCGACGGCCGGTACATCGCTTTCCGCTCGACAGCGACAAACATCCTGCCCGAGCCGACAGACACGGTGGGCACCTACATCTACGACCGCCAGACGGCGACCACCGAGCGGTTCGGCACCAACCTTCAGGGCGTCTACCCGCGCACAGGACCCAACTACCCGGTCATCAGCCCGGACGGCAGCTCGGTGGTGTTCAGCACGTCAGCCATGAACCTGTCGCATGGAGCGAACCTGCCCAGGGGCCGCGTCTACCTCTGGACCCGGCCCGCGGCCTGACTTTCGCAGCAGCAGAGGTTTACGCCGGGTCGGCCCACCCCCTGGGCTGGTTTCCATGGGGAGCGAAAAGTCAGGGTCCTCCGCCCGGGTTATGTTTTATGTGTGAGTGGCCGGTACCAGGCCAAGCCATGGTGAACAAGGTCCCAGACTTCATAGCCGTCAACAGCCCGAACCGCGACACAACGTTTGGACCAGGTACATCGGTGGTCGAAGCCGGGTTGGTGCCATGGGACGAGTTCTCGGCTTCTGGGAACGGCGCAAGCAATTTCGTGCTACCTATTGGCGAAGACCGCGCGCCTCGGCGTGACATGGCTCGCTTTGACGCCGGTGGGCGATAGTTAGCGGGGGGTTTCGATGAGGCGTCTTGGGTGTGTACTCGCTAGTTTCGGGCTGGTCGCTATGGCTGTCGGATACCCGCCCTTGGCGGCCCCCGCTCAGGCGGCCGCGACATCAGCGGTCGCGATCTGGGAACTGAACGATTCACTCGGGTCGTCGGTGATGGCCGACTCGAGTGGAAACGGGCTCGACGGTCAGATCGGTGCTGACGCGGCGGCGGCGGGTTTGACGTTGAACGGTTCGTATTACACCTGGGCCGCTCGGTGCCCGATCTGCTTGCCTGTCCAGGAGGCACGGGTGGTGCAGGTCCCCGACGATGACCGACTCGACATACCTGATCCGACTGCGACGTACACGCTGGAGTTCAGCTTCCGCACCACTCATCCCTATGGGAACTTCATGCAGAAAGGCCAGTCCACGTCGATGGGCGGCCAGATCAAAGTGCAGGGTCCTGGGGGAATCGTCCAGTGCTTGTTCAAGGGAGCCGACGGCACTCGTGTCGGTACCGGATCCCCGACGGCGCTTGATGACGGATTGTGGCACGTCGTGCAGTGTGTGCACACTGAGACGCAGGTCAAGGAGTTCGTCGACGGCGTCCGAGTTGCCGTCAAAAACGGCAGCACCGGCCCGATCAACAACAAGCAGCCGTTCACCATCGGCGGTAAGCACAACTGCGACCAGGTGGCCATCACCTGCGACTACTTCTCCGGTGATATCGACTACGTAAAGGTCTGGACCGATGGTGCGTCCAGCAACCAGTTTCCGATGGCTGCGTTCACCTCGACGTGCGTGAACAACTCCTGTTCGTTCGACTCCAGCACCTCGAGTGATCCCGATGGGACTATCGCGTCCTACGCCTGGTCTTTCGGCGACGGAGCCACAACCAACGTGGCGAACCCGACTCACGTCTACGCGGGGTCTGGTGACTACGACGTGACGCTGACGGTTACCGACAACGGCGGAGCGAAAGACAACATGGTGAATGGCGTCAGCATCCTGGCTGTCCCGCCGGGTGCGCCACGAAATGCTGCCGCGGAGTCTGCCGACTCCGCGGCGAATGTGAGCTGGGACGTGCCAGCGGACTCAGGAAGTGACCCGATCACGCAGTACGTGGTGACATCGACCCCCGACGGCAAGACGTGTTCGACGCCGGACTTGACGTGCGACGTGACGGACTTGGTCAACGGCCGTTCGTACACGTTCGCAGTGGTGGCGACGAGTGCTGCGGCATCGAGTGCGCCGTCCAGTCCGACGAACTCTGTCGTCCCTGCCGGGTCCCCGGGTCGAGTTCAGCGACCAACGACCCATGCGGCGAAGCGAGCGGCCAGGATCACCTGGACTGCCGCAAACGCAAACGGTGCTGCGGTGAAGAGCTACCGGATTGTGACCTCTCGCGGACAGCATCGAGTGGTCAGGGGCACTGTTCTCACACTGCGGTTTGATCACCTCAGGCGTGGGGTCTCATACCGGTTCCGAGTGCGCGCCACCAACCGTGTCGGATCAGGTGCCTGGTCACCCTGGAGCAGATCGGTGACTGTCCGCTAACGCCGTAGCATGTACCTCCAGGTGAGTGTGGTCATCTGGACTGTGAGCAACAGACTCTGAACCTCACGGACCATTTCGGCGGAGATCACGCCAACCACGTTGCGAGCGTTAACCTTCCGAACAGAGAACTACCTCTTCGTGCGATACAACCATGGAGTGGACGAGGAGTTCTACGACTACTCCACCGATCCTAAAGAACTACAACGGGATCAATGTTCCTGCGAACAATGCGGTCATTCGCACGTTACGGGAGAAGACCAAAGCGGCGTGCGTGCCGCGACCACCCGGCTTCAGATGGCACTAACAAATACGGACTACCTGCGACGGTATGGCTGGACGACCTCGGTTCGCCAGGTCGCTGGATCAGGCTCATACGTGGGGTCGCTGTGATAGACCTCCCACGCGTCGCCGACAGGGTCGGCCCCGTTGGTGGTCAGCCACTGGTCGATCGCGTTGTAGGCATCGCTCATCGTGTTGTAAGGACCGACATGCCAGACCGCGACTGCGGGTCCACCCGGCAGAATCGTCGGGGTTACGTCAACTGCGGTCGAGAAGTGGGCGGCGCAGGCATAGCCAGCTTCGATCGTAAATCGGCTTCCACCAATGCGGTGAAGGCGAGCGAACGGTAGGCCGTATGGCCCTGCCTCGGTGGCTACTAGAGCCGAAGCCACGCGTTCAAAGGCCGGACCGATCCAGGCGCCGATCTGGGAAGTGTCGAGTTCCGTCACGGTGACTGCGGCAGCCTGCTCACCGAGAATACGTTCTTCCGCAACGTAACTGCGACCTGTCGTCGTCGCAGCGCGTGCCGACTTCACTGCCACCCATATCGAGCCGGAATGGTGGGTAGGCATCGGTCATCAAACTGGTGTAACCCGCAACGCGGAAGACCCACCTGTTCATGCCAAGAACAAAGTCAAAGATGGTTCGCGGGTAGCACCCGGTGAACAGCAGGATGATCGCTGCGACAAATACCAGAAAACCGATGAGTCCTGGACCCGATCGGTACTCGTTGTGGTCTGTGGAAGCTGACCAGGCACTGCCAAGGAATATCCCAACGACGATGTAGTGGGGAATCGCGAGCAGCCACCACTTGACGAGTACCAAACCTCTCGACAATCGCTCGGGGTAGTCGATCTCCAGATGAGCCGGGTAATCGGCAACCTCAGCGAGCGCAAATGGTGGGTACCGATCAGTGCCCAACGCACCGAGGGTGTAGAACCACACCCGCCACGTCCAACGCAGAACTCCGACGTTGAAGTCGAACAAGCCTCGTGGATACCGCGCGGTGAAGAGGATTGCGAAGAAGGCGATGACGCTGACAACCATGAAGGCCAACCACAGGAACCCCAGCAGGATGAAGTGCGGGATCGCGAGAAACCCCTTCACCAGCCACAACCAGCGAGATAGCGGCTCGTCGAGAGTCGCCGTTACGTGGACGGGATAAGCAGCCTCAGTCATGAAGCCTCACCCTACTCAGGCCAATTTCGGGCGCCCAGATACTTCCCGCACTGATCGCTAGGGTGGCGTTGTGCCAAAGCGCCTTGTCATTTGTTGTGACGGCACCTGGAATACTCCGGACCAGGTGAGCGGCGGTCAGCCGACGCCAACCAACGTTACGAAACTTGCGCTAGCAGTACTGCCTCACGACGAGACAGGTGTCGAGCAGCGCGTCTTCTACCACCGTGGCGTCGGTACGCGACCGGGCGAGCGGATACGTGGTGGGGGATCGGGTTTTGGTCTCTCTCGTGATGTGAAAGAGACCTACGCGTTCCTGGTCGCTAACTTTGAACCTGGAGACGAGATCTTTTTCGTCGGGTTCAGCAGGGGTGCCTTCACTGCCCGCAGTACGGCGGGATTCGTTCGAAATTCAGGCGTTCTCAGACCTGAGCATGCCGAACGTGTAGACGAGGCGTACGCGTTGTATCGCAGCCGAAAAGCCCATCCACGCGGAATCGAAGCACAACTGTTTCGGCGTTCCTATTCGCACGAAACGCGCATCCGTTTCATCGGTGTGTGGGACACGGTGGGTGCACTCGGCATCCCGATGAGTGGCTTGCGATTGGTCAACGTCCTTAATCGGAGATGGCAGTTTCACGACACAGCCCTGAGCACGTGGGTTGATGCGGCGTTTCAGGCCCTGGCACTCGATGAAAAGCGAGGGCCCTTCCGCCCGACCGTATGGACGAAACAGGAGTCGGAGCATGAGCAAGACGTCGAGCAGGTGTGGTTCGCCGGCGTCCATTGCGACGTGGGGGGTGGGTACCCAGACCACTCCCTAGCTGACGTTCCGCTTGTTTGGATGCTCAGCAAGGCAACTGCGCACGGTCTGCGAATCGACCAAGGAGCACTCGAAGCAGGGCCGTTGGCAGGTCAAGACGGGTCAAGTTTCGCTGAGGCGACGCCAAACCCGTTGGGCGAAGCGCATGAATCGCGAAAGGGCTTCTACCGAATCATTCGGCCGTACGTACGGCCGATCGATCGGGCCGACGCCCGATGCGAATCGGTTTCGTCGAGCGCCGTTGAGCGACACGATCAGAAGTCCGGTTACTCACCGACTAACCTGCGAAAGTATCTCGACGGTGAGCACCAGGTGATGGACGTCTAGCCGCAACTTCGCACGAAGGGGAGTGCGTGCCCCCAGAACGTTTCCGTAAGGGTTGCGTCGTATTCGTCGGGAAGGGTCGGGTCAGTGAACAGGTGACCGGAACCGGCGTAGTCGAAGACTTCAATGGTTCCGCCACCAGCCTCGACGTCGCGAACCGTTTGATCGATTTCCTCTTGTTCGCGCCAAGGATCGTCGAGAGTCGAGTGCGTTTGAGCAGGGACTCCAGCTGGCCAGGTGCGACCGTCCCCGAGTGCGGAAACCGGGATGGCTCCGGCAATCATCAAGACTCCAGAGACCGGTCGCTGGGTTGCCACATGGACTGCCGTCGAGACATCCGAGCGAGAACCCGGCGGATACGAACCCATCGGGAAGGTCGTCGACCGCCTCCTGGGCGCGCTCCATAAGAACCTTGGGTCCGAGTTCCTCCCACGCGAATGCCATGGCGGGCGGATATTCGTCAAAGATGCGGCCTTCGAACAGATCTGGCACGAGCACTTCGTGGCCGTCCCCGCGTAGGCGTACGGCAGCGTCAAGGACGCCCTGGCGCACCCCTAGTACCGAGTGGAAGAGCACAACTGTTGTCATGGCAGTAGACAATCAGTTTGTGCCGACAGTTTCTTGGTCGGGGTAGAAGTCAATCCGGGATTTCTGTGTGTTCGGCAATCTTCGCGCGCAGTCGGGCGCTGAACTCGACTTCATACGGAACGCGTTGGAGGTCATTGGGGGATGACTCGATGCCCTGTTGTCGGAGCAACTCCACCAGCCACTCCCAAGGGTGTTCGTCCGAGGAGTCGTCGTCGTCCGGTAGCACGGTGTCGCGCACCATCTGTTCCATGCGGTCAAGGGTTAAGAACGCCCATTGGTCCATCTGAGTGCGATCTCCCACGCTCAAGACAGACGTGGTGAAACCTCTCTCCTCATGCAGCGTAATTCGGCGGCCATCGTCGAGCAGAGGCGAACTCGTGTACGTCGAAGGAAGGACTCGTAGAGTCGTTTCGAGTCGAGAAGTCGCACCAGGCTCCTAAAGCGATCACTGTCACGTCATCAGAACCTATCGACACCGGAACTAGCACACCGGGCCACCGGAGTCGCAGGCCTTAGGCTGCCCACGAACAGCGGCAGATTCGGGGGAGGAGGACGTGGCGTGACCGACAGCGATCAGACGCGGTCGCAAGAGAAGGCTTCGACTCCAAGCAATCGGATCGTGACCGTCCCCAACCTGCTTTCCTTCCTTCGGTTGCTTATGTTGCCGGTCTTCATCTGGCTCGCGATCGGAGTTGAGGCCGACGGTTGGGCCTTCGCGCTGCTGGCCGTGAGCTCAGCGACCGACTACCTCGATGGGTGGATTGCTCGCAAGTACAACCTCATCACGCGCCTTGGACAGTTGCTCGACCCAATCGCCGACCGGTTGTACGTCGTTACCACCATCGTCGTTCTGGCTGTAAGGGGGATCGTCCCCTGGTGGGTCGTCGTGGCATTTGTGCTGCGTGACGCGTTCATGTTCGTGGTCCAGTACTGGGTGCGACGCCGGGGCATGCCGTTACTTCCCGTCCACTACGTGGGGAAGGCCGCGACGGTTTGTCTGCTCGTGGGCTTCCCCACGTTTTTCCTGACGACGGGCACTGGCTGGCTGGCAACTGCCGCGCTTCCGGTCGCCTGGGCCTTCACTCTTTGGGGTTTGGCGATCTATTGGTGGTCGGCGTTCTTGTACGCCGAGCAGGCACATGCCGTCGTCAACGGTCGACGGCTGGACGTAACCGCCTGACCCGTGGTTGTCGACGTCGTGAGGTCGCTGTCCTACCCTGAGTTCGCCAACCAGGGCTGCTGATCACCGGAGGACACGTGTACCCCGAAGACCTGAAGTACACCGCAGATCATGAGTGGGTGCGCACCGTCGACGCGACGACCGTCCGCTTCGGGATCACCGACTACGCCCAGGATGCCCTCGGCGACATCGTTTACGTCTCGCTCCCGGAGGTGGGCGCGGCCCTGGCGTCAGGGGAGACGTGCGGTGAAGTCGAGTCGACCAAGAGCGTCAGTGACCTGTACGCGCCGGTCACTGGCACCGTTACTGCGCGTAACGACTCGCTCGTCGCCACCCCCGAGATCATCAACTCAGACCCCTACGGGGAGGGGTGGATGGTCGAGGTTCAGTTGACTGACTCCGGCGAGGTGGAAGGGCTCCTGGACTCGGTTGGCTACGCCGAGCGGGTCGCTTCTTCCTGAGAGCCTGTGGATTCGGGTTGACCGTTGGGGTCCGGTCGACCTAGATTCTGTTTGCCCTCAACCTTCAGTTGAGGCTTGTCCCTACCCATTCAGTGGGTACGTCGAGCGAGGTGCCCGTAATGCCGGTCTGTCCCCACTGCGGGCACGACAACGCTGAGGCCAACGCGCGCTTCTGCGTTTCCTGTGGCCGTTCCCTGAGCGATCCGCCGGCAGCCGACGCCACCTCATCGATCCCAGCAGCCCGAGATCTCGAAGCCGCTCAGGACGCCCCGGAGCCGGACAGCGACGAAGCGATCGATGCCGCGCTGATCGCCCGACTGTCACCGGGCAGCGCGATGCTGGTGGTCCACCAAGGCCCATCGGCGGGCGCCCGATTCTTGCTCGACACCGATCTGACGACGGTGGGGCGGCACCCCGACTCTCACATCTTCTTCGACGACATCACGGTGTCTCGACGTCACGCGGAGTTCCACCGCGAGCCTGGGGGATTTCGGGTTCACGACGTCGGGAGCCTGAACGGGACCTACGTCAACCGCAAGCGGATCGATGATGCCGTGCTGCACTCCGGCGACACGGTCCAGATCGGGAAGTATCGACTCGTCTTCCTGGTCGCAAACGAGGGAGCAGACCAGTGACCGCAGCCGTGCCGGCCCGGGCCTATATGAGCATTGGCGAGGTGCTCTCCAAGCTTCGACAGGACTTCCCGGATGTCACGATCTCCAAGATCCGATTCCTGGAGTCGGAGGGGCTGGTTGAACCGCAGCGCACCCCGTCGGGCTACCGCAAGTTCACCCATGAAGATCTTGGTCGGCTGCAGTACGTGCTGGCCGCCCAGCGTGACCAGTACCTGCCGCTGAAGGTCATCCGCGACCACCTTGAAGCGATCGACCGCGGACTTCAGCCGCCAGATAGTGCCGGATCCGGACCCCGGGTACCTGTCGCCGTTGTTGCTGCCGATGGTTCGCCGAGCGCGCAGTTCTTCGAGCGCGATCCTAGTGACTTGCGTCTATCGCGGGACGAACTCCTTGAGTCAGCAGGGCTCGACGAAGCTCTGCTCAGCGCGCTCGAGAGCTACGGATTGATCGGACAACGCCGCGACGGTGCGCACTATGACGCAGACGCCCTCCTGATTGCCAAGACCGCCGCGGAGCTGAGCGAGTTCGGTATCGAGCCAAGGCATCTGCGCTCGTTCAAGGCCGCGTCAGATCGCGAGGTTGGTCTCATCGAGCAGATCACCACACCGATGATGCGACAGAAGGGGACCGAGGCGAGGGCGCGTGCCGAGGAAGCAGTCACCGAACTCGCGGCACTTTCGGTTCGCCTTCATGCCGCGCTGGTCAAAGCCCAGTTGGACCCCGATCTGCGTCGGTGAGCGAGTCCTCATCCGCGGAGTACGCTACGACAGTGACTCCTCTCGATGTGGTCGGCGTTCGGGTAGAAATGCCGTCCAACCAGCCGATCGTGTTACTTCGTGAACGTGATGGGGAGCGCTACCTCCCGATCTGGATCGGCGCTGTCGAAGCCACCGCGATTGCCTTCGCCCAGCAGGGGGTTGTCCCAGAGCGGCCCCTCACTCACGATCTGCTTCGAGATGTCATAGGTGCGCTCGATCGGCCCTTAGAGGCGGTGCGAATCACCGATCTCAAAGAAGGGGTCTTCTTCGCGGAGTTGGTCTTTGCCGGTGGGGCAGTGGTCAGCGCGCGACCAAGCGATGCGATCGCCCTTGCGCTACGCACTGGTACCGCGATCTCCAGTGCGCCGGCGGTCCTCGAGGAGGCCGGCATCGTCATCGAGGACGAGGCCGATGACGAGGTGGAGCGGTTTCGGCAGTTCCTCGACGAGATTTCACCCGAAGACTTCGATAGCGGAGGCGATTCCTAACCCTTCACTTCGGGTTGAGGGTTGAGCACGAGCACACTTACCTCAAGTCGGGCTTGAGAGTCGGCTCGGCGTGTCGAGGCGGCGGACGTTGACGTTGGATTCCGTCGGGCTTAGCGTGGCTCCGCACCGCAAATTTCATCTGTGTATTTTCCCTTCCTTTCCCTACACAGTGAACGCGGGCAGACGGAGGTCGGTGTGACGACGACAGGGCAGACCCCACCCACCAGCGGCGACTCGATTCAGGACGCCACCGAGGCGGCGCGACGTGCGGGTGAGCAGGGACTGCTCTTCACCGACGAAGTACGTCCGCTCCCCGAAGATGTCGGTTACCGCGGTCCCACCGTCTGCGCTGCCGCTGGCATCACCTACCGGCAGTTGGACTACTGGGCTCGTACGGGATTGGTCGAGCCGGGGATCCGCCCAGCTAGCGGTTCAGGAACCCAGCGCCTCTATGGCTTCCGTGACGTTCTCGTCCTGAAGATCGTCAAGCGGCTGCTTGACACCGGCGTTTCGTTGCAGCAGATCCGCACCGCGGTCCAGCACTTACGTGACCGCGGTATCGACGACCTGGCCCAGATCACCTTGATGAGCGACGGCGCCACGGTCTACGAATGCACCAGCACCGACGAAGTCATTGACCTCGTCCAGGGCGGCCAAGGTGTTTTCGGCATCGCGGTCGGCAGAGTCTGGCGCGAAGTCGAGGGGACGCTCGCTGAACTCCCCAGTGAGTCTCCGAATCCCGAAGAGCACCCAAGCGATGAGCTCGCCGCCAGGAGACGCGCCCGGTCGACGGGTTGAGTCACGGCGGTGCTTGCCTCTCACACTCCGGCTAGCCAGATAGACTGGCCGGGCTGTTGACCCCAGCGGAAGAGTCCCGTACCGCCAGTGCGGGCGCCGAAGGAGCAAATCCTCCCCGGAAACTCTCAGGTCCCAGGACCGCATGGGCGAGGCACCTCTGGAAAGCGGGCTCCGGCCCCACCGACGGTGCAAGCAGTGACTGACGCGCTCACGGGTGAGCACAACGGTCGCTGCGAACCTCTCAGGTACCGATGACAGAGGGGGAGCCCCGGCGACGCCGTCCAGGAGGCCCCATGCACCAGGTACCTGATCTCGACCAACGCGAACCGTCCCTGCGCGAACTTGAAGCGGACATGCCGTTCGTTCGTCGTCACGTTGGCCCTGGCATCGGCCAGACCGAACACATGCTCACTGCGCTCGGGTACGACTCACTTGATGCACTGATTGATGACGCTGTTCCTGGGACGATTCGGATGCCTGGCGAGCTTGGTCTGCCGGCTGCCCTGTCTGAGGTTGAAGTCGTCGACGAACTGCGTGCGATCGGCGCACGTAACCGTCCCATGGTCCAAATGATCGGCCTCGGGTACTACGACACCTTCACACCGGCGGTCATTCAGCGTCGGGTGCTCGAGAACCCAGGCTGGTACACGGCGTACACGCCTTATCAACCAGAGATCAGCCAAGGGCGACTCGAGGCGCTGCTCAATTTTCAGACCATGATTGAGGACCTGACCGGTCTTCCTACCGCCAACGCGTCGCTTCTAGATGAGGCCACGGCAGTTGCTGAAGCCATGATGATGGCGATCCGGTCATCGAAGAGTGGCGCGCGAACGCTCGTCGTCGACGAGGACGTGTTCCCACAGACTCTGGCCGTGCTTCAGACGCGAGCTCAGCCTCTGGGGATCACCATCGACGTCCGACCGCTCGGGCTGAAGTTCGAACGGTGTGGGTTGCCGGAGGCCGATGTCGCCGGCGTGGTGCTGCAGTACCCAGGGGCCAGCGGCGCAGTGCGCGATCCGCAACCGATCATCGCAGCTGCCAAAGCGGCGGGCGCGATGAGCATCGTCAGCGCTGATCTGCTCGCGTTGACGTTGCTGCGGTCACCGGGGGAGTCCGGCGCTGACGTTGTGGTGGGGACCTCCCAGCGCTTCGGAGTTCCGTTGGGATTTGGTGGACCGCACGCCGGATACATGTCTGTCAGGGCCGGACTTGAACGGCAGCTGCCAGGTCGACTGGTCGGAGTCTCAGTTGACGCAGACGGCACGCCCGCGTACCGGTTGGCGCTGCAGACGCGAGAGCAACACATCCGTCGCGAGAAGGCCACGAGCAACATCTGCACAGCGCAAGTGCTGCTCGCTGTGATGGCGAGCATGTACGCGGTGTACCACGGGCCAGATGGCTTGCGTGGCATAGCCAAACGCGCGCATCGGATGGCGACGTTGGTCGCTGCGGGGCTCAAGGAGTCCGGGATCGAAATCGCCCATGGCACGTTCTTCGACACCGTGCATGCCAAGGTGCCGGGCCGTGCGGACGCCGTGATGGCAGCTGCGCTGCAGGCGGGGATCAACTTGCGTCGGGTAGATGAGGACACCATCGGTATCTCAACCGATGAAGTCACCCTTCGCTCCGATGTGGTCGATGTCTGGGGGGCATTTGGTGTCGACCGCGACGACGTCGACGCGGTCGACGAACACCTTCGAGAGAGCGAGAACGGTTGGCTCCCAGAAGCATTGCGGCGCACCACCCCTTTCCTGACGCATCCGGTGTTCAGTCGTCATCGCAGCGAGACTGAGATGCTGCGCTACCTGCGCCGGTTGCAGGACAAGGACGTTGCCCTTGACAGATCAATGATTCCGCTCGGTTCCTGCACGATGAAACTCAACGCGACCACCGAGATGGCGGCCGTGTCGTGGCCGGAGTTCGCGAACATCCACCCGTTCGCGCCCATCGAGCAAGCCCAGGGTTACTTGTCATTAATGGGCGACCTCGAGCGATGGCTGATCGAGATCACGGGGTACGACGCCGTGTCGCTGCAGCCGAATGCCGGCAGCCAGGGCGAGTTCGCCGGCTTGCTCGCGATTCGGGCGTATCACGACGCTAACGGTCAGTCCGAGCGAACGATCTGCCTGATCCCAGCGTCTGCCCACGGCACGAACGCCGCCAGTGCTGTCATGGCCGGGATGCGGGTTGTCGTGATTCCTACCGACAGTGATGGTCACCTTGACATGACCGTGCTCGTCGAGAAGATCCAGGAGCACCGGGACAACCTTGCGGCGCTAATGATCACGTATCCGTCCACTCACGGCGTCTTCGAGTCAGAGGTGCGTGAGGTTTGCGGTCTGATCCATGAAGCTGGCGGGCAGGTGTACGTCGACGGCGCGAATCTCAACGCCTTGGTCGGGTTGGCACAGCCAGGCAAGTTCGGTGCTGACGTTTCCCACCTGAATCTTCATAAGACGTTCTGCATCCCTCACGGGGGAGGCGGTCCCGGCGTCGGACCGATAGGTGTCCGGGCGCACCTCGCGCCGTACCTACCGAACCATCCGCTGGTCGAACAGGCAGGTCCGAGTAGCGGAGTGGGACCAGTTGCAGCGGCGCCGTGGGGGTCGGCGGGGATCTTGCCTATCTCGTGGGCCTACGTCCGACTCATGGGGCCCGACGGACTGACGCAGGCGACCAAGTCTGCAGTGTTATCCGCCAACTACATCGCGCGACGACTTCAAGGGCACTTTCCTGTTCTCTACAGTGGCGACCACGGACTAGTCGCCCACGAGTGCATCCTTGATTTGCGCGAGATCACCAAGACCACAGGTGTGACGGTCGACGATGTTGCCAAACGACTTATCGACTACGGCTTTCATGCACCAACCATGTCGTTTCCAGTCGCGGGCACCTTGATGGTCGAACCCACCGAAAGCGAAGGCTTGGGCGAGATCGATCGGTTCATCGACGCCATGGTCGCGATTCGCGCTGAGATCGACCAAGTCGCTGCGGGAGAGTGGGCGGTTGAGGCAAGTCCGCTGCGTCACGCACCACATACCGCCGCCAGTCTTCTCGGGGATTGGGAGCAGGAATACAGCAGAGAGACAGCTGCGTATCCCACGCCGAACCTTCGACTCGACAAGTACTGGCCACCGGTGCGTCGAATTGACGGAGCGTACGGGGATCGCCACTTGGTTTGCTCGTGTCCGCCGCCGGAGGACTTCGAGTAGCCGTAGCAGTCTCCAGGACGGGCCTGCGCACGATTCGTGCGAGGATGCAAAGGTGCCGGTCATCGCGGCGGTCTCGAGCGGTCTGGGTGAGTTCAGTTACCCCCAGACCGAAATTACCGAGGCCTTCGGGAAGGTGGTCCTCGGTCCGACGAGGGGAGATGACCCCACGGCATTCGCGCTGTTGCGTCGCGTGCACGAGGCGACCGGTGTGACGCGAAGGCACCTGGCCCTGCCCCTAGAAGCGTACGAAGGGCTCGAGGGGTTCGGTGCGTCTAACGATGTCTTTATCGAGGTTGGTGTTCGCCTCGCGAGTGCTGCCGTAGCAGACGCATTGAGTCAAGCCGGGCTTCACCCAACCGACGTTGACCTCGTTATGAGCACCACGGTGACCGGCGTCGCTGTTCCGAGTATCGACGCACGGTTGATCCCTGAACTGGGACTTCGCGACGACGTCAAACGGGTGCCGTTGTTTGGACTAGGTTGCGTTGCCGGTGCCGCAGGAGTTGCTCGCATCGCCGACTACCTACGCGGACACCCCGACGATGTGGCTGTGTTGATCAGCGTTGAACTGTGTTCGTTAACAGTGCAGCGCGATGACACGAGCCTGGCGAACGTCGTTGCGTCTGGGCTTTTCGGCGACGGTGTCGCGGCTCTGGTCATGGTGGGGGAGCGCAGGGCGCAATCTCTAGGAATTGATGGACCAGCAGTGCGTGCATCTCGCTCGGTTTTCTATCCCGACAGCGAGCGACTGATGGGGTGGGACATCGGCGGATCTGGATTCCGCATAGTGCTGGCCCCCACGGTGGCAGACGTGGTGCGCGACAATCTCGGTGGCAACGTGAAGGAATTCTTGGCCGAGGAGCAACTAGATATCGCCGATGTGAAGCATTGGGTCGCACATCCCGGTGGGCCGAAGGTTCTCATAGCGATGCAGGAGGCGCTGGGAGTTGCGTCGGAGGTCTTCGACGTTACGTGGCGTTCTCTGCATTCAGTCGGGAACTTGTCGTCAGCGTCTGTGCTGCACGTGTTGCAGGACACCATGCGCGACCACCCACCCGGCTTGGGTGAACCGGCTGTGATGATGGCCATGGGACCTGGTTTCTGCTCAGAACTCGTCCTGTTGAGTTGGTAACCATGTCGTCAGACTTCTGGTACACGCTGCTGGTCTTAGCGGTCGCCGTCGAACGACTCATCGAGTTAGTCGTAGCCAGACGCAACATGACGTGGGCCAGGGCGCGAGGTGCGATCGAGGTCGGCCAGGGGCACTACCCGTTCATGGTTCTTCTGCACATCGGGTTACTCGCAGGGTGCCTGATCGAGGTCGACGTCGGCGGGGCGCCATTCCTGCCATGGCTCGGTTGGCCGATGCTCGCGCTAGTCGTGTTCGCACAAGCACTGCGATGGTGGTGCATCAAGACCCTCGGACATCAATGGAACTCCCGAGTTGTTGTCGTGCCGAGCCAGCCCTTGGTTCGGACGGGTCCCTACGCACACTTTCGGCACCCCAACTACGTCGCGGTCGTCGTCGAGGGATTCGCGCTGCCCCTGGTCCACACTGCCTGGATCACGGCATCGATCTTCACGGTGGCTAACGCGCTGTTGCTTCGCGTTCGCATTCGTTCCGAGAACGACGCACTCGCGCGTCTAGTTGACACGACACCAAGCCCACGCGAGGGCAGATGACCGGGAAAGCGTTCGACCTGGTGGTGGTCGGTGGGGGACCGGTTGGGCTCTACGCCGCCACTCGAGCTTCGCTGCGGGGGATGCGGGTGACCGTGGTCGAACCGCGCGATATGCCGATCGACAAGGCTTGCGGAGAAGGGCTGATGCCCTCAGCGCTGGAGAAGCTCGGCGGGATCTCGGTTGATCCTCCTGGGCAGGTGTTCACCGGGATCACCTACCTTGACGCAGAAGGTACTCGCCAAGGAACCGCGACGTTCACAGCAGGACCGGGCCGCGGTGTCCGCAGAACGGTTCTTAGCGAATTGCTTGGAACGCGGGCCAAGGAAATGCACGTCGAACAGGTCCACGATCGGTGCGTCGGTATCGAACAAACCTCAGACTCAGCAACGGTTCTGCTGGAAGGCGGAACGTCAATTAGGTCGCGCTATGTGTTCGGTGCCGACGGTTTGCATTCAAAGGTGCGTGGCTGGATAGGCATTTCCGTGCGAGGGAGACGACCTGCGCGATATGGGCTACGTAAGCACTTCCACACTGCACCCTGGAGTAAGACCGTCGAGGTCTACTGGTCGAAGCACGCAGAGGCGTACGTCACGCCGGTGTCGGGTACTGAAGTCGGTGTGGCCATTCTCAGCGGCGCAACTGAAGGATCGTTTGAGGATCGACTCAGGCAGTTTCCTGCGCTTCGCCAGCGACTGGGTGGAGGAACGACGAGCAGTCAGGTACGCGGCGCGGGTCCGCTCTGGCAACGCGTGAGCCGACGCACGACCGGACGGGTCTTGCTCGTCGGTGACGCCGCGGGCTACGTGGACGCGTTAACTGGCGAAGGACTGGCGATGGGCTTTCAGTGCGCTGATGCGGCGCTGCACGCCGTTGCGCTGGGGGAGCCGCACGCGTACGAACGGGAGTGGATAAGGCTCACCAGGCACTATCGCTGGCTGACTCGGGGGCTGGTGGACGCCACGAGAAGTCAGACGATCAGGAAGGATGATCGTGCCGGCGGCTGATACCGCACATCCGGTCTTTGCTGCGCTGGTCAACCAACTCGGCTGACACCGTCAAGTTGCTAGACGGGCCGGGCGCGATAGCGCCCGCTCTGCATAGCAACTTGTGATTACGTGCGGCCCTCGGTTTCCTGCGCGTCGAACAGCACGCCTTGACGTCTGCGTGACTCGGGTGAGTCCTCTCGCTCCATCCATTGCGCGTGGTGAACGACAAAGCCCTCTTCGATGGCCGACTGAATCACCCGGATGTCGTCGTCAACGAAGATCGCCACGTCGCGGTCTTTTTGCAGTTTTCGTAACTCACCGAGCTTGTACCGCTTTGCCGGTCGATAGTCGACATTGCCTCGCATGATCAACCGACCGCTAGGGAAGCCGTATCGGTCCAACCAGTGTTCGGTATCCCGACGAGACTTCTCGGGGCGACCGGTCAGGTAGACGACCTCATACTGTTCGGCGAGCTCAAGGGCCAACTCCAGACCTTCGCCGAGAATTGGGTCGTGAGGCGCAGCAGCGAAGAAGCCGTCCCAGTCCTGCGACTTACCGTCCAGCAGCGGTAACCGATGCCGGACGTCGGCGAGGACGCCATCGATGTCCATCACTGCGAAGAGGGGAGCGTCGGCCATCCCAGGACGCTATCCAGGATTGCGGTAGCCAGACGGCGCTCAGCAACCAGAATCGTCCGCAATCGAGGAGTTGACATAATGTAGATTATCGGCACTTTCTCACGAGGGGGCCAGGCGCACGTATTCCGCCAGGTGCCTCCCGGTCAGCGTCTTCTTGGCCTTGACGATGTCCGCAGGGGTTCCCTCGAAGACGATCTGGCCCCCATCGTGCCCAGCGCCCGGTCCGAGATCGACGATCCAGTCGGCGTGCGCCATGACCGCCTGGTGATGCGCGATCACGATGACTGACTTTCCGGAGTCAACGAGTCGGTCCAGCAAACCAAGCAACTGCTGGACGTCGGCGAGGTGCAGGCCGCTCGTCGGTTCGTCCAACACGTAGACGTCGCCCTTCTCCGCCATGTGGGTGGCCAGTTTGAGGCGCTGTCGCTCGCCACCGGACAACGTGGTCAGCGGCTGGCCGAGGCTGAGGTAACCCAGTCCAACGTCAGCGAGTCGTTCCAGGATCTTGTGCGCGGCAGGAGTCTGCGCTCTGCCAGAGCCGAAGAACACCTCCGCTTCGTTCACCGGCATCGCGAGTACCTGGCTGATGTCCTTCCCACCAAACTTGTACTTCAGTACGTCGGCTTCGAAGCGTTTTCCCTCGCACACCTCGCAGGTAGCAGCAACTCCAGCCATCATCGCGAGGTCGGTGTAGATGACTCCGATGCCGTTGCAGTTTGGGCAAGCGCCTTCGGAGTTGGCGCTAAACAGTGCTGGTTTCACGCCGTTGGCCTTCGCGAAGGCTTTACGTATCGGGTCCAGCAGACCGGTGTAGGTCGCGGGGTTGCTTCGTCGGGAACCGCGGATCGGAGTTTGATCGACCGAAACTACGCCGTCGCGTTCGGACACCGAGCCGTGGATCAGCGAACTCTTGCCCGATCCGGCCACGCCGGTCACGACGACCAGCACACCAAGCGGGATGTCGACATTGACGTCCCGCAGGTTGTTGGTGCTCGCGCCGCGGACCTCAAGCACTCCTGTCGAATTCCGCACCGACTCCTTTAGAGCGGCCCGGTCCTCGAGATGTCTTCCGGTGAGCGTCTTGCTGGACCGCAGCCCGGCGACGGTTCCTTCGAACACCACCTCTCCCCCGGCAGTTCCAGCACGCGGCCCCAGGTCGACGACGTGTTCAGCGATAGCGATCGTCTCGGGTTTGTGTTCGACGACGAGCACCGTGTTGCCCTTGTCTCGAAGCTGCAGCAGCAGGTCGTTCATTCGCTGAATGTCGTGCGGGTGAAGGCCGACTGTCGGCTCATCGAAGACGTAGGTCACGTCGGTGAGTGACGAACTGAGGTGGCGGATCATTTTGGTCCGCTGTCCCTCGCCGCCCGACAGTGTGCCGGTCGGTCTATCGAGTGAGAGGTATCCCAACCCGATGTCGACAAAGGACTCAAGGGTCTGCTGCAGTGCTGCAAGAAGGGGCGCGACCGACGGCTCGTCGAGTCCCCCGACCCACTCCGCCAAGTCACTGATCTGCATGGCGCAGGCATCGGCGATATTGAGCTTCCTGATTTTCGACGATCGAGCCGCCTCGCTGAGTCGAGTGCCGTCGCACTCAGGGCAGGTCGTGAAGGTAACCGCTCGGTCGACGAAGGCTCGGATGTGCGGCTGCAGCGAGTCGACATCCTTAGACAGCATCGACTTCTGAATCTTCGGGATGAGGCCTTCGTAGGTGAGGTTGATGCCATCGACCTTGATTTTGGTCGGTTCCTTGTACAGCAAGTCGTGTCGCTGCTTCTTGGTGTACTTGCCAATCGGCTTGTCAGGGTCGAAGAAGCCGCAGCCCCGGAAGATGCGGCCGTACCAGCCGTCCATGCTGTAACCGGGGATCGACAGCGCCCCCTCGTTCAGAGACTTGGTTTCGTCGTACAGCACCGTCAACTCGAAGTCGGTTACCGAGCCTCTTCCCTCACATCGTGGGCACATACCACCGAGTCGGTTGAAGGTCGCCTTCTTCGCGATCGTCTTGCCGCCTCGTTCGACGGTGATCGCACCGCTCGCCGACACACTGGGGACGTTGAACGCGTACGCCTGAGGTGAGCCGATGTGCGGTCGCCCCAGTCGGCTGAAGACGATGCGCAACATCGCGTTCGCGTCGGTGACTGTCCCGACCGTTGAACGTGGATTAGCTCCCATTCGTTCCTGGTCGACGATGATCGCCGTCGTCAGCCCCTCGAGTAGATCAACCTCCGGACGTGACTGCGTCGGCATGAAGCCCTGCACGAACGCGCTGTATGTCTCGTTGATCAGCCGCTGTGATTCGGCGGCGATCGTCCCGAAGACCAGCGAGCTCTTGCCCGAACCCGAGACGCCGGTGAACACCGTCAGCCGGCGCTTAGGAAGTTCGACGCTGACGTCCTTGAGGTTGTTCACGCGCGCGCCTTGAACGCGGATCACGTCGTGACTATCCGCGGTGTGCGGGGCCGACGACTTCGCGTCTCGACCTCTTGGCTGCGCTCATCGTGCGATCGTGTCACGTCGCGCCGAACGGACTCACCAGCCCTGCCGCTATTAAGATCCGAGCACGCAAGCAATTCTTGACGAAGGCAGGTGTTACATGACGCAGGACTGGGTGCAGGTAGTTGCGGACGGCATGCCCGGAGTCGTCGACGACTTGACCAAACTGGTCGCGATCCCGTCCTGTGCGTTCCCGGGATTTCCCGCCGAACCTGTCCTCGCGATGGGCGAGGCCACCGTTTCGCTCCTGAAGCGAAGCGGAGCTGAGAACGCTCGGTTGGTCGAGGTTCCGGACGGCTATCCACTGGTTTACGCAGAGGTACCCGGTCCCCCAGGTGCGCCCACCGTCTTGTTGTACGCCCACTACGACGTTCAGCCGGCGCCGCCCGAACAGGGCTGGAGTACCGATCCGTGGACGCCTGAACTGCGTGATGGTCGGCTCTATGGACGTGGGGCGGCCGACGACAAGTCCGGTATCGCCATGCACGCGGCGACGTTGCAGGCGTTCGACGGTCACCCACCGGTCACCCTGCGAATCGTCATCGAAGGAGAAGAGGAGACCGACAGCCACCTTGAGCCTTTCGTCCAGTCTCATCCCGACATGTTCACCGCCGATGTCTTCGTGATTGCTGACGGAGGCAACGACGTCGTGGGTCACCCGATCGTCTGTACCGATCTGCGGGGCGTCGCTGCTGTCACCGTCGAGGTTAGGACGTTGGATCAAGCGGTCCATTCCGGAATGTTCGGTGGCGTCGCACCTGACGCCCTGCTAGCTCTCATCCGGATGCTTGCGACGTTGCACGATGACGCGGGCGATGTCGCGATCCCCCAGTTGGTGGGAGGCCCGTGGGCCGGCGGCGAGATTGACGAGTCGATGTTTCGAACGATGGCTGGTGTACGAGACGGAGTGGAACTGGTCGGTACGGGTTCGGTGAACTCTCGACTTGTCAGCCGACCGGCGATCACCGTCATCGGACTGGACGCTCCGAGCGTCGATGGCGCCGTCAACGCCGTCGTCCCGCACGCTCGTGCGACGGTTTCGCTACGCATCCCACCGGGCAGCAGCGCGTCTACCGAAATGGCGGTCCTCGTTCAACACCTGCAGGATGCCGCACCGTGGGGCGTGGACGTGGACATCGTCGACGCAGGCACCGGTGAGCCCTTCTCCACCCGCTCGGACGGTCCTGCGCTGCAACACGCCATGGCGGCCATGACGCAGGCCTACGAAGTGGCCGCCACAACGTCTGGCTCGGGCGGGTCAATTCCGTTGTTGAACACCCTCCAGAAGTTGTCCCCCGCTGGTGAATTTGTCATCTGGGGCGCTGAGGATGCCAAGCAGGCAAACATCCACTCGGCGAACGAGAGCGTCGACCTTCAGGAACTCGAGCACGCTGTTCTGGCCCAGGTGCTGTTCCTGGATCGGCTAGGAAGTGACGCGGAGCGGTCGTAAGCAAGACTTCGCGTCCCAATAGCCCTAAATATCCCTTTTTTTCGTATCCGTCCGACGGATCCTGCTCGGGCGGGAATCCGTCGAAGGGTTAGTGCGTTCTACCAGTCCGGGGGTTTTGCAACGTATCGGTTGCGGCCTCCGTCGGGCGAGCAGGACGCCTGGAGTAGTTCGTCACCCCACCCCCGGTGACGCCAGCGAGCGGGCCCACCAGCCCTCGGAGGAAGCCATGAGCGAGCGAGCCCTACGCGGAACGCGCCTCGGCGCGACCAGCTACGAGAACGACGCGGGCATCGAGCCAGCAGCCCGATTGATGGTCGACTACGACTGCCCGCTCGGACACACCTTCACGATGCCTTTCTCGGTTGAGGCCGACGTACCGGCGCGTTGGGAATGCCGGCAATGCGGCGCCGTGGCAATTGCCCGCGACGTGCCGCTACCAGACGAGAAGTTGACCAAACCGCAGCGCACCCACTGGGACATGCTGCTTGAGCGTCGGACCATTCCAGAACTTGAGGAACTGCTCGAAGAGCGTCTGGAGTTGCTTCGCTCCGGCGGCGGCGTCCCCGCCCCGAAGCGCCGCAAGTCTGCGTAGTCACCCTTCTATTGCGGAAGATTTTGGTTGCTATAGCCACCACTATCTACCGCAATGCTGCGGCCCGTCTTCTCCTGGGGCTTGATCTGGGTCATCACGGACGACGTGGCCCTGCACGACGTCTCCCGGTGGCGTGTAGATCCGCACTCGGGTCATGGTCGCCTGCATCGAGGGTAACGACGCACCATGGCATTTCCCGCGGCCGCGCGGGCCAAAGCGCGAACCGGTGGCAACAAAAGCAGCAGACCAACGACCCCTGTGACGTAGCCAGGGATCACCAACAAAATGCCCGCAAGCAGCCGAAATCCAGCGTCGGCAGTTTGCTTGCCGAGACTGGTCAAATCGTCGGAGCCAACCTTCAACGGATCAGTCGCGGTCCCGACCGTCGAATTGGCAATGGCGCGTCCCGCCTTGAACGTCCCGCGGATCACCAGGACTCCAAGCAGCGAAAGTCCGATCAACCCTAAGAGCGCCCAGCCCCAGCCAATCTGGTCGGCGACGAGGACAAGCATCACGATCTCCAACACCGGCCAGACCACGAAGATGACGAAGAGTAGGAAACCCATTACCGCTTCCTCCGTCCGGTGAGCTGACGAACCCGGTCTTGCGCCCCCCAGAGCGTGACACGCCAGAGCGCCTCAGCGACGATGCCCTTGCTCATCTTGCTCTCGCCTTCGGACCGTTCGAAGAACGTAATCGGAACCTCAGCGATCCGCAGTCCCGCGTGCGCGCACCGACGCGTCAGATCGACCTGAAAGCAGTAGCCCTGTGACTGCACGGAGCCGAGGTCGATCTGTTCTAGGGCCCGGCGCCGGTACGCGCGATATCCGCCGGTCACATCTTGCACATCCAATCCAAGCAATACGCGTGCGTAGGCGTTCCCGCCGCGGCTAAGAACTTCTCGTGACTTGGGCCAGTTCTGAACCTCGCCACCCTGCAGTCCAGCGCGAACCGATCACCACGTCGTTGTCTTTCAGCGCATCAAGGATTTGGCCAAGATATTCGACGCGATGCGAACCGTCTGCGTCCATCTCGACCAGCGCTTCGTAGTCGCGGCCGAGTCCCCATCGGAAACCGGCAATGTACGCAGCGCCCAGTCCGGCCTTCCGGGTCCGATGGAGGACGTGGACGTTGGCGTCCGCCCGGGCGAGCTCATCGGCAAGGACCCCTGTCCCGTCGGGGCTGTCGTCATCGACCACGAGGATGTGTACGTCGGGATTCGACGTACGAATGGCTTTGATTGCCACGGGTAGGGATGCTGCCTCGTTGTAGGTGGGAACGATGACCAACACCGGCCCTGGAGCGGTCTCTTCAGTCACGAGTGCGACCCTCCCGTACGTCGTCGGGTTGCCAGCACGAGGGCGCCAATCGCAAGTAATGAGAGCACGAGTTCTGGCCAGGCACCGACTCTGGTCGCGATGGTTAATGAATCGCGTGCCACGACGTTGTCGACCAGCACATCACGAGTGAACTCCTGCGACCGATCCTGGATCTGTCCGTCTGGGGCGATGATCGCGCTGATACCTGAAGTCGCCGCTACCAAGACGGAACGGCCGTGCTCGACTGCTCGCAGTTGCGACAGCGCGAGTTGCTGCTCCACTTGGCCAGTTCGGCCGTACGTTGCATTGTTGGTCTGCACGGTGATGACAGTGGCACCTCCCGTCACGACGTCGTGGACGATGTCGTCAAACGCCACCTCGAAGCAGATGACGTCGCCCGCGACAACCGGTCCGAGGTCGAGGACGCCAGGCTTGGTACCGGCTGCGAAGTCCCTCGGGATCCGGTCCAACCGTGAGATGTACCGAGACAACACTGACCGAAAGGGCACGTACTCGCCGAACGGCACCGGATGCCGCTTGATGTAGGTCTGTCCAGGACCAGTCGTCGGAGACCAAACCACGCCGGAGTTGAGCAACATTGACCCGTCCGCGGTCTGCGTGACGATCCCGACGAGAGTCGGAGCATTGATCGCGCGCACCGCTTGGTCAATCCGGTCGTACGCACTTTGGTCCATGAAGGGGTCGATGTCAGACGAGTTCTCGGGCCAGACGACGAAGTCGGGTTGTGGTGTCTTCCCAGCCGCCACGTCATCTGCCAAAGCCAATGTCGCGTCGACATGCCCATCCAGCACCGCTTGCCGCTGCCCGAACGCGTCCATACCAGTTCGTGGCACATCTCCCTGAACTACCGCAGCAACAACAGTGGTTCCGTCGGTCGGCCGCGGAATCAACAGCCCGCTTGTCACAACGACAACCAGTGCGCAACCAGTAAGTGTGTAGCGACGCCAATCTCGGGGGCCAACGATCAACGCTGCCAGCAGCCCCGCGGCCAGTGCCACCACGAACGTCACCAGCGGCGCTCCCCCGATGGCAGCCCATCCGGTGACGGAACTCTCGCTATTGGCGAAGGCGAGCCGGCCCCAAGGCACCCCTCCGAACGGCATGCGATCGCGAACTGCTTCGACCGCTACCCAAAGCAATGCCGTCGTCAGCGGCCACCACGGCGCGCGGGTGAGTAAGGCCACGCCACCTCCCAACAGGGCGAGGAAGACCGCGCACATGGCCGAGAGTCCGATCCACGCATCAGGACCGATCACCCGAAGCCAGGGCATCAGGCCAAGAAAGAACGTCATCCCGAAAACCGCACCGAGCGCGATCCCAAACAGAATCGATCTGCCCCGGACCAGCAGCGTGAACCCAGCCACCGCCACCACACTGAGTGGCCACCAGCCGTACGGGGGGAACGCCAACACCAGTGCCGCTCCGGCCAATGCAGCCAGCCCAAGACGTCCAAGAGTCAGCCACGGACGTGTCACGTCTGGCTGAACTTCCTGGCCCCCAACTACAGCGGGCGGAACGGTAACCACGACATCGACGGTACCTGCCGGAGCGCAGACGTTAGGACGCAGCGGGTGCTACTACGGTCCCAACCGCTCGAGTCGAGACGATGGGTTCGGTCAGCACTTCTGCTGCCGAATCACTGACGTCTGGACGCGCGCGACAGCAAATCGTCGATTCGAACGTCACAGTGCGACTTCGGCGTCCCACGGCGGTCAGCGTTGCCGAAACCTCTAGGACGTCGCCAGCGCGAACCGGTGCCAAGAACGTGACCTCGGAGTAGCCAGCAAACAGCCCCTCGTCGCCATCGGTACGAATGGAAAGCTCGGTCGCGACATCGCCGAACAACGCCAGTGTGAAGGCGCCGTCGACGAGGTTTCCCCCGTAGTGCGCGTCGGCGTGAGTGATGTAACGGCGATGCTTGACCACAAGGCCAACCCGGGCGTCTTCGGTCATCGCTTGGCCTTTCGTGTGGCGAGTGCCTTTCGGGTGGCTGGTGCCTTTCGGGTGGCTGGCTTCTTCCCCGACGGGGGCGGCGAGTCGATGAACCAGGTAGCTGGCCACTTCTGCGGGTGTTGTGCCCTTGACGAAGACCCGATCGACGCCCAACGCTTCGGCGCCGGCTTCGTCGAAGCGTGGCCCACCAACAACCAGGACCGGACGCTTGTCCGCGGGGTAAGCCTCGCGGAACGCAGCAGACATTTGCGTGACGTTGTGCAGATGAGCCTCTCGCTGCGTGACAACTTGGCTCACTAGCACCGCATCCGCGTGCAACTGGTGAGCGTGGTCGACCAGATCGGGTACCGAAACCTGGGCACCGAGGTTGTGTACCTCAAGGTCGCTGTACGCCTCCAGCCCCTTCTCCCCGGCCCAACCTTTGATGTTCAAGATCGCGTCGATCCCCACGGTGTGAGCATCGGTCCCGATACAAGCCCCGATGATGACCAGTGGCCGGCGCAGGTTCTTCTTGACGGACGCGCTTACCTCTTTCGGCGACAGCAGTGGGAACTCACGCTCAACGATCGTCACCTTGCTGAGGTCGACCAGATGGCTGCAGCGCCCATAGACCACAAAGAAGGTGAAGTCCGGACCCATCGCTTTGCTGTGCACGACCATTGCCGGATCGAGGCCCATCTTGTTGGCCAACTGCAGGGCGGCACCCTCGGCGCGCTTGTCTGCCTTGACCGGCAGGGTGAACGAAACCTGGACCTGTCCATCCCCTGTGGCGTCGCCGTAGGGACGAATGATCGTGCCTCCGGAACCGCCAGTGTTCGGCTTTGCGGCCTTCTTGCTCATCGCGTCACCTTTCCGGAGAACCCTTCGGCAAGCAGGTCAGAAGCCGGATTGAAGTAGTCCTTCGCTTGCTTGGCGACGCCGTCCAATCCCCTTCCAGCGTCGGCGGGACGTTTCATCAAACCGAACGTTCCGTCGCCGATCGCGTTGAGCAACCCGTCATCGACGATGCGCTCCAACAACTCGATGGCCTCAGCAAGCACCTGGCGGCCACGCTGAACAACGAAGCCATCGTGCGCTGGAACGAAGTCCTCAGCCAGACCAGACGTTGCATTGAACACATAACGCACGTTCTGCAGCGCGAGGTCCCGATCCGAGAGCCACGGGGTGTGCACCGCTTCGGTGAGCATGCCCACCAACAAGATGTCTTGCTCGGTCATTGAGCCAACCAAGTTGAAGAACCCGTTCAGCAGGTAACCACCGAACACATCGCCCGTCATGTGTTTGGTCGGCGGCATCCATTTCAACGGCGCATCTGGGAAGAGTTCGCGAGCCAGCAACGCGTGCGCAAGTTCCAGTCTGAATGACTCAGGGACGCTGGGGTTGATCTCAAAAGCGTGCCCGAGTCCCAACTGCCAGTCCTCGAGGCCAGCTTCCTTGCCGAAGTACTCGTTGAGGAGTTGGCTTACGGTGACGGTATGCGCTGCCTCAACTCCGTCCGCAGTTGTGAGGTAGTTGTCCTCACCGGTATTGATGATGATTCCGGCACGAGCATGAACTTGGCGGCTGAACCGCTGGTCGACAAACGTACGAATTGGGTTGATATCCCGGAACAGAATTCCGTACATGGAGTCGTTCAACATCATGTCGAGACGTTCAAGTCCGGCTAGCGTCGCGATCTCGGGCATGCAGAGTCCGGACGCGTAGTTGGTCAATCGCACATAGCGACCGAGTTCAGACGAGACCTCATCGAGCGCACTGCGCATCAGCCTGAAGTTCTCTTGGGTGGCGTACGTCCCGGCGTAGCCTTCGCGCGTTGCGCCCTCCGGGACGAAATCGATCAGTGACTGTCCCGTCGACCGAATGACCGCGACGATGTCAGCACCTTCACGAGCCGCCGCCTGTGCTTGTGGCATGTCTTCGTAGATGTCACCTGTGGCGACGATCAGATAGACCCAAGGTTTGGGCGGATCTCCGTAGCGCCGGATGAGTCGATCGCGCTCCTTGCGGCTGCGATCGATGCGCGCCAATCCCTGGCCGACTTGTTTGCGCGCTGCGTTGCGTGCCTTGGTCATAGCACCTTTCTCAGGCACCTCGAAGATCACGCTGCCCGCTGCAGCTTTCTGCGCCAACGCTTGCAAGTCCGAATAGTCACCTGACGCCAGTGCATGCCATACCGGCAAGGCAACCCCGTGCTCAAGGCCAACATCGGCGCGCACTGCGTCGACCAAGTGATTGACCCACGGCTGACCGTCAGGGTCGGCACCTTGCAGTCCAGCCAGTCGAAGCAGCGCGCGCTCAACCGAGACGGTGGTGTGGGACGTAGTGAGTTTGACGATCGGCTTACCGGCTCGGCGTGCCAGCGCGCGAGCCTTCCGCTTGGCAACTGGATCCAACTCGAGTTTGGTCGTACGCCGACTCAACTTCGTCTCCCTGTCGCGATTGCCATCAAAATCAACTGTCGAGTGTGAAAACTGTGCGGCCATGGACCATGGTTTGCAAGCAGGCTGGGCACCGGAGCATCAGACTCAAGGACCGGCAGTCCAGCGACTTCTGCGCTCGGGATCTGCCGACCAGAAGGCTAATGACGCGGGCTGTCCTGGCGCTATGACACCGCCCACGTTGAGTCCGGCAGCGTGCCAGCCGCCTCGTGTATGAGCGTTAAAGCCCGCGCGAACACTGATGGCGGACTCTTTCGTGTGATGTCGTGACGCCGCCCGAATCGCTTCCCACGGCCCCATAGGAGTGACGGGGGCATCTGACCCGAAGGCCATGGGTATCCCGGCGGCCAGCATGGCGGCGAAGGGATTCAACGCCGCCGCTCGTTCCTTGCCGAGTCGCGTGACGTACATCCGGTTGTCACCACCCCACAACTCATCGAACAGGGGTTGAACACTTGCCACGATTCCCAGTTCGACGAAGAGAAGGAGTTGTTCTGGGGTGACCATCTCAACGTGCTCGAGGCGATGACGAGCCGACCGAACAACATCGGCCCCAACGTTCTCGGCGGCTTCGCGCAATGCGGCACACAGCACTTCCATTGCGCCATCACCGATCACGTGGAATCCGGCCTGAACCCCTCTTAACGAACATGCCTGCACATGGTCGCGAATCTCTGCAGCGGTGACGTATTGAGCGCCACGCGTGTTCTCGTCCGAGTACGGCTCGCGCAACAGCGCGGTATGCGATCCGATTGCACCGTCGATGAACAGATCCCCCGCGGCGCCAACGGCACCAAGTGACAACGCAATATCCGGGCCTCCGCGTTCACCCCAGTAGCCGACGACCTCGGCAGTGCCTACACCAGGTCCGTAACCGAGCAGCTCGCGAAAGTCTTCATGGTCACTGATCCCAGGACCGCCGAGTTCGTGCACCATCCCGATCCCCAGACTCGCTGCGTGGTCCAGGGCTGTGCGCTGCGCGGAACGTCGCTGGTCTGGAGTGATCGATTCAAAGGCGACCGCACGTACCGCGTGGTGGGCATCTTGACTGAGCCATCCTGCGTCGGAGTAACCCGCGAGCCCGCGCGCCTGAGGGGCTTGATCGATGAGTGCTGACGACGCTAGGCACGAGTGCACATCGATCCGCGACAGGTAGACGACCGCGTCATTGGCAGCTCGGTCGATTTCAGTTCGGGTCGGTAGCGTCGGATCCGGCCAACCGGACTCGTCCCATCGGTGTCCAAGGATGGCAGTTCCGCCAGATCCCACTGCGTGACTGGCCAACTTGTCGAGGAGTTCGGATGCACTACGGACGTCAGACAGGTCGAGGCCGGTGAGATTCAAGCCGGTTGAAGTCGTGTGTACATGAGCGTCGACAAACGCTGGCGTGACCAACGCGCCGTCGAGCGAGACGACGTGGTCGACATCATCAACGTGCGCTGCGGCTGCAGCCTCGCCCCCGACCCAGGCGATCAGGTTGTCTTCGACCACCAGGGCGGTCGTGGTCGGATCCGCTGGACAGTAGACCCGCCCGCCGCGGTAGAGCGTTGTGGTCACGGTTGGCCCGCTTCGTGTGCCAGTCGCCGCTCGAACAGCTCACGCACTCCTTCCTCGGTGCGCAGGAGTTCGAACGCCAACTCTGCGTGCCCAGGCGTGTAGCCATTGCCCACGAGCATCGTGGTGTCGGCCGCGAGCCCCTCGGCGCCGAGCGCGGCAGCGGAGAACGAGGTCGCCATCGAGAAGAAGATCACCGTCCCGCCCAGCGGCGACGTGGCAAGGATGGCACCGTGTTCGCAACCGGGTACATCGACGCAGACGACGGTGATGTCTGCGGGTGCACCCAGCGCCTGCGTCACGGCATCCGCAACAGCAACCGGATCTCGCGCATCAGCGATCGTCACAACGTCTGCGATCTTCACGTCGTTCAGGAGATCTGCCTCAGTTTGAACCGGAACCACTCCGACGGTCCGACTCGCCCCCTCACGCCGGGCAGCCACCAGTGAGAGCGAACCGCTCTTGCCCGCTCCCCCGATGACGGCAACCGTTGGTGCCTTGCCGCGGTCGACATACTGCCGAACGACACGACCGGTCAGCGCCGGAGCGCCAGCCACATCCATGACCGCCATGGCCAGTTCCGAGGGCAGATCGTCGGGAACCTTTGCGGCAATTGTTCGACCGAACAAGATGGCGAAGCCGTCACAGGGCACCTGCTCGCTTGCACCGTCCCAGTCCCGCAAGCCGTCGGTGATCTGCAGCGGTGTCAGACTCAGCGAGACCAGCGACGTGACGGTGTCTCCCACTTGAACCGGGAGTGTGGCTTCGGGGCCGACGGCGTCGACGAGGCCCACGAGCATCCCGCCGGAACCGGTGACCGGGTTCTGCATCTTGCCTCGTTCGGCGATGATCTTCAGAACCTCATCGCGGACCGCAGCGCCATCGCCGTTGTGCTTGGTGGACAGTTGCCGAAACGACGCCGCATCGAGGTTGAGTCGCTGCACCCTGATCCGAATTTCGTCGGCGTAGATGGCGGGGTCAGCATCCAGGCGCTGGGCGGCCTGCGGGAGCACGCCAGCTGGCTCCAGGACCCGGTGCAGGCCTACTGGGGACGAGGCTCGCTGATCGGTCACCGGCCGATCTTGGCAGGCGCCGGGTGGCAGCCGCTACCTCGGTACCTCCTTTGGCCGAAGATTCTCCGGAATGTTGTTGATTCCACCGTAAGATCTTCGTACCCTCGCGCCAGAGAGCGTCTTCGTCCTTTAGGAGTATCACTGTGGCTCGTCCGCTCCCCCAGCCGTACCACTACCAGCAGCGCGAGCTGCGTGAGCCGGACTGGCGTCGGCTCCCTGGGTGGGCTGACATCACCGTCGAGGACTGGTCGAGCGCCCAGTGGCAGCGTGCCCACTGCGTGAAGAACATCAAGCAGCTTCGCGCCACCATGGGCGACCTGCTGGAGGAGCGGTTCTACGCAGACCTCGAACGCGACCAGCAAGAGCGGGCGACGATGTCGATGTTGCTGCCTCCGCAGATGGTCAACACCATGGTCCCGGACTCTCACGATGAGCGGACGCCTACTCCAGCGGAGTTCACCGACGCCTTCCTTGCCGACCCCGTTCGTCGGTACATGCTTCCGGTCTTCTCCGATCGTCGAACCGACTGGCCGTCCCACCCCTACTCCAGCCGCGACTCGCTCCACGAGCACGACATGTGGAAGGCCGAGGGTCTGACGCACCGCTATCCGACGAAGGTGCTGGCGGAGTTGTTGTCGACGTGTCCTCAGTACTGCGGGCATTGCACGCGCATGGACCTGGTCGGCAACTCCACGCCGACCGTTGAGAAACTGCGATTCGATCTCAAGCCGGTCGATCGCATTCAGCAGCAGATGGAGTACCTGCGCACGACACCACAGGTGCGCGACGTCGTGGTGTCCGGCGGCGATGTCGCGAACATGCCCTGGAAGAACCTCGAGGCGTACCTCGATCAGTTGCTGGAGATCGAGAACATTCGTGACATTCGGCTGGCCACCAAGGCGCTGATGGGACTGCCTCAGTACTGGTACTCCGACGACGTGCGCGCCGGCATGGAGCGGGTTGCCGCCAAAGCCAACGCGCGTGGTGTCGGCTTGGCCATCCACACTCACGTGAATCACGCGAACTCGGTGACACCTGAGGTTGCCAAGGCAGCGCGCGCCATGTTGGACGTCGGTGTTCGTGATGTCCGCAACCAGGGCGTCCTCATGCAGGGGGTCAATGCCTCTGTCGAGACGCTGTTGGACCTGTGCTTCGCATTGCTCGATGGCGCCAGCATCATGCCGTACTACTTCTATATGTGCGACATGATCCCGTTCGCGGAGCACTGGCGAGTTTCACTCGGCGAGGCGCAGCGGCTTCAACATGGCGTGATGGGTTACCTACCCGGATTCGCGACGCCGCGTGTGGTGTGTGACGTGCCGTTCGTCGGGAAACGCTGGGTGCACCAGGTCGACGAGTACGACACGGTCAAAGGCATCTCCTACTGGTCGAAGAACTACCGCACTGGGATCGAGATGGATGATCCCGAGGCGGTACGCAAGACGCACGTCTACTACGACCCGGTGCACGAACTAAGCGCCGAGGGTCAGCAGTGGTGGATCGACGAGGGGTTCCCGCGCGGTCACATCACTCAGGAAACGTCCGACGCCGCAGCATCATCGCGCGCCGCTGCAGCGGCCGATGTGGAGCTCACGCCAACGCACTGAGGTCAGACGATGTTGTCCTTGGTACGCGGGGTTGGTGATGGCCCCGAGAGACGTCTGGCAGTCATTTCAGTTCCCAAGCACCGGTTCAAAATGACTGCGCGGCGCCTCTCGAGGGCAGGCAGCGTCTAAGGTCCGATCAGAGCGCGGGCGGACGGTGCTCGAACGGGACGCTCAGAACGACGGTGGTTCGCGTGGTCACGTGCGCCGTCGCGCGAATCTCGGAAAGCAACGCTTCAAGCGATCCGGGACTGGCCACTCGTACCTTCAAGATGTAGTTCTGATCACCCGCGACGCTGTAGCAACCTTCAACAGCCGACAGCGGGGCAAGCAGATCGGCGATGTCGTCAGGATCGGCCGGGCTGATCGGCGACACCGAGACGAACGCGGTCAGTGGCAACCCAACGGTCTCGAGGTCGATGTGGGCGGCGTACCCGAGGATCACTCCTCGTTGTTCCAGACGTCGCACTCGCTGATGGGCAGCTGACGTCGACAGGCCGGTCGCCTTTGCTAGATCGGTGTAACTCATCCGGCCATCGCTGGCCAGGAGTTTTAGGATCTGCCGGTCCTGCTGGTCGAGGTCTTCCACGAGGGGGACTGTAACCCTTGGCCGGATCGTTCGCTGCGGGATGGGTCAGTCACGGGTCAGCGAGCGGCCGATGACCATCCGCTGAATCTGGTTGGTGCCCTCGACGATCTGCAGGGCCTTTACCTCACGGAAGTAGCGCTCCACTGGATACTCCTTGGTGTAGCCGGCTCCCCCCAGCACCTGAACAGCGTCCGTGGTCACCTGCATCGCGGCGTCGGTGGCGAACAGTTTGGCCATACTCGCTTGAGTACTGAACGGGCGAGCAGCGTCCTTCAGTCGGGCTGCCGACAGATATAGCTCGCGAGCCGCTGCCACCGACGTCGCCATGTCCGCCAGCATGAAACTGAGTCCTTGAAACTCTGCGATTGGGCGACCGAACTGTTGGCGCTCCTTCGCGTACGACACAGCGACGTCGAGGGCTGCTTGGGCGATACCAACTGCACAAGCAGCGATGCCCAGGCGTCCGGTATCTAATGCCGACATCGCGATCGCAAAGCCTTGGCCTTCGTCACCGATGCGCCGATTGGCTGCGACTTTGGCGGCGTCGAACGACACCTGCGCGGTCGTCGACGCGGTGAATCCGAGCTTGTGTTCGGCAGGCAGAGCTGCGACACCATCGGTATTCTGCCTCGACGAGGAAACAGGTGATTCCCTTGGCGCCGGTGTCTTGCGTACGTGCCATGACGACGTAGAAATCCGCTTCGCCACCGTGGCTGATCCACGCCTTGGTGCCGTTCACGACGTAGTCGTCACCAGATCGTTCAGCGGTCGCCTTCAGGGCAGCTGCGTCTGAACCCGCGTCGGACTCGGACAGGCAGTACGCGCCGAGGCGTTCGCCCGCCAGGTCATCGTTCAACCAACGTGACCGCTGTTCGTCGTTGCCGTAGTTGGACAGCGGCAGGCAGGCCAAGGTGTGAACGCTGACGCCGAGTCCAACCGATCCCCAGGCGTTGCTCAGTTGCTCGAGCACCTGCAGGTAGTCGGCGAAGCAGAGCGCTCCCCCGCCGATACTCGCTGCCGAAGGGCAGCCCCATGAGGCCCGCGCGACCGAGCGTGCGAAAGACCTCACGAGGGAACTCGCTGGCTTCCTCTGCCGCGGCTGCTCGGGGACGCAATTCCTTGTCGCCGAGTTCGGTCGCGAGTTCGAACGCCTCTCGGCCACCCTCCGACGCGAAGTCGCGGGTTGGCGTGGTGCTCATGACTGAGGTCGGGTTCGATCCGGATCGAAGAAGGGCCGCAGGGACGCTTTGGCCGGCACCCGAACTCCCGCGATATCCACTTCGAACCCGCCAGCATTGATCATCTCGGCGGTGATCCCGCCTTCGCGCTCGACCACTGCGAGCCCGGTTGCCGCACCCAGGGTGTGGCCGAACGCTCCGACACGCATGTACCCAGCGACCGACCCGTTCCAATAGACCGGCTCGGCACCGAACAGGTCGTACGACGGGTCTTCCAGCAGGAACGTCAACATCCGGCTCTCGAGCGGACCACTTTCCTTGGCCTTGAGCAGCGCTTCACGACCCACGAAGCCGCCCGGCTTGTCCCACGCAACGGCAAAGCCGAGTCCGACCTCGAGCGGGTTGTCCTCGCTGTCGATGTCGTGACCCATGTCGCGGTACGCCTTCTCCAAGCGCAGGCTCGACAACGCACCAAGACCCGTGGGCTTGAAGCCGAAGTCGGCGCCAGCCTCGCGGATCTGCTCGTAAAGCTTCGCCCCGAACTCAGTCGGGATCACCAGGTCCCAGCCCAACTCGCCGACGTACGTCACGCGCAATGCCCACAGCGGTGTGTAGCCCAGTTCAACCTTCTGCGCGGTGAGGAACGGGAACGCCTCATTCGACCAGTCGTTCGGGCTGATCGCCTGCAGGAGTTCCCGCGATCTCGGTCCCTGGACCGACAGCATCGCCGAGCCGCTGGTCACATCTGTGACGGTGACGAACTCGTCGTCGCGAATGTTCCGCTTGATCCACGAAGGGATGCGTCGGTGGATGTTGTCACCGCCGATGACCAAGAACTCATCTTCGGCCTGTCGGGTGACCGTGACGTCGGCGATGATTCCCGCTGCGTCGTTGAGCCACTGCGTGTAGACAACTCGACCAACCGGAACCGCCACGTTGTTCGCGCAGACCCGGTTCATGACAGCTTCTGCGTCGCGTCCTTGCACCAGGAAGTTCGACATGACCGACAGGTCCATCGCGCCGACGTTCTCACGCAGGTTGAGGTGCTCCTCGCGGGTGCGGTCGAACGGCTCGCCGCGGTCGAAGCCCCACTCGACGGTGGGCACGACGCCAGGTCCGGCGAAGTAGTCCGGGTACTCCCAGCCTGACGAGCCCACGAAGTAAGCACCGTCGGCGACATGCTGGGTGTGGAAGGGCGACTGACGGATGTCACGCGAAACCATCGGCTGCGCGTTCGGCCAAGCACCATCGTTGAGCAAGAAGCCGAGGCGCTCGACTGTCCGCTCGGCCCGGAATCGTCGGGTCGCCTGGAACTCGTGGGTTCGGTCGACGGAGACCTCGGTCATGTCGATCGGCGGTGACTCGTCGATCATCCATTGCGCGACGACGTGTCCCATGCCGCCACCGAGCAGAATTCCCACGGAGTTCAATCCGCACGCGAGGTAGAAGTTCTTCAACTCCGGCGACTCGCCCATCATCGGACCAAGGTCGTCGGTGAAACTCTCAGGTCCGCAGAACAACGTGCGGATGCCAGCGTCCGCAAGTGCCGGGAAGCGATCCATCGCCTTCTCGAGGAACGGTGTCATCCGATCCCAGTCAGGCGGCAGTACGGCGAAAGCGGAGTCTTTGGGAGTGCCGTCGAGCGACCACGGAGCGCCGACCGGCTCGAACAGGCCGACGAGCAGACCGCCACCCTCTTCGCGGAAGTAGCCGTAGGACTCGGGGTCCTCGACGACCGGCAGTTCAGACGTCACGCCCTCGATCGGTTCGGTCAGCAGGTAGTAGTGCTCGGCTGCTTGGAGGGGAACAGTGACGCCAGCCTTGGCCGACAGTTCGCGTCCCCAGAGGCCGGCGGCGATGACGACCTTCTCGCACTCGATCGTGCCGCGTGGTGTCTCGACCGCGGTCACTCGACCCTTCTCCTGCTTGAAGCCGGTGACCTCGCACTCCTCGAAGATCTGCACACCGTTCATGCGCGCGCCCTTGGCCATCGACATCGTGACGTCGACGGGGTTCGCACGACCCTCGTCTGGCGTGTAGAAGCCCACGCGTAGGTCGTCGGTCCGAATCATCGGAACCATGTCCGCGATCTCTTTCGGCGACAGGATGAACTTCTCGATGCCGTACGCCGTCAGGAACGCGGTCTCGCGTCGGAAGCCCTCTTCGCGTCGAGCGGTCGACGCCAACTGCAGGTAGCCGCACTGTTTGAAGCCCGTCGACAGACCGGTCTCCTCTTCGAGCCGGTCGTACAGGTCTCGTGAGTAGCGGACCATCCACGCCACGTTCTCGCTCATGGTCCCGCCGGATACGACCTCACCGGCGGCATGCCAGGTAGTGCCCGACGTCAGCTGCTTGCGCTCGAGCAGCACGACGTCGCGTGCCCCGAGCTTGGCGAGGTGATAGGCGATGGAGGTACCGATCACTCCCCCACCGACGACGACATATTGCGCACGTGACGGCAGGTCTGACGACGACGAGGCATCGGTGACGTGGGCGACGGAGGGGTTGATGGCGGAGGAGTCGATAGACATGGCAGGAGCCTGCCATGTCCGTCCTAGCCTGTCTGCGGCACCTCCGGATTACATGCTGAACGAGGTATTGATCACCACAAGCTCACGCGGTCTGCGGTTGAGCGAACGAACGCCGTCCTCGGTCACCACGACGATGTCCTCGATTCGAGCACCGTGGGCTCCCTCCACGTAGACGCCGGGCTCAATGCTGAACGCCATCCCCGGGACCAGTACCTGGTCATTCCCGACGACTAGGTAGGGATCCTCGTGAGTCTCCAGACCGATGCCATGGCCGATGCGATGGATGAAGAGTTCGCCGTACCCGGCATTGGTCAGCAGGTCCCGCGCGACAGCGTCGACGGACTCCGCCGTGACTCCCGGACGGACGGACGCAACCGCCGCGGCTTGGGCCTCGACAAGGGGTTGGTAGTACTTGGCGAATTCCGGTGGTGGAGATCCCAGTGCGTAGGTGCGCGTCGAGTCTGAGCAGTAGCCGCTGGGCATCGTGCCGCCTATGTCCACCACGATGACGTCGCCGGTTTCCAGGATTCGGTCCGACAACTCGTGGTGCGGACTCGCAGCGTTCGGACCACTGCCGACTATGACGAAGTCCACCCTCACGTGACCCTGCTCGATGATGGCGTCGGCGATGTCTCGTCCAACCTCACGTTCACTGCGTCCCGGGCTCAGCCACTCAGGAACGCGCTCGTGAACTCGGTCGATAGCGTCAGCCGCCTCCTGGAGGGCCCTGATCTCAGCGGCACTCTTGACCGCTCGCAGCGGGTGGATGACTGAGCCCGCCAGTGCCTGTTCCACCTGCGGCATCGCTGATCGGAACGCCAGCACCTTGGCCGCCGGCATGTGATCGTCGAGCCCGACGGTTCGGGCGTTCGGGATGAGCGAGGCCACAAGTCTGAACGGATCGTCGTTTTCACCCCAGCCGTGAACGGTGAGTCCGAGTTCTCCGACCGGTGACGCGAGCGCCGCTGCCACCTCAAGGCCGGGTGCGAAGAGTTGCGGGTCGCCGGCTGCGGGGAGCACCAGACACGTCAGCCGTTCTAGCGGGATCGCGTCGTAGCCGGTGAGGTAGCGCAGGTCCGGTCCTGGGGTGACCAGCAGTGCATCGAGCCCGGCCGCTGCGGTGGCGTCCTGGATGAGCCGCAACCGTTGGGTAAGGACTTCGGTCGACATTCGATCGGCACTCATCGCGTCAGCCTAGACGCCGCTTGCACAAGTCCATTGGTTACTTACATGCATTTTCGGCCCCAAATTGTGCCGAGAGATGCCTGGAAGTAACCAGTCAACTCAATGCCAGGACCGGCGCATCTTCGAGCAACGCGCGAAGCTGATGAAGGTCAGGCGCGTCGAGAGACGCCTACCAGTCAGTTTGACCCCCGTTTCATCCCGCAAAATGACTGGTCGGCGTCTGTCGATGGGGATCGGTATCGTCGCATTGTGGCCGCGCAACCTGAAAGTCGTTTGCTGACCCTCGACTCTGCATCGATGTACTTCCGGACGTTCTACGGGGTACCAGAGTCGGTGGTCGCGCCAGACGGTACGCCGGTCGGAGCGGTTCGTGGTTTCCTCGACGCCGTGGCGCGCCTGGTCGGTGAGTTCCAACCGACGGACCTAGTGGCGGCTTTCGACGCGGACTGGCGGCCGCAGTTTCGAGTAGACCTGCTGCCCTCATACAAGGCGCACCGGGTAGCCGATGAGGAAGTCAACGAAGAGGAGGTCCCCGACCTACTCTCGCCGCAAGTTCCCATCATCGAGCAGCTACTCGACGCGATTGGCATCTGCCGTACCGAGGCGGCCGGATTCGAGGCGGACGACGTACTCGCGACGCTTGCAGAGACGGCGACTATGGCGGTCGACGTCGTCACCGGTGACCGCGACCTGTTCCAACTTGTCGATGACGAACGCGGGATCCGAATCCTCTACACCGCGAAAGGATTCGCGAACCTGCAACTGATGGACGAAGCCGCAGTCAGAGAGAAGTACGGCGTGGAAGCGAAGTACTACGCCGACTTTGCGGCCCTTCGGGGCGACCCGTCGGACGGACTCCCAGGAGCCAAGGGAATCGGCGACAAGTCTGCTGCTGCGCTGGTCGACCAGTTCGGCACCATCGAGGCGATGTTGGAGGCGATCGACGACCCGTTCGGCGATGTCCCGTTCCGGGGGAAGTTGACGGCCGCGCGTGACTATCTTCGGATCGCTCCCGACGTGGTGCGAGTGCGGCGCGATGTGCCGCTGCCTGACCTCAACACCCCCCTGCCCGCTGAGCTAGCTAACCCCGACGCCGTCGACTGGCTGGCCGACCGCTGGGGCCTTAAACGATCGGTGGATCGGCTACTGGACGCGCTAGGAATCAGTTGACTGAGGGAACGTGCCGATCTCGCCGTCAATCAGTTCACGGACGATGTCCATGTGCCCCGCGTGGCGCGCAGTTTCCTCAACCATGTGGATCAGCACCCAACGCATAGACACCGTCTCACCGAACCAAGCACGGCCGCGGTCCTCGACCGCCAATTCGTTGATGACGACATCTGCGGCAGCGCAGGCTCGCGAGTAGTGCTCCAGAATCTGCTCAGTCGTTTCATCGTCCTTGACGCGCAAGTCGTCTTCCGGGTCGTCGGTGTCGATCCCCATGTCGTCGTATGGTCGACCGAACGTTTCGCAGAACCAGCCGTATTCGACAAACGCCAGGTGCTTCACTAGACCAAGCAGGCTGGTGCCTGAAGGAGTCATCACCCGTCGTACATCGGCGTCGCTGAGGCCCTCGAGTTTCCACACGACCGCGGCGCGTGCTCGTTCAAGAGCGACGTGCAGGCTCTCCTTCTCTTCGCCAAGCAGTGGCACAGGTTTCATGCACTACAACGTATCGGCGGCAACGACACCCCGCCGAACCGCATCGAGTGCCTGCCGTGCCGTTCTGGCCAGTTCCGGGTCGTCCTGCGACGCACTTGCGATCTGTCCGAGTAGGTCGATGAGCTGCTTGCACCAGCGGACGAAGTCGCCAGCCGCTAGGTCGGCTTCGTCGAGAATTGACTCAAGGCGATGTCCGCTGGCCCAGCGAAAGGCCGGCCAGGCGAATCCCGCGTCGGGCGAGCGCGGGCTTTCCAACCGGTGGTCGCGTTCGAGGGTCGCTAGATCATGCGCCAGGCTCAGAGTGGTCTCGATGGCGCTGCGACCATTTCCACCAGGCAATTTCGGTGGCCCCTGCGGATCGCGGCGGGCCTCATAGATCAGCGTTGACACACACGCCGCGAGTTCTGGAGCGGTGAGCTCTACCCACACCCGTTGTCGCAAGCACTCTGCGGTCACCAAATCGAGCTCGGTATAGAGCCGACCAAGCCTGTCGCCAGCTGCTGTTGTCTCGTCTCCGGTCAAGTACTCAAGTTCTTCGAGTACCGACACCACCCGATCGAACGTCCTGGCGATGGATTGCGTTCGGTTGTCCACTCGCCGCCTGAGGGATTCGGTCTCCTTGTTCAACCGCTGCCAGCGTTCGGCCCAACGCGCGTGGTCCTCACGTTCGGCGCAGCCGTGACATGGGTGCGCACGAAGCGTCCGACGCAGATCGAGCAGTTCCTGGTCCTCGTCCGCCCCAGAACCTTGGCGCTTCGGTCTTGGGGGCAGCGTTACTTCACGAAGTTGTTGCGCAAGACGGCGACGGGCGTTGGCATCCCTTGGTTGAAAACCCTTGGGCAACTTCAGCCGATCGACCGGTGATGGGACTTCGGAGTAGTCACTGGCTGCGAACTTGCGAACCTGGCGATCCTCGGTCAGAACGCTGGGACGCGGACCGTCGAAGCCCCCCCTGACGCCTGAGTCCAGCACAACGCCCAGCCGCTGACCCCGCCTGCCACCCTTGGGCAACGGAACGACGTCCCCGGTGCGCCATCGTTCCAACGCCGCGACCACTTCAGCCTTTCGCTGCGAGCCATGCTCTTTCGATAGCTGTTTTTCTCGATCGCTAAGTTGTCGTCGAATCGTTGCGTACTCCTGGAAGTCACCTAAGTGACACGTCATGGCCTCGGCGTAGCCAGCAAGCGCTGCTTCGTTCGTCCGTACTTGCTTCGCTAGACCGACGACGGCTCGGTCGGCTTGGAACTGCGCGAACGAGGTCTCCAGCACTTCACGCGAGGTCTGGCGACCCATCTGTCGCACCAGATTAATGGCCATGTTGTACGTCGGTCGAAAGGACGATCGCAACGGATACGTCCGAGTTGACGCCAGGCCGGCCAGTTGCTGAGGTTCAAATCCGGGCTGCCAGAGCACGACGGCGTCGCCTTCAATATCGATGCCGCGGCGTCCAGCGCGTCCAGTCAACTGGGTGTATTCGGCTGGAGTGAGGTCGGCGTGCACCTCGCCGTTCCACTTCGATAGCCGCTCGATGACGACGGTCCGCGCGGGCATGTTGATACCGAGCGCCAACGTCTCAGTGGCGAAGACCACCCGGATTAGTCCCTCGCTGAACAACTGTTCAACGACTTCTTTGAAGGCCGGGAGCAAGCCAGCGTGGTGCGCGGCAAAACCGCGTTCGAGTCCTTCGACCCAATCGCCATACCCCAGTACGCGCAGGTCTTCATTCTCAAGATGGCTCGTGCGAGCTGTCACCACCTCGGTCACCCGATCGCGGGTCGCTGGGTCGGTCAATCGAACGCCCGCAGCAAGAAGCTGCAGCACCGCGGCGTCACAACCAGCGCGACTGAAGATGAACGAGATAGCCGGCAGTAGACCCTTCCTGTCGAGGGCTTGTACGGCGTCTGACCGCGTTGGTACGCCAGGCGGCCTCCCCCTGCGTTCGCCTCGTTGTGGTCGATGGCCGCGGAATCGGCGTAGCCGCTCTTCATCGCGCGCCATTCGTTGCAGCTCTGGGTTGACTCGCCGGTGCTCATCGTCGGCAAACAGGTCGAACAGTTGCTTGCCGACCATGACTTGCTGCCACAGCGGAACCGGCCGGTGCTCAGAGACGATGACCTCTGTTGTGCCTCGTACCGCAGCCAGCCAGTCGCCGAACTCCTCTGCGTTGCTTACCGTGGCAGACAGCGCCACGACCGTCACAGACTCTGGCAAGTGGATGATGACTTCTTCCCAGACGGCGCCACGAAACCGGTCCGCGAGGTAATGGACCTCGTCCATGACGACGTACGACAAGCCCGCGAGCGTTCCAGAGCCGGCGTACAACATGTTGCGAAGTACCTCAGTCGTCATGACGACGACCGGAGCCTCCCCATTGACGGTGTTGTCCCCTGTAAGCAGTCCAACGGTGTCGGCGCCGTAGCGGGCCACGAGGTCGTTGAACTTTTGGTTTGAGAGGGCCTTGATAGGCGTGGTGTAGAAGCACTTCTGACCGGCGGCAATGGCCAGATGAATCGCAAACTCCCCGACGACGGTCTTGCCCGAGCCAGTCGGAGCAGCGACCAACACTGCCTGGCCAGATTCCAGCGCTCGACAGGCATCGACTTGGAAGTCGTCGAGGGGGAACTCGTACAGCGCTGCGAATTCCTCGAGATTGGGAAATCGGCGACCAGCCGTCGAGGACATGTCCCGAAGGCTACGTCAGCGGCGGTTCGTCGATGTCGTCTGGCTCGTCAATATTCGACGGCGTCGAAATGTCGGACGCCTCGTCATCGTCGAGCGAGTCGTAGTCAACGTCGTTGGCGCTCTGTCTGCGGTCGTGGACTCGGCAAATGATGACGGCGACCTCGTAGAGCAGCCACATGGGAACGGCGACCAGGGACATCGAGATGGGGTCGCCACTAGGGGTTCCAATGGCCGCAAAGACAAAGATTCCGATGATGGTCCAGTTACGAGTGCGCCGCAGAGTTGCTGACGGCAGGATGCCGATCAGGTTGAGCACCACGACTACGACGGGCAACAGGAACCCGACGCCGAAGACAAGCATCATCCGGATCATGAAGCGCAGGTACTGGTCAACCTCGACCAGGTTGATCACCCGGTCTGGTGTGAACCCCAGCAAGAAGCCAAGACCCTTGGGCAAGATGAAGTAGGCGAGCGTCACGCCCATAAGAAAGAGCGGAATCGAAGTGAAGAGGAAAACCAGCGTCCAACGCTTTTCGTTTCGGTGCAGACCTGGCGTGATGAAACGCCAGAACTGGTAGAGCCAGACCGGCGAGGCAAGGATCAGGCCAACGACGATGCTGACCTGCAACTGCAACATGAACGGTCCGATGACGGAGTTCAAGAACAGTGAACAGCCACTGGCCAAGCCCTGGTCTTGGCGGAACTGCGCAGTCGCGGTGCAGTAGGGATCAATCAGAAAGTCGATGATTCCCCGACGACTGCCGGGTGGGTCGTACAAGAACCAAGCAACTGAGGTCGTGATCGCTATGGCGATTATCGACTTGAACAGTCGACCACGAAGTTCGCGGAGGTGATCCATAAGCGGCATAGCAGCCGCGTCGCGCTCTGGTGATGCGTTCTCAGGCGAGCGCGATCCCTTTCCGATCATCTGCGGTGATACGCCCCCGGTCTAACTCAGGGGTCAGCGCTCGGTGGGCTCGACCTTGGGTGCCTCGGCCACGGGAGCGGTCTCGACATCGTCGCTGGTGGCGGTGATGGTCTTGGGCGGACTGTTGCCGTCGTCGTCTTGCGCAGCTTTGACTTCAGACTTGAAGATACGCAGCGAGCGGCCGAGTCCGCGGGCGGTGTCAGGAAGTCGCTTTGCTCCAAACAGCAGTAGGACGACCGCCAAGATCAAGATGATCTCCGGTGCTCCAAGGTTCATGACTTTTCCTCTGCCGTTGGTTGCTGCCTCGATCTGGACTCACTATCACGCTTCGATAGTACGCCTATCGAACGTCAGACACGGTCACCTGGGCGGGTGAGCGTGGTCTCAGCCCCGATCCGGCGTTTTCGCGGCTTGTTTGGGGCTTCCGGGGTCTGTCGGCCCGGGCAGAACGACGACATACCGTAGGGACGATGCCCCCCGAAGTTGCTGCCCGCAGGAGCAGCCTCCAGTCGCTCTGGCGCCTGCGTAGCTACGTAAGGCCGTATGCCGGGCAGATGGTGCTGATGACGGTCGCCGCAGGTCTTGCGGTCGGTGCCAGCATCGTCATCCCACTGATCATTCGTGCGGTCGTCGACGGCCCGATCGTCGACGGAGACAAGGCAGGACTCATTCCACTCGGCATCCTTGCCCTGGTTCTCGGTGTGCTCGAAGCGGGGCTGGTCTTCATTCGACGATGGGTGCAGTCCTACGCCGCACTCGGCATCGAGTCCGCGGTGCGCAACGACCTGTACGGCCACATGCAAAGCCTGTCCGTCGCGTTCCATGACCGTTGGCAGGCGGGTCAACTGCTCTCCCGCGCCACGACCGACCTGTCCATCCTGAGACGGTTCCTGTCATTCGGTCTGGTGTTCCTCGTGGTCAACATCTGTACGTTCGTTGTGGTTGTCGCATTGCTGATTCACCTGTACCTACCTTTGGGGATTCTGGTCGCGCTCTCCGCGATCCCGTTGTTCCTGATCTCTCGTGGGCTCGCACGCGCGTATCTCACGGCGGCCCGTCAAGTACAAGACCAGCAGGGTGACCTCGCCACCTTCGTCGAAGAGTCAGCGGTTGGCGTCCGCATGATTCGGTCGTTCGGACGCCGCCAGCACGTCGGAGAGACGTTCCGCGGCTCCGCCCGCACCTTGCACGACTCCGCCGTTCACAAGTCAGTGCTGGTTGCTCGCTTCTGGTCGCTCCTTGATCTCGTGCCTAGTTTGACTCTGGGCGCGACGTTGCTCTTCGGCGCCCTCGCCGTCACGCAAGATGCGATGACACTTGGCGACCTCGTGGCGTTTGTCTCGCTGATGCTCATGCTTGTGTGGCCCATCCAATCGTTGGGCTGGATCATGGCCAACGGACAGGAAGCGATGACCGCTGCTGACCGCATCTACGAAGTCCTTGACACCCCGGCCACGATCATCGACAGGCCAACCGCCCGAGCCCTCTCGAACACGCGCGGGCTCGTGCGCTTTGAGAACGTCGAGTTCGCCTATAGCGACCAATCGTCGATCCTGCATTCAGTCAACTTCGAAGTGCTGCCCGGTGAGACCCTGGCAATCGTCGGTATCACCGGTAGCGGTAAGACGACACTCACCTCGCTTGTGCCACGCCTCTACGACGTAACGGCGGGCCGCATCACCATCGACGGTGTCGATATTCGCGACATCAAACTGGCATCACTCCGTGGGGTCGTTGCAACAGCGTTCGAGGACGCCACGCTCTTCTCTGCGAGCGTGCGAGAGAACCTGACGCTGGGCTATCCGGATGCGACCGATGCCGACATTGCTCAGGCACTGAACATCGCGCAAGCGGAGTTCGTCTACGACCTACCGTGGGGATTAGAAACCAGGATCGGTGAACAAGGTCTTTCGCTGTCCGGTGGTCAGCGACAACGGCTCGCTCTGGCGCGTGCAGTGGTGAGTAAGCCAGCAATCTTGGTCTTGGACGACCCACTTTCGGCACTAGACGTCCACACCGAGTCGCTAGTCGAACGGGCCCTGCGTCGTGTCTTGTCCGACACGACGGCATTGCTCGTCGTGCACCGACCCTCCACGGTAGCGCTGGCGGACCGGGTGGCGTTGCTCGAAGACGGCACGATCCGCGCGGTCGGCACGCACTCAGAGCTGATGGCGTCTGAACCCTCTTACCGGGCAGTGCTCTCACAGCGGGCCGAGGCGGTGGAGGCATCATGACAACCACGCCTTCCAGCCCTGCAGCCGATCCGGCCGCTGAGTCAGATCAGCCAACGTGGCGAGGAAAGTCAGAACAAGAGTCCGATATCGAGACTGTCGAGCTCTCCGCAGCTCTGCGCGGCCGAAGCCGTCGGTTGTTGGGCCTGTTGCTGCGACCCCACAAGCGGGCGCTGTGGTGGGCGATCGCCTTGCTGCTTGTCCAAAACGCGGCCGCGATGGCTGGCCCCTACCTGGTCATGGTAGGTATCGACCGCGGGATCCCACCCATCGATGATTCGGGCGACCCAACCGTTCTCATCATCGTTACTGGCGCGTTCGTCTTGGCCGCTCTCACCGAGTACGTGACGAAACGTTCGTTTTTGATGTCGAGCGGACGCGATCGGGCAGGCAGTGCTGTATGACCTGCGCACCCGGGTGTACGACCACTTCCAGCGGCTCTCCCCTGCGTTCCACGAGCGATACACCTCCGGACGCGTGATCTCGCGACTCACCAGCGATGTCGACGCACTGGGTGAGCTGATCGACGGTGGCATCGACGACCTTGTGCTCGCGGGACTTTCTGTTATCTCCGTAGGCGTGATTCTGCTCTTCATGGATCTCCCGATGGGCCTGCTGACCCTGTGCTCCTTTCCCTTCCTGATCTGGATCTCACGCTGGTTTCAACGCAACTCCGCAGTCGCATACCGCCGCACCCGCGAGACGGTGGCGCTCGTCATCGTGCATTTCGTGGAGTCGCTCAGCGGCATCCGTGCCGTGCAGGCGTTCCGCCGCGAAGGCCGCAACCAGGAAATCTTCGAAGAGCTCAACAACGACTTTCGTCTCGCCAACGAACGAGCGTTCAAGCTGATTGCGATTTTCGCGCCCGGAATCAAACTCATCGGCAACATCACGATTGCCGCCGTGCTTGTTTACGGTGGCTACCGCGTGATGGACGGGGCGGTCGAAGTGGGTGTGCTCGCTGCTTTCCTGCTGTACCTACGCCGATTCTTCGAACCCATGCAAGAACTCTCGATGTTCTACAACTCGCTGCAGTCCGCCACCGCAGCGCTCGAGAAGCTTTCCGGCGTCCTGGAGGAGACACCTACGGTCGCCGAGCCGGTGGATACTGTTCCGCTCGAGGCGGCCGAAGGTAGCGTCGACCTCGACAAGGTCACTTTTGCGTACCGTGAAGCAGTCGTTCTGCCCGAGCTGGACTTGCACATTCCAGCGGGGCAAACGGTTGCCATGGTCGGTGCAACCGGAGCCGGCAAGACGACAATCGCACGATTGATCTCCCGCTTCTACGACCCTGTGGATGGCGCGGTACGCCTCGACGGAATCGACATTCGTGAGCTAGCCGAAGAGGACTTACGACGAGCTGTCGTCATGGTCACCCAGGAGAACTTTCTGTTCGCCGACACGGTCGCCGAGAACATCAGGTTCGGTCGCCCGTCAGCAAGCGACCGGGCCGTCGAGGACGCGGCCCGCGCGATCGGCGCGCACGACTTCATCACAGCGCTGCCTGACAGCTACGACACCGACGTTGGCAAGCGTGGCGGACGGCTATCGGCTGGGCAACGTCAGCTTGTCGCGTTCGCCAGAGCCTTCCTAGCTGATCCCGCTGTACTGATCCTTGACGAGGCGACGTCGTCACTCGACATCCCCAGCGAGCGCCTGGTGCAGCGTGCCCTCCGCACGATCCTCGCCGACCGTACCGCCGTCATCATCGCGCACCGCTTGTCGACGGTCGAGATCGCAGACCGCGTTGTTGTTCTGGAGTCCGGGCGGATCGTCGAGGATGGCACCCCCGACCAGCTCCTTCAGACCGAAGGTGGTTACACCAGGCTCCACAAAGCCTGGGCGGCATCCTTGGTCTAGGCAGGTCAGGCGTTTGACGACGAGATCAGCGAGGTCGGCACGTAGTCGTGTCGGTCAAGCCAAAGCGCGAAGTCCAAGATTTCGTCATAGCTGATGGTGGCGCCAAAGTGCTCCTCCATCGCCTCTGCCGGAATGTGCCAAGGAGTGATGGTTACCCCCCCGGACTTCAGCAGCGACACGATCTCGCTGTCGGCCGGTTTACGCACCTCGTCAGCGCAATTTGGGCACTGAAATGCGTAGTACGACCACTCGGACCGGTTGCAGACCACAAGACGCATCTGCTCCGGCGTTAGCTCGACGTCCCCACACATCGGGCACGAAGCCTTGATGGTTGTCATGACCCGCCCCTCCCCTTAACCGATAGGAGGGGCTTCGGCAGCGAAGCCCGGGATCTTGACTGACCAGACGCGACATGCACCCGAGCGAGACGTTGTTCGTCCGCGCATCACCCAGTTGGACTAACCGACGTCGTCGTATGCCGCCAAAGCATGATTCACGGATTCGACGACTTCCGCAGCCAGATCTGGCGGATCGATCACCCTTGCGGAGCCGCCTAGCCTCAACAGCAAACGAACCGCCCACGACCTGTCTCCGATGGGCAGCGCCACCACTCGGGTGCCGTCGGGCTCGTCGCTAAGAACCTCGCTGCGGTAGGCGTCAGCCACCCAGAAGGCGCTGCGGTCCAGCGCCACGGTGACGGTGAGGGCCGCCTCCTTGGGCGAGAACGCCCCATCGTCAAGGTTGCGAAGTGATGCGTCTGCCGGCGGATCAGCCGCGACGTCCAGGACCTTAAGGTCTTCGACTCGATCGAGCCGAAACAATCTGACGTCCTCTGCGAGGTGGCACCAGGCTTCGAGGTAGGTGCGACCCTCGACCACGATGATGCGCAGCGGGTCAACGTCGCGTTCAGTGACGGCATCACGGGCAGGCACGTAGTACCTCAGGTGGACCTGACGGCCGTCCGCCAACGCCTGACGCAGGGAGGCTGCCAGCTGCGGCTCTCCTTCGATGTCCACGACCACTCGCCGACCGGCATCTGCCGCGTCCCCAGCCGCGCGCTCAAGCTTGGCGACAGCGCGGTCCAGGGCGTCATGCTCCTGAGGGCCAGGGACGTTGGACAGCGCCCGTAGTCCCACCAGAAGCGCGGCAGCCTCGTCCGGGGCAAGTTTCAGCGGTCTGGCGATGGCGTCCGCGTTGCTCACCGTGATGCTGTCACCTTCGAGGCTGACGTCGATCAAGTCATCGGGCAGGTGTCCGGGAAGTCCGCACACGAACGCCAACTCAAGGTCCTTGCGCAACTGACCTTCGCTGACGCCGAACTCCTCGGCAGCCGCCTGGACCGAGACTCCTGGCCGGGCAAGCAGCCACGGGATCAGGGACAGCAGCCGGCCGAGTTGAACGACCGCCCCACCTGGCGCGCTCATGAGTTCGCCCCTGCTCCGGCCAGCACGAGTTGCAGTCGGCGAATCACGGCAGCCCGAACTTCGGGAGGCCCGAGCGCGACCGCGTCCGCGCCGTAACCGCAGACCTCGGCTGCCAACGATTCAGAGTCTCCGAAACCGATTTCGATTGTCGTCCAGTCGCCGGCCTCCTCCAGCACGGTCGATCGCCGGCGCAGCGGGAGCGCACGACCATTGCGAACGCGCAGTCTGGCGACATCTCGAGTAACGGACGGCGCAAGGCTGGCGACTTGGCCCGACAGGTCGACGTCTGGCGGCACCTCAACTGTTCCCACTGGACCGGTGTACTCAACCGATCCGATGACGCGCGACAGCCGGAAGATTCTGGTCGCATTGCGGTCAGTGTCGTGACCGACGACATACCAGCGGCCGTGCCAAGAGACGACGCCCCACGGCTCCACGTGCCGAGTGGCGGCTGCCACGTCGCCTGGACCTGCGTACTCGAAACTGACCGGACGACGATCTCGAGCAGCTGTATAGAGGGGGGTAAACGCGGCTTCGTTGGCACCGACTCGCGGTTCGATCACCGACAACGCCGCGGAGTCGACGTCCACGCCCGCTGCCTCGAGTTTCAGGACGGCAGAGGTGGCGGCGTCGGCCAGCGTCGCCTGCTGCCACATCCGCGCCGCAAGGCCCAAGACGGCCAGTTCTTGAGGGTCGAAGGTCACCTCGGGAAGGGCGTACGAGTCGCGAGGAATCCGGTAGCCCACCTCGTCCTCGAACAAGATCTCGTTGCTGCCGGTCTCGATCGGGATGCCCATCTCGCGCAGATCGTCCTTGTCGCGTTCGAACATCCGCTCGAAGGCCTCGTCACTGCCGGACTCGGCGTACTGGGGCACAGCAGTCCTGATCTGCTCGCGGCTGACGTACCGCCGAGATGCGAGCAGGCAAATGACCAGGTTCAACAATCGCTCGGTGCGCTGCGTGGACATCGTCCCCCTTCCGCCCCCAGAACCTACCCGCTGCGTAGGGTTCGACCGTGATTCGGTGGCGGGACGGAGTGGTGGTCGAGCTCGGTCGAACCTGGGCCACGGCACTAGAACTGCAAGTTCGCCTCGACGAAGGAGCCACGGTCAGAGGTCTGGCATATCGCGACTTGGTGGGCACTCCCCAAGTGGGCGACCGCGTGCTGCTAAACACCACCACCCTCAACCTCGAACTCGGCACCGGTGGGTACGCGTTCGTGGTGGCGATCCCCGACCGACTTCCCCCGGACCCGACAGGACCGGGTCACTTGGTCAAAGGCCGATACAACCCACTGCAGTCCACCGTTCTCGGCGTTGACGAGCAGGACTCACCACATCACGAACTGCTGCGCGACGCCGGGGACCTCGACGGCATGCCGGTTGTCGTCGCCGACCTTCACTCCTCCCTACCGGCGATCGTGGCTGGGCTGCGAGCAACTCGGCCCGATGTTCAGGTGGCGTACGTCGCCACTGACGGTGGGGCGCTGCCCCTGGCGTTCTCGCAGACAGTGGTCGGGTTGAGCGACGCGGGTTGGCTCGCCGGGACCGTCACCGTGGGTCAGGCGTACGGCGGCGACCTTGAGGCCGTCACCGTGCACAACGGACTGCTGGCGGCCCGATTGGTCCATCGCGCGGACGTCGCGGTGGTGACGCAAGGACCGGGCAACCTCGGGACCGGTACCCGCTGGGGGTTCTCTGGGATCGCCGCTGGTGAAGCCGTCAACGCCGCAGCGACGCTCAAGGGACGACCGGTCGCCGCACTGCGCATCTCGCAGGCCGATTCCCGAGAGCGCCATCACGGCATCTCGCATCATTCGTTGACCGCCTACGGCGACGTCGCGCTACTGCCAGCCGACGTGGTGGTCCCACAACTCGGAGGAGCGTTCGGTCAGACGGTGGCGGACCAAGCGCAGGCGCTGGCTGGACGGCACCGGCTCGTCCAGGTATCAGTCGACGGCCTGCTGGAGGCACTCGCCGATTCCCCGGTGCCGCTGTCGACGATGCGACGCGGGCTGGCCGACGACCCCGCCGCCTTCCTCGCTGCGGCAGCCGCCGGACGTCACGCCGCCACGCTCCTCACCGACTGAGCTCGCCAAACGCAAGTTGCTAGGCAAAGTGGGCGCGATAGCGCCCGTCCCGCCTAGCAACTTGACGAATAACGCTTGGCTAGCTGGTGCCGAGGAGGTCGATGACGAAGATCAGGGTCTTGCCCGAGAGGCGGTGACCGCCTCCAGCAGGTCCGTAGGCCAGGTCCGGCGGACAGATCAATTGCCGGCGTCCGCCCACCTGCATTCCCGGAATTCCCTCTTGCCAGCCTTTGATGAGGCCGTTCAGCGGAAACGTAATCGGCTCCCCTCGGCCCCAGGACGAGTCGAACTCCTCACCGCTGTCGTACTCGACCCCTAGGTAGTGAACGGTCACCTGCGCCCCCGCAGCGGCTTCCTGGCCGTCCCCCACGGAAATGTCCGTCACAACCAGTTCTGTCGGCGCTGGGCCGTCCTGAAAGTCAATCTCTGGCTTGTCAGTCACTGCGGTCTCCTGTGATTAGTAGGCGCCAAGAATGTCCACCGCGAAGACGAGCGTCTCCCCCGGCTTGATCGAACCGTTGCCCTGATCCCCATATCCAAGCTTGGGCGGCACCACGAGCAGCACCCGGCTCCCCACCGTCTGCCCCACCAAACCCTGGTCCCAGCCCGGAATCACTTGACCAGTACCGATCGTGGTCACAAAGGGTGCGTTACGACTCCATGACGAGTCGAATTCCTTGCCCTTACTCCACGTGACGCCCAGGTACTGGACAACCACGGTCTGGCCGGACTGCACCTTAGGACCTTTGCCTGTGACAACCGGGATCGCGATGAGTTTGGGTGGCGCCTTACCTGGGGGGACGTTGATCTCGGGCTTCTTCGGCAAGATCGACACCGCAGGCAGACTGTCGTCCTCCGTGGGCGTGGGAGTGCCGTGCGCGGTGTCGGTACCGCTGTAGGCGGCGATGAGGTCGACGACGAACACCAACGTGTCGCCAGGTTGGATAGGCCCTTGCCCGGTGTCGCCGTAAGCCAGGTCCGACGGAATGACGAGCAGGACTCGGCTGCCTACGGTCTGCCCGATCAACCCCTTGTCCCACCCCGGGATGACAGCCCCGACGCCGATCGAGAAGCCCGCGGGAGCACCTCGGTCGAATGAACTGTCGAACGACTTGCCGTCATCCCAGCGCACCCCGGCGTAGTTGACGATGATTGCCTGGTTGGCCTCGATCTTGGCGCCGTCGCCCTTGTGCAGGGTCTTAACCTGCAACTCGCTAGGCGGGTCGGCGGCCGGGACCGAAATCTCTGGAGTCTCGCCGAAATCGCCAGTAACCGTCGGCAGTTCACCCGCAGCCGATGACGTGGTCTGCGTCTTCGTGTTGGTCGGAGTCGGCGCTCCACTGCTGGCAACTCTGCTCGAGCTTGGAGTCGCCGTCGTGGACGACGCCGTCCCGTCGTCGGAGTTACCGCAGGCGGCAACCGCCATCGTCACGACGCAGGCAACAGCCAGCAGGCGGGCAGAACTGGAGCGAAGCACTGGGCACTCCTTGGGACGTGAATTTGAGGGTCGCGGACCAACCACGCAGCCCCCCGGTTGTGCCGCCGAGAAAGGCAGTCGCACTAGCGTAAGGCCTGGCTAGCGCAGGTCTGGACTCTCGCGCGTCCCCGGCGCGTCACATGCTCTCGATGAGCCGATCCACTCGATCATCGACCGCCTTGAAGGGGTCCTTGCAGAGCACCGTTCGCTGGGCTTGATCGTTCAACTTCAGATGCACCCAGTCGACCGTGAAATCCCGTCGCTTCTCCTGGGCACGCTTGATGAACTCCCCGCGTAACCGCGCGCGGGTGCTCTGGGGCGGAATGCTCTTGCTCTGGAAGCTCTCAAGGTCGGTCACGACCCGATCGACCAGACCTTTGCGCTCCATCAGGTAGTAAAGCCCTCGATCGCGGCGGATGTCGTGGTACGCCAAGTCGAGTTGGGCGACGCGCGCCGAGCCAAGCGACAGGTCATGTTTGGCCCGATAGCGCTCGATCAACTGGTACTTCGCGATCCAGTCGATCTCACGTCCCACGCTGGCAAGGTCTCCACTGTGAACTGCGTTGAGGGTTCGCTCCCAGAGATCGAGCACCTGCGCGGTAACCCCGGTACGCAGTCCGCGACGATCGGCGAATGCGGCAGCCTTCTCGAAGTACTCGGTCTGGATCGCCCACGCCGACAACTCACGTCCATTGATGAGTTTGACCAGACGCCGTCCAGTCGGGTCATGGCTAATCTCCCGGATGGCTCGGATGGGGTTCTCCAGCGAAAGGTCGCGCAGGACGACACCTTCTTCGATCATCCGCAGCACCAGGTCCGTGGAGCCGACTTTCAGTAGCGTCGTTGGTTCAGCGAGATTGGAGTCTCCGACGATGACGTGCAACCGCCGGTAACGCTCGGCGTCGGCGTGAGGTTCGTCACGGGTGTTGATGATCGGTCGCGACCTGGTCGTCGCTGACGACACGCCCTCCCAGATGTGTTCGGCGCGTTGGCTAAGGCAGAAGACCGAACCTCGCGGTGTCTGTAGGACCTTGCCGGCTCCGACGATCAGCTGACGGGTGACCAGGAACGGGATCAAGATGTCGGCGACTCGGCCAAATTCCCCCTGACGCGATACCAGGAAGTTCTCGTGACAGCCGTACGAGTTTCCAGCCGAGTCGGTGTTGTTCTTAAAGAGGAAGACTTCGCCCGAGATCCCCTCTTCGTGCAACCGACGCTCGGCGTCAACCATCAGGCCTTCGAGGATCCGCTCTCCCGCCTTGTCGTGGGCGACGAGTTCGTGAATCGAATCGCACTCGGGCGTCGCGTATTCAGGGTGGGAACCAACGTCGAGATAAAGGCGTGCGCCGTTGCGCAAGAAGACGTTGCTGCTGCGTCCCCACGAGACAACGCGGCGGAACAGGTAACGCGCGACCTCGTCAGGCGAAAGCCGACGTTGCCCGCGGAACGTACACGTGACGCCGTACTCGGTCTCGATACCGAAGATGCGGCGATCCATCGCGAACTACCCGCCCTTGGCCGAATTGCCGAGTGCAGTGGATAGCCGCTCCGCCGACATCCGCTTGAATTTTCGCGACTGCGAGCGCGTGCGGTCCAACGTCGCGACCTCGAGTTGGTCAGCAGCTATCTCTCGAACCTCGTCACTGTCATGACCAAGCGAGGTCGTGGCCAAATCGATTGCGGCATCGAGGTCGAGCCCGTCGGTGTAGTGCTCAGCCAGGTACTCGCTGATCGCCTCGGCAGATCCGCCCATGACGACATAGCCGTGTTCGTCGGCGACCGACCCATCAAAGGTCAATCGGTACATCTGGTCCGCGTCGTCAGCATCGCCCACTTCGGCGACCACGATCTCAACCTCGTACGGCTTCGACGTCTCAGTGAAGATCGTGCCGAGCGTCTGAGCGTAGGCGTTGGCCAAGTTCCTTACCGTGACGTCTCGTCGGTCAAAGGAGTAGCCGCGAAGGTCGGCTAGGCGAATACCTGCCACTCGCAGGTTCTCGAACTCGTTGTACTTGCCGACGGCGGCGAAGGCGATGCGGTCGTAGATCTCGCTGACCTTGTGCAGCGCGCGTGAGGGATTCTCGGCGACGAACAGAATGCCGTCGCGGTACTGGAGCACAGCGACCGAACGACCCCGCGCGATTCCCTTGCGCGCGTAGTCAGCCTTGTCCTTGATGACCTGCTCAGGAGAGACATAGAAGGGCATGGACACAGGTCTGGTTCCTTATCTCCTCGGTCGGTGGATGTCAGCTCAGTGGGGCCGCGGGGCCATCGGGTCGTTCGGAGCGAGCGGCCACGACGGTCTGTACTACGGCGCCAATCTCTTCGTCGGGCAGTCTGCGGTAGCCGTCTGCGGTCACCAGGGCGACGATGGGATAGATGCCGCGCATCAGGTCCGGTCCCCCTGTGGCTGAGTCGTCGTCGGCGGCGTCGTAGAGGGCTTGCACTGCCGCGATGGTCGCGTCACCCGCGGACAGCGATTCGCGGTACAGCTTCTTCAAAGAGCCGCGGGCGAAGAAGCCACCAGAGCCGACCGCGTGGTACGAGTGCTCCTCGTAGCGTCCGCCGGTGACGTCATAGCTGAAGATGCGACCGCTGGTGGTTTCGTGGTCATAGCCAGCAAACAACGGGACCACCGCAAGGCCCTGCATCGCCATCGAAAGATTGCTGCGGATCATCGTGGCCAGCCGGTTCGCCTTACCCGTGAGCGACAGCGTCGTGCCTTCGATCTTTTCGTAGTGTTCGAGTTCGACCTGCAGCAGGCGGACGAGTTCAATGGCCAGCCCGGCACTTCCCGCGATGCCAACGGCGGAGAACTCGTCAGCGGGGTAGACCTTCTCGATGTCGCGCTGAGCGATGATGTTGCCCATCGTCGCGCGACGGTCACCGGCCATGATCACCCCGTCGGCAAACGTCAACGAAACGATGGTCGTGCCATGGGGCACGTCAAGTTCGACCGCCGCCAGGTTTCGAGCAGACGTACCAGGCAGCAACGACGGGTCGTGGGACGCCAGGAAGTCCGTAAACGAAGAAGAGCCTGCCGACAGGAACGCCGATGGCAAACTGCCGTTCACGTTGCCCTGATTGCTCACGTCGCTCCTTGTTGTTCAGGTTTCCGATGGGATTACGTCAGGCAATAGTCCTAACGCACGACGGTTGGTTGACCAACGCGCCACGCACAAGCACGCCTGCTGGCTCCTACTGACCGCCCTTTTGTACGAAGGCTCGGACGAACTCCTCGGCGTTCTCCTCGAGAACCTCGTCGATTTCGTCGAGGATCGAGTCGACGTCGTCGCTGAGCGCTTCGTGACGTTCTGCGGTCTCGGTCGACGCCGCCGACTCCTCGGCAACTTCGTCGACTTCTTCGGAGCGTCGTTCGACCTGACGCTGCCCTCCGGACTCGCGTGTACTCATGGCGCCTCCCCTCGGCTGTCTCTATCGACACTAGTCGGATCGTCCTGATTCAGCCCACGCTGAACCGTTGTGGGCGGCTTCTTTCGGTGCCTGCGGCGCCCGCTTAAGAGTTGCGCGTCAGGGCGTCCACCAGGTCGGTAGCCGTCGCACATTGATCGAGCAGGGCCTCCACATGGGCCCGGGTGCCCCTGAGGGGTTCCAGGGTGGGGACCCGCTGGAGGGAGGCGCGGCCCGGAACGTCGAAGATCACCGAATCCCACGAGGCAGCAGCTACTTGGTCGGGGTAGCGACGTAGGCATTCTCCGCGGAACCAGGCCCGAGTGTCCTCAGGGGCGTGGTCCGTAGCGTGTGCGACTTGGTCGTCGGTAAACAGTCGCTCGACCCGGCCCTTGGCCACTAGTCGGTGATACAGGCCTTTGTCAGGTCTGACATCGGAGTACTGCAGATCAATGAGCTGAAGCCTCGCGTCGTCCCATTCCAGGGAGTCGCGACTGCGATACCCCTCGAGCAACTGGCGCTTGGCGATCCAGTCCAGTTGACCTGACAGCGCAGAGGGGTCTGTGGCCAACATTGTCAGCACGTACTCCCAACGATCGAGGACGTCGAGCGTCGACTCGTCGGCATCGCTGCCATAGCGGTCCTCGATGTACTTGCGCGACTGGTCGAGGTACTCACCTTGCAGATCAATCGCCGTGATCGTGCGCCCGTCCTGCAACGTGATTCTGTGCAGTAGATCGACGTCGTGTGAGACGGCGTGCAACTCCGAGACTGGCCGTTCGATTCCCCACGACTGGTCGTCGATGAACGATGTTTCAATCATTGACAGCACCAACGACGTTGTTCCGACTTTCAACAGCGACGCCACCTCACACAAGTTGGCATCGCCGATGATGACGTGGAGCCGCCGGTACTTGTCTGCGTCGGCGTGAGGTTCATCACGGGTGTTGATGATCGGTCGCTTCAGAGTTGTCTCTAAACCAACCTCGACTTCGAAGAAGTCGGCGCGCTGACTGATCTGGAATCCAGCCTCAGTGCCCTGCTGGCCCAGACCCACTCGACCCTGACCACACATGATCTGTCGGGTCACGAAGAACGGTGTGAGGTGTTCAACTATCGAGGGGAACGGTGTCGCCCGGCTCATCAGGTAGTTCTCATGCGTGCCGTATGAAGCGCCCTTGTTGTCAGTGTTGTTCTTGTAGAGGTTGAGTCGTGGCGCTCCAGGCAGCGCCGCCGCGCGCTGCGCCGCCTTAGCCATGATCTGCTCGCCGGCCTTGTCCCAGAGGACCGCGTCGTGGGCGTTCGAGACTTCGGGACTGGAGTACTCAGGGTGAGCGTGGTCGACGTAGAGCCGAGCGCCGTTGGTCAAGATCAGGTTCGCCAACGCCACGTCGTCGTCGGTTAACTGCGATGGATCGGCGCCTTCTCGTGGCACTTCGAAGCCCCGCGCATCGCGCAGCGGGTTTTCTTCTTCGAAGTCCCAGCGCGCCCGGTAGTAGCCCGGTTCGCCAGACGCGTACCCGTTGACGACCTGGGACGACGTCAACATCGGATTCGCGGTTGGGTCGGAGGGCACGCTGATGCCGTACTCCGTCTCGATTCCCATCACCCGGCGAACGGTCATGCGTCAAGAGTAGGTCGTGAGTGGGATGGGCGACCGCAGGCGCCACGCCTGCGTTACAGGTACTGCCCGGTGTTGGCGACTGACTCGATCGATCGGCCCGCCTCGGTCCCCTGCTTACCTTGGACAAGGGTACGAATGAAGATGATGCGTTCGCCCTTCTTGCCAGAGATCCGCGCCCAGTCATCTGGGTTGGTGGTGTTGGGTAGATCCTCGTTCTCTTTGAACTCATCAAGACATGCACTCAGCAGGTGCTGGACCCGAATGCCCTTCTGGTCGGTGTCCAGGTACTCCTTGATCGCGTACTTCTTGGCGCGAGCCACGATGTTCTCAATCATCGCTCCAGAGTTGAAGTCCTTGAAGTACAGGACCTCCTTGTCACCGTTGGCGTAGGTGACTTCGAGGAACCGGTTGTCTTCGGTCTCTGAGTACATGCGTTCAACAGCTCGTTGAATCATCGCCGCTGCTGTGGCGTCACGGTCACCCCCATGCTCGGCCAAGTCATCGGCGTGCAGGGGCAGTGAGGTCTTGAGGTACTTGGTGAAGATGTCACGCGCAGACTCTGCGTCGGGGCGCTCAATTTTGATTTTCACGTCGAGTCGGCCGGGGCGCAAAATCGCGGGGTCAATCATGTCTTCGCGGTTCGACGCACCAATGACGATGACGTTCTCCAAGCCTTCGACACCGTCGATCTCACTGAGCAACTGCGGGACGATGGTGTTCTCGACGTCTGAACTGACACCGGAACCACGAGTCCGGAACAGCGAGTCCATCTCGTCGAAGAAGACGATGACCGGCACACCTTCGCTGGCCTTCTCTCTAGCCCGTTGGAACACCAGACGAATGTGACGTTCGGTCTCGCCCACGTACTTGTTCAGCAGTTCTGGGCCCTTGATGTTCAAGAAGAAGGACTTGCCCTCGGGGCGGCCGGTGACTTCCGCCACCTTCTTGGCCAACGAGTTGGCGACGGCTTTAGCGATGAGAGTCTTTCCGCAGCCAGGAGGGCCGTAGAGCAAGATTCCCTTGGGGGGCTGCAGTTCATGCTCGGCGAACAGGTCTTGGTGCAGGTAGGGCAGCTCAACGGCGTCGCGAATCTGCTCGATCTGGTTGGCCAGCCCCCCGATGCTCGCGTAGTCAATGTCTGGAACTTCTTCAAGGACTAGTTCTTCGACTTCTGCCTTAGGGATGATTTCGTAGACATAGCCTGACTTTGGCTCAAGCAGCAGCGAGTCTCCGGCACGCAGCCGCTGGTCGACCAAGGTTTGAGCGATATGAACGATGCGCTCTTCGTCGGTGTGGCCAAGCACTAGCGCGCGCTCGCCGTCCTCGAGAGTTTCCTTGAACATGACGACTTCGCCAGCCCGCTCAAAGCCCATCACCCGTACGACTGCCATCGCTTCATTCAGCATGACTTCGCGACCACGTTGTAGTTCTTCGCGCTCGATCTCAGGGCTGACAGCAACTCGAAGCTTGCGACCGCTGGTGAAGATGTCGACGGTCCCGTCGTCGTAGGACTCGACGTAAATGCCGTAACCCGACGGCGGCTGAGCTAGCCGGTCAACTTCCTCTTTGAGCGCGAGGATCTGATCGCGGGCCTCCTGGAGCGTGGCCGTGAGCCGCACGTTGCGTTCCTTCAGGGCCATGAGTTCTCGACGCAGGTCGGTAGCCCCTGTGTCACCTTGCTCCGCGACACCGGACATGTGATCACCTCCGAACCCCTGGATCCGAACGCAGGATCCTTCCCTTTGACCCTAACCTTCGGCGCGAGGAGCACGCTCCTGGACGGTTCGGCGGCGTGTCGTTGAAACTACTCAGAGTTACCAGCGTCAGGAGGCTCGACAGTTTCCGACGCCACTCCGGCTGCCTTCGCAGGACGGCGTCGCCGTGGCGGTGCTGCGACTCCAGGGGCCATCCGCCGACTGGTGACCAGAAAACCGGTGTGGCCGATCATCCGATGGTTGGGTCGTACCGCCAGCCCTTCGACGTGCCAGCCGCGGACCATGGTTTCGAAGGCATCAGGCTCGGTGAATCCGGTGTGTGCTCGTAGGGCCTCGACCACTGTCGACATCTGGGTCGTGGTCGCCACGTACGCGCAGAACACTCCTCCCGGCACCAAAACCCCGCCGACCGCATCGATGCACTCCCAAGGCGCGAGCATGTCCAGGACCACCCGGTCTGCAGGCTCCTTGCCAAGTGTTTCGACCAGATCGCCGACTCGCAGGGTCCACGCTGGATGTCGTTGGCCGAAGAAGGCGGTGACGTTCGACGACGCGATCGCCGCGAAGTCCTCACGTCGTTCGTAAGAGGTGACGTGACCTCCGTCGCCAACTGCGCGCAGTAGCGAACACGTCAGTGCGCCAGATCCGACGCCAGCCTCAACCACGCGTGCGCCAGGAAAGATGTCTGCGTAATGAACAATCTGTGCCGCGTCCTTTGGGTAGACGACAGTGGCGCCTCGCGGCATGGAAAGCACAAAGTCACTCAGCAACGGACGCAGCGCTAGGTAGTGGACGCCGCTGGTCGAGGTAACGACGACCCCTTCGGGTCCGCCGATCAATTCGTCGTGTTCGATCGCGCCCTTGTGGGTATGGAATTGCTTGCCGGCCGCGAGCGCGAATGTGTAGTGCTTGCCCTTGGGGTCTGTCAGTTGGACTTTGTCACCATCACGAAACGGGCCGGTGCGAAAATTGACGCCGGTCGGTTGTTCAGTTGGCACAGTCGTCCTTGTCAGAGAGCCCGTTCTCGGTCAGCCACGGGTGAGTTCGCGTGCAATCGCCGCGTCGACATCCGCGAGCGCGAGTACACCGTAGACGCTGCCGTCAAGCGACGTGACGAGGTATTCACTTGCTGGATGCTGCGCCAGGAACGAAAGTAGATCGTCGCCACCCAGATCAGGGCTCATGGCCGCTCCTTGGGGTAGTGCTCGTGCCACTGCTGACAACGCGACCCACGGCCGTCGGAGCTCGGGTAGTGCGGTCACTGCCGCCTCGTTGACGATGCCGAGTGGGTGACCAGCGCGATCGGTTGTGACGATAGCGCCAGCTTGTGCCTCTCCTAACTGTCGAAGTCCTTCGCTTACCGGCAGTTCTTCAAACATCGGCACGGCACGACGCGCGAGTGCGTGTACTTGGATCCGTGGCAGCAACGAACGCAGTTTGGTCGTGTGCAAAGCCCGGCCAGCCTCTATCCAGATGAAGCTGGCCAGCAGCACCCCCCACGCCAGCCAGATCACCTTGTAGTGACCCAGCAAGATCGGCCAGACGGCAAGTGCGACGATCACGACAGCAAGTACGCGACCGATCCACGCCGCAGTAATGGTCCCGGCCGTCTCGCGACCAGTAATCCCCCACACCGCGTCCTTGAGCATGCGGCCACCGTCCAACGGCAAACCGGGAATCAGATTGAACAACCCGACGATGACATTGGCGGCGGTCAACTGCCACAGCACCAGATGGGCCACGGTCGCGGTGCCGCTCAACTGCAGCGCACCGAACGCCACTGCGGCGACTACCAACGAAGCCAACGGCCCAACCGCCGCGATGACGAAGTCCGCCCAGGGCCGTGACTGGGTGCCGACGATCTCACTCACGCCACCCAGCAGGTGCAGCGTGATACCTCGCACCTGCTGGCCCAGCCGGATCGCCATCACCGCGTGTGCCAGTTCATGGACTAGCACCGATAGGCCAAGCAGGACCGCAAAGCAGGCGGCGACGGCGAACGCCCAGCCTTCGAGGTCCGGAATCTGACTCTCCACGAACGGCACGAAGACCCAAGAGATCAACAGCGCGCCGAGGAACCAGGTCCACGAAACCAGGACGGGTACGCCAAAGGGACGCCCGATCAGCAGTCCCCCGCCGCTTTGGCTCTGCTGGCTCATCGTTGTCTCATTCCTGGCACATCAGTTCACACACGCTCACCAGGATACCGACCGGTGTCAGGGCTGCGGCCTACGCTGACCGCATGACAACGGACCAAGCGGCAGTGGATCCACGCGGAAACGAGCGCAAAGTGTCGTCCCTTGAGTCGTTGTCCCCGTCGCGCGCCAGCGACTTCATGACGTGTCCACTCCTGTATCGATTCCGAGTGGTCGATCGCATTCCTGAACCGCCTAGTGCGGCCGCCACGCGTGGCACCGTTGTCCACTTGGTGCTCGAGCGGCTGTACGACCTACCCGCTGCGGAACGGACCTTGGCGAATGCCCAAGGTCTGCTGGATCCAGCGTGGCGGACCGTTGTAGCAGCGGACGAGCAACTTCAAGAACTGTTGTCGTCCGAGGGTCCAGATGGTGAGGTTGCCCAATGGATGACTGGTTCCGACGATCTGTTGGCTTCCTACTTCACGCTTGAGGATCCAACCCGACTTGAGCCAGCCGAGCGTGAATATGCTTTGTCGGTCGAGCTGGCTTCGGGATTGACGCTACGGGGGTACGTCGATCGGCTCGATGTGGCGCGCGACGGCGCAATGCGGGTCGTTGACTACAAGACCGGTCGCTCCCCCGGGGACGGCTTCGAACACCGAGCGCTGTTCCAAATGCGCTTCTACGCACTGGCGCTATGGCGCGATCGCGGCGAGGTTCCTCGAATGCTGCAACTCATCTACCTCGGAAACAACGAGATTGTGAGTTACGAACCCGACGTCGCCGACCTGCGCGCCACCGAACGCAAGGTTGAAGCATTGTGGGCCGCGATCCGTAGAGCGCACGAGCAAGGTGACTGGCGGGCCAAGAAGTCTCGACTGTGTGACTGGTGCAATCACAAGTCCCGTTGCCCCGAGTGGGGAGGCACCCCGCCGCCGTTGCCAGTGCGCGAAGCGCTGGACTCGCTGCCTGACGAGCGCCCCTCGGCCGAGGCCACGCCGGTGGATCTGTAGTAGGGGTTAGTTCAGGGTTGAGGGCGGGTGGTCCCCGAGGTGCTGCTCCAACGCGGCCCCTAGGGTTGACGGTGCCAACAAACCGAAAGGACCCGCGGTGAGTACTCCCACGCAGGACGCTCCAGTCAGCCAGCAGAATGGCTGGGCGGCCAGAGCCGAATCCATGTCGAAGGTTTACGGCCAAGGTGATACCGAAGTACGCGCTCTGGACGATGTGTCGGTGGCATTTCCCAGCGGCCGATTCACCGCGATCATGGGACCGAGCGGTTCTGGTAAATCGACGCTGATGCATATTTGTGCCGGCCTGGATGCACCAAGTTCTGGTCGAACCTTCGTCGGAGATGTGGACCTAACGACGTTGAAGGACTCCGAACTAACGGTCCTTCGCCGTGAGGCAATCGGCTTCGTTTTCCAGTCGTTCAACCTGGTGCCGACCTTTAACGCACGAGAAAACATCACGCTGCCCATGGACATCGCTGGTCGTAAGCCAGACGAAGAGTGGCTCGACACGGTCATCGACGCCGTTGGTCTTCGGGATCGTTTGACGCACCGTCCTAACGAACTCTCCGGCGGCCAACAGCAACGCGTCGCCTGTGCCCGCGCACTCGCATCTCGCCCACAGGTGGTTTTCGCCGACGAACCCACCGGCAACCTGGACTCACGCTCGGGCGCCGAGGTGTTGGGCTTCCTGCGAAACTCGGTGGACCAGTTCGGGCAGACCATCGTGATGGTCACGCATGACCCGAAGGCGGCGTCGTACGCCGATGAAGTGATCTTCTTAGCTGACGGCCATGTCGTCGACACCATGCAAGACCCCACTGCCGAGCGAGTGTTCGACCGGTTGAAGGCGTTGGACAACCAAGATCCGGCGGCATAGTCCAATGCTGCGTACCGCTTGGCGAAATCTTCGCGTCCACAAATTGCGGTTGGTGCTGTCGGGCTTGGCCATCGTCCTTGGCGTTGGCTTTGTCGCGGGCACCTTGATCTTCACCGACACCCTGAACAAGACCTTCACCGATCTGTTCACCCAAACCGTCACAGACGTGGTAGTCACGCCGGTTCAGAACATCGAAGGCGACGGCGCAGCCGGTGCCACTCTTACGTTGCCGGCCGACCTGCTGACTCAGGTCCAGGGAGTCGATGGCGTGGACCAGGCTGCGGGTCAGGTCTTCCTCGACGGCGTAGCGATTGTCGACCCAACCGGTGAACCGATTGGCCAGTCCGGAGCGCCGCAGTTCGGCAGCAACTGGGAGAGCGATGAAAGGCTGACGCCTTACCGGCTTGAAGAGGGCGTTGGACCCACTGCGGCTGGCGAAGTCGCCATCGACTCCGTGTCAGCAGACAAAGCGGGATACCAGGTCGGTGACACGGTTTCGCTGATCACCCCCAAGGGGCAGATGGACGCCAAGCTCACCGGGATCTTCCGTTATGGCACTTCGGGCAACCTTGCTGGCGCCACCATCACTGCGTTCGATACCTCGACCGCACAAGAGGTTTTGCTCCGTGGCAAGGATGCCTACACCGAGATCGACGCAATCGCCGCCGACGGTGTGAGTCAAAGTGTCCTGGCCGATCGGGTTCGAAGTGTCGTTGGTGACGGGGTCAAGGTCCAGACGGGCCAGGAAGCCGCCGACCAGCAAGCGGCGGACATCACGTCCGCGTTGTCCTTCATCAATATCTTGCTGCTCGTTTTCGCCGGCATCGCGTTGTTCGTCGGGATCTTCACCATCATCAACACCTTCTCGATGCTGGTGGCGCAGCGGGCACGAGAACTCGCGCTACTTCGAGCCCTGGGAGCCACCCGACGCCAAGTGCGGATGTCAGTTCTCATCGAAGCTTTCTTCGTCGGAATGCTGGGGTCGGCGTTGGGCATCGTGGTCGGTGTCGGGAGTCGCCTATGCCTTGCAGGCACTGTTTAAGGCCATCGGTGCAGAGATCCCAACAAACGGCTTGGTATTGCTGCCGCGCACGGTAATCGTGGGAATGGTCGTGGGCGTGCTCGTCACCCTTCTCGCCGCGCTCTTTCCGGCGTACCGGGCCTCTCGCATCCCGCCGATGGCAGCCCTGCGTGAGGATGTCGCGCTGCCACGACGTGGCCTGCGGGTGCGGGCCATCGTCGGGGCGGTCATGGTCCTGCTCGGAGTCGTTGCGATGTTCGCGGGAGCCTCTTCTGGCGGCGGCTCCGGCGCGAGCCTGGTGGGTCTTGGAACGCTCGTCACACTCGTCGGAGCCATCGTGCTGAGTCCAGCGATCGCTGGTCCGGTGGTTCGAGTGATCGGGTTCTTCTACCCGCGGCTGTTTGGGACCGTTGGCCGATTGGCGTTGGAGAATGCCCAACGTCAGCCTCGACGAACCGCAGCGACCGCATCTGCGTTGATGATTGGTCTCGCACTAGTTAGCGCGCTCACAGTCTTTGCTACCTCCACCAAGACCTCGGTGAACGAAGCGATCGACCGGGTCGTTGGCGCCGAGTTCTTGATCCAGAACCAGGTTCAACGCCCCTTCCCTGCCTCGGTTGCCCAGAGCGTTCGCGGGACCGCTGGTGTGGCGTCCGTCTCGCCCGTCAAGTTCGTGCCAGCAGAGGTCAACGGAACTGGCACTGTCCTGACCGGAGTCGATCCAGCCACAGCGGGCGAGGCGGTGAAGCTGCAGTTCGAGCAGGGGTCATTAGCTGACCTAACGTCGACCAACATCGTCACCGACTCAACTACGGCGAGCGACCTTGGGCTGTCAGTCGGAGACTCGGTGGAACTCGCGCTACCTACCGGAACCGTCACCGTGACACTGGCGGGAACGTATGCGCCTGAGGGCGGAATCAGCGGGTGGGTCGTCAGCAACCAGGCGTTGGCTGATGCGGGCTTGGACGTGGGTGATTCAGTTCTCTACGTCACCGCAGACCAAGGGGCAGACCTAACGACTGTCCACGCCGCAATCGACGACGCGGTGTCGGCGTACCCCACGGTTCAGGTGCAGAGCCAGGCCGAGTTCAAGGAGCAGATCACCAGCAGTGTGAATCAACTCCTACTCGTCATGATCATGCTGCTGAGTTTGGCCATTTTGATCGCCGTCCTCGGGATCGTGAACACCCTGGTGTTGTCAGTGATCGAGCGCACGCGCGAGATCGGCATGCTCCGCGCAATCGGAGCGCTGCGTAAGCAAATCCGACGGCTGGTTGTTCTTGAAGCCTTGGTGATATCGGTCTATGGCGCGGTCATTGGCCTGGTCCTCGGGTTGTCGTTTGCGGTCGCGCTGCAGCGCACGCTGGTGGACCAAGGCATCGAGGTTCTGGACATTCCGTGGATCTGGATGATCGTCTTTTTGGTCATCGCCGGCGTTGTCGGTGTGCTTGCCGCCCTCTGGCCAGCGTTCCGAGCTGGTCGGCTCGACGTTTTGCAAGCGGTCACCAGCGAATAGCTAGGTCACTTGTTGGGCGGCAGCTCGCGCAACCACTCGACCGTCACTTCGGTCAGCGACGACACAACGGTCCGATTCGGGCCGTCGGGAATGGCGGCCACGCTCGGTACCGCGACCACTTGGCAGCCGGCCGCTTCAGCCGCCTCGATCCCGGGTGGTGAATCTTCCAGCACCACCGTTCGGGCTGGCGAGGCGTCGATCGCATGCATCGCGGTGACGTACGGCATCGGATCTGGCTTGAGTCGGTCCACATCATCAGCAGTCACGCTGACGTGGAACAGCTGCTCAGGCAGGTGTTGCAACACCACCTCGACGTGACGTCGAGTCGACGACGTCACTAGACCAAACGTCAGGTCGGTGGTAGCGATCGACGTAAGTAGGTCCATGGCACCGGGTCGAAAGGAAATGGACTTTTGAAGCTGCTCGGTCATGTTTTGCTCGAGCAGCCTCATGACGTCGGCGTGACTGCGTTGGCTGTTGGTCCACCGAATCATGTACGCGGCCGCAACTTCGAGATTGGTGCCCAACAGGTCCAGTTGTTGTTGCTTGCCCCAGTCACCACCCAACTCAGCCACCGTGGCGGTCTCGGCGGCGAACCACTGCGGCTCCGAATCGATCAGGAGCCCATCCATGTCGAAGAGAACAGCTTGCAGCCCTTTGCTCATGGTCCAGCCAGCGTATCGAGCGGCTCGACTCACTTGGTGAGCCGTCCGAGGCACCGACGGTCAAGGCCGTACCCTGGCAACCGAAGGACTCACGACGGTTCAAAGCTGTCGTGACCGAGCAGATCGGGAGTTGCGCATGATCGAGCGGGACGGCCTGCCCTCGCTGAATCAGCCGACCCTGATTGCCGCGTTCGAGGGCTGGAACGACGCTGCCGAGAGCGCGACGGGCGTCATCGACCACCTGCTCGAGGCCTACGGCGGCACAGTCTTCGCTGACGTCGATCCAGAGGACTACTACGACTTCCAGGTAAACCGGCCGTTGGTTTCCGTGGGAGAGCACGGCGTACGCACCATCCGTTGGCCCGGCACCGAGGCAATCGCGTCCGGCATTCCGGACGGGCCGGATCTGGTCTTGGTCCGCGGGATCGAGCCAAGCATGCGTTGGCGGACGTTCATCAGCGAGATCGTTGGACTGGCTTTCGAACTCGACGTCGACCGTGTCGTCACGCTCGGCGCGCTGCTGGCTGACACACCGCACACCCGTCCGGTGCCCATCACCACCGTGATGAGCAACCCGACGATCGCTCAGCGCATGGGACTCGATTTGGCCCGCTACGAGGGGCCCACCGGGATCGTTGGTGCGTTGACCGAGGGGTTCACCCGGGCAGGCATTGAGACCTTGTCGTTCTGGGCTGCCGTCCCCCACTACGTGGCTCAGTCGCCCTGCCCCAAGGCCACGCTCGCATTACTCGGCTGCGTCGAGGAGGCGCTGCAACTGTCTATCCCCCACGGCGACCTTGAAGACGAGTCCAAAGCGTGGGAGCGAGGCGTCGACGAACTAGCTCACGATGACGAAGAGGTCGCTGAGTACGTTCGGTCATTAGAGGAAGCACGCGACACTGCCGACCTCCCAGAAGCCAGTGGCGACGCGATCGCGAAGGAGTTTGAGCGCTACTTACGCCGTCGCCGCGAAGACCCACCCGCAACCTGCCTATCCGCTCGAAGAATTTGGTGAGTTGGGCGCGACCTAGTCGACGACGAGGCGTACGCCCAGCAGGGCGTCGGCCAAATCAGCTATCAACGCCGGTGCCTTTCGATCATCCCCGTGACCCTCAGCCGCCTGCTCAGCCCACTTATCGATGGCGCGTACGGCACGGGGCGCGTCGACGTCTTCCGCCAGTGCGGCTCGAACCTCTGCCAGCACCGGCTGCGCATCTGGCCCCCGATCGCTGGTGGCTGCCATCCGCCACAGATGCAGCCGCTCTTCGGCGTCCGTCAGGTCGGCGTCCTGCCAATCCCAGTCAGACCGATAATGATGAGCGAGGAGAGCGAGGCGGATCGCCATCGGATCGTGGCCGTCGTCGCGCAACCGCGAGACGAACACCAAGTTCCCTTTCGACTTTGACATCTTGCTGCCGTTCAGGCCGACCATCCCCGAATGCACATACGCCTGGGCGAACTCAGCGCCACCGGCGAGGGCGTGTGCGTGCGAGGCCCCCATCTCGTGGTGGGGGAACGCTAAGTCGCTGCCACCGCCTTGGATGTCGAAAGCGAGGCCGAGGTGTTCGCGGGCGATAGCGACACATTCGATGTGCCAGCCAGGACGACCGTGTCCAAGGTCGGTGTCCCACGCCGGTTCCCCCGGGCGCTCGGCTTGCCACAGGAGCGGGTCGAGTGGGTCTTTCTTGCCCTCGCGCTGCGGATCGCCCCCTCGCTCGGTGGCCAGGTTGAGCATGGTTGCACGGTCCAGATGGGCGACTCGACCAAACTCGGCATCGCTCGCCACCGAGAAGTAGATGTCATCTCCGACGGTGTAGGCAGAACCCCCATCAACCAGTTGTTGAACCAAAGAGGCCACCTGTGGGATGGACTCGACAGCACCGATGAACTCCGCTGGCGCTAGGACGCGCAGCGCCTTCATGTCCTCGCGAAACAGTGCGGTCTCTGCCATCGCGAGTTCATTCCAGTCCTGCCCGGTCGCAACAGCTCGTTCAAGCAGCGGATCGTCGATGTCCGTCACGTTTTGGACGTAGGTCACACGCTGACCAGCGTCGAGCCAGACGCGTTGGATCAAATCGAAAGCGACATAGGTAGCTGCGTGCCCAAGATGCGTGGCGTCGTACGGAGTAATGCCGCAGACGTAAAGCCGAGCATGTTCACCTGGATTCGTCTCGACCACTTTGCCCGCCGACGTGTCGAACACCCGCAGCTGCTGCCCGCTCCCGGGCAACTCCGGCACGTCAGGCGATGACCAAGATTCCACGAGCCGAGAGCCTAGTGCGCGTGCCTAGAACGGGGGCCACGGGAGGGCGGGCCAATCCTCCGACGGTTCTGGGTGTCTGCGTGTCCTTAGCAACGTGTCGATTCGGGAAATCGTTGCGTCTACTTCATCGCCGGCCAAGTACTCCATAAGTTCGTCGCGGCGTTCCGGCTCTCGCAGGCACACCGACAGGTTCTGTAACGACGTCAGCAGGTCCTTGGGGATGCGCTCGCCCATCCACTGCCACAGCAACGTCCGCAACTTTCCCTCGGTAGAGAAAGTCACACCGTGGTCGATGCCGTAGATCCGACCACTTGGCGTCGGCAGTAGGTGCCCACCCTTGCGGTCGGCATTGTTGATGACGACGTCGAAGACCGACATCTGGCGAAGGCTCTTTCGGTTGCTGCGTACCAACTCGACCAGGTCCACAGTCTCGTCGACATCCACCCAGTGCTGAACCATGCCCGGACCGTACGGTCCATCGCGCCACACCGTTGGCGGCACGATCCCCCACCCCAGCCATTCCGAGATCAAGTACGCCGCTAACTCGCGTTGCGACAGCGTCCCGGTCGGAAAGTCCCAGAGCGGGCGTTCGCCGATTCGCGGCTTGTAGATGCAAGCCGACGTCTCGTCCTGCCAAGTAACCGTGCAGTAAAGCGAGGCATTGGAGGCATCGAGTAGTCGACCGCGGACCTCTAGGCTGCCGTGAGTCAGCCGTTCCAAGACGTCGTGCGGAGCCGGACCACCGGATTGTTCGACCTGTGCGTCGGAAGCTTCCATCAGCGACGCCGGTAACCGTTCTGCCTGGGGCAGATGTGACCCTCCGGATCGAGCGGTAACGCGCAGAACGGGCACGGCGGACGTCCGGCGGCCAGGATCGATTCGGCACGCGCGACGAAGGCTCGCGCTGCACCAGGGGTAACGGTGACTCGGAAGGTGTCCATGGGGGCCGGAGTCTCAACTGTCGGCTCGTCGTCATCCTCGTCGGCTTCCGGATCCGCTGAGTGAGCTTCGATCACGATCCGATGCGCCTCGTCGTCCCACATCAAACTGAGCGCCACCGCTCGGAACTCGTCGTCGATCGGGGTCTCCAATGGCCGGTCGTCCACTTGCGCCGCGGGCACGACAGCGGGAATTGGTAGTGCACCGCTGCTTTCTCGCAGCAACGTGTCGAGCATCGCGTCGAGGCGCTCAGCCAGAATCGCCACCTGAGTCTTCTCGAGCGAAACGCTTGTGGTGTTTGCGCCATGGTGCGCCTGCAGGAAGAAGGTGCGCTGCCCCGGCTCCCCCACGGTGCCGACCACGAATCGGGTGGGCTCGACGTACTCGAAGACACTCACGCTCCTGCGCCTCCCCCGACGACAGCGTCATCGGCATTCTTCTTCGAACGCCTTCGTTTCTTCGGCTTCAACCCGGCCACCTCGCCTCCGGTGTCGTTGATGCGCTCAACGAACGGCCGGGTAGCGCCGTATTGCACCACGCTCAGGGACGCAGGATTGACGACGATCCGTTGAAACTGATCGAGATGCTGGCCAAGGGCGTCCGCCAGAATCGCCTTGATGACGTCACCGTGAGAGACAGCCAGATAGACCGCGTCGTCGCCCAGTTCGGCATTCCACTCGCGGATCGCGGCGACGGCACGGGCTTGCATCGCGGCCATCGACTCCCCCGACTCGCCAGGGAACACCACTCCACTCGGGTGCGCCTGCACTGTCTTCCAGAGCGGGAGTTTGGCCAGGGACTTCAGGGGCTGCCCAGTCCAGTCGCCGTAGTGAACCTCACCGATCCGAGCGTCTAGGTGTAGCGGGGTTCCGTCCCGTGAATGAGCCAACGCCTTGGCAGTCTGCTGACAGCGCTCCAGCGGGCTGGTGACAATGGCCGAGACGGGAAGATCGCTCAACCGGGACGCGAGTGTCTCGACCTGATCACGTCCGTGGTCGTCCAGGTCAACTCCGTCGGACCAGCCCGCGAGCACGCCGCTGGCGTTGGCGGCGGTCCGGCCGTGGCGGACGAGGAGAACAGTTGTCACCTCCACACCCTAAGTGGCGCGGTGATTGGGGCAACTCCTCAGCCGATAGTGACGTGCGAGTCCAGGACGCCTGCTGCCAGGAGAGCCAGCACGAGCAGGCCAAGACAGATCCGGTAGATGACGAATGGCATGTATGACCGGGTCTTGATGTAGCGGAGCAGCCAACCGATGACCAGGTAGCCCACGATAAAGGCGACGATCGTGGCAGCGATCGTTTTGGGCATCCCAGGCTCGGCGTTTGCACTGATGTCTGGAAGTTGGAAGATGCCGGACGCGACTACCGCAGGGATCGCGAGGAGGAACGCGTACCGGGTAGCCGCTTCGCGCGTATAACCCAGGAAGAGGCCGACGCTGATCGTCGCGCCTGACCGTGAGACCCCAGGAACCAACGCCAGCATCTGTGCCAGGCCGTAGTAGATGGCGTCCCGGAGCCGAAGCCGCTCGATCGGGATGACGTTGCGCGCCACGCGATCTGCAATGCCGAGGATGACGCCGAACAGGACCAGGTTCACGCCGATCAACCAGAGGTTGCGGAAAGACGTTTGGATGGTGTGCTCGAGCAGCACGCCGGCGATCGCGATCGGAATCGTGCCGACGATGATGTACCAACCCATGCGCGCGTCGAGCTTCCCCCGGTACTCCGGTCGGAACAGACTCTTGAGCCAGGTGGTGGCGATCCGCCAGATGTCGCGCCGGAAGAACCAGATGACCGCAAGTTCGGTGCCGATCTGCGTCACTGCCGTGAACGATGCTCCCGGGTCGGACATACCGAAGAGTTGAGGGAAGATCGCCAGGTGCGCGCTGCTCGAAACCGGTAGGAACTCCGTCAGCCCCTGCAACACTCCCAGCAGGATCGCTTCCAGCCAACTCACTGCGCTTGTCCCGCCCCAGCCGTCATGGCGTCGGACTCTATCCGCTTGCCATGGGTACTCTCGGCACCCATGGAGCTGCGACACCTCGGCGGGTCTGGTCTGACGGTCAGCCGCCTGGCCCTCGGCACGATGACGTGGGGCCGCGACACCGACGAACATGAGGCTCGCGACCAGCTCGCAGCCTTCTGTGAGGTCGGCGGCACGTTGGTCGATACCGCCGATGTCTACGCCGAGGGGGCATCAGAGCGGGTGCTCGGGTCCCTCATCGGGGACGTAGTGCCGCGGGACGCCATCGTGCTCGCGACCAAGGCCGTCAGTCGCCCAGGGACCGAGCGCCGGTTCGACGCTTCCCGCCAACATTTGCTCAACGCTTTGGACGAATCGCTACGCCGGTTGGGAACCGACCACGTCGACCTATGGCAACTTCACGCGTGGGATCCCCTCACCCCAATGGCAGAGTCCTTGGCGGCAGCTGATCACGCAGTGGCAACTGGACGTACGCGTTACGTCGGCATCTCGAACTACAGCGGGTGGCAGACAGCAGCCGCGAGCACCTGGCAGACCGCGACCCCGGAACGACAACCCATCGTCGCCACACAGGTCGAGTACTCACTGCTGCAGCGTGGGATCGAACGGGAAGTGGTCGGCGCAGCACACGCTGGGGCTATGGGGATCCTCGCGTGGTCACCGCTCGGACGCGGCGTGCTCACCGGCAAGTACCGCACCGGAACTCCCGCGGACTCTCGCGCGGCTTCCCCGAACTTCACTGAGTTCGTTCGACCATTCTTGGACGATCGTTGCCGAAACATCGTCGAGGCGGTGATCACCGCGGCAGCCGGGCTCGGCGTCGCTCCACTCGAGGTAGCCCTGGCATGGGTGCGCGACCGTCCTGGCGTGACGTCAGCGATCGTCGGTGCCCGTACCGCTGCCCAACTTCGTGGGTCGCTGTCTGTGGAGTCGCTCACGCTGCCGACCGAGATTCGCACGGCGCTCGACGAAGTCTCGGCTATTTCTTTCAGTTATCCAGACCACGGCCGCAACCAGCAGTCTTAGGATCTGGTTGTGGGATCTGGTTCGACGTACGAGACCTGGCGACTCGACGTGCCACGCGGGGTGAGCCGCGGCGAGGTGCGTCGGCTCTTGACCGAGCACGCCGAATACGGTCGTTGGGAGTTGTGGCGGGTCCGACTGTTCCCTGACGGACGCCGTCGCATCTGGTTGCGTCGGCGCGCTGTACGCGTGCAACGCAGTGCTTAATCAAAATGCCGGGCTAAATCAGCCACCCCTTAGATCAGATCTAAGAACCGATCAAGCGTTCTTGCTCCAAACTTCAACGCGTCAACCGGGACGCGCTCGTCGACACCGTGAAAGAGATCGGCAAACGCCAGCGTCGGCGGCAGACGTAACGGCGCGAAGCCGTATCCCGGGATTCCCAACGTGGCAAAGGCTTTCGCGTCGGTTCCACCGAACATGGTGTACGGAACAGCCCGCGCCTGCGGATCATTCTCGAGCAACGACGTGATGATCGCGTCGATGATCGGGCCCTCGAAGTCAGTTTCCAGTGCGATGTCCTCGACGAGGTTCTCCCGCGTGACATGCGGTCCCAAGAGTTCATCGACCTGTCGCAGGAAGTCGTCGCGCATACCGGGCAGGAAGCGCCCGTCCACGACCGCCTCGGCATGTCCGGGGATGACGTTGTTCTTGTAGCCCGCGTTCAACATGGTGGGTGCGGCGCTGTGACGTAGCGCGGCGCCGATCATGGGTGCGATCGGTCCTAGGTGCGAGACGATCTCGTCGGGATCGGTTGACGGATCGAGGTCCATCGCTTCGCAGATCTGTTCAAGCATCACGCGCACGGTCTTCGTCATGGCGACCGGGAATTTGTGCGTACCGATGCGGCTGACCGTCTCAGCCAGGCGAGTCACGGCATTCTCGTGATTGACCATCGAGCCGTGTCCAGCTCTACCGTCGGTTCGAAGTCGCATCCAGGCGATGCCCTTCTCTGCGGTCTCAATCAAGTAGAGCCGCACGTCGTCTTTGACCGTGAAGCTGAAGCCACCAACCTCACCAACGGCCGCGTCCACGTTTTCGAACAAGTCAGGACGATGTTCGGTCAGCCAGTGCGAACCGAAAAGTCCGCCAGCCTCTTCGTCGGCCAGGAAGGCGAGAACAAGGTCTCGCGGCGGCGGCCTGTCGTGCCGCAATCGATCGCGAACGACGCTCAAGATCATGGCGTCCATGTCCTTCATGTCGATCGCACCGCGTCCCCACAGCATGGGGACTCCGTCGTCGTCTGCGATCTCGCCGCCGAACGGTGGCATGGACCAGTCCGATGCCTCCGCCGGCACAACGTCGAGGTGACCGTGGAGCAGCAGAGCCGGAAGCGACGAATCCTGTCCGGCTACTCGAGCGAAGACGCTGGTCCGTCCTGGCTGCGACTCGATGAGCTCAACGTCGAGCCCCACGTCGCTGAGTAGCGCAGCGACGTACTCCGCAGCCGGACGTTCGCCAGACCGCGGGTCATCACCGTAGTTGCTGGTGTCGATGCGCATGAGATCACGACAAAGTTCAACGACTTCGTCCTCAGCGCGAAGGCCTGTTGGAGTTTCAGTGCTCGATGTCACGACTCCATACTGCCTCGCGGTCAGGGATTTGGGCCATTTCTGATGACATGCCCTCGGTTGGTATCGTTCTCGACCGGAGCAATCGCTCATGTCCGGGTGGCGGAATTGGTAGACGCGCTAGCTTGAGGTGCTAGTGCCCGAAAGGGCTTGGGGGTTCAAGTCCCCCCTCGGACACAACCCATCGGCGCGATCGCCGTCCTGGCACGATAGCGACATGGAACGTGTTCTCGGAATCGGCGGATACTTCATCCGCGCGGCCGATCCGGTGGCCCTCGGCGCTTGGTATCGCGACTTCCTAGGCCTCGACGCCGACGAGAACGGCGTGTGGCGTCAGGAAGTTGGGGTCACGGTCTTCGCCACGTTCGAGTCCAAGACGGACTACTTCGGGTCCCGCGACCAGCAGGCCATGATCAATTTCCGAGTGAGTGACCTGGCTGCGATGCTCACGCAACTCCGCGCCAAAGGAGCGGACGTTGCGGCAGAGACAGAAGACATGGAAGGCGTCGGTCGTTTCGGTTGGGTTACCGATCCGGAGGGCAATCGCATCGAACTTTGGCAGCCAGCCTGACCGGGCAATCTTGCGAGTCAGCTGGTGCTACTCCGCGTGAAGTTGTGTGAAAGTGACTTCCCATGCGCACCCGTGCGCCGGTTCAGTGACTCCTTCGGCAAAGTAGGGTCCGGCACTCACGTCGCGGAGGACGTCGTCGCCGGAGGTGGCCTTGTCAGTGGTGATCAGATCCTGCGCGCCGTAGGAACCGATTGCTGGAACCATTTCTACGCTGTAGGTGCAGTCGCTGCGCGTCGTCCAGGCAATGCGGTAGTCACCCCCACTCAATTTGAACGGAGGGGAATTAGCTGTGCCGTTCAGGCCGATGGTGAATGGCTGCTGTGGCGAAGCACCAGTAGCGCCGGCCTTGCTCGGCGACGCACTTTCGTCCGGCGAATCGTCCGAGGAGCTGATGGACGGCTGCGGCGCCGTGGAGTTGTCAGCGTCCCCTGATCCACCTACGACAACGCTGAGGACCAGAGCGGCGACCGCAACGACCACGGCGGTCATCACGATGAGCAAGACCTTGCCGCCTGTGGACATCGCTCCCGATCCGGTCAGTGGATGCTGCTCACATCATGCCGAGTTCCAAGGCGTTCCGTGTAGCAACTTGCTTGTCAGCCCCGGAGTTCCTCGGGGACGACGTAGTCAGCCATTTGTTCGGCGCTGCGTTTCGGCAAGGTCTCTCCGCGGAAGTAGGCGGGCATCGCGATCCAGGTGATCACCATCAACACAAGCCCAAGGACCAGGGCGCCGATGCCGGTCAGGAAGATGCCGCCGACCGCCCAGTGCGGCGGTAGCGGCATCGTCCAGGACGTAATCGAGTCAGCGTCGGGACCGACCAACCAGTAGTCGTGCGCCGCCTGCAGAAACGCTGCAAGCAGGATGAACCCTCCGAGGAATGGAACTACGCCGCGCATGAAGAAGTTGCGGACAGACGTCGTGAGCGTGTGTCGGTAGAAGACCGGAGCCGTGAACCCCGTCATTCCGTAGTAGAACGCGATGAGCAACCCAATGGACGCGATGGTGTCTGCCAAGTACGTTGCTGCTGAGCATCGTCAACGCCACGTAGAACACGATCGAGGCGATGCCCATCCCGATCGTTGACCAGGTCGGTGTCAGGAATCGAGCACTGACCCGCGCGAACTGCTGTGGGATGGCTTTGTGTGCCGCCATAGACAAGGTCGTCCGAGCCGTCGGCAGGATCGTCGTCAGTGTTGAGGCCGCCGCTGAACTCAACACCATGAGGACGAGCAAATGCACTGCGAAACTGCCGATTGCACTGTTGCCAAACACAGCGCGGCCCAGCACCGAGAACACGTCGTTGGCGTTGTTCGGGTTGCCGAGACCGATGCCCTGAGTTCCAATTCCGGCGTACGCCTGGGTAGCGGTCGTGACGACGACGTAGATCGCGAGCAGCACGAAGGTAGCCGTGACAGCAGCTCGCCCTGGGGTCTTGCGAGCGTCCTTGGTCTCCTCGTTCACCGAGACCGCGGTGTCGAATCCCCAGTAGATGAAGACAGCCAGCAGCAGACCGCTTGCCAGTGCGCTGGTGCTACCGATGTTGAAGGGGTTGAACCACGACCACGAAGGATGGAGTGAGGTTCCAACCACTGCGTTGTTCGTGTAGACCCTGACCAGAGCGACTATCGAGAACACGGCGAGCACCACGACCTCGATGCCGAACAGTGCGTACTGCACCCGTGCAGAGATTTCGATACCGCGGTAGCAGATGTAGGTCATCAGCACGATCCAGGCGACTCCCACAACCGTGGGCCAGAACAGTTGACCAGCAACTCCGTCAGCGTTGAACAGCAGGAAGAAGTAGGCGCCCGCGATGGCAGCCAGGTTCGCCATGACAATGACGTCGGCGGCAACGATCCCCCATCCACCCATCCAGCCGGTTTTGGGTCCAAACGCGCGCGCTGCCCAAGTGAACGTGGTGCCAGCGTCTGGTTCTGCTTCGTTGAGTTCTCGGTATCCGACAGCCACGCAGTACATCGGGATGAACGCCAGGATCATGATGACGGGAGCTTGGAGACCGACGGCAATCACGACGAATCCGATGGTCGCGGCGAGGCTGTAGGCCGGTGCGACAGAGGCCAGTGCAATGACAGTGCTGGACAGCAAACCCAGCGCTCCCGGCTTGAGGCCTTTCTGCAGTACGTCGAAACCGGCGTCGCTTTGGTCGTGGGTGTCGGTCATAACTACCCCCTCGGGGGCCGGCGGTCTCGACGCCATCGTTGGACGGCGTCGTTGGGCCGATATTCCTATTGTCCCCCTGCTTTGGCCAGCTCGCGACAGCAGCGACCGCTTCTTAAGAAGTCGCTGTAGCAGCAGTCTGCGCAGTCGGACGTTGTGTCCAAGACCTGACAGGAGGGGCGATCGTTACCGCCGCCTGAACGCCTAGCGCCAGCATCTGACCTATCAAGTGCGGGTTCTGCGGGAGTGATGCCGCACAAATAATGAAGCCGAAGAGGGCGATCCCAGCGAACCAACACCGTGCGGTGTTTCCGCCTCGACTGACCCGGTAAAGCAACAAGGCCGAGATCGCGAACCACCCCAAGTGCGGGCCGATTCCCGGCTCCGGATACAGCGCAAACGACTGCTCGACGATGACGGCCCCAAGTGCAACGAGCAACCAGGCACGTACCGCAGGTCCTGGGTCATGACTTCAAGTTAACCGACAAACTCCCGCAAGTCTCAGGAAGTGGCTGGCGTCGAAGCGCAAACGCAGCGACGGCCTCGGCTAACTAGGGTGAGTCCATGACCACTAGCGACTATCCGTGGGAGCCTCCTCTCGCCGGCCCTGAGGTCGAACACGTGGCTGGCTCACTCGACCGGCTGCGTACGACGTTTCGCTGGAAGACCAGCGGTCTTGATTCCGCGGGACTGCACACGCGCATCCCTTCCTCGGAGTTGACTCTCGGCGGCCTCCTCAAACACCTTGCGGCAGTTGAGGATCACGTATTCGCCACCAGAATGACCGGCGTTCGTCTTGGCGAGCCTTGGAGTTCCGGCGACTGGGCCAACGACGCAGACTGGGATTTCAACTCTGCCGCCAACGACAGCGCGGAAGATCTCTACGCGCTCTGGGACGGTGCTGTTGAACGTTCGCGCGCGAAGTTCGCGGATGCGCTAGCCAACGGCGGCCTCGACCAACTCGTTCACCTGACTGCCCCGGATGGGCAACACGCCAGTTTGCGTCGGCTCGTGTTCGACCTGCTCGAGGAGTACGGCCGACACACCGGGCACGCGGACCTGATCCGAGAGTCGATCGACGGCTTGGTCGGCGAAGACCCACCAGCCGGATGGCATGCCTAGAAATCAACCTATGGAATAGAGGAGAAGCGATGCCTAAGTACTTGTTCTCGTACCACGGCGGTGGCATGAACCTGACAGATGAAGAGCAAGCGCAATCCATGGCGGCTTGGGGCATGTGGATGGGTGGTCTTGGCGCCGCCCTGACTGACGGTGGCAATCCGGTTGTTCAGTCCTCGACTGTTCAGCCAGACGGCTCCTCCGTCAGTGGTGGTGGACCTAACCCCGTAACTGGATACAGCGTCGTTAGCGCAGACAGCCTTGAGGCCGCCCTGGCGATGGCTGCTGGTTGTCCGATCCTGGCTACCGGCGGCAGCGTCGAAGTTGGCGAGACCATCGAAGTTATGTGACTGCGCTGCTCGCTAGGTTGACTTGCCCCAGCGCATCAATCTGATACCAACGTCAGCCATTTACCCCTCCGCTTCCAGTAGATAGACAACGATTCGCGACTCGATGGTCGCAAGATCAATTCGGCCCTCGGCGACACAGACCACGTCGTTGAGCCACGCGTACAACGGGTTCTCAGACTCGAACAGCGTGAAGAGCATTTGGTGACCGCTGTTGGGGCTATCAAAGATCGTGCGCCCCGACATCTCAATCATGACTTCAGCGTCGTCATTGGTCGCGATGACCCCACGAACATTCGGCAGCATGTTGCCGTCGCCGCGTCTGGTTGGGTGGTTTGACCACTGAACTGTTCCGGACAGTCGCTCCCCCGTGACGGTCCCAGTGCCTCTGCCCCAGCCCCCACCGGCTTCATTCCCGTAAGGCCGAAACAGGTGGAAGTCATCGACGTAACTGAGGTTCAGCGTGCACAGAGGCGAAAGTCGCATGTTGCCGTGATACCAGCACCCGGCAACCGACTCAACCCCCTCCGTACGGTCTGGTAATGATTTCCAGGAAGTGTCCGCTGGGTTCCTCCCAATAGAGACCTCGTCCACCGTCATTTGTGTTGATTTCACCGGGACGCTGCTGCGCGGGATCGGCCCAGTACGTCAAGCCGCGTTCTCGAATCCGGGCGAAGATCTCGTCAAACTCGGACTCGCCAACCAGAAATGCATAGTGCTGCGGATGGATGTCGTCGTCCGTCTCGTGAAAGTCGAGGGACACACCGTTGTCGACCTCCACGATGAGAAACGGACCGAACGAAGTTGGGACGGCGCGTCCGAGAATGTCGGCGAGAAAGGTTCGCCGACTCTTCCTTGTCACGCACCCACACAATCGTGTGGTTGAGTTCGACGCTCATGAGAACTCCTTCGCGACTTCCGGCGACAAGCCTTACGCTCGCGCCATGGATGAGCTTCCCAACTTCTTCGACGAGCCGATTGCGTCGGTGTATGACGACGCGGAATCGGAAATGTTCACAGCAGAAACCGTAGCGCGACCTGTCGAAGTTCTCGCTGCCCTTGCTGGGGATGGTCGAGCACTCGAACTTGGAATCGGCACCGGGCGGATTGCGCTGCCTCTGGCCGCTCGAGGAATCTCGGTGGCGGGGATCGACCTTTCGCCCGCCATGGTCGATCAGATGAGAGCCAAACCAGGAGGCAACGACGTCGAGGTCGCAATCGGTGACTTCGCGACCACACGCGTCGCTGGCACGTTCACGGTCGCATACCTCGTCTTCAACACCATCATGAACCTGACTACTCAGACCGCTCAGGTTGCCTGCTTCAGCAATGTCGCCAGCCACCTGGAGCCGGGCGGCACGTTCGTCGTCGAGTGCATGGTTCCCCAACTGCGACGGCTACCACCAGGAAGCACCCTGGTTCAGTTTGACGGCGGTGAGAACGGCTGGGGCCTCGACGAGTACGACGTCGCGAACCAACGGCTCACCTCTCACCATTTCGAAGCGCACTCTCGTCAGCCATCGAACCCGGCCATGCCGTTCCGTTACGTGTGGCCGTCCGAACTTGACCTCATGGCCATGATGGCCGGAATGCGACTCCGAGACCGTTGGTCGGACTGGAACGGCGAACCGTTCACCAGCGACAGTGACAAGCACGTCTCGATTTGGGAGAAGTGAGGCAGGCGTGGCGGCCATCAGTGATTTGGATCAGATGCTGGCTCGCCTAAGTCCGATGCTTAGGTCGGGACGCTACGTGTTCACCAGGTTGGCCAAGCCGTTGCCAGCCGCGGTCGACCCGGTGATGACATTCAACGAGGACGAGGGAATGACCGTCATCGTCTCTCAGTCACAGGCCGACGATCTGGAGCTCGCGTACGACGTGGTGATGTCGTGGATCACCTTGCAAGTCAACAGCTCCCTCGACGGTGTGGGCTTGACCGCTTCGGTGAGCTCGACGTTGGCGATGGCCGGGATCAGTTGCAACATGGTCGCGGCCACCCTCCACGACCACCTCTTCGTTCCTGTTGATTCGGCTGACACGGCCCTGCGGCTACTTCAAGAGTTATCCGAGAGCAAACGCTAAGTAGCAGCCTCCGATGTCTGACTTCAGAACATCCCGTTGTTGTTAGCCGACGTTTCGGGGATGGTCTGGAGCGCATCCCAATGCTCGACCACCTTTCCGTTGTCATCGAGCCGGAAGATGTCGATTCCTGCGTAGTCGGGAAAGCCCGGCCAGGTCTGGTAGCAGTGCAACACGACGTAGTTGCCCTCGGCGATCGCCCGCTTGAACTCCACGCGTTTGCCGGGATAGTCGCGCGCCATGGCTTCGAAGTAGTCGATGAAAGCCTGTTTGCCATCCCCTACGTGGGGATTGTGCTGGATGTAGACATCGCCTGCGTATCGCTCGATCGCCTCCGCAGGTCGGCAGTCGTTGAACATCAAGTCATAGAAGGCTTTGGCGTTCGCCTTGTTGCGCTCGAGTACGTCAGGTTCCGTCATGGGTTTGGACACTACCGTCGATCAGATTTCACAGCCCGCTGATGCCCTCGGTCACCACAACACCGCCGATCACTGCAAATACGATGGCCATGACGGCAGCGTTGTTCGTCTGCAGCCAGTCCCTGGCGACGGATAGCGGTTGCAAGATCCGCTGACCCAAGATCAGTCGCAGCAACATCGGAGCAGCGACGGTGCTCGAAGCCAGAACGGTGAAGGCCAGAACCCACACCGCAACTTCAGCACCGGAGTTTCCGTCCGATCCGATCGAAAGTCCCGCCGCAGCCGTCAGTAGGAGGATTTTCGGATTGGCTGCCGACAGCACCACGCCGAGACGGGCCGCCTTGGCCGGACCTGCAGTTTGTAACGTCGCCATCCAGCCGGGGACGGGTTTCGACTTTCCCCTGGTCAGCCATCGTTGGATGGCGAGAGCGATCAGGGCCGATCCGAGAGCAACCCGAGTCCACGCGACCCATGTTGGTGTGTCCTCTCGAGTGTCAACGATCTCCGCAAGGACGACGAACACGGTGGTGGCGATAGCGATGCCAGTAGCCCAGCCGGCGAGGAAAGATGTCGAGGTAGCAATGGGACGAGTAGTGAACAGGAGAAGGATGGCGGGGATGATCGGAAACGGTGAGGCCGCAATCCCAACCGCGAGCAACCAGACATCGCTCATCTCAGGCGTGGCTTGGAAATTCGTGGTCGACGTGACCGACGGGTTCGAGTTGGAACGTGCAGTGTTCAACGTCAAAGTGGTCGGCCAAGCAATCGCCAAGACGGTCCAGTACAGACGCTCCACCACCGTCCGATAGGGCCGCGTCGTCTACGACGACATGAACCGACAAGACGGGTAGACCGGACGTGATCGTCCAGACGTGCAGGTCGTGGACACCCACGACACCGGGGGTCTCTAACAGATGCCTGCGTACTTCAGACATGTCGACGCCGCGCGGCGTGGCTTCAAGCAGGACGTCGACCGCTTCGCGGAGTAGCGCCCAGGTGCGAGGCAGAATCATCAACGCGACAGCGACCGAGGCCACCGCGTCCGCTCGAACCCAGTCCGTCGTGGCGATCACTACCGCCGCGATGATGACGGCAGCTGAGCCCAGCAGATCGCCGAGTACCTCGATGTACGCACCCTTGACGTTGAGGCTGACCTTGGCGCCGGAACGTAGTAGGAACAGCGCGACGAGGTTTGCAACCAGACCGATTAGCGCGAAGACCAGCATGAGGCCGCCCTGGACTTCCGGCTGATCTCGCCATCGCTGGATCGCTTCCCACAAGATGAAGAACGCCACACCGAAGAGCAGCACCGCGTTGACTACTGCTGCCAGGATTTCCAGGCGGTAGTAACCAAAGGTGCGTTCTTCGGTAGCCGGGCGACTAGCAAACGTCACGGCCAGGACCGCCAGCGTGATCCCAGCGACGTCGGTGAACATGTGACCAGCGTCGGCCAGAAGGGCAAGGCTGCCCGTGAGTGCGGCTCCGATGATCTCCGCCACGAGCACGACCGAGGTAATCCCAAGGACCGTCAACAGCCGGCTGCGATGCAGGCCGCCCGCGCTCAGTCCATGACCGTGCCCATGCCCCACGACGTACGCCTCCCTGAATGCGCCAGTATCCCAGGATTGCGGAAATTAGCGGTCGCTATAGCGACCACTCGCTACCGCAATACGTAGGATGACGGCATGACTGAGCCGGGCTCGGTACCCCAATCGTCGTCAGCGCCGAACCGCGCCGGGACATGGCTGGCCGGTGCGGTCCTCATTGGCTGTCTGGTGTCGCTGCTCCTGGGGTTGTTCGCCAAGTATCACGACCCTTCACACGAGCCCATCACGACGCTGGGGTTCCCAAGCCTGGTCCAGATGAAGGTCTGGCTCGCCGTGATCGCCGGGGTCTTCGCCCTCGTGCAGGTGGTCACCGCCTTTGGGATGTACGGCAAGTTGGGGTCGGTAAAACCGTCAAAGGGAATGGCGATCACTCACCGCGCCTCGGGCGTCATCGCAGTCATCGTGAGCCTGCCCGTGGCGATCAGTTGCCTCTGGGTTCTCGGCTATCAGGACTACAGCAATCGAGTGATCGCTCATTCAATATTGGGATGCCTGTTTTACGGCGCCTTCGTTGCCAAGATGCTCGGGTTGAAGATCAAAGGGCTTCCCGGCTGGGCTATCCCGGTACTCGGTGGGGTGACCTTTGCGATCCTCGTCGGGGTGCTGGTCACCTCGGCTTTCTGGTGGCTCAGCAATGGCCAACCGATCTACTAACTCCTGATGTGGGAACGGCTGGAAAGCGCAAAAGTGTCCAGAGGTAGGTTGGCCTGGCACCAGCACAGATTTCGACCATCCAACGGGCCGCGTGGCCCACAGATTGCGGGGCGAACGTGACCAACGAAATAGACGAGATGGGTCCCATCGACTACGTCATTGTCGAGTTTCCAAGAAGCAACTTCACTGGCGAGGCCATGCCACTGCTCGTGGATCTTGTCGACCAGGGGATCATCCGGATCCTCGACTTGCTGTTTGTAGCCAAGGAAGACGATGGATCGGTCGTCGTCATGGACATCGCGGACTTCGACGGGGACGGCACCTTGGACCTGGCCATCTTTGAGGGCGCCGCTTCCGGAATGCTCGACCAAAGCGACGTCGACGAAGCGACGTCGATTCTCGAGCCTGGGACTGCTGCAGCAATCCTGGTCTACGAAAACACCTGGGCCGGACCGTTCGCGGCAGCCGTTCGTCGCGCCGGTGGTCAACTCGTCGCCAGCGGACGAATTCCGGTTCAAGCGGTCATCGCCGCCGTTGAAGCACTCGACTAGTCCCGACTTCACAACTTCCGAGAAGGAGTACTCATGCCTGGATTGATTCGAGGCGTTGCGCGTACCGCAGTCATCGCCGGTACCGCAACGCATGTGTCTAACAATGTTTCGCGACGTCAAGCTGGCAAGTGGGCGGAGCAGGACGCTCAGCAGCAGCCCGAGCAGGCCGCACCACCCGCCGCCGCACCTGCAGCATCAGGGACCGACGACAAGCTCGGTCAGCTTAAGGAACTGGGCGCACTTCGTGACTCTGGCGTGCTGACGCAGGAAGAGTTCGACGCGCAGAAGGCCAAGATTCTCGCTACCTAGAGCCGGCCACTCACAAAATCGGATAGTTGCTAGACGGGGCGGGCGCTATAGCGCCCGCCCCGTCTAGCAACTCGAAGATTGGTGAGACGTCGTTAGCTGCGGGGCTTGCGCTTGTCGGGGTCGTGGATCGACAGGTGCGTCACCGTCGCTGGCTCAGATCCACCGGGCACCTCGACGTCGAGGATGGTGCCGTCGTCCGAGACACCGGTCTTGATAACTGCCAGTGCGATCGGCCCGAAGTCAGGGGTCCCTGTTGGGCTGGTGACTGTTCCGACCGGCTCGCCGTCCTTGAGGACGGCCGCGCCAGCCTCCGGCACGACGTCCCCGTGCATCTGAAGGGTCTTCAGTCGGTTGGGCGGAGCAGCGGCCTGCGCTTGCAGAACCGGCTTTGCAACGTAGTCGACGTCAAACGAAATCATCTTGTCGAGCGAGACGTCGAACGGCGAGGTCTTACCGACGAAGTAGTCGGTCTCGATGATGATCAGGCCCGACTCGATCCGCGCAATCTGCACCGCGTCAGTGCCGACAGGTGTGACGCCGGAGTCCACAAGCTTCAGCCACAACTGCTCAGCATCTTCTGGGCGTGGGATCAGTTCGAAGCCCAATTCGCCAGAGAACCCGGTACGCGACACTCGGACCGGAACTCCACCAAGGGGCACCGGGTCAGACCAGAACCGGAAGTACCGCAGGTCCGACAGGTTCGCCTCGGTCAGCCCTTGCAGAATCTCTCGCGACTTTGGTCCTTGGATCGACATGACCGGCATCTGATGCGTCCGGTTCTCGATCGAGTAGGCCAAGTCCCCTGCTTCATTTGCCAATTCTCCGGCAAAATCGGGCGAGTTCGTCAGGACCCAGAAGTGATCCGAGGCCACCTTGAAGACGGTTCCGTCATCAATCATCAACCCGTCGGCGGCACAGATAGCCCCGTATCGCACCTGACCGTCCTGCAACGTCGAAAGGTTTGCGGTGAACAATCGCTGAGCCGCGCGCGCGGCGTCCGGACCGGTGATGTCCCACTTCTGCAGCGCAAAGACGTCCCACATTGAGGCGGTTTCTCGGATCGCTTGGAACTCAGCTGCGGTGTCTCCGAAGTTGTCGCTCCAGAACCAGCCGCCGTCCTCTTCGGTGAAGGTGGCACCGTGCTTTTCCTGGATTGCATGAATGGGCGATCGGTTATCAACCATTCTTCTTCCCCATCCTCTTAGCCAGACCCTTCACGCCACCCTTGGCGTCGTGCAGTGCCGCGCGAGAAGCCTGGTAGCCAGGAATGCCGCAGACTCCGCCGCCCGCGTGGGTGGCCGAACTGGCGTTGTACAACCCCTGAATTGGTGTTCGGTAGTCGGCATAGCCAGGTGCAGGACGCATATGGAACAACTGCTCGAGCGACAGTTCGCCATGGAAGATGTTGCCACCGATCAAGCCATACTCGTGCTCCATCTCGTACGAACTGACGACGTCACGGTGAATGATCGACGACTTAAAGTTCGGTGCGAGGTCGTTGTAAAGATCGATGAGTCGGTCTGCGTACGCGTCGAGTTCCTCGGTGTGCGGTTCGTTCGCCCACTCATGCGGTACCCACTGGGTGTACATCGACATGATGTGCGTGCCCTCTGGCGACAACGTCTTATCGAACGTCGTGGGAATGACCGTGTCAGAGAACGGCTTGGTCGCAGCCTTGCCGTTGCGGGCCTCTTGGAAGGCCTCTTCCATGTACTGCATCGTTGGCGCCATGGCGACGGTCCCAGTGTGGTGCTCTTGCTGATTGCTTCCTGGGTCGGCGATGAAGTCAGGCAGTTCCGACAGCGCCAGGTTCACCTTGACCACGCCGCTGCGGGTCTTCCAACGCTCGATGTCGGTGACAAACTCCGACGGCAGGTCGTGGGCGTCGAGCTGGTCCAAGAATGCGGTCTTTGGGTGCAACGAGGTGACGACGATCGGTGCATGAATCTCGTCGCCGTTCTCAAGCGCGATCCCCGTCGCACGACCATCGCTGACAAGCACCCGCGAGACCCGTGAGTCCGTGCGGATGTTGACGCCAAACTCCAGTGCGGACTTCTTGAAGCAGTCCGCGACGGCACCCATGCCACCCTCAGGGAACCCCCAGCTTCCGAGGTGACCGTCACCCACATCGCCGATCGAGTGGTGCGCCATCACGTACGCAGTGCCGGGCTCGTACGGACCTGCCCAGGTACCGATGATGCCGTTGATCGCGAGCGAACCCTTGACCTGTGGCGATTCGAACCAGTCGTCAAGCAGGTCGCCGATACTCATCGCCATCAAGCGGGTGACGTCGCCGACCGTTCGCACGTTCATGCCACGCTTGCTCCACGTAAGCATGAGCAACTTCGCCAGCTCACGGGGATTCTTCGAGCCAACGTTCGGCGGGACCTGCATCAGCAGCGGACCAAGTACGTCCGCGAGGCCGCCCAACCACGCGTCCCACTGCGGCATCGCGTCGGCGTCTTTCTTCGACCACTTCGAGATGGCCTCGTGGTTGCGCTTGGCGTCGTCTGCGAAAAGCGAGATCGAACCACCCTCGGGGAACGCCTGGTAGTACGGACCCATCGGGTGCACTTTGTAGCCGTGCCGGTCCATGCTGAGGTCGCGGCGAATCGTGGGTGGCAGCAGACTCATGACGTACGACAGTCGCGTCACCTTGAACTCCGGAGCATCCGGCCAAGGCGAGTCAGTAGTGGCCGCGCCACCGGTCTTGTGCCGAGCCTCGAGCACCACGACCTTCAGGCCGGCTCGAGCCAGATAGGCCGAGGCGACCAAACCGTTGTGACCGCCGCCGACGACGATTGCGTCGTATTGCTCTGCCATCAGAACTCCCTTTTCGGACGCACCACGAGCGCGCCTTGACTTTTGTCGACCTCATCACGCCGAGCGGCTAGCCGCTACCGCTTCGGCAATCTCACTAAGACCTGGCTCAGACCCCCACCTCTACAAGTTCGCGAGCTTCGTTCAGATACGTGGACAGTCGTGCTGGATCTTGCAGCAATCCGCGCATGACGAACTTTGCGGCGTCCTCAGTGAGCAGCGGCGGGCGTCCTGGCCTCTGGTGGTGAGACGAACGCACGAACTCCCAGCTCAACGTGTCCAGGATGGTCGGTACGTAGGGCACTGCATCGGCCCGGAATTCGTTGGCCGCCAATCCCTGACTCAAGATCTGCTCTATCGCCTGCTGCCAACGAGCCAAGTCGGCCTGGAAGGCAGCCAGGGCAGGCATCGCCACCAAGTCTTCGTGCAGGCCGCGCAGGTCGAGGGGCATCTGTTGGTACCAGGACCAGTCCCACAGTGCGTAGCGGAGCAGCCTCACCGCTGGACTCTCACCACCCGCAGCCATCTGTTCGGCGTTGTCTGCCGGCACCGTCAAGTCGAAGAAGAGCAGTTCTTCAAGGATCGCCTGCTTGGACGAGAAGTGGTTGAACAGTGACGGTTGCCGGATCCCTACCCGATCGGCGATATCACGGGTAGTCGCGCCGTGATAACCACGACTGGCCATCAACAGCGATGCCTCGTAAAGGATTCGATCGCGCGTCGGCCAGGTCTCGACGCGCTGATGGCGCAGCGCAACGAGATGCTCAACCTTCTCGTTCGAAGACGTATTAACTCCTGGGTTTGAGTTTTTGCGGGTCGTGGATCGACAGGTCAGACACGAACGCGCGGGCCTTACGGCCGCCGTCCTCGCCGAGCGCAACGTCCAGGCTCGTGCCGTTGGTCGAGTGCTCTGTGGCTAGTCGGGCAAGTCCGATGGTTCCGAAGGCCGGACTGGCGCAAGGACTGGTCACCACGCCAACCTCCACCCCGTCTTTGAACACCGACGCACCGTACTGGGGCACCTCGGACCCGTCGATTCGCAGGGTCTTAAATCGCACCGCTGGCGCCTGTGCCGCCTTGGACAGATTCTCTCCCCCGACGATCTCAAGCGTCGGGTCAAGCGAAATGACGCCATCGAAAGACAGGTCGAACGGCGAGATCTCTCCGGCCACGTAGTCAGCATCGATGACGATCAGACCTGCTTCGATGCGCGCGATCTCGATCGCATCGAGTCCAGCTGGCGTGCCACCGGCTTCGGACAGGGCCCGCCAGAGCGCAACCGCGTCGTCGCGAGCAGGAATCAGCTCGAATCCCAGCTCGCCAGAGAAGCCGGTACGGAAGATCCAGGTCCGAATACCCGCGATTTCGATTTGCTCGGGAAGGAACCGGAAGTATCTGATCTGCGACAGGTCGGTTGACGTCAGTGACTGCAGAGCTTCGCGTGACTTCGGACCCTGCACGGCGATTAGCGGCATCTCGTGCGTGCGGTTCACCAACTGCACATCGAGGTCGCCGAAGTACGAGGCATTTGCTGCGTCAAAGTCGTCGGCATTCGTCATCACCCAGAGGTGATCGTCTGACAGTTTGTAGACAGTTCCGTCGTCGGTCATCATTCCGTCGGCATTGACCAGCGCGCCGTAGCGAACCTGACCGACCGCCAGGGTGCTCAGGTTGTTGCTGAACACCCGTTGGATCGCCTTAACGGCATCTGGTCCGGTGACATCCCACTTCTGCAACGCGTAGACGTCCCACAGGATCACTCCCTCGCGGATCGCCTTGAATTCGGCCGGGGCGTCACCGAAGTTGGACGCCCAACTCCACGGGCCGTACTCGACGAAACTGCCGCCCTGCTCGATCTGGACGTCGTACAGAACTGATCGGTTGGACTCGCTCATCGGCCTGGCCCCTGTCGAGAGTGGATAAATGATCTTTGTTGCGTAGGATTCGCTGGACTATCATTTGATAGGCTAGAGGTGAGCGTACGACCCCTGCCCTCCCGACGCAAGGATTTGGCAATGACCGGTAATACCAGCCCGAACGTGTCTCAGTCGGGTCACGGGGACCCCCAGTATGTCCTCACGCTGTCCTGCAATGACGTCCCGGGGATCGTCTACGCGGTCTCGAGCTTCCTGGTTCAGCACCACTGCTCGATCGTGGCCAGCCAGCAGTACGGCGACACCGACAGCGGACTGTTCTTCATGCGGGTGCAATTCACCTGTGCCGACAACTCAGAGACCCTCGACGGCCTCCAGGAAGACTTCGGCCAACTCTCCGGCGCGTTCACGATGACCTGGGCGCTTCACTCAAGCCGGGCCAAGCAGCGGGTGCTGCTCATGGTGTCGAAGTTTGGGCACTGTCTGAATGACTTGCTCTTCCGCCACAGCATCGGCGCCCTCCAGATCGAAATTGCGGCCATCGTTTCGAACCACCGCGACTTCGAGGTGCTCGCTGCCAACCATGACATTGCGTTCCACCACATTCCGGTCACCGCGGAGACCAAGCCAGTCGCCGAAGCAGCACTGATGGCCCTGGTTGAGGACCTGGAGATCGACCTTGTGGTGCTGGCGCGCTACATGCAGGTGCTGTCGACCGATCTGTGCAAGCAGTTGGAGGGTCGGGCGATCAACATCCACCACTCGTTCCTGCCCAGTTTCAAGGGCGGCAAGCCGTACCACCAGGCGCACGAGCGCGGGGTAAAACTCATCGGCGCCACGGCGCACTACGTGACCTCAGACCTGGACGAAGGTCCGATCATCGAACAAGAAGTCGCTCGGGTCGATCACTCGTTGACCGCTGACGAACTTGTCGGGGTCGGGCGCGATGTCGAATGCCAGGCGCTGGCCCGGGCGGTGCTGTGGCACTCCGAACATCGGGTCTTGTTGAACGGCCACCGCACTGTCGTCTTCCGGTAGGTGCTAGCGACTCGCGTCGATCAGATCGCGAATCCGCTGGTGTTCGTGCTGCCAACTGCCCCAGACGCTCTCCGCCCAGACGTGCGCCCGCGCGGTGTAGTCGTCGAGATTCTTGCTGTTCAGCATGGACTCGACCGTGAGCGTTGCCGGTGGGTTCGGAGGACTCAGCACCGGGAAGTCCGCAAACGTCTTGGTCAGCTGGCTGGAGTGCCAGGTCGACCGACTGGGCATCCAAGCCAAGTTCGAGAACGACGAATAGCGACGCTAGGTGGAAGGCGACGGACTGTCGGTCCCTGCGATCTGTGCCGGGGCCAGGATGTTGCGCGCAGTAGGTATCGACCACCAACCGATGGGACGGCGGGTAGGCGTAGTTCTGCAGTTCTTCGGCCTGAACTCGACCGAACAACTCCCAGCAACCGGGTATCGCCGGCAAGTACGCGTGTCTAGGGCCGTCGATATCCGGCACCATCGCACCGCAAGGCGGACATCGGACAAACACCAAAGGGGCCCCGGCCGAAGCTGGGACCCCTTTGGGCAAGTCTGGAAAGTCGAACCCTAGAGCGGGCGGACGTTCTCCGCCTGCGGACCCTTGGGGCCCTGAGTGATTTCGAACTCGACACGCTGGTTCTCGTCGAGCGTGCGGTAGCCCTCGGTGGCAATCGCTGAGAAGTGAACGAAAACGTCGGCTCCGCCGCCGTCCTGCTCAATGAAGCCGAAACCCTTTTCAGCGTTGAACCACTTGACGCTGCCCTGTGCCATGAATCTCTCCTGTTGTGCTAACTGGTGTCTGCACCGTGCAGACACCGCGGCTGCGGCCGCCCAACCCAAGAGGGATAAGGCCCGGACATGCAAGACGCCCACGAGTCACTCCGCGGGCGTTTTGAAAACGTTCGAGGAAATGCAACTGCAACCACGAGGACGGTACCACGCGAGGGTCGATGTGTCCCGTAGCCGCAGGTCAGCGGGTCACGTATCGAAGGGCCGGATCCGAACCGGACCTGGATTCACTATGCCTTCGCCCTCCTGGTCAACCCTGACTTCGACCGTCCCGAACTCGGTTGGGGCATAGAAAACGCTGCCGGGCCGCTCATCCCACTGCCTAGGCCCAAGGCGCGCGGTCGGGTCGATCTCAGCCAACGCTTGCCCAGCTGCAGCGAGCACTTCGGGTGAGGCGTCGGGAACAGATCGCCAGTTCATCGACTGAATGGGCTCCCCTGGTTCTGGGCCGATCAGGACCTCACAGCGCACCCGGCCAGGCTCGTCGCCGACCAGCCACCAGATGCGATGACCTGGCGCCAGTGAGACCGGTTCGGTGTCGGGATCCATGCGCAATGGGCCATGGCGCGCACGCGTCCGTAGAGCCTCGGCACGCCGCAACTCCCACGGTTCGTCTTGGGGCACATTGGATGCGAACCCCTCAGGAATTAGGGCGTCATCCCAATCATTGAGGAGAGACGTCACAACGCTCGTAGCGGTTTCGAGGGCACCCTCTAGAACTGTCGAGCCGACGAGAGACCGTTTCGACGGTGCCGACAAGTGTGCCACCAGATCCGCGAGCGCCGCCGTGGCTACCGTCGACATTCGGGCGTACGTCCGATTGCCCATCGCCACGATGCCTAACCCGCTTGCCGGGTGCCATCGCATGTGCGAGCCGTAGCCCGGGATAGCCGCCGGAGTGGGCGATCGAGCGTCCCCATGACAACCGCTCCTCCATCAATCCGAAGCCGTAATGCCGTGCCTCTAACGTCGGTTGAATCGACTCTTCGTTGGGTAACGCGGCGCCTTCGATGAAACGCTGACCGGTCTGCATCTCTCGAAGCAGTCGACCTGGAAGTTCCGGTGGGGTCGGGTCACCCGACTCGGCGGCGAGCATGAGTGACACCCATCGCGCAATGTCCTCGACAGTACTGAGCAAGCCGCCCATCGGTGCAAATGCTCCGCAGTCCGCAATGGGTTCGCTAGCGAACTTGCTGCCCCTCAACACGTAACCCGTGGCGATGGTTCGTCCAGCGAGTTCGCCTTGGTGATATCCGGAGTTGACGAGCCCGGCAGGCTCGAGCACTCGCTCACGCACGACGTCGGGGTAACGGTCACCGGTTACTGCCTCGATGACACAACCAAGAATTGCGTAGCCAAGATTTGAGTACTCGAAATACCGACCGGGAGCCCACTGGGGAGTCAATACCCCGAGCAGTTGCCGAAACTGATCGGCTGCCAACGATTGCTGTCGATCGCCCCAGGGATCGTCGGTCACGAATCCGCCGGCCATGGTCAGCAGGTGTCGCACCGTGACCTCGCCGATCCACCCCTCGCGTGCCAACTCAGGAAGGTAAGTCGCCACCGGACGATCGAGCTCAAGTAGTCCGGATTCTCGGAGAGACAACACGGTCGCGGCGGTGAAGCTCTTGGTCATCGATGCGATCGAAAAGACGGTCTGGGCGTCGGGAGCCTGCGCGCCTTGAGCTTCCAGGTCGATCGTCCCCAGTCCGTTGGCGTAGACCAATCGCTGGTCTTGCACGACTCCGTAAGCGACGCCAGGAGCGACGCCAGCGGCAAATGCCCGTTCAAAATGCGGATCGACGATGCCTGGTAGGTCGAGTTCAGCAGTCACAAGGTCATCTTGCCGGACCCGGTACTTCACTCCCCAGCGACGCGCGTCGATGATTGACCGGTGAGAAAGTCCCTATCGATGCTCGGCACGCTCCTGTTGGCCGGAAGCCTGGTCGCAACGGCAGCGCCGGTTGGTCAAGCAGCAGGCGACCGCCCTTACCTGTCCGCCTCTGTTCCGGTCCCCGACGGCTGTATCGTGCTGGGCCGAGCGTGGGCCGGGGTCAAGGTCTTCTTAGTTCAGCGTCGGCTCGGGACCGGCTTTGAGAATGATCGCTACGGTCCGGCGACCTTCGCCGCGGTGCAGAAGTTTCAACGCAACCATCACTTGGCGGTCACCGGTCGCGTCAACCGACCGACCTGGCGTGCGCTCGACCTGCATCACCCGTTCTGCATGGATCGCTTCACCGTGCAGCCGAAAGTCGGAAAGCACGCCGAGACCCATCAGCGGATCGAAGCGATGATCACTTGGGCAAAGCTGCAGGTGGGTACCCGCTACGTCTGGGGTGCCGCCGGCTCGATGGGATACGACTGTTCGGGGCTATCGCTACAGGCGATGTACGCCGGAGGTCGGGTGCTGCCTACCGGTAAACACCGACCTTCACCAACGCCAAGACTTCGGGACGGCCACGGCCATCTTCGAGTCGGGCTCTACGTCGAGTTCCGCTCTCGGAACGTAAACGCGGCGATCTGGTCTTTTACGGTCCAGCGGGTTCGATGACGCACATGGCTATCTACTTAGGTCACGATCGCGTCGTCGAGGCAGTGCGACCGCAGGTCCAGGTCGCGAGCATGTGGGGTCATGGCGTCCCTCTGAAGACCGAGAGTCGCGCGGCCGTTCGGCCGATGAGACCGCCCCACAGAACCTGAAGCGCTAGAGCGGCTCTTCGTACATCAGGGTCTCGACCAGGTGCATGCGCAGTGGCTGAAACCGCATCACGCCAGGTGGCGCCACCAAGGTGGTCGACAGTTCCTTCATTAACTGGCCGAACGCAGGTGCCGCCCGATGCGCCTCGATGCCGGCCTCTTCGTGGAACCACTCGTGAAGCCACACCACTTCTTCTTCATCAGGATCCAACGAGATAACGAAGAACTCGGTAGCTGGCTCACGGTCGAGTCGATCGGCATAGCGGTGGAGCGCATCGAGCACCGCCGCCCGGCCGCCCGGGTGCGCCTCCAGACGCACCACCATTCCGAACCGGTCGGGCAACAGCCGGGTCATCGGCCCGGACGCTGCAGCCGGTTGGGAAGCCGGATCCTGGGTGGTCACCGTTACATCTTCACATTTTTCGGGATTCCTAACGCGTAACAGGCCACAGCAGTCGCGGCGGCCATATTCAGCGAGTCCACTCCCTCGGCCATCGGAATCCGCAGCAGCCGGTCTACCCGCTCCATCGCCTGCGGAGTCAATCCCGCGCCTTCGGCCCCCAGTAGCACAGCCACACGAGGTGGGGCGGCGGCAGCAAAGTCCCCGAGATCCTGGGATCCCCCAGGACTCAGTCCGACCAGTGAAAAGCCGGCTGCGCGTAAGTCGTCGAGCGCAGCTGGCCATTCGTCGACCCTGGTCCATGGGACCGAGAAGACCGCACCCATCGACACTCGGACCGAGCGTCGGTAGAGCGGATCGGCGCACGTGGGATCGATGACGACGGCGTCGAACCCCAGTCCGGCAATCGACCGGAACGCCGAACCGACGTTGGTGTGGTCGACGATGCCCTCGAAGACGGCGATCCGGTTCGCCCCACGCATAACGTCCACCAGGGTTGGCAACGGGGATCGCCGCATGGCCGCGAGTGCCCCACGGTGTACGCGATAGCCGGTGACTGATTTCAAGACTGATTCGTCCGCTACGTAGATCGGCGCGTCAGTGGCACTCAGCAGTTCTGCGAGGTCGGGCAACCACTTGGGCGACGTCAGTGCCGACTCGACCTCGTGCCCGGCAGCAACAGCTCGCGCAATCACCTTTGCGCTTTCTGCCATGAACAGACCCCACCGCGGCTCCTGTTGTCGCCGCAGCGCGACGTCCGTCAGATTGCGGTAGTGATCCAACCGCGGGTCGGACGCATCGGTCACATCGATTCGCTCGCCCATCGTCACGAACCCACGAGGACGACGATGGCGATAAGTCCGACGACGACGATCAGCCCTCGTAACAATGCTTGCGGAATCCGTCGACCGTAGTGAGCACCTAGAAACCCGCCCGCTGTCGAACTGACCAGGATCAACAGTGCTACCTGCCAGTCGACCGGTGCGACGAACACAAAGACCACTGCTGCCACGGCATTCACCAACGCAGCGAGCACGTTCTTGACGGCGTTGACGCGTTGCAGATGCTGATCAACCAAGGTGGCGAGAATGGCGATCAGGATGACACCTTGCGCAGCGCCGAAGTACCCCCCGTAGACCCCGGTCAGGTAGACCGCAACCAACGTCATCGGCCCACCATGACCCTGCACGCTGTGCGGTGTCTCCAGACGTCTCGACATAGCGGGCTGAATGACCACCAGCACGACGCCGAACAGGATCAGTACCGGAACTATTGCGTCGAAGGCCGAACTCGGCAGGACCAAAAGGAGTGCCGCCCCGGTGATCCCACCGAGTAGCGATGCTGGCGCCAGCCGAAATACCCGGTCGCGCTGCTCCCGGACCTCGGTGCGGTAGCCCACGCTGCTTGCCACCGACCCAGCAAACAGCCCCACCGTGTTCGACACGTTGGCGGTCAACGGGGCGAACCCCAGGGTCACCAGGGTCGAGAAGGTCACCAGCGTCCCGGCTCCCACGACCGCGTTGACGCCTCCGGCCACCAGGCCAGCCGCTAGGACGGCCAGGATCTCCCAGGGGGTCACCTGACGACACCGGTCATGAGCACGGTCAGACGATGCCAGACGCCAGGACGCCTGCTCGTGGCGGATCAAGGGATCCCACTCCCCCGCCGAAGATTCCAGGATGGGACGAAACGGACCAGGCACGGGGTTAGTGGCGAGGCAGCCGCTATGGGTCCGCGGGCTCGTCGGCTTGCTCGTCACTGGCTGCCTGATCTCACTGACGTCCGGGCTGGCCTCGGCTGACACTGCCGCCGAGGTCCAAGCGAAGGCGGACCAGGCGGCAGCCCAGATAAGAGCGATGCAGGACGACGTCGCTCGGGCTCGACACGACTACCAGGTGGCGCTGCGTGGACTGGGTGGATCGGTGGTTGCGGCGACCAACGCCGAACGCCACGCGGACTACGTCGCCGCGCAGGCACGGCTGGCCGCATCGCATCGGACGCAGGCGTTGCGGGCACTCGCGCAGTCCGGCGGCAACTTGGGACTGATCGACACGGTGCTGACCGCCGACTCGCCAAGCGAAATGGCAGCCAAGTGGCAGTTGGGTCAACAGGTACTAGCGATCTTGTCGGACCAATCGCAGACCGTCGAGGCTGCGTCGAACCGCTCTGACATCAAAGCCGTGAAGGCGTCCGATCGCGCAGACCAAGCCGTAGCTACCGCGTCACAGGTGCAGGCGGCTTACGACCATCTGCAATCGCTCATGGATCAACAGCAAGCGATCCTCGATCAACTTGACGCGCGAGCCCAAAAACTCGCCAAAGCCGAGCGCGCGGCGCAACGTTTGGCGGCCGAGCGCGCAGCAGCCGCTGCGGCCGCGAGCAACAGTGCCTCTCATGCCACGGCTGGTGGCATCCCCAAGAACTTCCTCGTGCTCTACCAAGGAGCCGCGACGACTTGCCACGGAATGTCGTGGCCAGTGTTGGCTGCCATCGGCCAAGTAGAAAGTGGTCACGGCAGCAACAACGGACCGTCCTCGTCTGGCGCTGAGGGGCCGATGCAGTTCCTGCCGAGCACCTTCGCCGCGTACGCCGTGGACGGAGACGGGGATGGCGACAAGGACATCTGGGATCCAGCTGACTCGATCTACAGCGCCGCTAACTACCTCTGCGCGAACGGCGCTGGCAATGGTCCGCGCGGGTTGTACAACGCACTCTGGAACTACAACCACGCAGACTGGTACGTACAGATGGTTGCCTCAATTGCCGCGCAGATCGCGCGACGCTTCGGCGAACCGGTCCCGATCGCTGAAGCCGGCTAGCTCGAGCCTTCCGAATCCGTCCCGCTGAACGCCTGAGAGAACCGGCCCAACGCCGCACTGACCTCGGCGGGCAGGAACCACATGGTGTTTGACGGGCTCTTGGCGATCTCGGGCAACGCCTGCAGGTACTGGTAGGCCAGCAACTTCGGGTCGGGGTCGCCTTCGTGGATCGCAGTGAAGACGGTGTTGATTGCGCTCGCTTCACCTTCGGCACGCACGACGGCTGCTCGCGCATCACCCTCGGCTTGCAAAATCGCAGACTGCTTCGCTCCCTCGGCGGTCAGAATCGCCGACTGACGTACGCCCTCGGCGGTCAGGATCGTCGCGCGCTTCTCACGCTCGGCGCGCATCTGCATTTCCATCGCCTGCTGTACTGACGCGGGCGGGTCGATGGCCTTGATCTCGACTCGGTTGACCCGGATTCCCCACTTGCCTGTGGCTTCGTCGAGGACTCCGCGCAATCCCATGTTGATGTCTTCGCGCGACGTCAACGTGCGCTCGAGGTCCATGCCACCCGCGACGTTACGCAGCGTCGTAATCGTCAGCTGCTCGATCGCCTGGATGTAGTTGGCGATTTCGTAAGTCGCGGACTTCGGCTCAGTCACCTGGAAGTAGATAACCGAGTCGATGCTGACGACCAGGTTGTCGGCAGTGATGACTGGCTGCGGCGGGAACGAGACCACCTGCTCGCGCATGTCGATCAGTGGCCGAACTCGATCGACAAACGGAAGGACCAGGGCCAACCCGGCATCCAGCGTTCGGTGATAGCGACCTAGGCGCTCGACGATCCCGGCACTTGCCTGCGGAATGATTCGAACTGCTCGAGCAATGACGATCAGCACGAACAGAATGACGATCCCGATGACGACGTATGACACTTGGGCGTTACTCACGAGGTCTCCACGTTATTCGGGTCGGCGCTCCACTACCGCAGTAGCACCGTCAATCCGGATGACAACTACGTCCGAGCCTGGGTCGAACGAGACAGTCGCATCAGTCGTGCGCGCAGACCATACTTCGCCACCGACCTTGACTCGGCCCTCTCGCCGGTCGACACGCTCAAGGACTACCGCCGAGTGCCCGAGTAGCGCGTGGACGTTCGTCCTGGACGGCTCGTCGCTGTGCAGGTGACGCAGCATCGCGGGCCGCAGCAGGAAGAGCGTGAGGAAGGCGACCACCACGGCGACCAGGACCTGACCGATGAGCGGAACGTCGAGTGCGGCGGCCAGTGCCCCGGCACCTGCCCCGACCGCAAAACTGGCGAAGACCAAGTCGAGGGTGAGCACTTCGACGCCAAGCAGAATCAGTGCAATGACTACCCAAATCAGCCACGCGCTCATGGCCGAAGTCTAGTCGCCAGTTTGCTCTGGCGCCGGGCACATTTCCCGAACCTGCTCCACCAGGGTGACGACGCCCGTCCCTGTCGGCACCCGCCGCTCCCGCGGCGTACCCGACGAGGAAGACACTCAGCGGTGCCGCCTTACGCTCCACGCCGTGCGCGACATCGCGCGTTAGACCCAGCAAAACGTTGCGATCCATCACGTCACGATCAACGCCCAACGCGTCGGCTACCTCGTCTAGCCAGTCAGTGCTCATTGACCATCCTCAGCTTTCCTTCATCAACTTGGTTACGTAGGTCAGGTCCTCAGGAGTATCGATGTCTTGCAAACGCTCTTCGTCGACGATCAGTCGCTGCAACGCCAGCGAGTTCATCACCGGCCACAGCGCTGCGTTGTCGACCGATTCGGGCAGCGCGGCGAGCAACGCCGTTCGGCTGACACAGTTGGGGATCGGTGGTTCAGTTCCCGCCGATGTTCGGACTCCAGCACCGGCTCCCCCCAAACCCACCGACTGCTCGGCTGCTTCGACCAGCGATGAAATGACAGGTCCGAGCAACGGGGTGTCGCAAGCGACGATGGCGACCAGGTCAGTGCCCAAGAATCCAAGCGCCGTAGCTACCGCGCTCAACGGCCCGCCCCCGACAGGAGATTCTCGACACCAGGTGACGGCCCTGCTTACCGGGCGTTCCGGTCCAACGACCACGATGTCGCAATCCTCCGGAAGCCCGGAGATCACGTGCTCCAACAACGACCGCCCGTTGACCTCAAGAGCCGCCTTGTCCACGCCGCCGAGGCGTCGGCCGAACCCACCGGCGAGAACGATCACACCGAGCGTGAGTTCCTTCGTCGTCAGGGACACACCGCCACGGTAACCACATAGTCGATGGTCCAGGCGCGTCGGCGGCTACCGTCGAGGTATGTCCGAGGCGCAACTGAACGCTCCGTGGCCGGTCGCGCGAAAACTTGCGTACGACCTTGGCGACGAATTGCCGACGCAGCAGGTCCCGATCGACCACGCGCTTGGGCTGGCCTTGGCATCGCCGCTTTCGGCGTTGTCCGATCTCCCTGCGTTCGACACCGTGAGCATGGACGGCTGGGCCGTCAGCGATGCCACCGGACCATGGGAACTCACCGGCTTGATGATTCTGGCCGGGTCGTCGTCAGACCTGGTGAACCCGGGCACCGCCGTCCCTATCGCGACCGGTGCCGCCCTGCCGCGGGGCGCGATCGCGGTCTTACGTCGCGAGGACGGCGAACTGCACGGGCACCGGCTCTCCCTTCGTACGGGATTGAAGCCGCTCGCGGAGGGTAAGGACGTTCGCCGCCAAGCCGAAGAAGCTCACCTCGGGACCGAAGTGCTCAGCTCGGGTATCACGTTGACGCCACCGATGTTGGGCCTTGCCGCCGCCGCGGGTCACGACGCCCTCATCGTTCGACGTGCCCCGACAGTGGACGTGTTCATCATGGGTGATGAGTTGCTGTCTGCCGGACCTTCCGGCGGTGGACGCCTGCGCGATTCGTTGCGCCCTCAGGTCGTGGGGTGGCTGGCCGCCGTCGGCGCCGAACCGGGACGCGTCGCCCTGCTTCCGGACGACGTCGACGAGACGGTTGCTGCGATCGCAGCGTCGAAGGCAGACCTCGTCATCACGACGGGCGGTACCGCGCGCGGTCCGGTCGACCAACTGCACCCGGCGCTGGATCACGTGAACGCAGAGTTGGTTCTCGATCAGGTGGCGGTACGTCCCGGACATCCGATGGCGCTGGCTGTTCTACCCGCTGGTCGACCACTCGCTGGCTTGCCGGGAAACCCCCTGGCCGCCGCGGTGGGATTCGTCACGCTCGCCTGGCCGGTGATCGCCCGACTTCGCGGCTTGCCGCTACCGAGGATGTCGACCGCGAAAGTGCTGGGTTCGATTAGCGCACCACCCGATGCGCATCGACTCCTACCCTCAGCCTTCGTAAGCGATGGCGTCCGGCCGTTGATGCACCACGGGCCGGCGATGCTCAGCGGCCTAGCCGCCGCGGACTGTCTGGCCATCGCACCGCCCGGTGGTGTGTCCACTGGCGACGTGGTCGACGTCCTTCGACTCCCCTGGGCTCGCTAGTCGCCAGCGCTCAGCTCAGCGGAGGGGGTGGCATCAACGCTCGAGCGAAGTAGCGCCCGTCGTGCACGTCAACCACTAACGGCGTGCCGAATGTCGCGGTCAGCCACGCTGACGTGACCACAGACGTCACGGGACCTGCCGCTACGACCGATCCCCCACGCAGCAGCAACGCGTGCGTGAACCCGGGCGGAATCTCCTCGACGTGGTGCGTCACCAAGACCAGCGCTGGACTCCACGGATCGCGAGCCAGCATGTCCAAGCGAGAAACCAGTGCCTCGCGTCCGCCAAGGTCGAGACCCGCGCCCGGCTCATCGAGCAGCAGCAACTCAGGGTCGGTCATCAGCGCTCGTGCGATCTGAACCCGCTTGCGTTCGCCTTCGCTCAACGTGCCGAAGGTCCGGTCGGCAAGACCGCCGACTCCGAGCGTTGTCAGCAAGTGCTGCGCCCGCTGCAGGTCCATGGGGTCGTACGACTCGCGCCATCGACCCACCACGCCATACGACGCGGTGACGATGACGTCGATCACCCGCTCGCCGCCAGGAATCGCGTCGGCCATCGCTGCGCTGGCGAGTCCGACCCGGGGTCGCAACTCGAAGACGTCCACCGCACCGAGTCGTTCGTCAAGCACGTCGACACTCCCCGACGTGGGGTGCATGCGGGCCGCCGCAAGTTGGATCAGCGTCGTCTTGCCAGCGCCGTTGGGACCGAGAACGACCCAGCGCTCGCCCTCCTCGACAGTCCAGTTGACGGCGTCGAGGATTCGCTTGTCGCCACGCACCAGCGAGACGTCGGCCAGCCGCAGCACACTCACAACGTCAACCTATGACCTTGAGCCGCCGCCCCTCGGAGGGCTCGCCCACCGGCCTTCTAGTCTCGTGTGCGTGCTCCTGACCAACCAGCCTCGATGCGCGCGGCTCGCCGCGTGGGGTACCGCCGTGCTGCGTGGCCGAGTCGCGATCGACCACGCGTTGGACGCCGTCCTGGGCGAAGACGAGGCCGTGGAGTTCGTGGCCCTTCCCGGGACTGACGGGCCGGTTTCGTTCACCTCAGCCATCGGCGAGTTCCGACGGCTCGCCATCACCGGCCTGGTCTACGCAGCGGCACTTCCCGGGGACGTCATGGGACTCCCCGGTCCCCCGATCTTCAACGCCGCTGCCGTGGCGAGTGGCGGAGCAGTCCTCGCAGCGGACGGACTCCCGCTTGGCTTCTTGGCCACGGTGCAACAACACGGACCTGAGGGTGACGCCGTTTCCACCGTCGAGTGGCAGTCGCACGAGGTTGCCCGCTTCGCGCCAGCGCCCACGCTCTCGTTGTCCGAGGCCGAGCGTCAGTTGCTCGAGACGTTGAACGAGTCCGTGACTGAACTTGGTCGTCTCGACGTCGAGCGCTGGCGTGAGGAGGCAACCGACCTCGCGGTCGGGTGGCATGAGGGCGCTCAAGATGTACTGCCACCGGGTCTACCCGAACGTGCTCAGCGACTCATCGGCCGCAGCGAACGGATGGCTCAGGTCTTGGCGCTGGCTATCGACGATGACGGCGGAGCAGTGTCGAGTAGTGAGGCAGTCCAACGGCGTCAAACGCTGACGACGTTGCAACGCCACGTTCAACAAGCAGCGGTCACGGCCTGGAACAGCGGGCTGTCCCCTGCCGCCTCGGTACCGTAGGCGCGCCATGACCTCGCCTTCGTCTCTCCCACCAACAGCCGTCACCATCATCGGCGAGACAACGCTGCTGACACTTTCTGGCGAAGACCGCCCAGGAGTCAGCAAGCGGTTGTTCGAGTCGCTGGCGACACTCGACCTACTCATTCTCGACGTCGAGCAGGTCGTGATACGTGGCCAGTTGATCCTGGCGACTTTGGTAGCGCCCGGCCCCTCGGCCGCTCCTGACGTCCTACAAGCGGCGGTCGCACTCGGACAGCAGACAGCTGAATCACTCGACATGCGACTCGCCTACGAGCACGGCTCCAACGACCGAACAACCGTCAACAGTTCGCGTGTTCATGTCACTCTGCTCGGCGCGCCACTTCGACCCGGGCGCTCTAGCGATGATCGCGACCCAGACTTCCGCAAACGGCGGCAACATCGATCGCATCGAACGTCTGGCCGCCTACCCGGTGACCGCGCTGGAACTCGATGTCTCTGGAGCCGATCCCGATCTGTTGCGCGCGCAACTCACCGAGACTGCCGTCGCAGCCGGTGTCGATATCGCAGTACAACGAACCGGACTGCACCGACGGGCCAAACGCCTGGTTGTTATGGACGTCGACTCGACCCTGATTCAAGGCGAGGTCATTGAAATGCTCGCCGCACACGCTGGTTGCGAGGCCGAAGTCCGCGAGATCACCCTCGCGGCAATGCGTGGTGAAGTCGACTTCGAAGAGTCGCTGCGTTCTCGGGTACAGCTGCTTGCCGGGACACCCACATCAGCCGTTGGCGAGGTTCGACGGTCAATCGCACTTGCACCGGGTGCACGCACGTTGGTGCGAACACTTAAGCGACTCGGGATTCAGATCGGCATCGTCAGTGGTGGCTTCAGCCAGGTGGTCGATGCGCTGGTCGAGGACTTGGGCTTGGACTTTGGCGCAGCCAACACTTTGGAAATTTCCGACGATCGACTGACAGGACGTCTCGTCGGACCGATCGTCGACCGTGCTGGCAAGGCGATGGCACTTCGTACGTTCGCCGCTGCAGCACGCGTTCCGTTGTCGCAGACCGTGGCCATCGGTGACGGTGCGAACGACCTCGACATGTTGTCCACTGCCGGTCTGGGAGTCGCCTTCAACGCGAAGCCGCTAGTTCGTCGGGCCGCCGACACTTCGGTGAGCGTGCCGTACCTAGACTCGGTGCTGTTCCTGTTGGGCATCACTCGTGAAGAAATTGACGCCGCAGACGAGTGGTAACCCCCACTCACTTGGCCTTGCCAATGTTGCTGCAGTTCGGCGCGCAGATCTCGATTCGCGAATCGATCTTGAGGTTTGCAGCAGGAACCCGGCGTGTTGTGCTGCAAACCTCAAGATCGTCAGGGCTCTGAGGCAGGAATGGGATGTATTGGCGATTGACGACGTTGGTCACCCGCGTCAGACCTCGCCGCCAAGCCAACCGCTCGATAGCGACACACCGCTGCGGCACGTCGACGGGGCCGTAGGGTGCCGGGCATGACAGAGAACGGAACGGATTGGCGGCTGCTCGATGACGTTGCGACGGCATGGTTCGACGCGCCTTCGCTGATCGAGGGGGCTGCGCTGGCTGGGCGCGTCGTGGAGCTGTCGACTGAGATCGCGGTCGACCTTCGCGCGACCGGCATTCGGGTCCGCCTGGACTCAGACGAGCACGCCGAGGCGGTGTCGGCGGCCGCGCGGGATCTCGGGCTGACTGCGAACCCTGCCGCGCTGCAGCACCTGAGCGTCGTGTTCGAATCCGAGAACCCGTCTGTGGTGAGGGAGTTTTGGCAGCGCGTGCTCGACTACCAGCCTGCGGAGGACGGCGGTTTGGCGGATCCGTTGCGGCGCGACCCCGCGATACGGATCCTTCAGTCGACCGAGCCACGGCCGTTGCGAAACCGCATCCACCTCGACGTCGTGCGACCAGCGGCGGCAGTCGCGCAGGCGAGTCTTGGTGAGGCATCGGGACCGTTCGGGGTCCGTCACAGCGACCCCGACGGCAACGAGGTCGACCTGGTGCCGGGCGAGGTGCTCGGCGATGGGATCGGGACGGCCGACTGGCAGGCGGTGTTCAGTGCAATGGCGTGCTACCGCATCACCTCGCCGACGCAGCAGCGTGACCTGGCCGCCGCAGCAGCGGCACTGGCCGACGACGCGGGCTTCCCGCTGCTGGTCGACCTGCGCCCCGGGCTGGTGATCTTCGACACTGGTAAGGACCAGTGGGAGGACGACTCCCACGGCCTCGACCTCGACTTCACCGACCTCGCCGGAAACCTCCAGACCGTCGCCCGCGAACTCGGGGCCACTGCGGATCCGGGGCTGCCGCGCTTCGCACAGCTCTTCCTCGACGCCGCCGACGTCGCCGCGGTCCGCGCGTTCTGGGTCGCCGCACTCGGATACGCCCACGACCGGCGATCCGAGCTCAGCGACATCCACGATCCGCGCCGGCTGAACCCGGTGCTGGTGTTCCAAGAGCTCGACGCTTCGGAGACGGAGCGGCGCCAACAGCGCAACCGGATCCACTTCGAACTCGCGGTGCCGTCAGACCTCGCGCAGACACGCCTCGCCACGACCGTCGCAGCCGGTGGCCGGCTCCTTGACGAGTCGGAGGATCGCTGGCGGGTCGCCGACCCCGAAGGCAACGAATTGGTGATCGTCGGTGGGGCATGAGTCGCAGGAAGACCTAGGAAGGAAGCGTTGACATGTGGGCGCAACTTCAGAAGGTGGTTACGAAGCCGGAGAGTGAAGCGCAGTTGCTTGACGTGTTCGAGCAACTCCAAGCAATTGAACAGGAAGATTCGGGCCTGTTGAGGACCATGATTATGCGGAGTCAGAACGATCCGACTCTGGTGTACGTCCTGGTCTTGTTCGACAACGAGGAGAACGCGCGAGCGCGGGAGCAAGACCCCCGGCGTCAGCAGGGGCTAGAGCGCGTTCGGGCTGCGTTGGGGGACGTGCTGGACGGTCCGCCCGAGTTCTTCGACCTCAACGTGTTGCGGGACAGGTAGGCCCACGGGAAATGCCAGCTACAGCCACGACAATCCTCGCGAGGACCCCCGACTGCATCCCAGCACCTGTTGCTACTTCGCAAAAGGACTAGGAGGGCTGCTTCAGGACGATGTACGTCCTAGGACACGGAAGCGAAGGAGGCTGACGTCTCCCGAGCGTTTGCTGCTGATCGGTTCCAAGTCCACTCGCGAAAGTCCCGGGGACGAAAAGGGGATGCCGTCGCCGGCAATGAGGGGCAGCACGTACACCAGGATCTCGTCGACGAGTCCGCGCTGCAGACACTGACCGGCGACATCGGCGCCAAGCAGTTCTAGGTCCTTTCCCCCAGCAGCGTCCAGTGCAGTGGCGACCGCTACCTCGATGTCACCGGTGAGAATCCTGACCTCCGGGTTCGGCGGCTCCAGCGGCCGATGAGTCAGGAGGAACATGGGGCCGGAGAACGGGTAGTCGTAACTGTCGGGCTCCTCGGCCTGCATCTTGGCGCCGGTGTCCCACGTCCGTCGGCCGATGAGCATGGCTCCGGTGGCCCCCGCGATCTCCACCAGATCGTCCGGTGCCACCAGGCCACTCACACGCAGCCAACTCCGCGCGTCCATCGCATGACCAGGACCGGCGATGAAACCATCGATCGACACTGCTCTGTTCACGACGACTTTCCCGCTCATGTCCGCCCACCTTCTGGTCTCTACAGTGTCACGAAAGCCTAACCGTTGACTGATCACATGGACCGGCGACTCGAAAGCACGCAGAACTCGTTTCCCTCTGGATCGGCAAGTACCACCCAGCTCGCATCCCCTTGTCCGACGTCGACGTGTCGAGCACCTAGAACGAGCAAGCGACGGACCTCTTCGTCTTGCTCGCGGTCGGTGGGGTTGACGTCGATGTGGAGCCGGTTCTTGACGGTCTTGGTCTCGGGCACGTGCGCGAATATCAACGTAGGTGGCATGGGACCAACCCGGTTCCCGTCTGCGGGCGCCATCGGCACGCCAATTTCGACGATCCCATCCTCGTCGTCGAGTACTTCGTAGCCGAGGACCGCGCACCAGAACCGAGCCAGACCGTTGGGATCGACACAGTCGATCGCAAGTTCGGTGAATCTACTGGCCATGAGGGCTGTCAATCCTCCTCGCGACACAAGCAGAACGGGTGCCCCGCCGGGTCGAAGAGCACTCGGACATTTTGCTGAGGCTGTTCTACAGCTAGCGTCGCACCGAGTGCGACCGCGTCAGCGACCGCGGAGTCGAGATCGCCGACCTGGAAATCGAAGTGCATCATCGGACGCTGCTGCCCATCAACAGGCGGCCAGACCGGCGCCTGGTAGTCGGTTGCCTGCTGGAACACGATGTAGATCGGCCCCTCCGGCGCGGCAAGGATTGCGGTTCCTGACTCCTCGTGACCAATCGGCCAACCGAGCAAGTCAGAGTAGAAGTGGGCCAGGGCGCCGGGGTCAGGTGCTTCGATCGCAGTTCCCCACCACATGCCGTTCATTCGAGAGCGCATGGCACCAGCCTGTCGCTCCCGTCCAGCTTCGTCTAGGCATGCGCGACGCCAGCCGCGCTAATGTCGTGTCTCGCTACCGACTCCAAGGCGGTGACGAGTCTATGGAACGACCGTCGGTGCACTACGCCCATACGCCTGACGGCGCCCACATTGCCTTTCAGAGCATTGGTGTCGGCCGTTCGGACATCCTCTTCATCCCTGGCCAACTCAGCCATCTCGACCTTCGTTGGGAGTGGCCCGACGACGTTCGCTGGCTCACAAGTCTCGCAGAACTCGGTCGGGTCGTCGTTCTTGACCGCCGCGGAGTGGGACTGTCGGATCGGCTGTCACCCGGAGACGTCCCTTCCGCAGAAGTAATGGCCTCGGATTTAGATGCGGTCATTCAGGCTGCACATCTCGAACGACCGGTGTTATTCGGCTTCGCGGAAGGCGCTCAGATCGCTGCCTTCTATGCCGCTATGCATCCGGAGCGGGTCAGTGGTCTTGCGGTCTACGCGCTCTGGTCACATACACCTGAAGGCGAACGTGCTGACTGGAAGAGCTACATCGACTGGGCATGTGAAGCTTGGGGATCTCTTGAAATCGCCCAGGTATCGGTCCGCGAGGTCATGCCTAGCCGGGCAGGCGACGCCGACCTCGTTGCAGCAACGGCGCGCCTGCAGCGGGCCGCACTAAGCCCTGGCGCGACGCGACCGCTCTTCGAGGCGGACATAGAACTGGATGTTCGCGGTGTATTACCCAGCCTGACCGTTCCGACACTGGTCCTGACTCGCGAGCACGACAGCGCCATCGACCCTGCACTCCTTACCGAGACAGCATCACTCATCCCTCACGCACAGCACGTCGTGCTGCCCGGAACAGATCACTGGTTCAGCACTGATCCACAAGAACCGATGCTCGAAGCCTTCGCAGGAATTCCTTAATGAAATTCGGGGCATTCATACCGTGCCAACTCGCCGTTTGGCGACCGTGCTGTTCACCGATCTGGTCGACTCGACTCAGACCGCAGCCAGTGTTGGAGATTCAGCCTGGATCAAATTGCTTCATCAACACAACGAAATCGTCAGGCACAATCTCGCCCGCTTTGCCGGAACGGAAGTCGATACAGCTGGTGACGGATTCTTCGCCACCTTCGACGGTCCAGCGCGGGCAGTGCGCTGCGCTGCGTCAATCATCGATGAACTCGCTGAGCTCGGGCTCCGAGTACGCGCTGGCGTTCACGTTGGTGAGGTCGAGAGCGCAGATGGGAAGGTAGCCGGCATCGGCGTGGTTATCGGCGCACGCGTCGCGGCACTTGCCGAGCCGGGCCAAATCTTGGTTACCAGGACTGTCAAAGATCTGACAGCCGGCTCAGGGCTGACGTTCGAACCAGCGGGTGACCGCGAGCTCAAGGGTGTGCCAGATCGCTGGACGCTGTTTAGCGCCCACGCTCCTACCTGACCGCAAACCGACATCGTGAACGGCCGCCCGTTACGCATCAGTCCAGACAGAACTCGTTGCCCTTCGGGGTCCGTCATAACGATGAAGCCTGCGCTCATTGGGAGGTCCGGCTCGAAGCGTTGAACGCGCGTTGCTTTCAACGCCACCAGTCGATCGCACTCGGCCTCAAGCGCTGCCATCCGCTCCTCCCCCTGTAGACCGGGAGCCGCGCGTACATCGAGGTGGATGCGATTCTTGGCAACCTTGCCCTCGGGAACTCGTTGGAAGAAGATTCGCGGACCCACTCCGTCAGGGTCCTCTAGAGCCGATGCGCTGTTGCGCTCCTCCTCTGGGACTCCAGCCTTCTCCAGGAAGTCACCCCATGCGGCCAACGGATCCGCGCCCTCGGGTAAATCGACACCCGGCGGTGCTGGGTGGACATACCCGAGGGCGTCGCGCCAGAACGACGACAGCGACTCAGGATCGTGGGCGTCGAACGTGATCTGGATGGCACGACTCATAGTTCGATGCTCTCCACCTGCTCGACGACTGTTCCCCGGGGATTCACGACGATGTTCGCCGCCGGACCAGCCCAGACGCCCTGCAGATTGTCCAACAACTTCTGCGCGGAGGCTGCGTCGTCAAAGTCGAGGTCGATAAAGACATGGTTGGGTTCGCTCGCGGACCGGCCTACTCGGTAGCTGCGAACACCCGAACCCTTGCGATCGGCAGGATCGTTGTCGAACTGCTGCTTCCAGTTGTCGTAGTCGTGAACGGTGTGCTCGATGCGAAGGGTAGTCATAACCTCATCCTGCCCTAACTTGGCGATGTTCGATCAACGCGGATCCAGTTCCTTTCGCAGGTGCAGCTGTGCGTGGCCCTTGGGATAGTCCGGCGTCTTGCCGACCTCGACGTACCCGCGTCGTCGATAGAAGTCTGGTGCTTGAAATGTGTGCGTGGACAACACCATGGACGTGCATCCCCTGGCGACCGCTTCGGCTTCTGCGGCATCCATGAGTCGGGTACCGATCCCCTGACGTCGATTGGACTCAGCAACCCACAAAACGTCGACGTAGCCGCATTCGCCCCACGTCCAGCCCGTGAGTCCCGCCACGAGTTCGCCCGCTTCATCCTCGACCCGAATCGACATACCCCTGCCGTCAGCAAGTCCGGTCGCCTCGACGTTGAACTCGTAGATTCGTTCGTCGAGCAGGGTCGCTAGCTCTCGGTCTTCGTCCCCGTGCACCAGGACGAAACCTTGGGTCGGGTCAGGTTCCACGCAGCCATCCTGCCGGAACACCGTGCCCTGCACGCCAGATCCCTTGCAGGTGCTCGTCAGAAACCGCATACTCGCCACATGGAGGCCAAGAGGAGCAAGAATCCCTACGCAATGACGCTGGCCGAGTTGGAAAGTGCCACTCGTATTCCCTTTGAGGAGCAGGTCACTGAGCAGGAGGCCGTTCGCCCGGTTGACTCCGGAAATGAATGGGATGAGTTGAAACGTCAGATGCTTCTTGCTGGCGGAGCCTGATTCGACAATCGAAGTCGACGATCAGTTCTCGATCTCACCGCGTGCCACCACGAAGTCGCGTAGTTCGCTCGTTTGCTTCGAGCAGTCCATCCAGTCACCGGTGATGTCGAGCAGTGCCACGCCACAGGTTGGGTACTTGGTGGTCATTCGATCGAACGCCGCAGATGTGGTCCCGCTGCCGAGTTCGACCGCCAGGTCGCTGACACCCGGGACGTGCCCAACAACGACAAGAGTTGAGATTGCTGGCGAAACCTCACGAATCAACTCGAGGAGTCCTTCGCTCGTTGCCTCGTAGACCCGTGGTTCAACGCGAACCGACAAGTCCGTCGGCCACACCTCCCGCGCCAGCTCCCAGGTTTGCTGCGCTCTGACCGCCGTCGAGACAAGAACCAAATCGGGCGTCCCGAATACATCGTGAATGGCGGCTCCGACCTGCGGTGCGTCACGTCGTCCGCGAGCGGCCAACGGACGATCGTGGTCCGGTACACCCGCGGGATACGCGGACTTTGCGTGACGAACCAGCGCGAGCGACCGCATGGCAGTTACGCCCCGATGGCGTGGACTCCGCCATCAACGTGAACGATCTCTCCTGTTGTCGCTGGGAACCAGTCAGACATCAGTGCGACGGCAGCCTTGGCCGCGGGCTCAGGGTCGGCCACGTCCCAACCGAGGGGCGCACGATCGGCCCAGACCTGCTCGAACTGGTCGAAGCCGGGGATGCTCTTAGCCGCCATGGTGCGGATCGGACCAGCCGCAACCAAGTTGACGCGGATACCACTGCTGCCGAGATCACGCGCGAGGTAACGCGACGTCGATTCGAAGGCGGCTTTCGCGACACCCATCCAGTCGTACGTCGGCCAAGCCACGGTGGCGTCGAACGTCAAACCAACCACGGTCGATGGATTGGTGAGCATCGGTCGGCATGCGATGACGAGGGACTTGAGCGAGTATGCGGAGATCTGCATCGCGACGGCGACGTCCTCCCATGACGTGTTCAGAAAGTTGCCGCCGAGCGCACTCTCTGGTGCGAAGCCGATGGAGTGCAGCACGCCGTCAAGTTCGGTCAAGTGTGGCTTGACTCGATCAGGGACTGCCGCTAAGTCTTCATCAGACGTCACGTCGAGCTCGATGACCGGGGCTTCCTGCGGGAGTCTCTTAGAGATTCGCTGTGTGAGTCGCAGAGTGCGAGCCTGCGACGTGAGCACGATCTGCGCTCCCTGCTCCTGAGCGAGCCGCGCTACGTGAAACGCAATGGATGCGTCAGTAAGCACACCGGTGATCAACAGTCGCTTGCCGTCAAGCAACCCCATTGTCAGACTCCGATCCTCTTGGCGGGCCGTTCAATTGCGGATTCCGCATAGCAGTTAGTGACCCATCCCCAGTCCGCCGTCGACTGGGATGACTGCCCCGGTGATGTAGGCAGCGGAGTCGCTGGCAAGGAACGTGACGACGCCTGCGACCTCACTCGGCTCGGCATAGCGACCAAGGGGAACCTGGCCCATGATCACTGCCTTGCGATCGTCGGACAGTTCTGCCGTCATGTCGGTTGCGACAAACCCGGGCGCTACGACGTTGGCGGTGATACCGCGCGAACCGAGCTCACGCGCGGTTGAGCGCGCGAAGCCGACCAGTGCTGCCTTCGACGCGGCGTAGTTCGTCTGACCCGCGGATCCGCTGAGACCAACGACCGAGGAGATGAAAATCATCCGACCGCGCTTCATGCGCAGCATCCCCTTGGCCGCCCGCTTTGCGACGCGGAACGAACCCATGACATTGGTCTGAAGCACTGCGTCGAAGTCCTCGTCGCTCATCCGAAGCAGCAACGTGTCTCTAGTGATCCCCGCATTGGCGACCAGGATCTCCACCGGACCTTGTTCGGCTTCGATGGCGGCGAACGCTTCGTCGAGCGACGCCGCGTCAGTCACGTCCGCCTTGACGCCGAATAGCCCATCGGGGGTGTCGCTCCCCCGGTGCGTAATTGCCACCTTGTCACCTAGGGCGGCAAAGGCCTTGGCGATCTCCAGCCCGATGCCCCGGTTGCCTCCGGTGACCAGCACTGACCGCGACACTGCTCCTCCAACCATCGGCCCCCTACCTGGAGGTTCGCCGAGCACGCTATCGGCCTATCTTCGGTCTTGGACAGTCGAGGTAGGTTTGCTCTGCGGGTGTTCTTGCACCCGCTCTTGATCGCCTGGAGGTAGGTAGTGCCACATTCGATCGACGCCGAGTTCCTCGCGTTGCCGCTGAGCTCGCTAGCCGACGCCGCACTTCAACGGGCCAAGGACGCCGGAGCCAGTTACGCCGCGTTTCGGGCCGAGCGGATCCTCAACCACGCGATACGACTGCGCGACGCCGAAGTTGAAGGCGTCAACGAGGACGAGAACGTCGGATTCTCGGTCCGGGTAATCGTCGACGGCACTTGGGGATTTGCCTCTGACGTTGAGCGAACACCCGAGGCAGCGGTCAGAGCAGCGGACCGCGCGGTGGCACTGGCGCGCATCAGCCGCCCGGTGAACACCGAGCCGGTCGCCCTAGCCCCCGAACCGGTTCATGCCGACCAGACCTGGATCTCCAAATACGAGATCGACCCGTTCAGCGTGCCGGACGAAGAGAAGTTGGCGCACCTCATCGGCTGGAGCCGCAAAGTCCTCGACAGTCCTGGCGTCGACCACGTCGACCTTCAATTGCTCTCGGTCAAGGAGAACAAGTACTACCTGGACCTTGCCGGAACACAGACCACCCAGCAGCGAGTGCGACTGCATCCCAATCTCACGGCTGTTGCCATCGACAAAGACTCTGGCGCCTTCGAGACCATGAGCACCATCGCTCCCCCGGCCGGGCGTGGCTGGGAGTACCTCACAGGCGACGTCTGGAACTGGGACGAGGAACTCAGCCAACTACCTGGCTGGTTGGCCGAGAAGTTGCATGCCCCGAGCTTCGAGCCGGGCCGCTATGACCTCGTCATCGACCCGAGCAACCTCTGGCTGACGATCCACGAATCCGTCGGACACGCCACCGAGCTCGACAGGGCACTGGGGTACGAGGCGAACTACGCCGGGATGTCATTTGCGACCCCCGACAAACTTGGCACGCTTAAGTACGGTTCAGAGCACATGCATGTGACCGGCGACCGAACCGTCGACTACGGACTTTCCACCGTCGGCTTCGACGACGAGGGCGTCCAAACCCAACAGTTCGACATCATCAAGGACGGCACGCTGGTCGGCTACCAACTCGATCGCCCCATCGCTGCCCGCTACGGCTACGACCGTTCCAACGGCTGCGCGTTCGCCGATTCGTCCGGGCACGTTCCCATCCAACGAATGGCCAACGTGTCACTGCAGCCGGCTGCGAACGGTCCAAGCACCGAAGAACTCATCAGTGGAGTGGACGACGGCTTGTACATTCTTGGCGACAAAAGCTGGTCCATCGATATGCAGCGCTACAACTTCCAGTTCACCGGTCAGCGATTCTTCAGAATCCGCAACGGCAAAATCGGCGAGCAGGTCAAGGATGTTGCGTACCAAGCCACGACGACCGACTTCTGGGGCTCGATGGCCGCGATCGGTGGCGAGCAGACGTATCTGCTCGGGGGTGCATTCAACTGCGGCAAGGCCCAACCTGGTCAGGTCGCTCCAGTCAGTCACGGCGCACCAGCGGCGTTGTTCACCAACATAAATGTGCTCAATACGGCCGAGGAGGGGGCTCGATGAAGCCGCAGGAGATCATCGAGTCCGCACTGTCGCGTTCGACGGTCGACGGCTGCACCGTCATCGTCCGAGATCGCAGCGCCGCTAACTTGCGATGGGCTGCCAACACTCTCACCACTAACGGCGTCCACCAAAGCACCGAGGCAACCGTCATCGCCTTCGTCAACACAACTGGCGGGACGGCAACCGGGGTCTACAGCGGAGTGGTCGCTGACCAGGCTGACCTCGACCGCCTAGTGAGCGCAGCTGAGTCGAGTGCCAAATCAGCAACGGCCGCCCCCGATGCCAACCCACTGATCACCGACCGGACATCGCCAGACTTTGCCGAAGCTCCGATTCCTACGTCTGCCGCCGTGTTCGAACGATTCGCTCCCGAACTCGGTGAGGCGTTCGCCAAGTCAGGCGCTGCTGGACGTGAACTGTTCGGTTTCGCCGAGCATGAGGTCGCCACGACGTACGTCGGGTCGAGTTCGGGCTTGCGATTGCGACATGTCCAACCGACAGGACGCGTCGACATCACCGGTAAATCCGCGAACCGAACGCGCTCAACCTGGGTCGGAGCGCAAACCCGTGACTTCACTGACATCCAGGTTGCAGACCTCGAGGCAGACGTTGCCCAGCGTCTTGGTTGGGCGGAGCGTTCGATCGACCTGCCCCCAGCGCGCTACGACGTCATCGTTCCCCCGGTCGCTGTTGCCGACCTGATGATTTACCAGTACTGGACAGGTGCCGCACGCGACGCCGCCGAAGGCCGCACCGTGTTCAGTAAGCCGGGCGGCGGCACTCGCATCGGGGACAAGCTCACCGAGCAACCACTCACCCTGTACAGCGACCCGGCGTACCCAGGAATGGGATGTGAGCCGTTCGTCGTCGCCGAAGCGTCGAGTTCGCTCTCATCGGTGTTCGACAACGGGCTTGAACTCAATCGCACCGACTGGGTCTCGGATGGAACGTTGGCGGCTCTCGGACAGACCCGGCACAGCGCGGCGCTCACCGACCTCGCGGTAACACCGATGATCGACAACCTCGTGCTCGAGCACGCCAACGGCGCGGGCTCGATGATGGACTTGGTCGCTGGAGTTGAACGAGGGCTGTTGCTGACGACTCTCTGGTACATCCGCGAGGTTGATCCGCAGACCTTGCTGCTCACCGGTCTGACACGTGACGGCGTCTACCTGATCGAAGGCGGCGAGATTTCGGGCGTGGTCAACAACTTCCGGTTCAACGAAAGCCCTGTCGACTTGTTGAGCCGGGTCACCGGCGCCAGCGCTACCAACCGTTGCCTCGACCGCGAGTGGAGCGACTTCTTCACCCGTACTGCGATGCCGGCCTTGCGCGTGGCCGACTTCAACATGTCGACGGTCAGCCAAGCGTCTTAGTCTCCACCGTCAGCTTGCTCCACGATGTTTTCCCCGATAGTGAGGTTGACGTTCATGTCGTTGCCTCCGACGACTTCGTAGTCGACGTCGACGAGCACCAGAGTCGCTGCAACGGCCCTGATGTGCTCAGTCGTCATGTCCGAGTTATGAGTCCTCAAGTCGGAAGCCGACCTTGATACCGACCTGCCAGTGCTGAACGTCACCGTCGGTGATTTGTCCGCGGACCTGGGTTACCTCGAACCAGTCGAGGTGACGCAAGGTCTCGGATGCACGTTTGATGCCGTTGCGAACGGCGTCGTCCACCCCGTCGGTCGAAGTTCCGACGATCTCGGTTACTCGGTAAGTACGGTTGGCCACGATTCCTCCTGTGTTGGCTGCTTGGTCATGATCCTCTAACTACGACCAATGACACCAGGAGAGAACAAAGTCGCTCAGGATGGCCGAAAGTCGGCAGCAGACGTAGCGTAGGGGTAGAGGAGGCGTGATGAGAGGACGACCAGACCCGACCGTTCACCGAATCACGACCGCTCGCAAGAGCGTGGCCGAAGACCAGGCCACCAGAGTTCGCGGCTACGCCATCTCCATGTCGATCCGAATCGTCTGCTTCGCCCTCGCCCTCGTCGCCGGTGGCTGGCTGCGCTGGGTCTTTGTCGCTTGCGCCCTGCTGATTCCGTATTTCGCGGTGATCTACGCCAACGGCGGGCGTGAGCCCAACAGCGACCCACCGGTGAGCATGCGTCCGACTGGGAACAAGGAACTCCCCCAGGCGCCCAGTTAACAGTTGTTCGGAATTGAACGCTGGGACCACTAATTCTGCACGCGGCTACCCCTTCGTGTGCGCAATTGCGTGCGTCAGCGAACAATTCCGAACACTTGTTGCGTTGAAGGAGACGCCGGGCTAGCTGCTTTGCTGACACCTTCATCAAGCACCACGTAACGGTTGTGCGAAGTAGTGCGTCAGAACGGTCAATTCCGCACCCACGTACCCCTTCGTGTGCGCATTTGCGCCCTCACGCGATCAATTTTGAACATATGTTGCGGTGGATGAGCTACAGCGCGGGCTAGCCGCCGATCGCTGACATCGGACGTGGCGGCTGCAGGAAAGTCGGTTCGCCGATTCCATGGCCGGCTCGTTTGGCGATCAGGCACTCGCGCATCAGCGCGACAACCGCGTCGTCGGACGCCCCCTGACGCATTGGTCCACGCAGGTCAGTTTCGTCTTTCGCAAACAGGCAGTTGCGAAGTTGCCCGTCAGCGGTGAGGCGCACGCGATCGCAGGCTTGGCAGAACGGCCGAGTGACCGATCCGATGATGCCCACGACCCCTTCGGCACCGGTCGACCGATCACGCACCGTCCATCGCTCGGCCGGCTCGCTTCCGCGGCTTTCGTCGTGGGGGGTCAACTCCAACGATTCAGACAGCGCCGCCACAATCTCGTCTGCGGTCACCATCTCTTCTCGCGACCAACCGTGTTGTGGGTCGAGCGGCATCTGCTCGATAAAGCGCAGCTGCACCCCCTTGGCCAACGCCCAGCGCGTGAGCGGCAGCGCCTCGTCGTCGTTAACGCCACGCATCAGCACGGTGTTGATTTTGACCGGAGCCAATCCCGCTGCCAGCGCGGCGTCGATACCAGCGAACACTCGCTCGATTCGATCGCGTCTGGTGAGGGTCGCGAACCGTTCGCGGTCCAGGGTGTCGAGCGAGACATTGATGCGTTTCAGTCCGGCGTCGCGCAATCGCACCGCTCGGTTGTCGAGCCCGATGCCGTTCGTCGTCAACGAGATGCTGGGGGCCGACGGCAGGGACGAAACCGCAGCGATGATCTCTTCAAGGTCCACGCGAAGCAGGGGTTCACCACCGGTGAAGCGAACCTCAGTTACGCCCTCGTCGACCGCCAGTGCGATGACGCGCACAATCTCGGCCGCCGACAGCACCTGCTCTGAGGGCGTCCAGTCCAGCCCCTCAGCCGGCATGCAATACGTGCAGCGCAGATTGCAGCGGTCCGTCAGGGAAACCCGGAGGTCAGTGGCGACCCGGCCGAACCTATCGGCGAGCACACGACCTCCAAGGACAACTCACGACTAACTATTGGCACCCGGCTGGTTGGCTAGGCGGCTACTACCCACAGTAGACGCCCGGGGGCGCAACCGCCTGATCGCTGCTATTACCGTCAAGGGGTGCTGAGACTGCTCCGGACCCGTCGATGGGTCCTGCTATTGCTGGGAGTAGCCGTCATCAGCGTGCTGTGCGTCTTCCTAGGTCGCTGGCAGTGGCACCGGCACGTCGATCGCCGGGCACTGGCCCTCGAGGCTGACGCAGCCATGGCCCACCCTGCCTCCCCCGTAGGTGAGGTGCTCTCCCCCGACGTCCCTGTCGATGGCACCACCCAGTTCCGCGACGTGACGTTGACCGGTACCTACGACGCCGCCCATCAGGTCTTGTGGCGTAACCCGAACGGTCGTGGGGGCTACGACGTCATCACACCGCTCGAGCCCGACAACGGTCCGGCCCTGCTGATCAACCGCGGTTGGGTGGGGTTCTCGACCACAGACCCACTCGCGCCAGCTTCCGACGTCACACCGCCCACCGGACCGGTTGAAGTAACCGCGCGGCTGCGGATCGACGCTCCGCTCGACGGACGAACCGCGCCGCAGGGCCAGGTGTACTCGGTGACGAGCGACCAACTGGCCGACACGTTCCCCTATGCGATCTATCGCGGTTACGCCGAACTCGTGGCGCAGAGTCCTGCTGCCGATCCAGCTATTGAATTGCCGGAAGTCAGCGCACCCGAGCCTCGGTCCGCACCAGCTGTACGCCTACCAGTGGTGGATCTTCTCGGTGATGGTGTGGATTGGCTTCGTACTGCTCTTACGTCGAGACGCCGCAGACGAGCGATCCGGCAACAGCGTCGAGTTGGACGTTCAGACCTAACAGAACACTGAGTTGGATGGGGCCGTGACCGATCCCGAAGCCAGCGACGACTGGTACGTCGAGGTCCGACAGCCGATCTCGCAAAACTGGTTGCACGTCGCCACAGTCGATGAAGGAACCCAGCGCAACGCCGCGCACTCCGTCGAACCAACCACTGCGTCGTAGCTGGGTGAGCAACCGGTCGATCCGGTACGGCGACTCGGACACGTCCTCGAGGACAACGATGGCGCCGTCCGCGTTCACCGACTCTGGTGTGCCGATGCTTGAGGCGAGCATCGTGAGGTTGCCACCGCGCAGCACCCCTGTCGCAGTCCCAGGTGTCATGACTGGGCCGTCGGCGGTCAGTAGCACCGGGCCACTCTCGCCGAAGAGCAGATTGCGCAGGGCCACAACGGACGCGTCGTCAGGCGTTGCAGCCGTGAACATCTCGCTGGCCGCCATCGGGCCGAGTATCGAAGCCATACCGAGGTGGTGAGCGACCGCCTCATGCAACGCGGTGATGTCGCTGGAGCCCACCAACCATGTCGGTTCGGCTGATGCGAGCGTCGGCCAGTCCACGAGGTCGATCACCCGGCTCGAGCCATAGCCACCTCGCGCGCAGATCACCGCCCGAACCGATGGCGACTGAAGTGCTGCCTGCAGATCCGACGCGCGGTCTTGATCGTGACCTGCCAGATAGCCCAGTGGACCGCTGTCGACCACGTGCGGCATCACCGTCACCTCAAGTCCCCAGGTCCGTAATCGCGCCACCCCCTGGGCGAGTCGGCCCTGATCAACCGGACCAGCGGGCGCCACGATCGCCACCTCGTCGCCCTGTCTTAGGGCACGTGGGACACGATGGGCAGCAGGCATGCCGTTGACCCTGCCAGAACCGGTGTCGCACGGGGTCAGCAACTGTCGACAGGTCGTCCGAGTGGCGTCTCGCCCAGGGCCAATGAAGGTGACAGGCTGACTGCCGTCACTGGGATTGGCTGAAGCCGTCGTCCCGGGACTGACGAACGAAGGGGCAGGGATGGATCTCGGCCTGGCCGATCGGGTCTTTGTGATCACCGGCGGCAGCAGTGGACTCGGCTTCGCCACGGCGCGCGTCCTGGTAGGCGAGGGTGCCCGGGTCGTGCTGGCGGCCCGCGACGCCGAACGTGTGAACGGCGCGGCCAGCGAACTCGGCGGCCCTGACGTAGCTTTCGGCGTTCCCACAGACCTCGCCGTAGCAGGGGCCGAAGAACGGTTGGTCGCCGCGGCCGTCGCCCGCTTCGGACGCTTGGACGGCGCCTTGATCAGTTGCGGCGGACCGCCCCCCAGCCCGGTGTCGACTACGACCGACGACGCGTGGCGGGCCGCGTTCGAGAGTGTCTTCCTCGGCTCGGTTCGGGCTGCCAACGCCGTGGCCAGTGCCATCGGGCACGACGGTGGCGCGATCAGTTTCGTGCTGAGTTCATCGGCTCGCGAGCCAATCCCAGGGCTATCGCTGTCGAACGGTCTGCGTCCTGGTCTGGCTGGTGTCGTCAAAGACCTCGCGGACGAACTAGCTCCGCGCGGGATCCGGGTGAACGGACTGCTTCCTGGCCGAATCAGTACCGCCCGAACCATCGAGCTCGACGGTAAGGCGGGGCGCGGCGACGTGGCGCGGCGACGTCGAGAGTCCGAGATCCCGCTCGGGCGCTACGGAGATCCGATCGAGTTCGCCATGGTTGCCGCGTTCACCTTGTCGGCGGCAGCTTCGTACGTGACAGGGTCGTTGATTCCGATCGATGGTGGCGCGCACCGCTCGCTCTAGCTCACGCCCACCCTCGCAACAATTGTGCGGAATTAGTCGCCGGAGCATCCCAAAGTGCACGAAGGTCCCCCTTCGCGTGCGCGAATTGGTCGTCCCAGCGCACAATTTCGCACTGTTGTTGCGGGGGAGAAACGTGGGTGGTTACTGCGCGACTGCGCTCTCTTGCGCGGCGAACTGGGTGCGGTACAGATCCGCGTACTGGCCACCGGCGGCGTACAACTCGTCGTGCGTTCCTCGCTCGACGATCCGACCGCCACTGACCACGAGGATCATGTCCGCGTGACGGATGGTGGAAAGTCGGTGAGCGATCACGATGGACGTCCGTCCGCTCAGCGCCACATCGAGGGCTTCCTGCACGTAGCGCTCTGACTCGCTGTCGAGGTGTGCGGTTGCCTCGTCGAGCACCACGATGTCGGGAGACTTCAGCAACAATCGGGCGATCGCTAGTCGCTGCTTCTCACCGCCCGAGAGCCGGTGACCGCGGTCGCCGACGACCGTGCCGAGTCCGTCAGCAAGGTCACGGACGAGGTGGTCGATCCGAGCGGACTCGAGCGCCTGCCACAAATCGTCGTCGGTCGCATCCGGCTTGGCATACCGCAGGTTGGCAGCGATCGTGTCGTGGAACAGGTGGGCGTCCTGAGTGACCACACCGATCGAGTCGTGCATCGACTGCAACGTGACATCGCGCAAGTCCTGGTCACCGAGTCGAATCGCGCCATCGGTGACGTCGTACAGCCGCGACACCAGAGACGTGATGGTGGTCTTGCCAGCACCCGACGGACCGACCAGCGCAACGAGTTGCCCTGGGTGCGCCTCGAAAGTGACGTCGCGCAGCACTTCGCCGCCGGCCATCACTTCGGTGCGAGCCACGGTCTCCAGCGAAGCCAGCGAGACTTCGTCGGCACCTGGGTACCTGAATCCCACGTGATCGAAGACGACGGACTTCGGGACCACGCGGCACAAGGGCAGCAGCTGGCTTCTCGGAAACCATCGGCGGCAGGTCAAGTACTTCGAAGACCCGCTCGAAACTGACCAGCGCGGTCATCACGTCGATCCGGACGTTGGTCAGCGCCGTCAACGGACCGTAAAGCCGACTGAGCAGAGCGGCTAGAGCTACCAGGGTTCCGACGGTCAACGTGCCGTTGATCGCCAGTACGCCACCGATGCCGTAGACCAATGCCGTCGCCAACGAGGCGACCAGCACCATCGAGGAGAAGAAGATCCGGTTCGACATCGCAATCTTGATCCCGATGTCAGCAACTCGTCGCGCTCGACCGCTGAATTCAGCCGCCTCTTCATCGGGCGACCGAAGAGCTTGACCAGGAGCGCTCCCGAGACGTTGAACCGCTCGGTCATCGTCGAACTCATCTCGAGCATTGAGCTGCATCGCCTCACGAGTGAGTTTCGCCAGTCGCCGTCCGACATATCGCGCGGGGATCAAGAAGATCGGCAGCATCAGCAGCGCCACCAGTGTGATCTGCCACGACAACGCCAGCATGGCGATGGTGACGACGACCAGGCTGATGACGTTCGAAACAACGCTGGACAACGTGGTCGTAAAGGCTTGCTGCGCACCGATGACGTCGGAATTCAGTCGCGAGATCAACGCACCCGTCTGAGTGCGGATGAAGAACGCGATAGGCATCCGCTGCACGTGGTCGAAGACTTGACTACGCATGTCGTAGATCAGGCCCTCACCGATGCGCGAGGAGTACCAGCGCAGGATCAACGTAAGGACTGCGTCAGCAACCGCGATCGCCGCGACGATGAGGGCCACCGTGATGACGACGGTCTTGTTCCCCGGTGTTACACCGTCATCGATCAACCGCTGCAACAGCAGCGGAACTGCGACCACGATCAGCGCGTCCACAACCGTCAGGATGAGGAAGAAGACGATCTGCCACTTGTACGGGCGGGCGTATTCAAAGACGCGTGACACCGTGCCCGGGGTCAGCTTCTGCTTGCCGACCGACTCGTCCCGGGTGAATGAATGCAGCATCATCCAAGGGCTGTTGTTGCTCAAACCAAATCCCCCAGATCAGTAGCGGAGACGTCAGGCGCAGCCGTCTGTGCGATGGCGCGACGCGCCACTAACGAAGCAACCATCCCGCGGCGGTCAGACTTCCGCCGGGCGCTACGCCCATGGCGAACGAGAGCCCGAGGTCAGGCGCTGGCCTTGCGACGAGTTGCGCCACCTCGTCCTCGCAGCGTCGCGCCAGACTCACTGAGAACGCGATGGATGAATCCGTACGAACGACCAGTCGCAGCAGCCAGCGAGCGGATGCTCTCGCCCTGCTCGTAGCGCTTGCGCAAGTCCTCAGAGAGCCTGTCGCGCTCGCCACCGGTGATACGTCGTCCCTTGGGCAGCTCGGTCACAGTGTCCTCCTCGATCGGCTCCGCTTTGGAATCGATCATGCGCCATTTACCGCTCGTAGGCCAGTGGACGTCATCCCGCCCTTGCCAGCACTGGCACCCGACCGTATCGACGACGCGTCAGGCCAAGGCGATCAGATCGGCATATTCGGCCGACCAAAGGTCCTCAACACCATCTGGCAGCAGAATGAGCCGCTCTGGAGCCAGCGCTTGGACGGCGCCCTCATCGTGTGTCACTAGCACGATGGCACCCTCGTAGGTACGCAGTGCGGCGAGGACTTCGTCACGGCTGGCCGGGTCAAGGTTGTTGGTCGGCTCGTCAAGCAGCAGGACGTTGGCGCTGGAGACGACAAGGGCAGCAAGGGCGAGCCGGGTCTTCTCGCCGCCGGAGAGCGTGCCAGCGGGCTGCGACACGGTGTCGCCGGAGAACAAGAAGCTGCCCAGGACGGTCCGGCCCTCTGTCTCGGACAGGTTCGGTGCTGCTGACAACAAGTTCTCGAGGACGGAGCGCTCCGGGTCCAGCGTCTCGTGCTCCTGCGCGTAGTAGCCGAGTTTGAGTCCGTGTCCGGGTTCCACGTTCCCGGTGTCTGCAGGCTCAACTCCAGCCAGCAGGCGAAGGAGCGTCGTCTTGCCAGCACCGTTGAGTCCAAGAATCACCACGCGCGATCCGCGGTCAACCGCTAGGTCAACATCGGTGAAGACCTCGAGCGAGCCGTAAGACTTCGACAGCGCTGCCGCCATCAACGGAGTTTTGCCACAAGGCGCCGGATTCGGGAACCGGAATTTCGCAACTTTGTCAGCCATGCGTACGTCTTCAAGTCCGGACGTGAGTCGGTCTGCACGTTTCAGCATCGACTGGGCCGCCTTGGCCTTGCTGGCCTTGGCTCGCATCCGTAGCGCTTGATCGCGCAATGTGTTCGCCTGCTTTTCCGCGTTGGACCGTTCACGTCGGCGACGACGCTCATCAACCTCGCGCTGTTCTAGATACAACCGCCAACCCACGTTGTAGACGTCCATGTGGGACCGGTTCGCATCCAGGTGCAGTACTCGGTTGATCGTGACTTCGAGCAAGCCAACATCGTGGCTAATCACGACCAGTCCCCCGCGATAGGTCCGCAAGTACTCGCGCAACCACAGGATCGAATCCGCGTCGAGGTGGTTGGTGGGCTCATCGAGCAGCAGGGTCTCCGCACCACTAAACAGGATGCGGGCGAGTTCGACACGACGTCGCTGACCGCCCGAGAGGGTCCGTAGCTCCTGGCCGAGTACCCGTTCCTCAAGGCCGAGACTGGCCGCGATCGTTGCTGCCTCTGACTCGGCCGCGTAGCCTCCGGCGGCTGAGAACTCAGCGTCAAGACGGGAGTAGCGACGCATCGCACGGTCACGGGTGTCTTCGTCAGCACTGGCCATCGCGGTCTCGGCTCGACGTAGCTCAGCAACAATCACGTCTAGCCCGCGAGCACCAAGGATTCGGTCACGGGCCGCTTGGTTAAGGTCTCCGGTGCGCGGATCCTGCGGGAGGTAGCCCACCGATCCCGTGCGGTGCACCGACCCACCGGCTGGCAACCCTTCGCCGGCGAGTACCCGCGTGAGGGTGGTTTTGCCTGCGCCGTTACGTCCGACCAGACCTACCCGATCCCCCGCGGCGATGCGAAAGGTTGCGTCGGCGAGCAACAGCCGAGAACCGGCGCGCAGCTCGACATCGGTCGCGGTAATCACGCTGCACCAATCGTCGGATGAGAGTTAGATCGTGGTCGAACAAGACGCCCTCGCGCCAGTGAATTTCTGCTGCTAGACGTTAAAGCCCAGCGCACGGAGTTGCTCGCGGCCGTCGTCAGTGATCTTGTCTGGTCCCCACGGTGGCATCCACACCCAATTGATTCGGATGTCGTCAACCATGCCGATCAACGCGACTCGCGTCTGGTCCTCGATCACGTCCGTCAGAGGGCACGCCGCCGAGGTCAGCGTCATGTCGACGACCGCGATGCGGTCATCGTCCACCGTGATGCCGTAGACCAAGCCGAGGTCGACCACGTTGATACCCAGCTCTGGATCGACAACGTCTCGCATCGCCTCGGTGAGGTCGTCAAGGGACGGCGTGGTGGTTGACTCGGTCATGACTGCTCCTTGATTGACACCGCTTGCGCGACGGCGTCCTTGAACGCCATCCAACTGAGTAGTGCGCACTTTATGCGCGCTGGATATTGGGCGACACCAATGAAGGCCACCGCATCGCCAAGTTCGTCTTCGTTCGGTTCGGCCTCTCCTCGAGACTGCATCATCTCGAGGAAAGCAACTTGTCGATCAAGTGCGGTGGACAACGGTTCGTCGATGACAAGTTCGCACATGACTGACGTCGATGCCTGGCTTATCGAACAGCCCATCGCTTCGTACGAGACGTCCTTCACGACTTCACCATCGACACCACGTTCGAGGTGCACCCGAAGGGTAACTTCGTCACCGCACGTCGGGTTGACGTGATGGACCTCAGTGTCGAACGGCTCGCGTAAACCTTGGTGCGTTGGTCGACGGTAGTGATCGAGGATGATTTCTTGGTACATCGTCTCGAGTTTCATTACGTCATCCCGAAGAACTTCTGCGCCGCGACGATTCCGCTGATGAGTTCATCGATTTCTGCAGGTTCGTTGTAGAGATAGAACGACGCGCGAGTCGTTGCGGGGATTTGGTACCTGCGGACGATCGGCCAGGCGCAGTGGTGTCCGACCCGAACGGCAACTCCCCGATCGTCCAGAACCTGACCCACGTCGTGCGGGTGAATTCCTTCGACGACAAAACTGACTGCTCCGCCCCGATCGGTTGCGGTGGTCGGTCCGATGACTCGAACCCCAGGCAACTCCGCAATACGTTCGAGCGTGTACTCAGTCAGCAAGTGCTCATGCTGGGCGATCGTCTTCATGCCAACGGCTTCGAGGTAGCGAACTGCGGCACCCAGCGCTACTGCTTGAGAAACCGGGGGCGTGCCAGCTTCAAAGCGTTGAGGCGGCGGCAGGAACGTGCTGCGGTCCATAAAGACCTGCTCGATCATCGAGCCACCGGTCAAGAACGGCGGGAGCGCCGCGAGCAGTTCGCCACGTCCCCAAAGCACGCCGATACCGGTAGGCCCGAGCATCTTGTGACCGGAGAAGACGGCGAAGTCGACACCGAGTTCGGGAAAGTTTACTGGCGCATGCGGCACCGATTGGCAGGCGTCGAGCAGCGTCAACGCGCCAACTTCGCGAGCCCGCGCCACGATCTGGTCGACCGGGTTGACGGTACCCAGGACGTTGCTTTGGTGGACGAACGCCACCACCTTGGTGCGCTCGTTGATGACCTCGTTGAGGTTCGAAAGATCCAGACGTCCCTCATCAGTCAGCGACAGCCACGCCAGTTCAGCCCCGGTGCGTTGCGCGAGTAGCTGCCACGGGACCAGATTGGAGTGATGTTCCATCTCGGTCACCACGATGCGGTCGGCTGGGCCGAGCCTGAATCGCGCTGCCTCTGGACCGCTGATTGCCGCATTGCCCATGGCATACGCGACCAAATTGATGCCCTCTGTGGCGTTCTTGGTGAAGACCACGTCTTCAAAACGCGCTCCGACAAACCCGGCGATCTGGGTTCGGGCAGCCTCGTAGGCGATCGTCGCCTCTTCGGCCAATTGGTGAGCACCACGGTGGACGGCCGCGTTGTGCTGCATCAAGAAGTCACGTTCGGCGTCCAGCACGGCGAACGGACGCTGTGACGTTGCGCCGGAGTCGAGGTAGATCAGCGGCTTGCCGTCTCGAACCGTGCGCGACAGCAGCGGGAAGTCGGCACGAAGCCTCGCGACGTCCAGTGGGCTGTGGACCTGCTGCGCCGAGACGGTCATCAGATCACCGGCTGACCCGCGGCCGCAGCCGGTTCCGCCGTCCCGAGGAATCGCTCGTAGCCCTCAGCCTCGAGTGCGTCCGCGAGTTCAGCGCCACCGTTCTCGACGATGCGGCCATCGATGAAGACGTGCACGAAGTCTGGCTTCACGTAGCGCAGGATGCGCGTGTAGTGGGTGATCAGCATGACGCCGGTCTCGCCCGATGCGCGAACGCGGTTGATGCCGTCGGAGACGACCTTGAGTGCGTCGACGTCGAGCCCAGAGTCGATCTCGTCGAGGATGGCAATCTTCGGGCGCAGCAGTTCGAGTTGCAGCAGTTCGGAACGCTTCTTCTCTCCGCCGGAGAATCCTTCATTGACATTGCGCTCGGCAAACGACGGGTCCATGGACAATTGCGCCATCGACTCGCGGACCTCTTTAACCCAGAGACGAAGCTTGGGTGCCTCACCACGAGTAGCGGTCGCCGCCGTACGCAGGAAGTTCGTAACCGATACCCCGGGAACCTCGACGGGGTACTGCATCGCCAGGAACAGACCCGCGCGCGCCCGCTCGTCGACCGTCATCGACAGCACGTCGACGCCGTCGAGCGTCACGCTGCCACCGGTCACCTGGTACCGAGGGTGTCCCGCAACGGCGTACGCCAACGTGGACTTACCGGAACCGTTAGGTCCCATCAAGGCGTGGGTCTGGCCGGCCTCGATGGTGAGGTCAACCCCGCGCAGGATCGGTCGCGCCTCGTTGTCGGTGTGAACCTCGACGTGGAGATCGCGGATGTCGAGCACGCTCATGAATTAGACCCTTCTTGGATTGCTGCTTGTGTTGAAACGAGAACGTTGCCGTCCTCGACTTTGACTGGATAGATCGGAACTGGATCGGTCGCGGGCAGCGAGATCGGCTGACCGGTACGCAGATCGAACTGCGAACCGTGGAGCCAACACTCCAGATGACACCCATCAACGTCACCTTCGGAGAGCGAGACCGCTCCGTGCGAGCAGATGTCGTTGATGGCGAATACCTGCTCCTCGGTGAGGATGACAGCGACGGTGACGCCATCGACAACGGCCTTGCGAGGTTCGCCATCGACCAAATCCGCGAACTCGCACACAACTTGGTAACTCACGGCACGCTCGTTCCTTCCAGCTCGCGCTCTAGTGCGCTCTGCAAACGTTCGGTGACGGCAGGTACACCGATTCGGTCTCGTAGTTCGGCGAAGAATCCATGGACGACTAGACGTCGCGCTTCGATCTCGGAGATTCCGCGCGCCATCAGGTAGAAGAGTTGGTCGTCGTCGAGTCGGCCAGTCACACTCGCGTGACCCGCGCTTGTGACGTCGCCGGTCTCGATCTCGAGGTTCGGCACTGAGTCAGCTCGCGGTCCGTCGGTGAGCAGCAAGTTGCGGTTGATCTCGTACGTCTCGGTGCCGATCGCGCTGGCCCGGATAAGTACGTCACCGATCCAGACCGAGTGCGCCCCCTGGCCTTGCAGCGCACCCTTGTACGTCACGTTGCTGCGGCAGTGAGGGAAGGAGTGGTCGACAAACAGTCGGTGCTCGTGGTGCTGGCCCGGGTCAGTGAAGAACAATCCAAGCAACTCAACCGAAGCGCCGGGGCCGGCGAACTCGGCCATCGGCGCGATCCGTACGACGTCGCCGCCGAGTGTCACCGAGACCTGAATCAGTGTCGCGTCACGTCCCACGCTGAAGTGGTGTCCTGAAAGGTGCACGGCGTCGTCGGCCCAGTCCTGAACACACACCAGCGTCAGGTGAGCTTGGTCGCCAACCTTGACTTCGAGGTTGTCCGCAACAAGCGCAGACCCGATGTGATCGATGACGATTACGGCTCGCGCGAATGGTTCCAACTCGATGTAGGTATGGCCGTAGGACGCAGCCGTGGCCCCCTCGCCACGAACGGTGATGTGAACCGGCTCGGTTAACTCGACCTCGCTCGGAATCGTCACGACAGTCGCCTGCTCAAAGTGAGCGAACGCCGAAGCCGCAACTCGATCCGCTGGGCGTCCGACGCTGCCGAGACGAAGGTCGTCGCGACCGACGATCTCAACCCGCACCTGCTCGGACGCTGCAACTTCGGTCACAACTTTGCCGCCGGAGGTTGCGGTGTCGTCGTGCAACCCGCGAAGGCGAGCGAGCGGGGTGAACCGCCACTCCTCTTCGCGACCCACGGGGATGGCGAAGTCGGCCGGGTCAAACGACCGGTACCGCTCCCCGCGGTCGACTGCAGGAACCGCCCCATGTGAATGAGGCGTCGGTGTGCTGGTGGTCACGCTCAGCCCACCGCCCCTTCCATTTGCAACTCGATCAGGCGGTTCAACTCCAACGCGTACTCCATGGGCAGCTCACGCGCGATCGGCTCGATGAAACCGCGCACGATCATCGCCATGGCCTCGTCCTCGCCCATGCCACGGCTCATGAGGTAGAACAACTGGTCCTCACTGAGCTTGGTGACGGTCGCTTCGTGTCCCATCGAGACGTCGTCCTCGCGGATGTCGGCGTACGGGTAGGTGTCAGAGCGGCTGATGTCGTCGATCAGCAAGGCGTCGCATTTCACCGTCGACTTCGAACCATGCGCGCCTTCGTGGATCTGGACCAGGCCGCGATAGGACGTGCGTCCACCACCGCGCGCCACGGACTTGGAGATCACACTTGACGAGGTGTTCGGCGCTGCATGCACCATCTTCGACCCGGCGTCCTGGTGCTGTCCTTCGCCAGCAAACGCCACCGAAAGCGTCTCGCCCTTCGCGTGCTCACCCATCAGCCAGACGGCCGGGTACTTCATCGTCACCTTGGAGCCGATGTTGCCGTCGACCCACTCCATCGTCGCGCCTTCGTGAGCGTATGCCCGCTTGGTGACGAGGTTGTAGACGTTGTTCGACCAGTTCTGGATGGTCGTGTACCGGCAGCGCGCGTTCTTCTTGACGATGATCTCGACGACCGCCGAGTGCAGCGAGTCGCTCTTGTAGATCGGCGCGGTGCAGCCTTCGACGTAGTGCACGTACGCGCCCTCGTCGATAATCATCAGCGTCCGCTCGAACTGACCCATGTTCTCGGTGTTGATGCGGAAGTACGCCTGCAGCGGGATCTCAACGTTCACGCCCTTGGGCACGTAGATGAACGAGCCACCGGACCAAACGGCGGTGTTGAGCGCCGCGAACTTGTTGTCACCGGGCGGGATGATGGTGCCGAAGTACTCCTTGAACAGTTCCTCGTGCTCGCGCAGCGCGGTGTCAGTGTCGAGGAAGAGCACACCCTGCTCCTCGAGGTCCTCACGAATCTTGTGGTAGACGACCTCGGACTCATACTGCGCCGCGACACCGGCAACCAGTCGCTGCTTCTCGGCCTCGGGGATCCCAAGTCGGTCGTAGGTGTTCTTGATGTCGTCGGGCAGGTCTTCCCACGACTCGGCCTGCTTCTCGGTCGAGCGCACGAAGTACTTGATGTTGTCGAAGTCGATTCCGGTCAGGTCAGAACCCCATGTGGGCATTGGCTTCTTGCCGAAGAGTCGCAGGCCCTTGAGCCGCATCTGCAGCATCCAATCGGGCTCGTTCTTAAGCTCCGAGATGTTTCGCACGACGGCCTCGGACAGGCCGCGACGTGCGGTGGCCCCTGCCGAGTCGGAGTCGCTCCAGCCGTACTCGTAGGTGCCGATCCCATCAAGCTCGGGGTGTGCGGTGGTACTCATGCGGGGGTCCTCTCGGAGAGGGAAAGCGGGACAACGGTGGTGCAGACGCCGTCGCCATGGGCGATGGTGGCGATCCGCTGGACATGGTGACCGAGCACTCGAGCGAACGCCTCGGTCTCGGCTTCACACAACTGAGGGAACTGCTCAGCGACGTGCGCGACCGGGCAGTGATGTTGACAAACCTGCGTGCCGCTGGGAGCCGGCTCCGTACTCGCTGCAAATCCCAACTGACTGAGTGCCTGAGAAAGTCCTTCGAGTTTGGCTGACAGGTGCTGCTGCTCCCAGTTCGCCCCCAAGGTGTCGCGCAACGACGCCTCGAGTTCGGCGGCCCTGGTTTGCGCGAACTGGGCAACCGCGTCGGCTCCGACCGTGGTTTCGAGGAAACTCAATGCCTCGGCCGCGAGGGTGTCGTAATCAGAGCGGAAGCGTGAACGACCGGAGTCGGAAATCAAAAAAGTGCGCGCCGGACGCCCGCGACCGCGTGCCGGCGATGGACCGTACGGCGGCCGTTCTTGCGATGTGACCAGACCCTCGCTAGCCAGCGAATCCAGGTGACGTCGGACGGCCGTGGTGCTGATTCCGAGGCGCTCGGCAAGTGCCGCAGCAGTGGCAGGACCAGCGGTGACCAAGGAGGCAGCGACGCGGTCGCGTCCTTCGACTTCGGGCGACTGCCCACCGTCGGCGTCGCGCCCGCGGGGGGTCTGACGAGGCTTGGTCAATTTCACAACCCCATTGTTGCGTAAAAGACCCCGGCGCGCATCCCTGGGGGTCCCTTCTACGCTTCAGCCGTGTCTGAACCGTCTGCTGCCCTGGCCGTCCAGGGCCTGGTCAAGCGCTACCACGGCACCGCGGTCGTCGATGGCCTTGACCTAACGGCACAGCGTGGGGCCGTTACGGCGGTGCTCGGACCGAACGGGGCTGGCAAGACCACGACCATCGAGACCTGCGAGGGCTATCGCCGGCCTGATGCTGGCGAGATCTCGGTCCTGGGGATGGATCCCCGCCGAGACGCGGCTGAACTTCGTCCTCGAGTCGGAGTGATGTTGCAGAGCGGAGGGGTCTACGGCTCGGTCACTCCCAGGGCAGCGCTCGATCACGCCGCTGCGCTCTACGCCGACCCGCACTCTCCGGGAGCCCTGTTGGAGCGACTGGGCCTCGACTCCTCGGCTAACACCGCGTTCAAGCGACTCTCGGGCGGTCAACAGCAGCGACTGGGTATCGCCCTGGCGATAGTCGGTCGCCCTGAACTGGTCTTTCTGGACGAGCCGACGGCTGGCCTAGATCCGCAGTCTCGTCACTCCACTTGGGCGTTGATCAGTGACCTTCGTCAGGCAGGTGTCGCCGTCGTTTTGACCACGCACTACCTCGAGGAAGCCGAACAACTCGCCGACCACGTCGTCATCGTCGATGCTGGACGCGTCGTCGCAGCCGGTTCACCGCAACGTCTGATGGCCGCCGATGGCGGCGACGTGGTGCTGTTCAACGCGCCAGCCGGTCTCGCGCTGACCGCGTTGATCGAACGACTGCCAGCAGGCGCGGCCGCGGCCGAATCCTCCCCTGGCGCGTACCGCGTAAGCGGCGCGGAGGCCGGGCAGCTTCTCGCGGCGGTAACTGGCTGGTGCGCGGAGACCGCCATTTCGCCGACGAGCATGTCGACGGAGCGACGAAGTTTGCAGGACGTCTTCCTCGAGATGACCGGGAAGGAGTTACGTCCATGAACCTCGACGTCTCACCTCGCCCGGGCGCTGCACCTGTGGGCCAGCGCATCTTGGCGCATGCGCGACTTGAACTAACCATGATGCTTCGCAACGGCGAACAGTTGCTGTTGACGGTCATCCTCCCGCTGGGGCTACTCGTCGGATTGAGTCTCACCACGGTGGTCGACCTCGGGGTCGGCCACGGCCGCGTTGCCCGACTCGATGTCGTGGTCCCTGGCATGCTGGCACTCGCGGTGCTGTCGACCGCCTTCACCGGGCTTGCCATCCAAACCGGGTTCGAACGTCGCTACGGAGTGTTGAAGCGGCTCGGCTCGACACCGCTGTCAAGGAGTGGACTGCTCGCGGGTAAGGCGCTTGCGGTTCTCATCGTCGAGTCTGGTCAGTTCGTCGTCATCGCTGGGACTGGATTTGTGCTCGGCTGGCGACCAAACGCGGTGGGCCTTGTTCTGTCGATATTGCTCATGGTCCTTGGCACGGCCGCCTTCGCCGCGCTCGGCTTGCTCCTCGCCGGGACGCTTCGGGCAGAAGCCACGCTGGCCGGAGCCAACGTCGTATACCTCGCACTTCTCGGCACCGGGGGGATCGTGGTCCCCGTCGATCGACTCCCCGACTCGATGGCTCCGATCGTCGAGTTGCTGCCCTCGGCCGCTCTAGCCGACGCCCTACGTCAGGCATGCATCCACGGGACTCTTGACGTCGCAGCGTGCGCCGTCCTGATCGGCTGGTTCGCCATCGGCTCCCTCGCCACCGCTCGCTGGTTCCGCTGGGAGTAGCCACCTTCACCGAAGAGGCCTGGCGATTGTGCATCTGAATCACCCGTAGCGGCAGAAGAGCACACGACAACAGCGTCAACCGCGCTGCTCGCCACCTCAAGGAGCCCCTCGTCATGCGCAATCACCTAGCCGTCGGCGTCCTCATGGGCGTCGTCGCTCCCTTCGGTTTGTTTGCTGCCAGTCCGGCAGTTGCGGCAGATGATGCCCAGGTCTCGGTCTTCCACGGGATCCCTGACACCACGGTCGACGTCTTCGTCAACAATGACCTGACGCTGGACAACTTCAAACCGGGCGACATTGCCGGCCCGCTGGACCTACCGGCCGACACGTACTCCGTGAAGATCACTGACAGCAAGGACGACAAGACCGTGCTGCTCGGACCGATCGACGTGACTGTTGCCGCCGGTGGCAACTACACCATCGCCGCCTTCTTGGACGCCAAAGGCGACCCAACAGCCAAAGCCTTCCAAAATGACGTCAGCATGATCGCTGCTGGCCAAGCCCGCGTGACCGTGCGCCACACGGCCGCAGCGCCAGCAGTCAACATCGAAGCCAACGGCGACGTGTTAGTGAAGGACCTCACCAATGGCAAAGAGGCCGTGGCCGAGGTTCCGGCTGACAAGTACGACGTGGCCATCGTTCCGGCAAGCGGAGGTAAAGCCGTCTGGAGCCAGAACGTCGACCTCGGCGAAGGCATGAACACCATTGCGTACGCCTGGGGATCGCTGGCTGATGGCAACTTCGCCGTCGCTGTCCAGACCATTGACGGCATGCATTCAGCCCCGACCGACGTGGCGGCTGGCGAAGTCGGCCTTGCCGACGACTCCCCCTCGACTTCGCCATGGCTCCTCGTCGGGTTGGCGGCTTCGCTGATCGTTGGCGTCTTTGCGTCCGTTCGTCTGGTGCGCAGCAGGGCCTGAGCTTGAAGCATCTGCTGAGCCGACCTGCAGCCATCACGTTGGTGGTGGCTGCAGGTGTCGGCGTTTCCGGTGTTTTCGGTCTGAGCGTGCAGTCCAATGCCACCCAAGTGACTGACTTTAGGGCGCCGTTGCCTGGATCCAGCCACGCCGCAGAACTCCGGGCCACCCCTCGGCGGAGCCAGACGGCCGCGGCACCGCGCCCGCTGCGATTGACCATTCCCCGTCTTGGCGTTGCCGCCCCAGTCCGTTCCACGGGTGTGGAATCCAGTGGGACGGCAGAAATCCCGTCCGACGGTGACGACGTTGGGTGGTACAAGTTCAGCGCGACACCTGGTGATCCCAACGGTTCCTCGGTTTTTATTGGGCACCGCGACACAGTCGCCGAGGGCGCGGGCGCCCTGTTCGAGATGGACCAACTCCGCCAAGGCGATCGCCTGCTCGTCACCAACCGCGACGCGACGCTTGTCTACGGCGTGACCGCACGATCGTCGTTCGACAAGCAGGCACTGCCGGCCTCACTCTTTCGCACCACTGGCCGCCACGTGCTCCACCTCATCACCTGCGGTGGCGCCTACCTACCTGAATCCGGTGGCTACCAGGAGAATCTGGTGGTCACGGCTGTCTTGGTGCGGACGATCAGCGGACCACCCCGATGATCAGCAGCCAACCGGGCGCCAACTGGCCAAGTACCCTGGCCATCGTGCCCGATCCACCTTCTCGCGACACCGACGCGCCGTCGCGCGACTGCGATGACGCAACGGTGGGCATGGCCTTCGCAGACGGGGCTGAATGGGCCATCGAGGAGGCGTACCGACGCTGGTCAAGCCTCGTGTTCACCGTTGCCGTGCGCGCAGTAGGTAACCGGGCTGACGCCGAGGACATCGTGCAGGTGGTGTTTGTTTCCGCCTGGCGGGGCCGAGCGAACTATCACCCGGATCGCGCTGCGCTGCCTGCGTGGCTCTTGGGCGTCACCAAGAACAAGATCGCAGACCATTGGGCCGGCCGCGCTCGCGAGCAGCGTCGCGCCGATGCGGTCGCGGGTGCATCCGAAACGGTCTCTCCGACCGAAGAAGAGGTTGAGCAGATTACCGACCGGGTACTCCTCGCCGACGAACTAGCCCAGCTTGACGAGCCTCAGAGGAAGATCATGGAGCTCGCCTTCTACCAAGATCTGACGCACAGTCAGATTGCCAGTGTCTTGTCGCTTCCGATGGGAACCGTCAAGAGTCACATCAGAAGAAGCCTGGGACGGATGCGTACTCGATTGGAGGTGGACGGTGTCGGACTTTGACCACCACCTGAGCGAGGACGATCTCGCGCTTGGGGCGCTCGGCGAACTGTTGCCACCGGAATCAACCGAGCACCTCTCCACTTGCCAGCACTGCTCGGCCGAGCTCGACGCCTACGCCAAGGTGGTCAACACCGCCCGCTCGATTGAGCCTGAGGACACATCTAGCGATCCATCCCCTGAGGTGTGGGCGCGAGTGAGCGACGAACTGGGGCTGGGTCAACAAGAATCCGACGTCTCGTCAACTCCCGACAATCTCGCTGTGCTTCGCCCCGGCGGAGCACGGTCGGAACCAGGGCACCGCCGTTGGCCGACGAGTCTGCTTGTCGCCGCATCGGTGATCGGGGTTGTGGCCGGTGGGGTCCTCGCCGCCGGTGGGAGTGCACTGTTCAACGACAACCAGCCGACGCCCATCGCCTCCGCATCGCCCGACGTCGTAGGTACCGCGTCGCTGGTCGCCCTACCCGATCATCAAGGCAGCGGTAAGGCCGAAATCATTCAAACCTCCCGCGGTCCCGAGTTAATCGTTGACGTCGATTCGCTGACCCCATCTGACGGGTTCTATGAGGTTTGGCTGATCGACCCCAAGACGTTCCAGATGGTCGGGCTTGGCGCATTGAACAACAACTCTGGACGGTTCCCCATCCCTGATGGACTCGATCTGTCCAAGTACCGGGTGGTCGACGTATCGATCGAGCCCTACGACGGAAACCCATTGCACTCCAAGGACTCGGTGGTGCGAGGCGAGATCTCCGCCTAACCCTTGCCCAGTTAGTCGAGGCGAACGTCGACAGGTGCTGATGGGGCGACGCAGCCCATGATGAGCGCAACGGCCACGGTCGTCCTCGCGAGCAAGTGCCGTTTGGTCATCGCTGCGTTCGGTCAACAAGCGCTGGATCGAGTGTCCCTCATCGGCGCGACATCGGAAGCAACAACTTTGGATCCTAGGGGGCATATAGCGCCACTAAGGGTCCAATGTTGCCGAAGGGTTGGGCATTATTGAGGACGAATGGGCCCGGCCTACCCTTAGCCCGTGACGTCCGAGTTGGTGACCCCTGTCAACCGCCCAGCGTTGATGCTGGGACGTCGGGCGCGGTTGGTCCTGCTGGTCAACCTGTGCGCGCAAGTGGGCATCGTCGTGAGTGGTGGTCTTGTCCGCCTGACCGGGTCTGGTCTCGGTTGCCCGACGTGGCCCGAGTGCACCGACGGCAGCATGGTTCCTGTTGCCAATCAGTCGCAGGGATTGCACAAGTTCGTCGAGTTCGGGAACCGGACCCTGACCTTCGCCGTACTCCTCATCTCGGTGGCCGCACTCATCGCGGTGCTGCGCCCCGCGCTCGCGCGCCGGTTCGGATCTCGCTGGGGAACCCCGGGCCCGACGCGTCGAAGTCTTGTCCTGCTGGCAAGCGGGGTTCTCGCCGGAATCTTCGGGCAAGCGCTCCTCGGTGGCATCACGGTGCTGCTCGACCTCAACCCCGCCACCGTCGCTGCGCACTTCCTGCTGTCGATGCTGATGATCGCCGCAGCGTTCACGCTCTATCGCCGTGCGTGCGAACCGGGCGACCTGCCATACCAAGAGGTGGTGAGGTCAGAGCTTCGGCTCGTAGCAGGGGTCATCGTTGGACTCGCCTTTCTCGTCCTGATCCTTGGCACGATGGTCACCGGCAGCGGACCGCACTCAGGGGACGCCGACGTCGTCGTTCGGTTCGGCTTCGATCCGCGAACGATCAGTTGGCTGCATTCGGACGTCGTGTTGCTGTTCGTCGGCCTGGCGCTGAGTTACACCCTTGGTGCCCGCCTCACCAACGCACCGCGTGCAGCGCAACGTTCTGGCGTGCTTCTGCTCGGCGCATGCATGGTCCAAGGCGCCATCGGTTACATCCAGTTCTACAGCGGAGTCCCGATCGGACTGGTCTCGCTGCACATGCTTGGCGCCTGCCTAGTGTGGATCGCCTCGCTCAACGTTTATATGGGAACGCGCACCCGCGGCGCATCATTTGAGCGATAGCCGTCAATTGTCGGACAGTCCAACCAGTTTGATCACGACGTGCGGCGTGCTCGGATCGTTAGTTGCTGTTGTGATGACGATCTGCTGATTGCGCCGAGCGACGTGATCTGCTCCAGCGGTGACAGTCTTGATTGTCTTGGTCAGTGCGCGCATCGTGGCTCGATCCGCCGCCCCAACCAGAACGTAGCCGCCGGCAGCGTTTGACCCCACCAATTGCGCGTTCGACGACTGACGCATGAATGCTGACTCGATTCGGTGACGCAGGGCCAGCGTCGCTGCCGTGGGGACCAACCCCCGCCGCAGTTCCAGGGGAGCTTGACGTTGCAACTTGGCGAGTATTGCGCCCTCCTCGCCAGACTTGAGATTCAGCACAGTCACCACGTATGTCGATCGGTCCGGATTGATTCTGGTCTCGACGAATCGGATACCCAACACGTGCTCAGCACGGTGGGTGATGCTGCTCGGCGATTCGATGTCAGCCACGTCGATCTTCGCTTGCGGTGATGCCTCGGGTATGTGTGAGGTGCACGACGCGGACACCAGGCAACTCACCACCAGAACTGCCAACACACCCACTCGAGCCATATCCGTCTATCGACTCGCCGCGGCCAAGACCTAACTTGTCTTCGGCCGAACTAGAACGGCAGCAGCGGGTCTACGCCCACGGCGACGAATAGCAGCGTTAGATATGTGATTGACCAGTGGAAGACGACCATCGGTCGCAGCAACTCATCCGGCACTCCGGCGCGCACCCGAGCCCGCAACCGGTACACCTCGAACAAGAAGATTGCGCCTAGACCGATCGCCACTGCGCCGTAGACCGCCGTCATTCCTGCGACCGGCCAAAGCGCCAGTGACGCTGCGACCATCGCCCACGAGTGACCAAGCATCCGGCGAACCACCACGCGCTGATCGGCAACCACGGGCAGCATGGGCACGCCGGCCGCGCGGTAGTCGTCCTTGAAACGCATTGCCAGTGCCCAGAAGTGCGGCGGGGTCCACCAGAAGACGACTAGGAACAGCAGTGCCGCTGACCACGACAGTGAGTCAGTGACGGCAGCCCAACCGATCAGCACGGGCATGCATCCAGCGACGCCGCCCCAGACGATGTTCGACGGTGTCCGACGCTTTAGACCGAGGGTGTAGACCAACACATAGAACGCAATCGCGAACGCCGTCAGCCCCGTTGCGAGCACGTTGACCCACGTCGCCATGATCGCCAGTGAAAACGCGGTGAGTACCAGACCGAAGACCAACGCACTCCGCGCCGAGACCTCATGGGTCGCTAGCGGACGATGTCCGGTACGACGCATGATCTGATCGATGTCGCGATCGAGATAGCAGTTGAGCGCGTTAGCGGCTCCAGCCGCCAACGACCCGCCGACGAACGTCGCGAGCACCAGCCACTTACCGGGTACGCCGTCGGCGGCAAGGAACATCGTGGGGACCGTGGTTACCAACAACAACTCGATAATTCGAGGCTTGGTGAGACCGACGTAAGCGCGGGTGGTGGCCCGCCAACTCGACCGATTCCGAGGAAGCGTCAGCGCCGCGGTGCCGGCGTCAACAGCGGTCACGGATACCTCTTCATGGGGGCTCAGGCCTTCGGGGCGCCCTGACCGGCGCGCTGTCATCCACTGTATCCCGGTAGGCTCGAAGACGTTCGTCGTACCCGGCGTATTGCCCGGTGCACGGCCTACGCCTGCAGCACCCCGTCGTGTCCACCTTCACATCGTGAGTCGCCTCGTGACCAACGCTCCCCTGTCCACCTCCGACTCCCCCGTCACCGCCGTCCACACCCCCGAGCTGCAATGGACCGACCTCGACCGGCGCGCGGTCGACACCTGTCGGGTCCTGGCTATGGACGCTGTTCAAAAGGTCGGGAACGGACACCCTGGGACGGCGATGAGCTTGGCCCCGGCCGCCTATCTGCTGTTCCAGCGTCACCTGCGTCACGACCCTGGCGCCCCTGACTGGATCGGGCGCGACCGATTCGTCCTGTCCATGGGGCATTCGAGCCTGACCCTGTACCTCCAACTCTTCATGAGCGGCTACGGCTTGACGCTCGAGGACCTCGAGGGACTGCGGACGTGGGGCAGCCTGACGCCGGGTCATCCCGAGCACGGCCACACCCTTGGAGTCGAGACGACGACCGGTCCCCTGGGCCAGGGCGTGGCGAACGCGGTCGGGATGGCCATGGCCGGACGTCGAGTACGAGGGATGCTCGACCCGGACGCACCCGCAGGTAGTAGCCCCTTCGACTGGAACGTGTGGGCGTTCGCCAGCGACGGCGACCTGCAAGAGGGCATCAGCTCAGAAGCATCGTCATTCGCAGGGACTCAGCAGTTGGGGAACCTCACTTTGCTGTGGGATGACAACCGGATCTCGATCGAGGACAACACCCAGATTGCGTTCACCGAGGACGTCGCAGCGCGCTACCGCGCCTACGGCTGGCACGTGCAAGAAGTGGCCACGACCGAGGAAGGTGACGTAGACGTTGTCGCGTTGGATCGCGCTTTCTCCGCGGCCCGCGACACGACAGATCGTCCATCGTTCATCCGACTGCGCACTCACATCGGCTGGCCGGCTCCGAATAAGCAGGACACCGGTGCGGCTCATGGTGCAGCTCTCGGGGCCGATGAGGTGGCGGCCACCAAGACGATCCTCGGATTCGACCCTGAGCACAGCTTCGCTGTGGCCGACGACGTCTTGGCCCACGCTCGCGAGGTGAAGACTCGAGGTGCAGCCGCCCACCAGGCGTGGACGTCGACCTTTGAGTCATGGCAAGCACGCGAGCCAGGACGCGTCGCGCTGCAAGCCCGGCTGCAGGAACACCGGCTGCCGGACGGCTGGCAAGACGGACTACCGACCTTCGAGGTTGGTACCGCAATCGCGACCCGGTCCGCCTCCGGAAAGACATTGGCTGCGTTGGCTGATCCGCTGCCGGAACTTTGGGGCGGCTCAGCCGACCTAGCCGGCTCCAACAACACCACGATGCCGGGCGAACCGTCCGCCCTCCCTGACGAACACCAGACCGCGATGTGGCAGGGCAACCCGTACGGCCGGACGCTGCACTTCGGCATTCGCGAACACGCGATGGGGGCGATCGGCAACGGCATCGCGCTTGAGGGCCATACCCGGCCCTACTTGGGAACGTTCTTGGTCTTCAGCGACTACATGCGCCCGTCGGTTCGGATGGCGGCAATCATGGGGCTGCCGGTTGTCTACGTCTGGACCCACGACTCCATCGGAGTCGGCGAGGACGGACCAACCCACCAGCCAATCGAGCACCTCGCGGCGTTACGTGCGATTCCCAACCTGTCGCTGGTGCGACCCGGGGACGCCAACGAAACGGTCGCCGCCTGGTGCGCCAGCCTCGAACATCGGACCGGACCCATCGCTCTGGCGCTTACCCGCCAGAACCTGCCTGTCCTGGACGGCACCGCTGAACTGGCGCACGAGGGCGTAGCTCGAGGCGGTTACGTCTTGGTCGACACCGACTCGACCCCGGACGCTGTGATCATCGCTACCGGCTCAGAGCTTCAGTTGGCGGTCACGGCAGCGGCTGATCTGGCTAAGACAGGTATCGCGGCACGGGTGGTGTCGATGCCCTGCCTGGACTGGTTCGAATCGCAGCCCGCCGACTACCGCGATTCGGTGGTGCCGCCGAGCGTCCGCGCTCGCGTTGCTGTCGAGGCGGCCATTCCGTTGTCTTGGTGGCGCCTGGTCGGCGACGCCGGCGAAGTCGTTGGCATCGACCACTACGGAGCGTCGGCCGATGCGGCCACGCTCTTCGAGAAGTTCGGCTTCACCACTGAACATGTGGTTCAAGCAGTGCAGACGAGTGTGGAACGGAGTCGCGCATGAATGGCTTGGCGGCGATCAGTGAACTGGGCGTATCGGTGTGGCTCGACGATCTGGGGCGGCACCGCATCCAGTCTGGCGAACTAGCGCAGTTGATCGCCGAGCGCCACGTCGTCGGCGTCACGACAAACCCCTCCATCTTCGCTGCAGCTGTCGGTGACGGAGCCCAGTACGCCGAGCAGATCGCTTCCCTGACCAGCGCTGGCGCCGACGTCAACGCAGTCGTACGTGCGCTCACGGTCGATGACGTCCAGCAGGCTTGCGACGTGTTCGCCGGCGTTCACCGCGCATCGAATGGCAAGGATGGTCGCGTCTCGCTAGAAGTCGATCCCCGGCTGGCTGGCGACACCGATGCGACCGTGGCGGAAGCGCAAGCCTTGTGGCAAGCAGTCGACCGGCCAAATCTGATGATCAAGATTCCCGGGACGCCGCAAGGACTGCCAGCCATCACCGCAACGTTGGCTCGCGGCATCAGTGTCAACGTCACACTGATCTTCGGGCTCCCCCGCTACCGCGACGTCGTCGACGCATGGCTGTCTGGGTTGGAGCAAGCACTCAAGGCTGGCCATGCGGTTTCCGACATCGCATCCGTGGCGTCATTCTTCATCAGCCGGTTCGACACCGCCGTCGACAAGCGGCTCGACACGATCGACACTGATGCGGCGCGCGCGGTTCGAGGGGCATCCGCCATCGCCAACGCGCGCCTTGCGTACGCACACTTCCGCGACGTGCTGGAATCGCCTCGCTGGCGCGCGCTCGCCGTCGCCGGTGCTACTCCGCAACGACCACTGTGGGCCTCGACGAGCACGAAGGACCCAACGTTCGAAGACACCCGCTACGTCACCGAACTGGTCGCCGCCCAGACCGTCAACACCATGCCGCCTAAGACGCTCGAGGCGGTCTACGACCACGGGGTCGTGCACGGTGCGACCATTGGCGAGCCAGCGGCGTCCCAGGTGGTCATGGACCAACTTGCCGAACTCGGCATCGACTATCGCGAGGTTGTCCAGCAACTTGAGGACGAGGGTGTCGCTGCCTTTGAGAAGTCTTGGCTCCAACTCATCGACTCTGTCGAGCAGGCAATGGCTGCTTCTCGTCAACAATGACGGCCCGCGAAGTCTTCGTCGTCCGCGACCGCAATCTTGCTGCTTGAAGCTGTCACCGCCCGCCTGGTTACCCACCTCGTCGAACTGCAAGCCACCGGAAGCCGGGCTTCCATGCTGGTATCGAGTGATTTGTTCACGCGAGACTTGGTCACGTCCCTGACCGAGCGTCCGGTCCGAGACATCGTCGCGTGGGACAAAGTGGATGTCTGGTGGAGCGATACGAGCTGGGCACACCCCAGTCACGACGACCAACTGATCGAGCAGTTCCAGGCGCTGAAGGTTCGTGACGAAGCGCTGCACCCGATGAAGTCCCGACGTCCCACCGGGCGGGCGTTGGACGCCGTCGCTGCCTATGCCGCCCAACTTGGTGAGGCGCTCAAACCCGGCGACCAGGGACCCATTCCCACGTTCGACGTTGCGTTGTTGCCAATCGGCATCAACGGTTCGGTCGCGGGACTGCACCCTCAGCGACCGACGCTGCACGACACCAGTCCGATTACCGTCGACCCACATTCACGCCAGATCACGTTGACGCTGCCAGCGTTGAACAGCGTTCGTGAGGTCTGGTTGGTAGCGAGTGGCCAGGAGGTTTCGCCGGCAGTTGCTTCAGCGGTCGAAGGTAGTTGGCCCGACTCAGGTACCGGCGGGAGCGGTCTCGGGGGTTGACCGAACCTTGCTACTTGCTCGATGAGGGCGCAGCCGAGCGGTTGCCCTAGGGCTGGCGCTTACTTTCCGCGGAGCTTTGCGAGCGCCTCAGCCAGGATTGCCTCACCGTCGGCGTCTGACCTGCGCTCCTTCACGTAAGCAAGGTGGGTCTTGTAGGGCTCGTTCTTGGGTGCGTCGGGAGGGCTCTGCTTGTCCTGACCGGCGGGTAGCCCGCAACGTGGGCAGTCCCAGACTTCGGGCGGGTCGGCATCGTCAGCGAAACTCGGTCGAGACTCGTGACCCTGTGCGCACCAGTAGGAGATGTGCTGTCGTGGTGCTGGCTCGCCGCGCTCGGCCTCGCCCATGGGGCCGGCGCCAACACGACTGCCACGAATGGCGCTGCCACTAGCCATCAGATGCACGCTCCTGTCGAGCCTAGGAAGAGTTTCATTAGTCGAGCAGCAATCCAAGACCGACAACGCAGGCGAACCAGACGAGCCCGAACGCGATCGTCATGCGGTCGAGGTTGCGCTCGACGACGTTCGAGCCACCCAGCGAAGAACTGAATCCACCGCCGAACATGTCGGAGAGGCCACCGCCTTTGCCCTTGTGCAACAGCACCAGGGCAATCAAAGCCAAGCTGCAGATGTTCACCAGCACCAGCAGCCCGATCTCGACGGCACTCACTCGAACTCACTCTCCCTTGACGGCGCGCGCACCCCTGAAAACGCGCGCAACCCCCCAAGGATACGCAGACCCTCAGCCAATGGCCCCCTGGGGCAGATCACTCGGGCTCAACCTCGGCGAACCGGACGATTCGGACGAATTCTTCAGACGAGAGGCTGGCGCCACCGATCAGGGCACCGTCAACGTCAGGTTGAGCCATAATTCCTGGCGCACTGTCGGCCTTGACCGAGCCGCCGTAGAGGATTCTGACCTTGTTCGAAGCGTCCTTACTGTGCGACTTCGCCAGCCGCTGGCGAATCGCTTGGCAGACCTCCTGGGCATCCTCAGGGGTCGCTACCTCGCCAGTACCGATCGCCCACACCGGCTCGTAGGCGATCACCACCTTCTCCAGATCCGTGACACCGCTCAGCGACCCATCGAGCTGAGAGACCACGTGCGTCACGTGCGATCCCGACTGTCGAACCTCTAGCGGTTCTCCGACGCAGACGATGGGAATCAGACCGTGACGCTGGGCCGCTTGGGCCTTGGCCGCAACCGTCCCGTCGTCTTCTGCGTGGAACTGACGTCGTTCGGAGTGACCCACGACGACATAGCCGCAACCGAGTTTGGCCAGCATCGCTCCTGACACGTCTCCGGTAAAAGCTCCCTGGTCGTTGGGTGATAGGTCCTGCGCGCCGTAGCCAAGGGTCAGGTGGTCGGCGTCGACCAGCGTCTGGACCGATCGGATGTCGGTGAAAGGGGGGAGAACGACGACGTCGACGGCGTCATAGTCCTTGTCCGAAAGCCGAAATGCCAGGTCTTGGACCAGATGGATGGCCTCGAGGTGGTTGAGGTTCATCTTCCAGTTGCCCGCCATCAAAGGCTTGCGAGTGGTCGCCATCTAGGTCTCCAGAACCGCTAGTCCGGGCAGGGTCTTGCCCTCGAGATACTCCAGGCTGGCGCCGCCACCGGTCGAGATGTGACCGAACGCGCCGTCGGCGAAGCCTAGAGTGCGCACCGCGGCGGCGGAGTCACCGCCACCCACCACGGTCAGCCCATCACTACTCGTCAGCGCCGCCGCGATACAGCGAGTCCCCTCGGCGAAGCGGGGGAACTCGAACACTCCCATGGGGCCATTCCAGAACACCGTGTGAGCATCGGCCAATCTCGAAGCGAAGAGCTTTGCTGACTCCGGACCGATGTCGAGTCCCATCGCGTCGTCGGGTAGCCCGTCCGCCGGGACGACGTTCGCGTCAGCGTCCGCCGCGAACCGATCCGCCACGACGATGTCAGTGGGTAGCACGATCTCGACGCCGCGTTGCTCGGCCCGAGTCATCAAATCGGCGACGGTCGCGACTTGGTCAGCTTCCAACATCGACGTGCCCACCGGCCAGCCGCGTGCCGCCAGGAAGGTGTAAACCATGCCGCCGCCAATGAGGAGTCGGTCGACACGGTCGAGCAGATTCTCGATGACCGCGAGTTTGTCGCTCACCTTGGAACCACCCAGGACCACGACGTAAGGCCGTTCGGGCTCGACGGTTAGTCGACGGAGCACTTCCACTTCGGACCGCACCAACTCACCGGCTGCATGGGGTAGCAACTGCGCGATGTCGTAGACGCTTGCTTGCTTGCGGTGCACCACGCCGAAACCGTCGCTCACGAACGCGTCGGCGAACCGCGCGTACTCCTTAGCCAGAGTCAGACGTTCGGCCTCGTCCTTGCTGGTTTCCCGCGGATCGAACCGAACGTTCTCCAGCAGGACGATGTCGCCGGGGCTCAGCTCGGCGGCTGCCGCTTCGGCCGAAGGCCCTGACGACGCAGGTACGAATGCCACCGGTCGCTCAAGAAGTTCGGACAGCCGCTTCGCGATCGGCTGCAACGACAGTGCGTGATCGGGCACACCCTTGGGACGTCCAAGATGAGCCGCCACCAAAACCTTTGCGCCTGAGTCCACGAGCCGTCTGATTGTTGGCAGGCTCGCCCGGATTCGTCCATCGTCCGTGATCGCCCCGCCGGTAAGCGGGACGTTCAGATCCGAACGCAGGAAGACGCGTTGCCCGGCGACTGCCAGGTCGTCCAGAGTCAGCACGAGAACCGCCTAGAGCGAGGCCCCGACCAAATTGGTGAGATCGATCAGGCGGTTCGAGTAGCCCCACTCGTTGTCATACCAGCCAACGACCTTCGCCAGATCGTCAATGACATTCGTCAGCCCTGCGTCGATGATGCAAGACGAGGGATCAGTGACGATGTCGGTCGACACAATGGGGTCCTCTGTGTAACTCAGGTAACCCTTCAGGCTGCCTTCGGAGGCTGACTTCATGGCGGCGTTGATTTCGTCGCGTGAGACCGAACGCGACAACTGCACCGTGAGGTCAGTGGCCGATCCGGTCGGCAACGGTACGCGCATCGAGTAGCCGTCCAACTTGCCCTTGACCTGCGGCAGGACGAGCCCGATCGCCTTAGCGGCGCCGGTCGACGTGGGGATCATGTTGATGGCCGCCGCGCGAGACCGACGCAGGTCGGGGTGTGGGAAGTCGAGAATCTTCTGGTCATTGGTGTACGCGTGGATGGTCGTCATAAGGCCGCGCTCAATACCGAACTCGTCGAGCAGCACCTTGGTCATCGGAGCTAGGCAGTTCGTGGTGCACGAAGCGTTCGAGATCACGGTGTGACGCGCGGGGTCGTAATCCTCGTGGTTGACGCCCATCACCACGGTGAAATCTTCGCCCTTAGCAGGCGCAGAAATGATGACCTTCTTGGCACCAGCGTCTAGGTGCTGCCGTGCCTTGGTCGCGTCAGTGAAGTGGCCCGTTGACTCGATGACAATGTCGGCACCCAATTCACCCCAGGGCAGTTCGCTCGGACTCATCTTGGCGGCTACCGGGATTCGACGACCGTCGACGATCACTGCGTCGTCCTCGGCACTTACTTCGGCGTTCAACCGGCCAAGGGTGCTGTCGTACTTGAGCAAGTGTGCGAGCGTCTTGGTGTCGGTGAGGTCATTCAAGCCCACGATCTCGATGTCGCTCCCCGACGCGAGAAGGGCTCGATAGAAGTTTCTCCCGATCCGACCGAACCCGTTGATCCCTACGCGAACTGCCACGTGCACTCCCTTGTCTGACTTCTGGTTTCGGTTCCCGCAGCTACTCGGCGGACACCGCGCTACATCGGCATCATGTCTGCGGTGAGGTTGGCGTCCGTGCCCTCAATGCCAAGGTCGGACGCTCGCTTGTCGGCCATTGCCAGCAGCCGACGAATCCGGCCGGCGATCGCATCCTTGGTCATCGGCGGATCGGCCAGCGCCCCCAGTTCTTCCAGGCTCGCTTGTTTGTGTTCGATGCGCAGTCGCCCAGCCATCGCAAGGTGATCAGGCACGTCGTCTCCGAGAATCTGCAGTGCTCGCTCAACGCGGGCACCAGCAGCAACTGCGGCTCGCGCAGACCTGCGAAGGTTCGCGTCATCGAAGTTGGCCAACCGGTTCGCGGTGGCCCGTACTTCGCGCCGCATCCGGCGGTCCTCCCAGGCCAAGAATCCGTCGTGCGCGCCCATCCTGGTGAGTAGGGCGCCTATCGCGTCACCGTCACGTACGACGACCCGGTCGACACCACGGACCTCACGCGCCTTGGCCGAGATCCCGAGCCGACGAGCCGCGCCGACGAGCGCAAGGGCGGCCTCCGGGCCGGGACAGGTGATCTCCAGTGCCGACGAGCGGCCCGGCTCGGTCAGCGAGCCGTGAGCCAGGAACGCGCCGCGCCAGGCAGCCTCGGCATCGCACACCGCACCGGAGACAACTTGCGGGGGTAGCCCGCGGACGGGGCGTCCTCGTCCGTCGACCAGCCCGGTCTGCTTGGCAAGCAACGCGCCGTCCTTGGAGATTCGAACGACGTAGCGACTGCCCTTACGCAGTCCACCAGCAGCCAAGACGGACAGTTCGCTGCCGTGGCCATAGACCTCGCTGATGTCTTTGCGCAGCCTGCGAGCCGCTGCCCCGGTGTCCAGTTCGGCTTCAAGGACGATATGTCCGCTAACCAGATGCAGTGCCCCGGCAAAGCGCAAGATCGCCGATACCTCGGCCTTGCGGCAACAGGGTTTGGTGATCGTCAGCCGGGCCAGTTCGTCTTTGATCCCGCCCGTCATGGCCATGACCCCGATCCTCTCACTTGCGACTCGCCAAGGAGAAGGCAGTCTCAAATGCCTTCGCCAGCGCTGGGCTGGCGTGTCGGGCTACTCCGGGAGCCTCACGGACCGGAGCGAGCAACACTTCGGCGCCCATAACGCTTGCCGCCCCCTGTAGCGCAGCGACGTCGGGGATCGAGTCCTGGTCCGCGATCACCACATCGAGCCGCAGGTCGGGTGCATGGTCAGCCAGCGCCACGAGGTACGACTCGGGAGCGAATCCCGAGGTCTCCCCTGCTTGCGGGTCAAGATTCAGCACCACGCATCGCCGTGCGGTAGAGCTACAAATCGCATCGGCTAGGTCGGGGACCAGCAGGTGCGGTATGACGCTGGTGTACCACGAACCCGGCCCAAGGATGAGCCAGTCGGCGTCGACGATCGCACCAACGGCTTGCGGGCACGCAGGCGGCGGGGAGGGTGTCAACGTGACGTCGAGAATCCGTCCCGTGGACGAAGCCACGGCGACCTGGCCGTGGACGAGGCGTGACTGCCGCCCGTCGTCAACGGTGGCGGTGATCTCCAAGGGGACGGTCGCCATCGGCAGCACCTGGCCGTGAGCGTTAAGGAGTCGGCCCATCCAGGCAAGACCTGCGACTGGATCGGCGTCGACGATCTCCCAGAGCGCGACGATCAGCAGGTTTCCGACGCTGTGCCCATGGAGTTCGCCCGGCCCTTGGAACCGATGCTGCACAACCTGGCTCCAGGTGCGTCCCCAGTCGTCGTCTTCACAGAGTGCGGCCAGGGCCATTCGCAGATCGCCGGGTGGCAGCACACCGAAGTCACGCCGCAGCCGGCCACTGGATCCGCCGTCGTCGGCCACCGTGACTACCGCCGTCAGGTCATCGGTGACGGTCCGCAGCGCACGCAGTGAAGCAGCCAGCCCGTGTCCACCGCCAAGCGCGACGACATGTGGCCCGTTCGGCTCACTCACGTCCGAGGTCGCGGTGCACCACGCGAACCGTCACCCCCTCACCAGCGATCCGGCTGGCAATCTCCTGCGCCATCGCCACGCTGCGATGTTTGCCTCCGGTGCAACCCACCGCGATGGTGGCGTACCGCTTGTTCTCTGCGTGATAGCCGTGAAGTACGACCTTGAGCGCCGGTACGTACGCCGCCAGGAATGGCTCTGCGTCGGGCTGGTTGAGCACGAACTCGCTGACGGCGGGATCTTGACCGGTCAACGGCCGCAACGCGGGATCCCAGTAGGGATTCGGCAAGAACCGGCAGTCGGCTACGAGGTCGGAATCCACCGGCAAGCCGTACTTGAAACCGAACGACATAACAGTGACCTGGACGAGGTTTCGACCACTCTCGGAGAAGGCGTCCTCGACTCGGCGACGAAGTTGGTGGACATTCAGGTCGCTGGTGTCGACGAGAAGATCGGCGCTCTCGCGCAACCCGATCAACTGCGCTCGCTCTCGGTGGATGCCATCGATAAGTCGGCCGTCCTCCTGCAGCGGATGCGGACGACGCGACGACTCGAACCGACGGACGAGTGAGTCGTCATCAGCTTCGAGGAACACCACTCGTGGCACGATCCCCTGGGCTTCGACTTCGTCGAGCGCCTGTCGCAACGCGTCGAAGAACTCGCCACTGCGGACGTCAGCTACTGCGGCGATTCGCTGCGCCCCCTCCTTACCCTGGGCCGCTAACTCCACCAGTTGTGGCAGCAAGGTCGGAGGCATGTTGTCGACAACGAACCAGCCCAGGTCTTCCAAGGCATTGGCCGCGGTGCTACGGCCGGCGCCCGACATCCCGGTAAGCAGGACGACCTCGGTCGCCGACATTCCTGACTCAGCCACGTGTTTGGTCACCGTCCGTCCTCGGCGAGCGTCACAGGACGCATTTTGGCCTACGGACGGTCAGCTGAGGTACACCACACCCGCCTTCACGGTGATCGGAACCTTTGACAGCGGCTTTGGCGCGGGGCCAGCAACTGGGCTCCCGGTGTCGATTGCGAACAGCGATCCGTGACATGGACAGTGGATCGTGCCATCAGTGACGGCATCAACTGAGCACCCGGCATGAGTACAGCGATTGGTAAAACACCGAAAGGTGCCGGCCGTGGCTTGGGTAACCACGACCCGCGCGCTCGGCAAGACGACGCCGCCGCCCACGGGGACATCGGCGGCATTGATCAATGGCGGTGGACCGCCTGGCTCTCCTGGTCCCGGTGGATCGCCACTACCTGGGTCGCTCGGATCTGGGTCGGGGTGTTGATGGGGCGGCTGATCCCCATCCGAACCGTCGTGCCCGTGTCCGTCATGACTCTTCGGGTCGGTCGGGTCCTGGGACGGCTGGTCAGTCGGCGATGACGACGCGGTGGGTTCATCAGTAGGTGATGGGGCGGATCCGTCCGGACCATTGGAGTGGTGCGGCCGGCCATCACCGTCTGCGTGATGGTGATTGCCGGACTTGTGCTGACCCTTCGTGGGGCCGGCCGGTTTCCCGGGTTTGGCTGGCCCGGTTGGTGTGCCAGTACCTTGCGCCTCAGGTGCGCCCGTCGGTTGCCCCGCACAGCCTCCGAGAACCGAAGCGCCAGCCGCGGCACCAGCGGCCAACAAGGCGCCGCGCAGCAGGCTTCGGCGATCCACCGGAGGGGTCGGGGTCATGTCTTCGTTATCGGCTCATCGCTACCGCCGACTGAACCCGAACGGCCTAGCGCCCGGTGAGAAATCCGCTAGCGGTGGATTTCCCGCGATTTCAGGTCTGAATTTCACCAGTGGCGGTGTTCACCGACGCCACCTGCGGCTCGGACGCATGCAGGGCCTGATAGATCCCAGCCGCAGTCTTGGCACCGATCCCGTTGACCTCGCTGATCTCTTCGACCGTTGCCTCACGCAGTTTGCGGACTGAGCCGAATTGAGCGAGTAGTGCTCGCTTACGAACCTCTCCCAACCCTGGGATGGCGTCCAGGGCACTTGCTTTCGCTCGCTGACCACGTCGCTGCCGTTGGAAGGTGATCGCGAATCGGTGTGCCTCGTCGCGAACCCGTTGCAGCAGATACAACCCCTGTGAGCCGCGCGGCAGAATGAGCGGTTCGTCATCGACCGGAGTCCAGACTTCTTCGAGTCGTTTCGCCAGCCCGATCACCGCAACATCGTCGATACCAAGATCTTGGACGACTTGCTGGGCAGCGGCCGCTTGCAGTGGGCCGCCGTCGACCACCAACAGTTGCGGTCGGTAGGCGAATCGTTTGGGCTTGCCGGTCTCTGGATCGATTCCAGTCGGCCCGACCGCTTCGGCAGACTCCTCGGCTGCCCTCTCCGACGAGTCCTCGGACTGTTCCTCGGACAGTTGCCGTCGGAACCGTCGCTCGACTGCCTCCGCGATGCCTGCGATGTCATCGTTAGCCTCGCCTCGGAGCGTGAAGCGCCGGTACTCGGACTTGCGCGGCAACCCGTCTTCGAACACCACCATGGACGCGACTCGATCAGTTCCCGAAAGGTGAGACACGTCGAAGCACTCGATGCGCAGTGGAGCGTGCGCCAAACCCAAGGACTCCTGCAGTTCCTCCAGCGCCACCGCCCGAGCCGTGAGATCGCCGGAACGTTTGACCTTGTGCAGCGCGAGGCTGTGTTCGGCGTTGCGTTGCACGGTCTCGAGTAGCGCCCGTTTGTCACCACGCTGTGGCACCCGAATCGCTACCTGACTCCCTCGCTCACGACTGAGCCATTCTTCCAACGCGCTGGCACTTCCGGGGCGCGTCGAAACGTAAAGCTCACGAGGGACGTCCTCGACAGCGAGTTCGGCGTAGAGGTAAGTGACGAATCGGCTCAGGAGCAACGCCCCAGAGACGTCTTCGACTTTCTCGGTCACCAGGCCGCGTTGACCGCGGATTCGGCCACCGCGAACGTTGAAGACTTGAAATGCGGCTTCGAGATCGTCCTCGGCGAAGGCGATCACGTCGGCATCGGTGCCATCGGGCAGCACCATGGCGTTCTTCTCCAGCGCCCGCTCAAGAGCGCGCAGGTCATCGCGCAGCCGGGCGGCACGTTCGTAGTCCTGTGCCTGCGACGCTGTCTGCATCTCGCGCTCGATGCGCCGGACGTAGCGTTGGGTGTCACCCGCAAGGAACGCGCACAAGTCGTCGACCAACTGACGGTGCTCGGCTGCGTCTATTCGACCAACGCACGGCGCAGCACACTTGCCGATATAGCCGAGCAGGCAGGGCCGTGCGATCTGATGCGCCCGGCGAAACACTCCGGCGCTGCAGGATCGGATCGGAAACACCCGTAACAACTGGTCAAGGGTCTCTCGAATTGCCCACGCGTGCGAGTACGGACCGAAGTAACGCACACCCTTGCGCTTGTTGCCACGCATCACCTGTGCTCGGGGGAACTCTTCGCCGACGCTGACGGCGAGGAAGGGATAGGACTTGTCGTCTCGGTACTTGATGTTGAACCGAGGGTCGAACTCCTTGATCCAGGCGTACTCAAGTTGCAGCGCTTCAACCTCGTTGCCAACCACGGTCCAATCAACGCTGGCCGCCGACGTGACCATGCTGAAGGTGCGGGGATGGAGCCCGGCCGGATCTTGGAAGTACTGCCCCAACCGACTACGCAAGCTCTTGGCTTTGCCGACGTAGACCACGCGGTTTTCGGCGTCCCGAAATCGATACACCCCCGGCGCGTCAGGCACACTGCCGGGGGCCGGTCGATACCCAAGCGTCGGTTGATTGCTCATGGGAGCGAGCCCTGACTGGAGACGTTTCCGACAGCCGACGTCGTCAGTCTGGGAAGACCTCGCCTGACTTCACCTTGATCGCGATCGCCGCCAACGGCGAAGTGGCAGGACCGGTGATGACTGACCCGTCCGCGACGGAGTACGACGAACCGTGACACGCACAATGAATCGCGCCGTCGCTGACGCTGCTGACGATGCAACCCGCATGGGTACAGACTGCGGTGAAGGCCTTGAACGTCCCGGCCTCCGGCTGCGTGATAACAATCTTGTCCGCGCCGTCGATCACCCCACCGTCGACCGGAATGTCGGCAGTCGCTGCGAGCGGCGTCGGCTCTGACTTCGTCGGAGATGACCCGGCAGCTGGAGTCGTCTCCTGCGAGCCGCCTCCAGCAGGGGGCGCCGAAGACCCGCCGGCGCCAGAATCCTTGCCGCAGGCCGCTAACACCGCTGCCACGCCGGTAAGCGCCGCACCTTGCAGCATGACTCGGCGACCAACCGGCGTTGGTGTCTCGTCCAGCGTTGAGTCCTGGTCCATGGTGCCTCCGCTTGTCCGTGCTCACCTGTGTTTGGCCCGGTCGAGTGTGGCGACCGAGAGTGGTCACGACCGTGCCACTGCTGCCCGACGAGTCTTCTTGGCGCTACCCCTGCCATTTCCCGACTTCTGCGCTGTGAGTAGTGGGCCAAGGAACCGGCCGGTGTGACTCGCCGAGATCGCCGTGATCTGCTCTGGCGTTCCCTCAGCCACGATCTTGCCACCGCCGGAGCCGCCCTCGGGCCCAAGGTCGACCACCCAGTCGGCTGTTTTGATCACATCGAGGTTGTGTTCGATGACAATCACGGAGTTCCCAGCGTCCACCAAGCGGCCCAGTACCCCCAGTAATTTGCGGATGTCCTCGAAATGCAGACCCGTTGTCGGTTCGTCGAGGACATACACGGTGCGCCCGGTAGAACGCTTCTGCAACTCGGCAGCAAGTTTGACGCGTTGCGCCTCGCCGCCCGACAACGTAGGGGCTGATTGACCCAGCCGGACGTAACCGAGTCCGACGTCGGTCAAGGTCTGCAAGTGGCGAGCGATGGCTGGAACCGCAGCGAAGAACTCCAAACCCTCTTCGATCGGCATGTCGAGGACTTCGGCGATCGTCTTACCCTTGAAGTGAACCTCAAGCGTCTCGCGGTTGTACCGGGCTCCGTGACAGACCTCGCACGGGACGTAGACGTCAGGCAGGAAGTTCATCTCGATCTTGATCGTGCCGTCGCCTGCGCAGGACTCGCAGCGTCCGCCCTTGACGTTGAATGAGAACCTGCCGGGCTGGTAACCGCGCACCTTCGACTCGGGGCTACTCGCGAAGAGTTTGCGCACATGGTCGAAGACGCCGGTGTACGTGGCTGGGTTGGAGCGCGGAGTCCGGCCGATTGGACTCTGGTCGACGTGCACCACCTTGTCGACGTGTTCAAGTCCAGTGACTTTGGTGTGGCGACCAGGAACGGTTCGCGCGTTATAGATCGACCGAGCAAGCGACGCGTACAGGATGTCGTTGACCAGGGTGGACTTGCCCGATCCGCTCACTCCCGTGACCGCGGTGAACACACTGAGCGGGAACGACACCGTGACGTCCTGCAGGTTGTTCTCGCGCGCGCCGTGGACCGTGAGCTTTCGCTTGGGGTCGATCGGCCGACGAATCGCTGGCGTCTCGATAGCTTCGCGACCCGACAGATACGCACCGGTCAGTGAGTCCGGACTCTCGAGCAGTTCGGAGAGCGGTCCGGAAACCACGATTTGGCCACCGTGTTCCCCTGCGCCGGGACCGATGTCGACGACCCAGTCAGCGCTGGCGATGGTGTCTTCGTCGTGCTCGACCACGATGAGGGTGTTCCCTAAGTCACGCAGCCGTACCAACGTTTCGATCAACCGATGGTTGTCACGTTGATGCAGACCGATGCTCGGTTCGTCGAGGACATACAGCACACCCACCAGGCCAGAACCGATTTGAGTGGCGAGTCGGATGCGCTGTGCCTCGCCGCCAGCCAACGTGCCGGCCGCGCGATCCAACGTCAGATAGTGCAGCCCGACGTCGATGAGAAAGCGCAGCCGTTCGTTGACCTCCTTGAGTACGCGTGCGGCGATCTGCTCCTCGCGCGAAGTGAGCTCGAGTGACCGCAGGAAGTCGGCAGCGTCACCGATCGGAAGGCTCGCCACCTGATCGATTGATCGGTCGCCGATAGTTACCGCTCGCGCGATTGGTTTCAGCCGCGCCCCCTCACACGTGGCGCAGGGAATTTGTCGCATGTATCCCTCGAAGCGTTCACGCGAGGTATCAGTCTCAGCCTCCGCGTGGCGCCGTTGGACGTAGGGGATAACGCCCTCAAACGTCGTGTAGTACGACCGAGATCGGCCATAGCGGTTCTTGTACTTAACGTGAACCTGCTCGTCGACGCCCTCAAGGATGGCGCGACGGACCTTGATGGGGAGCTTGCCGAACGGCTTGTCGATGTCGAAGCCCATCTCATCGGCAAGCGCATAGAGCAGCCGATCGAAGTAGCTCGAGGTATGCGCACCGGCCCACGGCGTGACAGCGCCATCGGCCAAAGACAACGAAGGATCGGAGACGACGAGTTCTGGGTCGACCTCCATCCGGGTACCCAAGCCATGGCAGTCCGGGCACGCGCCGTACGGAGAGTTGAACGAGAACGATCGTGGCTCGAGCTCCTCGAAGGACAACCCGTCGTCAGAACAGGCGAGATGCTCGGAGAACGTCCGTTCACGCTGCGGGTCGGACTCGGGGAGGTCAACGAAGTCAAGCACCACGATTCCGCCGCCTAGCCCAAGAGCGGTCTCGATCGAGTCGGTGAGTCGCTGACGGGCGGCTGCCTTGACCGCGAGCCGGTCGACGACCACCTCGATCGTGTGCTTCTTCTGCTTGTTGAGTTTGGGGACTTCGGTCAGCGCGTGGACGGTGCCGTCGACGCGCGCACGGGCATAACCCTGCGCTTGCAGTTGCCGGAAGAGGTCAAGGTACTCCCCCTTGCGGCCGCGGATCACCGGCGCCAGAACTTGGAACCGAACGCCCTCCCCCAGCGCTAAGAGTTGGTCAACGATCTGTTGCGGAGTCTGCCGGGCGATGGGCTTTCCGCAGACCGGACAGTGTGGGCGTCCAACGCGTGCGTAGAGCAGGCGCAGGTAGTCGTAGACCTCGGTGATGGTCCCGACAGTCGAACGTGGATTGCGCGATGTGGACTTCTGGTCGATCGAGACCGCCGGCGATAGCCCTTCGATGAAGTCGACGTCGGGCTTGTCCATCTGGCCGAGGAACTGTCGGGCGTAGGCGGAAAGACTCTCGACGTAGCGTCGCTGCCCCTCGGCAAAGATGGTGTCGAATGCCAGGCTCGACTTGCCTGAGCCAGACAACCCGGTGAAAACGATCAGGGCGTTGCGGGGCAGGTCGAGCGAGATGTCCTTGAGGTTGTGCTCCCGCGCTCCCCTTACGACGAGGCGATCGGCCTCGAACGCCCGTCCCGGCGGTGTCGCAGGCGAGGCGTTCGACTTAGCCGCGCGCGCTCGTAGAACGCGTGGTCGACCGACTCGACACGTGGGCTCCTCACGATGGCGCTGACACTCCCGGCCACCCTAACGACGGCGTCCGACAGTTGCTTCCCGGCAGGTCCAGACGGATTTCTGGCCGGTAGGGTCGAGGACATGTCTGCGACCCCGCGTACCGACCGGGCCGCACTCGCGGCGAGCGAGGCCGCGCTGCTCGCAGCCATCCCGCCGTCCGAAGCCTGGGCGGCCGAGCCGTCCGGACTTCCCGGGCTGGAGCCGTAAGCACGTGGTCGCCCATCTCGCGGGTAACGCCGAGGGAATGACCAACCTGGCGACCTGGGCGCGAACCGGGACCAAGACGCCGATGTACGCCTCCATGGAAGCGCGCAAAGCCGATATTGAGGCTCGCAGCCAGTGGAGTCTGGACCAACTGATCGACCTGCTGACTCAGCAGGTGTCGGCCTTCGCCGCTGCGTGTGACGACCTCACCGAGCCGCTTGGGGCTAGTGATCTCGCCCTCGGTTCTGGGGCGCCAATCCGCGCCTGGGAACTCCCGATGTGCCGTCGGCGCGAAGTGGAGATCCATCGGGTTGATCTGGCCGACGGGTATACCGCTTCGGACTGGCCCTCCGACTTCACACTTCGGACCATGGATCAGGTGGTGCCGTTCATGCGGACCAAACGGACCCTGCCGGCTGGCTGGCTCATTGCCACAGACTCTGGACGCGCTTGGGAAGCGGCCGGCGAAGGGCCGGAGCTATTCGGACCGGAAGCCGACCTGCTTGCTTGGTTGCTCGGTCGACCTCACCAGGGACTCACCGTTAAGCCCGATCAACCAGTCCCACCCGCGCCCGCCTGGGTGTGACACAACCGTGGCTCTAGCTAACCGTGGCCATAACTCAAAGGAGTGACCATGACGTACACCGGTGACGTTCACGTGGGCGGCCCTGCCGACGTGCGCGAGTTGCCTGAACTCATCATCAGCAAGCTCGCGGTCGGTCCCTACGACAACAACTGCTACCTGCTGCGGTGTCGGGCGACCGGAGCCCAGTTGCTGATCGATGCAGCCGCCGAAGAGCAACGACTTCGCGAGCTCATCGGGTCGGGAGGTTTGCCGAGTCTGGTTACCACTCACCGGCACGCCGATCATTGGCAAGCGTTGAAGGCGATCACCAACCACTACAGCCCACTCAACTACGCACACCCACTCGATGCTCCTGAGATCCCCGAAGACACCGACATCCTCGTCGACAACGGCGACATCATCAGTGTCGGCTCTTGCGACCTCAAAGTGATTCACCTGCGGGGTCATACACCAGGCAGCATCGCGTTGCTGTACGACGACCCCGAAGGCCCGCCTCACGTATTCACTGGCGACTCGCTCTTCCCCGGTGGCGTCGGGAAGTCCACGCCCGAGACGTTTCCGCAACTCATAGACGACGTCGAGCAACGTATTTTCGACGAACTCCCCGATGAGACGTGGGTCTATCCGGGCCACGGGAACGACACCACGCTCGGCGTTGAGCGACCTCACCTCGTCGAGTGGCGCGAACGCGGCTGGTAGCCACCGCGTCGGACTGTGTCGAAACGCTCAAGGTCGACGGCTGGTGTGCGCGAGCGAAGCAATCGTTGTGACAGCGAGGACACCTACGATGACGCCGAGACTCACGGTGATCGGGATCTCGGGTGCCCACTCAACGGGTTCGCCGTCATTGATGAACGGCAACGTGTTGGTGTGCAGCGCCTCGAACACCAACTTCACGCCGATGAAACCGAGGATCACAGCCAGCCCGTAACTAAGAAATACCAGTCGATCCAGCAGTCCACCGAGCAGGAAATACAACTGGCGCAGTCCCATGAGGGCGAAGGCGTTCGCAGTGAATACCAAGTACGCCTCTTGGGTCAGTCCAAAGATCGCGGGGATGGAGTCGAGGGCGAAGAGTAGATCGGTGGTTCCGATGGCCACCATCACCACGAGCATCGGCGTGAACAACCGACGTCCGTCAATGGTCGTGCGGAAGTGATTGGCGTCGAACGAATCAGTGGTGGGCAGAGTTCGTTTGACGAGCGCGATGATCCGGTTCTCCCGGTACTCCTCTGACTCCTCTTCGGTGTGCCTGAACAACTTGACGGCGGTGTACACCAGAAACGCGCCGAACAGGTAGAAGACCCACGAGAACTCCTCGATGGCCGCAGCGCCGATGGCGATGAAACCAGCCCGCATCACCAGAGCCAAGATGATGCCGATCAGTAGGACAAACTGCTGGTTCTCTTTCGGAACCCGAAATCTCGTCATGATGATGACGAAGACGAACAGGTTGTCGACGGAGAGCGAGTACTCGGTCAACCAGCCTGCAAAGAACTGTCCCGAGATCGAACCGCCATACGTGCCGGCCAGATAGACGCCGAACGCCACTGCGAGTGAAATGTAAAAGACCGTCCAGAGCGCAGCCTCGCGAGTTGTTACCTCATGCGGGCGTCGTGCCGCTACGACGAAGTCGAACGTGAAGATGACAACGATGACCGCGACAGTGGCGACCCAGACCTGGGTGTCGATCTGCACGCGATGAGCCCCTCGGAGGTAGACAGGCCAACCAGACTAACCGCAGGTCAGCGGACGCCCGCCTCGTGCATGCTGCGTAGTTCCTTCTTGAGTTCTTGGATCTCATCGCGCAGCCGAGCCGCCAGTTCGAAGTGCAACTCTGCGGCCGCAGCGCGCATCTGGTCGTCAAGTTGTTGGATCAGATCCGCGAGGTCACGGCTCGGCATCCCCGCCAGACTTCCGGCGTGCGCGCCGACCTCGCCGACCTTCGACGACAGCCCAGGAACCGGAGCCTTGCCCCTCGTCTGTTGCCGGCCCGCGCCACCAAGCAGTGATTGGGTATCGGCCGATTCACGCGCAAGCATCTCAGTGATATCGGCGATTCGCTTGCGCAACGGTGTGGGGTCGATGCCGTGCTCGGTGTTGTACGCGACTTGCTTCTCACGACGTCGATTGGTCTCGTCGATCGCTTGCGCCATCGACTTGGTGATCGTGTCGGCGTACATGTGGACCTCGCCAGACACGTTGCGCGCGGCGCGGCCGATGGTCTGAATCAGCGACGTCGCTGACCGGAGAAATCCCTCTTTGTCAGCATCGAGAATGGCCACCAGCGAAACCTCAGGAAGGTCGAGCCCCTCGCGCAGCAAGTTGATGCCGACCAGGACGTCGTACTCGCCGCTACGCAACTCACGGAGCAGTTCGACGCGGCGCAACGTGTCGACTTCGGAGTGCAGATACCGCACCCGAATTCCGAGCTCGAGCAAATAGTCGGTCAGATCCTCCGACATCTTCTTCGTCAGCGTGGTCACGAGGACTCGCTCGTGGCGTTCCGCGCGCTCTCGGATCTCGTGGACCAGATCGTCGATCTGTCCTTTGGTGGGTTTGACGACCACTTGGGGATCCACCAGCCCGGTCGGTCGAATGAGCTGTTCGACGACCCCACGCGACCGCTTGAGCTCGTACTGGCCCGGAGTCGCCGACAGATACACGGTCTGGCCGACGCGGTCGACGAACTCCTCAAAGCGCAGCGGTCGGTTGTCAATCGCACTGGGGAGTCGGAAGCCGTGGTCAACAAGCGTCCGCTTGCGCGACATGTCGCCCTCGAACATGGCACCGATCTGCGGCACCGAGACGTGGGACTCGTCGATGACCAACAGAAAGTCCTCGGGGAAGTAGTCCAGCAGACAGTTCGGCGCTGACCCTGCCTCACGGCCATCGATGTGACGCGAGTAGTTCTCGATGCCAGCGCACGATCCGACCTGACGCATCATCTCGAGGTCGTACGTCGTGCGCATCCGCAGCCGCTGAGCTTCAAGGAGCTTGCCCTGCTTCTCGAGTTCCGCCAGCCGCTCGGTGAGCTCTTGCTCGACGCCTGCGATTGCGCTTTCCATCCGCTCTGGTCCTGCGGCGTAGTGGGATGCGGGGAACACGTAGAGCTCTTCATCTTCGGTGAGCACCTCGCCGGTCAGCGGGTGGAGGGTCGACAACCGCTCGATCTCATCTCCGAAGAACTCGATCCGAACCGCATGCAATTCGTAGACCGGAATGATCTCGACGGTGTCACCACGGACGCGGAAGGTGCCACGGGTGAAGGCCAAGTCGTTGCGCGTGTACTGCACGTCGACGAGGTGACGCAGCAGATGCTGACGATCGATGGTGTCACCGACCTTCAGTTTCACCATCCGATCGACGTACTCCGACGGCGTGCCTAGACCGTAGATGGCCGACACCGTCGCAACCACAACAACATCGCGTCGTGTGAGCAGGCTGTTGGTCGCTGAATACCGGAGTCGTTCGACCTCGTCGTTGATCGACGAGTCCTTCTCGATGTAGGTGTCGGACTGCGGGATGTACGCCTCGGGTTGGTAGTAGTCGTAGTACGACACGAAGTACTCGACGGCGTTGTGCGGCATCAACTCACGAAACTCGTTGGCGAGCTGAGCCGCCAACGTCTTGTTTGGAGCCATGACCAGAGTCGGTCGCTGAAGCTCCTCGACGAGCCAGGCGGTTGTCGCGGACTTGCCGGTGCCGGTCGCACCCAGCAGTACGACGTCCTGCTCCCCCGCCCGCAGCCGCTCGGCAAGTTCTGCGATAGCGGTTGGCTGATCCCCGCTCGGCTCAAACTCAGCCTCGACCTTGAACGGTGAGACGACGCGGGAGATCTGGTCTGCTGGACGCACGTCCCCACGCTAACCGCTGGCTCCGACAACCCCTACCTGAGCTTCAGAAGTGACGGCCAAAGCCGATCCACACTCTCCTCAAGTGCGGCCCTTGTGTCGTTGTTGTTGATCACAAAGTCAGCGACCGACAGACGGTCGGCTCGAGATGCCTGCGCCGCCATTCGGCTCCGTACCTGATCTGGGGATAATCCACGGGCAACCAATCGGGCGAGGCGCACTCCATCGTCGGCGTCGACGACGACCACCGCGGACCACTGGCCGCTCCCGCGGTCCAACTCCACAAGGAGGGGGACTTCATAGACCAAGACCGCTCCAGCGGGTGCCTGCCGGAATCGCTCCTCTGCCGCGATCGCGACGAGCGGATGAACGATTGCCTCGAGCGAGGTCCGGAGCTCAGCATCGCCAAAGACTCGGTCTGCCAATGCTGCCCGGTCAAGGAGACCATCGGCCCCGACAACTCCCGGACCGAAGGCATCGACGACCGATGCGTAGCCCGGAGTCCCAGGATCCACCACATCGCGGGCTAGTTGGTCGGCATCGACCACGAAGGCACCGTGCTGTCTGAGTATCGAGGCGACCTCGCTCTTGCCAGCACCGATTCCACCGGTTAGCGCAATCGGTCGCATGTGGCCAGTGTGTCAGGACATCGGGACCAGGGTGACGTAACGTTTCCGTCGTGACTCAGCCGTCGCTAGAGGTTCCCGGAGGGTCATACGATGACCTTCCGGAAATCGACGTGGCCACGACTTTGACAGTCCCCATTCGGCTTCCGGGACCGTTTAAGGACCCCCGCTCTCCCCTTGTCCGTGCTCCTCAGCCAGCCAGCCATGTGGGGCGTCACCGCAGCGGACGGACGACCAACCTCAATCGAGGTCCTGCTCGCCACAGGCTCAACTCCGCTGCGCCCAGGGCGGCAATGGTGGCATCCCCTCGTTCGCTGGATGCCGTTCTCAAAGTTGGCTTGTCGGCGGCGTCGCTCGTCTTGGCTGCCACTGCCGTTGGACTTCTACTGATCACCTGGCTAGTGCGCTAGGTCGCGCCAGCCGCTAGTAGGCACCGCTTCGGCGGACGACGGCAATCATCGTCTTCAACATGATGGCGATGTCCAATGCGAGAGACCAGGTCTCGACGTAGAGCAAGTCCAGCCGAACCGATTCATCCCACGAGAGGTCCGATCGACCCGACACCTGCCACAGTCCCGTTATTCCGGGTTTGACCACCAACCGGCGTCGAACCTGGGATGCGTAGCGCTCCACCTCGGACGGCAGGGGCGGTCGCGGACCGACGAGCGACATCTTGCCCATCAATACGTCGAAGAACTGCGGAAGCTCGTCCAACGAGAATCGCCGAAGCGTTCGCCCCACCGGCGTGATCCGCGGATCCTCGCGCATCTTGAACAGCGCCCCGTCAGTCTCGTTCAGGTGTTCGACGTCAGCCTGGCGAGCTTCAGCGTCGGCATACATGCTGCGGAATTTGTGGATCACGAACGGCTTACCGTGACGGCCGATTCGAGTTTGGGTGAAGAAAACTGGCCCGCGAGTGGTCATTTTGATCGCTAAGGCGATGGCGATGAACACCGGAGCAAGGACGATCACGGCGATCATCGCCAGCAGGCGGTCCATGGCTCCCTTGACCACGCGGCGGACGCCGCCGAACTCTGGCTCCTCGATGTTCAGCAACGGCAGGCCGGACACTGGCCGGATGTGGATCCTAGGACCGGAAATGTCTGTCAGTCGCGGCGCCACGAGCAACGTAACGCCGGTTCCCTCAAGGTCCCACGACAAGTGACGCAGGTCATTCTGAGTGACCTCGGACCACGAAGTGACCGCGACCGTGTCAGCTCCCATCTCGTACAGCACGTCGATCACATGGTCGCTGTCGCCCATGACCGCGACGCCCTCGACGGTGTCTGCGCGTGGCCGGTCGATGCACGCGGCCACGATCTCGAGCCCGGCGTGGGGTTCGCGCCGCATCGTGCGGATGATCTCGGCGACCGACCGCTCTAGGCCAACGACCACGACCCGCTGCATACATGCGCCACGGCGCCGCGCTCGGTGCAATCCTTGTCTGGCGACCCAATGGTCCACCAGGCTCAAGAACATCGCCAGCGGGATGCCAACAACCACCAGGTATTTATAAGATTTAGCCTGATCAAGCGCGAAGGCCACGGTGGCGAATCCCGCGAGGAAGATGACGCTGGCGTGGAAGAGCCGCTTGTACTCCTCACCGCCATTGCCGACGAACCGGTGCTCGTAGGTGCGGCCGAGAGCCAACGCCGCCACCCAGACCGGAGCGAAGATCAGCACAATCCATGAGGGTTCGCGAGGGGCACCTCTGTCTGGAAGGCCTTGATGGCCACCGTCGAAGCCAGCAGGGCCGCTAGCAGGTCAGCGACCACTACCCAGGCGGTGTACTTCTTCAGCCAAGCAGGACGTGCCCTGACCTGCGGTTCGAGTCGCGCATAGTCCCGGTCCGCACTCAAAACAGGCCGGATCTTCTTTTCCACACCGAGCCGAGACCGTGTCACCTTGACGGGAACATCGGTGATCAGCGTCAGTTCCCCGTTCGACGTCCCGGTGACCGTCTGCACACTCGATACAGCCATACTGGCTGCTTCCTTGCCTCGGCTCATGAGCCCCCCTGGATCCTGTTGACAGTCTCTCCAATTCGCGACCGAGGTTCTACCGTTTACTTGGAATTGACTGCCCGTTCACCCACTCTGGGGACCCTTACAACCTTCTGTGATCTAAAGGTCACACGATGTCACGGCATTGGACGCGACACCCGCACCACGAGCACTGGTCGAGACGGAGATCAGGCCTGACCGTACGCTGCTTCGAGCATCCGCGCCTAATAACGCTGCAGTCTCGCCCGAGGGAGAGGATTCGCGTGGTCCACTTTGCCGGCGCTTCGGCGCCGCCGAGTCACATCTTGCAGGGCGACGACCTCACCTGGCTAGACCTGATTCTGGTCGGTGCGCTGCCCCCACGCTATGAACGACCGGCCAGCGAGGACGTCGTCGCACCCCTGCTGCCCACACTTCAGGTCGCGGACTCGGTCGGCCCTGAGATGTTTGCCGCCGGGCACGTGGAGTTGTTCGATCCCGAGGGAGTGCTGCTCGCCCGTCTTCACCTCGACGATGCCAAGACGCACCGACGTTGCCGTGGCTGGTCGGCGAGATCGAGGTTGTCTCGGGGTTCGACCATCTCGACCACGCAGACTGGAGACAGCCGCCGCGGGTCGTCGCTTCTGACTGGTCAGTTAGTCCGGTTGTGGCGCTGTGGCAGCGGGCACCGGTGCCGTTTGCCGTAAGGGAGGCCACCCGAAACCTGGCGCGGGAGTTGGGGGGCGCCGTCCTCGAGGTGCTGCCGGTAGCGTCCGGTCAGGAGACCTCTCAACAGGGCAATCTCAGTGCGCGCTTGGCACATCACGAAACCACTCGAGACCGCCACGATCGCCCAGTGGTGTTACCTGCCCCTGCTTTGTCGTCCAGGCCTTGCGACCTGCTGCTCCAGGCGCAGGTCGTGGCGAGCTATGGCGCCACCACTCTGGCCTTGACGCCCCTGCAGTGGGCCGCGCTCGGAGAAGCCGCCGACAAGACGCTTCAGGCGGCCGCCGCCTTCGGTGTCGAATTAGTTCGCCTTGACGTCGACCCGGCTCACTGTCAGTTCTCCGGGAACGATCTCGATGCCTTGGTGGCTGAAGGGCACGATTTGCCGGACTGGTTCGCCGAGCCAGCCGTCGCGACCGAACTCAGGCGCTTGCACCGCTCTCGTATGGACGGCGGACTAACCGTGCTGCTCAGCGGATTGTCCGGGTCGGGTAAGTCCACAGTTGCCAAGGCACTCGCCGTGCGGCTGATGGAAACCGAGTTCCGTTCGGTAACGCTGTTGGACGGCGACGTCGTGCGTCACCACCTGTCGAAAGGCCTGGGTTTCTCCCGCGCTGACCGCGACATCAACGTCCGTCGAATCGGGTTCGTCGCCAGCGAGATCACCAAAGCAGGGGGTATTGCGATCTGTTGTCCGATCGCGCCTTACGACGCCACCCGTAGAGACGTCCGGGCCATGGTCGAGGCCGAGGGCGGGTTCGTCCTCGTTCACGTGGCCACGCCCTTGGAGGAGTGCGAACGTCGTGACCGCAAGGGCCTCTACGCCAAGGCTCGCCGAGGCGAGATCCCCGAGTTCACCGGAATCTCCGACCCCTACGAGGTCCCCCAGGACGCCGAGGTGGTGGTCGACACCACCGGGAGAACGATCGAGTCCTGCGTCGACGACGTGATCGCGACTCTGAGCCAGCTGGGCTACATCAACTAGCGGCGGCAACGCAGGACAGGATCGGACGGGATCCGCGAGGACGTTCCCGTAACTCTCCTTAGGGAACGTGCACGGACGGGATCCGCGTGCGCGTTCCCGTAACTCTCTTAGGGAACGTGCACGCGGATCCCGGTTCAAAACCTGACGGCTAGTGCACTTCTCTACGCATAAGGAGGGCGTCCGGACCGGCTGGATCTGGAAACGTCGTGACGGGCTCGAACCCGGCGGACTCATAGAACCCTTGTCGGTGCGGCTGGCACTCCAGAAGAAGGGTGGTCGGTGCGGCGACACGAAAACGCTCGTACGCCTCCTTGAGAAGTACTCGCCCGATGCCGAGCCCATGCAGCGCCGGCTCCACCGTCACCTTGCTAACCCAGGCGTGTGCCCCTAGCGGGGCATGCACGACGGCAATGTTCTGGTGAAACTGCCAGTCGATTGCGTCGAGCGGGTCACTCGGCTGGGGAGTAAGAGCGACCACATCGCACACGTGGCAATGTCCTGGCAGCGATCCGACGAGCACACCGACGATTGCCTCGCCAACGTGAGCCCCCAACGCGATGGCGTACTCGTCGCGTTGAATCCCCTGGAAGAGCGCCCAGGAGCCAGCCCATCTGGTGAGCAGGTCCGGGCCGTACATCTCGACGTTGAAGGGCTCGTCGACGAACGCACGATGCATCAGAGTCCGGGCGATAGGCCATTCGGCATCCGCCAGAGGCCGCGTCGAAATCTCCACGACAGGAACCTAGACGAACCGGGGGTCGCGTGGGCGTTCCCGTAACTCTCCTTAGGGAACGTTCACGCGACTCCCGGGTAGAGAACTACACGTCGGTGTCGACCACCATGCAGGCTGCGGCGGTTGCGCCAGTGGCCTCGTCGATCAGGATGAACGACCCAGTGAGGCGATTGCGTCGGTACTCGTCGACGAACATGGGCTGCGTGACCCGGAAGGTCATCCGGCCGATCTCGTTCAGGCCGAGCGAAGTGGACTTCTCGTCGCGGTGCAGGTCGTTGATGTCCAACCGGTACTGCAGATCCTTCGCCAGCGCCTTTGCCGTACGCGTCGTCTGCTTGATGATGTAGCGGTTGCCCTCTTGGATACGGGTCCCTTGCTGCATCCACACCACCATGGCGTCGATGTCCTGAGTCGCGTGCGGGTGGTTGTGCGGGCGGGCGATCATGTCACCGCGACTGACGTCGAGGTCGTCTGCGAGCCGCAGCGCCACTGACATCGGCGGGTGGGCCTCCTGCAACTCGATCCCCGCGAGATCGATGCCGACGACGCGGCTGGTGAGCCCGCTGGGCTGAACCATGATCTCGTCGCCGACCTTGATCGTTCCGCCAGCCACGGTGCCGGCGTAGCCACGGTAATCGTGGAAGGCGTCCGACTGCGGACGGATCACGTACTGGACTGGGAACCGGACGTCGATCAGATTCTGGTCCGAGCCGATGTGAATGTTCTCAAGGTGATGCAGCAGCGAGGCGCCCTCGTACCATGGCATGTTCTCCGAGCGCGAGACGACGTTGTCGCCCTTGAGCGCCGAGATCGGGATGATCGTGAGGTCTGGGATGTCGAGCTTGGCAGCGAACGCCCGGAAGTCGTCGGCGACCCTCTCGTACGCCTCCTGGCGGTAGTCGACGAGGTCCATCTTGTTCACGAGCATGACCACGTGCGGCACCCGCAGCAGCGATGCGAGGAACGCGTGACGGCGGCTCTGCTCGACGACACCGTTACGCGCGTCAACCAGAATCATCGCGAGGTTCGCGGTCGACGCACCGGTGACCATGTTTCGCGTGTACTGAATGTGGCCAGGTGTGTCGGCGATGATGAATTTGCGTTTGGGTGTTGCGAAATAGCGATACGCAACGTCGATCGTGATGCCCTGCTCGCGCTCGGCCCGCAGGCCATCGGTCAGCAGCGCCAGGTTCGTGTAGTCGGCACCCTGCGCGAGACTGGTCTTCTCGACCGCCTCAAGTTGATCCTCGAAGATCGACTTGCTGTCGAAGAGGAGCCGGCCGATGAGGGTGCTCTTACCGTCGTCGACCGAACCAGCGGTCGCCAGTCGTAGCAGTTCCATCAGAAGTACCCCTCGCGTTTACGGTCTTCCATCGCGGCTTCAGATGCCCGGTCGTCGGCACGTGTCGCGCCCCGCTCGGTGATCCGGCTGGCTGCGACGTCCTCGATGATTTTGTCGACGGTGTCGGCGTCGGACTCGACGGCAGCAGTGCAGGTCATGTCTCCGACCGTCCGGTAGCGGACCTGTGCCTCGAACACCTCTTCGCCGTCCTGCGGCTGCGTCACCGCGGTGACGGCCATGAGCATGCCGTCCTGCATGAATACCTGCCGCTTGTGGGCGTAGTAGATCGACGGCAGTTCAAGCTCCTCTCGCTTGATGTACTGCCAGATGTCCAACTCGGTCCAGTTCGACAACGGGAAGACGCGGATGTGCTCGCCCTTGTTGTGACGGCCGTTGTAGAGCGACCACAGTTCGGGGCGCTGGCCCTTGGGGTCCCACTGACCGAACTCGTCACGGAAGCTGAACACCCGCTCCTTGGCGCGCGCCTTCTCTTCGTCTCGGCGGGCACCGCCGAAGACGGCGTCGAACTTGTGGTCCTGGATTCCCTTGAGTAGCGGCACGGTTTGGATCTGGTTACGCGACGCCCGCGGTCCGGTCGGGTCCACCACCAAGCCCTGCTCAATCGCTTCCTCGACGGACGCCACGATCAGCCGGACACCCGCCTCGGCAACTCGCCGATCGCGGTACTCCATGACCTCATCGAAGTTGTGGCCGGTGTCGACGTGCATCACCGGGAACGGGACCTTGGCCGGCCAGAACGCTTTCTCGGCGAGGCGCAACATGACGATGGAGTCCTTGCCGCCTGAGAACAGCAGGCACGGACGCTCGAACTCGGCAGCCACTTCACGAATGATGTGAATGGACTCAGCCTCGAGCAGGTCCAACTGCGTCAGCTGGTAGTCGATGGTCGACACACTTATCTCCCTGGGTCGTCCGCTGGCTGTCAGGCCAGCGCGGCGAGGACGTCGTTTGCTAGTTCGGGTCGGCAGATGATCAAGTCGGGCAGCAGAGTGTCGCGCTGGTTGTACACCAGAGGACTCCCGTCGATCCGACTGCAAAACAGGCCAGCCGCTTTAGCAACTGCCACTGGTGCGGCACTATCCCACTCATACTGGCCACCGGAATGGACATAGGCGTCACCGTCACCCAAAAGGACGGCCATTGCTTTGGCTCCCGCCGAGCCCATTGGGACCAGTTCTCCCCCTAACGCTGCCGCGACCCGTTCTGCTTCCACCGGCGGCCGAGTACGGCTGACCATGAAGCGAGGACGGCCGTTTCGCGCAGGTGCGAGGGCAGGAACATCGTACGTGGCCAGGACCAGGTCTTTTGCCGGAAGAGCCACAGCGCCAGCCGTGAGTTCCCCCACACTTGAGCCGTCACCGGCCCCCCGCTCCCACAGCGCCACGTGAATCGCCCAGTCATCGCGGGGCGGCTCGGAGAACTCACGGGTACCGTCCAGCGGATCGACGATCCAGGCCCGGTCGGCGTCGAGGCGGGCGAAATCGTCCGCGCCCTCTTCCGACAGCACCGCATCGTTCGGCCGGTAGGCCTTCAGGGTGGCCATGATCAGCGCGTGACCAAGTCGGTCCCCCGCGTCTTTCAGGGCTTTTCCGTCACCGCTGGCGAATCGGCCACGAAGTTCGACGAGCGCCCGCCCGGCCGCCTGCGCCACCGCAGCGGCCAGCCGTCCATCGTCGGCCAATGCCTCCTCGCCGAGCGGCAGCATCGGCTCGGCGTCGTCGTGGCTTGTCACTCGGTGGGGCCGCCGGTCAGCTTCTCTCGCAGCGCAGCCAGCGCCTCATCAGACGCAAGCGATCCGGCAACCTCTGCCTCAGGGGCTTCTTCTTCGGTGCCCGACTCGGACGAGTAGGTCGAGGGAGTCTCACCAGCCTCGAGCGCCGCAGCCTGGTCGGCCTTCTTAGCCTCGTCCATCTGCTGCTTGTGTGCCTCGAAGCGGACCTGTGCCTCGGCGTACTGGCGCTCCCACTCTTCGCGCTGCTTGTCGAAGCCATCGCGCCACTCGCCAGTGTCCGGGTCGAAACCGTCTGGGTAGACGTAGTTGCCCTGGTCGTCGTACGAGGCCGACATGCCGTACAGCGTCGGGTCGAACTCGACGGCCTCGGTCTGACCCTCGTTCGCCTGCTTCAGCGACAGCGAGATGCGACGGCGTTCCAGGTCGATGTCGATGACCTTGACGAAGATCTCGGTGCCTACCTGAACGACCTGCTCGGGGATCTCAACGTGACGCTCGGCCAGCTCGGAGATGTGGACCAGGCCCTCGATGCCCTCGTCGACGCGAACAAATGCGCCGAACGGAACCAACTTGGTGACCTTTCCGGGCACAACCTGGCTGATCTGGTGGGTGCGAGCGAACTGCTGCCACGGGTCTTCTTGCGTCGCCTTGAGCGACAGCGAGACGCGCTCACGGTCCATGTCGACGTCGAGAACCTCGACGGTGACCTCGGTACCGACCTCGACGACCTCGCTCGGGTGGTCAATGTGCTTCCACGAAAGTTCGGACACGTGCACCAGACCGTCGACGCCACCCAGGTCGACGAAGGCGCCGAAGTTGACGATGGACGAGACCACACCGCTGCGGACCTGGCCCTTTTGAAGCTGGGTGAGGAAGGTGTGGCGGACTTCGGACTGGGTCTGCTCAAGCCAGGCACGACGGCTGAGCACGACGTTGTTGCGGTTCTTGTCGAGCTCGATGATCTTGGCTTCGAGTTCCTTGCCGACGTACGGCTGCAGGTCGCGGACCCGACGCATCTCGACCAGCGAGGCGGGAAGGAACCCGCGCAGGCCGATGTCGAGGATCAGGCCGCCCTTGACGACCTCGATGACCGAGCCCTTGACGACGCCGTCTTCTTCCTTGAGCTTCTCGATAGTGCCCCATGCCCGCTCGTACTGAGCGCGCTTCTTGGACAGGATCAGCCGGCCCTCTTTGTCCTCCTTCTGGAGAACTAGGGCCTCGACCTCGTCTCCGACCTTGACGATCTCGGAGGGGTCGACGTCGTGCTTGATCGAAAGTTCGCGAGAGGGGATGACGCCCTCGGTCTTGTATCCGATGTCGAGCAGGACCTCGTCACGATCCACCTTGACGATGGTGCCTTCGACGATGTCACCGTCATTGAAGTACTTGATGGTCTCGTCGATGGCGGCGAGGAAATCCTCTTCCGACCCGATGTCATTGATGGCCACCTGCGTGGGGGTGGCTGCTGGGGCGGGGGCTACGTCGGTGCTACTCGTCATTGAAAAGGGCTCCGGAGGGACAGGGATCGTCGTGCCTGAAGCGCGGAGGGCCTTTCGCGTGCCGAGACCCCAATCGTGAGAGGAGGGACAACCGACCAACGAGCGCGAGCCTGCTATGTCTGAGGATGCGCAAGCCCACAGCGCGTCCAGCAGTTTACGGTGACAGTCGTGACAGGGTCAATTGAGGGGCAAGACAGCGAGTCCGAGCGTATGGTCCGGCGCACCGTCAGCCCCGACGAGGCACGGCGTGCGAGCCGTACGTGGTGGGACTCCGAGGCAGACGACTACCAGGCTGAACACGGCGCCTTCCTGGGTTCGGCCCGGTGGATCTGGGGACCAGAGGGACTCGACGAGGCGGACGTTGGTCTGTTGGGGGACGTGTCCGGGCTGCGCGTCCTCGAAGTGGGCTGCGGTGCGGCTGCTGGAGCTCGGTGGTTGAGGGCACAGGGGGCGGAAGCCGTTGGACTGGACCTCTCCATGCGGCAGTTGCAGCACAGTCAGCGACTGGATGCCGAAGTCGGGACGTCAATTCCCACGGTCTGCGCTGACGTTGCCTCACTGCCGTTCGCTGACGAGTCCTTTGACGCTGCTGCCTCGGCTTACGGTGCGCTTCCCTTCACGGCTGAAACCCATGCAGTTATGGACGAATTGGCTCGGGTGCTTCGTCCCGGTGCTCCTTTGGTGTTCTCGGTGACCCATCCGATCCGTTGGGCGTTCCCCGATGACCCGGGACCGGGCGGCCTCGTCGCCGAACGCTCGTACTTCGATCGACGCAGTTATGTGGAGCAGGACGAAGCCGGCGTCGCTACCTACGTCGAACACCATCGAACGATCGGCGACTGGGTTGACGCCGTTGTTGGCGCAGGCTTCGTCGTCGACGCGTCTTGTTGAACCGGAATGGCCGGATTCGAACGTTGAAACTTGGGGTGCTTGGAGTCCGCTACGTGGTCGCGTTCTTCCTGGGACCGTCATCTTTTGTTGTTCTAAATCACAACCGAAAGCGCAGTGACAACAAACCGAAATCACCCTGTGAACAACCTCCGGAGTGTCAGTCACTTCGAGTACGCTTAGAACATACGTTCGAAGCGATTATTCAGGGGGTGCCATGTTTCAGCCGGAATCGCTACCCCCTGAACTCTTGCACCTTCTCGACGAGGCGAACGCTTTGGATACCGACCACCTCGCAGCCGCATCACCTGAAGAGCGCGCCGCCTGGCTTGTTGGACTCCGTCGCGTCATCGACCGATGCGAAGGTGAGTTTCTGCAGGTCCTCTCGGTGTTCGACAGCCATGGCGACGGCGATGTGCTTCACGCTGCTCGCAGCACCGCCTCGTGGCTCCGGGGTGCGTTGTCGATGGCTCCTGGGGATGCCGGCGAGCGAGTCCGACTCGCTCGGCGCGCGCACGACGATCTCAAAGCCACCGTTGAACTGCTCAACGACAACCGGATCACCTTCGACCACGTCCGTGCGATAGGCGCCGCCGTTCGATCGTTACCGACCGAAGCCGTAGCAGCGGGCGTCGAAATCATGAATGAGCTCGCCACCCATACCGAGCCCGCGACTGTGCGCGCCGTGGGTCGTCGACTTCGCGAAACGGTCGACCCGGACGGTGCGCTTGCCGCCGCAGACAAAGACTTCACCCGTCGCTGGGTCTGCCTCTCCCCCATGTTGGACGGCATGACCCACCTCGAGGGGCTGCTCGACGCAGAAGCCGCATCCGCCTTGAGCAACGCGTTGGCGCCCTTTCTCGTCCCCTGCGGTCCTGACGACGAACGAACGGCGGCTCAACGCCGAGCAGATGGCCTCACCGACCTCGCTCGGCTCGCCCTCGACCACCGGAAGATCGGGAATGTGGGCGGAAACCCACCACGGCTGCAGGTCGCCTGCGAGCTCAGCACGTTGTTGGGTGCAGAGGGTGCTCCGCCTGCGGAGTTGCCGGGCGGCGGGGCTGGTTCGGAAATACTTAGTCGGCCAAGTTTCGAGCGACTCAGTTGCGACGCGGTCGTAGCCCGAGTGCTGGTTGGTCCAGATTCGATACCCGTGGACTTCGGTCGCGATCACCGACTGTTCAGCCCCAGCCAACGAACTGCGCTGGCTTCACGCGATGCCGGGTGCCGGTTCCCGCAATGCCACTTCCCTCCGGCATTCACCGATGCGCACCACCTCACCTCGTGGGTGACGGGCGGCGAAACCAGCCTTTCCAACGGACTGTTGCTATGTCGGTACCACCACCGGAAGATTCACGAAGGCGGTTGGGAGATTCGCCCCGATGTTCAGCTTCGAGGCGCGAATGGATTACTCACCTTCTTCGGACCACAAGGGCAACGCCTCGAATCGGCAGCCGGTCGGGCGAAAGGTGCTGCAGAAAACTGGTGGTCCCTTTCCCGACAGCGAGCACCGTGAACGAACTGAGCGACTAGTGCGCGGCGTCCTGCCAGGTTCGGCCGACTCCGACTGACACATCGAGCGGCACGCTGAGCGGATACGCCTGTCCCATCTGCTCGCGCACGATGCGCTCGACGTCGTCGCGTTCGCCTGTCTTGACCTCGAGAACAAGTTCGTCGTGCACCTGCAGGATCAGTCTTGACCCGAGCTTGGCGGCAGCAAGTTCACGATCGACCCCAAGCATCGCGAGCTTGACGATGTCGGCAGCTGACCCCTGGATCGGAGCGTTCAGTGCCATACGTTCAGCCATCTCGCGACGCTGCCGGTTGTCGCTGGTCAGATCGGGCAGGTAGCGACGACGGCCGAGGACTGTTTCGGTGTACCCGGTCATGCGTGCTTCGGCGACGACCGAGGCCAGATAGTCGCGCACGCCACCGAACCGCTCGAAGTACTCGTCCATCAAAGCGCGTGCCTCTTCGGGCGGGATGTCGAGTTGCTGTGACAGACCGAATGCTGACAAGCCGTACGCCAGGCCGTACGACATCGCCTTGATTCGACTGCGCATCTCGCCGGTGACCTCTTCGGCTGGCACGCCGAACACTCGCGAGCCGACGGTGGTGTGCAAGTCCTCGCCACTACGGAACGCGTCGATCAGCCCTTCGTCTTTTGAGAGGTGCGCCATGATGCGCATCTCAACCTGGCTGTAGTCAGCGGTCATCAACTCGGCATAGCCCTCGCCGACGCAAAAACCCTCACGAATACGCCGACCCTCTTCGGTTCGCACTGGGATGTTCTGCAGGTTGGGATCGGTCGACGACAGCCGTCCGGTGGCCGCGACGGTTTGCGTCAGCGTGGTGTGGATCCGACCGTCATCAGCGATCGATCGCTGTAGTCCTTCGACCGTGACCAGCAACTTCGTGACATCGCGATGGCGGAGCAGGTGGGCGAGGAACGGGTGCTCGGTTTGCGCGTAGAGCCAAGTCAAGGCGTCGGCGTCGGTGGTGAATCCGGTCTTGGTGCGTTTGGTCTTCGGCATGTTGAGTTCTTCGAAAAGCACGACCTGCAGTTGCTTTGGCGAGCCGAGGTTCACCTCGTGGCCAATTTCGGCGTACGCCTGCTCAGCTGCGGTCTTTGCTTCGGCGGAGAACCACGCGTGCAGCTCGGCTAGATGCTCCTGGTCGACGCCGATGCCGGCTCGTTCCATCTCGACGAGCACTTGGGTGAGCGGTAGCTCGAGATCCTCAAGCAGGGTTTGGCCGCCGGTCTCGACAAGCTCTCCGTGCAATGCGCTCGATAGGTCGAGCGTGGCGCGCGCCTGCATACCCAACTCACGCGCACGCTCAACGTCGGAGTCGTCGCCGAGAGTCAGCTGCCCGTTGTCGGTGGACGCAGTGATGTCACGTTGCAACCAACGCATCGCCAAGTCGGTGAGGTCGTACGTGCGTTGGTCCGGTCGCAGCAGGTATCCCATGAGTGCGGTATCTCGCACGACACCGTCGACCGGAAGGTTGCAAGCAGAAAGCGCGAGCATCACGCCATTGGCGTCGTGCACCGCTTTGGGAACGGCCGGGTCCGCCAACCAGGATCGCAATGCAGTTGCGTCTTTGTCAGCAAGTTGTGCGATGTCGATAGCGACGGTCTCGTCGGCTCCTGCGATTGCGACTGCGTGAACGACACCGCTACCTCGGCCCCATGTTCCTTCGATGGCCAAACCGAAAAGGCTTTCTGGTTGTTTCGCCAACCAAGGCGCGATCTCGCTAGTAGTGAGCCAAGTAACTTCGACGTCGTCTGCTGGGGCGACGGCGTCCTCGGTGGATTCGATCGTTTCGGCCAGTCGCTCGCGCAGTACTCGGAACTGCAGTGCGTCGAAGATCTCGTGCACCGCCTCGCGATCCCAGTCCTGGCGTTCGAGTTCGGTCGGACCGACCTCTAGCGGGACGTCACGAATGAGTTCGGTGAGTTGTCGGTTGGTCATCACTTGACCGAGGTTGTCGCGAAGCGCATCCCCGACCTTGCCCTTGACGGTGTCGGCCTGATCGATCAATTGTGCGAACGAGCCGAATTCTCGGATCCACTTAGTCGCGGTTTTCTCACCGACACCAGGGATGCCTGGGAGGTTGTCGCTGGGATCGCCACGCAGGGCTGCAAAGTCCGGGTACTGCGCGGGGGTCAGTCCGTACTTCTCTTCGATGGCCGACGGCGTCATCCGGGCGAGGTCTGAAACGCCCTTGCGTGGGTAGAGAACGGTGACATGGTCGTTGACGAGTTGGAAGGCGTCGCGGTCGCCGGTAATGACGGCAACGTCCATGCCCTCGGCCTCGGCTCGGGTCGCAAGGGTCGCGATCAGGTCGTCTGCTTCGTAGCCGTCCTTGCTGATCGAGACGACGCGTAGGGCCCGAAGCACATCCTCGATCAGACTTACCTGACCCTTGAACGCATCAGGCGAAGTGCTGCGATTGGCCTTGTACTCCGGAAACTGCTCGGTGCGAAAGGTCTTTCTGGAAACGTCGAAAGCGACCGCGAGGTGCGTCGGCTCCTCGTCCCGGAGCGCGTTGATCAGCATCGAGGTGAACCCGTAGACCGCGTTCGTGGGCTGACCTGTCGAGGTCGAGAAATTCTCGACCGGCAGTGCGTAGAAGGCCCGATACGCCAGCGAATGGCCGTCGAGCAGAAGCAGTTTCGGCCTGGTGGTCACGTGGCGATCGTAGAGCGCAGGTCTGACGGCTCCTAGGCTGCACTCGTGACTGATTTCTTAGCGTCGATTCCGATCCCGCCGTTGCACACCAGGCTTGGCATCATCGTCACGGAGGCGTCTGCGAGCCGAGTGGTCGGGACGATGCCGGTCGACGGCAATGAACAGCCCTATGGCGCGTTACATGGTGGGGCGTCTGTCGCACTTGCCGAGGGGCTGGGCTCGATCGGTACCGCCATCCACGCCGGACCAGACGCTGTCGTCGCCGGAGTTGACGTCAACGCCACCCATCACCGCGCTGCCCGTTCGGGGCTCGTGACCGGGACAGCGACGCCGCTACACCTTGGACGGTCATTGGCGACGTGGGCGGTCGACATCGTCGACGAGTCCGGCGCTCGGGTCTGTACGGCGCGAATCACCTGTGCGATACGCCCGCGGCCAGACTCTGCCAGCTAACTCTCAAGCGTTCGACGACGTCGGCGCGTCAACATAGCTCGACTCTTCGGATCCCCGACCAATCGCCGCTGCAGGGTCGCGGTGGGGATCGCACGTCGCACTACCAGGGGACTAAATCCAAGTCTGGCGAAATACCGATTGGTGTCACGCGATCCGGGGAACACGCCCACAGTGACGTAGTCAGCCGAGATCTCGGTCGCGAACTCCAGCGCGGCATCGACGATCGCCCGGCCGATGCCGCGACGACGACTGTCTTGACGTACGTGCATGTACGAGATCTGCACGGACTCGACGTCACTGATCGGCGTAATAGGTAACCGCGATAACACGCCAAGTCCGAGCACTTCGTCGTCCACCTCAGCCAGCACCACTCGGTGATTCGGGTCGTGGGCCAGTTCGGCGATTCGCTTCCCGATCGCATCTTGAGAGGCTGGCGGACCGAAGGGTCCAAGACGCTGCCCGGTTTCGCGGAGTTCGTCCCAGAGGTCGACGATGGAGGTCAAGTCAGCTTCGGTTGCAGCCCTCGTACGAACGCTGACAGCCGACACTCACGCCTCCCTCAGATTTGACGCGGACTACTCCGCTGCCTCGCACTACTACGCTCCCCCATGGCGCAGGCCACCCTACGCCTCGGGTCGAATCAGGAGGCCATGTGATCCCCGGTGTCGGGACGCTCGTCAACGTCGTGGCTGTCGTCATTGGCGGCAGCCTCGGGGTACTGGTGGGTGACCGGTTGCCCGCACGAGTTCGAGACGTCGTAACCGATGGATTGGGCTTGGTCGTGCTGGTCATCGCCGGGCTGAACGCAGCAGCGATCGCCCAGCCGATGCTGACCGACGATCTCGGACGCGGTCGACCTCTGCTGATCGTGCTGGCAGCAGTAGTTCTCGGCGGAATTCTCGGGTCCCTGATCCGCATCGAGCAACGGTTGGAGGGCCTCGGCGCACTCCTTCAACGACACTGGCCAGGTCACCACAACGACAGCTCGGAGCGGCTTCGTTTCGTGGAGGGTTTCGTTACCGCCTCACTGGTGTTTTGCGTAGGGCCGCTCACGATTCTCGGTGCCCTGCAAGACGGTTTGGGCGACGGGATTGAACTTCTTGCCCTGAAGTCAGTGCTCGACTGCTTCGCCGCGCTGGCCTTCGCCGCCGCGCTGGGATGGGGGGTGGTCGCGTCGTCGGTGACGGTGCTCGTTGTTCAAGGAACGCTCACCATCGTGGGCATCATCTCCGGTGAGTTTCTGTCTGACGCCGCGATCGCCGTCACGACGGCGACAGGAGGAGTCCTGCTGATCGGCGTAGCGCTACGTCTGCTCCGAATCCGGTCGGTCCCGGTAGGCGACTTACTGCCCGCTCTGCTCCTGGCGCCACTGTTCGCCTCAATCGTTGCCGCGATGAGATAAACCTCCCGAACCGCCCGGGATGTGACTATGCTCCGGCCGAAGGTGATGCCACGGTGAACCTCACGTGATCCATGGCTACGACTGCCCCACGGTGACGAGGAGGCCAGCACGGTGCTGAAGCGTAAAGCGGCCGGACTTCTGGGCCTTCTGGTTGGCATCGCCGCCCTTGGCGTCTTAGGAGCCGGCCCCGCCCTCGCTGACAACGAATCGGTGAACGGCACGCTGCTTACGAACGACCGTCAACCGGTCGCAGACGTCACGATCACCGCTTCTGACGACCAGGGATTCTCCAAGTCGACCACCACCGAGGCCGACGGTAAATGGGAAATCAAGTTGCCTGGTCCCGGTTCGTACAGCGTCGAACTTGACGAATCAACGTTGCCCCAGGGCACGGCGACTCCCGGTCACGAATCCGGTAAAGACCGACGTGGCCTTTGGCGCAGGCAAGCCGGTGCTCTTCGTCCTCGGGGCAAGGGCCTTCACCACGACCAGCGAGTGGAAGAAGATCGCTCAACTGTCGATCGATGGACTCCGCGTCGGCCTGTTGATTGCGTTGGCGGCCGTCGGGCTCTCGATGATTTACGGCACCACCGGACTGACGAACTTCGCGCACGGTGAGTTGATCACGTTCGGTGCACTCATCGCCTACACCCTCAACGTCTCAGTCGGACTCCCCCTTTGGCTGGCTGGCATTCTGGCCACCGTGGCCAGCGGGCTGTTCGGCCTGTTCCAGGACCGATTGCTGTGGTTCCCGCTGCGAAAACGCGGGACTGGCTTGGTCGCGATGATGATTGTGTCGATCGGTCTTGCGCTGGTGCTGCGCAACATCTACTTGATCTTCTACGGCGGCGGTCCACTGCCATACAACGAGTACCAGGCACAGGCCGGACTGCACATCGGCCCGATCACGGTGACACCCGCGAGCCTGATCACCATGGGTCTGGCAATCATCGTCTTGGCTGCCTCGGCCTACGCGCTACTGCGTACTCGGCTCGGTAAGGCCACGCGAGCGGTGTCCGACAACCCTGCGCTCGCTGCCACGGCCGGTATCGATGTCGAGCGAGTGATCCTCGTCGTTTGGACCGTTGGAGCCGCCCTCGCCGGTCTGGCTGGCGTGCTCATCGGCGTGACTCAACAACCTCAATTCAACCTCGGTCAGATCTACCTCCTGCTGGTGTTCGCCGCGGTGACCCTGGGCGGACTCGGTACCGCGTTGGGTGCTGTTATTGGCTCGGTACTGATCGGGCTGCTGCTGTCGCTCTCAACGTTGGTGATCCCGTCTGAGCTGCAAGTGGTCGGCGCGCTTGTGGTGTTGATCGTGATGCTGATGGTCAGACCTTCTGGACTACTCGGCAGACGCGGAAGGGTCGGGTGAGGCAGTCATGGATTGGGGACTGATCTTCTCCGGCTCGATCATCGCGGCTATTGGACTTTTCTCGATCGTCTACTGCCTGGCCGCGATCGGAATCAACGTCCAGTTCGGCTACACCGGACTGCTCAACTTCGGGCAGGCAGCCTTCTTGGCGGTCGCCGCATACGGCATGGCGGTAACGATTACCAAGTTCGACCTGCCGTTCTGGGTCGGAATCATCGTGGGGCTGGTAGCCACGGCGATCGTCGCGTTACTGCTCGGTCTGCCGACCCTGCGACTTCGCGCCGACTATCTGGCAATCGTCACGATCGCGGCAGCCGAGATCATCCGCCTGATCTTCCGTTCGGTGACCCTCAAGGACACCTTCGGCAGCACGGACGGAATCCAGCAGTTCAGCGCTGGCTTCTTCTCGATGAGCCCGTTCGACCAAAACGCGAAGTACGGGTTCTGGCGCGTGCAGTTCAACGGGAACGAGATTTGGGTGTTGTTGGTCGGCTGGTCACTGGTCGCCGTCTTCACCATTATGACCTTCTTGCTCATGCGCAGCCCGTGGGGACGAATCCTTAAGGCAATCCGCGAAGACGAGGACGCTGTTCGATCCCTGGGTAAGAACGTCTACTGGTACAAGATGCAAAGCCTGCTGCTGGGTGGTCTGGTGGGAGCCTTCGGCGGTTTCCTCTACGGGCTTGGGCAGGCAGCGATCCAGCCAGACAACTTCACGACCAACCTGACGTTCTTCGCGTACACCATTTTGATTCTGGGTGGTGCAGCGCGGATCTTCGGCCCGATCTTGGGATCGATCATCTTCTGGTTCTTGATCCAGTTCAGCGACCTTGCCTTGGGCCAGGCCATCGCATCTGGTCACATCACCTTTATGACTGACGAACAAGCAGGCGCAGTGCGGTTCATCATCGCGGGCGTCGCGCTGATGTTGCTCATGGTGTTCCGACCGCAGGGAATCCTCGGAGATCGAAAGGAGATTGCCCTCGATGCCCGATGACTTGCCCGGCGACTCAGCAGTCGCTACCGACACTCGAACTCCCAAGGAGTTGGCAGAGGCAGCCCTTGCCGACGTCGAGCGAACCCCGGGTGCGGCCAAGCCCGATCCGATCCTGATCGCCACCGGAGTCGTCCGTCGGTTCGGTGGGCTTACCGCCGTCGACGTCGACCATGTGGAGATTCAACGAGGCGCCATCACCGCCCTGATCGGACCAAACGGTGCCGGCAAGACGACCTTCTTCAACATCCTGACTGGCTTTGACCAGGTGGACGCTGGCGACTGGACGTTCAACCAAATCCCGCTGAAGGGTGTGGCCGCCTACAAGGTTGCTCGTATGGGGATGGTTCGAACCTTCCAGCTCACCAAGGCACTCTCGAAGTTGAAGGTCATCGAGAACATGCGACTTGGGGCAACCGGCCAGAAGGGTGAACACTTCTGGCAGGCTCTGTTGAGGCCGCTGTGGGCGCCGCAAGAGCGAACGATCACCGAGAAGGCCGAGGAGATTCTCACTCGGTTCAAGTTGGATGCCAAGAAGGATGACTTCGCAGGTTCGTTATCCGGCGGTCAGCGCAAGCTTCTTGAGATGGCTCGCTCCTTAATGACTGACCCTGAACTGGTGATGCTCGACGAGCCGATGGCTGGTGTGAACCCGGCCCTGACCCAGTCGCTCCTCGGTCACGTGAAGGGGCTGCGGGACGAAGGTATGACAGTGCTGTTCGTCGAGCACGACATGGACATGGTGCGTGACATCTCCGACTGGGTGGTCGTCATGGCTCAGGGCAAGATCATTGCCGAGGGGCCGCCTCACGAGGTGATGCGTGATCAGCGGGTGATCGACGCTTACCTCGGCGCCCACCACGACCAATCGCTTGCCGAAGTCGCTGAGGAATCCGACCTCGGCCCCCTTGACGTCCTCGAAGGACCAGGCGACTCCTCGTCCGGGACGGAGACGAAGTCATGAGCGACGACACTCCAACCTCTGGCGACATCAACCGGGCCGAAGAGACCCTTGCGCAAGATCGAGGCTCGGCCTCAACTGCTCGTGACCGATCGGCTCACCTTTCGGTCGCGTCGGACGCGCTCGTCGTTGCTGACAACCTCATTGCCGGTTACATCCCCGGGGTCAACATCCTCACTGGGTGCGACCTCTACGCGAAGAAGGGTGAACTCGTCGGGATCATCGGCCCCAACGGGGCCGGCAAGTCCACCTTGCTCAAGGCGATGTTCGGGCTCGTCAAGGTCAATTCCGGGCAAGTGCTCCTCGACGACCAAGACATCACTGGCCTGCGACCGAACAAGTTGGTCTCCATGGGCGTCGGCTTTGTGCCACAGACGAACAACGTCTTCCCGTCCCTGACCATCGAGGAGAACCTCGAGATGGGCGCGTACCAGCGTCCCAAGGCCTTCAAGGAACGTTTCGAGTTCGTCGTATCGCTCTTCCCGACCCTGGCCGACCGGCGTAAGCAGCCGGCCGGTTCACTCTCAGGCGGCGAGCGTCAGATGGTCTCGATGAGCCGAGCACTGATGATGGATCCTTCTGTCCTTCTGCTCGATGAGCCGTCGGCTGGCCTGTCCCCCGTGATGCAGGACGAGGTCTTCATCCGAACCAAGCAGATCAACGCAGCTGGCGTGACGGTGATCATGGTGGAGCAAAACGCCGCTCGCTGCCTGCAGATCGCCGACCGTGGCTACGTCTTGGACCAAGGTCACAACGCCTACACCGGTACCGGCAAGCAACTGCTGAAGGACCCCAAGGTCATCGAGCTCTACCTCGGCACCCTGACCGGCTAACGACCAGCATTGCGGTAGTTAGTGGTTGCTATAGCAACCAAAATCTTCCGCAATCCAACCGATGGAACCCGAGACATAGAGAAGGGGCCCGGCCAATGGCCGGGCCCCTTCTGCTAGTTACTTCAGCTTGCGCTGTTCGGTCCGATGCCCTGCGAGACCATCTCGTTGATGATCTTGCCGGACTCGTCGAATCCGATCAGCACGATCGCCTCTGGATCACTGTCGGCGACCTTGCTCACCTGCGCGTTGAAGCTGGTGGCACCTTCGTCGTAGAAGGCGGTCTGTACGACCTGTGCACCACTGGACTCGAGGTTCGTCGTCACCGAATCCGCTAGACCCTGGCCATACGAGTCGTTACGGACGATGAGGGCGATGCGCTGGTAGCCATCGCTGACCACCTTGTTCGCCAGTACGCGACCCTGCAGAACGTCTGACGGAGCGGTACGGAAGTACAGCCCGCCATCTGGGTAGGTCGTGAGCTCTGGCGAGGTGTTGGCTGGCGAGAACATCACAACGCCGGCACCAGTCACCTTGTCGATGACGGTCAGTGCCACACCGGACGATGCCGGGCCGACAATCGCGTCCACACCCTGCTGCAGGTGCTTGTCGACGGTCAGCTGGGCGGTGTCAGTCGTGGTGTCACCGGAGTCACCTGGCAGGAACTTGACGTCCTTGCCCAGCACGCCTCCAGCAGCGTTGATCTTCTGCAGCGCCAACTTGACGCCAGCGGTTTCCGGCGGCTCCAGCGAAGACAGCGAACCGGTGATCGGCAGCAAGCCACCGATAACCAACGTGCCATCCGAGCCGTCGTTGACCTTGGTGCTGGCCTTAGGCGGCGTGTCCGTGCTCGGCTCCAACGTGCCCTCTTCGAACTGGACAGGGGTGTTGGGGTCGTCAGGGGCGTTCAAGCCGGGGACGGTGTTCTGGTCGTCGTAGGTGTAGATCCCGATCGTCGCGGCGGTCGGGTCACCGAACTGGTCGAACTCAACCGGGCCAGAGACACCGTTGTAGTCGATGTCCTCGCCCTGCTTGAGCAGGTCGTTGCAGTCTTTGAACGAAGTGCAAGCGGTACCGCCACTGGAAACGTCCTGCATTTCCGCAGCGATCTTGATCCCGGTATCGGACTTCGCCTGCGCCGCCGCCAATGCGATCAAGTTCACTGCGTCGTATGACTCAGGGGCGTAGGAGTAGCCAACGTCGGGAAGGCTTGAGTCAATGGCATTCAACTCGTCCTTGAAGTCCGCCGTGGTGGGGGCGCCTGGAAGGCTGCCCTGCACGCCGGTCATGGTTCCTGCAGGAAGCTTGCCGATCGGCCCAGTTCCCACGTTTCCGTCGACTAGGTACAACGGCGTGCCAGTCGATGCTGGCGCAGCGGCGGAACTGGAACTACCGGAGTCATCACTGCCGCCACAGGCAGCCAAAATGAGTCCAGCGACACCAGCCACCGCAACGAGTCGCCATGTGGCGTTCGTACGGATCATTCAGTACTCCTTGCCGATCGGGTCCAACGACCCTCTGTTACCGGTACCGGAGGGATCCGGCACGTATGTTGATCGGAACCTAGTGGGTCTACCAGCCTCGACGCAGCCCTTGACCCCGTGTCGGAACCGGGTCGTTGTGCCATCGTGACCTTGCTAGTGGGTGATTCGAGTCGGTTCGGGGACTACCCATAGAATCTGGCGCAGATTCAGGCGACCCGTCCGCCTTGGCACGCGGGTCGGCTGATTACGCCCCTGTAGACCAACCGGCAGAGTCGGTGGACTCAAAATCCATACAGTGTGGGTTCGACTCCCACCGGGGGCACCGCCCGGAACCTTCGAGGTTCGGCAGCTAGAGGTTCGGCGGCTGGAGGTTCAATGCACGGCTTCACCGAAGTGGCCGTGCGGTTGCGCTCCCCGCGGTCGGCCGCGATAGCCGGCATTGCGTTCGGTTTGATCCTCGGAACCGTCATCGTCTTGCTTCGGACGTCGGTGACCCACTTCACTGACGATCCGTCGAATTGGCTCAATGCGCCCTCGGGTCGAGGAACCGTGACCTTGGCCATGAACCTCATTCCGTTCGCCGGGATTGCGTTCTTGTGGTTCATCGGCGTGGTTCGCACCCGGCTCGGTGACTTGGAGGACCGGCTGTTCGCCACGGTGTTCCTCGGGTCAGGACTGCTCTTCGTCGCGACGCTGTTCGTCGCCGCCGCCGCCATCGGGAGTTTGTTGGTACTCAGTGCCCATGGTGAGGCCCCCAGCGCCGACACTCAGCGCTTCGTCGGAGCATTCGTCGGCACCCTCATGGGAGCTTTCGGTGCGCGAATGGCAGCGGTGTTCACGTTGACGGTGACGACTCTCGGCTGGCGCACCCGGTTGATTCCCCCTTGGTTGGTGACGCTGGGTTACGCCGTCGCGATCGCGCTGCTGTTGACCCCACCCGTCAGCGGATGGTCGCAATTGTTATTTCCCTGGCTGGGTGCTGCTCCTGAGTTGCCACCTGCTGTACGTCTCGCTGCGGGACGGCGATAATGCCAACCCCGTCGGCGGATACTGTGACGTCCGCCGAGAGCATGGTGCGCGGTGAGCGTCGATGGCCAATGGCGCTCGCGGTCATCACCGTCGGAGTCCTCCAGCAACTGCTGCCCGAAGACTTCCGAACCGCGCCGTTCTTGTTCTACCTCTACCCGATCGTGCTGACTGGGTTTCTCATCGTGCTTGATGATCGGTGACCCAGGACGGATCGACCGCGACCGCCGATGGTTACGCATCACATCGGCCTCGCTGGTCGCATTCCTCACTTTTGGCACGGCCCTAGCCACGGTACGGCTGGTCCTCGGAATCGTCCGGAACGCCTCATTCGCCAGTGCAGGCCAACTGTTGACGATCGGCGCGATCGTCTGGGTGACCAACGTCATCGCGTTCGCGCTCTGGTACTGGGACATGGATTCCGGCGGACCTGCTGCTCGGGCGATCGGCAGGACCGACGTGAGGCCGTCGTTCGTGTTTCCTGAAATGTCGCTGCCAGAACTGGTCGGCCCAGGCTGGTACCCACACTTCGTCGACTATCTGGCGCTGTCGTTCAACACCGGACTGGCCTTCAGCCCAACGGACGTTTCAGCGATCCGACGTTGGGCCAAGGTCCTCATGATTTTGGAGTCCATGATCTCCCTGACGCTCGCCGCCCTCGTCCTCGCGCGAGCCATCAACATCCTCTAAATCTCGTACGTGTCGTTCGAGTTCTGGCTTCACGTCGATCAACCGTCCGAGCAGGCCGTTGACGAAGCCCGGCGACTCATCGGTGGACAAGTCTTTCGCGAGTTCGACTGCCTCATCGACGGCGACCGCATCGGGTACGTCGTCGGACCACAAGATCTCGTAGACCCCGATCCGCAAGACTGCGCGATCGACCGCAGGCATCCGCTCGAGCGGCCAGTCGACGGAGTGTTCTTGCAGCCAGACGTCGATCTCTGACTGATGCGCGACGACGCCCTCGACCAGTTCGATCGAGTAGGGGCTGACCACCGCATCACCGCGGCTCTGTCGCTGTTCGAGTACCTCAGTTGGTGTCCGACGGCGTTGGTCTGCCTCGAAGAGCACGTCCACCGCGCGCTTGCGGGCCTTGCTGCGTGCACCCACGGTTAGTTGGCGCGCCCGAGGTAACTGCCGTCACGCGTATCGACCCTTACCTTCTCGTCGGGACCGATGAAGAGCGGAACCGCGATCTCATAACCGGTTTCAAGAGTGGCGGGCTTAGTGCCACCGGTCGAGCGATCCCCCTGCATGCCAGGTTCGGTGTAGGTGATGGTCAGCTCGACGGACGCGGGAAGCTCAATGTAGAGCGGGTTGCCATCGTTGGTCGCAACGACCGCCATTTGGCTCTCGAGCATGAAGTTTCGGGCATCGCCCACCGTTGCGGCTGGTACATGCAACTGGTCGTAAGTACCGGTATCCATGAACACGAAGTCGTCGCCATCGGCGTAGAGATACTGCATCTCTCGCTTGTCCACGTTGGCGGTTTCGACCTTGACCCCGGCGTTGAACGTCTTTTCAACGACCTTGCCCGACAGCACGTTCTTCAACTTGGTACGAACGAACGCGCCGCCTTTACCGGGCTTCACGTGCTGGAACTCGACGACGGCCCACAACTGGCCGTCGATCCTGAGCACCAGGCCGTTCTTCAGATCGTTACTTGTTGCCACGTGCTGTCGTCTCCTGAGGTGTGGTCACGGGCGTCAGTCGAGGACCAACAATTCCCGGGAGGTGTTCGTCAATACTTCGACCCGGTCGTGATGAACGACGACGGTGTCCTCGATTCGCACTCCGCCGCGCCCGGCAAGGTAGATGCCGGGCTCAACCGTCACCGGGACGGCTGCTGCCAGTCTATCGGCTGAGTTTCGCCCCAAGAATGGCGCCTCGTGGATGCGCAGCCCGACTCCGTGCCCCAAACCGTGACCGAACGCGTCGCCGAAACCTGCTTGTTCGATAACCGAACGGGCGGCATGGTCGACATCGGCTGCCGCAGCGGTGGCCGTCAGGGCGGCACGTCCGGCCGCTTGCGCCTCAGCTACCACGGCGTAGATCTCCGATTGCCAATCGCTGGGTCCTCGACCGACTAATACCGTGCGCGTCATATCAGCGTGGTACCCGGCGACCCGGCCCCCGAAGTCCATCTTGAGAAGGTCGCCGCGCTCGACTTCTCGCTCGGTCGGGCTGTGGTGGGGAATCGCGCTGTTCTCCCCTGTCGCCACGATGGTTTCGAAGGCCGGTTCATCTCCGGTGAGATCACGAAGCGCATCGTCCAACCAACGAGCGATCTGGCGTTCCGTCACGCCAGGATGTACCTGCGGTAACACCAGCGCCAATGCTTGGTCAGTCGCCGCACACGCTTGGCGCAGATACGACAACTCGGTTTCGTCTTTCACCATGCGCTGCTCGGTCACGAGACCGCCGACCGGTATCAACTCGCAAGAACTCGTGGCAGCCAACTCGGCGAACTCACGAACGGAAAGGGCCTCGTCCTCGAATCCCACCGTCGAGTGTCCTTGACCGGCCGCCAGCGCAATCAGGGCTGCCGCACATTCACGAGTGATGACGCTCGGTACGTCAGGGCATTGCTCGCTGGCCGGGATCTCGTAGCGAGAATCGGTTGCCAGCGTGCTGCCCCCGTCTGCCAGCAACATGAACGCGCCATTGGATCCGGTGAAGCCCGTTAAGTGTTGAACATTAACCAGATCGGTGACGAGAACGGCCGACATGTCTCGAGAAACCATTGCTGCGGCCAGCCGCTGTCGTCGCGCGTTCTCGATGTCAGGCACTAGGCGACGGTAGCAGCGGTCGAGTCAGTCTCAGGGTTCGTGCGAGATGGCTTGCAGCGCTAGCAGGTAGGAGGCCAAACCGAATCCGGCGATCGTGCCGCTCGCAACCGAAGCCACCACGGAGTTGTGACGAAACTCCTCACGGGCGGCGGGGTTGGTGAGGTGCACCTCGATGAGCGGTGCAGTTCGCGCCGCGACTGCGTCTCGGAGCGCGTAGGAATAGTGCGTGAACGCCGCGGGGTTCAGCACGACCGGGATGGACCGTTGGCTGGCCTCATGCAGCCAGCCCACGAGTTCGGCCTCGTCATCGGTCTGGCGGACGTCGACAGCTAGACCCAGTGATTCGCCAGCCTGAGTGCAGGCCTGCGCGACATCTGCCAGGGTGGCTGACCCGTACACCTCTGGCTCACGAGATCCCAGTTGTCCAAGATTCGGGCCGTTAAGGACCCACACGTCACGTGTTTCGCTCACTGCGCCACCTCCGCGTATGCCGCCGCCAATAGCTCGGGGTCGGGACCATCCAAGCGGACGGGGCTGCCGACTGCGTCCAAGACAATGAACCGCAAGACACCGCCTCGGGCTTTCTTGTCGATCTGCATCGTTTCGAACAAGGTCGGCCAGGCGTCGGCTCGATACTGCGTGGGCAATCCCAAAGCACTCAGGATGACTCGGTGCCGCTGGACCACGTCGGGTGCCAGGTGACCGGAGAGACGTCCGAGTTCGGCGGCGAATACCAGCCCGACAGATACCGCAGCACCGTGGCGCCACTGATAGTGCTCGGCCCGTTCGATGGCGTGCCCCAAGGTGTGGCCGTAGTTCAAGAACTCGCGGTCGCCCCTTTCGCGCAGGTCGTCGGCAACCACCGTCGCTTTGACTTGTACCGATCGCGTGATGATTTCCCGCGTGTATGGCCCGGTGGGAGTGGCAGCACCCGCAGGATCGGATTCGATGAGTTCCAGAATCCTGGGGTCGTGGGTGAATCCCACCTTGACTGCTTCGGCGAGCCCAGCGACGTAGTCGTTTCGCGGCAATGTCGAGAGGGTGGACAGATCACACAGCACTCCCGAAGGAGGGTGGAACGCACCCACCAAGTTCTTGCCCTGGTCGGTGTTGATTCCGGTCTTGCCGCCAATAGCCGCATCCACCATTCCCAGCAGAGTGGTCGGCAGGTGGACCACCCGTACCCCGCGCAACCAGGTCGCGGCCACGAACCCCGCAAGGTCTGTCGTGGCCCCACCGCCCACGGCCACGATCGCATCGCTTCGGGTGAAATTGTTCTCACCAAGAACGGACCAACAGAACGACGCAACCTCACTGGTCTTCGCGGCCTCTGCATCGGGAATCTCAATAGCGATCGCGGCGAGCCCTTGCGTCTGCAGGTCAGCGCGCACCGCTTCACCACTCGCCGCGAGCGATCTCGGGTGAATCACCGCCACTTGTCGAACAGTCGGACCGAGCATCGCGGGTAGTTCCCTGAGCAAGTGATAGCCGACTACCACGGCGTATGGCTGGTCGCCCCCGACCGAGATCGAAGTCATGTCGTCGGTCACGAGCGTTCCTTCCAGAACTCGGCGATCTCGGTGACGATGTCATCGATCGTTCGCTGATCCGTGGACACCACCTGATCAGCAACCTCTGCGTATAGCGGTCGTCGTTGTGCCTCAAGAGTCTGCCAAGTACTCCGCACGTTGCCGAGTAGCAGTGGCCGAGATCGGTTCATTTCCAGTCGCGACATCGCAGCAGCGAGTCCGACGTCCAAGAAGACCACTCGTGCCCGCTGCAGCAACTCTCGGGTTGGGTCGTCGGCGATGGAACCCCCACCCAACGCGAGCACGCCATCGTGATCACGCAGGGCAACGTCGACTGCGGTGCGTTCGAGTTCTCGAAAGTGCGGCTCGCCCAGTTCGACGAAGATATCTGCGACCGACTTCCCCGAGGCCTGTTCGATGTCTTGGTCGGTGTCGCGGAACTCAACTGACCATCTGGCCGCAAGTGCCTGGCCGACCGACGTCTTGCCTGACCCGGGTGGTCCGACGAGCACCACTCGAGGGCCGTCGACTGACTTACCCGAAGGAATGCTTGTCATGACGAAGTTAGCGGACGCGCAAATGTTGGAGGTACGAGTCGACGTTGCGTCGTGTCTCATCCACCGAGTCGCCGCCGAATTTCTCCATCACCGCATCTGCCACGACGAGAGCGACCATCGCTTCGGCGACGATCGCCGCAGCGGGAACAGCGCAAACATCTGATCGTTGGTTGATCGCCTTTGCCGGTTCCCCCGTAACCACGTCCAAGGTCGACAACGCTCGCGGCACCGTTGAGATGGGTTTCATCGCGGCCCGAGCCCGAAGTACCTCGCCTGTGGTCATACCTCCTTCGGTGCCGCCCGAGTGGCCAGAGGTGCGCCGGACTTCTTCGATTGTTCCGGTGATCTCGTCCTGCGCCAGCGAGCCAGGAACTCCAGCGAGGGCAAACCCATCACCAACCTCAACGCCCTTGATGGCTTGAATACCCATCAACGCCGCCGCGAGTCTCGAGTCGAGCCGACGATCCCAGTGCACATGACTACCTAGCCCTGGTGGCAGGCCGTAAACGAGTACCTCTACTACGCCGCCGAGCGTGTCGCCAGCCTTCTTGGTGGCATCGATCTCCGCCACCATTGCTGCACTCGCCGTCGAATCGAAACAACGCACCGGATCTTCATCGACGACACTCAGATCACCGGGACCGGGGATGATCCCATCGGGCGCCGTGACCGTTCCGATCTGCACGACGTGGCTGACGACGTCGGCGCCAACCGTGAGTCGCAGCAGTGACTTCGCGACACTGCCAAGTGCCACCCTGGCAGCGGTTTCGCGGGCACTCGCCCGCTCAAGTACTGGGCGTGCATCGTCAAACCCGTACTTCTGCATACCGACCAAGTCGGCGTGACCGGGCCGAGGTCGGGTCAGTGGGGCGTTGCGTGCTTGTTCGCTGAGCACAGCTTCGTCGACCGGATCGGCCGACATCACGGTCTCCCACTTGGGCCATTCGGTGTTGCCGACCTCGAGCGCTATCGGTCCGCCCATCGTCAGGCCGTGTCGGACTCCGCCAAGGATGCGGACCTCGTCCTGCTCGAACGCCATCCGAGCGCCACGCCCGTAACCCAAACGTCGGCGAGCCAACTCACCTTGGATTTGGGGCGTCGTAACGATGACGCCGGCGGGGACTCCCTCGACGATCGCTGAAAGTGCGGGACCGTGAGACTCACCCGCAGTCAGCCATCGAAGCATGCGGCCAGTCTCCCAGACAGAAGGCGTAGAAAAGCGGCCGGGTGCTTCGTGTCGAAGCTCCCGGCCGCCTTAGCTAGTTGCGGTTTATTGCTGGCCGAACACCATTCCGGCTCCCACGTTCAAGATGACCACCATGCCGCTCCCGTACTGGATTCGGGCGGAGTCCGAGTTCACACCGATCAACTGGAGTGGCCCAGTCTTCGAGTCGGGGAAGTTGTCTCCAGAAGACACGTCCTGGTCAAGTCCATTGACCTTGAACTTGGCCGTGCCTTTATTGGAGTTCACCGAAACCAACAGGACTTGGTAGGTGGTCGCTGTGCCCGTGCCGGTTGTGGTGCCGGATTGGGTACCCGTCGATGACGTGTCAGTCGACGTGCCGGTTTGGGTACCAGTTGACGTGTCAGTTGACGAGGCATCGCCCGTTGGGTCGGCTGGTGTGGTCACCAGTGCTTCAGCCGCAAGCGGCTTGAACGGGTCAACGCCTACCTTGAAGTTGTTCTGAACGTGCTTGGGGACGTGCTGGCCGTTGTTCCCTTGACCGGTCGCTTGGGTGGGCTGGCCAGTGGGCTGAGAACTCGGGACAGCGCCCAGTTGCTCGTCGGTTCCTCCCCCAGACAGGAAGAGGAAGTAGGCCGCAGCTCCGACGACGAGAACACCAGCCACAGCGGCGATGATCACCAGCAGTCGGCGGTTGCCTCCCTCGGGGCCATTGGGCGGACCCGCAATAAAGTCCTCAACAGGGGCTCCCTGCAGTGTGTCAGACATGACGCTCCTCGTTCCTACTTCGAAACAGTCGTGGTCAGGCCGCGGGAGCGGCAGTCGTTGAACCGTCAGTGGTCGTCGTGCCGGTCGTGGTGGCTGTCGCCTCCGGCATGAAGAACACCCTGATCTTCAGCGTCGCTTCGAGCGGGTTACGACCACTGGCGCAGACTCGAGCGTCACACTCGGCGACGGTCATGTCAGTGACGAGCACGTAGCGCTGCATCTTCTCCAGCGAGTTCAGATATCGCTGGATCTGGAAGTAGCCACCGTCCACCACAAGTTCGCTATCCACTGCGGACATCCCGGTGCTCGGCACAGTCGGCGCGACTGGCGGAGTTGTCGTCGTCCCAGTGGCCGAAGTCGGCGCGGTCGTCGTCGGCGCTAACGGTGCACCAGCGGCGAGCGCGACCGGAGCCGTCGGTGTCATCGAAACGATGAGCACGTCCGAGTCGTAGCTGTTCGTAGTGAGCGAGCGGACCAGCGGAGGCATGTCCACTTCTTGCGGGATCCGGGACTGCAATTCCGCGAGAAGTGCCTGCTGCTCAGGAAGGTCCTTCTTCTGGTCCTTGAGCACGTCCGTAGTGGTCTGCAGCGCATCGTTCTTTGCCAACTGTGCGTCGGCTTGCGCCTGCACGTCGGCCGCGTCAGTCCGCTTGGGCGAGATCAGCAGAAACCAACTACCTGCCAGGAGCGCGATTGCGGCGACTAGGGCGCCCGCGACCCACTTCTGTGCGATGGTCATCTCACTCACCTTCCAGAACTTGCTCGTAGCGATTCGATGCCGCTTCGAGCGATAGCGTTTCGCCTGAGTCCACCGTGTAAACGCGTCCGGCGGTCTCGGTGCCCGTGTCGAGAACAGCCGACGTCAACGTCGAGGTTCCGTACGAGTCTTGTCCGGTCAAGGAGTTAAGCCAGGTGGCAATGTCCTCGAACTTGTGGACCTTGCCCTCGAAGGTGACAGTCCCCATCGTTTCCACCGTTGTCGTGTCGACGGTGGTTGTTGGCGCGGTTGTCGTCGCAGCGCCAACCTGAGCGCCAGCCGCCGTGTTGGTCGCCGACCAACTCACCAGCCGCGAGGTACTCGGGATGGCCAAGCTCATGTCGTTCATGAGATAGGAGAAGCGGATTTCCGGGGTCATCGCAGTGACGAGTGCGTCCTGGGCACTCTTAACCTGCGCCTGTACCTCGGGAACCTTGGCGTAGCTGTCGACTTGCTGTTGTAGCTGAACGCCTTCGGCTTGTGCGCTGGTCAGCGAGTCGTTCGCGGTTGACACCTGAGCGTTGGCCCAGGTGAAGAGCAGCCCTACCAGGCCGAGAACGGCCAGTAGCAGCACTCCCAGCACAACCTGCAGCTTGCGAAGTCGAGCAGCTTGCTCGATCTCCGGAGGCAGCAAGTTGATGCGCGGTAGTTCGGCAACACGTGCCACGGTCAGAGTCGTCATGACGCAGCTCCCAATGCGAGGCCAACCGGCACGGCGGCCAGGGGTTCAACGAATTCCAACTGATCGGGCGTCAGCCCGGTCTTGCCGACGACCAGGTCACCGAAAGCGGTGCCGGCCTCGACCTTGATCCGGGTTGCAGCGTGCAGGCGGTCCACCAAGCCAGTGAGACGCGAACCGCCACCGGTGAGCACGATGCGCTCGATGGGTCGTGCGCCAGGAGAAGCGACGTAGTAGTCGAGCGAGCCGCGGACCTGATCCACGAATGTTTGACCTGCCGCGTCCATGACGCGTCCGGCGGCGAGTTGTTCGGTGTCGCTGGACGCGTCCACCATGCCCAGTTCGTGCTTGAGCGCCTCTGCTTCAGTGGCCGTGACCGCGGTGCGCTCTGCGAGAGCGTCCGTGACGTCAGCACCACCCATGAGCAGGATGCGAACGAAGCGAGGAACGCCGCCCTCGTGCACCACGATGTTCGTGACGCGCGCGCCGACGTCGACCAACGCTTCCATCTTGCCGCCCATTCCGAGGTCATCGGTCTCGGCGAGGGAACGAAGGACTGCGAAGGCAGTGAGGTCGACCATTGTCGGCGTGAGACCGGCGCCCTGTACGGCGTCCAGTTGAGCCTGGACCATGTCGCGCGATGCGGCGATGAGCAAGCCGCGCAACATCTGCGAGCCGTTCTCCGCGCTGAACTCCTCGAGCGGGTAGAAGTCAAGAAGTGCCTGGTCGACCGGCATCGGGATGGTGTCTTGGACCTGGAAGGCCAAGGAGGCACGAAGCTCATCCATGGGCTGCCAGAGCAGATCCACCTGACGGACGATGACCTTTTGGTTAGCAACCCCGACGATCACCTTTTTGCTGGTGAACTTTGTGAGGGTCCACAACTCCTTGATGGCCTCGGTAACGGCCTGGGCGTTGATGACCTCACCGTCACGGACTGCGCCGTCCGGCAGGGCCACCTGGCCAAATTTCTCCAGCGTGATGCCAGACTTGCCGAACGCCAGTTCCGCGGCGCGTACGCCCGAGGTACCGATGTCCAGACCGATGGCGGTTCGTGCAGCCACGTCGTCTCCCTTTCCCGAGTGGCCCTAGGGCCACGTGGGTGAGCCCTTTTGGGCTATGTCTGATGGGGCATCGGCGCAGAATGACCACCGCTTGAGTCATCACACGCAAGTCGTTCGCGCAAAGTCGCGGACGACTTCGTCGCACTACGTCGAATGGGTGATACGTCGCAGCGTCGAGGCGCTCAGGGTCGCGCTTTAGACACCCAAGAGACCGCGATACCAGTCCCAGATTTCGCTGCCCCACACAATCGCGATGAGGGCGCCGGCCAACATGAAGGGACCAAATGGGATCTTGGTCTTTCGTCCCGCGCGCTTGAACAGCATGAGAGGGATGCTCACCAATGCACCCAGTGCGAACCCCAGAAAGCCGCCGATCAACACGAAACTCCAGCCCAGCCAACCGAGGTACAGCCCCAGGACAGCGGCAAGTTTTACGTCGCCGAGTCCCATGCCCTTTGGATAGATAAGGACGAGGACGAAGTAGAAGGCACAGAGGGCTAGACCGCCGAGCAACGCTCGTAGATACGCGTCCCAGGAGCCGTCTGCTATCGCTGGTAGTAGCAACAACAGCGCACCAACAACCATCGAGGGATACGTCAGTGCATCAGGCAGTTTGTGGGTGTCGAGGTCGATCACCGCAAGCGCAACGCCTACCGCGCCCAGGTAGAGGTAGGCGGGAAGTTCCCAGGTGATGCCGATCGAAATCGTCAGCACTACGAAGACAACCGCTGTGAGTAGCTCGACCGCTGGGTACCGAATGGAGATTGGCTCAGAACAATGGCGGCAGCGACCACGCAAGAGCAGCCAACTCAGTACCGGAACGTTGTCCCTTGCGCCGATCTCGGTTCCGCAGCCGGGGCAGCGTGACCGTGGTCGAACCACAGACTCGCCACGCGGCACTCGGTACGCGACGACGTTAAGGAACGAACCGACCAGGAGCCCGAATATCCCTACGAAGAGCAGCGCGAGATACACCGGACCACCGTAGTGGTCGATCTGACCGGACACCGTAACTACCGTCAGTGCTTTCAGCGTGTCTCAGGAGTCGTCAGGACTGATCAGTATCTATCAGTACTGCGGCTTGAGCTCTGCCGTCGTCTTGGCGCCCCACACCGCGTTCGTCCACTGCGGGAAGTACGGCGGTGCGGAGAACTTCAACCGTGAGTCGTAGCCGTAGTCCTTGAGGTACCCGGTACCGCTGCTGGAGCCAGTACCGACGATGCCACGCCAACGCTGAGCGATAGAGCCGCGGACTGACAGCGTTCCCATCTTGGCGCCATCGTCGTAGGACTGGACCCAGAAGCTGTGCTGCAGGGTCTGGATCGAGGCGTAGATCCAGATGTCCGACGGCGACTTCAGGTTCGTGCCCCGAGCTGTTCACCGGGTGGGCGACGACCACCGAGTTGGCCGCCACCAGTCCAACCATGTCCGAACCGGTGGGGTTCGAACCCGATCGGCGTGCTGGCCAGTAGGAGGTCGTCGGTCACGATGATGTTGTTCTGCGCGGCCAGCGTGACCCGACCCTTCACAGTTCCCTCGACGTAGAGGTTGCCGTTGCCGCAGTAGAACGTCGTCAGGTCGTTGGCGACGTCGCCAGCCATCGGCAGGCCATCACCGATCTGACCAGTCGTGCACTTAGAGGTCGTCGATGCGTTCTTGACGTAGACGACGCCCTCGTTCGGCACTGCCACTGTCTGCGGCCAGGCCGCGGACGGGTTACCGCAACCGGTGCCAACAACGGTGCCGGCGCTCTTGGTGCTCCAGACCGTCATGGTGCCGTTGCTGTTGAACTTGATCCGGGTGTCGCCGGTGTACTGGCAACCGGGGAAAGTGGAGAACTGGGCGCTGTTGTCGGGTAGGTAGAGCAGCGGGGCGTACTTCGCGGTGGTGCCGTTGAGGTTCGGCGTACCGCTTCCGCGCTTGCAGTTGTTGATGTTGTACGGAGTGTTGGCGCACGTCGAGGCGGACGTCTCGTAGCCCTTCATGAACTTGACCGAGCCACCCATCAACGGCGTGTCGTTGAAGTGCACAGCTCCATCGAGTACGTCACCTGTGGCGAACTGGATTTCGACGCAGCCACGCGAAGAGTTCTGCCAGTAGTACTTGGCTTTCGTCGGTCCGCTCTTTCCGCAGGCGTCCGAAGGCGCACCCGAGGGGTAGGCCTGCTGGTTCGCCGGGTCGGCGTCCTCGAAGTCGGTGTAGTACAGGAAGTCAGTCGATCCACCACGTGACACCAGAACCTGAATGGTGCGTGAGTGACCATTGACGCGACCGGTTGAGGTCACCCGGATCACGCCCTGGCTGAAGATGGTGCTGGGGTCGACGTCGTAGTGGAACGCTCCAGCTGCCGGGTTACCGGGCTGCAGATTCTGCCAGCCAACTGCCGTTGCCGTCGTCCAGCCGCAACTGTTCGTGCCGGCCTTCGGACCCTTAAGCGCGTTGTTGGTGCAGTCAACGGTCGTCCAGTACGAGTCGTTCTGGTTCAGTCGCGCGATGTAGTCGTCAATACCCGACTGCGCTGCGGCCAACGACGCGTTCCAGTCTTGGTCGGCGCGTGAACTGGTCTGCGCCTGCTGCGCAACCATGTACGCAGAGGTCATAAGCATGCCGAGAATCAGTGTGGCAGCCATCACCATGATGAGGGCGATGCCCTCTTCTGGGTGAGATGAACCCAGGCGGCGAGTGAAGAAACGGAACATGGTGACTCCTGTCACGGACTCGACGAGGGCTGCGGGACGGCATCTGCGTTCGGGAGGGAAACTCTGGTGGTGTACGAGGTGGGCGGAACTCCGTTGAGGGTGGAGGTCTGGACCGACACGTAGACATCGACACTGTCGACGGACGCGAGATCAGCAGCTGATAGGGGTCCGCCTGTTCCCAGTTTCACGCCGTCTTTGTTGTAGTACGTAAACAAGTCCGTCGTAGCAAGAACACCGGTCGCAAGCCTGCGGGTGTTGACTACGCAGCCACCGGTGCCAGGCGTGCAGTACTGGTAGTTGTAGTCCGTGGGTGCGTGAGCATTGGGCGGCTGGATCGTCTCCCACAACTCGCCATTTGTTCTACGTTCATATGTCACACGGCTCGGTCCAACGCTGTTCGAGTCGTTGTTGACGTTCGCGTAGAACTGCACCTTGCTTGGCTCAGCCTTCAAGAACGCAGCCAAGTCACACCCGGTGCACGTACCGTTCAACTGCGAAGGCAGCACAGCCGTACGAAGGTTGCGCGAGATCGCCTCCATGGAGAGGCGTCCTTGCTGGCTCTGGTCGGCGCGCGTGATGTTTGCAGTCGTCGTGCGCTGCGCCATGATCAGCGTTCCCTGAACCGCAGCCATCACGACGCCCAGGATGAACACCGCCACGAGAATTTCGACCAAGGTGAAGCCGCGGTCTGTCTCGTTGTCCCTCAACCGCTTCTGAATCCATCGCATCACAGAGTCACCACCGAAAGTGCCGTTACGCCGGAGGTCGGGAGCAAGCTCGCCGTGGTTGGCCACGAACCCGACGGGCTCTTGCCGGTGACTTTGATCTGCCATTTACCGGCCGGAAGTGAGGCATTCAGAACACCCGAGGCGTTCGTCGTACCCACCGTGATCGGGTTTTCTGTCGTGCCACAGGTCGTCGTGGTCACCGGAGTGGCGGTGACGACCGCATTCGGCACGGCGACACCGAGTGTGTTCTTCACCGTCAGCGCCATCGGGGCCAGACGAGTAGTCGTTGTCCCGGTTCCCGCTGGGGCGATGATGATCGCTGGTGAACGTGTGCCGCCGGCCGTTGCTGGGTCGGACTGTGCGCATGAGCCGGCCCACAGGCTGTAGCCGTCGGTGAATGGCCACAGCGAGTTCACGGTTGTCGTCGCGCTGCTGGTCGTTACGACGCGAGTTCCGGTCGGCTGTAGCCCGGTGTTGGCAAGGGTCAAGGCTGGCCACGAAGCTGGTAGCGAGTATCCGCCCTCAGTGATGTACGTGACTGCCAGTGTCGCGGCCTTGTCGTAGTTAATGGTGACCTGCGACAGAGTTCCAGCGGTAACGACCACTGACTTATCTGGTGTTTGGTCGCCATAGAAGTCCACGTAGCCCGGTTCGTTCATCGATGCCGTGTACGTACCGGGAGTGGACAGCGCGAACACCGCGCAACCGTCGACGGCTGTGGTGTCGCTGAACGTGCCTGCGGGTCCAGTGATCGAGACCGTACGGTTCTTGCTCGGCAGGCCAGCTGCATCCAGGACCTTGACGCCGACGAATGACAGCGTTGACGACAGCACACCCTTCGGTGGCGTCAGCACTGTGTTGGACGTCGACGGGAGGAACCGTGCCCATGTTGGGCCACGAAACCTCGACGTTCACGGCAAGCGTTGGGTAGGTAATGGCTGCGCCACCGTCGCAACTGCTTTGACCGGTTCCGGCTGGCAGCCACTCGACATTGCGCTTGACCGTGTACGGAATCGCCGTCCACCTTCAGGTCGGCACCGGCGCTCTGGCCAGGCAACGGATGTGGGTTCAGCACGAAGTTGGCGGCCGCCAACGCACCGGGCGCCGTCAACGACGAGTTGAACTCATTGCGCGTGATTTCCAACTCGCGCGATGCGAGATTGGCCGCAGCTACCCGGTTCTTGTCCAGGCGCGTGGTCTTCATCGCGGCTGCCAAGCCCCATAACAATGGCGCTGGCGACGATCGAGAAAATCACCATCGCGACTACCAGCTCGATAAGCGTGAGTCCCCCCTCACCATCAAGCTGAGCACGACGGCGAAAAGAGAGAAGATTCGGCCATGACCTCTGCATGGGCGTCTTATCGGCATCTGAAATAGCCGACTTGAACGGGGACGAGCAACGGCTCGGGGCCACACCGTGTGGTGTGCCCCCGAGCCAGTTGCATCTGATTCACCCTGGGTAGTACAATGGGTGATCAGTTGTTCACGCAAACGCCGCCGGCAGCCTGGAGGCCACCGTCGTTGCTGTCGTAGATCCAGTTGGCCTGCGAACCAGGCTGCGCACCGGCGATACGAGTGATGGTCACGCAGTAAGACGAACCGATGGTCGAAACGGCCACCGCTGCGTTGTTACCTGGCGAAAGCTTGACTGCAGCAGGAACCGCAGCCGGGTAGGTCTGAGTGTCAGTGAACGCAGTTTCCATCTCGTTGGCCACCGCGCGAGCGTCAGCCTTCATCGATGCGTCAACAGCCTTCTGACGCTGGTTCAAGAACACCGGGATAGCAATAGCAGCAAGAATACCGATGATGATAACGACGACCAGGAGCTCGATGAGGGTGAAGCCTTCCTCATTCTCGTCCATGGCCTTACGGATGCGAGCGAGCATCATTTGTCCCTTCAGGACGTAACGGTGAGCCGTACGGCGCTCGCCCTGGACCACCCCTAAGGGCTGACCGAGGTAGCTGGGCTAACCACATGGGTCCCCTGGCTTTGCGAACCCGCCTCACGACGGGAGTGCCTTGTCTGGCCGGTTGGCTCTTTACAAGTACTGTTTCGACCCCCCACATACCCGTCTTGAGCCACGATGATCACAGACTTCACCGGCGAGTTCCACCGCTGACAACAAGCAGACTCGGGGCCACACCGTGTGGTGTGACCCCGAGTCCTGCTAGTGATAATGCGATCAGATGATCTGGTGATCAGCCGATCAGTTGTTCACGCAGACCCCGCCGGCAGCCTGGAGGCCACCGTCGTTGCTGTCGTAGATCCAGTTGGCCTGCGAACCAGGCTGCGCACCGGCGATACGAGTGATGGTCACGCAGTAAGACGAACCGATCGTCGAAACGGCCACCACTGCCTTGTTACCTGGCGAAAGCTTGACCGCAGCAGGAACCGCAGCCGGGTAGGTCTGAGTGTCAGTGAACGCAGTTTCCATCTCGTTGGCCACCGCGCGAGCGTCAGCCTTCATCGATGCGTCAACAGCCTTCTGACGCTGGTTCAAGAACACCGGGATAGCAATAGCAGCAAGAATACCGATGATGATAACGACGACCAGGAGCTCGATGAGGGTGAAGCCTTCCTCATTCTCGTCCATGGCCTTGCGGATGCGAGCGAGCATCATTTGTCCCTTCAGGACGTAACGGTGAGCCGTACGGCGCTCGCCCTGGACCACCCCTAAGGGCTGACCGAGGTAGCTGGGCTAACCACTGGGTCCCCTGGCTTTGCGAACCCGCCTCACGACGGGAGTGCCTTGTCTGGCCGGTTGGCTCTTTACAAGTACTGTTTCGACCCCCCACATACCCGTCTTGAGCCACGATGATCACGACTTGGCATCACACCCAGACGGCCCAACGTCCAGTGGCGCCTTCAAGAGCCGGCGTGCTCTGCGCGCTCCTTGATCCCATGGAACGTCCCGCGAGCCATGACAGATCGGCGGGGATGATGGCCATGAGCTGCGCAGCGAGTTCGTGTGGGGATCCACCTCACGACGGTGAAGAAGGCAGTCCCGGCCCAAATGGCTTCGGGGCTGGTGTCGATGGTGATCGCAGGGTTAGTCGCGACCTGCGGACAGGCTTCCCCTGACTAGCTCTCGATCATGCTTGGGCGAAACCTCCGACCTGACACTGCATCGACCTCGACACGCACAAAGACCGGCTTAGGGCCTCGTTGCCAGGCGATGACCGGCAGACTCAAAACTGTCAAGTATTTCGTGAACGTTCGTCAGGGAACGAGCTCGTCCCTTGAGCACGACGCTCCACGCCTCGCCGGATTCTTGGTCCACTCCGTCAACCTCGAAGGCGACGCGGTGCCCATCTGCCGCGTTGAGTTTGGTCCCGAGCGCTGTTCGGAACATCACCGTGCCGTGGTCGACCAGATGGTTGACCGGGAAGATCTCTGGCTGCTCGTCCAAGACCACTGCCAGCCGCCCCACTTGCGCACTTCGGACTAGATCCCAACAGGTGTTATCTCGAAGCACCTCGATCGCATCGGTTCCGTCTTGTTGCATGTCTGACCTCCCATCGACCGTTCACCGGTTCCACCTTGGGCCGAGCGGCGGTGCCTTACCCGGGCAAGAAGTCCCGATGTTTTGCTTTCGCCCCTCCCCTAGGGTGAATTCGTGGATCCTGGCTCCGAGCGGATAGCGCGACTACTGGACGCCGTGCTCGCGGTCAGTTCCGATCTCGATCTGTCCCAGGTGCTGTCCCGAATCGTCCAATCTGCCTGCGATCTGGTCGACGCGAGGTATGGCGCCCTTGGTGTGCTCGCTCCGGAAGGTGAACACCTGGTCGAGTTTGTGACCCAGGGACTCTCCGACGCGAACGGCGGGCTATTGGCGACCTGCCGCACGGGCGAGGAATTCTCGGATTGCTGATCCGTGACCCTCAACCGCGACGCGTCCGCGACATCGCGACGCATCCGGCCTCCTACGGTTTCCCGCCAAACCATCCGCCTATGCACAGCTTCCTGGGGGCGCCCATCGCCATCCGCGGAAGAGGTGTTCGGCAACCTCTATCTGGCCAACAAGCAAGACGCACGTGGAGTTCAGCGCAAGACGATCAGGAAGTCGTCGTCGCGTTGGCCGCGGCTGCTGGCGTCGCCATCGACAACGCGCGCCTGTACGACCGATCGCGCCGGCAACGCGAACTCGCTGACGCGCTTGCCGAGATGACGCAGCATCTTCTGGAAGGCATGGAAACCGACGCGGCCCTTCGCTTGATGGCCCGGCGCAGCGCTGAGATGGCGGTTGCCGAGCTCGCCGTCGTGGCGCTGTATGACGAAGGTGGTCGACTTACCGTCCGCGCGACCAACGACGAACGACCCTCGCATGGTGTTGGCCTTGAACTTGACCCCGACTTTCGATGGAGCGAGTTGGTCGCACGCCGGTTGCCATATCTCATTTCCGAACCCGACCAAGACTCGAACACCGAGCTGGCTGAAATCCGACAACTGGGTTCACTGGATCCCGACGGTCCCACAGCGATCGTCGCCATCGCAGTCGGTGACGCCGAGCTCGGGGTGCTTGGCGTCGCATGGAACTCTGACCAAGACGTTGCCGCCCGTCAGTCACTCGACTCTTTACACACCTTTGGGCGAACGGCTGCGCTAGCCCTCGAGGCAGCAACTGCTCAACGTGAGCGTGGGCGGGTAGCACTTCTTGAGGATCGAGACCGAATCGCTCGAGACATGCATGACCACGTGATTCAACGGCTGTTCGCCACCGGACTGTCGTTGCAGTCGACCAGGCTGATGACGTCGGATGACGCGGTGTGCCAGCGACTCGACGAGGCCGTGGACGCGATTGACGTGGCGATCAAAGACATTCGAGAGGCGATCTTCGCGTTGCATCGTCCGATCGGAGGTCTTGGTGTTCAGGCCGAAGTCGACGAACTTGTCCGCCACGCCGGCCGCACGCTGGGGTACAACCCAGAGGTCAGCACGAGTGGATCGTGGGGCTCTCTGCCGTTCGGAGATAGAGCCGGAGTTGTTGGCAGTCGTCCGCGAGGCCCTGTCGAACGTCGTTCGCCACGCTCAGGCGAGCTGGTGTCGAGTGTCGGTCCACGTGACCGATTCGGTTGTGAGAGTCGAGGTGGAAGACGACGGAATGGGGATTCCCAAGGACGCTGAGTTGAGCGGACTCAGGAATCTCGAGCGACGAGCTGCCCGGCTCGAACGGCAGCCTGCAGTTGGCCGCTCGCCATCCAACGGGAACCGTCCTCATGTGGCAGGTGCCGGTCAAGTAGGGCAGGTCAAGAGTCAGGTTGCTGTTGGTGGGTTACCGCAAACACCGCAGCCTGCGTTCGACGCTGCATGCCGAGCTTTCCCAGTATCGACGTGACGTAGTTCTTGACCGTCTTCTCGGCCAGCGACATCGATTCGCCGATTTGCGCGTTCGTCTGTCCGTCGGCAATGTGTTGCAGAATTCGTCGCTCCTGCGGAGTTAGCGCTGACAGTCGAGGATCTGTTCGAGTGTCGCCCCAGCGGTCGCGGATCTGCGCGCGACGCGCTTCGTCGATCAGTGACTCACCGGCCGCCACCTTGCGTATCGAGTCGACCAGAGTGTTTCCCTTGACGTCCTTAAGTACGTACCCGGCAGCACCGGCGCGATCGCGCTTGACCAGCGCCTGCTCGTCGTCGTACGACGTCACGATGAGCGCTGCGATGCTGGGATCAACGGAACGAATGTCTCGACAGGTATCGATGCCCGACCCATCGGGCAGCCGCGCATCCAACAGCGCGACATCGGGACGAAGCGCCGGAATCCTGCGAGTTGCTTCGAGAGCCGAACCCGGACTCTCCGACCACTTCGATGTCGTCCTCGCGCTCGAACAACTCTCGGAGCCCGCGTCGGACGATCTCGTGATCGTCGAGAATGAACACCCGAATCGTCATCGTCGTCCGTCAACCCCAATCGTCTTGGCAGTCGAACGATAGTGGCCTCTCAGACTATGACGCGACCGACGGACTATCGGCAATACTCCCGTCACTACTTGATGAGGTCGAAGACCTTGAAGATGGGCATGTACAGGGCGATGATCATGCTTCCGACGAGACCACCGAGCACTGCGATCATCAGTGGCTCGATCAGCGCAGTCAGCGACTCCGTGGTCGACTCGACTTCTTGGTCGTAGAACTCACTGATCTTCTCGAGCATGGCGTCCAGCGCACCGGTGTCTTCACCGACCGCCAGCATCTGCACGACCATGGGCGGGAAGATCGCGTGGTGGGTGAGTGGTTCGGTGAGCGACTCACCATTGCGGACGCTGTCCTGGACGTCGCGAACAGCTCGTGCCACCACGACGTTGCCCGACGTGTCGGCAACGATGTCGAGGCTCTGCAGGATCGGGACACCGGCGTGGAGCATGGTGCCGAAGTTGCGAGTGAAGCGGCTGAGCGCAATCTTCTGGAACAGCGGGCCGAAGACCGGGATCTTCAACTTGATGGGGTCAAGGACGTTACGTACTTGCTCCTTGTGCTTGATCTTCTTCCAGATGATCACGAAGGCGATAAGGCCAATGGCGATAGGGATGAAGCCCATCTTCAACAGATCGCTCAACTTGACCAGCAGCAGCGTGGGAGCAGGCAGTTGCGCGCCAAGACCTTCGAACATCTTGGCGAAGATCGGCACGATGAACAGCAACATGCCGGTCACCGCGAGAAGCGCCATCACGAACACCACAACCGGGTAAGTCATGGCGCTCTTAATCTTGCCCTTGAGGCGTACTTCCTCTTCATAGTTCGCCGCAATACGAAGCAGCACACCGTCCAAGAATCCGCCGACCTCACCGGCTCGAACCATGTTCACCATGAGCGGTGGGAAGACTGCCGGGTGTTCGGCCGAGCGCGCCGGAGAGCGCGTTACCGTTTTCCACGCTGTTGCGGACCTCGCCCAGGACTCCTGCCAAGCGTCTTGTTGGGAGTCTGCTCCGAGAGAATGTTGAGGGCACGCATGAGCGACAGACCGGCACCGATCATGGTGGCGAACTGTCGCGACATGACCGCGATGTCCTTGAGCTTGACCGAACCGCCGAATCCGGGGATCTTCAGTTCGGTCTTCATCCCAGCTTTGTGCTCGGTGATGGTGACCGTCGCGTAGCCCAGGCTTGACAGTTTTTGTGCCACCGCGCCCTGGGACTCGGCCTCGATCGTCCCCGTGACGATCTTGCCCGCCTTGTCCCGGACCTGGTACTGGTACATCGTCGTTCCCATGTCGTAACTCCCTTGGTGGCTCAGCCGCGGCCGGTCAGGCGGTTGAAGTCTTCGATGTGATGAGACTTCTCAGCACCGGTTTCGTACGTGATGCGACCCTTGTTCACCAGGTCCGCGAGGTGCTGGTCCATCGTCTGCATGCCGTACTTGGTGCCGGCCTGCATGGAGCTGTAGATCTGGTGAGTCTTGCCTTCACGAATCAGGTTCCGGATGGCTGGAGTTGCCACCATGACCTCGCAGGCCACAACGCGGCCCTTGCCGTCTGCCGTGCGAGCCAAGGTCTGGCAGACGACACCCTGGATGGCGGTCGCCAACTGAGCGCGCACCTGCTGCTGCTGGTGCGGGGGGAAGACGTCGATGACACGGTCGATGGTCTGCGCCGCGTCCTGGGTGTGCAGGGTCGCGTAGACGAGGTGACCAGTTTCAGCCGCAGTTAGCGCAACAGAGATGGTCTCGAGGTCACGCATTTCACCGACCAGGATGATGTCGGGGTCCTGACGCAGCACGTGCTTGAGCGCGTTCTGGAAGGACTTGGTGTCCTCCCCCACTTCGCGCTGGTTGACCAGACACGACTGGTGGCGGTGCAAGAACTCAATCGGGTCCTCACACGTCATGATGTGGTCTTTGCGGTTTCGGTTCGCCATATCCACCAAGTGAGGCCAGGGTCGTGGACTTGCCCGATCCAGTTGGTCCGGTGACCAGCACGAAACCTCGCGGGAGCATCGAGAAGTTGGCAACCGACTTGGGAACCCCCAAGTCCTCGAGCCGCTTGATTTCGAACGGAATGATTCGGAAGGCAGCGCCGACCGCGTCCCGCTGCCGATACATGTTGACTCGGAATCGAGCCCGACCTGGGACTGAGTAGGCGAAGTCAAGTTCGAAGACTTCTTCGAAGATCTCTCGTTGGCGCTGGGTGATCGCCGCGTACATCACGCGCTGGATGACCGGCGGAGTCAGGACCGGGTACTCATCCATCTGGAGTGAGTTCACCGTTGACGCGAATCGCGGGACGTGCCCCAGCCGTCAGGTGAAGGTCGGACGCGCCTCGCTCGAGCATGGCGAGCAGCAGGTCGACCAAGATGATGTCTTCGCCGCCCAGCGCGGCTCGGTGCTGACTCGAGAGTAGGACTCCTCGTTCGCCTCGGACTCAGCCAGCTCCATCGGCGCGCTCTCGGTGCTGCCTTCGACGACCGACATGGCAACCGGTCCCAGGCTGGTCTCGACCATGATCATGGTTCTCAGGTTCCGCGGGCTCTTCGACGGGAGGCGGAAGTACGTATTTGCTCTCGGCCGCCTCAGCGAGCTCTGACAGTGCACTGGTTGCCGGCGTCTCGGAGACCTGCGCTTCGGAGTCGCTGGATGAAGCCTCGTCCGTTGGCTGGTCGCTGTAGAACGCCTCGTACTGCGAGGTCGGCGCGTTGGGGTCCGGCAGCGAGTCAACGTCCACCGCTGCAGCTTCTTCGGCGGCGATCGCCAACGACATCGGCAGGCCAGCTGCTTCCATCGTGATCGGTGCCGAGTCATCAAAGTCGGCGAGCGCAAAGGTCGTCGGCTCGGTGTTGTCGGTTTCGGGGCTGTTGGGCTCGGGGCTGTCCGTGACCGGTGTCCGTACTCGAGTCGAGTCCCGAATCCGAGACCACGTCGCTGAAACTGTCCGTCAACGGGTCCGGCGTCGAGTCCTCCGGGACCGAAGTCGGCTCTGGTGGCTCGGTCGCGACAAAGCCATAGTCAGTAGTTGGTCGCGGGTCGTCGCCCGCGGGTGCGCCACTGAACTCTGAGGTTTCCACTGACAGGCCTCCCTTAGCCACCTTGCTGTCACGCGCGCTCGGTAGCGGCGTTCCTCCTGCGTCCCATCGGCGTACCGGGCTCACCCCTTGAGTCCCCTCACGAAGAACTAGTCCGCCAATAGCCAGCTAGACCACGACGCGCAGGATCTCGTCGAGTGAGGTGACACCCTGCAGCACCTTGGACAGGCCGTCCTCGCGCAGCGTGACCATGCCTTCTTCGCGGGCCGCGACGGTGATGGCTGCCGACGAAGCGCGTTCGACCGCCAGCCGCTCGATGTTCTCCGAGACGGCCATCACCTCGTGCAGGGCCAGTCGGCCCTTGTAGCCGGTCTTGGAGCAGGCCGGACACCCGATGGGCCGATACAGCGTCGGCAGCGGCGTGCCCTTGCTCCCACGGGAACCGCGCGGCAACCATGGCCTCAGCGGTCGGCTCGTAGGCTTCCTTGCACTTCTTGCAGAGTCGACGGGCCAGGCGCTGGGCGAGCACACCGTCCACCGCCGATCCGACAAGGAACGGCTCCAGACCCATTTCCGTCAAGCGGGTGATGGCCGAGGGGGCGTCGTTGGTGTGCAACGTGGAGAGCACCAGGTGGCCGGTCAGGGCCGCCTCAACGGCGATCTGGGCCGTCTCGTGGTCACGAATCTCACCGATGAGCACGATGTCGGGGTCGCATCGAAGGATCGAGCGAAGTGCCGCGGCGAACGACAGTCCAGCTTTGACGTTCGTCTGCACCTGGTTGATGCCAGCGAGTCGGTACTCAACCGGGTCCTCGACGGTGATGACGTTGACCTCAGGACGAGCGATCTGGTTCAGCGTGCCGTACAGCGTCGTGGACTTGCCAGAACCCGTTGGTCCGGTGACCAGGATCATCCCGTAGGGCTTGGTGAAACTCGACGAGTAGATCTCGTAGTTGTGGTCTGAGAACCCGAGGTCAGTCAGCGCCATCGCGGCCTGCGAGTTGTCCAGGATTCGCATGACGACCTTCTCGCCCCACACCGTTGGAAGGGTGGCGACACGAAGGTCGATCTTCTTGCCGTTGTAGTTGACCGACAAGCGGCCGTCCTGCGGTACCCGTCGTTCAGCAATGTTGATGTCCGACATGATTTTCAGTCGGCTGATAACACCGGACTGGATGTTCTTGGGCGACTTCATCACCTGGTGCAGGACACCATCGATGCGGTACCGGACGACGAGCGAGTGCTCGCCTGGCTCGAGGTGAATATCCGATGCGCGGTCCTGAATTGCCTGCGTAATAAGCAAGTTCACGTACTTGACGATGGGGGCGTCTTCGACGACCTCTTTGACCGACGAGAGGTCTTCGTCGTCGGCGTCGTTGTCAAGAACCGCCGTGAGGTCATCGAGGTCGGAGTCAGCGCGGTAGTACCGGTCAATGGCCGAGAGAACATCCGCTCGAGTAGCGACCACTGGCTTGACGTCATAGCCAGTGATCGATCGAACGTCGTCGATCGCGAAGACGTTCGCTGGGTCAGCCATCGCCAGCAGGAGCTTGCCCTCGTCGTCGACGCGGAGCGGCATCACGCTGTACTTGCGACAGATCTCGCCCTTGACCCGGCCGACGATGCTGCCGTCAACGGGATAGTCGGCCAGGTCGACAAACTCAAGTCGAATCTGCTGCGCCAATGCCGCCACGAGCTGGGACTCGGTGAGGAAGCCTCGATCGACCAGAATGCGGCCGAGTGCCTTGCCTTCGGTCTTGTGCATCTGGAACGCCTCGGCGAGCTGGTCTGCCGTAACCAGGCCGCTCGAAATCAAGATGTCGCCCAGTTGCGTCACAGTCCCCGCCTCCCCGGGTGCGTCTTAGCGCACCGTCGTCTCAGACCACCCACAACCAAGTCGAGTGGCCTCTACTCCCATTCGGCCATTGCCGGGTTGTGCTGAAGGGAATGGGAGCTACTGCCGTCGACGAAAGCCCCTGAGAACGGGTCCGTCTGGATGAGCGCGTCCGCCAGCGCTACAAACGGTCGAGCTGGCGCCTCTGCGACGTCCCATAGCAGCGTGCTCCCGTCGCCAAAGACCAGACCGACGTGGCGCGAAGCCGTCGGGATCGCGACGGAAACTGCGCCACGATTCCGGTGCCGCCCTACTCTGGGGCAGGAACCGCCAAGCCATCGGTGCCTACACGCTGGCCGGAGTGGCTTCGACCTCGTCGAGGACCGAGTAGAGCAGCGCGAGCAGCACTGACTTCACCGACTCCTTGTCGGTCGCGTCGCAGGGCACCATAGGCACCGCTGGACTGATCCCAAGGGCCTGCCGGATCCTGGCTTCCTCGACCTCGTCGACGCCTTCAGTGCGGTTCAGCGCGACAACGAAAGGCACTCGGGCCATCTTTCGGAACGCGGCCAGAATGCCAACCGCCTCCTGCAATGAGTCCGAGCGGGTGACGTCCAGCAACAGGATGTACCCGAGCATGCCCTCACCCAGGATTTCCCACATGAAGTCGAAACGTTCCTGACCAGGGGTGCCGAACAGATACAGCACCAGTTCGCGATCAATGGTGATGCGACCGAAGTCCATCGCCACGGTGGTTTCGTTCTTCCGCGACTTGGTGTGGTCGGTGATCCCTCTCTCAGTTGAGAGCACGGTGATCTCACTGATCGTGCGAATCAGCGTGGTCTTACCAGCCGAGAACGGTCCGGTGATAACGACCTTGACGGCCTGACCACCGTGACGTCGACGCTTGTTGTTGGCCATGGCTTCAGAGCCCCCGCACGCCGGCGATGAGTCGCAGCATCAGACTGCGATTGACCGTGGGATCACGCTCGATGGCTGCTTCCCCGACGGGTTGTACCGCCGCGGCAGCCCCGCCCGATGCGGTGGCAGACACCACCGAAGAGGCCTGGGGAGCGACGGGGGCAGCCGGTGGCGCCGGGGGGGCTGGAGCGGCAGGTGACGCAAAACTGCTCCGAGCCGGTTCCGGGTGGTCGATAGCACGTTTGGGCATGAACGGTTCGGGTCGCGGCGGAACCACATTGAGCGGATCGTGGGCTCCACCGAGGAGACCGGGGGCAGCTTGAGCAGCCGCTGGCGCCACAGCAGGTTGCTCAACGGGCGCTGGCTGAGCCGGCACCGCGGGTGTTGACGGGATCTCGGGGAGCATGTGAGATTCGGCCGCCAACCCTGGAACCGGTGGGGCTGAGACTTGCGGTTCGGGGGGTGCGCTGGCTGGCGCCAGTGTTTCAGTGGAAGTGGTCGGGGTGATTTCAAGCGGACCCAGAAGTTGCTGACGTCGCTGAACCAACTCGATGTGATCAGGTGCTTCCTCGTCACGAATGACGAGCATCCCCCGCTGAACTAAGGCGGTCAGCGTTGCGACCACAGCGAACTGACTTGCTCCAGAAATTTCAACAATGTCGCCAACTGACCGCTGACCGTCGACCAAGGCCAGCAGCGACCATTCGTCTCGAGTAAGGCTCTGATCACCGGTAACCACGACGGGCATGGTGAGCAGCACGTCTGGCGAAGGAATGACCTTGGATACCGCATCCCAGTTTTCGCGGCGGGCAGTGGCCTCAGACACCACGTGCTCTGACGAAACCGCGAGCCCGACATCGTCTGGGTTGTCCTCGCCGACGCCGAAGGCAAAGTCCCCCTCGACCCATCGCAGCAGGTCGAAGACGGAATCGATTGCCTGCTCGAGGGCAAGCTGCTGGATCAGTTCGCCGTTGACTGCCCCGGATTCGAGGAGGGCACGGGCAACACCGACACCCTCAGTTGTCGCTCGCTCAACGGCCCGTCGCAATGCTGCGTCGTCGCAGGCGCCAATGCCGACGAGACGACGTGCCAGGGACTGACGTGCGGCGTTGGAGCACGCACCGGTGACCACTCCGGCGTTGAAGTAGACGACGCCGGTGGCCTGGCCGTTGGCCAGGTGCAACCCCCCGGACTTCTTCGTCAGGCTCAGCAGCTGGAAGACATCCGGAAGGCTGAAGGCGTCAAGCGAACCTTCGAGCTTCACGTGTGTTCTCGTTCCTCGTCGTGGTGGTTAGTTCCAGGAGCCGTTCTCTGGAGCGACTGACGAGCCTGCTGCCGCCACCGTTGTGCCGTTCGAGTTCGATCGATCATCACGCTCGGCACGGCCATTCCAGGCACCCGTCCCGTTCGCTACTGGCGCCGGGAGGTACGAGGTGTCATCAGGCTCAGCCAACTGCGCGACCGGCTGCACCTGGTGCACCGGCTCGGGCTGTTCCTGCTGTTCCTGATGTTCTGGCTGCTCTTGCTGGTCGACGAGGCTGTGTTCTGCCAGCAACGGAATGGTCTCCTGGGGGGCTTCCTCGACCGGCTCCAGGGTGGGCATCACCGGGGCGATGACCGCCAGTACTGGCTCTGCGACGGTTTCGGGAGCGGCTTCTTCAGGCACTGGAGCCACGGCGACCAGCGGTGGCTGAGTCGACTCGTGCTCGACGCGAAGGCTATTCGCGACTGCTTCGGCTGCCTGCTTGACCTCGAACAGCATCAGGCCGACCTTGGCGCCGCGGCGTCCGACTGCGACCAGTACGGCCTCGTCGTCGGCGCTGACCAAGAAGACCGTCCCGTTGTCACCCTCGACGTAGACCTGGGAAAGCTCCCCGCGGCCTAGTCCTTGGGCCGCCCGCTCGCCCAGTGAGAGCAGCGCCGCCGACATCGCGGCTACCCGGTCTTCGTCCATACCCGCGGGTAGGGCCGAGGCCATGGGTAGGCCGTCGAACGACACCACCGATGCGGCCTCAAGATCGGGGGCTTGTCTGAGCAACGTGGCGAGCACGTGGTCGAGCTGGGCCGATCGGTTGCTCGCCCCGGCTGTTGCACCGGCGTATGGGTCGGACATAGTGCACCTCTCGCACGGAACCACTCAACAGAACGCACTCAAGAGAACGTCCCCGTCGACTTCAAAAGGCGTCCGTCCGCGACGGTGCCTGGGATGTGCTTCGGCGCTGTTACTGCTCCCCTTGAGCGATCCCGCGTTCTCGCAATGCCTGTAAACCGGCCAACCGCAGGATGTCCGGGTCCACTTCGAGACCGGTCATCAACCGCACCTGTTCGACCGCCTGGAAGACCAGCATCTCAAGTCCCCCAGTCACCAGCCCGCCAGCCTTTTGCCACAGTCGCGCCAACGGAGATGGCCAGGGGTCGTAGACCACGTCGACCAAGTGTCCGGGCGAACCTGGGACGTCGTCGAGGGCTAGCGGCTGGGCGTCCACGGGCAGCGTCGAGACGACTACGGGGACCGCAATTTCCTGCGCTAACGGTGGCCAGGATCCGGTCGCAGCCGCTAATCCGAATTCTTGGGCCAGCGCCACCAATTCGGCGACGGCTGCGGAGCTGCGGGCACAGATCGTCACCGGGCCAGAATTGACCTCGGCCAGCGCGGCCACAGCTGACCGGGCCGTGGCACCAGATCCAAGGATCGTCGCTGGCGACGCAGCGGTCGAAGCCGATGTGACGAAGCACCTCGGCCAGTCCGTAGACGTCGGTGTTCCAGCCGCGCGACCCCGCCTTACTGAAAATGACGGTGTTGACGGATCTGAGCGCTTCGGCTCGTGAGTCGATGGAGCTCAGCAGCGGTATGACCGCTTCCTTGAGCGGCATCGTCAGCGACAGACCTACCCACCCCGCGTTCGGCGCGTCGACGATGGCCTCTGAAGAAATCGGGTAGTTGTTCGCGCGAAACGTCGACGGCTTCGTAGCTCCAGTTCAGACCGAGGTGCTCGTAGGCGGCGCGATGCAGTGCCGGTGACAACGAGTGGCTGACCGGGTGACCGAGGACAGCGGCACGTCGAGCTGCGGACGATGCCATCGTTACGGCACCGCGGCGTAGAAGTCGTTCTTGAATTGCAGGAACTCGTTGTAGTCAGCGGTGAACCTGGTGACGTTGCTGCCGGGCTTGAGCGCGACGAAGTAGAGCCAGTCCCCCGCGGGCGGTGCGAGCGCTGCCTCCATTGCCGCCTCACCAGGGCTATTGATCGGGCCAGGCGGCAGTCCAGTGTTCTGGTAGGTGTTGTACGGCGAGTCGACACCGAGTTGATCGTTGGTCAGCGTGAGGTCGTCGGAGTTCAGGGCGTAGTTGACCGTCGAGTCGAACTGCAACGGCATGCCGGCCGCCAACCGGTTCACGATCACCCGTGAGGCCTTGCCGAAATCAGCTTCCGAAACTTCTGCCTGTACCAGACTCCCGACAGTCACGACCTCGCCTGGTGTGAGTCCGGCGTCCCCTGAGCGGGCGACCAGATGCAGATCCGATGCTGCCGTCTTGAACCGGTCGACCATTGTTTTAAGGATTCCTTTTGCCGACTCGTTCGGGTCGAAGGTGTAGGTCGCGGGGAACAGGTAGCCCTCTGGATTGCCTTCGGCGTAACTGGGGAGCCCCAGTTGCTCGGGATGTCCTAAGACTGTTGTGAAGTCTGTGCGAGGCAAGTCCGTCTCAGCGACCAGTCGATCAACGGTCTGGTCTAGTCGAAGGCCCTCGGGCACGGTCACGGTCGTCTGGACCCGCGACGCGGGGTCGAGGATCAACTCAAGCGCCTGCTTGCCCGACATATTCTTTCGCAACTGGTAGAAACCTGGCTGGATACCTAGGGATCTGTCGTCGTTGACGGCCGCGTCCACGAAGGCTGCCTCGCTCGCGACGACCCCCGTGTCATACAACGTTGTAGCAATATCACTGGCCGTGTCGCCGTCGTGGACCTCGATGGTGACGCTGCCGGTGCCCGCTCCCGCGAAGTCAGCCGGCCCGCCGGTGAGTTTCTGAAGAGCGGCGATGACGGCGAATCCACCCAAGCCCAGCACGAGAGCGACAATCAGCAGCAGGGCGACCACGCGACCCTTGCGCACCCGCCCACGTCGGACTTCGGTCGTCGCCGTCACGACTGCCCCTCTGCCTCGGGGGGCACTGATTCCCCAACAGCCGTGCCCTTCGCAGAACGTGCATCCAAAGCTGACTGCAAGATCACTACTGCCGCCACCTGGTCAACCACTTGACGACTGCTTCGACTACTTCGACCAGCCTCTTGTAACTGACGCGTCGCCGACACTGTCGTCATCCGCTCGTCGAGAAGACAAACGGGGATGCTGGTGGCGCTCGCCAGCCGAATGGCGAAACTTCGACTGCGCTGCGCGGCCGAGCCTTCTTCACCGGAAAGTGATCGGGGTAAGCCGACCACGATGAGCACCACGTCGCGCTCGCTCGCTAGCCCAACGAGCGTCTGGATCGCCGCTTTGTCAGAGTTGATCGTCTCGACGGGCACCGCCAGCACGCCTTGGGGATCGCTGATGGCGACACCGATCCTGACCTCGCCAGGGTCAACACCCAGCCATACGCCGGAACCGGTCACTGTTGCCCTGACGCCGAGTTGCCCAACGCGGTCTGCGCTGCCGCAAGAGCGGACTCGACACCGGACGGATCGCTACCGCCGCCTTGGGCAACGTCCGCCTTTCCGCCGCCCCGACCGCTGACTGCGGGGAGCGCTGACGCGAGAACGTCTTTGGCGAGCACACCTTGAGCCTGGCCCTGATCGTTGACCGCGGCCACCATCGCGACCTTGCCATCACTTACCGCAGCACCGAGTACGACGACCGGTTGCTCGCCGTCGCCGCGTCCTCGAATCTGCAGCACTAGTTCGCGGAGGTGATCCGCAGCGACGTCGTCAGGTGCTCGGAACCCGAAGTACCGGATGTTGTCGACCAGCACTCCTGGACCGGCGACGTCACCCACCGACGCCGACATCTGTTCTTTGCGCGCGCGTTCGATCTCCTTCTCGGCGTCACGCAGTCGCTGCACCAACGACGCTACCCGGTCGGGGAGTTCGTCGGCCGGTGCCTTGAGTTGTTCGGTGAGCAGATGCACAAGGGTGTGCTCACGAGCGAGGTAGCGGTAGGCGTCGATCCCCACGAGCGCTTCGATGCGTCGCACACCCGCCCCGATCGATGATTCGGCAAGCAGTTTGACGACGCCGAGTTGCCCGGTGCGACCTGCGTGAGTGCCACCGCAAAGTTCACGCGTCCAGTCACCGACACTGACGACCCGAACCACGTCGCCATACTTCTCACCGAAGAGTGCCATCGCGCCGGACGCACGGGCTTCGTCGATGGGCATCAGTTCAGCCTCGACGCTGAGGTCGTCAACCAGGATCTCGTTGACCCGCTGCTCGACGTCGGCAAGCACTGTCTTGGGGACGGCTCCCGCGTTGGGGAAGTCGAAGCGGAACCGACCAGGCGCATTCTCAGAACCTGCCTGCGTAGCCGTGTCGCCGAGCAACTCTCGCATCGCCTTATGAACCATGTGAGTCGCAGTGTGCGCGCGAGAAATGGCACGACGGCGTTCTACGTCAACCTCGCCGATCGCGGCCAGCCCGGTGTTGATCTCACCGTCAATAACTCGAGCACGGTGGACGTAGAGTCCCTCGACAGGTTGCTGCACGTCGTCAACCTCAAGGGTGGCGCCGTTGCTTAGGGTGACGAGGCCGGCGTCTGCGAGCTGACCGCCACCCTCAGCGTAGAACGGTGTGCGGTCGAGAACGAGTTCGACCTCGTCGCCAGCTGTAGCTGCGGGAACCACTCCGCCGTCGCGAAGGATGCCTTTGACGATGCCCTCGGAACGCAATTCGGTGTAGCCGGTGAAGTCGGTGCGGCCAGCGACGTCCGCGAGTTCGCGATACGCGGCAACGTCGACGTGCCCAGACTTCTTCGCGCGGGAATCGGCCTTTGCGCGCTCGCGCTGCTCAGCCATCAGCCGACGGAAACCGTCTTGGTCGACCTCGAGTCCTTGCTCAGCGGCCATCTCGAGCGTGAGATCAATCGGGAATCCGTAGGTGTCGTGCAGTTTGAACGCTGCGTCGCCGCCAAGGCGGGTTTCTCCGGACTGCTTGGCGCCAACCGCCGCGAGATCGAAGATCTGTGTGCCGGCCTTGAGGGTCTGCAGGAACGAGGCTTCCTCGGCTTCGGCGACTGTGTGAATGCGCGCACGTTCAAGTTCTAGTTCGGGGTACTGAGGTCCCATTGCCTCGATCGACGCCGACACCAGTTCGCGCATCGTCTCGTCGGGACCGCCGATGAGACGCATGGATCGGATGACTCGTCGCATGATGCGGCGCAGCACGTAGCCGCGACCCTCGTTGCCCGGGACGACCTGATCGCCGATCAACATGACGGCAGTGCGAGCGTGATCAGCGACGACTCGGTAGCGCACGTCGTTGTCATGGTCGACGCCGTATGGCTTGCCAGTCAGGGCGACCGCGCGATCGAGAATGTGGCGCGTCGTGTCGATCTCGTAGAGGTTGTCGACGCCCTGCAACACCGTGGCCACTCGTTCCAAGCCCATGCCGGTATCGATGTTCTTAGCAGGAAGTTCGCCAACGACGTCGAAGTCCTCCTTGGTGCGGACCTCTCCTAGTGATTCCTGCATGAAGACTAAGTTCCAGATCTCCATGTAACGCTCTTCGTCGGCGATCGGGCCACCTTCGGCACCGTACTTGGGACCGCGGTCGTAATAGATCTCCGAGCAAGGTCCGCCTGGGCCAGCAACGCCCATGTGCCAATAGTTATCGCTGTAACCGCGACGCTGAATGCGTTCCAGGGGAACGCCCACGTCGCGGTGCCAGATGTCGACGGCCTCGTCATCGGTATCGAAGACCGTCACCCAAAGCCGGTCAGGGTCAAGCCCATAGCCGCCGTCTGTTGTCGGCATCGTTACCAGTTCCCACGCGAAGGGGATGGCGCCCTCTTTGAAGTAGTCGCCGAACGAGAAGTTGCCTGCCATTTGGAAGAACGACGCGTGCCGCGCTGTCTTGCCGACCTCTTCGATGTCAAGAGTCCGGACACACTTTTGGACGCTGACCGCGCGCGGGAACGGAGGCGTTTGCTCACCGAGAAAGTACGGCTTGAAGGGCACCATTCCGGCGTTCACAAGCAGCAACGTGGGATCAGGCAGCGGGAGGGGCGCCGATGGCACGACCGAGTGCCCACGCTCCTCGAAGAAGCGCAAGAATCTGCTACGAATCTCGGCCGACTGCATGGGTGATGACTCCTCGTTGGGTGCCTCTGGCAGTGGCCAGGGCGGTCCCATCAGCCTATCGAAGGACCGTGGCTGTCCTCGGTACCTACGTCGCGCCGTCGAAGGTCAGGAGTCTTCGTCGGCCGTCAGATGCTGTCGAAGTCGAGCCACTCGCTCGGTGAGTTCGCGCTCGTAGCCATGATTCGACGGCTCGTAGTAGTGACGTCCGACGAGCTGATCCGGCGCGTACTGCTGGGCCACGACCCCCAGCTCGTCGTCGTGGGGATATCGATACGTCGTGCCATGACCCAGGGACTCGGCGCCGCGGTAGTGCGCGTCGCGCAGGTGCGCCGGGACAGGTCCAGCGCGACCGGCACGCACATCTGCCAACGCCGAATCAATCGCCACGATGATCGCGTTGGACTTCGGCGCCGTCGCGAGGTGGACGACTGCCTGTGCCAACGGGATCCGCGCCTCGGGCAGTCCAACGAACTGCGAGGCATGAAGCGCCGCGACGGCCGACTGCAGCGCGGTTGGGTCGGCCATCCCGATGTCCTCGCTGGCGTGGATGACCAACCGTCTCGCGATGAATCGTGGGTCCTCGCCGGCTTCGACCATGCGCGCGAGGTAGTGCAATGCAGCGTCCACGTCGCTGCCGCGGATGCTCTTGATGAACGCGCTGGCAACGTCGTAGTGCTGGTCACCTTGCCGGTCGTAGCGCACCGACGCCCGATCGACGGCCTCGGCGACCATCTCAACGTCGATGACCGCGCCGTCGACGTCCCGGCCGGCGGCGACGGCTTCGATCGCGGTTAGTGCGCGTCGGGCGTCCCCGCCAGAGAATCGCACGATGGCCGCACGCGCCTCGTCGTCGAGGGTGACGCGTCCACCGAGGCCGCGTTCGTCGGTGATCGCACGGTCGATCAGCTGTTCGATCGCGGCGTCGTCGAGCGTGCGTAGGGTGAGGAGCAACGAACGCGATAGCAGCGGCGACACGATCGCGAAGTGCGGATTCTCGGTTGTGGCTGCGATGAGAGTGACCCAGCCATTTTCGACCGCGGGCAGCAGCGCGTCCTGCTGGGTCTTAGAGAACCTGTGGACCTCGTCCACGAACAGGACAGTCTCTGAGTCGCCGGTCGCCAGTCGTCGCCGGGCAGAGTCGATCACCTGTCGGACGTCCTTGACACCAGCCGTCACCGCGGAGAGTTCGACGAAACGTCGACCACCGGCGTAGCTGACGAGGTGAGCCAGCGTCGTCTTTCCGGTACCAGGTGGTCCCCAGAGGATGACTGAGACAGCTCCCCCGCTCTGGCCGTCCGCGCTGGCGTCGACCAGCCTGCGTAACGGACCGCCGGGGCCGAGCAGGTGGTCCTGGCCGACCACCTCGTCCAGCGTGCGAGGTCTCATCCGTACCGCGAGCGGTCCGCCGACGACGTCTTCAGCAGCCGCATCGAACAGGTCCGGTTCGTTCACCACGCCCTCACCCTAGGTCCGCCCTTCCCAACGCCCCCAACGCAACCTCCAACCCCCAAGAGCCAGAACCAGAATCCTAAGAACGACGCGTTCTCCCACACTGGTGCAACAAACTCCGCATTCATCCTGTGGATCCCGCGGCATCCACAGGAACCGTGAGGTGTGGATGTAGGACGTTCGCACCACGATGCGCTGACTTGGCCAGGGCGCACTGTCGCTTCCGGCCAGGTTCGCAGCCGCCCACCGCGTCAATGGTGTCCGCTCACTGTCACTGCCTCGAACACGACGCCTCCTCGCGCTGAGGCGGCAAGTCGTCCGCGCCCGAGCGGAGCCTGACTGACCTTGTGGATCCCGCGGGATCCACAGGATGAATACGGAGTTTGTTGCACCAGTGTGGGAGAACGCGTCGTTCTTAGAATTTTGTTCTCAGGCTTCTGGGTGTTGGGTTCAGGTTTTGCGGGTTTCGGGTTTTGGTGGTGTGGGGTCGATGCCGGCTTCGGCTCGTTGGGCCGCAGTGATCGGCGTCGGGGCTCCGGTCAAGGGGTCGCCGCCCGAGGCGGTCTTGGGGAACGCGATGACCTCACGAATCGACTCCGCTCCACCGAGCAACGCGACGAGTCGGTCAAGCCCGAAGGCGATCCCACCATGTGGCGGGGGGCCGTACTTGAACGCTTCGAGCAGGAATCCGAACTTGCTCTCGGCTTCTTCTTCAGAGAAACCGATCACATCGAATACTCGACGCTGTACGTCTGACCGGTGGATACGAATCGAGCCGCCACCGATCTCGTTCCCGTTCAGCACCATGTCGTACGCAAACCCGAGGGCCTCCGCCGGTGACTTATCGAACGACTCGAGCCAGTCAGTGTGCGGTGACGTGAACATGTGGTGGACAGCAGTCCAGCCACCCTCACCGTCGGCCTCGAACAACGGCGCGTCAACGATCCATAGAAACGCCCACTGCGACTCGTCGATCAAATCGCAGCGTTGACCGATCTCGAGTCGAGCAGCACCCAATAGAGGCAGCGCTTCGGACCGCTCCCCGGCAGCAAAGAACACCGCATCCCCAGGGGTGGCGCCAACCGCGGAAGCTAACCCATCGCGCTCCGCATCGGACAGGTTCTTCGCCACCGGACCACTCAGTGAGCCGTCTGGCTGCAGCAGGACGTACGCCAACCCACGTGCACCCCGAGCCTTCGCCCAGTCCTGCCAACCATCGAGTTCCTTGCGGGACTGGCTGGCTCCCCCTGGCATGACCACCGCGCCGACGTGCCACGAGTCTGACTGCCGCTGAAACACCCGGAACGTCGTCTCGGCGAAGTAGTCGGTCAACTCAACCAGTTCGCAGTCGAACCGGACGTCGGGCTTGTCCGAGCCGTAACGCTTCATCGCCTCCGCGTACGTCAACTGCGGCAGCGGCAGAGGGACCTCGTACGCATGGATGTCGCGCCACAACGCGGCGACGATCTCTTCACCAAGCGTCAGTACGTCAGCCTGCTCGACGAACGACATCTCGATGTCTAGCTGTGTGAACTCCGGCTGCCGATCCGCACGAAAGTCCTCGTCACGAAAACAGCGCGCGATCTGGTAATAGCGCTCCATGCCCGCGACCATCAGCAGTTGCTTGAACAACTGCGGCGACTGCGGCAGCGCGTACCAAGAACCTGGCTGCAGGCGTACTGGGACCAGAAAGTCGCGCGCACCCTCGGGCGTTGACCGCGTCAGGTACGGAGTCTCGATCTCTAGGAAGTCGTGCTCGTCCATGACGTCGCGAATCACCTTGGTCGCCCGTGCCCGCAATCGGATCAAGCGACCAGGCTCTTCACGACGCAGATCGAGGTAGCGATGCCGCAACCGCGCGTCTTCGCCAACGGTTAGATGCTCGTCGATCGGGAACGGGAGTGGCGCGGCCTCTGACAGCACTTCGACCTCAGAGACGATGACCTCGACGCCGCCACTCGGCAACTCCGGATTCTCGTTACCCGCCGGGCGTTCGACAACTTCTCCGACGACTTTCAGGCAGTACTCACTACGCAGGTCGCCAGCAACCGCCGAGTCGCGGATCACCACCTGCGCCACACCTGAGGAGTCGCGCAGATCCAAGAACGCCACCCCACCGTGGTCGCGACGACGCGCAATCCACCCAGCCAGGACCACCTGCTCGCCCGCATCTGCGGTGCGCAGCGTCCCAGCCCCTCGGGTGCGGATCACGACAGTCGTCCCTTCAACGTGGCAACTAACTCGGTCAACTTCACCGGCTGCTGGTCACCAGACTCCATCTCTTTGACTCCGGCGACGCCGTCAGCCATGTCACGCTCCCCCAGTACGACGGTGTACCGCGCGCCAGAGCGGTCCGCCGACTTCATTGCGCCCTTGAGTCCCTTGCCTCCGTACTCGAGGTCGGCGCGCACTCCAGCTTGACGCAACTCCGCGAGCAGTTTGACCAAGTACGTCTTCGCTTCGTCACCCAGCGGCACCAAGAACACCTCGACGCGCGCCGCCGACCCCGGCTCGACTTCCTCCGCGACACACGCCAGCAACGTGCGATCGACTCCCAGACCAAAGCCAATGCCAGGAAGTGATTGACCGCCCAACATTTCAAGCAACCCGTCGTACCGACCGCCGCCACCGATCGCGGACTGCGCCCCGAGCCCGTCGTGCGCGAACTCGAAGAGCGTGCGCGTGTAGTAGTCGAGGCCCCGGACCAAGCGCGGTTCGTCTTCCCAGGTGACGCCAAGCAGTCGCAGGTACTCCTTGAGCGAATCGTGATGTGCCTGGCACGCCTCACATAAGTGGTCTGAGATAAGCGGTGCGTCGACGAGTTGCGCCTGCACCTCAGGACGCTTGTCGTCAAGCACACGCAACGGGTTCACGGCCGCGCGCTCGCGCGTTGGCTCGTCCAGGTCCAACGTCGCCAGGAACTCCTGCAGCACGCGCACGATACGCGGGACGGCACTCAGCGCAGCCCAGCGAGTTAAGCAGTAACCGAACGCGACTCAATCCGAGCGCCCGATACGACGTCCACGCCAGCCAGATGACCTCGGCATCGATGGCCGGGTCTGACGATCCGACGGTCTCGACACCGACCTGCGTGTGCTGTCGGTAGCGACCAGACTGTGGCCGTTCGTACCGGAAGTTGGGGCCGGTGTACCAGACCTTGACCGGCAGTTGGCCCGCGGTCGAGCCCGTTCTCCGCGATGGCCCGCAACACTCCAGCCGTGCCTTCGGGACGAAGGGTCAACGATCGCCCACCGCGATCCTCGAAGGTGTACATCTCTTTGGTGACGACGTCCGTGGACTCTCCGACGCCTCGGACGAAGAGCGCGGTGTCCTCGAACATCGGGGTGTCGATGAATCCGTAGCCAGCCGAACGAGGGGGCGCAGACAGTGCCTCACGCACGGCAAGCCAGGAAGCAGACTGCGGCGGGACGACGTCGTACGTTCCCTTAGGCGCGCGAAATACCGTCACGGCACCTACAACCCCCGCCCGCGAGCTTGACTGGGAGTCGGCTCGGCGAGGAATGGGTTGCTCGCTCGCTCACGTCCGATCGTCGTCGCTTCTCCATGCCCCGGAAGCACCAACGTGTCGTCGGACAGTGGGAGCACCTTGCTCGCTAGTGACTGCAGCATCTGCTCGTGCGATCCACCGGGCAGATCGGTTCGCCCGATCGATCCCGCAAACAGCACATCACCGGACAACAAGGTCTGCGTCGGCTGCTGGTCCAGACCATTCGCACCGTCTGGCGCCCCGGGTAGCCGGAACATCACCGACCCAGGGGTGTGTCCGGGCGCGTGGTCGACTTCGATCCGCAGACCGGCCATCTCTAATGGCTCTTCACCGATCAGGCGGACGTCGTCAGGCTCAACCCAGGTCAGTCGCCCGCCGAACATTGCCGCCGTCTCGGGGCTGATCCCCTTCATCGGGTCGGCGAGCAACTCGCGGTCCCCCGGGTGGATGTAGGCGGGCAAACCTCGGGCCGTCCCGACCGGGCACCACCGAGAACGTGTGATCAATGTGCCCGTGCGTCAACAACACCGCCACGGGCTCAAGGCGGTGCTCTCGAAGCAGGGCAGTCCACACCGTCGGCCACTTCGATACCGGGGTCGACCACGATGCACTGTTCCCCAGCAGCTGGGGCCACGACGTAGACGTTGGTCCCGAACGCCACCGAGGGGAAGCCAGCGATCAGCACGTGGATCAGCCTCCTGTTGACTCGATGGACCGGTTGAGCCTACCTGGGATGCCAGGGCGACTACCTGGGCGTCAGCGCCTGGGTAGGGACGTTTCTGGCCACCACGGTCTGGACCGCTCCAGAACGTTCCTACACTGGTGCGGCCGACTTCGCCCTGGAGTCTCGGCGCTGGGTATGACGAGGAGAGTTCGTGGCGACCAAGAAGAAGCAGCGCAAGGCAGCGGCCCGTGCGAACTACGAGGCCTATCTCACACGCAAGGCAGAGCAGGCGCGCCGTCGTAAGCGCAGGGACATCATCATCGGCGTGGTTGTCGCGGTGGCGATCGTCGTTGGGTTCGGAGTCTGGACCTCGGTCCAGGGTGACGACACCCCAGCGCCCGCGGCCGAGCCGGCTGCCAGCCCTTCCGCAACTCCGTCCGCATCCACGTCGCCCAAGAGCTATGACAAACCCGAACAAGTGCTCAACGACAAGACTCCTGCCACGGCCACCCTCAAAACCAACCAGGGCACCATCACGATCGACCTTGATGTGAAGAACGCCCCGAAGAACAGCAACTCCATCGCGTTCCTGGCCGGAGAGGGCTACTTCGACAACACGTCGTGCCACCGCCTCACGACCAGTGATTCACTGTCGGTCCTGCAGTGCGGTGACCCAACGGGTACCGGTAGCGGCGGCCCCGGCTACACCGTCGCTGACGAAAACCTGCCGAAGGCGGGCAAGAACAACTACCCAGCCGGGACGGTCGCGATGGCCGAGCCGCAGGGCGGCCAAGCTGGTAGCCAGTTCTTCTTGGTCTACGAGGACTCGACGCTTCCGCCTGACTACACGATCGTTGGTCACATCGATTCGGGACTCGACATCTTGCGGCAAGTCGCCCAAGGTGGAGTCGCTGCTGGGAGCCCCAACGTCGACGACGGTGCCCCCGCGACGCCAGTCACAATCAAGTCCGTCACGATTAACCAGAGTTGATGAACACCATGAGCCAGACCCCGCATCCCACCCCGCCGCGCCCGACACCACCGAGTGGCCCGGCGGTGCCATCGACACAGTCGTGGGGTCGGGTTGACGACCAGGGGGCAGTCTTCGTTCGTACTGCGGACGGCGAATGAAGGTTGGCGAATGGCTCGCCGGCGATCCAGCGGCAGGACTGGCGTACTACCAGCGTCGCTACGCCGCACTCGCGGTCGATGTCGACCTCCTTGAGCATCGACTCACCGACGCAGGATTGGCGCCTGACGACGCCATGGTCAAAATCGGGAAGATCCGCTCGCAGGTCGACGAACCCCACTGCGTCGGCGATCTACAAGCACTGCGGACGCGGCTGGACGCCTTGGTCGTCATTGTCGATCAACGTCGGGCCGATCTCGACGCCGAGAGGGTAGCCAGTCGAGAGCGGGCGAAAGCGTCGCGATACGCCCTCGTCGATGAGGCCGAAAAGCTTGGCTGATTCGACGCAGTGGAAGTCCGGCGGCGAACGCTTCCGCGCGATCGTCGAGGAGTGGAAGCACCTCCCCCACGTCGAGCGATCAGTTGAGCAAGACCTGTGGAAGCGACTGAGCCACAGTCGCGGAATCTTTGAGAAGCGTCGCCGGGCATGGTTCGCCGAGCGCGACAGCAAACGTCACGAGGCCGAAGCCAGTAAAGAAAAGCTCATCAAAGAGGCTGAGGCATTGGCCGACAGCAAAGACTGGGGTCCGACGACAACCGCCTTCCGCTCTCTGATGACCAAGTGGAAAGCCGCCGGTCATGCCCCCCGAGGCGTCGATGACGAGTTGTGGACTCGGTTCAAAGCCGCACAAGACAAGTTCTTCGCAGCGCGCACGGAGGCGTTCACCGAACGCGACGCTCACCTCGATGAGAACCTCAAAGCCAAACAGGCACTGCTAACCGAAGCCGAGGCGTTGCTTCCGGTCACTGACCCCAAAGCTGCTCGTTCATCGCTACGGACGATTCAAGATAAGTGGGCTGCGATCGGACACGTCCCGCGCAACGACCGCGATCGGATCGAAAAGCGACTGCAAAAGGTTGAGCAGGAAGTCCGCAACTTCGAGGAGAGCCGCTGGCGTCGCAGCAACCCCGAAGCGCGAGCACGAGCTACTGCAACGGTCGAACAGCTGACCAAATCGATCGCCAAACTGGAAAAGGAACTGGCGGCCGCCGAACAATCCGGCAACCGCGACGCAGCTACGAAAGCACGCGAGGCCATCACGGCCCGGCAGGAGTGGCTGGCGCAGGCTCAGCAGTCGCTAGAAGAGTTCAGCGTCTGAGGATTAGCCGTTTGTGATGCGGTAGACGTCGAAGACTCCCTCGACGTTGCGAACCGCAGAAAGTACGTGCCCGAGGTGACGCGTGTCGCCCATCTCGAAGGTAAAGCGCGAAACTGCAACCCGATCCCGCGTTGTCGTCACCGACGCATTGAGGATGTTGACGTGCTGATCGGACAGGACCCGAGTCACGTCCGATAGCAGCCGGGCGCGGTCAAGCGCCTCAACCTGGATCGACACCAAGAAGACACTGGACGCTGTTGGCGCCCACTCGACGTCAACGAAACGATCGGGCTCCATGGTCTTGACGTTCGTGCAGTCTGCACGGTGCACCGATACTCCGCTCCCCCGCGTGACGAACCCAACGACCTCGTCGCGAGGCACCGGCGTGCAACAACGAGCCAACTTAACCCAAACGTCGTCGACTCCCTTGACTGTTACGCCAGGGTCGCCGTGCGTACGTACCCGCGCCGGCCGGGTCGCCGTGGTCGCTTCAGCCAGATCCTCGGTCGCGCCTTCTTCTCCGCCAAGTGAGTCGACGATGCGCCGGACAACGGTGTGCGCGCTGACATGGCCCTCGCCTACAGCTCCGTACAACGCGGTGATGTCCTTAAGGCGGAGGTCTGAGGCGACCGACATGAGCACCGGCCCGCTCATCACACGCTGGATCGGCAACCCCTGCTTGCGCATGGCGCGCGCGATGCGGTCTTTGCCAATCTCAACGGCACCCTCACGACGTTCCTTGGAGAACCAGGCACGAATCTTGTTGCGCGCCCTCGCGGACTTGACGAAGTTGATCCAGTCCTGACTCGGACCTGCGCCTTCGGCCTTACTGGTGATGACCTCGATGACGTCACCGTTCTCGAGCAACGAGTCCAGCGGCACCAATCGGCCGTTGACGCGCGCGCCGACGGTCCGGTGACCAACTTCGGTGTGAACGGCATAAGCGAAGTCGACGGGAGTGGCGCCGGCGGTCAGCGCAATTACGTCGCCTTTGGGTGTGAAGACGAAGACTTCGGCGGCATTGATCTCAAAGCGCAGCGAGTCGAGGAACTCACCTGGATCTGACGTCTCTTGCTGCCAGTCGAGGAGTTGACGAAGCCACGTCATGTCGTCCTCGCCCGACGAACTCGAGCCATCTTCCTTGTACTTCCAGTGCGCGGCTACGCCGTACTCCGCTCGACGGTGCATGGCGTGAGTGCGGATCTGCATCTCGACGGGTTTGCCCTCGGGACCGATCACGGTGGTGTGTAGCGACTGGTAGAGGTTGAACTTGGGCATCGCGATGTAATCCTTGAACCGCCCTGGCACCGGGTTCCACCGCGAGTGGATGATGCCGAGTGCGGCGTAGCAGTCGCGGACCGAGTCGACCAGAATGCGGATCCCGACAAGGTCGTAGATGTCGGTGAAGTCACGACCGCGGACGATCATCTTTTGGTAGACGCTGTAGTAGTGCTTCGGTCGACCTGTGACGACGCCATCGATGCGTGACTGGTGCAGCGACTCGCTGACTTGTGCTGACACGTCTTGCAAGTACTGCTCGCGGCTCGGTGCACGACGCTCGACCAAGTCGACGATCTCGTCGTACATCTTCGGGTAAAGCGTGCCGAACGACAGATCCTCAAGTTCCCACTTGATGGCGTTCATACCGAGTCGGTGCGCCAGAGGTGCGTAGATCTCTAACGTTTCTCGCGCCTTTGACTGTTGCTTTTCTTCGGGCAGAAAGCTCAGAGTGCGCATGTTGTGCAGCCGGTCACACAACTTGATGACCAGTACCCGAATGTCGCGGGCCATCGCGACGACCATCTTGCGCGTGGTTTCGGCTTGCGCCGCCTGCCCGTACTTGACCTTGTCGAGTTTGGTAACGCCGTCGACGAGCAGCGCGATCTCATCGCCGAAGTCTGCCGTCAGTTCTTGCAGGCTGTAGTCGGTGTCTTCGACCGTGTCGTGCAACAACGCCGCACACAACGTCGCGGCCGTCATTCCCAATTCGGCGAGGATCTGCGCCACTGCCAGGGGATGAGTGATGTACGGATCCCCGCTGCGTCGCAACTGTCCCCGATGGGCCTCTTCGGCGACCTCATAGGCGTGTTCGATCTGCCGCAGATCAGTCTTGGGATGCGAGGACTTGACGATTCGAAACAGCGGCTCGAGTTCGGGATAACTCGATCGGTGCGCTCCGCTCAGTCGCGCGAAGGCGGCGCGCATTCGAGTCGGCGGCTCAGGCGTGCTCGGTGGACGTGGCGTCGTGCGGTCAGGCTTGACCGCTCCGATGGCACCATCGTCGGGCACATTGGCTCCTGAAGGACGCAGACATTCCCCCGGTCCATCGACCGCGAGACAGTTCCAGTCTACGCAATCGGGTGTCTAACGCCGTTTACGCTTCTTGTTGCGCTTTGGCTGGTTGCGTGGACCTGCCTTCGCGGGTGCCCCAGAAGCAACTGTCACCGCCTCGTCGGTTTCGTCAGGCGCAGCCACAACCGGTGCCTTGGTTCCGGTGGGTGCGCTCTCCCCACGACTCTCGCGTCGGGCGGCCACCCGCTTGGACAGCGCCTGCATCGCTGGCTCCCGCTCCTTCAACTGAGCGACGACCGGAGTCGCGACGAAGATCGACGAGTAGGTGCCAACAGCGATACCGACGAAGAGCGCCAACGCCAGGTCCTTGAGCGTCCCTGCCCCCAGGATGTACGCCCCAACGAACAGCAGCGCCGCCACCGGGAGCAGTCCCACGATCGAGGTGTTGATCGACCTGACAAGAGTCTGGTTGATCGCGAGGTTGGCGGCCTCGCTGTAGGTCATGCGACTGCCGCCAGCCAATCCCTTGGTGTTCTCTTTCACCTTGTCGAACACCACGACGGTGTCGTACAGCGAATATCCCAAGATCGTGAGCACACCGATCACGGTCGCGGGTGTGACCTCGAAGCCGACCAGCGCGTAGACACCCACCGTGATGATGACGTCGTGCGCCAAGGCGATCAGCGCGGCGATAGCCATCCGCCATTCAAAGATGATCGACAAGTACACAACAACCGCGACCAGGAAGACGATCAGCCCGGTCAATGCCTTCTTGGTGATCTGTTCGCCCCATGTCGGGCCGATGATCTGATTAGAAACGTCAGTCTCTGATACGCCACAGGCCTTCGCGAGCGCGTTCGAAACCTCGGTGGTCTGTTTGGGGTCAAGCGCCTCAGTCTGGATCCGCAACCCTCGGCCACTTGAACTGTTGACCTCGGTGACTGTCGGCTCGACCGGGGACTGCAGCACTGCGGACGTCGCGTCACGCGCCGTCTCGATGGAACAGGTTTCGCTCGGGACGGCGAAGATCGAGCCACCGTCGAACTCCACACCGAACTTCAGCCCGTTGACCGCCAAGGCACCAATCGAGACGAACAACAAGACCGCCGAGACGATGTACCAAAGGCGCCGGCGACCGACAAAGTCAAACGAGACGTCTCCGCGATAAAGACCAGCGGCCATCTCGGGGATGCGCGCCATGTCATGCCTCCTTTGCCGAGGCGCGACGTCTGCTCGCGACGGTTGTCTGTTCGGTGCGTGGTCGCGCTCCGAGCCGTTCAGGCGACAACCCCGACCAGGGGCTTCCGCTGTTGAAGAACTTGGTGCGCGACAGCAGGCTGATCACCGGCTTGGTGAAGAAGAACACCACTACCAAGTCGATCGCGGTCGTCAATCCCAAAGTGAACGCGAAGCCTCGGACGCTACCCACCGACAAGAAGTACAAGACGGCAGATGCGATCAGCGAGATGGCGTCCGCGGTGACGATCGTTCGCCTGGCTCGTACCCAGCCAGACTCCAAGGCCACGCGCAGCGTTCTTCCCTCGCGCACTTCGTCACGGATTCGCTCGAAGTAGACGATGAAGGAGTCGGCCGTAATACCGATCGCGACAATCAAACCGGCGACACCGGCGAGCGTCAGCGTGAATCCCATCGTCTGACCGAGCAGGATTACCGTGCCGTAGACCAATGCACCGGCGACCACCAGGCTGAGGATCGCGACGAAGGCCAGCGCGCGATAGTAGACCAGCAGGTAGATCACCACGAGGATCAGCCCCAATGCGCCGGCGATTAGGCCAGCTTGAAGTTGATCGGCCCCCAGCGTCGGCGAGATGGTTTGCCGTTCGACGATGGTGAAGTTCAGTGGCAGTGCACCGAACTTCAAGACGTTGGCTAGGTCAGTGGCCTGCTGCTGCGTAAACGACCCGGTAATTTGCGCTTGCCCACCGAGGATTGGTCCGTTGTTCAGACCGGGCGCCGAGACCACCAACCCGTCCAGCACGATGGCGAATCGGTTCAGTGGATCCTGCAGACTCGCCAGCCTGGTGGTGGTGTCCGCGAACGCCTTTGTTCCGTCGGCGTCAAAGTTGAGGTTAACTGCCCAGCTCGCGCCGTTCTGCGGAATGCCCGCAGTGGCGCTGTCGATGTTCGCGCCATCAACCTCGACCGGAGCCAGCAGGTACTTCTCGGCGCCATCGTCGCTGCACGCGATCGCCGGTTCGGTCTTCTTGAACGTCTGTCCGATGTTCTTCTGCTTGGGATCAGAACAGTCGAGTTGAGCGAACTGCTGCTGCAGCGCTGGGCTGACGTCGGACGGTGAAGTCGGCGTCGTCGTCGGTGCAGTGGACGTCGCGGTAGGTGTCGGGGTTGCCGAAGGAGTTGGCGTCTGCGAGCCACCCTGACCGTTGCCACCCTGGCCATTGCCACTCGTTGCACTGACTCGAGGCAGCACACCACCGTTGTTCTGACCGTTGCCGATTCTGCTCATGAACCGTTGCCCCCGCCGTTGCCTTGCCCACCGTTGTTGCCGGTCTTCGATGGAGTAGGTGACGGGCTCGGAGTGGGAGTCGCGGTTCCTGGCGCTGCGGCGAGGACCGGTCGGAACGTCAGGCTGGCGGTCTGGCCAAGTTGTGAAACCAACTCGTCCTGTCCGACATCTGGTACCGAAACCACGATCACGGCCTGCGATCCGCTGCCCTGAGAAGTGACGGACGCTTCGGCCACACCACTGCCGTTCACGCGCTGCTCGATGATCGAGACGGCCTGGTTGATCGCCTCAGTAGTGATCTGGCCTTCTTCGCCGGGAGCCGGACTGGGCTGCAAGGTGACCGTGGTGCCGCCCTTGAGGTCCAGGCCGAGTTTCGGCGTGGTGTTGCCAGTGATCACGATCCACGCGCCAAGCGCCACCATGACGATCAACAGCACCAGTAACGACCTGCCGGGTCGTCCTGAAGTCGATGAAGCCACTCGTTGTCCCTTCGATGAACAGTGCTGGCAGGCGCTCGGCTGCGGTCACTGGATGCCGCAGGCAGTATCCCCGACGCAGGTCCAGGTTCAGACCACCAGGGTCAGGTGTCGCTGGTCGATTCGCCGGCCGAGTCAGCCGGTGGGGGGTCGTCCGCCAGTACCTGTCCGATCGCTCGTCGAGCGAATCGCACGACAACACCGTCGCTGACCTGCAGTTCAACCGTGTCGCCCTCGACTCCGACCACAGTCCCGAACAGGCCGCTGGTGGTGATCACCCGCTGCCCTGGTTGCAGCGAATCGACCACCTGCTGGGTGCGCCGGTTTCGCGCTTGGGCCGGCCGAAGCACCAGGAAGTACAGCGCTATGAACGGCACGAGCAAAACGAAGATCAACACTCCGTTGTCCACGTCTACTCCGTTCCGCCGTTCGCCTACTCAGTTGAGTCGGGGTCGAACAGCGTACCTGGCATACCGGGGACGGCCGGTGGCGTGAGACCAAGGTGAGCCCAGGCGGCCGGGGTGGCCACCCTTCCCCGCGGGGTTCGCGCTAAGAGTCCACGGCGAACCAGAAACGGTTCGGCAACTTCCTCGACGGTCTCGCGCTCTTCACCCACCGAGACCGCAAGGGTGCTTACACCAACCGGGCCACCACCGAACCGTCGAACCAGTGCTTCGAGTACCCCCCGGTCAAGGCGGTCCAACCCGATCGCGTCGACCTCGTATACCTCAAGGGCTGCGCAGGCCGTTTCGTAGTCGACCGCACCGGTGCCACGCACCTCGGCGAAGTCCCGCACTCGACGCAACAACCGGTTGGCCACTCGCGGTGTACCGCGCGACCGCCCGGCAATCTCGGTCGCCCCCTCAGGACGCAGATCGACCCCGAGCAACGCAGCCGACCGAGTGAGCACCTGCTCGAGTTCGTCGGGTTCGTAGAAGTCGAGGTGGCCAGTAAAACCGAACCGGTCACGCAACGGTCCTGGTAGTAGTCCGGCACGCGTCGTTGCTCCCACCAAGGTGAACGGTGGTAATTCCAACGGGATCGCAGCAGCGCCGGGACCTTTGCCCACCACGACGTCGACACGAAAGTCTTCCATCGCGAGGTACAGCATCTCTTCGGCTGGTCGAGCCATGCGATGGATCTCGTCGAGGAACAGCACCTCGCCTTCGACCAGCGATGACAACAAGGCCGCGAGATCACCTGCGTGCTGAATGGCCGGACCACTGGTGATTCGAATCGGCTGCTCAAGCTCAGCAGCGATGATCATGGCCAACGTCGTCTTGCCGAGGCCAGGCGGCCCTGACATCAGAACGTGGTCGGGGGCTCCCCCGCGGGCCTTGGCAGCTTGCAATACGAGCGCGATTTGCTCGCGGACCCTTGCCTGTCCCACGAACTCGGACAGTCGCTTCGGACGCAGCGCTGCCTCGATCGCGCGGTCGTCACCGGTCTGCGTGGGGTCGAGCAGATGGTCCTCGGTCATCGCGGACCCAGCAGTCGCAACGCGGCTCGAAGCAGCGATCCGGTGTCGTCGACGTTGATCCCCGCTTCACCACGGGCGACCTCCGACGACACTTGAGACACCGCGTCGTCGGCTTCGCGCACGTTCCAACCCAACCCAATGAGTGCGGCGTGGACATCGGCCTGCCACGAACCGGTCGGGGCCGCAGCGGAGGAACCAGTCGGACCGGCAGCGATGCCGGTGAGCCGATCCTTGAGCTCTAGGACGATGCGCTGCGCGCCCTTACGTCCGATCCCCGGCACCTTGGTCAGCGCGGCAAGATCCTCAGTGGCCACGATCGTGCGCAATGCGTCCGGCGAATGGACCGCCAACATTTGTTGCGCCAACCTCGGACCAATGCCGCTGACGGTTTGCACGAGGTCGAACACCTGACGCTCGTCGTCATCGGCGAAGCCGTAGAGGGTCAGCGAGTCTTCGCGAACCACCAGGGACGTGGCCAGCATCGCCGCCTGCCCCACGCGCAACCCGGCGCTGGTCGTTGGGCGTGCACTGCACGGTCAGACCTACGCCACCAACCTCGATCACCGCCGAGTCCCCGCTGACTGACGCCACTCTGCCGTGGACCGACGAGATCACCGCCGAGCTCCCGCTGCTGCGGCAGCCAATCGATCCATCGCGGCACCACGCCAGACGTGACAAATGGCCAACGCCAGCGCGTCTGCTGCGTCGGCCGGTTTCGGCACCTCCGATAACCGGAGCAGCCTGGCAACCATCGCCCCAACCTGTGCCTTGTCGGCCCTGACCGTGTCCGGTCACAGCGGCCTTGACTTCGCTCGGCGTGTGAAGCGCCACCGGCAAGCCTCGACGGGTGGCAGCAGCGATCACCACGCCACTGACCTGCGCAACCCCCATCACCGTGCGGACGTTGTGCTGACTGAAGACTCGCTCCACGGCCACCGCGTCGGGGCGATGCTCCTCGAGCCACCGATCGACCTCGACTTCGATCGCCACCAGCCGTTCACCCAGCGGGGCATCGGTGGCAGTGCGGACGACCGAGACCGCGACTAGCTGGAGGGAACGACCGGGAGCGCCATCCACGATGCCCAACCCACAGCGAGTCAGCCCGGGATCGATCCCGAGTACGCGCACGTCGCCTCCGGTCGTTTTCCGAACAAGTGTTCGGGTCCGACACTAACTTAGCCAAAGCGGCGGCTGTGAGACCGCCACGCCGGGCATCGACCGGCCGCTAGTCCTCGAGCAGGGAGCGCAAGACGAACGGCAAGATCCCACCGTGGCGGTAGTAGTCGGCTTCCCCGGGAGTATCGATTCGGACGACCCCGTCGAACTGAATCGAAGTCCCGTCGGGGCGCGTTGCAATTACCGACACGGCGCGTGGAGTGACGTCATCGTTGAGTTCAGTGATGCCGCTGACGTCGAACACCTCGTCCCCGGTTAGTCCCAACGTCGCAGCGCTCTGGCCTTGCGGGAACTGAAGGGGCAACACCCCCATGCCAATCAGGTTGCTGCGGTGAATGCGCTCATACGACTCAGCGATGACCACGCGCACGCCGAGTAGCGCCGTCCCCTTTGCGGCCCAGTCTCGAGACGAACCTGATCCGTACTCCTTGCCGACCAGGACGACGAGGGGCACTTCCTGCGATCGGTAGTGCTCGGCGGCATCGAAGATCGGGACAACCGGTTGCGCGGGGTCAAGCAAGTCCTTGGTAAAGCCGCCCTCGACACCCGGCACCATCGCGTTGCGAAGCCGGATGTTCGCGAAGGTGCCGCGAATCATCACCTCGTGGTTGCCGCGTCGAGACCCGTATGAGTTGAAGTCTGAACGTGCGACCCCGTGATCTGTCAGGAACTTCCCAGCCGGGCTGTCCGTCTTGATCGCTCCGGCCGGCGAGATGTGGTCGGTCGTGACGGAGTCGCCAAGCACTGCCAGTACGCGTGCACCTTGCACATCGGTCACTGGGGACGGTTGTTGTTGCATGCCGTCGAAGTACGGGGGCTTACGAACGTACGTCGACGCGTCATCCCACGCGAAGATGTCACCGGTCGGCGTCGACAATTCCTGCCAACGTTGGTCACCAGCAAACACGTCTGCGTACTCGCGCGTGAACGTCTCGCTAGCGATGGTTTGCGATACGACGTCCTGGATCTCTTGAGCTGTCGGCCAGATATCGGAGAGCATCACCGGAGTTCCATCTCCGTCGACGCCCAGTGGCTCGGTGAGCAGATCCAGATCCATCGTCCCCGCAAGGGCGTACGCCACAACAAGCGGCGGGGAGGCGAGGTAGTTCATCTTGACCTCGGGGTTGATCCGACCCTCGAAGTTTCGGTTACCCGACAGCACCGAAACCACGGTCACGTCGTGCTCGTTCACGGCGGCCGAAACCTCGGGCAGCAGCGGCCCGGAGTTTCCGATGCACGTCGTACAGCCATACCCGACGAGGTTGAAGCCCAGCTTGTCGAGGTACGGGGTCAGACCGGCTCGGTCGTAGTAGTCCATAACGACCTTCGAGCCGGGCGCAAGGGTGGTCTTGACCCACGGCTTGCGAGTCAGTCCCTTCTCGACGGCATTCTTCGCAACCAACGCAGCGCCGATCATGACCGAGGGGTTCGACGTGTTCGTGCACGAGGTGATGGCCGCGATCGCCACCGCCCCGTGCTCGAGTTGAACGTCTTGACCGCCGACGTTGACCGCGACCGCCGCTCGATCGGCGCCCGGTCCTGCGAAGTCGGGAAGCGCCTGCTCAAACATGGTCTTGGCCTGACGCAGCGGAACCCTGTCCTGCGGTCGCTTCGGCCCGGCCAACGACGCCTCGATCGATCCGAGGTCCAGTTCGAGGCGCTCTGAGTAGTCAGGCTCTGCGTCCGGGTCGAGCCACAGCCCCTGGGTTTTGGCATAGGCCTCGACGAGCGCAACCTGCTCGACCGAACGTCCGGTCAGCGACAGGTAGTCCAACGTTCCCTGATCGACCGGGAAGATCGCCACCGTCGAGCCGTATTCCGGGCTCATATTTCCGATCGTTGCACGGTTCGCGAGCGGCACCGCTGAAACGCCGCTGCCGTAGAACTCCACAAACTTTCCGACGACCCCGTGGTGGCGCAACATCTCGGTGATGGTCAGAACCAGGTCGGTGGCGGTCGTGCCCTCGGGCAACTCCCCCGTCAACTTCACACCGACGACGCGAGGCACCAGCATGCTCACGGGTTGACCGAGCATCGCGGCCTCTGCCTCGATCCCTCCGACACCCCAGCCGAGCACTCCCAAGCCGTTGACCATCGTGGTGTGGGAGTCAGTGCCGACGACAGTGTCGGGGTACGCCTGCCCGCCTCGATCCATCACGACGCGTGCCAAGTGCTCGATGTTTACCTGATGCACGATGCCGGTACCGGGAGGCACCACCCGGAACTCCGCAAACGCGGTCTGCCCCCAGCGCAGCAACTGATAGCGCTCAATGTTTCGCTGGTACTCCAACTCAACATTGCGTTCGAAGGAATCTGGCGCACCGAAGAAATCCGCGATCACTGAATGATCGATAACAAGCTCTGCAGGAGCCAGTGGGTTGATCCGCGAAGGATCACCGCCGAGATCGCGTACCGCCTCGCGCATTGTCGCCAGGTCGACCACAGCAGGTACTCCGGTGAAGTCCTGCATGATGACGCGGGCGGGCGTGAATTGAATCTCGGTGTTTGGCTCAGCCTGCGACTGCCATTGCCCAAGCGCGTGGACGTGGTCGCCGGTGACGTTGGCGCCGTCTTCGGTCCGTAAGTTGGTTCTCGAGCAGCACCTTCAAACTCATCGGGAGTCGATCGGAGCCGGGCACGGCGTCAATCCGGAAGATCTCGTAGGTGCTACCGCCAACCGACAGGTCCGCACGAGCACCAAAACTGTTCGCCTGTGCCATCAGAGCCTCCTACCGACCGGCGTGAGCCTACTCAAAGGATGATTTATCTTGATATCAAGATAACACGAGGGAATGGAATTCACCCAGGACCCTGCTCGCCCATCGGCGACAGCAGCGCCACGCATTCGACGTGGTGGGTCATCGGGAACAGATCGAACGCCCGCAACTGCTGGAGTCCATACCCGAGGTCGGCGGCAGTTGCGACGTCGCGAGCCAGCGCGGCCGGGTCACACGCGACATAACTGATCGCGCGCGGTTTCATCCGAGCAAGAGCGGTCAGCACGCGACGACCCGCGCCGGCTCGCGGAGGGTCGAGCACCACCAGGTCGCAGTGACGCAGCGGCGTCCGCTGCAAGAACCGCTCGACCGAGACGCCTTGGATGCGCACCGTGACGTCGTCGGCCAAGTTGACCTCGGCATCGTCGACGGCCACTCGGTGCGCTTCGACGACGTCGACGCGTCCGCCGACACCGAGTCGCTCGCGCGAGCGGTCCCGCGAACAGTCCAACACCGGCATACAGATCCAACGCATGCTCGCCCGCGCGCGGCTGCAGTTGATCCATGACGGCGCCGACCAGAGCGTCTGCGGCCGCCGGATGCACCTGCCAAAAGCCCCCGCCGCTCACTCGCCAGTCGCGACCGGCTGCCCGCTCCACGGTGCCAGGCGTGGCGGAACCGTCGACCGACACCTGCACGTCGCCATTGGTGGTTGCAGCCGTGACGTCGACCGTTGACGCTCCGGGGAATTGTTCGGTGGTGACTTCGGACTGCTGAATCAGCGGATGGGAGATGACGCAGCGATCGATCGCAACGACGTCGTGCGAGCGATGACGTCGCAATCCGGGGTGACCAGACTCGTCAACCGCGAACGACATCCGGGTGCGCCAACCGAGCCCAGATTCGTCAGCGGTGAGTGGTTCGACGACGACGTCACGATCAACGCCAGCCAGTCGACGAAGTTGCTCAGCAACAACGCTGGCCTTTAGCTCACGCTGAAACGCCAGGTCGACATGCTGGAAGTCGCAACCGCCACATTCGCCGGCGTATTGGCACGGAGCAGTGACACGCTCGGGTGCGGCCTTCTCCACCGAACGAACGTCGGCGCGCAGGTAGCGGCCCTTCGGACCGATGTCGGTGACCTACCGCGAGCTACGTCCTCGCCCGGTAGCCCGTGGCGGACGAACACCACTTGACCCTCGAGGCGACCGACGAAGTGCCCGCCGTGTGCAACTGGACCGACCGTGAGCCTGATGACATCGCCGACATCGGGCACGGTTAGTTTTCCATCTCCTCGGCGACCGTACGCTCGGCTTCTTCTGGCGTCGGCTCCCCTCGGCGCACTGCACCAGGAGCGAAGTTCTCCGGCCGTGACTCCAGTCCCTGGCTCGACCGCAACTGGTACGGCACCGAAACGACGACGACGCCGGGCGTGAGCCGCAGTCGAGTCTTCAACCGGAGCGCGCTTTGGTTGTGCAGCAGCGTCTCCCACCAACGGCCAACCACATACTCGGGTACGTAGACGTCGACGATGTCGCGCGGGCTGTTCTCCCGCTTGGTCTTTACGTAGTCGACGATCGGTCGCGTGACTTCACGGAACGGCGAGTCCAAGACCTTCAGCGGAACCGGAACCTTTGCCGCTTCCCACTCGGCCAGCAGCGCATCGGTCTCTACGGGATCGACGCGAACGGTCAGTGCCTCAAGCGACGCAGGGCGAGACGCTCTCGCATACGCCAGGGCACGCAGTGCTGGCTTGTGCAGTTTGGAGACCAACACGACGGCGTGAATCCTCGACGGCAACATCTCGACGGAGGTGTCTGCCAGCAGTTCGGCTGACACCGACGCATAGTGACGTCTGATCGCCTTCATCAACACGAAAAGTGCAGCCATCGCCAAGATCGCCAAGTAGGCACCGTGCGTGAACTTCGTCAGCAGCACGATGATGAGCACAGTTCCCGTGAGCACCAGGCCAATGGAGTTGATGACACGGGAGCGCCTCATCTGCCGACGGACTGCCGGGTCTTGCTCAGTCGACAGCAGCCGGGTCCAGTGGCGCACCATTCCGGTCTGACTCATCGTGAACGACACAAAGACGCCGACGATGTACAACTGAATCAACTTGGAGACGTCGGCATCGAAGATGTAGATGAGGAAGATCGCCGTCGAAGCCAGCGCGATGATGCCGTTGCTGAAGGCCAGTCGATCCCCGCGGGTGTGCAACTGGCGCGGCAAGTAGCCGTCCCTTGCCAGGATCGAACCGAGTACCGGGAAACCGTTGAACGCCGTGTTAGCTGCCAGCACCAAGATGAGCGCAGTCACCGTCGCGACGATGACCGCCAAGACCGGCACAGTTGCTGAACACCGTTTCGGCGATCTGCGAGATGACCGTCTTCTGCTCCTCGCCGGGCGGCAATCCGATCAGGTCCGAGTTCTTCTCGGCCACCTTCACGCCCGTGTACATGGCCAGCCAGGTGATCGAGGCGAACATCGCCATCGAGATCACACCGAGCAGCAACAGGGTCGTCGCCGCGTTACGTGATTTTGGCTTCTGGAACGCGGGTACGCCGTTGCTGATCGCCTCGACACCGGTGAGCGCGGTAGTACCAGATGAGAAGGCCCGCGCAATCAGGTAGAGCACTGCGAACCCAGCGACCGAGTTCTCCGCGACCAGATGCCAGTTCGCACTCTCGGCGACTAGTTGATCGCCCATCGCGATCCGCACTAGCGCCCAACCGACCATGAAGAAGATGGAGAACATGAAGGCATACGTTGGGATCGCGAAGCGCAGTTCCAGACTCGCGCACGCCGCGCAGATTCATCAGCGTGATGATGACGATCAGCGCGATCGCCACGGCGACGCTGTGGTCGATCACCGGAGCGAAACGCGGAGCCGATGTTGTCGACGGCTGCTGCGATGGACACCGCCACCGTCATCACGTAGTCGACGAGAAGCGCGCTAGCGACGACGACCCCAGCGTTGGGACCAAGGTTGACGGTTGCGACCTCGTAGTCGCCACCACCACTGGGGTACGCGTGCACATTTTGCCGGTAAGAAGCGACGACGACGAAGAACACGAGCACGACGCCAGCCGCGACCCACGGCGTATAACTCAAGAAGGCAGCGCCACCGATGGAGAGGACGACCAGGATCTCCTGTGTCGCATACGCGTTGGACGATAGAGCGTCGCTGGCGAAGACCGGCAACGCAATTCTCTTGGGCAGCAGAGTCTCGCCAAGCTTGGCGCTCGACTGTGGACGCCCTACCAGTGCACGCTTGAATAAGGACGTCACATTGGCCACGGCCGCCGATAGTACGCGCCCCCTGGACCGCTACCGTTACCCCGTGCACATCGTGATCATGGGATGCGGCCGGGTTGGGTCAGCCCTGGCGCACCAACTTGACGACTGGGGTCACACCGTAATCGTCGTCGACCAAGACCCCGACTCATTTCGACGACTCGGCGGCACCTTCTCCGGCAAGACGGTCACCGGTGTGGGCTTCGACAAGGACACTCTGCTTGAGGCCGAGATCGAGCAAGCTGATGCATTTGCTGCCGTGAGTAGCGGAGACAACTCCAACATCGTCGCCGCTCGAGTTGCTCGCGAGAACTTCGGCGTCGACAACGTGGTCGCCCGGATCTACGACCCGCGCCGAGCCGAGATCTACCAGCGCCTGGGTATCCCGACGGTTGCCACCGTTCGGTGGACCACCGACCAAATGTTGCGTCACCTGGTCCCGGGGGAACTGAACGAGGACTATCGCGACCCCAGCGGCAAGGTGCTGTTGGCTCAGGTTCATCTGAACCCGGGCTGGATCGGTCACACCCACCGGAAGATCGAGGACGACTGCTCGGTGCGCGTTGCATTCGTCACCCGGTTCGGTGAGGGCATGCTGGCGACTTCACAGTCGGTCCATCAAGAGGGTGACCTCGTGCACATCCTGCTGACTGAGTCCGACTCAGATCGAGTTCAGGTGGCGCTGAACTCCGCCCCCGAGGTTTCCTGATGCGCATCGCAATCGCGGGTGCCGGCAAGGTCGGCCGGTCCATCGCCGCCGAGTTGCTCGACCACGACCACCAGATCCTGCTGATCGACCAAGACCCCAGCAACTTTCGCGCGGACCTCGGAGCGGTCTGGCTGCAGGGCGATGCCTGCGAGATCTCGACGCTTGAAGAAGCCCAACTTCAGACGTGCCAAGTGGTCATCGCAGCGACGGGTGACGACAAGGTCAACCTCGTCATCTCGTTGCTGGCGAAAACTGAGTACGGCGTCCCCCGAGTGGTCGCACGCGTGAATCACCCGAAGAACGAATGGCTGTTCAACGAGGCTTGGGGCGTTGACGTCGCGGTATCGACGCCGCGAATGCTGTCGGCCCTCGTCGAAGAAGCCGTCAGCGTCGGCGACATCGTCCGGCTCATGGAGTTCGAACAGGGTGCGGCAAACCTGGTCGAGATCACCCTGCCACCGCAGTCTCCGGTAGTGGGGGATCGAGTGGGGAACGTGAGTTTGCCCGACGACACCGCGTTGGTGACGATCGTTCGTGACGGACGCGTCATCGTCCCGTCGAGCGACGATCCACTCGAGGCCGGCGACGAGCTGCTCTTTGTGACGACAGTGTCAGGTGAGGATCAACTGCAAGAGATCCTTAGCCCCTACGTCGAAGACGACGGCCAACACAACTAGTCGTCGGGCACTTCGGCTTCGTCGGCTGGTTCGTCATCATCGTCGGAGGCGACCACCTCCGGAGGCGGCGCGGCTCGCAGGACCAGGTACGACAACCAGGCGGCCAGCGCCACCAGCGGCCACCCCATCGCCAGCTTCACGTAGCCGAGCGCTACCGGTTTGTCGAGCAGGTACAGCGGTAGTTGGACAGCAAGGCGCACCGCGAACATTGCGCACCAGATCAACGTCATGGTCGCGTACGCCCTGCGTCGGCCCGGATTGCTGCGCCACGTCATGCCCTCGCCGATCAGCGGTCCAACGATGACCCCGATGATGGGCCAGCCGACCACGACCGACACCAGGTAGAGCGTGGCGTACCCAGCCTGCAAGAACAGGCCGGGCAGGAAGAAGTTCTTCGCACTGCCCGTCCGCGACGCGATGAACGCGGATATCGCCACGCCAACCAGACCAGCGATCGCAAACTGCAACTGTTGACGTCGGACCAGTCGAATCCCAGTCAGTACTCCAGCGACGGCCAGAGCTGACCACAGTGCTGGTGACAAGTTCTGACCAGTGACCGTGTAGACGGTCACGAAGACTGCGCCAGGCAATCCACCGTCGGCCATACCTTGCTTGCCGCCCATGGCCTGCATCAGGTTGACGCCTGCACTGCTCGCAGCTAAGTCTGGCGCTGACTCGACGTCGTCGGGGTCTAGCCGATCCTCGTCTTGGTGCTCGGTCACGGCGTCAGGAGCGATCGGGCAACAACTCGTACAGCGGGTTGAACATGACCCGTCGATCGCCGCGTTTGGTGATTCGGCCAGTACCCGTCAACGTGCGACCTGGGTTGATCCCCCTAATAGAACGTCGGCCGAGCCAGATCAGCGTCAACGCGCCAGAGCCGTCGTAGATGTCAGCTTCGAGCGCTGGAATTTGACCGTGTGGGCGCAGTGTCACGGCCCGAACCGTTCCGCAGACCGTCACCGGAACCGCGAGCGGAGCATCGCAGACCGGGGTCGCCGCTTGATCCTTCGACTGCTCGCGAAGTTCGTCAGCCTCGACGGTGCCTGCGGAGGGGAGAAACCGATCCACAAAGCGGTTCCAACGCCGATCCGGCCGCTGGTCGTCGATCGAACTCATGAGGGCAGGTTACTCAACGCCGGGCACTGGAACGTCACCCCGGCTGGTCGTCATCGGAGTCACGTACCAGGTTCGGCGACTCGGGCACCGTCAGGGCAAGTGGCTGTCGCGGCGCGGCAGCTTCGGTCCCACGGTCGACGGCCACTTCGGCGAAAAGCGCCTCGGCCATCTTTGCGCTCGAATCGTCTGTGGCACCGGCGCCACTGATCAAGCCGCGTAGGAACCAGCGTGGTCCGTCTGCGCCCAAGAAGCGGACCCGTTGCACATTGGTGTTCCCGTCAGGACCGGTGATCGAGACGTCGGCGCGCACCTCGCGACCGAACGGTCCTTCGGCCTCTGTTGCTCTCCCCCGGTCGCTGCGAATGCCTTCGGCGATTTCTTGACGCACTTCGTCCCAGATGCCCTCGGACCGAGGGGCCGCGAACGCCTGAAGTTGGAGCGCAGTGTCGCCCAGCAGCACGGTGATGGCGGTGATTTGCTCGGCTTCATCCAACTCGACCCGGACCTGCATACCTTCCACCGCCGGCACCAGGACGGAACCGAAATTCACCCGCTCTTGTCCTTCGGGGATTTCGCTGACGTCCCACGGACCGGATGTCTTCGGACCCTTCGGAAGGGTGATCGTGACAGGGGCTTCGGCATCGTCGCCGTCTTGCGTCACGTTCTCGCCATCGACGTCTTCACCCTTGTTGCGCTTGAACAATGCCATGACGTCATCCACCTGATTCGTTGTTCGTGGCAGCCTCGCTCGTTGCGCCCTCACTTGTTGCAAGGGCTGTGCGACCGCTTGATCCAAAGCCACCCGTTGATCTCGCTGAGCCGGGAAGTCGTTCAACCGTATGCAGTCGGACGCTTTCCACTCGCTGCACCACGAGTTGCGCGATGCGATCGCCTCGTTCGATGGTCACGCTCGACTCAGTATCGAGATTCACCAGGCCAACCTTGATCTCCCCCCTGTAACCCGCGTCGATTGTGCCCGGCGCGTTCACGACCGTCACACCGTCGCGAATCGCCAGCCCGCTTCTTGGGTGTACGAACGCGGCGTACCCGTTGGGCAACGCAATCGCCAAGCCCGTGGGTACAAGTCCGCGAGCACCCGGCACTAGAACGCACTGCTCCGATGCGTACAAGTCGACTCCGGCATCACCAGGGTGGGCCTGTGCGGGAAGCGGGAGGTCCGGGTCGAGCCGAACCACTAGTACGTCTACTGGTTCGGTCATGGGTTCACCTCGAAGGCGTGGTGCACATCCTCTTCAGTGCTGTCGGCAACGAACTCGGCTATGTCCTCACTTCGACCATGCGCTCGGAAGTGCTCGAGTGGTACTTGGACGAAGACTGCACGTGCCTCGACAGCGATCGGATTCGGATCGTCAGGAGTTCCGCCCACCTGTGCACCCAACAGTCGACCAGTGGCACGTGAGTAGATCTTGCGGCCAGCAACCGCGAAGCACTCGGCGTCGATGCTCAACACGGACCCAACAGGCACCGGGAGTCGGTAGTCGGTCTCGAGGTGAACAGTCACCACCGGCTGTCGCAGTAGCCAGGTCACGGTGCCAAGCGCCTCGTCGAATGCGGCAGCCAACAAGCCTCCGTGTGCCAGCCCTGGAGCCCCTTGATGGTGCTCAGTGACCCGAAGCTCAGCGTGAATCGTGCAGCCTTCGCCAGCGGTCAAACTCAAGTGCAAACCGGTGGGATGTTCAGGCCCGCAACCGAAGCAACGGCGGTAGTGCGAGCCCAGTTGAGATCCGGGCGGTGGGGCATCGAGATGACGGACCGGGGGGGTCGCATGATCCGGCGGATCAGTACGTCTGCGCGCTGTCACGATCGGACCCTACCCACCACGCCGTCTCCCATGGGTGCGAGGCTGATCCCGTGGTCGAGTTTCGCGAACGAATTCGCGCCCCCTGGTGGGCTTGGCTGTTGATCTGGTCATGGACCGCCATGCTGGGAATCGCCTACGGCTACGCGACTGTCCCCCTCGTCGGCCTTGCGATCACCCTGGTCTTCGGTGGCTTGGCAACGGTGGCGCTGGCTCGAAACGCTCCCCTGGTCACCGTCGATGCCTCCGGAATCCACGCAGGACGGGCATTTCTTGAGTCCGCCTACCTGGGCCAAGCCGAAGCTCTCGACCGCGAGGCTGCCCGCCGACTTCGTGGCGTCGACGCCGACTCCCGGGCATATGTTCTGCTTCGCGGCTGGATCGCAACCGCCGTCCGACTCGAAGTAAGCGACGAGCGTGACCCGACGCCGTACTGGTACGTCTCCACTCGTCATCCCAACGCGCTGGCGATGGCGCTGACGCAGGCCAGAGATGGGGCCGGATCAGGCGTGACAAGATCCAGCGTGGAAGGATCGTCCAGTGACGCCTCAGCGGCGCACGATCTGTGAGTACCCACCGCAAGGCCAGGAGGATTCATGGCTACTGATGACAACGAAGGCCCGAACAAGGCGGTCGTTACCGCAGCAGCGCTACTGGCCGGGCTGATCGCGTCCAAGGCTTTCGGTGCCGTCTGGCATATGGTTCGCGGACAGACACCAGACGATGAGGACGACAACTCACTCTTGGAAACCATCATTTTCGCCGCGGCTAGTGCTGCGGCCATGGCGGCCGCCCGCAACCTGGTGACCTACCGCGCAGAACAGCACGCCAAGAGTCGGACGTCGGAGTCCTGACCGCAGTTATTTCTTCGGAGTTGCTAGACGGGGCGGGCGCTATAGCGCCCGCCCCGTCTAGCAACTGCTCTAGTTAATGGAATGTGTGGGTGTTGAACGACCTTAGGCGCAGTCTTTGCACACTGGCTGGTTCTTAACCTGCTTAGCCAATTGGCTGCGGTGGTGGACCAAGAAGCAGCGTGAGCAGGTGAATTCGTCCTCCTGCTTGGGAACCACGCGGAAGGTCAGTTCTTCGTTGGACAGATCTGCCCCGGGCAGCTCGTGCGACTCGGCCAGCTCGGTCTCATCAACGTCAATCGTCGACGCTGCCAGATCGGCACGTCGAGCCTTCAACTCCTCGAGGCTGTCCTCGTTGAGTTCGTCGTCGGTCTTGCGTGGGGTGTCATAGTCGGTCGCCATAGGTGCAGGACCCCTCCCTGAGGCCCGAACATCGGGTGGCTGGGAACGCCGGTTCGCCGGTACTAACACTCACCGGGCCTAGTTTGTGCCCGTCCCGGTGGGACTCCGAGTGGCAGATTGTGCCTTAGCCACCCCGATATGGCACATCGAGGACGTTTCCCCAGGTCAGCGCGTTGCTGCCGCACCATACAGACTGGCCCTGACGCCTGGGCCTTACGCTAGGCGCCGGCTGGCCAAGATCGGCCCAGCGACCGCCGGAAAGGCCCGATCATGACCTTGTACGCCCTGGGCGAACACGTCCCCTCGGTGCATCCCGACGCCTTCGTCCACCCAGATGCGGTCGTCATCGGCGACGTCACCATCGGTGCTGAGAGCACCATCTGGCCCGCTGCGGTGCTACGCGGCGACTACGGCAGCATCCGAATCGGCGCGAGAACCTCGATCCAGGACGGTTCGGTGATTCACGCGACCGCCGAGCTGCCAACCCACATCGGCGACGACTGCGTCGTTGGCCATCTGGCCCATCTCGAAGGCTGCGTCGTCGAGGACAACTGCCTGATCGGAAGCGGCTCGGTCGTGCTGCATCGAGCAGTCGTACGGTCAGGCGCTCTGGTTGGGGCGGGTGCAGTCGTTGCCAACGACCAGGAGGTACCGGGCTTCGCGATGGCCCTTGGCGTGCCGGCGAAGATCCGACCAGACGCAATGGCGGCTGGGGCGTTCGACGACTCTGTGGCCGCGTACGTCGCAAATGGCCACCGCTACCGCGCTGAACTTCGACGGCTGGATTAGACGGAACGGCGATCGACGGCAGCCGCCAAGGCTGACCAAAGATCGGAGTTCGCGGCTATCACCGACCCATCAGAGGCGACATCAACTCGGGCGCCCGCCTCCCGCGCAATCAGGACGCCCGCTGCTCGGTCCCACGGTTGGAGCCCTGCCTCGTAGAAAGCATCCACGCGTCCGGCTGCTAATGCGCAGAAGTCGGAAGCCGCTGAACCGAAGCGACGGATGTCGCGGACCTGCGGAAGCAAAGCCCCCACGATCTCTCCCTGCCGTTGGCGCACCTCGGGGTCATACGAGAAGCCGGTAGCCACCAGGGCTTGCGACAACTCGTCACACGATCCGACCGAGATCGAGCGACCGTTGCAGGTGGCACCACCACCCCGCGTCGCCCCAAAGGTCTCACCCGCCTTCGCGATAATCACGCACCCGGCCACAACTTCGCCGTTCTGCTCACTGGCGACACTCACCGCCCAGCCGGGCAGGTCGTAGAGGTAGTTCACCGTGCCGTCCAGCGGATCCACGATCCACCGGATGGAATCAGCGTCCAACGCTTGTCCACCTGCGTCGGTGCCTGACTCTTCCCCTAGCCAGCTGTCACCGCGTTCGCGGTTGAACAACCGAGACTTCAGCAGGTCCTCTGCGGCGGCATCAGCGTTGGTCACGATGTCGGTCGGCGAAGACTTCGTGGCTGTCACATCAACGTCGCCGGATCGTCGAAGGTCCAGTAGCAACTCCGCTGCTTCGCCGGCCGCATCGACGCATGCAGTCAGCAACTCGGTACGACTCGGAGTCGGTTGCGCGGCCACGTGCCGACGCTAGTCCTCGCCGCCGATAGCGGGCAGCGCCTTGCGGGGGTTCGGACAGCATCCAGCCAAACAGCGGTCCGGGCTCGCCCCCGCCGAACCAACGCGAGGTCTGTCACTGCGCGGAACGCCGGAGAGTCGCTCCACCACCAAATCGGCGAGCATGGACACGAAACGCGAGTCGGTGCCGGGAGTTGCCGCTCGCGCCCACACCAGCCCCAGTTCATTCGCTCGAGCTGCCGCTTGCGTGTCCAAGTCCCAAACCACTTCCAGGTGGTCTGAGACGAAGCCGATCGGAACCACGACGACCGCCGCGGCTCCGTCGAGCGCGAGCGACTCTAGGTGATCCTCGATGTCTGGTTCGAGCCACGGGATGCCCGGTCGTCCGCTGCGCGATTGGTAGACCAAGTCCCAGTGATAGGTGTGGCCGGTTGATTCCTCGACGCCAGAGGTGACCAGTGCGGCGACCTCTGCGTGCTGGCGGACGTAAGCGCCTCCCGGTACGCCGCTGGAGTCCGCCATCGACTCGGGGATCGAGTGCGTGGTGAACACCAATCGGGCACTGGCTCGTAGCGGTTCAGGAATCTCACCTAACGCCGAGATGGTCGAATCCACGAACGGCGCGATAAATCCCGCATGGTTGAAAAACGGACCGATCCGCTCGATCGCTGGAGCCGAATCACCCACGACCGATCGTGCGGCCGCGACGTTTTCGCGGTACTGCCGGCACCCGCTGTACGAGCTGTACGCCGACGTGAAGATGGCTAGCGCCGACTCGATGCCGTCGTTCGTCATCTCCTGCACGGTGTCGGGCAGCAACGGTGCCCAGTTGCGGTTCCCCCAGTAGACCGGCAGGTCCAACTCCCGCCTCGAAAGCTCTTCGCGCAATGCCGCAACCAGCGCTCGGTTCTGACCGTTGATTGGGCTGACACCACCGAACTTCAGGTAGTGCTGAGCGACCTCCCGCAACCTTTCCGGTGGCACGCCACGCCCCTTCGTCACGTTCTCGAGGAAGGGCAGCACATCGTCTGGACCTTCGGGACCGCCGAACGAGACGAGCAGCAGTGCGTCGAATGCGGTCACTGACGTTCCCTCCTGATCCTGTCGGACTGATCCTGACAGCCCCTCACTTGTCGCGCACACCAGGCACTAGCGTCTGTTCGGTGACCAGCCCGTACATGCAGCTCCTGCGTGTGCGTGGTGGTTGGCAGTTCTCCGCCGCCGGATTCGTCGCTCGACTGCCGCTCTCGATGGCCGCCGTCGCGCTGATTCTGCTGATGGTCGAGCTCACTGACTCGTACTTCACTGCTGGAGCCGTCGTGGCCACGCTCACGTTGGCCGGTGCGGTCGTCGCGCCAACGATCGGAGCGCTTACCGACCGGTTCGGCCAAACCCGGGTCATCGGGCCACAGATCTTCGTCAACATCCTGGGCTACCTCGCAATTCTCATTCTGGCTGCAGCGGACGCCCCGACTTGGACGTTCTTCGTCGCTGCAGTTGTGACCGGTGCCGCCACCCCCGTCATCGGATCAGTGGTCCGTGCGCGATGGAGTTACCTGCTGCCGAAGTCACCGTTGCTGCGGACCGCCTTTAGTTGGGAATCGGTCGTCGACGAGTTCGTGTTCATCGTCGGACCGCCGTTGGCTGCGATCGCGGCGGCAACGTGGAGCGGCTCGGTTGCCGTGGGACTGACGGCGTTCATCGCCGCCGTGGGAACGGTCGGACTGCTCGCCCAGCGCCGGACAGAGCCTCCGGCCTCAGGAGCTGCGGCACACACTGGCTCAGGCGTGCTGCGCTACCCGGGGATGCCCGCCCTGATGGTCGTGATGATCGCCCTGGGACTGCTGTTCGCCGGAATCGAGGTCACCGTCGTCGCAACAGCGAACGAGTCTGGAGACACCGCCGCCGCGGGGGTCGTGCTGGCCCTGTGGTCGGTGAGTTCGATGATCACTGGCCTAGTTATCGGTGGGCTGCGGCGAGTTCCGGACCTCTACAAGCAACTGCTCGCTGGAAACGCTGTGCTGTGCGTGCTGCTGCTACCCCTGGTACTCAGTCAGGGACTGCTCGCCACCGCCGTGATCTTGTTCATTGCTGGAATCGCCGTCTCCCCCACGCTGATCGCCGGATTCGCATTGACCGAACGCATCGTGCCGAGCACGCGGCTGAACGAAGCCCTGAACTGGGTGTCCACTGCACTGTCGGTGGGTTTTGCACTTGGTACTCCGACGAGTGGCTGGCTGGTGGACAACGTCGACATTGGCGCTGGCTACTGGGTGGGCATCATCGCGTCGGCAGGTGCGGTCATCGCGACAATTCTGGGCCGCAGCGGATTGAGCCAGCGCGCGGCAATCGGCCATTAAGACCCGTCCGAGCGACGTCAGAATCAATTGTGGACTCGTACCCACGCCACAGGTAGGTATGAATCCACGATTGATAGCCGAAGAGCCACGTCGGCGAATTCCGACCGACGAATCGCGGCGCAATTGGCCATTAAGACCGAAGCCTTGCGCGATGTGACACGATCAGACCCTGAGTAGATCAGTCTGGGTTCGGGAGGGCCGACGAGCGCGATGAATGACCTTCGTCTGGTGGGGCTGTCAGAAGACGGCAGTCGTATGGTGCTCGAACGTCCCGACGGCACGCAGTTCTTCCTCCCCGTCGACGAGCGGATCCACGCCGCGCTGCGCGGCGACCGGGCTCGGCTCGGTCAGTTGCAGATCGAACTCGAGAGCAAGTTGCGTCCCCGCGAGATCCAAGACCGCATCCGGTCTGGACAGAGTTTGGAACAGGTCTCTGAGGAGGCTGGAGTTCCCGTCGACCGCGTACTTCGATACGCCGGCCCGATCCTCCAGGAGCGCGAACACATTGCGCAGGAGGCCGCTAAGGCTGGTGTCAAACGCGACGACCACGGTGCCGTCATGTTGCTTGGCGAACTCGTCGGCGAACGGCTTGAGGAGCGTGGCGTTCCGCGCGACAGCATGACGTGGGATGCGTGGCGTCGCGAAGACGGCGGCTGGGAAGTTCGACTTGAGTACGTCGCCGGTCAGACCGAGCGGTCAGCGCTTTGGGTGTACGACCCGTCGCGTAAGACGGTCACGCCCGATGACGACGACGCACGTTGGTTGCTTGAAGAAGGCGAACCCGCTGCTCCCGTGACGCACCTACGCTCCGTCAAGCAGTCGTCGCCGTCGATCATCCCGTTTGCCGAAGATGTCGCGCCTGAGGCTGAAGAACCAGCGACACCGGAAGAAGAACCCGCAGCGCCAGCACAAACGGCGCGCGAACGAGCGATCGATGCGGCGACGCGGAACTCTCGCAAGACTGTTCCCGACACACCCTCACCGCGCAAGAAGAAGGCGAGCGTCCCGAGTTGGGACGAGATCGTGTTCGGCTCCAAGAAGCCCGAGTAACTACCGGCTAGCCGCAGGTTGCCTGCGACACCGCTCGCGCGAACTCCAACGCTTGCGCAACACCGTCGACACCGTCGGCTGCTTGGCTGACTCGCACTGAGAAGTCGTCCAGGGTCGAGGTACCGGTGTACCCATGGTCGGCCTCACAGGCCGGGTCACCGCACGTCGCCGGCTCAAGATCGAGCCGGCTCACTGCGCCCCAGCCCAAGGTCAGTACAACCTCTCGCGGCAGGGACTGGGTGGCGTGACCGGCAGGATCGTCGACCACTCGGCTGACCACCACCGAACGGACCGAGCTGATCCGAACTGACTCGGTGCTGGTTGTCGCGTGTGGCTGGGTGCTCACTTCGTCGGGCGGGTGATCATCGGTGTGCCCGACGATGAGCCTGGCCGGGGTCAGGATCAGCACGGTCAGGTGGCGGCGCAGTTCGTCGCGGTCAAAGGTGGCTTCGTGGTGGACCAGGAACGACACCACCGATTCGTCCGCCAGCGCGACGGACAGGGAGTCGAGGACCAGTTCGGGGTAATACCCGCAGCGCTCAACCGCCAGCCGTAGATCGTCGTGAGCGCGCACCCCGGTCTCGGTCATCTACCCATTGTGACACCCCGCGGACTACCCCAGCAGCCGTCGGGCAGGTAGGTCGGTACGGCTGACCGGGGGTTCGATACGGCCGCGCGCCCCGAGGACCGCCGTCTGCTGTGACGAGACAACAATCGGGCGCAACGACAACTGCGCGATTTCGGGAAGATCGTCAGCCATTCGTCCGATCCGAGCGATCACGTCGCGTAGCCCGGACAGATCGAGATCGGTGCCGGTTTCCTCCTCGTCCAGCAACCCGGCAGCTTTCGGCGTTGCGATGAGTCGTTCGACGTCCACGTCAGTCAGTGGGGGGATCGCGTACGCGCGATCGCCCAGGACGTCGTACGCGACCCCTAACAGTCCGAACGAGACCACCGGACCGAACAGTTGGTCCTCGACGGTCTCGATAACCACTGCTGCGCCGGGTGGTGCCTGACCTTGAACCACGAACTGGTCATAGTCGAGCGACTGCAAGTCAGCCATTCGCGACGCGAACTGATGGCGCACGTCCGACTCCGATTCGAGGTCAAAGAAGATGCCACCGAGATCACTGCGCAGTCGTAGGTGCGCATCCGCGGTCTTCAGGACGACGGGATAGCCCAGGTCGTTGGCAGCGGCGACCGCCTCGTCAGGTGAATGGGCGATACGACGCGGCCAGAGGTTGACGCCGTAGCAACCCAGCAGGCGGGTGAGGTCTTCATCGTCCAGCTCTCGACCAGCTGGCGCATCACGCAACCATTCGGTGACGAGTGCCCGTGCCCGATCGACGTCAAGCCCCGCAGGATCAACCGGAGTGCCCGCGTCCGTTCGCCGCCACAACGCGTAACTGTTCGTCGCAGATAGCGCACGCACAGCGTCCTCCACGGCTGCATAAGTCGGGACGCGTCCGACGTTCAGTCCGCCACCTGGCGCCAGTTGTCTCATGAGTGGATGGCTTCCCTCGACGGCGAACAGCACCGCAACGATGGGCTTAGCCGCCCGATCAGCGACCCGGATCAGCGCATCGGCGACCGACTCCCCCGTGTCATGCAGCCCAGGCACATACATAGCAAGAATTGCGTCCACCGCGGGATCGTCTACGGCACCAGCGAGCGCCTTCTCGAAATCGGCGGCATCGCCCTCCGCCGGGAACGTCAGTGGCGGCTCGACCCATCGCATGCCGCTGGCGTCAACGGCGTCCGCCGCCATCAGGGTCATCGCGTGAGAGTTGCTCATGGCTAGCACCCGATCGCCTTGGGGTAAGGGCTGCGAGGCCAATAGCTGCGCCACGTCGTACATCTGCGCCAGCGTCTCGACTCGGATGACTCCGGACTGCGCGAACATCGCTTCGACAGCACCGGTCGAGAGCCGTGACGTGCGTGGCGTCGACCCAAGGGGGACGCCTTGGGTGCTGCGTCCGGCTCTGACCGCGACGACCGGCTTGCGTTGCCCGAGCCGGCGAGCGAGTCGGCTGAACTTACGGGGATTACCGATGGACTCGAGGTAGAGCATCACGACTTCGGTGCGGTCGTCCTGTTCCCAGAACTGCAACAGGTCGTTGCCGCTGATGTCCGCGCGGTTACCCGCGGAGACGAACGACGACAGTCCGAGGCCGCGGTGCTCCAATGCATCAAGGAGCGAGACACCAAGCGCGCCCGACTGCGCGAAGAACCCGACGACGCCCGCTCGAGGCACGACCGGTGACAGCGAGGCATTCAGCGAGACACCCGCATCGGTGTTGATAAGTCCGAACGCATTTGGGCCAATCATCCGCATGCCACTGGCACGAGCGAGATGAACCAGCGCTCGCTGACGAGCCAACCCCTCGTAGCCACTGTCAGCAAAGCCAGCAGATACCACAACGAGGCCGTGCAATGACGCGCGCGCCGCGTCGTCGATGACTGACGCCACGACGTCGGCTGGGACCGCCACAAGCGCCAGGTCCACTTGCGTGGGAATGTCGGTCAACGACGCGTAGGAGGGGATGCCGGCAACCGTTGTGGCATTTGGGTTGACCACAAACACCGATCCGGTAAAGCCGCCGTCCAGGACGTGACGCAACATGTCGTGACCGATCGAATGTGGATCGCGTCCGGCACCGACCACCGCTACCGAACGTGGACGCAGCAGCCGGGCCACTGACTCGGCTTCAGCTCGCTGCTCACGGGAGTGAGATACCGCCAACGACGACGTCGTGGGACGAATGTCGAACTCGAGGTTGACCACGCCCTCGGTGATCTCGGAACAGGGCGTGTACCCGGCGTGGTGAAACACCTCGAGCATCCTGGCGTTGTCGGGCAGTACCGACGCAACGAACCGACGAACTCCGCGCTCGCGGGCGGCCTGAGCGATGTGCTCGAGGAAGATCGTTCCCAGACCACGACCCTGGTGGTCGTCCCTGATGACGAAGGCGACCTCAGCTTCGCCTTGTCCGGTCCGTTCGTACCGGACGACGCCGATGATCTCCTCGTTGACTGTCGCGACCAGCGCCACTCGGTCGTGATAGTCGACGTGCGTAAATCGTTCGAGGTCCCGTTCAGTGAGCCGGGGGTACGGTGCGAAGAAGCGGAAATAGATCGTCTCATTAGAGAGGCGGCCATGGAACGCCAGCAGTAGGTCGCCATCGTCGGGGCGCATCGGACGCAAATGACAGGTGCCGCCGTCGCGCAATACGACGTCGGCCTCCCATCGCTGTGGATACCCCGCAGGTGCCGCCACGGTCCTCACCCGATGCACGCTAGCCGGATCTGGCCGACGAAGTACCCGTCCGGCCGGGTCGCTGACCATGATCGGGAAGAAAGCCGGAAGAATGGGCGGTCGCAGCCCCCGCGATCGACCCCGAGGAGAACCGCACCGCATGGCCCGACGTTCGTCCAAATCGCCGCCCCCGGACGACTTCACTGAGTCCATCGTCGACGTCGATGTCGCGACTGAGATGGAAGGCAGCTTCCTCGAGTACGCCTATTCGGTCATCTACTCGCGCGCTCTGCCCGACGCCCGCGACGGCCTCAAGCCAGTGCACCGCCGGATCCTGTATCAGATGGACGACATGGGGCTCCGTCCCGAACGAGGCCACGTGAAGTCCGCCCGGGTCGTCGGCGAGGTCATGGGGAAGCTGCACCCGCACGGCGACACCGCCATCTATGACGCCCTAGTGCGCATGGCGCAACCGTTCTCGATGCGGGTCCCCCTAGTCAACGGACACGGAAACTTCGGCTCGCTCGACTCCGGACCTGCCGCGATGCGGTACACCGAATGCCGACTCGACGCCGCCGCCATGTTGATGACCGGCTCGATCGACGAGGACGTCGTCGACTTCTCCCCAAACTACGACGGCCAGCTACGCGAGCCGGTGGTTCTACCTGCCGCATTCCCCAACCTGTTGGTCAACGGCGCCTCTGGCATCGCAGTCGGCATGGCCACCAACATGGCGCCCCACAATCTCGGCGAAGTCATTGCCGCGGCCCGTCACCTCATCAAGCACCCCGATGCCACCACCGACGACCTCATGCGGTTCGTGCCAGGACCTGACCTCCCGACCGGCGGCAAGATCGTCGGACTCACTGGCGTGCGCGAGGCGTACGAAACTGGCCGTGGCAGTTTCCGGATCCGGGCAACCACGCGGATCGAAAGCGTCACACCGCGACGCAAGGGCATCGTCGTCACCGAACTGCCCTACGGGATCGGACCCGAGCGTGTCGTTGAGAAGATTTCCGATCTGGTGCGGGCCAAGAAGTTGCAGGGAATCTCAGACCTCATTGACCTGACAGATCACGAACAAGGATTGCGGCTGGTCATTGAAGTCAAGAACGGGTTCAACCCCGACGCCGTCCTGGAGGACCTGTACCGGCTGACCCCGATGGAGGACTCCTTCGGGATCAACAACGTGGCGCTGGTTGATGGCCAGCCTCGAACGTTGGGGCTGCGCGAGTTGCTGTCGGTGTACGTCACGCATCGCATCGAGGTCGTGCGTCGTCGGTCAGCGTTTCGCAAGCGCAAAGCTGCCGATCGACTGCACCTGGTCGAGGGTCTGCTCATCGCGATCATTGACATCGACGAGGTCATCCAACTGATTCGCGGATCGGACGACACTGCGGCGGCGAAAGCCCGACTCATCGAAGTGTTCGACCTCAGTGACGTCCAAGCGACGTACATCCTCGACATGCCACTGCGACGTCTCACCAAGTTTTCGCGCATCGAACTCGAGACAGAGCGCGACGAACTCAACGCCACCATCGAAGAACTCAGTAACCTCCTCGACGACGAGAAGTTGCTTCGCACGGTGGTTTCGGACGAACTCGCCGAGGTCGCTAAGACGTTCGCAACACCCCGACGCACCGTGCTCCTCGAATCCGCCGGTCAACCCCGCTCGATCGGCCTACAACTCGAGGTCAGTGACGATCCCTGCTTGGTGCTGATGTCGTCGACCGGGCTGCTAGCCCGAACAACCGACGATGCCCCGCTACCGGATGGCGGAACTCGTACCAAGCACGACGTGGTGGTCTCCGTCGTCGCCTCGTCAGCTCGTGGTGAGGTCGGGGCGATCACGTCGGCTGGACGCATCAAACGCCTCCAAGTGCTCGATCTACCGACCCTGCCGGCAACCGCCAAGGCACCGAACCTCGCCGGTGGTGCACCGCTTGCGGAGTTCGTCGAGCTCCAGCCCGGCGAGCGGGTACTCAGCTTGGTCAGTCTCAACGGCGACGGTCCAGACATCGCGCTCGGTACCGCGAACGGTGTCGTCAAGCGTGTCACCCCCGACTTACCGAGCAACAAGAACGAATGGGACGTCATCTCGCTGAAAGATGGGGATCGAGTGGTCGGCGCGGTCGAGATCACGTCCGACGACGTCGACTTCATCTTTGTTACTAGCCAGGCGCAGCTTCTACGATTCCCGGCTGGACAGGTGCGTCCGCAGGGACGGCCCGCGGGTGGCATGGCGGGAGTCCGGGTAGGTGCGGGCGACAGCGTGGTCTACTTCGGAGCGGTTTCCGCTAGCGACGGCGGCGAACTCGTGACGGTCGCGGGTCACTCGTCTGCGCTGCCAGGTACGGACCCAGGCTCGGTCAAGGTCAGCCCACTCGATGTCTACCCAAGCAAGGGGCGTGGCACCGGAGGCGTCCGGTGCCATCGATTCCTCAAGGGCGAGGACGCACTGACGTTGGCCTGGGCTGGCGTTGGTCCGGCCCGAGCCGCGGCCGCCAACGGCGTACCGCTGGACCTACCGGCACCCGACCCCCGTCGGGACGCCAGCGGAACCCCGTCCCCCCAACCCATCGCCGCCATCGCCTAGCCCAAACCCCCAAACCTTTTCTAAGAACGACGCGCTCTCCCACACTGGCGCAACAAACTCAGCATTCATGCTGTGGAAAACTCCACGATTGGACGCCGTGCACTCCCGTCCGCCAGCCCGCACTAGCGTGACTTCGTGGTCACCTGCTCGTCTCAATCTCGTGCTGCGGGTGAGCCATTGGCCGGGACTGCACCGCAAGCTCGGCTGTGGGTGCTGCTCGAACAGCCCGGACCGTGGGGACGACGGGCCGTGCTGGAAAGTCACCTCGACCACGACATCGGACGCCTGCTGGCCGAGTGGGCCGAACCGCATCCGGTACGTCTCGGGCTGATCAGACGCCCCGGTCGGCACGCCGACATCATCGGTGAACTGCCTCGACGCACGCTGCTGATCGCCCGGGTCGATCCCAGTCACCAATGGCTGCGCACCGAGACGCTCGCCGACCCGCGAGAGTTGCTCGACCTCGACCCGACGCAACTACTCGCCGACGACGCCTTCACCCCACCCCACGCGGCGGGCAGTCCCCTGCTCGCGGTCTGCACCAACGCGAAGCGTGACCAGTGCTGCGCCGTTCGCGGACGTGACCTGGCGCATCAACTCGACGCCGCGCATCCCGGACGGGTCTGGGAGACGTCGCATCTGGGCGGTCACCGGTTCTCCCCCACGCTGGTCTCACTGCCCAGCGGCTACCTCTACGGCGGACCGGACGCCGGCAGCCTCACCACGGACGCCTGCCGCGGCCGCTCGACGCTGACGCCTCCAGCGCAAGCAGCTGAGCTCGCCGCCCTACGTCACCTCGGATACGAACACCCGGAGCCCCTGACGGTCTCCGCCCGCGACGCCTCGACGTGGACCGTCGAGGACCCCGCGACCAACACTCAACTCACCGTCTCGGTTTCGACAACTACCGTCGACGAGCCGCGCCCCGAGTCGTGTCTGAAACCAGCCAAGTCCTGGGAACGCATGACGGCGCACGTCGACCCCTAGAGGCAAAGAACGACGCGAGCAGGCAGGATGGAGACGACCAACGAAGGAGGCGCGCATGGCAGTCAGCTCAGCACTGATCCCGTTGGGTACGTCAGCGCCGGACTTCTCGCTCCCTGACCTGACGGGCACAAAACGCACCCTTGCTTCGTTCGACGAGCACGACGTCTTGGTCGTGATGTTCTCGTGCAACCACTGCCCATACGTCCAGCACATCGAAACCAAACTCGCCGAGGTTGCACATACCCTTCCGGCCGTCATCGTCGCCATCTGTAGTAACGACGCCGACACTCACCCGGACGACGCCCCGGCGGGTCTAGCCGAGCAGGCATCGCGAGCGGGCTGGAAGTTCCCTTACCTCGTCGACACCGACCAGACCGTCGCCCGGGGGTACGGCGCGGTGTGTACTCCGGACTTCTTCGTCTACGGCCCGGACCGACGACTTGCGTACCGGGGTGCATTCGACCAATCGACGCCAAGCAACGGGCAACCGCTCGACGGCTCGCTGCTTGTCGACGCGGTACACCGGATCGCAAGCGGACAAGCCGTACCTGAACCACACCGTCCAAGCATGGGATGCAGCATCAAGTGGAAGCCGGGGATGGAACCGTGACCGACTACCCCGCCGCCTTCGAGGACGTCTTCGCCGCCAACCGCGAGTTCGCCGCGACGTTCGACGAGGGTCACCTACCAGCCTTCGCAGCGCGCGGACTGGCCGTCATCACCTGCATGGACTCCCGGTTGGATCCGTTGCGCATCCTGGGACTGCGGCGAGGCGACGCGAAAATCCTGCGCAACGCCGGAGCACGCGTGACCGGTGACGTCCTGCGAACGCTGGTACTAGCGGTGTACCTGCTCGGAGTCGATCGCATCCTGGTCATGCCACATAGCAACTGCCGAATGGCGCAGTCGAGCGAGGATGAGATTCATGCGCTCATCAAGCGCGAGTACGACGTCGACACGCGCAGTCTTGAGTTCCAGACCGACACCGACCAACTCAGCGCCCTCCGCGGCGACCTAAACCGCATCGCCGCCAACCCTCTGCTGCCGAAGACCGTGGCGATCGCAGGCGCACTCTTCGACGTCGGTACCGGCGTGCTTACCTCAGTCGAGTTCGACGACGCTCGCTGACGCCGAGTCGTTAGCTCGCGTTCTGCATCCGCCACTTGCCGCCGGAACTGTACGTTCCGATGTCGAGAAGCACTCCGAGCAGCACGACTAACCAGCCGATTCCGCTGACGTGCCCAATCGGCGCGTACGCGATGGCGAACATCAGCGCCGTCCACGGCAGGAGGATCAACCCTGCCAGCGGTACCCACCAGTTGGAGAACGCCTGGTCCACCTCGTCGGTGAAGATCCAGGCGAACACGAACGCGACGCGCGGACCGATCAGACCCATCAACAGCACGATGCAGCACATGGTCAGCGACCCTATCGCCAAAGTTGCTAGACGGGGCGGGCGCTATAGCGCCCGATTTGCCTAGCAACTCGCCGGGGGAACGGCCCGGCCGCGAACTCAGGCGTCGATGCGCGAGCGGTCCAGCGATTCGGCGCCCTGGACGATGAACGACCGCCGCGGTGCGACCTCGTTGCCCATCAACAAGTCGAAGACGTCGGACCCCTGCTCGGCGTCGGACAGCGTGATGCGACGTAAGGTGCGACGTCTTGGATCCATCGTCGTCTCACGAAGCTGGTCGGCGTCCATCTCGCCCAACCCCTTGTAGCGCTGGATCGGGTCCTTAATCCGCTTGCCCTTGCGCTGGAGGTCGGCCATCAGTTTGCGCATCTCGGCATCGGAGTACGCGTAGATGTACTCGTTCTTCTTGCCACCCCCGGTGACGACCTCGAGTCGATGCAGCGGCGGGACGGCGGCATACACGTAGCCCTTTGCCAACAGCGGACGCATGTATCGGTGGAACAACGTCAGCAGCAACGTACGGATGTGTGCCCCGTCGACGTCGGCGTCGGTCATGATCACGACTTTTCCGTAGCGCACCTGGCTGACGTCGAAGGTCCGCCCTGAACCAGCACCCAGCACTTGAATAATCGACGCACACTCCGCGTTGCCCAGCATGTCGCTGACGGACGCCTTCTGGACGTTCAAGATCTTGCCGCGAATCGGCAGCAACGCCTGGAACTCACTTGATCGCGCCAACTTGGCTGTACCCAACGCGCTGTCACCCTCGACGATGAACAACTCGCTGCGCTCGACATCCCCACTACGACAGTCCGCGAGTTTGGCGGGCATCGAAGACGTCTCGAGTGCGTTCTTTCGTCGCTGCAACTCTTTGGACTGTCGTGCGGCGATCCGCGTACGGGCTGCACCGACGACCTTTTCGAGAATCGCGCGGGCTTGCGTCTTCTCGGCTCGACGGGTGGACGTTAGCAATCGCGTCAGCTCGCGATGGACTACGTGCGACACGATGCGAGTAGCGGCCGACGTACCGAGGATCTCTTTGGTCTGGCCCTCGAACTGCGGTTCGGACAGCCGAACCGTGACTACCGCGGTCAGGCCTTCGAGGACGTCATCCTTAACGACCGCGTCGTCAGCGGTCTTCAGCAACTTTGACGCCCGCAACTGCTCGTTGAGGGTGCGAACCATCCCGCGCTCGAAGCCCGAGAGGTGCGTACCACCCTTTGGCGTTGCGATGATGTTGACGAACGAGCGCACGACGGTGTCGTAACCCGTCCCCCAACGAAGCGCGATGTCGCAAACAAGTTCGCGTTCGACTTCTTGCGGGGTCATGTGACCTTTGGCATCGAGCACCGGCACCGTCTCGTGGAAGTGACCTGTGCCATGAAGCCGGATTACGCCACTGACCGCCTCGTCGGGGGCCAAGTATTCCGCGAACTCACCGATACCCCCGTCGAAGTGGAAGGACTCCTCGAACACCTCAGCACCGCGAGCATCCTTGATGTACAAGGTGAGGCCGGGCACCAAGAACGCCGTCTGGCGAGCGCGGGAGTGCAATTCGTCGAGCGACACTGTGGCATCGGGCAGGAAGATCTCGCGGTCAGCCCAGTACCGGATGCGGGTCCCCGTACGTTTCTTGGCGACCTTCCCGACCACCCGCAGTCCCGACCGCTTCACGAACGCAGCATCGTCGCCAAGCTCGGAGAACTCCCCCGCCACACCACGTCGGAACGACATCGTGTGCACTTTGCTGTCGCGATCGACCTCGACGTCCATGCGGGACGCCAACGCGTTCACCACCGATGCTCCGACACCGTGCAACCCGCCGGATGCCGCGTAAGAGCCGCCGCCGAACTTGCCCCCAGCGTGCAACCGGGTCATAACGACCTCGACCCCGGTTAGCCCCGTCTTCGGCTCGATGTCGACCGGAATCCCGCGACCGTCGTCGCTGACCTCGACCGAGCCGTCAGGGTGGAGTTCGACGTCGATGCGATGGCAATGCCCGGCCAACGCCTCATCGACGGCGTTGTCGATGATCTCCCAAACGCAATGCATGAGCCCGCGCGAGTCAGTGGACCCGATGTACATACCGGGACGTTTGCGAACCGCCTCGAGCCCCTCGAGTACCGAAAGGTGTTTCGCGGTGTACCCGGCGGTGCGCTTGGTGGGGGATTTACTGGCGGCGGGCACTCGGTATCTGGCTCCTCGAAGTCGTGCGCTGAACAGCGTGAAAGCGTCCCGCCCAGGATATCTGGGAGCTCAGACGAATCCGGTGACCGACCGGCCCGTTGATCACCGGGCAAACCGCATTGCGCCGCTTGGGTGATCTTCTGCGCACTGGCAGCCCAATTCGGCGTGTCGTGACTCAGATCACACCCATTCATCGGTGAGTGTGTACGCCAATGGCGAACCCGTTTACGTAGGTCGGCGGGAAGCGTCGGAGTGTGGTGGGATGTTGTTCTGACTGGGACCCCTCACAGGACCCCGGACGAGAGAGAGGCGCGATGACCACTGCTGTGGCGAGCCGAACACCACTAACTGCCGCTGACCGCTGCGATCGCTGCGGGGCGCAGGCGTACGTACGTGTCCGACTAATTACCGGTGAGTTGCACTTCTGCGCCCACCACGCCAAGCAGTTCGAGCCGAACCTCAAGAAGATCGCCGTTGAGATTGTCGACGAGACTGATCGGCTCGTGGCAACTGGCGACTCCGGGAGCGACGTCTAGCGTCGTCCGGCGAGTCACTCAGCAGCCGATGTCGACCCACTGAGGCTTCGGTCCGACACGCACCCCGTGTGCTTGAGCGTGAACTCGCAGCAAGTGCCGATAGCGACCCATCGTCCGATGTGAGAAGTCGGTGTGCGTATTGCACTTCCACGACTTGTAGCGCTCGTGTCGATACGGACTCAGCAGGCTCTCGCCGTGGCCGATCACGTTCTTGACCGGGATGTTGAACCGGGCCATCAGCCATAGCGTCAGCCGCTGCGAGGCTTGACGTTGGTGCTTGCGACTCATGACCTGGTGATCTGACGTCCCGACATGCTCAATTCCGATCGCAGTTTGGTTCAGGCCAATGGTGTGCCGGCACCGGAACCGCACCGGGACGATGGAATAGATCCGGCCGTTCCCATCGATGATGAAGTGCGCGCAGACTCCCGGAAGTTCACCGAGGTTCGGGCTGTTGTTCGCCATCGTCCACCACGCGCTCATCATCGTCGGGCCGTCGGTGTAGTGCTCGACGATGACCCGTGGCTTACGCAAGAAGTACTCGCGCTCGCCGTAATGACGCTTCGAGTACCGCGCCATCTGCATCTTGCGCGCATGTCCAAAAGGAATGGGCTTGTGGTGAACGCGAGGCTTCAACTTGGTGACGGACCCTTGCGTCTGAGACGTAGCCAACCCTGCGTGCGACCAGACCGCCGGCGTCGCCACCGCAAGCACCACGACGAGGGCAAAGGCTGACAGCGCCCAACGCTTCACCGAACCACTTCCTCTTCTTTGCATCCGGTGCTCAACTTTGCCACGGGCATGATCAAGACGTTAAGCACCACGCTGGCCCTTGATCCTGCGGTGCTTGGGGAGTAGTCCTAAGGCGTGACTATGGACCGCGATGCCCTGCGAGAAGCGCAGCAACCACTCAAAGCTCAATACCGACAGGCCCCCGAGTCCGCGACGATCGTCCTGCGAGCCGAGGGATCGTTGGACGATGGCGTCTCATGCTCAGTAGCAACCGGCCGTGGCCTGATGGACGCAGGACTTCATCCGGCAACTGGGGGTGACGGCGGTTCGGTCTGTTCTGGAGACATGCTGCTTCAGGCATTGGTCGCGTGCGCAGGGGTCACGCTGAAAGCTGTGGCGCTGTCTCGCAATCTCGAGGTGACGGGATCGGTCGAGGCCACAGGGGACCTCGATGTACGCGGCACACTCGGTCTCGACCGCGACGTACCCGTCGGATTCGTGAAGATCGGTCTGATCTTTCATCTTGAGTCGTCAGCTTCGCCGGAAGACCTTGACGCCCTTGTTGCCACGACTGAGCGCTACTGCGTCGTCCTTCAAACGATCGTGGGTACGCCCGAGATATCAGTTGCACGCATCTGAGCCCTCCCCTCGCGATTGAGGTCGATCAGCTACCCGGGATGCTGTTCCCATGGACCCAATCCAGGCCCTGGAGCGAATCGCGTACCTGCTCGAACGGGACCGCGCTCCAACTCATCGCGTGAAGGCCTTCCGTAACGCCGCTGACGTGCTCGCAAAACTCGATCCGTCGGACGTGGAGCAACGAGCCAGAACGGACAACCTCACGTCGTTGACAGGGATCGGCCCGAAGACGTCGCAAGTCGTCATCGAAGCAGTGTCCGGGAGTACCCCGTCGTACCTGGCCGACCTTGAGGCGACATCAACTCCCCCGGATCCGGGCATCGGAGCAGCCGTGCTGGCGGCGCTCAAAGGCGACCTGCACACGCACTCCGATTGGAGCGACGGTGGCAGCCCGATCGACGTCATGGCTCGTGCGATGGCAGGACTTGGTCACTCGTACACCGCGCTCACCGATCACTCCCCCAGACTGACCGTCGCAAACGGCCTCTCACCAGAACGACTTCGTGAACAGCTCGACGTCGTAGCCCGAGTCAACGAGGAGCTTGCTCCGTTTCGACTTCTCACCGGGATCGAAGTCGACATCCTGGACGACGGCTCGCTCGATCAAGAGCCAGACCTGCTGGCACGACTCGACGTGGTGGTGGCGTCGGTTCACAGCAAGCTCCGGATGGACAAGGCGGCCATGACTCAGCGCATGCTCATGGCAATCGCGAATCCAGCCACGAACGTACTTGGGCATTGCACTGGCCGCCTTGTGACCGGGGGACGCGGTACCCGCCCCGAATCTGAGTTCGACGCAGCTCTTGTCTTCGAGGCATGCAAGTACTTCGACGTCGCTGTTGAAATCAACTCACGGCCAGAACGACTCGACCCGCCACGTCGACTCTTGAGTCAAGCCGTCGACATCGGATGTCTCTTCTCGATCGACACCGATGCACACGCTCCTGGTCAGTTGGAATGGCAGGCGTACGGATGTACCCGCGCCGCCGAATGTGACGTACCCATTGAGCGCATCGTCAATTCCTGGTCGTTGGACGACCTGCTGGCATGGACGAGTCGGACTGCTTCGGCCTAAGTTCCAAGAATGACCAACCCGAACGTCGACGTCAGCGGACTCATTGCGGATCACCTAGGACCGGTACTGACACCGCGCGACGCTGGCTACGACACGGCCCGGATCTCCTTTAACGCTCTAGTCGACCGCCACCCGCCGGTCATCACTCGGCCGGCGACACCTCAGGACGTCAGAACAACCTTGCAGTTCGCAAACAGCGAGAACTTGCCCGTCGCCATCAGAGGTGGCGGTCACAGCGTCGCCGGCCACGCGCTCTGTGACGACGGCATCGTCGTTGACCTGCGGCTGCTCAACAAGGCCGAGGTTGACGTCGCCAACCGTCGGGTTATTGCTGGCGGCGGTGCGACCTGGCGCGACGTTGACGCTCCCTGCGTCACGCGCGGACTCGTGATGCCGGGCGGAACCTTCGACACCACGGGTGTTGCTGGTCTTGCGCTCGGCGGTGGAATCGGTCATCTCATGGGTACACAGGGACTGACGTTGGATCGCCTTGTCTCTGCGGAAATCGTGCTCGCCGACGGCACGATCACTACCACCTCCGTCACGGAAGACCCCGACCTGTTTTGGGCGATCCGCGGGGGTGGCGGGAATTTCGGAGTCGTCACCGCGTTTGAGTTCTCGCTCGAACCTCTGCCGACTGTATTCGGCGGTGAGATCGAGTACCCGCGATCACGCCTGCGCGAAGCGCTGCGGCTCTACCGGGACGTCATGGAAGCTGGTCCAGATGAGCTCACGATGATGGCTTACACGGGCGAAGACTCGTTGAACGTCACGGTGTGCGCCACAGGAAATCCGGTCAACTTCGAAGACGCCATCACTGCCCTGCGTACGACGCTGCCGGTGGTGAGCGATCGACTTGGCCTGACTAGCTACCTGCAGTTACAGGTCATGCAAGGCGACACCCCGTTCGGCATCCGCCACTACTGGAAGAGTCAGTTCGTCGACTCTCTAGATGACCAGCTCATTGACGACATCGTCGACCAAGTCGATTCACGTCCACCCGGCAGCGAGAGCGAGATTCTCATCGAACCCATTCACGGGTTGGCGACTCGCGTCCCGCTTGACGCCACCGCCTTCGGGCGACGTGCTCCCGGATACAACGTCAGCCCCCTCGGTCACTGGACCGATCCCGCGAGCGACGACGCCGAGATCCGATGGGTTCGCGAGGCGGCGGCTCGATTTGGTTCCCACAACCCGAGGGATGGTGGCTACTTGAACTACGCGGCCCCTGACGAAACCCACGACCGAGTTCGCGCAGCGTACGGCGACGAGAAGTACGCGCGTCTACTTGAAGTGAAGCGCCGCGTCGACCCCGACAACCGGTTCCGCTTCAACCACAACATCCGGCCCTAAGCCGAACCCGGATACCAAGCGGGATACTCAGAGCCATGCTCCGCTTTACTAGCTGCACTGTGGACCCGGCGGCCCGGGTTCTGACACGCGCTGGCGAGCTCCAACATCTCGAGCCGCAGGCATATGACGTGCTAGCTCACCTGCTCCGCCATCGCGATCGAGTCGTAACGAAGGAAGAGCTTCTCGACACAGTCTGGGGCGGCCAATGGGTGTCCGAGTCCGCACTGGCTACGCGCATCAAGGAAATTCGCCGAGCAACGGGTGACACAGGTGATGTTCAAAGCATCGTCCGAACAATTCGAGGTCACGGTTACCAGTTCGTCGCCACCGTCAGCGACGACGAGGACCGTGAGTCGAAACTAACAGTGCTCGTCGGTCGCGACCGTGAACTACGTGAGCTCGAGCAACGATTCGCACCGGGCTCGCTCCTGTCGTTGGTCGGTCCTGGAGGTGTTGGCAAGACGACACTCGCCCGCAGTCTGGTTGAACGTGTGGGTGCTCGCTTTCGTCACGGAGTTGCCGTCGTCGACCTGACAGTTCTTGAAAGCCCAGAACAACTCATCGGTGCTGTAGCAAGAGCGACGCAAATCTCTGAATCTGCCGGTACAAGCCTGCCCGACGTGCTGCGTCGGTTAGATACCGTCCTGCTGCTCGACGATGCCGACGAAATGGTCCCGGAGGTCGCACGTTTCTGTTCACCATTAACTGCTGAGGGGAGTCGCATCGCCGTCGTAGTCACAACCCGAGAACGCTTAGGCGTTCGGGGTGAGCAACTTTGGCCTGTACTCCCCCTCTCTGCCGTTGCCGCTCGCGAGTTGCTGACCGTCCGGGCTCGAGACCTCGCCCCCTTGGGAAGCCTGCATAGCGCATCTGGAAGCGATCTTGATGCTCTGAGCAATTCCGTTGACCGCCTACCCCTCGCCGTCGAGATGCTCGCCGGCATGAGTGCGTTCCTTAACGTTCAGGAGTTGCAGCAGCTCGTCGACGAACGGCTCGATCTGGTCACGACTAACGAGCGTGATGCCCCAGCACGTCATCGGTCTCTCGACGTGTTAGTGAACAGCTCCATCGAACGACTCGACGATCGCCCGCGACGCGTCCTGACACAACTGACGAGCTTCGCTGGCGCATTCACCACCTCCCAGGCACTCGTGGTCATTGATGACGACGACGGAATGTCTATCTTGCGGGAGCTTGTGGATCGCTCTCTCTTGTCACCGATCGAAGCAGAAGGCGGACCCCGTTTCCAGATGCTCCGAACGGTTCGTCAGGCAATCCTTCGCGTCTCAGCACCCGACGAGCTTCAGTTGGCAACCGAGCGCCACGCGCAGTCGGTGACCAATGAATTGGCGCGCGCAGACGAAGAACTGCACGGTGAACACGAGGCGCTGGCGGCTCCAGTCTTCGAGCGTCTGGCCGACGAAGCACGCACGGCACATGCTTGGGCTCGACTTCATGATCGTCCCCTGGCAGTGCGGCTAACGGCCGTCATGCACTTGTACGCATACTCGCGGCTCTGGGCCGAACCAGCTCAGTGGGCGGCGGCGCTGTTCCGTGACGGCACGAGAGACGGTCCGGTAGTGGCAATGCTTGCCTCGCAAGCGGCCCAAGAAGGTCGCTTCGCCGAAGCCGCAGACCTGGCAGAGACCTTGCTAGGCGACGCCGATGACACAGTTCGCGGCTGGGCTCTTGAGGCGTTGTCCGACGTTGAGATCTATCTGGGCAAATTGCGCGACGCCCAAGCTCACGCACAAGAATTGGTCGACTTGGGTCATGAGTATTCGCGTCCTCGAATGGTGTCGATTGGACTCACCAACGCTGCCCTCGCGCGGGTCTACTCTGACCGACCCGACGAGGCTCTTGAATTCCTCAATCGACAGTTGTCGGAGTCTGAAGCGGTCTTCGCTCCATCCGACCAGGCCTGGTTGGCCTATGCCCGTGGCGAAGCATTTGCAGTCCTGCAAGACGACCGTGCGCGCCTGCCATTGCTCGAAGCGGTTCGACTGGGCGACGAGGTCGGCAACCGATTCGTGGCGGGCATAGCCCGATCCACCCTCGCGTCGATGGAAGTCGAACGTGACAATCTTGCGGTAGCCGCATCGACGTACGCCGACGTCTTGGACACCTTCCTGCGTCACGGCAACCTCACACACCTACGCATCTCCCTGCGCAATGTGATCCCACTTATGGCTCGCCTTGACGAACCGGCCGACGCGGCCGTCGTTGGTGCGTGGCTGTTCAACGAGCAGTCCAGACCTGGCTATGGAAAGGAGTTGGACGCGGCACTCGACACTTTGGGCGTCATCCGGGCGAAGTTTGGTGACGCTCAAATGGCCGCGTGGAACGACGAAGCAGCCACCCTTAGCGCCACCGATGCCGCCGAGCGCTCGATTTCTACGCTGCGCCGGGTTCCCCACTAAATCCTCACGTGATCCTCATGCGAGCGCGCGATGTCTCTGATCCACTAGGCCTATGACGAAAAGCCTCACGGGTGACCTTGTCCCCGACGAACTGATGCTCACCGATGGCGGGCTCGAAACCGTCCTGGTCTTCGAGGACGGACGGGATCTGCCGGCCTTCGCCGCGTTTCCACTGATCGAGAACGACGAGGGACGAGACCGGCTACGCCGCTACTACCGCGACTACATGCGCGTAGCCACCGACGCTGGGTCCGGCTACGTTCTCGAGACGCCAACTTGGCGGGCCAACCCCCACTGGGGAGCCGAATTGGACTACTCACTCGATGATTTGCGACGCGTCTCGTTCCTGTCGGTCGAACTCGCACAAGGGCTTCGCGACGAATGGGACGGCCAGGGGCAGACCCTGGTGAGCGGCTGCATAGGTCCGCGGGGTGATGGCTATGTCCCAGGACAAACCATGTCCTCTGATGAGGCAGCGGCTTACCACCGGACGCAGGTGACCGACCTCGCAGACGCAGGCGCCGACCTGGTCGGCGCGTTCACCCTTAACTACGTCGAAGAAGGTGTCGGCGTAGCTGCTGCCGCTGCCGAACGCGGGATACCGTCCGTCATCGGCTTCACCGTCGAGACTGACGGGCGACTCGCGACGGGCACGCCACTCGGCGAAGCCATCGAGCAAGTCGACGCGGCAACTGGCGGCGCGCCAGCATGGTTCATGGTGAACTGCGCTCACCCCGAGCACGTCCTAGCCGGACTCCCCGACACCGACGAAGCATGGCTATCGCGGATCGGCGCCTATCGAGCCAACTCGTCGAGAATGAGTCATGCGGAACTGGACGAAGCCGAAGTTCTGGATCCAGGTGACCCGAAGGACCTGGGGAGTGGATACCTCAAACTGCGCGACCGCCTGCCGGAACTGCACGTCATCGGTGGGTGCTGCGGGACGGACGTCGGTCACGTATCGGCAATCGCAGACGCCTGGCTAGCTTAAGTCAGGAACCGAGAGCGTCTCGGATGGCCACGATCGCCTGGGCTTCCACGTCCTCGCCACCTTTGGCCGCATCGGACACTGCCTGCGACAGCGCCAAGACAAACGCGCGATAGGACTCCAACTCGGTCGGATCCTTGGCCTCGAGCGTCACGACTGACGCCTTCAGGGCCTCCACGGTTCCGTTGTGGACTTCCTCCGGCGAGGACGAGACCTTCCAACCGGTCCCTTTCTCGGCCGCGAGTTCGCGAACGAGTTGGCTCGTGCCACCCGATCGCGCTTCGGCCATGTACTTGGCCAGCGCTCCGGACTCCTTGAAGGTGCTGGTGAACCCTCGCTCACTCATTGCCACCAGCATTCCTGCACCGGTTGCTCCGCGATGAAGGGTGGTCCATTCGTCCTCTGTGAAATCAGCTTTTCCACTCACAGATCGGACCTTAGCTCACAACTTGACGGGCTAGCTCATCGGCGTGCGCTGAGCCAGCCGGACGCTGTTACCGGATGGGTCACGGAAGCCGCAATCGATGCCGTACGGCTGCTCGGTCGGCTTCTCTGTGAACTCAACGCCACGTGCCGACAGTTCTTCGTACGACTTCATCGCGTCGTCAGTCGCAAGGAAGATGGTGCTGGCAAATCCTTTGGCCGTCAGTTCCGCGATCTGGTCGCGAGTGGTTTCATCCAAGACCGGTGGTCCCGGAATGGCCATCAGCACGATCGAAATCTGGTCCTGATCGGCTGGACCTACGGTCAACCAACGGAAGTTGCCCATCTCAGGCACGGTCACGTCTTCGCGGATTTCGAAACCGACTTTCTCAGTCCAAAAAGCGAGTGCCTCATCTTGATCGTGCACCCACAGTTGGGCGGTACTGATGCGGATCACGGTGTCCTCCATAGGTCTGCCTTGCTGTTGCATCGAGACTATTGAGGGCTTCGCGCCCCGTCTTCTCCATTCGTGCTGTTCACCGGACGCCCATACGCCTTCAACACGCACAGTGGGATACGAGCGAGGCTGGCCGCCGAGGGGAACGACTCGCGGTATTGAGTGGGTGTCATCCCGTACGCCCTCGTGAAGCTTGAGGTGAACGACCCAACACTGGACAGACCAACCCTCATACAGATATCGGCGACCGAATAGTCAGTGCCCCGCAACAAAGTCGCCGCGCGCTCGAGTCGACGCGTCAGCAGGTAGGAGTGCGGGGTCTCACCGAACGCGCGTCGAAACTCCCGGCTGAAGTGAGCTCGCGATAAGTGGGCAGCAGCTGCGAGGTCGTCAACGGTGAGGGGGTCGGTGTAACGAGTGTCGGCAAGGTCCTTGGCCCGAACGAGCTGACGGACCGGAGACGGCAGCCGTTCGGGTCGAGGACACAGTCAGTCAGGGTAGGCGAGTCATTGCTTCCGGGCGACAACCAGCAATTCGCCGTCGGAGTGACCAACTGGTTGGCGACCCACCCACCGAAGATCTGTTCGACGACAAACCCGGCCTCGTTCAACGACTGCGTCAACTCCCCTTCACCGCGAAACCGCAGCGTGGCTGTGCTCTCCAGTTGGAGGCCATCCGAAAATTCGTAGTGCGTGCAGAAGCTGACCGTGTCGTCCGCCTCGTCCGTGACCTCGGTCCACTCGATAACAGTCGAGCCGTCGGGCATCAGGACTTCGTCGCGTGACTCGGCTGTCCAGGTGTCCCACTCCCTAGCTCGCGCGTCACGCATAGTCGAAGTGAGAAGCCGTCAGGAAGTAACGAGCGATGGAGCATCTGCCAGATTCCGACGACCAGTTCGGCGTCGTAAGAAGAACTGCGACACATGGCTCGTCATGACCACGGCAGCGAACGTTTCGTCAGGAAGCACGCCCGATGCGTCCTTCCGATCCAAGTCACGGGTTCCGCGCCACGCCGACGTCGAGCGATGTTAAGCGAGGCGCGAGCGGGTCCACTCCAGTCACTTGGTAGCCGCGCTCGGACGAGTCCCATCGCCAGCCGACCGGTCCCACAACCGAGGTCGAGGACGTGCTGGGTTCCAACATCGGCTCGGTCGTGGTCGAACTCCCCCACCATCGAGACAAAGAAGTCGTCATCGCGCGACCACGCCGTCTCTTGGTTGTAGACCGCTACCACCGCGCGGGTCTTCAAACTCGGCGTGGTGCACGGCGTCAGCGCTCTACTCCGAGAATGCCGAACTCGTCCGGCTACGCTGCCGCGGTGGACAAGGGTCGGCTCGAGGCATTTAGCGATGCAGTCATCGCCATCATCATCACGATCATGGTCTTGGAGTTGGCGCCTCCAAGTGACACGACGTGGGATGCCTTGTGGGCATTGCGCTGGGTATTTTTCAGTTACGTACTCAGTTTCGTTTACCTCGGTATCTACTGGAACAACCACCACCACCTGATCAAGGCGGCCGACCGAATCACGGGCGGCGTGCTGTGGGCCAACCTGAACCTACTTTTCTGGCTCTCACTCTTCCCTTTCGCCACCGGCTGGATGGGTGAGCACGATTTCGCCGAAATCCCGACCGCGGTGTACGGAGTCGTCCTGCTCCTTGCGGGGATTGCATATTTCGTACTGCAGACCACCATCGTCGCCGCTCAACCCAACTCGACCCTAGAGTCGGCACTTGGCCGGGACGTGAAGGGAAAGGCCTCTCCCGTTCTCTACGCCGTCGGGATCGTCTTAGCCTTCGTTAGTCCCTTGCTGTCGTTCGCCGTCTACACGTGTGTTGCGCTCATGTGGCTGATCCCGGACCGAAGACTCGAACCTCTCATCGTTCAGCCGGGAACTGACGATGACTGATGTCGTAGTAGTCGGAGCTGGTTTCTCCGGGTTGGCAGCCGCGCGCACGTTGGCCAACGCAGGGTGTGAGGTTCTCGTCCTTGAAGCGGCCGACCGTGTGGGGGGTCGAACCGATACCCGGCACGATGGAACGCGATGGATAGAACTTGGCGGTCAGTGGACCGGCCCTGGCCAGGATCGGGTACTTGAACTTGCCAAGCACTACTCAGTGGAGACGTTCGAAACTCCGAACGAGGGAATTGACCTCGCTGCGATCGGTGGTGTCGTCATGCCATCCGACGATGACCCCGGAATGGACGCGTTGGAGCAGGCCATCGGCCAGTTGGACGCCATGGCAGCAACCGTGCCCGCAGCTGAGCCCTGGTTAGCAGTTGATGCCGCTGAATGGGATGCGACTTCAGTGGCGACGTGGCTAGACACCGAAATCAAAGATGAACATGCCCGCCGAAGATTGCGGCAGGACCTTGGCGGCCTGATGACCGTCTCAACAGATCGGATGTCGCTGCTATCTCTGCTTCACGCCGCATGTACGAGTGGAACGTTGGCCGCCGCGATGGGGGTCGAGGGAGGAGCGCAGGAGCTTCGCTTGCTTGGTGGGATGCATCAACTTGCCCAACGGATGTCCGACGAACTTGGATCAGCAGTCCGACTCGATCACGAAGTTGTGCGCATCGACTCGACTTCAGCAGACGGATCGGCCACCGTTCACACCGCAGAGCGGGCGTTCGACGCGAAACGGGTCGTAGTTGCCGCTCCCCCGTCGATCGTGGGTCGCATTCAGTTCAACCCCCGTCTTCCCGACTCCCACTCCGCCCTCCCCGCGGCAATGCCGATGGGATCTGTCATCAAAATTCAAGCGGTCTTCCAGCGGCCATTCTGGCGGGATGCTGGGTTCTCGGGCTTGGTGATAGACGACACCGGACCGTTCGGATTCACGATCGACAACAGTCCGCCTGACTCCGATGAAGGCGTCCTTGCGACCTTCCTGTCTGCTGACGTCGCCGTCGCGTTGGGGGACGCTCGGCTTGGCCACAACGCTTCCGACAAGCGGCAGTCAATGTTCGTCGACCACATCCGAACCGCCTTCGGGGCGGACATCCCGGATCCCGTGGACTACGTCGACCGAGACTGGGTGGCGCAACCATGGATCAAGGGCGGGTACTCAGGGATGATGACCCAGGGCCATTGGCTGACACTCGGTCCGTCGCTTCGAGAGCCCGTTGGTCCGCTGCACTGGGCATCGTCCGAACGCGCGACGATGTGGACCGGCTATGTCGAGGGCGCTCTTGAATCCGGAGAACGAGCCGCAAAAGAAGTGCTGGCGACCCTGACTTAGTGGAAGTCATCGCTAGGATCGCCTCAACGCCCTGGTTGCAATCGAGGAGGCTCGTAGATGTCTGACTCAACGTCGACAGACACCGTGGTGCTGGCCCAACCAGGTCAAGACGACCGGTGGCGCTCGGTTGTCGCGATCATCTGTCTGGTTTTGGCTGTATTGCTTACCACCCCTGCCGCGCTGGCGTACTGGGGTCAGCGGACGCTCAACGATGGTCAACGCTACGTAGACACCGTCGGCCCGCTTGTCGACTCCCCCGAAGTGCAGCAGGCGATCACCACGACGGTCGTAGATGCAATTCAGTCGCAGGTCGACGTCGAGGCGCTCATCAACCAGGCCTTCGCGGGTGTCATCACCGACCGACCCCGACTACAACTCCTGGTTGGTCCCATCTCGGGGGCGGTTAACGGACTGATCGAGCGCGAAGTCGGAGACTTCGTTGCTTCCGACACGTTTAGAAACCTCTGGCTGCAAGCCAACGCCACGGCACAGGAAGCCTTGATTGCTCTGTTGAAGGGGGACAACACCGGAGCGGTGTCACTTCAAGGCGACCAGGTGGTGCTCGATCTGTCGACTGTCATCGATCAGGTCAAACAACGGCTGGTCGACCGCGGTCTGACCATGGTTGAAAACGTCCCGATCCCGACCATCGACAAGCAAGTCGTGCTTCTCACTGCACCAGAGCTCAAGCAGTTGCGCACCATCTACGCGTTCACCAACCCGATTGCACGGTGGGCGATCTGGGTCGTCGTGCTGCTCTACCTGGGCGCGTTCCTCTTCTCACGTCGCCGTCCCCGAATGAGCATGACGATAGGACTGCTGTTGGCTGCCAACGCGCTGCTGCTGGCCTTCGCATTGTCGGTTGGGCGGCAACTCTTCATCAACGACCTTGCTGGAACGGTGTTCGGCCCAGCCAGTTCGGTGTTCTACGACACGCTGTTGAAGTACCTGGTCCGCGGTTGGCACGTGTTCGTCTGGCTCGGAGTTATTTTCATCGCCAGCGGCTGGTTCGCCGGACGTACTTCGTCCGGAGTGGCAGTCCGCCGCGCTACCTGCGGTGTGTTGGAAAGCGCCGGAGCAGCGATGTCGACCAGATCGGCAGCGTCGGCCGCTGGGTGGTCGGCAACGCCTTCTGGCTCCGGATCGTCGTCAGTCGTACTCGGCGCATTCGTCCTGGTCTGGGGAAACCAGATCTCACCGTCGCGGTTGTTGTGGTCAATGATTTTGATTGTCGGGTTGCTCGTGGGTATTCAGGTTCTCGTCGGAGCCGGGAATGCGGAGGGAACCGAATCTGACAGCAACGAACCCGCTGACCCGGTGCTGTCGTCTTAGTCAGAACTGCGGCCGTCTAGGCTGCTCGACATGTCCAACGACAAGTTCACCCTCATAGTTGGTGTCGAGATCGCCAACGGTCAGGTCGAAGTCCTCAAGCACGGCGAGGCTGACGATTCACACTCGTTTGGCGACCCGGTAGCGGCCGCTAACCGCTGGATCAACGAGGGTGCTCCTTGGATCCACATCGCGGACCTCGATGCAGCAGCAGGTACCGGAAGCAACGCTGACCAGGTCGCTGCGACAGTCGCCGCATGCAAAGGTCGGGTCCACGTGCAACTTGCCGGCGGCATCCGTGACGACGAATCCCTACAGGCTGCGTTGGGTACCGGTGCACGACGCGTCGTGATCGACACCGCAGCACTGGCCAACCTCGACTGGGTCACCAAAGCGGTCGCGAATCACGATGACCGAGTTGCTATCGGGGTAACGGCGCATGACAAAGGTCTGTATGCGCCAAATTCACCGGCCCATGGACTCGACGTCGGACAGGTCCTCGACCAACTGCGTGGCGCCGGCTGCAACAACTACGTTGTGACAGATGTAGACGCAAAGGGACTTCGTCACAGGTCGGAACGTCACGTGTTGAACCTCGTCCTACAACACACTCACTCTCACGTTGTTACGTGTGGCGGTATCTCGCGTCTGCAGGATCTCCATGCGCTCACCGAAGTCGTGCCGCGTGGGCTGTCTGCAGTGGTGGTCGACCGTGCTCTCTACACCGACGCGTTCACGTTGGCCGAGGCCATCGCCACGCTTGAGGACCGCTACGACCTGTACCACTGGGGTCCGCCGCAGTGACGGGGCAGCGCCGTGAACTTGTATCAGCAGACTCCAGCCGGTCGACCGATATCGCTGCTGTTCATCGTTGCCGCTGTGATGTCACTAGCGGGGTGTAGCGACAGCGCGAGTCCCAATGCTGGCAGCTCGTCCGCCGCCACCACTTCCATCGCGCCCACTACATCGTCGGCTTCCCCGAGTTCGACGAAGTCCAACAAAGCATCAAGCAGCCCGAGCGCAACGATCGAAAAGTTGACCACGTACACCGAGCGCGATGACGGCTCCAAGGTGCGCACCAAAGTTGGAGACCAGTTCATGGTCGCCCTCGGTGGGAACAGCAAAATCACCGACAACTGGAACATGCAGACCGGATATGGGCTCTCAGTGGTGACTACTAGTTGGGACCCCACACAGATTCCGCGTCCGCCGACGGTGCGCGGCGCCGACGGGACGGAAACCTGGACTCTACAAACCACCAAACCAGGCACATTCACCCTCGACGCGACGTGCTTTGGCAAAGGGCAATACGGAGGCGTCCTTTCAGAGTTCCAGATGGTTGTGGTCGCGTCCAAGCCACGCAAGTAGTGCACCAGCGATCTGCCCTTCAACAAATTTCAGCATTCACCGGACGCGGCCCGCTGTCCCCAGTAACTTGGAGCGGCCTACTCAACAACCCTTGGAGACCCCATGCGTCGCCCACTGACAGTTGTCGCCTTCGCGTGTAGCGCAGTGATTCTCAGCGCAGGACTGGCAGGAGCGGACTCCCAAACAGTCGCGGGAGACAAGTACGGCGGGACTATCGGCGACATTAAGAAAATAGTGGTCGACAATGGGAAAAACGCCGTGACCACCAAAGTCTTCGGGTTGGGGAAACCGTGCGGCGGCGCCAAGAGCCTCACTGTGAGCGTGCAGAGCACGGGGGGTAAGACCCTCTACCGGGGCGAGGCGGGCTGCTACTCAGGCGGCACTGGCCTCGAGTGGATCATCGGTTTGTACGACAAGGCCGGTGACCCGGTCAAATGCCGCAACTTCGACATCGGCCGCACCGCGAAGACGGGCGCATACACGGTTGTGATGCCACGCAGTTGTCTCGACAATGCGCCCGACAAGATCAAGGTCGAGGTCGACGGCGTGAACTGGAATTCGGTCACGGGTGGGCACGCGGGGCCGACCAAGGCGCTCGGGCGCGGATAGCGGCGTCGTCGCGGGAGCGCGTCAGGGACGATCCCTAGATGGCCTCTAGGAGTTCCACAACTCGTGCAACGCCTGCACGATTGTCCTGACTCGTGTGAATCGCCAACGCCGATTGCCAGAGTTCGCGCGCCTCGTCTCGCCGACCACTACGCCTGACAATCGCGGCCAACTGCTCCAAAGTCGTTGCACGCAAAATCCAACTCTCGGTGGACGCAGCCAGCTCAGCGCCTTCTCTCGCCACGCTCTCCGCCTCGCGCAACCTACCTCGCAGTTTCAGACCAAGCGCCTCGGCCATTCGGTCAAGGATGCGGGATTCCGCGTCAAGGACGACGGGTCGTTCGATTTCCTCCCACCTCTCAATCACGGCTAGCGCTTCGTCGTGCCGACCTTGCATATCTAAGGCCTGGGGAAGAATCAGTTGGCTTGACTGTCCCCAGATGTCACCGAGTTTCTGCATCGTCGCGACAGCGGATCTGATGGATCGCTCGGCGCCAACGGCGTCACCGAGTTCGAGCTGGGCATTCGCCATTGCCATCTTCTGCATGGCAAGTGGCCACTCCAGTCCATACCTCTCCGCGTGGTCATTCCACTCGGCATGGCCCCGAGCGAACTCATCCGGATTCCCAGAAAATGCCTGCGCCGTTGCATTAGATGCCAGTCGGGCCAACTGCCAGATAGGTCCGGACTCGGCGGCACAGGACTCGATCGCGCTCTGAACTCTGGCTGGAGCCAGATGCCCGCCACACAGATACAGACCCATATCCCCACCGGCCTGCCACATCTCTCGAGCTCTGTTTGCCGACTCTGCTACCCGAACGGCATTCATGGTGCAGTCGAGGGCAGCAGAGAATCTCCCCAACACATAGTTGAGGTACTCCATCACCACCCAACCTTCGGCCAGTGCTCTTTCATCATTCACACCCTGCAGCCAGGTCACGATCTCTTCGGCTTGATTGATGAGCTCGACAACCGCTTTGTCCTGCGTGCGCTGATACACGCCCTTCGCGGCTATCAGTTGTAACTCGATGCGAGCTCGTTGGACTTCGCTTCCGGTTCCCAGACTTGCTGCTGCCTCGTGAAGCAATCGTTCAGCATCTGTTACGCGACCGACCTCCATGAGCGAGACAGCTAACTCGGGGAGAAAGTCCGAACGTGCGGGGTCGGTGTTCTGCAGCAGGAGTGCAGCGCGACCCAGGAGGTCTGCTGCTGCGGTCAGGTCTAAAGCGTCGAATGCCCGCGCACCGGCCGACGCGTACCTTTCACCGGCTCGACGCTCGATCTCCATCGTTTCTTCGCCAGCGTCACCCAACTCACGGCGAAGCCGCGCGGCACGTTCAAGGTGAGCCGCGACGACCTCATCGGCGGGCTTTCCGATGCTCATCAGGTGATCGGCCAAACTGAGATGGAAGGCTGCCCTGTCTGCTTTTGGCGTTCGTCGCGACGCAGCGTCCTGAATGAGTGCATGAGCGAACTGCCACCGTTCGCCCTTAACCAATTTGACCAGAGTGCGCTGTTCGAGGTGTTCGAGGACATCGACCACCTCGGTCTGGTTCAGTGTTGGGTCCAATGCAAGGAGCGTCCCGACGTGAAATTGGCGACCTTCGACTGCCGCAAAATCCAAAACGCGTGATTCGAGGGTGGTGAGGTGATCGAGTCTGGACGCCACCAACGCTCGTAGCGTCGGCGGGATATCGGAGGAACCGTCCGTGTCCCTGTGCTCTGAGATCCTTGCCGCCAACTGCTCCAGGTAGAGCGGATTGCCTTCGGAAGCCGAAGTGAGTCGACGTCGCAAATTCGAGTCTGCCGTTACTAATAGATGCGTCGCCAACTCCTCCGCATCGCGCTCGTCGAGTGGACCCAACGTGATGGAAACGGCCCTCGGCTTCCCACCACCCCACGATGGTCTTTGCTCCAGGAGTTCAGGGCGAGCGGTGCACACGATCAGTACTGAGCCGCGCACCGAGGCCACCACGCGGTCTAGCAGATCGAGCAGTGGATCACCCCCGAAGTGCACGTCTTCAACGATGACCACTACGGGACTGACGTCGGTGAGCGATTCAAGGAAACGACGTAGCGCCCAGGCCACGTCACCGGCAACCAACGACTGGTCAGCACCGAGTAGTGATGCGAGTCGGTCTACCACGACCGCCGAATCAGGTTGACCCCTGAGAATTTCGCGCAGTTCAGTCACTACGTCGTCAGCATCTTCGACTGCTGTCGCTGCCTGAAGGAGATCCACTACCGGCGCATAGGCAATGTCTTCGCCGTAGCTCGGGGTTGTTCCCACCAACACCCTCGCGTCGGCATCAAGTTCGGAACTGAGTTGCTCGACAACCCGTGACTTTCCGATGCCGGGCACACCGAGAATTGTCACCAGCACCGGTGCCTGTTCGGCTACGCACTCGTCAAAGGCACCGCGCAGAGCTTTGAGTTGACGTTCCCGCCCCACAAAGGGCTGCGAGTGGTGTTTGCGAGTTTGATCTGTCACCCCGGTCAAGACGAAAGCTCGTTCAGGACTGGCTTTCCCTTTCAGCGTGATCGGAGGTACCGGCTGCATCAACGCACACTCTGCGAGTAACTCCGCAGCCGCGGCGCCGACGAGTATCGCGCCTGGTTCAGCGGCTGACTGAAGTCGGGCCGCAGTGTTGAACGTGTCTCCCCCAATGGTTCCCACATGCGAATTGGCCGGATCGAGAACCACATCTCCGGTCTGGATCCCGACTCGAACCTGAAGGGCAACGTCGAGTCGTGCCAAGGCGGCGTTAACGTCCGGCATTGCTCGCTGCAACTCCACGGCAGATCGAGCGGCGCGCAACGCGTCGTCCTCATGCGCGGTGGGAACGCCAAAGACCGCAACGACCGCGTCGCCGAGGTATTTCTCGACTTGACCACCATGACGAGCGACAACTTCGCGAACAGCGTCGAAGAACTGCTCTAGGACGACTCGCAAACTCTCCGGATCGAGCCGCTCCCCCAGCACGGTGGAGTCGACGAGGTCACAAAACATGACCGTGACAACTCTGCGTTCGCGAAGTGCGACTTCAACATCTAGCGGTAGTCCGCACTGCGAGCAGAAGCGTGCCTGATCGGCGTTCTCATCTCCGCACGACGGGCACGGTCGCATGTGCCGATCCTAGTGACCAGGTCACGTCCCCATCATCAAGCGAGCGCGACATGCGAGTTGCAAGGCAAACCGCTGGTCTGGGTCCTTCAGGTCGACGTCCAGCACCTTGCTTGATCTGCGCCATGCGGTAGACGACAGCATTTCGATGCAGGTGAAGTCGAGCGGCCGCCCGCTGCAGTGATCCTCGTTCGTCGAGGTAGGTGTGAAGAGTCTCTACGTAGGTGGCGGACTTGTCAGGACCGAGCGCGTCGAGTGGAGCCAGCAGATCCCCCACCGTGTTCGGGCGGTGTCGGTTACCAGCCACTCGGCGAGCATGCGCTGCAGACCGAGGGAGTCGAAGGTGCCGATGCTGACCGGATCGGGACTGAGTCGCGCGGAGGCTAAAGCGGTGCGGGCTTCTTCCGCGGAGACACGCAGCCCAGTCGCTCCATGTCGAGCGGTTCCAAGCCCAACCCGGATCTGCACACCGGGGTGAGTCGGGACTGGAGGCGCTCGAGGACGTCGTGCCATGGCCGTTTGTAAGGCTTGCACGGCTACCCGTCGAGGATCTGACCTCGTTGAATGAACGATGACGATGCTGTCGTCCGGTCGCGTCACGGTCCACACTCCCCGTCCCTCGCGCTGCCACTCGGCGACGAGCGAAAGGACCTCGTTCTCGGTGTCATCCAGTCGAGGATTGGACCGCCTCGGACGTCAGTCACCGCGCCCACCGCCAGGCGCGCGACGCAGTGCCAGTCATGCACCGGCAAGTCCGAGTTCCACGCCCGCGCGGAGACAGCTGGGACTTTCGATTGCGACGCCAGCAGACAGTTGGGCAAGCGCGACTGATGCGGTACGAAGCGGCAGCAACTCCTCGCGTGCCTGCCGAGTCAATGCCAGCGAAAGCTCGGCGGCCGTCAATCGGGCAGCAACGACCGCGACGTCACTGACGTCGTCGGTGTAGACCGCGCCGCGTTCGCGTCCGTCAACATCGACCGCAAACTCTCCGGTCTCGCTCGGGTCGTAACGAAGATCGACTGCCATGCGATCGGCCATTTGCGCGACGATCGCCGTTTGCGTCACCGATGGGACGACTGCCGAGCCGCCGCGGCCAGTCGGGCCAGCGACTCGCGCGCGCCGCCAGCAACCGCTGCGCCAAGTGAGTCCAGGAGCACCGCCGGATCGACGTCGTCGGCAACATCGAGCAGCGCCACTCGACCTCGCCGTGCCAACGTCTCAGCAGTGACCGAGCGGCGCGTGGACCGGCGAAGGACCAGTCCAGCCACCTCGCTCTCCGCGGCACGTCGCACCATCACGTCCAACTGGTAGCCGCCTGCACGCTCAGCGGACGACCGGGTGAAGACCGCGAGCGCCCCCGGCAGCAGGGCCTCCGTCGTCTCTAGATCTTCGACGAGGGTGACCCGAGTGATGGGGTACGAGTCGTCCGGCAGCACTCGAACGGCGACGTACTCGGCAGCGACCCCGGAGAGGAGCGCGTCAAACGAGGTCGCCATCGTCCTGTACCTCCAATACAAAGACGACTCATAAGTCTATATCGCGAGCACAAGCCATCGAGTCGCTTTCAGATCCTAGGGTGACGCCCGTGGTCATTGAACTTCAGGACATTCCAGCCCTCGCCAGAGGCTGCGCCGTTCTCGGTACCGGTGGTGGCGGCGAGACCTACACCGGGGCACTGATCGCCCACCAAGCTCTGTCAGAGCACGGGCCGGTTCCCCTGGTTGGGCTCGACGATCTACCTGGCGACGGGATCTTGATGCCCGTCGGCGGGATCGGCGCCCCCTCGGTGAGCATCGAGAAGCTCGGCTCTGGATTCGAAATCGAAGTGCTGCGCGAAGCCGTCGAGCGCGACACCGGCGGCAGGTCGTCGCGGTGATGTCGAGCGAGATCGGTGGCTCGAACGGTTTGATCCCGCTGGCGTGGGCCGCCTCAAGTGGGCTTCCGCTGGTCGACGGAGACGAGATCGGTCGGGCGTTCCCCGAGGTCCACATGGGATCGATGAACGTTGCTGGCCTATCCCCCGACCTGATCGTGCTCGCCGACGAGCGACGCAACGTTGTGACGCTGCGTGCGTCCGATGGCGAGTGGGCCGAGGCATTGGCTCGGTCAGTGTCGGTGGTGTTCGGCGGGGCGGCGGCCATGGCCGACTACGTGGCGACCGTGGATCACGTGCGTGGCGCAATCATCGAAGGCTCGGTCTCGCTGGCCTTGCGGATCGGCCGCAGCGTCGAGAACGCTGCCGATCCGGTTGCCGCCTTGGTCGAAGCGGTGGATGCAGTCAGGCTTATCGAGGGCAAAGTGATTGACGTCGAACGACGCACCGCCGGGGGGTTTGTCAGGGGTAGCGTTGTTGTGGAGGGGTATGGCGCAGACGTCGGACGTCTGGTTCGCATCGAGATCCAGAACGAGAACCTCGTCGCGATTGAAGACGGTCAGGTGTTGGCGAGCGTTCCGGACCTGATCACCGTCGTCGACAGCCAGACCGCCGATGCGGTGGCCACCGAAGTGGTTCGCTACGGCCAACGCGTGGTCGTCATCGCGTTCGCCTGCGCACCCGCTGTGGCGGTCCGAACGCGGAATTGAGATCGCCGGACCTCGCGCGTTCGGCTATGACTTCGACTACACACCGTTGGCAGGTGCGTCGTGACCTCCGCCCTCGACCTTCGGCTGGGCATCGACGTCGGCGGCACGCACACCGACGCGGTAATCCTTGACCTCGACAACACCGTGCTGGCCAAGACCAAACAGACCACAACGCAAGACGTCACGACCGGTATCCGCAACGCCATTGCTGCGGTCGTCAGTCACGAGGGGATCGGCGCCGATCGCATCTCGCACGTCATGCTCGGTACGACTCATGCCACCAACGCTGTACTCGAGCGTCGTCGCCTCCACCAGGTCGCCGTGCTCCGCGTGGGAAGCCCTTCGTCATTGGCCGTTCGCCCGCTCTATGGCTGGCCGACTGATCTCGTCGCGGCTGTCGGTGGACACACCTGCATCGTCGGTGGTGGGTTTGAGTACGACGGACGCGAGATCGTGCCGTTCGACTCGGTGGCCACCCGCGAGTTCTTCGCCAGTGTCGCCGGGTCGGTCGATGCTGTCGCGGTTACGTCCGTCTTCTCACCAATGTCTTTCGACCACGAACTAGCCGCAGCCGAGATCGCCCGGCAGGAACTTGGCGAGAATGTCGTGCTCTCGCTCAGCCACGAGGTCGGCACGCTTGGCCTGCTGCCGCGTGAGAACGCGACAGTCCTCAATGCCGCCCTCACCGGAGTGGCTCGTGAGGTGGCCGACTGCACTCACCGAGGCGCTCGACAACCACAACATCGACGCGGCGGTGTTCTTCGCGCAGAACGACGGCACGTTGATGGCGCTTGACTACGCCGTGAGATTCCCGATCCTGACCATCGGCTCGGGACCATCGAACTCGATTCGTGGAGCGGCGTTCCTCACCGGACTCAGCGACGCGTTGGTCGCCGACGTCGGTGGCACGTCCACCGACTTCGGCATGTTGGTGGGTGGGTTCCCGCGGGAGTCGGCGGCCGCGGTCGACATCGGCGGGGTCCAGACGAACTTCCGGATGCCCGACGTCCTGGCCATTGCGTTGGGTGGTGGAACCGTGGTTCGCGAGTCAGCGGACGCAGGTCACTCTCGGACCGGACAGTGTGGGATATCGGCTCCCCGAGCAGGCACTGGTCTTCGGCGGAACCACCCCGACAATTACCGACGCGGCGGCAGTGTCTGGTCGAGCCGACATTGGCAACCAGCCGGTCGACGCCAAGCACCACGACGACGCTTGGGAGAGCCATGGACCTGGTTGACGAGCAGATTGCCGATGCGGTCGACCGAATGAAGGTGGGTCGAGGAGACATCCCCATGATCGTCGTCGGTGGTGGTTCGGTCTTGGTTGCGGACTCGGTGCCTGGGGTGTCCAAAGTGCTCAGGCCAGATCACTTCGACGTCGCCAATGCCATCGGCGCGGCCATTGCCCAAGTGAGCGGCCGTTGGGACGAGGTGGTCTCCCTGGCCGGCGGCCGAACCGAGGCGCATCAACGCCGCTAGTCAGCAGGCACGGTCACGGGCGATTCAGGCCGGAGCGGACCCAGAACACATTGAGATCGTCGAGATAGACGAGATCCCACTTGGCATACCTCACCGAGCCGGTTGCGCGCCTCAGCGTCAAAGCTGTTGGCCCACTTGGTCGATTCTAAGGAGAGCACATGATCCGTACCCGATTCGCTGTCGCGGGGCTGGTCGCAGCCGGGTTGTTGCTCACCGCATGCACGGGCAAGGCACCTGCCGGGGGTGCATCCTCGGCGGCAGCTGGTGGCACGTTCACCTATGCGAACAACCTTGAGGTGATGATCAGTTGGGATCCGGCGACGGACTACTCCAACGAGGGCATCGCCATGAACAACATGTACGAGCAGCTGACCAGATACGACATCACGACCAAGAAGGTCGTTCCGCTGCTCGCCAAGTCATGGACGCACAGCGGCGACGGACTCACGTGGACCTTCACGCTGCAGGACGGTGTCAACTTCAGCGACGGGAACCCCCTCACCGCAAAGGCGGCGAAGGCTGCGCTCGATCGCACGATCGAAGCTAGCCGGTGGCGCCTCGTACGAATGGGACGCGGTGAAGAGCATCTCGGCACCGAACCCGACCACCTTGGTCTTCTCACTCAAGTACGCGGCTCCACTCGATCTCATCGCGTCGTCGGCGTACGGCGCTTTCATCTACGACACCAAAGCCACGTCGGGCGATCTCGCCAAGTGGTTCGAAGCTGGCCACGCGGCTGGCACCGGACCGTACGTCGTTGACTCGTGGAAGAAGGGACAAGAGATCGAGCTGCGGCTGTCCGCCAATACCGACTACTGGCGCGGATGGGACGGCGATCACTTCCAGCAGGTGGTGTTCCGCGTCGTGCCTGAGGAGACAACTGCCGCACAGCTTCTGCAAAGCGGTGAAGTGAACTTCGTACCGCAACTGTCACCGTCGCTGTTCAAGTCCGTCGAGTCGTCGCCCGGCGTGCAGACCTCAACTCGATCGTCCTTCGAGAACATCTTGGCGATGCTCAACACGGCGAGCGGTCCCCTCGCCGACGAGAAGGTGCGGCGAGCCGTGCAAGAGGCGATCGACTACGACGGGATTGTCACCGCTGAGAAGGGTGCCTTGATCAAGGCCAACGGAGTTATCCCGGACGGACTGCTCGGCTTCGATCCGAACCTCACACCGACGTATGACCCGACTGACGCACAGAAACTTCTCACCGAAGCGGGATACGGACCGGGGGGAATCCCCTGCGCTCACTTTGACCTACGCGTCTGGCACTCCCCAACTCGAGACCATCGTCACGTTACTTAAGTCGAACCTGGCCAAGGTTGGCGTAACCTCGAAGGCGAAGGCGCTCGCGTGGAACACGCAGTGGTCGTTGGCGAAGTCAGCAGATCCCGGCCAAACGGCAGGACATCTTCTTGTTCTACTGGTACCCGGACTACGCCGACCCGTTCTCGTGGTTCATCAACCTCTACCACTCGGCGGATCCGCCCTTCTTCAACCTGTCGTACTGGGATGACCCGTCAGTAGATAAGACCATCGACGGACTCCAGGCACTGACCGCAACCGATCCTGCGGCAGCCGCCACGTCCTACCAGGAGCTGCAACAGACGATCTCGGACCAGGCGATCTCGCCAGTCTTGGGCGTCGTCAACCAACGACAGGCGTTCAGTTCGTCGATCGGTGGCTACGTGGACAACCCGTCGTACGCAAACGTCGTCTTCGTCTACGACCTCACTCCTCAAGGCTGAGCGAACGAACCGCGGCCATGACCGACTACGTCCTGCGACGACTCGCCCAAGCCCTGGCGGTCGTGGTCGGCGTGGTCGTCCTTACCTTCGTCATCGCTCGACTCATCCCCGGTGACCCAGCCGTCGCGTACGCAGGACCACGCGCAACGCCACAGGAACTGGCGGCCGCCCGCGAGCAGTTCGGTCTAGACCAACCGGCCTTCCGTCAGTTCATGTCGTACGTGAGCGGCGTTCTTCGAGGGGACTGGGGAATTTCGCTGCACACCAAGCAGCCAGTGCTCACCGACCTATTGCACGTCGTGCCTGTCACGCTTGTGCTTGGTCGGCTGCGCGATCGTGCTGGCGGTGATTCTCGGTATCCCCTTGGAGTCATCGCGGCGAGGTCGCAGGGTCGGATCGGCGATCTCGCGGTAAAGGTCATCGCGATCTTGTCGGTGTCCATGCCGATTTTCTGGTTCGCGATCCTGCTGCAGATGCTGTTCTTCTCTCGACTGGGCTGGCTCCCGTCGCCGGACAGTACGACCCCGTCTCTCGACACGACGAGCCCGCTATACACCGTGATCAACGTGCCGGTTGTTGACGCATTGCTCACCGGAAACTGGCCGGTGTTCACCAGTGCAGCGTCGCACCTGGTCCTACCCGTGATCGCCATCGCGGCGTACCCGCTCGGCGCGGTGGCGATGGTTACGCGCGCCTCGCTACTGGACAACCTCGGCGAGGAGCACATCCGCATGGTTCGTGGTCTCGGGTTCCCCGAGAGATCTGTGATGGGTCGGTTCGCGATGCGACCGTCGTTGAACCCGGTGGTGTCGTTGCTCGCCTTGGTATTCGCGTACTCGTTGACCAACAGCTTTATTGTGGAGTCAATCTTCGACATGCCAGGGTTGGGCAGTTACGCGATCAAGTCCATCGAGTCGTTGGACATCCCGGCGATTCTTGGCGTCACCCTTCTGGTGGCGCTGATCTATGTCTTCCTCAACCTGCTGGTCGACTTGGCACAGGCTGTCATTGATCCTCGGGTGCGCGCATGAGCACCGTCGTCGACGACAGTCGTCGCGACGCAGGCAGCGGTCGTGCTGCGGCGTGGATGGGGATTGGCTTCGGAGTTACCCACTGCTCGGCTTCGGTTCGCTTGTCGCGTTCGTCATCGTGCTCATGGCGATTCTCGCGCCATGGATAACGCCCTACCCAGCAGGATGCTGGGTCGGCCACGAACCCGGCTGCTCGCTACTACCTCCGAGCGGCCAGCACTGGTTCGGCACCGATCAGGTGGGCCGCGACATCTACACCCGCGTCGTCTACGGCGCTCGGCTGTCGCTAGGCACTGCAATCTTCGTGCTGGTGTTCGCGGCGATCGTCGGTCTTGCCATCGGCCTGGTCGCTGGCTTCACAGGTGGTTGGCTCGACTCGGTACTCATGCGGATTACCGACGTCTTCTTGGCGTTCCCCGCGCTGTTGCTTGCCGTTGCGCTGGCTGCAGTTCTTAGTCCCAGCGGATGGCACGCCGCCATAGCGATCGCGATCACGTGGTGGCCTTGGTACGCGCGGCTGTCTCGCGGTCAAGCTGCCTCGATTCGCAACCAGGGGTACTCGGACGCCGCCCGAGTACTGGGCGCAAGTCGACTGCGACAGATTGTTCGACACGTCTTACCCAACGCGTCGACTCCGGTCTTCGTGCAGATGTCGTTGGATGCGTCCGGCATCATTTTGACGGCAGCAACACTCTCCTACCTCGGACTTGGCACGCAGGATCCGACACCGGAGTGGGGTCTCATGGTCAGTCAGGGGCAGTCACTGGCCACGACTGCTTGGTGGGTCGTCACGTTCCCAGGTCTGGCCATCTTGGTGTCCGCAGTTGCCTTCAATTTCATCGGCGATGGCCTCCAGACTGCACTCGACCCCAAACGGGGGCAACGATGATGCAGGTGCGGGACCTGACCGTCCGGTACGGCGAGCGCGTCGTTGCACACATCGGCGAACTCGATCTTGCGCCCGGTTCCATCACTGGCATTGCGGGTGAATCAGGATCGGGTAAGTCGCAAACTGCGCTCGCGATTATGGGACTCGGTCGGTACTCCGGAGCCGACGTCAGCGGCAGTGTTCGGTTGGACGACCTCGAACTCACCACGCTTAGCTCTCGCGCCTGGCGACGATCCGTGGCCGTCGCCTGGCGATGATTATGCAGAGTCCGCGCGCGGCACTGAACCCCACGCTGCGCTTGGGGCGTTGTTTGGCCGGACACTGAGGCTCCACGGGGTGAGTCGCGCAGACATCAGTGACCGGATGACCGACGCCCTCGTGAGGTGGTCCTCGACCCCGCGATCCTGGATCGATACCCACATCAGATCTCCGGGGGACAGGCTCAGCGGTTCGCCGATCGCAGTGGTGTCCGCACTGCGGGCGGAATTCGTGATTGCCGACGAGCCAACGAGCGCACTCGACGTCACGGTTCAGGCAGAGGTAATCGAAGTTCTCCGTGAGTTGCGGGATCGTCACGGCACGGGCTTGCTCTTCATTTCGCACGACTTGGCTGTTATCAGTGAACTCGCCGACCGAATCGTCGTTATGCGCAAGGTGAAGTCGTCGAAAGTGGAACTACTTCCGAAGTGCTTGGCTCGCCGACCCACGAGTACACCCGACAGTTGCTCGCCGCCGTGCCCCGCATCGGCCAAGGGAGCACACCGTGACGGCGTTACTCGAAGTTGCGAACCTGCAGCTGGCGTATGGCGCGACGACGGTGGTCGATGACGTCGACTTTACGGTGGCAGAAGGTCCGTACGGAGTCGGCATCATTGGCGAGTCAGGTTCAGGCAAGACGACCATCGCCAGGGCACTGCTTCGGCTGCACCCGGTCGCTAGTGGGACGGTGCGAGTTCTCCGGCAACGATGCTTTGAACCTACGCGGGCAGTGCGTTCAAGAGCGTTTCGGCGTGACGTCCAAATGGTCTTCCAGGACGGCGACGGTGCTCTCGATCCACGAATGTCGGTGCTTGGCGACGGTTTCCGAACCGATGGCGATTCACCGCACGGTCGCTCGAGCGCAGCGGCGATCAAAAGTTGCTGCGTTGCTTGAGGAAGTTGGTCTTCCGCCGGAAGTGATCGATCGGTATCCGCACCAATTATCCGGAGGCCAGCGTCAGCGAGTTGTGATAGCGCGCGCCTTAGTACTGGAGCCGAAACTACTGGTCCTCGACGAGCCAACAAGTGCGTTAGACGTCACCGTGCAAGATCTGGTGCTCAAGTTGATCGAACGATTGCGTGAGGAACGGGGTTTGGCGTACCTGCTGATCTCTCACAACCTTGCCGTGGTCGATCGGTTGTGTGAGACAAGCGTTGTGCTCTATCGGGGTCGCGTCATGGAACGTGGCTCCACCAGACAACTGCTGTCCGAACCCCTTCACCCCTACACGCGCGCATTGCGGGCCGCCGTCCCAGAGATCGGGGTTCAACGACCGCCCCTCACCAGGATTGTCGCGTTGCCCGGGGGGGCGAGCGTGGCGTCAACCGGCTGCGTCTACGCCAGCAGGTGCCCCCTGGCCGTCGACCGATGTGATTCCGAAGTCCCTGCGCTACGGCTGCTGCGTGATCGGGAGGTCGCTTGCCATAGGGCCGAAGAGACCACCGATGTATTGCCCACGACCGCGCCGCTGCCGTCGATCTAGGCCCAGCTGTCAGCCTGTGACCTTGAACGTCCCTTTACGAGGTATGAGATCGCGACCGACAAGAAAGAGACCATCGCTCCGACCAGGAGAGCAACCGGAATCAGCAGCGTGAGTCAGTAGCTAGCGCCTGCGAAAGAACGCCGGTATCCGAGCGGTTGTCCGGCACGTATCCATCAGTTGCAGAACCACCGGGTGTCCAAGCGCAGGGGGAAGTTTCAGTTCCACACGACGGGCACGGTCGCATTTGCCGATACTAGGGTTTAAGGACACCGATGTCTGAACTGAGGAGCAGTCGCCAGGTGAAGCCTGTCTTGATGGTGGTCTCAGAAGTCGAGCGGGTCCGGACCGACCTTTGCGCGGATTTGGAGCGCCGGTTCAGCGCTGACTACAGCGTCCTGGGGACGTCGTCGGCATCCAGCGCGAAGGACGCATTGGACGATGGCGCCAGCCGAGGCCAACAAGTGGCTCTTCTCTTCGTTGACCAGACACTCGGGACCGCGGCGATGGATGTGTTTAGCCGCGCGCGTGCGGCACACCCCGCGTGCCTGCGAATCCTCGTCGTTCCTCGTGGGAACGCGCCCTCTCAGCGGATAGTCATCGACGCGTTCGCGCTGGGCCAAGCGGACTTCCACTTGTTCAACCCGTGGCATCCACTGGAACGCAATCTCTACCCCGCGGTTTCGGACTTCTTGTCCGCGTGGTCCAAATCGCAAGAAGCCTCGATGGCCGCGATCCAGATGTGTGGAGCCCGGAATTCAGCACGCACGCACGAACTGCGTGACCTCTTGACGCGTGCCGCGATCCCGTTCCGGTTCTACGAAGAAGGGACCGCCGAGGGTCGGAATTTCCTCGAGGGGGTGGGAGCCACCAGTGCACAGTTGCCCGTTGTCGCCCTCTATACCGGCGTGATCCTTGAAGATCCATCGAACGCGGACATTGTGTCGGCGCTAGGCGGAAAGACTCAGCCAGAAGTGGACGCCTGCGATCTGCTCATCGTCGGCGCCGGCCCTGCGGGACTTGCCGCGGCGGTGTACGCGGCATCGGAAGGTCTGCACACGGTGATTCTGGAACCAGTGGTTCCCGGAGGGCAAGCGGCCACCAGCGCACTCATCAGAAATTACCTCGGGTTCCACCGAGGTATCAGCGGGGACGAACTTACCGGTCGCGCCGTCGAGCAAGCCTGGCTCTTCGGAGTTGACTTTGTGCTTACTCAAGCCGCCGAAAGCGTTCAGGTGCGCGGCGACCAACGTGTGGTCCGCACTGCTGACGGAAGCGAGATAGCTGCCCGAGCAGTCATTCTTGCTACTGGCGTGAGTTGGCGTCGGCTCGGTCTCCCGGAGCTGGAAGCTCTGGTCGGTTCCGGGGTGTTCTACGGAGCCGCGAGTGCCGAGGCCAAAGCCCAGCAGGGCCGCGACACATTTGTTGTTGGGGCCGGTAACTCTGCTGGCCAGGCAGCACTACACCTAGCCCGATACGCGTCCTCGGTCACCATGCTGGTGCGGCGAGCGAGCTTGACCGAAACCATGTCCGACTACTTGGTTAGGGAGATTGAGGCGGCACACAACGTCAATGTTCGCTACACCGTTGAGGTTTCGAACGGCGGTGGAGCGGGCAGCCTCGAGTGGATTGAAATCCGAGACAGAATTACCGGTCAGACAACCCCGTCTCGAGCGGCCGCGCTATTCCTCATGATTGGAGCCGAGCCGCACACCGACTGGTTACCGTTGGAACTGCAACGCGACGACCATCGGTTCATCCTCACGGGAAAGGACCTCGTCGCTTCGACCGGCTCACCCTCAGATTGGCCATTGCAACGCGCGCCACTGCTTCTGGAAACCAGCATTCCCGGCGTGTTCGCTGCGGGCGATGTTCGACACGGGTCGGTCAAGCGGGTGGCCTCCGCCGTTGGCGATGGTGCTATCGCCCTCACCCAAGTTCACGAGTACCTGGCCGGGATGGTCGATGACTAGAGTTTGCCCATGAGCAAGAACTCCAAGTCCGGTACAGCCGCTGGCGCTGGCGCGATTTATGGCCTCGGGATCTTCGGCGCCTTCTTCTACTTTTGGCAACAGGCAGACGTCTGGTGGGAGTATCTGTTCGCCTTTGTGCAGGCGATCTTCTGGCCAGCTTGGATGGTGTACGACGTCTTCAAGGCACTGAACTAGTCACGCGAGGCAGCTGACCCGGTGGTGGGCTGGGCCGCTACGTCGCGGCCAGCCCACCACACAAGATCAGGAAATGTGGAACGTGTAGTCGTACTTGGTTCCGGCTTTGTTCGCGGCGTGAAGAAGCATGTAGCCACGAGCGTTCTTGTACTTCCCCGTTCCGCCAGTGATGGCGAGTTTGCTGTCTTTGCCACTGTCGAGGAATGGTCCCTGAACCGTGATCTGTCCCTTTTCCAGGATGTTCGTCCAGGTGCACTCCCACGACTTGCCGGGGTTGGTGCGGTAGCACAGACCCTCGTCGCGGCCGACCTTCTTAGTGTCTTTCGCGTTGAAGAGGTTGTTGCCCCAGCCGATCGTGTTGCCGATGACGTCCTTCTTGTTCTTGGGGTGCACGTACACGTAGACGTCAGTCTTCCCGTGCTCTACGACGGTGAAGGTGTCAGCAGAGGCCGCTGCTGAACGGGTCGGGGTGTGATGAGAGGCCGATGCTGCTACGCCTCCCACAACGACGGCCGCCGCAGCCGCTAGTACTACGAGGATGGTGGCTGTACGTCGACTAGCCATGAGATATCTCCACTCTGTTGGGGGTGATGTTGTGAAGGATCTCGGCGGAGCCAAGTGACGTCAAGGTTTAGTGCCCCAGCCGCCTGCGAAACCAGTGGGTGGCATACGGGTTGTCGTTATATCGGGGGATCGCCTGGTAACCCAACCGTTCGTACATCGCGACGGCTTCGGTGAGCACTGCGTTGGTGTCGAGGACCACCTCTTGGCGTCCGCTCGCGAGCGCCAACAACTCGAGATGGGTCATGAGCACCCTCGAGATTCCGCGACCACGGACCGAAGGGTCAAGCCACACCCGCTTGATCTCAGCTCGCTCGTCATCCAGCCAATGGAGGCCACCACCACCATCGCACGATCCGTTCGTCCCGACGAGCACGAACAATCCATCTGGCGGAGACAACGTGAGGTGCGCCTCGGCGAGTGCGGTCTCGCCGTCAAAGCCCCCCTCGAATCGTCTGTCGAGTTCGTCGAAGTACTCGGTCATGACCCATCGAGCCGACTCGTCGTCCGCGTCGACCTGCGTGAACGTCAGATCGGCCATGGCTTCTTCTACCACCAGGCCAAGGAGACGGCCAGCCGCCGATGTGACAGTTTGGGTACATGGGGATCATCACTACGGGTTTTCAAGGGCGCCGAAGCGGCAACGACGAGAAGCTTCCTCCTGGGCAGTACCTCACGGCGGACTTCCCTGTCCTATCTGCTGGCCCGACACCGCAGGTCCCGCTGGACGACTGGAAATTCACCATCCGCACCGAGTCGGGCGAAGTCCACGACTGGTCTTGGAGCCAGTTCGCCGCGCTTCCCAGTGAGACAGTCACAGTAGACATCCACTGCGTCACGCGCTGGACCAAACTCGACACCGACTGGCGCGGCGTTTCGTTGGACACCCTTTTGGCGGACGTCGAGACCGCTGCTGACTTCGCTCTCGTGCGCAGCTACGGCGGGTACACCACCAACCTCCCACTGGAGGATCTGCTCGACGGGCAAGCATGGGTCGCCTTTGACTTCGAAGGTGAACAGCTGACTCCGGAGCACGGTGGCCCGGCTCGGTTACTTGTGCCGCACCTGTACTTCTGGAAGTCGGCCAAATGGGTCAAGGGCATCGACCTACTTCTTCAAGACGACCCTGGCTTTTGGGAGCAGCTCGGCTACCACGACTATGGCGACCCCTGGCGCGAACAGCGTTATCAGGGGGACTGACCGTGCGTCGTAGTTGGCGGCCCGCCGTGCTTTTGGACCGGCGAACCGAGTCGTCCAGCGCCTACACGCTCGGACTCGGAGTTGAGGGATGGTCCGGCCACTTGCCGGGACAACACATCGACATGCGGCTTACTGCGCCGGACGGCTATCAGGCTGCTCGCAGTTACTCGCTCGCTGCCCCCTCCGCAGGAGGCCGTCTCGAGGTAACGATCCAGCGGATAGCTGGCGGCGAGGTCTCGCCGTTTCTCGTCGAGGACTTCGCAGTCGGCGACCAGGTGGAGGTCCGCGGCCCGTTCGGTGGCTGGTTTGTCTGGCGCCCCGATGCGGTGGGAGCAGTTCTACTCGTCGCCGGCGGGTCAGGCGTCGTTCCCCTGATGTCGATGGTGCGGGCACGAGATGGCGTCAACTCAGCACCGTTCCGGCTCGTGTACTCGGTCCGTAGCCCTGAGGACCGCATTTATGCGGACGAACTCCACCGCCGTTCGCAACAAGACGACAACTTGGACCTCGCCTACATCTACACACGGACATCGACGACACACGATCCACGAAAGCCGGGACGGTTACGGGCCGAGGATCTGGTTGCCCACGGGTGGGGACCTGAATTTTCTCCGACCTGTTACGTCTGTGGACCAACTGGTTTCGTCGAAGCTGTGGCGAGCCTGCTCGTGACCGCTGGCCACGACCCGAAACAAATTCGGACCGAGAGGTTCGGCGGCGACTGACACGAGAGGATGGCACGATGACACCCCAAGCTCACTACGACGGAAACGCATTGGCGGGACCGCTTTCGGACGTTTTCGCGACTGAGGTCACGACCGCACTGGCCCGTTGCGGCGGTTGCGGTTTGTCGTCGCCGGTCGCGACGCTCATCGTGTACGGACCCGACCCCGGCCATGTCGCGAGGTGTCCTGGCTGTTCAGACGTCTTGCTGAGGGTGGTTCGAACCACGACGGCAGTCTGGTTAGACCTCAGTGGAATGACCGGACTCAGGATTGGTCTGTCGGCTGGCTCACGCTGAGAGAGGCGGCCGTCAGACAGCGAACGCTGACCGGAACTTCTCGTAGTCCTGTTCGTTTTGATCGGCATAGGCCACCGAGTAACGGACCATGGCCTCATCAAAGACCCGGCCTTTACCGATGTAGCCCTGGATTGCCATCGAGTCTCCCGACCTAGCGTGCGCACGGGCTAGCGATCGTGCACACAGCGCGCCATAGCGTGACAACAGATGAGCAGACATCGTGGTTACATCGAACGACCCTTTGGCGTCGCGGAACTGGCGCACGTAGTAACTAGCGCCGGACTTCGTGGTGAAGCTGCCGAGGAACGGGTCCGATGCTGCCTGGATCAGCAACTGGCCAGCGACGACCCGGGCACCAGGCGTGCGGAACCGGCTCTTAGGCAGTCCCTCCTCGAAGACCGACGGCACTGCTTGCTTGATCTGCAGGATAAACGGATCGGCCATACGTCGTCCCTGCAACAGCACGATGTAGCACTCAGTCCCCACGCTGCCCACTCCGACGACCTTGCGGGCGACGTCGAGCACCTCGTAGCGACCCATAAGCACCTTGAGGTGGGCTGGGAGCGACCGCTGGTACTTGGTGACGATCTGTTCGATTTCGGCTCCTAGCGAGCCGGTGAACTCCTGGGGCAGGTCACTGAGTCGTACCAGGATCGGTGGAGTGTTCTGGAACACCGGGTCCGGGCCAGCGCGATCGACGAGTTTGGCGTAGGCCCGGAGTGCGGTGTTTCGGCTTGCCCGCGACATGGTTGCCCTCACCACTGCGGCCATCTCTGGGTCGTTCACCGCGAGATCCCGGACCTCGCTCATGCGAATCCTTGAGTACCAAATGTCGGCGTCGCTCATCACGGCATAGTCACCCAGCGCATCGCGATAGCCAGCGACGGCATCGCGTACCAGTTGAGCTGAACCCTTGCCGCTTATCCCGACGCTACGTCCGCCTACGACCAGGCTCACGAGCAACCGCTTGAGGTCGAACTCCCACGGTCCGGGCAGCGTCTCGTCGAAGTCGTTGGCGTCGAAGACCAGTTCTCGATTGGGGGCGGCGTAGAGACCGAAGTTTGCGATGTGCGCGTCGCCGCACAACTGCACGTATAGGCCGGTGTTGGGCGTATGCGTTAGATCCCACGCCATCAGGGCTGCGGCACCACGGAAGAACGAGAACGGGTCGGCACTCATGCGCTCATGTCGCAGCGGCACCAAGTCGACGAGGCGATCCTGCTCTTGGTGGGCAAGCAGGACCACCGGGTCCGGTCGGTTGGCCGCGGGCTCCCAGTCGCCGTGTGACGAACGAGGTATGTCGACTCGCTTGGAGCGGCCGACGAGAACGCGCTCCCCTGTGCTGACAGTCGCATGGCCGAGCGGGCTGGCAACCCGACGATCGAAGCGGTTCACAGTACCCGCCATAGAAGGACGTTCAATCGAGAATTCTCCTGACCTCTGCACCGATCAAGTCCGCCGCCGCTTGATGACCGGCCGGTTCCCAGTGCCAGGGATCGACATCGCTCGGCTCGACCGCTGTGGACAGGTCGACGTAGTGACACTTCAATCGCTCCACAAGTCGTCGGTACTCGTCGACAAGATCGACCGAGCGCTCGCGAGCCCCCGGGCTCTCCCGTTCATCGTCCGCACCGAGCGCGCCGACTACGTGCGGGGCAACGAGCAGCGGTAGGGGTGCGACACCCGGCTTGGGACCAAACTCGTCGCATCGGCGAATGATGGTTATCAACTCGCCTGCGCCGGCTGCGATTTCAGCCGCAGATACGTACGGCAATGCGACGTCGTTAGTTCCCAGCAGCACGACGACAACGTCGAGCGGAGCGCAGACTTCGATCGTCGGGACTAAGAGATCCTTGCCGTTTCGCCAGGCGCGAGGCAGGACGTCGAACACTGTTGTTCGCCCATTCAAGCCCGCCTCGTACACGGCGACTTCGGGTCCAAGGTGATCGGCCATGACGCTGGGCCATCGCACATCTGAGCCAAAGCGCCCGGTATCCGAGCCGGGGATAGCCCCCCACGTGTTGGAGTCGCCGAAGCAGAGGACGGACTTCATCCCGCGAATCTATCGCCGATTTGAAATCACGCGGAGAATCGCCAGTATCGAATCCTCAACACGGAGGTGGCGCGTCATGGGTCCGGGAGCCGTCGGGATCGAGCCTTTCAGCATCAAGGTCGAGAACGACGTTTTGGACGACCTCCATGCCCGGATCCGGCGCACGCGCTGGCCACAGGAGGCACCTGGAGAGCCGTGGAGTCAGGGCACCGATCTCACCTACCTGAAACGACTCCTTGAATATTGGGCAGACGGGTTTGATTGGCGTGCTCAGGAGCGGCGGCTCAATACCTATGAGCAGTACGTCACCGACATCGACGGCCATCAAGTCCACTTCGTCCACCGGCGTCGCTCGCCGAGCGGAATTCCGATCGTGCTCACGCACGGTTGGCCGAGCACCTTCGTCGAAATGCTTCCGCTGCTTGATCGCCTCGAGGATTTCGACGTTGTCGTACCGTCGCTGCCCGGTTACGCGTTCTCGTCTCGTCCCGAAGACACCGCAGTCGACTACACATATGTCGCCGGCGTCTGGCACGAACTGATGCATCGTCTCGGGTACGAGCGTTACGGCGCCTGTGGTGGCGACTTCGGAGCTGGCGTGGCCAGTTACCTGGCGGCTACACAGCCTGATCGAATGATCGGCATCCACCTGTCGACCCCGGAACTTGAGCCCGTCGTTGGTGCGGACTCACGACCACTCTCGGCGGCAGAGCGTGCATATGTTGAGCACCTCGAAAGTTGGGCGGAGCGCGAGAGAGGCTACAGCGCTATCCAGTCAACGAAACCGCAAACTCTTGGGTACGGCCTGAACGACTCCCCCGTCGGTCTGGCTGCTTGGCTGACGGAGAAGTGGAGGTCTTGGGCCGACACTGGGGGTGACATCGACGGCACGATCGGCCGGGACTTCCTCTTGACCACCATCACTCTGTACTGGGTGACTGAATCGATAACCACTTCCATGCGCGACTACTACGACAACCGCTGGCACGGAAATGACCTTGGATCCGTCCGAATCGACACCCCGACGGCGATGGCGGTCTTCGCCAACGAGTTCGTCCCCGAAGGAACGCCGCCGCGAGAGTGGTACCAGCGGCTCTACAACCTCACTCGCTGGACCGAATTCGACCGAGGGGGCCACTTCGCGTCCATCGAACAACCCGATGACCTTGCCCGAGACATCACCACGTTCTTCGCTGGCTTGACCTAGCCAGTCGCATCGCAAATCCCTAGCTGGGTCTCCATCGAGCTGGGCGAACATGACTGAGATGTCTCGCAGGTAGTGATTGACCGTTGCATTCCGCTTTACCGAGTCAGGGGTGAGCCTCTTGAAGTAGCCCCTGATCGGCTAAGAGAGTTCCGCGCTTGGCTCACCATCGTTTCGGGCTTCTATCGCGCTGATGGTCTTTCGGTACGCCCCGGCCAAGTAGCGTTTGCCGACGAGCCTGGTGACTATCGCGAGCACATGTCCTTTGAAGCTCTTGCCGTTGCGCACCACGACGATGTCCACGTTGGTCGTCCGGTTGGGCTCCCGTGTGAGCGTGAATGTGTGCCCGGAGCCAGGGCCCCACACATTGGAATCGGTGGTCGTCAGGACAACGCGGTTGGGATCGGACCAGTCGTAGTGCAGGCGTTCCCAGATGCCGCGTGAGCCCTCTGTGACATCGGCGTGACCGAGGCCTTGGTCGTGCACCTTGAGATACCCGTCGGCGCTGTTACCAAAGATCTCCGCACGGCCCGGACCGAAGTCGGTAAGGCCAGCTACGAACTGCTCGGGCGTCGCGGTCGTCGATTCGTTGAGGTGAATCGTGGGCATGACAACTCCTCGATTCCAAACTAGTGCAGCATACCGAGAGCAATGTTGGTCAGCACCTACTCGGGGTGGTTCGTGAGCTTTCGATTGATCTCGCCGATGAGGAACGGATTGCGGACATTCATGTACGACATGTGCGTCATGAGTCCGTTGGCTGCATGGGCAAGGATGTGACAGTGGAACATCCAGTCACCTGGGTTGTCCGTCGTTATCTGGACGACGAACGTCTGACCCGGGTGCACCTCTAATGTGTCCACCCACCACGGGGCACCATCCGAGGGGTGTCCATTTCGTGAGAGCACCAGCATGTGATGTCCGTGTAAGTGCATCGGGTGATCGACACTGGTGGTGTTCTTGAACTCAACACGCACCGTCTCGTGTGGCTTCACCATGAACATCGGAACGTGCGGGATGAGTTCGTGGTCGATGGTGAACCAATTGCCGTACTTGCCGTCGAGCCACCCAAGCTTTTGACCAATGACGTACTGAAACCGTCGGTCCGGCCGCGGCGTCGTCACTGTCGGATCGGGCGTGCCGTAGTGCAACGGGTCAAGTCTCTTCCGGGGTGTAGAGCAGGAGGCGACCCACCGCCAAGTACGAGACTTGGACCACCCACAACACCGACGCGTGCGGACGAGGGTCCTGGGTCGAGCACAATGTCTACCCGACCTGCGGCTGGCACTTCGACGTAAGTGTCAGAGTCGATCGTTGTGGGGCCGTTAACGTCAACGCCGTCTACCGCAGTCACCTGGTAAGGAACGCTCGAGGCGACGAACATCGCGCTCTGATTGGTGTTGATGAAGCGGATCCGCCGGTCTGCCACACCACCAGTGACCGTCTTGCGCGCCGGTCTGACCGTTGATGGTGTTGCGCCCTCGGTAACTGTGCACCAACGCCGTGACGTCCGATCCTGGCGTCGGAGACCCGTTCGGTTGGATGACAACAGCACCAACGAGCCCTTGAGTCACCTGTTGCTGCGCGTACTGGTGCGAGTGATACCAGTACGTTCCAGCGTTCGTAGCCCGAAATCGGTAGACGAACTGCTTGCCGGGCAGCACGGCGTTTTGCGTCACGCCCGCGACGCCGTCCTCGCCGTTAGGAATGTCCATGCCATGCCAGTGGATTGTGGTTCCCGCTGGAATGTTTCGGTTCTTCAGCACGACCCGGACAAGGTCCCCTTGCTCAGCAAAGACTGTTGGACCCGGACTTGATCCGTTAATTGTGTAAACACGCTGCCGGTGTCCGGCAACGTTTGCTTGCTGGTAGGCAGCGGTGAACGTGTACGAGACGTCAGGCGTCCCCGTCGGCCCTACCAGGTTCGCCACGCTGCGGATAGGTCCATGATATTTGCGGCTGCCGCCGCCGTAGTCGTGCATCCCCATGTCGTGGATCGAGTACGACGGCGGCATGAGGCTGTCGCGACAGCTCTGTTGCTGCATGTGTGGATGGGCGTGCTTACAGGGACTCGATGAGAACGCCGGTGCAACCAGCACAACGCCGATGGCGGCGAGTGACAGAGCACTCACCGCCATCGACGATACGGCTGGTCTACGCATAAGGACTTAGGACGCCATCTGCAGACGCCACATGCCCATCATGGCGTGCGGGACTCCGTCCTGCTCCTCACTCGGCATCCAGCAGATCAGCAAGTACTTGCCCTTGGCGACGTCTTGACGGTGCACCGTCTTGACACCAGGAGACTGAACATCAAAGAAAAAGCCTCCTGGGCGTAGCCACTTAGGATCCTTGTGCGACATAAGCCCCTTGCTGACGTCCTTCGACGTAGTGCTCTTGGCGACGCGATCCGCCTCCATGAAGTGAACCTCATGCGCCTTGTTGGTGAAGCTCACCCAGGGACCAGAAAGATCGCCAGATGTTCCCCACTGGTTCTGCGGCGTCGCCCAGATTTCGCTGTCAGGATGGGCGAACTTCGCAGTTCGGCTATCGCCATTCAACTTGAAGGTCGTCATCTTGTTGGTCTTGGTGTCGATCATGTAATACGAACCCTTTGAAAGCTTCACCTGCCAATGAGTTCCCACAGCCCCGCCGCCGTAAAGGGTTGCCGAGTTGTCGAACTTCTTCATGGCGTCAGCGCTGCCTGGGCCACCACCGATGGCCGTGCCCAACAACTGGAAGGACCGGTTGAGATCCTTGGTCTCCAGGATCACCAAAGACGAACCCTTATGGGCGGTCTTTGTCACCCGAAACTCGGTCACCCCCGGGTGGAATTTCTGATCGCTCATCACGACTTTGTGGTCAGTGCTCTTGATCTTGACAATCTTGGGTTTCCCCGGGGCGCCGGGGCGCGCAGCCACTCCCTTGGTCCCGGCCGACGCCGCGGTTGATTCGATTGCTAGTCCCGTCGCGGCCAGCGCAACCGCGATCGCCAGCGCGGATACTTTGGTATGGAACCTCACGTGATGTCCCTTCGTTGTCGACCTACCCCCCTCACCGAGAGGAGGACCGAAATCACATCAGCGACTTCGGAGTTGGCCCCATCTTTTCGGGGGAACGTTCCGAGATCGTTACGAGAGCGGATGGGTATAGGAACGAGTTGGTCAGAGGTCGCGATCGCGTCCTCGTGGAGGAAACCTATGTCCAGCTTCATGTACGAAAAACCGTTCGACCGCGCCTGAACGACAAGTGCTTCGGCGCCGCCGTCCAAGGCCCGTACCTGATATCGAAGTCTCGTACGCCTCCGGCGTCGATGCCTCACGTATCTCGTCGTGGTTCGTCAACTTTCGACTGATCTCGGTAGTGAGACAGCTGTCAGCGCACCCGGTTGATGAACACTTGCGTCTTCAACCATTTTCGGTAGACGCTCATCTTTGTCGGCGACTCATCCAGCGGCCAGTACACGTTGGGGTCCGAGTTTGCAGTTGAGTTGAAGTATGAGATAGCCACCACCTTGCTCCGGTTGTGAGCCGCCCATTGCAAAGACCGGTTCAGCCACGACGCCCCGCTGACATTGCCGAACTTGCTGGTGGCTCCGGTTTCACCGAGCCCGATCATCATTCCCTTGTGTCCGTGTCGACCAAGCCAGCGGTCAACCTGAGGCAAGCGTTGTCCGTAAGCCTTGCCGCTGCTGTTCTGGTACAGGTCGACACCCATGAAGTCCGAGCGACGCAGCACACTCCTGGGAAGCCAGGCGTTGGCATCTTGCGAGTTATGGGGATCGAACAACCACGAGACCGGGAGCGGTGCCAGCGAGACTCGTTTGAGTGCATGAGCCCGCTGGAGAACGTCGTGGAACCGGTTGAATCCGCGTGCCCACCAGTGACCCTGAGCGTCGGGCAGGTTGTTGGACATCTCATGGTCGAAGGACAAGAAGAGTGGCCTTCTGTCGTTGTGCTTAAGCACTGTTGCAAGTTGACGGATGTCGTGGTCGTACTTGCCGAGCCCAACGTCGCGCCAACCATCTGGGGTGCCGCGAGGGCCTTCAATCGAGATCCACGGAAGCCGGTGCTTGCGGCGATCCTCGCGGATACTTTCGGCAACCCCGCCCCAGTTGCCCCACTTCTTGAACGAACGCTTCAGGCCGAAATTCATCCCGAGCTGCGACTCTTTTTGCGGACACTGCTCACCACACGACATCCCCAAATAGATGCGACCGGGGCGATAGCCCGGGAAATGTGACCTCGCCTTTCCTTTCGCAACCATCGCGCCACTTCCAGCTTGTGTTTCAGCGGCAACTGACGAAGCCGGTGTCGACGAGGTGTTCGCGGCGCTAGTTCCCGCGAGTGAAGCAACCAAGACTCCAGTGGTGACCAGAACGGTGAGGGTGATTCCGCTCCGACGCGGCCCGCCTCGGTGCGGTCGGGCATGCAACTTTCGAGTCTCGTCGTTGGCAGCAGCGGAATCTTGGCCGTGGCAAGGCAAGGGAAACTCCTGATGGGGTTTGGGATTTGGCTTTGGTCTGGCAGCGCCCCCCAACGCTCCGACCACAACACCATGCCAAACTCGCCCCGCCCATCCAAATCGCCACGGTAAACTGCTGGTCAGAGCCCCTATCGGCGTGTCGGAATGCTTGTCCATACGTGGGTAACCACGGCTCGGCCCCACTGTGCATTCACACCACAACGCAAGGCAACGAGCCGTTTCTGGACAGGTATGAAGATCTCGATGCCACGCCAGTTGCGAATTAGTGTCCTAACACCTCTTCACGAGCCCAGAGCTTGAGGTTGACTCGTTGACACACTGTGCGGTCGCCCACCCGCTCGGCGAACGCGCCAGCGCCACAGTTCATCGACGCCCCAGACGATGACCGGGAATGGCACGACTAATAGGAGGTAGACGGGCGGTAGAGACGCTGTCCCGAACATCCGCTGTAGAAAGGGTAGATAGACCAACGCGGCAGTGAAGAGTAGTTCGAATGCGATTGCGCCAATGAGAAGTGGGTTGGTGAACACTCCCACTGTGCGCAGTGACGCCCGCTCAGTTCGCGATGCAAAGGCGGTTCCGACCTGACAGGCGACGAGACCGACGAACGTCATAGTTGTCGCCTGAACGTACGTCTGGTGCAACGCGGTTCCAACCGAGGTGTCATCGCCGAGCTGCCACCCTCCGCGCCATAGAACGAAGAAGAATGCGCCCATAACCAGGACGGCAGAAGTCGTACCGAGGATTGCCCACGCCCGGAACAACATGGAGCCTTGCACCACGTTGGCACTCCGCTGACGCGGCGGTCGCTTCATCAGGCCTGGTTCAGCTGGCTCGCGCCCAAGGGCGAGCGCCGGGAGGGTTTCGGTGCCGAGGTCGATCGCAAGGATTTGAAGGACCGTCAAAGGCAGCGGGATAGCTCCACCCGACAGCGCGAAGACGAGGAATGGAACGACTTCGGGCACCGCATGGGCAAAGATGTACACCAAGAACTTTCGTACGTTGTCGTAGACCTGACGGCCAATCTCGATGGCGGTGACCACTGTCGCGAAGTGGTCATCGGTGAGCACCATGGTTGCCGCCTCGCGCGCAACGTCGGTGCCGCTCAAGCCCATGGCCACACCGATATCAGCCGACCGCAGCGCCGGCGCGTCGTTCACACCATCACCGGTCATGGCCACGACCCGACCTAGTCCGTGCAAGGCCTCAGCGATGCGCAGTTTCGTCTCTGGCGATGAGCGAGCGAAGACCACCTCCCCCGGTTCGGCAAGGAGTGTCATGAGCGCGCCATCGTCCAAGTCAGTCAACTCAGCACCGGTGAGAATCCGCGGATTTTCACCACCGATACCGACCCGACGCGCGACCGCGGCGGCGGTTCGCCCGTTGTCGCCAGTGACAACGTGGACAACGATGCCCGCTTCGTGACAAAGCCGAACAGCTTCTTTGACACCCTCGCGAGGTGGATCGACAAGTGCGACCAGACCAAGCAGGGTCATCTCACCCTCGACCGAGGGTCTGTCTGACATGTCAGGTGACCAGGTTCGCGTCGCGATGGCCAGCACGCGTAACCCGTCGCGGGTCATGACGTCGGTAGCCGCGTCCACTTGGCTGTGCGTCACATCGTCGAGTGTCTGCTCACCATGACTTGTGGCGATTCGGGTGCATAGCGGAAGGATCGACTCGGGTGCACCCTTGGCGTGGACCATCGTCCGGTCGTCGGCGCTGTCAACGGTGGACATTCGTCGTCGAACAGCGTCGAACCGGTAGACGGCTATCCGACCTTGGTCGCGGCGTCCGACATCTACATCTACTCCGCACCTCGTAGCGGCGTTGAAGAGAGCGGTCTCAGTCGGATCTCCACCGAGTTCCCCTTCGGCCGCTGCAGTCACCGTCGTGCACATTGCGGCGGCCCTGAGCGTCGACGTGAGCAGCGGGGACAATTCAGCCGACTCGACGTTGAGGTCCGTCGGTCCATCGATGGTCCAGGCCTGAACAGCGCGCATCCTGTTGGTCGTCAGGGTGCCTGTCTTGTCGGTGCAGATCACGTTGGTGGATCCAAGGGTCTCGACCGCGCTCAACCGCTTCACGAGCGCGTTCTTGCGGGCGAGGATGCTCACCCCTGTGGCGAGCGCCAGCGTGATGGTCGGGAGCAGGCCTTCGGGCACATTCGCCACAAGCAACCCGACCGCGAAGAGAAATGCCTGCTGAAGCGACAGACCCGCGACGAGACCGAGGGGAAGGAACAGCACACCGACGCCGAGCGCCACTCCGGCAATCAGCCACGCCACCCGCTTGACCTGCTTCTCGAGGGGGCTCGGTCGGTTCTTGATCCCGCCGGTGAGCGAGGCGACGCGACCCAATTCGGTAGCTGCCCCGGTGGCCGTGACGACAGCCCTGGCGCTCCCGTCGACACACGCGCTGCCACTGCGCACTTCGCGAGTCAGGGGGTCATCCGCAGCCCGCACGACAGGGAGCGACTCCCCAGTGAGGGTTGACAGGTCCACGTCGATTGCTCCGACAACAAGTTCACCATCAGCGGAGATGCGGTCACCCTCATCAATCAAAAGAAGGTCTCCGGGAACCAGCGTCGATGAAGGCACCGTCTTGACCGAGCCGCCGCGGACGACCCTAGAGTTCGCAGGCATGTACCTCCGCAACTCCTCGATCGCATGTTGCGCCTGGGCCTCCTGAAAGAACGAAAAGGCAGCGTTCAGCAGAATCACAGCGAGAATGGCGCACGTGAGTATCGCCGTACCAGCGACCATGGCTAGAACCGCTGCAACCCACAGGAGCAATGCGAGGGGGTGGGTGAACTGGTCGGCGAGATCACGCGACCAGTGGCGGTGGCTACCTACTGGAAGTTCGTTCGGACCATGCACGGCGAGGAGCCGTTCAGCCTCCTCATCGGTCAGGCCGATGGGCTCTCTCGTCACAGAGGAGTAAAACAGCTAGTCGAGCGCATGCTGCCGTAGGAGGTTCCTCACGTGACTGATCACGAGAAGCGGCACGAAGTCGCGGATAGTCGCGTCGTCGAACGTCGTGCGTTCGCGCTGGATAGCCTCGCGAACAGTTTGCGCTGGCACCTTCGGGTACTCCTTGCGCAATTCCGATTCGGCAAGTGCGAGATGGCGAACTTCTTCGTCAGTTGTCATGTCAGTCCTGGCACCTCCGACGACCACGTGAACTCAGCCTCCCGGGAGGCTCGACGTCCTGACAAGGACAGAAGTCCCTGAATCTCAGCTCGCTGCCGCGAGAGAGGCGATCGGGGTTCAACTTCGCGGCGATGTGACCTAGATCGCGCCGGATGGGGACTTAAGGCCCTAGTCGGTGAGCGTCCGAACCTCGAGAGTGGATCCGCCTTATGGGCCACGACGAGAGGACGCCCGTTGAATGCGTTGGACCTGGCCCGGTGGCAGTTCGCCATAACCACGATCTACCACTTCCTCATGGTGCCGATCACGCTCGGCCTTTCCATGCTGGTCGCAGGTTTTCAAACCGCCTGGTACCGGACCGGAAAGGATGCCTACCTTCGCGCGACGAAGTTCTGGGGGAAGTTGTTCCTTATCAACTTCGCCATGGGCGTGGTGACCGGAATCGTTCAGGAGTTCCAGTTCGGCATGAACTGGAGCGAGTACTCCCGATACGTGGGCGACATCTTCGGTGCGCCGCTGGCGATGGAGGGACTGATCGCCTTCTTCCTCGAGTCGACCTTCCTAGGGCTCTGGATCTTTGGCTGGGACCGGCTGCCCAAGAAGGTGCATCTGGCCACCATCTGGATAGCAGCAATCGGTACGAGCCTGTCTGCCTACTTCATCTTGGCCGCGAACTCCTGGATGCAGCACCCAGTGGGCTATTCGGTGAACCCGGATACCGGCCGTGCCGAGTTGAACGACATTGGTGCCGTACTCACCAACAGCACCGCGCTCGTGACCTTCCCCCACACCATGGCCGGTGCGTTCATGACGGCCGGTGCTTTCATGCTCGGCATCGCCGCCTTCTACATCGTGCGCAACAAACACGAATCCGTGATGCGGCCATCCTTGAAGGTCGGCGCCATCACGGTACTGGTCGCCGGAGCCTTCGTAGCCGTCACTGGGCACTTCCAAGCCCAGGTGATGACCGAGCAGCAGCCCATGAAGATGGCGGCAGCAGAGGCAGTATGGGACAGCCAGAGCAACGTGGGATTCAGCCTCTTCACCATCGGCAGCCTGGACGGCCGAGAGGAAGTCTTCTCGATCCGGATTCCTGGTCTGACGTCGTTCCTGGCCACCAACTCCTTCGACGGAAAGGTCGAGGGCCTCAACGACGTCCAAGCAGACTTGGAGAATCAGTTCGGCCCAACTGACTACACACCAAACATTCCAGTGACGTACTGGTCCTTCCGGCTGATGATCGGCGCGGGCGCGCTAGCGGCGCTCTTTGCGGCGCTCGCCCTTGTGGTTGACGCGCCGAGGACGTTCGCCGACTTCACCGTGGTTCGCCCGCGTTGGGATCGCCGTGATCTTCCTGCCCTTGCTGGCGAACTCGTTCGGCTGGATTTTCACCGAGATGGGTCGCCAGCCCTGGGTGGTCTACGGCTTGCTCTTGACGGCAAACGGTGTCTCGTTGGCGGTGTCGAGTACCGAGGTGTGGATCTCGATGATCACGCTCACCTTGCTCTACGGCGGGCTGGCCGTCGTGGAGTTCGGCCTTGCTGCGAAAGTCCGTACTGGCCGGACCCCCTGACATCACGACAGCCGAGGTCGACCAGGCCTACGACGACCGTGATTCCGATACCCCCATGACGTTCGCGTACTGACCGGAGACCTGCCATGGAATTCACCACCGTCTGGTTCGTTCTCATCGCCGTCCTCTGGATTGGCTACTTCTTCCTCGAAGGTTTCGACTTCGGGGTGGGTGTGCTGCTCCCGTTCGTCGGTCGGACAGAAACCGATCGTCGCGTCATGATCAACACGATTGGACCGGTCTGGGACGGCAATGAGGTTTGGCTCCTGGTCGCCGGCGGGGCGACGTTCGCAGCGTTCCCCGAGTGGTACGCGACGCTGTTCAGCGGCTTCTATCTCCCTCTGCTGCTGATTCTGGTTGCCCTGATCATTCGAGGTGTGGCCTTTGAGTACAGGGGCAAGCACGACTCTGCGACGTGGCGGTCACGATGGGACGCAGCCATCTTCGTGGGATCCCTTGTTCCCGCATTGCTGTGGGGAGTCGCGTTCGCCAACATCGTTCATGGCGTGCCGATAAACGCGGAGGGCACGTACACCGGCGGGTTCTTCAACCTTCTCAACGGGTACGCATTGCTCGGAGGCGTGGTGACCTTGGGGCTGTTCACCACACATGGCGCGATGTTCCTCGCCCTGAAAACCACTGGCCCAGTACGTGAGCGCGCCCACCGACTCGTCGGTGGGATCGGTCTTGCCACTGCCGTGGTCGCCGTGGCGTTCTTGTTGTGGACACTGTTCGACGACGGCAAGCCCGCAGCCTGGATCACCGCGGCCATCGCAGCGGTCTGTCTGCTGGCTGCTCTTGGTGCTGACCGCGCACAACGCGAGGGATGGGCATTCATCTTGACCGGAGTCACGATCGCCATGGCGGTAGTGACGTTGTTCGTCGTGCTCTTCCCCGACGTCATGGTCAGTTCGACGAACCCGGCGTACAGCCTGACCGTCGACAACGCCTCATCGACCGACTACACCCTCAAGGTGATGACCTGGGTAGCGGTCATCATGACGCCGATCGTGCTGGTCTACCAGAGTTGGACATTCTGGGTGTTTCGCAAGCGAGTCGGACCGGAGCAGTTGCCGCCAGCCCGGGTGGCGGTTGATGCAGGCACGGACGCCTGAGCCAACCCCGCACCTGACAGCACGCAACTGGGTCGAACAGACAGACTGTTGCCGTGCCGCCACTTGATCCACGCCTGCTCGCCTCCGCCAAGTCGGCTCGGGTCTATCTCACGATTACCGTGGTGCTCGGCACGGCGTCCGCTTTTCTCGTCGTCGCCTTCTCGTACCTGCTCGCCCGGATCATCACCGATGCTTTCCAACAGGACGATGGCTTCTCCGATCTCGGACCTTTGCTCGGTTGGCTAGTGGTCGTCGTGCTCTCTCGTGTCGCCTTCTCGTACCTGCTAGCGCGAATCATCAGCAATGCTTTCCAACAGGACGAAGGCTTCTCCGATCTCGGACCTTTGCTCGGTTGGCTGGTGGTCGTCGTACTGCTGCGATCGGTGGTGGGGTACCTCCAAGAAGGTGTCGCAGCTCGCTCCAGCGCTGGCGTGAAGCACGAGTTTCGCGTACTGCTTCTCGCCAAGGTTTCTGCACTAGGACCGGTGTGGCTATCTGGGCAGCGGCGAAGTGACTTAGTGCTCTTGATGGGGCGCGGGTTGGACGCTCTCGACAACTACTTCGCGCGTTACCTGCCACAGCTGGTCTTGAGTGTCATCGTCCCGATCGTGGTGATCTCGGTGATGTTCACCCAGGACTGGCTTTCGGCCCTCATCGTGCTTCTCACGCTGCCGTTGATCCCGGTGTTCATGGTGCTGATCGGGTGGACGACCCAGCGAGCTCAGGAGCGGCAATGGCACTCGCTGACACTGCTCGCGGGACACTTCCTTGACGTGGTCCGAGGTCTCCCCACGCTTAAGGTGTTCGGCCGGGCGAAGGCCCAAGGTCGACTCGATACGTGCGGTCAGCGACGAGTATCGCGTCCGCACCATGAAGGTTCTGCGAATCTCGTTTCTGTCATCTCTGGCTTTGGAGTTGTTAGCGACACTGTCGGTCGCAATTGTTGCGGTCGAGATCGGCATCAGGTTGGTCAACGGCTCGCTGACGTTGTTCGTTGGGCTCTTCGTCCTCCTACTGGCACCTGAGGCTTACCTACCGTTGCGACTTGTCGGACAACATTTCCACGCCAGCCAGGAGGGCGTTACCGCCGTGGCGTCGGTGTTCGCGGTGCTCGACACCGACGAACCCGATCACGCTGGACGGACGTCAGTCGACCTGCGCCAGGCGACGCTGGAAATGTCCGACGTGGTCGTGCGGTATCCGGGCCGAGACCAGGTCGCGATGCAGGCATCACTTCAGATTCGCCCCGGCGAACTGGTCGCAGTGGTTGGCCCAAGCGGCTGCGGGAAGTCGACGCTGCTGATGCTGCTTGCCGGGCTGGTCGATCCGGATGACGGGACACTCACCGTCACCGAAAGCGGAGAACGAAGTGCCGTGGCAAGCGATCGACGTCGACCAGTGGCGTCGACAGATCGCCTGGGTCCCCCAGCGGCCGGCGTTCGTGGCTGGATCTGTCGCTGACAACCTACGCCTCGTCGTTCCCGAGGCCACGGATGAACAGCTCCGCCGCGCGTTGGCCGCAGTCGGCGCCGAATTCGTCCTGGAACATCCGGACAGCATCAACTGGCAGCTCGGCGAAAGCGGTCGCGGTATGAGCGCCGGACAACGACAACGAGTCGCACTAGCTCGAGCCCTTCTTCGAAACCCTTCCCTGGTGCTGCTTGACGAGCCAACAGCCAGCCTGGACGGACCGAGTGAGCGAGCAGCGGTCGACGCCATTCGGGCAATAGCGCAAGACCGAACGGTGATCGTGGTCGCCCATCGCCAGCCCCTGATCGACATGGCCGATCGGGTGCTCGTCATGTCTGCTCCGCACCAGGAGGTGGAGGTCTCGTGAGTGACCTGCGTCGGCTCTGGGCCTACGGCGATGACGTCCGTGGACGACTGATCGCGGCGCTCTTTCTTAGTGTCTGTGCTAGCGGCGCCGCTATCGGGCTCACTGCAACAGCCGCCTTCTTGATTTCCAAGGCGTCGTTGCAGCCGCCGATCCTGACGTTGAGCGTCGCCATCGTGGCGGTACGTTTCTTCGGCATCAGCCGGGGTGTCGCACGCTATGCCGAAAGGCTCGTCGGTCACAACGCGGCGTTCGGCGTCCTGACCTCGTTGCGCGTGGCGGTCTACCGCCAGTTGGAACGTCTTGCTCCGTCCGCTGTTCCGCTCTACCGATCCGGGGACGTACTCAGCCGTTTCGTCAATGACGTGGAGACGAGCCAAGAACTCTTCTTGCGAGTGATCCCTCCGTATGTGACTGCGGTGGTGCTCGGGGTCGCAACGTCAATCTTTGTTGCCTGGCTGCTCCCGATTGCCGGACTGATCTGTGGAGTCGGCCTGCTGACCGCAGCGCTTGTCGTGCCAGCACTCGCGGTGACTGCGTCGCGTCGAGCCGAGTCGTCAGTTGCCGGCGAGCGTTCGGCGCTGTCCGCGCAGACTCTTCAACTGCTCGACGCACTTCCCGAACTGTTGGTCGCAGACACTTCTCAGGTCGAACAGGTGAAAGTCGGAGCCGTTGCCACCGCACTTCGCACCACGGAGGACCGACTGGCCCGTGGGCGCGGAGTCGGATCTGGTCTTGCGATTCTTATCCTCGGTGCGACGGTCCTCGGTTGCCTGGTCGTCGGTGTTGATGCCGTAAACAACGGCCGGCTTGACGGTGTACTGCTGGCTGTCGTCGTCCTCACTCCTCTAGCAGCATTCGATCTGACAGCTCCCCTTCCGTCGGCGTACCAGCAGTGGCTCACCGTGAAAGGTTCGGCGCAACGAACCTTCGAAATCATCGACAGCCAACCGTGCGTACCCGAGCCTGCATCGCCTGCACCGGTGCCGACCACCCCCCTCGTCATCGATCTCGAGAACGTCGACGTTCTATGGCCAGGTGCGACCAGTCCAGCCTTGCACGATGTCTGCGTTACATTCCGGTCCGGACAGCGCACCGCCATCGTGGGTCCCAGCGGTTCAGGCAAGTCAACGCTCGCTGCCCTACTGCTGGGCTTCCTGCAACCCGCGTCAGGATCGGTCAAGTGGAACGGCACCGACGCTCGGCAGTTCAGTACAGATGACATTCGCACCCTGATCGGCCTTCTCACGCAGGATGGGTACGTGTTCGACTCGACGATCGAAGAGAACCTCCGCATCGCTAAGCGTGATGCAACGACTGAGCAGCTAAACCACGTGCTAGCAGATGCCCGGATCCTCGACTGGGTCAGCCAACTCCCGGAAGGACTTAAGAGCAGCGTAGGTGAGCACGGCACGTTGATGTCTGGAGGTCAGCGACAGCGGTTGTGTCTGGCCCGATTGCTGCTCGCTAACTTCAGCATCACTGTGTTCGACGAGCCCGGTGAGCACCTCGACACGGAGACGGCCGACGCACTTACGGCCGACCTGATCGCTTTGACGGACGACAGAACGGTAGTACTGATCACCCATCGGCTGACCGGGCTGGAGTCGGTTGACCAGATCCTCGTTCTCGATCAAGGCCGAGTAACCGAGAGCGGTACGCATCAACAACTCGTCGCCCTAGAGGGTTGGTACGCCACGAACTGGCATCACGAGACGGCGTTTTCTAGCTCACGCTGACATTGAACGCCGTCACCCCGGACACCCCGGGCTGCATCAGCCAGGTGTGCCTCGCTACGACCGTGACGGCAAGACGCCAACCAGAAGTTGTTCCCATTCAGCCAACGACGTGTCCGGCAGAAAGTGGTCGATGACCCGTTGTCGGCCCGCGGCGCCTATTTGCGCAGCCAACTCCGGGTCGTTGAGGAGCCGATCGACCGCGCCCCCGAACTGCGGTAGATCGTGAGGCGACACCAACAGCCCACTCTCCCCATCAACGATTTGGTCGACGATGCCACCCACCGCGGACGCCACCACTGGAGTCCCCTTGAACATGGCCTCGGTAACGGTCAAGCCGAAACCCTCGGCCAGACTCTTCTGCACGACAACTGTTGCGTGACGCTGGAGCGCGTTCACGATCAACGCGTTCTCTTCGAGGTCCGACATCGGAAGGCACACCAGCTGCACGCGGCTGCGTTGGTGGTGACGCAACGATCGCCACAGTTCCCAGGTGTGCAGCAGGACCTCAGCGGCCTCCGGATCGTCAGCAACAGCCGTGACAACCGGGCCAGCAAGGACCAGATGAGCTTGCGTCCCGTCCAGCACGTAGTCCACGAAACCCCTCATCGTGCCGGACATGTCCTTGAGCCTGTCCCACCTACTGACCTGAACGACCAAGGGCGCATCCGGCGGCGGTGGCGGACCCGTGGAGATGATGTCAGCGAACCTCTCCACCCGGCTCGGCGTGCCGTCCGCCCTAACGAAAGGCACCGGCGGCGGAACACGACCGTCGATGATCCCGACGTACGCCAAGACGTTGGCTGCCTGTTCAGCCGCCATGAACTGGTTCTTCGGCGCGAGTGGGTCGATACTTGGCTTGATGACATGCCGCCGCTCGGCGGGAACCCAGTCTGGTGCATAACCGGCCCGGGTGAAGACATACGAGTCGACGAAGGGTTCGAGGAAAGGGCGGAGGAAGTCCCACGCTTCCGCCGTCCACTCGTTGCGCAACTCCAACCCCACGTGGCAGCGCCACACCACGGGAATCTCACGCGCGGACAGCGACTCAGCAAGCCCTGCTGTCTGGGGGTCGTGCAGGATGACGACGTCACCCTCGACCACTACAGCAGCCAGGTCATTGGCGTTTCGCCGCATCACGGCCTCGTAGTGTCCCGTTTCGGCCACATCAAGTTTTCCGTCGTCTCCTGGTTCTCCGTGGAGTCGATGGTGCATGCGTTTGGTGATGTCGAAGAACTCCGGATCGCCGTCGATGACTAACCATCGTGCGTCGATGTCGGCGCCGCGCGTCAGAGGAAGCAGCACCTGCAACATTTCGGCCACACCGCCACCTGCCGGCGTGGAATTGATGTTGATGACACTGCGACCTGCCAACGCAGCACGCATAGCCGTGGCCGTCTCATCCATCAACCGGCTGGCGCGCTCACGACCGATGACCGCAGCCAACTCCAGCGGAGGTCGAGGAGCCAACCTGACCTCTTCCATGCATGCAACTCTAGTGTCGCCTGTGACTCGCAGCACGAAGCATGGAGTTCAGGTCGGTGCCGTCTGCAACTCAGAGGTCCCTTGGAGCGGGCGCGGGCTGCTTCAGCAACCGAGTGAGGAGCACAAGCCCAACCAGTGTGATGCCGACAACCATGAGACTTTCTCGCCCCGCGTGAAGCAGCCAAGCGAAAATCCACGACGCGACCCAAATGCTGAGTGCGAAGCCCAGGAAGCCTGCGATCGGCATCGCCCGGTAGCTGGGCGTGATGCCGAACAGGGGTATGTGCCATGCCGCCCACACCAGACTCACCAGTCCAGCTGAGGTGACGACCGAGTGGCGTCCGCCACGAGTTGGTGTGCAACATCCGTAACCAGTATGCCAACGGCATGCACCAACTACTCGTCGCGGCATGACAGATGACGTGGGCACGTTGCTCGGCACGCTTAGACCCGAATTGACTGACCTCGTCTGATACACGTTCTGCCAGTGATCTTCTGTAACGGGGACCATTGGCCCATTCTGTCGCGGCGACGTGTCGTTCATTGCGTCCAGGTAAACTCAATCCGCACGCACAGGAATACTGAGCCACACTCGGGCTCGCAGGAGGGCAACGTTGATGCTCCAGTATCTGATCGGCGGCGTAGTCGTTGTCTTCTTGGTGCTGCTCGTCGTTGGTGGCCTGACAGGTCGGGTGAAACTTCGGAACTGCTGCAGCATCGCGAACCCCGACCACGATCTCCGCATGAGATCAACCGGGCCAGACTCGAACGCTAATCCCCCCGCGAGTCAGGGCACCGGAAGTGGATCGCACAGCTTGTAGATGTAGTCGAAGAAAGTGAAGTACACATCGCTGCCCTTGCGCGATCGTCGACATAGAGCCCCGCAACGTACTGGTTCACCGACGATCGTCAGCGCCGTCCTCGCCCGGACCGCGATCACTCGGATGGGTGGTTCGATGCGGACTTGGACAGCTTGCGTACAGGAAGCCGTACGCTGATGGTCGTGACGGCCCATGAGTTCTTCGAGCGCGTCACCATCGTCTTTGAGGTCCTCGGCGTGATTGTTCTGGTTCTTGGCCTCTTGTCAGCTTTCGTAGTGGCGGTCATCGTGTGGCGTCGGGATCACGACACCCACCGCACGATAACGACGTTCCGCAACACGTTCGGAAGTTCGCTGCTGCTGTCGCTGGAGATCCTGATCGCGGCGGACCTAACGCGGACGTTGACGATAGAACCGACACTCGCCAACGTCCTGGTCCTAGGCACGATTGTGTTGATCCGCACCGTGTTGTCGATCTCGCTCGATGTCGAGATGGACGGGGTGGCACCGTGGCGGCGGCGAGCCTTGGAGAGCGGCGGCGAGAAGTTGACCCGGACCGTGCGCAACGCGACCACTGACACCGCCACCTGAGGGTGGCGAGATGCGTAGATTCTGGCGGTGGCTACGCGCGCAGTGCTCTACAAGGCGACTAACTGGAGAAATGCGTGTCCCAGCGTCTTGCGATAACCGCCGAGGTATCCCTGGCGTTGTGATCGAGCCTTCTCGCGGACGGCTTCGGCATCGGCATGGTTTGTGTCGTGTTGGGTCAACCAGTGGGTGTAGCCCGCGCTGTACCGGGACTCGAAGTCGTCCCATTCCTCCAAGCTTGCCTCGCGCACGCCGGCAACACCGAAACCGTGGACAACGGCCCGCTCAGTCAGCGTGGCTAGTGACACGAGCTCGTCGTCGCGTCCCGCGAGAGGTGCGGTGGCCTCAGGTGTAGGGGGCTGGCTCCAGATTCCGTCGCCGAACACCACCCGGCCGCCACGACGTACACGCTCGCGGATGGCTGTCAGAGCCGCGTCGTAATCCAGGGGTTGCCCAGCTGTAGTTGGAGGTCCCCAAACCTGGGTGGCCCCGATCGCGATCAGTGCATCGACCTGGTCCGGCCCGCTAATGGACCCCTCACCTTGCAGGAAGCTGACGCGTTTTCCTAGACCGCGCTCAGTAGCCCTGCGCTGTGCTTCGATGAGAAACGCTGGGTTGATGTCAACACCCACGCCTTCCGATAGCGGCGCATCGGCAGTGACGCGCAAGAGCAGTTCGCCCCAGCCGCAACCGACGTCGATGACGGTCCCACCGTCTTGCAGCCCCGCAGCCAGCCAAGCGGCGAGTACCGCTGCGCGTTGCTCCGACATCGGAGACAGGAAATTAAGATCTTCGTAAAGTGGAGGTAGGCGCATTTCGCAACCCTTCTGCTTGACGCATCGACTCGGACGGCAGAAAGCTGCTGCGAACTCTAGGTGCCGCCGCACCTCAAACCGGGCACCCAAGATTTCCACAGAATGAATGCGGAGTTTGTTGCGCTGGATGTGGGAGAGCGCGTCGTTCTTAGGATTTAGTCGAGGTAGTCGCGGAGGACTTGCGAGCGGCTGGGGTGGCGCAGTTTGCTCATCGTCTTGGACTCGATCTGACGTATGCGCTCACGCGTAACTCCGTAGACCTTGCCGATCTCGTCGAGCGTCTTCGGCTGTCCATCGGTGAGACCGAAACGCATCGACACAACACCGGCTTCGCGGTCCGACAACGTGTCGAGCACCGCGTGCAACTGCTCCTGCAGCAGCGTGAATGACACCGCATCCGCGGGAACAACCGCTTCAGAGTCTTCGATGAGGTCACCGAATTCGCTGTCGCCGTCTTCACCCAGCGGCGTGTGCAACGAGATGGGCTCGCGTCCATACTTCTGGACCTCGACGACCTTCTCAGGTGTCATGTCGAGTTCACGCGCAAGTTCTTCGGGGGTTGGTTCGCGTCCGAGGTCCTGCAACATCTGGCGTTGAACACGCGCCAACTTGTTGATGACCTCAACCATGTGGACCGGGATACGGATCGTGCGTGCCTGGTCAGCCATGGCGCGAGTGATCGCCTGACGGATCCACCACGTCGCGTACGTCGAGAACTTGTAGCCCTTGGTGTAGTCGAACTTTTCGACAGCACGGATCAGACCGAGGTTGCCCTCTTGAATGAGGTCGAGGAAGAGCATGCCGCGACCGGTGTAGCGCTTGGCGAGCGAGACGACGAGTCGAAGGTTGGCCTCAAGCAGGTGGTCCTTCGCACGACGACCGTCTTCGGCGATCCACTTGAGCTCGCGGACCATCTTGTCCGACAGCTTCTTCGGGCCGTTCAACTTCTCCTCGGCGAACAAGCCAGCCTCGATGCGCTTGGCGAGTTCAACCTCTTGCTCGGCGTTGAGAAGTGCGACCTTTCCGATCTGCTTCAAGTAGTCCTTGACGGGGTCGGCAGTCGCGCCGGCGACCATGACCTGCTGCACGGGCTCGTCGGACTCGTCCTTGTGCGAGATGACGAAGCCCTTTTCCTCGGGCTCGGTCTTGGCCAGTTCCTCGGCGACCTCTTCGTCGCTAACCGGCAGACCATCATCCGCAACCGGAATCTCGACAGTGGCGACGCCGACTGGCGCGTCCTTTGATGCGGCCTTGCCCTTCGTCGCTGGCTCAGCCGATTTCGCGGCGGCCTTCTTGGCTGGGGCGGCCTTCTTCGCGACCGGCGCCTTCTTAGCTGGTGCCTTCTTGACCGCGACAGCCTTCTTGGCTGGGGCGGCCTTCTTCGCGACCGGCGCCTTCTTGGCCGGTGCCTTCTTCACAGCGACAGCCTTCTTCGGCGCGGCCTTCTTGGCGGGCGCCTTGGTGGGGGGCCGCTTGGACGCAGTCGCCTTCTTGGCGACGGCCGTCTTAGCCGGAACTGACTTCTTGGCCGGGGCCTTTTTGGCCGCTGCCTTCTTTGCAGGTTTGGTCACCGTTGCCTTACGGGTAGCAGCAGCAGGTGTTGTAGTGCGAGCACGGCTCATAGGAGCGAGTGCCTCCTCGCGAGAAATATCGACCGCGGAGCGGTTCTGGTGGGAGATGTCCAGGACCTGGCGCCGTCAGGCCGGGCTCCCAGGGTCAGACATGGACATTGTAGTCGGGGACCCCATCAGGTCTGTAATAGGCCAACGCCTCAGAGCGTCGGGACATTTCCCCCACTGCAAAAGTGGGGTCAGGCGTCGCGCGGCCGCTTAACCGCGAGCACCGGGCAGTCGGCGTCCAGCAGGACCCGCTGCGCGTTGCTTCCCATGATCAACTTGCCCACCGGGGTGCGTCGACGCAGCCCGATGATGATCAACTCGGCACCTACCTCTTCGGCCACTGCCACGAGATCTTCGGCAGGGTCGTTCCCTCGGACGAGTCCGCGTACCTCGTGCTTGACGCCCGAGGAATCGAGACGTTCCCGCAGGGCCTTGACCTGCTCGTCCGTCAGAGCCAGGTCCTCGTAGTCGGCCGTCCGGCCCCCGCGCTGGGAGTTGACCACGATCAACGTGGACTCCCGGAGTTTGGCCTCGGCGACGGCTCGCTCGATGGCGGCCTCTCCCTCGGGGCTGGGCAGATATCCCACAACGATGGTGCCCACGCTCGACCTCCTTGGCCGGAACTCGCACTGACCTCAGCCGGACGCTAGCCGACTCTGGCCGCTCGCGCGATGGTCTGCCCGAATCCGTTTCAGTTCGCGACCAGTTCCGCCCTTGCCTGGAGCACCTCAACATCGAGCGGAGGCGCCACCTGAACGACCGGCTCTCCGCCGACCCGGAACGGTCCCATGCCGTCGACGGTGAACCAGGCTTCCCACGAACTTGTGACTTCGACCGGGAAGTGGCCGGCGGATGTGAAGGTGTGCGCCACGGAGGTGTCGGGCCAGGCACCGCCCGGTTCTTGGGTAGATACGGAGGCGCCGTCCCCGAAGTCCCAGTCCCAGGTCGCCTTGCCCTGGAGCACGATCTGGAATCCGACGAGATCGAAGGTCCGCTCCCCCAGGTGTTCTGGCTGTCCTGACGCGAACAGCGTGGGCAACTGGATCAGCGTCCGATCGGCCGGCTGCATCGTGGGGAGCAGGTCTGGCACGTTCTCAAGGACTCGATCGTGGAGTGTGGCAGCCACATCCGCCACGGTCGTCGGGCCAGCCGGACTAAGACATACCAGTCCGATCTCGGTCCACACCGGTGTTTCTGGTCGCCAAAGCAGCACGACGTAGCGCCGTTGATCGGCAGGACACGACTGCGCCGCGGGACTACACGGCGAGTCGGGAGAGTCGCCGCGACACATGATCCCCAATGCCCATCGACACGTCGCGCAGGTCGCCGCAGCGGTTCGGTCGTCGGACGAACCGCTGAAACTGGCGGCGGGTAGCAGCAGACCACCGGTCCCTACATATGCAGCCTGATCGGGATCTCCGACGACGTCGCAGTCAGCGCCAGTGCAGGGGTCGGCGCGGAACGTCCCAGCCGACGCGGCGTTGCTCGTCGACGTAATCACGCCGACGGCTGCGAGCACCACGAGCAGGCTGAGCAACGCTCGCGCGGTCCGGAACTTGCGGTTCATGCAGCCGAAATTTAGAACCGTTGCGCGGTTGGCGCTGGCACGATCCACAGTCTCCCTCGGACGGCCGAGGCGAGTGACAGTGCGTGACGAACCGATTTCAGTTTCTCTTCTGCGATCGCTTGGCCTTGCGGAACACTTGCGCTCGTTCGCGACGAGCCCCTTCGAGGATGGACGACACCGCGAGCGAGGGGGTCACTCCGCCGCCAACCGCCTGCCCGATCAACTCGGCGAGCCGGTAGTCGGGATCGTCCTCGAGCGCCCGGTCAACGCCGATGTTGGCCCGTGCTCCGTCGCCGCATGCGTAAGCAACACAGTGAATACATCGTGGCCGGAGGCGCAATCAGAAGTTGAGGGGCGACCGAGCACAGCGGAGCGCCAGAACGACCCGTCCTGGCTGTCGCGAGACAACTGCGCCGATGCGATGACGGAGTCTCGGACGTGGATGTCGCGCATGCACAACAGCAATTTCGCGACGTCACTCGGCTCGGGCAGATCTCCTGTCTGTCTGAACTCGTCGAGAACGCGTTCGACGAACTCAACGGCGCGACGACGGTGGGTACGCACCGAGCCATGTCCGGGAAGGATCGCCCACCGGTTGAAGTCACGATCGCTCATTGCGTCAAGGGCTGCTTCGACGTCGAGCATCTGGCAGACGTCGGTCTCAAGTTCCCTGACCAGTGCCTCGCGTTCGGGTGCAGCCACCATGCCGTGGCTGACTGCCTCGACTGCGATCGGACCGTCGTGAACGAGTGGCGTTCCTTGCGGCGGACAGCACTGTTCGGAGGTGCAGATGTACGACCACCACCGGTCATCACTGACTAACAATGCATCGAGCAGGTCCATCTCATGTCGAAGTCCCTCGGCCTCGAGCGCATCTACTATTGCTCGCCGCGGCAACGACTCGTCCGACGCCGTTGGATCCCACAGCCCCTGATCCATCGACTCGTCGTCGTAGATGGCGATGACGAATGAATCAGCCTCAGACTCACGAGCAGCGGCGAACCAGGACTTGAGCTCCTCGACGGGCACATCGATATCGACGCGTGCAGTGACTTTGATCCGATGTCGCGGTGGGGCTAGTCCGATCAGGACCAGGCTTTGGCGCGGTTCGAAACCCAAGAGATAAGGCACCATCTGAATGATTTCTGGGGGTCCAGACAACCGCATGCGGTCGGCTGTTGGCGTGACACCGTTGAGTGCGAGGTCGTTATGCATGACCCGACCATGAACGCCCCGCCTGGCGCTGATCTGAACCAGTAAGCCCGATGGGGACGAACTCGCAATCCTTACGACTTGGGGAAAACCGTGCGGCGGGCTGGCGATGCGGGCGGCGGCGTGTTCTTCTGGCTACGTGGAACCACCAGAAGTCACTCCGACAACAGGCTCCCCCGTGGGTCGTCGAGTCATTCTGGGAATGGTTGGACTCGGCGCGATCGGCGTGGTCTTCGGGTCGTCGATCCAAAGTGCGATCGACTCGGTGCTCGCTCCTCTTCGTAATGCCGACCCCACTGGCTTGACGGGGTTGATCCCCGGGGAGGGCGGCTGGCGTTACTACTCGGTGGTGTCGAGCAATCCGGACGTGAGTGTTGACGAGTACCGGTTGCAGGTGACCGGGTTGGTTGAGCATGAAGCGACCTTGAGCTACGCAGATTTGGCTGCGCTACCCCAGACACAACTGACTCGCGACTTCCAGTGTGTGACTGGTTGGCGAATCCAAGACGTCGCGTGGCAGGGCGTGCAACTACGAGACCTACTTGACACACGTCGGTGTCATGTCAGGTGCCAAGGCGCTGAAGTTCAGTTCGTCCGACGGCACGTACACCGAGTCGCTCACACTGGAGCAAGCGACAACCATGGACTGCATCGTCGCGACCCACTTGGAGGGAACCGTCGTCAATCGCGAACATGGCGGCCCGGTTCGGTTGTACGTCGCTCCGATGTATGGCTACAAGTCGTTGAAGTGGCTTGACCAGATCGAAGTCGTTGACGCTGTCGAACCTGGCTACTGGGAAGTACGGGGTTACGACGTCGACGCATACGTTGGCGCGTCGAACGGACGCGACGATGAGCAAACCTGAGCCGCGCTTCGCGCGTAGCGAAGTCGTCGTGCACGCGGTTTTCGGGGCATTGGTGTTGATTGCCATCGCTTCGGCGGCGTTGTTGTGGTTCGACCCGCTCGCGCAGTGGTTCGGGCGTCGCGAGGCAGTGACCAAGGTGCACACAATCGCCGGCCTACTAATGCCCCTCCCGCTCGCGTTAGGTCTGTTGTCGTCGTCGTTCCGCCGGGACGCTATGCGCCTGGAGCGACTCTCCCCCGACGACCGCGAGTGGCTGAGGTCCGGCGATCGCAGGAGCGGTCGGATTCCGGTCGATCGCTTCAATGCTGGTCAGAAACTGAACGCCGCTTTCACGATCGGAGCGGTGTTCGTGCTCTTCGGGACTGGGGTCATCATGGGCAGCGTGCTGTGGGAGTGGCCCACGACGTACCGAATCGGCGCCAGTTGGGTACACGGCTGGGCCGCACTGGGAATCACGATCGCCGTCATCGGACACGTCTACTTCGTGTGGCGTCACGGTCGTGGCGACGCCACCAACGAGTTCGTAACTAGTTCTTGGCCCGATCGTGAGCAGCAATGAGGTCCAGCCCACGAAGCGCAACATCCAGACGCAATCTCGCCTCGGTGTTGTCGAGGTCTCGCCCGAGCAGCGACGCGATTCGGTCAAGTCGGTAGTACACCGTGCGTCGTTCGACGTGCAGTCGTTTTGCGGCCGCCGTCTTCGAACCGTGCTCGGCAAGAAAGGCTCGAAGGGTAGGAATCAACGAGGATCCCTGCGTTCGGTCGTGACCAACGAGTGGTCCAAGCTCGACGTCGACGAACCGCGCGAGGTCGGGACCTTCGGCCAAGGTGCTGAGCAGGTGCGTCAATCCCAAGTCTTCGAAGTGAACGATCGGCGCTGACAGACGCTCGCCCATGAGTTCGCCACCGTTGACCTGAGCGGCGTGCGATACCGCCTCGGCCGCCTGCTGGTACGCGCGTGGCACTCGACCGAAGTCGACAACATCGCTTACACCCACGCGGTAGGAGGGGTCTGCGACTGAGGCCAGGGCGCTACGAAAGTCAGTTCCCGTGGGAACGGCGAGAACCGCCACGACGCGTTCGCCTTCTAGCGCACTGAGCGCGCGCCACCCAGCGGCGGCCAGCGCGGCGCGCGAACGTCGAAGCAACGCGATGCGGGCCAGATGACGATTGCGCTCGGTGTGAGGTTCGGGTCCACTCGGCTCCATGACGACGACCGCAACGTCGCCGCGTCCGAGATCGACCCCAAGCGATCGACTACGTCGCAGGAACTCCATGCCCGATCCGATGCCGTCGCGGGCGAGATCAGAGATCAAGCCAGATCGTGCCGACTCGGTGAGGTAACCGGTTTCACGTTCGACGAGCAACGCTAGGCCAAGCGCAGCGACAGCGCGGTCGACAGCCAGCGCATCAATCTCGTCGAGGTCTCGCAACGACTGGATGACGTGAAGCCGACCCCACGTTTCGTCGCGAATCCTGATGTTCTGCCACAGACATACCGAGGCCGTCGTCGTCTCGGGCGAACGATGCCACGCAACCACATCACTCTCACCAAGCTGATGCTCGTGGGGAGCGTGGACCTCCCACAACTCATACACCGCGTTACTGCCAAGACCCGCGTCAGCCAGAGCTGAGATCTGACCGGTGTTGTCGACCAGCAGGACCGGGTTACCGACCAGATCAGAAAGCACGCGCAAGATGTGGGTGATGTCCCCTCGGTTGACCACGATGTCGGTGAACGTCTTGCCAACCTGCTCGGCTCGTTCGAGCATTCGAAGCTGTGTACCGATCACCGCCTCGCTTCGCTTGCGGTCAGTGATGTCGAGCATGAGCCCCTGAACAATTGCGTTGTCACCGCTCCCCAACACCACAAACCGGTCGTGAATCCAGACCTCGTCACCGTTGTCGGGTCGGATCAGTCGGTACTCCAGCTCACCGCCACCTTCACCGAGCAGTGCGTGGTAGGTCGTCAGGACCTCGTCACGCTCATCGGGGTGCAGGATCCCTCGCCAGATGTTGGTCGACGGGTTCACGTAGTCCTCGAGTGAGATCCCCAGGATCTGCTCGATCTGCGGGTTTACGTAGAGCGTGGTCTCGTCGTCGTCGAGCCGATCGATGTACAGCACGGCGGGGATCTGTCCGCACAGCGCTTCGTACCGGTCGGCGATGGGCGGTCCGGCTGTCAGCCACTCATCGAGCCACACCCCGTGGGGTTTGCTCATGCGACCCACCTCCATGCACACAGTGTGCAGTATCCGAAGCACCAAAATGCACACTCTGTTTCTTGCCACTTCAAGGTTGGTCCGACAGAGTGAGAGCGCCATTTTCGGCACCCCGCTCGCCTCCCCTCGGCGGGTGGGTTGCGGCCGAGGCTCTGACACCGGATCAACGGGGGTGGCGTCAGAGTTCTCGGCTTGCGAACGCTTCGTTCGATCTTGCCGACGGAGATCGACTTCCGGACCCCCCTGTCATCGCGCCTATGAGGGTTGGGCAGGATGCTTGACATGCGGCTGGACCACCTTTCGTACGCGGCACCGACCGATCACCTCGCCGACGTCGTCCAGCGTCTCGGTTCGCGCCTGGGAGCCGGCTTCGTGGACGGTGGCGTTCATCCCCGATTCGGTACCCGCAACTTCGTCCTACCCCTAGCAGGCGGCTGCTACCTCGAGGTGGTGTCGGCTCTCGATCACCCGGCAGCCGAGAAGGCGCCCTTTGGCCGCGCTGTCCGGCAGCGTGGGACTGACGGTGGTGGCTGGCTCGGCTGGGTCGTATCGGTTTCTGACCTAGAACCCGTCGAATCTCGACTTGGTCGCCCTGCCGTTGAGGGACATCGGGTCCGCCCCGACGGTTACGACCTGCGATGGCGTCAGATCGGTGTCATCGACCTGATTGACGATCCCCAGTTGCCGTTCTTCATCCGCTGGGACTCGGACACGACTGAACATCCCAGTTGCCACGCCTCCAGCGACCTGCGGATCGTCAAGCTTGAGATAGCTGGGGACTCCAGCACGGTCAACGATTGGTTGGGCACAACCAACGGGCACCCGCTGGACGACGTTGACGTCGAGTGGGTCGAGGCAGCCGAGGGTGACGCTGGCCTGATCGCCGCTCATTTCGCAACTCCTCAGGGAGTCGTCCGGGTCGACTAGTACGACTTGCCTGGCATCGGTCGGCTAGTACCGTCGAGGTATGTGCAGAAGCATCAAGACTCTCCGTCCCCCGTTCACTGAAGATGTGACCCCTGACGACATGCGGGCCGCCGCGCTCCAGTACGTCCGCAAAGTTTCAGGGTTCCGCGCCCCGGCGCAACACAATGAGGTTGCGTTCAACCTCGCCGTGGACGAGATTGCCGATGCGACGACGCGCCTGCTGGCACATCTCAACGTGCGCGGAAGCTCGGGCGTTGCCTAGCCTGCCGTGACTAGTCCTGGGTTTGGCAACAGCAACTGACGCAGCGCTTCGCCGCGCCCCAAGTCATCGAGCGCCGCAGCCGCCTCGTCGAGTGGCCTTGCCGCTGACACCATCGACTCGAGGTCGAGTTCGCCGCTCATGAACAGGTCAACCAACGCGGGGATGTCACGGTGTGGCACGCATGAGCCGTAGTTCGACCCAAGAATCCGTTGGTCATGCTCAGCCAGAACCATCGGGTCGAACGTCGCGCGCTCACCATTCGGTGGAAGTCCGACAACAACCGCTGCACCACCCATCCCCAGCGACGCGATGGCTTGCTCGGTCGTACTAATAAGTCCAATCGCGTCGAAGACGTAGTCGAGTCCCTCTTCGACCTGTTCTTTCAACGACGACACGACGTCATGATTGCTGGCGTCCAGAACATCGGTGGCACCGAGTCGTCGAGCGAGTCCGAGTTTGTTGGGATTCATGTCGACGGCCACGATTCGGGCAGCTCCGGCCAACTTGGCGCCCTGCACACAAGACAGTCCGACCCCACCGCAACCAATCACGGCGACCGTAGCCCCAACCGGAACCGCCGCAGTGTTGCGCACCGCGCCCACTCCTGTCGCGACAGCACAGCCAACGATGGCGATGAGATCCAGCGGTGCGTCCTCGCGCACTTTGATCGCACCGGTCGCCGGCACCACTGCTCGCTCGGCGTAGGACGACACGCCTAGGTAGTGGTAGCACTTGGTGCCGTCGATGGTCAGCCGCGTCGTTCCGTCGAACAACGTGCCCTCACCAGCGATCACCTCTGCAGACGGCAAGCACTGCGACGGCTTACCAGCTAGACAGAACCGGCAGGTCCCGCAGTGCGGCACCCACGACAGCACGACGTGGTCGCCGACGGCGAGATCGGTCACGCCCTCACCCAGCCGGGTGACGACACCGGACCCCTCGTGGCCGAGCACCACCGGAGTGTGACGTTCCCACTCACCGCGAACCACGTGCAGGTCGCTGTGGCAGACGCCTGCGGCCGCGATCGTCACCTCGACCTCGTCGGGACCAGGGGGTGCCAACTCAACGTCGGCGATTTCGACTGGACGGTCGTTGCCTCGTAACACCGCGGCTCTCATTCGATGAGTCCTACCGCAGGTGAGCCTCGCCCACAAGCCAAACCCGCGTGACGCGCGTCGACATCCACGGCAGGCTTGTCGTCATGGCCGAACCTGACCTCCATATCCGCGGCTCGCTGGTGATCCCTGCCAGCGAGCTCAGCTGGCGTTTCTCGCGGTCCAGCGGACCGGGTGGCCAGTCGGTCAACACCAGCGACTCCAAGGCCGAATTGAGCTTCGATATCGCGACGTCGTCAGCGCTGAGTCCACAGTTGCGCGCGCGGGTGCTGCAACGACTTGCTGGTCGAACGCGCGAAGGAGTCGTGTCCGTCACCGCGTCAGAGGAGCGGTCGCAGTACCTGAATCGGCAGCGAGCCAGACGACGCCTGGCCGCCCTGCTGTCCGATGCGCTGGCTCCCCCACCGCGCACTCGACGTCCCACCAAACCGACGAGAGCCAGCATGGAACGGCGGCTGACGAACAAACACCGTCGATCGGAGATCAAACGTCAGCGCCGTACCGCGGAGGACTAACGTCAGGGGCGCTGGCCAAATCCATCGAGAGGCGAGGCAATGAGCGAAGTGTGGGATTCCGTCGACGAGTACATCGGTGATCGCTTGTTGGGCGACGACGCCGCACTGTCTGCGGCGCTAGAGGCAAGCAACGATGCCGGGCTTCCGGCCATCGCCGTCTCGCCCGCACAAGGCAAGCAACTGACGCTCCTCGCGCAGATTCAGGGAGCTAAGCGGATCCTTGAGGTCGGGACGTTGGCGGGCTACAGCGCGATCTGTCTTGCTCGTGCACTGCCCGATGACGGTCAACTGATTTCGCTGGAGATCGACCCCAAGCACGCTGCCGTCGCCCGAGCAAACGTCGAACAGGCTGGGCTAGGCAAGCTCGTCGACGTCCGCGAGGGCCCCGCGGTTGAGACCATGCAATCCCTGATCGACGCGGGAGACGGGCCTTTCGACTTCTTCTTCATCGACGCCAACAAGGAGCAGAACGCCGACTACTTCGCGATGGCCATCACGTTGTCTCGACCTGGCAGCGTCATCATCGTCGACAACGTGGTGCGTGACGGCGAAGTTGCTGACTCGGACTCGACGTCATCAGCAATTGTCGGCACTCGCCGTCTCTACGACGCGGTGGGAGCCGAGAAGTCAGTGTCCGCCACCGCCATTCAAACCGTCGGTGACAAGGGCTACGACGGGTTCTTAATGGCCGTGGTCGAATAGCGCCGGCCTAGAGGGACTTCACCGCCTGCAACGTGTACGTGTGCGCGAGTCGCTCTGGCCGATCCGCCAACTGCCATTCGTCGAGTTCGCCCTTGACCATCTGGCCCGGTAACGCCTCATACGGCACGCTCTGGTGCTCGACGAATCCGGTCAGTTGCATGCCGTTCGCCAGCAACGCGGTGATGATCTCGCCCAAGCCATGGCCCCATGCGTGTGTCACCGTGGACTCGAACTCCACGTCGGTCTGTACATACGTACCGGGGTCGCTGTCTACCAACGGTTCAGCGTGTTCGAAGTATGAATAGCCCAAGGTGACCGCGTCGGTCACGGATTCGTCAACCGCCCACAGCATGGGGTGTCCCTCGCGGATGAACAACCGACCGCCAGGTCGCAGCAGCGTGGCCACGACCTCGGCCCAGCGCGCGATGTCTGGCAACCACAGCAGTGCGCCGATACCGGTGAACACCAGGTCGTAGCTGCCGGGGGTTAGAACTGAGGCTGCCTCGTAGACGTCCGACTGGACGAACTCGGTCGGTGAGTTGGTTCGGGCCGCGAGCTTTCGGGCTTCATCGATCGCAGCGGCCGAGAAATCGAGCCCGGTCATGTCGGCACCGAGGCGAGCCAACGAGATGGTGTCGGTACCGATATGACACTGCAGGTGGATCCCCCGCAGTCCTTTGACGTCTCCCAGCAGCGGCAGGTCGAACTGCACCACGTGACTTAAGAACGTGGGATCGGTCACAAACCTCTCGACTGCGTAGTCCGGGGAAGCTGCATGCGCGGGGGCCCGCTCGTCCCAGTTCGCGCGGTTGAGGGCGAAGGAGTCGGCTGTGGCACTGGGCTCGGTCATCGTCACACTCTGGCACGGGCGGTCTAGTTCGCACGAGGCATTTACCAGGCAGGGAGTCGCAGCCCCGTTAGCCCGAATGGGTGAACGGCCCCGACGAACGTTGGGGGAGGTCTCACACCGGCCGATAGAGATCCGACGAGCGGCCGAGGGTCGCACCGGATCAGCCCACGCGACTTGCGGGGCGAAGAAAGGTTCACTATGTCCGCCAGCAGGAAGCGTTTTGCATTCATCGCCACGGCCACTGCCGCAGTTCTCGTCGGCAGCGGGATCGCCGTGGCCTTCTGGACCACCACAGGTACCGGGACCGGCTCCGGCGACGTCGGCACCGACACTCCCGTCACGGTGACGCAGGACAGCACCGTCTCCGGCCTGGTTCCAGGTGGGCCCGGGTCTGACCTCGACTTCACCGTCGCGAGCACCGCGACTGGTCCGCAGACCATCAACGGTGTCGTGGTGAGCATCAGCAACGTCACCAAGGCTGTTGGCGCACCTGCCGGCGCCTGCACCGTCTGCTGACTTCGCGCTGGTCCAGCCGAACATCGGCGGAGCGCAGGTCATCCCGGCCAACGGCGACGTGACCTTCACGTCCGGCCACTGGTGGCGACGTCGCCAACACCGGGGCTTCGGTCTCGATGGTCAACAGCGGTTCGAACCAGAACGGCTGCAAGGGCGCCACGCTGGAGTTCACGTACACCGTCAACTAGCTGATCCGTTGGGCGACGGGAGGTCCTCGCGGCCTCCCGTCGCACCCACAGCACAGGTTCGGGGTGCGTTATGAACTCATTGGTCGAAGAACGTCGAAGTCACCTCCGACGCAATGTCATCGCCATCGTCGTGACGATGGCGCTGGTTGTCGGGTCTGCGGCTCTGGCCGTCACCATGTCGGACAGTTTGCGCGCCCGCATGGGCATCACGGGCAAGAGCGTGGCGCCAGTGGCCGCTGGACTCAAGCACAAGCCGAAATTCAAACTCAGCGCGAAGGTTCTCAACGGGCCGTTGACCCCAGGGGTAAAGCACCCCCTAAAGGTGAAGATCAAGAACCACTCCAACAAGACGCTGAAGGTCACCTCGGTCACGGTCAAGGCGGGCAAACCCAAGGGCTCCCCAGGCTGCAAGCCCAAATGGGTGCACACCACCTCCTTCAAGGCCACCAAGAAGGTCAAGCCCATCAAGATCAAGCCTCATAGCAAAGCCAAGGTCGAACTTCGCATCAAGATGTCGAATCTGGCGCAGGTAAACCAGGACGCCTGCAAGAGCGCGAAGATCCCGCTCAAGCTTCGCGCTCAGGCGAAATAGACCCATCCATGACGAGTGATCACACGAGCCGCGAACGACGGGGCCGCCGCCTCGTCGTTCGTTTCGTGCTGTTCGGTCTTGGACTCATCGCACTCCTCACCGGAGTCGGCACTGCGTTGGCGACGCTGGAGCCCGTCACGGTGGTGGCACCGGCGGCGGCAGCGTCGGGACGCTTGCGGCGCCCAGCAGCGTCACGGTCTCGCCGACGTACTCGACCGTTACCGTCAATTGGACGTGCAGTACACTCCGCCCACTGGGACGCTCGCCGGGCTACGTCGTACAGCGCTACCAAGGCGCGAGCGCGTCGAACGCGTGCGGCACCAACCTCGCACTCCCAGCGACCTATATCCCGACGGGGACGTTGACTTGCACTGACACCTCAGTCCCCAACGGCTCGTACACGTACACGGTCACCGCCGTGTTCCGCACCTGGAGCACCGAAAGCAGCCCGAGCAACGTCATCTCGGTCTCCGGGGACCCAACGTTCCCGTCGCAGACCGATTGCGATGACCACTCCCACCAACGCCTATCTCGGCGGGGCGACGATCTACTACAAGGGCGACTCCGCTGGCAGTTTCCGATTAGCGGCGACGGTGTCCGACACCGACTCCGGCCCAGCCTCGGCCAATTTCCCGTTGGTTTCTACGTCCGGCTGGACTCACCCCAACGAAACGGTGACGACCGGAACCGGCACCAATCCCAAGACGTACACGTCCAGCAACTTACTCGTGGACGGCGACCCCGACCACCCCGGCGTCGATGACGATCACCGGGCGAGATGTCGCGGGGAACCCGGTCAGCACGGGACTCGGCTTCGCCTCCGACGTCACCGGACCTACTGGTGGCGCACTCACCGTCAATGGCGTCGTCGCCGGTGGCACGCCAACGACAAGCGTCGCGAGGGCCGCGTTCCCGATCAACGTCCGCACGGACTACGGCGCTGACGCGGGCTCGGGTGTGGCCTCCAGCGTGCTCACCCGCGAGTCAGCAACATTGACCGCTGGGACGTGCGGCACCTTCGGCTCCTCTACCACCATCACCGGCAACCCGAGCCAAACCGGCCTAGCGACCGCGACGTGTTACCGCTACACGCTCACCGGAACTGACAACGTCGGAAATACCTCATCGATATCGAGCATCGTCAAGTACGACACGACTGCGCCCACCCAAGCGATCACGCTTTCGGCCGCGACCGGAGCGTCGATCACCGGCGCAAACCTCTACGTTCACACCACGGTCGCCGGATCGTTCGTCATGAACGCCGCCGTGACCGACAACCAGACCGGGCCGGCCTCGGCCACCTTCCCGGCTATCACAACAAATCGCTGGACGCACCCAGCGCAGACGGTCTCGACCGGTACGGGATCGGCGCCGACGATCAGTTACCCGTCGTCGACGTTCTCGTGGACAGCGGGAGCCGGACGTCCCGGTACCTACACCGTCACCGGGACAGACCTAGCCGGCAACACCGTCGCGACCGCACTCACCCCGGTTCGGGACAACACAGCACCTAGGGGCAGTGCCCTCACCGTCAACGGCACCGGCGGTACGACTGCTGGGACGACGAGCTTCAACCGGACCGGGGCATTCGCAATCGCACGCACCGACTACACCGACGCAGCATCAGGGATCGCCTCCAGCATCCTGACCTTGGAACAGGGGACTCTGTCGGGCAACGTCTGCAGTGCGTACGGCGCGCCAACGACGTTGATCGGCGCTCCCGCGCAGTCGGGTCTGGTCACCGGTTGCTACCGGTACAAGCTGACCGGCATCGACAAGGTCGGCAACACCGCAAGCCGTACGACGACGGTCAAGGTCGACCGAGAGCTGCCCATCAACGGTGCGCTCACCGTCAACGGCACCGCCGCCTCAGCCGCAGGGACCACGTCGATCAGCAACGCGGCGAGCGTCGCGATCGATCTTCGGACCGACTTCACCGACCCTGCCTCGGGACTGGCCTCGAGCACGCTCACCCGCGCGACAGCCACATTGACCAACAACGTGTGTGGCGCGTTCGGGGCGACAACGACGCTCACTGGCGCTCCGGCACAGACGGGCTTGACGACGAACTGCTACCGCTATGTCCTGACCGGCACGGACAACGCTGGCAACGTCTCGACCCTGACCACGACCCTGAAGTGGGACAACACGGTTCCGGTTACCGGCGCCCTCACGGTGAACGGTGTCGCTGCAACTGCCGGAGGATCGACCAGTACGTCGAACGTCACGTCCTTCGCGATCGCCCGCACCGACTACACCGACGCCGGGATCGGCATTGCGTCGAGCACACTGACGCGAGAGTTCGCGACACTGACTGGAGTGACCTGCGGGACGTTCGGTTCGTCGACGGTATTGACCGGCAACCCGACGCAAACAGGTTTGGCTCCCGGTTGCTACCGATACGTGCTCACCGGCGTCGACAATGCGGGCAACACCACGAGCCTGACAACGGTCGTGTCGCAGCGGTCTGCTGGCCACCAATGTTCAACTCATCAACGGGACCGGTATCGCGGGACGCGCTGACGCTGGTGACCGAGTTGAGATCACGTTCTCGGACACGTTGGCTGTCAACACTGTGTGCTCGACCTGGTCGGGTAACGGCGCGAACCAAACTCTCAACGCGAACAACGACGTGAGTGTTGTTCTCACAAATGGCGGACTCGGCAACGACACTCTGACGTTCAGCTCGGCGTCTTGCACCTTGAACATCGGGACGATCAATCTGTCGTCCACCGCTTACACCACGGCGAACGTCACCTTCCGTGGAACGGGCACCGGTGTGAGCAGCGTTGCATGGAACGTCGCAACGAAGAAGCTGACGATCACGCTCGGGACTGCGTCCGGCGCCGGAGCGGCAACGGTCGGTGCCACGGCGCCGGTCTACACCGCCGCCGCAGCCATCACTAACACCACCGGCGTCGTAGTCGGCGCGACCTACACCTTCGCCAGCGCCGTCCAGTTCTAGCCACCACCACAACCCCACCACCACCGACTTGCTAGGCGGAACGGGCGCGATAGCGCCCGTGTTGCCTAGCAACTTCGCGGAATCAGCGTGATTTCAGGCGGTGGATGCTTACGGCATATCCCCCGCCGTCGTACGGCTCACGATTCCACGTCGCCCATCGCTCCTCTAGCACCAAACCGACGTCAGCACACCAGACGTCGTACGACGCTAAGTCGACTGGCGCATCCTCGATCGGCAGATGCGCCGCGTCCAGTCCGAACCCGGCGACAAGGAGTCCGTCAGGTTTCAATACTCCTGCTATCGCCGAGATGACGCGCGGCTCGCTCCCCTCGGCGAGTAGCGGGATGACGTTCCCGGCCGCGACCACGAGATCGAAGGGTCGTCCGTCCCTAGCAGTAGACAGCGTGACATCGGCTAAGTCTGCATGCAGCCATTCGAGTTCGGGCGCGACCAACCGTGCCTGATCGAGCATTGACTCATTGGCGTCGATGCCGACACACGTGTGGCCGAGTTCGGCTAGCCGGACGGCAACACGTCCCGTCCCGCATCCAGCGTCGAGGATTCGCGACGGTCCGCCAGCCAACCCGTCGCACAACGTTGCCTCGCCGTGCATGTCCATCCCGCTGTCGGCGAGTTTCTGGAATCGCTTCGCGTATTCCTCACCGCTCGCACGATGCTGGCTCTGCTCCCAGCGATTGGGCGAATCCGTCACGGCCGATTCACCAGTGGGCAGCTTCGACGGCTCCTGAAAACTCCGCCATCGAACCGAACTCCCAGTCCGGCTTAACGTCGACGTCCGGTGCAGGCGTGGCTCCCCAACTCTGCGACCCCCGACGTCGATTGATCCAGACCGTAGGCAGCCCATGCTGCTTCGCAGGTACGTGATCGTGGAACAAGCTCTGCGCGACGTGTAGCAACTTGCCCTCGGGAACGCTCATCTTGTCGACCTCGGTGAGTAACGCCTTGAAGTTGCGTCCCGACGGTTTGTACGAACCGATGTCTTGCGCCGTCATGATGCTGTCGAACGTGACGGCGAGTCGCTCGTTGCTTGCCGCGAACGAGGCGCGGTCAACGTTCGACAAAATGATGAGTTTGTAGTGCTTACCCAACATCACCAATGCGTCGTGCGAGTCAACGAAGGCTGGCCAGTCCGGCACCGACTGACCTAACGCCTGACCGTCGTCAAGACTCACCTCGACACCTAGTGCGTCACCGAGCGCCAGGAAACTGCGAGCCAATACCTCTGGGTACGGCCATGCCGGGTGGTCCAGTTCAACCTGCGACTCCTGGCTTGCGTAGGTCGCGAGCAACTCGTCATCAGTCAGCGTCACCGCATGAGAATCCGCCCAGGGCCGCAGCACCGCGAGGATGCCACTCTCCCAGTCGATAAGCGTGCCGTAGCAATCGAAACTCAGCGCCTCGAAATCGGTGAGGTCCATGACGGCACTATTCCACAGACGCCGACTCTTGCGCCCGTCGCCAATCGTCGGCGGTCAAGGCATACACGACTGCATCGAACGTCTGCCCGTCGTCGACGATCTGTGCTTCGTGATCGAACGTCAGACCCAGTCGCCTCATCACGGCAAGGCTGCGGACATTGTCGGTATCTGTTATCGAGATGATGCGGGGCAGCGACAGTGTGGTGAAGCCGTACGCCAGCCAACCTTGCGCCGCTTCGGTTGCATAACCGTTCCCCCAGTACTCGTACGCGAAACGCCACCCCACCTCTACCTCGTCGGGATAGGACTCCTGGTGATGGAGTCCACACATGCCGAGGAACGCGCCGTCCTCACGACGTTCGACGGCGAGCAACCCAAGGCGATCGGTGACGTAGCACTCTTGCGCCCATTCGGCGATCTCGTCCGAATGCTGTCTCGACAGCGGCGCGCCACCCAACGTGGCATAGACGCGAGGGTCAGCGTTCAGGGCCGCGAACAGCGGCAAGTCTTCGCGGGTATACGTCCGAAGCAACAATCGCTCAGTTGTTGCGATAACGGTGCCATCCCAGTCGAGCGTCAGCGGCGAATCGGCCATACGCTGATCATGACAGCAACCGAACTGAAGGGTCCCGAATGGACTTCGTTGCGCACGTCCGACAGGAATCTGAACTCTTCCTGGCAGCCCTGAAGTCCGGTGCGCCAGACACACCCGTTCCGACGTGTCCGGGGTGGGATGCGTCCGACCTCCTGTGGCACCTAGGTGAGGTCCAGTGGTTCTGGGGAAAGGTGGTCAACGATCAGATCACCGACGGCGCCGTTGCGGACGCCCTTCAGGTGTCGCGGCCGGACGGTTGGGTAGCTCTCGTCGACTTCTTCGAGTCGTCGAGCAGCGCACTAGTCACCGGGCTCGAAACGAACTCCGCGGAGACGACAGTCTGGACCTGGGCGGTGGAGCAGTCGGTCGGCTTTGTCAGACGACGCCAAGCGCAAGAGGCGCTCATCCACCGAGTGGACGCCGAAGTGACCGCTGGTCGTCGCTCGCCGATGGACGCTGCACTTTCGTCAGACGGTGTCGACGAGCTGCTCCGGATCATGTACGGCGGGGTACCACCCTGGGGCAGCTTCACAACGACCGAGGGACACCGGATCCACGTCCGGACGACCGACACGGACGCCTCCTGGTTGGTCGAACTCGGCTGGTTCAAGGGCACTGATCCCGACAGCGGCAAGACCTACGACGAGGCAGACATTCGCGCCAAGCCCACGGCCCCAGACGTCGAGGCCGCAGCGACGATCTCGGGTACGGCTGCGGATCTGGACTGTTGGCTGTGGCACCGACCCGAACTCGGCGAGATCAGCCAGAGCGGCGACGGCACCGTCCTCGGCGCTTTCGAAGCATTCATCGCACCCGGGATTGACTGACCGCGAACCCGGGTCGGCTTTGACGCCCTCTTCACCTGACGGCCATGCGGCCTTCACCTTGTGGCGGCGCGAGGTTACCCCCGAGCCGTAGCGTCTGACTCATGAAGTTGCTAGGCGAGGCGGGCGCTCTAGCGCCCGTTTTGTCTAGCAACTCACCGGATATGAGATATCCCGCTTTTCCGATTGAAAGAGTATAGAAGGATGGGGACGGCGAAACGGATCCTCGTGGCGGCGGCTCTTGCCTTCGCGCTGGCGACGCCCGTCCTCCCCGCTGCGGCCGACGATCCGACCCCCTCACCAACGGACTCCCCCACCGACAGCCCAACGCCTAGTCCGTCACCGACGTCCACACCGACGGATCCCACGGGGACGCCCACCCCCAAGCCGTCGTCCCCGCACCCTTCGCATTCGCCGACGCACCCGACCCCAACACCGTCGCACTCGCTTAACCCCTTCCCAAACCCAAGCGCCACGCATCGCCCTCACAGCGCGCACGACAAGGGTCACGGCAAGAAGCAAAAGGGCCATAAGCACGATCGCTACCTGATCGACGTCGCCAACGACTCGCTGCAGCAGGCGACCCGTAAAGCACGCGCGGCCCAAGCCGTCGCCGACAAGGCGCACAACCACTCACAGCGCGTCAGGCACGAACTGCACGTCGCCACGGCGGATCTCGCAGCCGCAGAGAAGGCAGCCACACACGCGCACGAACTCGTTGGTGAGATGGCGCGCGCCATGGCGGAGTACAACCTCTCCGCCGAGTCGATCGCCAATCCCGACCTGGTGATGTGGCAAGCACCGCTGAACGCGGTGTCACCGTCGGAGTACGTCGAGCAGTCGGTCCAACTGAGCCAACTCGCTGAGGGATTCCCGCTGCGCTACGCCGCCGCCCAACGTCGTCTCGACGCCGCTCAAGCAAGTGAAGTCCACGTTGAGGCGGCGGCAGCCAAGGCTGCGACGGCCACCGCCAAGGCCGACCAAGCAGCGCATCGCGCGAAGATCGCCGCTCACGATGCGAAGCAGGTCTTCCTCCGGCTAAGCAAGGCCAAGCAGGGCAGTGCCGAGGAAGCCTGGTGGGCCAACGACTTCGCCAGCAGCGACCTCGGTCAATACCTCGCCGGTCTGGGCGGCGGCCCGAATGTCACCCTCGACTTCCACCAACCGGGGTCAGGCATCGTGACCAGCCCGTACGGCATGCGGATGCACCCGATCCTGCACGTCTACAAGCTGCACAGCGGCATCGACTACGCAGTGGGCGACGGCAAGATCCGCGCCGCCAAGCCCGGACGCGTCGTCCGCGCTGGTTACGACGTGGCGTACGGCAACTACATCGTGATCCTGCACGGACAGTTGGGCGATCGGTCAGTGTCGACGCTGTACGCGCACAGTCGCGCGTTGCTCGTGAAGCAAGGGCAGTACGTCACGACCGGGCAGGTCATCGGACTGGTCGGTGAGTCTGGCTACACCACCGGACCGCACCTGCACTTCGAGGTGCGCCTCGATGGGCGACCGATCAATCCGAAGCCGTACGTGCACTAGTCATTAGGCAGGAACTGTCTCGCGCTTCTTCCCGCGCGCCATGCTCTGCGTCCAGGTGCCGGTCTCGAACCATGACGGGAACGCGCGCGCGAGTCGGCTGGGTCCGAGCACCCGCGCGTAACCCTGACGGGTCAGGTCACGGAACCCGAGACGTCCGACGATCCACTGCTGCATGTGTGGGGTTGATGCCTCGACGGCCAAGTCGATGTCGTATCCCGGATCCTCTTTGCAGACGCTGACCTCGCCGTCGTTGATCCCGAGCCAGCCCTCTGCCGCTCCGGGTCCGGTCAGCATCAGGTGCACGACGGTGCGTTCGGTCGGCAGCTTGTTAGGTACGGCGAACTGGTGCAGCCGCCAGATGATCGACAGACCGTCGCACTCCTCCTCCGTCGGATCGTCGAACACCCACTCGGCAGCCCAATGCCCCATCGCCCAAACCACCTGCGACAGAGCTTGGCCCGCCGGTGTGAGTCGGTAGACACCTGCACGTCCTCGACTGGCGACTTCGCGAGTCACCACGCCCTGGCGCTCCAGCATCCGCAGCCGTTGCGTCAGCAGTGAGCGACTCATCTTCGGAACGCCACGGTGGATCTCGTTGAAGCCAGTGGCACCCACGGTGAGTTCTCGGATCACTAGCGGCGTCCACCGATCGCCCAAGATTTCGACGCCGGACACGATCGGGCAGTACTCGGTGTAGGCCATACCCACGATTGTGGGCCAGATCACTCCCGAGTGGTAGTACTGCTTTTGTACTCGCCGCGCGGATGCCGTTTCCGCAGGTCAGCGCCCTGCGTGTGTGCACTGAGAGCCACTCGCGGTGGTCGGGCCAGGCACGAACTTGCCGACGCTCCCGGTACCAACTCGCCACTCGTTTCACCCCGGCCGCTCCCCCGAGCCTGGTTGTGCAGCGCCCACCACGGGTGCGACCACCAACAAGAAGGAGTAAGACAGTGACAACCACCCCGATCGCGCCCGACTACGCCGCGATCAAGACCAAGCAACAACAGACCTGGGCCAGCGGCGACTTCTCCGTCGTGGCCTCGCGAATCGTGCTCAGCGCCGAACGCCTTGCGGAGGCGGCGGATCTGACCGCAGGGTCAACCGTGCTCGACGTCGCGACCGGCAGCGGGAACGCCGCCATCGCCGCGGCGCGTCATGGCACGCACGTCATTGGCGTCGACTACGTCCCGGCCCTCCTCGAGGACGCACGGGATCGCGCGACCGCCGAAGGGCTGGACGTTGAGTTCAGGCTCGGTGACGCCGAGGACCTGCCGATCGAGGACAACTCGGTCGACGCCGTCCTCAGCGTGTACGGCACGATGTTCGCGCCCAACCACGAACAGACAGCCGCTGAGATTATCCGGGTCGCGCGTCGCCCAGGAGCCGTCGTCGGTCTCGCGTCCTGGACGCCCACCGGATTCATCGGAGAGATGTTCGGCGTTATCAGCCGCTACGTCCCGCCGCCCGCCGGAGTTCGCTCACCCATGCTGTGGGGCACCCAGGACCACCTCGTCCGCCTGTTCGGTGCGGATGCCATCGATATCGAGTCGACCGAACTCACTCAGAGCTTCCGGTTCACCTCACCCGATGAGTTCGTGGAGTTCTTCCGTCGCTGGTACGGCCCTACGAATAAGGCATTCGGCGCGCTCGAGGCCGAGCGACAGGTGGAACTTCACGACGACCTTGTCGAGCTGGCCGAACAGTGGGACATCGACCGCAGGACCGGCGCGCTCACCATTCGGGCCGAGTACCTGCAGTCGATCATCACGTTGCGCTGAAGCCACCGGTCAGTCGTCAGGCTGACTGTCGATCAGTTTCTGCAGGTCATCGAGCTGGGTCGAGGTCCAGCCCGGTGCTGGGACGACGGACTGCCACGCACTCACCATCTGCCCGCCGTAGTTGTGCCCCTGCAAATCAGGCACCGACGTCCCGAAGAACTGGTCGACGGTGACCTGCAGGAACGTGACCACCGGAATCCAGTGCATGTCAGGCGTGCGGTCCGGTCCAGGAGTCTCGGCGAGCCAATCGGGCTTCTCGAACAACAGGGCCGGACTCCACCACACCACGGGATCGTTAGCGTGCTGCACATACGCCACCCGCGGATACGTCCACGCACCGGACGGGCTGGTGAAGTCAGTACCTGAAGGTGCGAATCGCACGGTGACGCCGTCGCCGTAGATCGGCTGCCACTGCGGACTGCCGGCGTCGCGATCGGACTCGATCTGGCCATGCGGTTCGCTGAAGCTCGGCGACCCGAGCCATAGCGCGCCGTCCGTACGTGCCGCCATGTCGCCCGCACTCGCGAATGCTGACTGACCTGCGAACGAACCTAGGCTCAGTCCGTACGCGATCAACTGCGGTCGGTGCTTCGCCGGCAACTGCGACCACTCGTCGTACACCGCGTCGAACAGCGCTTGCCCCGCCTCCGCGGCGCGCTCTTTGTCAACGAGGAACGAGATCCAACTCGGCAAGAACGAGTACTGAATACTGGCGATCGCGGTGTCGCCACCCCACAGGTACTCAACGGAGTCGACCGCCGCTGGTTCGAGCCAACCGGTACCGGTAGCCGCAGCAACGATCAGAACTCGACGATCGAACGCACCGGTGCGCTGCAATTCTTTGACGACGAGGTCCGCACGTTCGGCTGCAGTGTCTGCGCTCTCGAGCCCGGCGTACACCCGGATCGGCTCGACGGCAGCCTGACCTGTGACGTCGCTGATTTCCGCCGCCGTTGGGCCGCCGCCAACAAACCCACGTCCCTGGTATCCGATGCTGTCCCACGTCACGTCAGAGCCCGGACCACCCGAGCGCAATTCCGACGTCGGTTGCGTGATTCCCGGTGGCGTGCCCTCGTTCTGCGCTGAGTAGGTGTTGTCGGCGAAGCGCACCAACGAGTCGAACGCGACGCCGGTCACGAGCCAGTAGACGACAAGGAAGACTGCCGCCACCGCGATCGTCTGCGCTACCGCCGAAGGCACGATGCGTCCGAGCTGACGACTCACGAACCGAGTGACCCAGCGGATCCCGCGTGAGATCAGCAGGAACAACACGAACAAGAACAGGCTCACAAGCAAGATGTAGAGGAAGTTCTGTTGCTCCAACGCTGGCTCGCCGACGAGGTCGCGTACCTGGTTCTGCCAATGAAACCCAAGAATCAGAGCGGTGATCATCACAATCACCCCGACTATCCAAAGCCCCCACCAAACCACTTGTGGCGCTGCCGGATCGGCCGCATGTTTGGTGATGCGACGGATGACCCACCAGACGAGCACACCAAGTCCGTATCCGATCACCGCGCCGACGCCTGCGACCAGTCCTTCGTACAACCACGGCCTCGGCAGCAGCGACGGCGTCAGCGCAAGCGCAAAGAAGAGGAGCGCGCCGACCATCCCGGGGTACGTCAGCGTCAGCCACCTGCGTCGCGGTGGACGTTCGTCGGATTCGGCATCCAAGGCGACCTCGCTCGAAGCAGCCTTCCTCCTGGACCTCAGACCCAACGATCTGGACTATCTGGGGCTCAGAAACCTCGTCGCTGGTGCTCATCCGACCAGTCAATCGCACACCAACTGACTCCGGAGCGTGCCTCGCCTTTCGATTCGGTCGAATTAACCACCTCCTGGGTGTCAAATCGCACCGAATCGATGTCAGGGACGGGTCAAAGCCGCCCGCACTTGTGCGACCACCCAATCGGGACGCCCCACGAGGTCCTGCCACGTCAGCCGGATCACCAGCCAACCGGCCAACTGCAATTCCGTAGCCTTGGCATCGTCAGCTCGACGTTGCTCGGGGAGTTGGTGAAACGCCCAGCCCTGGATCTCGATAGCCACGCGCTCCGTGACGAACGCTAGGTCGACCTTGTACGTACGACCACCAGCTTCGACCGCATAGTTCGCGACGAACCAGTCGAGCCCGGCAGCTCGCAGTATTCGGTGGCACAGCCGCTCGGCCTCGGATGCAGCCCGATCGGACGCCTGCCGGACGAGTCGCCGCGCTTGCTTCGAACCGTTGCGTGAGGACTCGCTGACAGCCGCCACTAGCGACGGCAAGTCGATCAACTCCAGCACGAGCATGCGATCGATGAGTTGCTGCGCGGTTTCAGCCCCCAGCAGGTGAGCGCAATCGACAGCCGTGCGAAGCCGACTCGTGACTGCTAGACCGCCGAGCGGCACAACGTCAGCACGCGGAATATGGAGATTGAATGGCTTCAACCTCGACCGCGGCCACGTTCGCCGACTCTGCGGCGGTACGGCAATCGTGATCGGCCACGTCTGCGGAAGCAAGCTGCGAACCGCAGCCGCCGACCCACCTATTACGGTGCTGCCTACCCCGCCGCTAAGGACGCCCGCCCACGCCCACGTCGTCCACGTCACGGGTGCCCCCGCAAACACGTAAGCGCCAGTGAACAAACCGAACCATGCACCAGACGAGAGGCGACGATCGATTTGCCGACGAGAAAGCCCGACGTCAAGAGCCTGCTTTCGATTGAACGCCCCGGCTTGACGACTGGCCAAGCTGGCCAGCGTTGAGTCGGGTGATTGGGGCTTGCGCATCAACCCACTGTCGGTGTTCGTGGCTGGCGCTCGGCTGCTCAATCACATGACTGTGGATCGATTCGGTGCGATCTGCCACCTGTGAGGTGGTAAATCGCACTGAACCGACGTCAAGCGGTCGGCACGAACGGCTGCATCTCGTCCCGGCCGGCTTGAACCACCAACGACGTCGCCTCGGGCACCTCGTTCCACGCTCCTGGCAAGTCACCCAACGGCTCCGACACCACCAGCCGAGACTCGGAACCGAACTCAGCGAGTAGCCGATTCTTCGGGTACGTGTGTTGCAAGGTCTCGACGTCGGTGCTGTAGAAGAGCGTGCGTGACGTGCCCTCGCTTGAGTATCGAAACGCCCACAGGCTTTCGCCGTCGCTGGTAGCGACCGTCATCTGAATCGGATGCTCGACGCCGTGCGCTCGTCCGGCCTTCTCGATCGCGCCCACCGCGCGAGCCACCGCAGCGCGTGCGTCTTGGTGCAAGCCGTACGTCAGCGCGAGGAAGAAGAACACCTCGGAATCGGTCGAGCCCTCGATGTGCGGATAGAGCTCAGGGTCGATCTGGAGTACGAGGTCGCGCTTGACCTTGCCGAACTCACGGATCAAACCGTTGTGCATCCATAGCCAGTTCTTGTAACGGAACGGGTGGCAGTTGGTCTGTTGGATCGCTCCTCCGCTGGACGCGCGCACGTGCGCTAGAACCATCCCCGACGTCACGTGCTCGGCCACGCTTCGCAAATTGCGGTCGTTCCAAGCCGGTTCCGTACTGCGGAACTGCGCCGGTCCGTCCCCTAGGCCGTACCACCCGATGCCGAACCCGTCGCCGTTGGTGGTCTCGGCGCCAAGCTTGGAATGCAGACTCTGGTCAATGAGCGAGTGCGCCGGTTTGTACAACAGGTCGCCAACCACGACCGGTGTTCCCGAGTAAGCCATCCACCGACACATGTTGCGCCTCCGTCCGCAGGATCCTGATCCGAACGAACGCTACTCTCGCGAAGTGCCGGAACCGAGGGCCGAAAGGCCCGGACCCAGCGACGACGAACGCCACGCGCTGAATCGTGATCTATGGGACGTGGTCAACGAGCAGTTCTCCGACGACGATGCGCTGCGGCGCTGGAACACGTCCGAGATCGAGTGGGGACTGTTCGGGAACACCGAAGCCGAACTGCAGATCCTCGGCGAGGTAAGCGGGCTGGACGTTGTAGAGCTCGGCTGTGGCTCTGCGTACTTCTCGGCCTGGCTCGCACGTCGTGGCGCACGTCCGGTCGGTGTCGACCTGTCCCCCGCGCAACTGCATACCGCCCGACGTTGTCAGGAAACAACAGGCCTGACGTTCCCGTTGATCGAGGCCAGCGCAGAGGACGTGCCGCTGCCCGACGACTCCGCAGACCTCGTCATCAGCGACTACGGCGCCAGTGTCTGGTGCGACCCGGAGCGTTGGGTGTCGGAGGCCGCGCGGCTGCTAAATCCCAATGGCCGGCTGGTCTTCATCACGCACAGCCGGCTCGTGTCGCTCTGCGTCCCCGAGGACGGCGGAGTTGCCGGCGAGACCCTGCAACGACCGCAAGCAGGAACCAGCCGCGTCCAATGGCCCGGCGGTGGCATCGAGTTCCATCCCAGCCACAGCGAGTGGATAGAGGTCCTCACCGCGAATGGCTTCGCCGTCGACGCGCTGCACGAGCTATACGCGCAACCCGACGCCGCAGCGCATCGCTTCTACGACATCGCGACCCCTGAGTGGGCGATGCAATGGCCGGTCGAAGATCTTTGGGTCGCGCATCTCCCGCGTAGCTAACTTTCCGGTTCCAAAGCCGGATCGGCCGCCGGTCCGACGTGGTCGGCCAGCCACTCGGTCAACGGCTGCAGTTGTCGCCAGTCCGTACGCACTCGGGTGAAGGTCTGTACGCGTTCCCATCCACTCTTCGACTGGTAGGTCTTCGACGCGGTCAGCGCGCGGAACCTGAGCAGGTCGAGGTCGGGATGGTCGGCGGCCACGCCCCTCGGCCGGGTCTTCAACGGCTGCCCGTCGATCTCCCAACCCTTCTTCTCCAGCTTCTTGATGAGCCCACGAACGTATCCGGCTTGGCCGGACTCGATCGCCTCGCGAAATTCCGCCACCTGCTGTCCCTGCGGCGAGTACCAGCCACCTGCCACCATCAACCCGGTCGCCGAAACTTGCAGGTAGTAGCCGATCGCGTCCTCGAGTCCGACGTACGCGCCTTGATGGTCCTTAAGCGGTGACTTGTCCTTGGCGAACCGCACATCTCGGTACGGACGGAACAGGTGCGCCTCACCGAATTCGCCCGCTAACTCAGCCGTCAAGGCCACGAGCGGTTCCTTGACGTATCGCTCGTAATCGGGTTTGTGCGCCTGCCACCACGACCTGGTGTTGTCAGCTGACAATTGGTCGTAAAAGTCGAAGGCCTCGACCGGGATACCGCTGAATGACCCCATGCAGTCAACCTTCCGTCACGTCGGCTTCGTGTGCGCCGCAGGCTGTTCGACAGACAAGGATGGCGCAGGTCCCAGCCGCCAACTACGTCTGGGGCAAAGACTGCGATCCACCAAGTACCCCTGGCTACCGACGGGACGGTGTCGAGGACCATCGTCCCGAACGCCTGACCTCTCCGTCTGTCACAGTTGCTCAATGACCGACGACTCCACACCCGGGATTGCCGGCGACCTCCCCACTGCCCCAATGACACCCAGCCGCTGGCTGCCACTCCTGCTAGCGATGGCGATGTTCGTCCTCGTGGTGGACACCACGATCATGAACGTTTCCATCTCCGCCGTGACCGAGAGCCTGAACACCACGGTCAGCACAGTCCAGTCCGCGATCGCGCTTGAGGCGTTGGTCTCCGCGGCGTTCATTCTCATCAACAGCAAGGTCGGCGACCTCATCGGCCGCAAGAAGGCGTACATCATTGGGCTGCTTGCCTATGCGGTCGGCGCCCTGGCCATGACCTTGGCGCAGAGCATCACCGCCGTCGTCATCTTCTGGGCCATCATCGGCGGACTCGGCGCGTCACTGCTGTTGCCCGCAATGCAGTCACTGATTCATGGCAACTTCGAGGGGGCTGCTCGGGCCAAGGTCTACGCCCTCGTGGGCGCCTCGGCCGCCATCGCCGCAGCCGTCGGCCCGCTCATCGGCGGCGTCATCACCACCGCCTGGTCGTGGCGGATCAACTTCCTGCTCGAAGCAGTGATCATCGCGATCGTGCTGTGTGGTGTCCATCTGGTCAAGGACGTGGCGTTCACCGGGGACCGCAGCATCGACGCGGTCGGCGCAGTGCTGTCCGTCCTCGGGATGGGTGGCGTGGTGCTGGGAATCCTGGTGTGGCAGGAGGGCGGCGAGGCCGTTCTCGCGCTGCTCGCCGTCGGAGCCGTCGGGCTGTTCAGCCTGGCTCGCTGGTTGGTTCGGCGTAAGCGAGACGGCAAGCCGATGCTGCTCGACCCGGGACTGTTCAAGTCACCGCACTTCAGAGTCGGCGTCTCGTCTCAGATGCTGCAACAAATCGCGCTCGGTGGCGCGATGATCGTCATCCCGATCTTCCTGCAGGTGGCGCTGGAGTACAACGCCCTCGAAACCGGCGTTGCGATCGCACCATTGTCGCTGAGCATGTTCGTGGTGGCGGTCATCGCCGGCAAACGTGCCGGACGCCGACGAGCGGCAGTGCTGGTGCGTGCCGGCTTCCTCCTCGCGCTGATCGGAATGTTCCTCGTCATCCCGGTCGTGCCGCGCGCGGAGACAGGCGGGGGTGCGTTAGTGCTGCTGGGACCGCTGCTCATCGCGGGTTGCGGGTTGGGGCTGCTGGTCTCGCAACTGAACAACTTCACGCTGGCACCCATCGAGGAGGAGCGTTCGAGCGAGGCGGCGGGCGTCAACTCGGCCGCCGGTAACTTCGGTCTCTCGTTCGGCCTCGCGGTGGCTGGCGGGCTCATGTTGGCGACGATGTCGTTTGCCTTCACCGCCCTGACCGATGCCAGCAACGTGATCCCCGACGACCAGAAGCAAACCATCGCAACCGCCATGGAAGACGACGCAGAAGTGGTGAGCGACACCCAACTGCAAGCGCTGCTCGTCGACGAGCCGCCAGCTGTTCAGGCGGACATCTTGGCTATCAATGACAAGGCGAGGGCTCGGTCGCTTCAGGTCGCGATGCTCGTCCCGGTCATTGCCTGCCTGCTCGGTCTCGTCGTCTCCTTCCGCATGGTGCGACTGCCCGACATCGCACCGTCGGGCGCCACCGAAGGAATGAGCTTCGGCTGATTAGTCAGCCTGACGACGTCAGCCTGACGAATCCCCCAGCGTCACTTGCGCCTGCTCCGTGACACCGGCGCGGATATACGTGACGTCAACGACGTCGCCCGCCGCGTGGGCGAGCACCGCCCGCACTAGCGCGTCCGTGCTGGTCGCTGGCCGACCGTCGATCACCCGAACGACGTCGCCGGCCCGAAGTCCGGCGTTCGCAGCCGGCCCGCCCGGCGTCACTTCATGTACGTACAGCCCTTGCGGTAACCCCGTCTCGGACGCCTCGGCCGGACCGATCAGTTGCGTCTCGAACCCGAACGTCGGGTGGCTGACGTGTCCGTTGTCGATCAGCTCGTTAGACAGCGACACCGCCATGTCGACCGGAATCGCGAACCCGATCCCAACGCTGCCGCCCCCCGACACACCCGTGGCATTCGGAACCGTCGCGATCGCGGAGTTCACACCAACCAATTGTGAGTCGCAGTCAACGAGCGGGCCTCCGCTGTTACCTGGATTGATGGACGCATCGGTCTGAACGGCACCGACCAGTTGCGCACGCTGCCCTTCGCCGATCGGGAGCGACAACTCGCGGTTCAGCGCGCTGACGATGCCGGACGTCACCGTGCCAGACAAGCCAAGCGGCGCACCCAGCGCAACGACCGGTTGGCCGACCACGACGTCCTCCGATGAGCCAATCGCAATAACTGGAGCGTCTGGTGCGCCATCAGTCGCCTGGAGAACCGCCAGGTCGGTGTCGGGATCGCGGCCGACGATCGTCGCCTCTGACGACGATCCGTCGTGGTAGTTCACCGACACGGTCCCACTGATCGCAGCGGCGGCGATGACGTGATCGTTCGTGAGGATGTAGCCACCGTCACGAATTACCTCACCGGAGCCGGTACCGGATCCTGCCTCGCCACGCGCTGCGATCGTGACCACTGAGGGCAACCCCTCGGCAGCTACCTCGATCGAGTCGCAGGCACCGGTGCCAGCGCTGACGTCTGCGGAATTGGACCCTGCCTGGACTACAAGACCACCGACTAAGCCACCAACCACGGCGACCATTGCGCCACCGGCAACCACCAGCGCCCGGCGCTTGGTCCGATCATCCATCCAACAGACGCTACCCGAGCGTTAGCAAACCGCTCAGCACAAGAGAGCTGCCGACTGTGTGGCGAGGGCCGCCCCGAGCCAACCCAGACTGTGCGGGTCACGGTCGCCGGTGGGGAACGCCCGAGCGATCGCGGCCGTCCGGGTGTGCACCCGCAGCTTCTCGAAGGTGTGCTCGAGGTGCTTGCGCACGGTGTGCGGTGACATGACGAGCAGTTCGGCAATCTCCTTGTTCGTCTTCCCACGTGCCACCCAGCTCATGATCTCGGCCTCGCGTTCGGTCAGTTCATCGACACACCGCAGGTCCGGCTCGTCAAATCGTTCACGTGAAGCGTTGAGGAACGGTCCGAGCAACTCCAGCAGGTCACGGTCGCGCTCGCTGAAGTCACCGTCCTCGTGGAGTCGGTTGATGAAGAAGTACCGCGCAATTCCTGGGGGCGCGTCCAGCCACATACGCATCTGAAACTCAACGCCCTGCGGATGGGCGGCATAGTCGTAGTAAGCCAAGCCACGCGGTCGCGGAGATGCAAAGTCGGACATCTTCAGCGCGCTGGTGTCCTTGCTCCACACCTGCACGCCCGGTGGGTGTTCACAACAGAACGCAGCCACCCCCTCGTCGAGCTCGGAGGGTGAAGTCAATTCCGGGAAGTGTGATCGCATCAGCAGTCGATGACTGCAGATCTCGCGCTCGTGGTAGCCGACGAATTCCCCGGGAATCAGGCGCAGCAGTTGCGCGAGGACTCGCTCGGGAAACGGATCGGAGCCGTCTGAAACCGAAGACACCGCGCGCACCAGCGCAAGGGTGTCGCTCAGGTCACGGTGGCTGAAGTGGGCCACACGCGCACGATAGTGCGGATTCGGCCCAAAGATACGACGAATGTCGGATTCCGCAACGCGTGTTGCTACCGCTAGAACCGGTCAAGGAGAGTTTCGTTGAGAGGAGCCGTCCCATGACCACGACAGCCTCGCCCCACCCGACCCCCGTGCAGCGTCGCCATCGACGTCGGTGGTCGGCACTCGTCGTGGCTGGCGCGCTCGTTGCGCTCATCGCCAGCATGGTCACCGTCCCGACCGCCGCGGCGACAGACAAAACGCATCGCAGTGGCGGATCTGCTGACACCTACGTCGCCGAGTGGGACGCGTTGGGCAGCCAAGCGTTCACCGCTGCCGCACTCTCCCCCGCCGAGGGACACACGATCTTCTCGTACGCGGGTATCGCGGTCTACGACTCGGTGGTGGCAATCAGTCGCGACTACAAGCCGTTCGCGATCCGCACCCATGCACCGAAGGGCGCTTCTCCCGAAGCCGCCGTCGTCGCTGCCGCGCACCGCATCTTCTCGTACTATTTGCCCGCCCAAGCGCCAACGATCCTCGACCCGGCGTACGTCACGTCACTGGCTACCATCGACGACGGACAAGCCAAGGATGACGGGATCGCGCTCGGACTGCGCGTCGCGAACGCCGTTATCGCGCAACGCGCCGATGATGGCTTCCGCATCGCCGTGCCGTACGCCACGCCGGACCCGCCCATCCCGGGCGCCTGGATTCCGACAGCCACGACGCCACCGATCGGGACCTACCTCGGGAACATGACGCCGTTCGCGCTCGAATCCACCGATCAGTTCCACCCGAACGCGCCACCCGCATTGGGCAGTCACCGCTGGGCGGCTGACTACAACGAGGTGAAGGCGATCGGTTCGGCCACTAGCACCACGCGCACCGACGCCCAGACGCTGGCGGCGCGCTTCTGGGCCGAGCCACCGGTCCAGCAGGCACGCGGATCGTTCCGGCTGTTCATCACAAGCCATGGCTTGGACGTCTACGACTCCGCGCGCTTCATGGCGATGATGTCGGTCACGTACGCAGACGCGCTAATGGCCTGCTTCGAGGCGAAGTACTCGTACGCCTTCTGGCGCCCGATCACGGCCATCCGCGCTGGTGACACCGATGGCAACGATGACACGTTGGTCGACACTTCGTGGACTCCGTTGCTGGCGACCCCGAACCACCCGGAGTACCCAAGCGCACACTCGTGCATTACTCCGGCAGGTGGAACCGTGGTTGCGAGGTTCCTGGGTAGCCGGGATATCGACTTCACCGTTCCAAGCCTTACCGGACTTGGGGACCGGACCTACGCACACCCCTGGAACCTCCGGCAAGAAGTCTCCAACGCTCGTGTCTGGGGCGGGATCCACTTCCGCTCCGCAGTCAACGTCGGCGCCCGGATCGCGGAGCAAACCGTCCGTGCCGTTCTCGCCCACAACTTCCAACGGACGCGCTGCTGGCGGCCCACGTAGAGACGCGATCGGTGGGTCGCTCGGGTCGTCAGCTGTAGTCCGCGGGCTGTCTGTGGCCCTCGTGGCGGACGATCCTGGTGCAGCGATTCGAGCCTGCGCCCAATCCTCGATAGTGGATCCGGGCGACCTTCATGGCCCGGAGGCGGAATCAGCCTGTTCATAAGCACAGCCAGCCCTAGTTGCAGGACCTAACGCCCTACCAGTCACAACGGCACATCGGATGCTGGTCAGGTGAGAACAACACGCAAAGTCATCGGAGCAGGTGCGGCTTTGCTCGCCCTCTACGCAGTGTGGGTGCGTCCCCGCTTGAGGCACTGGGGTGCGACCGATGAAGAGGTGAGCGCGACGTTTCCCGGCGCCGAGTTGGTGCCCGGCGGAAAGCGCGGCGCGACGATGGCCATCACGATCGAAACCCCGCCCGAGCAAGTGTGGCCATGGCTCGTGCAGCTCGGCGGTGACCGCGCTGGCTGGTACTCATGGGACCGCCTCGACAATGGCGGCCGCCCCAGTGCCCAGGAGATCCACCCCGAGTGGCAACAGCTCGCGATCGGTGACTCGGTGAAGTACTGGATGAACGGCGAAGCCGTTGACGCGTGGACGGTCGCTGCCTTCGAGCCCAGCCGATTCCTTGGGTTGCACGGCATCAGCGGCCTCCGCGGTCGCACCCTCGACCCGGCCGCGTCGTTGCCGAAGGTGTACACCGAGGGCCTGTGGGGGTTTCAGCTCAAGGAACTGCCGGCCGGTCGAACACGTCTGGTGATCGGCGGATACGAGACCTTTCATCCACCGTGGCTTGAGGCCGTCGCCTGGTTGGTGTTTCCCCCAATGGTCTGGGCGATGCAGGCCAAGATGCTGACAGTCCTCAAACAAAACGTTGAGGCAACGGCGAAGTAAGTCTGGTAGGCACCGATCACGCGGTGAGAAGATGCCCAGATGGTCGACGACCCTGGGGAAGTTCGCGAGGAGCGACGCGTCGTCTCGGCGCTGTTCGCCGACATCGTCGGTTCGACGACTCTCGGCGAGCGTCTCGACCCCGAGGACCTGAAGCTGATCGTCGCTGACGCCATCGCACGCATGATCGACGCGGTGGAGACCTTCGGCGGCACGGTCAAGGACTTGGCCGGCGACGGCATGCTCGCGCTCTTCGGCGCACCCGTCGCGCATGAGGACGATCCGGAACGCGCGATCTACGCGGCGCTACGGATCCTCGAAGACATCGAAGAGTTCGCAGCAGAAGTCGAACGCGGTTGGGGCGTGCAGGATTTCGGCGTCAGGGTCGGGATCGACACCGGACTCGTCGTGGTCGGCGCGATCGGGTCAGGCAGCAGAGTTGAGTACAGCGCACTCGGTGATCCGGTCAACACCGCCGCCCGCCTTCAGTCACACGCGGCACCCGGCTCAGTGCTCGTCGGTGACGAGACGCATCGCCTCGCCGAACCGTACTTCGGGTGGGGAGCACCGGTATCCCTCGACCTGAAAGGTAAGGCAGACCCGGTGGTCGCCTGGGAGGTCGACACCGCCGTCGGCGTGCTGCAACATCCCAGCCCTGCAAGACAGTCAGTCACCCATCGTCGGGCGAGAACGCGAACTGGCGGAGTGCCGGGCAGCAGTCGACTCGGTGCTGCAGGGAACCGGAGGCATTCTGTACTTGGTCGGAGAGCCCGGCATCGGCAAGACCCGCCTCTTGCACGAACTGCACGACATCATCGACTCCGCGCCGACTTCCCCAAGGCCGCCCAAGTGGCTTGAGGGACGCTGCGTCTCGTACGGCGAGTCCATGCCGTACTGGCCGTTCCGCGACCTGCTGCACTCGTGGCTCGGGACGTCTGCGAACGATCCCGACCTACGCATACGCGTGACTCTGCGACGTCACGTTGCTGCTCTGTTTGCCGACGATGCCGACCAGATCGAGCCGTACCTCGCGCAGCTGTTGGGGCTGCCCGCCGATCCCAAGGAGGCCGCCAACCTCGCTGAACTCTCGCCCGAGGCGATGCAGTACCGAACCTTCGAAGTGGTGCGCTCCCTTCTCACGCGGCTAGCCGAGGACGGTCCGATCGTTGTTGCCCTCGAGGATCTGCATTGGGCTGACGCGACCTCGGTCCAGTTGCTTGAGCGGTTGGTCACCGACACCGAGCAGGCTGCGTTACTGATCGTCCTCACAATGCGACCCGAGCGGGACCATCCCTCGTGGCGAGCCAAGGAAGATGCAGCGCGCGATCTGCCTCACCGGTACCGCGAGATAGACCTCACGGCCATCTCCGGTGACGCCGGCCGTGAGTTGTTGAACGCCTTGGTCGGCGAAGGAACAGTCCCGCCGGACATCGCCGAACGGATTCTGGAACCCGCCGAGGGAAACCCGTTCTTCTTGGAGGAACTCGTCCGGTCACTCGCCGATGCAGGTGCGCTGACCGAACATGACGGTGTTTGGCGCTTCAACGACGCTGTACCAATCGAGATCCCGCGCAACGGTGGAGAAGGTCATCCTGTCGCGCATCGACCGGCTATCTCGTGACGCGCGGATCACGCTCACAGCTGCTTCAGTTCTCGGTCGCCACTTTGAGTTGCCGACGCTGGAGGCGCTCGTCAGCGGTGATGGCGGTGAGATCGGACCAACCCTCACCGAACTGCAGCGACTCGACCTGATCCGTGAGTCGCGACGGTGGCCCGAACCGGAGTACCGCTTCAAGCATGCGCTGATCCAGGAGGCGGCTTACCGAACGCTCGTGCGCCAGGATCGGGAGCGACTCCACGGCATGGCTGCGACCTATCTCGAGGAGCGATCCGCCGAGGGACGCGATGAGAACGCCAGTTTGTTGGCCCACCACTGGCTAGGCGCAGCAGATGAGGACAAAGCCGTCACCTACTTGACGCGTGCGGGTGACCTGGCGCGACAGGACTATGCGCTCGACGAGGCGATCGGTCACTACCGACTGTTGCTACCGCTGCTCGAGAAGCGCGGCGATCGTCAGGCAATGGCGCTGGGTTCCTTCAAGCTCGCTCTCGCGCTGCATATGGCGCTGCGCTTCGCCGAAGCCAACCGGGCATACCAACATGGGTTTTCCTTCTGGACGCCCCCACCAGCACCAACCGAGACGCCCATCGGCCACGCTCAGACTCGCGTCCAGCTTTCTGCCATCGAACAACGACCCGCGTGCAGCAATCGCGTGGCCGGACATCCAGCTATGCATGAACCTTTTCGACCGGCTGGTCGAGCAGTGGCCCGAACGCACGATCGTTCCCAACCTCGCGGAGTCGTGGGAGATCTCCGACGACGGTCTGCGCTACCTGTTCAAGTTGCGCGACGGCCTGACGTGGTCGGACGGCGTCCCGCTGACTGCTCACGACGTGGAGTTCGGTATCAAGCGGGTGCTCAACCCCGACGCGCCCGGCTCCAGCGTCGCCATCTACTTCGTGATCGAGTCCGGCGAGGACTACTACCTGCGCAACCACGACGATCCAGACCGCATCGGTGTGCGCGCCATCGACGATCGAACCGTGGAGTTCCGACTGGCTGCCCCCGCGCCTTACTTCATGAGCGTGATGAACCGTCCCGACGGAGGTCCGCAGCCGCGTCACGCCATCGAGAAGGACGGACCCGAGTGGGTTGATCCCACACGTCAAGTCGTCAGTGGGCCATTCCAGGTCAGCGCGCGCGACGGCGACTCGCTCACCCTCGAACGGCGGCCGTCGTATCGCGGCATGCGCAAAGGCAACGTCGCACGGGTCGAGTACAGCCGCTTCAGCGTCGCCGAGGCTGCGGACCGTTACACCCGGGACGAGTTGGACCTCGTGACCGTTCGGTACACGCCGCGCATCGACGACCTGGTGACAGAAACCAATGCGGACTCCGTCATTGGTCCAGCTGCCTGGTCCGGCTACATGGCGTTCGACCATCACAACGACGTGACGTCGAACCTCGACCTGCGGATCGCGCTCGCTCGAGCCGATCGATCGGCAAGCCCTTGGTCAGGTAGTTCCGACAAACTTCGTGGTGGCCACCGGAGGCGTCGTGCCACCGGCGCTGCAGGGACACACGCCCGACATCGCGCTCAGGTTCGACCCCGACCTGGCTCGCGAGCACCTGGCAGCGAGCGGATACACCGGAACGTTGGCCGTTGCGTCTCTCGACGACAACGCTTCGCTGCTCGCACCCGTCCTAGACACCTGGCGAGAGGTGCTCGGTCTCAACATCGAGCTACGCGCATGGACACGAGACAGCGTGCCGGCGATCCGCGATCTACGTGATGTCGCACCGATCGTGTTCACCGGCTGGCTTCCGGGCTACGCGGACCCTGAGTACTTCCTTCGACTCCTCTTTCAATCCACCAGCAAGACGAACGAAGGCGGTTTCAACTGGCCGCCCTTCGACGCGCTGATCGAGCGGGCTCGTCAGGAGCGCAGCGACCGCGGACGCCTCGAGTTGTTCCACGAGGCAGACCGAATGGTGGTCACTGAACGAGTCGCGTGCATCCCTCTGGTCTACGGACGCTCAATGGCCATCGTGAAACCCTGGGTCAGCGGCTGGTACGAATTCGGCAAAGTCTCTGCAAACTTCGCGGACTTGCAGATACGGCGCGACTGAACAGGTAAGCGATGTAGACGAAGCGTCAATCATTCAGTGTGCTGAGCGCGTCGGCGAGCGCGGTGACGTCGCTGCTGTCGTTGTAGTGATGCAGTGAGACGCGGATGCCACCGCCGCGAGGGCTCACCACGATGCCAGCTTCGGCGAGGAGTCGCTGCACCTCGGCGGCAGCGTGCGTGGGGTGACGAAGCGACACGATGTGGCTGCTTGAGGCGCTGGATTCAAGCGAGCGGAAGGGAGCCCAACCCAGCGGCTTGACGCGGGAGACCAGTTCGTGCTGCCAGTACGTCAGCGTGTTCGGCGATCGTCGACAGACCCAGCCCTGCCAACAACGTGAGGGACGCTGAGAGGCTGACCGCAGAGCCGTAAGCCATCGTCGAGAGTTCGAATCGTCGGGCGTCGGGGGCCAGTGACAGATGGTCGGCATGGAAGTCGAAGGGGTCTGCGGTGCCCTTCCACCCCACGATGTGCGGTGTCTCTTGGGCAAGTTCTTCGTTCACCGCCAACAGCGCTACCCCGCCGTGCGCGGACAGCCACTTGTAACCGCTGCACACCACGGCATCTGCCCCCCAATCGCGCATGCTCATCGGTGCCGCTCCCGCCAATTGGGTGACGTCGACGATCACCTTTGCACCGACCTGGTGCGCCCGTCGGACAATCTCGTGGACATCGACGACCGAACCGGTTGCGTACTGGACGGCGCTGATGCAGACCGTCGCTGTGTCCTGCTGGATCGCTTCGAGCAGGACTGTCGTGAGGTCCTGCGATGGTTGGTCATCAACCCATCTGATGCTGGTGCCGAGACGTTGCTGCGCTCCGAGCCAGGGATAGGTGACGCTCGGGAAGTCGGTACGGATCAGGACCACCGAACCAGGACGTGACGCCAGGATCGCGGCGAGCTGACCGAGTGCCTCGCTGGCGCCGCCCACGACCGCGACCGATCCGGCCGGGGCGTCCAGAAACTCGGCGGCAGCATCGCGAAGGTCGTCGAGGATTCCGGCCTCTTGCGCGTCCGACAAACGCACGTTGCCGTGTTGCGCGACATCAACAGCAAAGCGCACCATCGCCTCGGTCGAGGCTTGCGGGACAAGACCGAGAGATGCTTGATTCAGGTAGATGCAGTTATGCAGGGCTGCGAACGTCTCGCGCGGCACCAACGAGTTCACCATCAGGTAACACTCCCAAAGGCGATGCGTTCTCACGTTGCGGCGAGCTTCGTCTCGACCAGACGTCGTACGAGGTCGTCAGGCAACGGCACGTCGATCGCGAAGTGCAGCGAGCCCGCCGTGCGCTCATAACCCACGAGGTCATCGGCGAGTTCGGAAAGCACGCTGCCGCTGTGGGGAAGGTACGCGAGGTGATTCTTGAACGCCGCAAAGCCAGCCACGACCTTCCCGTCGACGCGAAACGCTGGCATCCCGTAGGAGATGCCCTCTTCGGCTTCCGGCACGACGTTGCGGATCGACTGGCGCACGGCTTCAAGGGTGCTCCGCTTTGGTTCGTCGACCTCGGCCAAATAGGCGTCGACCTCGGCTGCACTCATCTCGACTGAACTGCCCTCTTTGCGGCGGCGACCATGGCCATATTGGGCCTTGCGTTCGACGGTGCCACTGTACTTCTATAGCACCGAGGTAGCTCCGCGCGCACGGGCTCGTGAGATCGGGGCGATGGGGAGAGGGTGGCCATGAACACTCGTGCAACACACACCAAGCGGTTGATTGCATCGCTTTCGCTCGGCCTGCTGGTCTTTGCTCTGACGGCGATCCCTGCCGCCGGGAAGACCGCTGCCAATGCCGGGGTGCACCTTCCGAAACCTGTTCCCTGCGCCCTGTCGGTCGGCCATTGCTGGACGCCCGCCGTCAAAGCCCGATGGGAGTATCAGCTGCAGGGGTCACCGAGACTCCACGGTGGATGTCGCTACGCGAGCACCGGGTTCATCAACATCGGTGTGACGGGCACGTCCTTTGCGACCGGCCGGACCGTTGCGCCCACGGTCTTCGACATCGACGTCCTTCAGGACGGTAAGTGTTACTCACCTCAGGACTACTCAGTCCTGAACTACGCAGCCGTTCAAGCGTTGCATGTTCGAGGCGCAAAAGTCGTCGGCTACATCGACGCCGGGACGGCGGAGACCTGGCGTCCGGACTACCCGGAGATGCAGGCGTTCGATCAAAGCTGTGACGGATGCTTGTTCGGCAATCCGCTCAGCCACTTCCCCGACGAATACTGGCTGAACATCAACCCCGGGGTGAAAGGGATCAACCCGAACACCGGCCGCGCCGAGACCACCCGTCAGTTCCTGTTGGACGAAATGCTGGCCAGGGTGAAGGAGGCGAAGTTGATTGGGGTGGACGCGATCGAGTTCGATGACGTCGACGCCTACCAAAGCCACTCAGGTCTGTCGATCACGCCGGCCGCACAACTGAAGTACAACGCAGCCTTGGCGAACCTCGCCCACCGTGCGGGGCTGTCGGTCGGGCTTAAGAACGATCGGGCTCAGGCGGCGGCATTGCAGCCTTACTTCGACTTCGGGATCGAAGAGGAATGCTGGCAATACTCCGAGTGCGCGCCCGTCCAGGCCTGGCCGAGCCAGTACGGCAAGGCGGTGTTCGATGTGGAGTACGAGTCGGAGCCGTCCGCGTTCTGCCCACAGTCCAACTCACCGCAGTACGACTTCAACTCGATCGCGAAAACCGACGACCTGTTCGATCTTCCGTACCAGCCCTGTCGTTAGATCTCGTTCCGCGAAGACGCGAGCGCTCGATCACACAATGGTCAGGCGCACGCCCGCCTCCCGCAGCCTGTCGCACTCTGCTGGATCGGCCGTGCCGTCGGTGATGAGGTCGTCGATCTCGGTGACCTCCGCGATCGTGGCGAAGGCCCGTCGACCGATCTTTGACCCGTCAGCGACGACGACGACACGCGACGCGATGCCGATCATGGCCCGATTGGTGGCCGCCTCGACGTCGTGATGGGTGGTGAGGCCGGCGTCGGTCGCGATCCCGTCGACACCGACGAACGCAAGGTCCACGTTGAGCCGGGATAACGTCTGCTCGGCCAGCGGGCCGACGAGTTCGTGCGACTCCGGTCGGGCGGTACCTCCGCAGACGACCAAGCCGATCAGCGGACGCAGTGCGAGCTCTGCTGCGATATTGATCGCGTTCGTGACCACCTTGAGCCCAGATCTGGTGGCCAGGACCCGAGCGACCTGCGTGGTCGTGGTACCCCCACTCAGCGCGATCGACGTCACCCCATCGGTCACCAACTCCGCAGCCGCCTGCGCGATCCGGCGTTTTTCGTCTTGGTGCTGACCACCGCGGTAGCGCATCGGCAGTTCGTAGAGGACCCCGTTGGAGACCGCACCGCCGTGGGTCCGGTTGAGCAGATGCTGATCTTCGAGCAGTTGCAGATCGCGCCGAACCGATGCGAACGAGACGCCAAGTTCGGTGGCCAGGTCCGCGACTGCGACCGAGCCCTTGCTGTTGAGCTCCTCGAGAATCACCCCGATCCGGTCAACCTGGCGCATGCTCATCTTTGGTCCTCGGCGGTCGCCGCCTCGGCGGCGGCCACCGGTTCGGCGAGGCGGATCCGACGCTCGGTCGCCGCGTCGAACACGAGCACCTGGGACGGGTCGACTCGCACCCGCAGTCGTTCCTCCGCCTGGGGGAAGACATGGGGCGGCGAGCGGAAGACAACCAGCGCTTCGGCGTCCGGCAGGTCGGGGATCCGGGCATGGACGAGGTTCTCGTTCCCGAGCGCTTCAACATGAGTGACAACGAGGTCCAAACACGGACCGGGGTCGGTTGTCGTTGTCGGATGAAGGCCCTCGGGCCGGATGCCGAGGATGGTGTCGCCATCGGGGGCATCCGGGACGGCAAGGCGCAGTCGTCCAGTGGTGACGACGCCACTCTCCGTGCGACCGGCAGAGCAGGTTCATGCTGGGAGTGCCGAGAAATCCGGCGACGAAGACGTTTTCTGGGTTCTGGTACACCTCCGCGGGTGCGCCCACCTGCTGCAACTTACCGTCGCGCATGATGACGATGCGTTGGCCCAGTGTCATCGCCTCAACCTGGTCGTGCGTGACGTAGATGCTGGTGATCCCGAGCCGGCGATGAACTTCAGCGATCTCGCCGCGCATCTGGGTGCGCAACTTGGCGTCAAGGTTGCTCAGCGGCTCGTCGAGCAAGAACGCCTGCGGCTGACGCACCAGTGCGCGGCCCATAGCCACTCGTTGTCGCTGCCCCCCCGACAGCTGTCCGGGTCTGCGGCGCAGTAACGGAGTCAGCTCAAGCATCTCGGCGACGGAACGAACCTCGCTGTCAATTTCGGCTCGCCGAACGTGGCGCTCCTTGAGTGGAAAGGCGAGGTTCTTGTACACCGTCAGATGGGGGTACAACGCGTAGTTCTGGAAGACCATGGCGATGTCACGCTTACCCGGAGGCAGCTCCTGCACCTCGCGGCCGCCGATCAGCACCCGGCCAGCCGACAGTTTCTCCAAGCCAGCGACGCACCGCAGGGCGGTGCTCTTGCCGCAGCCGGAGGGACCGACGAAGACAACCAGTTCACCGTCGCCGATTTCGAGCGTCAGGTCGTCGAGGGCGACAACCGGTGGCTTACCCGGGTACACCTTCTGGAGTCCTTCGAGAAGGATCGGTGCCATCAGCCAGTCCTCACTTAATACCTGATGCAGCGATTGACCGAACGAACATCCGCTGCCCGATAAGGAAGAGCACGATGACCGGCAGCTGGCTCATCAGCGTTGCCGCCATCAACAGGGGCCACTTGGTGAGGTGGGACCCCTGAAAGGTCGAGAGCCCCAACTGCATCGTCATGTTCTCTGGGGTCTGGATGGCCACCAGTGGCCACAAGAAGTCGTTCCAGATAGTCAGGAACGTGAGGATCGCCAGCGTGGCCATCGGCGGACCCATCAACGGGAGCAAGACCTTCACAAAGACCCCGAGCCGACTCGCCCCGTCGATCCTTGCGGCCTCCTCGAGCTCTGGCGGCAGCGCCACGAAGAACTGCCGCATCATGAAGATGCCGAACGCGGTCACCAGGTTGGGGACGATCAGCGCCCCGAGGTGGTCGATCAGTCCAAAGGACTTCACGATGAGCAACGTCGGAATGAGCACGACCTGGAACGGCACCATCAACGTCGCGAGCAGTAGTAGGAACGCCAACCCCGAGCCACGGAATCGGATCCTGGCGAACGCATACCCAGCCAAGCTGCAGAGCACCAAGTTCGAGAGCACGACAACCACAGAGACCACTGTCGTGTTGATGAACCAACGTTCGAACGGTGAGTCGTTCAAGACATCGGTGAAGTTCGACCAGTTGATCGACGTCGGCAATGAGGGCGGGAAGCGTCGTGCCTCCTCATTCGTAGAGATCGCGGTGATCACCATCCACACCAACGGGGTGAGCATGACCAGCGAAAGCGGCAGCAGGAAGAAGTGCCAGCCGCTGGGTCGCCGGCGACGCCGGGTCCCCGCAGGTTGGACCTCGTACTGTTCACCGACCGCCATGGGTGGCAGCGACATCGGGTGGGCCATCAGTCAGCGCTCCCCGTGCGACAGCCGACGTCCGACGGTGAGCTGGATCGCCGTGACGACCAGGATCGCCAAGAAGAGCACGTAGGCAATGGCGGACGCGTAGCCGCCGTTGAAGAACAGGAAGGCCTGTTGATACAGGTAGTAGACGACAACTGTTGTCGAGCCGACTGGCCCACCCTTGGTTGTCACGTAGATCTCGTCGAACAACTGCAAGGCGTTGATGGTGAGCCAGATCACCAGGAAGAGCGTGGCCGGCGCCAGCAGCGGCACCTCGACTCGCCAGAACGCTCGCCACCGGGTGCAGCCGTCGATCGCGGCCGCTTCGAGCAGTTCTCCCGGCACGCTCTGCAGGGCTGCAAGGTAGATGATGACGCCGAAGCCCAGCCAACCCCAGACGGTCATCGCCACGATCGACATCAAAGCCTCGTGCGGATCACGGAAGAAGCCTTGCTCGGGGATTCCCACCTTGTTCAGTGCGGCGTTCACCATCCCGAAGTCGGGGTCGAGCAGCCAGTTGAACATGATCGCCGTGGCCACCGTCGACGTCACGACCGGAATGAACACCGCCAACCGGTAGAACGACATGCCGCGGACTCGACGATTCAACGCCGCAGCGACGAGGAGCGCGCCGATCACTGAAACCGGGACGAACACTGCCGTGTACAGGATCGTGTTGCGCACCGAGTTCGCGAACTGCGGGTCGTGCAGGAGCTTTTGGTAGTTGTCCAGTCCGACCCACGTGCCCGGTGAGGTCAGGTCGTTCTGCTCGAACGACAAGACGAACGCCCAGACGACCGGGATCAAGCCGAACAACCCGATGAGGACCACCGACGGGGTCACGAACCCCCAGCCGGCGAGGCTGTCAGACCACCAGACTCGGCGTAACCACGACGGTCGCGAGCGCTCTGGTACCGGTCGTGGATCAGCCGACCGAACCGTTGACGCCACCGCCTGAACCGGCCGTCACTGACCGGACGCCAGAGCCGAGTCGGCCTGCTGAGCCGCGGCATCAAGTGCATCCTGGGGTGATGATCTGTCCGATCAGAACGCCCTGCAACTGACTGCCAATCGCCTGGCTGATCTGTGGGTAGGTCTTGGTGTTCGGTCGGGCCTTGGTGACGTTCAATAGGTTCGCGACAAAGACCTTGTCGCCTGGATACTTTTTCAAGTAGGCCTGGTAGCTAGGAAGTTGTGTTATCGACTCTCGAATCGGCAGGTCGCCGGTCGCGAGGTTGAAGGCCGCCTGGGTCTTCGCGCTGGTGAGCCACGAGAGGAACGTCCACGCTGCCTCCTGGCGGGCGGCGCCGTTATCGAACACCATCCAGTTGTCGGGGCCAGAGATGCTGGAGTGGACCCCGTTCGCCGCTGGGAGTACCTGCACTCCGTAGTTAACGTCACTGTTGATGCTCGACAGGTCCCACGGACCGGTCCAGAGCATGCCAATCTTTCCGGAGTTAAACAGGTTGAGGTAGTTGCCGTTGCCCGTGTCGAGGTAGACCGACTTGTCGGTGACTGCCATGTCCTGCAGCTGTTGTGTCGCCTTGAGCCCAGCCTCAGAATCGAAGGCGGTCGCGGTTCCGTCTGCGTTCAACAGGTCGCCTCCGGCCTGCCAAAGCATGGCGATCCACCGCCAGACCGTGTCCTCAGATCCGTCGTTGACGTATGCCCATCCGTACTGCTTGTTGCTGGCGTCTGTTAGCGCCAGGGACGCAGCGCGGAAGTCGTCCCAGGTCCAGTCGGCCGTTGGGTACGGAAGGTTAGCCGCGTCGAAGAGATCCTTGTTGTAGACCAACGCGAGGTTGTCGACCAGTGCCGGAACTCCGTAGACGTGGCCGTCGCTGGTAGTCGCATCACGTTCGAACGAGTAGAAGTCGTTCCAGTCGAAACTTGGGTCCTTGACCTTGTCGGTGAGGTCAACGACCTGAGGACGACCGGCGAGAGCGGCAATGGACGAGCCGTACTCGTAGGCGATGTCTGGAGCAGTGCCCGCTGCGATTCCCGACAGTGTCTTGGTCAGGGCATTGTCGTTACTGCCGTTGAAAGCAGCTTGACCTGGATCTCCGGGTGCGTGGCGTTCCACTTGTCCACCTGTGCGGTGATCGCCTCCGCCTCGACGTCGGTGTAGCCGTGCGACAGCGTGATGTTGACGACGCCGGACTGGGATGCACTGCTGTTATGCGCTGTTGCTCGTGCACGCGGTCACCGGACAACAACGAAGACCGCGACGAGTAGTGCGACTTTGCGGCGCAAGCCCGGGTCATGATGGGCTCCTTCGAAGGGGTCAGTCGGCCGCGGGTCGAGGATGACGGAGCGGCTGGATTACGGGGTCGGTCGGGGTCCAGGCCATGCTCGGTAGGCTCGGGCAATCGCCACCTGGTGTACGCGCACGGGTCGACCAGCGGATCAGTCGGGTCGTCGACGATGGTGGCGCGCGGTTCTTGCAGTACCTGCTCCACCAGACCCTCGGCGCTGAGCCGAACACCGACACGACCGTACCTGGCTCAGCGAGTGCAATCGGGACCGTGTCGGTTTCTCCATCGCGGCTCTCTCGCTTCAGCTAGCGTCGCCCTCGCGCAGTTTCAACGCCGCT
>CAVSDB010000002.1:0-358672 GCA_963726755.1 uncultured Actinomycetota bacterium
GAGGACTTACAGGGGTGTAACTACTAGATGTAGGGGGAACCGTACGCTGCCCGGTGATTGGTTGCAAGCGTTGCGGCGCATCAATTTCAATTCGGCGTGTTGCAACGGGTTTACCGTCCGTAGCCGCGGTGTGAGGCCAGTCACAGCATGGGTTTTCGCGACTTCTGGCCGTCGATCTTGAGGTTATGGGGCGACACTCCCGGCGTGTCGTCCCAAAGGTTCAAGATCGATTCTGGTGACGGTCACGGGGCCGGGGCTACGGTGACGCATCTAGCGATTCCCGTGAGCAGGAGGCCTCGATGAATCTGACAACTGGCAAGTTCGCGATCGGCGCCGCGCTGACCTTGGCGGTGGTCATGGTTTCGTCGTCGACCACGGTCCTGGCCATGACGGTGCTGCCGAAGCACAGCGTCGGCCCGCAGCAGCTGAAGACCGGCGCAGTCACGACCAAGAAGCTGGACAGGCACTCCGTCAACGGTTCAAAAGTGAAGGCCGGAACCTTCGTCGCGTCGAGCCAGATGAAGTTCGGCAAGGGCCTAGCGACCAGCGTTCCAGCAAAGACGATCCTGAAGCTGCCGAGGGTCCATGCCGTTGTGACAACCGATGGAACCGCAGGTGCCGAGCCGCGTGTCATCCTTCACGTCCCGAGGACGCCAGGAGTGATCAACTGGGTCGTTCACACTGATGGGGGTTCGACGTACGGAACGTACGGCGGCAAATTTTCCCTCGACCCGCCCTCGGGAAGTTACGACGTGTCCGCGACGATCACGCACTACAACTCAGGCAAGCGGATGTTCTACGTGCATTGCTCATTCGACACGGGATTCGTCTCGTCAGCGCCACTCGCCTGCTGGGCGATCTCGAACTGACCGCGTGTACCGATACGTGGGCTAGTTCGCTGGAACGAAGATCCGGGTGCCGGCCTCGACGCTGGAGTCGGGCAGGTCATTGAGGTCGACGATGCGCGCCACGGTGTCACGAGGATCGACGCCCGGGTTTACCGACTGCGCGATGCTCCAGAGCGTCTCGCCTGGCTGAACCACCCACGTCTGTGCGACCGGACCACTGCTGGGCTGGCCCTGGTCGGCGGCGTCTGCGCTGCCACCGAGCTGGCCAAGGCCGATGACGGCCAGGGCCATCGCGAGCGTGGCAATCAAGATCAACACCCGGCCGCGGGCGGTCAGCCGAAGCGGCGCCTCCGCAGGGGAAGAGCGGAGGGGGCGGCGTACGGCCGGTGCCGTAAGGGTGTGGGACATGAAAACCTCCGGGGGAAGGAGTCGAACCTGTGTTCGATCGAACGTCTGTACGAGTTGTACACCATGCGACCGGCGATTGCTACCCGATTGCGACACGTGTCGAACAGGTGTTTGAAACAGGCGTTCGATTCGCGCTAGGGTCCAGCGTGCCGGAGGGGTCTGACAGTCAGGCTGACAATCAAGCCCCCGACGGCACCAAAGCCAGATCGATTCCCGTCCGACCTCGAAGGGACCCGCGATGAGCAAGGTCAGCGAGATGCCCGATGGCCCAGCGGCTGCTGACGGCCTGACCAACCGGCAGCGGCTGGTCCTGGAGTACATCGCCAAGTCGGTCGAGGCGCGGGGCTATCCCCCGAGCATGCGCGAGATCGGCGAGGCGGTCGGGCTGGCCAGCCCCAGCAGCGTCAAGCACCAGCTCGCGTCGCTAGAGCGCAAGGGCTTCATCCGCCGCGACCCGAACCGTCCGCGAGCCATCGAGGTCCGGCTGCCCGACGCCGGTGGCCACACCGTCGACGTCACCGACAGCGGGTCCGAGCGTCCAGCCGCGACGTACGTACCCGTCGTCGGACGCATCGCCGCCGGTGGACCGATCCTGGCCGAGCAGGCCGTCGAGGACGTCTTCCCGCTCCCCACGCAGATCGTCGGCGACGGCCAGCTCTTCATGCTCAAGGTCGTCGGTGACTCGATGATCGACGCCGCGATCTGCGACGGTGACTGGGTTGTCGTACGCCAGCAGCCGGTCGCCGAGAACGGTGACATCGTCGCGGCGATGCTCGACAACGAAGCGACGGTCAAGACGTTCAAGCAGCGCGACGGCCACACCTGGCTGATGCCACACAACGCCGACTACGAGCCGATCCTCGGCGACCACGCGACGATTCTCGGCAAGGTGACGGCGGTCCTGCGCAGCATCTAGTCGCCCCTGGGTGGTTGCCGTCCGCGACCACCGACCCATTGCAACAATTGTGCGAGATGGTGCGTCGGCGTCCAAAGTGCACAACACTCCCCCTTTGCGTGCAGAATTGTGCGTCCCAGCGCGCAATTCTGAACAATTGTTGCGGTGGGTGCCGTGGCGAACGGCGCGCAGGCACGCGCCAGTTAGTCGCCGCTTCCTTGAAGTTCGGGTTGTAGATCAGTCCCAGGATGGCGCCGCTGGGCGTACGAACCGAGCCGGTCACGATGCCGTCGCCGACCTCGGACGCCGCAACATGCACCGTGGCTCCGGCCGCCACCGCTTCGTCCATGGCGGCCTGAACGTCGTCGACTCCCCAGTACGTCGAGCGCGCCGTCGGCCGGGTCAGCATCGGGCAGCAGCCCGAGTTCGTAGCCCGCGACCTCGAAGCCGACGTAGAACGGCTCCTCGAAGTACGGCGGCTGGCCGAGCAACTGCGTCCACCAGGCGGTGGCGGCGCCGAGGTCGGGTGCGGGGTAGATGACCGTGCGAAGTCCGTGCATCTGGATAGCCATAGTCGGATCGTGCCAGCCGAAACTCGGTTCCACCAGGCGGTCACTCACGAGAGGATGACGCCATGACCACAGACCGGGTGCGGATCGTCCGCGGGCAACAGTCGCCGGGCGACGTCGATCGAATCCTGCGCAGCCTGCCCGACTGGTTCGGGATCGAGGACTCGATCGTGCACTACGTCGAGGACGCGGCACGACTGCCGACGTACCTCGCCTACTCACCCGACGACACGTGCGTCGGAGTGCTGCTTACCTCGCGCCACTTTCCGGAGTCGGCAGAGGTTCACCTCATGGCGGTCGATCCGACGTGGCATCGCCGCGGGGTCGGACGCACGTTGCTCGGCGCTGCGGAATCGGACTTGGCCAGCGACGGCGTTCGGTACCTGCAGGTCAAGACGCAAGGGCCGTCGGCCGACGACCCCAACTACGCGCAGACGCTCGAGTTCTATCGCAGCCAGGGATTCAACCCGCTGGAAGAGATTGACGGTCTCTGGCCCGGAAACCCGTGCCTGATCCTGGTCAAGACGCTCGACAGTGTTGTGGTGCTGCGCGAGATCACTGACGAGAACCGCGCGCAGATCGAGGCGCTGGCGGTGACACCGACGCAGGACAACTACGTCGGCAGCGTGACCGATTCCCTGCTCGAGGCAGCCGAAACGCCAGGTGCGTGTCCGTGGTATCGCGCGGTGTACGCCGGTCAGACTCCCGTCGGGTTCGTCATGATCAGCGACAACATTCCGCCCGAACGCACGGAGTACCTCGGCCCGTACTACCTCTGGCGGCTGCTCGTCGATGCCCGGTTCCAAGGGCGCAACTACGGACGTCAGGCGCTCGACCTGGCCATCGAATACATCCGCCAGCGACCTAACCCGCAGACGCTCCTCACGTCGTACGTCCCGGGTGAGGACTCCCCGCTGGGCTTCTACCTCGCCTACGGCTTTCATGAGACCGGAGATCTCTTTGAAGGCGAGCCGGTCCTCACTCTGGCGCTCTAGAGTGCGCGTGTGACGCAGTCGGCTGGGTACTCGTACGTGGTGGTGCCAGCGGTTCCTGACGTGATCGCGACGCACGTGTTCTACCCGGCGACGGCGCGCGAAGTCGCGACGCAGCTCGGTCCGTTCGAACTCGACGTCGCACCTGAAGCGCCGATCGCAGAGGGACTCTTCCCCCTCGTGGTCATCTCGCACGGGACGCAGGGTTCACCGCTAGTGCATCGCACCCTTGCGGCGCATCTAGCGCGCGAGGGATTCGTCGTCGCGTGTCCGTGGCACCCGCGCGACAACCGCGAGAACAGCGAACTAGCAGGCACCGACGTCATCTTGGAGACCCGACCGCGTCACCTCCAAGCCGTCACCGACTGGATGTTCGCCAACGAACCGTTCACCGGTGCGTTAGTGCCAGACCAGTTCGCGATGGTCGGTCACTCACTCGGTGGCTACACCGCCCTCGCGGTCGCGGGTGGACTGCCGACGTCGATGCCCTGGGAGTCACCGTCCGGCTTCGGGCATGCCGTAGCGGTTGAACGTGACGAGCGACTGCGGGCAATCGTGCTGTTGGCGCCGGCGACGCCGTGGTTCAAGGCAGACGGCGCCCTCGCTGCGGTGAACGTACCGATCCTGCTCCTCACTGCTGAGCACGACGAGCACACCAACGAGTGGATGGCCGACCTGGTGAGCAACGGCGTCGCCGATCCGTCGCGCGTTGAACGTCGCATGGTGCCCAACGCCGGCCACTTCTCGTTCGAGACGCCGTTCCCGGACCACCTGACCGGTCCCGGTTTCGACCCTTCGCAGGACCCGCCGGGTTTTGACCGGGCGGCGTTCCAACGCGACCTCGAGGACGAAGTCGCGGCCTTTCTCGAAAGGTGGCTCTAACCCGAACGGAGGTAAAACCCCGCGTTTGGGTGAGGTTGTCGGTCCCAGGCGCTAATGTCACCGCCAATCGAATTGGGGGGCTCCTTGAAGAAGATCTGGCTCGTCTGCTCAGTAGTGCTGGTCGTTCTCGTCGCGTCCCCCGCGCAGGCGCTAGACGTCCAGACACAACGTCAACTGAAGAGTGCCGATGGCACCAAACTGGGCTGCGTGCTTCAGGTCAATGACGTTAGTAGGAGGTACCACCCGCGAATCCGCTACCTGCAAGTGGAGGCTGCAATCGTGTGCCGCAAGAAGGTCGAACTGCACGAGGTCGAGATTAAATTCCAACCTGTCGCTGGTAGTTCCCGGCACCTCACGCAATTCAGCGTTTGGGACGACAAGTCGCCCTTCTCACGGCACTTCACTGCACGGGCTCAGTGCAACCGGATCATGCCGGGGAACGACCACTGGAACCACCCTTTCGGGCGGGTCACGCTGGGAACTCAAGCACTTACGGGACCATTCCAGGCACACGTGCGAACCGACTTGCCCTGGAACTGCTAGCCGGTGCCCACCCCGGGAGTGACGATGCCGTCCACGCCAGCTGGCATGGGCTGATCCGACGAATCACCGAGGAGCAGCCAGCGACTGGTCGCATCGCCCATGAGGAGTCCTGACGGGCTTCCGATACCGACGAGCGCGTCTACGTCGTCGGCGAATACGCGGAGCGTCGCGTCGTCGACCTTGTCGACCTGCCATTCGTCCAACGTCAGGCATTCGGCGAACTTGTCGATGTCGGTCCAGACGGTTGGTGGGATGGCCGCCAACACGTAGACGAACTTCTTGTCGGAGTCACCAACCTTTGCCGACGAACTCCACGTCACCTTGCCGAGTGACCCCTGCGTCCGAAGACGCGTCAAGATGGCGCCTCTGGTTCGACCCAACTCCTCAGCGATGAGGACGATCGGCGACCCCTCGTCCCACAGTTCCTGAAGCCGTTGCTCCTCCGACTCGGTCCAGTGACGTCGCTTGCGATCGCCACCCGACGCGTCGTCGGTTGATGAGCCGACGATCGTCTCCCCCACCACGGCGTCAGAGACCGGCAGCACAGGCGGTGCATCCCCGTCGATCTTCTGCAGCGACGCCAGGACTAGCGCCTTGTCGGTGGTCGGCCACATCGGTGGCAGTGACGACCTGATGAACCCGCCGTAACGCGCGCGCTCCAGCCGTGAGTCAAGTACTGCGACGACGCCCTTGTCCGTCGCGTTCCGGATCAAGCGACCGGACCCTTGCGCCAATCGCAACGAGGCTTGGGTGGCAGCCACCGTCATGAACCCGTTGCCGCCGTTGGCTTCGACGTATCGCTGACGCGCTGAGGCGAGTGGGTCGTCCGGTCGCGGGAACGGAAGTCGATCGATTAGCACGAGTTGCAGCGACGAGCCGGGGACGTCGACGCCTTGCCACAGCGACAACGTGCCGAACAGACAAGTGGCGGCGTCCGCGGCGAACTTTCGCACCAAGGCGCCGGTCGCGTCTTCGCCCTGACACAGGATCGGCAGGTCGAGCCGTTCGCGCATCGCCTCGGTTGCCTGTTGGGCGGCGCGCATCGATGAGAAGAGTCCGAGCGTTCGTCCGCCGGCTGCGGTGACCAATTCTTCAATCTCGTCGAGTTGCTCGTCGCTGAGACCGCTGCGACTCGGCGGTGCCAGATGCGCCGCGACGTAGAAGATGGCTTGCCTCTCGTACTCGAACGGCGACCCGACGTCGAGACCTCGCCACGGCGGCGCGCCCTCCCCCGTCAGTCCAAGGCCGCGCGCGATCGGTTCAAAACCGCCGCCGAGCTCAAGGGTGGCCGACGTCATGATGACGGTTCGCTCCTCGAACAGGCCCCCGCGCAATAGTCCGCCGACGAACAGCGGTGCTCGCCACAGCGTGGGTGGTCGCCGGTCAGACTTCGTCACCCACACCACGTCCTGAATGCCGGAGACGACGACCCGTCCGGCGATCTCGTACACCTCGTCGACCGCCGCCTTGGCGCGAACGCGCTTGGCAACGTCGTCGTCCCCCGACGATCCACCCATCGCGCTGAGCGCGTCGTGGCCCGCATCACGAACCGCGACGAGTGCATCGAACAGTGCGCCTCCCACGGTTTCGAACCGACCCTCGGGAGCCTCGGTGAGGGCAGTGGCGAGGGCGGCAGCGGCGTCGAGGAGTAACTCGCTCGCCGGCTCCCCTGCGTACGCGCGACAGCGTTGTCCGGCGCGTTCGACCATGGCGGCAGTGAGTTCGTCGGTCACGGCACCGGTCGCGCGGTCGGCCAGTTCGTGCGCTTCGTCGACGACCACGACGTCGACCTCGGGGAGCAGCCGGGCCTCAGAGAGCGAGTCGATCGCGAGCATCGCGTGGTTGGTGACGACGACGTCGCTGTCTTTGGCTCGCTCGCGCGCCTTTTCGGCGAAGCAGTCGTCGGCGAACGGGCAGCGCTGCGCGCCGAGACATTCGTGCGGCGTCACCGACAGCGAACGCCAGGCACGGTCGTCCGGAGCCGGTGCCAACTCGTCGCGGTCACCGATCTCGGTCGTCTCGGCCCAGGATCGGATGCGTAGGACGTCACGTCCGGCCTTCGACGTCGGCGCGGGATCGAACAGCGCGTCCTGGTCGTCGGGAGTCTGGTCAGCCGAATTGAGGCGGTGCAGGCAGAGGTAGTTGCTGCGACCCTTGAGCATCGCGAAGGTGGGACGGCGTCCCAGAATCGGCTCGACCGCTTCGACCAACCGTGGCAAGTCACGGTCGACGAGTTGCCGCTGCAGCGCGATAGTGGCCGTGGACACCACCACCGAGTCGTGATGCGCCAGGGCCGGCACGAGGTACGCCAGCGACTTCCCGGTCCCGGTTCCGGCTTGGACCAGCAGGTGCTCGCCGGTGTCCAGGGCGTCTGCCACGGCCTCGGCCATCACCAGCTGTCCTGGCCGAGGCTCACCACCGACGGCGTCGACCGCAGCGTCAAGCAGCTTGGTCAACTCGGGGTGCTCGGTCATGGTCGGACCAGGCTAGGCAGTCAGGTGTCAAAGCGAGAACTTGGCCACAGTTATCCCCAGCATGAATGCGGAGTTTGTTGCACCAGTGCGGGAGAACGCGTCGTTCTTAGATTTCTTCGGGTTAGGTTTGTTGGGGTTAGGTTTTTGGGGTTTCCGTAACAGCGTGGAGTTCGGCGGCCAGTTCGGCGCTGACGCGGGCGCGGACGATGGTTCCGGTTGGACCGTGTTCGGTAGCGGTGATCTCGCCTTCACTGTGAACCCGGGACACCAGATCGCCGCGGTCATACGGGACCACGACGTCAACCTCAACCGGCGGGTGCGGCAGCGCGTGCTCGATGGCCGCGCGTAGTGCGGCGATGCCCTCTCCGGTCCGCGCCGACACGGTGTGGGCCGACGGCTCCTGTCGACGCAACCGCGCCAGGGTCAGCGGATCGGCCGCATCGGCCTTGTTGATAACGACGATCTCGGGGATCGCACCAGCATCGATGTCCCCAAGGACCAGCCGTACGGCGGCGAGTTGCTCTTCGGGGTCAGGGTGAGATCCATCGACAACGTGCACGATGACATCGGACTGCGCGACCTCTTCAAGGGTCGACTGGAACGCCTCGACGAGTTGGTGCGGCAAGTGACGGACGAAACCGACGGTGTCGGTCAGTGTGTAGATGCGCCCATCATGCGTTTCGGTCTTGCGCACTGTTGGGTCAAGCGTCGCAAACAACGAGTCGTCGACGAGCACTCCTGAACCGGTGAGTCGGTTGAGCAGACTCGACTTGCCTGCGTTGGTGTAGCCCGAGATCGCCACGGACGGAATGGCGTGACGTCGACGTTGACCTCGCTTAGTTTCACGTGAGGTTTGCATGTGCTTGAGTTCGCGGCGAAGTTTGGCCATCTGCGCGTTGATGCGGCGCCGGTCGGTCTCAAGCTTGGTCTCGCCGGGACCACGTGTTCCGATACCGCCACCGCCGGCGACACGTCCACCGCGCTGACGCGACAACGACTCACCCCAACCGCGAAGTCGCGGGAGCAGGTACTGCATCTGCGCGAGCGCGACTTGGGCTTTGCCCTCTCGGCTCTGCGCATGTTGGGCGAAGATGTCGAGGATCAACCACGTGCGGTCGACAACCTTGACCTTGACGATCTGCTCGAGCTGTCGCAGTTGCCCCGGAGTGAGTTCGCCGTCGCAGATCACCGTGTCTGCCCCGGAAGTCACCACGACGTCACGCAGTTCCCGAGCCTTGCCGGACCCGATGAACGTGGCGGCGTCCGGCTTGTCGCGGCGTTGGATCAGCGCGTCCATCACTTGCGAGCCGGCGGTCTCGGCGAGGGCGGCCAGTTCGCGCAACGAGTTCTCAGCGTCCTGGGCGGTTCCTTGCGTCCAGACCCCAACCAGCACGACCTGTTCGAGCCGTAACTGCCGATACTCAACTTCGGTGATGTCCTGGAGCTCAGTGGACAGCCCCTGGACACGGCGAAGCGCGTCACGCGACTCAAGGTCGAGCGTGCCGGTGTCGGGGATGTCAGACGTGCTGTCTGGAAGGGCGGTCATCGGTTCAATGATCGCACGCCGCGCAACCGACTTTTCAGCGCAACAATTGTGCGAGATTGCGCGCTAAGACGACCAATTCCGCACGCGAATGGACACTCGTGTGCTCTTTGGTGCGTTCAGACGACCAATTCTGAACATTTGTTGCCATGGAGGGTTGAGACCAAGCGGGCAGCCCGCACGCGGCCACACTGGCTATTCAGCCTCGACGCTGCCGGGCCCCACGTGGGCGTGCGCTGCCTGCAGCAGTTCGACGAATTCGTCCCCCTCAGCCTCGGTGAGCACTTCGTAGGGCAGCGCCACCAGTTCGTCGGTGAGCTTCTCGACCCTGGCGCGCCGACGACGGTCCGCCTCGGTGACCTCGGGGTACGGCGGGAACCAGCCGAACTCCTCGAGCGTGTGGGTGTTGTTCTCGTTGGTCAAGATCGTCATCAACGGTGACAGCCCACTGGCCACCATCGCGACGCCGTGACACGCCCCACGGTGCTCGCGCAACAGTTGCAGGTCGTGCGCGCATCGGGCAGGCAGATCCAGCGGAGTCGGCAACGCCCGCCAGCCGGCGAACAGGGGCATCCCGGCAACGTCGGTCCCCTCGATGACCTGCTCGGCAAGTTCGGCCAGGCGTCCGGCGCCTTCAAAACCAGCGAGGTGCTTTCGACCCCAGTCGTGACACAGGGTCGCGTAGATCTCGACAGCCTCCGGTGGACTCATCACGGTTCGCGCGGCGTCCCACTCGCGCGAGAGGTATTCGGGTTCAAAGAAGTAGGCGGCGGAGACAATGACATCAGGGTCGACATCGCCGAGGACGCCGTGTCGACCGAGGAAGTACAACTGCCAGCCCTCAAAGCCAGCGGCCGTTGTTGCCGCCTCTTCATCGTCCGAAGACATCCACCGACCACCAAGGTCGAAGATCGGGTCCTTGGACGCGGCGACAACCGCCATCACATGGCTGGCTTGGGTGTCTGCTGTCGTCATTGCGCTATTACCTGTTCTCCCGCCACCACGACGCTGACAGGTACCCCGTCGCGACGATCTCGGTTGGACCAGACAGCACCCAGTGACCGTCTTCGCGCTGCCAGGCCTTCAACTGACCACCAGCAACCTCGATCATCAACGGCGTTGTCGGATCAACGTCGGGCTGCGAACGTCGGTATGCCCACGCAACGGCGCAAGCGCCGGTTCCGCATGATGCCGTTTCGCCAACTCCGCGCTCGTGCACCCGAAACGCGACGCGATTCTCATCAATGACGTGAACGAACTCAACGTTTACGCCCCACGGAAAGGCGGTCGGTGGGTCAATGCTCGGTGGCTCGGCCAGAGTTCCAGCCTCACCCAAGTCAGTGACAAAAACGACCGCGTGGGGGTTGGGGAACTCCACGGCGTGTAGCGGCCAACTCGCTTCACCAACGATGACCGCAGCGCCGTCGAGATCGGTGCGCGGAATCGCGGGACCCATCTCGACGCTGATCACGTCACCTTCGACAACGACGTCGCGCGCACCACCGCGCGTGGCGATCGAGAATTCGTCGCCAGTGACTAACCCCTCGTCGAGTAGGAACCGCGCGAACACTCGCGCACCGTTGCCGCACATCTGCGCACTGCTGCCGTCGGCGTTGCGGTAGTCCATGAACCACTCGGCGCGGTCGGCTTGGTCGCTGACCTCTCCGCTCTTGATCGTGGGTGCGACGCGAAGCACGCCGTCGGCCCCGATGCCACGACGCCGGTCGCAAAGCGCGCGAACCCGCTCGTCGGTGAGGTCAAACGACGCGTCAAGGTCAGACAGGATCACAAAGTCGTTCTGAGTCCCATGCCCCTTAGCAAACCGAATCGCTGGCGCAGCCTCGTCGTCACTCACGGCCCCACCCTAACTTCTAAGAACGACGCGTTCTCCCGCACTGGGGGAACAAATTCCGCATTCATGCTGTGGATAACACCACGGTTCTTGCGCGTTCCAACAGATCTGGGTCGTCGTAGGACAACCACTGGATCCGAGGGTCACGCCGGAACCAGGACTGTTGCTTCCGGACGAATCGTCGCGTCGCAGCGACGGTCTGCTCGCGCGCTTCGTCCTCGCTGCATTCTCCGCTCAGCATCCGCAGAATCTGCGCATAGCCCAGCGCACGTCGTGCTGTCACGCCCTCGGCCAGTCCCTGCATGGCAAGTCGCTTGACCTCATCGACGAAGCCCGCTCGCCACATCGCGTCAACGCGCGCGGCAATCCGCTCGTCTAACACTTCGCGCGGCACGTCGAGCCCGATGATTCGGACGTCGCTGTTGGGTTGCGGCTCTGGCAGTTGTGCAGCGAACTCACCCTGCATCTCGACGACCTCCAACGCGCGCACGGTACGTCGTGCATTGGACGGCAGGATCTGCGCAGCCGCCTGGGGGTCCAGCGCCGCCAACCGCTCGTGCAACGCCATCGGACCGACGTCAGCGAGTTCGGCCTCTAGACGCGCCCTGATCTCGGGGTCGGTGCCGGGAATGGACCAACGATCGACGACGGCTTGGACGTACATGCCTGACCCGCCAACGAGCAGCGGAACGCGTTGACGTCGCTGCACGTCATCGATCGCAGCTATTGCCAGCCTTTGAAACTCCGCCAACGTCGCGGTGTGGGTCACCGGCCAGACGTCGAGCAGATGATGCGGTACATCACCCCACGCCGCCTCCGGCAATTTCGCAGTGCCGATGTCCATGCCGACGTAGAGCTGCATCGAGTCGGTATTGATGACCTCCCCGTCGACGCGACGAGCGAGCTCAACGGCAAGCTCGGACTTGCCGGACGCCGTCGGACCGACGATCGCAACCGTCGCGGTCATGTCTGGATCGGCTCCCACACGGCGACCGGATACGCGACGCCGTACGGTGCGGTGTCGCTCAGCAGCCGCCCTCGCCACGCCTGCCCCTGGGCCGCCCCCGCCAAGACTTGCAGTGGTGCACGTCCAGCGGCGACGAACCGTTGACCGTCATCGACCGTCAACGCCGCCAACTTCTCAACATCCGCGGCGGCCAACGCGTTTGACGTCGCGGTCTGCCACTCGACAGCACCGTCGACGAAGTACCCCGGCGACTTCTCCGTCAGCGCCGCGCTGCCATCGCCGGCGACGATCAGCCCGACCCGGCGCTCCCCCGCGACCAACCTTGCACCCAACTGACGCGCGTCATCGGGAGAGGCGTCAACCGCAACCGATTGCCCCGTCACCTCCGACGCGCCCGCGAATCGTGCGACTAGCCAGGCCAGCACGCTCAACGACGGCGGCAGGGTGGGCGCATCGGACGACGCATGGTCACCGGGCAAGCAGACATCGACGTCGACACCGAACCCCCGCAGCGAGCCCCGCGACCCAGGCGGATAGCTGACCGCCTCATCGGCGCTGCCCACACACACCAGTTCGTCGACGTCTGGCCACGGCCAGCCCCTCGAACACCTGCCCGATCGCGCCGCGCACATCGTCCAACTCCGATGCAGCACCCGACGCCACTTCAGGCACCAGCAGCGGAGGCGCGGGAACAACAGCGGCAAAGACGAGCACGCGCCTACTGTGGCACGCCGTCGCGCTCGTTCAGATACCGCTGGTTGAACCGGTACAGAAGTTCGTCCTTCTCGGGGTAAACGCCGTGTGTGTACGCCTGGGACTGCACTCCGAGCTGGGCTCGTTCGCACACGGTGTTGTCCTGCATGTAGACCAGATCGTTAAACTCCACAAGCACACTAGGGTCGAAATCCGGCTGGTCGATGGTGTCAGGATGGAACAGGTACCACGCTATTTCCAGGGTGCGTGCCGGGCCTTTGGGAATAAGTTGCGTGAACGCGATGCTGGTCCCCGACGCGTCAATCATTGCGTTCGGGAAGACCGTTCCGCCATAGGCCGATTTCGCGTCGACGTCGGTCATCGCGGGCAACGTCGGCAGCGTCGTCACTCCAGGTGCGTAGGAGTTCCCTTCAGCCAACCAGACACCCCCGTCACTACGTCCCGGCTCCCAGACCGACCCCGTTCGATAAGCCGGAATCAGCTCGACCAACTCTGGATGCACGGTCGGACAGTGCAAACACTCACCATAGTTCTCGAGGATTATCTTCCAGTTCGCCTCAACCAGCCATCGCGATGTCGCTCCGATTCGCAACGTTTCCATGTCGAAACGCTCGAATTCGAGAATGTGATCGTTGCGTTCTAGCAGTTGTTCCCGAAATGACTGGGGACGCTCCTTCGACAAGTTCACGAGTACGAAGCCTTGCCAGACCTCGAGATGCACCGGCCACAACGACAACTGCGAACGGTCCAGCTCGTCGTCACCAACCCTCGGTGTAACGGCTAGCTCACCTCGCAAGTCGTAGCACCAAGCGTGGTACGGGCACATGATCGTGCCGCGCTCGAGCCCGCTTTCCTCAGTGCGCAGTCGCGATCCACGATGCCGACAAACGTTGTAGAACGCGCGCAACTGCATGTCGTCGCCACGCACGATGAGGACGCTCTCGCCCACCACGTCAACGGTGAACCAACCTCCCGGCTCCGGCGCCTGCTCGGCTCGACCGGCCATGAACCACCTGCGCAAGAAGATGCGCTGCCGTTCGAGTTCATAGACCGCCGGGTCGTGATAGTCCGTGCCAGGCAACGTCTGCATCATCGACGGCGTCACGCGAGCCTCCCTAGCTAGCCTCGATCAGGCTAGCCGCAAAACGTGAAGTTAGCGGACTGCGGCGCCGGCTACCGGCCGTCGCGTTCGCGCAGGTATTGCTGGGTGAACTCGTAGACGTACTTGTCCTTCTCCGGATACACGCCGTGCGTGAACGCCTGGGACTGCACGCCCAGCTGCACACGCTCGCAAATCGCGTTGTCCTGCCCCTGGACCAGCTCGCCGAACTCGACGAGTCCGCTGGGGTCGAAGTCCGGTGACGCGATGGTGTCGGGGTGGAACAGGTACGTCCCGATCTGTCGAGTACGTCCCGGCCCCTGGGGGATCAGCTGAGTCACGATGATGCTCGTCCCAGAAATATCGATCATTGCGTTTGGGAACAGGGTGCCGCCGTAAACCGACTCCGCCTCGAGCTCAGTCATCGTGGGCAGCGGCGGCAATGTCGAAACACCCGGCGCGTAAGTCCCTCCGGACGCGAGCGAGACGCCACCGTCCTCACGACCCTCCTCGAACACCCAACCTTTGCGATAGGCAGGGATCACCTCGACGAGCTCGGGGTGAACAGTCGGGCAGTGCAGGCACTCGTTGTAGTTCTCGACGAGGATCTTCCAGTTCGCTTCGACGATCCACTCCGATGTCGCCCCGATGCGCAGCGTGTCCATCTCGAAACGCTCGAAGTCGAGCATGCCGTCCCAACCCTCGGCGATCTTGTCGCGCACCGGCATCGGTGTCTGTTTCGCGAGATTCACGAAGACAAAGCCTTGCCACTCGTCCAGATGCACCGGCCACAGCGACAACTGCGAACGGTCAAGTTCATCGGGTTCGACGCGAGGAGTAACAGCTAGACCACCACGCAAGTCGTAGCACCAAGCGTGGTACGGACACATGATCGTGCCCTTCTCAAACCCGCTCTCTTCTTCACGCAGCCGCGACCCGCGATGGCGGCAGACGTTGTAGAACGCGCGAAGCTCGTTGTCATCCCCGCGAACGATCAGGATGCTCTCGCCGACAACGTCGATCGTGAACCAACTACCAGGCTCTGGCGCCTGCTCCGACCTGCCGGCCATGAACCACGAACGCAGAAAGATCTGCTGTCGCTCGACTTCGTAGACACCAGCGTCGTGATAGTCGGTCCCTGGAAGCGTGTGGCGTTCCATGTTCGGCACGTGCTCCTCCTAGCGTCACCTGATCAGGTGACTCATTCTAATGCCCTAACTGATCGATCAGTCAGTATTTGGCACCGTCTGGCTCAACTAACCGGTATCGCCGGGATCCCTAGAGGGACCGTCAGAGCGCCAGTTCCCTCAGCGCCCGGTGCCTCGGTGCGCGCCTGCCAGGCATCCCCCGCGCGCGTATGCCGAACGCCGCGAATCGGCACCGTCCGCGACGAGGTGGTACGGCGCGGCGTACGTGACGTCGACGGTCGCGACGTCCCCTGGTCGAGGCTGAGCCGTGCCCTTAGAGGGGGCAGCAAAGTGGACGAGCCGGTTATCGGCAGCCCGACCGCTCAACCGCCCAGTCGCCTCGTCCTTGCGTCCCTCACCTTCGGCAACCAGCACGTCCAGGGTGCGACCGATCTGACGCTTGTTCTCAGACCAAGCGATGTCGTTAGCCAGCTCGACGAGTCGGTCGTAGCGATGTTGCACGACGTCTTTTGTCACTTGGTCGGGCAAGTCCGCGGCAGGCGTACCGGGACGTTTCGAGTACTGGAACGTGAACGCTCCCGCGAACCGCGCCTCGCGGACCACCTCCATCGTCTGCTCGAAGTCCGACTCCGTCTCACCGGGGAAGCCGACGATGATGTCGGTAGTGATCGCTGCATCAGGGATGGCCGAACGCACCCGATCAATGATCCCCAGGTACTTTTCGCGACGGTACGAGCGCCGCATCGCACGTAGTACAGCGTCCGAACCCGATTGCAGTGGCATGTGAAGTTGCGGCATCACGTTCGGCGTCTGCGCCATCGCTTCGATGACGTCATCGGTGAAATCGCGAGGATGCGGACTGGTAAAGCGCACTCGCTCAAGGCCGTCGATCTCTCCGCACGAGCGAAGCAACTTGCTGAACGCTTGCCTATCGCCGAAGTCGACGCCGTACGAGTTGACGTTCTGACCCAGCAGCGTGATCTCGATCGCGCCTTCGTCAACCAGGGCGCGCACCTCGGCGAGGATGTCCTCGGGACGCCGGTCCTGCTCTTTGCCACGCAGCGCCGGCACGATGCAGAACGTGCACGCGTTGTTGCACCCGACACTAATCGACACCCAGGCGGCATAGACCGACTCGCGGCGGGTCGGCAGCGTTGAGGGAAATACCTCCAGCGACTCAAGGATCTCGACCTGTGCCTCGTCAGCGATTCGGGCGCGTTCCAGCAGGACCGGAAGGTGCCCGATGTTGTGCGTCCCGAAGACCACATCGACCCAGGGTGCTCGACGGACGATCTCGCCGCGGTCCTTCTGGGCCAAGCAGCCACCGACCGCGATCTGCATACCGGGGCGCTCGGCCTTGGCCGGGGCGAGTCTGCCCAAGTTCCCGTAGAGCCGGTTGTCGGCGTTCTCGCGGACCGCGCAGGTGTTGAAGACAACGACGTCAGCGTCCCCTCCATCGCTGACCCGCGCATACCCAGCCGCCTCCAGCGACCCGGCCAACCGCTCCGAGTCGTGGGCGTTCATCTGACATCCGTAGGTCCGGATCTCGTAGGTGCGTGGCTCCACAGGGATCAAGGGTACGGGCCTCCTGGGGCCCGCGGGCGATCACGGTCCCGCCCCACTGTGCGGAACAACCGTTCCAGATTATGGGCCAACTTCTCGCGGCGAGCGCCGCGGGCTGCCATGCTGATCCATCCCATGCCGGACGGGCCGCCCCGCCCCGATCGACAAAAGCCGAGGTCACCATGCACATCCTGATTGCCGACTCGCTCGATGCTCGGGCCATTGCCGCTCTCGAGGACGCAGGCCACGAGTGCACCGTGCTGCCTGACCTGACCGCCGATTCCATCCCCGAGCACGTCGGCGAGCACGAGATCCTGATCGTTCGAAGCACCAAGGTCACCGCGGCCACGATTGACGCAGCCTCGAACCTAAAACTCGTGGTCCGCGCGGGCGCTGGCACCAACACCATCGATCTGGCTGCTGCGACCGCGGCGGGGGTCTTGGTCGCCAACGTCCCGGGAGCCAACGCCGCTGCGGTGGCCGAGTTGGCACTCGGGCTCATGCTCGCCATCGACCGTCGGATCCCCGAGGGAGTCATCGAACTGCGGGCCGGTCATTGGGACAAGAAGGGCATGACCAAGGGTGCGCAGGGTTTGAAAGGCGCCACGCTCGGCATCGTCGGGTTGGGCAGCATCGGTCTCGGCGTCGCTGAACGCGCGAAGGCGTTCGGCATGACCATCCTCGCGCTGCACCGTCCCGGACGCTCACCGCAAACCCAAGCTCGCATCGACGAACTCGGCATCGAACTTCGTGACTCGTTGCCAGAGCTTGCAGGCGAAGTCGACATCTTGACGCTGCACATTCCGACCGGACCGGGCACTGTCGGCATCGTCGACAAGCAGACGCTGACGGCGATGCGTCCCGGCGCCGTCCTCATCAACACTTCACGGGCCGACGTCATCGACTCTGACGCATTGCTGGCCGCACTGGACAGCGGCAACTTGCGCGCTGGCTTGGACGTGTACCCCGACGAGCCAGGTAGCGGCACCGCAGATTGGACGTCTGCCCTTGCTACGCACCCGGCGGTCGTCGGTACCCACCACGTTGGAGCGTCGACGGCGCAGGCTCAGGCAGCCGTCGCAGAGGGTGTCGTCGACGTCATCGCATCCTTCGTTGCCGGACAACCACGCAACGTGGTGAACCCCGAAGCGCAGCCGTCAGGAGCCGTCGGGTGACGCTGGTCCGACCTTTCACTGCTCGGATCGTCAAGCAAGACCGAGCCACTGACGTCGTGTGCCCAATGCACGATGCGTTATCAACCAAGAGACGTGCCAAGCTGCTTGCCGAGAACCCGCTGAGCTACCTCAACGTCACCAGGTCGTCGCACGACATGCCCAACGCGACGGACGCCGAAATCGGCGAGGCCAATGCGAAGAGTCTTGAGCATCTGTTGCAGAGCGGCGTCTACGGCGAACTTGGTGAGCCTGCCCTCTACGTGTATCGCATCCGCCAAAACGGTATCGATCACACGGGCATCGTCGCCGACTTGGACGTGAGCGGATTTGTTGACGGCCGAGTGCTCGGTCATGAGTCGGTCAACCCCGAGAGGGTCGCAGCGCTAGTACGCCACTTCGAGTCAGTTCCCACTCGCTCCGAACTCATCGCGATCATGCATCACGACGATGAGAAGGTCAGTGCAGCAGTTACGGCTGCCACCGAACGTGAACCCATCCTGACCTTCACTGACCTGACCGGGATCGAGCAAATGGTCTGGCAGTTGGCCGACGTCGACGTGCCGATGGTCGTCGAACGACTGGGAGCTCAACGGCAGTACATCGCCGACGGCCACCACCGAGTTGCTGCGACCGTCGCACGCTGGCAGGAGCACGGCAGTCCACGCGGGGGGAACGTGCTGTGCGTGCTCTACGCCGAGGCGCAGACTGACCTCTTGGCGTTCCACCGACTCGTCGCCGGCCCTATCGACGCCGAGGAACTCCTAGACGGACTTCGCGCCGTCGCAGACGTCGAGCAGGTCTCAGGTCCCGAACGCGAAGCCGGACACTTCGGGCTTCACTTGGCCGGCCACTGGTACCGAATCAGTCCGCGGGACGGTCGCGCACTAGACGGGGTCGAGGGCCTTGACGTCACGGCACTCGACCGTGACATCCTCTCGCCGCTGCTCGATACCCGATCTGGCGACAAGCGGGTTTCGTATGTGTCGGAGTTGGCGGACATCTCTGAAACGGTCGCGGCACATCCCGACGACGCGCTGTTCTTACTGGCAGCCCCCACTCACGAACAACTGGTGACAGTGGCAGAGCGCGGTGAGGTCATGCCTCCCAAGAGCACGTACGTCGAGCCGAAGCCACGGGCTGGTGTGTTCCTGCATCCGCGACAAGGTCCGGTTGATCCGAAGGACCTACCCGACGCCAATTGAGGACGTAAGCGACTCGATCAACTCACCATTTTCGTTGACGAGGCAAGTTCCTCGAACTCGCAAAAGGCGTCGTAGGCGCGTGGGCCGTAAATGGTGGCTGGCCCGCCCTTCATCAAGAACGTCACGCCGATCGCTTCGGCCGCTTCCTGGCGCGTGGCCCCTGCTTCCGCGGCGGCGCGCGCGTGTGAGGCGATACAACCGTCACAACCCTCGACGACGCCGATGGCCAGTGCCATAAGTTCCTTCGTCTTGGTATCGAGCGCGCCGGCTGTGAAGGCCGCCTTGTGAAGCTCACCGAACCCTCGGTAGACGTCGGGCACTGCGCGGCGCAAATTCCGGTGCAGTGGAGAGAGGTCGTCGAGCACCGACTTGCCGTGCGTAGTCGCGTGGTCGGTTTGGGAGCCAGTCTCGTTCATCAGGTTTGTTCCTTCGAGTCAATGGGGCGGGTCGGTCGACCGGACAGCATCAGCTGTGATCAGGTCAGCGAAAGGAAGAGCTTTTCCATCTTCTTGACGTCAGGGCTTTGCGTTGTGTCACCTGCGCCCATGCACTGCTGCAAGCCGGTCGCGACAATGGCGAAGCCGGTGCGTTCGAGAGCTTTCAGAACCGCACTCAACTGCGTAACAACGTCCTCGCAGTCGGCACCTTCCTCCAACATCGCCACGACCTTGCCGAGGTGACCGTGGGCGCGCTTAGCTCGGTTGACGATCGGCGTCACCGATTCTGGTTCCAGCTGCATGCTGATCTCCGTTCCGTTGAACGCTTGTCTCAGTGAGCGGTTGCGGGCACCAGCAGCGAAGCGAGCGCCGTTGCCAGTCGACGTCGAGCGTCGGCTGCGATGTCGACCAACGCGGGGTTGGGCGAAAGTTGGAGCATGGCCTCCGGGTCGATGGCCTCTACCTCGGTCGTTCGATCGTCGACCGCACGTACGACGACGTTGCAGGGAAGCACTGCCGCGATGGACTGGTCGGCTGATATAGCCCGATGGGCCAGTTCGGGACGACACGCGCCAAGGATCACCTGAGGCGGCACGTCGACGCCAAGCTTGTCGTGCAGTGTCTGTCGGACATCGATCTCAGTGAGCACTCCAAAACCCGACTCGGCGAGAGCGGACCGCGTTGCGGACACCACGTCGTCGAAGGAGCCATCGACGACGGCCTGCAGGGTGAAGTGGCTCATCGCTGCCCCGCCTGTTGCGTGGTGAGCTGGCTCTGCTGCGGCCCCACGGCATCCTCAGGGAGCTCAAGGGCGACGATGGCCTCAACGAGCTGCTTCCAGAGCCGTCGCGGGGAGCGCGCCGGGCTGCGAGAACACCAGGTGGCCTCGCTTGAACGCCATCAGGGTTGGGATCGACGTGATATTGGCGCTGGCGGCTAGCGCTTGCTCCGATTCGGTGTCCACCTTCCCGAACACGATCTCAGGGTGCTGCTCGGCAGCCTGCTCAAAGATCGGACCGAACATCCGGCACGGGCCGCACCACGCAGCCCAGAAGTCGACCAGCACGATCTCGTGGTCAGTCAGCGTCTGCTCGAAGTTCGATCCGGTGAGTGTGATGGTCCCCATCAACAGGTCCTTTCCGGCTACGGGATGGCCGCTGGTGCGACGTCCCCAGGTGGATCTCCTCTGATGATAGTGTAACCCCCCGGGGGGATACAAAATTCCGACCAAATCAACTCAGGAGGCCGCTATCTGCTCGCCCGCAAAATGCCGCAGTTGTGGAAAGACCACGTGGCGTGGCTGTGGCCGACACGTCCAACAGGTGCTCGCCGCAGTGCCCGCTACACAGCGCTGCGAGGGTCACCCAGATGAGATTGGGGCTAACTCGCGCCGGTGGTTCAGCTTCGGTCGCAGCGGCTAGTCAGCCCGCGTGAGAACGCGCCGATGGCGACTGACCGACCGACTCCGCCAGTGCGTCTCGTACGACTCCCGACGCCAGTCCTGGCGGGTAGCCGCGACGTCCCAGCATCCCGACGAGCCTTCGAGTAGCAGTCGCTTCGTCATCACGCGACATGCTGCGCAGTTTCTTCTCAACGAACGCGCGCGCAGCCGCTAGTTCGGAGTCTCGATCGACGAAGTCTGCGATTGCTTCGTCAATAGTCTCTGCAGCGACTCCTCGCTGAACCAGTTCGCGACGAAGCACGCGTTCTGACAACCCACGGGCTCGATGACGGGACTCCACCCACGCCCGCGCAAAGGCCGCGTCGTCGATGTACCCGAGTTCGGCAATCCGGTCCAACGCGAGTTCAGCCGCCTGCGGTGGCACGTCACGCTTAGCCAATGCCTGGGCCAATTCGTGTCGGGTCCGCGGACTGTGACTGAGCAGTCGCAGGATGATCTGTTTGCCGACTTCGACGGGGTCAGCGTCAGCCTCAGGGGGCCGGTCAAGCTGGTGGCTCCCGTGCGGGCCGTCCCATGCTTCGCCCGAACTTAGAAGTCGACGGGTGCTGGCTCGGTGAGATCGACCTCTACGTCGACCTGCGCACCAACTCCCAGCTTCTCGAGGATCTTCTTCTCGATCTCGTTGGCGAGATCGGGGTTGTCCTTCAAGAAGTTGCGGGAGTTCTCCTTGCCCTGGCCCAGTTGGTCGCCCTCGTACGTGTACCAGGCGCCGGACTTACGTACGAGTCCGTGTTCGACACCGAGGTCGAGCAGCGCGCCTTCACGAGAGATGCCCTCGCCGTACAAGATGTCGAACTCCGCCTGCTTGAACGGTGGCGCCATCTTGTTCTTGACGACCTTGACGCGCGTTCGGTTACCCACCGCGTCCGTGCCGTCTTTGAGGGTCTCGATACGACGAACGTCGAGCCGGATGGACGCGTAGAACTTCAGCGCCTTGCCGCCGGTGGTGGTCTCTGGGGAGCCGAAGAACACGCCGATCTTCTCGCGCAACTGGTTGATGAAGATGGCCGTCGTGTTGGTCTGGCTCAGCGCACCGGTCAACTTACGCAGCGCCTGACTCATCAGCCGCGCCTGCAGACCGACGTGACTGTCGCCCATCTCTCCCTCGATTTCCGCACGAGGAACTAGGGCGGCTACCGAGTCGATGACGATGATGTCGATCGCGCCAGAGCGAATCAGCATGTCGGTGATCTCGAGTGCCTGCTCACCGGTGTCTGGCTGCGAGACGAGCAACCCGTCGGTGTCGACTCCGAGCTTCTTCGCGTAGTCGGGATCAAGAGCGTGCTCGGCATCGATGAACGCTGCGATGCCGCCAGCGCGCTGGGCGCTAGCCACCGAGTGCAGCGCCACCGTGGTCTTACCCGAGGACTCCGGACCGTAGATCTCGACGATGCGACCTCGCGGCAGTCCACCGATGCCGAGGGCGACGTCGAGCGAGATGGCTCCGGTCGGGATGACGTCAACCGGTGCGCGGCCCTCGTCTCCAAGGCGCATCACCGAGCCCTTGCCGAACTGTCGCTCGATCTGAGCCAGTGCGGTGTCGAGTGCCTTATCGCGGTCTGCCATGAGTGCCCCTTCGGCGGGTCGATCGTTCAGTTCAGGTGAGTGCTCGGTCAGGTCCAGCGGTGCTGACAGTAGGTGCTGGGTCCGACAGTCCGCCGACGTCGTGGTGTGGCGGTGGACGAAGGCCTGACCAGACCCTAGGCGAACAGGTGTTCGAAGGCGAAACGACACGCCGGACGACTCGCGTGGGCCAGGATTCAGGCTCGGACTCGCTGCCTGACCCCTTGGGATGTCGCGCCTCCCATGACGAGGAGACCGATCACCAGGGCCGCCGCCAGGACGTTGAGCCAGCCGTACGTTCCCACTGCCACCACGACACCAGAGACCGCTCCCGCGACGGCCGCCGCACCGTTCATGACGGTGTCCCCCGCGCCCTGAACGCCAGGGCGGTCAGCCTCGGGAACCGATGACGACAGCAGCGCCGACCCGGCGATCAACGTGAATGACCAGCCAAGTCCCAGGAAGAACAACCCCCAACCGAGTTGCCACGTCGCATCTCCAGCTGCAGTGCCAGCCAACACTGTTGCGAAAAGCAGAATCGCTGCACCGATGGCAATCGCCTTGGCTGCGCCCAGACGGTCGGTCAGTGCTCCGACGACGGGTGAGAATGCGTACATCCCGAGAATGTGCACGCTGATGACCAGCCCAATCACGCGCAAGGTGACGTCGACATGCTGCATGTGGACCGGTGTCATGACCATCACCATGACCATCGCGCAATGGCCAACCGTGAGTGCTGCTAAGCCATACGTCGCCGCGGGAGACTGCCGAATGATCCGGAGAGCCGCGCGAAGCCTCACGCTCGTCGCGTGATCGTCGTGTTGTCGAAGTTGGCGGGCGAGCAACAACGGATCGGGCCGCAACCTGACAAGGATGACCGCGCACGACAGCGTCAAGGCCACCGCGGTCACAAGGTACGGCCCGGCTAAGGAGGGGAGCCCTAGTGGTGCTGCCAGATCCGCCGCCGGTTGCAGAAGTTGTGGCCCGAGGACGGCACCAATCGTTGTCGCCCAGACGACGAAGGACAAATCGCGCGCAGCGTGCTGCGGCTCCGCAAGATCGGTGGAGGCATATCGAACTTGCAGCCCGACGGCGGTGGCCATCCCGACCAGAAGCATCCCCAGAAGTACGACGACCACGGAGTTGACGACGGCGCCAAGCAGCACGACGAGCGCACCTAGTACGGACGCGGCCAGACCAGCAGCCAGTCCGAATCGGCGGCCGTACTGCGACGACAGCCGAGCCAGGGGAACTGCCGCGAGGGCAGCTCCGATAACTCCGCAGGTCTGTGCCAGGCCAGCCAGCCGCTCCGAATCGGTGACTTCCATCACCAGGAGACTGCCGGCCGAGATCCCGATAGCGATTCCCACGCCGGTCAAGATCTGCGCGATGGCCAACGTGCGAACTGTCCGCCGCTGGGCCGGGAGCGATCTGTTCGGAAGGCGGGACGGAACCAGCCATCAGCGTTCAGACGCGGGGAGCTCAAGCGCCTCGACCACGGCGCGCCACACGACCTTTGCGTCATCTCCAGCGGCGAGTGCTTCGGTGACCGTCCGCCCGCCAAGACTGGGCAATACCTGATCTTTGGCGTAACTGGTGGCGTACGCGGGACCCAGGTGTTCGTTCATTCGGTTCCAGAACTCGGTCAGGCGCACCCGCACAACTTACCCGCGCCCGTCAGGGGTCGAGACAGATCGGCCTTCGGGTGTCGGGTTGTCGGGGTGCCCGAGGAAGATGGGGGTATGTCGTCGGCGCTGAAGCTGTTCTCCGAACCCACGCGCGCGTGGTTCCAGGACGTGTTTGACGCCCCAACACCTGCGCAGGAGCAGGCCTGGCAGGCAATCAGCGCCGGTCATCACAGCTTGGTCGTTGCCCCTACCGGCTCGGGCAAGACGCTCGCAGCGTTCTTGTGGGCGATCGACCGCCTCGCGACGTCGCCGACGCCCAGCGAGCCAGAACGACGTACCAGGGTGCTGTACATCTCTCCCCTGAAGGCGTTGGCAGTGGACGTCGAACGCAACCTTCGCGCTCCGCTAACCGGGATCATCAGCGCGGCGCAAGCGGCAGGCGTCGAACTATCAGACGTCACCGTCTCGCTTCGATCAGGTGATACGCCGGCGAACGAACGTCAAAGATTCCGACGCAAACCGACAGACATCCTCATCACCACCCCCGAGTCGCTGTATCTGTTGCTGACTTCTGGCGCGCGAGACGTCCTGCTCGGTATCGAGACAGTCATCGTCGACGAGGTGCACGCGGTTGCTGGCACCAAACGTGGTGCACATCTCGCGGTTTCGCTCGAACGACTCGACGCACTACTTGAGCAACCCGCGCAACGGATTGGACTGTCCGCGACCGTGCGTCCGACGGAAACTGTCGCGCGGTTCTTGGGTGGACGACACGACGTCCAGGTCGTGCAACCAAGCGACCCCAAACCGATCGAACTGCGCGTTGTGGTTCCGGTTGAAGATTTGGCGAATCTTGAATCGGCACCCGAACCGTCCGGTGGATCCGAGGTTGCGCCGACGGCAGCATCGATCTGGCCGCACGTCGAGTCACACATCGTCGACCTCGTCAGCCAGCATCGGTCCACCATCGTGTTCGCGAACTCGCGACGGCTCGCTGAACGATTGTCCGCCCGGCTCAACGACGTGTGGTTCGAACGACACCCCGATGCGACTCAACCCATCGCGCGAGCACACCACGGCTCAGTCTCGCGTGAACAGCGCAAGAGCATCGAAGAAGACCTCAAGCAGGGACTGCTTCCAGCCGTTGTCGCGACCAGCAGTCTCGAACTCGGTATCGACATGGGAGCGGTTGAACTCGTCATCCAAGTCGAGCCCCCTCCGTCCGTGGCAAGCGGCGTGCAGCGGGTGGGGCGTTCGGAGCATCATGTGGACGGGATTTCACAGGGAGTTATCTTCCCCAAGCATCGTGGGGAACTCATTCCGACCGCGGTGACTGTTCAACGGATGCGCGAGGGGCAGATCGAGGCGCTCAGTGTTCCGGAGAATCCCTTGGACGTGCTCGCGCAGCACATCGTCGCCATGGTGGCGATGGACGACTGGGATGTCGCAGAGCTAGGCAGCGTCATCGGTCGGGCCGCGCCGTACCACCAATTGCCAGCCTCGATTCTCGAGGCGGTACTAGACATGCTGGCCGGTCGATATCCCTCAGACGCTTTCGCGGAACTGAAGCCGCGGCTGGTTTGGGACCGAGATTCCGACACCCTCTCGTCGCGTCCAGGCGCGCATCGCATCGCCGTCATCAATGGTGGAACCATCCCTGACCGCGGATTGTTCGGTGTCTTCCTTGCGAGCGGCGAAGCGGGGACCGGGGGACGTCGAGTCGGCGAACTCGACGAGGAGATGGTCTACGAGTCGCGAGTGGGTGATGTTTTCGCACTCGGCGCGACCTCGTGGCGCATCGACGACATCACGCACGACCGCGTTCTTGTCACACCGGCTCCCGGACAGCCGGGAAAGATGCCGTTCTGGCACGGCGACGCGATGGGACGTCCGGCTGAGCTCGGGCTCGGAATCGGCGCGTTCGTCCGCGAGTTGGCGCAGCTCGACTCCGACAAGGCCACGAAGGTGGTCGCTGCCACTGGGCTCGATGCCTGGGCTAGCGCGAATGCCGTCGCCTACCTGGACGAACAACAGCAGGCGTGCGGCCACCTTCCGGACGATCGCACGGTGGTGATCGAACGATTCCGGGACGAGATCGGCGACTGGCGACTGGTCGTCCATTCGTTCCTCGGTGCGCGCGTCAACACGCCGTGGTCATTGGCGATCGCCGAACGGCTGCGCCACGAGTTCGGAGTCGACGTGCAGATCATGCCGTCAGACAACGGCATCGTGATGCGCCTTCCGGATGCAGACGACGATGCCGATCAGCTCGCTAGCGTCGTTAACAGCCTCGTCTTTGACGTCGATACCCTGGACGCCCTCGTCACCGATGCGCTCGCCGGATCGGCGCTGTTTGCTTCGAAGTTTCGGGAGTGTGCGGGCAGAGCATTGCTGCTCCCCCGACGGCGTCCCGACAGGCGGACACCGCTGTGGCAGCAACGTCAGCGTTCCTCGCAACTACTCGCCGTCGCGTCAGAGCATGGGCAGTTCCCAATCGTGCTGGAGACCATGCGCGAGTGCCTGCAAGACGTCTTCGACCTGCCCGCACTACGCCAACTCATGGCATCGATCCAACAAGGCACCACGCGAATCGTCGATGTTGAGACCAGCCAACCGTCGCCCTTCGCGCGCTCGCTGCTGTTCTCGTACGTCGGTGCCTTCTTGTACGAGGGCGACGCGCCGTTGGCGGAACGTCGCGCACAGGCACTCGCCCTAGACAGCACCTTGCTCGCTGAGTTGCTCGGACAGTCCGAGCTTCGGGAGTTGCTCGACGCCGATGCGATCGCGCAAGTTGAGAGTCGGTTGCAGCGGCTAACGCCGGAACGAGCCATTACCGACGTTGAGGATCTGGCCGATGCGTTGCGGGTTCTTGGTCCGATGAGCGAAGTCGAACTGATCGAACGCGGGGCAGACTCCGGCGTGGGCCACCGAGTTGACCAAACGTCGACGCGCAGTTGCCGTGAAAATCGCTGGAGAGCGCAGATGGGCAGCGGTCGAAGACGTCGGACGACTCCGCGACGCGCTAGGCGTCCCACCGCCGCCAGGGATCGCTGAGGCATTTCTTGAGCCGGTTGCTGACCCCGTCCTCGACCTCGTTGCGCGATACGCAAGGACGCATGGTCCATTCACCACCGCCTCGGCGGCAGGAGCCCTCGACCTGGGACCGGCGATCGTGCACGGCGCGTTGCGCCAACTCGCCGCTAGCGGACGGGTGCTCGAGGGCGAGTTCCTGCCCGGGGGAAGCGGCCGTGAGTGGTGCGAGGCCGACGTACTGCGCCAGATTCGTCGACGCAGCTTGGCGTTGCTGCGCAAGGAAGTCGAAGCAGTTTCGCCAAACATGCTCGGCCGCTTCTTGCCTGAGTGGCAACACGTCGGCGGTGCGCTCCGCGGCGTCGAAGGAGTGCTTGAAGTTGTCGACCAACTGCAGGGGGCGCTTATCCCGGTCTCTGTTCTGGAACAGCAAGTGCTGGCTAGTCGAGTCATCGACTACGCGCCTGCAATGCTCGATGAACTTCTGACGTCCGGGGAGGTCATTTGGTCGGGGCACGGGTCACTGCCCGGAAACGATGGCTGGGTCACGCTGACGCTCGCTGACCTCACCGCGACTTTGACTCCTGATCCCGACCCGCTGTTCGTCCCAGGCCCGGTGCACACATCGATCCTTGATCAAATGGCTGACGGGAAGGCGCTCTTCGTGCGTTCACTGGCGTCATCATTCCCCGACATCACTCACGCTGAGCTCACCGAAGCGGTTTGGGAGTTGGTTTGGGCCGGCCTACTCACCAACGACACACTGGCTCCGGTTCGAGCCCGAGTGACGACCAAATCGCAGCGCGCTGCACCATCACCGCGACGCAGTCGTTACGCCCGACCAGGTCGGGTCAATCCACCGCGTCGGTTGGCGTCGTCTGACTCGGCTGGACGCTGGTCACTCTTGCCCGCGCGCGACGTCGACGTGACGGTGCGCGCGCACACCTGGAGTCAGGTGCTACTCGAACGTCACGGCATCGTGACGCGTGGCGCCGTGACCGGCGAACGACGTCCCGGGGGGTTCGCCGCGACGTACCGCGTGCTGGCCGCCATGGAGGAAGCGGGCCAAACGCGCAGAGGTTATTTCGTCGAGGGTCTTGGTGCCGCGCAATTCGGGAGTTCGGTTGCGGTCGATCGGCTGCGCGGACTCTCCGACACGAAGGTTCAGCGGGCGACTGTGCTGGCCGCCACAGACCCGGCCAATCCGTTTGGAGCGGCGCTGCCATGGCCAGCGCGTCCTGAGTCGTCCGGGCACCTGCCAGGACGCAAGGCCGGAGCTCTGGTCGTCATCATCGACGGTGAGCTTGTGCTCTACGTCGAACGCGGTGGTCGGACCCTGCTGACGTGGACCGACGAGGGCGTTGCTGTGGCGCTGGCGTCCAGTGCCCTAGCCGACGCGGTTCGTCGCGGCTGGCTCGGACGCATCACCGTTGAGCGCTCCGACGGCGCCGGGGTGTTCGACTCCCCCTGGGCCGCGCCACTGCAACACGCCGGCTTTCGACTCACTCCCCGCGGCCTCCGGCTGTCCGCCGGCTCCCCCAGATCCTAAGAATAATTACGCGTGATCAGGCACTGCAGTCAGGATTTGCGAGAGCGCAACCGCCTCCGCCTGGACCGAGTCGTCGGGCAGCGGGGCCCACGCAAGCGAACACAGCCAGCGGATGATCAGGTCGACGCGCTCGTCAGCACCGTCGGCACCTGGCAGTCGCTGCGCGACAGCCTCTGCGACAGCAGCTGCCCGAGACGCGCGACCTCGCTCGGTGGCGGCAGCCGTCATCGCAAGGAGTACGTCAGGTTCGTGCCGACGCAATCCCGCCAATACCGGATTCGCACTCAGGTCACGTCCAACGGCGGACAACTGATCGGCGAGGTCACCACCAGCGGCAGCCGCGACGGCATCTAACAACGTCAACTCATCGATGAGCAGTCCGTCGAGCAGTTCCCCGCGACTACGAAAGTGGTTGTAGATCGTGGCTTTGGCTACACCGCCATGATCAGCGACCGCCGACATTGTCATGTGTCGCACTCCCGACTGGGCTACGACGGTACGAGCGCCAGCCAAGATGGCGCTGCGAGCACGAGGCATTGCGTTGCCCGCTCGGGATCGAGGAGTCACAAGTGCCGAGGCCGCGCGGTTACGCAGCGGCCCCCACTCCAGCCGGCGACGGCCGGGGGTCATCGGGGGGAGTTGGCAAGACCGGCGCTGCGGCGAGCTCGGCGAGCGAGATGTCGTCGCTGACCTGGCGCAGCAGTTGCGACAGCGGCACTTCGAGCGCACCGCAGATGGATGCCAGCAATTCGCTGCTGGCCTCCTTCTGTCCGCGCTCAACCTCAGACAAGTAGCCCAACGAGACTCGGGCCGAAGCCGAGACCTGGCGCAGCGTCAATCCCTGGCGCTGCCGCTGCCTACGCAGCTCGTCGCCGAGGTGCTGACGTAGCACGATCATTAAGGCTCCTTCGCTGTCTAACCATCAGTAACTCTATCGGTTCCCTCTGACGACAACCGGAGCCCGGCCGGGGCCGGGTCCTGCGCAGCTCTGGGGCCGATCAGTACAAGTGTAACGTTGTAATCATCGATCTGCTTCCCGGAGGGCTTGAGCCAGCAGTTCCATCGCTGCTTTCGCCGATGCCTGACGAATGGCGGCTCGGTCGGCCAGAGCCCCAAAGTCGGGGCTAGCCGTCACGACTCCGCCAGGGCCGGCCACACCAATGTGGACCTCACCCACCGGGTGGCCGTCTTGTTCCAGAGGACCAGCCACACCGGTGATCCCGATCCCGTACGTCGAGTCGAACCGTGCTCGGACGCCCTCAGCCAACTGCGCGGCCACGACCACATCAACCGGACCGACCCGAGCCAGCAGCGACTCGTCTACTCCAGCGATGGTTGCTTTGGTGTCCGTCGCGTAGACAACAAGACCTCCGCGAACCACTGCGGAGGCGCCCGGCGGACCGGTCAGCATCGCGGTCAGCGCTCCCCCGGTCAGCGACTCAGCGACGCTGACGGTCTCGTGTCGGTCTGCGAGCACCTGGATCAGCGTCGACGCCGCTTCCGATGGATCGCTCACGCCGCCAGTGCTTCCCTGCGGAGTCGCAACGCACGACCTACGTAGTCCAGTCCGGTCAGCAGAGTGACGACAACGGCAAGCCCCATCGCAACTTCTGGTAGCAACCAGATCCCGTCGGGCAGTGGCAGCAAGTAGAGGCTGATAGCCAGGATCTGCAGCAAGGTCTTGAGTTTGCCGCCCCTACTGGCCGCGATCACGCCATGCTCAATAACCCAGAACCGCATCAGCGTGACGAACACTTCGCGCGCAAGGATCACGATCGTCACCCACCAGGGCAATTGGTCGTAGACCGAAAGCACGATGAGCGCCGCGCCCGTGAGCGCCTTGTCGGCGATCGGGTCGGCGACCTTGCCAAAGCTGGTGATCAGGTGGCGGCGGCGGGCAAGTTCGCCATCGACCAAGTCGGTGACGGCAGCAAACACGAACAACCCAGTGGCTACCCATCGCCACTGCGTGCTCGGTTCGCCGAATCCAGCGATGGCCGTGACGACAAACACCGGCACCAGCAGCAGACGAAGCACTGTCAACGCATTCGCAATGTTCCAGGCTGATGCTGGACTGACCGGATCGGCCAGGTGGTCACCCACGCCGTCACTCACTACTTCTCCTGACGCGCCACGAGGTCAACTCCCTCGTTCCCCACCACATGTCCATCGACCCAGGAACCTACCGTCGCGGGGGCACCGACCATACGCACCGTGCCGTCGACCTCTGGTCCTTGATGCTCAGCCCGACCGACTGCCTCGCCGTCCTCGATCTCCTCGATGAGGACGCAGACCCGCTCGGCCAAGCGATCTTCGGCCCGCTGCACCATCAGGTCGTCAACCAGTCCAGTGATATGAGCCAGCCGCTGCGCGATCACTTCGGGCGGATGCTGGTCGGGCAGTTGACGGGCTGTGGTGCCGTCTTCGTCGGAGTACCCGAATACGCCCACGACGTCTAGCCTGGCCGATTCGAGGAAGCGTTGCAGTTCTTCGACATCAGCCTCGGTCTCACCGGGGAAGCCCACGATCACGTTCGACCTGATACCGGCCAGCGGCGCTCGCTCGCGGATCGACGCGACGAGTTCGAGGAATCTGTCGGTGTCGCCGAAGCGACGCATGCGACGTAAGACTTCACCGCTGGAGTGCTGGAAGGACAAGTCGAAGTACGCCGCAACGCCTTCGGTACTCGTCATCACATCGATGAGTCCCGGACGCATCTCCGCAGGCTGCAGGTAGCTCACGCGAACCCGGTTGACACCGTCGATTGCCGCAAGTCGCGGTAGCAAGCGTTCCAACGACTGCAGGTCACCGAGGTCCTTGCCGTACGACGTCGAGTTTTCGCTCACGAGAAATAGCTCACTGACTCCAGACTCTGCTAACCATCGCGCTTCGTTCACGACGTCGTCCGGCAAGCGAGAGATGAACGCTCCGCGAAAACTCGGTATCGCGCAGAAGGAGCAGCGACGATCACAACCCGAGGCAATCTTTAACGGTGCCATCGGTCCGTTGTCGAGTCGACGTCGATAGGCACGTGGACCTGACGCTGGCGCATGCTTGTCATCAACCACGGCGTGGCCCGGGGTCGCGACCGAAACCGACGGTCGCTCTGCGGGTGCGAGCGGGAGCAAGAGGCGACGATCCGTGGGGACGGGAGCTGGTGGTCGAACCCCTGCCAGAACGCTTCGAACCCGCTCAGCGATCTCCGGGTAGTCGTCGAACCCCAGAACGGCGTCCGCTTCGGGCAGCGACTCGGCAAGCTCGCCCCCGTAGCGCTGGGCCAGGCAGCCAACGGCGATAACGGCCTGCGGCCCCCCGTCGCCCTTGAGATCGGCGGCTGCCAGGAGGGTGTCTACGGAGTCCTTTTTGGCTGCCTCGACGAAACCGCAGGTGTTCACGACCACCGCATCGGCATCGGCTGGCTCATCGACCAGTTCAAGCCCAGCAGCTTCGAATCGAGCCGCCAACTCCTCCGAATCGACCTCGTTTCGAGCGCAGCCCAAAGTGACTAGCGAGATTCGGGTGGTCACGTCAGCCGGTGTTGCCGACGGGATCGTCCGGCGTAAAGGTGAGCCGAGCCACCTCGCCAGAAGATCCCGGAGTCCCGAGGTCAGAACCATTAACCGAAACACTGACACCAGCTGCGTTGCCAAGCACTACATGCAATCGCTTCGGGTCGGTAAACGTACGTGACTGTCCTGACGCCAAGTTGCCGGTGAACAGCACGGCATCGTTGTGGTCGCTAACTTGCACCCAACTGACCGCGTTGTCGAGTGCGGTGAGTTTGACGGTGACATCGGTCGGAGCCTCTGCAACATGCGTCTGACTATCGCTCGGTTCACCGGACGTCGTCGTCGACACGGTGACCGACGGCGCGGGATTTGCGACAGTCGTTCGATCACGCTGCGGGTCATCTTGTCCGCGGAACACCTGAACGGCGACGAGCGCAATGGCCACGACGAGAGTGGCAGCCATGACTGCGCTCCAGTTGGGTCCGCGACGAGGGGCGGTGATGGTCTCAGCCTCGAAGACGGCGGCCGCTGACGGCACCGAAGTGGCTTGGATGGCGTCAAACTCGCTGATCAGCGGCTCGGGCTCGAGTCCGATCGCCGCGGCGATCGACCGGATGTGTCCCCGGGCATAGACGTCGCCACCGCAGTGCGAGAAGTTGTCGTCTTCGATCTCACGAATCACCGTTGACCGAATGCGCGTGCGATTGCTGACGTCTTCGATGGTGAGTTTGGCTTCGGCGCGGGCGGCTGCGATGTCCTCTCCGACAGACATGGCCACCTCCTCGACTTAGCGATGTGACGCTTGCCACAACTGACCGCACTGCAGAACCACGCGACGCCCGATCTACGAGCGAGTTGTCAGTCTACGCGTGTCTGGCATTCCCGACAAAGTCGAGTGTGGCAGCGCTGAAGTCAGGCGCTAACTCCGCGAATACCCGGCCAAGACCTCGGCCAAGTCGTCCGGCTTGACGAGGACATCGCGCGCCTTCGAACCTTCCGACGGACCGACGATGCCGCGACTTTCCATGAGGTCCATCAGGCGTCCGGCCTTCGCGAATCCGACTCGCAACTTACGTTGCAACATCGACGTCGACCCGAACTGTGTGGACACCACCAACTCGACAGCCTGCATCAGTACGTCGAGGTCGTCGCCGATGTCCGCATCGATCTCCTTGCGCTGCTGAACCTGCGTCACATCGTCGCGGTAGACCGGCTGGAGTTGAGCCTTAACGTGGGCCACGACCGCGGCAACCTCCTGCTCAGTCACCCATGAGCCCTGCACCCGGACTGGCTTGCTGGCGCCCATCGGTAGGAAGAGCGCATCGCCTTGACCGACCAGTTTCTCAGCACCCGGCTGGTCGAGGATCACTCGACTATCGGTGAGTGATGACGTTGCGAACGCGAGTCGACTCGGCACGTTCGCCTTGATGAGTCCAGTCACGACGTCGACGCTTGGACGTTGCGTCGCGAGCACAAGGTGAATGCCGGCAGCGCGCGCGAGCTGTGTAATGCGCACGATCGAGTCCTCGACGTCGCGCGGTGCAATCATCATCAAGTCGGCTAACTCGTCGACGACCACAAGCAGGTACGGGTAAGGCTGCAGTACTCGTTCACTACCTGCTGGTGCGGTTAGCTTGCCCGCGCGCAGCGCGTGGTTGAAGTCATCGACATGACGGAAACCAAACGCAGCGAGGTCGTCGTAACGCATCTCCATTTCGCGCACCACCCACTGCAACGCTTCTGCAGCTTTCTTCGGGTTGGTGATGATCGGCGTGATGAGGTGCGGAATGCCTTCGTACGAATTGAGCTCGACGCGCTTGGGATCGATCAGCACCATTCGCACTTCGTCAGGTGTCGCTCGCAGCAGCACACTGGTAATGAGGGTGTTCATACAGCCGGACTTTCCGGCGCCGGTGGCCCCGGCCACCAGAAGGTGAGGCATCTTGGCCAGGTTGGCCGCGATATAGCCTCCCTCGACGTCCTTGCCCAGGCCCACAACCATCGGATGATGATCATTTCGGGTCGCGGCCGAGCGCAGGACGTCACCCAAACTCACCACTTCACGATCGGTATTCGGGATCTCGATGCCAATCGCCGACTTCCCTGGGATCGGCGACAAGATGCGGACATCGGCGCTCGCGACCGCGTACGCGATGTTCTTACTGAGGGCGGTGACGCGTTCAACTTTGACCGCCGGTCCTAGTTCGACTTCATATCGCGTGACGGTCGGTCCGCGAGTGAAACCGGTCACCTGTGCATCGATTCCGAATTGATCGAGCACCTCAGTGAGCGCAGCGACGACGTGATCGTTCACCTTGCTGCGCGTCTTGTGTGGAGAACCCTGACGCAGGATCGAAGGGTCGGGCAACGTATAGACGACTTCACCAGACAACAGCAACTGCTCGACTCGTTGCGGCAGACCTGTCGACGGTGGTGGCTCGAGAACTTCGTCGGATGTCTCGTCAACGGGTGTCGAGGAAGCGTTCCCCGGAACTTCGTCAGCGACAACAGTCGCAGCGATAAGTGGTGTGTCGTACGGCTCCGTACCGTTAACGGTCAGATCGTCTGCCTCTTGCGACTTACGACGCCGGGACTTCCGCTTGCTCACTGGAGCAAAGGTGTGACTGTCAGCATCAACCATGTCGAGGTCCTGCGGTTCCCGAGGTTGAATGCGCCAGAGTCGATTGCGAATCGCAACTAGGCGCTCAGGGATTTGTTGCACCGGGGTTGACGTCAAGACCAACAGACCGAAGCAGGCCAGCAGGAACAGCAGTGGAACAGCGACCCACACTGACACTCCTGCAACCAACGGCGCCGAGAACATGAAGCCGACGAAACCGCCACCACTGCGCATCGCCGTTGCGCCGTCGGGTGGCTGCGCGTTACCGGCGAGCGCGTGAACGATCCCCAGAACCCCGCCCAGGAGTGCGAACCAGCCAATCACCAGGCGTCCGGCGGGAGCATGCCCAGCGGGATGCCGAAGGACCCACCAAGCCAGCGCTAGCAGCAGAACGGGCACCGCAAAGGTCAGGGAACCGAACGATCCAGCGGCGAAGGCGTAGACGGCCTCCCCCACAGGACCCTGCAACGACCACCAGTCCGCGGCAGCCACCACCACGGCCGCGGCTATCAACAGCAGACCGAAGCCATCTCGACGATGTTCGGGGTCAATGTCTCGTGCCCCAGATCCCACCTTGCGGGCCAGGCCACCGAGCAGGTGGGCGATGCCGAGCCACAGTGCCCGAAATAACCCCGCTATCGCCTGGGCGAGCCGCACCAACGGATGCGGACCACGGGCTTTGCTCTTGGTTGGCCGCGTCGATCGGCGCCTCGCGGTCGACGATGAGGACCGACGGGACGTGGGACGGGCTGACGATGAACGCGTTTTAGTCTGCGCTCGCGGGGAAGACGAGGCCATAGGGGCAGGCTACCCACGAACTCCCCACCTGGCCGGGTGCTACGGCCCGGCGGGCTCGGCGTGTCGCCTCCCACCCACAAATTCTAAGAACGACGCGTTCTCCCACACTGGCGCAACAAACTCTATGTTCATCCTGTGGATTCCGCGGAATCCACAGGCTTACGGAGTCGTCCAGCGCCGCAGTGGTAGTTCACACGGCCTTGAATTCTTCGGTTCCGCATCCGTTGGATCAGAATCGGCGACGCGGCGTTCACGGCTGTTATCCACACCATGAGTGCGGAGTTTGTTCCACCAGTGTGGGAGAACGCGTCGTTCTTAGATTTAGACCTCGATGACGACGGGGAGGATCATTGGTCGGCGGCGATGGGTTTCGTTGACCCACTTGCCGACGACGCGACGAACCGTCTGTTGCAACTGATGGGTGTCGCCCACCCCACTACGCCCGAGATCCTCCACCGCAGTCACGACTCGTGGGATCACGTCCTCGAAGATGGAGTCGTCTTCGACGAAACCCCTTGCGTGAATCTCCGGACCACCGACCACCTTGCCGGTGGCTGAGTCGACAACGACGAGTACCGAGATGAACCCCTCGGTGCCGAGGATTCGACGATCCTTCAGTGACGTTTCGGTGATGTCACCCACAGACGAACCGTCAACGTAGACGTAGCCGCAGGGCACCGCGCCAACGACTCGAGCAACCCCGTCGACCAAGTCGACGACCACGCCGTCTTCGGCGATCACCACCTGTTCGCGCGGCACGCCGGTCGCGATCGCAAGTTCTGCGTTGGCATGCAAATGACGTATCTCGCCGTGAACCGGCATGACATTGCTTGGTCCAACGATGTTGTAGACATAGAGCAACTCGCCGGCTGACGCGTGGCCGGAGACGTGCACGTGGGCATTCCCCTTGTGAACAACGTTGGCTCCCCAACGCATCAAGCCGTTGATGACGCGGTAGACCGCGTTTTCGTTACCAGGAATCAACGACGACGCGAGGATGACCGTGTCACCTTCGCCGATCGTGATCGCGTGATCGCGGTTCGCCATGCGAGAAAGCGCAGCCATCGGTTCGCCTTGCGAGCCGGTGCAGACCAGAACCACCTTGTCGTCGGGAAGGTCCTCGAGTTCTTTAAGGTCCACGATCAGCTCAGGCGGAATCGTGAGGTACCCCAGGTCTCGCGCGACATTCATGTTGCGCACCATCGACCGTCCGACGAAGGACACCTTGCGACCATGCGCTGCGGCGATGTCCAGGATCTGCTGGACGCGATGAATATGCGAGGCAAACGACGCGACGATGATGCGACGCTTCGCCCGTCGGAAGACAGCCTCAAGTGCAGGGACGATGTCACGTTCAGGTGCGACGAAGCCAGGTACCTCGGCATTGGTCGAGTCGACGAGGAAGAGGTCGACACCCTCTTCGCCGAGTCGACTGAGCGCACGAATGTCAGTGATCCGACCGTCGAGCGGTAGTTGGTCCATCTTGAAGTCGCCGGTGTGCACCACAAGTTGGCCAGCAGGCGTGCGGATCGCGACCGCCAACGCATCTGGGATCGAGTGGTTGACGGCGACGAACTCAAGGTCAAAGGGGGCCGCCTTGATCCGGTCCCCCTCGGTGACTTCGGTGCTTACCGCTTCGATTCGGTGTTCACGCAGTTTCGAGTTGAGCAGCGCAAGGGTCAGTCGAGATCCGAAGATGGGAATGTCGGAGCGCTCGCGAAGCAGGTACGGCACGCCACCGATGTGATCTTCGTGTCCGTGAGTGAGCACCAACCCGACCACATCATCGAGTCGGTCGCGCAGGTAATCAAAGTCCGGCAGGATCAGATCCACGCCTGGCTGGTGATCCTCTGGGAACAGCACTCCGCAGTCGACGATGAGCAACCGGCCGTCGAACTCGAAGACGGTCATGTTGCGACCGATCTCCCCGAGCCCACCTAGAGCGATAACTCGCAGCGCTTTGGCGGGCAGCGGCGGTGGCGGCCCCAGTTCAGGGTGCGGATGGCTCACGCGCGAAAGCCCTCGACGTCGCCGTCGGCTAGATCGAGGGTGAGCGTCGCGAACTCCTCGACAGTCAGATCGACGAGCGGTGGACGAACCGCCGCCCCGATCACTCCCAACTGCACCAATGCGGCTTTGACGGTCATCACTCCTTGTGTTCTAAAGATCCCGGTATAGACGGGCAGCAAACTGTCATGAATCTGCCGGGCTCGCTCGACGTCACCAGACTCGTACGCATCGAGCATTTCGCGAAGTCGACCCGCTGCCACGTGCCCAGCGACACTGACGACTCCGACAGCACCGATGCTGAACAGCGGCAGGTTCAGTACGTCTTCGCCGGAGTACCACGCCAGGTCACTGCGTCGCATCACCCAGGACGCTGCCTGCAGGTCACCCTTGGCGTCTTTAACCGCGACGATCTGTTCGTGTTCGGCGGCACGCACCAACGTGTCGGTGTCGATGGCGACTCCGGTGCGTCCCGGAATGTCGTACAGCATCACTGGTAGGTCAACCGCATCAGCAACCATGGTCACGTGACGCAAGACACCCGCTTGCGGTGGCCGGTTGTAATACGGCGAGACGACGAGCAAGCCGTGAGCGCCAGCCTTCTGCGCGAGTCGGCCGCGTTCGATCGCATGCATCGTGTCGTTGCTGCTAGCGCCAGCGACGATGAGAGCGCGGTCCCCGACTGCATCAACAACCGCCTGCACCACCTGCTGCTGCTCGTGGTCGGTGGTTGTCGGAGACTCTCCAGTCGTCCCGTTGACGACCAGGCCATCGTTGCCGGCGTCGATCAAGTACGTCGCCAACCGCTGGACCGCGTCGAGGTCGACGGACAGGTCGTCGCGGAAAGGGGTAACCATGGCGGTCAGAACTCGGCCGAAAGGCGCTGGGCGAGTCTGGGTAGGGGTCATAGACGCAGATTAGCCTAGGGAGAGACTCGGCCGTTCGCGCTGAACGCTGCGTAGGTCAGCGGCATGAGCGTGGCCCAAGACGCCTCCATCTTCTCCGCAACCATCTCAATTTCGCGCTGCGGGTACGACGGGAAAGACGACTCCTCGTGCTTGGTGCGCAACGACAGGAAGTTCATCAGGGCGCGAGCGTTCATCGTCACGTACATCGATGAGTACGTCGCCACCGGCAGTACTCCCCTGGCCACCTCACGTGCGACACCTGCCGCAAGCATCTCTTGGTAGGCCTCGTACGCCTGAGTACACGCCCGTCGGGTTGCCTCACCGACAATCGCGTGCTGCTCTGGCGTCCCCTCGACGAAGTTGTACGCACCAGGCTTGCCCTCTTGAATCAGCCGTCGGTCTGGTCCAGGGACATAGAAGACGGGAAGGAGCTCGCGGTAACGGCCGGACTCTTCGTTGTACGACGCGATCCGGTGCCGCATGAACTCGCGGAACACAAAAATCGGCGCATGGACGTAGAACGTCATGGAGTTGTGTTCGAACGGACTGCCGTGACGGTCGCGCATCAGGTAGTTGATCAGACCCTTCGACCGCGTCGGATCCGCATCAAGGTCATCAAGGGTTTGCTCCCCTTGCGTCGAAACGCGGGCCGCGAAGAGTACGTCGGCGTCCTGCGCCGCGGCTCTGACCAGTTCGACGGTTACGTCGCTGCGGAACTCGATCTCGGGGGTTTCGGAGGGCAACGGTCACTTCCTCGGTCGCTAACTGAAGGGGTCTAGCCACCCTAGCGATCGTCAGTGACAAGACCCATGAGGCTCACGCGAAGCGGGAGGCTCGAAATGTCTCGACGTCAGGATCGAGGGGCTGCCCCTCCACGAGGTCGGCCAGCACCGGACCGAACCAGGGGAGGAACTTAAAGCCCTGCCCCGAGTCGCCGAACCCCACGACAACGTCGCCGATGCGATCGACGACGAAGAGGTCGTCGGGTGACGACGTCCAGGTGCAAACGCTTGAGTGCCTGATCGTCGGATCGAATCCGGGCAGCTCACGACGGACGACCTCCGCTACTTCGCTCTCGCGTGACGCACTGATCGTGCGATCGTTGGACCCAGCATCGAATTCCGCGATTTGATCATCAATCGCCACTTTGTAGCCAACGCCGGGAACCGGCAGTGAGTAGAAGCCGAACGACCCTCCCTCAGGAGGAACGTCAACGAAACAGGGCCGGTGTGTGTAGGCGTCAGTGTCACTCCCGATGTAGCTCACCTGCGATAGCACCGCTTCTAACTCGACGCGGATCCCGAGGGCTTGCAGGAACGGCGTCGCCCACGGGCCGGCAGTAACGACAGCAACGTCAGCATCTTCGACACCTCGCTCGGTGACCACGGTGACGCCACCTCCAGCACGGGCTTCGACGCTGGTCACTGTCACTTCGTCCACCAGCTGTGCACCGGCACGGCTGGCTAGATGCGCCGTGGCCGACAAAGCTCGGTCGGCAAGCACTGTGCCAGCCAGCGGTTGCCACAACGTTTGAAGATCTGGTCGCCATGACATTTCGGGGAACAGTTGGCGTTGCCGTTGTTCGTCGACGAGTTCGTGCTCTACGCCCTCTGCCTGCAGAGCAGTCGCGACCTCAATCGCGTCGCCCCCGCGCCAGAGCAACCCCCTCTGTAGCAGCAGTTCCTCGCCACTGCGCTGCTCGAGATCGCGCCAAAGTTCGATCGCCTGCTGAGCGAGCCGAACCCGCACGCGGTCAGGATGAGCCAGTCGCCAAATCCGACTGTCCCCTGACGACGATGCGAACGGATTACCGACGCCGAACTGGTCGAGCGCAAGAACGTCGTGTCCACGTTCGGCGAGCGCGCGCGTTGCAGACAGTCCCATGACCCCGGTACCGACTACGACAACGCGCACCGGCCAAGGATAGGCAGGCCTGCGAGGATGGCCAGGTGGCAGATACTTCGGTACGTCCCGCGCGGTTGGTCGACGTCGATGCCATTGCCCAGATTCAGTGGACGAGTTGGCCCACCACGCCTGGGCTGCCCGAGTCGGCTGCCGCAGCGCCTGAGTTGTCGGAGATCACTCGGGCGTGGGAACGGGCCGTTGTCGCACCCCCGTCACCGCGCCACACCGTCTGGTCTGCGCTCGAAGGTGAACGAGTTGTCGGACTCGTTGCGCTCGGTCCTGCTACTGACCCAGACCTTGACGCGACGACCACCAGCGAACTGCTCACCTTGGTTGTCGCGCCGACGGACCGCCGACAGGGCCACGGTTCGCGACTGTTGGCGGCTGCCATGGAATCGCTGCAGGCGCAAGGACAGCACGTCGCGGTCGCCTGGCTCAACGCGCAGGACGATCAGACTCGCGAGTTCCTCGAGGCCGCAGGATGGGGACCTGACGGCGCCTTCCGTACCTTGGCCGAGCAAGACGACGACCCCGACGCCGCGTACGTGCGTCAGGTACGAGTGGGCACCGACCTCAGCGCCGACCCGGCGGACCCTTCTTGACCGAACCGGCCAACCCCAGACGCGACGTCCTCCGCAACTCCGTGGGCGTCGGGCTGGCTGTGGGTACCTACGGCATCAGTTTCGGCGCGCTCGCGGTTACCAATGGCCTGTCGTTTCAGCAGACGCTGGCGCTATCAACGCTGACTTTCACCGGCGGATCGCAATTCGCGTTCGTCAGTGTCATCGGCGGTGGCGGAACCGCGATAGCGGCGGTGATTTCTGCATTCCTGCTCGGGGCGCGAAATGCGATGTACGGACTGCGCCTCGCGCCGATGTTGCAAGTACGCGGACGGCGTCGCGTACTTGCTGCCCATTTGACGATCGACGAGTCGACGGCAATGTCGCTTGCGCAGCCCGACCCAGAACTAGCTCGACTGGGCTTTTGGGCCACGGGGGCGGCGGTCTTTCTTTCGTGGAACTTAGCCACAGTTATCGGAGCGTTCGCGGCCGAACTACTAGACGACCCGGGCACCTTCGGACTGGACGCCGCCATCCCGGCCGCGATCCTGGCGCTGATCTGGCCACAGTTGAAGCAGCGACGTGCCATCCCCACCGCGGTGGGCGCTGCTGTGTTCGCTCTCGTCCTTACCCCGTTCCTGCCGCCGGGAATTCCGGTCCTGCTCGCTGCCTCGGTTGCCGTGATCCTTGCGTGGCCCGAACCGAAGCGGATCGCGTCATGAGTTCCACGGCGATGTGGGTGGCCGTTCTCGCCTGCTCGCTCGGCTGCTTTGCGTTCAAGTTGGCCGGACAGTCGCTGCCCGAATCGCTGCTGCAGAACCCGCGCATAGAGCGCATGGCGGCGCTGCTCCCGATCGCGCTGCTCAGCGCGCTTACGGCAGTACTCACGTTTGCGGACGGCCGTGACCTGACTCTGGACGCCCGAGCTTTTGGACTAGTAGTCGCGGTCATTGCCCTGCTGCTAGACGCGCCGTTCCTGGTCGTGGTTGTGAGCGCCGCAGCCGCCGCGGGATTGCTTCGGCTGTTCGTTGGCTGAGTCCGACCAAACCCGGTTGCCTGGGATAGTGGTCTGGTGAGTCACTGGTTCGAAGGGTGGCGCCCCCAGCCGGATCGCAAGAAGCGCCCGGTTGACGGCGCGTACCGTCAGGTCCGATGGGTGCGCCCCTACCGCCCCGGCCCTTGGCGAGTCTTGGCTTTCCTAGTCGGTTGCGTGGCGGTCATGATCCCGCTCCTTGTCGGCCTCCTCGTCCTATTGGCCTCTACCTCCCCACTAGTACCGAGGCTGATCATCGCCGGGTGCTTTTGCATGATCTCGTTCGGATTCGGAACCTTGACCGGGCGCGTGCTGTCATCTGGTGTCTACGTGAACGACGATGGACTTCGCCTCTTCACGATGCGCAACACCGTCACCGTGCCGTGGTCCGAAGTCGCCGACGTCTCTGGCTCACGTTCGCGAGTCTGCATCCTCGGCGTGCCGTTCCTGCGTGCCGACGGCGAGGCGGTTGTCGTAACCACGCGCGACCGTGGACCAACACGTACCCAGGTGACGTCGAAAGGTCTCGATTTCCTGGGACGCGCGCAGTCGTACGACGCCGCTGCCCTCGCACTTGAACGCTGGTGGCGGGACTCTCCCCGGGACAACTAGTTGCGGCTGATCGTGGATGATTACCTACCTCACAGGTAGGTAGACATCCACACTTGACGTACTGATGACCCGCTAGGCCAGGTCGAGCAGAGGTTCGAGTCCGACGGTCAGCCCTGGCCGGCTGGGGACTGATCGCACTGCTAGCAAGACGCCGGGCATGAACGACACTCGGTCGAACGAGTCGTGGCGCAGCGTTAGCTGCTCGCCAGCGTTCCCGAACAGCACCTCTTCGTGCGCAACCAGTCCGCGAAGTCTTACGGAGTGCACCCGCACCCCGTCGACGCTTGTTCCCCGCGCTTCGGGGTCGCCGAGCACAGTGGCGTCCGGGCTGTCAGGGATACCGCGAGCGCGTCGCGCACCGGCGATTGCAGACGCCGTGTGCCGGGCCGTACCCGAAGGAGCGTCCAGTTTGTTTGGGTGGTGAAGTTCGATGACCTCGACCGACTCGAAGTGTTCTGCGGCCTCGCGGGCGAATCTCATCAGCAGGACAGCGCCGAGCGCGAAGTTCGGCGCAATGACGACACCGACGTTCGGGTGAGCGGTAAGCAGTTGCCTGACAGCCTCGAGCTTTGCGTCGTCGAACCCGCTGGTGCCGACGACGCAGTGGACGCCCAGTTCGACGGCCGCCTGCACATTCGCCAATACCGCGTCGGGTTCGGTGAAGTCGACCATGACCTCAGCGCCAACTTCAACTGCCTGCGCCATCGAGTCATCGGGGCCGATACGGGCGACTAACTCAAGACCCTCGGCTGCTTCTATGGCAGTGCAGGTCGTGGCGCCCATCCGACCATCGGCACCAACGACGGCGACCCGAATCGCGCCCACTACGCCACGACCGCGGCGAAGTCTCGGTCGTTCTCGAACGGCCCGATGACAGCCAAACTCGGCGCACCGCTTAGTACCTCAGCAGCAACCGACCGCACGTCGTCGAGTGTCACCGATCTGACCTGCTCAAGAATTTCATCGACGCCCATCATCTCGCCGTAAACCAACTCGCTCTTGCCGATCCGCGACATTCGCGACCCGGTGTCTTCCATGCCAAGAACCAGCGAACCGCAAACCTGACCCTTGCCGCGACGTAGTTCGTCTTCGGTGATGCCCCGCTCGCACACTCGTTGCAACTCAACCCGACAGATCTCTAGGACGTCGTCGACCTTTTGCGGCAGGCAGCCGGCGTACACCCCGAAGAGCCCGGCGTCGGAGTACTGCGAGTTGTACGAATAGACCGAGTACGCCAGGCCTCGCTTCTCGCGCACCTCCTGGAACAACCTGCTCGACATCCCTCCCCCGAGCGCGCTGTTCAGCACGCTGAGTGCGAAGCGTCGGTCGTCGCTGCGGTTGACCCCCGGCATCCCGAGCACCAGGTTGACCTGTTCGCTCGGACGAGGAATGACAGCGACTCCGGTCGAACTCGACCACTTGCGTGCCTGCGGGCGTACGGGCGCGGGAGCCATCTCGTTTGCTTCGGACGACGTGTCGCCGAGGGCCTTTTCGAAAGCTTTCTTGACCAACCTGACCACTTTGGCGTGGTCGAGGTTTCCAGCGGCAGAAACCACGATGTGCTCGGGCCGGTACCACTTTCGGTAATGCCGACGGACCGAGTCGCGCGCCAGGGTATTGATCGAGTCGACGGTGCCGAGAATCGGACGCCCCAACGGCGTCTGACCGAACACCGTCTGCGCGAAGGTGTCGTGAACCACGTCGCCTGGATCGTCGTCGTGCATGGCGATCTCTTCGAGGATCACGCCACGTTCGGCTTCAAAGTCCGGGCTGGTGAGCGTCGATGACAACACCATGTCGACAACGACGTCGACGGCAACCGGCAGGTCGGCGTCGAGCACCCGCGCGTAGTAGCAGGTGAACTCCTTGGCGGTGAACGCATTGATCTCACCGCCGCGACTGTCGATCGCCGACGAGATGTCGAGCGCACTACGTCGCTGCGTGCCCTTGAACAGCAGGTGCTCGAGGTAGTGCGTCGCCCCCGCTAAGCGGGTCGACTCATCGCGCGAACCGACACCGACCCACAAGCCAAACGCCACCGAACGAACGGTCGGAACCGACTCGGTGACAACACGTAGCCCGTTGGGCAGGACGGTGCGCTTGACTACGCTGCCGTCCTGCCCACGGTGCAGTGTCTTCGTTGACAGGGTCCTTGTCGACGCAGGCACGACTATGCGTCGGTGGTCGCCGGTTCGGCTGCGTCGTCCTCATCGAGCACCGGGACCAGCGACAACTTGCCGCGGTCATCGATGTCCTTGATGGCGACCCGGACCTTCTGGCCCACCTTGAGCACGTCGTCGACGCTGTCGATGCGTGGCTTTCCAGCCAGCTTCTTGACCTCGGAGATGTGCAGCAGACCGTCCTTGCCTGGCATCAGCGAGATGAACGCACCGAACGTCGTCGTCTTGACGACGGTTCCGAGGTAACGCTCGCCGATCTCCGGCATGGTCGGGTTGGCGATCGAGTTGATCATCGTTCGGGCTGCCTCGGCCGACGGACCGTCGACGGCACCGATGTAGATCGTGCCGTCGTCGTCGATCGTGATGTCGGCACCGGTGTCGTCCTGGATCGAGTTGATCATCTTGCCCTTGGGGCCGATGACCTCACCGATCTTGTCGACCGGAACCTTGACGGTGATGACGCGTGGCGCGTTCGGCGCCATCTCGTCGGGACCGTCAATGGCCTCGGCCATGACGTCGAGGATCGTCAGTCGCGCACCGCGAGCCTGGGTCAACGCGCCAGCCAGCACCGACGCGGGGATGCCGTCGAGCTTGGTGTCCAACTGCAGCGCGGTGATGAAGTCCTTGGTACCGGCGACCTTGAAGTCCATGTCGCCGAACGCGTCCTCGGCTCCGAGGATGTCGGTGATTGCGACGTACTCGGTCTTGCCGTCAACTTCGTCACTGACCAGACCCATGGCGATACCGGCCACGGGAGCCTTCAACGGCACACCCGCGTGCAGCAGCGACATCGTCGAGGCACACACCGAGCCCATCGACGTCGAGCCGTTGGAGCCGAGAGCCTCGGACACCTGACGGATCGCGTAGGGGAACTCGTCGCGCGTCGGCAGCACGGGGACCAAGGCACGCTCGGCGAGCGCACCGTGACCAATCTCGCGTCGCTTCGGCGATCCCACGCGACCGGTCTCACCAGTCGAGTAGGGCGGGAAGTTGTAGTTGTGCATGTACCGCTTACGGTTCTGCGGGTTGAGCGTGTCGACCATCTGCTCCATGCGCAGCATGTTCAGCGTCGTGACGCCCAGGATCTGGGTCTCGCCACGCTCGAACAGCGACGAACCGTGAGCTAGCGGGATGACGCCAACCTCGGCCGACAGGCTGCGGATGTCGGACGGGGTACGTCCGTCGATGCGGATCTTGTCGCGCAAGATGCGCTGGCGCACGAGCTTCTTGGTGAGGGCGCGGAACGCAGCCGACACCTCTTTCTCGCGGCCTTCGAACTTGCCACCGACCTGCTCGATCGTCTCGACCTTGACGCGGTCGAGTTCGGTCTCGCGGTCCTGCTTGCCAGCGATCGTCAGCGCCTGTGCCAGCGATGCCGAACCGGCATCCTCAACGGCACCGAAGACGTCGTCTTCGTAGTCGAGGAAGCGCGGGAAGTCCCGCGTCGGCTTGGCCGAACTCGCGGCTAGCTCTGACTGTGCATCGCACAGGATCTTGATGAAGGGCTTAGCAGCCTCGAGACCAGCAGCAACAACCTCTTCGGTCGGTGCGACTGCGCCGTCAGCGATGAGGTTGATCGTCTGGTCAGTGGCCTCAGCCTCGACCATCATGATCGCGACGTCTGTGCTGCCGTCAGCAGCAGTGGCGACGCGACCGGCGACAACCATGTCGAACACCGCGCGCTCGAGCTCGGAGTAGGTCGGGAAGCCGACCCACTGACCGTCGATGAGCGCCACGCGGACGCCACCGATGGGGCCGCTGAAGGGCAGACCCGATAGCTGGGTCGACATGGACGCCGCGTTGATCGCGACGACGTCGTACAGGTGGTCGGGGTCGAGCGACATGATCGTCTCGACGACCTGGACCTCGTTGCGTAGTCCCTTGGCGAACGTGGGACGCAGCGGGCGGTCGATCAAGCGACAGGTCAAGATCGCGTCCTCGCTGGGACGCCCTTCGCGGCGGAAGAACGAGCCGGGGATCCGACCGATCGAGTACATCCGCTCTTCGACGTCCACCGTGAGGGGGAAGAAGTCGAGGTTGTCTTTGGGGTTCTTCGACGCGGTGGTCGCAGAAAGAATCATGGTGGCGTCGTCGAGATAGACAACGGCCGAGCCGGCGGCCTGTCGGGCCAACCGACCGGTTTCGAACTTGATGGTGCGACGACCGAACGACCCATTGTCGATTACGGCTTCGCTGAATTGAACGTCTAGACCCTCCACGGGGCCTCCTTTTCGTGACATACCGGGGCGGCACAGTACCGAGATGGCAAAGCGCCAGTCACGATCAGCAAGCGGGCCGGTCTTCGATCGAGGCGCTCGGCAGACTTGCTCCCGCATCGCCACTACCGAGGACCGACACACGGATGTTGCATCCGCAAGCCGACGTGAACGAACTGCATGTGGTGCAGTGCCCCGAAGGTGATTTGTTTAGTTGGTGGTGCCGGGATACGACACCGGTGATGCAGCAAGGAGCGGCTCCCTGTGGGAACCGCTCCCTACCAAGCTAACGACGCAGACCGAGTTTTTCGATCAAGCGCCGGTAGCGCTCGATGTCGGTCTTCGACAAGTAGTTGAGCAACCGACGGCGTTGGCCGACCAGCAGCAGCAAGCCTCGCCGGCTGTGGTGGTCGTGCTTGTGCTCTTTCAGGTGCTCAGTGAGGTCCGCAATCCTGCGGGTGAGCATGGCGACCTGAACTTCAGGCGATCCGGTGTCACCCTCGCGGGTGGCATGCTCAGAGATGATCTGCTGCTTTGTAGCGGCATCAAGGGGCACGGCGGCTTCCATTCAGGTCGTTGCGCGGCGCTCCGGGGCAGGTCCACCCGGGCTCTTAGACGTCCGCGGCCGATCAAACGGCGTCTCGAAGGTTACCAGCGGGCCACCCGAAACCACGAATCAGGCAGTTGCTAGGCAAAGCGGGCGCTATAGCGCCCGTCCCGTCTAGCAACTGGACGGAGAGAGTCCGATGGCGGCCAGGGACGCACCGGTTCGGTGCGATTAACCACCCCACAGGTAGCAAATCGCACCGAACCGACCTAGCGAGAGGGCGAGATCAGCTCGCGCGCTTGCTCAACGTCCTTGGTCATCTGCTCGATCAGGGGCTCGACGCCGTCGAAGCGCAGGGTCGGACGGAGCCGCTCGACGAACTCGAAGGCTACGTACTCGTCGTAGAGGTCCAGGTCGTCGCGATCCAGGACGTACGCCTCGATGCGGCGGCCAACGCCGTCGAACGTCGGGTTGGTTCCAATCGAGATGGCGGCGGGCAGCCTGACTTCATCACCGTTCGGTTGACGAACCAACCACCCCGCGTAGACACCGTCGGCCGGAATCGCGGCGTGCTCTGAAACATCCAGGTTCGCCGTCGGGAAGCCCAACTCGCGTCCACGGTGGTCGCCGTGCACGACAACACCCTCAAGGCGGTGCGGTCGCCCCAGCGCATGAGTGGCCGCGGCTACGTCTCCTTGCGAGATGCACTGACGCACGTACGTTGACGACCACGTTGCCGTGCCCTGTCCGACCAGCTCCAGCCCGACGACGTCGAAACCGAGTTGCCCGCCAAGACCTTGAAGGGTCTCGACCGACCCGCTCGCGCGGTGGCCAAATCTGAAGTTCACACCCACCACGACGGTTCGCGCATGCAGTCGTCCGGCAAGCACCGTGGCGGCAAACTCCTCAGGTGACAGTTGCGAAAGTTCCTTGGTGAAGGGCAGCACGAGAACCGCATCACAACCCGCCTCGGTCAACAGCGCAACCCGTTGGTCAAGCGTGGAGATCATGACCGGCTGCCCGTCAGGTCGAACGACCGCCATCGGATGCGGGTCGAAAGTGATGGCTACCACGGGAAACTCGTCCGCTCGTGCGGCTTCCCGAGCAACATCGATGATGGTTCGGTGGCCAGCGTGAACGCCGTCGAACACCCCAATGATGACGACCGAGCGCGGCCAGTCAACTGGCACCGCGTCGAGTCCGTCGAATCGCACGCCCAGAGCCTGCCAGACGCTCAGCCGGTCAAGCCGACGGCTACCCGCAACTGGCCATCGCGCGGTGCCATCACCGCTAGTACGTGGCCGTCCGGCCCGAACACACCCGTCGGTGCATCCTCACCTGCCAGCGGCAACGGTCGCCCGTGCCTGACGTCGATCGCCTCGATTTCATCGACGTCGCGTCGGGGGAAGGTCGCAGCCACGACTCGGTCGAGATCCATCACCGTGACGGATTGCTCCAGGTCCTCCAAAGTGACGGCCTCGTCCAGGCCGAAGCCGCCGACACGAGTTCGCCGCAGCGTCGTCAAGTGACCACCGACGCCAAGGCGTTGACCGATATCGCGCGCAAGCGCCCGGATGTACGTACCGCTCGAGCACGTCACCGCAATCCCGACGTCTAGCAAGTCGGGAGCTGGCCGAGTCGCAGAATCGACGGTGAGAACATCAACCGTGACTGCCCGAGCCGGGATGTCGACGGCCTCACCGCGACGCGCCTTGGCGTACGCCCGCTCCCCCGCGATCTTGATCGCGCTCACGGTCGATGGCACCTGCTCGATGTCACCGATGAACTCCGCAGCAGTTGCGCGAACCGCTTCGAGGTCGACGCTCGGCTGCGCTGTCGGTCGACAAGACAGTGCCGTCTGCGTCATCAGTGTCGGTCGTCTGACCAAACCGAATCGTCGCTTCGTACGACTTGTCGGCTCCTGAGACGTAACCAAGCAGTCGAGTGGCTCTGCCGAGCCCCAGGACCAGGACGCCGGTCGCCATCGGATCAAGAGTTCCCGCGTGCCCGACCTTGCGGGTGCCAGCCAGTCTGCGAACTCGCGCAACGACATCGTGCGAGGTCCACTCGGACGGCTTGTCGACGACAATCAGACCACTTGGGTCGCATCGGCCAAGGTTCAACTCACCGACCAGCGGTAGCGCCGCAAGTCGAGTCGCCCACGATCGCTTGCTCGAACGTGCGGAGATGACCTGTCGCGGATCACGGTCTTGGCAGTGAAACCCGGCCGCGTAGCGGTGTCCACCACCACCGAGCGTCGTTGCAACAACGGCTCACGTCAACGGCGCCCTTTGAGCGCATCGACACGCGCAGTGCTGCCGTCGTCGTCCTCCTTGAGCACGACGGCGACTTCGGCCTCGTTGGTCTTGCGGACAATATCGATGATCGGCTCGACGAGGTCGAAGGCAATACCTCGCGCCAACTCTCGACTCGGCGGGGATGACCGTCCAGACCATTCCCATCCCGCCTGCGGCTGCTCGGTTCGAGCTTCGCCCGGCAAGCGCAACGCCGAGCATCCGCAGGTACTCAAAGGGAGCGTCATCGAAAAGCGCCCTCGCAATTTCGTCGAATGGCGATGCCGGTGTCGAGCAGCCGACCAGCTAATGCGTGAGTTTCTGCTGTCGTTCCCGCGTAGCGGAACGACCCGGTGTCTGTGACCAAGTCCCGAGTAGAGGCACGTCGCGATGTCCGGAGTGAGTTCGACGCCCAGACGCGCGATCAGTTCGTCGACGATCACGGCAGTAGCTGGCGCGCCTGATGTCGACGACGGCGAGCGTGCCGAAGCCGTCGTAAGAACTGTGGTGGTCAACGACAACCAGCGTCGGTGCGGATTCGGAAAGTTCCTGCAGCAGCCCTAGCCGGTCGGCGCTGCTCGCATCGAAACTCATGACCACGTCCGGAGGCGTGACGTCTGCTGGTCGGACGAGCAACTCCTGCCCTGGAAGGTGCCTGAGGTTCGCTGGAACGACGAACGGGTCATCGCCGAACGACACTTGGATTTTCCGATCACCAGGCATCGAGCGAATGGCCAGACCCACCGCCAGTGCGGAGCCCAGTGCGTCGCCATCGGGCGAAACGTGCCCGAGGAGCAGCAGGCTTCGAGCGTTGCGGACGAGTGAGATCACGGCGTCCCAGTCGGATGCGGCGATGGGCGTCACTCCCCGGTGCCCTCCGACGTCTCACTGACCTCGTCGTCGTGACGGTACGGGTCAGCTTCACCTGCATACGCCGCAGCGGCTGCCTGGTGATGCACCCGAGCGTCGTCGGCCTGTGCCTTCAGGATCAGTTCCTCGACTTGCCGAGCCGCCTCGGGCACCGAGTCCGCGATGAAGGCCAACGACGGGGTGTGCCGAACTCCGGTGCCACGCCCGACCTCGGTACGCAACATGCCCGTCGCACTGGCCAGCGCCGCCGCAGTGTTGTCGTGTGCCTCATCGTCGCCGTACACCGTGTAGTAGATCGTCGCCTCGCGAAGATCGTTTGTCAGGCGGGCGTCAGTGATCGTGACAAAGCCAAGCCGTGGGTCCTTAACGCGGAACTCCAGTGCTTCGGCCACGATCACCTGGATGCGCTCGGCCAGTTTGCGGGCCCTCGCGTCCATCTCGCTCACTCGTCCTCCTCGTTGAACAGGCGCAATCGGGTCGACAGCACCTCGATCTCTGGTCGCGCGGCAACAGCACGTTCACACGTGTCGAGAACCTCTCGGCAGTGCGCAGGGTCGGCTGCAGTCGTCACAACCCCGATCTCTGTTCGTCGGTGGAGGTCGAGGTGACCGACTTCTGCCACCCCAACCTCGAACCGTCGCCTGATGTCGCTGATCATCGGGCGCACGACTGAACGCTTCTGCTTCAGCGACGACACGTCACCGAGCAGCAGATCGATCCGCAGTGTCCCGACGAACATGACAACTACGCCCGCGGCTTCTCGCGCATCTCGAAGGTCTCAATGACGTCATCGACCTTGATGTCGTTGAAGTTTCCGAGATTGATACCGCACTCGAATCCTTCACGAACCTCGGTGACGTCGTCCTTGAACCTTCGAAGGCCGGTGATCTCGACGTTCTCGCCAACGACGGCACCGTCTCGGATGATCCGGGCCTTCGTACCGCGCTTGATCTCTCCTGAACGAACGAGCGAACCGGCCACGTTTCCGAATTTGCTGGAGCGGAAGACCTCGCGAACCTCGGCGGTACCGAGGGCCACCTCTTCGAACTCGGGCTTGAGCATGCCCTTGAGTGCGTTCTCGATGTCCTCAATCGCTTGGTAGATCACCGAGTAGTAGCGAATGTCGACGCCCTCGCGCTCGGACAGTTCACGCGCTCGACCCTCGGGCCGAACGTTGAAGCCGATGATGATCGCGTCTGATGCTGATGCCAGCGTGACGTCGTGTTCGGTGATCGAACCGACGCCGCGGTGGATGATCCGCAGGTCGACATCTTCGCCGACCTCGACCTTGACTAACGCGTCCTCGAGAGCTTCGACCGAACCGGAGACGTCGCCCTTGAGGATCAAGTTCAACGTCTCGATCGCGCCTTGCTCGAGGATCTTCTGCAGGTCCTCGAGGCTGACCTTCTTGCGCGTCTTGGCCAATTGCGCGTTCCGCTCAGCAGCCTGACGCTTCTCAGCGATCTGACGTGCAGTGCGGTCATCACTTGAGACGAGGAACTTGTCGCCAGCACCAGGCACCGACGTCAGACCAAGGACCATGACCGGACGCGACGGCCCGGCCTCCTCGACGTTTTGACCGTGTTCGTCGACCATCGCGCGGACTCGCCCGAAAGCGTCGCCAGCCACGATCGACTCACCGACGCGCAACGTGCCTCGCTGCACCAGGACCGTGGCGACCGGACCGCGACCGCGGTCCAGGTGAGCCTCGATCGCGATACCGCGCGCTTCGGAGTCTGGGTTGGCCCGCAGATCAAGGGCAGCATCTGCGGTCAGCAGAACCGCCTCGAGCAACTTGTCGATGTTCAACCGACCCTTGGCCGACACGTTGACGAACATCGTCTCGCCGCCGTACTCCTCGGCGATCAGTCCGTACTCGGTCAGTTGCTGGCGAACCTTGTCGGGGTTGGCGTCTTCCTTGTCGACCTTGTTCACCGCCACCACGATCGGGACCTCAGCGGCCAGCGCGTGGTTCAGCGCCTCAATGGTCTGCGGCATGACACCGTCGTCGGCTGCGACGACCAACACGGCGATGTCGGTGACCCTCGCGCCACGCGCACGCATCGCGGTGAACGCCTCGTGACCAGGGGTGTCGATGAAGGTAATGGCTCGCTCAACACCGTCGTGAGGTACGTGAACCTGGTAGGCACCAATGTGCTGGGTGATGCCACCGGCTTCGTCAGCAACCACGTCGGTTGATCGGATGGCGTCGAGCAACTTGGTCTTTCCGTGGTCGACGTGACCCATGACGGTCACGACCGGTGGCCGCGGCTGCAGTTGCTCTTCGTCTTGCCCAGCGACCTCTGCATCGAGGTCGATGTCGAACGACTCAAGCAGTTCGCGATCCTCGTCCTCGGGACTGACGATCTGAACTTCGTAACCAAGTTCGCCCGCGAGCAGTTGGAAAGTGTCCTCGTCCAAGGACTGGGTTGCCGTCGCCATCTCGCCGAGACTGAACAGCACCTGAACCAACGACGCGGGGATCGCGTCAATGCGCTCGGCAAAGTCGGTCAGCGACGCCCCACGCGGCAGCCGGACGATTTCGCCGCCTGCCACGAGGAACCTGCACGCCACCGATCGTGGGCGCCTGCAGGTTGTCGAACTCCTGACGACGTTGCTTCTTCGACTTGCGGCCACGCTGCTTGCCACCGCCACGTCCGAACGCACCGGCAGTCTGACCACGTCCACCGCCGGGACGACCGGAGAAACCACCGGGACGTCCTGGGTAACCGCCGCCGCCACCTCCGCCGCCGGGGGCTCCGCCTGCTCCCCCCGCCACCTGGCCGACCTGCGTATCCGGCGCCTGCGCACCACCAGGACGACCGCCTGGCGCCCCGCCTTGGCGACCGGCAGGGGCGCCACGGCCGGGCGCGCCAGCGCCTCGACCAGCTGGAGCACCAGTGCGACCGGTTTCCGGCGTGGGCCGGGTGGGCATCATGCCTGGATTGGGACGAGGACCGCCGGGACGCTGAGCTGGACGTGGGATGCCGCCGTCACGACTGGTGTAGGGGTTGTTGCCGGGCCGCGGACCCGCTGGTCGCGGCGGCGCGGGATCACGACTGGTAAATGGGTTGTTGCCGGGCCGCGGACCCGCAGGGCGCGGCGGAGCTCCAGCAGCAGGCGACTCACTCGTCGGAGTCGCGGTCGGCGATGCCGCCGCGGCAGCAGCTGGCGCCTCGGGGAAGGCCTCGGCCACCGGACTCGGTTCAGCCACTACGACGACCTCTTCAGCTGCAGGTGCAGCCGCGGCCTTCTTGGTGGTGGCTTTCTTGGCCGCTGCCTTCTTCGCGGGCGCCTTTTCGGCGGCCGGCGGGGCTGCCGGAAAGACTTCTTTCAACTTACGAACAACTGGCGGTTCCACGGTCGACGACGCCGACCGAACGAACTCACCCATGTCTTGGAGCTTGGCCAATACGACCTTGCTCTCAACTCCGAGCTCTTTAGCGAGCTCGTACACCCGGACCTTAGCCACTGCTCTCCTGTCTTTGGTCCGGGCGGGAGGCGCGGACCGCTAGTACGTAGGCATGCTCATCGCTGCATGCTCATCGCGTGCTCTTAGCCATCTCGTCCTGCCTTCGTTTGGGTCTTGCTCTTGGTCGTGCCTTGGAACTTCTGCTACTGCGAACGTCTCTACTGCTCGGCGATGCTCTCACGCCTCTCGATCTCACGAGCGACCTCGCCCGCTTCGACCGGCTCGGTGACCCGAAGGGCCCGAGACAGCGCTCGACGTTGGACGGCGAGCTCGAGACACGTGCGGGTGGGGTGCAGGTAAGCGCCCCTCCCCGACCGCCGACGGTCTGGATCCGGCACGACGAGCGAACCCGTCGAACCGCGGTCCACGACCACCCGCAGCAGTTCGGCTTGTGGGACCCGCTGACGGCAGCCCACACACGTCCTGATCGTGCCGATCGGGTGGGTGTGGGTGGGTTGCGGACCCCCAAGCACGTCGGAGTCTACCCCGTCAGAGGCTGGGCTCGTTGGGAGCGCCCGTCGGAGCCTGCGGACCAGCGCCCGCTGCGGCGGTCGGACTGGCACTGGGAGCGGTGTCAGAAACGATGTCGATCCGCCACCCGGTAAGCCGCGCGGCCAGCCTGGCGTTCTGCCCCTCACGCCCGATGGCCAGCGAGAGTTGGTAGTCGGGAACGGTGACTCTGGCTGACTTGGCATCGAGATCGACCACCTGAACCGCCGCCACTCGCGCTGGCGACAGCGCGTGCCCCACGAACTCGGCAGGGTCTTCCGACCAGTCCACGATGTCGATCTTCTCTCCGTGCAAGTCGGCCATGACCGCCCTGACGCGTGCACCCATCGGTCCGATGCACGCCCCTTTGGCGTTCAGCCCGTCGCGATGGGTTTGTACTGCGATCTTGCTTCGGTGCCCGGCTTCGCGCGCGATGGCCGCGATCTCGATCGAGCCATCTGCGAGTTCGGGGACCTCGAGGGCGAACAATTTCTTGACCAAACCCGGATGGGACCGAGACACCGTCACGATCGGGCCACGCATGCCCTTGCGTACCCCGACGACGTAGCAGCGCAGCCGCTCACCGTGTACGTACTCCTCACCGGGGACCTGTTCGGCCTTGGGGAGTTGAGCCTCTAGCGGTCCGAGATCGACCAACACGGTGTCTGGGTTGGATCCCTGCTGGATGACACCGGAGACCAGATCCCCTTCGCGACCGGACCACGCTCCGTACGTTGCTTCGTCTTCAGCATCACGAAGCCGCTGCAGGATGACTTGCTTGGCCGTGGTCGCGGCAACTCGCCCGAACCCCTCGGGGGTGTCGTCCCACTCTCGAACCAGTTCGTCGTTCTCGTCGCGCTCAGCCGCCCACACCGTCACGTGCCCGGTCACCTTGTCGAGTTCGACGCGAGCGTGCACCTGCGCGCCCGGGCGTGTGCTGATACGCCGTTTCGAGCGCTCGCTGGATGGCCTCGACGACGACGTCCAGGGAGATTTCGCGCTCATTCACCAACGACCGCAGCGCTGCCATGTCGATATCCATGTCGCCTCACTCCTATCGCTGGTCTGGGAATCGCTGGTCTGGTCGGCTGGGTCTTCTGGGACGGCAGCCCTCGGGTGGCTGAACTCGACTTGGATTTGAGCTCGAGCCACCCCGTCGTACGGGAAGTCCTTGGGGCCGTCGTCGGTGTCGAGCGTGGCGTGGACGTCGTCGGCGGCCGTCAATCGACCTGCGGCCGACGTACCGTCTGCGAATTCGACTTTGACCAGCCGACCGATCGCGCGTCGCCAATGACGAGGCAGCGTGAGGGGACGGTCCACCCCTGGGGAGGACACCTCGAGGACGTACGGCTGGTCGCCCATTGCGTCGGACTCGTCGAGCACTTCTGAAAGCACGTGGCTCAACTCGGCGACGTCGTCCAACTGGATTCCGCCGTCTCGGTCAACCAGGACCCGGACCAGCCGACGTCGGCCCGCGGGTTGCACATCGACGGCTTCGAGGTCGAGTCCACGTTCGGCCACGACGGGCTGCAGGACGCGTTCCACCCGATCGGCAACAGCGCCCATGTCGGCCTCCGCGTCATCCTGTTGTGTACGCCTGGTTGTACTCGGCCAAGCCGAGTTCGTGCTGCCGCCAGAGTAACCAGTCGACGGCCGGTTGCGCACCGGACGTCCGATTCGGTGCGATTGCTCACCTGTCAGGTGAGCAATTCGACTGAACCGAGTCGTGGGATGCTGCCCGGCATGTCATCGGTCAGCAGGCGCACGTTCCTGGCGCACCCCGATTGCGACTAGCGATCGGGGCTTCGATCGCAGGTTGCACTACCCCGCCTGCCCCGGTCCTGATTGATCCCGACCGCGAGGCGCTCGAAGCCGCGTTGGCCATCGAGCAGACGACTGCTCGCCGGCGCCGGGCGCTGGACGGACCAGGCGGTGGTGTCGCGCGCCGAAGTGACCGACGTCTTGCAGGTACACGTCGACCGCTTGGTCGCAACGTTGGGGACCACCCTCGCACGCGTCACCGACTGTCGACGGACAACCTGGTCAAGCCGGTCACGACGGTCGAACTTCGACAAGCCGCACAACGAGCCGTCGCCTCGCACACGCGGGCGAGCCGCACCGCTGGACCGCAGACCGCTCAGTTGCTGGCTTCGCTTGCCGCCTCAGACGCGGCGATTGCCGCAGCTCTCAGCGGAGCCGACATGACCGAAACCGAAACCTGGCAACAGGTCCTTCAGCAGGAGCAGCAAGCGGTTTACGGATTCGGCCTGGTCGGAGGACAACTCGGGCCGTCGAACGTCCTGGCCCGTCAGTCCCTCGCCGTGCACCGAGACCGGGTTCAGCAATGTCAGGCAGTGCTTGCGCGGTCTCGGGCGTGAGCCCGACCCCGGTCCAGTCGCCTTCACACCAAGCGTGCCGATCACCAACGACACGCGCGCCAAGGACCTAGCGGCTCAACTTGAGCAGGCATGCGCGTCGGCGTACTCGGCGTTGACCGCCGAATCCGCGCCAGCGTCCCGCAGGCGAGGCACGCAGTGGTTGCGCGACAGCGCGATCAGACAGTTCCAGCTGGTCAGGACAGCTTCCGCCGCTACCTGGCCTCAATCCCTGACGCCGCAACGATGGCGTCCGCGGCTTGCGGCCACCGGGACGTCGCGGCGCTCGCCAGACCGTCGGTCACGTACCTCGATCACGCCATCGGCGAGGTTCTTGCCGATGACGACGATGGTCGGCATCCCGAGCAGTTCGGCGTCCTTGAACTTCACACCCGGCGAGACCTTCGGGCGGTCGTCGTAGATGACGCGCAAGCCCGGCCGCCTCAAGTTCTAGCGACAACGCTTCGGCGACGGCAAACACGGCGTCGTCTTTACCCGTCGCGACCAGGTGAACGTCGGCAGGGGCAACTTCGCGCGGCCAACACAACCCGATGTCGTCGTGGTTCAACTCCGCGATTGCGGCGACGGCGCGCGAAACTCCAATGCCGTAGGAACCCATGGTGACGGTGACCAACTTGCCGTTCTCGTCCAACACCTTCAGCTCGAGCGCCTCGGCGTACTTACGTCCAAGTTGGAAGATGTGACCAATCTCGACTCCCGCGCGCAGACTCCAAGGCAGATCCGCACCGAGGGCACGGATCGCCGTCGCGTACGTCGGCTGCCTCGATAACCCCGTCTGCTTGAAAGTCTCGACCGGCGACGAGGTGCAACACGTGCTTGCCTGGCTCGTTGGCGCCGGTGACCCACGCCGTGCCGTCGACGACTCTCGGGTCGACGAGGAACCGAATCTTCGACTCACCTTCACTGCCCAACAGCGGTGGCCCGATGTAGCCCTTGACGAGGCGTCGGATGCTTTGCGAAGTCGGATTCGTCGAACGGCTCGAGCACAGCCGGCTCCAACTGAGCCTGTAGTCGCTTCTCGTCAACGTCGCGGTCGCCAGGAATCCCGATGGCGAGCGGTTCGACGATGCCATCGGGGTGGCGAATGTTCACGACCACGTTCTTCAGAGTGTCCGACGCTTGCCATGCCCGATCTGACCGACGCAAGATCGTCGCGCGCGTTCAACAGATCGACCAGGGTGGCAATCGTGGGCGTATCGGGAGTGTCGGAGACCAATGCCGCCGGCGCGTCCGCGAAGTCGACGGCTGGCGGGACGACCGTGGTCACCGCCTCGACGTTGGCCGCGTAGTCACACGTCGTACAACGGACGTAGGTGTCCTCGCCGACATCGCACGGCGCGAGAAACTCTTCGGACGCCGAGCCGCCCATCGCGCCCTGACACCGCCGCGACGATCACGTAGGGCAGACCGAGACGGTCGAACGTCTGGATGTACGCGGCACGATGTTTGTCGTACGACGCTTGCAAGCCTTCGTCGTCAATGTCGAACGAGTACGAGTCCTTCATCACGAACTCGCGGCCGCGTAGGAGTCCGGCACGTGGCCGCGCCTCATCGCGATACTTGGTCTGAATCTGATAGATCGACAGCGGAAGGTCCTTGTACGACGAGTAGAGGTCCTTCACTAACAGCGTGAACATTTCCTCGTGCGTGGGACCAAGTAGGTAGTCACCACCCTTGCGATCCTGCAGCCGGAAGAGAAGGTCGCCGTACTCCGTCCATCGACCGCTGACTTCGTACGGTTCGCGTGGCAACAGCGCGGGGAAGTGAACCTCCTGGAAGCCAGCGGCATCCATTTCTTCTCGGACAATCCGCTCAACGTTGCGAAAGACGGCGTAACCCAGCGGCAGCCAGGAGTAGATACCTGGAGCGGCGCGACGGATGTAGCCAGCGCGAACGAGCAACCGGTGGCTCGGCACCTCGGCGTCCGCTGGATCCTCACGCAAGGTACGCAGGAACAGCGACGACATCCGCAACAACACGATGACTCCTAGGTCTGAACTGCCTGGATCTGTAATGGTTAAAACAGCACGGTGGCGAAGCGACCGATCTGGTTGAAAGCCAACGCGTTGATAGGTGCGCATCGCCGGCTCGTTGTACGAGTTCACGTAGAGGCTAACGACTGGGGCTACCGACTCGCGCGCGAGTTTCGCGACCGCAGCCATCCCAGGGATCGCCAGACCGGTCCCCCGGTGCTGCGGATGAACCCAGACCCCCTGCACTTGGCAGACTCGCGAGGACACGGCGCCGACCTCAGCCTTGAAAACGACGACGCCGTCCTCGATCCGCGCGAACGATCTGCCCTGACGGACAAGTTCCTCAACGCGTGACCGATAGAGGACACCGCCGTCGTTGACCAACGGCGAGACGCCCACCTCTTCGGTGAACATCGCAATGCAGGCAGGCAGGATCAGGTCGATCTCGTCCGGACGCACCAGTCGCACGCAGTGGATCACTGGCCACAGCGGGTGCTCCGCTCAGGCAGAGCAGTGGTTGGTCATCGCGAACCTCGCGTGCTGGTCCCCACTCTGACTCGAGTCGCTGCCACAACCGAACCACCTGATCGGCAGCACCCACGATTGACGAGCAACGACGGCCCTGCCGACGCGCCCTTTCGGCGAACGCCCGCAGTGCGTCGTCGTCGTCAGCCACGGGTGCGAGGTTCGCCCCCGAGTAGCAAAGTCCCACGAGCTCTCCTCGCGTGACGTAGCCCCAGAGTTGACCACCCATCGTCCAGTTGCGCTCCAAGGCGGCCTCAAGGCGAGCCGTCACGAAGACATTGGCCACCGGGTCCTTGTCCAACAGCACCATTGCAGCGTCCGCGTCGGTGCGTCCCAGGACGCGAAGGGTCCCAGTGGTCACACTCGGCTGCTGGTCACTGATCAACGGATGCCTCATGACCCCGTCAGCCGACAACGACTTCGGGCGCGCCGGTCTCGGGATCGACACCCATCTCGTCGGCCAGCCGAAGCGCCTCCTCGATCAGGGTCGCCACAATGTCGGCCTCGGGAACGGTCTTGATGACCTCGCCCCTGACGAAGATCTGGCCCTTGCCGTTACCGGACGCCACGCCGAGATCGGCTTCGCGAGCCTCCCCCGGACCGTTCACGACGCATCCCATGACAGCAACGCGAAGCGGTACCGACAACCCCTCAAGTCCGGCAGTGACCTGCTCGGCCAAGGTGTAGACGTCGACCTGAGCGCGTCCACAACTTGGGCAGGACACGATCTCAAGCCCGCGCTCGCGCAAGCCCAGCGACTCAAGGATCTGGTTACCGACCTTGACCTCTTCAACCGGTGGCGCTGAAAGGGATACGCGAATCGTGTCACCGATCCCCTCGGCCAGGAGCGCTCCGAACGCAACGGACGACTTGATCGTCCCTTGGAAGGTCGGACCGGCTTCGGTCACGCCGAGGTGAAGCGGGTAGTCGCACTGCGCAGCCAGGAGCCGGTAAGCCGAAACCATCACCACCGGGTCGTGGTGCTTGACCGAAATCTTGATGTCACGAAAGCCGTGTTCCTCGAACAGCGAGCACTCCCAGAGTGCGGATTCCGCCAGCGCCTCTGGTGTGGCCTTCCCGTGCTTGGCAAGCAATCGCGGGTCCAACGAACCTGCGTTAACTCCGATGCGAATCGGCACCCCGGCGTCGCCCTGCCGCGCGAGCGATCTCGCCAACTTTGTCGTCGAACTGTTTGATGTTGCCCGGGTTAACGCGCACTCCGGCGCAGCCAGCATCGATTGCGGCGAAGACGTACTTGGGCTGAAAGTGGATGTCGGCGATGACTGGGATCTGCGACTTCTTGGCAATCGCGGGCAGGGCGTCGGCGTCGTCCTGGGTCGGACACGCGACGCGAACAATCTGACAGCCGGACGCCGTCAACTCGGCGATCTGCTGCAGCGTGGCATTCACGTCGGACGTCAGCGTCGTCGTCATCGACTGCACCGAGATCGGCGCATCACCGCCGACGGTGATCGGATGCGTTGGATGGCGCAGCACCACCGGCCGGGTTACCCGACGAGTCGCCAGCGGCTTGGGAGGGGTGTTGGGCAAGCCGAGATCGATGCTCATCTGCTCACCCCCGCCACGACCGCCATGGCGTCAGTATCCCAGGTGAGGTCCGGCTCAGCCGCCGAGACGGATCGGATTGACGATGTCGGCGTAAATCAGCAGGCCGGACATCACGATCAGCAAGACGGCGACGGTGTAGGCAACCGGCAGCATTTTGGCCACGTCCACTGGCCCTGGATCGGGCCGATGCCGCCGCTTTGCGACCTGGCGCCTGGCGCCCTTCGTAGAGAGCGCCAGCGACGTGTCCGCCGTCCAGGGGTAGCAAGGGGATGAGGTTGAACAGGAACAGCGCCATGTTCAGCGACGCCAGAATCAGGAGCATGCTCCCGCTCTTCCAGCCGATTGATGCTTGGTCGTCAGCAACCTCGGCGCTGAATCGTCCGACACCGACGACGCTGACCGGCCCATTCACATCGCGCTGATCACCGGAGAACGCAGCGCGCCACACCCCCGCCATCTTGGACGGAATCGACAGCACCGCCTTGCCTGACAACGTCGCGAAGTCCCACATGCGCGCTGGCACAGCCGTCACCGGCTGCCGCACCTGCGCGATGACCGGCGAGACTCCGAGATACCCGGCCTGCACCGTGACGGTGGGGTCGTTGAGGTCGGCGACGCTGGCTTTCCCGATCGTCACCGGGAGGTCGATAGTTTTGCCGTCACGCTCAACGGTGAAAGTGACGGTCTCACCAGGCGCCGCCCGAATCCATGTGACCAAGCTGGGTCCAGTCGTCGGTGTGACGTCCGTCGACGGCCACGATCACATCTCCGGGCTTAAGACCTGCAGCAGCCGCCGGACTTGGCGCGTCACCGGGTGAGCACTTGCCCGACGCGGCGGTCGGCAAACAGTTAGCCACTGTCGAGACCGTGGAGACCGGTTGCGCCACACCGATACCGACCATCGCAATGGTGAACAACACCAGAGCGATCAGCAGGTTCATCGTGGGACCGCCCATCATGACGACGACCTTCTTGGGCACCGACAACTGGTAGAACGCTCGGTGCTCCTCACCGTCTGCGATCTCTTCTGCGGACGATCGCCGCGCACCTTCCATCAACGACTGGAACGGCCCGGTCGACGACGTACTCATGACCAGTTCCCCGCTGCGGTCACGCACCGGGGGGAACATCCCCACCATCCGGATGTAGCCACCGAGCGGAATGGCTTTGAAGCCGTACTCGGTCTCACCGCGCCGGCGGGACCAGACGGTGGGACCGAAGCCCACCATGTACTGAGTGACTCGGACGCCAAATCGCTTGGCCGGAACCAGGTGACCAACTTCGTGGAGGGCGATCGAGGCCATCACTCCGAAGAAGAAGATCGCGACGCCTACCCAGGCAGCCAGGCTCATCGACCCTCCTCCAAGATGTCTCGGGCGCGGTTGCGCGCCCACGATTCAGCGTTCAATACATCGTCAACGGTAAGCGACGACTCAACCCCTGCAGAACCGTCGATCTGCTGCAGGTGCTCTGCCAGCACCCGACTGACGGTGTCCACGATGCCGAGGAAGGGCAGTTCCCCGGCCAGGAAGGCTGATACACACTGCCTCGTTCACGGCGTTGTAGACCGCTGGAGCAGTGCCCCCCGCAGCGCCGGCAGAACGGGCGAGCGCCACCGCCGGGAAGGCTCGTTCGTCAAGCGGCTCAAACTCCCACTGGAGCTGGAGCTCGTCCAGTCACAGCCCGGTGCCGCGTTTCTCACTCGATCGGGCCAAGCCAGCGCCAGGGCGATCGGCAATTTCATGTCTGGCGGACTCGCCTGAGCCAACGTCGAGCCATCGCAGAACTCGACCATCGAATGAACGACCGACTGCGGGTGAACGACTACGTCGATGTGGTCCATCGCAATGTCGAACAGCAGGTGCGCCTCGATCACTTCCAAGCCCTTGTTCACCAAGGTGGCGGAATTGATCGTTACGACCGGCCCCATGTCCCACGTCGGGTGCGCCAGTGCTTCGGCGACGGTTACCGATGTCAACTCCTCACGCGAGCGACCTCGGAACGGTCCGCCACTCGCGGTGAGGACCAGCCGTCGGACTTCGGCTGAGCGACCCCCGCGCAAACACTGAGCGAGCGCAGAGTGCTCAGAATCAACGGGAACGATCTGCCCAGGTTTGGCGGCAGCTTTGACCAGCGGTCCCCCGACAATCAGCGACTCCTTGTTAGCCAACGCCAGCGTCGCACCGGCGCGCAGCGCTGCCAACGTTGGCTGCAAACCGATCGAGCCCGTAATGGCGTTCAGCACGACGTCGCAGGGCCACGCGGCGACTTCGGTCGCCGCGTCCGGTCCCGCGATGACCTTGGGAAGTGCACGCTGAAGCTCATTTGCGACCTCCTGCGACGCCACCGCCACCACGTCGACATCGAACTCGAGAGCCTGCTCCGCGAGCAGATCAAGGTTCCCGCCGCCAGCGGCAAGTCCCACGACCCGAAAGTCACCGGGGTTGTTTCGGATGACGTCCAGCGCTTGGGTGCCCACTGACCCGGTCGATCCGAGAATCACCACTGAACGCATAGGTCCAGTGTCCCTCACTTGCCAGGGATCAGCCGATCGGCACAGGCTGCTCAGCCGACTCCGCTCCCTCGCGGACGCCGAATCGACGCCAGAACCGAACGAGGGGGGCGGGTGCGTACCAGTTCCAGTTGCCCAGGAGCTTCATCGTGGCCGGCACGAGCAGGGCGCGAACGATGGTCGCGTCGATCACGACCGCGACTGCCAGGCCAACCCCGATCATCGAGATGAAACTGATCCCGCTGAGTGCAAACGCGCCAACAACCACGACGAAAAGCAAGGCAGCGCTGGTGATGATGCGCCCAGTTTTCTGCAGTCCACGCGCGACCGACAACGTGTTGTCACCAGTTCGGTCCCACTCCTCACGCATCCGACTGAGCAAGAACACTTCGTAGTCCATCGAGAGCCCAAAGGCCATGGCAAAGATGAGGATCGGCTGGGTCGCTTCGAGATATCCGGTGGACGTGAAGTCGAACAGGCTGGACAGGTTCCCCTCCTGGTAGCCCCAGACAAGCACGCCAAACGTTGCGGACAAACTCAGCACGTTCATCAGGATCGCCTTGATGGGAAGCACCACCGAGCCGAAGGCCAAGAAGAGCAGAGCGAACATCGCGACCACCAGATACAGCGCCACCCACGGCAACAGCCCTCCGATACTGCTCAGTCGATCGACGAGCAGGGCCGAGTCCCCACCTACCAGCACCTCAGCCCCGTTCGGAGTTGGCGCGTTCCGAATTTCCGCGACGAGGTCCCGCGTCGCCCGGTCGTTCGCGGTCCCGCTGTAAGTGACGACGATGTGCGACGTCCCTGAATTACTTCCCACCAATGACGCGCCAGTGGAACCGGGGATTGTCGCCAACTCTGATACGTACTGTTCGACGACAGACCCGCTCGCGCCAGTCACTACTACGTCGATGGGCGAAGTGGCTCCACCTCCAGGGAACTCCTGCTGCAACATGCTTGCTGCGTTACGGCTTTCGGTACCAGCTGGCAGCACCCGCGAGTCGACTCCGCCGAAGGCGACATTCAGGAACGGCAGCCCCAGAATGACAAGCACCCCCACAGTTCCTGCGACCACCAATAGGGGGCGACGCATCACGGCACGGGCCAACCGCGCCCACGCGCCGGAGTCAGGATCGATCGAGGCTGCCCGGCCAGAGGCGGACGCCCGCTTTCGCCAAGGCATCGGGATCCGTAGCGCATCTACTCGGTGACCAAGTACGCCCAGGAGAGCAGGCAGCACCGTGATGGCGGCGAGCATCGCGATCAACACCGCAGCCATGCCACCCAAGCCCATGGAAACGAGGAAGTTCTGGGGAAAGAAGAGCAGCGATGCGAGGGCAACCGCGACGGTGACACCCGAAAAAGCCACTGTTCGTCCAGCTGTGGCCATCGTGCGCACGACAGCGCTCTCGACGTCGTTGCCAGCGGCTAGCTCTTCGCGGAACCGGCTGACCATGAACAGCCCGTAGTCGATCGCCAACCCAAGACCCAGCATCGTCACGATGTTCACCGCGAAGATGCTGACGTCACCGAAGAGAGTGCCGATGCGCAGCACCGTGAAGGCACCGAGCACCGCGATTCCCCCGATCGCGAGTGGCAAGCTGGCTGCAACGACGCTGCCGAAGACCAGCACCAACAGCACGAGCAGAACCGGGAACGACAGGGACTCAGCCTTGGCGATGTCTTCTTGAACCTGCGTCGTGATGTCCACCGAGATCGGGACCGTACCTCCGCGCAACGTCTGCAGATCCTTGGCGACCAGATCATCGGCTATGCCCTTGTAGGTGGCCTCGCGATCCTCCTCGCTCTGCCCCGTCAGTTGCAGCACCACGTAGGTCGCGGTCTGATCACTGGATACGAACTGTTGATTGCGTCCGGTCGACCAGAAGGTTGACGCTGACTTGATAGCCGCGGACGGGAGTTGGGCCAAGGTGTTCTCGACGTCGGTTCGAAACGCCGGATTGTCCACGGTGAGGCCACTGCCAGCAGGCGCCCGATACACCACGACGACATCGGCGGCCTGCCTGCCGAGTGCGGTGTCGATCTGCTCGGCTGCCCTCGTCGACTCCGCATTCGGGTCGTCGAATCCACCACCGCTGAGCGACCCGAAGACCGAAGTCCCCCAGACGACCGCACCGGCCATCAGCACCCCGGTGATGATCAGGACGGAGCGACGCCGGCGATACATCAGGTGGCCCAGCCGACCGAAACCGCTGCGCGACGCCGAACCGGTGAGGTCGGCTGGAGCGGGGGCGTACTCAGTGTCCCGGATGGTAGTCATTGGTGCGTCCTTAGGCTCGTTGCTGGTCGTCGACGCTAGATTCGAGGTGATCGTTGATCACTAGAGTTAACGCCGTTCACTAGTTAATGGTGTTAACTAAGCAAACGATGTACACTCTTGTCAAGAGTTAATGCAGAATGTTTGCCGTCCGAGATGGAGGGATCCGCAGATGAGCGCCCACACAGCGGTGGTCGGCCAACCCACCTCGCGACGGGATCGGCAGCGTGCGGCCACGATGGCCGAGATCAAGAGCGCAGCCCGTGCCCAGGTGATCGAGCACGGGCCTGGCGGCATCCAACTTCGTGCCGTAGCTCGCGACGTCGGACTCACCGCCCCGGCGCTGTATCGCTACTTTCCCAGCCTCGACGACCTCGCCGCAGCCCTAACGGTCGACCTCTACGACGAACTCATCGCGGCGTTGACCGCGGCACGTGATGCCGACGTCGAAGCAGATGTGTTCGCCCAGATGATGAGCACTAGTCGTGCCTTCCGGGAGTGGGCGGTGAGCAATCCCGCAGAGTTCGGGTTGCTCTTCGCTACCCCCCAAGCGTCATTCGAGCATCCTGTCGGTACGCCCTGCGAGGAGGCCAGCAGCCGTTTCGGCAACGTGTTTGCCGAACTCTTCCTCGAGATTTGGCAGGACCATCCCTTCGAGGTTGACCAACCCCAGGCGTTGGCACCGGGGATGGTCGAGGGGCTCACGCCTTACTGGACCTGGCTGACCTCGGAACTAGCTCCCACGATTCCCCTCGGGGCCGTCGTGGTGTTTCTCGAGTGCTGGATTCGGCTTTATGGAACGGTCGCGATGGAGGTATTTGGACACCTGTCCTGGGCGGTGCCCGACGGCTCAGCGATGTTCGAACAATCACTGCGGTCGATGGCGCAATCGGTCAAGCAAGTCGACCGCTACACCGCTCCAACTAGAGATCGAGCCCGGTCAGCACCATGACTCGCTCCTGGGTGAAGTCGGTCATCGTGTAGCGGACGCCTTCGCGTCCACTGCCCGACTCCTTGACGCCGCCGTACGGCATCTGGTCGGCTCGAAAACTCGGCACGTCACCGATGATGACGCCACCAACGTCGAGATCGCGGTGCAGCCGGAAGGCGGTCTGCAGATCCTTGGTGAAAACACCGGTCTGCAATCCGAATCGAGACGCGTTGACCTGGGCGATCGCATCGTCAACATCGTCAATCGGCGTAATCGTCAGGACCGGACCGAAAACTTCTTCGGACGTGACCTTGTCGTCGTCTTTGACATCGACGAGCACTGCGGGAGTGACCGTCGCACCGTCGCGGATGCCGCCGGTGAGCAACTTCGCACCACCGGCGACCGCTTCGTCCACCCAGGACGCCACCCGGATCGCGGCAGCCTCGTCGACAAGTGGACCAACATCGGTGCTGTCGTCGTACGGGTCGCCCATCACCTGATTCTCGACCTCTGTCACGATGCGCGACTTCATGTCGTCGAAGATCGAGCGATCAACCAAAACTCGCTGCACCGAGATGCAGGACTGACCCGCTTGGTAGTTGGCGAACGTCGCAATCCGCGAAGCTGCCCAGTGCAGGTCGGCGTCGGCGCTGTAGTCACCGAGCACAACAGCGACCGCGTTCCCGCCAAGTTCAAGCACCACATGCTTTTCAGGAACACTTCGCTGAATCGCAAAGCCCACTGGGGCTGAGCCGGTGAACGAGATGACCGGCAGGCGCGGGTCCTGGACCAGTGCTGGCATTCGATCGTTGGGTACTGGTAGCACCGACCACATGCCGTCGGGCAGATTCGTCTCGGCCAACAGTTCGCCGAGCAGCAACGACGACAACGGCGTTGCTGGCGCGGGCTTGACGATGATGGGCGTACCAACTGCGAGGGCAGGCGCAACTTTGTGAGCAACCAAGTTCAGCGGGAAGTTGAAGGGTGCAATCGCCAGGACAGCACCCTTAGGAACCCGACGCACTAGAGCCATTCGACCGGCCGTCGCGGCTTCAGTGTCGAGTCGTTGGACCTCACCATTCCACCGGCGTGCCTCTTCGGCCGCCCAGCGGAAGACGCTCGCTGCTCGAGTCACTTCAATGCGAGCCCACTTGATGGGCTTGCCGTTCTCCGCAGTGATGAGGCGGGCAATTTCTTCCTGGCGTTCGAGGAGCCGTGCGGAAATGTGCATGAGCGCGTCAGCTCTGGCCCCGAGGGTCAGACGCTGAGCCTCGTCGCGGACGGCGACCGCCGCAGCGACTGCCTGCTCGACCTGTTCAGTCGTGGGCACGGCGACAATCCCGACGATGGTGCCGTCGGGGTGGGTGACGTCCTGCGTCTGCTCGCCGGTAGCGGGTGGCCGGCAAGCCAGAACGGGGAGATCTGCGAAGTCACGGTTGTCCTCTCACCCACCGGGATCGGACCCGCGTGGTTCATCCACGGTAAGCAGACCTTCGCTGAACCCGACTGTACGAAATGGCGAAGATAGGTTGTCTATATGGACTAAAAGGGCCAAACTAGGCTGATGAGGCGGAAGCAGCCGGGCCGTCGACCGCATCTCGGTCCCGAACCGCCAGGGCCACCCAGAGCTCAGACCGCAAGTCCGGATCGTCTAGCGATCGTTCGAGCAATTCCTCGACCCGACGCATTCGGTAGCGCAGCGTGTGACGGTGCACGCCCAACGAAGTTGCAGCGGCGTCCCACTGCCCGTTGTGAGCCAGCCACGCTCTGACCGACGCCACCAGATCGCCGCGATCTCGGGCCTCCAACGGGCCTAACAATCCATCAGCGAATCCCCTCGCGGCCTCGGCGTCGACCAAGCCAACCAGACCGTCCCTAGCCAGGTCGCCGAATCGGCGAACGCCGCCAGCGCCAGCAGCGGCAAGTGCTCGTTGGGCCTGACGCAGGGCATCACCCAACTCTGTTACTTCGGCGGCGTCACTAATCCCCCACGACATACCCGGATGGGCGGTCGTCATGGCCATCGTCGTCTGACTCTGCGGGGGCAATCACGACCAGTCGGTCTTGATGCATGACGGCCCCTCGCCATCCCCCACCAGGTGACGACTCTTCGACCTGCTCAAGAACTGCCAGCAAAGTTGCGGGTGCACCCTCAGCAACCAGCAAGTGAACCGATCCAGCGAAGAGTTCGTCCCAGCCAACCCCAGCCACCGGCAACCGGTTCACTGGGATGCCATCGACAAGCAACGAAAAGACCGCCGCGCGTAGGTCACGGCGTGCGGTATCGGTGCCGAGCGATCGCTCGAGGGCCAGCGACACCAACGCCACACCGACATTGACCAGCGCCAAGTCCGCCGCCACGAACGGCTCGACGCGGGCCACCGCCAGGAAGCCTCTGATCCTTCCGGCGGGGGCTAACGGCTGAAGCACGATGTTTTGTTCGCCCCGGCTGAAGGCCGACGACGAACGTGGGCCGCGTTCGCGAAGTCGTTCTACCTCAGGGAGCAGATCACTTGCCCACTGATCTGCGGAGCGCGGAGCGGCATGAACCACTCGACCCGCGGGGTCGAGCAGCACCGTGTCCGCAGACAAGCGCGGCCGCCAACCGAACGACGACGGCCGCAGCGCCTTCTGGTGCGAGTGCCGCCCGCGTCAATTCACGTTGAGCCTCGACGGTTCGGGTGACCGCCTCGTAGTCGCTCTTCGCCAACAGTTCGGACACTGCCTTGCTGATCGCCATGAAGGGTGTCGGCTCGGGAATCTCGAGCAGTGGCAGCCCGCTGCTCCTCGGCGGCCGCGACCAGGCTCGGTGGCAGTTGGGCGTGGGTGAGACCGACGCCCAGACCCAGGCCACTTACTCCTGCGGCAACCAGTCGGTCGACCAACGCCGGGCTGTCTTCGTCGGTGAGTCGAAGTCCAGTGGTCAGGAGCAACTCACCCGCCGTCGAGGTAGGGGGTGGGGTCTTCTAGCTCACTGACCGCCACCCACCGCACTTGCCGATCGATGTTGCGAGCCCCGGCACGCAACAGCACCGAGAGCCCAGGCAGGTCCAGGACGGTTCGAATCGTTGGCACCACAGGCATCACGGTAGCCAGATTTGGACGTTTGGGCCAAAACCTCGCAATAAGTTGTCCGATCGGGCACCGCGACGATCAGCGATCCGCGGCTTACAGTCGAAGACAGACCTCAGCAGACCCAGCCAGACCCAGCGACCAACGACAGCGGAAGCGAGTACCTCGATGACCGACCTCACCCAAGGCGGCCCAGGCCTGCCGCAGGAACGACGCATCGTCACTGCCATCCCAGGTCCTCGCTCGCAGGAATTGCTCGCCCGCAAACAGGCCGCAGTCTCTGACGGCATCGGGACGATCCTGCCGGTGTTCGTCACTGCCGCCGGTGGTGGCGTCATCGTCGATGTCGACGGCAACTCGCTGATCGACCTAGGCGCGGGAATCGCTGTGGTCAGCGTCGGTAACGCGGCCCCCGCGGTTGTCGAGGGCATCACCGCGCAAGCGCAGCAGTTCACCCACACCTGCTTCATGGTGACGCCCTACGAGGGCTACGTCGCTGTCGCCGAAGAGTTGAACCGACTTACCCCAGGCGACCACGCCAAGAAGACCGCGCTCTTCAACTCAGGTGCCGAGGCCGTTGAGAACGCCGTCAAAATTGCGCGCTACGCCACCAAGCGCGACGCCGTCGTCGTCTTCGAGCACGCGTATCACGGACGCACGAACCTGACGATGGCGCTCACCGCGAAGTCGATGCCCTACAAGTACGGTTTCGGTCCGTTCGCCGGTGAGATCTACCGGATGCCGATGTCGTACCCGTTCCGCTGGCCAGGTGGTCCGGAGTTGGCAGGCAAGCAGGCGCTCGAGCAAACGATCAGCAAGATTGAAAAGGAAATCGGCGCCGACAAGGTCGCCGCGATCCTGATTGAGCCGATTGCTGGCGAGGGTGGCTTCATCGAGCCGGGCGCGGGCTTCTTGCCTGGCCTTGCTGAGTACGCGCGCGAGAACGGCATCGTCTTCATCGCCGACGAGGTGCAGACCGGCTTTGCCCGCACCGGCCACATGTTCGCTTGCGAACACGAGGGTGTCATCCCCGACATCATCACCACAGCTAAGGGAATCGCTGGCGGTATGCCGCTGTCTGCGGTGACCGGTCGCGCCGAGATCATGGACGCCGTTCACGGTGGCGGGCTTGGTGGCACGTACGGAGGAAACCCGGTGGCGTGCGCCGCGGCCCTTGGCGCTCTGCGCACCATCGAAGAGCAGGATCTGGTCGGCAAGGCCAACCGGATCAACGAGATCATGGTGCCCAGACTGCGCGAGATGCAGGCGAAGTACCCGGTCATCGGCGAGGTCCGCGGCCGCGGCGCAATGTTGGCCGTCGAACTGGTCAAGCCAGGAACCCTGGAGCCGGCTACTGACGTCATCGCCGCCGTCACTTCGTACTGTCATCGCGAGGGTGTGTCTGGTGCTGACCGCCGGAACGTACGGCAACGTGCTGCGCTTCCTGCCGCCGCTGACGATGCCGGAGGATCTACTCGAAGAGGCGCTCACGGTGTTGGACAAGGCCTTCGCGGCCGCAGCCTGATCCGTTCTTGGCCCGCTGGCCGGTGTACCCTGCGACGATCCAGATGAGCGCAAGCCTGCGGTTCCGATGGCATTCGGAACCAGCCGAGACAAGGTGACTTCCTCCCATGACGCTGGTATCGGGGGCGCCAACTGGGACTGGCGACGGTGAACCTGGTACCGGCGTGCCTGGGCGAGGGCGAGCACTTCACCGACGACGAAGCCCGGGCACTTGTGGTCGAGGCGCTGCACGCAGGCGCTCCCGACATCGTCGTTCAGCCCATCCTCGGACTGACTACTGGACGTGCGGTCGCGTACGAGGCGCTGGCTCGATTTTCGTCAGACACTTACCGCTTCGCGCCTGATCGCTGGTTCGGGTTGGCCCACCAAGCCGGGCTTGGCGCAATGCTCGAGGCACGCGCGGTCGGCCTAGCACTGCGAGCCGGACAACAACGACCTGCCGGCACGGTGCTTGTCGGTCAATGTCAGCCCCTCGGTACTGAGTTCACGTGAACTGCACGACGTGTTGCCGTTCGACCTCACCGGTCTCCAGTTCGAGATCACTGAGAAAGAGGTCGTCAACGATCCGGCTCACCTCAGCGTCGTCCTTGACGCACTTCGCGGACGCGGAGCCCGCATCGCAGTTGACGACGTCGGCGAGGGTTACGCCGGACTGCAGCGCGTCATGGCGATCGCGCCAGACGTTCTCAAACTCGATCGTTCGCTGGTGGCAGGCGTCGACGCCGAACCGGGCAAGGCTGCGCTGATCGAAGCCGTGGTTCGGTACGCCGCCAAGATCGGATCACAGGTCTGCGCAGAAGGTGTGGAGACCCTTGAAGACCTCTACACACTTGCGGATCTCGACGTGGCAGAAGCACAAGGCTGGGTTGTTGGTATGCCCAGTAGCGAGTTCGAGCCGGTGAGCGCCGCGTCGCACGACACCTGCGCGAGTGCGTTCTCACGGGCACTAGCAAGTGGTTCGCACGACGACGTGGTGACGGGCCCGATGCCGCTGCAGCAACTGCTTGGGACGACTGGTCGACATCTCCGACCTCGACACGCTGGCCCGCATGATGGGAGCGGTGGCCGAGACGCTTGGCCTGCGATCGGGTCAACCTCTCATACCTTGACTGTCGGCGGTTCGTATCTCGAGGCGGTGATTGCTGAAGGCTGGCAGCCGGAAGGGGTCCGCTACTACCTCGACGGACTACCCGCTCACCTCGCAGTCGCTGAAGACCCACGAGATCTTCCAAGTCTTGGCCAGCGACCCAACTGCCCCAGCCAACGAAGTGCGGTGGATGCTCGACGAAGGTGTGCGAACCCTCATCGGCGTTCCCATCATCTGCGCCGGTCGACCCATTGGTCTACTCGAATGCAGCCAAGTCGACGACGTGCCATGGCGTCGACAGCAATTGCGACACGCGCGCATCATCACGACGGTGCTCGGACCGGTCCTCGGGCGCGTTGCAGGCAAACGACTCCTAGTCAGTGGATGCGGGCGTCTCTTCTCGCATCGCCCATGGCGAGCCGTACTCGTTGAGTTTGTCCAGGAACGGCTTGGGCGACATCGCCTCGGGACCAAGAACGCCGTTGCCACTCCACGTCCCCTCAGCCAACAGTTCCAAGGCGACAACTGGGTTGATCGCCGTCTGCCACACCACGGCCTGCGAGCCGTACTCCTTCATGGTCCACTCGTTGTCAACGACGTGGTACAGGTAGACCTGACGCGGCTTGCCGTCTTTGCCGGTCCCAGTTACCCAGGTACCCGCGCACGTCTTCCCGCTCATCCGGTCGCCCAACGTGGCCGGGTCGGGAAGTATGGCCGCAACCACGTCGCGGGGGCTGACCTCAACGCCTCCGACCGACACCTTTTCGGTCTTGTCCAAGCCAAGTTTGTGGATGACTCGCAGTACGCCGATGAACTCCTCGCCGAGTCCGTACTTGAAGGTCGATCGCTTGCAGTCCACCCAGCGAGGGATCAACAGCACCTCTTCGTGCTCGACGTTCACACACTCGACCGGGCCGATCCCCTCGGGAAACTCGAATACCTCTGGCTCAGAGAACGGTGGCGTGGTGAACCAGCCCCTGTCCTTCTCCCAGATGACTGGTGGGTTCAGGCATTCCTCGATGGTGGTCCAAATCGAAAACGACGGAGCGAAGTCGTAACCCTCGACAACCAGATTCGATCCGTCACGCACGCCCGCTTCGTCGATGTCGCTGAAGAGCTCATCGGCGGCGTAGCGCGCGAAGACATCCGACAGTCCGGGCTCAACTCCGATGCCACACAACGCCAGCCGGCCTTGCTTCTCCCACTCATCTGCAACGGCGAACTGCTCATCGCCAAGCTTGACGCCGGTCTGACTGTAGGGGTCGCTGGGATGCGGATGTGACAGTGACATCGCCATGTCGAGGTAGTTCGCCCCAGCCGCGAATGCACCGTTGAAGATCGGCATGACAAACCGGGGATCGACTGCATTGAGCACGTGAGTAATCGCGTGTTCGCGTGCCAGATTGCTCACCGAGTCGGCGTTGGACGCATCCACTTGCGCCGCGACGAACCGGGGATCATTGATCTGCGCTACCGCGCGATCGGCACGAGCCCTGTCGTAGTCAGCCACGACCATCAACTCGAAGAAGTCACGACGGGCGGCGATAGGGACGACTGCGGAGCCGACCCCGCCTGCTCCAACCAACAAGATGCGCATAGCGGCACGTCCTTCCAGTTGCGCCGCTGACACTACCGGGGAGGGTACGAAAGCACAGCCCTAGGTGGTCGCCGCGTCTGCCAATTCTGGCGTGGTCGAACCACGCCACTCGCGATCACGCAGTGACTTCGGGATGAGTCGGGATCCGGAGATCCGATGCGCTCCGTAAAGCGCGCCCAGAACGATGAGGACATCACCGATGCTGAAGACGTTCGCCAACGGCAACGGAGTCGGCCAGACAAATACGTCGCCCAACCAGGGCAGCACCGGGTGGGCCAGGACACCCGAGTTGAGAAACTCATCTGCTGTTCCGTTGAGGCCCGCGGCCTTCATCGCTGACGCGGACGCGGGGAGGGTCCCGCCGTTCAGGGCGATGGTCACACCGTTGAGAAATCCGCCAAGCGCGATGATGACTAGTCCAGGGATTCGCCAATTCAGGAAGACGAAAACACCTGCCGCCACATAGGTCGCGAGATGCACTCCGTCCAAGACGATCCGGTCCGCGTGAGGAATCACCTCGATGATGACGATCTGCGCCCCTAGGGCGAGAACGAGGATCCACCAACCGCGAAACTTCACTAGCGCCAGTCGCGACAACTTGCCGCCGAAGAACAGCGGAGAGATCAGCGCAACGATTGTCGCGACAAGAACGAGCATGCCCTCACACGTTCCCCACAAGACGTAGCGGCGTCGGTGTCGGCCAGTCGTCTTCGTCGGCATCGTCGTCGGTGTCGGGCGCTGCGTTCGCGCTGGTCTCGGCCGGATGCAGCGAGCTCACCAGCGCTTCGGGAGTCATTGGGCGGCCAACGTGGTAGCCCTGCGCCACGTCACAGCCGAGGGCACTGAGCCACTGCAATGTCGCGCCGTCCTCGACGCCCTCGGCCACGATGCGCAGTCCGAGGTTGTGACCAAGTTCGATGGTCGACGCCACGATGATCGCGTCGCTGCTGGTTGGGTCCAGTTGCATGATGAACGACTTATCAATCTTCAGCTCATCGATGTCGAGTCGCTTCAGGTAGGTCAGTGAGGCATGACCAGTTCCGTAGTCGTCGATGGCAACCGCCACACCAATTCGACGCAGCAGTGACAGCACAACGGCCGCACGCTTCGGGTCAGTCATGATGCTGCTCTCGGTGACCTCGACGATCAGCCGCGACGGAGCAACGCCCCACCGTTCGAGCGCCACGGCGATGCGATCGGGGAGCCCGGCATCTGTCAGGTGACGGACCGAGAGATTGACCGCCATCGTCAGATCGAGACCAGCGTCCTGCCAGATGCGCAGTTGACGTAGTGCACGATCGATGACGAACCAGGTGATCGGGGTAATGAGGCCGGTGTTCTCAGCCAACGGAATGAACTCATCTGGGAAGACGACGCCTTCGGTTGGGTGACGCCAGCGGACCAACGCCTCGGCACCAACCGTCTCCCCGGTGGCCACATCGATCTTCGGTTGGAAGACCAAGAACAGTTGGTCGTCATCAATCGCCGTCTTGAGCTCAGCCAGAATCGAAAGTCGCTGCGGTGTGTGCGTGTCTTTCTCCGGCCGATACGAACAGAACCGTGCCCGCTCACGCTTCGCCTCGTAAAGCGCGATGTCCGCCTTCTTCATCAGCGTGTGCACATCCGAGCCGTGCTCCGGCGCTAGCGAAATTCCAAGGCTGGCCTGCACCACCAGTCGAACTCCCCCAGCGGAGAAGGACTTCGCGAGCACCGACAACATGTAGGTCGCAACGTCTTCGGCCACTGAGATGTCGGGGATATCCGGCAGCAGTACCGCGAACTCGTCGCCGCCAAGTCGGGCCACTGTCGAACCGACCGGTCGGGCTTCCTCAAGGCGTTGCGCCACCTCGCAGATCAGTTCGTCACCAACCTGGTGACCGAGGGTGTCGTTGATCTCCTTGAAGTGGTCGAGGTCAATCATCATGATGGCCAGCGGCTGACCGGTGCGCATCGCCTCGTCCAGCGCCTTGATCGACCGCTGGCGGAAGAGTTCTCGGTTGGCAAGTCCGGTGAGTGCGTCATGGTTGGCCTGACGTTCCTTGGCAACCGCCAGCTTCGCGCTGTTGTAGACCGCAAGCACCGGAGCAACCATCAGCGGAAGCATGAGTGGCTGTTGCTGGACCACCAGGGCGGCCACCGGCGCTAGGACCGCGAGCACTCCGGCAGTCATGGCCTGGAATCGCAGGTCCTCGACGAAGACGGGCCACACCCGACGTTCGGACGCGAAGGCGACGACCGTCGAGATCAGGATCTGGTTGACGAACAGGAACGTCAACGACGCAATGAGGGCTGCCGTCAAGTGCCAAAGCGTGGGATTGAACTCGGTGTACGGACCGAACACCGGCTGTCCGACGAGCGCGCAGTACACGGCCCTGGTCGCCATCACGACGATGGTGTATTGCGCCAGGTTGAAAGCGGTCTTCTGCGGCTTGCGATGCTTCACGAGGTCGTCGATGAGAACTGCCACGACCTGAGCGACAACCGCGATGATGACCGGTCCCATGAGAGCAAGGGCGACCGTGAACGTTGTTGAGATGGTGATGGAGTCGAACGTGTCACCACCACGCGGGATCGGTACCGGGCGAAGCTCACCGACAAAGACCGCCAGGACCAGGAAGAGCACAACCATTCCCGACGGTGGCGAACCGATCGACCACACCCAGGCATCAGGACCGAGGGCCGAGCCCAAAGGTGTAAATATCAGCGAAGCTACGAAGAGCCCAATCGCGATTACCACAAGTATTGAGATGTACGCGGGCAGCGCCCATGCCACACGACGAAGAGGGGAGGCCGCCGATTCCTCGACAGCCTCCCCTGCTACTCGATCTAGTTCCACTTCTTTCCAGCACCTACGACTGTGGCCAAAGTGACCACTGTCGAAGCACCGCCGAGCACGGCGATGACCGTGCGAGCTTTTAGCTCATGCATGGCAATCCCCTTTTGCTCAGTTCCACTTCTGACCAGCGCCGACAACCGACACCAGCACCATAAGACCGACAGCCGCGGTCGAGCCGCGCACGACGACCTCTTTCTTGAACTTATTCATCGCTCCCCTTCCCAATACAGTCGCGACGAGTAGGGAGCGCCGAAGACTGTGCCCCCTGCGTAATCATGTCGAAACTGAGCGTGACGATGATAGTCCGCCATTTGGGTGAATACAGAGGGTGACCAGTCACAGACTGCTGCAATCCAACGCTCTGACCTGCAGAAACGTCAATTTGTAGAATTTGTCCCCCGGCCCTCTAACAGCGGGGTTGCCTTGTCCCAAATCACCCGTTCACCATCTTTGCGTCGGCGAGCGATTCCAGAGAGCGACTCCAGCACGACCCGGTTGCCCAAAAACGCGGTGATTTCCGCATGGTCGTAGGGCGGCGAGACTTCGACAACGTCGATGCCCAGCACCGGCACCTCGTAACAGATTCGGGACACCGCATCGAGCAGTTGTCGAGCTGACAAACCACCGGGTTCGGGTGTGCCAGTGCCTGGCGCATGCCCCGGGTCACACACATCGATGTCGACTGACAAGAACACACCGTCGCAGTCGTCGAGTGCGATCGCGAATGCTTCGTCGAGTACCGCGTCAAGTCCTTTGGCGACGATCTCGCTCATGTGGAACGAGCGCATTTTCTGATCGGCCATCCAGTCCAAGGTTTCAGGCCCTGGCCAGTATCCGCGCAACCCAAGTTGCAGGAACCGGTCACCGCGCGCAGCGCCAGACTCAATGAGCCGACGCATCGGCTGACCATGTCCGTACAACGAACCGAACTCAATGTCACCGGTGTCGGCGTGCGCATCGAAGTGAATGATGGAAACCCGACCGAAGCCATGGGCGCGAGCCACGCCTGTGACGTCGGGCCAGGTGACGGTGTGGTCGCCGCCAAGGATCAGCGGGATCTTGCCTGCCTCAGAGATCTTTGCCACTGCTGCTTCGATCGTCGCGCAACTGCGAACGACGTCTCCCGAGTAGACCTCGAGGTCTCCGGCGTCAACGACCTTTAGGTCTTCTGACAGCGCCTCGACGCGCAGTGCCATGTGTGGCCTGACGCCGTCCTGAGGGAGGTAGTCGGTCCCCCGCATCGCCATCGGCCCAAAGCGCGTTCCGGGGCGGTGACTCGTACCGCCGTCAAAGGGCGCACCGACGATTACGACGTCAGCATCGGAGTACGACGACGGATCGTCGAGATCGCAGGCGGGGACCCCGAGAAAGGTGATGTCGGGGCCGAACATTGGTCCATAGCGCGTCATGCAAGCAGCCTACTCGACGACACCTCACGTCGAGTTGGAACGGTCACGACGCGAAACAGATGGGTGAGCCGGAACAGATGGGTGAGCCGGAACAGATGGGTGAGCCGCAGGGTGACCGAACTGATGGGAAGCCGGGACAGATGGGTGAGCCGCGGGACGACTTCCGTAACTCTCTTTAGGAAATGGTTCCGCGGCTCACCCACGCACCAAGAACCGAAAACGTCAGTCGTTTTGAGGGAACCCAAGGTTGATACCACCGTGGCTCGGGTCGAGCCATCGCGAGGTGACGACCTTGCCGCGGGTGAAGAAGTGGACGCCCTCCATGCCGTGCGCGTGGGTGTCGCCGAACAGCGAACTCTTCCAGCCACCGAATGAGTAGTAGGCCATCGGAACCGGGATCGGCACGTTGATACCGATCATCCCGACCTCAACCTCGTTCTGGAAGCGTCGAGCAGCACCACCGTCGTTGGTGAAGATGGCGGTTCCGTTGCCGTAGGGGTGGTCGTTGATGAGCTTCAAGCCCTCGTCGTAGGAGTGCACGCGCACAACCGACAACACCGGTCCGAAGATCTCTTCCTTGTAGATGGACATGTCTGGGGTCACGTTGTCGAACAGCGTCGGTCCCAGCCAGAACCCGTCTGCGGCACCGTCTGGCTCGACGTCGCGTCCGTCGACGACCAACGTGGCGCCTTCAGTGACACCCTGCTCGACGTAACCGACGACCTTGTCGCGGTGCTGCGCCGTCACGAGGGGTCCCATGTCGCTACCGCGACGACCATCACCGGTCCGCAGCGTCGCCATCCGCTCCTTGATCTTCACGATCAGTTCGTCGGCGACGGTGTCGACGGCGACCAGTGCCGAAATCGCCATGCAGCGCTCACCGGCAGAGCCGAAACCGGCGTTGATCGCCTGGTCAGCCGCAAGGTCGAGGTCGGCGTCCGGCAGGACCAGCATGTGGTTCTTGGCGCCGCCCAGAGCCTGAACCCGCTTGCCGCGCTCGGTGCCTCGCTCGTAGACGTACTTGGCGATCGGCGTTGAACCAACGAACGACAGCGACTTGACGTCTGGGTGGTCGAGTAGGCCATCGACGGCGACCTTGTCACCGTGCACGACGTTGAAGACCCCAGCCGGCAGGCCAGCTTCGGCCCACAACTCAGCGATGTAGTTCGCAGCCGACGGGTCCTTCTCACTCGGCTTGACGATGACCGTGTTACCCGCGGCGATCGCGATGGGGAAGAACCACATCGGAACCATCGCCGGGAAGTTGAACGGCGAGATGATTCCGACCACACCGAGCGGCTGACGGATCGAGTAGACGTCGACCTTCGTCGAGACGTTCTCCGAGAACCCGCCCTTGAGCAGGTGCGGGATACCGCACGCAAACTCAACGACCTCTTGGCCACGGCTTACCTCACCAAGCGCGTCCGACAAGCACCTTGCCGTGTTCGGCGGTGATGAGCTCGGCGATCTCGCCCTTACGAGCATCTAGCAACTCACGGAACTTGAACAGCACCTGGGACCGCTTGGTCAGCGATGCGTAGCGCCACTCGTTGAACGCCGACTTGGCAGCGGCTACCGCCTCGTCCACCAATGCGGTGTCTGCGAAGTCGACGGTGCCGGAAATCTCGCCCGTGGCGGGGTCGTAGATGTCGCCCTGCCGCTCGGCCACTCCGCCGTACTGCTTGCCGTCGATCCAGTGGGTGACGTGCTTGCTCATCGTGATCGTTCCCTTGGGTTGTCGAAGCTGGTGGGTCCGAGTCTGACGGAGTGGCCCGCTCGACTCAACTCGCAGGTTGTTAAATACACAAACCCGGCAGTTACAGGTTGCAAGTGCCAGAGCGAGGTATCGAGTGGCGCGTTGGCCTGTGGGAAACCCCATTTCTTGTCAGACCACTCGATATAATTCGAACATGAGTTCGACTGCGGACGCAGGCACACACCGAATGGTGGCCAGCGCCTGGCGTGACCTCCTCCGTGGTGGATGTCCCAGAGCAGGTAGCAGACCTGGCCAAGGCGTTCGTCGAAGGCGCCGATCTTGCTGACCTTGGCGGTCAGATCGTTGCGCTGCGGGAACTCATCGATCAGCTGGAGTCGGTCTGGATGGCGGGCGGTCTCGGACTTCGTGCAACAGAACGGTCCGTTGAATGACGGGGCCGGATCGTTGACCTCCTGGTTGCGCGACCGTTGTCGCTTGGCTCCCGGTGAGGCTTCAGCGAGGGCACGAGTCGCGGACGCCATAGGTACTGAACTGACAGCAACCGGCCAGGCGATGGCCGAGGGTCACATTTCGTGGCGGCACGCCGAGGTCATCTGCCGCACGGTGAACGACGTACCTGCAGAGCACAGAGCGCAGACCGAACGTGTACTTCTCGAACCAGCCAAGTCGCTTGACCCGCTCGTGCTGAAGCGCCTCGGGCAGAAGGTGCTCCACACCCTCGACATCGAGCACGCCGAACGCGCTGCCGTGCGGCGACTGGAGCGTCGCGGTTTGTCGATGGCCGAAACACTCGACGGCATGGTCTCAATTTCCGGGCTACTCGACCCGGTTGCCGGTGCCACTGTCATGACAGCAGTGCACTCGCTGGTGACACCACCCCGCAAGAGTGGTGTCGATGCTCAGGACGCAAGGTCATGGCCGCAACGCCGGGCAGATGCGCTCGCCGAGATCTGTCAGAGCTTCCTGGACTCCGGTGAGGCTCCCGACAAGGGAGGAGTTCGCCCACACCTCTCCGTCATCGTCCAAGCATCGACCCTCAACAAGGAGGACGGCTCCCCCACCGCAGACCTCGACGGCATCGGGCCGATCACCGCCGAAGAAGTGCGGATGCTGAGCTGCGACGCAGCCGTCTCGCGCGTTGTGATGGACGGCCCAAGTCAGGTCCTAGACGTCGGGCGCGCGACACGAACCATCCCGCCCCCGGTCCGGCGCGCGGTTACAGCCAGAGATCGTGGCTGTGTTGCCGACGGCTGTCATCGAGCACCCCAACTCTGCGACGTCCACCACATCCAGTTCTGGAGTGAGGGCGGAGAGACCAAACTCGACAATCTGGTGATGCTGTGTCGCCGACATCACAACTACGTGCACCAGCAAGGGTGGCGCGTGACGGTGCGTTACGACGGCTCGTTGGGACTCGCGCCTCCGTAGCAAACTGCGCGAACCGTTTGAACTTCACCAACCGGGTAACTCTTCTACGAGTCGAATCCCAAGCCGAGCCGATCGAGGCTGCGCAACCACAAGTTGCGCTTGCCGCCGGTTTGATCGGCCTTGTCGAGTGACCAACGGGTGGCCTGAATGCCGGCATAGCGGAACGGTTCGGGTGGGAAGGGAATCGGCTTGCTCTGCACAAACTTCAACGCAGTGCGCTCGGTCTCCCGACCGTCCAGGAGGTCAAGCATCACCTGCGCGCCGAACCGGGTAGCGCCAACGCCAAGACCGGTGTAACCCATCACATAGGCGACCTTGTTCTGGTACGCCTGCCCCCAGAACGCACAGAACCGCGTCGAGGTATCAATGGCGCCACCCCAGACATGGCTAAAGCGCAAGCCCTCAAGCTGGGGGAAGGTAGTGAAGAAGTGCCCCGCGAGTTTGCTATACGACTCAGGTCGGTGTTCGTGTCGACGATCCAGGCCATTGGCGTAGTTGTAGATCGCGTCGTAGCCGCCCCACAGGATTCGGTTGTCCTGAGTCAGCCGGTAGTAGTGGAACTGATTTCCCGCATCGCCAATCCCCTGACGTCGCGGCCAACCAATGTCGGTGAGTTGTCCCCGCGACAGCGGCTCAGTCATCAGCACGTAGTCCCAAACTGGCACAACGTAAAGGCGAGCCCGCTTCACCAGGCTCGGGAAGATGTTGGTCGCAAGTGCCACCCGGGCGGCCTGCACGCTGCCGTACGCAGTTGTGGCGCGAATCTTGCTTGCATCCGAATCCAAACCGGTCACTTTGGTGTGCTCGTAGATCCGAACTCCTAGCGACCGGGCAGCATCAGCGAGCCCCCACGCCAACTTGGCAGGGTTAACGATCGCAGTGCCCTCAGCTTCGTAAAGGCCGCCGAGGTAGGTGGGTGAGGCAACCTCTGCCTGAGTGCGTTGCTGATCCCAAAGTTCAACCTTCGCGCCGTACTCCTCGGCCAGAGTGCGGTACTGCGCTAACTCGTCGACCTGCCACGACTCGGTAGCGACGCTGAGGTCCCCACTGTGCTCCCAGTCGGCGTCGATCGAGTACCGCGCGAGCGTGTCCTCGATAGCGGCAAGGTTTTCATCCCCCATCCGAATGAGTTGACGCATCTCATCGGGAAATCGATCCACGCCGTTGGGTAACCCGTGCGTCAAGCTCGACGACACGAATCCGCCGTTACGTCCAGTTGCCGCCCACCCGATTCGCTCACCTTCAACCAGGACAACGTCGAGCGAAGGGTCAGCCTCTTTCGCAAGCAGGGCGGTCCACAGTCCCGTGAAGCCACCGCCGACAACGAGCAGGTCGCACGTGATCGGTTCAGTCAGCGACGCCGCTAACTCGGGCGCCGCAGGATCGTCGAGCCAGTACGGCTCGTGCTTCGCCTCGGCAAGGGACGCCAAGACTTGGCTGTCCGCAGTGGACGCATGGAAAGTACTAGTCACGGACTCTCACCTCGGGACGAGTATGGCGGAGCGCGTTAACTCTTCTTCGACCTGGTCCGCGCTAACTCGGGGATGAGCACAATCACGAACGCAATGATGAACATTGCAGAACCGACCACGTTCGCTTCGGGTGGGATTCCCTTGCCAGCGGCTCCCCATACGTAGACCGGGAAGGTAACCGACTGTCCAGCGGTGAAGTGGGTGATGACAAAGTCGTCGAACGACAGCGAGAACGCCAACAACGCACCGGCAACGATGCCCGGCAGCACCAACGGGAACGTGACCTTCCTGAAGGTCTGGAACTCGTTCGCGTACAGGTCAGAGGCGGCCTGTTCTAAGCGCGGGTCGAGACCGGCGATACGAGCCTTTACTGTCACGACGACGAAACTGATGCAGAACATGATGTGCGCGACCAAGATGGTCCACAAACCCAAGCTGCTCTGCAGGTTGACGTTGATGAACAGCGCCAACAACGAGGCACCCATCACCACTTCAGGCGTCGCCATCGGCATGAAGATCAGCAGGTTGGTCAGAGCACGACCGTTGAACCGGTGGCGCCCAATAGCGAACGCAATCAAGGTGCCAAGGATGGTTGCCACCACAGTGGCCATGGCACCGATCTTCAAACTCAGGATCAGCGAATCGTAAATCTCCGCGTTCTGAAGAACGCCCGGCCACGCCTGCGATGCTGAACTGATTCCAGGTGTAGTTGTATCGGCCCGCGGGGCTGTTGAACGAGAAGATGAAGACGATCAAAACGGGGAGGAACATGAAGATGAGCGCGCCAGCGGCGCAGAACTGAATGAAATGGTTGCGGAACCATCGCCCGAACCGCGTCATGAGCGGCTCGGCTTGATTTCGGGCGGTAGTTCGCCGGCTACCCGAAGCATCGGACGATCGACATCGGTGATCGACATCAGACCAACTCCTCTGTTCCGGCTCTTCGCACATAGACCGCGACCATCGCAACGATGACCACCATCAAGATCACTGACAGTGCTGATGCAAGCGGATAGTTGTTAGTCACGTTGAACTGCGAGTCGATGCTGTTACCGATCAATGCGTCGCCCGGACCTCCGAGCAGTCTGGCGTTGACCGGGTCACCTGCGGCAGGGATGAACGTCAACAAGGTGCCGGCAACAACGCCTGGCAGCGAGAGCGGGAACGTCACCTTGCGAAATGCCGTCCACGCCGACGCGTACAGGTCCTGGCCAGCCTCGATCAACCGCACATCGATGCGCTCGAGACTGGCGAACAGCGGCAGCGTCATAAAGGGCAGGAAGTTGTAGGCAATGCCGACGATGACGGCGCCTGGTGTCTGCAGCACCTTTTCAGTTCCGGTGATCCCGGCCGGGAAGAAGTTGAACCAACTCAACCAAGTATGGCAGCCAGTCGGTATTGATGGCATGAAGCAGATTCAACAGACCAATCTTCTCCATGAACTGCACCGGAAAGCCTTGGTCCGCGAAGATGGTGCTCCAAGCGTTGGTGCGCAGCAAGAAACTGGTGAAGAACGGTGCGATAACCAACACCAACAGAATGTTTCGCCAGCGCCCTGACTTGAACGCGATGGTGTAGGCCAAGGGGTACGCGATAACCAGACAGATCAGCGGTGGCGAATCAGCGCGTAGGCAAGGGACTTGATGTAGGTCCCGCCATAGTCACTGATGGCATTCCAGTAGTTGCTGACCTCGCCGGTGAACTTGAATCCCTGCGTAGATGTCTCCGGACTGCAAAGAGGTCGAGACCATGACGAGGGTGGGGATGAGAAAGAACACCCCGAGCCACAACATGCCCAGGAGTCAGCAGCGCGTAGGGAGTCCACTTGCTCGAGCCGACCGCGCGCGCAGTGTCCTCGGCCGGCGCTTTACCTCCGGTTCCGACCGCAGGCGCGGCGCTCATTCGTCGCCCTCGACCTTCTCAGCTCCAGCATCGGCGTCCTGCGCAGCGTCCAGAGCGAAGGTGTGCGCAGACTCCCAATGCAGGACTGCGGACTCACCGACTCTCATCGGTCCGGTAGTGCTGAGGTTCTGAGCGAAGACCGAGACCTCTTGCCCCCACGGGAGCTCGACGAGGTACTGCGTCGAAACGCCCATGTAACTCGCATCAGTAACAACCCCGGTCAACGAGTTCTCGCCGTTGACGGACGTTCCCTCAGGACTGATTTTCACTTTCTCGGGTCGAACACCAACCCAGACATCGTCACTCTCCGAGTGGACGCGAGCCGTCGGCATAGCCATTCGGGCACCCTGCACGTCGAGCAGCGCATCTCCACCACTCTTGCCCGCCAACTTTCCCTTGAGAAGGTTCGACTGCCCCAAGAAGTTCGCAACAAAGGTGGTAACCGGGTTCTCGTACAGGTCGATAGGTGCACCGAGTTGCTCAACGTGGCCAGCGTTCATCACCGCGATGGTGTCGGCCATCGTCATGGCTTCTTCTTGGTCATGTGTCACGTGGACGAACGTGATGCCGACTTCAGTCTGAATTCGCTTGAGCTCAATCTGCATTTGTCGTCGCAACTTGAGGTCAAGTGCACCGAGCGGTTCGTCCAGCAGCAGGACCTCAGGATGGTTAATCAGCGCGCGAGCTACCGCAACCCGCTGCTGCTGCCCACCAGACAACTGCGTCGGCTTGCGGCGCGCGAAGGAGGACAACTCCACCAGTTCGAGAATCCGCTCGACCTCTGGACGAACATCTTTGATTCCCTTGCGCCGGAGCCCAAATGCCACGTTCTCGAAGATGTCGAGATGCGGGAAGAGTGCGTACGACTGAAAGACGGTGTTGACCGGGCGACGGTACGGCTTGTTGTACGTCACATCTTCTTGGCCAATGACGATACGACCACTGGTGGGCTCTTCGAGCCCGGCCACCATTCGCAGCGTCGTTGTCTTCCCGCACCCAGAGGGTCCGAGCAGACGCGAAGAACGACCCAGCCGGGATGGTCAACGTCAGATCATCGACAGCCACGAAGTCGCCGAACCGCTTGGTGCAGTCGACGATGTGAAGATCGGCTCCCCCCGTCGTCGCACTTGCGGTCGGCTCAGCGCCATCGCCGACTGTTGCTTCAGTTCGTTGCTCAGTCATCGTTTCTGACTCTCTTAAGAGATGGACGGAGGCGATCAGGTGAAGAGCGTTTGGAACTGCGCGGTGTACTTCGTGTCTTCTGCAGGGCTCAACCCACGGAAGATCGACAGTTTGGCAAGGTCTGCCTCTGAAGGGAAGATCAGCGGGTTATTAGCGAGGTCCGGATCGGTTTTCGCGTAGTTCTTCTTTTGCCCCCACGACAGGCGAGATGTAGTTCACCCAGGCCTCTACCTCGGCGGCGACAACCGGGTCGTAGTAGTAGTTCATCCAGAGTTCGGCGTTCTTCTTGTGCAGGGCGCCAGCGGGGATCAGCATGTTGTCCGACCAGAGCATGGCGCCGCCGTCTGGAATCACGAACTTAATATTCGGGTTGTCAAACTGCAGTTGGACGACGTCACCTGACCAGGCCATGCAGGCTTTGAGGTCTCCCTTGGACAGCGGCTGCGCGTAGTCGTTGCCCGTGAACTGGCGGATTTGTTGATTGTCGGTAGCTGTCTGAATCGCCTCGAAGGCCTGATCCCACGCGGCCTGGTCAAAGTCCGTGGGGCTGTTCCCCTGGTCGAGCATGATCAGGCCCATGGTGTCGCGCATCTCGGTCAACACTGTGATCGAGCCAGCCAGGTTTGGGTCAGTCAGCAACTGGTTGACCGAAGTGACTGGGTCGACTTGCGACGAGTCGTAGGCGATGCCGGTCAAACCTGACTGCCAGGGGAGCGAGTAGTCGCGGTTGGGATCCCACGACGGACTGGCCAGCGCAGGCGACAGATTCTTGGCATTCGGGATGTTCGACTTGTCGATCTTTTCGAGGTAATTCAGGTTGATCAACTTCGACGCCATCCAGTCGGTCAGCGCGAAGGAGTCGTAGGGCGTCGACTTTCCGTCGGCCAGGAGCGGTCGGATAGTTGCGAAGAAGGACTCGTTGTCGTTGACGTTTTCGGTGTAGTTGACGGTGATTCCCGTCTTCTGCTCGAACGCGTCGATCGTCGGACGAGTGACCTCGCCATTGACCTTCTTCTGGTCGATGTACAAGCGGCCAGTTGGTGAAGTTGAGCACCTTGTCGACGTCAGACTGATCGGCGACTTCAGTGGCGCTGGTGCCAGCCTGTCCGCTGCTGCCGCAGCCAGCCAGGAGCCCGCCACCGGCAATCGCGGCACCGCCAACCCCGACACCGCGAAGGAAGTTTCGACGAGAAACGCCGGTGTTACGGCCTGGGATGATGAGAGGTCGGCTGTTGTTAGTGCTCATTGCGTGTCGTTCCTCCGCGTTGTTGACCCGAACCCGGTGCCTTCGACCAGGTATTCATCGCCCACCGAAGATGGTTCGATGCCAATCCTTCCGCACGCCCGCCGTGCGGTCGTACATCACATGCTTGACATTGGTGTACTCGTCGAACGAGTACTGACTCATGTCCTTACCGAATCCAGACTGCTTGTAACCCCCATGCGGCATCTCAGAAATGATCGGAATGTGATCGTTCACCCAGACGCATCCTGACCGAATCTCACGAGTAGCGCGCAAGCCTCGGAAGATATCCCGCGTCCAGCAAGAGGCTGCCAGCCCGAATGGCGTGTCGTTGGCAAGTCGCAGACCGTCGTCGTCACTGTCGAACGGCAGCACAACAAGCACCGGACCAAACAACTCTTCCTGGACGATTTCGGCATCTTGCGCAACGTCGACAACGAGCGTCGGTTCGTAGTAGGAACCTGAACTCAGTTCGCCATTCGGAATTGATCCACCGCGCACGACCTTTGCGCCATATCCGCGGGCACGTTCGACATAGCCCGCAACTCGCTCTTGCTGTTTGCGAGAGATGAGCGGTCCCTGGTCGGTCCTCGGGTCGTTGGTCGGTCCGAGGACGACGGTATTCATGACGTCAGCCACACCCTGGACGAAGGCGTCATACAGAGGTCGCTGGACGTAGGCCCTGGTTGCAGCTGTGCAGTCCTGACCGGTGTTGATCAGCGATCCGGCCACGGCCCCCTGTATGGCGGCGTCCAGATCGGCGTCGTCGAATACGACGAACGGTGCCTTGCCGCCAAGTTCGAGGTGAACGCGCTTAACCGTTCGTGATGCGGTCTGCATCACACGCTGGCCGATGGGAGTCGAGCCGGTGAACGAGACCATCGAAACGTCAGGGTGGTCCATGAGGTGTTCACCAGCCACCGAGCCTCTTCCGGTGATGACGTTGACGACTCCGGCGGGAATTCCGGCATCGTGTGCCGCTTCGGCGAACATCACCGACGTCAGCGGAGTCAACTCAGCTGGCTTAAGCACGATGGTGTTCCCGGCGGCGATGGCTGGCAGTACCTTCCATCCAGCCATCTGCAGCGGGTAGTTCCAGGGGGCGATTGAACCGACCACTCCAACTGCCTCGCGCCGAACCATCGACGTGTGATCGGCACTGTACTCGCCAGCCGCCTTGCCCTCGAGGTTTCGAGCGGCACCGGCGAAGAAGGCCGCGTTGTCGATGGTTCCAGGAACGTCGAACTCGGTAGCCAACCGGATCGGCTTACCCGCTTGCCGGCTCTCGACCTGCGCGAAATCTGCTGCCCGCTCCTCGAGGATCCCGGCAAACCGGGTCATGGCCACAGAACGTTCGCCGGGAGTCGCTTCCGACCACTCAGGGAAGGCCAACTTTGCTGCCGCCACTGCAGCGTCGACTTCAGCCGGACCTGCGAGATTGACGGTGGTAACAACCTCGCCGTTGCTGGGGTCGATGACGTCGTGCGTCTGATCGGTCGACCCGTCCACGCGGCGACCACCAATGAAGTGGCTGCCAGCGCCCATCGACACCTCCTCGGCTGCCGCCGATTGGCCGCCTGCCTGCTTGGTTGTGTGGTCCTCGTGGAGCGTCACGCTACCCCCCGGACCATCGACCCGATACCGAGATGTCGAATTCGTGAGGCAACAGCAACCAACGAGCGCTCCGGCGGCCGATCCTGACAGACAGTGGACGTCATCACAAGGGAATCCGAAGGTTCACCACGCCCGATACCACGAAATCAGGAGGGTCGGCACACCGAAAGCGCGGCATGGGGCGGTTTCCGTAACTCTCTTCTAGGAAGCCGCCCCATGGCGCGCGAAACTCGCGTGAGGAACGCGGCATCGCAGGCGCGCAGACAGAGGGGGCGGGGGACGTTTCCGTAACTCTCTTTAGGAAACCGTTCCCCGTCGCCTGCGACCAAGCCGCTTAACTACTCGATGTTGGCCATCACGTGCTTGATGCGCGTGTAGTCGTCGAACCCGTACATCGATAGGTCCTTGCCGTACCCGGAGTGCTTGAAGCCACCGTGCGGCATTTCGGCGACGAGCGGAATGTGGGTGTTGATCCACACGCAGCCAAAGTCGAGCGCCTTCGCCATGCGCATCGCGCGACCGAAGTCCTTCGTCCAAACACTGGACGCAAGACCGTAGTCCACGCCGTTGGCGTACCGAATCGCTTCGGTTTCGTCGGTGAACTTCTGCACCGTGATGACCGGTCCGAAGATCTCGGACTGAATCATCTCGTCGTCCTGCTTGAGGTCAGCGACAACGCTGGCCTTGACGTAGTAACCATGGTCGCCGATCTTCTCGCCACCGGCGGTGACGCGCGCGTGGTCTGGCATCCGGTCGAAGAAGCCGAGGACGCGTTCGTACTGGTTGATGTTGTTGACCGGCGGCAGCAACGCGTCCTCGTCGCCTGGACCGTTCTCGTACGTCGACGCGACAGCCAACGCCTGCTCGGTCAGGGCGGCGACGAAGTCGTCGTAGACGCCGGGTGCTGCGATGACACGCGTAGCAGCCGTGCAGTCCTGACCAGCGTTGAAGTAACCAGCGATGGCGATGGCTTCTGCGGCTGCCGCGATGTCAGCGTCGTCGAACACGATGACCGGTGCCTTGCCGCCCAGTTCCAGGTGGAGCCGCTTGAGGTCCTTGCTCGCGGCCTCGGCGATCTGCATCCCGGCACGCGTCGAGCCGGTAATGGAGATCAGTCGCGGCGTTGGGTGATCGACGAGCGCGCGTCCGGTGTCGCGGTCGCCGGTCACCACGTTGAAGACGCCGGGGGCAGGTGCTCGGCTGCAAGTTCAGCCATGCGTACCGCAGTTGCTGGTGTGGTGTCTGAAGGCTTCAGGACTGTGGTGCAACCCGCTGCGATCGCCGGAGCGAACTTCCAGACCGCCATCATCATCGGGTAGTTCCACGGAGAGACCTGCCCGACGACACCGATCGGCTCGCGACGAATCATCGAGGTGTGACCGGCCATGTACTCGCCTGCGGCGCGGCCTTCGAGTTGTCGCGCGGCGCCGGCGAAGAAGCGAATCTGGTCGACCATCGGCGGAATCTCTTCGCTCATGGTCAGCGCAATCGGCTTACCGGTGTTCTCGCTCTCAAGCGCAACGAGTTCTTCGGCGTGCTCTTCGATCGAGTCGGCGAGTTTGAGCAACGCGAGGGATCGCTCCGACGGCGTGGAGTTCCGCCACGTCTCAAAGGCACCGGACGCTGCCTTGAAGGCACGGTCAATGTCTTCGGCCGTGCTGTTGGCCGCCTGCGCGTAAACCTCGCCGGTGGTGGGGTTGACCAGATCCATCATCTGGCCATCGACGGAGTCCGTGGACTCGCCGTTAATGAAGTTACGGAACACGCGGTCGCTCACGGGTTCTCCTTGAGTACGGGGGACAGACTGTCTCGTCAGCGTAGACCTCAACTGCCGGAAACGACAGGGGGATCGTCAATCGGGCACTAAATTCGTCGCCAAACGTTGATTTGGCCACGAAATCACTTGCTAACTGGACATTCAGCCGACAGGATGCGTCCATGGCGACCCGCGACCGGAGCAACGGGATGGTGCTCGACGAAGTGTCGAAGAGCATCATCGAACAGCTCCAGGAGGACGGTCGCCGACCATATGCCGCGATTGGCAAGGCCGTCGGGCTCTCAGAAGCTGCCGTGCGACAACGCGTGCAGCGACTGCTCGAGTCCGGTGTCATGCAAATCGTGGCGGTCACCGATCCCCTGTCCGTCGGCTTCCCGCGCGCCGCGATGATCGGCATTCGGGTTGAGGGCGACATGGAAGAAGTGGCTGAGCAGCTAGAAGCGATGACTGAAGTTGACTACGTCGTCATCACGGCAGGTGCCTTCGACATCCTCGTCGAAGTTGTCTGCGAGGACGACGACCATCTGCTCGACGTCATAAACAAACAGATCCGGGCGATCCCCGGTGTCCGCCATACCGAGAGCTTCGTCTACCTCAAGCTCCGTAAACAGATCTACTCATGGGGAACTCGATGACCACGCCGCAGTCCTTTACCGAACCAGGCGACGACCGCCTTGCCGAATCCGCCCGCGACCACCTATGGATGCACTTCACGCGCCACTCGACGTACGAGTCCGGTGCGGGACACGTCCCCGTCATCACTCGAGGAGACGGGGCGTACATCTGGGATGACCAAGGCAACAAGTACCTCGACGGTCTTGCCGGGTTGTTCGTCGTGCAGGTCGGGCACGGCCGTACTGAACTTGCCGAGGTCATGGCCAAGCAGGCCAGCGAACTTGCGTTCTTCCCGCTGTGGTCTTACGGCCACCCACCAGCGATCGAGCTCGCTGAGCGGCTCGCCGAATCTCGCCCCCGGCGACCTGAACCGGGTCTTCTTCACCTCCGGTGGCGGCGAGGCGGTTGAGAGCGCCTGGAAGTTGGCCAAGCAGTACTTCAAGTTGACCGGCAAGCCCATGAAGCACAAGGTGATCAGCCGTTCGATCGCCTACCACGGCACCCCGCATGGCGCGCTGTCCATCACGGGCATCCCCGAGGCCAAGATGTACTTCGAGCCGCTGGTGCCTAGCGGGATCAAGGTGCCCAACACGAACTTCTACCGGGCTCCAGAGCACGGTGACGACATCGAGAAGTTCGGACGCTGGGCCGCTGACCGGATCGCCGAGGCCATCGAGTTCGAAGGTCCCGACACTGTCGCCGCGGTCTTCCTCGAACCCGTGCAGAACTCCGGAGGATGCTTCCCGCCGCCTCCCGGGTACCTCGAGCGCGTCCGCGAGATCTGTGACGAGTACGACGTCCTGTACGTCTCCGACGAGACGATCTGTGCGTACGGACGCATCGGCGACTACTTCGCGACCAAGCGCTACGGCGTCACGCCCGACATCATCACGTCGGCCAAGGGATTGACGTCGGGTTACGCGCCGCTGGGGGCAATGATCGTCAGCGAGAAGTTCTTCGAGCCGTTCCGTCATGGCCAGAACTACTTCGCGCACGGCTACACCTGGGGCGGTCACCCGGTGGCCGCCGCAGTTGCGTTGGCGAACCTCGACATCTTCGAGCGCGAGGGCATCAACGAACACGTCCAGAAGAATGAGGGCGCGTTCCGCTCGACTCTCGAGAAGTTGAACGACCTACCGATCGTCGGGGACGTTCGCGGTGCCGGCTACTTCTACGGAATCGAACTGGTCAAGGACAAGAAGACCAAGGAGACCTTCAACGACGACGAGTCCGAGCGGTTGCTACGCGGCTTCTTGTCAAAGGCGCTCTTTGATGCCGGCCTGTACTGCCGCGCTGACGACCGTGGCGACCCCGTGATCCAGCTAGCGCCACCGCTGATCGTCGGCCAGAAAGAGTTCGACGAGATCGAGTCGACACTTCGCTCCGTCCTTACCGAAGCCTGGTCCATCCTTTAGTCCACGATTGCGGAAGATTCGGGTGGCTATGGCCACCCGAATCTTCCGCAATCCAATGAAAGTGAGTGACATGAGTCAGTTGCGTCCGGGGTCGACGGCGCGTACCCGCGTGAAACGGCTGGCCGACAAGGCAGTTCGCGACCAAGACGTTCTGCATGCGGTGCTCGACGCTGGCCTGGTCGCGCATGTTGCTGTCAGCGACGACGCAGGTCAGCCGTACATCCTCCCCGTCGGATATGCGCGCGACGGGGACCGCGTGCTGTTCCACGGCTCAACGGGTAGCCGGCTCTTCCGCGGTCTCGCGGCAGGTCAGCCGACCTGCTTCACGGTGACGCTGCTCGACGGCCTGGTACTGGCTCGCTCGACTTTCGAGTCGTCGATGCACTACCGCGGAGCGATGGTGCTCGGTGTCTGCGAGAAGATCACGGGCAAAGCCAAGTTCGACGCGTTGGAAGTCATAACCCATCACCTGCTCCCAGGGCGTTGGGCGGAAGCTCGGCATCCCAACAAGAAGGAGTTGGCAGCCACGGTTGTCTTGTCGCTCTCTCTCGAAGAGGCGTCGGTGAAGGTTTCGGACGGCCCGCCGGACGATGTGCCCGAAGACATCTACCTGCCGATCTGGGCGGGCATCGTCCCGATGCGTGAAGTCCTCGAAACCCCAATCGATGCGCCTGACTTGCAACAGCCCTACCCAGTGCCCGACTACGTCCGTGCCTGGCGACGGTAGCCGCAGTCAGCTCAACCTGCAGCCCACAACCGCTGCGCGACCAGTTCGGCTACCAACACTTCAGACAGCAACCGCACGTCGTCATCGTCGTCTCCTGAGTAACGGAGGGCGAAAGAGCTTCCGGGGACTTCCTCCCCCACCGACAACACCGTTGCGCCGCGCTCTTGCGTCCACTTCAGGAGTTCGTCTTCGTAGGCGCTGCCCGGGAACAACAGCATGCGATAGTCGCGCGTCTTAGTCAGGTAGACGTCGACGTGACTCCAGTCACCGGTCTCACATGCCACTGCCGGACGTCGTGGACCCTCACGAAGCATGAGTGCGCTTTGTTGAGCGCTGCAAAGGCGACGCAGCGGCGCCACCACCCATGATCCGTCAGGTCCCGACAGCGTTTCCGTGACATGCGGCAGCCACTCTGTGCGCCGATCCAGTAAGTCGGCACTGGCGGTTGCCGCACGACGAATGACGTCGGACAGGTCAGGCTCGGAATCGGTCCAGAGGTGCTCCATCGCAAGCAACAACGCCAACGTGTGTTGATACGACCGACACGCGACACCACCCGACTTCCGGTTCAGCACGGAGGTCCACGACAGCCGATGCGCCCTCGGTAATCGGCGAGCCGGGCACGTTCGTGAGGGCGATGACCTGAGACCGATCCAAATAGGGACGGACCGCTCCTAGCGTCTCCTTCGATCCACCTGACGCAGAGATCGCAACGACCAGAGTCCGCGGATCGGCTGGGGGTAGCAGGTCAGACGACGCGAGCTCGGCCACGGCATCGACGCCTCGAGATCGCAACCGAGCTGCTGCGACACCGGCTGCGTACGTCGACGACCCCATTCCGAGAAACAGGACACGGTCAATGTCCTCCGGGACATCAGCCAGGGCATCCCCTCGGTCGATCGACTCGGCGAGCGCGCTTAGCGCCTCAGGCTTGCGTTCCAAGTCCTGCAGGAACAGGTGCGGATCCACCACCGCAGCATGTCACGGGAACAGGTCTTGCAGCGCGCCATCGGGTACGTAGCGCCATCGGGGCAGGTGCCGCTCGGCGTAGAGGAACTCTCGCAGCTCCTGCTCGACTCGGAACGGTGACAGCAACCGGTCGTCCAAGAGGTGCCGACAATCGGCGATTGCCAACTGCGCCCGAATAAGCCGCCATGAACACCGTCTGCGCTTGATGAATCCAGTTGAGGACGCGCGGTACGTCGACGCCCTCGCGACGCTTGATGACGACACGTGCGACGTGATCGATCGACTGCAGCATTCCGGCTACGTCACGGGCGGCAGGCTGCGCACGCAGTCGCTCCCCAGCAGGGACCACAGGGTTGCCATCGAAGTCATTGACGGCGTATCCCCCATCCCAACGCAAGATCTGACCAACATGGAGGTCGCCGTGAATGGGGATAGTCGGCGTCGACTCGATCTCGCCCAGGGTGTCGAGTGCGGCAGCGATCCGTTGTGCGCGAGATCGAAGTCGATTTCCTTCGTCACCGCCGACTTCGGCCGTGGCCTGAGTCAGGAGTTCAACAGCCGACGTCTGCCAGACCGCGATGTCTGCACTCGACGCGAGACCCATCGGCTTCGCGATGATTTCTGACGGACGCGACAACGCGGCATGCATCTGGGCAACGATGCGGGCAACCTCAACGATCGGACCTAACGGATCAGGGTGGTTGTCCTCGTTCAGCCCGTAGTTGGCGACATCGTCAACTAACCAACTCCAACCATCCACGGCATGAGGCAAGAAATCAGTCACCGACGCCAAGACGACGGGTACACCACCGTCGCGGCTGGTAGTGACAAATCCCCAGGGTCGCGGCATCTCCTTGAACCCATTCATCGCCAAGTGCGAAATGAGGTCAGGTGCCGGACTGGGTTCGGCACGCACCATCCATTTCACGACTGCGGTGTCAGCGACGACGATCGACTCGTGGGTCTGATCGACGCCCATCGCCCGTTCGTCACCTGTCGCCGTTGCCGTTGCCGTCGCTGCTCTCAACGGTTTCCAGTCAAAGGCTGCCGCCGGATCCGGGGCGACTGTCAGCCGGTTGATGAGGGCAGCGGCAGCACCATCGCCTGGACGTGCCCGGCGAAGAGCACCCTCGTCGTCGACCAGCGGACACGCGAATGCGTCGTTGCCGTCAGACAGCAGCGCCAACCACATATCGGTGCCCAGAGACTCGACCGCTGCGACCTTGAGCGTAGAAGGTAGTGACGCGCCCTCCTGGCTGAGCCGCGCAGGCAACAACTCAGGTGGGTTAAGCGCGGCAAGCCGTTCAAGCAGTGTCGGCTGTTGCGCCATGCCTAGCCTGCAGCAGAGCGGGCTACCGCCTCGATGACATCGGCCGCACGTTCCTTGCCGTTGCGCGAGCGGATCGAGGCACCCATCTGTGTCATACGTTCCCGCAATGCGCTGTCGGCGAGCAGGCCATCGATGGCACTGGTCATCTCTGCATCGGTGAACGTGTACGTCGACAGCCGCTTTCCGAAGCCGAGTTCGTCGACGCGCTGGGCGTTGTCGTACTGATCCCAGAACAGGGGAAGCAGAATCATCGGCTTACCGAAGTGAAACGACTCTGTGGTCGTGTTGTTCCCGCCATGTGTGATGACCAAGTCGACCAAGGGCATGATCGCTGTCTGCGGCAAGAACTCCTGGCCCCACATGTTGTCGGCGAGTTCGTACTCGGCGTGCTGCGGTCCAGTACTGACGATGAATCGATGCTTCGTGCGACCGAGGACGTCTACCAGTCGCTTCATCAGGTCGACGTCCGCGCTGCCGAGCGAACCAAGCGAGAGATAGACCAACCCGGAATCGGCGGGTCGATCGGCAATGACGCTGGGAAGGGTGAACTCCTCGTCATCAGAACGAACACTTGAGTCCAGCCGGTGCCACGTGGGACCGAGCGGACGACGATCCGCGTAGTCAGCTTCCTCGGGGTACACGTAGAGATTCGCGTATTCAGACTCGTGGATGAATTCCAAGTCCGCTAAGGGGGGCGCGCCTTGGGCGATCATGAAGGCGTTGAAGTCCTCCCAGGTCGCGCGGTGCGTGCGCTCGTACTCTTCGCGAAACGACTGCCACTGGCTCTGATCATCGGCCGGCAACCCAGAAAACGTCGGCGCCACGCCAGCACCCTTGACCTCAAGTGGGTTGCAACTGACGATCCTCACGTAAGGCGCGTCGGCGGTGACAAGAGCAGGAAATCCGACCACGTTGTCTTCAACGATCACATCGGGTTGCTGCCTTGCGATGATCTCCCGCAACTGCGGTTCGCAGTACTTCGCGCCATCGATGAGGGCCTGGAACGTTGGTTGAATGAAGGTTGCGAGTTGGTCAACAGTGGGCTTACGGAACTCCGGCGCCGTCTCGCGGATGAACTCCTTCCAGAACTGTCCGGGATCTTGTGCCTCATCTCCCTCAGCGGCTGGCGGCGCAAGGTCGACCAGCTCCTCGACGAATCCGCGTGACACCAACTTGCCGCTCCAACTCGACTCGGCGGCAAATACCACTCGATGCCCACGCGCCAGTAAGAACGTTCCCGATACCCATGCAGTTGCCGGTGGGCCCGTATGCCGACTCAGGCATGAACAAGACGGTCAACGGTCGATCGGTCATCGTCGCTCCCTGGAGGTCAAGGCTGGCCGGTGAGCAGAATGCCATAGCCCCTCATCCCCAACACATCGGTCTTCGCCTGCGTGGGATCATCGAGAGCACCCAAACTCAGTTCGCTCAACCTCAGTTGGCCAAGGAGACACCCATGACCGCTCCCCTACTCGTTTCAATCCCGGATGCCGCCGTAGGCAGTGACCTTGAGGACTGGGGTCCCAGGATCGGCGCCGACAGCGGTGAGCCCATGATGAAGGGCCAGATCTTCCACGATGCCGACGGCTTCCAGGTCGGGGTCTGGGAGTGCACCCCAGGCGGCTGGGCCATCGAGGATCGCCCCGACTCAGAGACCGTCCGGATTCTGGCTGGTCGAGCCAGGCTGACCAACGCCGATGGCAGTTCGGTTGAGCTCGGGGTCGGAGACGTCCTGGTGCTGCCCAAGGGCTGGTCAGGACGCTGGGACATCCTCGAAACCGTGCGCAAGCTGTACACGACCGCCAAGTAGCCGGAGGCAGGGAACGCGCCCAGTTTCGTCGATCCCGTCGATGGACGGTATATTGTATCCAATCTTCCTAAGCCATCGTTTCAGGAGTGAAAATGCCGTTGGCACCGCTGGACCTCATCGCCGCTGACACCCTCCTCTCGGACGAGGAGCGCGCCATTCGCGACACCGTCCGAAAGTTCGGCGAGGACCACCTGCGGCCACACGTCGCTGACTGGTTCGAAGCCGGCACCATCCCCGCCAAGGAGTTGGCGCAACAACTCGGCGGTCTCGGCGTCTTGGGGATGCACCTGACCGGTTACGACTGCGCCGGGACGAGTGCGGTCGCCTACGGGCTTGCGTGCATGGAACTCGAGGCGGTCGACTCGGGAATCCGCTCGCTGGTCAGCGTGCAGGGTTCGCTGGCGATGTTCGCGATCTGGAAGTGGGGCAGCGAGGAGCAAAAGCAGCAGTGGTTGCCCGCGATGGCGGCGGGCGAGAAGATCGGCTGCTTCGGTCTCACCGAGCCCGACTTCGGCTCTAACCCGTCCGACATGCGCAGCAACGCCAAGCGCGATGGCAATGACTGGGTGCTCAACGGCACCAAGATGTGGATCACCAACGGCGCAGTGGCCGACGTCGCCGTTGTGTGGGCGCAAACCGATCAGGGGATTCGCGGGTTCGTCGTCCCGACAGACTCCCCCGGATTCAGCGCCCCTGTCATCAAAAGCAAGTTGAGTTTGCGCGCGTCGATCACCAGTGAACTCGTGCTTGACAATGTGCGGCTGCCCGAATCCGCAGTGCTGCCCGAGGTGACCGGACTCAAGGGACCGCTGTCCTGCTTGTCTGAAGCCAGGTTCGGGATCGTCTTCGGCGTTGTGGGAGCAGCCCGCGACTGTCTGGAGACCGCGATCGACTACGCGATCAACCGTGAGCAATTCGACCGTCCCATCGCCGGGTTCCAACTCACCCAGCGCAAACTCGCAGACATGACCGTCGAGCTTGACAAGGCCTTCCTGCTCGCTTTGCACCTCGGACGTTTGAAGGACGAGGGGCGTATTACCCCCGAAATGGTGAGCGTCGGCAAGCTCAACAACGTCCGTGAGGCACTACGGACCGCACGCGAATCGCGAACCATCCTCGGCGGTAACGGCATCACGTTGGAGTACCCGGTACTGCGTCACGCCAACAACCTTGAGTCGGTACTCACCTACGAAGGCACCGAAGAGATCCACACCCTTGTTGTTGGCCAGGCGGTTACCGGAATTGCCGCATACCGCTAAGTGCTGTGCGAGAATCCCGCGAGGCTATCTGCGGGACTCGGAGGACTGAAGTGGCAATGCGACAGCTTGGTGCTCTGGAGAGTCGAGGCACTACGGTCGCTGCCGTCCTTGGCCTCGCGACCGCAACTCTGGTCATGGTTGCTGCGTCGGACGCGCAGGCGCAGGTCAGTACGTGTCGCGCGCAAGACCTCACGATGGGGACGATCGCAAGTGCTGACCTTCAGGGCGTCATCGACAGCGCCACCGCCGGCGACCGGATTCAGGTCAACGGGATCTGCGTCGGGGGTTTCACTATCGACAAGGATCTGATCGTCATTGGCAAGGCAACGAAGTCCTCACCGATCGCTACTTTGGACGGGAACAACACATCGACCGTGCTGTCCCTACCTGGCGGCAAAGGCGTCCAAGTGAGCTTGCACGATGTGACCATCATTCGCGGATCGGGTGATAAAGGCACCGGCGGTGGCATTTCGGTTTCTGGCGGAACTGTGACGCTAGAGGACTCCTCACGAGTAACCAGAAGCACAGCACCCAGAGGCGGTGGAATCTTCAACGACGGCGGCACAGTCCGGTTGAACGACTCAGCCAAGGTGTCGAGAAACACCGCTACCAAATCAGGTGCTGGGATCTACAACGTGGACGGCACCGTGATCTTGAACGCCAAATCGTCGGTGTCGAGAAACCACGCCCGTTCCGCCCACGGTGGGCCTTATCAGTACGGGGGCGGGATCGCCAGTTTTGGCGGAACCGTCACCTTGAACCACGCATCGTCGGTGACCCGAAACAGTGCTGAGGGGATCGGCGGGGGTATCTACAGCAATATGGCGTCGGTGACGTTGAACCGCACATCCTCAGTGACAAGGAACACCTCCACCGATGGGGCCGGGATCTTCGGAAGCTCATCAATTAAGAAGTACGTCAACCAGGTGACCCTCAACGACGAATCGTCGGTGGCGCATAACGTCGCCAAGGACTCCGGCGGCGGAATCTATAACCTCTACGGCTCTATCGTTTTGCGGGACTACTCCTCGGTGACGGAAAATACTGCAGGTTCCCGTGGGGGCGGAGTCTTCAACTTCCGCGGAAAGGTCGCATTGCGCGACTCGGCTCTGGTGAAGCGAAACGATCCCGACAACTGCGTGCGCTGTTCGTCCTAGTGCCTAGTCGCTGATGGCTGCCGCCACCGCGATGACCGCATGCTCGCGATGGGCTCGGAGCAGGCGCACGACTTCGTCGGCGTCACCTGAGCGTGCCGCGACGACCACAGCGCGATGCTCGTCATGGACGACTCGACGATGACCCGGGATCCGCGTAGTAGAACGAGCGGTAAGCATCGGTGGCATCCCACAACACCCGAGACAACCGAACCAACCTTGGCATTTTGGCTGCCTCGAGCAGCGTGAAATGAAATACCCGATTCGCGGCCGTCATCGCCACCAAGTCACCGGACTGATCAGCTCGATCGACGTCGTCAGCGGCGGCCTCGAGTCGGTCGAGGTCTGTGTCAGTGAGCAGCGGGACGGCGATACGCGCAGCCTCAGATTCAAGCAGGTCGCGGATGCGATACACCTCACGCAGATCGTCGACATCTAACTCTGTGACGAAGTAGCCGCGATGCGGTTGATAGGTGACCTGGCCCTCGCCTTCAAGAATCTTCAAAGCCTCTCGCAGCGGCACCCGCGAAACACCAAAGCGTTCGGCCAGTGCATCCTGCAAAATCTGCTCGCCAGGTTTGAGCTCCCCGGTGACGATCGTTCGGCGCAGTTCAGCGAGCACCGCCTCTTGCGCCGTGGGCGGCCTGCGGAACGGTGTACTAGTCACGGGGGTTGTCCTGACCTAGTGCGGGCGGCGCGCTGCGATACGTCGGTGGTGTAGCACTCATCGTCAACGGATTGGCGACCGTGTTGACCCCGCCGCAGTCACGTACTGGATCCAAGCCCAACCGCTCCGCCAGCGCCACGGCCCCCGCGACGTCGTTGATTGGACCACACGGCACACCTGCCGCCGAGAGTTCGTCGAACCAATCCTGCGCCCCACGCGTTGCAAGCCGTTCGCACATGAGGGCGTACAACTCATCTCTATGCGCGACCCGCGTTGGGTTGGAAACGAACCGCGGGTCGTCCGCCCACTCCGCTGCCTCTAAGACGCGAGCGCAGGCGCGGAACTGACCGTCGTTACCTACGGCAATCACGATCGGATGATCGGCCGTTGGGTACGACTCGTATGGCGCAATGCTGGGGTGTCGGTTCCCCATAATCTCGGGAACGAACCCAGCACCAACAAATCCCGAAGTTTGGTTGACCAAAGCCGACAGCAGTGACGACAGCAAGTTGACCTCGACGCGCTGGCCTTCTCCGGTGCGCGATCGATGCTCAAGGGCTGCGAGAATTCCGACGGTGGCATGCAAGCCGGTGATCACGTCCACCAGTGCAACGCCGACCTTGACTGGTTCCTCTGGACGCGAACCGGTCATGCTCATGAGTCCACCAACTGCTTGAACGAGGAGGTCGTACCCCGGTAAGGTCGCGACCCGCATCGCGCCCGAAGCCGCTGATCGAGCAGTAGATAAGTCCGGGGTTCTGCTGCCGCAACTCGTCGTACCCAAGACCTAGCCGATCGAACGTCCCTGGCTTGAAGTTCTCGACAACGACGTCAGCCCGAGCGGCGAGCTCTTTCGCGGCGGCCACTCCCTCGTGCGTCGTGCAGGTCCAAGGTCACTGACGACTTGTTGCGGTTCACCGACTGGAAGTAGGTAGCCTGGTCGCCGTTCCATGGAGGTCCCCACGCGCGGGTGTCGTCCCCGCGATCAGGGCGCTCGACTTTGATGACCTCAGCCCCAAGATCCGCCATCAGCATCGTGGCGTAAGGACCGGCGAGCACCCGACTGAAATCGGCCACCACGAGGCCATCCAACGCTCCAGGAGACATCTGGAGATTGTATCCAATCCCGTTTGACTGGGTCACTCGCTCCTGCCGCGTGGGAGGCGGGGTTACTGGCTGTCGTCGCGGCCGAGGTTTACTCGGTTCTCAACCACTCGACTGAGCAGGCGAAGGGCAACACCGATCAAGGCCAGGTTGGCGAGCATCTGGATCGTGACAACGACGCGAGCTGTACTGCTGACGGGCACAATGTCGCCGTAGCCAACGGTCGCCAGTGTCGTTACGGAGAAGTAGAAGGCGTCGATCTTGTTGAGGGCCTCGTTGTAGGCCCCCACTGAGTGCTCATCGAGTTGAACGGCGACTGCGGCGAACAGCACCAAGAAGATCAGCAGCGAAAAGACCAACGTTTCGACGGCGCGTAATACGGGGAAGTCGGCGCCCCGAACCCGGTTGAACTGCCTGGCGAAGACGACCACGAAAATCACCAGGCAGCCAACGGTGATGGGGATAGCCGCCCACCAACTAGTCGTGTCCTTGGTCGGCATCATGGCGTACGCGAGAAGGATGAAGATGCAGCCGAGAAGCAGTCGGAGGGCGACCAGCCAGAGTTCGCGGTGAAGAGCTCGGTCCCGTGTCAGCGGTTGCCGACTCGCCCCGTCGGTGCTGTCAGACATGAGCACAACTTTGGCACGCAGACGCGGTCTCGCGTGACGCAGGCGCGCTAGTCAGCCGCGGCAAGTTGGCCGCACGCACCATCGATCTCCCTGCCGCGGGTGTCTCGGACTGTGACCGGGACGCCGTGGGCCTCGATCCGACGGACGAACTCGAGTTCGTCCTCACTCCGCGAGGCCGTCCACTTCGAGCCCGGCGTGGGGTTCAGCGGAATCAGGTTCACGTGAGCGAGTTGGCCTTTGAGCAGCGAGCCCAGCAGGTGACCCCGCCATGCTTGATCGTTCACGTCTCGGATCATCGCGTACTCGATCGACACTCGGCGCTTGGTCAGTGCGGTGTACTCCCACGCAGCGTCGAGGACCTCAGCTACCTGCCAACGCGTATTGATCGGCACCAAAGTGTCGCGGAGTTCGTCGTCTGGTGCATGCAGCGAGACCGCCAACGTTACGTTCAACTGTTCGGCGGTCAGCCGCTGCATCGCGGGGACCAACCCAACGGTCGAGACGGTGATCCCGCGCTGCGATAACCCCATTCCGGCAGGCGATGGATCGGTCATACGTCGAACGGCCGAGATGGTGGCGTTGTAGTTCGCGAGTGGTTCGCCCATGCCCATGAACACCACGTTCGAAACTCGGCCAGCGCCACCTGCAACTTCGCCACGTTGGAGCATCCGCGCACCCGCGACCACTTGATCCACGATCTCCGCCGTTGAGAGATTGCGCGTCAACCCAGCCTGGCCGGTGGCGCAGAAGGGACAGTTCATCCCGCAACCCGCTTGCGATGACACGCACAGAGTTACCCGGCTCGGGTACCGCATCAAGACACTTTCGACCAGCGCCCCGTCGAACAACCGCCATAGGGTCTTGACTGTCGTCCCCTGGTCGCAGGTTTGTTCGCGCACCGTCGTCAGCAGCGTCGGCATCATCGCGCTGACGAATTCCTCGCGGCCATCCGCCGGAAGATCGGTCATCGCCGACGGACGGTCCTCGAACCTCTCGAAGTAGTGGCGCGCCAGTTGGTCGGCGCGGAACGTTGGTTCACCGAGATCGGCGACTGCCTGCTTACGCGCGTCAACATCGAGGTCAGCCAGATGACGCGGCGGCTTCGCCCGACGCGGCGCGACGAAGACGAGTTCTCCAGGATTCGGCATGACACTTCAGTGTGTCATGCGGGTCATGAACTCTTTCTCGTCGACTTGCAGTTCCCGAGCAGCACCGCCGAGCCAGGTCGCCACCATGTCTCGCGGGGTGAACTCCTCGGCACCGAGCACCACCCGAACCGCCAACCCGTCTAACAACGACGACAGTCTCAGCACGGACTCAGCAGGATTCACACAAACAAACACCCCGTCAGTCACGCCGCGACTGATCACTGATTCGAGTTCACCCCGCCAACGCAGGTCAGCGGATCGTTGCAACTCGTTGATTCGCGGATCCTGGCGCCCCCGTCCCCACACCTCGAGCCACAGTTGCCAGTCTCCGAACGCTGGTCCGCCTTCGGCGGAAAGTGAGATCATCGCCACGAGGGTGTCCCGTGGGTCGCTGCCCGATGGAACGTCTGCCAGAACTTGATAGAACTCGTCCTCTACCGATTCGAGAGCGGCAACGAGAAGGTCGGTGAGACTGGTGAAGTGGTAGAGCACCATGGCTGGACTGACACCCGCCGCCGCGGCCACATCTGCGACTCGCGTACCAGCGAAGCCACGGCTGCGCAGCACTTCTATTGACGCCTGGAGGATTCGTCGCTGACGTTCCTCCGGGTCCTTTGCGGCCACGTTCATAGCGTCAACTCACGACGATGGCGAAGAATGCAACGACGACTGGCGCAGTGGGCAAGAGCGAGTCAAGCCGGTCCATGAGGCCACCGTGCGCGGGGAGTAGTCGGCCCATGTCCTTCAAACCAAGATCGCGCTTGATCAGCGATTCGGTGAGATCGCCAAGAGTGGCCGATGCCACGACTAACGCACCGAGGATGGCACCCAGCCACCAAGACTGCCCAAGCAGAATCGGCACCGACACCGCAGTCCCCACGGAAGCGAACAGCACCGATCCCCCTAAGCCCTCCCAGGACTTCTTGGGCGAGACCACCGGGCTCATCTTGTGACGACCGAACAGCACGCCAACGGCGTACCCCCCGGTATCACTCAACACCACTGCCAAGATGAACACGACGACGCGATCTGGTCCGTCATCGCTGGCGAGCAAGACCATGGCGAATGCCGCAAGTAGCGGCAGGTAGACCACAACAAAGGCACCGACCGCGAGGTCCGGCAGGATCGGGCGACTACTGGGCAGCGCGACCCGAGAAGCGAAACCACAGATCAACGTCAAGAGCGTCGCAATCGCCAGCGCATCGATGCCGTCTGCGTATGCCACGACCAACATCAGCGCTCCGCCAGCCATCAGCGGAATCACCGGGACCTGATAGTGCTTTGCTTGCAGCGCCGTGCAGATCTCGTGAGTTGCCAGGCCCAAGACAACGACCACGAGACCCACGAACAACTCTTGCAACGTGTAGAGCGTGGCCAGCACGACAACTGCCAGACAAACACCAACGGCAATGGCGACCGGAAGGTTGCGACCAGATCGACTAGGTGACGCCTCCGTTTCTGGCGCGGGAGTTGCAGCTTCAGACACGGGTTCTAAACCTCGAGGAGCTCGGACTCCTTGTGCTTCAGCATTTCGTCTACCTGCGTCGTGTACTTGTGCGTCAGGTCATCGAGTTGCTTCTCTGCACGGCGGACGTCGTCTTCACCCACTTCGCCGTCCTTCTGTAGACGGTCGAGGTCGTCTTTGGCGTGACGTCGTACGTTGCGAACCGAAACTCGGGCGTCTTCTGCCTTTGCCTTCGCGACCTTGATGAACTCTTTGCGGCGTTCTTCGGTCAGGGGCGGAAACGCGATCCGAATGATTGTTCCGTCATCCACCGGATTCACACCAAGGTCCGAGTCACGGATCGACTTCTCAATCGCGGCGAGCGAACCCTTGTCGAAGGGCGTGACCACCATCATGGATGGTTCTGGCGAGTGGAACGACGCCAGTTGGTTCACCGGGGTCGGAGTGCCGTAGTAGTCGGCCAGAATCTTGTTGAACATCGCTGGGTTGGCACGACCGGTACGGATCGCAGAGAAGTCTTCCTTGGCCACGTTCACGGCCTTGGTCATCTTGGCCTCTGCCTCGCGCATGGTTTCAGCGATCACGTCAAAACTCCCAGGGAGTGGTCAGGTATCTCACACTTGGTGAGAGACGAGCGTGCCGATCTTCTCACCTCGTACTGCCCTCGCGATGTTGCCCTCGCGGAGCAGGTCGAACACGACGATCGGTAGGTCGTTGTCCCGGCACAAGCTGAATGCTGTGGCGTCGGCCACCTTCAACCCACGTGACAGTGCTTCGTCGAAACTCAGCACGTCGAAGCGAACAGCATCAGGGTTGGTCTTGGGGTCGTCGTCGTAGACCCCGTCGACGCTCTTGGCCATCAGGACGACGTCGGCAGAGATCTCAAGAGCACGCTGCGCGGCTGTGGTATCCGTAGAGAAGTACGGTGCGCCAAGTCCGGCACCGAAGATGACCACGCGACCCTTTTCGAGGTGACGCATGGCTCGACGCGGTACGTACGGCTCGGCGACCTGACCCATCGTAATGGCTGTTTGTACGCGGGTCTCGACGCCTTCCTTCTCAAGGAAGTCCTGCATCGCCAGGCAGTTCATCACGGTGCCAAGCATGCCCATGTAGTCAGCCCGCGAGCGATCCATGCCCCGTTGACTGAGTTCGGCTCCGCGGAAGTAGTTGCCACCGCCAATGACCACGGCAACCTGGACGCCAGACGAAACGACGTCGGCTACTTGCCGGGCAATCGTCGAAACCACATCGGGATCGACACCCAACCCACCGTCACCGGCAAAGGCTTCACCAGACAACTTGAGAAGAACGCGCCGGAATCCGGGCGACGACGACTCGGGGGATGCAGTTGACGACTGGTCTTGCGTCATCGAGCAATTCCCTTCCGGTCGACTGTCTGTTGTCGAGTCTGCCTGGTTCTAGGCTTCGCCAACCTCGAAACGGGCAAACTTCGTCACGGTAACGCCGGCTTCGTCAAGGACCTGCTTGACCGACTTCTTCTGCTCTTGAACCGAGGGCTGCTCCAACAGCGCCACCTGCTTGAAGAACCCGGTGACGCGGCCCTCTGTGATCTTGGACAATGCCGCCTCGGGCTTGCCCTCCTCACGAGCCGTGGCTTCGGCGATGCGTCGCTCGTTCTCGACGATGTCCGCAGGCACGTCGTCACGACTGACGTACTGCGGGCGCATCGCAGCCACCTGCATTGCCGCCCCTCGGGCGGCCTCGTCGTTGCTGCCTTGATAGGCGACCAATACGCCGACCGACGGTGGGAGATCGGTCGCGCGTCGGTGCAGATACACCGTCGTGGGACCGTCGAAAACCGCCACCCGGCCGAGCAGCAACTTCTCACCGATGACCGTCGCGAGGGCATCGATCGCCTCTTGCACAGTCTGACCATCCGGCAGCGAGGTGCTTGCTAGCGAATCGCGATCGGCCGGTGATGCCTTGGCCGCAAGACTGGCGATGTCGTTGGCCAGTTGCTGGAACTGGTCGTTCTTGGCGACGAAGTCGGTCTCGCAGTTGAGCTCGATCATTGCGCCGTCGACAGATGCGACCAAACCGTTCCCAGCGGTGCGCTCGGCGCGCTTGCCTAGGCTCTTGGCGCCCTTGATGCGGAGCAACTCGGTGGCCTTGTCGAAGTCACCATCGGCTTCGTCGAGGGCCTTCTTGCTGTCCATCATTCCGGCACCCGTGGCATCACGGAGCTTCTTGACGTCGGCGGCTGAAATGTTCGCCATGTGAAGCGTTGTTCCTTCCGGTACTCGGGTCGTTAGGCAGGGTCGGCGGCGGGAGCGTCGCTGGCGGCAGCCGACTCAGCAGCTTCCGGCGTGTCAGCAACCGGCTCGGCAGCAACCGGCTCGGTCGCTGCAGCAGTCGCAGTGTCACCGGCCAAGAGTTCGCGCTCCCACTCGGCGAGCGGCTCGTCAGCGCCGACCTCGGCGCCTTCAGGCTTCTCGTCGCCAGCAGCAGCACCGGCGCGAGCCACCAGGCCCTCGGCCACCGCATCGGCAATGACTCGCGTCAGCAGCGCCACCGAACGAATCGCGTCGTCGTTGCCCGGGATCGGGAACTGGACGTCATCGGGGTCACAGTTGCTGTCGAGGATCGCGACAACGGGGATGTTCAGCTTGCGAGCCTCGTCGACAGCAATGTGCTCCTTGTTGGTGTCGACGATCCACACCGCACTCGGAATCTTGACCATGTCGCGAATGCCGCCGAGGGTGCGGTTGAGCTTGTCCTTTTCGCGCCGCAGGACGAGCAGTTCCTTCTTGGTCAGCCCAGAGCCTGCGACGACGTCGAAGTCAATCTCTTCAAGTTCCTTGAGGCGCTGCAGCCGCTTGTGGACGGTCTGGAAGTTGGTGAGCATGCCGCCGAGCCAACGCTGGTTGACGTAGGGCATCCCAACGCGAGTCGCCTGCTCGGAGACCGACTCCTGAGCCTGCTTCTTCGTGCCGACGAACATCACCGAGCCGCCGTGAGCCACGGTTTCCTTGACGAACTCGTAGGCGCGGTCAATGAAAGCCAGCGACTGTTGGAGATCGATGATGTAGATCCCGTTGCGCTCGGTGAAAATGAATCGCTTCATCTTCGGATTCCAGCGCCGGGTCTGGTGCCCGAAGTGGACACCACTTTCGAGCAGTTGCTTCATGGTGACAACGGCCATCGCCGAGGCACTCCTCACCTGCGCGTGCGCGCAGTACTCGGTTCATCGCCCTCAGCGGTTGCTCAGGGCGCCTGACACCCAACCGGCTGAACCACTTCCCGAAGGATGCGGACCGAGCAGCCGACCACAAGGCTCATCAACGCAAATCGATGGGCGGGTGGCACGGGTGTGCGAAGTCATCCCCGAAGGGATGCGAGTTCCAGTGTACGGGCCGGGCTCACCCTGGGGAAATCCGCGTCCTGTCCCCATCGAGCGACGACAGCCGGCGTGGTTTGACCTCCGTCGCGATGCTTGGTCCATGATCGCTAACACGTTGCCGCGAGGCTTGATCGTTTTCGGCCTGGTGATCTTGGTCACCGTCGTCACAGCCGCACCGCTGCGCGCTGAACCTCCCGACTGCCGCCCCGCCGGTGGAGCCAATGACCGTCATCAGACCGTTCGAGCCACCAGCCAGCCCCTGGCTCGCCGGCCATCGCGGCGTCGACCTGCTGGCATCTCCAGGTCAGGTGGTCCGCGCTCCAGTGGCTGCGGTGGTGAGTTTCGTTGGAGTCATCGCCGGACGTCCAGTGCTGGTGCTGACGTTGGCCTCGGGGCTTCGCACCACCTTTGAGCCCGTTCGAGCCTCGGTCGAGGTGGGTCGAGGCCGTCGATCCGGGAGACACCATTGGCCAGGTCGGAGCGCTCGACTGGCCACTGCGGCGTCACGTCGTGCGTGCATTGGGGTTTGCTTGAGGGGCAGTCGTACCTCGACCCGCTCGAACTGCTGTATCCGGCACCGAGGTTGCTGCCGATCTCGGGATTCGCGAGCCCGATCGCCAGCAGAGCGAACTAGTCGCGAACCTCGGCCAGTCGACCACGAAGTTGCAGGACGGCCTTGGTGTGCATCTGGCAGATCCTGCTCTCGGTGACTCCAAGCACCTGGCCAATCTCCGCCAGCGTCAACCCCTCGTAGTAGTACAAGGTGACGACGATCTTCTCTCGTTCTGGCAGATGGTTGATCGCCTTGGCCAGCAGGTACTTCGTTTCTTCTGACTCAAAGGCAGCAACCGGGTCTTCGGCTTTGGTGTCCTCAAGGGTGTCGACCAAGCTGAGTTTGTCGCCCTTCTCGCCGCCAACGTTGAGAAGTTCGTCGAGCGCTACGACATTGACGAACGACACTCGACTAAAGACCTGATGCAAGTCAGCCAATGAGATCCCCATCTCGTCGGCGACCTCAGCCTCGGTCGGGGTGCGGTGCAACTTGGCTTCGAGAACCGCATAGGCCTTCTCGACTTCGCGGGCCTTGTAGCGCACCGACCGCGGGATCCAGTCGATCGCGCGTAGTTCGTCGATGATCGCGCCTCGGATACGGCTAATGGCGTACGTCTCGAACTTGATCTCACGTGCGAGGTCGAACTTCTCGATCGCATCGATCAAGACCGAAGATCCCGTAGGACACCAAGTCCGCTTGTTCAATGTTCGGCGGCAGTCCCACGCCCACTCGACCAGCTACGTACTTCACCAACGGTGAGTAGTGCAGGATCAGCCGCTCGCGTAGCGGCTGGTCGCCAGTGTCTTTGAAGTCACGCCACAACTGCTTGAGCGCGGCCTCCGCCGCGGCGGCCTCGTCGGCGGCATCGAGTTCGGCGGCCCGCTTGGCAGCGGCCGGAGACATGGGTGCGGCTGGCGCGACCGCAACGGCGGCCTTCTTCGCAGCAGGTGCCTTTTTCGCCGGAGTCTTCTTTGCGGCGGTCTTCTTCGCTGGGGCTTTCTTGGCTGGCGCAGCCTTCTTCGCGACCGACTTCTTCGCCACTGCTCTTCTTGGCTGCTGCTTCTTGGCTGGCGCTGTCTTCTTCGCGACCGGCTTCTTAGCGGCTGCCTTCTTCGCCGCAGTCTTCTTTGCTGCCTTCGCTGGCGCCGCCTTCTTGGCAGGCGCAGCCTTGGCAACGGTCACCTTTTTACTGGCACTGCTGGCCGGACTGACGCGCTTGCGGGCTGGCGAAGTCGCAGACGAGCGAGCGTTGGGCACCGTGTCAGGCTCGGGGGTGCGCTTGGTCATACGCCCTCTTCAGTCGGTCGACAGAGACATGAGTGTAAATCTGCGTGGTGGCGAGCGTAGCGTGGCCCAGCAGCTCCTGGACGGAGCGTAGGTCGGCGCCTCCCTCAAGCAGGTGCGTGGCTGCGCTGTGACGCAAACCGTGAGGCCCGAGGTCTGGTGCCCCCTCGATTCCCGACACCTGCTCATGGACAAGCCTACGAACCGCGCGCGGATCGATCCGACGCCCCCTCGCTCCGAGGAACATCGCTGGCCCGCTGTCCCCCACTACGAGACTTCCACGACCGACCGTCAACCATCGGTTCAACGCCCGACTGGCCGGAACCCCGTACGGAACCATGCGCTCCTTACTGCCCTTCCCGAATACCCGCAGCGTGCGCCGTGACTCGTCCACGTCGTCGACATCGAGGCCCGACGAGTTCGCCGACCCGGATCCCGGTGGCGTACAGAACTTCGATCATGGCGGCATCGCGGACCGCCAACGGGTCATCGCTTTCGGCTCGCTGTGTCACCGCGACCATGAGGTCATTGGCCTGGTCAGATCGCAGTACCTCCGGCAGCGTCCGATGCGCCTTGGGCCGAGCAAGGCCGGCAGCCACATCGACTTCGGCGTACCCACTGAGAACTGCCCATGCGGTAAACGCTTTGGCTCCTGATGCTCGACGAGCGATGGTTTTGCGAGCGCGTCCGACCGTGCTCTGCAGCGCCAGCCAACTTCGCAGATCAGCGACATCAAGATCGGTGACTCTGGTCCGACCGCGCCTGGCGGCGTGCGTCAACAGACTCACCGCGTCTCCGACGTACGCCGTGACAGATCGCGCCGCCAGGTGACGCTCGGCACGCAGGTACCGCTCGAAGTCGACGAGCGCCCGCTCGAAGTCCAGCGGGAACTGCGGATCGGGGGCGCTCACCGCTCTACCGTGCGAGACGTTCTCGGCCCTACGCAAGCGGCCGCGCCGCCGGTTTCGGCCTGGGACTGCCCTATGGACCGAGCTTTCCGGTCGATCTCCAGCACCTCGGGATCACCACGAATCCACGATCAGGCACGTGACGGACCAGCCCGGCCGCGGCTAGCCGCAAGACGGTGCCAGCAACGGCGGACTCGGTCAGACCCGGCCGCCTTCGCGATGTCCGAAGTGGTCGCAGGCTCACGAATCGGGACCGCCTCGAATACCCGCAACGACGTGGGATCGAGGCTGTCGCGAACGCGTTCGGTGATGGAAGGCAACGGAGCCAGTTCGCCGATCATGCCGGCCTCTTCGATGATCTCGTCGACGCCGGTAACCAATCGGGCCGGCTCGACGTCACGGAGTAGTCGATGGCAGCCGTGCGACATCGGAGACGTCACCGGTCCAGGCACCGCAAGGAGCGGCCGACCGAGTCTGCGGCAGAACGCCGCAGTGTTTAACGCACCGGATCGACCAGCCGCCTCAACGACCACAGTCGCTCGCGCCAGCCCCGCGATCACTCGGTTGCGCTGCAGGAATCGAGGTCGGGTGGGGTGACTGCCCGGAGGTAGTTCACTCACCAGGCTGCCGCCGGTCTCAAGAATGCGATCGAAAAGGGAACTGTTGCCCTGGGGATACCGAGCATCCACACCGCACGCCAGCACAGCGATGGTGTGTCCGCCCACTACCAACGATCCCCGATGGGCTGCTGCGTCAATACCGAAGGCACCGCCCGATACGACCGCCCAATGCTGTTCGGCGAGCCCAGATCCGATCTCACTGGCGACGTGCAGTCCATACGAGGTCGCAGCGCGCGCACCGACAACTGCCACGGATCGGACAGCAGAGAGCCGAAGGTTGCCACCGACGACGAAGAGACCGAGCGGGACGGCTTCTAGCGCCTCCAACTGCGTCGGCCACTCGTCGTCTCCTGGCACGACGAAGCGGCCGTCGACGCGTTCAAGCGCTTCGATATCGCTCTGTAGGTCGAAATCCAGCCTGGACCGATAGTTGTCGACGCTGGGCAGTTCGGGATCGCCAGCCTCGATCCTGGCTAACAAGCCAATCGCTCCGTCGCTCGCGACCGCATGTCCGACGGCCAGGTCTCCTGGCTCGGTCAGCCGCGCCAGTCGCATCCGCGCCGCTTGCTCGTCGGTTAGGCCGCCCATGACAAACCACCACCTCGCATGGCGATCGCGCCAGCTACCTCCGACACCCCCGGGCGATCGATGCCTGCCAGATCCGCCAGGGTCCACGACACTCGAAACACCCGATCGACTCCACGAGCACTCAGCCGCCCGGTTCCCACCTGTTCGGACACCAGGGCAACTCGCGTCGGGGTGAGCGGCGAATCGCTGTCTCAACTCCCGACCCGGAACCTGCGCGTTCAGTCGCCAGGGAGTGTCCGCCAGGCGATGACTCGCTCTTTCTCGCGCCAGCCGCGACCCTTGACGCGACGACTTGCGTCGATTCACCGTCACTTCCGGCGAGCAACTCCGCCCTCGTGACCGGAAGCACCGGCACCTGCAGATCGACGCGGTCCATGAGCGGTCCCGACAGGCGACGCGCGTAGCGCATTCGTTGGACTGGCGTGCAAGTGCACTCGAGTCCACGTCCAATGAGCCGCCCACAAGGACAGGGGTTTGCCGCCATAACCAGTTGAAACCTTGCGGGGAATTGCACCCACGCCTGACTGCGAGCGAGTTGAATGACACCGGTCTCCATTGGTTGTCGAAGGGTCTCCAACACCTGCGACGAAAACTCAGGTGCTTCGTCGAGGAACAACACGCCTTGATGAGCCAGACTCACCGCGCCTGGACGGGCGACGCCACTGCCACCCCCGACCAACGCGGCGGCGGACGTGGTGTGGTGCGGCGCCTGAAACGGGGGACGAACGACGAGCGGGTGCTCTGGGCTCAGCACTCCTGCCACGGAGTGCACCGTGGTGACCTCGAGGGACGCCGCCGTATCAAGGGAGGGCAGCAACCCCGGTAGCCGTTCGGCCAACAAGGTCTTGCCTGATCCGGGAGCGCCATACATAAAGACGTGATGCCCACCTGCGGCCGCCACCTCAATCGCGAACCGAGGTTCGAGTTGTCCACGCACCTCTGCGAGGTCGAGGTGCTCCGGCGGTTCTGGTGCATCCGTCGTCGTTGGCACATCTCTACTTGGGGCTAGCCCTCGCAGCACTTCAAGTGCCTCGCGTAGGTCGGCGACGACGGCAACCTCGACATCTGGCACCAGCGCGGCCTCACGTCCAGATGCCTCGGCGACCATGACCCGGCTAAATCCCGCCTGCGATGCCGCCAACACCATCGGCAAAATCCCGGCCACCGGACGCACCACACCGTCGAGTCCAAGTTCACCGATGAATACCCAACCGGCCAACGCTTCGGGCGACAGTGCGTCAAAGGCGCCGACACAGGCGCACGCCAGTGCCAGGTCGAATCCGCTGCCGCGCTTGCGTACCGAGGCGGGAGACAGATTGACGGTGACCTTGCGCGTCTTCCACTCCTCACCAACGTTGACGACGGCGGCCCGGACACGATCTCTGGCCTCACTGACTGCGGTGTCGGCAAGACCGACAACCCGGAACGCAGGAAGCCCTCCAGCGGCGTCGACCTCGACTTCAACAACTGTTCCGTTGACTCCGGTTAAGCGTCACCGTGTGCGCGGTCGCCAAACTCACCCGACCGCTCCCCTGATGTGTTGCAGCACGGCTTGTCGGCCAGTGCCAACGATTCCCACAACGTCGATCCGAATCTCGACGAATGGCATCTGGTTGGCGCGCACCCAAGACGCACGCCAGTCGAAGCAAGCGATCGGCTTTGGCAGCACTGATGGCGTCGAACGGAGTTCCGTAGTCGGTCCGTGACCGCGTCTTGACCTCGCACACCACAAGGACATCGCCGTCACGAGCAACGATGTCGATCTCACCAATGTCACATCGCCAGTTGCGGGCGAGAATTGCCATGCCTTGGCTGCGCAGGTGTGAAGTTGCGAGGTCCTCGCCGTACTTTCCCAGTGCCGCGTTGTGGCTCACAGATGTCCACCTCCGCGGACACCCTCGTGGGAGAGCGGATCGACCCGCAGACTTAGCCGACTAACTGGGGACGAACTAGCGGCCTGGGGACAGCGGGTCCTCGCCGGCGCGCATCACGTCCGCGTCCAGTTCACTGCGCCCGATTTCCTCGACATTCACATCTGCGAACGTCAGGACTCGAACGTTCTTGACGAATCTGGCGGGCCGGTACATGTCCCAGACCCAGGCGTCGGCCATCGTCACTTCGAAGTAGACGTCGGAGTTGTCACCCCGTTGCGGTGTTACCTCGACCTCGTTGGTCAGGTAGAAGCGTCGATCCGTCTCGACGACATAAGTGAACAGGCCGACTACGTCGCGGTACTCCTTGTAGAGCTGAAGTTCCAAGTCCGCTTCGTATCGCTCGAGTTCCTCTGCACTCATGCGAACTCCTCCTCAAGCGTCGCCCCCGATTGCCCGGGAAGACGCCACGATCGTCGATGTTGCTCGCACGGCCCAAGTTCGGCGAGTTGGTCCATGTGTTCAGGCGAGGCGTAGCCCTTGTTGTTGGCCCAGCCGAACTGCGGATAGTTCTCGGACATCTGGACCATCAGCGCGTCACGAGATGTCTTGGCCAACACGCTTGCGGCAGACACTGACGCGCAGTACATGTCCGCCTTTATCAAGATGGACACGCTGAGGGATGACGACTTCGGGCCAATCGGGTTCCGCCGCGAAAAGTTCGCCTTGCTCTTCTCGAGGCGACAAATAGTCGTGGTTGCCGTCCAACACGATCACATCGGGACGTACGGGCAACGTGACCAAGGCTCGGAGAGCGGCCAACCTCATCGCACGCATCAGCCCGAAGGCGTCGATCTCGGCTGCACTCGCGTGACCGACCGAATAAGCAAGCGACCAACGCCTGATCGCAGGGACGAGTGCTTCACGCCGCTCCGGAGTCAACAGCTTGCTGTCAGCCAGACCCTTTCGGGACGCGACGAGTGTCGGCGTCGACAGCAGCGAATCCGACGGTGACCGGACCGCCCAGCGCTCCCCTACCTACTTCGTCGCAACCAGCGATGACGTGGTGTCCCTGTCGCAGCAAGGACTTCTCGTGTCGCAGTGACGGACGGATCACGGCAGCACCGCTCCCCCGACCAACACCGGTTCAGTCGGCGGTCCGAAGCGTAGGAGTTCGTCGAAGCGTTGCGCGAGGTCGGGCGGTGCAAGCAAGTCCGTCTCCGACCTCAGGTCCTCAACGGTGAACCATCGATGTTCGCTCAGGTAACGACGTTCGTCTTCTGTACGACCGCCGGTGGAGACGTCTGGACGATCGACTGAGCAGACGAAGTAGATCTCGTGCTGGTCGTAACGAACACCGTCAAAACTGAACTCGAGCCGTCGTGACCAGACTGGCGCATCAACCAAAGTAGTCAAGATTCCGGTTTCTTCGAACAACTCCCGTGCGGCCGCTTCCACATCGGTTTCGCCAGCGGCCAAGCCACCGCCAGGTGCATGCCAGATCGGGAATTGCGGTCTGTCTGGGTCTACTCCCCGCAGCAGCAACAGCCGGGACTCTGCGTCGATGACCAGCACCCGGGCTGCCCGCCGGTTGACGACCGCCATACCCGCAGCGTAGGGCGTCCCGCTTGGGGCCCGCGCTGCGGCACGCAACTACTTGTGATGAGTCGCGTCGTTGCTCTGGGCTTGGTCGATCGCATCGTTGTCGATGGTGTCTGGCCGGGTGAGGAAGGTCGCGTCGCCGAACGGCCACATGATGACGAACGCCCGTCCGATAACGCTGTCGATCGGAATCGCTCCACCACCGGGATCGCCGAGATGAGCACGCGAGTCCGACGACGCGCTGCGGTGATCACCCATCACCCAGAGCCGACCCTCGGGGACGGTGATGTCAAAGTCCGTCGCCGACGGCTTGTCGCCGGGGAAGAGGTAAGGCTCGTCGAGCGGCACGCCGTTGACGGTGATCCGGCCCTGCTTGTCGCAGCACTGGACGTGATCACCCGGCAGTCCGATGACACGCTTGATGTAGTCCTTCTCGTTCGGCGAAGCAAACCCGAAGGCCCCGAAGACCGAACGGAGCCCAGCCGAGATCGGATTCGAAGGGCTCAGCGACCTGAACCTCAGGCGCCCACGAGTCGACGCCGTTGAAGACGATAATGTCGCCGCGCTGGATGTCGCCGATCTTGTACGCGAGTTTGTTGACCAGGACCCGGTCGCCGATGGCGAGCGTGTCCTCCATCGAGCCCGACGGAATGTAGAAGGCCTGAACCAGAAAGGTCTTAATCAGAAGGCGAGTCCGAGCGCAATGATGAGCAGGATCGGTAGTTCTAGCCAGAACGAACGCGATGACTTGGCCTTTTTCGGCGCGGGCGGTCCGGCTGATGGCGCGTCGGTGGCCTCCACTGTCACGAAAGTGTCGAACTCTCGCGCCGCTCGCGGATCTTCGCCGCCTTGCCACGACGATCACGCAGGTAGTACAGCTTGGCTCGACGGACCGCGCCGCGAGTGACAACCTCGATCTGCTCGATCACCGGTGTGTGCACCGGGAACGTTCGCTCGACGCCTACTCCGGAACTGATCTTGCGAACGGTGAAGGTCTCGCGGACGCCACCACCGGAACGGCGGATGACTACTCCCTGAAACAACTGCACACGCGACTTGTTTCCCTCGATCACGCGAACGTGAACCTTCAGGGTGTCGCCGGGACGGAACTCGGGGATGTCGTCGCGCAACGAGGCTGCGTCGACAGAGTCAAGCGTGTGCATGGTCGTCTCCTGAAGGTGCCACAGGTCACCCGCGATGGTGGGTCAGTGAATGATCAGCAGCAGTGACGTGACCCCCTGTGGCAGGCGATCTCAGTGCTGACCAACGGCCTAGTCTGCCACAGCGCGACCGATGGTCGAAAATCGACCATCGGTCGACTCGCCAGCCACATTCAGCCAGCACCTCAAGATCATCACTGTTGAGAATGGTCGGATCCAAGGCTTCGATGAGGTCGGGTCGCACCATCGACGTACGCATCAGCGACTGGTCACGCCGCCACCTGGCGATCGCCGCATGGTCTCCAGACAGCAGCACGGGCTGGGACGTCGTGGTCTCGCCAGTTGGCCGGTTTGGTGTACGACGGCGCCTCGAGCAGACCGTCGGTGTGGGATTCCTCGAGCAGCGAGTCTTGGTTACCTAACACTCCCGGAAGCAATCGGACCACCGACTCGACGATGGCCAGGGCCGCTACTTCACCGCCGTTGAGGACGTAGTCGCCCAACGAAACTTCGGTGACGGTCACGCGTCGGCGCGCTTCGTCGATGACTCGCTGGTCGATTCCCTCGTATCGGCCACATGCGAAGACCAGCCAGGGCTCCTGTGACCACTGGCGTGCCAGGTCTTGGTCGAATCGACGTCCGGCTGGGCTCGGCACGACGAGGTGCGGTCGCGCATCGGGGTTCGGCGATGACTCGAAGACGTGGTCCAACGCCCGAGCCCAGGGCTCGGGCTGCATCAGCATCCCCGGTCCCCCGCCGTAGGGCGTGTCATCGACAGTGCGGTGTCGATCCTCGGTGTGCGTGCGCAGGTCGTGGACGTTGATGTCGACCAGCCCGTCCCGATTCGCCTTACCGATCAGCGACAACTCGAGGGGCGTGAAGTACTCAGGAAATACCGTCACCACGTCGATGCGCAGTTGGCTCATTCGTCCGCCAACTCAAGCAGGCCGAGCTGGCAGTTCGACGATCACCTGTCCGGTCGCAAGATCGACCTCGGTGACGATGGACGCGACGAACGGCACCAGAACCTGTCGCCCCTTGGGGCGGTCGACGGCGAGCAATTCTTGACCGGGCAGGTGCACCACCTCTGCGACCGTTCCCAGCGGACCACGGACCTTGTCGAGAACATTGAGCCCGACCAACTGCCGGTCGTAGAACTCGTCGGGGTCGTCCGGGCGAGCATCGGGGTCGACGTCACACAGCAACAGCAGTCCGCGTAACTCTTCGGCGCTGGTCCGTGAGTCGACGTTCTCGAAGTGGATCAGCGTCCGCCCTGAGTGCTCGCGAGTGCTTGACCACGACCAGGGAGTCAGGACGCGATGGATCGGTCTGCAGAACCGAGCCAGGAGCAAACCGCACCTCAGGCTCGTCGGTGCGGACCTCGACGGCGACATCCCCGCGAGTGCCATGGGCCCGGCCGATCCGCCCGACCACGACCTGCATCGAACTCAGCGGGCTCCGACGGTGTCGACGAAGTCGACTCGGACCTTGCGACCGGCGAGTGCGTCGACGACGGTCCGAAACGAGCCCGGCCGTTCGACCCGATCGGCCGATGACGCGCCCGAGGTCGTCGGGGTGAACCCGAACCTCGTACAGCCGACCGCCTCGACGCTGCTCACGCAACCGCACGGAGACGTCGTCTGGGTTGTCGACGATGCCGCGCACCAAGTGTTCGAGCGCGTTCTCGACCACGCTCAGGCCTCGGTCGAGGAAGCCTCGGCCGAGTCGTCAGCCTTAGCCGCGTCCTCAGCCTTGGGGGCTTCGACCTCGGGTGCGCCCTTCGACCTTGGCCTCTTCGACCTTCGGGCTCTCGTCGGTCGCCGCCGCAGGAGCCTCTTCAGTCGTGGCTGCCTCTTCAGACTTCGCCGAGTCGTCAGCCTTTGCGGCTGCCTTCTTCGCCGGGGCCTTCTTCGCCTTCGGGGTGGTGGCTGCCTTCTCGCTTAGGCCAGCGGCTTCCTTCGCCGCAGCCTCGAACACGCTGCGCTTGTCGGCCTTGGGCTCGGCAACGAGCATCGCGGGAGGAGCGGGCTCACCCTTGAACTGCTGCCAGTCTCCGGTTACGCGGAAGATCGCGGCGACGGCCTCGGTCGGCTGCGCGCCAACGCCGAGCCAGTACTGCGCACGATCTGAGTCCACGCTGATTCGCGAAGGGTTCTCGCGAGGGTGGTACTGCCCGATCTCTTCGATCGCGCGCCCACCACGGGCGGTACGAGCGTCGGCAACGACGATTCGGTAGTGCGGTTCGCGCATCTTTCCGATGCGCTTGAGCTTGATCTTGACAGCCACGGCTGAGCGAACTCCTGGTTCTCGGGGACCGACCTCGCGTCGCGGCGTGGGGTTACCGCACGATGTCGGAGAAACACGTCAGGTCGTCCGGGTAGAGGGGCCGAGCGCCTGTCGGGTACCCGGCGATTCTGCCAGACCCTGCCCAGCCGCCCAAATCCCCCTAAGGCCAAGCCCGTGCGGGAAGAGGGTGATCCGCGGGCGCGTTCCCGTAACTCTCTTTAGGGAACGTGTCCGCGGATCACCCGACGCGAACGTGCCGCTGTAGAGAACGTGCCGCGGTGAGTGACAACCGACGCGATCAGCCGAGGAAGGGAGCGATCCGGAGGGCCATTCCCTAAAGAGAGTTACGGGAATGTCCCTCCAGATCGCTCCCTTCGTCTTAGCGGCCGAGTAGGTCTGTGAACTCCGTCGGGAGTTCGGCAAGTGATGGGGCGGTCGTCGCGTCGCCGGTGTCTTGGCCCGACTCCTGGAGGGCTCGCTTCGCGGGGTTCCCGCTGCGACCGCCCTGGCCCTTCTTGCCCTTCTTGGTCTTCTTGCCCTTGCGTCGGACGGCTGGCGCCCATCCCGCCGGGGAGTCCGGCCATTCCCGGCATGCCCGGCATGCCGCCGCCACGTGCCATCTGGCTCATCATCTTGCGAGCCTCAGTGAATCGCTGGACGAGTTGGTTGACGTCGGTCACCGAGGTTCCCGACCCACCAGCGATGCGAATTCGTCGTGAGGCATTCAGCAGTTTGACGTCGTCGCGCTCAGCGGGGGTCATCGACTGAATGATGGCTCGGATCCGGTCGAACTCACGCTCGTCCAGGTTGTTGATGGCTTCCTTGTGCTCGCCCATCCCCGGCAGCATCCCCAGGAGCTTGCCGACCGAGCCCATCTTCTGGACGGCCTGGAGTTGCGGCAAGGAAGTCGGTCAGCGTGAACTCGTTGCCCGCCGCAAGTTTGGCCGCCATCTGCTCGGCCTGGTCCTGCTCGAAGACCTTTTCGGCCTGCTCGATCAGCGTGAGCATGTCGCCCATGTCGAGAATGCGAGAAGCCATTCGCTCGGGGTGGAAGACGTCGAAGTCGTCGAGCTTCTCGCCGTTGCTGGCGAACATGATGGGCTTACCGGTGACGCCGCGAACCGACAACGCAGCGCCACCGCGGGCGTCGCCGTCGAGCTTGGTCAGCACGACGCCGTCGAATCCCACACCGTCGGCAAACGCCTGCGCGGTCGTCAATGCGTCTTGTCCGACCATGGCGTCGAGGACGAACAGCACCTCGTCCGGCTGGACGGCATCGCGAATGTTGCGAGCCTGGTCCATCATCTCGGCGTCGACGCCAAGACGTCCGGCGGTGTCCACGATCACGACGTCGTACAGCTTGTCCTGAGCGTGCGTTATCGCGTCTCGCGAGACCTTGACCGGATCGCCGACGCCGCTACCAACCTCGGGCGCGAACACCGCGACGCCAGCGTTGTCTCCGACGATCTGAAGTTGCTGGACGGCGTTGGGTCGCTGCAGGTCTGCTGCCACCAGCAGTGGCTGGTGACCGGAGGCTTTCAGCCAGCGACCGAGCTTGCCGGCCAGCGTGGTCTTGCCGGTTCCCTGCAGGCCCGCGAGCAGGATCACCGTCGGCGGGGTCTTCGCCAGCCGCAAGCGGCGAGTCTCGCCGCCCAAGATGGTGGCGAGTTCGTCGTTGACGATCTTCACCATCTGCTGCGCAGGATTCAGCGCTTCTGAGACCTCAGCGCCCTTGGCTCGTTCACGCACTGACGCGATGAAGTCCTTGACGACCGGGAGGGCGACGTCAGCCTCGAGCAGCGCAACCCGAATCTCGCGCAGCGTCGCGTCGATGTCGGCGTCGGAAAGCTTGCCCTTGCCACGCAGGTTCTTGAACGTGGCGCTGAGGCGGTCTTGGAGCGTGGTGAACAACGGGAACGTCCTTCCGGGAGTCGCTCAAGGATACCCGGCCGCTCCTGGACGGGGGTTAGCCGAGCAGGGCCTCGACGAAGACTTCGGGATCGAACGGCGCCAGGTCGTCAGCGCCCTCCCCGAGGCCGACGAATTTCACTGGTACGCCGAGCTCGCGCTGCACCGCGACGACAATCCCGCCCTTGGCGGTGCCGTCCAGTTTGGTCAAGACAACGCCAGTGACGTCGACGACTTCGGCGAAGACCTTCGCCTGCAGCATGCCGTTCTGACCAGTGGTGGCGTCGAGAACCAGCAGCACCTCGTCGACCGGTGCCTGCTTTTCGATGACGCGCTTGACCTTGCCGAGTTCGTCCATGAGCCCAGCTTTGGTGTGCAATCGCCCCGCGGTGTCGACGATCAGCACGTCGGCTTCGTTTTCAATCGCAGCCGACACGGCGTCGAATGCGACGCTCGCGGGGTCTCCCCCGTCCGGGCCACGCACGACAGGGACGCCAACGCGGTCCCCCCACGTTTGGAGTTGTTCCGACGGCCGCCGCTCGGAAGGTGTCGGCAGCACCAAGCACGACATCACGATCGTCAGCTACCAGCAGCCGCGCCAACTTGCCTGAGGTTGTCGTCTTGCCAGTTCCGTTTACGCCAACCACGAGCACGACGGCTGGCCGTCCGATCGCCTCACCAAAGGCAAGGCTGCGGTCGGTATCCGCGCCAACCTGTGCGAGCAACTCGTCGTGCAGCAACGTTCGAAGGGCCACTGGATCGGCTGTCCCGTCGATCCGCACTTGTTCACGCAACCGATCCACGACTGGCAGTTGCGACCGCCACCCCGAGGTCGGCTCCGATCAGGTTCTCTTCGATCTCGTCCCAGGTCTCGTCGTCGATCCGCTCGCGCGAGAGCAAGGTGAGCAGACCCTGCCCCAAGGCACCGGAGCCAGACAGCCGACCGCGCAAGCGAGCCATGCGACCGGCGGCCGGCTGCGGGACGCTCAACACTGACGTCGTCCTCAAGAACCAGAGTCGACGGAGCCATCGGCGGAGGTCGGAGCAGCGTCAGGCCGAGGTCCGTCGGAGGGTGGACCAGATCGGCTGCGAACCAGGACGAGGGTGATCACCAGCACCATCGCCAGCACACCGGCAACAGTCAGGACAAGGGCTGCGGAATTCACGTGCGCGAGTCTGTCAGACCCAGGTCATGACGCAGCCGGCCTGGATCCCCCATCAAGCAGGCGGCGCGCAAAGACGGCGAATCCACCGGCAGCCACTGCGGCCAGCAGCAGACCTAAGACAAACGTCGCTGCCAGCGATCCGACGAAGAGCGCGGCCACCGCCCAACGCTTGCGACCCGATTCAAAGCGAGCCACATACAAGAACGCCGCGCGATGCCCCAGCGGCCGGAAGCAGGATGGCGGGCAGGAAGACAAACCACGAAACCTTGTCGTCTGTCGCCGGACGCCGCAGTCAAGAGCAGGTTGGTGACCACGTAACAAAACATGAACACGACGGACACCGTGACGAACATCAGGATTCCTGCACGCGAGCGAGGCGCGTCAGGTTCACTCACGCGGACTCGGCTTCGCGCAGCCGCTGACTGATCACCGCACTCACACCATCGCCGCGCATGGAGACGCCATACAACGCATCGGCAACTTCCATGGTGCGCTTTTGGTGAGTGATGACGATGAGTTGCGAGTTCTCGCGCAACTCGTCGTAGATGTCGAGCAGGCGTCCGAGGTTGGTGTCGTCGAGCGCGGCTTCGACTTCGTCCAACACGTAGAACGGACTGGGGCGTGCCTTGAACAGCGCGATCAGGAACGCGACCGCGGTCAACGAGCGCTCGCCACCGGAAAGCAGCGACAGCCGCTTGACCTTCTTGCCCGGAGGTCGCGCTTCGATGTCGACGCCGGTAACAAGCAGGTCGCCTGGATCGGTCAGGACCAGCCTTCCCTCACCACCGGGGAATAGGCGGGCGAAGACTTCGGTGAACTCTCGAGCGACGTCGCTATACGCCTCTGAGAAGACCTGCTGCACGCGCTCGTCAACTTCACGCACGATGTCGAGCAAGTCGCGCTTGGTCTTCTTCAGGTCCTCCAACTGCTCGCTGAGGAACTGCTGACGTTCCTCCATCGCCGAGAACTCCTCCAGCGCCAACGGGTTGACTCTGCCCAACTGCGCGAGCGCCCGCTCTGCGATCCGCAGCCGCTTCTCTTGCTCACTTCGCACGTACGGAATGGGCTGCGGCGGTACTTCCGGCTCTTCCTCGCCAGGTGCCAAGGGTGACGGCGGCACAAGTTGGTTCGGACCGTACTCGGCGAGCAGGTCATCGGATCCGACGCCGAACTCCTCCATGGCGCGCGTTTCGATTTGCTCGATCCGCAACCGTTGTTCGGTGCGAGCCACCTCGTCGCGGTGAACCGAGTCGGTGAGCTTCTCCAACTCGCCAGACAACTCACGGCCACGTCCACGAACGGCCAACAGTTCACCTTCGCGCGCCGTCCGAGCATGCTCAGCCTCGACCCGGGCTTGGCTGGCTGCCGCGATCGAGCGCTCGAGTCGGCTCAGCACGATGTCGCAAGCCCGCAACACGGCACGACCGACGGCCGCCTCGCGCGCGGCACGTTCGCGTCGCACCCGCGCGCGCTCGCGGGCTAGCGCGCTCCGCCTCGGCGTCTTGCTCGAGTTGGTCGGCTCGACCGTGCAACGCGTTGGCGCGCTCTTCGCCGGTTCGCACTGCCAGCCGCTGCTCGGTCTCGGCGTGACGAGCCGCGGCGACAGCGGCCGCCAACCGGTCGCGCTCCTCCGTGTTCGGCTCCTCGATATCTGGCGCCGCTTCAGCCGCCGCCAGTCGGTCGGTGAGCTCGGTCAGCGCCAGTTCGGCTGCCTGATGACGTTGTTGGGCAGCCTCGATCGCCGCGATCTGACGGTCAGCTTCTGCGGTGGCGGCGCGGGCAGCCGAACCGAGCTGACCCAGTTGTTCAGCAACGCCGGCCAACCGAGCGTCTGACTCATGAAGTCGGGCCAAGGCTGCCTCAACGCGACCGCGCGCCGCTTGCCGTTCCTCGCCGACCTGTGCCAGCGAGAATCGAAGCCGCTCGCATCGATGCGTCGTCGCAGCCAACCGCTCACTCGCGTCGTCGACCGCTGCCTGAACCTCGAGCAAACTGGGCGACGACGCCGAGCCGCCGTGCGCGAACGTCCGGCCCAAGCAGGTCACCGTCTCGCGTGGCCGCAGTCAGCGATGGTTCGGCCTCGATCAGAGCGCGTGCCTCGGCAAGCCCGTCGACAACTGCCACGCGGTCGAGCAAAGCGTGCAGCGCCGGACGTAACTGCTCGGGAGCGCTCACCAGGTCGACGGCGTACGAGGCGTGCGCTGGCAGAGTTGGCCAACCGGTCGAACCCGTCGTCGAACCCCCACCAACCAAGAGCCCGGTACGTCCTGAGTCGTCCTGCTTGAGCCAACGCAGGGCGTCGACAGCGGACCCGACCGATGAGACGGCTACCGCATCAGCGGCCGCACCGAGGGCAGCCGCAACCGCCGCCTCGGAACCTTGCTCAACGGTGAGCAACGCAGCGACCGAACCGAGCAGTCCGGACACCTGGTCGGTGGCCGCTAGCAGCGCACCGGACCCGTCCTTGCGAGCCAGTCCGAGTTCCAACGCATCCTTGCGGGCAACCAAAGCGGCCCGCTCCTGCTCGGCGGCTCGCTCGTCTTCGCGCAGCGCCGCGATCTTCTCCTCTGCCGTCGCCAAGGCAAGCGACGCCGTCTCGTGGTCGGAGTCGAGGTCGACCTCGCCTTCGTCCAGCCCGGCGATCTGCGCCTCAAGCGCGGCGAATTCTTCCTGCGCCTGACGTGCTCGCTCCCGAGCCTCGGCCACCGCGCTGTCGAGTCGCTGCCTGTTCGGCCGCTGCGGCCTCTACCGTGCTGCGGGCCGCGTTGACCTTGCCGACCAGTCGCGCCAGCCCTTCGCGACGATCCGCGATCGCCCTAAGCAACGACGCAACGCGCTGTTCCTCGTCGGCGAGCCCACCTTCGGAGTCGATCCGTCGCTTCTCGAGATCGAGCAAAGTGGCGCGGTCCGCAGCAATCTGCTCGGCGAGTTCGCGCTCTTGTTCCCGGATCTGCGACGCCTCGCGCTCCATGTCCTCGGGTTCGCGGGGTGCTTGCTCAATCTCGGGCTGTTCGGCGTGGTGGCGAACTCGCTCAGCGGCAAGGGTGGCAGTTCCGCGGAATCGATCGGCGAGTCCGTTGAGCTGGAACCAGGTTTCCTGGGCGCTGGTCAGCGCCGGCAACGTGTCGGTGACGGCCCGCTCTAACTCGGACTCTCGTTGCTGAATCTCGGCGAGTTCGCGTTCGGTCGCAGCCGCGACGCTGAAGCAATGCGGATTCGTCCGCGGTCTCTTGTTCGAGCGCACCGCGCAGTACCCCGAGGTCGTCGGCGAGCAGTCGGAGCCGAGCATCTCGAACATCCGACTGGATGACGCTGGCCCGCTTGGCGATCTCTGCCTGGCGACCCAAGCGGTTTGAGTTGACGCCGCAACTCGATCGTCAGGTCGGTGAGCCGAACCAGGTTGGCTTCCATCGCGTCAAGTTTGCGGAGTGCTTTTTCTTTCCGCTTGCGGTGCTTGAGGACGCCGGCGGCTTCCTCGATGAAGCCGCGTCGATCCTCTGGCGTGGCCGACAGCACTGAGTCGAGCTGGCCCTGGCCGACGATGACGTGCATCTCGCGGCCAATCCCGGAGTCGGAGAGCAACTCCTGGACGTCAAGGAGCCGACATGGCTCACCGTTGATTGCGTACTCAGAGCCGCCGTTGCGGAACATCGTCCGCGAGATGTTGACCTCGGTGTAGTCGATGGGCAACGCGCCGTCGGTGTTATCGATCGTGAGCACGACCTCAGCGCGGCCAAGGGGTGGCCGACCGGAGGTCCCGGCGAAGATGACGTCTTCCATCTTGCCGCCGCGCAGCGACTTGGCGCCTTGTTCACCCATGACCCAGGACAGCGCGTCAACGACGTTGGACTTGCCCGACCCGTTGGGCCCGACAACGCAAGTGATCCCGGGTTCGAAGCGCAGCGTCGTCGCCGACGCAAACGATTTGAACCCGCGCAGCGTGAGGGTCTTCAGGTACACCGGCTCACTCCTCGCCGACCGTGCGGTCGGATGCGATCGTCAGGAAGTCCGGGGAAGACTAGACAAGCACCACACCGACGTGGAAAGCGGCCCACCCGGCGACACGACTGTACCTGGGTGGTTCGACCGAACCGGGCAGCGACGCCCTGATGAATGGCTGCGCAGTTAGGCGAGCGCGGCCGCGACGGACTCGCGTGCCTGGTCAAGCGCGATGATCTCGTCGGGTGCTGAGGCCGCGACGTGCAGCGCGTCGTTCTCGGCGGAAAGTCGGAGAACCTCGGCCTCCAAGTCACGCACTCGGCGACGCAACACCGCCACCTCTGCGAGCAATCGCGGATCCGATCCGCCGACGTGGCCAAGAAGCGCCTTCGCCATGGTGCAACCTTTCACGCAGCGGCCCGAGGGGAAGGTTTCAACCCGGGATTTGGGTCGATCCCTCGGGCATCACTGACCGGTGAGTCAGGCCCAGGGCCGCAGGGATACATCAAGGGTGACATTGCGGTGACGATCCGGTCAAGGTGAGGTCACACCTCCGTGTGCCGTTTCACCCGAACAGCCCACGACTGACCTCGTGACGACCCCAAAACCGCTCTTGCCGCACCCTTCGGCTCCCCGAGTTCATTGGCACATTTGTGCAGAATTTCGCTCCAGAGCGCGCAATTTCGGCACACCGCCCACCCTCCGTGTGCGAAATGGTGCGTCCCAGCGATCTATTTCGCACAGATGTGCGTCCAGAGGCGGAGAGGGGCGACATACGACAGGCTGAACCGGTGACTTCACTGGCCTCCTCGCCCTGCCGCCAAATCTGTGTTTGGCGGCCCACCGAGGAACACATCGGTGCGATGGCGTTGTTCCGGTGCGACGGCTGCGGATCGGAGTGGACCCGAGACCAACCCTGGCGTCCAGCAGACAGCGACGGCCAACGTGCCCGCCAGCGTGCGCAGCGAGCTCAACCAAGCCGGAGAACAACCATGACGGTCGTGACTTGCGCCCTCGGTATCCCCATCGACTCCGTTGGGACGTACCGACAACCAGCCGAGTCCGTTTGGCACCGAACTGATGCCAGGAGCGTTGCGGTCTGCGGGCATGGTCGATCGCCTGGGGATACCCGACCGAGGCGACCTGGCGCTGACGTTGGAAGGTTCCACTCGCGACCCGGAGTCGGGGCTGGTCGCGCTGGCCGAGTTTGGCTCAGGTAACCCGGGACATCCGCACCTCGGTGAGCGACCTGCTGTTCGCCGGTGAGCGTCCGCTGCTGCTCGGCGGCTGTTGTGCGATGTTGCCGGGAGCCGTCGCCGGACTACGCGACGCGATCGGGCACCGCTGCCGTCATCAATATCGACGGCCACCTCGACCTGTACGACGCCAAGACGTCGCCAACCGGTGAGGGAGCTGACGTACCGATCTCGACGTTGCTCGGACTTGGTGTTCCGGCATGGAGCCAGACGCTTGGACCCGAGCCGGTCCTTACGCCAGCCAACGTCGCGTTAGTCGGGCATCGAGATTTCGACGAGGCGAAATCACTCGGCTCGACGATGCCAGAGGACGCAGGGATCACCGGATCGTGGGACGTCGAAGCCGTCCGACAGTCTCCGAGCGACACCGCTGACGCGGTTCTCCAGCATCTGGATCCGACTCCGTATTGGGTTCACCTCGATCTCGACGTGCTGGACGAGGCGGTGCTGCCAGCAACGGACTACCTCATGCCGGGCGGCCTGACGTGGTCGTTGCTCGGCGAGCTGCTTGATCCCCTCGTTCATGGCGCGGGATTCAGAGGGCTTTCGCTCGCGTGCCTGAATCCCGAGAAGGATCCCGGACGGACAGTGCGCGCAGGACGCCGTCAACACCCTCGTCGAGGTACTCAGCTGACCGGGCACGCTGACGCGGGCGCACGCTGGCAACGCGGGCAGAAATACGACGACCGATTAGTGAACGCGACCCGACGTATCTGCGCTCCGCAGCGTGAACAGTCCTGGCCCTCTCGGTCGTACGACCTCCAGCGAACGCTCGAAGTAACCGCTCTCACCGTTCACGTTCACGTAGAGGCTGTCGAACGACGTGCCGCCTTGACGTAATGCGTTCGCCATCACCGCTGTCGCAGCGTCGAGGACCGAGACCACCTGTTTGGTCGACAGTCGATCCGTTGGACGCGCGAAGTGAAGTCGGGCATGCCACAGCGACTCGTCGGCGTAGATGTTTCCGATGCCCGAGACGAGCGTCTGATCCAGCAGCGCGCGCTTGATCTCGGTCTTGCGCAACCGGATCGCCTGCGCGGCCACGACTGGATCGAACGCGGGGTCGAACGGGTCGAGCCCGATGTGCTGGACCGACTGCGGAACGCCCTGGTCACCCATCTCGTCCACCGCCATGCCACCAAAGGTGCGCTGGTCGACAAATCGAAGTTCGGTGCCGTCCGACAGTCGAAGCCGGACTCGCACGTGCGGCCCAATGTCGTCATTGGGATCGGCGATCCGGAACTGCCCGCTCATCCCGAGGTGCGCGACGACTACGTCGTCGGTGCTGAGGGTGAGCCACATGTACTTGCCGCGACGACCGGTCCCGGTGACGGTCGCCCCCTGCAAGCGTTGCGAGAAATCCGCGCTACCTGGTTCGTGACGACGGATGGCTCGTGGGTGATGCACGGTGACTTCGACGATCGTGCGACCGGTTACGTGCTCGTCGAGTCCCTGACGGACCGTCTCGACCTCGGGGAGTTCGGGCACGCTACCCGGAGACGTCGGCCGACGACTTGTCGGACAGCGCGCGCCAGGTCACGGCTGCCGCCGCCTGCTCGGCTTCCTTCTTCGAGCCGCCGTCACCTTTGCCGTACGTCTGCCCCTTCAGCAACACGGTCGCAATGAACGACTTGGCGTGGTCTGGTCCCGACTCAACGATCCGGTACTCGGGGACCCCGAGACCGATGTCGGCGCTCAACTCCTGAAGGCTGGTCTTCCAGTCCAGGCCAGCACCCATGCCGCTGGCGCGTGCCATCAGCGGGTCAAAGAGTCGATGGACCACCACCGCCGCATCGTCGAGCCCGCGATCGATGTAGACCGCTCCGATCAGCGCCTCGACCCCGTCGGCCAGGATTGACGACTTATCGCGCCCACCTGTGGATTCTTCGCCCTTGCCCAGGCGCAGAAATCTGCCAATCTCAAGTTCACGACCGACATTCGCCAGCGCCCGCATGTTCACCACTGCTGCGCGCAGTTTCGCGAGTTGACCCTCTGGCAGGTCCGGGTGATCGCGGTAGAGGGTCTCGGTCACGACCAAACCGAGCACCGAGTCGCCGAGGAACTCCAGACGCTCGTTGGTCGGCAGACCGCCGTTCTCGTAGGCGAACGAACGGTGCGTCAGCGCTCGCTCGATAATCGCGCGGTCTAGTGGCAACCCAAGTCGACCAATCAGCACCTCAGGGGCGCCGGGCCAGGCTTCGGGTTCCACAGTCAAATAGTCCGGATCAGACTTCGAGGACCTGGCGCTTGTTGTACGTGCCGCACGTCGGGCATGCGATGTGAGGCAACTTCGGCTCGCGGCACCGGTCGCAGGCAACGACGTTGGGACGCGTCGCCTTCCAGTTGGCGCGACGCGAACGGGTGTTGGAGCGCGACATCTTCCGCTTCGGGACGGCCACGACAAGCCCTTCTATTCCTCGGACGCGGTAGGCGTCACTTGTACGTTCTGGAGACTGGCCCATCTCGGGTCAATCTCGTCGTGCTGGTGGTTCGGATCGTCGGCCAGGCGAGCGCCACAGGTGGCACACAGTCCCGGACAGTCGTCCCGGCACAGCGGTTGCAACGGTAGTGCCAGCACGATCGCGTCGCGAACCACTGGCGTGAGGTCGATCAGATCGTCCTCAAGTTGCTCGATCTCCTCTGCCGCGGCAGCCGCAGCATCGGGGTAGGCGAAGAGTTCTTGGACCGGGAGGTCCACGTCAAAGGCGATCGGATCAAGGCACCGAACGCACTCTGCACTCACCTGTGTTCGGATCGCTCCGGACACCAGCACCCCCTCGACCACCGACTCGAGTCGCAGCGCGAGCTCGAGATTGGCTGTCGCGGGGACACCCACCACGTCCGATCCAAGCCCTGCTGGTGCCTTCACCACGCGGTCCACCGACTGCATCTGGCCAGGTTTCCGAGCGAGAGTGCGGGTGTCGAGCACCAGCGGGTCGCGCGGATCGAGCCGGGACACAGGTCTTCCTTGGGCGGGGCGAACAGGGATCGATCTCGGACGAGACCGGGAATCAGAGTATCTGAGCGAGGCCGCTCGACCCAAACCGGGCTATCGGCCAGCAGCCTCGTCGCCGGCGGACTCGCTCTCGGCGTCTGGATCATCAAGTTCGGGAAGGTCGATGGAACTCAGATCCTCGACCGCCCGCCGGCCCTGGATCTTGTCCCGGCCTCGCCCGACCGCTTCGAGGGTCTTGCTGAGCACCAGTTCGAAGTTGGCCAGCTTGGCGTCGATGTAGTCGTCGACCTCTTGCTGCATCCGCTCCGACTCCTGCTCGGCCGTCGACACGATCCGGCCAGCCTCTCGCTCCGCCTGGGCTTGCACCTCGGTCTGCGAGACCAGGTGCATCCGCTCCTCATGACCTGCGGCGATGATCCCCTCGGCCTGTGCCCGGGCTTCGGCCAGACACTCCGTCGGTGTCGGCGAGCAACGAATCGGCCCGCTGCAACTCGACCGGGAGCAGGCTGCGGATCGCATCCAGGCGATCGAGTAGGTCGGAGCGGTTGACCACGCACGACGCCGACATCGGGACCGAGCGGGCGTCCTCGACCAGAACGATGAGTTCATCGATCTTTTCGTGGATCTCCACGGTGCCTCCTGCGGGTCAGTGCTGCTGGTTGAGGCGCTCTACGAGCGGACTGAGGACATTCGCCGGTACTAGACCGGAGACGTCACCACCGTACGAGACCACTTCTTTGATCAAACTGGAGGACAGGAAAGAGAAGAGCGGGTTCGTCGCCACGAAGAGGGTGTCGACGCCTGACAAGCGGTGGTTCATCTGCGCCATTTGAAGTTCGTAGTCGAAGTCGCCAACAGCACGCAGACCCTTGACGATCGCCCGCGCATCGTGCGCCTTGCAGTAGTCGACCAACAACCCCTCGAACGCTTCGATGGACACGTTGTCCAAGTGCGAGACGGACTGTTTGAGCAGATCGATCCGCTCATCGATGGTGAACAAGCCGCGCTTGTTCGCGTTAATCATCACCGCGACGTAGACCTGATCGGACAGCCGTGACGCCCGTTCGATGATGTCTAGGTGTCCGTTGGTCACCGGGTCGAAGGAGCCAGGACACACCACGCTTAGCACGCCGCGACGCTACCAAAGCGTCCGAACCACAGACGCAGCCTCTCCATAGCGTCGGTCCAGTTCAGGCTCGAACGACGACGGCCACTCGAACGCACCGGCGCGGTATGGCCGTTCGATCACGGCAATTGCTCCGGCGGCCAAAGCGCTGAACTTCGACGACCTGCTGGAGCACCGCCGATACCTGCTCGTGGGTCATCGCGTAGGGCGGGTCCATCAAAAGCACATCGGCCGCCGGGTCGACTCGCCCCGGAGACAGCCAACGCTCGACAGGGGTGTGATGGACGCGAGCACCTGGTAGCGCCACCTGCTTGACGTTCTCGCGCAGCACCTGGACCGCTTGGCGGTCGGACTCGACCAAATCGACGCTGGCAGCTCCCCGAGACAGCGCCTCAAGGCCAAGCGCGCCCGATCCGGCGTACAGATCGACCACGATCCGATCGTCGAGTGACCCAAGCCGGGACGTCAGGGCGGAGAACAACGCTTCGCGCGCGCGATCAGACGTCGGTCGGGTGCCCTTGACCGGGACTGCGAGCCTGCGTCCCTTTGCCAGACCAGCGACGATCCGCGTCATGTCTTTTCCAAGTAGTCGGCCTGGTCGGCGGCAACCAGATCGGCAACGACGTCGCGAAGCGCCGGATGGTTCGCCAGTTCGGGGTCGTCGGCGACCAGGTCCTGGGCGTCGTCACGCGCTCGCGCGATGACGTCCTCGTCACGCAGCACGCTGAGCACTCGCAGACTCGATCGGAACCCGGACTGCGACTTGCCCAAGACGTCACCCTCGCGGCGTTGCTCAAGGTCCAGTCGGGCTAACTCAAAACCATCGCTGGTGGCAGCAACGCTCGTCAATCGCTCACGGGCCGGAGACTCCTCCGGCGCTTCGGTCACGAACAAACACAGTCCTTCGCGTCCGCCACGGCCGACGCGACCACGCAGTTGGTGCAGTTGCGAAACACCGAATCGCTCGGCTCCCATGACCACCATGACAGTCGCAGCAGGGACGTCCACTCCGACCTCGATGACCGTCGTCGACACCAACACGTCGATGTCGCCTGCGACGAAACGCGTCATGACATCGTCTTTGACGTCCGCGAGCAAGTTGCCCGTGGAGGATTTCAATTCGCAGACCCTTCAACGGACCTTCGGACAACATCGGAGCGATGTCGAGGACCGCGGGAGCGGTGGCCCACGTGGCAGCGCCCTCGACTGCTCCCTGCGCGCCGTCGTCGGGGGCGTCCTGACTATCGCTGACCGCGCCACCGATCCTCGGGCACACGACGAAGACTTGGTTGCCTGCCTCGACTTCCTCGCGAACGCGCTGCCAGGTGCGCTCGAGAAAGTGCGGCTTCTCAGCCGACGGCACTACGTGACAACTGATCTGTTGACGTCCAGCTGGTAACTCGGCCAATGTCGAAACTTCAAGGTCGCCGAAGACTGACATCGCCACGGTTCTCGGAATCGGTGTCGCTGTCATCACCAGGACGTGCGGCGGCGTTCGGCCCTTGGCTCGCAATGCGTCGCGCTGCTCGACGCCGAAGCGGTGCTGCTCGTCGACCACGACGAGGCCAAGGTCGAAGAACTCGACGTTCTGCTGAAGCAGCGCATGGGTGCCGATGACAATCCCCGCAGTGCCCGACGCGATGTCCAAGCATCGCCTTCTTGCGTGACTGCGTCGATGCCGAGCCGGTCAGCAACGACACTTGCGTTCCCGGACCGTCGTGTCCGAGCATGCCTGCCTCGGCCAATGGACCGAGCATCGCCGTGATGGAACGGGCGTGTTGCTGAGCAAGGACCTCGGTGGGAGCTAACAACGCCGCCTGTCCCCCGGTGTCGACGACCGTCAGCATTGCGCGTAGCGCGACCACGGTCTTGCCTGAACCAACTTCGCCTTGGAGTAACCGGTGCATCGGGTACGTGCGACCAAGGTCAGTCGCGATCGTCGCTCCCACTTCTTGTTGTCCCTGCGTCAACACAAAAGGCAACCGCTGGTCGAAGTCATCGAGCAAGCCACCCGCGACGGCATTGCGGGGAACGGCACTCATCGCGCGGACCGCTGCTCGTCGCTGGGCAAGCACGGTCTGCAAGCGTGAGCGCTTCTTCGTAGCGGAAGTAGGACTTGGCTCGATTCACCTCGTCGAGGTCGTCCGGAAAATGAATACTGCGGTAAGCCTCGCGAGCGACTACCTAGACCCTTCGCGTTTCCGCAGGCTCTTCGGGGATCGGCTCGGCAAGCGTTGGCAATGAGTCGACGACGACCTTCATCGCGGTTGCGATGCGCCACGACGTGAGCCGGCCCTTTGCTGGGTAGATCGGGATGAGCTTTCCGGCAACTTGGCTGAACAATTCCACCGACGCGTCAGCAGCGGCGTTCGTGGCCACATCGTCGTCAAGGATCACGTATTCGGGATGGGTGAGTTGTCGCTGCCGCCCGTACGTGCTGACGGTTCCCGCGAATAAGCCCGTCCTCCCCACGGCGAGGGTGTTCTTCAGCCAACGCTGATTGAAGAAGGTGAGCGTGAGGATGTCTTTCGCGTCGGTCACCGTGACGGTCAAGATCGTGCCCTTGCGGCCGCGCATCGGACGTTCGGACACTGCCTTGACCTCGGCGAGAACCGTCGCTTCGTCACCTTCGCGCAGCGCCGAGAGGTCGGTCAGTTCACCACGTTCTGCGTATCGGCGCGGGAAAGTGATTCAGCAACTCGCCCACGTTCTGGTAGCCGAAGGCCTTCTCGATGCTGGTGGCCGACTTGCCCCCGATGGTGCGTCTAAGGGATTGGCTCAGCGCCGCATCGGTCACTGGTTACTCAACTCCAAGGACCAACGGATACAACGCCTGCTCACCGTCGTACACGACTACCTCGACCTCAGGTCGAGTTCGATGCAGATGTTCGCGTACCGCTTCGGCGAGCGGTTCGGTCTGGCCCGCACCGTGAACCAACGTCACGAGTTCACCACCACCAGCCAGCATCCGCTCGACCAAGTCCTTGGCGACTGTCGTGTGATCGTCCCCGAGAATCACCACGTCACCGTCGATGAGTCCAAGCACGTCGCCTGCCTGACAAATCCCAGCACTGGTGATGGCGTCACGGACCGCGACTGTGACAGCGCCATGTCGGGTCGCGCCCGCTGCCGACGTCATCGCCACGACGTCGTCATCAAATCGACGATGCTGCGTCGTGGACCGCCAACGCGGCCAGCCCCTGAACCGGAGCTCTGGACGGAACGACGGCGACCCGCAAGCCGTCGGCTCGCGCGCTGTCAGCAGCGGCCTCGGCAACCGCCAGGTGGTCAGTGTCGTTTGGCAGTAGGACAACTTCAGACGCGCCGGTGAACTCGATCGCAGCCAACAACCGAGCTGGCGTGGGGCGAGCGCCAGGTCCGCCTTCGACGACGCAGGCGCCAACGGATTCGAAAAGCTGGGCAAGTCCTCGCCCCGGCACGACCGCGACCACCGCGCGCGTGGTGCCGGACTGCTCACCGGCCGGCAGCAGCAGCGAGGTGATCCGGATCCGGAACGGTCGACCGTGCGCAACTGCGGCCTCGACAGCTGCACCGGGGTCGTTTGCGTGCACGTGGACGTTCCACAACCCGTCGCCACCGACCACGACAACCGAGTCACCCAGGCCGTCGAGTGCTTCGCGCAGGTTGGGGATGCTCAAGTCGGCCGCCTCAAGCAAATACATGATCTCGAAGGCTGGCCCATCGGGATCGGCACCGTGCACCGGACGATCGGAGCCAGCCGGGGGCCGCTCCCAGGTCGACTCTGGCGGCGTTGCACCGGTCACCACCGTGGCCAGCGCGTCGAGCAGAACGACCAGTCCCGCGTCCGCCTGCGTCGACCACACCAGCCTGACGCAGCGCTGGTAGTTGCTCGGGAGTGTGTGCCAACGCCGTGTGGGCAGCTGCTGCCGCGAGTCTCGACAACGACTCGGCCAGGCTGTCCGACCCGCTGGCGGTTGCCGCGTTGGCCGCCGCCTGGCAACGGTCAGGACGGTGCCCTCGACCGGCCGAGAGACCGCCGCATAGCCAAGGTCGGCGGCGCGAGAAAGCGCTGTGGCCAACTCGCGGCACCTGCGATTGGGTCGGTCTCGGTAGCGAATGACTCAGCCATCCCGCGAAGCAATTGCGCCACGATCACCCCAGAGTTACCGCACGCACCAAGCAGGGCACCGCGAGCAAAGGCGGCAGTCAGTGAGGCTGTGTCGCCGTCGAGGGCGGCGCCAGCCGCTTCAACGCCGGCCTCAAAGGTCAAGAACAGGTTGGTGCCGGTATCGCCATCGGGAATCGGGAAGACGTTCAGCGCATCGATCTCGGTCCGGGCCGCACCGAGGGCCGCTAGCCCCACCTCACCCCAGCGCCGTAACGCAGCCGGGTCGAGGACAAGGGTTGATGCCACCGCGGCAGCCTATCCGCGCCGTCCCCCTCCAGTTTGGGAGTGAACGGCTGCCTCGGGTAGTCTGCCGGGGTTGCCTGCACAGGTGGGGCGACCGATCTGGGCCGGTCAAGGCCCGTCCGATGGAACACCCTCGCAGCGGCTCGGTGCCGCTCAGCATGATCAAGGAGTCACCGTGGCTGCCAAATGTGACGTCTGTGGCAAGGGCCCGGGCTTCGGCAACAGCATCTCGTACTCGCACATTCGCACGCCTCGGCGCTGGAACCCCAACGTCCAGACCGTGCGGACCACCGTCAACGGCACGCCCAAGAAGTTGACCGTGTGCACGTCGTGCATCAAGGCCGGCAAAGTCACTCGCTAGAAGTGCTGGTGCCCTCCGGCACCCACTCGTTCGACCTCGTCCACGAGGACGCCTTCGCCCGATATCGCTTCACCGACCACGGTGAACCCGGCTGGCAGGTTCGCGTCGGCCGGAAATGCCGCCGCGAGCGCATGATCGTGTCCTCCGGTGAGGACCCACTCCATCGCGTCAGTGCCATAGGCGGCAGCCACCGCCGCGATTGGTTCCGGGATCTCGAAAGCCGCACGTCGCAGGTTGATGCAGACCCCACTGGCCGCCGCGACGTGACCGAGGTCGGCCACCAGTCCGTCGCTGACGTCGCACAGCGCGTGGGCACCTGCGCGCGCTGCGGCCGGGCCATCGCGATAGGGCGGATGCGGTCGACGGTACGACTCGACCAAGGCTCGCGGGCTGCGGAATCCCCGCGACAGCACGGCAAGCCCAGCCTCGGCCCAACCCAGTTGGCCGCTGACCGCGATGAGATCCCCGGGCCGAGCACCCGAACGCGTCACCGGATCACGCCCTTCGAGGTCGCCAAGTGCCGTCACCGCAATCGTGAGTTGCTCAGCCCGCGCCAAGTCACCCCCGACGATGCTGGCGTCGACCTCGGCGGCTTCGTCGCGAAGGCCGTCCGCTAACCGGAGCACCCACGCCACCTCGGTGCTGGCTGGCGCCGCCAGCGCAACCACCAATGCCGTCGGCTTGGCTCCCATCGCGGCGACGTCAGCCAGACTCGCCGCAGCAGCCCGACGTCCAATGTCGTAAGCCGGCGACCAGTCAGTGCGAAAGTGCACCCGATCGATCAGTACGTCGGTCGTCACCACCACGTTGCCGTGATCTGCTGAGACGACCGCCGCGTCGTCCCCCGGTCCGAGTTCGACCCCTCGGCCTTGCGGAAGCCGTCTCTGTAGCGCCCTAATCAGACCGAACTCGCCGAGTTCGGCCACCGTCTGCCCAGCAGGTGGCTCTACCGGGGGCTCGCTCACAACGGCCGCCTGCGGGTACGGTCATGGTCAACAGGCGCGAGCACTGGCCCACGCCAGGTCGAAGAGGTGGTTGCTCATGGTCACGGCATACATCTTGATCCAGACCGAAGTGGGACGTGCAGCCGAGGTCGCCGACCAGATCGCCAAGATTGCTGGCGTCACCATGTCGGAGAACCTCATCGGCGCCTACGACGTCATTGTCCGAGCCGAGGCGAACAGCGACGACGAGCTCGGTCGCTTCGTGGTCGCCGAGATTCAGTCGGTGACAGGGATCACCCGGACGCTTACCTGCCCGGTCATCAACCTCTGACGTTGCCTGGCAGCCTTCGTCGACTTGTCGTCGTCCTCGTCGCCTGTTCGATCGCGCTTACGTCCTGCGGTGGCCCACCTGAGGTGACACCACCGACGCCCAGACGCCGCCGACACCAGCGTGTGTGACGACCTCATGGCGGCCCTGCCAGACGTCGTCCACGACGAAGCAAGTCGCGAGGTCACGCCCGCGTCGCCGCTGACCACAGCGTGGGGAGACCCGGCCATCGAGTTGCGTTGTGGAGTTGGTCGCCCAGCCGGCTACCAACCAACTGCAGACCTCGCCACCATCAACGGCGTCGATTGGTTCCCCGAGCAACTGTCGGACGGGTACCGGTTCACCACCTGGGGCCGGCAAGCCAACGTCGAGGTGTTCGTGCCCGCACGACTACGCGCCGGAGGTGAATCCGCTCGTCGACCTCGCGCCCGGCCATCAAGCAGATACGTGCCCAAGACGGATCACGCCTACGACTAGGCAATCCGCCGTCCAGCGGTCAGCGCAGCAGACCAGGACGCTTGCGAAGCGCGCTTCGGATCAGTCGATCGACCAACGACGGATAGTCGATACCCGATGCTGCCCACATCCGAGGGAACATCGAAATCGGTGTGAAGCCGGGAATGGTGTTCACCTCGTTGATCAGCACTCGCTCGTCGTCGGTGACGAAGAAGTCGACGCGGGCATAGTCCTCACACCCGAGAGCGTCATATGCCGCACACGCCGCGGCGCGAACTCGCTGTGTGACGTTCGTCGGAAAGCTTGGCTGGCACGTCGAGTTCGGTGACGTCGTCCAGAGTACTTAGCTTCGAAGTCGTAGAACTCATGGTCGCCGCGAACCTTGATCTCGGCACAGACACTGGCTTCGGGTCCCCCGCCGTCTTCACGTTCCAGAACACCGCACTCAATCTCTCGGCCAGCCACACCTTGTTCGACGACGACCTTGGGATCGTGGACCCTGGCGAACTCGACCGCACTTTCGAGGTCGTCCCACTGCTTGACCTTGGTGATCCCGACGCTCGGATCCCGCGCGCGCAGGCTTGACGAACACCGGAAGTTGCAAGCCCGTCTCGGACGCGAGCCAATGAGTCGGCGGGTGAGCGCTGCCATTGGCGATCAGTGATCACGACGTAGGGGGCTTGCTCCAGGCCTGCGCCGGATAGCAGCACCTTCGCAACGGCCTTGTCCATCGCCGCGGCGCTGGACAGCACGCCAGATCCGACATACGGCACACCCGCGAGTTCGAGCAGTCCCTGAATCGTGCCGTCTTCGCCGTAGGGACCGTGCAGGATCGGCAGTACGACGTCGACCTCGCCCAATACATTCGGAACTTCACCGGGCGCAAACGCAACGAGGTCACGGTTGGTCGGATCGCCAGCCAGCACTAGGGCGTCGCCCGCATCGGCAACCTCGGGTAGCCGTCCGTCCTCGATCGCCAGCAGCGTCGGGTCGTCGGGAGCTAAGACCCAGCGGCCCTTCGGCGTGATGCCGACCGGAACAACGTCGAATACCGACCGATCGAGAGCGTTAAGCACGCTGCCAGCGGAAATGCACGAGATCGCGTGTTCGGTACTGCGTCCACCGAACACCACTGCGACGCGAATGCGGTTGCTCATGCCTGGTGCCACTCCGGTTTGGATACTCGTCCCATCAACGACGCCACCATGTCACGCGGCGAGCGTCCTTCGTGGACAACGCTGGCGACGTGTTCGGTGATCGGCATGTCCACACTGTGGGCACGCGCGAGATCGAGCACGGCGCGACTCGATGTCACACCTTCTGCGGTCTGGCGGGTGATCTCGACGACCTCGTCGAGCGACATACCGCGACCGAGGTTTTCACCGAACGTTCGGTTTCGCGACAGCGGAGACGAACACGTGGCCACCAAGTCTCCGATGCCGGCTAGTCCCATGAACGTCATGGGGCTGGCACCCATCGCTACGCCCAAGTCGCGTCATCTCTGCCAAACCTCTGGTGATGATCGCGGCCTTGCTGTTGTCGCCAAAGCCCATTCCTTCGGCGATGCCGGTAGCCAACGCGATGACGTTCTTGACGACGCCACCGAGTTCTACGCCGACGACGTCGGGATTGGTGTACGGCCTGAAGTAATCGGTCCGGACTGCGGCTTGAATCGCTTCGGTGACGATCAGTGTCGGTGCCAGCGACAACGGTCGCCGCGGGTTGTCGTAGTGCGATCTCGCCAGCCAGGTTGGGACCGGAGATCACCGCAACGTGCGACGCCGGGACCTGCCAGACCTCACTGACGACCTCGCTCATGCGGGCCAAGGTCCCGACCTCAAGACCCTTCATCAAACTGACGACAGGCGCACCGACAGGAACCGCGCCCTGCCAGTCCGACAGGTTGGCGCGCAGCGATTGAGCCGGAAGGGCGAGCACCACGAGTTCGGCGCCGTCCAGTGCGGTCGCGGCATCATTGGTGGCCGTAAGCGACTTGGGTAACTCGAGCATCGGATGGAATCGCGGATTGCGATGCAGCGAGTTCACGGCGTCAACAACTGTCTGGTCACGACCCCAGACTGTGACGTCGTTGCCAGCATCGGCGAGCACCATGCTGAAGGCCGTCCCCCACGACCCCAATCCCATGACAGTGGCTCGCATCAGTGACCCTTCTTGGACCTTTCGTTCCGTTGCCGAGGATTGCCCGTACGTCGCACACCCTGCACCCGAGGGTCGAACCGATCCTTAGGAGCTGTTCTGCCTTCTTATCCCTTCGAGCAGTTCGGTGATCGCCGCCATGATGTCCGACGTCGACTGACGCAGCACCTCTGAGGTCGTCTCCACACCGTAGAACCGGCTCAGATCAACCGGCGGACCCGCCCTGACCTCGACGAGGTGTCGAGGCAGCAACCGCGGGAGCTTTCGGTAAGGGGACAAGATCTCTTGAGCGCCCCACTGTGCCACGGGTATCACCGGACATCTGGTCTCAAGTGCAACTCGCGCGGTTCCAGTTTTTCCGACCATGGGCCACAACTGCGGATCACGAGTCAGCGTCGCCTCGGGATAGATGACCACGCACTCACCAGCGTCGACTGCAGCGACCGCGGCATCAAGTGCTTTCGCAGCATCGACCGTCTCTCGATAGACCGGGATCTGACCAGCGTTGGCGACGATTCGTCCCACCACCGGGATCGCGAATACTTCCGCCTTTCCGAGGAATCGGGGAGCTCGCCCCGCGTCATTGACGAAGTGGGCAAACGTCATCGGATCTGCGTACGAGATGTGATTTGCGGCAAGAAGGCAGCCGCCCGACTTCGGAATGTTTTCCTGACCGCGCCACTCATGTCGAGTAAACATCGCGAGCGAAGGCTTCAGGATGCCGCGAGCCAGGCGGTAGGCCCACTGTTCCTCGTCGGTCGTCACTTCACCTCCCACACAGGGACGGCCCCCACGAGTCAGATTACTAATGGCACGATCGACTGGTGAGTTCTTCGGCGCCGTTGTGGCACGCGGTCGTTCCTGTTAAAGCGCTCGCCCACGCCAAGAGCAGACTGCTGCTCGACCCATCGGTGCGCGCAGAGTTGACGTTGGCGATGGCCGCGGACACTTTGGCGGCAGTTCAATCCTCACCACTTGTCACAAAGGCTATGGGTCGTTACCGCGGATCCGCGGGTGCGGGACCACCTGGTCCAGGGCGAGGTTGACGTCCTCCACGAATCCATTAACGACCGACAGCCGGCGAACGATGTGAACGCGGCGTTGGTCTACGCGATTGGATCCCTGCGAGCAATTGTCGGCGATCTACCCATCGTCGTTTTCGTTGCCGACCTGCCGTCTCTGCACAGTGACGAGGTCACTTCGGCGCTCGAACTCGCGCGACAACGTGACTGCTTCGTTCCCGACTCGAGGGGAACGGGCACGACCGCCCTGATGACAAGTAACTCATCGTCCTTCGTGCCCCAGTTCGGAATCGACTCTCGCGCGCATCACGAGGCGGCCGGACTGATTCCCCTCGATGTGGAACGCGGCCTCAGTCACGACGTTGACACCCTCGACGACTTGGCCCTGGCACAGCGGTATGGCGTCGGACGACATACCGCTGAGGTCATCGCACGACGGCTACTGTGAGAGCCATGCAAGCCACTGTTCGCACCTACGATCCGGAGACCCGCTCCGGTTCGGTGCTGCTAGACGACGGGGTGGAGTTGCCGTTCGATGCGGTGGCGTTCGACGCCGGTGGCTTACGCCTTGCGCGATTCGGCCAACGAGTTCGAATCCGGATTGAGGGACACGACTCCGAACGCAAGGTCACCGCACTCACGCTGGCAACTCTGTCGTTGCCCGACTAAAACTTGGAGATTGGCACTGTAGAAGGCGGCCGAGTGCAGCCCTTAGTGGATCAGTGCTATCCGACGCGAATTCGGGAATTCGCTCACCGGACTCAGCAACGTTGAAGGCCGCCGTTTTTGCCGGACTCGGCGGTTCGACTGGGAGGTATGTCAGGGACTTTCGACCCTGGACCGGCCTCGTGTTTGAGTGAATCGTCGGATCGTTGGGATTTCGAACATGGTCCTACGAGAGGGAATCACCCGATGCAGTTAAGACGTTGGCACCGACCGGTCTCGATTGCGATTTCGAGCGTCGCCTGTCTGGGGGTTCTTTCCGCTTGTGGGTCCAGTTCAACGCCCGATCAGAGCACCCCAACATCGACGGTATCGGCGGCGGCGGGGTGCGCGGATGTGACAGCGCTGAAGGAGTCGCTTGACGCGCTCGCAAAGGTGCGGCCATTGCAGGACGGTACTGCCGCGCTGACCACCGCGATCGCAAATGTTAGAACGAGCCTTGACGCTGCTGTTGCCTCGGCTTCGTCAACGCTGCAGCCTGAGGTCGCGCAGGTGAAGACGGCGGTCGCCGCGCTGGAGTCGGCGGCGACCGGTCTGACCGCCGACAACCTCACACAGAAACTTCCGACCATCACCGCGGCGCTTGCTCAGGTGGCCACCGCGACTACGGCACTGGCGTCATCGGTGACGCAGAACTGCCTTACGAGTTAGCACACCTCGGGTCATTCGACCGGCGGAGTCCGCGTGGCATCGCTTGGTCAGGACTGCCGGTGTCGGATCTTCCCGATCGGCACGATGAAGTAGACCGCGATCACCAAGTATCCGAAGACGGCGACGACAGGCAGAAAGAGCCCAAGTGCTATCAGAACCACGTATCCGGCCAGTCCGGGGGTCAGCCGCCGAGTCAGCACCTGAACCTCGTCGTCCTCCGTGTCGGGTCGCAACAGCTGCTCCCGGACCGCATAGCGCCACAAGACTGACACCAAGACGGACGCCAGAAAGAGGTTGACTCCGTAGATGGTGACCGCCACCCGCTCGGCACCGCTGTCACCGACGTACTCGGCAAGCAGCCGAGTCGGGAAGGGCAAGAAGGACACAAGCAGCAGGAGCAGCAGGTTCAACCGTACGAACACCGCGTCCGCCCGGTCCAGGTACTCAGTGATCACGCTATGCGCCAGCCATACTGCGCCGATGGTCGAGAAACTCACCAGGTAGGCCAGGTACGACGCCCACTGGTCACCGACTGCACCCAGCAGATTGCCACCCGAATCTGCCGGGACAGCGACGTCCAAAATGAGCAACGTGACAGCGATGGCGAACACCCCATCGCTGAACGCCTCCAACCGACCGGTGGTCAGTCGTCGCCGACGTTGAGCCCCGCCGTCATCGGCTGTCATGCGGCGATTCTGCTCCGGCCGCGGCGAGATTCACCGCTAGCCACGCCCGGAGCAGGACGCTCAATGAGCCAACTGCCGGGTCACGATTCGGCGGCTTCGATGACCTTCTCGTTGCCCTCGTTGACAGCTTTGACCACGGCGTCGTAGTCGCCAGAGTCGACGGCCTTGTCAATCTTCTTGGTCGCCTTGGCGACGGCCTTGTCGACCCGATCCAGGTACAAGTCATCAACCACTGCAACGATCGCGGACGCACCCACAGGCAGCCACTGCTCGGCGTCGACGCCGATGGACTTCTCCTCGTGACGTTTGGCGATCTTGCCAGCGCCAGCCCCGATCCCCGCGCCAATCGCCCCAGCCAGCAACAACGGTGGGGCGAACAACCCGACGACCAGCCCACCGACCGCGCCAGCGGTCGTCCCTGCAGCGACCAGCCCGCCGCCGTGCTCCTTGACGTCGACGTTGCCGGATGAGTCACGAGACAAGACCACAGCCGCCACCACCGCGGTGTCACCCATTGCCTTGACCGCCTCGAAGTCCTCGGCCGCCGCCGAAGCGTCATCGCCATAAGCGGCGACCAGCAGCGTGTAGTTCCGATCTGTCATGCGCTTCTCCTTCCGTCAGGTCGGCTCAGCAGCAGCCAACTCTCTAACCTTGCCCCCGGACGCGAGGTCCGACAACGGACCTTCGTCCCTTGATGCCATCTGACCCGTGTTATCCAGCGGTGCAGGTCAAAGCACGACGAGCAGCGACCAAACCGGCCACACAACGACGCAAACGCTTGCCGAACCCCTCCCTAGCTGCAACCACTGTAAAAATGAACGAGGGACCAGGCCCATTGGGCCAGGTCCCTCGTTCAGTGGTCTAACTAGCGACGGGCGGTCTTGCGCGCCGGTGCCTTCTTGGCCGGAGCCTTGCGAGCCGGCGCCTTCTTCGCAGTCTTCTTGGCTGGTGCCTTCTTGACTGCGGCCTTCTTGACTGCGGCCTTCTTGGCTGCGGTCTTCTTCACCGCAGCCTTCTTGGCCGGTGCTTTCTTGGCTGGTGCCTTCTTCGCCGGTGCGGCGGCCGCTGGGGCCTTCTTCTCGCCGTTGACGACTGCCTTGAAGTCAGCGCCAGCGGTGAACTTCGGGAACCGACTTCTTCTTGGTCTTCACGGTTGCGCCGGTCTGCGGGTTCCGGGCCTTGCCGGCCGGACGAATCCGACGGTCAAACTTCCCGAATCCGGTGATGGCAACAGCTTCGCCCTTGGCGACGTTGCGCGTGATCGTGTCGATCACCGATTCCAGCGCGTGCTGCGCTGCGCGACGGTTGCCGTCAAACCGGGTCGAGAGTTCTTCGATGAGTTGAGCCTTGTTCACTACTTCCCCTTTGAAAGCTTCTGTCGGGTTCTTTCCCGACCTGCGGGTCGACGTTAGGCAACTTCGGAGCAAGACACAATGACCTGAGGTCCCGAATCTCCTTGTGTCGCAAGGAGATTCGTCACATTCGCAGATGTGGCGAAGATCACCTACTAGTTGTTGTCGGCAGCCAACTGCCGCGACTGCGCTTCAAATTCTCCGATCATCTCGGTGTTTCGAAGAGTCAATGCGATGTCGTCCAACCCTTCCAACAACCGCCAACGCGCGTAGTCGTCGATCTCGAAAGTCCTTACCTGGTCTGCGAATCGGACCTCGCGGGCTTGTAGATCGACGGTCACCTCAGCTGTCGGATCCGCCTCCGCAAGATCCCAGAGCAGTTCGACGTCGGCCTGGTCCAACATCACCGTCAGCAACCCACCCTTCAGGCTGTTTCCCCTGAAGATGTCTGCAAATCGCGGTGAGATGACGACCTTGAAGCCGTAGTTCTGCAATGCCCAGACAGCGTGTTCGCGCGACGAACCGGTACCGAACTCCGGGCCGGCGACCAGGATCGTCCCCTGCGCATACTGCGGCTGGTTCAGCACAAACGCGGGGTCCGCGCGCCAGGCCGCGAACAGTCCGTCCTCGAAGCCGTCTCTAGTGATCCGCTTGAGGTAGACGGCGGGGATGATCTGATCGGTGTCGACTTGGCTGCGCCGCAGCGGGACGACCCGTCCGGTGTGAGAGACAAACTTGTCCACGAGGGAGCCTTTCGCTGTCAGTTGAGGTCGGCAGGACTACTGAGTCGACCGGTGATCGCGGTCGCCGCTGCCACCTGCGGTGAGACGAGGTGAGTACGTCCGCCCTTGCCCTGTCGGCCTTCGAAGTTGCGATTCGACGTCGACGCACTTCGTTCACCTGGCGCGAGTTGATCGGGATTCATCCCCAAGCACATCGAGCAACCCGCCTGCCGCCACTCGGCTCCGGCAGCCTCGAAGACCTGATCGAGCCCCTCTTCTTGAGCCTGCAGCCGGACTCGAACAGAGCCCGGGCACTACCAGCATCCGCACTCCTGGAGCCACCCGCTTTCCCGAGATGATCTCGGCGGCCGCGCGGAGGTCTTCGATCCGACCGTTGGTGCAGGAGCCCAGGAAGACGGTGTCAACGGCGATGTCCCGAAGCGGCATCCCGGCGCTCAGCCCCATGTACTCCAGCGCGCCCTCAGCGGCCGACTCGCGCGCCGGCGTCGGTTAGATCTGCCGGGTCTGGCACCTTGTGCGTTCAGCGGAGCACCTTGCGCGGGATTGGTACCCCACGTGACAAACGGCGACAACGTCGAGGCGTCAATCACCACTTCTTTGTCGAAGGTGGCGGTGTCATCGGAGCGAAGCGTCCGCCAGTACTCGACGGCCTGATCCCAGTCGCCGCCTGCCGGAGCGTGATCCCTGCCCTTGAGGTAAGCGAAGGTGGTCTCGTCGGGCGCGATCATGCCCGGCTCGCGCGCCTGCCTCGATCGACATGTTGCAGATCGTCATCCGAGCTTCCATCGATAGGGCGTCGATGGCGTCCCCGCGGTACTCCAGGACGTAGCCCTGACCGCCGCCGGTACCGATCTCGGCGATCACCGTCAAGATCAGGTCTTTCGCCGTAACGCCAGCAGGCAGCGCACCCTTGACGGTGATCGCCATCGTCTTGAACGGCATGAGCGGAAGGGTTTGGGTCGCCAGCACGTGCTCGACCTCGCTGGTGCCGATGCCGAACGCCAACGCGCCGAAGGCACCGTGCGTAGAGGTATGACTGTCGCCGCAAACCACGGTCATCCCCGGCTGCGTCAGCCCAAGTTGCGGTCCGACGACGTGCACGATCCCCTGCTCGGCCGACCCCAGCGGATAGATCGGAACCTCGAACTCCGCGCAGTTCTTGCGCAAGGCTTCTACCTGAGCCCGAGAGACCGGATCGGCGATCGGTCGGTCGATATCCAGTGTCGGGACGTTGTGATCCTCGGTGGCCAGCGTGAGATCTGGACGTCGCACCGGCCGACCAGCTGAACGCAACCCGTCGAACGCCTGTGGGCTCGTGACTTCGTGGATCAGGTGAAGGTCGATGTAAAGCAGGTCCGGTTCGCCCTCGGCACGTCTTACTACATGCGCGTTCCAGACCTTCTCTGCCAAGGTCGTCGGGCTCGCCATGCTCACACTCCTCGTCGACTTGCCATCTCGCATGTCGAAACGGCATTATCCGCTCTATGGACAACTCTAGCGGAGTCGGAGTTCTCGACAAGGCCGCCCTTGTGCTCGGTGCTCTCGAAGCGGGACCTCTCACCTTGGCGTCTTTGGTGCAGAGCACGAGCCTTGCTCGGCCGACGGCGTACCGCCTCGCAGTCGCACTCGAGCACCACCGGCTGGTGGCTCGCGACATGCAGGGCCGCTTCATCCTCGGACCACGGTTGGCCGAACTCGCTGCCGCTGCTGGTGAAGATCGGCTGCTTGCAGCCGCGACAGGGGTCCTCACTCACCTGCGCGACACCACCACTGAGAGCGCGCAGTTGTATCGCCGACAGGGAGAGCAGCGAATGTGCGTGGCCGCAGCCGAACGCCTGTCTGGACTGCGCGACAGCGTTCCGGTGGGGACAGTGTTGTCGATGGCAGCCGGGTCTGCGGCACAAGTGTTGCTGGCTTGGGAGGAGCCGGACCGACTCCATCGTGGTCTCAAGGGAGCGCGATTCACCGCCGCGATGCTGGCGGCCGTTCGTCGCCGGGGTTGGTCGCAGAGTGTCGGCGAACGCGAGGCAGGGGTCGCCAGTGTTTCGGCGCCGGTTCGTGGACCGAACGGTCGCGTGATCGCCGCGGTCTCGGTTTCTGGACCCCTGGAACGTCTAACGCGTCAGCCTGGCCGGATTCACGCACCGGCTGTGGTCGGTGCGGCCAACTCACTGACCGACCTGCTCCGCAACAGCGAAGGCTAGTTGGCAGCGTCCTCGATCTCGTACTCGCGATTCTTCATGAGCAACGTGACTCGCTCACCGCGGTTGTACGTACCGACGTGGCCAGCCATCTCGGGGTTCTCTTCTAATCAACTTGCGCCAGTTGGTCCGCTTGACGAGGTCGAATCCGTAGGCCTTCATCATGAAGACGATCGCGCGCCGAGTGGGTGTGCCAGCTAGCGAGTTGCCTTGGTACGAGAGACGGTCCTCGACGGCCATGGACTCTCGCTCGGTCGGCTGGTTGATGACCCGAATGATGCGTTCCTTGCCGGGAAGCACCTTGCTGTCGATGATCGCGTGGTGCGCCTTCGTGGCCTTGATGCCTGCGAGGAGTTCTGGGTACCGAAGCGTGTGGTACATGAATCCGAGGCACATCACGACGTCGAACTCACCAACGCCAGCGGTGAGGGCGTCGTGCGCGTCGCCGACGACGAAGTTGAATCGCGACGGGTCGATGCCCTTTTCGGTGATCGTCTTCGACGCGTTGTTGACCAGGTAGTCGCGACCCTCGATGCCCGTCACATGAGCGGCACCGGCTTCGAGCGCTGCGAAGGACCACCGGCCGTCGTGGCTGGCAATGTCGAGGACACGCGCGCCCTTCAGGAGGTCGCGGTGCGCGTCAATAATCGCCAAATGGCGAAGGTTGAGCCTGCCCACTTCAATAGCCGTGGTGCTGGTTTCGAGAAACTCGGGGTGGTCATCGAAGAACATGCGGCTATCATGCGCTAGCCATATGATCGACTACAAATCGTCACTCATCTGTGACGCTGTGAATCCAGTCACAGCCGACCGTGAATCAACCAAGTTGGGCACTACGGATGACCCACGTGCATGACGTCGCGATCGTCGGCGCCGGCGCGATGGGCTCGGCTACTGCCTGGGCACTGGCTAAGGCCGGGCGCGACGTCGTCGTCCTTGAGCAGTTCGAACTCGGTCACGCGCGCGGTGGGTCGCACGGTGCGACCCGAATCTTCCGCGTCGGCACCGAGCAGAGCCCACTACCTCGACATGGTTGAGCAAGCGCGATTGCTCTGGGCACAGCTCGAGTCGGAAACCGGAGCTGACCTGCTGACGGTCACCGGTGCCGTCGAGCACGGCATGAGTCGCGAGACAGCGGAGGACTTCAGCCAGGTACTTCGCGCCCGCGGTGTCGAGCACGAACTACTCGAACCCTGCCGCCGCCACTGAACGTTGGCCGGGCATGCGTTTCGACGGACCGGTGCTGCACCAATCCGGTGGCAGCATCATTCACGCGGACCGAGTGGTCGTCGGGGTTGCAGAGGCTGGCGATCCAGCACGGCGCGACCTTCCGCTCCTGCCACGCGCGTCGAACGGTTGGATCTTCACAGAGCGCGGCGGCGCCGGTCGCGTTGCAGACCGCTGACGGAACCGTGTTGGCCAGGCGGGTGGTCGTAACGGTCGGTCCGTGGGCAGCGAAGTTGGTCGGCGACGTCGTTTCACTGCCGACCATCAGAGTCACCCAGGAGCAGCCCCGGATCTTCGAGCCGTTCGACCCTTCGCAGGAATGGCCCTGTTTCGTGCACTGGCGTGATGGCAGTGGCGAATGGGATCGGTACGAGAGTTACGGGTTGCTTGAGGCTGGTGCAGGCATCAAGGTCGGTCTTCACGCCAGCGGTCCGGAGGTCGACCCCGACAACCGAGACTTCGAACCTGAACCGATGCGTGACGAGGTGCTGCATACCTACGTGCGGGATTGGTTCCCGGGACTCAACCCGGATCGGTCAACACCGATCAGTTGCCTGTACGACAACACCGACAACGGTGACTTCATCATCGACCGGTTCGGCCCGATGACTGTGGCAACCGGCTTCAACGGCGAGGGGTTCAAGTTCGTCCCGCTCATCGGCGAATTGCTTCGCGACCTGGTATTGGACGTCGTCGAGCCGCCGCCGATGTTCACGATCGGCCGTCACATGCGCAGTGCTCTCTGAAGCTGCGAAAGGCCCTCTGATCTGCAGCATTCGCAGTTCAAAGGGCCTTGCGCGATGGTAGCCCCGACGGGATTCGAACCCGCGCTACCGCCTTGAGAGGGCGGCGTGCTAGGCCGCTACACAACGGGGCCATCGACCTCGCTGGGGTACCAGGACTCGAACCTAGACTAACGGAACCAGAAACCGTCGGGCTGCCAATTACCCCATACCCCAATGGCACTCCGGATCGCTCCGGGCCCAACGACGATACCGAACCCCTCGCGCAGATCCCAATTCGGGACGGGTACGCCGAGTCGCTCCCTGGCTATTGAACGATCATCGCTCGCTGCGTTGGCCAGCCGTCGCATCGTGGTGTCCCGTGCGAGCAGTTCCATCGACTCGAACAACGGTGGCGAGACTCGACGTCCGCTGATGGCCAGTCGAAGTGGACCAAAGGCGAGGCGCGGCTTGAGACCCGAGGTCTTCGACCAACGCGGCTCGCAGGGCGGCCTCGATGGCCGCGGTGTTCCACTCGTCGACCTGAGACAGCGCAGTCTGCGCTGCGTCGAGAATCGGTTGCGCCTCGGCGGTCAGCACCTTTGCGGCCTCTGTCTCATCCACGACGAACTGGTCGTCGTCGACGAGGAGGAAGCGCAGCATCTCAACGCCCTGGCTGAGAGTCTCGATCCGTTCCTGGATCAGCGGAGCGGCTCCGTTAAGCACTGACGACTGGTGCTCAGTCAGCTCGTCGCCGACGCAGCCCGACCTTCTGCAAGTAAGGCACCATTCGCGCGACGAGATCTTCAACCGACAGCAGCCGAATCCAGTCGGCGTTCAACGCGGTGCACTTCTTCAGGTCGAACCGCGCGGGGCTGGGATTCACCCGGCTGATGTCGAACGCGGCGACCATCTCTTCCAAAGAGAAGCGGTCACGATCCTCCGCGATCGACCAACCAAGCAGCGCCAGGTAGTTGGTCAGTCCTTCAGGGAGGTACCCCTGGTCGACGTACATCGCAAGACTCGACTCAGGATCACGCTTCGACAGTTTCTTGTTGCCTTCGCCCATCACGTAGGGCAGGTGACCCAACTCAGGCAAGTGACCGTCGCCGATACCGATAGCGTGCAGCGCTTCGTACAACGCCAGTTGACTTGGCGTCGACGAGAGCAAGTCTTCACCGCGCAGAACGTGCGTGATGCCCATGAGGATGTCGTCGACCGGGTTCACCAGCGTGTAGAGCGGTTCTCCGTTGGCGCGGATGATGACGTAGTCGGGGACGTGGCCAGCCGGGAAGGTGATAGGTCCGCGCACCAGGTCGTCCCACGTCGTGTCGTGCTGCACCATCCGGAACCGGACGACCGACGTGCGACCTGCGGTCTGATGTGCCTGGATCTGTTCGGCAGACAGCTCGCGGCAGGTGCCTTCGTACCCCGGTGGACGCTTCTCGGACTTCGCTCGCTCGCGTCCGGCCTCGAGTTCCTCAGGAGTGCAGTAGCAGTCGTAGGTATAGCCGGCATCCCGGAGCTTGCGAGCGACGTCGGCGTAGATCTCCATCCGTTCCGACTGCCGGTACGGCTCGTGCGGACCACCTAAGTTCTGGTCCCTCATCCCAGTCCAATCGCAACCAGCGCAGCGCATCGAGTAGCGCCTGGTACGACTCCTCGCTGTCACGCGCCGAGTCGGTGTCCTCGATCCGGAAGACGAAGGTGCCTTCGTTGTGACGGGCAAACGCCCAGTTGAACAACGCCGTGCGGAGCATGCCGACGTGCGGATTCCCGGTCGGCGACGGACAGAATCGAACCCGGACCGGTCGCGTTGTCACGTCACGCCTTCACCACTCTGTTGGTCAGCATCCCAACGCCTTCGATCGTGACAGAGACCTCGTCGCCGGACGTCAGGGGTCCGACACCAGCAGGCGTCCCAGTCAAGATGACATCCCCGGGGAGCAGGGTCATGACTGATGAGACGAACTGCACCAGGTCGCTGACCGAGTGGACCATCTGTGACGTGCGGTCATCTTGTCGCAGGTCGCCGTTCACGTGTGCTTGAACCGACAGGTCCTCGTAGTCGAGGTCAGTGGCGATCCAAGGCCCGATCGGACAGAACGTGTCGAACGACTTCGCTCGTGACCACTGGCCGTCGCTGTGCTGAAGATCGCGCGCAGTGACGTCGTTAGCGCACGTCACTCCGAGGATCACCTCGGCCACTCGGGAAGCAGGTACATCACGCGCCAGGCGTCCGATCACCACAGCTAACTCGGCCTCGTGCTCGACCCGCTCAGACTGACGAGGGAGCACGACGGCATCGCCTTCGCCAATCACGGTCGTCGAGGGTTTGATGAACATCACCGGAGTGCTGGGCGCCTCCCCGCCCATCTCTTTGGCGTGGTCGACGTAGTTCTTACCGATCCCGATGACTTTGCTCGGCAGTACCGGAGTCAAGATACCGGACATCGTTCAGGGGAAACCGAGCGTTGGTCAGCTCAAATGGCGCGAACGGGTGTCGTCCGTCGATGGCGGTGACCGTCTGTTCGGACGGCGACTCGAGCGGGCCATCTACGACGCCATACACGATCTGATCAGAGACAGAAAACCGAGCGATAAGCACGAGCAGGCACGTTACCGACTCCGTTAGACCGCGCACACGCGGGGTGTGCCACCGGCTAGATGTCGCCGCGCCGGTCCAGAATCGTAAAGCCGATCCAGCCGGGAAGGATCGGCACCCAAAACGTCGCCAGTCGGTACATGAAGACCGCGGGTACGGCGACTTCGGTGGCCAGGCCCAGTCCAGCGAGCCCGGCCACAAGGGCTGCCTCCACGGCGCCGATCCCGCCTGGCGTCGGTGCCGCAGACGCGATGGATGCACCCGCGAGAAAGACCACCGCGATCCCCGCGATGGGCAGCCCCCCGCCAAATGCCTGGATGGACGCCCACAAGGGCACCGATGTAACTCAGGGTCAGAATCGCCGAGCCGACGACCATGACAACCAGCCGCACCGGATGCTGCAACAAGTCCCTGAGGTTGGCTCTGATCATTCCCAGCTGTGGCACCACCTTCGTCCTTGAAGAGGTGGCGGAGTTTAGGAATCGCGATCGCCAGGCCGATCGCAGTCATCACGATCGCAATCACCGTGAAGATGATGGTGCCGCTAGGGAGCAGGTCAGACATCGAAATGGTGTGGCCAGCCCAGATCGCGAAGAAGGTGAGCAAGCTCAGGTGGACGATCAGGCCAACGGTTTGATACAGCCCCACAGAGGCGGCAGCCACGGGTGTGGCGAATCCCTGCTTCTGCAAGTACCTGACGTTGAGTGCGATACCGCCAACCTTCGCCGGTGAGATCCGGTTGACGAACGATCCAGCGAGCGTGACCAACGTCGACTTCGCCACCGACAGCCTCGTCGGAACGCTGGACGAGAGCGCCATTGCGGCACCTACGTAGGTGAGCATCGAGAAGAACAAGGCGGGAATGGCCCAACTCCAGTTGGCCCCTCGCATCTGAACCATGATGCGAGGCAACTCAGCCAACTGTGGAATCAAGAACCAAACGGCACCGAAGAGCAGCGCGGTCATGATCAGGGTTCGAGGCTTGATGCGCTCGACCTTGGCGAATTCAATTTCTTCGAGGTCAGTCTGACTCTGCACTTCAACGAGCACGTCGGCGAGCAGTTTCTTGTGGTGCTTCAACGCCGACTGCGTGGCCCCCGCAAGTGCGACAGCTTGCATTCGAGGTGCCGCTGCCTCGACTGCGGGCTGTCCCGATCACGGTCACTGCGGTCTCCACCGCCTGCTCGGCACCGACGTCAAAGGCTGTTGAAACGATGAGTTGTGCTACGTCTTGGTCCAACAACACCTGTTCTGCTGCAACTTCGCCGAATCCGAAGTCAATCAGCATCGGAGCGCCATCGGCGGTGAGGAAGACGTTGGCCGCTCGCAGGTCTCGATGCGCGATGTGGTTGTCTCGCAGGATCTTTACGTAGCCCCAAACTCCTGCCAGCACCTGCAGGCGTTATCTCCTCAGACTCGACTCGGTCCAGCGATCTGCCGTCGATTCGTCGATACAGCAGCGCCATTGAACCGTCAGGCAGTTCGACGGTAGTTAGCAGTGAAGGCGTACGAACGCCACAACGTTCGGCCATGACCGACACCAAGGCCTCATGTTCAACTGCTCGTCGTAGCGACGAGAAAGGGCGCTCGTCCCCGACTCCCTCCAGCCGGAACCATCGGTAGACGCGAAACATCAGGTCCGCGTTCCGCTCGTCCGCTCCAAGCACCTTGACGAAGTAGGCAACACCCTCGGTGTCAACGCCGAAGTACGGAGTGGAACCGCGGGCGTCGACTGCCGCCTTCTCCAACTCGACGAGATGCACACCGCGTTCGTCCAGTGCTTCTGCGATGTCCCAGGACGTCGGCCTTCGAAGCGGTGCACCGAATGCCAAGACCGCCACAGATCCGATGAACCAGCCTCCGGCGATGCCGAAGATCATGCCGGAAGGAAGCGTGCGTCCCAATCGAGAAACTGCATTGGCGCCACGAACAGGAGCAGTAACCAGCCCAGTCGTCGCCAGCGACGCGTCATCCACGGACTGCTGACCACAAGCGCCGCAGCAAAACACGCGGCCCAACCCGGATCCCAGATTTCGTCCCGAACCCAGTCGGGCGAACCGGCAGGTATGTGCGTGACCTCAGGTACGCGAGCTTGAATGAAATCATTCATCCATACGAAACGCGATGGACGAGACAACCGTGGTCATTGCGTAAACCCCGAGCAGCCGCCAATGGCGACGCACTATCACCCAGACAGAAGACGATGATCGGCACGAAGGAAACCGGGATCACGAAGATGGCAAAGATGGTGACGACGAAGACGCGAGGAACGTCATTCATGCGCATCGGTTACGTCTTGCTGGAGGCCAAGCATCGTGTTATCCGCGAAGGCGAACAATGCTAGGGCAAGCAGCACACCGAGCGCCGACACGAGCACTCGAAGCACATCCCCAGGACTCCTGACCCACGGAAGCTTCTCGGCCTCGTCCACTACAACCGACCGGCCACCGACTTCGATGGTTCGTCGAGTCACCTCGTCGGTGTCAGTCATCGGGCTTATCCTGCCGGAGTCACGAAGTCGTGGCTAGGCGACTTTAAAAGATAGGGTCGAAAGCGTGGCCACCCTGCCGACCCCAATGGACCTGAGGACACACCGACGGCCCCGTCGAGAACTGTTGCGCCCTGCATCCGTCGCCGATGGACCGACCTGGCTAAAGCCGCCGCCGCCGCGGGCGTCCTGGCCGGAACGGCCGCCATTGCAGCCACCGGTGTCCCCTCGTGGGAGGCGGACCTCTTCCGCGTCCTCAACGATGTGCCCGGTTGGGTTGACAACGTCGTGTGGCTCCCGATGCAATTCGGAAGTGCCTGGGCGCCGGCCATCGCTGCAGCAGCTGCCTGGTTCATCGCAAAGTCTTGGCGACCAGTTGTTGGCTCGCTGGTGGCCGGTTGGGGTGGCTGGTGGCTCGCCAAAGTTGTGAAGGACGAAATTGGTCGCGGTCGGCCCTATGAGGTTCTCGGAAGTCACGCCGTTCGTCCGTCTGCACTCACCGAGGGGCTTGGCTTCGTCAGCGGCCACAGCACGGTCGCCTTCGCATGTGCAGCAGTCCTCTCCCCCTACCTTTCACGCCCCTGGCGAGTAGGTGTCTACAGCTTGGCGGTCGTGGTGGCACTGTCTCGGGTGGTCGTCGGCGCGCACTTTCCGCTTGATGTTGTTGGCGGCGCGGCGCTTGGTCTGATGCTGGCCTATCTCTGGCACCTCGCGGTTGGTGTGCCCGAACCGGCGGCGGGCTAACGGTCAAGTGGCCACTGCCGTGACGTATACCCGACGCTGGCGCACCGACGGGGTCGCGTTGCTTGTGGCGATGGTTGTCCTCGGCCTCGCGGCCTTGGCAGCGGCGCAGGGCGTGAGCTCGTTCGAGGCCACTGTCTTTCACGCCATCAACGACTTACCTGAGTTCCTGTACCGACCCATGTGGCTGGCCCAGTTCTTGGGGTTGTTGTTGGTCCCCGCGGTCGTGGCAGTTGTTGCGCTGGGGTTTCGTCGCTGGCGGCTCGCCGTTGCCCTCCTCCTGCTGATCCCGTTGAAACTCTTCATCGAGAAGGGGGTGGTCAAGAACTTGGTCTACCGAGCCCGCCCCGGGACGTCCATCTGTGACCAGGACCCAAGTTGCCTCAACCTGCGCGACGTTCCCCTGGTCGGGCCGAGCTTTCCATCGGGACACGTGATCATCGCCTGCGGGATCGCCTGGCTCGTCGCTCCTTACGTTGGCCGAAAGTGGCGGTACGTCCTGGTTGGGATCTGTTGTGCAGTGGCTTTCGCGCGCGTGTACTTAGGAGCACACAATCCCCTAGACGTTGTCGCTGGAGCCGCGTGCGGCGTCACGGTCGGAGCCGTGCTGAACCTGTTGCTTGGCGTTCCTGCGCGGCAATCGGAGGCTAGTTAGTCGGTTTCTCGCGGTCCTTCGCCAGTTGCTCGACCTGGCGCAGCCCGTCGACAACACCTCGCGCATACGCAGCAGCGCCGCTGTACGTCAGGTGAGTCCCATCGGCCACGAAGTACCCACCGCGATCCTTCGACAATCCCGCCCAGTTGACGACGACGACGTTCTTCAACCCACGCGTGGCCTTATCGATCGCAGTGTTGCTTTGATCCATCCACGGAATCTGGGCACGGACGTTCACAAGGACTATGCCCTCGATGTCGTCAAGGTCGACGAGCAGTTCGCGAAGGTCTTCCTCAACCGGAATGCCGTTGGTTCCGGTTTGGATGACGAGGAGTGGAGCGAGCTTGTCGAACTTCAAGCGTTGACGTATCCGGGCGATTGCGTCGTACGGCTGTCGGCCGACCTCGGCATCGAAGTGCGCATTCGGAAGCCGATCGATGATCGCATTTCTCGCGCTCAACGCGACTGAGTCGCCGACGACCGTCACGCGTCGTTGTGACAAGGGGACCGACTGGTGCTGGTGGTCTTTGCCGCCTCCGCGACCCGGATGTTGGGTGTTTTCGTTATCGTCCTTCTTCGGCCCGAGGGTGCCGGCTCCTACCGAAGTGACGCCGCCCAGGTACGTCGAACTGTCGACGATGGGGACCTGTGCTAGTGCGACTCCCCCGACCACGAGTGTCGCGGCGCTCGCGACGCCCACCCCAATCCAGCGGAAGCGGGTGTGGGAATCTCCTGCGCGAAGGCGTCGCCACGACGCGCCTAAGGCACCGCGGCGAATGGGCATCTCGACCCACCGATAGCTGGCCTCGGCACAGACACCAGTGAGGGCTAGGGAGGTCAGCGCCGCCGCCCAGCCTGAGTACGGCAAATCGATCGTGGGGCGGGTCACCAAGAAGATGGGCCAGTGCCAGAGGTAAATGCCGTAGGAGCGGGTCCCAAGCCAGCGCAGTACTCGGTTCCCGAGCCCCCGGCCGAATTGGCTGGCTGGGTGCGAAGCAGCCATCACTAGCCCAGCGGTCACTATCGCGAACACCAAAAAGCCACCGCGGTAGAGCCAGGTCGAGGTGTCGGGTAGCCACAAAAAGAACCACCCCATGACGAGCATGGAGACGATGCCAACCGTCGTCAGGAAGACCTGTGCAGACTTCGGAACGAAAGTCGGCAGACGCGAGGGTCGCCACACAACCGCAAGCGCGGCACCAACCATCACCGTCATCGCATGTGTGTCGGACCCGAAGTACACCCGCGCCGTATCGGTGAGTGCAGGAATGTGTTCGTGGACAGCGAGCGTGGCCATCCAGATGGTCGACGCAACTGCGCCGATCAACGCCGTGATACCAACACCGCGTCGCCCCCACGGTCGCCAAACCAACAACAAGACCGTCGGCCAGATCAGATAGAACTGCTCCTCGAGTGCGAGTGACCACAAGTGCTGAAGCATCGGCGGTCGACCGATGACTTCGAAGTAACTGCGGGAGTCGAAGATGTACCACCAGTTCGTGGTGTAGGTCAGCGACGACAAGCACGTCCTGGCGGAATTGTGACGCCGCATCACGTGCAACGGTCAGGCACAACACCGCAGTGAAGGCGAGAACGACCAGCAGCGCCGGTAGCAGTCGCCGCGCACGCCGTAAGTAGAACTGCTTGAAGCGGAGGGAGCCGTGGCTTTCGACTTCTTCGAGCAGCAGGTGGTGATGAGGAATCCGGACAGCACGAAGAAGGTGTCAACACCGAGGTAGCCCCCGGGAAAGATTCTCGCTGGCAGGTGAAAGAGGAGTACGGCGGTGACCGCGATGGCGCGAACTCCGTCGAGTCCGGGAAGGTACGGCAATCGCTGAGGGCTCGGCCAGTTCGGTGAGCGACGCTTGGATTTAGTCGCGCTTATGCCCGAACCAGTGTCGACAGTTACTTCGGGCATTTGGTCGAGTGTAACGGCGCCCGCCGACGATCCGCACCGCCCAAAAGTCAGGCGAATCGGACTCGCCAAGTTGCATGTCCGGCGCGAAGTAGGCCATAGGTGATGGCATCGGACAACGCCGACCAGGACGCTGCGATGACGTTCTCGTGAACTCCGATTGTGTCCCACTCGCCACGACCGTCACTGGTCTCGATCAGGACTCGAGTGACCGATGCGGTCCCCTCGCGTCCCTCAAGGATTCGCACCTTGTAGTCAACGAGTTCCAACGCATTCAGCTCTGGGTAGATCTGAGACAGTGCCTGCCGCAGAGGCGTTGTCCAGGGCGTTGACCGGCCCGTTGCCCTCGCCGGTGGCAACGATGCGCTCACCGTTGGCGTACAGCTTGACGGTGGACTCGCTGACGATCGCCGCGTCGGTTCGCTGCTCGACGATCACCCGCCAGGACTCGACCGTGAAGTGGCGACGGGCCTTGCCGAAGACCACTTCGTCGACCAGCAGCTCAAACGAGGCGTCTGCCGCCTCGAAGCTGTACCCCTCTGCCTCGAGTTCCTTGACCCGATCGACGACGCGACCGACCGCGTCCTTGTCTGACAGATCGATGCCGAGCTCTCGACCCTTGAGCTCGATGGAGGCCCGACCGGCCATCTCGGTGACGAGCACCCGCATGTCGTTGCCGACGACGACTGGGTCGATGAAGTTGTACAGGTCTGGCGAAACTTTGATCGCACTTGCGTGCAGCCCGGCCTTGTGGGCGAATGCCGAAACTCCGACGTATGCCTGATGCGTGTTTGGTGCGATGTTCGCAATCTCGGCAAGGGCGTGCGAGACCCGAACCATTTCCGACAGCTTGCCTTCGGGCAGCACTCTGCGATCGAGTCGAGTCTCGAGGTTTCCGACGACGGCAAACAGGTCTGCGTTCCCTGTGCGTTCGCCGTATCCGTTGGCGGTGCACTGAACGTGGGTAGCGCCAACCTCGACGGCCGCCACCGTGTTGGCGACCGCGCACGACGTGTCGTCCTGGCAGTGGATTCCGATTCGAACGTCGTCGGTCCGCGTCCATCACCTCGCCAGCGATGCGCTGGATACCGGACGGCAGCATCCCTCCGTTGGTGTCACACAGCACAGCCACGTCGGCACCGGCCTCACGCGCAGCCTCGATAACTCTTACGCCGTAGTCAGGGTCTCGGTAGGTACCCGTCGAAGAAGTGCTCGAGATCGACGAAGACCCGGCGACCCTCGTCCACGAGGAACTGGACGGTGTCGGAGACCATCGCGAGGTTCTCCTCCGGCGTGGTCCGAAGCGCCTCTTTGACGTGCCTCAGGTCAGACTTGGCAACCAAGGTGACGACCGGTGTCTGGGCTGCAAGCAGTGCCAACACTTGCGGATCATCGGCAACCTTTTGGTCGGGCCGTCGAGTCGCACCGAAGGCAACCAACTGCGCGCAAGTCAGTGCGAGTTCGGTTCGGGCACGCTCAAAGAACTCGGTGTCCTTCGGCAATGCACCGGGCCAACCTCCTTCGATGAAACCGACACCGAGTTCGTCCAACAGTCTCGCGACCGACAACTTGTCAGCGACGGAGTACGAAATCCCTTCGCGCTGGGCACCATCGCGCAGCGTGACGTCGTACACGTGAAATGCGTCGTCGGGCCGACTCATTGAATCCTCCAACCAAAAGACCCCCCGCAAAGTGCGAGAGGTCGGCGCATCAGGCTGGCCTGATGCGCTAGCAGATAATGGTCGCGTACACCATGCGCATAGTCTGACACATCGCAGCGAGAAGCAGCGTCGACTGGGAGGATGAGCCAGATCATGGTGCGTGGCAGCCACCGCATGCGGCACGGGTCAGGGCGCTGGATCGCCCTTGCCGTCGTCGTGGCAGTGGTGCTCGCTGGAGCGGGATTCGTTCTTCGAAATAGCCTCACCCAGTCGGAGGCGACCACGTCCGCCGCCCGCCGTGCAGCAGCCGACCCTGATGGCTGTCGCCGAACGCAGACGGACCACGCCACCGGAGTCGCTGATCGAGGTGCCAGCCCCGCCAACCTTTCCGCCGAGTACGAGCGTCCTGGTCATCGGAGACTCGTTGGCGGTGGGCATCGCCGAGCAGGTCACGTCGCGAAATGCCGGACCGTCAGATCGTTGTGGAGGCCGCCGAAGGCAGGAACACCGGAACCTCGGTGGCACTCGTCGCTGACCATGCGGCGTACACCCCGTCGATCTGGGTCGTCAGTCTTGGCACGAACGACAACAGCGATGAGTTCGCCGACAATGCCGAGGCATTGATGGAGCTAGCCGGCCATGATCGATGCGTGCTCTGGTACGACGTCTATCGACCTGTCGAGGTGACGAGATCAACGCCATCCTGCGAGGGATCCAAGCAGCCCACTCCAACATGGAGATCCTGAATTGGCAGGACATGGCACTGGCCCACCCCGAGTGGTTCTCCTCTGATGGCATTCACCCCTCAGCCGAGGGGTACCTGGCAGCGCAGCAAACTTGCCACCCGTGCCGTCTCGGAAACCTGTACAGATCCTGGGCTCGTAAGGTGGGTCAGACTAGCGGGTACGAGCGGATGCATCCAACCGTGGGGGTCGTCGATTCTGCCGTGTTGCAGGTCGAGTAAATGATCGCGCAGCCGTAACGTCACCGGACCTGGCTCTCCCTCACCGACGGTCCAACTGCGGTCCGCAGACTTCACGTGGCCAACGGGCGTGATTACAGCGGCCGTGCCGCACGCAAACACTTCACTGATGGTGCCGTCGAGATTGCCCTCACGCCATTGCTCGACGTTGATTCGCTCTTCGCTGGCAGGGATCCCAAGGTCTGCGGCGACGGTCAGCAACGAGTCGCGCGTGATTCCCGGCAGCAGCGCGCCGGTAAGCGTTGGAGTCACAACACGAGCGTCTGCACCGGTGCCGTAGACGAAGTAGAGGTTCATGCCGCCCATCTCTTCGACCCATCGGTGCTCAGCTGCGTCCAACCAGACGACCTGGTCGCATTCGTGCTCGGTCGCCTGCGCTTGCGCGATGAGCGATGCCGCATAGTTCCCCGCGCACTTGGCTTCGCCGGTTCCGCCAGGTGCCGCCCGCACGTACTCGGTCGACAGCCAGACCGATACCGGTTTAACACCGCCGCGGAAGTACGCACCAGCTGGCGAAGCAATGAGCAGGAAGAGGTACGAACTGGCCGGTTTGACGCCAAGGCCGACCTCGGTGGAGAACATGAACGGACGCAGGTACAGGCTCATCTCATCGCTGGTCGGGACCCACGTGCGGTCTTGCTGCACCAGCGCACCGATTGCGTCGACGAAGAGGTCCTCGGGTAGTTCGGGCATGGCCAATCGCGCTGCGGATTTCTGAAACCGTCGAGCGTTCAACGTTGGCCGAAACGTGGCGATGGAACCGTCGGCGCGGTGATAGGCCTTAAGCCCCTCGAAGATCTCCTGCCCGTAGTGAAGAGCCATCGTCGCTGGGTCGAGTTCCAGTGGGCCATACGGAACGAGTTCGGCGTCGTGCCAGCCGCGACCGTCGGTCCATTGGATCGTGACCATGTGATCGGTGAAGAACCGGCCGAACCCGGGATCAGCGAGAATCGCCTCGCCGCTGCTCGTCAGGCAGCGGCTGGCTCGTGGGCTTCAGCGCGATCGTCATCGTCAGATCCTCTCAGCCAGCCGCGGCAGCGGCCAGCGCGTCCCCAATTTCAGCGGTATTGCGTTCGCTGGAACCCCGCTGGGCAAGGTCTTCGGTGACCGCGCGCTCCACGCTCCGAGCCGCCTCGGTCAGTGAAAGGTGATCGAGCAACATACCCACTGACAGCACCGTGGCGGTCGGGTCCGCGATGCCTTGCCCCGCGATGTCCGGGGCAGAACCGTGGACCGGCTCGAACATGCTGGGGTTGGTACGACTCACATCAAGGTTGCCACTTGCGGCACGTCCAATCCCTCCGGCGATGGCCGCGCCAATGTCAGTGATGATGTCGCCAAAGAGGTTGTCGGTGACTACGACGTCGAACCGCTCTGGTGCGGTGACGAAGAACATGCTCGCCGCGTCGACGTGCAGATACTCGGTCTCGACCTCGGGAAACTCCGTCGCAACCGCATTAAACGTTCGGGTCCACAGATCACCAGAGTGAGTCAGGACGTTGTTCTTGTGTACCAATGACAACTTCTGACGTGGGCGAGCGTGTGCCCGGCCAAAGGCGTCACGCACTACTCGTTCCACACCGAATGCGGTGTTGAGACTCTCCTCGGTGGCCACCTCATGGCGAGTTCCCCGACGCAACGTGCCACCCGAACCGGCGTACGGTCCCTCAGTTCCTTCTCGCACGACAATCATGTCGATGTCCTGCGGCGTCTTGCCGGCCAACGGGGTAGCGACTCCCGGGTATAGCCGCACTGGGCGAAGGTTGACGTGATGGTCGAGCTCGAACCGAAGTCGCAACAGCAAGCCACGCTCGAGCACGCCACTCGGCACGGACGGATCTCCGACTGCGCCAAGGAGGATCACATCGTGTGCGCGAATCTCCTCAAGAACCGAATCCGGCAACGTTTCACCGGTCGCATGCCAACGTCGAGCACCCAGGTCATACTCAGTCCGCTCGAACTTGACCGAATTCTGGGCAGCGACCGCCTCGAGGACCTTAAGACCTTCAGTCACCACCTCAGGGCCGATGCCGTCCCCTGCGATCACGGCCACGCGAATCGTCGTCGTCATGAGTCAGTCGAGTCCTTCGAGGTCGAGTGCACGTCCTTCGTGGGCACCAATAGCTTCGATGATTTCGTTCAAGGCATCGGCCTCGATGGGTGAGTCAACGGTCATAGCGATGAGCGCATGACCGCCTGCCATATCGCGGCTCACCTGCATACCAGCGATATTGACACCCTGTTCGCCAAGGACGCGTCCGAGTTCGCCAACCACACCTGGTCGGTCGTCGTAGCGGAAGAACGCCAGGTGTTCTGACGGTTGCAGGTCCACGTCGAAGCCATCGATCTCGACCAACTTCTCGACATGTTTTGGGCCGGTGAGCGTGCCGCTCACAGTCAAGTGGCGGCCATCAGCCAGGCCGCCACGAATCGTCACCAAGTTTCGGTGGTCAGGGCTATGTGACTCGGTGACTAGCCCGACTTGGACGCCGCGCTCGGCGGCGAGCAGCGGGGCATTGACGTAGCTGACTTGCTCGTCGACAACCGCAGTGAACACACCCTTTAGAGCCGCCAACTCAAGGACCTTCACGTCCTCGCTTGAGATCTCGCCGCGCACTTCAACCGTCAATCCTTCGGGCGCCCCACCAGCCAGGCCGGTAAACACCCGACCCAACTTCTCGGCGAGTGGAATGAACGGGCGCACGTCCTCGGCGATAACGCCACCTTTAACGTTCACGGCGTCAGGTACCAATTCGCCCGCGAGCGCGAGACGGACTGACTTCGCGACCGCGATGCCGGCTTTCTCCTGCGCCTCGTCGGTGCTGGCACCAAGGTGCGGCGTCACCACAATCTGTTCATGCTCGAACAGTGGCGACGACGTGCAAGGCTCCTCGCTGAAGACATCAACTCCGGCCGCTTGCACTCGACCTTCAGCAACTGCTGTTGCGAGGGCGGACTCGTCAACGATCCCACCGCGTGCCGCGTTCACGATGATGACTGTTGGCTTGACCAGCTTCAGTTGGTCAGCTGCCGATGAGTCCGACGGTCTCAGGGGTCTTTGGCAAGTGCACCGTGATGAAGTCGCTCTGAGCGAGCAGTTCATCGAGCTCCACGAGCTGGATTCCGAGCTGAGCCGCGCGACCCGGCTGCACATACGGGTCGTAAGCGATGACTTTGGTCCCGAAGGCCATCAGACGTTGTGCGGCGAGCACTCCGATTCGGCCAAGGCCGAGAACTCCGACGACCTTGCCGTAGACCTCGACGCCGGTGTACTTCGAACGCTTCCACTCACCATTGCGCAGTGCCGCGTTAGCCGGTGCGATGTTTCTGGCCGCTGCCAGCAGCAATGCAACTGCTAGTTCCGCGGCGCTGACGATGTTCGACGTCGGAGCATTGACGACCATAACCCCGGCTTGCGTTGCCGCCGGGACGTCGACATTGTCGAGTCCGACCCCCGCGCGAGCAATCACCCTGAGTCGACGTGCCGCACCGAGCGCCGCCGAGTCGATCTGCGTGGCGCTGCGAACCAACACCGCATCGACGTCGACGATCGCGGCCAGCAACTCGTCTCGGTCAGCGCCATTGCACGTTCGGATCTCGAAATCGGGGCCGAGGGCTTCAACTGTCGCAGGCGACAACTCTTCGGCTATTAGAACAATCGGTCGGCTCACGTAGGAATCCTCATCGCGGAGTGCCCGGGGAAGGCTCGGCTCAGCGAGCCGCTGTGCCCTCTTGATAGTCGTCGTCGCCTGAGTCGACCCAAGCCATCATCCCGCGAAGTTCTCGGCCGACCTGTTCGATCGGGTGCTGCTCGCCCTCGGCGCGCAGCTTCTTGAACTCCGGTGCACCTGCGTCCTGGTCATCGATGAACCGTTGCGCAAAGGCACCCGACTGGATCTCGGAGAGAACCGTCTTCATGTTCTCCTTCACCCGCGCGTCGATGATGCGCGGACCAGAGACGTAGTCGCCGTACTCGGCAGTGTCAGACACCGACCAGCGCTGCTTGGCGATGCCGCCTTCGTACATCAAGTCGACAATCAGTTTGAGTTCGTGCAAACACTCAAAGTACGCAACCTCTGGCTGGTAGCCCGCCTCGACCAAGGTCTCGAAGCCGGCCTGCACGAGCGCTGAGGCTCCCCCACACAGCACCGCCTGCTCGCCGAAGAGGTCGGTCTCGGTCTCCTCGGTGAACGTGGTCTTGATGCCGCCAGCACGCAGTCCGCCAATCGCCTTGGCGTAGGCCAAGGCCAACGGCCAAGCCTGCCCAGTTGCGTCCTGCTCGACAGCAACGATGACGGGGACGCCGCGTCCGGTCGAGTACTCGCGACGTACCAGGTGGCCGGGACCCTTGGGGGCGACCATGCAGACGTCGACGTTCGCCGGGGGCTTGATGTAGCCGAACCGGATGTTGAACCCATGGCCGAAGAAGAGCGCGTCGCCCGCCTTCAGATTCGGCTCAACCGACTCGGTGTACAGGTGTCGTTGCTTGTGGTCGGGCGCCAAAATCATGATCACGTCGGCCTCTGCTGACGCTGCGTCAGGAGTCAGCACCCGAAGTCCCTCGGCCTCGGCCTTGGGGCGGCTCTTGGAGCCCTCGAGTAACCCCACCCGAACGTCCACGCCGGAATCGCGCAGGTTCAAGGAGTGCGCATGCCCTTGGCTGCCGTAACCCAGCACCGCCACCTTCTTGCCGGAGAAGAGCGTCAGGTCGCCATCGTCTTCGTAGAACAGCTCAGCCACGGGTCATCCTTTGATCGTTGGTTGTAGGTGGGTGTGTTTGCATATTTCTCACGCGGTTCGGTCTGCGGGACGATCGGCGGCTCGTAACGAGCGATCGGTGATCGATCGGCCACCGCGTCCCATTGCAACCATGCCGGACTGAACAAGTTCCTTGACCCCAAAGGGTTCGAGAACATGCATCAAAGCGGCGAGTTTGTCAGAGTTGCCAGTGGCCTCAATGATCACCGTGTCGGCAGAGACGTCGACAACCTTGGCTCGAAACAACGTCACGGTTTCCAGCACTTGCGAACGAGTCTCCGCATCCGCTCGTACCTTCACCAGGACGATCTCGCGCTGGATCGATGACGTCTGATCGAGTTCGACGATCTTAAGCACGTTGATCAGCTTGTTGAGCTGTTTGGTTACCTGCTCAAGTGGTAGGTCGTCGACATTGACGACGATCGTCATGCGCGACACGGCCTCATGTTCGGTCGGGCCAACAGCGAGCGACTCAATGTTGAAGCCACGCCTGGAAAACAGCGAGGCAATTCGAGCCAGCACACCGGGCTGGTCCTCAACCAGTACAGACAGCGTGTGTCTAGTCATCACAGATCGTCCTTGTCCCAGGCGGGCGCCATATCGCGCGCGTACTTGATGTCGTCGTTACTGGTTCCGGCTGCGACCATCGGCCATACCATCGCGTCCTTGTGCACTACGAAGTCAACGACAACCGGACGGTCGTTGATGGACATCGCCTTGTCGATTGTCGCGTCAACATCGGCCGCCGTCTCACAGCGCAGCCCTTCGCAGCCGTAAGCCTCGGCCAGCTTGGCGAAGTCCGGAATGCGCGCCGAATGTAGGTCGGTGTTGGAGTAGCGAGATTCGTAGAACAACGTCTGCCACTGACGAACCATGCCCAGGCTGCTGTTGTTGATGACCGCAACCTTGATGGGGATGTCGTTGAGCGCGCACGTCGCTAGTTCCTGGTTGGTCATCTGGAAGCAGCCGTCACCGTCGATGGCCCACACCGTTGATTCTGGTCGACCGACCTTGGCTCCCATTGCTGCAGGAACCGCAAAACCCATCGTCCCGAGCCCGCCGGAGTTCAGCCAGGTGCCAGGGTGTTCGTACTTGATGTACTGCGCCGCCCACATCTGGTGTTGCCCGACACCGGCGGCGAACAAAGCCTCCGGACCGCTGATCGCGCCGAGACGTTCGATGACGTATTGCGGTGACAGCGATCCGTCGTCGGGCGTCGTGTACCCGAGCGGGTACGTCGATCGCATGCGCTCCAAGGTGTCGCGCCAAGCTGCGTAGTCGCCGACGCGTCCAGCTTCTGCTTGCGCGCGCAGCGCCGTCAGCAGATCGTTGATGACGTACTTGGCATCGCCGACGATGGGCACATCCGCGACGCGGTTCTTGGAGATCTCGGCCGGGTCGATGTCAGCGTGAACGATAAGCGCATCCGGCGCGAAGCTATCGAGGCGTCCGGTGACCCGGTCATCGAAGCGCGCGCCGAGCGCCAGCAGGAGATCGCTCTTCTGAAGTGCGCCGACCGCAGCAACCGTCCCGTGCATTCCGGGCATCCCCATGTGGAGGGGGTGGCTGTCGGGGAACGCCCCACGGGCCATCAACGTCGTGACAACCGGAATCCCGGTCAGTTCGGCAAGTTCCATGAGTTCGGCCGTTGCTGACGCCGCGAGTACGCCGCCCCCGACGTACAGCACTGGACGCTTGGCATCGACGATCAGCCGAGCCGCCTCACGCACCTGCTTCGCGTGCGGTGCGATCGTCGGTCGGTAGCCAGGCAGGTCGATCGGCTGCGGCCAGGAGTACTCAGTGGTCGCCTGGAGGGCGTCCTTGGAGATGTCGACCAACACCGGACCACGGCGTCCGGTCGATGCCAGGTGGAACGCCTCAGCGATGGTCTTGGGGATCAGCGACGCGTCGGTGATCAGGAAGTTGTGCTTGGTCACCGGCATCGTGATGCCGCGGATGTCGGCCTCTTGGAAGGCGTCAGTGCCGATCGAAGCGCTAGGCACTTGGCCGGTGATCGCGACCATGGGCGTTGAGTCCATGTGGGCATTGGCGATGGCCGTGACCAGGTTGGTCGCGCCTGGACCAGACGTCGCCATGCAGACGCCGACCTTGCCGGTCGCCATCGCGTAACCCTCTGCCGCATGGCCGGCACCCTGCTCGTGGCGCACCAGGATGTGACGAACACTGGAGTCGAACAGCGGGTCGTAGGCCGGAAGGATCGCGCCGCCGGGGATGCCAAAGACGGTCTCGACGCCGACGTCCTCCAAAGCCCGTACCAGGCTCTGGGCGCCGTTCATCGTTTCGGCTGTCGGCTCGGTCATCGTCCTGCCCTTCTCCATTAAAAAACCCCTCGAACCCGGGTCTGGGTGAGGGGCGCGCGCGGCTCGAGCGGGATGGCTCAGGCCACGCGCCGTCCAACTACGAGAATCTTGTACACGTTTATAGGGTCGACCCCACGTCCGGTTGAGTCAAGCCTCGGAGCGTTCCGTCTCAGTATCTGGACGTCGTCAGGAGTTCGCGGCGTCTAATCGCCGTTGTGACCAGTGGCTGACCTCGTAACTGATCACCAGGACGATGGGAGTTGCGAGCACTGCCATAGCCATGGCACCCGCGAGCACTCCTCGCCATGGCTTTTCGCTCGCCGCACGTGCTCCGATCAGCGCGAGGCCGAGCGCAATCGCGCCGGCCAAGAAACATCAGACGCAAGGATAGATCGGGTAGTAGCCATATCCCTGTCGGGCCGGCACTCTCGAAGTTCCGGAGGTAATCACGGCCGAGCGTCGAGGTCGCTCGTAGTTGACGTGCTGGCCATTGGCCCAGACTGCCGCGATCAGACTGCCCACGATGCAGATCCCCGAGATGACGAACGACGCGTCCAGCGCGATTCGAGATCTGATCAGTTCGTCGTTGTGCCGCGTGGGGTGAACGTCACTCATGCTCTGGACCATCGAGGCCCTCCTAGCGTTGGATTACTAGGTTCCCACTCGCGACGACGAAAAAGGCGCGATTACTGAATACACCGAGCCTTCGCCACAGGCGGCTAGTCGCAGACGGCGCCTTGGGCTGCTGAGCCGACCAGCCGGGCGTACTTGGCCAGCACTCCGCGGGTGTAGCGAGGCGGCTGCGGCTGCCAACCCTACTTCCGCTTCGCCAACTCGGCGTCGTCGACGAGTAGGTCCAACGTCCGGGTGCTCATGTCCAGCCGGATGCGATCGCCGTTCGCGACGTAGGCGATGGGTCCACCCTTCGGCGCTTCGGGAGCGACATGGCCGATGCAGAATCCAGCAGTAGCGCCGGAGAATCGTCCGTCGGTGACGAGCATGACGTCCTTGCCCAGTCCGGCTCCCTTGATCGCAGCCGTGACCGCGAGCATCTCGCGCATCCCTGGACCACCGACCGGACCTTCGTAACGGATCACGACGACGTCGCCGGCCTCGATCTGACCGTGGGTGACAGCAGCCATCGCGTCCTTTTCGTCGTCGAAGACCTTTGCGGTGCCCTCGAACACTGGTCGGTCGATGCTGGCCGCTTTGATGACTGCCCCTTCTGGCGCCAGCGACCCCTTGAGGATGGCTAGTCCGCCGGTCGGATGAATCGGCGTCGCGACGCTGACGATCACCGTGCCGTCCGGCTTTGGCGGATCAAGTTCGTCAAGGTTCTGCGCAAGCGTCCGGCCGGTCACCGTCATCACGTCGCCGTGCAGCAGTCCGGCGTCCAGCAGTTCACGCATCACGACAGGCACGCCACCGATGCGGTCGATGTCGTTCATGACGAAACGTCCGAACGGCTTGACGTCTGCCAAGTGCGGCGTGCGATCGCCAACCCGGTTGAAGTCGTCGATGTCGAGATCGAGTTCGGCCTCATGGGCGATGGCCAACAGGTGCAGCACAGCATTCGTCGAACCACCGAGCGCCATGACAACGGCGATCGCGTTCTCAAACGCCTCCATCGTCATGACGTCGCGGGCGGTGATGCCCTTGCGCAACAACTCGACGACGGCTTCTCCGGAACGGAACGCGTACTCGTCACGTCGTTTGTCGACGGCGGCCGGAGCCGCACTGCCCGGCAGCGACATGCCCAACGCCTCACCGACACTGGCCATGGTGTTCGCGGTGAACATCCCGCCGCACGCGCCTTCACCCGGGCACGCCTGACGTTCGATCTCGTCGAGTTGACCTTGAGTGATGCGACCAAGTGCACAAGCGCCGACGCCTTCGAACGCGTCTTGGATCGTGACGTCCTTGTCGCCCACCCGACCCGGGAGGATCGATCCCGCGTAGACGAAGACGCTCGAGAGGTCGAGCCGGGCAGACGCCATCAACATGCCGGGCAGCGACTTATCGCAGCCCGGCGAACGTGACCGACCCGTCCATGCGCTCGGCGTGGATGACGGTCTCGACCGAGTCAGCGATCACCTCGCGACTGACCAGTGAGGCTCGCATGCCCTCGTGACCCATTGAGATGCCGTCGGACACCGAGATCGTGCCGAACTCCATCGGGAATCCACCAGCGGCGAAGACGCCTTCCTTCGCCTTTGCCGCCAACCGCTTGAGCGACAGATTGCACGGCGTGATCTCGTTCCAACTCGACGCGATGGCGATCTGCGGCTTGTCCCAGTCCTCATCGGTCATCCCGACGGCGCGCAACATCGCACGGTTTGGTGCGCGCTCCATGCCGTCGGTGACGTCGCGACTGCGCGGCTTGATGTCAGGCGTCTGGCTCATGGGTCGAGCCTACGGTTACCCAGACGTCCGCCACTTCATGGCCTCGACGCAAGCCTCGGGCCTCGAACTTGGTCACTGGACGATCCGCCGGACGCGGCGCGAATCCGTCGTAGGGATTGACCAGGGCGTCGTTCGCCGCGAATACCTTGACCATTTGTTTGGCGTAACCGGGATCGTCGGTAGCGCAGTGGATGAACGCTCCTGGCGCTAACCGGGAGATCAACAGTTCAACGAACGGTGCCTGGACGAGGCGACGCTTTTGCTGTCGGATCTTCGGCCAGGGATCGGGAAAGTAGATCCTGGCGCCGGCCAGCGAATCGGGCGCGATCATCAGATCGAGCACCTCGACCGCATCACCCACGATCGCGCGGACGTTGTCGACACCAGCCTGCTCAGCGTGGGCGAAGAGACTGCCGATCCCCGGCGTGTGGACGTCGATGGCCAAGATGTCGACGTCAGGTGCGGCCGACGGCCTGCTCGACGGTGGTTGCGCCCATGCCGCTGCCGATGTCGATCACCAGCGGCGCCATCCGTCCAAACGACTGCGCGGGATTCCAGACGGTCTCCTGCATCGGGACCAGCCACTGATCGCTGAGTCGGTCGAATGCGTCGCTCTGGGTGGCGGTCATCCGACGACGCCGCCCGTTGAACGTACGAATTCGTGGGTGGGCCGACGCCGGCCCGCCGCTAGCCACCAGCGACAGAAGGGATCACCAGGACGTGCGCACCATCGCTGAGGGCGGTCTGCTCCGTCTGCAATGCCCGGATGTCGACGCCGTCTGCGTACACGTTGACGTAACGACGCAGTCCGCCGGTCTCGTCACGGATTCGACGCTCAAGCACCGGATGAACGCCGCCGACGACGTCGAGTACCTGTCCGACGGTGGCCTGTTCACCGTCAACAGAGATGCACAGTTCACGACGTCCACCGACTAGGTCGGCGAGCGTGGCTGGTAGTCCCAACCGAACGTTCATCGTCACGCCCACCTGAGCCGCGCGGACGCACAGTACGTCCGGCAGATGCGCAGTGGCTTGCGACCAGTTCTGTCCTGCGTCGGGACTGCTCCACACTTCGCCCGATCGAGTACCGAAGTAGACCCCGACTGGGTCGAGGTCGTCGACGGCGAGAGCGTCGCGCAGCACGATGGAATAGAAGTCCTTGTCAGGTAGTCCCGATGACGCGTCGTGCCAAGTCAGACCCCAGTCGTCGGTTCGATAGATACCCGCGCGCCCGTTGGCCGGGAAGCGGTCCATGTCGGCATTCAGCGGGAAGCAGAACGCCGGACTATCGCTGGACGCGGCCGCGGCCAGTCCGAATCCGAAGTTGGCAGGCAGTCCCTCCTCGGCCCGCGTCCACGACTGTCCCCAGTTCGACACTGCGGAAAACACCGCCGTGGTTCTGCAGCAGCAAGTTGTCCGGTTCTGCCGGGTCGGCGACGACCTTGTGGACGCATTGTCCGTATTCCGGCTCGGCGTCGGGGAGGAACGGCGCCGCCACCCCGCGGTTGCTTGGGGACCACGAATCACCGCCGTCACCGGTGACGTAGACACCGCCGGTCGACATCGCGACGAGCACGCGGTCGGCCTCCGTCGGGTGAGGCACGATCGTGTGCAGACAGTGTCCGCCGGCGCCAGGACGCCAGTCAGGACGGTGCGGGTGGTCCCACAAGGCTCTGACCAGGCTGTAGGTGCGACCACCGTCTTCAGAACGAAAGACCGCTGCTGGCTCAACACCGGCCCACACCTCGTCAGGTCGATCAGCCGGGCCAGGACGTAACTGCCAGATCTGCTCTACGGCGGCCTCGGTATCTGGCGGGAAGGCGATTGAGCCGCCGGTTTCTTCGTGCCATGACTTGCCGAGATCGTCAGAGGTAAAGACCGCCGGACCCCAGTGCTCGTTACGTCCGCCGGCGAGCAGTCGCGGGGTCGATGAACGAGTGTCGATCGCTACCGCGGCGACCGCCGCCATCGCATGATGCGGTCCGTCCCACGTCCAGTTGATGCGATCAGAACTCCGTCCGAGGAAGAGTCCCTTCTTGGTGCCAGCGGCTAACAGCACGTCACCCATATGTGTTTGCCTCCCGCGGTGAAGTCTTCCGTCAGTTGCGTGTCGATACAAGAGGAAACGACCCACTGTTCCATCTAGTGGGCGATGACATTTTCCAACGGTTCGTTCGTCGCATACCTGTTGAGTTGGTCGCGAAGCAATCGCCACGCGCGCGGCATGAACGCACTGGTGTCACCACCAACGTGTGGCGTGATGAAAGTGTTTGGCGCGTGCCACAACGGATGCTCCGGTGGCAAGTGGCTCGGGATCAGTTACGTCTAACGCAGCACGTAATCGCCCCGACTGCAATTCCGATAGCAACGCATCAGTGTCGACAACAGCACCGCGCGACACGTTGACGAACAACGCGCCGTCTTTGAGTTGCCGCAAGAAATCCTGAATCGATCATGCCTCGCGTCGTTTCGTTGAACGGAACAACAACGATGACGACGTCGGCCGATGGAAGTAACGACGGCAACTCGTCGACGCCGTGGACTCCGTCTCTGCGCGAACGCGACACCGCGACGACGTTCACCTCGAACGGGCGTCAGTCTGGCGATCACCGCCGATCCGACAGCGCCCGCGCCGAGGACCAGTACCGTCTTGTCCGCAAGCGCTTCATGGCGACCATGCAGCCAGACGCCCTCGTCTTGCGCACGGACGAAGCCAGGGAACCCACGCAGTCCCGAAATGGCCAAGCCAACCGCCAGTTCGGCGGTGCTGGCCTCGTGGACACCGCGCGCGTTACACAGCGTCACCCCGCCCGGGATCTGGTCGAGGAGGTGGTCGTAGCCGGCAGTCAGAGTCTGGACAACCTGCGAGGTTGGGCATCTGAGCAATCACGTCAACGACCGAAGCGGGACCGAGGTACTCAGGTACGTAGAAGGCGACGTCAGCCGGATCCCCGGGAAGGTCGATTCCGTCACGCCAGACCTGTATCTGGCAGCCAGCTGGCGCCTGGACATGCTCAGCCCAGTCGTCGAAGGGCAGCCAGACCGACCTCACGAGCCGGACGTGCGCTCAAGAATGAGTTCTCGGACCCGGGCTGCGTCCGCCTGACCTCGCGTGGCTTTCATGACAGCGCCGACGATGGCGCCGGCTGCTTGCGTCTTGCCGCTTCTGATCTTGTCGGCGACGTCGGGTGAGGCGGCCAAGCGCCTCGTCGATCGCAGCGAGTAGCGCTCCGTCGTCCGACACCACCTGCAAGCCACGTGCGGCAACGACCTCGTCTGGCGTGCCTTCGCCCTCGATGACGCCCTCGATCACCTGGCGGGCGAGTTTGTCGTTGAGTGCACCACTCGCGACGATCTCGACCACGCGTGCCACGTCCGCCGGTGTGATGGGTACCTCAGCAAGATCGATCGACCGCTCGTTGGCAACACGAGCGATCTCGCCAGTCCACCACTTGCGGGCACTCGCCTGATCGGCACCGAGCTCAATGGTGCGTTCGACGAGTTCGACTCCCCCGGCGTTGACCAACGACTGCATGTCGTGGTCGCTGATTCCCCACTCGTCACGCAGTCGTTGGCGACGTTGCAGCGGTGGTTCTGGCAGCGTCGCGCGCAACTCGTCGACCCACTCGTCACTGGGCGCGACGGGAACCAGATCAGGTTCAGGGAAGTAGCGGTAGTCCTCCGACTCCTCCTTGATCCGTCCAGACGTGGTGCTGCCGTCGTTCTCGTGGAAGTGACGGGTCTCCTGAACGATCGAACCGCCCGATGCGAGACACCGCTGCCTGTCTGCGGATCTCGTGATTGACTGCGCGCTCAACCGATCGCATCGAGTTGACGTTCTTCGTCTCGGTGCGCGTTCCGAGTTCGGACGAGCCCTTGGGCTTGAGTGAGAGGTTTGCGTCCACTCGCATCGAGCCTTGGTGCATGTGAGCGTCTGAAACGCCCAGCGCGACGATCAGTTCACGCAGTTCATTCGCATACGCCCTTGCCACTGCGGGGGCGATCTTCGGATCGACCTCGATCGTCTTGGTGACGATTTCGATCAACGGCACGCCCGCACGGTTGTAGTCGACCAACGAATAGTCGGCACCCTGGATACGTCCGGTGGCACCCACCGACGTGCGTCGACTTACCGGTGTCTTCCTCCATGTGCGCGCGTTCAATTTCGACGCGAACCGTCGTTGGCCCTTTCTCGGTATCAAGAGAAATGTCGAGATAGCCATCGAACGCGATCGGCTCGTCGTACTGCGAAGTCTGGAAGTCCTTGGGCATGTCTGGGTAGAAGTAGTTCTTGCGCGCGAACCTCGACCACGGCGCGATGGAGCAGTTCAGCGCCAGCCCGATCCGGATCGCGGACTCAACCGCCTTCGCGTTGACCACGGGCAGCGCACCTGGCAGACCAAGGCAAACCGGACAGACCTGAGTGTTCGGATCGGCACCGAACTCGGTGGGACAGCCGCAGAACATCTTCGACGCTGTGTTGAGTTCGACGTGGACCTCTAGCCCCATAACCGGGTCGAAGGTGTCGATGGCCGCATCGAAGTCCATGAGTTCGGTCATCGGGCTGCCTCCAACTGCGGAGCTTTCGACAGCAATGGAGCGCCCCAACGTTCGAGCAGCGCCTGTTCTAGCGCGGCGGCGGCGCGGTACACCAGGTCGTCGCGCTGGACGGCGGCCATGATCTGCACGCCGACCGGTAGATCGTCATCGCCGAGACCGCCGGGCAGGCTCATGGCCGGGCCGCCGTACAGGGACGACGGCAAGCGTGGCCAGATCCGCCTTGTACATCGCGACCGGATCGTCAACGCGGGCGCCGAGTTTGAACGCGACCGTGGGCGTGGTCGGCGACATCAGAACGTCAACGGTCGAGTAGGCGGCCTCGAAGTCGCGACGGATCAGCGTCCGGACCTTCTGCGCTTGGCCGTAGTAGGCGTCGTAGTAGCCGGCCGAGAGCGCATACGTACCGAGCATGATCCGTCGCTTAACCTCGGCGCCGAAGCCCGCTGCCCGGGTCATGGCCATCACCTGCTCGACGCTGTGTTCGCCGTCGTCGCCGGTGCGCAAGCCGTACCGCATACCGTCGAAGCGGGCCAAGTTGCTGGAGCACTCGCTCGGCGCGATCAGGTAGTACGCGGGTAGCGCGTAGTCGAAGGCCGGGCACGAGACCTCGTGGACCTGCGCGCCGAGTTCCTCGACGAGCGCGACTGCTTCGTCGAAGCGTGCCTGCACGCCCGGTTCGTAACCTTCGCCTTGCAGTTCCTTGACGACACCGATGCGGAGTCCGGCCAGTCCCCCGTGCTCGCCGCGAGCAGCAGCAACGACGGCTGGTACCGGCGCGTCGATGGACGTCGCGTCCATCGGGTCCTTGCCCGCGATGACCTCGTGCAGCAACGCGGCGTCCAGAACCGTCCGAGCAAACGGTCCAGCCTGGTCGAGTGACGACGAGAAAGCGACCAAGCCGTAGCGCGAGACGCCGCCGTACGTCGGCTTCATCCCGACGATTCCGGTCACCGACGCCGGTTGCCGGATCGAGCCTCCGGTGTCGGTGCCGATGCCGAGCGGCGCTTCGAACCCCGCCACCGCGGCGCTTGAGCCACCCGACGACCCGCCGGGGATCCGCTCGAGGTCCCAGGGGTTCGACGTCGGACCGTACGCGGAGTTCTCGGTCGAAGAGCCCATGGCGAACTCGTCCATGTTGGTCTTGCCGAGAATGATCACCCCGGCGTCGCGGAGTCGCTTGGTGACGGTCGCGTCGTACGGGGGTCGCCAGCCTTCGAGGATCCGCGAGCCGCACGTAGTAGGGATGCCCTTGGTAGCGATCACGTCCTTGAGCGCCAGCGGGACTCCCGCGAGTGGGCCGCGCTGGTCGTTGCCGAGGGCGTCGACGGCACGTGCCGCGTCCAGCGCCCCTTCGGAGTCGACGTGCAGAAAGGCGTGGAGCCGTCCGTCGACCTGGTCGATCCGGTCCAGATGTGCCTGCGTCACCTCGACCGCCGAGGTCTGTCCGTCCTTGACGGCGGTCGCGAGCTCGTCCGCTGTCAGCTGCGTGAGGTCAGTCGACACCGACTACTCCTCGTCCAGGATTCGCGGAACCCGGAACCGGTTGTCCTCAGCTGCCGGTGCAGCGGCGAGGGCCTCGTCCGCCGTCAGGCACGGCCCGATTTCGTCCGGGCGAGTCACGTTGACGACCGGAACGGCGTGAGTCGTGGGGGGTACGTCGTCCGCCGCCACTTCGGAGACCCGGGCCACCGCCCCGAGGATCACCTCGAGTTGCGTCCCCAGATGCGCCAGCTCGTCGTCGGTGAGATCGAGCCTGGATAACCGCGCCAAGTGCGCGACTTCGGCGGGACTGAGGGAGGGCATACCTAGCCTTCAGGGGGCATTGGGGAGACGCCGATGGACGCGCCCATCCTAGGCAGTCCTCCATTTCCTAAGAACGACGCGTTCTCCCCTTCTCACGCAACAAACTCCCTATTCATCCTGTGGATGCTGCGGCATCCACAACCTCAGTCCTGTGGAGGCCGCGGCCTCCACAGGCAAAAGGGACCTGTGGATCCCGCGGGATCCACAGGATGAATGCAGAGTTTGTTCACGAGCGAAGGCCAAGGAGGGGCGGCTAGCCGGCTTCGCCGCCTCTTAGGAGGCGGAGGGCTCGCTGTTGCGATGGGTGGCGCAGCAACCAGGTGGTTGCGGACTCACCGTCGAGCGGGCGACTGACGTACCAACCCTGGATCGCATCGCAGCCGAGTTCGTCGAGCAAGTCCCAGACCTGCTGGGTCTCGACACCTTCGGCGACTGCGCTCATGCCCAGACCGTGGGCCAGATCGATGATCGACCGGACGATGGTCACGTCCTCGGAGTCGAGGGTGAGCCGAGAAACGAAGCTGCGGTCGATCTTCAGTTCAGTGATCGGCATCCGCTTCAGCAGCACCATGGACGAGTACCCGGTGCCGAAGTCGTCGAGGGAACTGGTGACACCGAGTTCACGCAGCGCGCCAAGGGTCCCCGCGACCTCGTCGGAGTCTCTGGTCAGCACGCGTTCGGTGAGTTCGAGGATGAGCATCGAGGCCGGCACGTCGTGCTTCTCCAGTGCGTCGCTGACCACCTTCAGCAGGTCGCCGCTGTGAAGGTCGCGCATCGACACGTTGACGGCGACCGGAACGTGCAAGCCCGCTTGCCGCCAGCGAGCGACCTGCTCGAGCGAGCGGTCGATCACGTACGCGGTAAGCGGCCCCATCAGCCCCGAGTGCTCGGCCATGGGAATGAAGTCGTCGGGCATCACCAGGCCACGCAGAGGGTGGTGCCAGCGGACCAGCGCCTCGACGCCGACGACGGCGCCACTCCCGACGGACACCTTGGGCTGGAAGTGGACCTTGAGTTCCTCGTTTTCGAGCCCGTTGCGCAGACCACCAAGCAACGCGAGTCGCCCAGCGGAGTTCTTGTCGCGGTCAGCGGCGTAAACCTCGACGCCGGTGCGCTCTTCCTTGGCCAGGTACATGGCGACGTCGGCTCGTCGGACTATGGGCTCGACGTCTTGGCCGTGCTCGGGGAACACAGCGACGCCAACGCTTGCCTCAAGTTCGAAGAGCATGCCCTCAAGGTGGAATGGCCTGGTCAGCGCCTCGCGTACCCGCTGCGCGACCTCAACCGCCGCGTCGCAGTCACGGACGGGGTCGAGCAGGACGGCGAACTCGTCACCACCCAGTCGCGCGACGACGTCTCGGGGACGGAGCGCGCCCTTGATGCGCTGAGCGACCACAGCCAGCAGTCGGTCGCCGACATGGTGGCCGAGCGTGTCGTTGACCTCTTTGAACCGGTCAAGGTCGAGCAGGCAGAACCCGACGCTGGTGCCGTTTCGGCGGGCATCCTCGATGGAGTCACCGAGCCGACTCAGCACCATCTTGCGGTTCGGCAGCCCGGTCAGTGAGTCATGCAGCGACTGGTGCTCCTTCTCACGCGAGATGGACGCCGTTAGGTACACCGCGTAGAGCGGTAGCAGCAGCAGCGGCAGGTAGACCGGTTCGGCAGCGACGAAGACGACCAGCGGGGACAGCGCGAGCACGGCGAACGTAGTCACGAAGAAGTAGCCAAGCTCGTTGAAAAACTCTTCGTGGAACTTGTGACCGTCGCTGGCGGCCAACGTGCACACGAGAGCGTTGTTCACCATGAAGAAGGCAAACCAACCCGAGACGACCCAGATCAAGTCGCTCGCGACCAAGCCGACCGCGGGGTCGGCAAGCGTGGGCATGCTGACGCCGTCGTAGGCATACCAACCGGCCATGATCGCGGCGGCCGAACCCGCGCTGATCGTGTACTGACCCACGTTGAACGGAACTTTCCAGGGAGCCTTGCGTCGGGCGATTTCAGCGATGAGGGTTGCGATCGCGAGGAACATCAGCGCTGGCCACGGGCCGTAGAGGTACATCGCGGCGAACACGAATGCGTGGCTGGTTACGACACCCTGCGGGTCATACCCACCGGCAGCAACGACAGGGCGCAACTCGCCGAGGAGAATGAGCCCGGCAACCATCCAGAAGGCGGCTGGCGCTTGTGACATCTGCGGGACGGTCTGAACCGCAGCCCAAACAGCCAAAGACACACCGACGATGACCGAGAACCACCAACCGACCGCGAACAACGACCACTCGGCGAGCGACGGACGACCTGAGTCCTCGTCTTCGGGCAGCCACGATTCATCGGGTGTTGCGACACCACCGGGCGCGGTGGTTCCACCGGGCGTTTCGGTCATCACCCACCCTTGCCTTCGTCGACCCGTCTTGAGGCTTTTCGGTCGTGGGCCTGCCCCAACAGGTCCGGACGTCACACCCGCACCACCCGTCCCCCTTGGGGGTGCTGAACACTCATGGTAACCGGTTATGCGCCGTGAGTGATCCCCCTAACGGCCTAGTTTTCCGCCGAATCGGGACCATTAGTGAGCAGGCGACGCAACCCGTCCTCATCCAGGATGGGTACGCCCAGGACCGTGGCTTTATCGAATTTCGAGCCGGCGTTCTCACCGGCGACCAGGAAATCGGTCCGCTTCGACACCGAGCCGGTGACTTTGCCGCCGGCACCGGTGATCGCCAACTGTGCCTCCTCGCGGGTCAATGACGGCAGCGTCCCAGTGACAACGAGGGTCAAACCGGCGAGCGGCGCTGGACCGGTGTCTTCGGACTCCGGGTCGCTCATCCGGACCCCGGAGGCCCGCCATCGATCGACGATCGACCGATGCCAGTCGACCTCGAACCACGCCTGCAGCGAGTCCGCGATAACCCCGCCTACGCCGTCGACCGCGGCCAATTCCTCGCGCGTTGCGTTGGCCACGGCGTCGAGGGAACGAAAGTGCCTGGCAAGTTCCTGAGCGGCCGTTGGCCCGACGTGTCGGATGGACAGCGCGACCAAGACCCGCCACAGCGGACGGTCCTTGGCGAGCTCCAGCTGCCGAAGCAGCACTCCGGCATTGACCGATGCTGCGGTGTCACCCTCGGCAGCAGCTTTGGTGAAGAAGGGGCAACGCAGCAGATCTTGCTCAGTCAGGGCGAAAACGTCGCCCTCGTCAGCCAACAGTTCACACTGCAAGAGCGCCATCGCGGCCTTGTAACCCAGCCCCTCGATGTCGAATGCCCCGCGACCTGCCATATGGAACAACCGCTCGCGAAGTTGAGCCGGACACGAGCGAGAGTTCGGACAACGGATGTCGGCGTCGCCCTCCTTCTCGGCCGCCAGCGGCGTATCGCACTCCGGACAGCGCGTGGGCATCACGAATCGCTTTTCGTCGCCGGTACGCGACTCAACGACCGGACCGATGATTTCGGGAATGACGTCGCCGGCTTTGCGCAAGAACACCGTGTCACCGATCAGTACGCCCTTGCGTTCAACTTCTTGGGCGTTGTGCAAGGTCGCCATCTGGACTGTTGAGCCGGCGACCTTAACTGGCGTCATGACCCCGAACGGGGTGACCCGACCCGTGCGACCAACGTTGACTCTGATGTCTTCGAGTCGGGTGGTGACGACTTCAGCCGGGTACTTAAAGGCGATCGCCCAGCGCGGCGCACGCGAGGTGTTTCCCATCTGCTGTTGCAACGACAACTCGTCGACCTTGACGACGACGCCGTCGATCTCATGTTCGACGTCGTGACGATGCTCGCCGTAATAGCCCACGTACTCACGAACGCCATCGAGCGAGGGATGAACGGCCGCCTTGTCCGACGTGGGCAGTCCCCAGGTGGACAGGTCGCGGTACGACTGCGACTGGCGGACAGGTTGGTATCCCTGGTGGGCGCCAACGCCGTGCACGACCAGTCGAAGTCCGGCAAGTTGCGATGTGGCTCGGTGGAGGTCGTCGCGCAATCTCGCAATGCGTGTTTCGTGACGGTCATTGTGTCGGCCGTCAGCCACCGCGTCGTCGCGAGACGTGACCGCCTTGAGAACCTCTTCTTCACGTCGGTCAATCCGTTGACGAAGCGTTCCCGCCGCTGCGTTACGAGGGTTGGCAAACGGCGTCCGACCGATTTCGAGAACCTGTCGGTTGATCTCGTCGAAGATTGCCACCGGGAAGTAGACCTCGCCGCGCACTTCAAGTAATTCCGGTATCGGTAGTTTCGGGTCGGTCTGCGTGAGTCGCCTTGGGATGGCCTCGATGTACGACGAGTTGTACGTGACGTCCTCGCCCGTGCGTCCGTCGCCTCGCGTTGCAAGCGACTGCAGCACGCCTTCGCGATAGACCAGGTCCACGGCCAGACCCATCAACCTTCAACTCACACAGCAGTTGAGGTATCTCGCCAAGTGACTGCTCAACGCGCTGCGCCCAAGCAGTCAACTCCTCGTCGGAGAATGCGTTGTCGAGTGACAGCAGTCGTTCAATGTGGGCCACCGGCTCGAACATCTCCGATCGCTCGCCACCGACCGTGTGAGTGGGTGAATCGTCGGTAACCAACTGCGGGTACTTCTCTTCCAGAGCACGCAGCCGTCGTTCGAGCTTGTCGTACTCCTCGTCAGACACTGTCGGAGCATCGAGCAAGTAGTACCTGCGCCGGTGGTCACGAACCTGTTCGACGAGCGCCGCATACTCGGCCGACGTCGCCTTCGGTACCGGCTTGATCTTGGGTGCCGCCTGGGCCACCTCATGCCTCCGCTCTGTCGCGCAGCCGTCGACCTGCGTCCACCACTGCACGGTACGCGGGAGGTACGTCAGTTTGCGAGACAGCGCTGAGGCCACACCCCGGCGTGAGAACGACTTGATCCAGGCGCTTGACTTCCAGCCCGGTGCGGTCCCACAGACCTACCACCGGAGCTATGAATTGCTCGCCCGCAGGCTGTTCGCTAGGCGTCGGAGGATCGGTCGGACCCGGCAGCAACCACCCGCCAGCCTCCACCCACTCTGCCAACTCCACCTCAAGCGGTCTCGACGTCGAGAACCCGCATGTCCAGACCCAAACCAGCCGCTCCGATTCTCCGAATCAAGCCCACGGGTACCTCGTCTGAACAGCAGTGCACGACCGTTGCCGTCACATGTTCGTTGGCCGTTGTGACCAGGGCACTCAATACGCGCTCAACTTCCTCAGTTGAGACAGGTGCAACCCGACCCCAACCACTTGCAGTTCCCATGGCGCCGGACAACACCGACGGCAACAGCGGTTCGTCGAGCTGCAACAGAATGCTCATCGCGGGTAGTCGCCTGGCGATGTCCGACACCCAAGTCGCGATCCCCTCGGTCAAACTCTCGGCCAAGTCGCGACGGGCGCCTTCGTCAGCCAGCGGCTCGGTGACCACGGTTCGTCTCGACCGAAGCTGCAAAGGTCAGCGGGCCGACCACTTGCACCTTGAACCAGCCTGAGTAGCCGCTGAACACCTCTTCGACGACGTCAACGTCCTGAGCCAACAGCGAGCGAGCACGTCGAACGTCAGCGCCTGGTCGCGTACCCAACCGCCAACCGCGAACATCGAGTTCGGTCGGCACATCCACCAGGAGCGCCGCGCCGCGTCCGACGCTCGTCGCAGCTGGACCGCGATCCGGCAGTTCCGCTAGGTAGGGCAGATCGGTCAGCAGATCGGCAATGGACCTGGTCGCTTCCATCGGATCTGACCCGGGCAGCGCCCCGGTCCCAGTCACCGAGCCGGCTGGCCATCGTTTCGCCGCCGGGGCGTCGGGGTCGATCGAGGTCACCAGGCCCTGGTGATGGTCGCGGACCCAATGACGCGCGTCTGGTCATAGAGCACCGCGGCCTGCCCGGGAGCAACGCCACGTTGTGGCGCCAGCAACGTCAGGTCGACGTTCGACCCCGCAACCGACGCCGACGCATCGACGGCTGAGCCATGGGCGCGCACCTGAACTGCGCAATCGAACGACGTCTCGCCGACGGCGCCGCACCACGTCAGTCGATCGCCACTGATCCGGTCAACTGCAAGCGCGGACTGCGGACCGACGGTCACGGTGTTACTTACTGGCTCGATCGACAACACGTATCGCGGTGCGCGATCTGGAGCGGCTACCGCCAAGCCCAACCCACGTCGTTGACCGACGGTGTAGGCATACGCACCTTCGTGCTCACCGACCACTGCCCCTGTTGTGTCCACGACGACCCCGTGTCGCTCGCCGAGCCGCTCGGCCAGAAACCCTTTGGTGTCACCGTTCGGGATGAAGCAGATGTCGTGGCTGTCCGGCTTGTCGGCAACGAGCAGTCCCCGTCTTGCCGCGTCAGCTCGTACGTCGCTCTTCTGCGAGTCGCCTAGGGGAAAGAGTGCGTGCGCTAACTGATGTTCGTTGAGCACCGCAAGGACGTATGACTGGTCCTTCTCAGGGTCGACTGCTCGGTGAAGTTCGCGCCCCTTCGTGCCGTCGACGATCCGCGCATAGTGACCTGTGCATACGGCGTCGAACCCGAGAGCAAGCGCGCGTTCGAGAACGGCGGCGAACTTGATCCGCTCGTTACATCGAAGGCACGGGTTGGGAGTGCGTCCGGCTTCGTATTCGGAAAGGAAATCATCGATGACTTCGTCGCGAAATTCTTCGGCAAGATCCCACACGTAGTACGGGATCTCGAGCAGGTCTGCGACGCGTCGCGCGTCACGCGAGTCCTCAAGACTGCAACAGCCACGAGCGCCGCTTCGGAAAGTTTGCGGGTTCTCACTCAACGCAAGATGAACACCCGTGACGTCGTGTCCGGCGTCGACCGCACGCGCTGCGGCAACGGCTGAATCAACTCCCCCAGACAGGGCGGCTAGTACACGCATATCGGCCTCGTCAGTGCCCAACACGGACCGCAGCCCGTGCAGCGCGGGCCCGATCGACCACGGGAGCTATTACCTCGATCAGCGCATCAACGTCAGCCTGCTCCGAAGTGTGACCAAGGCTAAAGCGCAACGAAGCCCGCGCGTCTTCCTCGGGGACACCCATCGCCAGCAGGACGTGGCTCGCCTGGGCTACTCCGGCCGAGCAGGCCGAACCGGTCGAGCAGCAGATGTCTCGGGCGTCGAGCAGCATCAGTAGGGAGTCGCCTTCACAACCGGGGAAGGAAACGTGCGCATTGCCAGGCAACCGGTACCGCGGGTCAAAGCGCAGGTCTCCGTGAACCACAGCGTCCGGAACCGCCTCGACCAGTCGGCTCACCAGATCGTCACGCAATACACCCACTCGCTTCGAACGCTCGACCAGGTCGTGGGTCGCGACAGTCGCTGCAGCTGCAAAACCCGCGATCGCCGGGGTGTCTAACGTGCCGGAGCGAACGTCACGCTCCTGCCCACCGCCGTGCAGCAACGGTACGGGCGAAGCGTCACGCGACAGCAGAAGTGCGCCCACGCCAAGCGGACCACCGAACTTATGACCGGTAATCGTCAACGCGTCGACGCCGACTGCGGCAAAGTCCACCGGGAGTACGCCCGCGGCCTGGACGGCATCGGTGTGGATCGGCACTCCGGCGGCTCTGGCTAGTTCGGCGCACTCCTCGATTGGCTGCACCGTTCCGACCTCGTTGTTCGCCCACATGACGCTGACCAACGCGACTGTCTCAGGCTCAAGCAACTCCACACGCAACGCTTCGAGGTCGACGCGTCCGGTTTCGTCGACCGGCAACCACGTGACGTCGGCGCCTTCGTAGTCGACTAGCCACTGCACCGGATCGATGGCCGCGTGATGCTCAACGGCACTAGCCAGGATTCGGGTGCGACGGACGTCGGCGGCACGCCGCGACCAGTACAGCCCCTTCAGCGCGAGGTTGTTCGCTTCGGTGCCCCCGCAGGTGAAGACCACTTCGCTGGGGCGGGCACCGAATGATTCCGCGATCTGCTCGCGGCTTTCTTCAACGACTCGACGTGCGCGTCGACCTGCGGCATGCAGAGACGAGGCATTGCCAACCTGCCCCAACTGAGCGGTCATAGCCGCCGCAGCCTCGGGCAGGATGGGGGTGGTCGCCGCGTGATCGAGGTAAGTCATCGCGAACGAGTCTAGGTCAGCCTTTGCGTTTGACCACTTCGTCGGTCAACTGAGGCAACACCACGTGCAGGTCCCCGACGACGCCGAAGTCGACGAGGTCAAAGATCGGCGCCTCGGGGTCCTTGTTGACGGCGACGATGGTCTTGGAGGTTTGCATGCCAGCTCGGTGCTGGATCGCGCCGGAGATGCCGTTCGCCATGTAGAGCTGCGGCGAGACGGTCTTGCCGGTCTGACCGACCTGGAACTGGTGCGGGTACCAACCTGCGTCGGTCGCTGCTCGCGAGGCACCGACGGCCGCTCCGAGACTGTCGGCCAGCGCCTCGACGACGCCGAAGCCCTCGGGACCGCCCACGCCACGGCCACCCGAGACGACGATTGCCGCCTCGGTCAACTCGGGGCGTCCGGCCCGCTCCTCCATGACTCGCTCGACGATGTGCGCGCCGCGGTCAACATCAGAAAGGTCGACGGCGATGTCGACCCTGGCACCGGCGGCCGCGACCGCCTCTGGCGCGATTGCGTTCGGGCGGACCGCGATGATCGGCGTGCCGTGCGTGACCTTGGCGTTCACGACGGTTGAGCCACCGAAGACGGACTGGTTGGTCACCATCGCGTCGCTGACCGAGACGGCGTCGGTGATGACACCGGAGCCGAGTCGAACCGCGAGTCGGCCTGCGACCTCTTTGCCCTCAGCCGTCGACGAAACCAGGATCGCAGCGGGCGATGCCTGCGCAGCAGCTGCTTGCAGCGCCGCAACCTTGGGAGTCGCGACGTAGTCATCAACGCCGGCACCGGTGGCGAGGTAGATCTTCTCGGCACCGTTTGCGGTCAGATCGTCGACGGCGTTCTCGCCGCCGTCTCCGACAACCACCGCGCTCGGCTCACCCATGGTGCGCGCCAGTGTCAGCAGTTCGTGCGTGACCTTCTTGACGTCGCCCTTTGCGTGCTCAACGAGCACCAAGATCTCAGACATGCGTGGACTCCTTCGGGAACGACGTCAGATGAACTTCTGCGCGGACAAGAACTCGGCGAGCTTCACGCCGCCGTCACCTTCGTCGGTGACGACCGTGCCAGCCTGCCGTGGCGGCCGCGTTGCAAAGGTCTCGACCCCACTCCATGAACCACCGAGTCCGACCTCGGCAGCGTCTACGCCGAGGTCGCTGAGCGTCAGCGTCTCGACCGGCTTCTTCTTGGCAGCCATGATCCCCTTGAACGAGGGGTAGCGAGGTTCGTTGATCTTTTCGACGACGCTGATCACTACGGGCAACGTGGCTTCAACGGTGTCGTAGCCGTAGTCGGTTTGCCGTTGGATCCGCACCGACTGACCGTCGAGGTCGACCTTGTTCGCGAACGTCAACTGCGGACGCCCTAGGCGCTCGGCCACCATCGCCGGCACGACCGACATCCGAGCATCGGTCGACTCTGAACCCATCAACACGACCTCGGGGCCGAGCCGCTCGATGGCTTGGGCCAACACTCGGGACGTGCCGACGGCGTCTGTGCCGTGGAGCGCATCGTCAACGACGTGCACGCCCTGGTCGGCACCCATCTGCAGACCCTTACGGACGCTCTCGAGCGCCTTTTCCGGTCCCATGCTGAGCACCGTGACAGTGCAGGCGTCGGCGCCGCCAAGTTTTTCTTGGATCTGGAGGGCCTCTTCGATCGCGAACTCGTCGAGTTCGTTCACGACGGCATCGCTGGCGTCTCGATCCAGGGTGTTGTCTGAGGGATCAAGCTTCTTCTCGGCCCAGGAGTCGGGCACCTGCTTCACACATACGACGATGTTCATGACGGCTCGCGCCGACCTCCTGTTCTTTGCCCCACTTGCCAAACCCGAGTTGTCAAGAGCATCCGGCCCGCACCCGGTGACGTCACCGGAAGTCTGCCAGACGGATTGGATCCAATCCTTAGCCGGGTCATTTTGCCTATCAAATGATAGCCAGTCGCGATTCTCCTGGCGAATGGGCTCCAACCAAGGGACGAGAGGTCACCTGCGTTTGAGGTATAGCGGTTCGGCGATGACTCCGTGGCGTGCGCGGATGCTGTCTCGCTCCGGTACCAGACTCATGAGGCTCCCACTGCCTGGGACCAACTCTTCAAGCGCATCGATGCACCTCGCCACTTCGATATCCGCGCGGCTGCGTCGCGCGCGGTCCAGTGTCGACTCAATATCCGAGACCGCCTCAGAGTGTCCGAGCTGCGCCATCGCCAAGCCGGCGAGCCGTGCCGCAGTTACAGCAACCACTTGGTCCGGCGCGAGCGCAGCGAGCGAAGGACTGATCTGCCGGTAGAGGTCAAGAGCCGACTCGCTGTTCCAGGCGAGCACGAGAGCCTCGAGTTGATACACCTGGATGTCGAGCAAGGTGCGGGGGTCCAATGACCCCCTCGCCTGGTCGACCACATCGGCAATCTCCTGGGCCGCCTTGGCCGCCTCCACCGTCCCTGACTCTCTCGCTCGCCCTCGCAGTAAGGATGCCTGAGCCAAGTGCGACAACGGCCCGCCTGCGGCCCGGAGCACGCGTTCGCAGTTCACGTTCATCTCTGCCGCCATCTGCAGGTGCCCCTGTTCAAGCACAATGCCCGCTCGGTTGAGGCGGGTGATGGCTTCCCCGACGACGGTCCCACTGCGGCTGAACGCCTCCTCCGCCTCAGCGAAGCTTGCCAGGGCTGCCGGCCAATCGCCGCGAAACATCTGATCGGTTCCGAGGTCTAAGAGCGAGGCTCCGAGCAACTCGCCGGCATCCTCGACCCGAAGAATCTCAATCGCCTCCTTGACGGCGATTTCGGCATCCCGGCGATGCGCCAAGGTTCGCGACAGGTATGCCTGCAGAAGGGCTTCGGCCAGGAGCACCGGACTGTCCAAGACGCGAGCTTGGCTAAGGGCATGCTCGGCGTCGGCGCTGCTCTCCTGGGATTTCTCTTGGAAGCATCGGGCCGAGGCACGCTCGATCAACAGTCGCGTCCGTACCTCCAAGGATGTGCGTCCCGAGACGCCATCCAGCAGATGGAGACCTTGGTTTGCCCATCGGACGGCCAACGAGTACTGGCCACGCCGACCTTCGACCTGACTACGCAAAGCAAGGACACGCGCTTGTTCTACCGCGCTCCTCCCCTGCAGCGCCCTCCCGAACGATCGCGAGGCGTCGGCCTGGTCTCCCGCCATGGCCTGCGCTGCTGCTAGCCGTTCCCAGGTCCGTGCTTGGTAACGCGAAGAGCGACCAGCGCGGGCGCTTGAGACAACGGAGAATCTCGCGCACTCGACGGCCTCTTGTGCCGCCCCAAGTCTCAACGCCGCCTCGTAGGCGCGGTCTAGCCAAGGTAGGGCTGCGCCATCACGCCGGCCCATCGCCAGGTGTCGACCTACCAGCGCCGCGGAAATCGACTGGCGGTCCTCGGCATTGCCGGCGGCTTTTGACAACGCGCGCCCGGCCCGAGCATGAATTCGGAGTCGCTCAGCGTGCGGCAAGCCTTCGTAGGCCACCAGCCGGACCAGATCGTGGCGAAAGGTGAGGCCGTCTCCATTGACGACGACGAACTCGGCAAGTGCGTCCCACCCACCCCGCAACTGAGACAGATCACGATCAACTGACTGCGCAATGAGTGCGTGAGAGGGCTCAGCCCCCAGCACGGAAACCTGCCGCAACAATCGCCGGTCGGCTGGCGCGAGCCGATCGATCCGGGCGCCGATCGTGCGTTCAGCCGAAACCGGCAGCGAGTCACTGCTCGCACCGCCAGCCACATAGGTGGCTAGCTGAGCTGCGAAGAGTGGGCTGCCAGCAGCACGGCGAACAATGGCGGAGACATCGGCGTCGCTCAGGGCTCGCTCGCCGGCCGCGTTCACCGCGATCTGCTCCAACACCGCGTCACTCAACGGCTCCAAATGCACCTCTTCGGAGTCCTCCCACAGACGGGGTGAGTCGGGGCGCCTGGTGGCGACCATCAACCAACCTGATTCCAGGAGCACCCGCTGCAAATGCTGCAAGAGGCCGCGTGAGGCTGCGTCGAGCCAGTGCGCATCCTCGATCACGATCATTCCGGGAGGTGCCGCTTGCTCGCGGATCAGATCGCCGACCGCGTATGCCGTGAGGTCGCCCACTCGCGAGGGATCAATCGCCGCGACCTCGGGCGTGCTCGAGGTCGGTACTCCGAGTACCGCTGCGATCAGCGGCAACACCGCGGAAAGTTCAGCCGGAACAACACTCTGCAGCGTGGACTCCGAGGATAGGTCGGGCAGGTTAGGTGAGCGCGTCTCAACGAGGTTGCGTAGCGGACGCTGAACAGCACGGTAGGGCAGCGTCGTTCCATAAACGTCTCCGAAGATCGTGGCAGTCGGCTCTCCTGCCCCCCTTAAGAAGGCGGTCAGGAGCTGGGTCTTACCACTCCCTGGCGCTCCCACGATTTCCACACTTGCCCCGCGCCCCGCACGGTGGTTGGCCAGCGCCTCATTCAACGTAGCCAGTTCGGCTTCACGACCGACAAAGAAGGCATCCGCACGCAGTACCGGCGCCTCCACCGGATCCCCCACGCTGATCGCCAGGACCGGAACTCGCTTACCCTTCAGGGCCAACATCAGGCTGCCGGCCACCGCGTATCGACCACGAGACCGAGCCATCACCGCCTCGCTGGCAAGAACCTGCCCTAGGGACGCGGCAGCTGCCAGACGTGCGGCCGTATTGATGGTGTCACCCAAGGTGGCATAGGTCCGGCGGAGCGGGTGTCCGACGTCTGCGGTGAAGGCCGTTCCGCTGTGGACTCCCACGGCTAGACGTCCGGTGGGGTCCCGCTCCACCATGCGTCGGACAGCTGCCAACATCAGTAACTCATCGTCATCGGATTGCACCGGCACTCCGGTGAACAGGAGGATCTTCGCGCCATGGCGACTGACGTCCGTCTCGTAGACCGATACGCCCATCTCGTCCTCGACCGAAGCGACGGTCGCCATCGCCTTGAGCAGTGTCGCTGCGCGGTCCTGGAGTGAACGTCCGACCAGTCGAATGTCACCAAAGGCTGCGACAACACGACGATGCTCTGGAGGGGCGTGGCCACTGCGAAGAAGCGAACGCAGCCCCTCTGGGACAAATGCCGAGTTGCCCGAGGGTGGTTCAGTTGGATTCCACGACAGCTCCGCCTCCGACATCGAAGCGACTCGAGAACGGGTGAGCCGAACCGCACCGGTGGGCAATTTCGCCAGGGTCTCACCAGCCACGGCCGTGGCCTCAAGTGCAAGTGCGGAATCGACGCCCGGACCGATCAGGAACCAGTGACGTCGAAACCCTTCCGTAACGACGAGCAAGGCTCGCCCGGAAGCAACCCCCACTGACATCCGAAGACGGACCGCTCCTCCGTCGGTTTCGACTCTCCCCACCTCTGCGACGGCTTGCTGCATCCTCACAGCGGTCACGCTGGCGCGCTGAACATGGTGCGTCCCACGAAACACGATGAAGAGGGCGTCGCCACCGAAGAACAGCACGTCGCCACCGTGCTGAAGAACGACGTCAATCAGAGACGTGAAGCACCGATTGATCGCATCGGAGATCTGCTCCGCGCCGATCCGACCGTGTCCTGCGAGCCTCTCGGAAAGTTTGGTGAACCCAGAGATGTCTGCCGACACGAACGTCCCCGCGACAGCCAGCGTCGTCTCCCCCGCGGTTACCTCGGCCAGGATTCGGGGCGTATAGGCAGCAACCGGATCCTTCAGCGGAACTTGCCGCCCCCCGGCGCCGTTGCCGATGGCGAAAGTTCCCAGACCCCAGCGTCCTGGAACAGACCCCAACTGAACACCGCCGGTGCCGAAGCACCTTCAGGAGCCCAGAAGGCATCACGCGAAACGACCGTTACCGGACCCGATGCTGTCTGGAACTCGCAGGTGGCATACGCGTCCAGGATCGGCGCGACACCAGTCCGGTCGTCTGCTGTCGGCCACCTAAGGATGCGCTCCTGGTCGTACGACCGCGCGTAAATGGCCGAATCAAACGTGTCAATCCGAACCACGTTGGTCAGTGGGTCAAGCAAACCTGGGAAACCGTTCGCATCCTCTCCTCGGTAGCCCCACAGCAGCTGCGACGGCCCGGGCGTGCCGCCGGCGCTGCAAGCGGTTTGGGTTTGCCCGATCATCGGCAGATGAGCCTCAATGGGGCGCCCGGTGTCGTCAGTGGCGGTGACCACCGGATCTCCTGGACCGCCAGAGGCGTACTGAGCGACGGCAAACCGGTGGGGTACCCACGCATCGCAACCCGAATTCTTGGCGGTAATCGTTAGCCGCCAAGAGTCAGGGCTGTTCATCAGGTCGGGCTCACCGATGCGAGGGACCTCGAGGACCCAACGGACACGACCACCGTCTGGGAAGCGGATGGCAAACCTGTTCGGGTGGTTGCCCGGTTGGAATTGGGTGACGACCGGTGGGTTCGATACTGCCGCGAAGGGTTGTTGCGGCCCCGGCGAGACCTCGATCCGGTTGATCGGCGGCCTGTTGGAGAAGGCGTCGACCCCGTTGTAGCCAAACACCGCCTCTTTGGTGGTGTGGTTGATCCGGCGCACGCAGGTGACTCTTGGTAGCACCGATGGTCCGGTCTCAGGACTAAGCCCAGCCAGTGGCTCGATGACTAACTTGAAGGCATTGGTGGTCGTCGTGGACCCTTTGGGGGTGCTCGTGGCGGCACTGACTGTGCCGGTCATGGATCCGGCGACCAGGGCCCAAGCCGTGAGGGCAGCGAGTGCGGTCCCGAACGCAAAACGCCTGTGCATGATTGGCTCACCTTCGCCACGGGCGTCCCTGGGCGAACCGCCCTGTATAACGGCCTCTCTACACCATTCGCGCTCCCTTTGGGGCCACTTTCCGTACTCGGCCAAGACCCATGCCACCAGGATTCGATGACCGCCGGTAACTACCTAGATGTCAGCCAGATACATAGGCTGCCTGCCATGACTCCACTGCCAACGACCGAACGCCTCGGCGCGGTTCTTGATCTGATGATTCCCAGCGCGCGTGAGGAAGCCGGCCACCACAAGTACGACGGGGTGCTCCAGGACTTGTCCAACAGTGCGGTCAAGTCAGGGTTGGACCGACTTGGTGGAGCCACCCTCGATGACTCACACGACGAGGCACACTTGGCTGCGTTTGAGGCCGGTCTTGTCGTGCTGTTCAGAGATTTGGAAGCGCACCGCACCAACCCACTCCTCCACCTCAGCAACCTCGACGTCTCCTGCTACCTCAAGGAGTACGCACCGGAAGCTGAACGTCATGAGGCGATGCGCAAACACATCGCTGGCTGGCCGGACGCGATCGACGTCGCAATCTCGACGCTCGACCAAGTCGCTGCGCCGGTTGCAACTGCACTCCTGGACGCGATCAAGGGCTTGGGGGCATCGCTGCCGCCAGACTGGCCGGAGTCCGGACCAGCCAAGGCAGCCCATGCCCGACTGGTCGCACACATCGAGACCTGCGCAAAGACTGGACGTCCTGATGCGGCGATCGGTGAGAAGGCACTCGCCAAATTCATGGGCACGATCGACGCCAGCACGGTTGATCTCGGCCTACTTGAAGCGAAAGCAGACGCTGAGGGCCTACGACTCCAACAAATGCTGGACGAGGCTTGTCAGGCTTTGCGCCCCGGAGCGAGCACCGCGACAACCGTCGCTGAGTTGATTCACGACTCGCCAGCGGCGGACGAACTCGTCCCGATTGCCCAGGCTCGTACCGCTGAGGTCATCGAGTTCACGCGCAATCAGGATCTGGTCCCTTACATCGACGGCGAGTGCCGCGTTGGGATCGCCCCAGAGGCTCGGCGCTGGGGCATCGCGATGTTGAGCTGGTCCGCCCCCGGCGAGCCGGACTCGCCATCGCTCTACGACATCACGCCCCCTGACGAGTCGTGGTCACCCGAGGAGCAGAGCGAGTGGCTGTCGATGTTCAACCCGACGTCAATGCTGGTCATTACCGCACACGAAGTTGCACCCGGACACTTTGCCCACGGACGTGCACTGCGGCGCGCACCCGGAGCGGTTCGGCAGAGCCTGTTCGGCTACGCCTTCGCCGAAGGGTGGGCGCACTACACAGAGGAACTGATGCTTGAGGTCGGGTTTCGTTCCGAAGACAAGCGCTTCCAAGTCGGCGTCGCCCTTGAGGCACTTGTGCGACTGACGCGATTGGCGTGCGCAATCGGAATCCATCGCGGGTCGATGACCGTGGACGAAGCCACCGCTCGGTTCGAGGAGAAGGCGTACGCCGCTCCGCCCATCGCCCGTTCTGAAGCGCGAAGAGGCACCTTCGACCCCGGCTATGGCATGTACACGTGGGGTAAGTGGCAGATTCTCCAAGCGCGTGAGGAAGCCAAGGCTGCGTGGGGGAATGAGTACACACTTCGTCGGTTCCACAACGCGCTGCTCGATCTGGGCTCACCGCCACTTGGACTGATCGGCACGGCGATCGAACGCGGTTAGATCTGCGGCCAGATCTTGTTGGCACCTGGAATGCAACCCTGGTGACGTCCCAGTCGGTGCAGTCCTTCCGAGTCACCTTGTTTGTAGGTGCTTTGGTGGCGACTAAGGATCGTTGGGTACATCAGTTCGCTCGTGCTACCGACGTGGCTGAGGCCAATGGCGTGACCAATCTCGTGCTGCAGCAATGAGCCTCGAGTAACGCCTGAGCCGAAGCCGGGTGCGTAGATGTGATTGTCCGCCGAGTTGATGACGACGTAGCCCCTGCCCACCGCTGCCTGCCAGTGCGACTTCTCGTCGGTCCACCCTCGCAGGATCCAGCCGCCGACGCCAGAGACATAACCGTCTCCCGAGGTCGCGAGCAAATCGGTGTGGTACTTCTTCCGGCTCTCGTCCACCCAAGCCACGACAATCTCGGCGACCTTCTGACGCTCCGACCATCGGGCGGTCGGGGTATTGCGAGGCAACTCATGGGTACGACCAGCAAACTTAAAGGTCAGACCACTTCGCTGTCCTGCTCGAGCGAAGGATCCACGAACGTCACGAACGGCCCGTGCCCTCGCGTGAGCACTGTGGCCAGCTAGCCGTGGGTTAACCGCGAATGTGATGGTCTGGCAGGGGTTCCATCGAACGAGGTGGTGACCGCCGTCAGGGTCGGTCCAGGTATTGACATTGAACGGGTCGCCGGACGCGTCTGCAGAAAACTGCGACAACGTCGCTGGTGCAACCAACCCGACGGTGACGGCCAAAACAGTGGCCATCAAACCCACGAGTCGTCGACGACTCCCACCCATGCCATTCCTCCTCGAAGCCTGCACTTTGGTCTTCGGCGGAGAAGCGCCCAGCGCTGACTACTCCATGCGAGGGAGGGGGTTGGGCCAACCGGGTGACGCTAGGAATCCTGAGTAGCCGAGGTTGCTCAGAACAGACGCGTTGGCCAGCCGACGTCTGGCATCGAGGACCGACGGGTCTTCGTTGCCCACGAGGTCGAGCAAACCGAGCAGATGGTCCGTCGCTTGCTTACGTTCGTCGCCGGAGAGCCGGCTGACCAACGCGATGAGACGATCGAAGGCGCGGTCTACCGCACCGCCGAGGAGCTCAAGGTCGGCAGCCAGCAACTGCGGTTCCACCGAATCGGGAGAAGCGGCGGCCAGTTTCAGCGTTTGCTCCACGTCCACGCCCTTGGTGCGACGCATCAGGTCAACCCGCGCCAACCCCTGAGTCGCCTCGATGTCGCCGGGTCGGGTCGCCAACACCTGCTGGTAGGCACTGGCTGCCCCGTCAAGATCGTCCGCAGCGAAGGCGGCGTCGGCTGCATCCAGTTCTGGGTCGATGGGCTCCTCACCGGGCTGCTCCTCGACGGTCGCGTCCGGCACGGTCCAGCCAGCGCAATCACTTGGTCAAGGAAGTCGCGAACTGACGCCTCCGGGAGCGCCCCTGAGAATCCTGGGATCACCTGACCCTGCCAGACGACCATCACGGTCGGCACGCTTTGCACCTGCGCCGCCGCGGCTAACTGCGGGTTGGCGTCAACGTCGATTGCCGCCAGCACCCAACGGCCGGCATCAGCCCCGACGAATCGCTCAAGAATGGGAGTGAGTTGCTTGCATGGCTCGCACCACGTCGCCCAGAAGTCGAGGACGACCGGGACGGTGGCCGATCGCTGGACGACCTCTATTTCGAAATTGAGATCGGTGACCTCGATGACGGCGGGCGGTTCGACTGCGCCGCCGCCCGGCGATGACGCCGCTGCCTCGGCTCGTTCTTGGGCTTCGCGCTGCTTCGCCAGCGCTGCCAGGTCAACGGCCCCATAGGGATTGAAGCCACCCGGCTGCTGCGTCATGCGTCCATTGTCTTACAGCCGTCGGACTGGCCAACGAGCCGGTCAGAAACTCGGCGTCTCGACGTGAGCCACCGAAGACCCCGCGAAGCCCGTCGCAGATCTCCCCGACGGTGGCCTCGACTCGTACCGCCGCGAGCATCTCGGGTATGACGTTGCCGCCCTCACGCGCCCGAGCCACAAGCGCGTCGAGCGCTGCGTCTACGGCTGCCTGGTCGCGGTTGACTCGCCGGACCCGAAGCGACGCCACCTGGTCGGTTTCTACCTGTGACGAGATGCGGAGTACCTCAAGCGGTTCGGTCTGTGAATGACGGTGGGAGTTGACGCCGACCACGCGCTTGTCACCGGACTCCAGCGCCGACTGATAGGCGTATGCGGCGTCCGCGATGAGCGTTGTGAACCAGCCGCTCTCGATGCCTGCGAGAATTCCCGATGTCATCGAACCGTCGCCCATCGACTCGATGCTCGCGAAAACTTCTTCTGCTTCTTGCTCGATCCGGTCAGTGAGGGCCTCGACATACCAAGACCCGCCGAGCGGATCAGCAACAGCGGTGACGCCGGTTTCTTCCATCAGCACATGCTGAGTCCGAAGCGCGATCTCGGCAGCCTGGTCGGTCGGCAGTGCCAACACCTCGTCCAGCGCGTTGGTATGTAACGAGTTTGTTCCGCCCAGCACTGCGGCGAGTGCCTCGATGGCCGTGCGCGTGACGTTGTTGTACGGCTGCTGCGCGGTGAGTGAAACACCTGCTGTCTGCGTGTGGAACTTCAGCCACTGAGCTCGCTCAGTCTGCGCGCCGAATCGGTCTCGCATCCATCGCGCCCAAATGCGCCGAGCAGCCCGGAACTTCGCGATCTCCTCGAAGAAGTCGATATGCGCGTCGAAGAAGAACGTCAGCCGGGGCACGAAGGCATCGACGTCCAGACCTCGCGAAATCCCAAGCTCTACATAGGCGAATCCGTCAGCAAGCGTGAACGCCAACTCCTGCGCGGCGGTCGATCCGGCTTCTCGGATGTGATAGCCGCTGACGCTGATCGGATTGAACGCAGGCATGTTCACCTGAGTCCACTCCTGCAGGTCTCCGATCATCCGCAGGTGCGGCTCAGGTGGAAACAGCCATTCCTTCTGGGCGATGTACTCCTTGAGGATGTCGGTCTGCAACGTTCCGCTGAGTCGCGACGGCGCCACGCCACTTCGTTCGGCGGCAACGACGTAGCAGCAGAAGACCGGCAATGACGGTCCGCTAATCGTCATCGACGTCGTCACTTGGTCGAGTGGAACGGCCGCGAAGAGTTCGGTCATATCCGCAGCCGAGTCGACCGCGACGCCGCAATGGCCGACTTCTCCGAGCGCCTGCGGAGCATCGGAGTCGTAACCCATCAGGGTGGGCATGTCGAAGGCGACGCTCAGCCCGTGGCTGCCGTGCTCAAGCAGCGCGCGAAACCGTTGGTTGGTCTGGTTGGCACTCCCGAAGCCGGCGAACTGCCGAATCGTCCAGGGCTTGCCGCGGTAACCGGTCGAGTGGATCCCCCGAGTGAACGGATACTCCCCTGGCCAGCCGATCCGGTCGAATCCGGGAACCTCACCACCGGGAGGCGGCCCGTAGACGGGCTGTAACGGAGATCCCGAGAGCGTGGTGGGGTCCGGCTGGCTCACCGCACCTGACCGCAGCGCCTCGGCGTAGCGCAAACTCCAGGCCGATCGGCCACGTTCGATCGAGTCGGCATCCATGGGCCCAGCGTAAACACGCCGTTTCTCGGTTTCAGTTGCACTTCCAATCAACTTTAAGTATCTTTCCTATCGACTTAGTAGGAAACAACCAGAAGGAGAACCCGTGTTTCGTCGTTTGAGTTCCCACGGCCGCTATCTGCGGATAGCCGGCGCACTCGCGGTTGTCGGGCTGGCTATGGCCGCCTGCAGCTCGTCGGACGCCAGCACCAACGCAAGCGGCTCCGCGAGCCCATCGTCGACGGCGGAGTTGACGAACCTGCGCCTCGGCTTCTTCCCGAACGTCACCCACGCCCCCGCGCTGGTTGGTCTACAAGACGGCTTGTTCAAGAAGTACCTCGACCCGCTGGGCGTCAAGGTGACCCCGACGGTCTTCAACGCCGGCCCCGACGCTGTCACCGCCCTGTTCAGCGACTCACTGGACATCTCCTACGTTGGGCCAAACCCCACGATCAATGCCTGGGTCCAGTCGCAAGGTGACGCCGTAAAGGTCATCTCAGGCTCAACCTCTGGCGGTGCGTCGTTGGTTGTCTCCGACGACATCAAGACCCCAGAAGACCTGGCCGGCAAGACTCTCGCCACCCCGCAGCTCGGCAACACGCAGGACGTGGCATTGCGCTACTACCTGAAGCAGCAGGGTTACGAGACCGATGTCGATGGCGGCGGCGACGTCAGCATCCTTCCTCAGTCGAACTCCGAAGCGCTAACGGCGTTCGGCACCGGTGACATTGACGGCGCCTGGGTGCCGGAGCCGTACGCAACCCTGTTCCAGGAGCAGGGCGCTCACGTGCTAGTCGACGAGAAGACGCTCTGGCCGCAGGGCAAGTTCGTTACGACCGACATCGTCGTCCGCACCGACTTCCTCAATGAGCACCCCGACGTCGTCGAGGCGTTCCTCAAGGGACACGTTGACGCGCTCCAGGCCATCGAGAAGGACCCGGCCGCGGCACAGGAGGCGGTCAACACCAGCCTCACGGCACTGACCGGTTCGGCGCTTGACCCTCAGACCTTGGCCAATGCCTGGAAGCAGGTGGACTTCACCGCGGATCCGCTGCAGGCGACTCTCGAAGAGTCGGCGGCACATGCGATTGACGTTGGCCTGCTCGACGCCGACCAGTACGAGGCAGCAGGTGACATCAACGATCTCTACGACCTGACGATGCTCAACGCCATTCTGAAGAAGCAGGGCCTCCCGGAGGTCACCTCATGAGTCAACCGACTCTGCTGGCTCCCTCGACGGACGATCCGTCGGGGGGGTCAGCGCTCAGCGTTCGTGGTCTGACGAAGACCTTCGGGCACGGGCCATCAGCAACAGTTGCGCTCGACGGGGTCGATCTACAGGTCGCCCGTGGGGAGTTCGTCACCATCGTCGGTGCGTCGGGTTGCGGTAAGAGCACGTTGCTGTCGATCGTTGCCGGTCTCGACGAGCCAACCAGCGGCACGGTCACGACCGACGGCAAGGTGTCATTGATGTTCCAGGAAGCAACGCTGCTGCCCTGGCTCACTGCGTCGCGCAACATCGAACTCGCATTGCGGCTTCGCGGTGTCCCCCGGGCAGACCGCCAGGACAAGGTCAACGAATTGCTCGAACTTGTTCGCCTCGAGAGCAACGCAAACAAGCGCCCCCACGAACTGTCCGGTGGTATGCGGCAGCGCGTCGCGTTGGCTCGCGTGCTGGCACAGGACGCCAAGATCGTGCTCATGGACGAGCCGCTTGGTGCGCTCGACGCCATGACTCGCGACCGGATGCACGACGAAATCGAGCGCATCTGGTCAACCGTCGGACTCACCGTCCTGTTCGTTACTCACAACATGCGCGAGGCAGTCCGACTTGGCGACCGCGTCGTACTCATGAGCAGTTCCCCCGGTCGCATCAAGCTCGAAGAGACCATTTCGCTTCAGCGACCACGGGTCATCGACTCGCCTGAGATTGCCGGATACGCAGCGAATCTGACCGAGGCACTACGCGATGAGGTGGCTGCCCATGTCCGTTGACACCGTCGCGCGAACCTCCACTGTCGACCCCCAGCCAAGCGGTGAGAGCAGCCGTGGTGCCCGTGATGGATGGGCTATAGCCACCAAGGTCTGGCGCTCGACCTGGCCGAAGTTGCTGGCGCTAGCGATCGTCATTGGCATTTGGCAACTGATCTACCTGTCAGCCTGGAAGCCAGATTATTTGCTGCCCTCTCCGAACCAAGTCGCTCACGAACTGTGGACGATGATGACTGACCCCGATCATCGGCTCTGGCATGGCATCGCAACGACCATGCGACGGGCCATCGTCGGCTATTTCATGGCGCTGTGCATCGGAACCGTCATCGGACTAGCGGTCGCTCGGGTCAACGTGCTCCGACGCGCGGTCGGCGCGATCATCACCGGCCTGCAGACCATGCCGTCGATCGTGTGGTTCCCACTCGCCATCCTGATTTTCCACATCTCCGAGACAGCGATTCTGTTCGTGGTCGTGCTCGGTGCTGCTCCGAGCATCGCCAATGGCGTCATCGGGGGCATCGACCACGTCCCACCGGCGTACCTCAAACTCGGCAAAGTTCTGGGCGCCAAGGGTCCAAGTCTTTATCGGTACATCATCGGGCCAGCGGCCCTGCCGTCGTTCGTCTCTGGCCTTAGCCAGGGATGGTCGTTCGCCTGGCGCAGCTTGATGGCCGGTGAATTGCTGGTCCTCATCATGGGCAACGTTTCGCTCGGTAGCGACCTCGACTTCGCTCGCCAGTTGTCGCAAGCATCACGTCTGGTCGCCCTGATGTGGGTCATTTTGATCTTGGGAATGATCGTCGGCGCGATCTTCAACGCCATGTCTCGCAGCGTGCGGAGGCGTCGTGGACTCTCCGTCGACTGACGCCACGACCGCCTCTCCGGACGCGGTCGTGCCAGGGCCAGAACCTGCCAATGCGGGTGCCCGTGCACCGCGCCGTCGCACGACGCGGAAGAATGGCACCATGCACGTCTCCGCCAAGGTCGATTACGCCATGCGCGCGCTTCTTGAGATCAGTCGCGCAACCGAAGGGGATCGCACCTTGCTCATTAAGGGCGACCAGCTGGCCTCGTCGCAACAGATCCCCGCGAGGTTCCTCGAGGGGATCCTTCGTCAGTTGCGTCAGGCAGGCATCGTGGCTAGTCAACGCGGCGCTGACGGCGGCTACCGACTCGCTCGGCCAGCCGACGAGATCAGCGTGGCGGACGTCGTTCGCGCGCTAGACGGACCGCTCGCCGACGTCCGCGGTGATCGTCCGGAGAACGCGGAGTACAACGGCGCTGCTGAGCACCTCAAGGACGTTTGGGTAGCAACTCGCGCCGCGCTACGTGGAGTCCTCGATCACGTCACGTTGGCGGACATCGCGACGGGAAAGCTGCCCAGCGAAGTGACCGACCTGACGCACGACCCGGCAGCGTGGGGTCCTCGCTAGTCGACGAGCGCGTCTGCCGCTGCATAGGGGTCGAGTCGACCAGCTAGTACTTCGTCAGCGAGATCGTCAATGCGCGTCCCACTCGATGGGTCCTTGACACGGCTGCGAAGTTTCGCCACGGCCAGCGCCTCGATCTCTGCGACAGCTCGGTGATGGCGTCGTGCGCGAATGCCATCTTTACCGAGTGCCTCGCTGTGCGCATCGATGGCCGTTCGAAGCTCGTCGATCCCTTCACCTCTGGATGCAACTGTTTTGACGATTGCTGGCGGTCGTTCAGGGACCTCGCCCTTGCGCACCTCACGCCCCAACGCCAACATCGCGCGAAGTTCGCGAGCGGTCACGTCAGCGCCGTCACGATCGGCTTTGTTGATGCAATAGACATCGCCGACTTCGAGAATGCCAGCCTTGGCGGCTTGGATCGCATCGCCCATCCCGGGCGCCAACAACACCACCGTGGTGTCAGCCAGCCCGGCAACCTCGACTTCGGACTGGCCAACGCCGACGGTCTCGATCAGCACCACGGCGCACCCGGCCGCCTCGAGCACCCGCAACGCTTGCGGTGCCGCGGCCGCCAAACCGCCTAGATGCCCTCGCGTCGCCATAGACCGGATGAACACACCCGCGTCGGTGGCGTGGTCTTGCATGCGGATTCGGTCGCCAAGTAGAGCGCCACCAGTGAATGGTGAAGACGGGTCGACGGCGAGCACTCCGACCTTGTGACCCAGGGCGCGATATGCCGTGACCAACGCGGCAGTTGTCGTGGACTTGCCTACACCCGGGGCACCGGTGAGTCCGATGAGGTGCGCCTTCCCGGACAACGGTGACAGCAGTGCCGAAACCTCAGGCAAACTCGGAGAGCCGTCTTCGACCAGCGAGATCAGTCGAGCGACGGCGCGGGCTTCCCCTAAACGAGCCCGCGCGACAAGATCCTCGACGTCACCACCACGCGTCACGTCAGGAAGGTACTCGCAGAATCAACGCATCGCCTTGTCCGCCGCCCCCGCACAGCGCAGCAACTCCAACGCCGCCACCGCGTCGCTTGAGCTCATAGGCCAGCGTCAATGCCAACCGCGCGCCGCTCATCCCGATCGGGTGGCCGAGCGCGATGGCCCCGCCGTTGGGGTTCACCTTCTCGTCGTCGAGGCCAAGTGCCTTGGCTGAGACGATCCCAACGGACGCGAACGCTTCGTTGATCTCGATGACGTCGAGGTCGCTAGCCGTCAGTCCTTCACGTTCCAGCGCCTTGTTGATGGCGTTCGCTGGTTGCTCGTGCAGCGACGTGTCCGGTCCGGCGACAACCCCGTGCGCGCCGATCTCGGCGAGCCACGTCAGGCCCAGCTCTTCAGCCTTGGCCTTGCTCATCACGACAACAGCCGCGGCACCGTCAGAAATCTGCGACGCCGAACCCGGCCGTGATCGTGCCCTCCTTGGAGAACGCCGGACGCAGTCGACTGAGCGACTCAACGGTGGTGTCTGCGCGGATTCCCTCATCTTCGGAGAAGACGATCGGGTCGCCCTTACGCTGCGGAATCTCGACCGGAACGATCTCGTCGACGAACAGTCCATTCTTCTGTGCCGCTGCAGCTCGTTGGTGCGAACGAGCAGCAAACGCGTCCTGCTCCTCGCGCGTCAGGTCATAGCGGGCGTTGTAGCCCTCGGTGGACTCGCCCATGGGACGTCCGTCGAACGCATCGGTCAGACCGTCGAAAGCCATGGCGTCAACCAGGACGCCATCGCCGTACTTGATGCCCTCGCGTGATTTCGGCAGCAGGTGGGGAGCGTTGGTCATCGACTCCATGCCGCCGGCCACGATGATCTCGAACTCGCCAGCGCGAATGAGCTGGTCGGCCAGCGCGATCGCGTCGAGCCCGGACAGGCAAACCTTGTTGATGAGCAACGACGGAACCGTCATCGGGATGCCAGCCTGCGCACCAGCCTTGCGCACCGGGAGTTGCCCAGCGCCGGCCTGCAGCACCTGGCCCATGATGAGGTAGTCGACGTCGCCGCCGGAGATACCCGCGCGCTCAAGTGCGGCCTTGATAGCGAACCCACCGAGGTCCGCGGCCGTGAATCCCTTGAGCGAACCGAGCAGGCGTCCCATCGGGGTACGCGCGCCGGCGACGATGACAGACGAGGTCATTGGTGACCCTCCCATCCGAGGTACAGGTGATCTGGGTTCTAGCGTAACGGGCAGCCCCCCTCATGTGACAGCGGGGAATGCGGGCTGCCACGATGGATTCCTGGACCTGGACTCAATTAGGGACTCGCTAACGAGATGGGATCCGAGAGGGGATATCCGTGTCTGTACAGCCAGAGTTGGCCGACGATCCACTGTTCTTGGCCATCGACCATGTCGGCGTCGCCGTTGCCGACCTCGACGAGGCGATCGCCTACTACGCGGCGACGTTCGGGATGTCCGTGGTCCACCAGGAGTTCAACGAGGAGCAGGGCGTTCGCGAGGCCATGCTCGGCGTCGGTGACTCGGGCTCGTACGTGCAATTACTGGCGCCGCTGAACGCCGAATCCCCCATCGGCAAGTTCCTCGACAAGTGGGGACCGGGGTTGCAGCAGGTGGCCTACCGCGTGGCCGACGTACGGCAGGCCGCCGATACGCTTCGGTCACGAGGGGTCGAATTGCTCTACGACGAGCCTTGCGCAGGCACCGCAGGGGCCCTCATCAACTTCATCCATCCCAAAGACGCCGGTGGAGTTCTGATCGAACTCGTCGAACCGGCCCGATAGAGAGACCGACGTGCAACAGATCCTCGACGCGATCCTCTCCCCCGACACCTCGTCAGAGGACTTCGCGAACCTGCCCGTCCCCGAGCACTACACCGGCGCGATCCTCCGGCAAGAGGACGAGACGATGTTCGAGGGCGTCATCACCAGGGACCGCGACCCTCGCAAGGCTCTGCGCATCGAGGACATCCCGACCCCAGAACTCGGTCCCGGCGAAGCGCTCATCGCCGTCATGGCGTCGTCCATCAACTACAACACCGTGTGGTCAAGCATCTTCGAACCGGTGTCGACGTTCTCGTTCCTGCGGCGGTACGGACGCACGTCCCCGCTCGCCAAGCGACACGACCTGCCGTACCACGTGCTGGGCTCGGATCTGTCCGGCGTCGTGTTGCGCACCGGTCCAGGCGTGCATGCGTGGCAGCCCGGGCAAGAGGTCGTCGCCCACTGCGCGTCCGTCGAACTTGAGAGCCCACTCGGTCACAACGACACCATGCTCGACCCCGAACAGCGAATCTGGGGATTCGAGACCAACTTCGGCGGGCTTGCTCAGTTGGCGTTGGTCAAAGCCAACCAACTGCTCGACAAGCCGAAGCACCTGACGTGGGAAGAAGCCGCTTGCCCTGGGTTGGTCAATTCAACGGCGTACCGACAGTTGGTCAGCCGCAACGGTGCAGGCATGAAGCAAGGCGACATCGTGCTGATCTGGGGAGCCAGCGGCGGACTCGGTTCCTACGCAACGCAGATGGCGCTCAACGGCGGAGCGACGCCGGTCTGCGTGGTGTCGTCGCCTGAGAAGGCCGCCATTGTGCGCAGCATGGGCGCGGATCTGATCATCGATCGCAATGCAGAGGGCTTCAAGTTCTGGCAGGACGAGCACACCCAGGACCCCAAAGAATGGCAGCGCCTGGGCAAGGCGATTCGCGATCTCACTGGCGGCGACGACGTTGACATCGTCTTCGAACATCCGGGCCGTGAGACGTTCGGAGCCAGCGTGTACGTCGCGCGCAAGGGCGGCACGATCGTCACGTGCGCCTCGACGTCTGGCTTCATGCACGAGTACGACAACCGCTACCTCTGGATGAATCTCAAGCGCATCATCGGATCGCACTTCGCGAACTATCGCGAAGCGTGGGAGGCCAACCGCTTGATTCAACGCGGCAAAGTGCATCCGACGTTGTCGAAGGCATACCCGTTGGCCGACACCGGGCAGGCCGCGTACGAAGTGCATCGCAACATGCACCAAGGCAAGGTCGGCGTGCTGTGCCTGGCGCCAGAAGAAGGTCTCGGTGTCAGCAATCCTGAGTTGCGAGCCAAGCACCTCGACGAAATCAACCGCTTCCGCGACGTCTAGCGCGAACTGTCGCTGAGCCGCCGACTTTCCCACTCCCGGCCAAGTTGCTAGGCGAAACGGGCGCTATAGCGCCCGTTTTGCCTAGCAACTTCGCCGGAATGGTCGGTGGCTAGTCGGCGACGCGGGCGAGCAGGTCGCTGAGGGCGGTCGCTACCGCGTCGGGTGCCTCAAGCGGCGTGAGGTGTCCAGCACCTTCGATGACCGTGAGAGCGACATCGTTGCGCGAGCGACGACCATTGCCTCGGCTTCACTCGGCGGAGTCAGGACGTCCTCTTCGCCGACCACTACTGCGACGGGTACGTGCAGTCCCGCGAGCACGTCGAAGGTGTCGCCGCGTCCTGCCATTGCACGTTGCGCCCACGCAGCAGCGGCCGGCTCAACCGCTTCGACTGTCGCACCGACCTCAGCGACGAGACCAGGGTGGGTTCGTTGCGTCGACTCACCGAGGAGTTTGGGCAGGACCGCCTCGAGGAGCACCGCAGCCGAACCCTCGGACTCCATCCGGTCCGCGAGCGCACGCCGTCCGGCCGCTGCTTCTGCGGAATCCGCCGAAGCTTTGGTGTCGATCAGGGCCAAGCCGCGGACCCGCTCCGGGTAACGCCGGGTCAGCGCTAGGGCGACGTAGCCGCCCATCGACGTTCCCCCGATCACGAACTCACTGATCCCGTCGGCGTCCAACTGCGCGATCACCGAGTCGACGTAACTCTCAAGGCTGGGTTCGCCGACGACAGCGGCGCGTTTCCGAAGCCGGGTAGGTCCGGTGTCGCGACTGTGGCGTCGAGTCGATGAACGACCGCGTCGTACATCGACGACTCCATCGGGAACGCATGCAAGAGAACCAGTGGCGTCATGGCTTCACACTCGCGATCTCCATCGGGCCGTCCCACGTCGTCGGCAACGGCGATCTCTCCGGTTCAACAGCGGCAACGATCTCATCCAACACGCGACGAACGTATTTCTCACCTACCCACAGGTGTTTTGCGCCGTCGACTCCAATGACTTTGGCCTGCGGAACGCGAGCAAATCGCTCACGGGCAGCCTCAGGACGCAGGTAGTCGTCGAACTCGGGCACCAGCACCGTCATCGGCAGGCCGCTTGCGGCCCAACGGTCAAGGTCGGCATCGGTGGCGAATCGCAGTGCGGGTGACAGCAGTAGCGCACCCTCGACGCCGGGCTGCAGGCCGTACTTCAGTACCAAGTCGGTGCCGAACGACCACCCGAGCAGCCAACGTCTTGGCAGTTGACGCTCCGCAGCGAAGTCCAGCGCAGCCGCGACGTCGTGCTGCTCGGACTTCGCTTCGTCGAACTCTCCCTCGCTGCGACCGCGTGGCGACGCCGTCCCCCGGGTGTTGAAACGCAGCACCGCCAGGTCGGCCAGTGCCGGTAGTCGCCAGGCGGCCTTGCGCAGGACGTGGGAATCCATGAACCCACCGGCGGTAGGCAGCGGATGCAGGGTCAGCAGTGAGGCAACCGGCGGGACGCTCTGCGGGAGCGCAAGTTCCCCAACCAGACAGCAGCCCGTCGCTGGTGAACAGCTCAATGTCCTCGCGCTGCGCCGGCAACACACTGTTAGACGACCGATCTCCGCAGTCATGCCACGAACCTACGACCCCCATTTCCGTAAGAACGACGCACTCTCCGCACTGGCGCAACAAATTCCGCATCCCGACTACGGCCACCCCGATCCACGTCGGCCTCAACGACGTCCTCGACGTTCTCTCGCGTTCCAGCACGGCGTGTGCCAGTGCCGTCGAGCGTCAATCGCACTCGCCCGCGATGGTCTCTTCAGGCCAGACGACGACGTGCGGCGTCGCCGGCGGGATCTCCTGGTCGCAGCCTGGGCAGCGATAGTCCTTGGTCGACGTCGACCCTCGGATCGGTGAGACGACCCAGACCTCGCCCTGCCACTCGACCGTCTGTTGGGTCTTGACCGGCGACGGAGGTCGTCCCTTGGGACGACGTCGGCTCACGACCGTCCCGCAACTACGCGTAGACGCGGAAGCCGCGGCCGGACTTGCGACCGAGGTACCCGGCCGTGACCAGGTGCTCAAGCAGCGGAGCTGGCGCGAAGCCGGGCTCGCGGAACTCCAGGTAGAGCGTCCGCTGGATAGCTAGTGCCACGTCGAGCCCGACAACGTCGAGCAGTTCGAACGGACCCATCGGGATATCCGCAGCCGACCTTCATCGCGTTGTCAATGTCGTCGGTGGTCGCGTAGTGAGCCTGCAACATGCGCACCGCGTCATTGAGGTACGGGAACAACAGCGCGTTGACGATGAATCCAGCGCGGTCTCCGCACGTGACGGGATGCTTGTCCATCCGCTCGCATACTGCACGTACCGACGCGGCAACGCGCTCGCTGGTGTTGACCGTTTGCACGACCTCGACCAACTTCATGACTGGCGCGGGATTGAAGAAGTGCATCCCAACGACGTCAGGCATCCGGTTCGTCGCTGCGGCAATCTCAACGACCGGCAGGCTGGACGTCGTTGTCGCAAGAATGGCGCTCGGCTTCGCAATCTCGTCGAGCGTGGCGAAGATCGCCTGCTTGACGGTGAGCTCCTCGACGGTTGCTTCGACGAACAAGTCGCAGTCCGCGAGATCGTCGAACGACGTGCTCCCCGCGATGCGCCCAATCGCAGCGTCGCGATCCTTCTCGTCCAATTTCCCGCGGACGACGGCCTTCTCAAGTGATCGAGCGATGGCGGCCTTGGCTTTCGCGATCTGCTCTTCGCCCCGCGCACGCAGCACAACGTCGAAGCCGGCCTTGGCGAAAACCTCTGCGATACCGACGGCCATCGTCCCCGAACCGATGACGCCCACCCGCTGGATGGGGATCAGGTCCTGTTCGGCCGCGTCGACCGAAGGAGTTCCCGCGTCGGGCACAACGGCCGGTGAGTCAGGGGTCTCGTAGGTGTAGAAACCACGTCCGGTCTTGCGACCATTCATTCCGGCGGTGACCATCTGCTTGATGATCGGCGTCGGCGCGTGCAACCGGTCGCGGGTTTGCTTGTACATCGTGTCGAGAATCTCGTACGCAGTGTCGAGCCCGATCAGATCGAGCAACGCCAGCGGACCCATGGGCAATCCGCAGCCGAGTTTCATCGCCGCGTCGATGTCTTCGCGTGTCGCGTAGCGCTGCTCGTACATCGATGCAGCGTGATTGAGGTAGCCAAAGAGCAGTGCGTTAGCAATGAACCCTGCCTTGTCACCGACCACGACCGGCACTTTGCCAAGACGTTCGACAAGCGCTTTGGTGTCGTCGATGACCGAGACATCGGTGACCACCGTGCGAATGACCTCGACGAGTTTGAGCACCGGGGCGGGGTTGAAGAAGTGAAGTCCGATGACCTGTGCTGGTCGGTGAGTCGATACCGAGATCTCGGTCACCGAAAGGGACGACGTATTCGTGGCCAGGATCTGCGTCGGGACCAGTGATGGCATCCAGCTGAGCAAAGATCTGCTGCTTCAACTCGAGCTTCTCAGGGACAGCTTCGACGACCAGACTGCAGTCCGCCAGGTCGTTCATCGACGTGCTGAATGTAATGCGATCGAAGATTCCCTGCTTTTCGTCGTCCGACATCTTCCCGCGCTTCACCGCACGCGAAGTGGACGATTCGACGTGCCCCACACCGCGCTGAAGCGAGTCATCGCCGGTCTCAACGGCCACTACCTCAAGGCCTGCCGAGCGAAGACTTCGACTATCCCGGCACCCATCGTGCCGAGGCCGACGACGCCAACTTTGGTGAACTCGCGAGTCATGAACGATCTCCCTGCGACCTGCTGCCCCGGCTCCCGAGGCAGGAATGATCCTCGCATCCGCAGCCCCGCAGGACTCGACCGGGGCGGCGTCTCCCTCGGGCTCCAGCCTGTGGATCCCGCGGGATCCACAGGTGACAAATCGCCCACAGTCCGTCGGTTGATCCACAGCCTGTGGAGGCCGCGGCCTCCACAGGCACGCAATCCAACAATGCATCCACAAGAATGCGTCAGCAGCCGCCAAGTGTCAGCCGCCTCACGATTGGTCGCCGCCGCTGGCCGGACATACTGATGCCCTATGCGCCTGGTCATTGCCCGCTGCAGCGTCGACTACACGGGTCGGCTGACCGCTCATCTCCCCCTCGCAACCCGGCTCATCCTCGTGAAGGCGGACGGCTCGGTATCGATTCACGCGGACGACCGCGCGTACAAACCATTGAACTGGATGAGCCCGCCCTGTCGAACGACCGAGGACACCGACGACGCCGGGATCGGAACTTGGACCGTGATTCATCAAAAGACCGGCGATCAACTGGTCATCACCCTCGAGGAAGTGTTGAGCGATGACTCCCACGAACTCGGAGTCGATCCCGGGCTGCAGAAGGACGGCGTCGAAGCGCACTTGCAAGCGCTCCTCGCCACGCACATCCAGACACTGGGAGACGGTTGGACGTTGGTGCGCCGCGAGTACGGCACCGCGATCGGTCCAGTGGACATCCTGGCCAAGGACGGGTCCGGGAAGAGCGTCGCCATCGAAATCAAGCGCCGGGGAGATATCGACGGGGTTGAGCAGTTGACGCGATACCTCGAATTGCTCAACCGCGACCCACTGCTGAGTCCGGTCAGCGGAATCTTCGCCGCTCAGGAGATCAAGCCGCAGGCTCGCGTTCTGGCCGAGGACCGGGGGATCCGCTGCGTCACGCTCGACTACGACGCCCTGCGCGGACGCATTGATCCCAGCCTGCGGCTGTTCTAGTGAGCACGCCAGAGGACTGACCAGGCCAAACCACTGTCCAGATCGGGACGAACCAGGCACCATCGAGAGATGGCAACCAGCCGCATCACGGTCGTAGGGGCAGGCGTCGTCGGGCTGACGACTGCCGTCCGGCTGGCCGAAGCTGGCTACTCAGTGGACGTGCTCGCCCGAGATCTGCCACATGAGACGACCTCGGTGCTCGCCGGGGCGTTGTGGTACCCGTACCGCGCGTCAGCCACCGGGACCGGTTTCACAATGGGCGCGAGCCGCGCTTGAGGTCTTCGTCAAAGAAGCCGCGGACTCCAAGTCGGGAGTCCGAATGGTTGACGGACTCGAACTTCGCCAGTCCCCCTCGAAACCATGGTTCGCGGACGTACTGACCGACTCGGTGGCGTTCTCTCACTACTCAGAATTACCCGATGGCTACCGCGACGGCTGGCAGATGCGGTTGCCCGTGATCGAGCCAGCGGTGTACCTGTCGTCGCTGGTCGATCGACTCAAGGACCTTGACGGAACGCTGACCCGGCTACCACTGACCGGTATGCCCGGACGCGGCATCGTGGTCAATTGCAGCGGACTGTCGGCGCGGTCGTTGGTACACGACCGATCGGTGATCCCCGTGCAAGGTCAGGTAGTACGCGTCGCTCCGATCGAAGGCGTCGACACCTGGCTGTTGGACCAGTCGGACGAGGACGAGTTGGTGTACGTCATCCCCCGCTCGAATGACATCGTCGTCGGCGGAACCGCCGTGGAGAACAACTTCGACCGACACGTTGACGATGAGGTCACCGAGGCGATCATGCGTCGAGCTGCCCGCTTGGTTCCGCAATTGACGCGCGCAGAAATCCTCGAGCACCGCAGTGGGACTTCGTCCCACTCGGCCGAAGGTTCGACTCGAACTCGAGCACGGAAGCAACGGCGCTGCGGTCGTTCACAACTACGGCCACGGAGGATCGGGTTGGACGCTGTCGTGGGGATGCGCGGATGCCGTCGTCGAACACCTCGATCGGTACATCGCAGCGCGTTCGCACGAGGTCTACGACGACACCAGAGCGCACCGCCAGTTGCAGGGGAGAACCAATGACTACCTATCAGTGGCGCGGCGCCTTCGAGAACGAGGAGGTCAACCGGCTGCACGCCGAGGGCTTCAAACATGAAGTCCTTGACGACGACTGGTGGCAGCAGTTAAACGAGCACAGTCTTGGTTGGGTCACGCGCACGAGATGACACTGACTTGGTCGGGTTCGTCAACGTGGCGTGGGACGGTGTCGGCCACGCATTCGTGATCGACACGCTGGTTACCGAACATGCGCAGCGCCAAGGGATCGGCGTTGGTTGGTAGAAGTCGCCACGACCGCAATCGCGTGCCGCGGGATGCGAATGGTTGCATGTTGACTTCGAGGATCACTTGAAATCCTTCTACTTCGACGCCTGCGGATTCACTCCGACCAACGCGGGATTAATCGCGTTGTAGGTTAGTGACATGGCACTTCTCGACAAGGCAAAGCAAGCGGCGCAACAAGCGCTGGACGAGGCCAAGAAGGGCATCGATACCGGCCAGGCAAAGTTGGACGAGTTCCAAGCCAAGCGCGAGAGCGAACGGTTGCTGACCGCACTCGGCTCGGCCTACTTCGCACAGCAACGACACGGCGGGTCCGCCGAGGCGGTCGACCGAAGCGCTGACCGCGGTCGACAGTCACATCGAGACCCACGGCATGGTCGGTTTCCCCGCACCGCCAACGGCTTCGCCGCCAGATCCCAGCGAAGGCGACTAAGTCTCGTCCCCGATCCCGTGACGTTCGGCCCAAAGCGCCGCTTGCGTACGGTCCGCGACGCCCAATCCGCTGGAAGCAGGACGTTAGGTGCGCTTTGACGGTGCGCTCGGTGATTCCCAGTCGACGCGCGATCTGCTTGTTCGCCAGACCCTTGCCGCACTAGTGCTAGTACCTCGATCTCTCGAGGGGTGAGGTCGGCGACCGCGACCGCTTCGGACGACGCGGAGACGGACTCGGCAGTCGGCTCACCACGTCGAGCGGCCAACAGTTCACGAGCCGCTCGGGGTGCAACGGGGACTCCCCGTGCGCGGCCGCTTTCACGCCCGACAGCAACTCCTCAGGTCCTGCGTCTTTCAGCAAGTAGCCAACCGCGCCAGCATCAACCGCTTGGACGATCCGTTCTCGGTCCGACTGCGAGGTAAGGACGACGACGTGTACGTCCGGGGATTGTTCACGAATCTGTCGGGTCGCCTCGACCCCGTCCATCACCGGCATCTGCAGGTCCATCAGGACGACGTCAGGGGAGGTTTGGCTGACAACGTCAGCCGCCTCTGACCCGTCACTGGCAGTGCCGACGACCTCAATGTCCGGGTCGGCGTCGAGCAACTGCGCGAGTCCGGCGCGCACCATGGCGTGGTCGTCGACGATCACGACGCGAATCATCAGGCCGGCACCTCCAATCGAACAACAGCGCCGTTGCCGGGGGACGACTCGACAGTCAGCGTGCCACCGGCTTCAGAGGCGAGATCGCGCAAGTCCCCGGATCCCGAAGTGGCCTTTCTCCGGCAGAGCGCTGGGGTCGAAGCCGGCGCCGTCGTCGGCCACCTCAAGGAGCCAAGTCGAGTCAGAGCTGTCGCTGCGTGCTACCCGGACCGACAGGTGGGTCGGCTGCCCGTGACGGAGCGCGTTACGCACCGCTTCCTGCGCAGTACGCCAGACCAGCGCCGTGGACTTCGGGCTCATGGCATCGGTGTCCCCTAGCTCTGTCTCGACGTTGACGCCGGATGCCACGGCAGTTGCCAGCAGGTCGTCGAGCGCGGGACCAAGGCCGTCGCCGGCGAGATCCGGTGGGTAGATCTCGACCAAGAGCGAACGCAACGAAGTCAGGCTGTGGCGAACGCTGACCGCCATCGTCTGCAACCGAGCCCGCAGCGCGGGTACGTCGGTCACATCAGAGGTCGCAAGTTCTCTTTCGGCCGCTGACAGCGCAAACGACGTTCCCGCCAGATCTTGCACGACGCCATCATGAACGTCACGCGCGATACGTCGACGTTCGGCATCCGACGCGTCTGCGGCGGCGACCAGAAGTCGCTCGCGCACCGCCGCTGAGTCGCTGAGCCGGCGCGCCAGCAAGAACACCAGAGGAACTGTGAACAGGAGGAACAGCACGACGCCACCAACGGTGACCGGCTGAAAGGCCCTGGTGAGCTGAGACGTTCGTTCTGCGATCTGGTCTCCGCTGTAGTAGACCTCGAAGAGCAGCGGCTCACCTTTAGGGCCGTCGACCGGCGTATAGACCTCCAGTACTTGACCGAGCGGACGTTCATACCTGTTCTCGCGCTCGGTTAGGTTCGACAGTGCCGCGTGACTGACTCCGGAGTCCAAGACCTCGCGCTGATCGGCGTCCAACGTGAACTGATCACCGATCAGTCGCGGTTCGTCCGAGTAGATGACCACGCCGTCGGAGTTCCAGATCTTCACCCGCAACGCCTCGCCGCCGACGACGCGCGCTCTCATCAGTCGGTCGAACCGGTCCACGTCTGCGGCACCTCCGGACAACAAGCCGGAGGTAAGCGCTGGCTGAACCACCGCACGCGCGAGCAGTTCGTTGGTCTGTCGCGCCTGCTCGACTGCCTCTTGCTCGGCGACACGTCGACTGAACCAAACAGCGAGCAGCGAGACGGCAACCGCCACGACGATCCCTGCAACGACGAACTGCACGACCGGGCGTTTCCAGCCCGATCGCGCAGTTCGTTTTCGCTCATCCGTAGCCATGAACCTCACCGTCGCCGTGGAGCCGAGTCTGCCCCACTCGCGAGGCTCAGAAGGTCAGACTTCCCTTGCAAACTTCGCCGGTCTTGTGGTTCTTGGCTCGGAATCCGATCTGGTCGGCTCCGCTGGCGTTGACCACGCACGCGGCGAACGTCGAACGAGCCGCTCGGTGGCGACGGTCGTCTTGCCTCCGTGTGCCGAGACGTTCGCCATTGTGGGCGAGCTGCCAGCTCCAGCGCTGACCGTTGACGTTCGAGTCGACCTCAGCCTCGACCTCGATACGGCCGTGCTCGGGCTTGGCTTTGATCTTCCAGTCGCTGCTGGCGCTACATGCTCCTTGCTTGATGACGTCTGCAGAACTGGCCAGTGCTGGCACCGCCGACATCGCCATCGTGCCGCCCAGGGCTAGCGCGAGGACTCCCATCGCCATCGTCTTTTCGTTTCTCATTGCTACCTCCGCGTAGTCGAGTCGTTCGTTGTCCGTGACACCACAGTCCCCGACGCGGAGAGTCACCACAATTGTCCGTTAGTCGTAGTACCACCCAGCGGTTCGTTCAGATCGGGAGGTTGTGAGCGCGACGGATCTCGTCGACGATCCGACCCATGATCTGGTTGATGGAGTAGTCCTTAGGGCGTGAAGACCGCTGCCACGCCCGCCGCCTCAAGCTCGCGGGCGTCCGAGTCGGGGATGATTCCGCCGACGATGACCGGCACGTCGTCCAGCCCCGCCTTGCGCAGACCCTGGACGACCTCAGGTACTAGTTCCCGGTGGGACCCGGACAGGATCGACAGTCCGACCACGTGGACGTCCTCGGCCACCGCCGCAGCGACAAGCTGCTCCGGAGTCACCCGGATCCCCTGATAGATGACTTCGAACCCGCAGTCGCGCGCACGTACCGCGATCTGCTCTGCGCCATTCGAGTGTCCGTCCAGGCCCGGCTTGCCGACGAGGAATCGCAACTTCGACCCGAGCGCCTCCCCTGTGGCCGTCACCGCTTGCTGCACTTCTGCGAGCGACGTGTCCGCGTCGGACTGGACCAGACCCACGTGACCAGAGACGCCGGTCGGCGCGCGGTACTCGCCAAACACCCGACGCAGCGAACCGGCCCACTCCCCCGTGGTGACTCCGGCACGCGCGCACTCAAGCGAGGCAGACATCAGGTTGGTCGACGACGCTGCATCGATCTCAAGTCGCTGCAGAGACGCGGCGACGCGCGCGTCGTCACGTCCGGCCCGCCATTCGGCGATGCTCGCGCGAGCACTCGCCTCGATCTCAGGCGCGACGGTTTGAATCGCGTCGTCCAAGTCGGCTGTCAGGGGATTCGGTTCAGTCGTGGTGAACGCATTGACACCGACGACCTGATCCTCACCATTCTCGATCCGGCGACGTCGCTCTGCATGCGCGCCGACAAGTTGGGTCTTCATGTAGCCGCTCTCGACGGCCGCGACGGCGCCACCCATCTGCTCGACGCGTCCCATCTCGTCGCGCGCGGCAGCCACAAGTTCGGCGACCTTGGCCTCGACCACGGTCGAACCCTCGAACAGATCGCCGTACTCAAGCAGGTCCGACTCGAACGCCAAGACTTGCTGCATGCGTAGCGACCATTGCTGGTCCCATGGACGCGGTAAGCCAAGGGCCTCGTTCCATGCCGGCAACTGAATCGCGCGGGCCCGTGCGTCCTTCGACAACGTCACACCCAACATTTCCAGCATGATGCGCGCGACGTTGTTCTCCGGTTGAGCCTCGGTCAGCCCGAGAGAGTTGACTTGTACGCCGTATCGGAACCGTCGCTGCTTTGGGTCGGTCACGCCGTACCGCTGCTCAGTCAGCTCGTCCCAGAGCTGGACGAAGGCTCGCATCTTGCACATCTCCTCGACGAACCGAACTCCGGCGTTGACGAAGAACGAAATGCGCTGGACGACTTCACCGAACTTCTCGGGCGGCACTTGTCCAGAGTCGCGGACGGCGTCCAGTACCGCGATCGCCGTTCCCATCGCGTAAGCGATCTCTTGGACCGTTGTCGCGCCCGCTTCTTGCAGGTGATAGCTACAGATGTTGATGGGATTCCACTTGGGGACGTTGGTCACCGTGTACGCCACCATGTCAGTGATCAAGCGCATCGACGGAGCCGGCGGGAACACATACGTCCCGCGAGACAGGTACTCCTTGATGATGTCGTTCTGAGTGGTGCCCTGCAGCACACTGGGGTCGACGCCTTGCTCCTCAGCGGCGGCAATGTAGAGGCTCAACAACCACATTGCCGTTGCGTTGATCGTCATCGAGGTGTTCATCTGGTCGAGCGGGATGTCACGGAACAGCGCGTGCATGTCACCCAGGTGCGACACCGGAACCCCGACCTTGCCCACCTCACCACGCGCCAACTCGTCGTCTGGGTCGTAGCCGGTTTGGGTCGGCAGATCGAAGGCGACCGAGAGTCCGGTCTGCCCTTTGGACAGGTTGCGTCGGTACAACTCATTGGACGCCTGCGCGGACGAGTGGCCGGCGTAGGTCCGCATGACCCAGGGCCGATCCCGTTGCGGGCGTGAGTTAGCTCAGGTCCATCCAAGCCTCCGTGAGGTCCCGGTGGTGGTCCGAGGAGCCTACCGGGTCAGCCTGCGCGGACGCCTGCCCGCTCGAGGTCGAGGATGCGATGCAACCGCGTTACTGCCAGCAGGCGCATGATCCGCGGCTGCGGGTCGCAGATCACCAGGCGGCGATCAGCGTGCCGAGCTCGTCGGTGCGCGGCGAGGAGTACGCCAAGGCCGGACACGTCGATGGTCTCGACCTGGGACGCGTCCACTAGGACGTCGGGTTCACCGGTCACGTCGAGCGCAACGATCAGGGCATACCTGACGTCTGCTGAGGTGGTGGCGTCGACGCGTTGGGGTAACCGGACGTCGGGAACACGCATACGGACCTCCACTCGGCCCAGCGGTGTCCGGAGCGCGATCACCCAGGAGGGAAGTCACCGGTGGTGCCCGAGTGAGCCGGACGCTAGACCAGGAAACGGTCGCGGTTGCCGCGACACGACCAAAGCGGCGTCAGGTACTTCGTTGTGTGGTCGAACCGTCACACGCTGTCAGTACGTGTAGAAGCCGCGACCGGTCTTTCGTCCCAGATCCCCCGCCGCGACCATCCGGCGGAGCAACCCTGGAACGGCAAACGTCTCACCGGGCGTCTCTGCGGCGACGTTGTCCGACGCGTTCACCATGATGTCGATGCCGGTCAGGTCCATGGTCTGCAGCGGACCCATCGCGTGGCCGAAGCCAAGACGGCAGGCAATGTCGACGTCTTCGGCGGTCGCAACTCCGGCTTCGACAAGCCGAGCTGCTTCGTTCGACAGCGCGGTAATCAGTCGAGTGGTTACGAATCCTGCGACGTCACGATTGACGACGATGCACGTCTTGCCCACGGCTTCGGCGAAGTTCCGGGCCACCGCCAATGTCTCGTCTGTGGTGTGATCGCCTCGAACAAGTTCGCACAACTGCATGAGCGGAACCGGCGAGAAGAAGTGAGTGCCGATGACTTGGCCGGGTCGACTTGTGGCGGCTGCGATCTGGGTGATCGGGAGCGCGGACGTATTCGTCGCCAGAATGCAGTCCGATGCCGTCAGAGCGTCGAGCGCACCGAACAACTCCTGCTTGACGTCTAGTCGCTCGAAGATGGCCTCCACCACGATGAACGAGCCAGCGAGTCCGTCTAGGTCAGTGGTCGTCGACAGACGTCCCATGGCCTGCCCAGCGTCGTCCGCGGCGAGCTTTCCCTTTTCGACGAACTTGCTCAGCGACTTCTCGATCGACGCGCGTCCGCGGTCGAGCGCTTCCTCGGAAACGTCGCGCATCACCACCGAGTACCCCGCTTGCGCGGCTACCTGCGCGATGCCCGCCCCCATCAGCCCAGCCCCGACAACTCCGACCGGACGGTCGGTCCTGACCTCAGCCACTGTGCACTCCATCGATCGTCGGTCGAATTACCTCGTCGAAGGCTAGTGTCCCTGACCGATCGACCCAGCCAGGCTGGCGCCAAACGACCGAACGTCTCAGACTGGTCGGGTGAACACGTGGCCCAACTGGGCCTACCTCTTCAGCCCGCTCATGGCGTTGGCCGTCATCGGGTTGTTCGTGCTGATTCTGCGCTGGGCTTTCGGGCGGGGAACCTCACTCGTCGAGCGTCAGCCGACCACCGGAAAACCCGATGACTACGGACTGCTCAGTGTTGTCGCTGTTCCCGGCAACTTCATCGAGGGCGAACTGATCCGCCAACGACTTGCCGACTCCGGGGTGAAGGCCACCTTGGCGATGACTAACGACGGACCGCGTGTCATGGTCTGGCCCGATGACGAGAGCCGTGCTCGACGAGTGTTAGGGCAACCGGCTAGCTAATGTGGGCTAACTAGAACGCCATCGGAATCGGGCTCGCGGACGACATTCGCCCCCAAACTGCGCAACTGCTCATCGAAGTGCGGATAACCGCGGTCGATGTGAGCGACACCGGTGACGACGGTCTCGCCATCGGCGACCAAACCAGCGATTACGAGTCCAGCCCCTGCGCGAATGTCTGGTGCTCGAACCGGCGCACCGGACAACTTCAGGTGCCCTCTAACGATCGCATGATGGCCGTCGGTCCGGATGTCCGCACCAAGGCGGCTGAGTTCGTTCACGAACGTGAAGCGAGACTCGTACACGTTCTCAGTGACCATCGCGGTGCCGTCAGCGATGGCGTTGAGCGCCAGGGCCATGGGCAGCAGGTCTGTGGGGAATCCGGGGAAGGGCAGCGTGACGGCGTCCACCGCGCGTGGGCGATCGTTCATGACGACGCGGAAGCCGTTCTCGACGCGGTCAATTTCGGCTCCGGCGGTTTGCAGTTTATCGAGGGCGATTTCGAGGTGCGTGGGCTCGCTGTTCAGGATCGTTACATCGCCACGCGTCATCGCGGCCGCCATCGCCCACGTGCCCGCAACAATGCGGTCAGCGACGGTGGTGTGAGTGACCGGCTCGAGAGACTCAACGCCCTCGATCTCGAGTGTTGACGTCCCGGCTCCGTCAATCTTGGCGCCCATCGCGCGGAGCATCCGACAGAGGTCGATGATTTCGGGCTCGCGCGCTGCGTTGTCAATCTCGGTTCGGCCGTCCGCCAGGACTGCAGCCATCAGCAAGTTCTCCGTAGCACCCACGCTTGGAAAGTCCAGCCAGATCGTCGCACCGTGCAGCCGCTTCGCCTTGGCGATGATGAAGCCGTGCTCGTTCTCGATCGTGGCGCCCATCTTGAGCAATCCGGCGACGTGGAAGTCGAGAGGTCGCGATCCGATCGCATCTCCGCCCGGTAGCGCGACGTCTGCCTCACCGGTGCGCGCGATGAGCGGACCGAGGACGGCGATCGACGCACGCATCTGACGTACGAAGTCGTAGTCCGCGCGGTGGTCGAGTTCTTCGGGTACCTCCACCGTGACGATGGCGGTGCCGAAGTCGTGGGTGACCTCGCACCCGAGTCGACGTAGCAACTCCGACATGATCTCAACGTCGAGGATGTCGGGAACCTCACGGATCGTCGTGGTCCCAGGCGCCAGCAGGGCGGCCGCCATGAGTTTGAGAGCACTGTTCTTGGCTCCGGTGACACGCACGCGTCCGACCAGGCGTGCGCCCCCAGTGACCCTGAACCTGTCCACGTCAGCATGGTAGGGCCAGCCGTCTAGGCTGACCGACATGGTCAACCTGACACGCATCTACACCCGCACCGGCGACGACGGCACAACGGCGCTCGGCGACATGTCCCGCGTCGACAAGAACGACCTACGGTTACGTGCCTACGCAGACGTCGACGAGGCGAACTCAGCCGTCGGCGTCGCAATCGCCTGCGGCGAACTGCCCGAGGATGTGCGTGCGCTCCTGGTTGGGATTCAGAACGATCTTTTCGACGTGGGGGCGGATCTGTGTACCCCGATCGTCGACGAACCCGCGTTCACGGCGTTGCGCGTCGAACCGGAATATGTGGTTCGCCTCGAGGCCGCATGCGATGAGTTCAACGAACGGTTAGAAAAGCTCCGTTCGTTCGTCCTGCCAGGTGGTACACCCGGGGCTGCCCACCTTCATGTAGCACGGACGGTGACGCGCCGGGCAGAGCGATCGACGTGGGCAGCGCTAACCGAACACGAGGCGGACATGAACACGCTGACCGCCAAATACCTGAACCGACTCAGCGATCTACTGTTCATCCTCAGCCGGGTCGCGAACCTGCCGAGCAACGGTGGCCGTGGCGACATTCTCTGGAAGCCCGGCGGCTCACGCTAGTCGTCTTGCAACTACTTGGCGTTCTGCAGCAGGCGGATCTTGCTCTCGATGTCCTCGTGGTTGAGGTAGGCACCGCACAGGCGACGACCACCGTTGTACGAAGCGCGACCATGCATGACCCGCCAGTTGTCGAACAACATCGCTTCACCGGGCGCGAGTTGGTGACGCCACTGTAAGTGGTGTTCGTTCGACAACTTGTCGAACTCGCGGATGGCGTCGTAGAACGCCACCATCTCGTCCGGCGGAAGCAGGAACGGTGCTCGGTCGGCGTTGTTGAACGACACCTGTACGAGCTTGCCCGTGTCGTCATGTCGCAGTACTGGACGCGCCGCCATGAGATGCGCTCCGTCGCCGATGTACTGCCCAGGAACCAGCACCGTCGACAGGGTGCGGTAGTGCTGCGGGAACTGGTTCTTGAGTTCCTCGGCGACGTTGAAGCTGTCTGCGATCGTCGACTCGCCTCCGGTCCCCTCGAAGTACAAGCAGTGCAGCAACTGGATCGGGGCGTCGTTGGAGTACGTCGCGTCGGTGTGCGAGAGCAGCTCGATGTTGGTGTAGGCGGTGTCGGCCTTGCTCATGTCGGCCTCGAACTCCCAGAACCCACCGAAGATCGACCGCCGGATGTAAGCGACCTTCTCGAGCAGCTCTTTGGTGGCGTCGCCGGTTGATGGCACACCAACCGCGAGCGCGAAGCCGTACTGCATGACCTTGGTGAGCCAGTCGAGCATGCCCTCATCGGTGTTCATGATGTCGTCGTAGGGCGTGCTGGGCGTCGGCTGAATCGTCTCGGCATTCCACAGGACTGGCTCGATGCCGATGGAGCCGGACGCCGTACGCGGCGTCCGGAATTCGGCCAGGAAGGACACAGGGATTGTCGACTCGTCGCCGTCGTTCCACGAGATGGCGAGGTCGTCGCCGGCGGTCTCTACCGAGTTTGCCGCGATTTCTCGATCGATCGCCGCGGTATGAATGTTCCGCTGCATAGTGATCGGGTGCAGCGTCGCCTCGTCATGGGCGTTGTCGCGCAGCCAGATCCACGGGTACTCGGTGGTGGTGCCGTCGTCCCACGTGACGTTGAGGACAGCGGATTCGGACTTCATGTCGGTGATCGTTGCCATGACACCATGCTAGTAAAGGCACTCGCCGACTCGTTACCCAGTTCCGTGACCGCCGGTTACAGGTACTAGAGGTGGCCTTCGGCGGCTTGGAGCCGCGTTTCGGCTCGACGTTGAGCGGCCGACCATTCTTCGTCTGTAGCGTCGCCACCCTTAACAGCGAAGGCCTCGAGCTCTTCTCGTGCCTTGGCCACATCGATCTCGGTGGCGAGCTCAGCGTCTTCGGCCAGGATCGACACCATGTTGTTCTCGACCGACAAGAACCCGCCGTACACAGCGGCGACCACGGTTTCGCCGTCGCCTCCCCTGATCGTGACGACGCCATCAGCAAGCGTCCCAAAAAGTGGCGTGTGACCAGGCAGCAGCCCGATGTCGCCATCGAGCGTGCGAGCGATGACAATTGTCGCCGTCCCCGACCAAACGGCGCGTTCGGCTGACACCAATTGAACGTTCATCTCAGCCATGTCGAATCCTCACTTCTCGAGCTCAGCCGCCTTGCGCTCGACGTCCTCGACGCCGCCGCACATGAAGAAGGCCTGCTCAGGAATGTGGTCGTATTCGCCGTCGGCCAACGCCTTGAACGACGCGAGAGTCTCCGAAAGCGGGACGAACGAGCCGGGCTGACCGGTGAACGCCTCGGCGACGAACATGTTCTGCGACAGGAAGCGCTGAATACGGCGGGCGCGACCAACCAGGATCTTGTCCTCTTCGGACAGTTCGTCGATACCGAGAATGGCGATGATGTCCTGCAGATCCTTGTACCGCTGCAGAATCTGCTGCACGCGACGTGCGACCGTGTAGTGCTCCTGCCCGATGTACGTCGGGTCGAGGATTCGCGACGAGGAGTCCAGCGGGTCCACGGCCGGGTAGATGCCTAGCTCCGAGATCGGACGCGACAGCACGGTGGTCGCGTCGAGGTGCGCGAACGTGGTGTGCGGTGCCGGGTCGGTGATGTCGTCAGCGGGGACGTAGATCGCCTGCATCGAGGTAATCGAGTGACCGCGCGTGGACGTAATGCGCTCCTGCAACTGGCCCATTTCGTCAGCCAACGTCGGCTGGTAACCGACGGCGGATGGCATGCGGCCGAGCAGCGTCGACACCTCAGAACCGGCCTGTGTGAAGCGGAAGATGTTGTCGACGAACAACAGCACGTCCTGCTTCTGAACGTCACGGAAGTACTCCGCCATCGTCAACGCAGAAAGCGCGACCCGAAGCCGGGTGCCCGGCGGCTCGTCCATCTGACCGAAGACCAATGCGGTCTTATTGATGACGCCAGACTCAGTCATCTCACCAAAGAGGTCGTTGCCCTCACGGGTTCGCTCGCCGACACCGGCGAACACCGACACTCCACCGAAGTTCTCCGAGACGCGGTAAATCATTTCCTGGATGAGCACGGTCTTGCCGACACCGGCACCACCGAACAACCCGATCTTTCCGCCGAGCACGTAAGGCGTCATGAGGTCGACGACCTTGATGCCGGTCTCGAACATCTGAGTCTTCGACTCGAGTTGGTCGAAGGGCGGGGCCTGACGGTGGATCGGCCAACGCTCGGTGATGTTCAGCGACGAGGCGGGCACGTCGAGCGGTTCGCCCAAGGTGTTCCACACGTGGCCCTTGGTGACGTCGCCGACCGGCACCGAGATGGCCTCGCCGGTGTCACGTACCTCGGCACCACGGACCAGACCGTCGGTCGGTTGCAGCGAGACGGCGCGGATCATGTTGTCGCCCAAGTGCTGCTCGACCTCGAGGGTCAGCTCACGGGACTCGTCCTCGCCGGATCCCGAGCTGATGGTCACGTCGACCTTGAGCGCGTTGTAGATCCCCGGCATGGTGTCTGGCGCGAACTCGACGTCCACGACGGGGCCGGTGACGCGGGCGATCCGGCCCGTGCCGGACTGACCTTGGGGGTCGATTCTGTGGTCGCAGTCATGCTTTTCTCACTCACTCCCGGACGTTGCAGACGACAGCGCGTCTGCGCCACCGACGATTTCGCTGATCTCTTGGGTGATCTCCGCCTGACGGGCGGCGTTGGCCTGGCGGGTCAAGGTCTTGATGAGCTCGTCTGCGTTGTCGGTCGCGGCCTTCATGGCGCGACGACGTGCAGCGTGCTCTGATGCAGCCGACTCCAACATTGCGGAGTAGACGATGGTGCGGACGTACTTCGGCAATAGCGCATCGAGCACCGCCTCGGCGGACGGCTCGAAGTCGTACGCCGCTACCAGAGACGGCCCGGCAGCCGTAGCGCTCTTCGCGCTCCTCGACGACCTGGAGAGGCAGGATGCGACGAACCCGAACCTCCTGAGAGACCATGTTCGCGAAGTGGGTGTAGATGATGTGGATCTCGTCCGCACCGCCCTCATCGGTCGGTTGCAGGAACCGAGCGAGCACCGCGTCGGCAATCTCGGACGCTGCCGCGTACGTCGGCTGGTCGGACACACCAGTCCAAGAACGCGCAACCTCGCGGCCGCGGAAGCGGAACCACCCCTCACCCTTTCGACCAACGACGTAGGGCACCACATTCACACCCTCGTCGCTGAGCAGATGGGTCAGCGCTTGCGCCTCGCGAATGGCATTAGACGAGTACGCACCTGCGAGACCCCGGTCAGCGGTAATAACCAGCATCGCTGCCCGCTCACGCTGCGCCTGCGCGGAGGTAAGCGGATGATCACCGATCGATGACGAGTTCGAAGCGGCCGCCGTCAACGCGCGGTTGAGTTCCGCCGTGTAGGGCAGCGTGGCGTTGAGTCGCTGCTGCGCCTTGACGATGCGCGAGGCCGCGATGAGCTCCATCGCCCTCGTGATCTTCTTCGTCGCCTGGACAGTCTTGATCCGCCGCCTGACGACTCTTAGTTGCGCACCCATGACTAGTTCTCCCGGACCCCGAAGGTCACTTGACCTTCTTGGTGATCTGCGTGGGATCGATCTCAGTTTCTTCGAGCGCTTCTACAGGTACGTCTTTGACAAGTAGCTCGCCTGACGTCGTGGTGAACTGCGACTTGAACCCCTCGAGCAACTTCTCCAACTCGGCGATCGTGTCGTCACCCAACTGCAGCGTCTCGCGAATTACGTCGAATGCACTGCCACCCGAGGTGACCACATAGTCGAGGAACTCGGACTCGAAGCGACGGATGTCCTCGACCGGAACCTCATCAAGTCGACCCGTAGTACCCGTCCAGATCGACACGACCTGACGCTCGACCGACATCGGTTGGTACTGCGGCTGCTTCAGCAGCTCCACGAGCCGGACACCGCGGTTAAGCGAGGCCTTGGACGCCTTGTCGAGGTCGGAGCCGAAGGCAGCGAACGCCTCAAGTTCACGGAACTGCGCCAAGCTCAATCGCAAGTTACCGGCCACCGACCGCATCGCCTTGACCTGCGCTGAACCGCCGACTCGCGAGACCGAAATACCGACGTTGATGGCCGGCCGGACACCGGAGTTGAACAGGTCGGTCTCGAGGAAGATCTGACCGTCGGTGATGGAGATGACGTTGGTGGGGATGTACGCCGATACGTCGTTGCCCTTGGTTTCGATGATCGGCAGTCCGGTCATCGAGCCAGCGCCAAGTTCGTCGTTCAACTTCGCACAACGCTCGAGCAACCGGGAGTGCAAGTAGAAGACGTCACCTGGGTACGCCTCGCGACCCGGGGGACGACGGAGCAGCAACGACACGGCGCGGTACGCCTCGGCCTGCTTCGACAGGTCGTCGAAAATGATGAGGACGTGCTCGCCCTTGTACATCCAGTGCTGACCGATGGCCGAGCCCGTGTAGGGGGCGATGTACTTGAAGCCCGCGGGGTCGGACGCTGGTGCCGCGACGATCGTCGTGTACTCGAGTGCGCCAGCCTCTTCTAGGGCGCCACGAACACCCGCGATGGTCGAGCCCTTCTGACCGACTGCCACGTAGATGCACTTGACCTGCTTCTGGGGATCCCCAGACAGCCAGTTCTCGCGCTGGTTGATGATCGTGTCGATCGCAACAGCGGTCTTACCCGTCTGTCGGTCGCCGATGATGAGCTGACGCTGTCCCCGACCAATCGGCGTCATGGCGTCGATCGCCTTGAGCCCGGTCTGCAGCGGCTCCTTAACCGGCTGGCGCTGGACCACAGAAGGCGCCTGCACCTCAAGTGGGCGCCGGCCCTCAGCCTCAATCGGACCGAGACCGTCGATCGGTGATCCAAGGGCGTCCACGACGCGGCCGAGGAAGCCATCGCCAACCGGCGCAGACAAGATGTTGCCGGTGCGGCGAACTTCCTGACCCTCTTCGATCCCGCTGAACTCGCCAAGGAGAACGGCGCCGATCTCGCGCAGCTCAAGGTTCAGGGCGACACCCTGCAGTCCGCCTTCGAACTCGAGCAGTTCGTTGGTCATGGTTGAGGGCAGACCCTCGACGCGTGCGATGCCGTCTCCGGCCTCGACCACCCGTCCGACCTCGGTACGTGCTGCTGCTTCCGGGGTGTACGACTGGACGAACTGCTCCAGCGCATCCCGGATCTCGTCCGGTCGGATCGTGAGTTCCGCCATTGTGAGTCCCTGCTCTCCTTGGTTGGGCCAGACGCCTTGGGGCGCCATTCGGTCTAAGTTTTGAGTTGTCTGCTGACTCGAGTTATCCGTTAATGCGCCGCTGTGCGAAGTCCAGCCGAGTCGCCAGAGTTCCGTCGATGACTTCGTCGCCAAGGCTGACGCGCAGGCCACCCACCACTGCCGGGTCGATGACGACATTGACATGCACGTCGTGTCCGAACTGGCTCGCGAGCGTGGCCGACAGCCGTTCACGCTGCGCCTCAGTGAGCACGACCGCCGATGTGACGGTCGCAACCAACCGCTGCCTACGCGCAGCCGCTCGGTCGGCAAGTGTCGCTAAGCCAGCCTCGAGCGACCGACCACGCGGGTGAGTGACGGTACGAGTGGCGAGGCGAACCGTCTCGGTCGTCGCCTTGTCTTCGAGTAGGTGCGAGACCAACGCGGTCTTGCGCTCGGCTGGCAGTGCACGATCGGTCAACGCCGAGCGAAGCGAAGATTCTGCCGCAACGACCCGGGAGAATCGGAACAGCTCATCTTCGAGTCCGTCGAGGTGGCCCTGCTGCTGGGCCGAGACCAAAACCGCATCCGCCGCCAACCCGTCGATCGCATCGGCCAGATCACGCTTCTCAGACCAGCGGTCGCGCACTGTGCCGCTGATGAACTCGACCACCTGCTCGCTCACTTTGCCGGCAAGGAGTCGCTGTGCCAACGCCGCTTTGTCGTCGCCACTGCGCGACGGGTCAGTCAGTGACGCCCGCAGCGCCGGAACGCCGTCGAGCAAGTCCGCGACGCTGAACAGCTCGTCGCCAACGACATCAGCAGCAGCACCGGGCTGGCCCAAGAGGGCGTCCAGACGGTCTTGTGCCGCTGACATTGAGGAACGGCTAGCGCCACGCATCAGTGAACCTGGCTCTGCGTTTCGAGGTCGGCGAGGAATCGGTCGATAACGCGTTGCTGACGCTCATCGTCGGTGAGGCTTTCACCGATGATCTTCTCCGCCAACTGACTAGCCAATGTGCCGACCTCGGCGTGCAGCGACGACACCGCCGCAGCCCGCTCGGCCTCGATGTGAGTCTGCGCCGTAGCGATCATCCGCGCCGACTCAGCGTGTGCCTGCTCGCGCATCTCGGCCAGGATCGCAGCGCCCTGCGCGCGCGCCTCCTCGCGAATCTGCGAAGCCTCACCTCGGGCATCAGCTAACTGCGCCTGGTAGTGCTCCAACGCAGCAGCAGCCTGCTCCTGCGCCTTCTCAGCCTTGGCGATGCCGCCTTCGATTGCCTCGGTGCGCTCGGCGTACAACTGCTCGAACCGAGGAACGATCCACTTGACGATGACAAAGAAGATCACGCCAAAGGAGATGCAGGCCAGGATGATTTCGGCCGTCGTCGGCAACAGCGGATTGAGATTCTCCGCGGCTTCCGCCATTCGTATCATCTGCTATTCCTCACGATCGATGCCTGCGTACTAGTTCAAGAAGAACGGAGCGACCAGACCGATCAGGGCCAGTGCCTCGACGAGTGCGAACCCGGTGAATGCCCACGTACGCAGGACCGAGAGGGCCTCCGGCTGGCGGGCAATCCCCGTGATGAACGCGGCGAAGATCAGTCCTGCTCCGATACCGGCACCGATGGCGGCCAAGCCGAAGGTGATAGGTGTCAGATTGCCGGTCAGGGCATCCGAGGCTAGGAGGGCCGGGCTGAAGCTGCCTGTCATTGTGCTTCCTTTCGGTTGTTGGCGCGAGTCACGGACATGGGCTTAGTGCCCTTCCGTTGCGCCGGCAATGTAAAGCGCTGTTAGCAGGGTGAAGATGTACGCCTGGAAGACCTCGACGAACAGTTCGTAGAAAGTCAGGCCGACTGTCATGACACCGGTGAAAACACCGGCGCCGCGCAGGAACAGGTTGGAACCGTCAATCAGCAGGTAAGAGGTACCGGTCACGAACACCAGCAGCAGCATGTGGCCCGAGAACATGTTGGCAAACAGCCGAAGCGTCAGGGACAGCGGACGAACGATCAAGTTCGTCAATAGCTCAATCGGGGCCAGCAACGGGTAGACGTAAACTGGCACACCCGGGATGAACATCATGTCTTTGAAGTACTTAACAAATCCCTGCCGCCGAATACCGACCACGTTGAACACAATGAGGCTGATGATGGCCAGCACCATCGGGTATCCGATTTTCGCCATGGGCGGGAAACTGATGAACGGAATGACTCCGAAGAGGTTGTTGACCAAAATGAAAGTGAAAAGGGCAAACAAAAGGGGCACGAACTTCATGAAGTCGTGTGCCCCAAGGACGTCGCGAGCGATGCTGTTGCGAACGAAGTTGTAAACCAACTCCCCAGCGAACTGCACGCGCCCGGGAACCATTGCCCGCTGTCTGGTTGCCATATGCAAGAAGCCGACGATGATGACCACGCTGGCCACAACCAGAATTGCTGGCTTGACTACCCACGGCAGCCCGTCGAAAAGGGCTGGCAGGTATAGGTCATGAACGCTGGGCGGCTGATAGCCCGGGCCAGCGAGAATCATTCCGTTCAACTAACTGCCTCTTCTTGAACCGGTCTGAACATCACCGTCTCCGGGTGCCGCAAACTCAGGCGCCGGGCGCCGAACACAGTGATGAATCACGAGAAACAGAGCAAGAGACGAACCAAGGGCCAGCCCGATTGGAGTGAAGAATCCGGTACCGAGCCAGTTGTCCAACAGCAACCCAATGCCGCCCCAGACGATGATTCCGGCTGGTAAATAACCCACGACCCTGCTGCCGTCCGAGGTGGCAAAGGCCCGTGCTAGCTGGGCCTTTTCACCAACTCGTTGGTCCATCGGCGGGACTCTATCATCAGGCTAACCATCACCTCAATTTCGGGGTTAGACCGTGATCCGGCTCACTATTCGGACGTTGGTTGGTCCGCTGAAACGTCCACCGAGAATGTTGCGACTCGCGCAGCAGATACTGCGAGCGCAGCTACCCACACGACTGTCGCCACGACCACCGTTGACGCCATTGCACGAACGCTGAAAGCCGTCGTGTTCCAGATCACAACAAACAACAACGCGAGCAGAACAACCTTCATGACGTACTCGGTCATCATTAGCGGCATCAGCGAGGAAGGCTCCCTGCGTTCGGCAATCCGCAGCACGACCAGATCCGACCCGTAGAACACCAGAACAACAACTGCTCCCAAAAACGCACCCAGAGCACCATCTATGCCGGACCAGACTGCCGCCACAACGACACACCCAAGTGCAGCAACGAACGCCGGACCAGCAGCCCTGCGGAAGAGGTAGTAGGGGACGCGGCCGGGTTCAACAGGTTCAACTCGGTTCCGGCTCATCTTGCTGCCTTGCGTGGTCTGCGAGTCGCGATTACGGCAAGCACCGAAATGCCTAACGCTGTGGCGACACCCGCAGGCACACTGACGAATACCGCCACTGCTGAACCGATAGCCAACGCACTTGCCCACAGGTACATGACGAGAACCGCTTGACGCTGCGAGTGGCCGATCTCAAGGAGTCGATGGTGGAGGTGCTGTTTGTCTGGTGAAAACGGTGACCGACGAGCGCCGGTGCGACGAACAACGGCCAGCAACAGGTCGATCAGGGGCACGGCCAGTACCGCGAAGGGCAAGAGCAGCGGCATTAGCGGGGCGAGCAACGCGGCGTCGCCAACGGCATAAGGGTCAAGCTTGCCCGCAAGCGTAATGACGCTGGCCGACAGCAGCAGGCCAGCCAGCATCGACCCAGAGTCGCCCATGAAGATGCGCGCAGGATTGAAGTTGTGCGGCAAGAACCCAGCGCAGAGGCCCGCGAGAATTGCGGTGATCAGGGTCGCTGTCGTCGCGCGTTCGAATCCGCGTTCGACGGACAACAGATAGGAGAACGCAAAGAACGCCACCGCGCCGATCCCGATGATCCCAGCAGCCAGACCGTCCAGGCCATCGACGAAGTTGATGGCATTGACGGTCACCACGACCAACAGCACCGTCAAGATGATGCTCGTGTTGTAGTCCAGCACCGTGACACCACCGATGGGCAACCACAGGACCTGGACTCCTAACAGCGCCATCACGCCAGCGGCCAGGATCTGTCCTGCCGCCTTCATCAGCGAGTCAAGTCCCCAGATGTCGTCGACCACACCGACCAGGAAGATCAACGTGCCGCCGGCAACCACTGCGACGGCGTCGCGCGAGTCCCGGAACACGGCGGAAACGAAGTGCAGGTGGCTGGCTACCAACATCCCGGCCAGGAATCCCAGGAACATGGCAACTCCGCCAAGCCGCGGAATCGGGAAGGCGTGGACATCTCGATCGCGGATCTCCGCCATCACATTCCAGCGAACGGCGAACCAACGAACAACTGGAACCGTGAAGTACGTAACCCCCGCGGCAACCAGGAGGACTAGCAGATACTCACGCACCGGGGCAGCCGCCCTGAACGATCAGTTGGTCGGGGCTGGGTAAGCCGGGAACTTGGTGACCAGGGTAGTGACGGCCTCGGCGATCTCCGCTGCCTCGGCTCGCCCTGCGTCCGTCTCGACGTCCGCCCGCACTGCCCGGCCGATCAACGACGCAATCTCTCGCATCTCAACTTCGGCCATTCCTTGCGTGGTAACCGACGGAGTGCCGACTCGAATGCCTGACCCCACCATCGGCTTTTCAGGATCGAACGGAATGGCGTTCTTGTTCAGCGTGATCCGAGAGGCGTCACACCTAATCTCAGCATCACGACCGGTTACTCCGACGCCGCGAAGATCGATGAGGGCGAGGTGAGTGTCGGTACCGCCAGATACCGGACGCATCCCCTCGTCGGAGAGGCCGGCGACCAATGCCTGAGCGTTCTTGATGACCTGACGCGCGTAGTCCTGGTACTCCGGTTGCATCGCTTCCTTGAGCGCGACGGCTTTGGCGGCGACGACGTGCATCAAAGGACCACCCTGCAGGAAGGGGAAGACGGCCTTATCGATCTTCGCCGCGAGTTCTTCCTTGCACAAAATCATGCCGCCACGCGGGCCGCGAAGGACTTTGTGCGTGGTAAACGAGACTACGTCTGCGTATGGGACAGGCGAGGGGATGGCCTTACCGGCCACCAAGCCGATGAAGTGCGCAGCGTCCACCATCAACCGTGCACCAACTTCGTCGGCGATCTCTCTGAAGGCTGCGAAGTCGATGAGACGCGAGTACGCGGTCGCTCCCGCGATAATCATCTTGGGTCGGTGTTCGAGGGCTTGAGAGCGGACGTGGTCGTAGTCGATGGTCTCCGCACCTTCGATGACGCCATACGACACATTGTTGAACCACTTACCGGAGAAGTTCACCGGTGACCCGTGAGTTAAGTGACCGCCATGTTTGAGGTCCATCGCTAGAACGGTGTCCCCCGGCTCAAGGAGAGCGGCGTACACCGCGAGGTTGGCCGACGCACCGGAGTGCGGCTGCATGTTCGCATGCTCAGCACCGAACAGTTCCTTGGCGCGAGCCCGACCAATGTCTTCTGCGACATCAACGTCTGCGCATCCGCCGTAGTACCGCTTGTGCGGGTACCCCTCCGCATACTTGTTCGACAACGTTGAGCCCGTTGCCGCAAGCACCGCCGACGACGTGAAGTTCTCACTCGCGATCAACTGCAGACCGCTGCGCAGCCGGTCGAGCTCGTCGAGAACGACGGCCGCAATCTCGGGGTCTTCTCTCTGCAACCGGTTGAAGTCCGGTCCCCAGTACGGAGGGTTGCTCATGGTCACTCCTGCGTGCTTGTCGCGGTGGTCATCGGTCCGGTGGCGCTGGCCACACTCTAGTGAGCCGGTCCTAGCAGCACGTCAACTGCCCGAGCACAAGCAAGGTCGATCTCCGCAGCCCGGATGCGGTAGGTATCGAGCGGGGCACCCAGTGGATCCACCACGTCGTCATCGGCTGAGTGGGGACGGTCTGCCATGCGGCGCTGCCTCGCCGCCAAATCGGTGCGTGCGTGGGCGCCTGCAACAACGTCGATCGGTTCGTTAGGCACGAAATCCTTGTTGACCATGTCCGTCAACCGGGCGAACTCCTTGAGGGTGAACGCCCGTCGCACCACCTGCGGTTGCATCGCGACGGCTTGCGCCAGATGCTCGCGAGTGGCAGTCAGGATCAGGTCAGCGTTCGACAAGTGATCTGCGTTGAGCAGTCGGCCACGAAACCCGCAGGCACTGATACCGGCCTCGGTAAGGGCAACCGCCGCGAACTCCTCCATCGGCTCCCCCTCACATCCCATCGTGCCCGCACTAGTGACCTCGAAGCTCGTAGCCGCCACCTTCAGCCTCTCGTCCAGTCGGTGGCGCAAGAACCTTTCGGCCATGGGCGACCGGCCGATGTTCCCTGTACAGACGGTGAGGACGCGAAACGTGGCAGTCACGACTCAGCGCTCACAACTCAGACCCGTTCGCATCGGCGATCCCACGAAACTCGGGCACGATCACCCGGATCGCATCTAGTGAAATCGCGCCTTCTCGGATGAGTCGAGGCGGTGTCACGGTGAGGTCAACGACGGTGGACAAATCTTGGTGAACGCACGGTCCGGTATCGAGGTACACCGACACCGAGTCGGCGAGCTCACCTTCGGCGGCGTCACAGTCGCGAGGCACCGGCTCGCCTGTGCGATTCGCTGAGACCACTGCCATCGGACCGACTGCCTTCAAGACCTCCAACGCGACAGGGTGCAGGGGCATCCGCACGGTCACCGTGTCGCCATCACCCCCGAGATCCCAACGCAATGTCGACTGCGACAAACACACGGCAGTAAGTGGACCTGGCCAGAACCCGTCGACGATGCGCTCGGCGGCCGGCGGCAGACTGGCGATCAATGCCTTGGCGGCGCGAATGGAGCCGACCATCACGGGAAGATCCGCATCCGAGATCCGATCCTTGGCTTCGTTCAGCCGCTCGATCGCTACCGGTGAGAAGGCATCGCAAGCAACTCCGTACGCGACATCGGTTGCGAACACCACGAGTTGATGACGTCGCGCCGACGCCACCGCTAAGTCAATGCCGCGCTGACGCTCGCTCGTGTCCTGGCAATCAAACCGCGGCACGATCGCTCCCGTTTTGATCGTGTCCACTGCGCGCACTTCGGCAAGCGGTCAAGAAACGATCGCGGCCGGTGAGGTCCTGGTGATCGATCACATCGATCCACTCTGGTCGATCTGAGAAAACAGCGGGGGCACTCATACCTTGCACATCAGCATGCTCCACCACAATCGACCCTCCGTCTCGAAGGAGCTTTGCTGCGTTGCGTTCGATCATTCTGATGTGGTCCAGCCCATCATCTCCGGAGTAAAGCGCAACTGTCGGGTCGAACTGCGCGACTTCGAGATCGCGGGGGACAGCATCGGCCGGAATGTAGGGGGGGTTGGCGACGACAAGGTCGACGCTCCCAGCAAGTTGTGGCATTGGGACAGCGATATCTGATTCGTGGACTTCGATGCCAGACCTCTCGACATTACGTCGCAGCCAGGGCAGAGCATCGACCGCACTTTCGACGGCATGCACTTGACTCCCCGGCTGTTCGGTAGCGATGGCCAACGCGATAGCCCCTGATCCAGAACAGAGGTCGACCACGATCGGTGTGGTGGTTGTCATCGCGCGAAGCAGGCGTAACGCCTCATCAACGACTACCTCAGTCTCGGGACGAGGGATGAAGACACCAGGACCGACCGTCAACGTGACGTGACGAAAGTGGGCCAGTCCCGTGATGTGTTGCAGTGGTTCGCGGCGCGCGCGGCGATCCAGGTAGTCGTCGAGTCTTGATGGCGGCGCGTCGTCGAGGTGATGCCACAGTTCGGATCTCTCACAACCAATCGCCAGCGCGGCGAGTGCTTCTGCGTCGTGTTGCGGCGACGGGACGCCTGCAGCGGAGAGTTGCTTCGCCCCACGAGTGATCGCAGTCTCGCAGGGTCACTCGCCCACCGCCGCCAGCCGGGCTTGTGAGTCGGCTTCGATACACGCTTGCACAACCGCATCGAGATCTCCGTCGAGTACCTGATCAAGGTTGTATGCCTTGAACCCGACGCGGTGGTCTGAAATTCGATTCTCGGCGAAGTTGTAGGTGCGGATTCGTTCCGAACGGTCGACGGTGCGCACCTGCGAGCGACGTGCGTCCTGGACTTCTTGAGCTGCCTCCTCAAGCTTGGCAGCGAGCAACCGGGCTCGAAGGATGCGCATCGCTTGCTCACGGTTCTGCAGTTGCGACTTCTCGTTCTGGCAACTCACCACGATGCCGGTCGGTTCGTGGGTGATCCGAACCGCAGAGTCGGTTGTATTGACGCTCTGTCCACCGGGACCGCTACTGCGGTACACATCGATTCGCAAGTCGTTGGGGTCGATCTCAACCTCGACATCCTCAGCCTCAGGGAGTACTAAGACTCCCGCCGCACTGGTGTGAATGCGTCCCTGACTTTCTGTTACGGGAACCCGCTGCACGCGATGGACGCCGCCTTCGTACTTGAGGCGCGCCCAGACACCCTCACCTGGTGCAGGTGTTCGCTTGGACTTCACGGCGACCGAAACGTCCTTATATCCGCCGAGATCGGACTCCTGCGCATCGATGACTTCGGTCTTCCAGCCTTGGCGTTCGGCGTAACGCAGATACATGCGCAACAGGTCACCAGCGAAGAGGGCCGACTCGTCGCCACCTTCGCCCGCCTTAACCTCCAAGATGACGTCACGGTCGTCATCGGGGTCGCGGGGAACTAACAGCAGCCGAAGCCGCTCGGCTACGGCGTCTCGCTCGGTCTGCAGCCTGCCGGCCTCAACTGAAAACGACGCATCATCGGCGGCTAGCTCGTTGGCTGCCCCGACGTCATCTCCGAGGGTTGCCCACTCGTTGTAGGCAGCGACTATCGGACCGAGCTCGGCGTATCGCCGACCCAACTTGCGCGCCTTGCCCGCATCGGTATGAACCGCCGGATCGGCCAGCTGGCGTTCGAGATCTGCGTGCTCATCGAGCAGCGACTGGACCTGTTCGAACACAACTGACTCCTTGGTCGGGCGGACGGCCCGTGGCGGGTCACCGTAACGCACTAACGGCGCCGGCCAGGGTCATCAGACCCCGGTCAGCGCCGTCTGCGGAGTTACTTCTTGCCGTACCGCTTCTCGAAGCGTGCCACTCGGCCGCCGGTGTCGAGAATGCGCTGCTTGCCGGTGTAGAAGGGGTGGCAGGCCGAGCAGGTGTCGGCGTGAATCACGCCGTTCTCAGCCGTGCTACGGGTGGTGAACGTGTTTCCGCAGGTACAGGTGACCTGGGTCTCCACGTAGGAAGGGTGAATATCGGGTTTCATGGGTTCTCCTCGTTTTGGGCTCCCGGGTCGACTGTGTGGTCGTGAACCGGGTGCCGAGGGGTGATTGTGCCAGAGGCGCGCTGCTGTGATTGTGCCAGCGGGGGCACTGACCTTCCAAACGCGATCGGGGCTCCCGCCATTCCCTTGGGAGTCACAGCAACTCCTTCCTACGTCACACTTGTGCGGAATTGCGCGTCAGGACGTCCAATTCCGCACACGACTCCCCCTTGTTGTTCCGAATTGATCGCTAGAACGACTAATTCTGAACAAATGTGCTTGGTGCTGGGTGAGCCCGAAGGGGAGCTGGGTTGCTAGTCGGCGTCTCCGCTGAGCATGGCGCCAGGCGTGGTCTTTTGGACCTGCATGAGGAACTCGGTGTTGCTCTGAGTCTCACGCAGCTTGTTGAGGAGCAGTTCAAGCGCCTGCTGGGACTCAAGGGCGTGGAGCACTCGGCGGAGATTCCACACGACCTTGAGCTCGTCGGGCGAAAGCAGGAGCTCCTCTTTACGGGTACCGGACGCATCAACGTCCACCGCAGGGAAGACGCGCTTGTCAGAGAGCTTGCGATCGAGCTTGAGCTCCATGTTTCCGGTGCCCTTGAACTCCTCGAAGATGACCTCGTCCATCTTTGAGCCGGTCTCGACGAGAGCCGTAGCCAGGATGGTCAACGAACCACCGTGCTCGATGTTGCGAGCAGCACCGAAGAAACGCTTCGGCGGGTAGAGCGCCGACGAGTCGACACCACCAGACAGGATGCGACCCGAAGCTGGTGCGGACAGGTTGTACGCCCGCCCGAGTCGGGTAATCGAGTCCAACAGCACGACGACGTCGTGACCAAGTTCGACGAGTCGCTTGGCTCGCTCGATAGCGAGTTCGGCAACCGTCGTGTGGTCGTCAGCCGGACGGTCGAAGGTCGAGGCAATGACCTCACCCTTAACCGTGCGCTGCATGTCGGTGACCTCTTCAGGACGCTCATCGACGAGCACCACCATGAGGTGCACCTCTGGGTTGTTCGTGGTGATGGCGTTTGCGATGGCCTGCAGGATCATGGTCTTACCGGCCTTTGGCGGGGACACGATCAGGCCACGCTGCCCCTTGCCGATGGGGGCGACCAGGTCGATGACTCGCGTGCTGAGCAACTGCGGCTCAGTCTCCAGACGGAGTCGATCCTGCGGGTACAACGGCGTCAACTTGTTGAAATCGGGCCTGACCTTTGCGGTATCTGGCTCAGTGCCGTTGACCGTCTCAAGACGCACCAGCGCGTTGAACTTCTCGCGTCGTTCGCCATCGCGCGGCTGCCGCACCGAACCTGTTATGGCATCGCCGCGACGCAGCCCATACTTGCGAACTTGCGCGAGCGAAACGTAGATGTCGTTCGAACCAGGTAGGTAACCAGAGGTACGCACGAAGGCGTAGTTGTCGAGGACGTCGAGGATTCCGGCGACCGGAATCAGCACGTCGTCGGCGGCAACGACTGGCTCGCTCTCGCTGTAACGGTCTCGGTTGCCGCTGGTGGTGCTGCCGCGCTCGCGATAACGATCACGCCCGCGGCGACGGCGCCGGCTGCTGCGACTGCCTTCGTACGAGTCGTCGCCCTGCTGGCCTCCGCCTTGAGATCCGCTGGACGATTGACCGCCGGAGCCTTGCTGCGAATTCGACCCACGGTTTTGTCGATTAGACGAACGGTCCGACCGTTGCTGGCTGGAATCCGACTTCTCGGAGTTTGACGCTGGCTTGTCGCCAGACGTCTTGGTCGTACTTGACGTCTCGGTAGTTTCGGACGTCTCGGTACTAGTAGCGGTCTGCTTGGCCGCTGACCGCGAGGCGGTCTTGGCCGGAGCAGATGTGGATTTACTTGATGTTGAACCGCCCTGCGCAGCCTGGATCGCTTCGATCAACTGGCTCTTGCGTAGCCTTGCGGTGCCGGTAATGCCCAGACCCGAAGCCATGGACTGGAGCTCAGCGAGCACCATTCCATTGAGTCCCGAGCCAGAGCGGCGTCGGGTGCTGCCCGCGGTTGCGGACGTGCTCGGGTCGAGCGTCTCGGTGGTTTCGCTCACGCGATTTCCTTCCGGATGAACCGTGCGCCAACTAAAGGGCGAACGGGATAGATCCCCTTGATTCGGCCACAAGGGCCGAGAGGGGGTTGGTGCGTCGGACCAATGAATCTTGGCCGATCTGCTGAGCACCGGGTTCGGTAGTCCGGGACCACTGGTGCAATGCCACCGTAACACTTCTGGCGATGCGTATGTTCCCGGGGTCTCTGGGGAAGGTCGGCGTGTCGGGTCCAGACCTAAAGCGAAGACCTACAGAGGAAGTACTCGAACCCCCTGTCGATCGGGCTCGAGGACGCTCGATGTCCAGCCTCTTCGGGTGCGTGCAACTAGAGCCTTGGCAGTTACCTCGTCGGTGAGCGCCAGGACTGTTGGACCAGCACCTGAGATCACCGCAGGTACCTCAAGGGTCCGAAGTTCATCGACGAGCGCGAGCGAACGCGGCATCACCGATCGTCGGTACTCCTGGTGGATCAGGTCTTCAGTTGCGGTCAGCAGTAGGTCGGGGCGCCGAGTCATGGCCTCGACCAAGATCGCCGCCCGTGATGCGTTGACGGCGGCATCTGCGTGTGGAATGGAATCGGGCAATGCCTTGCGTGCCTTGGTCGTTCGAAGTTCAGTGCCTGAGATGAAAACCACCGGAGTGATATCGACGTGGGGCGACAGTTGCAACGTGCCGACTTCTCCCCCGTCAGTCCACGACACCGTGAAACCACCGTGCAGTGCCGCCGCGACGTTGTCTGGGTGACCTTCCATTTCGGTGGCAAGCGCAAGCAGACGTTCGTCGTCCAGTCGTTCGTCGCCGCCGACGGTCAGTGCCCGCGCCGCCATGATGCCGCCGACGATGGCTGCCGCTGACGACCCGAGCCCCCGCCCATGGGGAATGCGGTTCAGGCATCGAACCTCGATGCCTCGGGGACGACCACCAAGCCGATCGAAGGCGGTGAACATCGCCTTGGCGACCAAGTTTCGGCCATCTCGACGAACCTTGTCGGCGCCTTCGCCGGCGACGTCGATGTCGAGGCCGGTCTCACCCACACGTATGACGATCTCGTCGTACAAGCCGAGGGCGAGCCCGAAGGAGTCATAGCCTGGGCCGAGGTTGGCACTACTGGCTGGAACTTTGATGCGCAGCGACGCCGCGCGAAACATCGGAGCTGCCACTAGCCACCCAGACCGAGCTCGGCGGCCGCGGCATGCGGATCCGCCGCGACGGTGACAGGCTTTGGCGCGCCAGCGATAGCCCAGTCGGGATCTTTTAGTCCATTGCCAGTCACTGTGCACACCACGGTTTGGCCCGCGTCGAGCAACCCGTCCTTGTGTTTGCGCAGCAGCCCAGCCACACCTGCGGCCGAGGCTGGCTCCACAAAGACGCCCTCGCGCGAGGCCAGCAGCCGGTAAACCGCCAAGATCTCTCGGTCGGTCACCGAGTCGATGAGACCACCGGATGAGTCGCGGGCGTCCAGTGCCTTCTGCCAAGACGCAGGGTTGCCGATTCGGATCGCCGTTGCGATGGTCGAGGGTCGCTCGACGATCGACCCGGACACGATCGGTGCCGCACCGGCGGCCTGGAAGCCCCACATTCTCGGACTCCTCGACGACACGGCGTCGGCCGCGTATTCGGAGTAACCCTTCCAGTAAGCAGTGATGTTGCCAGCATTTCCGACGGGCAGGGCGTGGATGTCTGGCGCATCCCCGAGCCGGTCGACGATCTCGAAAGCAGCGGTCTTCTGACCTTCGATGCGTACCGGATTTACGCTGTTGACCAGCGCCACGGGGTAAAGGTCAGCCAACTCGCGCGCTAGTTTCAAGCAATCGTCGAAGTTGCCTTCGACTTGCAGCACTCGAGCCCCGTGGGCCAAGGCCTGCGACAACTTGCCCATGGCGATCTTGCCGTCGGGGATCAGCACCGCGCAGACCATGCCAGCTCGCGTGGCGTACGCGGCGGCGCTTGCGCTGGTATTGCCGGTCGACGCACAGATCACTGCCTGCGCCCCAGACTCGGCCGCCTTAGAGATGGCCATCGTCATGCCGCGGTCCTTGAAAGAACCGGTGGGGTTGGCTCCCTCGACCTTCAGCCAGACTTCGCATCCGGTGAGTTCGGACACCACATTGGCCCGAACTAGCGGTGTGCCGCCCTCGCCTAACGAGATCACCGGAGTATCCGCAGTTACCGGGAGCCGATCGCGATACTCCTCGATCACGCCACGCCACTGCCGGGTCCGAGCCGACGTCGTCGTCATGGGTTCACTCCCCCACTACTCGCATGACCGAAGCAACCTCACGTACTGAATCGAGTTCGCGCAACGCGTCTATTGTCGCAGCCAAGTCACCCTCACGGGCAGTGTGCGTGACGATGAGCAGCGTCGCATCGTCACCGTGACCATCCTGCCGCAGTGTCTCGATGCTGACGCCGTGGGTGGCGAACTCAGCAGCCACTGCTGCCAGGACACCAGGCTTGTCGGCAAGGTCGAGCGACAAGTAGTAGCGCGTGCTCGATTCCTGAATCGCCAGAACTGGCAAGTCCTCGTACGTCGACTCGCGCGGGCCATGGCCACCGCTGATCCGGTTGCGGGCCACCGCGACGATGTCGCCGAGGATCGCGCTCGCGGTTGGCACTCCGCCCGCACCAGGGCCATAGAACATCAACTGACCGGCGGCTTCGGACTCGACGAAAACTGCGTTATACGCCTCACGTACGCCGGCCAACGGGTGAGTTCGCGCCAGCATCGTCGGATGAACCCTCACGTTGATGCCGCGGCCGCCTGATGCTCGTTCGGCGATGGCAAGGAGTTTGATGACATGGTCGGTAGCTCTCGCGGCTGCAACATGCTCGGCCGTCAGCGAACTAATGCCTTCGCAGTGAACATCGGCGAGGCTCACCCGAGAATGGAACGCAAGACTCGCGATGATGGCTGCCTTCGCTGCGGCATCGTGACCATCGATGTCAGCCGTCGGATCAGCCTCGGCGTAGCCGAGTTGTTGAGCTTCGGCCAGCGCGTCTTCGAAACTGGCGCCACTCTCATCCATGCGGGTCAGGATGAAATTGGTGGTGCCATTGACGATGCCGAGCACGCGCAATACGCGGTCCCCGACGAGCGATTCACGCAGCGGCCGAAGCAACGGGATGGCCCCAGCGACGCTTGCCTCGTAGTAGAGGTCCACGCCGTTCTCGGCACACGCCGCTTGCAGCGTTGCGCCATCTTGTGCCAGCAGTGCCTTATTGGCCGTCACCACACTCGCGCCCAGGTTGAACGCCTGGAGGATGAGTTCACGTGCTGGCTCGATGCCACCCATGACTTCGACCACGATGTCCGGCTTCGTGGATTCGAGGAGCCCGGGCAAGTCCGTGGTCAGCAGCGCGTCATCGACTGGAATCCCTCGGTCGGGCTTGTCCCGTCTGACGCCAACGCCAACGATCTCCAACGAGGCGCCAATGCGTGCAGTCAAGTCGTCGGCCTGCTCTACGAGCAGTCTCGCTACCTCAGAACCGACCACACCGGCGCCCAGCAACGCGACCTTTATGGGTTGCGTGCCCATACGGACCTCCTGCTGAGCGCTCGTGGAGAGAATCGGGTCAATGAAGGTCAAGCCTCCCATGTGCGCCAGGGTCTAGAAGTAAGAGGTCTTCCTGCGTCTCACGACGGATGATGACTTCGCCATCGGTTCGACCCTCCGAAAGCGCGACGACCGGGGGACGACCCATGGCGTTGTAGTTGGACGCCATGCTGCGGCAGTACGCACCGGTCGCCGCCACCGCCAACAGATCCCCCGGTTTGAGGTCCCCAGGCAGCCAGACGTCGTTGACCACCACATCACCGCTCTCGCAATGCTTTCCGACGACCCGCGAAAGAGCCGGCGCAGCATCGGACGCACGCGAGGCCAGCACAGCGGTGTACTCAGCGCCATACAGCGCCGTCCGCGGGTTGTCGCTCATGCCCCCATCGACACTCACGTAGAGACGGACCACGCCCCCGTCGAGTTCGATCGGTTTCACCGTTCCGACTTCGTACACGGTGCACATGGTCGGGCCGACGATGGCCCGACCTGGTTCGAAGGCCAATCGTGGGACCTCCAGACCTAGAGCCGCGCATTCGCGATCGACGATCGTCCGCAATCCATGGGCCACTTCGACGACGTCAGCTGGATCATCTGTCGCTACGTACGCGATGCCAAGACCGCCGCCTAGGTTCAGCTCGGCAATCTCGACGCCCTGGGAGTCTTTGATGTCAGCGAGGAACCCGACTGATCGGTGAGCAGCCACCTCGAATCCCGAGGTGTCGAAGATCTGTGAGCCGATGTGGGAATGGATGCCGACAAGTTCGAGCGACGGCTGGTCCAAGACATGCTTGACCGCGGCAGTCGCTTCGCCGGTCGACAGCGAGAAGCCGAACTTCTGGTCCTCGTGCGCTGTCGCGATGAACTCATGGGTGTGCGCTTCGACCCCGACAGTGATTCGGATCAGCACCTGCTGACGGATTCCGCGGTCGGATGCAATCTTCTGCGATCCGGCTGATTTCCAATTCAGAGTCGACGACGATCCGACGGACTCCATACTCAACAGCGGCGATAAGTTCGGCGGTGGACTTGTTGTTGCCATGGAACAAGATCTTGTCGCCAGGAAATCCGGCGGCTTGCGCGATCGCTAACTCACCACCGGTCGCGACATCGAGGCTCAACCCTTCGTCAGCCGCCCAACGCAATGCAGCGGTGCACGAGAACGCTTTGCTGGCGTAATAGACATCGGCCCCCGCGAACGCCGTGACGTATCCACGGGCTCGCGAACGGAAGTCGGTTTCATCCATCAAGAACAACGGAGTTCCAAACTCGTTCGACAAGGCTTGGAAACGTCACGAGTGTGCAGCGTCATCACGCCTCGGGCGTCACGCGTTGACTCCCTTCGCCCAAATCCGCGCGTCGATGTCACTGAGGTCATCGGGGGCTACCCCGTGGGCATGTTCGGCAACTAGATCGCCGTGCCGTGGACCGGCCGGATGGGCTCGCATGAGTCGACTCCTTGACGAGGGAAATCGCCGAGCCTACCGACGTGAGAGATCGTGACTGAGTTCGACTCAGTCGTTGTTGCGGTTACGGTGCCACCGCAATGTGCGGCTGCCCAGTTCGCCGAGTCCCCAGCCGATGAACAACGTGACGGCGATCAATAAGAACAGCGGCGCGGTGACGTCCCAGGCAAGAAATTTTACGGTGACGTCCTGCGAGTTCTGCAAAAGCAGAATCACCGCCACCAGAGCCAAGACACCCCACAGGACTCGTCGCGGCGTCACCAAGCCTGACTTGGTGCCACCATCGCCGTCGTGGTTCATGGTCTGACTTTACGCAGGCTCACATGCGTTCTGGGGCGGAAACACCAAGCATCGCCAGACCGTTTGCCAACACTTGACGAGTCGCCGAACACAACACGAGGCGAGCTCGCGCCGTGTCGGTCACCTCTTCATCGCCACGAGGCAGCACCCGACAAGCGTCGTAGAACTTGTGATATGCGTTGGCCAAATCCTCGAGATAGCGAGCGACTCGATGCGGTTCGCGAAGTTCTGCCGCCGCGATGACTACCCGCGGGAACTCCCCCAACGCACCCAACAGATCGCCTTCACGGTCGTGCGTCAACAACTCGGGATTGAATGCGTCGACGTCAACCGCCAACCCGAGATCACTTGCGTTGCGAAGCAGCGATGAGATTCGCGCATGGGCGTACTGCACGTAGTAGACGGGATTGTCGTTTGTACGTTTGGCAAGCAGATCGAGATCGATGTCCAACGATGAGTCACTTGACGCACGAGTGATCGCATAGCGCGCCGCGTCCACCCCAACGGCGTCCACCAGGTCTGCCATCGTGACGACGTTGCCAGCACGCTTACTCATGCGCAGTGGCTCGCCGTCGCGCAAGAGGTTGACCATCTGGCCGATGAGAATCTCAAGGTTCTCACCCGGGTACGTCACCAAAGCAGGCGCACATTGCCATCATCCGCGCGACATAGCCGTGGTGATCGGCACCGAGCATGATGATGACGCGATCGAAACCACGCTCACGCTTGTCGAGGTAGTACGCGAGGTCACCGCTGATGTAGGCCGGTTGACCATCACTCTTGATGATGACTCGGTCCTTGTCGTCCCCGAACTCCGTCGTGCGGAGCCAGACCGCGCCGTCCTCTTCGTAGATGTGCCCAAGCTTGCCGCAGCCGGTCAATTGCGTGCTCGACAGCCCCACTCTCGTGCAGGTGGTTCTCGTGGAAGTAGACGTCGAAGTCGACCCCGAAGTCGTGCAAACTCTGCTTGATCTCGGTGAACATCAAGTCGACACCACGGCTTCGGAAGATCTCCTGAGCCTCAGCCTCCGGCCGGTCGAGTACGTCCGGCACCAGTGCAATCACCTGCGCGGCGATCTCATCGATGTACTGCACCGACATAGCCGTCGTCAGGAGCGGGCTGACCCTTGGCCCGCGCCATCAACGAGCGCGCAAAACGATCGATCTGGGCACCGTGATCGTTGAAGTAGTACTCCCGCGCTACATCTGCTCCTGCTGCCTGCAGCACCCGGGCCAAGGCGTCACCGACTGCGGCCCAGCGGACATCACCCATATGCATCGGGCCTGTCGGATTCGCGGACACGAACTCGAGGTTGATTCGCTCGCCAGCCAACAAGTCGGTTCGGCCATAGCCATCCCCGGCCATCACGATCGCGCGAGCGAGTTCTCCTTGAGCAGCGGCTTCGAGCGTGATGTTCATGAATCCAGGACCGGCGACATCAACTGATGCGATCCCCGGCTGCTCCGCCAGATGCCTGGCCAGGACCGTCGCGATGTCGCGAGGGGGCCGTCCCACCGGCTTGGCCAACTGGAGGGCGATGTTCGATGCGTAGTCGCCGTGATCCTTCGACTTCGGACGTTCCACGGTGGTGGATGTCGGCCGTAGTGACCGATCCAACACGAGTTCGTCGGATTCGATGGCGAGGTCCAGCGCGGCCAAGATGGTCGCGGAAAGGTCGGCGGGCGTCACGGCATAAGAGTAGTGACCGATCTCAACTGAGGGCCAAGCCGCATCCAATAGCCACAACTGCAAACGCGAGCAGAACGAGTACCGGCACCTGGGTGGTGAGTGCGGCGCGACTTCTCCACTGGAACACGAGAACCACGATCAGCAGACATGCAGCTATTACCCCTGACACCACGACGAGTCGGGGCGATGCCAGGGCGCCGACAATGAGTCCTGCCGCCGAGACGAGATAAAGCTGCGCCGAGCAATCGCCACAACCATGGTGCGATCGCCGATACGTTCGCGGAACATGATCGAGGTGGTCAGCCCCTGCAGGTTCGCCAGCCCAGCCAGGATCAAACACATCGCCAACAGCACGGACGTGCCGACCATCACCGCATTCACGGCAGGATCAGTCGGGCAACTTCGAGCAACAACTCGTCGGGCGAAAAGGGTTTGGTCAGGTAGCCATCGGCTCCGGCACCTCGCGCTAGTTCAAAATCTCTGCGCTGAGCTGATGCGCTGACGATGAGAATGGGGACCGCCGCGGTTGCTCGCGTCGCCTTCAACCGGGCAGTGAGTTGAACACCGTCCAGCCCTGGCATCACTACGTCCAACATCATCAACTGCGGCATGGTCTTTGAACCCGACTTCAACAAGAGCAAGGTAGTCCAGCGCCTTGAACGCATCCTCGGCCTGAACGACGTCGTAGCCCTCGAGCTCAAGATTGAGCGCGATGAGGTCGCGGATGGTCTGCGAATCGTCAACGACGAGCACCAGTCCGAGGCTTTGCGGCATGTCGAAACGCTAGCGCCTGGCTAGGTGGTCCACGCCAGCAAGGACACCGAAACGGCCGCAAGCGCAAGACCGTAGCCGCTGAATCCGTCTGCAGGTGTTCGTGCAATACGACGTTGGCCATCAACACCGTCGCAGCGGGGTACAGGGCGGTGATGACGGCAACGACCGAGAGCAAACCTTCACGAGTTGCCAGCAGGAACAGCAGTGTCGCCAGGACATCGAGAACCGTCGACGCGGCGCCGAGTAAGAACGCATCACGGGGTGGGCGGCGCAGGACACCCCTGCCCATCGCTACCGCGACAAGCAGGACTGTCGTGACAACTCGAACCACAACCAATGGCCAAAGCCCACTGTCGTCGGGTGACCTCTGCAACGCGATAAAGAAGATTGAGATGAAACGTTCCCGCCCCAGCCGCCAACCAAATCACCTGAGGGGTGATCGGGTGCGGTGCGTCTTCATGGACCTGACTGACCATCAGCACCGCGCCAATACCAAGCGCGATCCCGACCCAGGCGATCGCGGGCAGTCGTTCACCAAACAGCAGTCCTGCACAGACCGGGAAGACCACCGTGATGACCGCTGACAGCGGTGACGCAACGCTCATCGGACCAATGGCCAACGCGCGAAAGAGCATCACATATCCGACTGCACCGCCAAGGCCTGCGATCCCTCCCCAAACGAGTGCGGATTCAGAAAGCGTGCCCCCGGTGAAGGGGATAACGAGAACAGCAAAACCAGCCCAAGGGGCTGAGTGAAGGCGCCCAACAAGAAGACCGAAATCTTGCGAGAGGCCAGGCCACCCAAGAAGTCGGTGACGCCGTAGGACACCGAGGCGCCTAGGGCCAGCACGATTGCGATCACTGGCGTACGACCTGAGCATGCCACGGTCATCGCGACCCGAGCACTGCAGCTACCGCAAGCGTCGCGGCAGCAATTGCTTGCGCAGCCTGCAGCCGACCGCCCACCTCGATCTGTAGACCGAGACCGTCGACGATCGCCACGACCACGGCTGCTGCTTCATCAGTGGACATCTCGAGGGTGAAGTCGACCGACTGCGACTCCGGCGATCGATGGCGTCGCGGACCAGGGCGCGCCACGATGACGCAACTCGCGCGTAGTCCTCGCGCACCACGTCATCGCGCAGTGACGCTCGCCAGTACTCGATCCAGAGCAGCCACCCCTCACGGCGCACCTGGTCGTCCAGCGAGATCCCTCGTCGTACGAATATCTCGATCCGCAACCACGGGTCAGACTCCGCGTCGACCGCGGACTTCAACCTGGCGAACTCGTCGTTGACCCCAGCGCGAAGAACCTCGCGCACCAAGTCGTCGCGACTACCGAAGGCGTACTGCAGCGAACTCACCGGAACGCTCGTCGCGGCCGCGACGTCAGCGAAGCGCAGTCCGTCGAAGCCACGATCGACCGTTACCGCACGCGCGGCAAGCAGGATCGCGTCTCTATCCCACTGCTGCGGTCGTCCTTTGCGAGTGGCCGGTTTCGTACCCATTGGGATACCGTATCTTGATACGAATAGTTGCTCTGGAGGAGTGGCCTTGCCCAACCCCTACCGTTCGCTCTCGCTCTGGCACGACACGCTTCCGGCCGACGACCTGCAGACGCTGCGCGCGCCGCTGCCGGGCGATGCGGACTACGACGTGGCCATCGTCGGCGCTGGCTACACCGGGTTGTGGACCGCCTACTACCTCGCGCGACAAGATCCCACGCCTTCGAATCGTCGTTCTTGAAAAGGAGTTCGCCGGGTTCGGTGCATCAGGCCGTAACGGCGGTTGGGCATCGGGTCTGCTCCCCATGAGTTGGTCCAAAGTGGCAGCGGTCTCATCGCGCGATGACGCACTTGCGCTGCAGCGGGCCGCGAACGACGCCGTCGACGAAGTTGGCAAGGTCGCCTCAGACGAAGGCATCGATGCGCACTACACCAAGGGCGGGTACCTGAGGGCTGCGACGTCACCCCTGCAGCGCGATCGACTGATCGAGGACCTGGACGACGCACGCAACTGGGGTCAGACCGAAGACGACCTCGTTCTTCTCGACCGAAAGCAAGCTCAGCAGCGGATCAACGCCGATGGCATCTTTGGCGCGCTCTACACGCCGCATTGCGCAGCGATACACCCAGCGCGGTTGGCGCGAGGCCTGGCTGAAGCAGCCGAACGACGTGGCGTAACCATCCACGAACAGACCGAGGTCACTGCGATCGAGCCCGGCTGCGTGCGGACCACTCGGGGCACCGTACGAGCCGAGGTAGTCGTCCGTGCGCTTGAGGGATACACCGCAACGTTGGCGGGACATCGTCGCGCACTGCTGCCGATGTACTCACTCATCATCGCCACCGAGCCGCTTTCGCAGTCGATGTGGGACGAGATCGGTTGGCAGGAGCGAGAGACGTTCAACGACGACCGGCGCTTCATCATCTACGCACAACGATCGCAGGACGGTCGGATCGTTCTTGGCGGACGCGGTGCACCGTACCGACTCGGCTCCCGCATCGATCCGTCGTACGAGCACCCCGCGCACGTGCATGACGACCTGCGTCGCTCGTTGGTACGACTCTTCCCCGCGCTCAGCGACGTGGCGATTACGCACCGATGGGGCGGCGTCCTCGGCGTCCCGCGCGACTGGTTCGCATCGGTGAACTACGACCGCGACACGGGGCTGGCATCCGCCGGGGGATACAGCGGCGACGGTGTCGTGCTCACGAACCTCGCGGGTCGCACGCTGGCAGACCTCATCACCGGGACGCAGTCCCCCAACACCCGGCTGCCCTGGGTGGGTCACCGGTCGCGAAACTTCGAACCCGAACCGCTTCGGTTCATCGGGGTCAACGCTGGCTTCAAACTGGCGCACCTGATCGACGAGCGCGAGGAACGAAGTGGCAAACCGGCTCGGGTCCTCGACAAGGCCATGCAGCTGCTGACCGGTCACTAGAGGCTGATCTACGTTGCGCTGATAATCTGAGTGGTCGGTCCCGAGCCCCCGTAGCTCAGGGGATAGAGCATCGGCCTCCGGAGCCGTGTGCGCAGGTTCGAATCCTGCCGGGGGCACCAAATCCGCGAATCGTGGCGAACGCTGCTCGCGGCAGCAGCCTCACTTGGCGCAGTCGCGCTGGAACAGGGCAAAGCACAATTCGCGCAGGACATCGCGACGGTGTGCAGAATTGTGGGTGCCCGCGCACAATTCCGCACAGCTGTGCAACGGAAGAGCCAGCCGGATTAGGGATTGCGCCGACAGAACCTCTCGGTGCTGAACGCCCTGGCCAGGGTGTCCTCGCCGAAGACCTGCACCAGACCGGCCAACTGACTGTGGTGCTCCTTCAACGCGGTCATCTTGCGCGCGGTCTCGCGCTCGTCGAGTTGCTACGTCGAGGTCGATCTCGTCGTCGGGGACGATCGGGATCTGAGCGCCCTCTCGATACACGCCATGCGGCTCGATCAGGGGTACGAACTCTGTCGCCCACGTCTCTGAGACCACGGCATGGAACAGGCCCGCCTCTGGTCGTGCCACCTCAGCGAAGGCGGTCGTCGTCCAGTCGCTCACCGACTTATGGCCCTCGTGGCCAGTCATGCCGTCCGGCCCGAAGGTCAACACCATGTCGGGATCAAGGTCGGCCATGATTTCGCGGACTGCGGTGAACCCGCTGTCCGGAAGCGAGGTGTCCCAGTCGACGTCCGGCATGTCGAGGAAGACGTGCTCGGTGACCCCCAGGTGAGCCAGCGAGCGCATCAACTCGACCTCTCGAACCTCACCCAGGGTCTCCGGCGGCCACAGAACCGGGTCGAGCGATCCCCCCTCGCCGCGGGTGGCGGTGACGCATACCACGCGGGCTCCCGCCTCGACCGCCCGAGCCATCAAGCCAGAGGAGAGGTAGGCCTCGTCGTCCGGGTGCGCCCATACGCCGAGCACGGTCTTGACCTGCGCAAGATCCATCTTCCGAACGTACGGGATCAAGCCGGGTCTTGAGTAGGCCGACATCGCAAAGGGAGGTTCCTATGACGTCGGCACCCGAATCGTTCGCTGTTCCCTCACCGGATCAGTGCTGGGTCGGCGACTGGGCACGTCCTGAGCCCAAGGACGAAATGTGGGCACTTGCTGCCGTCGGGCGCACCGTCCACGTGTTGCCGGCCCTGCATCCCTGGCGACTCGGCGACTCCAAGGGTTCTGGTCGGGTGTTGCTTTGGGTCGGCCGGGACCTGGGTAGTGAGGGGATCGCGGTACTTACCCGCATGGGCGTCGACCCTGATTTACAGACGGGCTACGACAGCAACCCTTACCAGTTCGACGCGTGGTCGATGCTCGACGCGGCACACCAAGTCGCCCCGTCCGGTGAACAACCTTGCTGGCTCGGCGGGCTAGCCAAGATCGACGGTGCGTGGCTGCCAGGAGCTCGCAGTGCTGCCGCGCGCCATTCGAGATCTCGACGACCCTGGCACCTCGTGGTCGACCGAGTCCGTCGACTTCGCCAGTGCATTCACCGTGCAGGCGACCGACACCCGGTTTGCCGCCGACGTCCTAGCGCCGCACGTCATGGCACTGATCTTGGATCACGTTCCGAAGACAGCAGCGGTCACGATGGCAGGTGACGCGTTGCATGTCTGGCTCCCTTACAGCGACGCGATTCGTCAGTCGTCGCAGTTGGCGCAGCAACTGATCGAAGTCACCCAGGCGATCCGAGACGCCATCCCCGGATTCATCTACACCGACCACCCGGACCGGTCCGACGTCGTCGAAGTCAGATCTCGCTGCCAAGCAAGACGGCCGCCGAGGAGTACCGCGCGAATCGACGTCTCGGGCACAGCGCTGATCCGGCGCTGCAACGGATCTACGATCAGGCCCGAGCTCAGTGGGAAGCAGGCAACGTATCGTCGAAGTCATGACCTCGCTGCTCGAGCGCATGACCTACCGGACCGATCGTTCTCGACGGCGGCTGGCGACTCAGTTGGAGCGTCAGGGACATGACATCAGCGACGACCTGTGGTCGGCTCGACTGCTGCGCGACGACCCAGACGCCATCGTCCAGGCGCATCGCGAGTTCTTCCGCGCCGGCGCCGAAGTAGCGACGTCAGCCAGCTACCAAGCTTCCTTCGACGGATTCGCCGCTCACGGCATCGACCGAACCGAGGCCGTACGACTGATGCGGCTCAGCGTCGAGTTGGCGCGCAGAGCGGCTGACGAGGTCAGCGACCGGCAGAGTTGGGTCGCGGCCTCGGTCGGACCGTACGGCGCGACGCTGGCTGACGGCTCGGAGTATCGCGGTGACTACGGCCTCAGCGTGAGTGCGCTGCGCGAGTTCCACCGCCCTCGGTTGGAGGTGCTGGCGGAATCGGGTGCTGACGTCTTGGCCATCGAAACGATCCCGTGCGCGGCAGAAGTCGAGGCAGTGCTGCTCGAGGTGCAGGAACTCGACGTGCCGGCTTGGCTGTCGCTGACCGTCGACGGATCCACTACGCGGGCGGGGGAACCCCTCGCCGACGTCTACGCCATGGCTGCCGATGTCGATGAAGTCATCGCGGTTGGGAGTCAACTGCTCGCGACCGAACGACGTACCTGGCGCACTTGCGCGCTGCGCGTGACGCAAGCGGGAAACCCGGCATCGCCTACCCCAACAGCGGAGAAGCATGGGACGCCGAGCAGCGACGTTGGGACGGTGACCCACGGTTCGACTCGACGGCGGTTCGCCAGTGGGCGACCGACGGTGCCGCCCTGATCGGCGGTTGCTGCCGCGTCGGGCCGGATCAGATCAGCGACATCGCGGCATCCCTGTAAGGACCAGATCGCGCTCCCCTAGGGTCTTGCCCGTGGAACAGGTCAACATCAGAGTCCGCTGGGCGGACATGGACGCGTACCGGCACGTCAACAACGCGATCTACCTCAACTACCTCGAAGAGGCACGCGATCGCGTGATGGAAAGCCATGTTCGGCGCTGAGGGATTCGACTTCGTCCTCGCCCACGTCGACATCGACTTTCGCAACGAGGTCACCCAAGACGACGGCGAAGTGACCGTGCGGGGTCGGGTCGCTGGCTACGGACGCTCGAGCGTGCGTACCCGCGAAGTCGTCCTGAAGTCCGACGGCACGCTCGCCGCTGAGTCCGGGGCGGTGTCAGTGCCGCGCGATGAAACCACCGGCAATTCACGCCCACTCACCGACGCCGAACGCGCGATTCTCGATGCCGCGATTCGAAGCCGACCGCAAAGCCGGCCACGACTTCTAAGCTTGGCCGAGGGGTTACCCGGGGTAGTCGATGAGTCCTGCGGTTCCGCGCTTGTTCAACTCGTTGCCGATGATGAGCCGCTGGATTTCGCTGGTGCCTTCCCAGACGCGGTCGACGCGCAGTTCGCGGTACAGCCGCTCAACGGCGACGTCGCGCATGTACCCACGGCCACCGTGGATCTGAACTGCGTTGTCGATGACTCGACCAGCAGCCTCTGACGCCGCCAACTTCACGACGGCAGCCTTGGCGTGCAGCGACTTGCGATCCAGACCGTTCTCGGCCTCCCAGCCCACCTGGTAGACCAAGCCCACGCGACGAGGTCATGTCGACGACCATGTCGGCGAGCATTGCCTGGATCAGTTGGTGGTCGATGATCGGACCGCCACCTTGGATGCGGTTCTTGGCGAACTCGACGGACTCGCGGATCGCGCGTGCTGCTGCGCCCACCGTCCGTGCGCCGATCATGAGCCGCTCTTCGACGAACCAGTCACGAATCAGCTCGTAGCCCTGACCGACTTCGCCCAGGATCTGCTCCGGTCCGAGTTCAACATCGGTGTAGGTGAACTCCGGGTGTTCGTAGACGAACGTGTGGGTGTACTTCGGCGTGCGCTTGACGGCAAGACCAGGTGCATCGCGATCGACGATGAACAACGTCGGCTTTCCGTCGACCCACGCGAGCGTCAGGATGAACGCAGCAACGTCACCGACCGTCACGAACCACTTCTCACCGTTGAGGACGTAGCGGTCGCCCTTCCACACGGCTTGCGTAGTCATGGCGAGCGGGTCTGACCCCGCGTGCTCTTCGGTGACAGCGATGGCGTCTCGCTTGAGTCCCTGAATGCCAGGCAGCAAGTACTTCTCGCGCTGTTCGGGAGTACAGGCGCGCAGGGCGTTCGCTGGCCGCCAGACGGTGTCCCACAACGCGTTGGTGAGTCCACCGAGTTGCTCGTGGTAGAGGATCTGCTCGAGCGTGGTGAGTCCGGCGCCGCCCCACTCACGCGGCATGTTGACCGCCTGCAGATCGGCGTCGAGCACCGCCTGGCGAATCTTGTCGTGCGTGATCTCGTCAAGGCCGTTGTTCATCTCGCACTCGACCTCGAAAGGCTTAAGGAACTCGTACAGTTCTGCGACGCGCGCAATCAGCTTCTTCTGCTCCGGCGTGTAGCTGAAATCCATCAGATCGAGCCTTTCTCAGTCGTATTGTCAAGCGTGTACGATTCTGTGATGATGCGGGCGTCGAGTGCGATTGCACCCTCGGCTGTGACGAGCAAGGGATTGACTTCAAGTTCGGCGATCTCGGGGTGACTTGCTGCGAAGCGGCTGATCGTGACGACGGCGTCTGCGGCCGCATCGAGATCAACCGCTGCGCGTCCACGAACCCCTGACAACAACGCCGCCCCTCGCAGTTGCGTCAGCATGCGTCGAGCCGTCGATTGGTCGACGGGAGCTAGCGCGGTGGCGACGTCGGCCAGCACCTCGGTGAAGATGCCGCCGATGCCCACCATGACCACCGCTCCGAAGCGAGGATCACGACGTGCGCCGACGATGAGTTCGACACCGGCAGACGTATCGGCCATCTCCTCGACCGTGACTGCTTCAGGAGACAGCGCAGCCACCATCGCGTCATAACTGGCGAGCAGGTCGTCCGCGGACGACAGCCCGAGCACCACACCACCGGCGTCAGATTTGTGAAGCAGTCCCATGGCCTTCAACACGACGGGGAACTTCAGATCCCGAGCCGCGTCGATGACCTCGTCCCTGGTCGCGGCAAGTTGCGCACCGGGGAAGCGCAAGCCTTGGTCAGCCAGCACCTTGCGCGAGGACCAGTAGTCGGTCTGCGTCACCAGATCTGTTTCACCCTGGTCGAGGGTCGGTTCGGCAATCACGGTTCGCACCTTCTCGACCGCAGCGAGAGCGTCAACCGCACCCTCGATCGTTCGATACACCGGAACGCCGGCCGCGCGCAGCGCGTCAGCGGCCTCGCCGGTGGGATACATCGAGTGCACGACCAGTCCGTGACCTGCGTCGTGCGCAACTTGCGCGAGCGCCTGAGCCGCCTTGACCTCTGCGGGGGCGAGTTCCGCGGAGTACTGCGCGTAGCCGCCGAAGTAACCGCTGAGGATGAGGCTGTCGACCTCACCGCTGGCCAACACTCGCTCGGTGACTCGGGCGAAACAGGTGATGTCTTGCTCACCACCGCCCGCCACGTCGATCGGGTTCACTGTCGCGGCAGACGGCGGGAGTTCACCCGCGACGATCTCGGTAAGCGCCTGGCTGAATGCGGGGACGTTCAAACCACGAGCCTCAGCGACATCGGCCGCGATGGACGCGTGGCCACCACCGTCGGTGAGGACGGAGACACGAGGGCCACCTGGACGCATCGACGTGCTCAGCAGCGCGAGGACGTCGGCCATCTCACGCGGTGTGTGAACCCGTGCGATCCCGGCCGCTTCACAGGCGGCATCGACGACGCTTGAATCCGAGACCAACGATGCGGTGTGCGAGGCCGCCTGACGGCTCGCGGCGTCGCTGGTACCCACGGTCAACAACACGACCGGCTTACCGTTGCGATTCGCTTTGCGGGCAGCCTCAACGAACCGACGACCGTCGCGGAAGTCCTCGCAGTAGACGGCGATGGCGTCGGTGCCGTCGTGATCCGCGCAGGCAGCAACAAGGTCAGCGGCTTCTAGGTCGGCCTGGTTGCCGAGCGAGGCGAAGCGCGAGAAGCCCAACGAATGGTCTTCGAGCAACTGCGCAAGTTCAAGCGACAGGTTGCCGCTTTGCGACAAGAACGCGATCCGACCGGGGGGCAACGGGTTCGACGTCAGTCGCAGGTCACTGCTCGAGTCGTAAACGCCAAGGCAGTTGGGACCGAGCATCACCGACCCAGCGTCGCGAACTCGCTGAGCGATCGCCTGCTCGCGTTTCAAGCCCTCGGGTCCGGACTCGCCAAGGCCGGCGCTGATGCCGACGATGGCCGGGATACCCATGGCAAGCGCATCGTCGATGGTGGCCTCAAACGCACCCGCCGGAACCGCGATGACCGCGAGGCCCACTTTGTCTTCGATGGCACGCAGCGACGGAACCGTCGGCTGGCCAAGCACCGTTGAGGCATCGAGCGTTCACCAAGAAGGCCGGACGGCTACTCCGCAACGCCTCACGGGCGAGCCAGTTCCCCCACTTCCATGGGTCGTCACTGGCGCCGACGATGGCAACGCTGTCGGGGGCAAAGAGTGCCTTCAAACTCGAGTCGTCACCGTTCACCACGATTTGTGCTCCGAGACTCCGAAGACCTGCTTGCCCAGCCATTGACCACCGTCGACGGTGAGCACCTCACCGGTGATGTAGCTGGCGACGTCCGAGAGCAGGAACGCAGCCGCTCCGGCGACCTCAGCTGGTGTGGTGAATCGACGCATCGGTACTGAGTCGATGAGCAATTGACGGTCCTCGTCGGTCGGCCAGAGCGCCGCACCAGCACCCTCGGTCTCGGTCGGGCCGGGTGCGATGGCGTTGACACGCAGGCCGTACCGAGCCCATTCGACGGCAAGGGTCCGCGTCAACGCGAGGACACCTGCCTTGGCCGCAGCACTGTGGGACGTTCCGGGATGACCGGTCCAGGCGTACGTCGCGATCACGTTGAGGATCGAGCCGGACGTCTCTCGCTCTTTAGCGATGTTGGCGAACGTCCGCGAGCAGTTGAAGGTTCCGACGAGCACGATGTCGACAACTGCCTTGAAACCGCGCGAGCTCATCTCTTCAGCCGGTACGACGAAGTTCCCGGCAGCGTTGTTCACCAAGCCTGACAACCCACCCAGTTCGTCGGCCGCGCTACGCAGCGCCTGCTCGACCGCTTCGTCATCACGCACATCGAGCGCTCGTGTCAGAACTGTCGAGCCAGGAGATTCGGCGACGATCCCAGCGGCTGCGTTGGCGAGTTTGGTCTCGTCACGACCGACCAAAACTAGCGACGCTCCGTTAGCGGCGAGGTGTGAGGCAATACCCAGACCGATTCCGCTGCCGCCGCCGGTAACGACGTACGACCGACCCTCGAACTGCCCGCTCATTTCGCGGCCTCGCTCGCCAGTGCCCGCGAGATGATGAGTCGCTGGATGTCGGATGTGCCCTCTTCGATCTCCTCGAGTTTCGCGTCGCGCATCCACTTCTCAACCAAGAATTCGCGTGAGTAACCCCACCCACCAAGTGTTTGCACAGCCGCCCAGGTACAGAACATCGCCGCTTCGGACGCGACGAGCTTGGCTTGCGCACATTCAGCAGCTGCCGGCAGGCCGGCGTCCAGGCGCTTGGCGGCCCGCCAGACCATCAGCCGAGACTGCTCTACTCGCGTGGCCATGTCAGCGAGCCGGAAGGCGACCGCCTGGTGCTCGATGATCGGCTTACCGAACTGCTGCCGCTGCTTCGCGTAGTCGATGGCGTACTCGGTAGCCGCCCGCGCAGCGCCGGTCGCAGCCGCACCGAGAATGGCGCGCGATGCGTCGAAGGTGTGCATGAGTCCGTGGAACGCTTGTCCCTCGTCGCCGAGTCGATCGGCGTCCGGAACGAAGACGTTGTCCAGGAACATCTCGGTATTGATGATGGCCCGCTGGCCCATCTTCTTCATCGGCTGACCGAAGCTGAAGCCCTCGGTCCCCTTGCGAATCAGGAACGCGGTAACACCACGGCTTCGTAACGCGGCATCGACCGTTGCGAAGACGACGTAGAACTCGGCGGCGCCACCGTTGCTGATCCAGGTCTTCTGGCCACTGATCCGGTAGCCGCCGTCAACCTTGACGGCTTTGGTACGCATCGCGGCAGCGTCGCTGCCGACCTCGGGCTCAGTGACGGCCAGCGACGTCATCGGGGTGTCGACCCCAGCCAAGGGAGTCAGCCAACGTTGCTGTTGATCCTCGGTCCCCAGATCGAGAACGGGGTGGGCGAAGAATCCATTGGACGCCAGGAGGTTGCCGATGCCCGGGTCTCCCGCACACAGTTCCTCTTGGACCAGGCACTGGCTGAAGACGTCGGTGAATCCGCCACCGCCGAGTCGCTCAGGCAGCATGAACCCAGTGATTCCCACGCGCTGCCGCTTTGCGCCAGATCTCCCAGGGAACTTCGATGTCTGCCTCGTCGACCTCGCGGGCGATCGGCCGAACCTCTTTCTCGGCGAAGGCGCGGCAAAGCTCAACGACGGCGCTCTGCTCTTCGGAAAGCGGAATGAGCTCGGTCGGCAGGTCACGCAGCACGGGGACCTCCAGGGTGGGGATGTGGGGATATTTTCCGATCGTCAACGAATAGCGACTATGGTGACTGAAACTGACTGATCAGTCAAGTAGGCAATAGCCGCTGAAAATACGGCCTGAGCCGATGAATCTTCCCGTCGCAACGGTTGTATTTTGACTCGTGCGTCAGATACTCTGCAGCCGTGACAGTCCAGACCGAAGAAGCCCGCAAGCGCGTGATCTTGGACGCCGCGGTTGCGGTCGTCGTCGAACGCGGCTTCGGAGCGGCGCGGGTTGCCGACATCGCCGAACGGGCTGGCACGAGCACCGGCACCGTTCACTACTACTTCCCGACCAAGTTGGACGTCCTCGATGCGGCACTGCAGCACGCGTCCGATCGTTCGGCGATCCGCCACCGCAGCGAGCTGGCGTCAACGACCAACGCCCGCGAGCGGCTGATTCGACTCATCGATCTGCAACTCCCCGACGGCGCCGTAGCCGACGAATGGGCGGTCTGGCTCGAGTTCTGGAACGAAGCCCGACACCGCGAAGAACTACGCGCACGCAATCGCGAGGTTTACGCCAGGTGGATCGGGCTGATCGAATCGATCGTCACCGAAGGCATCAAGTCAGGGGTCTTCCGACCCGACGCGGACGCCCGCGACTTCGCGCTGCGTTTTGCCGGACTCTTCGACGGCCTCGGCATCCAAGCGCTGCTGCAACCGAGTCTCGACAACCGCTGGCAGCTGAGGCAACTGCTCGTGTCGATGATCGAGCGTGACCTCGATCCGGCTACAAGCTGAAGACTCGCTCACCCTTCGACCCAGGTCGCGGCCACCTTCGTCTCGCAGATTCCGTCGGTCGGCCCGTCGAACGGATCCCGATCGAGCAGCGCAAAGTCCGCGAACTTCCCCACCTCGATCGTCCCGGTGGAGTCGTCGAGGTGATTCACGTAGGTCGACCCCGCGGTGTACGCGGTGAGCGCGGTCGCCAGGTTCAACTTCTGCTCAGGCAGGAACGGCTCTTTCGAGGCGGACTCGTCGAACGGCGCGGTGCGGTTGACGGCGACGTGTGAACCCCAAAGCACGTCAGGGGAACTCACCGACCAGTCGCTGCCGCCGGCAAGGCGCGCACCCGCGCTAACCAATGCCCCGAACGGATACTGCGTCCGCCACCGTGGCTCTCCCAAGAACGGGATCGTCAACTCGTCCATCTGCGGTTCGTGACAAGCCCAGAGGGGTTGCATATTCGCCGTGACGTTCAGCGCCGCGAACCGCGGGACGTCGTCGGGGTGAATGACCTGGATGTGCGCGATGTGATGACGCAAGTCATGATCACCGTTCGACGTGTTTGCGCTCTCGATCGCATCGAGCGCCTCACGTACGGCTCGGTCACCGATCGCGTGGAAGTGAACCTGGAAACCAAGCTTGTCGAGCGCGGTCACCGACGCGTTCAGCGCTTCTGGATCGACGAAACTGATTCCAGAGTTGTCCGTGTGGTCACCGCACGCGTCGAGGTAGGGCGACAACATCGCCGCCGTGAAGTTTTCCGCCACCCCGTCCTGCATGATTTTCACTGACGTAGCGGCAAACCGTCCGGCTTGGCCGCGCTCGCGATGAGCGAGCAGGTCGTCGATCTGCTCGGCTCCCTTCTGTCGATCCCACCAGATCGCCCCAACGACTCGCGCCTTCAACGCTCCGCTCGCGGCGGCGCGTAAGTACGCGTCCATGGGATCGAGCCGACCCGGCATCTCGGACAGGATCGCGTCCTGCCACCCGGTGATGCCCAACGCGAACATGTAGTCCTGCGCGACCAGCAAGCGCGCGGTCGTAATCATCCTGCGACGGGCGGCGGCACCAGATCTGCGACGAGTCTCATGGCCCCCTCGTGAAGGGTGCCGCTCGGAGATCCATCAGCTTCGCGTTCAATGCGTCCGTCGGACGGATCGGGCGTACCTGCGTCGATCCCAGCCAGTTCAAGGGCCCGTGAGTTGACCCAAGCGCTGTGTCCGTCACGGTTGGGGAGAAAGATCGGTCGGTCAGAAACCACCGCATCGAGCAGTTGGCGCGTGGGCGTGCCGCCCGGGAAAGCTAGCCATCGACCAGCCGCCACCGGTGATCCACGGGACGTCTGGGTTGGCTCCGGGCGTACTCGGCAACGGTGGAGATGCAGTCGTTGGCCTCGATCACGTCGTGCAGTTCGCATCGCAACATCGCGTAGCCGGCGTAGACCGGATGCACGTGAGCGTCGACGAACCCGGGCGTGAGCAGCCCTCCACCGACGTCGACAACCTCGGTCGAGGCATCGATCTCGTCGCGGATCTCGTCGTCGCTGCCCACTCGGGCGATCCGACCGTCCTTGACCGCCACGGCGAGTGATCGAGGAGCAACCCCTAGGCCCTCGAACACTGCTCCTCCGACAAACGCCAGATCTGCGGCCATGGGTGCTCCTTGCTTGGGAACGCTCCGTAGCGAACCTCTACGTCGTCAGGAGCCTGCCAGACCCGGCACTCGTTGGCATCAGCAACACTCGGCCGGACCAACCACCGATCGGCGACCGAGCGTCTGATACTCAGGACCTATGCGCGGCGACGGGGACGGTTGGCTCGAGTGTGAACGCGGCCACCGCCATTGGGGGTTGTTCGGCGCCGCTGGACTGTTGCTGCACACCGAGGTCGACGGCGTCGCAGTGGTTCTACTGCAGCATCGCGCTGACTGGTGCCACCACGGCGGTACATGGGGAATCCCTGGCGGAGCCCGGGACTCACATGAGAGCGCTCAGATTGCCGCCCTTCGCGAAGCAAACGAGGAGGCCGGGATCACCGAGCCCGGTGTGACGATCGTTGAGGAGTTCGTCGACGACCACGGTGGGTGGGCTTACACAACCGTGGTGGCGTCAGTTGCCGCACCGGTCGACACCGTCCCCAACGCCGAGACCGAAGCTCTCGGTCTGGCACCCCGTCTCCGAAGTGGCCGACCTAGACCTCCACCCCGGCTTCGGCACCACCTGGCCCACCGTCCAACACCACCTCCCGCACTCACACCCAACCCCCAAAACCTAAGAACGACGCGCTCTCCCGCACTGGTGCAACAAACTCCGCATTCATGCTGTGGAAAACGCAGCGCTTAGCCCTTAGATGAGGCCATGGCAGGTGAGCGCAAAGCCCAGATCGCCACTGCCGTCATCTTCGCCGCCACAGTCGTTCAGTTGGCAGTTGCAACTTTCGCGAGTGGACTCGCTCAATTTGACGGCAAAGCGTTTGGCGCACGACTGATTGCGTATCCGCTGATGATGCTGACCGTCCCGTTCTGCTACGCCGTCCATCGACGACTCACCGGCTCCACTGCGCCACTTCCATGGTCTGGCTTCGCCCTGATCATGACGCCGTTCCTGATAGACGTGACTGGGAACACGTTGAATCTCTATGACAGCGTCAGTTGGTGGGACGACCTCAACCACTTCGTCAACTGGCTGCTGCTGGGAGCGGGAATCGGTGTGCTGTTGTCACGCAGTAAGGCGGCGCCACCGTGGGTGCTTGGCTGGCTCGTCGCCGGGATCGGCGCCATCCTGGCGATCGGCTGGGAACTCGCCGAGTGGTACACGTTCATTCGCCACGGCACCGAACTCGATACGGCGTATCAGGACACGTTGGGGGACGAGTTCCTTGGCACGATGGGAGCCGCGGTTGCCGGAGTGTGGGTGGTACGTCGAAAGCGGCACACGCTGAGCCGACAGATCCTCGACTAGTCGCCGCTACAGCAGTCCTTCGGCTGGGGCTGGGGCGGTACCACCGAGTCGTCCGGGCTGCCACCACTGCCCGACACCTGGGTCGGGGTACTCATCTTGCGCGCGGTTCACTAGCGACACAACGGCCTGCCGCAACTTCTCACTAGCGGCACGCTTGTCTCCCGAGACGTCAAGTGGTTCGCCGACGTACACCGAGATCGGCACCTTTCGTTGCCACAAGGACGCGTGCTCGTCGTACGTCCACAACCGCTGCGTGCCCCACAGGGCCACAGGCAACAACGGCACCTTGGCGGCCATCGCCAACCGTTCAGCGCCGGACTTGAACTCCTTGGGCTCAAACGAGCGACTGATTGTTGCCTCGGGAAACAACCCGACGATCTCGCCCTGCTTCAACGCACCCAGCGCATCGCGAAAGCTCTGCAGTCCGGCCTCGCGATCAACGGAGATGTGATGCATGCCACGCATCAACGGACCAGCGATTCGGTTCTCGAAGATCGATTCCTTCGCCATGAAGCGGACGTACCGCCGCGACGGCCGTGCGCCTAGACCAGCGAAGATGAAGTCGAGATGGCTGATGTGGTTACTCGCCATGACTGCGCCACCAGTCGTCGGGACGTTCTGCGCCCCCTCGACGGTCAGCCGCAACCCGAGCGCAGCGAACGACGCGCGGCATGCCGCAATGACCGGTGGATAGACAAGATCGCGCACAGACGCAGCCTAGGCCAACCGAGTGACCCACAACACAGTGCCGACAGGGCACCGGCGCCGAGGGCCGATCCGTCAGATACCCGTGACCCAAGAAGCCGCGAGCGCCTACGACACCGCTGTTCGACTTGTCAGTCGATACGGACGTCAGAGTTCACGTCGCATGCTGACTTGGCACCCCGAGACTCTCGATTCCACCGAGGAGAAGTCTGGAATCGCTCGCCGTCCCAGCAGCTCAGCTCACGTCAGCGCTGAGGCAACGTACGGTATCGGCGGGGAACCCCATGACGGACTCGGCACCTGGACCCCTACTTCACGCTGATCTGCACGCTGGACGACCCGGCGATCAGCGTCGCCTGTCCGCAGTGCCTGGCAACTTCTGGGGCGCCCTGCGTCACCGACAAAGGCAAACCCGTGACGTGCCACAAACCACGTCGACTCACCTTCCTGGTGGACTACGTCACTAAGTGCCAGGTCACTTCGGCCCGGACGACAAACTAGGCCAGCACGTCTCGCGCTAGACCCAACGCCGCGTCCCCTCCACCACGGAGCAGCCTTCGGGCGAGTTCAACTTCAACGACATTGGAAATGACGGCAGTCCTCGGAGTCATCTGCTAGCTGATGTCGGCGCGCGTACGCGGCCACTCGCGACGTGCGATGAACTTCCGCGCGACGTTCGGAAAGTTCCCCCTCGTCTGCTGATGGGTGTTGAACGAACGCCTGGTACGACGCGGTCAGTTCAAGCACCGACGATCCAAGTCGACGCTCGGGCTTACTCCCCCGAGACCCGTCGAGGTCGACATCCCCTCGTTCAAGGGTGGCCGCAACCTTGGCGCCCAACGGATGCACGGTGGCAGAGATGAACTGCGCAGCTTGCGTCCAGCGCGTGGGAAGCCACGCGGCCGCGACGCACGCCTCGACAAGGTCAGCGTGCCGCTCCGGGGACGCCTGCCACTCAAGCCAACTACCCAATCCGGTCGCGGCTGCCTGTTGCGCAAGAACATCATCGGTGACCAGGCGGCCGACGTCCCCAGACACTTTCGCGCACCCAGGACAGCCCGGCTCGACGATGGCGTGAACGCTCACGATGAGATCCAGGACAGAATCACCCAGGAACTCCAGGCGCTGGAATTCCACCCCCCGTGCGTCGCGGACGGCGCGCTCGACGTCCCCGGAAACCGGTCCGACGACGGACTCGATGGCACGTCGTTCCTCGTCGCTGATGTCCGGGCGCATCCGGGACGGCGGAGTCTGCATCCGGCGACCGTATCGAGCGGACTGGTTCCGGGTCGCATGCGTGGCAAGAACCTGCGCCAGGTACGCCCACTTGCACGCTCAATCAAGCACCCAGGGCAGCCGATCAACAGTTGGAGGACTCGTACCGCCAAGGGGGTAGGCCGTGGGGGCACCAACGAACGCTGCTCTAGATCCGGGACCGTTCGGAACCGATCGCATCGACGTCATGGACGAAACAGGCGTGCGAATCGGATCTATCGATCCTCGGACCGGCGCACGCAACCTCTTGCTGCCCGAGCGCGCCGACGAGTTCGACGAAATGGTCGGCTACTGGCTTCGGGCTGCCGGGTTGGGTAACCCCTCCGGCAACGAGGCGCCGGCGGAAACCAAGTCGCTGTTGAAGGTCAACGAAGTGCGCTACCCCGACGCTGACGTGATCCGGTCGCTGCTCATCCCGCTAGTCCCGCTGCACACCAACTCGATCTGACGGCCGTAGTTGGAAAGCACTAGCGGCGAGGCTGATTCTGACAAGACTCAGCACCTTGATCGAGCACGCGACCGCTGACCGCGGTGAAGGCGTACGTATAGGTACCGTCTGCAGAAAGTTCCAGTCGGAGCACTCCGTACCGGTCAGCGATGCGCTTCTTGCTCCCAGGCGCCTTGGTGGTGATGCGGTAGTGATTCTTACCACCGGTACCGACAGTGAATTGCTGCATGCCACTTCGCTTGGCGAATCGCTCGTAGATGTGGTCGTGGCCGTTCAGTACGATGTCGGCACCTCCAGCGTTGACGGCGCGCCAAAGTTTGCGCGCTCTCGACATGGTGGCTTGATCGCCTGCGTATTCACCCGACGTGCGAAGCGGGTGATGCCATGCCGCAATCACGCATTGCTCAGGCGTGCGAGCCAGCTCGCGACGTATCCACCGACCTTCACGCGATCCCGGTCCGCAACCACCGATGAACTCGCAATTCGAGTTCAATAGCAAGACTCGCCATCCAGCCCCAGCAACAAAACTCCGCCACGGTCGTTGCGGATCGCCTGCCTTCTTCTTGAAGTAGCGGAAATAGCCGCGTGCATTCGGCGTGAGGTACTCGTGATTCCCCGGGACCGGACGGGTCCATTTGCGCACCTGCCCGAAGGCCGGGTCGTACATCTTCTGGTACGCCCGGTAACTGCCGGTCTCGTACTGGATATCACCAAGTGGCACGAACCATTCTGCGCCAGCCTCGATCTGTTTGCGCACGAGCTGACCAACGCGATCCTGCTGACACAAACCCGCCGTGTTGATGTAGGGGCTGGTGGGGTCGCACGCAATGTCGCCAACGGCCAGCAGGACTACTGGCTTGTCGACGCGGGCGGAAGTTTCGGCAACTTGAGACCCGACGCTCCACTGTCCACTCAGCAAAACTGAGGTCGAGGCGACGGCCGCAGCCAGGGCGAGGCGCCAGAATCGCATCCGGCCAGTGTGCCCCGGCCAACCAAGGAACACCGCACGCCCCTCCGGCTGGAACCGGACCGATGACCTCATGGCACGATCGGAACATGTCTGAGGTGAGTTTCGGTGTCTACATCGTCCCCCGTGGCCCTGATCACGGACGCGAACTCTTGCTGCGCATGGAGGACACCGAGTTCGACACCGCGTGGGTTAGCGACACTCTCGGAGACTGGGAAAATCGCGAGCAGGCTCAACTGGACGGTTGGGTGACCTTGGGGGCGATGGCCGCCGAGACAGACGAAATTGAACTCGGCATGTTGATCACCAACCTGGCTTGGCGCGACCCAGTTCAGGTCGCCCGCTTCGCTATGACCGTCGATCAACTGAGCAACGGTCGATTCGTTCTCGGACTTGGTTGCGGTCAGGTCGATGACCAGGTCATGGCCGGCAACGCAGTGTTTCAGATGCCCAATACCGAGCGCGTCGACCGCCTTGAAGAGGGCGTCCAGGTCATCGACCGACTACTTCGACAAGATGAAAGCGCGTTCGATGGTCAGTTCACTCAGTACGACTCCGCAGCGATGTCGCCTGGCTCGTTTCAGGAACCACGCCTTCCGATTTTGGTCGCCGGAAACGGAAAGCGAATCATGCGCATCGCGGTCGAACACGCCGATACGTGGAATACCTACATCGACACCGGCGACGTCGACGTATTCCATGAACAGACCGTTGGACGAATCGCTCTACTCGACGAGTACCTCGAATCACACGGACGCAGCCCAAGTTCATTGTCACGCTCGCTGCTGGTCTTTCACGACGCCCTTGACCCGTGGTCCGACGACGACGCCATCCCGCGGCTCGTCGAGCGGTTTCGCCCCCTCGGCTTCACCGAGTTCATCTTTTACCCGCCTCGTCCAGAACAGGTACGCGACTTCCTGCGCATTGGCGTCAGCGTGCTGCCCAAGTTGCAGGACTAGTGCCGAGTCCAGTCGCGAACGCCGTCGGTCGAACGTTCCGACGCATCTTGTCGGGCGACGACGAGGGGCGACCTCCGTGGGTGCAGGCACTCGGTGAACCGGGTGATGCTGGCTGGTTCGGGCCGACCAGCACGGCGTGGCAAGTCAACGGCTCACTCGCAACCTTGGTCGGTGGAGTTCGCGCGCTCCTGCTGCAGGCTTGTCATCCGCTCGCCTTGGCTGGCGTCGAGCAACACTCGAACTACCGGGAAGACCCGCTCGACAGATTGCAGCGCACCAATCGCTTCGTGACAACGACCACGTTCGGCAGTTCGGTACTGGCTGAGCAAGCGTGCGCACGGGTGAGCGCCGTCCACGAGTCGGTATTCGGAACCGCACCTGACGGTCGCAGCTACTCGGCCACCGATCCGCACCTCCTCCTTTGGGTTCACGTTGGTTTGGTTGATTCCATGCTCGTAGCGGCGCAGAACTACCACGGCGAACCCGTCAACGCCGATGCGTACGTTGCCGAGATGGCAGTCACTGGACGTGCTGTCGGAGTTCTTCAACCGCCAGAGTCCGAAGCTGAGCTGCGAGAGGTGCTCGCCTCATTTCGCGACGAATTATCCGCCGATGATTCCGCACGAGCCGTCTCGCGATTTCTTCAGTTCCCCGGACGCGCTTTGCCTTTCGGCGCGTGGGTGCCGTACGCCGTGCTCTCTCGAGCCGCCGTCGACCTGCTTCCCGATTGGGCTGCCGAGACCCTGGACGCACCACACAGGTCCGCAGCCACGAGGACATCTGATGCCGCGACGTGCCGAGCGATGTTGCGCGTCCTACAACGCGTTCTCGGAACGCACTCCCAGGCGGCGTTGCTCAGTTACGCGCGAGTTGGCGTTCCTCCGAGACCACAGATGGTCAGCGAGCCGTCTCGATGACGACCAACCGCATTTCGGTCATCTCAAGGATTGAGTAAGCCGGTCCCTCACGGGTGTTCCCCGAGTCTCGAACTCCGCCGTAGGGCATCTGGTCGGCACGCCAGGTCGGAACTTCGTTGACGAGAACTCCGCCGAAGTCGAGGGTCCGTATTGCTTCGAACGCCGTCGACAAATCCTTGGTGAAGATTGCCGCCTGCAGCCCATAAGCGGTGTCGTTGGCAATCTTCAGACCCTCATCAACTGAGTCGATGGCGGCGATTGCCACAACTGGACCGAAGACCTCTTTGATGCACACTTTCATGTCTGGCTTCGCATTCGCGATGACTGTTGGTACGAGGACGCCGTTGTCATCCAACTCGCCGCCAGTGACGATGACGCCGCCCTGCTCAACGGCTTCGTCGACCCATTCCTTGACACGATCGCGCTCCCCCAGGGAGATGAGCGCCGACACGTCAGTGTCTTCATCCAGCGGGTCACCGGTAACCAAGGTCTTGACCTGTTCGCCGAGGTAGTCGGTGAACTTGTCGGCGACGCTGCGATGCACCAGCACCCGCTGCGTGGAGATGCACGACTGACCTGCGTGTGAGAAGCCGGCGACCTTGATCTTGTCGGCGGCCTTCTGCCAGTCACCGTCCTCCGCGATCACGACCGGTGCGTTATTGCCAAGTTCGAGACCCACGTGTTTGCGCGGCGCCTGAGCCTTGATCCCCCAGCCAACTTCGGGCGATCCCGTGAACGTAATCATCGCGATATCGGGACTTTCGACAAGAGCGTTCCCAACAACCGAACCAGGTCCGGTGACCACCGACAGGTACGAAGCTGGCAACCCGCACTCTTCGATGAGCAGCCATGCCAACGCGATTGCGCTGAACGGCGTCTGGCCAGCTGGCTTAAGAACGACTGGGCAACCTGCGGCGATAGCCGGCGCGAGTTTGTGCGCAACCAGGTTCAGCGGGAAGTTGAACGGACTTATCGCACCAACGACGCCGATTGGCACCCGCATCGTGTACGCGATCTTGGAATCACCGCCGGGAGCCGCGTCGATGGGCACGACCTCGCCCACGAGTGTTCGAGCCTCGACAGCCGCAAAGGCGAAGGTCCCGGAAGCCCGATCAGCTTCAACACGCGCGGTCTTGATGGGTTTGGCCGCCTCGCGCGCGATCAGTTGCGCGAACTCTTCTTTACGCTCTCGCAACAGGACACTTGCTCGTTCGAGGATTTCAGCACGCCGCCAAACCGGGAGCGGGTTGTCTTGCAACGCTGCCTTCGCAGTCGCGACGGCGCGCTCCACGTCAGCCGCACCGAGCAGCGGCACCTCGCCAAGAATCGAGTCGTCGAACGGCGACTTCACCTGAGACGAGTCAGCGCCGATCACGGCTTCCCCTGCGAGCGGGACGGCAGTAACGCCTGTCGCCGGCAGCACGACGCGATGGTCAGACATGGAGCCTCCAGGCTGAGTCAGTGGGCACCCATACCCACAGGCTAGGGGCGAGTCTGCCTCATGCGACCGAAGCGCTCGACCTGGGTCCTAGACCGAGGAGGTGGACGACAGCGTCAGCATCGTGTCGACGACATTGTCATCGGCTACCGCGAAGAATCCGCCCACAACGTCTTCGACTTCGCTCAGTGAGCGACCACAGAAGAGCACCGGCTGGTAGTGCGTGATGTCGTAGGTTTGTGTGCCCATCGCGGCAATGTCGAGAGGCCGCAAGTCGGCAGAGGAGAACTCCTCAATTTCGCCGTAACTGGACAATAAGCCAGCGCCGTACGCCTTTGGCTCACCAGCCTCGCGACACACACCGAACTCCAACGAGAACCAGAACACCTTGCTTACGAACTCCAACGCATCGGCTGACTCGCATCGACGGGCGGCACCACCCGCCGCTTCGTACATCGCGGCTAACCGCTCACAGGCCAGCGTTGTGGCGTGCCCAACAACTTCATGAATGACGTCGGGTTCGGGCGTGTAGAGCGGCATCGACGCGTGGCGAATGTATTGCGTCGACCAGAACTGACGATCGGCCAATGCGCCGTAGAAGTCCTTGAGTGGAACCAGACCAGCGGCAGGCTGGTAGCGAAACCCGGTCTTGTCAGCCAATAGTTCGTTGACCTCGTCCAACTGCGGGATGTGATCGTCGGGCAACTCAAGTCGCTCACCCGATTCAACAATCTCCGCAGGGGCGAGCCGCTCGTGCTTAGCGACCAGTTCGGCCATGACTTGTCGCCACACCGCATGCTCTGCGTCTGTGTAGTGAATCTGCGGCAGTGGCTGTCCTGGCTGCCAGTCCATCGCGGCGGCCGCGATGGCGTTACGACGCTCGCGGTAAGCCTCATCGAGGAAGCCCGGATGATCTTCAGCCAGGTGAACGGTGACGTCATCACCGTCACGAGTGACAGGTGCGTAGAGCTGGGCCTCTTCAAACATAAGGACAGGGCAGCAGGTGAATCGATCAGTAGCAAGACTGCTCATCGAAGCGACGCCATTTGCTCACCTTGTCTCCCCTTGACCCCCAGACACTGGTCAGATTGTCTACTGTGGCCCAATGGCCGGTTACTCGCACCGCAGCCTGGTCGACAAACTCGGGATCGCCGCCGAGGACCGCGTCCAGATCGCTTACGAACCCCGCGACGTCGACCTGATGTCGCTGCTGGAACCGCTACCTGCTGGTGTGCAGGTGCTGCGACGCGCTGGAACCAAACCAGTCGACGTCGCGCTGTGCTTCGTGGAGTCGTACAAAGACGCCACCGCGAGACTGCCGCGCAGCCAACCCCTGATCACGAAATCTGGCGCGATCTGGGCGATCTGGCCGAAGAAGTCCAGTCAGCGATTCAAGGACGGTCCGCGCGACGTGTCCGAGGACGTCATCCGCAACCAGGCGCTTGAACTCGGCTTGGTAGACGTAAAGGTTTGCGCGGTCGACGAGACGTGGAGCGGCCTGAAACTGGTCTGGCGGTTAGCTAACCGCTGACGCCCCACCTAGTCCCACCTCGTCAAGAATGAACGCTGCCACCTCGGCTTCGTAAGCCTGCGCTGCGTAGCGTCCGGTCGGTCCCGAGTGCCCGCCCTCACCGGTTTCAACACGAAAGAGGACTTTGCCGTCGCCATCATTTTCGGTCTCCCGCAGACGAGCAACCCACTTCGCTGGCTCATGAACCATGACTCGTGGATCGTGAACTGCCCCGGTCACCAACAAGTCGGGCCGACCCTTCAGCGGAACGTTTTCGTATGGCGAATACTCCAACATCGCGTCGAAGTGTTCCCGGACCTGCGGATTTCCCCACTCATCGTGCTCGTTCGCGGTCAACGGCATGTGCACGTCAAGCATCGAGTTGACAGCATCAACGAACGGCACTTCGGCAACAACGGCTCGCCATCTGTCAGGACGCATCCCGTAGACAACCCCCTGCAGTAGTCCGCCGGCGGACATCCCGCGCGACACAATGCGCTCACCATCGATAACCCCGTCGGCAGCCAGCGCGTCGGCGACGTCGATGAAGTCGGTGAAGGTGTTGATTTTCCTTTCGAGTCGACCGTCGAGCCACCAGCGCCGTCCCATGTCGCCCCCACCTCGGATCCCGGCATGGGCAAACACCATGCCGCGATCTAGCAGGCTGGCCAGTGGGATCTCGAAACCTGGCCAGAAAGCACTCTCGTAAGCTCCATAACCCCACAGCAGGAGCGGCGCGCTTCCGTCGAGCGGCGTGGCCACGTGCCGTACCAGGCGCACCGGCACCTCTTCGCCGTCGCGGGCAGTCACCCAACGCTCTTCGAGGACGTATTGGTTGGCGTCGTAGTTGGGAATCGCTTGCTCATGCACCAGTGAACGCTCACCGGTTTCCAGATCGATCGCTTGCCACTGCAGTGGTTGGACGAATGACTCAACCTGGACCAAGACGTGGTCTGCGCCGAACTCTTCGTTGTGACTGAGCGTGATGTGACCGCCAGGGATTCCGCCGTCGACAACCGTCGAATAACTAAGCGGGTCTGCCATGTTCAGGGCATCCCAGGTCAGCAACCGGAGCCGTTGCCGGCCACGCCGAACCGTCCGCAGCACCACATGACCTCGGAACACGTCGACGTTGTGTAGCCGTTCGTTCGGTTGTTCGGCGATGACCTCGCTCCAGTCGGAAGGCGAAGTGCTTGTCACATCTGCACTCATTAGACGGAATTCCTGAGCTCCGTCGTTCGTGACGATCAGCAGCGATCCGCCGGTGTCGCTCGGTATGTGACCGACGACGTATTCGACCCCGGTGCGGCGTACAGCGACGCAACGTGGAGGCTTGGCAGCTTGGTGCGCATCGATCAGGTGTGTCTCGCTGGTGTCGCGGTTAGCGGTATGGATAACGATGTAATCGCCCGCGCGATCTGCCCAGAGATCTATATCGAACTGTTGATCAAGATCCTCGAAGACCAGGACGTCAGCGCTGGAATCAGTTCCTATTTCATGACGCCACACCTGATATGGCCGATAGATGTCGTCGTGGACGACATAGAAGAACGTTGCCCCGTCCGACGACCATGCCCCGCCGTAATAACTATGGGCGATTCGCTCATCAAGGTCGGTCATCGTCGTCAGGTCACGGAACCGGAGTTCGTAAACCTCATCGCCGTCGAGGTCCACCGAGTACGCAAGAATTCGAGCGTCAGGACTCACGTGGCGAATGCCAACCTCGACGTACGACGAGCCGCCGAGCAGCGTGTTCTCGTCCAGCAATACCGTCACAACGCCGGCGTCATCAACTCTGCAAAACTGCGCGAACTCTGCGCCGCTAACTGTTCGCGTGAAGTATTGAAACCCACCCTCGCGCCACCGTGCCGACTCGTCCGAGTCAGCAACCCGACCGATCATTTCAGCGCAAAGTCGCTCTTGCAGATCTCGTAGCGGAACAACTTCGCTGTCATAGAAGGCGCGTTCACTGCGCAGGTACGCAAGGATCTCGGGGTCAGACTTGTCCTTCATCCAGGAATATGGGTCAGGACGCTCTACACCGTGCTCGGTGTGAACGTCTGGCCGTTGCGGTGCCACCGGGGGCACGGAAGAGTAATTCGTCACGAGATGAGACGCTATCAAGGGACGATCTCTTTCAAAATCCCCGACTCAGAGACATTCTTCCGGGTTCCTGAACGACAGAGGAGAAGTTGTGGCTCAACGGTATGACGCGGTCATCGTCGGAGGCGGACACAACGGACTCGTCGCCGCCGCTTACCTCGCCCGCGCCGGACTTCGCACTCTCGTCCTCGAGGCACGCCCAGTGCTAGGTGGCGCTGCCGTCAGTGAGCATCCGTTCGGCTCGGACTACACCGTCACGTCGTTGTCCTACGTGGTGTCGTGGCTACCTCCGACGCTCGTGTCCGACCTTTCACTGGACAAACACGGCTATCACATCTATCCGCAAGGGCCGTACTTCGCGCCGCGTGAAGACGGTCGCGCACTGCAACTACCAAGCGACCCCAGGCGACGTCACGATCAGATCGCCGCTTTCGATAAGCAGGACGCAGACGCGTTCGTGCAGTGGGAAGAGTGGCTAGACGGTCTCGGCCAGATCATGGGTCGCATGATGGCGGACATCCCGCCAAAGCTTGGATCTAAGCGACCTATCGACTTAGCGCAGCAGGCAAAACTGCTCGGCCTGCTCAAGCAACTTGACGTTCGCAAATCCGTCGACCTGGCTCGCTTGTTGTCCAGCAGCATCTCCGACTTAACTGAAGACTGGTTCAACTCCGATGCCCTTCAAGGCGTGCTGGCAGTCTCTGGTGTTATCGGCACATGGGCAGGCCCACGTTCCCCGGGTACGGCGTACGTGATGCTGCATCACCACGTCGGCGACCTCGGCGACGGCAAACTCGGCGCCTGGGGCTTTCCGCGCGGTGGCATGGGCGGAATCTCGCAAGCCCTTGCGTCAGCAGCGCGATCATTCGGTGTTGAGATCCGAACAACGGCGCCGGTCGCCAGGATTCGCTCGACAAACGGCACTGTCATTGGCGTCACGTTGGACGACGGTGACGAGATTGACGCCGATGTCGTCGTAACCACCGTTCATCCGCAGCGCGCATTTCTTGAGTTGGTCGACACCAATGAGTTGCCAGCCGACTTCGTTGAAGACATTCGCCGCTGGAAGACCCGCAGCGGTTCGGTCAAGGTCAACGTTGCGCTCGATCGGCTTCCGGAGTTCACCTCACGGCCCGGGTTCGACCCCGAAGTTCACGGCGGCACCATCGTTCTGGCGGAGTCCCTCGACGACATCGAGTCCGCGTTCCAGGACGCGGTCCAAGGTGACGCGGCGCGTCGACCATTCGCCGACATCTGCATTCCCAGCGTGTTCGACCCCACGCTGGCTCCCGAAGGGCACCACATCATGTCGATGTTCACCCAATGGGTTCCTCATACCTGGGTCAATGACCCACATCCGGACGAGCTGGAGGCCTACGCCGATCGACTCTTTGACCGCGTCGAGAATGTCGCACCGGGATTCAAGAACTCCGTGCTGCACCGCCAGGTCATTGGCCCGGACACGATGCAGAACACCTACGGCTTAATTGGTGGCAACATTTTCCACGGGGAACTAACGCCAGGCCAGATGTTCCACGCCCGTCCCGCTGCCGGGTATGCAGACCTTCGTACCCCTATCACCGGCCTCTACCAAGCGGGATCGGCCACTCACGGAGGCGGTGGCGTCACCGGGATCCCCGGCCGCAACGTTGTGGGACAGATCCTGAGGGACCGCTCCCGCGCGAAATGGCGACGGCGTGCCAGGATGTCCCGGTGAAACAGTTTCCCCTTTCCGCCCAAGAACTTCAGCGCTCGCTCGGTGATCTCGGCGAGTCAACAATGTTCCCGAGCGCTGCGTATACCGATCCCGACGTGCTCGCATTCGAACGTCGTAACTTGTTCGCTGCATCGTGGGTCTGCGTCGGTCGTGAGACCGATCTTCGCGAAGAGAAGATCACCCAGCGCGGCTTGATGATCGGTGACATCCCGGTTCTCGTGACGTGGAACGGCGATGAGTTACGCGCGTTCGCTAACACCTGCCGGCACCGCGGTCACGAGTTGGTCGCCGACGGTGAATCCGGAACTGGACGCGCGGTTGCCTGCCCGTACCACGGTTGGGGCTACAGCCTCGACGGTGCACTCATTTCAGCGCCGAACATGGACGTCGAGGACAAGACAGTCTTCTCGTTAGTACCGCTGCCACTTGCGCAATGGCAAGGCTGGGTCTTCATCAACGCCACCGGAGACGCCGCGCCGTTCAGCGAACACATCGGCGACATGGACTCACTCATCAGCCCGTACAACCCCGGCGAGCTCGAGATCGCCGAACGCCACTCCTACGTGGTCAACGCAAACTGGAAGTTGATCGTCGAGAACTATCACGAGTGCTACCACTGCCCGTCGATTCACCCAGAACTCTGCGTCGTCACACCGCCCGACAGCGGCGACAACCTCCGTGGTGCCGGAGCCTGGGTCGGTGGCTCGATGGAGCTGCGAGATGGCGTTGAGACGATGTCGCTCGACGGCAAGTCCCTCGGCCACAACATCCCCGGCGTCGATCCACGTGCGGTCCTCTACATCGGGATGTTCCCCAACCTGCTGGTGTCACCGCATCCCGACTACGTGATGGCCCATCGCATGCTGCCCCTGGATGTCGATAAGACCTGGGTCGAGTGCACGTGGTTGTTTCCGAAGGGCGTTGCGGACCCCTCGTACGGCGTCAAGTTCTGGGACATCACCAATCGCCAGGACTGGGCCGCCTGCGAATCGGTTCAGCGTGGTGTGAAGTCTCCACACTTCGTACCGGGACCCTTTGCTGCCGCAGAAAATGCCGTACACCAGTGGGTACGAATGGTCGGTCGTGCCTATCAAGGTCACCCCCCGCACCAACAGGTCTTCTGACCTCCGCTAGCTGACTCCTGTGCGGAATTGTCGTCCGAGCCACAATCTCGCACGCAGGTCCCCTTGTTGTGCGAAATTGAACGTCTGACGCGCAATTTCGAACACTGTTGCGATGGGATCAGGGCCAGATGCGGCCAGCCTTACGAAGGTGCGCGACGACGTCGTCAGCCGACAAACCGTATGAGGTGTTCCCCGACCGACCGACTACCGTGTTCGCCTGCAACATCGAGTTCAGGACAGCTTCTTCGGTCGCGTCGATAACTGCTGCGAAGTAGTCGTCCAGTCCACTGCCCACGATCGGAGTGCGCTTGGGAGCTCCGCCTCGCTCGACGCGGAGCCCAGTCGCGAACGCCATGAAGATCTCGCCACTTCCGTGATGCGCAGTCGACCCCGTCCGCGCTAGTCCCATCCCGGCGCGAGTGGCGAGGCGCTCGCATCCAGCGTGGTCGACCGGCGCGTTGGTACCGACAACCACGATGCATGACCCCTTAGGCCCAGGATCGGAGTTGACTTCAGGCTCGACTTCACTCGGATCGGTCATCAGCCGGCCGAGTGGGACGCCATCGACCGTGAGTCGATGGAACTCTCCGAAATTGGTCATGACGACAACGCCAACGATGTGCTCGTCTCCAACTCGACGAGACGAAGTTCCGATGCCCCCCTTGAACCCCAGACAGGACATCCCGGTGCCAGATCCGACAGCACCCTCAGCCGGTGGCTCGCCCGAACCGGCCGATTCTCGCGCTTGGCTCCAAGCCGCCCGTACGTCGTCCTTGCTGACTTGCATGGAGCGGGCATCGCTGAGAAACGAGTCGTCACATTCGGCGACGACCGGAAGCAGCACGTCGTCGATGCCAATCAGCGGATTGCGTTCCATCGACAGCTCGCATGCCGCGTCGTACACCCGACCGACCTGCATCGACGACGTCAGAAAGATTGCGGACTCGAGCAGCCCCCACTCCTTGGCGGTCACGTAGCCGGTCATCTCTCCAGCGCCGTTCAGCACTGCTGCACCGAAGGGAATCGGTTCCGCGAACGGGTCGCCACCTGGATCAATCACCGTGACACCCGTTCGCGCTTTGCCTCGCCCCTCGGGCGGGTCTGGTTCGTCACGCCACACCGTGGCGTGGCCAAGACCGACACCCGGTACGTCAAGGATTGAGTTGGTCGACCCTGGGGTCAACGGTCCGACGGCGATTCCGAGATCACGAGTTCGAGGCACCGTGACATCATGCCGGGCATGAGCCTGACAACTCCAATCATCTGGTCCGAGGACTGCACGCGTCATGAACCCAAGGGCGAAGTCTGGGTCGGCGTTGTGATCGAGGGCACCGAAATCGCTGAACGTGCGCGCGTGATTCGTTCGCACTTGTCAGACGCCGGAGCACCGGTGATCGACGCGACGCCGCACGACGACGCTGAACTTCTCGAAGTTCACGATCCCGCGATGGTCGACTGGCTGCGCGACGGGTACCAGGAGTGGGTTGAAGCAGGCTTTCTTGAGGTACCCGGCCAAGACCGGATCGTCCCGTACGTCTTCCCCACTAACGCCATGCTTGCCGGAATGCCCATGCGACTTCCCGCAGGCGTTCACGGACGCGCTGGGCGCTTCGCCTACGACACCATGACCCTGGTTGGACCAGGTACATGGGAGGCGGCAAGGGGCGCAGTCGACGCTGCCCTGACTGCAGTCGATCTGGTGGCCAATGGCGATCACGACGTCGCGTACGCGCTGTGTCGTCCCCCGGGACATCACGTAACACGCGATGGGTACGGCGGTTCGTGCTACCTGAACAACGCAGCAGTGGCCGCGAACGCGCTGCGCAATCGCGGGAAGGGGAAGGTTGCCGTCATCGACATCGATGCCCACCACGGCAACGGCACCCAAGCGATCTTCTACGAACGTGGTGACGTCTTCTACGGCTCACTGCACGTCGACCCTGCGGCGGGCTGGTTCCCCCACTACGTCGGGCACGCCGATGAACGCGGGCGCAGCGACGGCGATGGTGCCAACCGCAACCGACCACTCGCTGAAGGGCTCGGCGACGAACCGTGGCTAGAGGCCCTCGGCAGCTTGGTCGACGACGTTAGGCACTTCGGCGCCGACGCGGTCGTCGTGTCGCTGGGCGTTGATGCGGCGGCTGACGACCCCGAGAGCCCACTTCGGGTGACCGCAGACGGCTACCGATCTGGTGGAGAGGCGATCGCGTCGCTGAATCTGCCGACCGTCGCCGTCCAGGAGGGCGGCTACCACCTCCCGACCCTGGGTACCCTTGTGGCGGCCACTCTCGAAGGTCTACAGACAACAGCCGGGTGAGCCGACACAAGGTCGACGGTCTGGCCCCATGACCGAAGATCACTCGCGATTACTAAGGCTCCGATGCGCCCGCTTTCCTTGAGTTTGACCTTTTCCATCCTGGCCCTCTCCTTGGCCGTGCAGACCACTCCCCAGGCTGCCGCGTTGGCAGACACTGCTGCTACGCCACCGCTGATATCCCTCGGGCTCGCCCCCCGAGTCGGCCACGCGACTGATCGTTCGCACCTGCTGGTCAAGTACCGCTCGGCATCGTTGCGGACCGGACTGGGGCGGACGCCCACCACTTCGGTGGGTGGGCGATGGGTGGCGGTCGACGCAGGTGGACACGTTGCTGCCGTACGCCGCGAACTCAAAGCCGACCCCAACGTCGCGGCGGTCGCCGTCGATCACGTGCGCCACGTGTTCTCAGGTGACCCCCTCTATGTAGGTCATCAGCAGTACTTGCGCGGGACGATGGACTTCCCGCAAGCCTGGCATCGATCAAACGGCAGCGGCGTCACAGTTGCCGTTATCGACACCGGTGTGGATGCGTCTCATCCCGATCTCGGCAACGTGCTCCGGGGCCACGACTTCGTCGACAACGATTCACATCCGCAGGACCTCAATGGACACGGCACGTTTGTCGCCGGCGTCATTGCGGCGACTCGCGGCAACGACAGGGGCATCGCAGGCGCGAGCCGGGCCACGATCCTTCCGGTACGTGCTTTGGATGCCAACGGCTCACGGTACGGACTCAACGATCGTGCGTGCAATCCGCTGGGCAACCACGCACGGTGCCGACGTCATCAATCTTTCGCTGGGCGGCTTCAGGACTAGTCGGATATTGGCCGATGCGCTGCGGTTCGCCGAGCGAAATAACGTGCTCGTCGTTGCAGCCAGCGGAAACTCAGGCGGAACAAGAAAGACCTACCCAGCCGCCACACCGACGGTCATGGCCGTGGGAGCGACCGACAATAACGACAATTTGACCTGGTTCAGCCAGCACGGTGATTGGGTGGACGTCGTCGCTCCTGGCTGGGAGATTGCCTCTACCTTCCCCGGGAACCGCTACGCCGTGGGCAGCGGAACCTCGTTCGCCGCGCCATTGGTGAGCGGGGCCGCGGCACTGTTGATCGACAAGCACTCGCGGTGGTCGCCATCGCGCGTTCGAGCCGCCCTGCTGCGCGCATCGGCGGACGTTGGTCCAGTTGGCCCCGATGAATACACCGGCTTTGGCGTTCCTGATGCTGACGGTGCGCTAGGCGGCACGATCTCGATGAGCGGAAGGGCAAGCTTCGGAGGGTCGGCGGTAACGCCGGCAACGGCTCGCGCCTTGCACCGCGTGGATCGATCCGCGATCGCACCAGAAGGCGGCGACCTGTGGTACCGGTACAGCCCGAACTCGCCTGCGCATGTTGAGTTCGGGGTGAAGTCGACTACGGCATCGCGCGGCGTCCGACGGGTTGATCTTGCCCTAGAGGTCTACGACAGCCAACTGCACCTGATTCGGCGAATGGACAGTCGAAAGGGCGGCGACCTTGAGCAAATCCAAGCCCGCGTCAGCGATGCCGCATACGTTCACGTTTACAACGACAGGCCCACTCGCAGCCCCGGTGCTGTGGTTGTGACTGCACATGCAACCGCCTCGGCTACATCGGCAACGGTCGGCATCGGCGCCAGACCGAGCATCGTCGCCGCATCCCCGAGTCCGAACGCCCTTGACCAGTCTCCATCGATGGATCTGACGATCCAGGTTGGCCGACCGTTATCAGCCAACTCGGCCGACAACCGCCACGTCGTGTTGATCGACGGCGCAACTGGACAAAGCGTCCCCCGCCACGTGCACTACGACTCAGCGACCGACACGCTCACCATCGACCCGGTCCGTCACCTGTCGGCTCACCAGGACTACGCAGTCGAACTCCTGGCACTGCGGACGCCCGCGGGGGCTCACTTGCCGGATGCGAGATACGGGTTCGCGACCGCCTAGGTCGAGCCCCGGCGGTTCAAGGATGAGGGCCCAACGCCCGAGGGATAGGCTGAGGACGATCACGCATCGAACCGAGCGAGAGATCTGACCACAGTGACCACGCAGTCGCAACAGTTCGGTCCCAACCAATGGCTTGTGGACGAGCTCTACCAGCAGTACCTCGCCGATCGGGACTCCGTCGACCCCGCGTGGCACGGATTCTTCGAGGACTATCGACCTTCAGACACCTCGATTAGCCCGGCGGCGCCTGCTGCTCCCACCACCGAAGCACCGACCACGACGGAAACTGCCTCGCCTGCCGCGGCTGCACCCATCGCACCGGTCGAGCCAGTGACCCCGGCGCCGTACCCCACAACCCGCCGCACCGGCAGCGAAACCGAGTGCCCCCAGCGCCACGCGACTCGGAGTCGCAAGTGCTGCGAGGACCAGCGGCGCGAGTCGTCACCAACATGGAAGCCTCACTCGAGGTACCGACGGCGACCAGTGTTCGCGGTGTTCCCGCGAAGTTGCTGATCGACAACCGGACGGTCATTAACAACCATCTCCGCCGGAGCCGCGGCGGCAAGATTTCGTTCACTCACGTCATCGCATGGGCGGTCGTGCAGACCCTCCGGGGGATGCCTGAGATGAATGCCTCGTTCGCCGAGATCGACGGCAAACCGTCAGTTGTCCATCCCGAACACATCAACCTCGGAATCGCGATCGATCTGCAGCGCCCGGACGGGACGCGCCAATTGATGGTCCCGTGCATCAAGGGTGTCGAGTCGATGGACTTCACCCAGTTCTGGTCGGCCTACGAGGATCTCGTCCGTCAGGGCCAGAGGCAATGCCTTGACCGCCGACGACTTCACCGGGACGACGATCAGCCTGACCAACCCAGGAACGATTGGAACGGTTCACTCGGTTCCTCGGCTGATGAAGGGGCAGGGCGTCATCGTCGGCGTCGGTGCTCTGGAGTACCCGGCCGAGTACCAGGGGGCCTCCGCCGAAACCGCTCGCCCGGCTTGCCGTGAGCAAAATCATGACCCTGACGTCGACGTACGACCACCGCGTCATTCAAGGCGCCCAGTCCGGTGAGTTCTTGCGTCGGATGCATGAGTTCCTGCTGGGCGAGAACGGCTTCTACGACACCCTCTTCGCCGCGATGCGGATCCCGTACGAGCCGATCCGCTGGGTGCAGGACATCAGCGCGTCGCACGATGACGACGTCAACAAGACGGCGCGCGTTCAGGAACTCATCCACGCGTACCGGGTCCGCGGTCACCTGATGGCGGACACGAACCCACTTGAGTACAAGCAGCGCCGCCACCCCGACCTCGACTTGGTCAACCACGGACTCACCATGTGGGACCTCGACCGCGAGTTCGCAACGGGTGGTTTCGGCGGCAAGCCACTCATGCTGTTGCGCGAAATCCTCGGCGTGCTTCGCGACTCGTACGCCCGGACCATCGGTATCGAGTACATGCACATCCAAGATCCGGACCAACGTGAGTGGATCCAGGCGAACTTCGAACGTTCCCACGAACGTCCAAGCCGCGAAGAACAGCTCCACATCCTTCGAAGGCTCAATGCGGCTGAGGCGTTCGAGACCTTCCTCCAGATCAAGTTCGTTGGGCAAAAGCGCTTCTCGCTTGAAGGCAGCGAGTCAGTCATTCCCCTTATTGACGAACTGCTCACGTCGGCGGCCCAGGAAGGTCTGCACGAGGTAACCGTCGGAATGCCACACCGCGGTCGACTGAACGTGTTGGCCAACTTGGTTGGCAAGTCATACGGACAGATCTTCCGCGAGTTCGAGGGAAACCTGGACGTCAACGCGGTGCAGGGATCGGGGGACGTCAAGTACCACCTCGGCGCCGAGGGAACCTTCAAGGCACCAGATGGTTCCAAGATCGCTGTCTCGTTGGTGTCGAACCCCAGCCATCTCGAAGCGGTCAGCCCAGTCCTCGAAGGATTCACCCGGGCCAAGCAAGACGTTCTCGGGTTAGGAGAGGGCGGCTTCACCGTGCTGCCACTGCTGATGCACGGCGACGCGGCATTCTCCGGTCAAGGAGTCGTGGCCGAAACCCTTGAACTGTCGCAACTACGCGGCTATCGCACCGGCGGCACGATTCATGTCGTGGTGAACAACCAAGTCGGGATTCACCACCGCACCGGCAGCAGCCCGATCGAGTGTCTACGCCACCGACGTCGCGCGCGCGGTCCAGGCACCAATCTTCCACGTCAACGGCGACGACCCCGAAGCCGTCATTCGCGTCGCCCACGCAGCGTTCGAGTTTCGGCAGGTGTTCAAGAAGGACGTCGTCATCGATCTGCTCTGCTACCGACGCCGTGGACACAACGAGGCGGACGATCCCTCGCTGACTCAGCCGCTGATGTACAACCTGATCGATGCGAAGCGATCGGTCCGCAAGCTCTACACCGAGTCCCTCATCGGGCGTGGTGACATCACCGTCGAAGAGGCTGAGGCCGCATTACGTGACTACCAGCAACAACTGGAGAAGGTGTTTGCCGAAACGCGCGCCGATGCCGAACCACTCGAGGACGTCGAGCCGGTCACTGAGGTTGAGCAACGCGGTGAAGTGACCCTTGCCCCACAGACTCCTGAGCGCGACGTCACCACCGCCATCACGCGTGAACAGGTCGACCGTGTGGTGTCGACGCAATTGAAACTGCCGGAGGGCTTCACGGTTCACCACCGGTTGGCTCCGCAGTTGAAGCGTCGGGCTGAGATGGTCGAGCAAGACAGCATCGATTGGGCGTTCGCCGAGACATTGGCCGTCGGCTCACTGCTTACCGACGGTGTTCCGGTTCGACTTGCGGGTCAGGACTCACGTCGTGGGACGTTCGGCCAACGCCATATGGTCATCATCGATCGCGAGACTGGGTGGGCTTACAAGCCGCTCAAGCGTTGCTACGAGAAGGGCGCGAAACTCTACGTCTACGACTCTCCCCTGTCGGAGTTCGCCGCGGTGGGCTACGAGTACGGCTACTCGGTTGCGCGCCCTGACGCATTGGTGATGTGGGAAGCCCAGTTCGGTGACTTCACCAACGGCGCGCAAACCATCATCGACGAGTTCATCTCGTCTGGTGAGCAGAAGTGGGGCCAACGTTCAAGCGTCGTCCTGCTGCTCCCTCACGGGTACGAGGGACAAGGACCCGATCACTCGTCGGCTCGCATCGAGCGCTTCATGCAACTCGGGGCGCAGGACAACATGACGATCGCAAACTTGACGACTCCAGCGAACTACTTCCACTTGTTGCGGTGGCAAGCGCTCTCCCCCGTCCGTCGCCCCCTGGTCGTGTTCACGCCAAAGTCCATGCTGCGCATGAAGGCTGCGACCAGTCCCACTGAAGCGTTCACGCAGGGCCACTTCAACCCGGTGATTCCAGACACCACAGTTGACTCCGTCGGAGTCCGCAAGGTCGTGTTGAGCAGCGGCAAGGTGTACTACGACCTCGCGAAGTACCGCGAGGAAAACAACATCACCGACACGGCCTTGGTCCGCGTTGAGCGGCTTTATCCGCTGGCGACCAACGAGATATTCCGAGCCGTCGCGCAGTACGGTCACGCAGAACTTCGGTGGGTGCAGGAAGAACCTGCGAACCAGGGCGCCTGGCCTTACATGGGTCTGGCGCTGGTCGACGCGCTCGGTCAGCCGTTGGTCCGGATCTCGCGGGCGGCGAGTTCGGCCACCGCCACGGGTTCTTTCCACGCACATGAGCGTGAACAACACGAACTGGTCGTTGCCGCTTTCGCCGACTAGTCCGTCAACCAATCGCCGTCGACGCAGGAGGCCCGTTGTACTTCACCGACCGTGGAATCGAGGAGCTCGACGAGCGCAGGGGAACCGACGAGGTGACTCTGGGCTGGCTCGCCGACAAACTGCGTTCATTCGTCGACCTGAACCCAGACTTTGAAGTCCCAGTCGATCGGCTAGCCACCTACCTAGCCCGTCTAGACGACCCCGACGATGACTAGTTTGGAACTATGACGAATTCGCTTGCAGGACGTCGAGTGCTCATCACCGGTGCTGCCGGAGGACTTGGCCCAACGGTTGTTGCAGCTGCTGCTGACGCTGGCGCGCAGTTGGTGTTGGTGGACGTCGCCCAAGACCGGCTCGACGCATTGGCCAGCGCTCATGAGGAAGCCGTCGCTGGCACTCAAGTTGTCGACCTCCTCGACCCAGCAGCCGTCGAGACCTTTGCTACCCGACTCTCGGGCGCCGAATCCATCGATGCGGTCTGGCACCTAGTCGGTGGCTGGCGCGGGGGCAAATCCATCGCCGATGCTCCACTGGAGGACTGGGACTGGCTGAACGGCCTGCTCGTGCGAACCACCGTCCACATGGCGCGTTCGTTCGCGGGCCAGCTCACGGCCAGCCAGCAGGGTGGTCGTTTCGTCATCATCTCTGCTCAGCAGGCCCAGGCACCGACTTCCACCAACGCGGCCTACGCAGCAAGCAAAGCCGCGGCTGAGGCAACCGTGCTGGCACTCGCCGACGGCTTCAAAGGCACCTCAGCAACTGCCAACATCGTTGTCGTTCCTGCCATCGTGACCCCGGCGATGCGTGAGTCCGAGCCCGACAAGGACTGGAGCAACTTCGTACCCACAGAACAGATCGCCGACGCACTCGTCTACCTGACCTCTGACGCAGCGGCCAAGATGAACGGGCAGCGTCTACGGCTCTACTCCGGAGGACCTTCGTGAACGACTCAAGCCACCCCCGAGGCTTTGCCAGCGATAACGTCGCGGGCATCCACCCGGAGGTCCTGGCGGCCATCAGCGAGGTCAACCACGGACACGTAGTGGCCTATGGCGATGACCCAGTCACCGCGGCTGCCGTCGCCCGGATGCGCGAGCATCTCGGTGACCACGTCGAGGTGTTCTTCGTCTTCAACGGAACTGGTGCGAACCTCATTGGCCTGCAGACGATGCTTCGCCCCTGGGAGAACGTGATGTGCGCGGAGTCGGCGCACATCAACGTCGACGAGTGCGGCGCGCCAGAGCGAATCCTGGGTAGCAAGCTGGTCGACATCCCCACGCCGGACGGAAAGCTCACGCCCGAGTTGGTTCGCGCCGCTTACCTTGGCAAGGGTGACCAACACCACGTACAACCCAAAGTTGTCTCGATAACACAGTCAACCGAGTTCGGCACCCTCTACTCGCTGGACGAGTTGCGTGGTCTGGCTGACACTGCCCACGAGCTCGACATGTACCTGCACGTTGACGGAGCCCGGATATCCAACGCCGCCGCGTCGCTCGGTGTTTCACTTCGAGCCACCACTGCCGACGTTGGCGTTGACGCGCTGTCCTTCGGTGGCACCAAGAACGGACTTATGGGCGGCGAGGCGGTCGTCTTCTTCCGTCCCGAACTGGCCGATCAGGCTGCCTTCATCCGTAAGCAACAGCTGCAACTGTCGAGCAAGACCCGGTTCATCTCTGCGCAGTTCCTCGCGCTGCTCGACAACGACCTGTGGCACCGCAACGCGTCGCATGCCAACACGATGGCACAGCGGTTGTTCCAAGCCGTCAAGGACGTGCCCGGGGTGCATGTCACCCGACAGGTTCAGGCCAATTCAGTGTTCGCGACGCTGCCCTGCCGCCGCGATTCCAGAACTGCAGGCGTCCTACGCGTTTTACGTCTGGAACGAGGCGCTGCACGAAGTGCGCTGGATGTGCTCATGGGATACCACCGAGGACGACGTCGACCAGTTCGGCAAACTCGTGGCAGAGATCGTGCCGCTACACCGCTAGAGCACCTAGCGAGTCGGGACGGGCTCCAGACATCTACTCGGCGGGAATCGCTCTCGCTGATCGCCACGACAGCACTCATGAACGGCAATCAGAAGGACTGACGTGACTGCAGGGGCGCCGCAGTAGAAGGTGACGTCGATCACGAGTACGTCCTCGATCTGACAGACCACGTTGCGCCGCCTGTCGATGCGCGCACTCAGGTTCACGCAGATGGCCAAGTCCTGGTATTCCGAGGCCTTCAGTGCAGCGACCACGCCAAGCGGTCAACGTCATTGCCTCCGACTGGCGGTCAAGCACTACGCGACTCCAGGCACGGCCACAAGACCAACTCCGTGACGAGATGCTGGATACGTCATCAGGAGACGACGAGTGCGATTCGCGCCCAGCAGGCTAACGTCGACGAATTCATAGCCAACCCACCTCGCGACGGATGCACGTCGCCTCTCATCGTTTAGGTCCTCGCAGACCGGTCGACATCTCGACAACGATACAACGTAAGCTCTCTGCGACGGCAGAACCAGAGTTCGGGTCGTGACGTCAGCCTCGCTGGCGGTGGCAACGGCGGTGCGAGCCGTCATCGCGTCGCGACGCCGTCCTCACGTGCGGCTTTAGCCACCGCTTCAGCTACTTCAGGTGCAACGCGTTGGTCGAAGACGCTCGGGATCACGTACTCCTCAGCGACGTCATCGCCGACGACCTTCATCAATGCCTCAGCCGCAGCCAACTTCATCCGAGGGGTGATGCGAGTTGATCCGGTATCAAGTGCGCCCTTGAAAATCCCCGGGAAGGCGAGGACGTTGTTGATCTGATTCGGGTAATCGCTGCGACCGGTTGCCACAACTCGCGCGTGACGGGCGGCGACCTCGGGATCAACTTCGGGATCCGGATTGGCAAGGGCGAAGATCAGCGCATCGTCCGCCATCGCAGCCACCGCTTCTTCGCCGACCTTTCCCGCCGACACCCCGATGAAGACGTCTGCGCCCCTCATCGCCTCTTCGATGGTTCCGTTGAGTCCGGCTTTGTTGGTTCGTTCGGCGATGAGTTTCTTCATGCCGGTGAGGTTGTCTCGACCCAAGTGAACGATGCCCTTGCTGTCAGCAACCGCGATATCGCCGATCCCCGCGTCCAGCAGGATCCGCGTGACGGCAACGCCCGCAGCGCCTGCGCCAGATACAACAACACGCAACTCCGAGAGCGGCCGCTTGGTTAGCTTCGCGGCACTCTCCATCGCCGCGAGAACGACGATCGCTGTCCCGTGTTGGTCGTCGTGGAACACGGGGATGTCGACCAGTTCTTGCAGCCTCGCCTCGATCTCGAAGCAGCGTGGCGCGCTGATGTCCTCGAGGTTGATACCGCCAAAACTCGGTGCGAAACGACGAACGGTTTCGATGATTTCGTCGACGTCAGTGGTGTCGAGAACGATCGGCACGGCGTCGATGCCCCCGAAGTCCTTGAAGAGCAGCGCCTTGCCTTCCATGACCGGAAGAGCGGCCAGCGGTCCTATGTCGCCAAGACCGAGGACGGCCGTTCCATCAGAGACAACCGCCACGACGTGAGATCGCCAGGTGTAGGTCGCGGCAAGTCCAGGATCTGCTGCAATTGCCTCGCACACGCGCGCGACACCAGGGGTGTACGCCAACGACAAGTCCCTCGCGGTCGCGAACACGAGCGGTCGAGCGCATCTCGATCTTCCCGCCTCGGTGCATTGCGAAGACGGGATCGACGGGCAATTCCTGGTCGGACACGTCAGGATCGTCCCACACTCATTGGGTGGCTTGGACTTCGACGAGGTGGCCAAATCCGCGCCACCATTCGGGCCACGACGTCACCATCGGGAATCGCCCCCAACGTCCACGAATCAACGCCCTCGCGGGGGTTGTCACGCTCGACCCACCAACCATCGTCGTCCCGACGCAGGATGCGTTTGACGGCTAGCGGCCGCTCCCCCGGTAGTCGGACGATGATGATGTCTCCAGGACTGGGTTGGGCGTGACTGCGAACCAGCAACACATCACCCTCACGCAAGGTCGGCTCCATCGAACGTCCTCGTACGCGCACCAACGCGAATCCGGCCAACCAACGCGGTCGTGCGTGGTCGGAGCCGTCGGTGCGGGGTGAAGTCATCGGGGGTAGTGTCGCGAATGACCAGCCTTCTGTCGAAAGACTCTTCGAAAGGATCGACCATGGCTTTGTCGCTCATCGCCGATGTGAGCGCCCACTGCGATCTGCCCTGCGGCGTATACGACCCGGCACAGGCCAAGATCGAGGCGCAGTCCGTTAAGGCGTGCATGGAGAAGTACGCCGGCAGTGACGACGCCGACTTCAAGGCCAGGGCTGTCACCATCAAGGAGGAGCGTTCCAATCTCGTCAAAGAGCACCTCTGGGTGCTCTGGACCGACTACTTCAAGCCCCCTCACTTCGAGAAGTACCCCCAGCTACACGGTCTGTTCAACGAGGCCACAAAGCTCGCAGGGGCCGCTGGCACCAAGGGCACGACCGACGTTGCGGTGGCAGACCAACTGCTGGCGAAGATCGACGAGATCTCCGGCATCTTCTGGGAAACCAAGAAGGCCTAGGAACCAACATACAACTTCAAGTTGCTAGGCGGGGCGGGCGCTATAGCGCCCGCCCCGCCTAGCAACTCACGTCAAATGCGCCCTGGTTAAGGCAAGATCTGCCACGTGAGCGACTTTCGTATTCGTGCGTCCACACCCGAGGATGTGCCAGAAATCTTCGGGATGATTTACGAACTCGCCGAGTACGAGAACTCGGCGCACGAGGTTCAGTCCAACGAAGAACTGCTTCACGCTTCGCTGTTCGCCGACGACCCCGCCGTGTGGTGCTCGATCCTCGAACACACTGATGGTGACGCAGCATCCGATGACTGGGCGATCGCAGGCTTCTGCATCTGGTTCAAGAACTACTTCACCTGGACCGCCAAGCACTCCATCTACCTCGACGACCTCTATGTCCGCGAGCAGTACCGCGGACGCGGGTACGGCAAGGCGCTGTTGCAGCACCTAGCGTCGATCTGCGTCGAACGCGGATACCCGCGCCTCGATTGGTGGGTGCTCGACTGGAACCCAGCTGTTGAGTTCTACCGATCGATAGGGGCGCTGTCGATGGACGAGTGGACCGTCAACCGCCTGACGGGACCAGCCCTCGAGCGGCTGGCGCGGGGCGACTTGCGCCGCGATCCTGAGGCGGTTGACGCCACTCGCGGTCATTCACCGATCCCTCAGCATTTGGATCAGGAACACGATGAACACGATCGGGGCCCCCACCACGATCACGATAAAGCCGAGCACCGCGAGCAGTCCCACGACACTCGATCCCACGCTGCCGACGATGACCGACTGCATGCTCGGAACCCTAGTTAGCAGGCGGAACTACCCCGCGGGCGGAGGGATCAACGCGTTGCGAACCTCACGACTGAACAGCAGCCAGAGCAGCACGACTGCCAGCACGACCACGGTCCCCGACACGATCTGAGCCGGCACGGTCGCGCTGCCGAAAACCGTCAGGCCGATGAGCCCGAAGATCAACTGGGTGAAGAGCACCGGGGTGAAAGCCCACCTACGCCGGTGCCGCAGCCCCCAAGACACCCAGATCAGCCCGACACCCCAAAGCCCCAGACCCACGACGACGAACCAGACGGCGCCCCACTCGGCGTTGTCGTCCGCAGCTGCAAGCACCAGGTCAGCGGCGGCATACGTCAGCAGCATGAGGCCTTCTAAGGCCGTGAGAAGGGCCAGCAGGCGCAATCTGGCAGGCAACCCGATGGCGGGGGGCTCCGGGCTGGATTCGGCTGTCACGGCCGCGAGCGTAGCGGTCCGGCCGCGGCTGCTGGTTCGAGCTATTCCACGGTCGAGTGTGATCAACACGACACCGTTGGGCGGGTTTAGTGGTCAAACTCGCCTTGTGGACCGGCCTTACGTCTGTAAGGGTGGGAGGACGCGATTTTCCGGCGACCAGGCCGGTGAATAGCTCCCAGGGGTGCCGCCGACCGCGGTCGGGTGAGCACCCCGCTGCGAATACCAAGGAGAGTGCACTCGCATGGATTGGCGTCACCGTGCCGCCTGCCGTGATGAAGACCCGGAATTGTTCTTCCCGATTGGCAACACCGGCCCAGCCCTGTTGCAGATCGAGGAGGCACGAGCGGTCTGTCGTCGCTGTGAGGTCATGGACGCCTGCCTGCAGTGGGCCCTTGAGAGCGGGCAGGACGCTGGCGTCTGGGGCGGTATGTCCGAGGACGAGCGTCGCGCCCTGAAACGCCGCAATCGCGTTCGCACCACTGCCTGACACGGTATTCGAATCGCGCCAGTGCGACCCACCCTTCGCCTGGCCCGTCCTAGCGAGTACACCGCCATCGGCGAATTAACGCTGCAGTCCTACGCCGAGGTGCTCATCGAGGGTGGCGACGACCCTTATCGCACCGAACTGCTGGACGCCGCACAGCGCGGCGAGAAAGCGGAGTTGTGGGTCGCCGTCGATGACGATGACGTCCTGCTCGGAACCGTCACAGTCGGACGTCCGGGGACGCCGTACGCCGAGATCGCCAAACCCGACGAGGTTGAGGTGCGAATGCTCGGTGTCTCACCCGATCACGGTCGACGCGGCATCGGACGTCTCCTGATGGAGCACGTGCACAACTTGGCAGCAGCAGAAGAATTCGCGAACGTGGTGTTGTCGGTCATCTCGACGAACACCGCGGCCGCTTCGTTCTACCTCGCCCTCGGCTACCAGCGATGTCCAGAGCGAGACTGGCGTCCGTACGGAACCGACGAGATTGTGCTTGAGGTCTTTAGTCGTCCGGCTTAAGCAGTCTGAGGTTCAGGCGCTCTGACGGAAAGCTCGACGGTAGGCCTGCGGTGTGGCACCGCGGTGCTTGACGAAGTGGTGACGCAACAGCGACGACGATCCGAAACCGCTCATGGACGCAACGCGCTCAATCGGTTCGTCCGTGGTCTCGAGTAAATGCTCAGCGCGATTCAATCGCTGCGACTTGATCCAGGCATGTGGCGTCGTACCAGTCTCAGCACGGAATCGCCGGGCGAACGTCCGCGCCGACATGTGCGAACGATGCGCCAACTGCTCGACGGTGAACTCATCGTCGAGGTGTTCGGTCAACCACAGCAACAATGGCGCCAGCGTGTCTGCAGTGCACTCGGGAACCGGGTTTGCGATGTACTGCGCCTGACCACCTTCACGGTGCGGAGCTACGACCATGCGTCGTGCAATTCCGTTAGCGACCGCGGCACCAAGTTCCTTGCGCACCAAATGCAAACACGCGTCGATACCCGCAGCGGTACCCGCGCTCGTAATGATTGGATCGGCGTCGACGTACAACACGTCACAGTTGATGTTGGCTTTCGGGAACCGACGTTCGAGTTCGTCGACGTGATACCAGTGCGTTGTGCACGCGCGGCCATCGAGTAGTCCGGCAGCACCCAACGTGAACGCTCCCGTACACACACTCAGTACTCGCGCACCGCGATCGACCGCTGCCCGCAACACGTCCAAGATGGCGTCACTGGGAATCTCTTCGCCAGCTGCGGGTACGCAGATTAGGTCAGCCTCGGCGGCGCGCTCAAGGCCATGATTTGGACTGATCCCGAACCCGATGGACGTGGTCACAGGTGCGGCATTTTCTGAAACCACCGCGAAGTCGAAGGCCGGCAGGCCCACATCTGACCGGTCGATCCCGAACACCTCGCAGACCACGCCGAGTTCGAAGGGAGCGACACCAGGAACGGCCAACGCGACCACGTTTTGCAACATGAGAGCAGTATGGCAGTAACTTTGCGATAGGTGTCAAGTCTGCCACTGTTGGCAGTTTCTCCCCCAGGGCATAGTTACTGCCATGAACACAGCAATCACACTCATTGTCAGCCTGGTGGTCCTCGTCTCAGTCGTATGGCTGGTGGCGCGTGAGATTCACCGGGACCGTCCCTCTAATGCTCCGGGAAGCATGTTCCACGACTGGCGCGCCGACGCGTTGCAGTGGCGTCACGTGGGGATCCGCTGATCCACTCAGTGGGCCTGGCCCATCAGCGACTTAGTCGGTCAAGAAACCTCTCCCGATCGACGAGCACGCGGGTGAGCACGGCGCGGGCGACAAGGCGATCCGCGTCGTCGGTCACGACCACCTCGAAGCGCAGGAGTCGGCCATCTAGATGGTCGAGCCTGGCGGCAGCACGAACCGTCTCACCGACCGGAGAGGCGCGCAGGTGCTCGACGTCAGCCCGCGTTCCGACGGTGGTCGAGGCCGGATCCAGGTCCGCTTGAGCTAGGGCAGCAAGACACGCCGCCTCGCACAGTGCCAGCAGCTTGGGGGTTGCCAGCACGCTGATGTCCCCGCTGCCAACGGCTAGCGCGGTGTCGTCGTCAGCGACGACGTGAACCAAGGCGGCTTGCAGTCCCACCTCAAGGCCCATGTTCGGACCCTATCCCCGCAAGCGCACGACTTCCCCGAAGTTGCTAGGCAGGACGGGCGCTATAGCGCCCGCTGCGTCTAGCAACTTGAAGTCGGCAGGGCGAGCCGAAAGCGGTCTACGCCACCAGGCCGAGTCGGCGAAGTTCCACGGTCAGGTCGTGCGGACTGCTGGACGCGAGCATGGCCGCCTCGAGGGTGATAACACCATCACGGATCAGCGACACCAGGTGCTGATCGAACGTCTGCATCCCGTAGTACGAACCCTCACCGATGAGCTGGGTGATGGTGCCGGTCTTGTCCGGGTCAGCGATCGCGTCCGCGATACGTCCGGTGTTGACCAGCACCTCCATCGTTACGCAGCGGCCGTAGCCGTCGGACCGTGGAACCAGACGCTGGCAGAGGATTCCACGCAACGACTCTGCAAGCGTCATGCGGATCTGCTTCTGCTCGTGCGGCGGGAAGAAGTCGATGATGCGGTTGACCGTCTCAGCCGCATCCGTGGTGTGCAGCGTTGACATGACGAAGTGGCCAGTCTCTGCAGCAGCAAGTGCCGCCTTGACCGTCTCGGGGTCACGCATCTCACCGACCAGAATGACGTCGGGGTCTTGACGCATGGCGGCACGCAACGCGGTGGCAAAGTCTTTGGTGTCGAGTTTCACTTCGCGCTGGTTAATCATTGCCAGCTTGTCGTAGTGAAGAACCTCGATGGGGTCTTCGATAGTGACCGCGTGAATCTCGCGGTTGCTGTTGATGTGGTCGATCATTCCGGCCAGCGTCGTGGTCTTACCGGAACCGGTTGGCCCGGTTACCAGCACAAGACCGCGCGGCTCGAGCGCCAGTGCCTGGACAACCTGAGGAAGCCCGAGATCGTCGATGCCGATAGCGCCGACAGAAACCCGCCGGAAGACCAGACCCGCTGAACCGCGAGCACGGAACGCGTTAACGCGGAAACGTCCAACGCCAGCCATCGAATATGCGAAGTCAGCTTCATTCGTACGTTCAAACTCGTCGAGTAGGTCGGGGCGCTCGGTGAGCACCTCCTTGACCATGGCCTCAGTGTCGTCGGTGTCGAGAACGTCGGCCTGCAGCTTGCGCAGCCGGCCGTCAATACGGACCCTCGGAGGGCTGCCAGTCTTGCAGTGCAGGTCGGAACCACCAACGTCGACGAGCGCGCGCAGGAACGGCTCCACAGAGTGTGGGGTGCCATTCGTCTCAGGAATCTCCACGAGGGAGGCTTCGGAGTTCTACGGCACTACCTTTAGCCCACGCGGGCTAGTCCGTTGCGCCCAGGGCCCTTTCGTGGGCCCGAAGCTGGCTTCCACGGTCCAGACTCCACGATCAGTGCAGTTCGACCATGACATCGCCCTCTTGGACCACGTCCCCCTCATCCACAAAGACCTCCTGGACCTGCCCCCCGAACTCGGCCAGGACCGGGATCTCCATCTTCATCGATTCCAAGATCACTACGGCCTGGGCCGGTTCCACCTTGTCACCCTTGCCGACCAGCACCGTGATGACGTTCGCGACCATCTCGGCGCGGATCTCCTCGGCCACAATGGCTCCCTTCGGCAGGAGGCCATACAACCACGCTTAGGGCCTGGTTGAGGCTCACCTCAACGCCCACAAGACCCATTCGTCAACGGTCAACGAGCATGGTCCGCTCGACCACTTGCGTCAGCAGACCGACCACCTGTGGGTCGTACTCGTAGGCCATTCCCAGGCGCAGTCGCTCAAGAGCGGCCAATCGACGATCGGACTCCATGGACCCGCCGACCAGATCGTCGTATGCATTGGCGGCGCGGATGATGCGACTTCCGATAGGGACGCCCGCATCGAAGGGTTCCCCTGGACGTCGATAGGGCGCCGCCTGCTGCTCGACAACGGTCGCGACTCGATCCATCACACCCGACTGTCGAATGACCTCGGCGCCGAAGGCGGCGATCCTTCGCTGCTCGTCGGGGGCAACCATGACGGTGGCGCCCCCGGGGATCGGGTCAGTAAGCGACAACTGACCGATGTCGTGCATCAAGGCTGCGTACTCGAGATCGACCAAGTCGGCTTCGCTCAATCCCATTTCTCGTCCGACCGCCATCGATAGTCGCGCAACACGTTGCGCGTGGCCGGCTTCGGTGTAACCGCCAACCTCAGTAACCTTCGACAGTGCACGAATCGTCTGCAGGTACGTCGCCCGAATCGCGGCGTAACGACGGAACGAGAATTGCGCGACGAGCAGCGGGATCGCAAAGACCGGCAATGCCCAAAAACCCATAACTTCGGCGGCCAGAGCAATCAAGACTCCAGTCGCACCGATCGCCGATCCGATCCCGACGACCACCCGGCTCTCGTCACGAACACTGGCGAGGATGGGAACGCGTTCGCGCCCTGACCGAGCCAACGCCGCGAGCAATCCGTCGACGACTCCACAGGCGACCACGACCAGCAGCATCAGCGCTGGTAACTGCCAGCTGCCATCGTCGATCCCATTCAGCATTCCGCTGTCGTAAAGCGGCCGGAACAATGCCGCCGCCAGACCGGTGACCAGGATGCGACGAGCCAGCAATTCCAAGCGTGGTGGTTGTCCGACGGCCACGTGCGGAATCGTTCCCACGATGACCGCGATCGTGGTCAACGCGACGACCTGGCCAACGCCTTGAGTCGTTGCGACGACCCCTTGAGGCATCCGGAACTCGCCAAGCAGTGCGTACGCGAGCGCACCAGCGGCAGCCAACGGGGCCGCACTTCGATCTCCGGGAAGGTTCACGCGAACCAACTCGCCAACCGCTACCAACGTGCCGAATGCGACCGCGATCGCGACCTGATCGACGCCATTGACAGCGGTCGCGGCGACTCCGGCGACGGCAAACAACAACCCCCCGATGATCACGAGGACCGATCCCCCGGAGAACTCGTCCGACCAGGCGCTCCTCACGACCAGCCACCCCGCTGCAGCACATCTCGGTCGTGCAGGCTCCGAGCTTCGGCAAGCTCGGCCTGCCTAGCCGCCCGGGCGACCTCGGCGTCGTGCCCAGTCGGTTGCTCGACAGTCGGGTCGTCGTGGTCGTAGGAGAACTCCCGCTCGAACTCGTCTTCGATGGCAACTTCCGGCGCAACAGTGCGCCAGGTCTCGCGCTCTAAAGCGGCCACCAGGGCCTTAACCATGCGGTCGTCGAACTGGGTGCCAGCGCAGGACCGCAGTTCCTCAATCGCCTCCGCGATGCTGCGAGCGCCGCGGTATGAGCGAGTTGTCGTCATCGAGTCGAACGCGTCAGCGACCGCGATCACCCTGGCGAACTCTGGGATCTCTTCGCCCTTCAAACCGCTCGGATATCCGCGTCCGTCTAGCCGCTCGTGGTGGTGAAGGATTCCGGAGTACGCCTCCTCGAGGAACGCGATGCCACGAACCATCTCGGTGCCGCGGACTGGGTGAAGTTGGATCGCCGCGTACTCGATGTCAGTCAGCGGTCCGTTCTTCTGCAACACCCGAGTTGGCACGCCGAGTTTGCCAACGTCGTGCAGGATGCCCGCGTATCGAAGTGCTTCGACGCGTTCTTCACGCATCCCAACGACCCGGGCGATCATCACCGAGGCCCGCGAAACCCGCTCACTGTGTCCGCGTGTGTAGTGGTCCTTGGTTTCCACCGCCTGAACCAGCGAACGGATGGTTGCCTGATACGCCTGACGTTGTTCGGCGTACTGGGCGAACGCCCATCGGGCGACCAGTAGCGGAATGAGCACCAGGGCTGCGGCAAATCCCCCACCGATCGACCACAGCACCGCCATCAACAGTCCGAACAAGCCGTACGCGAAATACGGGACAACGGACGTCAAGACCATCGCGCGCCAAACCGAACGCGGTTTGATCTGCTCTTGGCAACGCAGCACCCCGAGCATGAGCGAGGCATTCACCGCGATGACGGCAACGATCGAGGCGACAATCGCCAGCAGTTGACCAACCGCGAAACCTTCCGCATCAAGGTTGGCGACAGGAGCACCACCCGCGGAGGAATAGACCAGACCGCCAGCCAAACCGATCAGCACCCACTGCGACGAGTTGAAGACTCTGCGTGCCCAGTCCTGCCCTTGGTGCAGCACCAGTCCAGCCGCGCCAACCACACATGCGACCGGCCATCCGCCGATGAGATAGGCGGCGATGAGAATGGGAGCCTTCGGAGTCAGCGTGACGTTTGAGATCAGGTCGCTGCGTAGCGCAGTGGACACGATGAAGATGGGGACGAGAACGGCGATGGCACGCAGCAACTCCGCTTCAGTTCCTGCTGCTCGCGCATCGATGACGGACCGCGTGACAACGACGACAGACGCCGAGACGGCGACTGTCGCCAGTAACGCCGTTATCGCGACGTACCAACGCGTCGCATGACGCAACGTCTGCATCCGTGCCACTCCCGGGGAAGGAAAACGCAGGGCCAACACGGGATCGGCAGCAGCCGGGTCACTTCCAGTCCCAACCAGCGCAACCTGAGAGGAAACGCTCGACAGCAGTAGTGATCTTGCTCATGTTTTCGGAATCACCCCTTGCTTGTGATGTCGCGAGCTCCGCTAATCGCTCGCGCAGCATCCGCTCCGCTTGGGTTGATCCACTACGTACGACTTGGACTCCTGACCACCGTGGTGGTCAGTTCGCCTGCTGCCGATCCCGAATTGGCTCTGTGTAGTTGTGGTGACGGTGGGCTTGCCGACCGGGGGGCCGACAAGGGTCCATCAAAAAACGATGGGTGTCGAACGGAAGTGAAGGGTGTTACTGGTGGTGTCGTCAAGGGGTGAACGGTAGGAAAGGCCCGATTCTGTGCGAAAAGTTATCCAGAAGTAGGGCGAATCGCCCATAAAGCCTAGAATTTACCCGAATGGAGCACGAGATTCGTATCCGCTCTCCAGCCGGGTCTAGGCCTGCTTTAGCCTGCATTCAGCGGGCCCAGTGACACCACTCGAAACGAGGTCCGTGATCGAACGACCGAGGCGAGTAAGTGGGGGGCCGGTGAACTCAGACGACGTTCGCGCAGTCGCCTACGCGGAGTTGGTCGCCGGTCTGATCGACGCCCGAGATCGAGCCGCTGAGGAGCGCTTCGATGCAGAGTTGGAGGCGGCCGAGGTCGCTGGCCGTGTCGACCCGGAGACGGCCAGAACACTTCGTTGGTGGCAACGAGAGTCGCTGCGAGCCGTTGTGAGTCAGGCCGAGATGGTCGTGCCCCCAACGCTGGCAGCGCTCGAGACAGCGGCGCATGAGTTGCGCGAACGCACTCTCGCGCAACCAGGACCTGAGGCTGCCCCCGATGCGGCACACGAGTTGGACCTGCGCGATCGTGAACTGCCTGACGATGAGCAAGACGAGGACGACTACGACGATGGACCACAACCCCGACACGCGTTGCCGCCCCCCACTGACCTAACGGCTCGGCGACTATTGGTTGCCGGACTCACGCGATTGCGTGATCCATAGACTGAATAGCCAAGAACTGCGGGAAATCAATCTTCCGCAAGAAATCAAAAACATAATCCCTCTCACAAACTGAAATTGACGGTACGACTTCCGTGACTGTGACTCGAGAAAGACTGACCTTCATGCCGACGCTGCGACTCCTGCCAGAACTCGAGGACGCGATTCGTCACATCCCCGGCGTTCGTGCTGCGAGCGTGGTGACCGACCCCCAGGCGCAACCAACCGAGGTCCACGTCCTGGCCGCACCCGGCAAACCCGCCAAGCAGGTCGTGCGCGATGTGCAGTCGCTGGCGATGGCGCAATACAACATTGACCTCGACCATCGAATCGTCAGCGTTGTGCAGATCGACGACGACGCCGATTCGTCGACGATCTCGTCCGATCAAGTCGCTGCGACCGAGCCAGCCGGTGAGGTCGCCACCTCTGCGGTTCTCGACGAGGTCGAGGCAACAGCACGTCCGGCAATTGCGGAGATCACGCTGCGCAGTACTGGTTCGGAAGCCGAGGCTGAAGTCTCTGTGACATTCGCTGGGGCGGAGTTCACCGGAGTTGCCACTGGAGCCGGAGCCGCAAGCCAACGACCGCGCCTGGTTGCGTCAGCAACTCTTGCAGCGGTCGCTGAGTTGCTCGGACTACCTGCCGACGTCGAGAGTGCGTCGGTTGTCGATACCGGGACGAATCCTGTCGCCCTGGTCGTACTCACCCTTTCGTTGCCTCGACTCGGGTCTCAGTCCATTGCTGGCAGCGCGGTGGTGCGTGGGGACGAGGCTGAGGCGGTCGCCCGAGCCGTCCTAGCTGCACTCAACCGACGCCTCACTGGCTGATTTCAGCGACAGCGGACTCCTGTGGGACGATGGCCGCTCCCCGTGATCGCAAGGAGTTCGTATGAGCAAGCGCGCACGTAAGCGTCGCGACCGTAAGAAAAAGAGCCGCGAACCACGGCAAGCGCCCCACAGCGTGACGAAAGGCCTCACCAATTTGGTGAGGCCTTAGTCGTTGGCTAGCGCCTCAGATCAGACAGTCGTTCAGTCGGCGCGAAACTCCACCTGAGTCATCTCGGCCCTCACGACTCGAATGCGACTAATGACCGACTCACGCAAGGTATCTGGGGCCACTTCAGCGCAACAGCGAACGATGAGCTGCTTCACTTCACGCTCGATGCCGTACTCGCGCAGGCACGGCGAACAGTCGTCGAGGTGTTGTCGGATGTGCTCAAGTGAGTCACCGTCCAACTCGCCGTCGAGATAGAGATACACGGCCTCGATGACGTCTCCGCAATCAACCTCGTGGTCGTCGTGGCTCACTGGTCCTCCTGTGACGATGCGCCAGCTTTGACGAAGCCTCGTTCGCGAGCGTAGTCCTCAAGTTTGCCGCGAAGTTGGCGACGGCCGCGATGCAGTCTGGACATGACCGTGCCAACCGGTGTGTCCATGATCTCGGCAATCTCTTTGTAAGCAAAGCCTTCAACATCTGCCAAGTAGACCGCCATCCGAAACTCCTCAGACAACTCCGCCAGCGCATCCTTGACGTCGCTGTCAGGTAGCCGATCCAGCGCCTCGATCTCAGCCGAGCGCAGGCCTGTCGACGTGTGTGATTCGGCGCGGTGCAACTGCCAATCGTCAACCTCTTCGGCTGCCGACTGCAGCGGTTCCCGCTGCTTCTTTCGATAGGAGTTGATGAATGTGTTGGTCAGGATTCGGTAAAGCCAAGCCTTGAGGTTCGTGCCGTCGCGGTACTGGTGGAATGCCGCAAACGCCTTGGCGTACGCCTCTTGGACCAGGTCCTCGGCATCGGCTGGGTTGCGGGTCATTCGAAGGGCAGCGCCGTACAACTGATCGAGGAAGGGAAGTGCATCCCGCTCGAACCTGGCTGCCCGCTCGTCGACGGTCTCCGGTCGCTCGGCTGACTCCTCGTTGCTCATTGGCACGAAGGCTACCTTCAGACGCGGACGCTCGAGAGTGGGCACCGTGGACACAGGGGCTTTAACGCAGCCCGGCCCGAGACGATTCCCCGAAGACCAGACGATGAAGCCAGGCGGCGACACCGTCGGTGATCATTTGTCCAGCTTCGCTCCTGGTGATGACCGCCGTCTTGGCAACCGCGAGTCCATGATCAGCTCCTGGGACGGCAAGCACGGAGCGCTCGTCCAGAACCTGCCCGACCTCGCTCGCAGCGCCGAACGAGTCGCGCGTCCCCTGGATCACCAGGGTCGGCAGGCCGGTTTCGAGTTCGGCGGCCCGACTCTTCTCCGGACGGCCAGGTGCGTGTAGTGGGAAGGCCAGCCCCAACACCCCAACTGCAGAAACCCTGCTCGCGGTGCGACAGGCAACTCGAGCGCCCGCACTTCGTCCCCCCACGACCAGCACCTTGTCGACCAGGGACTCCTTCCGGAGTGCATCGAGAACCTCGATCCAAGCGACGTCCAGGCGCGGAGGGGCAACTGCCAACCGTCGACCCGATACTCGCCACGGTTGCTCGACAAGGAGCACGTCGAAACCTTGGCCCGGCAACGCCGTCGCTAGGAGTTGCAAGTCCCACGCCTCGATGCCTCCGCCGGCTCCGTGGCCCAGAACAACCGAACCTCTGCGACGACGCGTCGTGCAGTGCAACCACACCCGCGCTTGACCTTCGGCAGTCATGAACGTCAGAGCAGGAGAGTCAGTTGAAGCCGCCGGTGACGTCAGCAGTGCCGATCACCGCCTCCTCAAGCGGAAGCGGTTCGATGAGGTCCGGTCCGTTGTTCCGCACGTTGTTCACCCGGGTAGACACCGGATACGCCGACAAATGCGTCGCAACTGCGGGCACCAACAACGGCTGCACCTCGTCAATCTCCTGCAAGTCCGGATCGAGCCACCGCGTCCAGTTATCACTGCTCACTACCAACGGCATTCGCTCGTGGATACGCCCCAACGCATCGCTTGATGACGTGGTGATGACCGTGGTACTGAGCAACCACCCATCGGGATCATCGGGACTGTGATCCTTGGATCGCCACCACTCATACAAGCCCGCCATGGCCAGCGACTCGCCATCAGTGCGGTGAATGAAGAAGGGCTGCTTCTGCGGCTTACCTGCTTTGGTCTTTGGTCCGCCGTTGCCCTGCGGTGTGTACCACTCGTAGTACCCGTCGGCTGGCAGCAAGCAACGCCGCTTCGCGAACGCGCGGCGAAACGATGGCTTCTCCGCCAGCGTTTCCATGCGGGCGTTAATCATTCGATTGCCGATCGACGGATCCTTCGCCCAGGAAGGAACCAACCCCCAACGCATCACGCTGAGTTGTCGATGGGCATCGGCTCCCTCTGGTGCGTGTCGAGGGCGACGAGTCATGACTCCGTACACATCCTTCGTCGGCGCCACGTTGAAGTCGGCCTCAAGAGGTGTCTTCTACAAGAGATTCCTCGACTTCGAACTCTTCGACGAGCGTGTCTGCATGCTTCGCCGCCGCATACCGTCCGCACATGCGTCGAGCCTACGGTGGTCGATACGACGCGCGCTATTCTCGATAGGTGAAGACCCAACCCGACGCGGCCACCGAGTGGCCAGCACCTGTTGCGTCGGGACCGATCGATGCGTCGGTCGAAATTCCCGGGTCAAAGTCACTCACCAACCGTTACCTAATGCTCAGTGCGCTCGCCTCGACACCGTCGACACTCCACCACCCACTAGAGGCTCGCGACACCGCCCTGATGCGATCCGCCCTCCGCACTCTGGGGACAGAGATTGACTCAGCATCCGAAGCGTGGCGAATCCAGCCGCAACCATGGTCCGGCCCAGCGGACATTGACTGCGGGCTCGCGGGAAACGTCATGCGCTTCGTCCCAGCGGTGGCCGGGCTGGCCAAAGGTCGGGTGAGTTTCGATGGAGATTCCCAGGCACGACGTCGTCCCATCGCGCCGATGATCGAAGCGCTGCGACAACTTGGTGTCGAGATCCTCGACGGTGGACGCGGGACGCTACCTTTCGAGGTCGAGGCAAGCGGTGTCATACGCGGGGGGAATGCAACCATCGACTCCAGCGCCTCAAGCCAGTTCATCACTGCGCTATTGCTGGCCGGCTGTCGCTACGTCGACGGCTTGACGCTGACGAGTATCGGCGCCACCGTGCCTTCGCGCCCGCACATTGAGATGACGCTCACCCTGCTCAGACAATGCGGCGTCGACGCGACAGAAGTAGACAAGAACATGTGGCGAGTCGCCCCATCAGAGATCACCGTCGGGGACGCCACCATCGAGCCGGATTTGTCCAACGCCACCCCTTTCCTGGCGGCGGCTCTCATGACGGGGGGGCGTTGCCGCATCACTGGCTGGCCTCCCAACTCCGTCCAACCGGTTGACGCCGTTCGCAATCTCGTGGAGCAGTTCGGTGGCAACCTGACAGTCGGACCGCAGTCGCTCGAAGTTCATGCCGGCGAATCACTGACCGGCGCGGATCTGGACATGTCGGCGATCGGCGAACTCGTACCTACCGTCACCGCACTTGCAACGGTGGCCGGTTCCCCCACCACCATCCGAGGGGTAGCTCATTTGCGTGGCCACGAAACCGATCGGTTAGCGGCCTTGGCGACCGAATACAACGCGCTCGGTGGCGACGTGACAGAAACGTCAGACGGGCTGCTCATCAAGCCGAAGCCCCTACGCGGCGGCATCTTCCACACGTACCACGATCATCGGCTGGCGACCGCAGCGGCACTCACCGGGCTCGTTACGCCAGGGATCTTTGTTGAGAACGTCGCCACCACCAGTAAGACCCTGCCGAACTTTCCGCACATGTGGGAACGCATGTTGGATCCTGCGGCTGCATGACAAGCCGGCGTCGGGACCTCGACGAGGACGATGTTCGTATTCGTCCCGGAAAATACAAGGCTCGGGCCCGCAGCAAGCAGCGGCCAACACACGAAGACGCCGCTGCTGGGATGGTCGTGGCGGTCGACCGCGGACGATTCACGGTGGTTCTCGACGAGCAAACTGACGCAGGTGTCGATTCGGTAAGAGAACTCTTCGCCATAAAGGCCAGAGAGCTCGGACGCAAAGGCATCGTGCTCGGGGACCAGGTCGAACTTGTCGGCGATTTGACCGGGGGAAGCGACGCGCTTGCTCGCATTGTCCGCCGTCATGCGCGAGTGACCACTCTGCGCAGGAGCGCAGACGACAGCGACCCCGACGAACGAGTGATCGTTGCCAATGCCGACCAACTCGCGGTAGTCGTGGCTGCCGCTGACCCCGAACCTCGACCGCGACTGGTTGACCGTGCGTTGATCGCGGCCTTCGACGGCGGACTAACACCGCTCCTTCTCATCACCAAGACCGACCTCGCCGACCCGACACCACTCGTCGATCGGTACCGACCGTTGGACATTCCCTACGTGACCACTGCGTTGGGAAGTTCGCTCGACGAGATCACTCAACTACTCAACTCACGTGTGACGGTGCTGCTCGGCCACTCGGGTGTCGGCAAATCCACTCTGGTGAATGCACTGGTGCCAGAAGCGCTTCGAGCTGTGGGACACGTCAACGCCGTCACCGGTCGCGGTCGTCACACCTCCAGTTCTGCTGTGGCGCTTCCGCTCGCGGGTTCTGGTTGGGTCATCGACACTCCCGGGATCCGCTCGTTCGGCCTCGCACATGTGGATCTCGATCGATTCATCCAAGCCTTTCCTGACTTGGCCGCCGCGGCTGCCGATTGCCCTCGGGGCTGTCACCACGATGACGAGCACTGCGCTTTGGACGCCTTTGTCGCTGGTGGAGGAACCGACCCTGCGCGGCTGACGTCCCTTCGGGCACTGCTGGCCAGCCGCGCGGGATCTGACGACGACGGGGACAGTTAGCCTCTGCCGTGTGACGGCAAACTCCTCCAGTGCACAAGCTGACGACCTTGCCTTGGCCATGAAAATGGCGGATGAAGGCGACCGCATCGCTCTGAGTCGCTTTCGAGCCCTTGATCTGGTTGTCGAGACCAAGCCAGATCTGACACCTGTCAGTGACGCTGACCGCGCCGTTGAGGACGCATTGCGAGCCATCCTCTCGGCAGCGCGGCCAAGCGACTCAGTGCAGGGCGAGGAGTCTGGGACGACCGGCTCCAACACTCGACGTTGGATTCTCGATCCCATCGACGGCACCAAGAACTACGTCAGGGGTGTCCCGGTCTGGGCCACGCTCATCGCCCTAGTCGACGGAGACATCGCCGACACGTCGTCATTCGCTATCGGAGTGGTAAGCGCACCCGCGTTAGGCCTTCGTTGGTGGGCAACCCGCGGTGGCGGTGCATGGTCGCAGACCGGCGGCGAACTGCCGCGGCAACTTCGCGTCTCACAGGTGCACACGATCGCCGACTGCTCATTGTCCTTCTCGGACTGGAACGACCCCGCGTGGGCTAGCTCAGGTACCCGCGGCGGTTTCGACCGCCTCCTCACGAATGCCTGGCGGACGAGGGCGTACGGCGACTTCTGGTCCCACGTGCTAGTCGCAGAAGGCGGAGTCGACGTGGCGATCGAGCCCGAATTGAAACCGTGGGACATGGCCGCGTTCATCCCCATCGTGACCGAAGCGGGCGGCGTCGTCACGGCCATGGACGGGTCAGCCGCGATGATCGCCGGAAACGCAGTCAGCAGTAACGGCCTATTGCACGCTCAGGTGCTGGGGGAACTTGCCGCCAACGCCTCTGCCGGCTGACTGACTGGTGTGAGCCGACGTCCGGGCAGTCTTGACGCGATCCACTGACATCCGGCAATCACCCATGGCGCGACGGCGATCGCAACGAGGTCGAACCAGCCATAACCACCTGCAGCACCTGTTGGGGGGTTCCCGATAGCCACCAGACCGGTCGGGTCGTGGGCAGACCAGGTCCAGGCACCGATCGTGGTGCCAAGGATCTCGAGATAGGTCACGACCATGAAGGCGCCGACGTAGAGCAACCGCGACCGTCCCCACAAGCAGAACCCAAGCAGGCACAGGTACCAGAACGCACCAAGCACGTCGAGGCGCGGAGCCAGCGGCGACAACCCCCAAAGGGCATAGAGGCCAGCCAGCACCAGAGTTGTCGTGACTAAACCGCGACTGTGGCGCTTGAACCAGACCGAACTTCCTAGGGACAACGCGGCGAGGTAGACCAACCCATGCCCAGGAGGTACGAATGCGGGGACATTGTCGAACCGGTAGACGTAGACCCCGAGCAAGGGCGAAAACGTGTACTCGACGATCGTCGCGAAACCGATGACGACTGCAGTTTGGGCTCTCACCAGATTCGACTGGGTCCAAAGCAGCGCGAGCAACAACGCCCAAGTGAGCACCCCGAGCATGGTCTGCTGCGACAGCGTCGCGTGGCGATCCAACAGGAGCACCGCTGGGATCCACACCAGGACCGAACAGATCACGATCAAGCCCTGTCGGGTTGTCCCGACCGAGAGATCGCGAGTACTCACCTGGCTAGTTTGCCAGGGCTGACCGATCTGCGGCGCGCTTGGTCGGGTGAATCTGGTCGAGGCGCTTGCCCTCTCGGTCCCAACACGGAACGATTCAGTAACCAGGGAGTGGGGTATCGCCATGCAGGTGCGCGAGGCCATGAGTAATCAGGTGATCACTGTTGGATCTGGCCTGAGTCTGCAACAAGCCTGTCAGGTGATGACCGAGAAGAACATCGGGTCAGTGGTCATCATGGATCCCGAAGGTCAGGGTCCAGGGATCTTGACTGAGCGAGACATTGTTCGAGCCATCGCCAACGGCGTTGACCTCGCCAGCATTCCGACCAGCGAATACCTCACGGCAGACGCGACGTACGCGGCCCCAGGTTGGACGTTGGAAGAAGCCAGCGACGCCATGCGCCGTGGTGGCTTTCGTCACCTCGTCGTGGTCGAGGGAGACCAAGTACTCGGAATGCTGTCGATGCGCGACATCGTCAAAGCCTGGGCGCCAGAACACTCCCCGGGCTAGACCGGGGTCGACTCTCGTTCAGGCTCTTCCCGAATTGCCTCATGGGGCTCGACGAACAGCGCACGAGCCGCCCATCCAGGCAGCCACCAGTTCCATCGGTCGAGCAGTGACACCAATGCAGGGACCAGCAGGGCACGGACCACGGTGGCGTCCAGCAGAATCCCAACGCCCAGAGCCGTGGCGAACACCTTGATGTCGGTTCCAGGGGACGACGCGAGTGCCATGAACGCAAAGAACAAGATGAGTGCAGCTCCGGTGACCAGGCGTCCAGTGCGACCAAGACCCTGGACGACCGCCTGTTTCGTGCTCCCCGTGTCGTCGTACTCCTCGCGCATACGCGACAAGATGAAGACCTCGTAGTCCATTGAGAGGCCGAACAGGAAAGCGAAGATCAGCACTGGCAGCCAGAACGTCACCGACCCGGTCGCGGAGATACCGAAGACCGCCTCTGAGCCGTGCCCGTCCTGCCAGAACCACACCACCGCACCGAACGTCGCAGCCACCGAGGCGATGTTCAGCAGGACCGCCTTGGCCGGCAACACAAGGGAGCGGAAGGCGCGCGCGAGCAGCAGGAATGTCACCAACGCGATGATGCCGAGCACCAATGGGAAGTTTCCGTAGACCGCGTCGATGTAGTCCAACACAATCGCACCAGCTCCAGCGACTCCCACGAACCCAGCGACCGACTGGTTCGCCGTCGTCACTCGCTCGACGACTTGGGCACCCTCGCTGTCAACGGTCTCTTCGGTCGGAATCACTAGTGAGATAGCGGAGGTGTCAGTGCGCCACTGGTCGGTGTCAGGCGCCATCGCCGCCGCCACACCGCTGACCTTGAGACTGTTCGCCACGATCTCGTCGGCGGACGCGGCTATGGAATCAGCATCACTCCCGTCGTTGAGCACCTCCATCGGCGAGATCACGCCGGTTGGCACGCCGCCCGCCTGCAAGGTCTGTAACCCCTCGTACGCCGGCCCGCCGGAGGCCAGCGAATCGGTCTGGGCCAGCCCGATCTTGATACCGAAGAGCGGGAGGATCAGCACGATCAAGATGGCGCAGGCGACGCCAGCTGCCCACCACCGATGACGCACGACCAAACCGGCCCAAGACGCCCACGCTCGGGAAGCCTTGTTCTCATGACGAATCTTCGGCCAGTCGACACGAGGTCCAAGACCTCCCAGGATCGCCGGTAGCAGGGTTAGCGCCACGAGAGTGCTGACGATTGGGATGAGCATCCCTCCCAGGCCCATGCTCCGCAGGAAGGGGACCGGGATTACGAGCAAGGCCATGAGGCTGATCGCGACAGTTCCAGCACTCGACACGACAGCCCTGCCCGCCGTATTCATGGCGATCGTCACCGCTTCGTGGTTCTCCCGCCCATGTTCGCGTTCCTCGCGCCATCGAGTCACGATCAACAGGGAGTAGTCGACAGCCACACCGAGACCGACCAAAGCAATCAGGAACTGGACGATGAAACTGACGTCCATGACATAGGTCATGAGGAGAACGAGGGTGAACGTCGTGAGAATCGAAACCGCAGCAATAACAAGAGGTACCAGGGCCAGGAAAGATGCGAACAGGAAGAGCAGAACAGCAAGTGCGCCTAGAGCCCCGAGCAGCGTTTCGGCCAAAACGCTCGGTGCCCCCGTGTCGGAGGACTCGCCCGCCGCCAACATGTCGTAACTCGTCAACTGCCACGTGATGTCACTGTTCGCGGCGGCGTTGTCGAGGATCGGTTGGATCGCCTCACTGGTAAGCGGCGTAGTGAAGTCAACTGGTGGCGGTGCGAAGACCAGTGCATACGTCGTGCGACCGTCCTCGCTGAGGAAGACGGGGTCCTTGGTCTGCGCGTAGTCAGTGAGCCGCAGTTCGGGGTGTTCGGTGGCAATCTGATTGAAGACCTTGGTGATCTCGGGCATCGCCTCGCGAGCCGTTGTTCCGTCGGGCACCGTCGCGATCGGAATGAACGGTTGGGTGCTACCGCCGTTGCCGTACTCCTCGAGAATCTGCTTCGAGGTCTCGTACCCGGGTTGGCCGGGTAGTGAAAAGTCAACGGTCAGTCGCTCCGTCGCCTTGCTGGACGCGAACACCCCGACAGCGAACATCAGCGCCCAGAACAGCATCACCCACCGGCGATGACGCAACACAAAACCCGACAGACGAAGCATCCGGGCAGGCTAACCGATCTTGATTGTGGGTGCTCGTCGGTGAACTACCCGTCGGCTGGAATGGTTCCCAACCGGCCGGCTTGGAAGTCCTCGAATGCCTGAATTAGCTCGGCCTTCGTGTTCATCACGAACGGCCCGTACGCCGCGACCGGTTCACGGATCGGCTGGCCGCCGAGCAAGATGACGTCCAACGCGCTGACCCGGCTGTCCTGAACCGCATCAGCGGCAATGGTCAGTGCGCCACCAGCGCCGAACACCGCCAGTTGACCGCTGGTGAGTGGTCGTTGCTCACTCCCGACAGTTCCTGACCCCGACAGTGCGTAGGCGAGGGCATTGAAGTCTTCGCGCCACGGCAGGGTGAGTGAGGCGCCGGGAGCGATGGTCGCGTGAACCATCGTGATCGGCGTGTACGTCGAACCCGGTCCCTCGTGGTGGGCCAACTCTCCAGCGATGAGTCGCAGCAGCGCACCGCCATCGTCAGAACGAAGCAGCGTCACCTTACTTGCAGTGATGTCTTGGTAGCGCGGTTCGATCAATTTCTTGCTGCGAGGCAGATTCACCCACAACTGCAGCCCGTGGAACAGGCCGCCGCTGACGACAAGGTGTTCCGGCGGTTTCTCGATGTGAAGGATGCCACCGCCGGCCGTCATCCATTGGGTCGCCCCGTTCCCGATGAGCCCACCGCCGCCGTGCGAGTCCTGGTGCTCCATCAAGCCGTCGATCATGTACGTCACCGTCTCGAAGCCACGGTGCGGATGCCAAGCAGTTCCCTTGGGCTCTCCAGGGGCGTACTCAACTTCGCCCATCTGATCCATGTGAATGAAGGGGTCGAGCGCAGCTAGGTCTACGCCTGCGAAGGCCCGTCGCACGGGGAACCCCTCGCCTTCGAAACCTCGTGGTGCGGTTGTGACAGACACCACTGGTCGATCGACTGTCGAACCAGGAGCTGGGGCAGCGACTCGTGGCAGGGTTAGGACGTCATCGACGGTGACAGCAGGCATGACGTGGACAACCCTTCCCCAACATCACCTATTCCACGTCCCGGTATTATCAGAGTCGAGAACCTGCCCTAACTACTCCGGACGAAGGCCCGATGAATCGAGTTACTCAACTGCTCAACGGACGCAAGACCGCCATGCTCGACGGCGGTATGGGCACGCTGCTGCAGGATCACGGGTTGACTGACGGTGCCCCAGGCGAGCTCTGGAACGTCGATCGTCCCGACACCATCGAGAAGATCCATCGGGAGTACGCCGCAGCAGGTGCGGAGATCCTGACCACCAATACCTTCGGTGGCACCCGTCCGCGGCTCGATATGCACGGCATTGGCGACCGCGTCCACGAACTCAATGCAGCCGCAGGCGCTCGCGCGCGGACCGTTGCCGACGAGACTGGCACTTTAGTCGCAGGAGACCTCGGACCTACCGGTGAGTTGCTGGCGCCGATGGGCACGATGGAGGTCGCGGACGCTCAAGCCCTATTCGAGGAACAGCTGCGCGGGCTTGTCGAGGGCGGAATCGACCTGGTCCTCATTGAAACGATGAGTGACCTGTCAGAGGTCCAAGCTGCCGTGCTGGCTGCCCAGTCGGTTGTGCCGGACCTTCCGATCGTCGTCACGATGAGTTTCGACACCAACCTGCACACCATGATGGGCGTCTCGCCTGCCGCCGCTGTAGTAGCGATCGCGGAGTTTGGGGCGGACGCGGCGGGCGCCAACTGCGGCCGGGGGCCCGGTGAGATGGAAATCATCATGGGACAGATGGCAGACGCCCGGCCCGAGGGAGTTCTCCTTGTCTCGCAGTCGAACGCCGGCCTGCCGCACTTGGTGGGTGACCGTTTCGAGTACGACGCAAAGCCTGACGCTATGGCCACGCACGCTCAGCATCTGCGTCTTGCGGGTGTTGAGTTGGTCGGCGCCTGTTGCGGTTCCGAGCCGGAACACATCGCGGCTATGCACGAAGCGTTGCTGCTGATCGCTGACTGACAGACAGATCGACACTCGATCTCACGAGCACCCGCCTCGGCGCTCGAAACGACAACAGGTCGATCATTGGCGGTTCAAGTTCCACAGCTTCCAGTTCAGGCAGAAACCTTGCCGCGGCTTCAAGTGCAACCCTTGCTTCCATCCGGGCAAGGCGTGCACCCAGACACCGGTGAACGCCAATTCCGAAAGCGAGATCGGGCGACGCGCCAGTCCCCGTGAGTTTGAGCAGCACACTGGCTCCGCTGGGCACTGCCACGCTGCCGATGACTGCCGGCCGTGACACGAAGCGACGCCAGGTTGGAACCGAAGAGTCTTCTTGCAGCGCCTGTTCAACGACGGCTTCGGCCAACTCCGGACGATCCCCTAACGTGCGCCAAAGTTCGGGGTCCTGCAGAGTTCGCCAAATGACGGTCGACACCAATTGAGCCGTCGTCTCTTGGCCGGCGATCAGCAGGAAGTAGCCGATTGCGCAGATCTCTTCGTCCGTCAGCGCAAGTCCCACGAGTTCGGCGAAGAAGGCCGAGCCTTGACCACTACGTGCTGCTTCGGTCAGGGTCCGCAGCCACGCGTAAAAGCGCGCAGCGCTGTCAGCGAGTACCTCTTGCCGACCGGAATCCGGTCGGCCCCAGAAGAGTTCAAGTGAGTCGATGCTCCATCGCTTGAGTTGTGGGATGTCGACGTCCTCGACACCCAGCAACTCGAGCAGTACCAGGGCCGGTACCTCGCCAATTGCTGCCGGGACCAGATCGACGGTCTCCCCCGACGCGAGGTGAGCCGCGGCGCGTTGAAATCGATCCTCGTTCAGTAAGCGGGTCAAGGACTGAGCAGCGAGTACTCGGCTTGGGCTGAAGTAGCCAGCCACAGTCTGACGAATCACCCGATGGGTGTCAGAGGCGTTGTTTGCGAGAGTGGGAGGAAGTGCAAAACCGACGGACGTCAAAGTGCGCAACGCCTCGACACCGATGGGCGTGAACGCAGTGAGCGCGTTGTCGGGGCGATAGGTTTCGGGGTCGAGCAACACCTGACGGACGTCGTCGGGATCTTCGACAACCCACATGCCGTGCGACGGATCAAAGTGCGTCGGCTGGTTCACCAGATCACGCTGTCTTCGAACCACCAACGTGCGCTGCTGCGAAACTTATCTGGCGAGAGGATGGCCGCCCGCTCAGGGACGCGCCCAATAATCGGCACTCCCGTCATCGCAGGAAGGTCTTCGAGATTTGTCGTCTCCGCAAGGTTCGGATGGCTCGGATAGGCACCGACCACCAGACCAAGCGTCGTCAGATTCCGTGCCCGAAGGGCCTCAGCTGTCAACGCCGCATGATTCAGCGTCCCAAGTCCGGCTCGGACGACGACAACGAAAGCCGAAGGAACCGGTAATGCCTTGGCGAGCTCGGAAAGACCGTGCCCGTCGACATCCAATCCCACGAGAAGTCCGCCAGCCCCCTCGACCAGAACGAGGTCACTGCGAGTGAGCAAATCCCCAACAGTTTCCGCGTGCTGCTTCATAGTGGGCAACGCGACACCTTCACGACGCGCGGCAGTGTCCGGTGCCAACGGATCACGCAGCCGAATCCCCTCATGCACGTCTTCGAGTCCTGACAGTCTGCGAACTTCGTCAATGTCCCCTGGTTCATCGCGTCGCACTCCGGTTTGAGCGGGCTTGTAGACGGCGACAATGCGACGGGCTGACCAGGCGGACCCAAGCGCAGCCGTTACGACAGTCTTGCCGACTCCGGTGTCCGTGCCAGTGACGATGACGACACGAGGGATCGTCATGCGGCCAACTTCAGGCTTTCAAGGATTACCGCAATTGCGTGATCCACCTCGTCGTCCGTTAGCGTCGCTCGCGCCGCCAGTCGTAGTCGACTGCTGCCATCGGGCGCCGAGGGCGGGCGGAAGACGCCGACTCGCACTCCTTGGTCACGACAGGCCGCTCCGGCGGCTACCGCGTCAGCAGGACTGGCCGCCGGTACGGACAGAACAGCACCAGCAACGGACGTCTGACCACACGCCGTGGCCAGTCGCTGAGCAACCTCCGTCAGGCGACTCACCCGCTCGGGCTCAGCTGCCACAACTTCGAGCGCAGCTAGTGCAGCTCCTGCCGACGCTGGCGCCAAGGCGGTGTCGAAGACAAAGGTTCGCGCTCGATTGACGAGGTGATCGCGGAGCAATTCTGACCCCATGACAACTCCGCCTTGACCACCCAGCGCTTTCGACAACGTGGCAGTCACCACCACGTGGTCAGCGCCTGCGAGCCCCGACTCTGCAACGCTTCCGCGGCCTCTCCCTGTGACACCAAGACCGTGAGCCTCGTCGATCACCAGGACTCCCCCGTGGGATTGGCAAACCCTCGATAACTCTGGCAACGGAGCGGCGTCACCGAGAACGCTAAAGACCGATTCGGTGAGGACGAGCGCACGAGGCTCCTCACGACGACTCAACAGGCGTTCAACGCTGTCGACGTCGTTGTGAGCGAAGACCTCGACGTGAGTGCGAGCCAGTCGAGTGGCATCGATAAGCGACGCATGCGCGTGAGCATCGATAAGTATCAGGGTGCCAGGATCACTGAGAGCAGTGATCGCACCTAAGTTGGCCAGGTAGCCGGATGAGAACACCAGAGCGGAAGGCTGTTGACACCACCGCGCGAGATGCCGCTCAAGATCTTCGTGCAGTGACGTCGTACCAGTCACCAGCCGAGATCCAGTTGCGCCAGCGCCCCAGTCGCGAAGCGCTGCGACTCCGTGCTCGATGACTCGAGAGTCGCTGGATAGCCCGAGATAGTCGTTGCTCGCCAAATCAATCGTCGCCAAGTCACCACGACCACTCGACTTCTCGCGAGTGATGAGGCGGCGGCGGAGCCCACGTCCTTCTAGCGCCTCTGCTTTGCGCGATAACCAAGCCGACAGTGATTGCGTCATGCGACGACTTCTTCGATCGCACCGCTCATTGCCGAACCGATCGTGGCGAGTTGTTCGTCGGTACTGATGTACGGCGGCATCGTGTACACCAAATCGAGGAAAGGACGGAGCCATACGCCACGATGCAGCGCTGCCTCGGTAATCGCCGCGGCGGCTGCGGGCGATTCGAGTTGGATAACCCCGACACCGCCGAGAACTCGCACCTCTTTGACACCGACCATCCCCTCGGCGGCACTGAGAGCCCCAATTAACTCACGCTCTATCCGGTGGATGTTGCCTTGCCAGTCTTGACTGAGCAGTAGGTCGATGCTGGCGATCGAGACCGCGCAGGCTAAGGGGTTGGCCATGAACGTCGGGCCATGCATGAGCGCGCCACCCGGCCCGCCCGACACCGTCTCGGCGATCTCCGAAGTGCACAGTGTTGCCGCCATGCTCAGGTAGCCACCGGTGAGCGCTTTGCCGACGCAAAGAATGTCAGCTGAAAGACCCGCGTGTTCCGAGGCGAACATCTCGCCGGTTCGACCGAACCCAGTCGCGATTTCGTCAAACACGAGTGCGAAGTTGTGCCGATCTGCGATCTCACGAAGTGCCCTCAAACAGTGAGGGCTGTATGCGTACATGCCACCTGCACCCTGGAGAACCGGCTCCACAATGATGCCCGCTACCGAGTCGGCGTTGCGCTCGGCAATTTCAGCAGTCGCGGCGACCCAGGATTGCAACTGGTCATCGTCAGCCGCTCGATCGAATCCTGCTGGCGGTCGAGGTGCGAAGACTTGTTCCTGCAGCGCACCGGTGAACATCGAATGCATACCCGTGACTGGGTCACATACGCTCATCGCGGCGAAGGTGTCGCCGTGATAACCACCCCGGATCGTCATCATGCGACTACGACCCTTGTGGCCGCGCGCGAGTTGATACTGAAGTGAAAGTTTGATCGCCACTTCGACCGATACCGACCCGGAATCAGACAAGAAGACCTTCTGCAGTGGCTCGGGTGTAATCGCGACCAACCGCTCCGCCAAGGTGATGGCGGGCTCGTGCGTGAGTCCACCAAACATGACATGACTCATCGAGTTGATCTGGCTGCGAAGCGCCTGGTCGAGCACCGGGTTGCGATATCCGTGGATCATGCACCACCACGAAGCCATGGCGTCGATGGCCGTTGTCCCATCGGCAAAATACAGGACCGCACCGTCGGCGTGTTCAACCAACCGAACCTGACCTGGATTGCTCATGGATGAATACGGATGCCAGAGCAACTCTGCGTCCCGCGCGAGTCGGCCCGATACATCGTCGCGATCGATATCAGCCATGGCTGACCTCACCGTGGATCGAACATCTTCCGATCCATCCCGCAGGCAGCACTTGGACCTTCATCCTGCGAGCGCAGTGCGAACAGTATCGGGGCGGCTCCATACTCAGCGCCTGCAAACACAGCTGGTGTGAATCCGTGTCCAACTGTCCCCCGCAGTACCCACAAAACTGCGCACCCATCACAAGGTCTTCTGGAGTTCCTTGACTGGCATCTTTAGTTCGCGCAGCAAGTCGAGATCGGCTTCAGGCTCACGCCCCAACGTCGTCAAGTAGTTACCGACGATTACCGCGTTGATACCACCCAACAGTCCGTCGCGTGTTCCCAAATCGCCCAATGTGAGTTCGCGACCACCCGCATAGCGCAGCACGGTGCGTGGCATCGCCAGTCGGAAAGCCGCGATCGCGCGCAATGCGTCACGACCCTCCATCACCGGCAAATGACCAAAGGGGGTTCCTGGCCTTGGGTTGAGGAAGTTCAGCGGAACCTCGTGCGGGTCCAACTCAGCGAGCTGACTCGCCAACTCCGCGCGCTGCTCGAGGGACTCTCCCATCCCGACTAGACCCCCACAGCACAGTTCCATCCCAGACGTCTTCACCATTTCGCACGTGGCCCAGCGTTCTTCGTAGGTGTGCGTGGTCACTACGTCACCAAAGTAGGACGCGGCGGCCTCAAGGTTGTGGTTGTAGCGATGCACTCCCATCGCCTTAAGCCGATCGACCTGTTCTTGAGTCAACATGCCCAACGAGCAGGCGATGTTGATCTCGACTTCGGCGGTAATCGCCTCGATCCCCGCCTCGACCTGTTCCATGAGTCGTTCATCTGGTCCTCGAACCGCCGCAACGATGCAGAACTCGGTAGCTCCGGTCTTAGCGGTTTGCTTGGCAGCCTCAACAAGTTCGGGAATGTTCAACCAAACCGACCGAACCGGTGATGTGAACTGGCCAGACTGCGAGCAGAAGTGACAGTCCTCGGGGCAACCACCAGTTTTGAGTGAGATGATCCCCTCGACCTCGACGTCTTCGCCGCACCACTTCACCCGGACTTGGTGCGCGAGGTCCAGCAGTTCTTCCAGACTCTCATCCGGCAGACTCAGCACCTCGACCAGTTGCGACTGATCAAGTCCTACGCCCTGTTCCAAGACCTGACGGCGGGCTTGATCGATGATGCTTCTCACTACGTGCTCCCCCATCGCGGCAACGGACACAAGGCCCGACATTACTCCGCAACGATCATCAGATGTTGCGCCCCCGCTGCATCACAGCCGACCAGTCCAAATCAGGATTACACTCGACGAATGGTCGCTTCTATGGGCGAGCGCTTTGCGCGGGCCATTGCCAGCAAAGACGCCGAGCAATTGGCTGAACTCTTCTCACCCGAAATCGACTTTCGGGGGTTGACGCCGGGCCGGGTTTGGGAGTCCTCATCATCGACCGCGTTAGCGCAGGTGATTCTTGGTCAATGGTTCGAGGACAACGACGAGATTGAGGCGATCGAGCGACTCGAGACGTCATCGATCGTCGACACCGAACGCGTCGGATACCGGTTTGCGATCAAGAACCCCGACGGTCGATTTCTGGTTGAGCAGCAGGCATATCTACGGACTACCGAAGACCAGATCGACTACCTGCGGATACTCTGCTCGGGATACCGACCCGTCGAATGAATGCCGCCCGGCAATTACCACCGCATGGAAGGGACCACCGTGAGGGATGAACAGCTTCAGAAGGTGAAGTCTGGGCGTGGATTTATCGCGGCCCTGGACCAAAGCGGTGGAAGTACCGCCAAAGCACTCAAACTTTACGGACAAGATGAGTCCGCATACTCCAAGCGAGCAAGAGATGTTCGATTGCATCCACCAGATGCGCAGTCGGATCATCACCAGCCCAGCCTTCAACGGCGATCGCATCGTCGGCGCGATTCTGTTCGAGATGACGATGGATCGTGAGATCGACGGAGTCGGAACTGCCGAGTTCTTGTGGCAGAAGAAGAACGTGGTCCCCTTCTTAAAGGTCGACAAGGGCTTGGCGGACGAAGCAGACGGCGCACAGTTGATGAAGCCGATGCCAGAGCTCGACGCACTACTCGAGCGGGCTATTGCTCACGGCGTATTCGGCACCAAGATGCGTTCGGTGATCAAGTTGGCTGACCCCAAGGGCGTCGACGCCATTGTCAATCAACAATTTGAGGTTGGCCGACAGATTCTGCAAGCAGGTCTGGTACCAATCATCGAACCCGAAGTCGATATTCACAGCCCGCAGAAGTCAGCCGCCGAAGACTTGCTCAAGGCTGGCATCGTCGACGGACTCAACAACCTCAACGGCGACCAACACGTCATGCTCAAGTTGACCCTGCCCGATCAGGACGGCTTTTACTCAGACCTAGTCGCACACCCCCGAGTGCTGCGCGTTGTCGCACTCTCCGGCGGCTACAGCCGTGACGAGGCGAACGAGAAATTTGCTCGCAACCCCGGGGTCATCGCTAGCTTCTCGCGAGCCTTGACCGAAGGGTTGTCAGCTCAACAGACCGACGCTGAGTTCAACTCAACGCTTGACGCGTCGATCGCGAGCATTGACGCCGCCTCAAACACCTAAATCCGTCGCCACCCCGTTGTTGGGCCGTGGAGGACTCAAAGGTTGACGCGACCGGTACTGCCGCGCCTCTGACAACGTTGGGAGACCTCATGGGTGCCGCAAGGCCTCCACCTACCCCAGGTGAGCTCATCGACCCGCCGCCCAAAGAAACGCCGAGCTTTGTCGAGAAACTCGATGACCGTGAAGACGCTGCGGGTACCGCGGTCGGCGTCGGCTATCGTGCATTGTCGCGCTACTCGTACGCGCAGGCTGGACTGTTAGCCGCCGGCACGACGTACTTCCTGTTCCTTGCCATGTTTTCGATCGTCGCCTTCGCCTACGGGGTCATGGCAATCTTCGGCGCCGACCAACTGACGCAGCATCTGACGGATGCATTGTCGAACGCGTTTCCCGGTCTCGTTGGCGACCGAGGCATCGATCCTGAGAAGTTGCAGCAGGTAGGACGTTCCGTATCGGTCATTGGATTGGTTGCGCTGTTGTGGTCGGGCGGTGGCGCGATGGCCGCAGCCAGCGGCTCCTTCCATCAGATCTTTGGTGCGCCACCTGATCCGAGGAGCTTCCCCAAAGCGCGGGCACGGTTACTCGGCTGGATGCTCATCCTGCTACCGCTTGTCGCGGCTTCCTACGCAGCCAGCAGCATCGTTGTGAACTACGCCGACGACGTCCTCGACGCCATGGGCCTATCTGGCGGCTTTGCCCGCAGTCTCCTTACGCTGCTGGGGATCTTGGTGTCCCTCGCCATCGACTTCCTGATCGTGTACCTGCTTCTCGGCCACCTGGGAGGCATTCGCCCACCCGCGCATGCGCGGCGGATCGGTGCGCTGGTTGGAGCAGTCGTGATAGGCAGCTTGAAGTTTCTGATGGCCTGGATCATCGGGTTGTCCGCCAACAAGCCCGAATACGGAACCCTCGGCGTCCCCATTGCCATCCTGCTGGTTCTGTACCTGCAGTGCATGGCCGTCTACGGGTCGGCTGCACTGACCGCTGGCATCGCCGTAAAGGACGTCCCACTGGGGGATCTCACTCCCGGCTAGCCGACAAGTCAGCGGCGCCTTGAACAGTGAAGTGAAACCATTCCAGCATCTTCCGGTCGCGTTCGCGTCGATATCTCGATTGCCAGTCATCCGCCCCCGCTTCCGCCATGAACGCGTCGACCAACAACTCGGCAGAGATCGCCGCGTTGTCGATGCCGAGACCGGTCCAAGGGTCCTGATGAATCCCTGAATCTCCAACCAGCGCCCACCCTGGCCCGGCTGCTTCTCGGATGTAGTCGGGCTGCGGTCCGGAACCGAGGAGGCGACCCTCTCGACTGCAACTGTCGTACCGCGGCCACACCCCGCGATGCCGACGCAACAAAGCATCGAACTGTGTTGCAGCGTCATGTCGGAAGCGGTCGTACTCCTGCAGATTGATGCTCAATGCGACACAGGTGAGGTCTGCGTCGCTTGGAAACACGTAGGCGAGTTCGTCGCCTAGCCCAGAGAACTCTGGGCCGTCGGGCACCGCGCTGCGCGGTCCCGGCATGCCTCGCACATAACGGTAATAGAGTGCTCTCGCCCCGTCACTGCGTTCAATATCGACGGCTCCTACTTGGGCTGCCACCAGAGATCTCAAGCCGTCGGCGCCGACCACAAGTCGCGCCTGCACGTTCCGACCGTCAGCCAAGTGGACTCCCACGGCGCTGCGGCTGTCGTCAAACATGACCGCATCAACCCGCGTCGATGTGAGGACTTCGGCGCCGCATTTGCGCGCACCGTTCAGCAGCACGGCATCGAGTGGCTCGCGCCGAATCGACATGCAATAGCCAACGTTCCCTGGATCTTGAGGTGCCCCGACGGCACAGCTGGTGCCACCGCCCGCGTAGTTGTACTCGCACGTGAGTCTTGGCGCACCAAGTCGCTCGACTTCGGACAGCAGCCCAGCGCGGTCTACGACGTCCAGGAACCCTTCGCCTCGAAAGAAGTGCGTAGACAAAGTTGTGCTCGGAAACGTGGCTCGGTCGATGAGCATGACGCGCAGCCCTCGCTGGGCGAACATTCGCGCCGTAAGCGCCCCGCCTATTCGAGCGCCTACGACTACGACGTCATACCTCTCACTCACACTGCGAGTGGTCGTCGCTAGTCATGGACTTCCGGAGCTGCAGCAGGTTCTGCATCGGGTCTTGGGCCCAACGAATTTGCAATACCTTCATCGTCAGCCATGCAGTGGCGGCGCCGAGAACGGCCGCCGGTAAGGCGTCCTGCCCGTTGGTACCAACGAGCAGCGAGCTGAATATCAGATTTGTCGCTGCTGTCATGCCGGTGGCAGGTCACGTGAGGGCTCCGCCGGAAGTTGCCACTGGCCGACCGTACTGAACCACGTCAGTTTTCGACAGAGCCCACGCAGAGAAACTGACTCCCAAGCGTCTTCACTGTCCCCATGACCGATGCTCAGACCGCCGAAGTAGGCAGGTCGAGGTCGAGCCAGATGCGATCGCGCAGTGCGACGCCATCGATGTCGATCGGTACGGGGTATCCGGTCGCGGGCGTAAATGCGTCCCGCTCAATCGACTCGAAGCGGAAACCCATCCGTTGGTAGAAACGCAAGTTGCCGACATCGGCGGTTGCGGTTGAAAGCACTATGCGCGCGAAGCCCTCATCGGCACACCGCGCAATCGCAGCCGCAACCAAGGCACGCCCGATACCGGCTCCCCGATGCTCCGGATCCACTGCGAGGCTCTTGATTTCGATCACCATGGGATCGTCGGTAGCCAACGAGTTGCAGATGACCAATGACGTCGACGTCGATCCGAGCGACCAAGACGCGGCCGAGTTCGATGTACGCGTCCAACTGAACGGCCGAGTCTTCAGCTTCCTCGAAAAGCGGACGCAACGCAGCACGCGATTGCGTGTACCAGTCGATGTCTACGGTCACACGACCATCGTCTCGCGGTCGACATGGTTCAGGCAACGACCTGTGCTGCCTTCAGAACGACCCAGGTCAGTTCTGGATGAACGATGTCGCTGTGGGCACCGCTTGGCGGCGGACCGTTGCGTACGACTTCCGAGCAGTCGATGTTGAGCGCCTTGCCCTTGGCCATCCGGTACGTCGCTCCGGCTCCTGCGGGTTGCAACACGTCGCGTGGGGCATCGACGCTTTGTGCCCCGTCGTGGCCCATCCCGCCCCAGCGGTAGAGGGCATCGGCCGCCGCTGCCGAGTCCTGTCCTGAGGCCAGCGAGGCAATCGGATAGAACTTGCCGACTGCGTCGTCAAACGTCGAGAAGCACACCGTTAACGGACCGTCTATGCGTGACAGTTTCCCCTTGAGCAAGCCTCCCCTAGACGCATCGAAAGGTAACTTCTCAGCGAACGCAAAGTGTGAGAATGCACCTTGCAACAGCGTCACTGACTTGACTGGCGATGGGTCAGCGGCGGGCAGTCCTGCCAGCGAATAGGACACCACGCGCGCTCCGAAACTGTGTCCGACCAGGTTCACCCTTACGTCGGGTTCGGCGTCGTGCAGCCGCCCGATAAACGGACCGAGCCCCTTCTCCCCGATCACTCCTGCGCGGTTCTTCATCTGCCAATACGTCAGTTGACGCATCGCTTCCTTGGCGCCGTTCCAGACTCCGCTCACCGCGTCCAGCAAGCCTGCCTCGCCACCGCCGCCGTCTTCGTCGAACGTGACGCCGGACGAGCGAAGTTCGGCCGCGAATCGACCGAATAGTTGGTCTGGCTCGTCCTCCAACATCGCCGGCTTTGCGCTTTCCTCTGCCGATCCGGACGCACCACTGGCGGTTTTGTCGGCGAACGCCCGCATCTGTGTCATGAACTCCTGGGCACCCGCGGCAGTCGGTGGCTCAACCAGGAGCTCGGCCATCTTGTCCAACGATGATGAGGCTTGCGGGAACGTCGCCTTCAAACCCTTCAAGGTCTCGGCGTCAATCGCTGGTGGCCCAGCAGCCACCGTCGGTCTACGAGTAGCCGCCGCCGCTCCACCTCCGTCTGCTGGTGCAGCTGCAGCCGGCGTCGGCTTGAAGTCGGGAATGGGTTCATCTGACCACCGCAACGAGGGCCAGAAGACGCCAACGAAGCCGACCTTCACTGGTCGATCCTTGGTCGCCTGTTTCAGTTGCGGCTGCAGTTGGCTGAACCAACCGTTGTACAACTGCCGCGCGACATCTGGACTGTTGTTCCAGCCGTGCGAGAAGACGAACAGGTCGGTGATGCCCTTCTCGCCGATCTCCTTGATGAACACATCGGCTTCACCGTCAGGGTCGCCGTCGGAGTCGAAGCGAACCTCCCAGAAGGGCAGCCCAGCAATCGTGTCGGTCATGGTTCCTCCCAGGTGGGACGGTCAGACGGACTGCAAAGCGCGCATGAGGTCGACGAGTCCCGCTCCTTCGAAGGTGGGATCGCGACCCAATGGCGTGGCCGAGTCCACGAAGATGGTCTTAACGTCTTCGGGTCGACCAATGAATTCACCGCGTACCGATAGGAATGCGGCGATCACTCCAGACACATGCGGCGCGGCCATGCTGGTACCGCTCTCTGCGACGTAAACGGCCGCGTCCTTCTCCTCGACGGACAAACTGACTGCGGCACGAAGTGCCCCTGCCCCCGCCGAAGTCACACTCTCCCCAGGGGCCACCAGGTCAGGCTTGCGACGACCGTCGCCGGTCGGTCCCTTGGACGAGAAGTACGAGACGCCATAGGCGTGTGGCATGTCACGGTGAGTTGAGCCAACCGTTATCGCGCGCTCAGCGTTCCCTGGGTCGTTGATGGTCATACCGAGTCCGAACTGAGCGACGGTACTCATGGTCGGATTGACCGTGCCGTAGCCCGAGTTGCCAGCCGCGACAACGACAACAACTCCGCTCCGCACAAGCTTGTCGACCTCGAGGCACAGCGGACTACGACCGCACGCGAACCACGTGGGATCGAAGTCGTACCCGACGCTGAGGTTGACGCCGTGGATGCGCAACACGGTGTCGTTGTCGGCGTTTACTTCGCGCACGTACGCCAACGCTTGGATCACGCGGCTGACTCGGCTCTCGAGCGGACCGCCTCCGCCGAGCACCTTTAGGCTCACCAACTTGGTCTTGGGAGCCATCCCCGCCAGGCTGTGCAACGGATCGGCAACCTTGCGCCGTTCGCGCGTTGGCTCGGCAGGGTTGTCGACGTTGTAGCGGTTCTCAGTCACGACGACGTCACTGGCGGACCCGTCCCAACCGTCGAGGCCGCCTGCGATGATTCCCGCGACGTGAGTGCCGTGACCGTCATCATCGACGAGCGCTCCAGTGGCGGTCGGTTCGCCGGTGACTCCGAATGTGCGGTGCAGGCCTTTTACCGATGGGTCGCTCAGCGTGTGATGCGCCGCAAAGTGTGGATGTGACGCGTCGATCCCTGAGTCAATGACTGCCCACACGATGCCGTCGCCCATCGAGTCGAACGAACGATGGGCAGCGTCGGCCTTAACCGTGCTGACGGTGGCGTCGATCAGTTTGCGCACCTCGAAGTCTGGCCAGACTCGGTAGATGCTCCGTTCTGGCCAATCGATCGGGCACCGCATCGGCCGCGACTAGTCGCTTGATCTGGTCCATCGACAACTTGCCGCGACCGTAGTCATGCGCGAGCAACGAAGGACCGGTGTCACTCACCCGACGCCACAGTTTGTCGAGCCGGCGGAACGCACCACTCGGCCCCTTGTCATATCGCAGGTTCAACTCGACGATGACCGGCATCTGCTCGTCTTCGAAGTCGACGCCACTACTGGTGCGACCGCAGCCGTTCGAAGCGGAGGGGAGATGACGCCGGCGACCGCCATGACTGAAGCCGGTTGCATCGTCGGTTCGAGAGTGCTCGTCACCGTTCGACTCGGGGGTGACAGGCTGGTTCTCCAGCCGAGTGCGCGCGTCGTCCAGCGCCGCCTTGCCTTCGTCAGACAATCGCAGGCCGCGATGGCGAACCACGAGTCCGTCGTTTTCCAGTTGCTGCAGAGCATGGAGGACTGCTTGGTGCCAACTTGGTCGCTCGCCGTCATACACCCGGTCAGCGGCGCCGAACCGCTCAGCGAAATGGAGCGCGACCTCCTGGAGTGCAGCGCTCTCAGACGGCGTCTGACCCGCGTCGCCCAGGGCGACCAACGTGCGATCGAGCCAGAGGCTCTGCTGAGCCATATCAGAACACTAAGCGCGCTTCAGACAAAGAACAACAAAACGCACATTGCGATCTATATCGGCTAGGCCGAATGGGTGACCGCTTCAGCGTGGGGTGAGCGTGAATTCGTCCAGCCGGGTTGTTCGGAAGATTGCCCACGCGTCGGGCTAGTCGATGAAGGTCTCAGTCCCTGTGGGTTCGACGTGCTGAACGTCGTTCATCGACTGCCGCAGTTTGGCCAACTCCCAGTACATCTGCCGACGCGCCCGATTCGAATTCCCCAGCGGTTTGTGTTCGGGGAGGCTGTGCCACGGGTTGTAGCGCAGGGCATCGGCAAATCGAAGTTGAGGGTCGCTATCGAACTGCTGCTTGACGAGTCGGAGTTCGGCCACAGGTACATACGGTGACAACTTCTCTGGCCACTTCACACACGCGTTCTCCAACGGCATTCGGTGGGAGTCCGTTTGCACCTGGACCATGAAGTCCATGATCCAGTCCCGCTCGGCCGAGAGTTCGAACGATTGCGTCCCGCAAGTAGTTCTCCGCTGCCCGCACCGGGATGCGGCTGTGAGCCTGGTTCCTGCGGCTTGAGCGAATACTGGACGGCCTGCCCATCCCCCAGAAGGAACGGGACGTTGCTGTAGTACTGATCCTCAATGGGGTTGGCATGCATCGGTGAATACAGCAGTTGCATGATCAGGTGCAGGTAGTGCCGAGGGTTGATCGCGTAACCAAGCGGTGCCTTCGCACGCACCCACCGCTGGAGTTTGGCGTTCTCCTTGATGTCTGGGGTCACGAAACTAGCCGGTGTTACCAAGATGAGGTCCTGCGTGGCCCGCTCGTCCTCCATCAACGTCTGTCCGGCTACCCCCATCACCTTGATCGCCACTGAGCACTGCCCGAAGTCCTCAAGATCTGGCGGCGCGTAAGGGCCAGGTCCGGAGAAGCGGACCCAAGCCGGGTACGTCCCCGGCTTCGCGAATAGGCCACGCCGAAGGTTCTCCGGCAAGCCGTCCTTCACGACGAATTCGGCGCGTAGCACTCCGTACGTCTTGGTGTTGCCAAATCGCTGGACGCCGCCGGGCAGCCAGTTCTCGCGCATGAACATCGCCATCTCGTCGGTCATCTCGCGAATCAGGCGGTCCTCGTCTTCAAGCGGCCTTTCCTCTGCCAACCCGAGATGCTCGTTGCGGCGGAACAGGTTCTGCAGCCAGAGAACGAATGCGAACAGTGGAGGACGCAGCCAGCGATCGAACCAGCGTCGATAGAGGAATTCGAAGCGTCGTTCGATGTGCCACAACCACAAGGTGAAGTCACTCATCGGGCGGAGCACGAAGAACGTGAACTTCCCCTGCGGATTCATGTTCCAAGCGTCCCGTCACGCAGTGGACGTTGAGCAATGAATCGAAGTGCGTTGATCCCTGGGAGGAAGAAGTACGCTCCGCCGCGGACGCGCACAAATTGCGGCAGTTCCCGGTAGCGCCGGCGTATCGGACGGGCTGGCACGGTGAAAGTGCCGCCGTATCCGTTGCGGGTCCCCACCAGGGGATCGGCAGCGTCATCCAGGAGATTGAAACCGGGGTCATTGAGCCAGCTGTGCTGAATGAATTCGAACTGGCGCGCAAGATTCGAATTCAGGCACACGAAGTACAACCCCTGGGTGGTTGCCACGCTGCTGTCACCAGCACCATAGGCACGTCCCCTACGCAGGATGCGATGCCTGTGGTTGATCGAGACCGAGGCGGACGTCCCTGGTTTGGGATCGAGCGAGTCGCGCGGGTTGGATCGACGAATGTGAGCCCCTATAGGGCAGGCAAAGCCGTCGGGGTCGAGCGCTTGGTACGCGAAGTCATTGCGATCCCCATGTGCCGGATTGTCCGCATCGGGGTCAAGGACGAGTGGTGCACCACTAGGCCATCGTCCAACCATCTTCGCGGCCAAGAGTGACGCCGCTGATTCATCGACCCCGCCGTCACCATCGCAACTAGCCCGTTCGACGAAGTCGTGGAAGCCAGCCACGTCCTGCTCGAGCTGGCGGAGGACGAGGTAGGAGCCATTGCGTCCCAGATCCGCCGTGTCGGTGCCATCAGCATCACGGGGCAACGTGCCATCCGGATCCAACGACGGTGGCAACAGCGGACGTTCGGTTCGCTGGCCGTACTCGTTCTGGTATCCGAGCACGAACTCTCCTGCAGAGACCGCGTCGCTCGACTCCGCAGCGCGAGGTAGTCCTTTCATGAGCGGCTGAGAAATCCCATCGTGAAAACCGAACGGCTCCCGATCGCTCAATGTGCTGGAATCTAAGCAAGCGACGAGAGTCATGCCACCGATCGCCGCTGAGAGGGCATCCACCTTTGCTTTCTCCAACGCCGAAGTAGTTGAGGCGTACAACATCAGCAGCACATGCACGACGTCCGTGTCCGGCCCACCCCAGTTCCAGTTACCAGGGTCGTCATCGTTGACGTCGCCGAGTAGTCGGCTTCGATACGTGCTAGCCATTCCCGTCGTGAACTGCTCGGAGAACCCAGCCGAAACGCTCGATCCGGCCAGCATCGAGATCCCATCCGAAGTTAAGGCCAGCTGAACCGCGAGTTCGTTGGGACGGCTGAGCGCGGAGGTGACGGTGTCGGTCCACTGTGAAAGAAGCCCGGCCGCCGAATGTGGGTCGTCGATCCGGAAGAGCACGAAACTGGCTTCCGGCAGATTCCCATACCCGCGGACAAGCAGGCCCTGTATGTCAGCCAAGTCCAGTGTCTCGGCGGTCGAGCCCGTCACAGCGAAGCCACCCACTCCTCAGCCGGGATCGAAGCGATCGATGATCCAAGGCCGCGACGCATCGTCGCGTTGGCATCGATCTTTGGCGCGTGCAAGGTCGGGTAGGCCGAGTACCAAACCACGGTCGGAACTTGGTGACGACGCAGATAGCGTTTGAAGGCAAGTTCGTCACGCGCGCCGCCAAAGATCAGCCATCTGGTGCTCGGATAGCCCACACCGTTGCTGAACACCAAGTTCAGACCCCACCAGAGACGATCGATGAAGTCATTCATGTAACTCTCTTGACTGCCGTCATAACTGCTCGCGAAGACCAGCCGACGTCCGTCGTCTAACGGAACCCACCGCGCGAAATGGAGTGTGCGGACCCCAGCGAGGGTGTGAGTGCCAAAGAAGTGCCGGTTAGCGAAATTGAGGCCAGCCAACGCCACCCTCATCGTGGTATGGCGCACGAATCCTGCTTTTACGAAGCCGACCGCCGTGAAGGGATTCTGAGTCGCCCAATCCTCGTACTGCTCGACATCTGCGGCATGACGCAGATCAACCGGACCGGCCTCGGCGACATCCCGGCTTTCGCGGTACCGGATCAGAAGCAGAAAGATCAAGAGGATCGGCAACAGAATCGGGAGCAGGACTAACCCGATAACCACCAGAATCGCAGTGATGGCAATGGTTGCTAACCGAGACTGCGCACCAGTGGTATCCGCCGGTTCGGTTGCCCACGAGAATTCCGGGCCGGCCGTTACCAACTTAGCCAGTTGTTGTCGGATCGAGTCCGCGCTAGCTCCGGCTACGTCAAGCCCGTCAGCTGACGTTTCGATCGCCTCACGAAGGCGGCCTTCGTCCTGGATTTGCCGAACTCCGCGCCCGCGGGTGTGCACGTACTCCGCTGCTGGTCGCAAAGAGTGCGAGGCGAGCCACCCAGCTCGGGCTTCAGCGCTCGGATTGGAGGGGTAGCCGTCACACGCCCCAAACAGCAGGTCGATTCCAGCAGCAGCCAGGGTCGCAAATTCGTAAAGATGCTGGCTTTCTGGCGCGTCGACGTCGCACATGTAGACCAATGACGCCGGTATCAGGCGCCCGCTGAGATCGGTGACCTCATCGAGGACAAACAGCCTCGCAAAGTGAACCGATGGCATGCGTGCGAATGGCAACCGTGGGTCGTCGTGCCCGTGGCGGCGGATATCCCGAAGCAGACTGACCGTGTCTTCGACATAGCCGGCAGCCAACGTCGCACGTACCGTCACCGCAGATTGATGCGGCATGGTTAGAACAGTTCAGGCGACCCGCGAAGGGTGAACCAACCGACTCGCCGTTGCCACATCCAGATGACGCCCAGATACAGCCCTGGTGCAACAAGGCGAATCTCGTCACGAACCATCTGTGCGACAACCGATGTCTGCGAATAGTCCAAGACAACGCACGGTTGCTCATCGACCCAACTGGGCATGATCGACAATTCGGCAGCGATCAACTGCAGTCGAAAGGGAGTGATCTTGTTCTTCAGCAGCCGTTGTTGCCGATCGACGACTTTGCCCTGCCACGCCACTTGATACACAACTGTCGCTAGTGGCTTGGCTGGAGGGGTACCCGGGAACAGCAGGACTGTCCCGCGCATATCGCCGTCCGGTATCCCCCCAGAAGGACTACCGCGAAAAAGCGCGTCAAGTTCTTCATTACTCATCTCGAGCATCGTCGATTCGTGGATGTCGAGACCGATGGAATGCCGGGGTTCGTGAGACACCTCTGCGGTCATCGAAGTGCTCCTCTCGTCAACGGAGGGGCTGGGGTCCATCGAACGGCTCCACCTTCCTCCCGACGAGAACGCTTGTAAACCCCGAATCGTTTGACAGTGCAAGTGCCTGCTGCGAAGGTGGCAATACCGCCAGGCCGCCTGCGAAAGGGGCGCCGCCATGGGTCCGGATGTGGCCAGAAAGACGCTTGCGACCGTTCGACTTTTCAACGGAACCGCAGCGCTCGTTGCACCGCGACTTCTCTTGCGTCGCCTAGGCACCGACACCAACACTGACCACTCCGGTATCTATCCGTTCCGGATGTTCGGTATTCGCACGGTGCTCATCGGTGCTGACCTGCTCTTGCTGACGGGCGAGGATCGCAGGCGAGCCGCCAGGCTCGCGGTAGTGATCCACGCCACCGACACGCTTTCGGCGGCGGCAGCAGGACTCCGCGGCGATCTGCCTCGCAAGCCAGCCATCGTCGCGACTTTGATCTCAGCAACAAACACTGCACTCGCGCTCATTTCCACTCAGGAGTAGGGCATGGCCATCACGTCGTTCTCGCACACCAATGCCTCTCAATCGTCACCGGTCGTCCCTCTGGGGTCCGCAACGCCGTCGAGTTACCGATCGAGTCTCGCCTGGCGCGTGTACGACCAGGTCTGCCAGGAAGTAGACCAACGCGTTGGCTGGGACAAGGTCCCCACACCAATCGGGCTGCTCCTCTTGATCGGACTGCGCAACAACCTGAGGCGGGAAAATCTCGTCGATACCAACCAAGCGCCGGCGCAGAACCTGCCGTCGCTTGACCCACCCACAGCAGTGCAGCGGTCGCAACGCACCTCCGACGGAAGTTACAACGACCTGGACACCCCAAGGATGGGAATGGCAGGGGCGAGATTCGGCCGCAACGTGCCGCTCGCGGCTGGAGTCCCCGAATCGGCAGATCGATTGATGACGCCGAACCCACGTACGGTCAGTCGCCGACTGATGACCCGATCAACCTTCCAGCCCGCGACGTCAGTGAATGTGTTAGCCGCGACCTGGATTCAGTTCATGGTCAAGGACTGGTTTTCGCATGGCCCAGGGGATGCCACTCGCAGTTTCGACATTCCACTGCCAGAAGATGACTCGTGGCCAACTCCCCCAATGTTGATCCCGCGGACCATTCCGGATATCACTCGCGGCGATTCCGACGACGGATTTCCCCAAACCTTCACCAACATCAATACGGCGTGGTGGGACGGTTCGTCGATTTATGGCAGCAACCCGACACAGCAACGTGTCATCCGCTCGGGTGTGGACGGCAAACTCAACGTCTCTGCTGAAGGCATGTTGATACTCCCGGACGATCCAAGCCTCGATCCTTCACTCGTACCGGGATTCTGGGTCGGGCTGGCGATGATGGCTGGGCTGTTCACCCTGGAACACAACGCGGTTTGCGACCGGCTGAAGGCGGAGTACCCGACCTGGCCGGACGAGGAATTGTTCCAACGAGCTCGCCTCGTGGTTTGTGCCCTGATCGCGAAAATTCACACCGTGGAATGGACGCCCGCGATCATTGCGCACCCAACGACCGTGCTCGGACTGCGCGCAAACTGGTTCGGCCTCGCGGGTGAGCGCATCAGCAAGACGTTCGGTCGAATCAGCACGAGCGAGATCATCAGCGGAATTCCCGGTTCTGAGACCAACCACTACGGCGTGCCCTACTCACTGACCGAGGAATTCTCCATCGTCTATCGAATGCATCCACTCATTCCCGACGACTACGCCCTTCGGTCTGTGTCTGACGACTCGTCAATCGTGGACTACACATTCCGCGACCTTGCCGGTCCAGCGGGTCGCGACGTCTTAGGGAAGATCGCGATGACCGACCTCCTGTACAGCTTTGGCACCGCCAATCCCGGGGCCATTGTCCTGAACAACTTTCCCAAGTTCCTTCAGGAGTTCGTGCGTCCGGACGGCAAGGCCACCGACTTGGCGGCGACCGACGTACTGCGAACCAGAGAGTTGGGTGTCCCCCGGTACAACGAGTTCCGCCGGCTGCTCCACTTAATCCCGCCACGGGACTTCCTCGAGCTCGCCGGTGATCCAGAGCTCGCAGCGACACTTCAAGACGTCTACGACGGGGACATCGAAAGTGTCGACACCATCGTGGGAATGTTTGCCGAGCAACGGCCCGAGGGGTTTGCCTTCAGTGATACGGCGTTCCGGATTTTCATCCTCATGGCGTCGCGTCGACTAAACAGTGACCGGTTCCTCAGCAGCGACTTCACGCCACAGGTCTACAGCCCACCGGGCTTCGCCTGGGTGCGCGACAACGACTTCGGATCAGTCCTGCTCCGCCACTATCCGCAGCTTCGAGCCAGCCTGCACGGTGTGGCAAACCCGTTCGCTCCGTGGACGACGAGCTGAACGTGGCCGCTACAGTCGGGCTATTGAGTCCGCCGCAAGAAAGGTGCACGCATGCCCACGGAAACCGACCTGGTCGAACTGGAATCGCGGCGCAAGGAGCTCGGCGATCGCTACATCCGGCCGGTCGCCGAGCGCAAGTCGACTCCCGGCCGCGGAATTCACCACGCGGCCCTGATTTGTTCCGACGTTGAGCAGACGATCCAGTTCTACCAAGAGTTACTTGGTTTCCCGCTCGTCGAACTCGTCGAGAATCGCGACTACCCAGGGTCCTCACACTTGTTCTTTGACGTCGGAAACCAGACGTTGCTCGGTTTCTTCGACTTCCCCGGACTTGGCTTGGAACCTGGCGTTGAGTCAATCGGAAGCGTTCAACACATCGCGATTTCTGCTTCGCAGAGATCGTTGGGAAGAAGTACAGGCCAGACTCGAAGCTGCCGGTGTGCCGTACGCCGGTCCTGACTTGGGCATCCCAGAGTCCATGTACTTCAAGGACCCTGACGGGATCCAGATCGAGTTACTGAGCGATCCCCTCATGTACTTCGGCGGCAAGCAGTTAGACGAATAGCGAGGGGTCGCCATGCTGCTGGGAGCAGGGCTGCCGGTTTCGGGCTCATGGGCCGGGCCGGAGAACCTTCGACGAATTGCCACTCGGGCTGAGGATCTCGGCTACGACTCGCTGTGGACCTTCCAACGACTCCTGCACCCCGTCGACGAGGAATGGGGGGCTGCCTACCACGGCGTCCTCGACCCACTCACCGCGTTGTCTTACGTCGCAGGGTGCACTTCGCGGATCCGGCTCGGCGTGGCAGTGGTCAATCTTCCGTACTACGCACCCCTCGTTTTGTCGAAGGCGCTCACCACAGTCGACATCGTTTCTGAAGGTCGCCTTGATGTCGGACTCGGGCTTGGCTGGGCGCAGCAAGAGTTCGATGCGGTCGGCGCATTGATGGCTCGCCGCGGCGCCAGAGCCGAAGAGTTCATCGCCTGCTTGAAAGCCATCTGGACTCAGTCTGAGGTCGAGTTTCACGGCGAGTTCTACGACATTCCGAAGTGTCGCGTCGAGCCAAAGCCAGTCCAACACCCGTACCCGCCATTGCTCATGGGTGGCGGAGTGCCAGCCGCGCTACGTCGAATCGGACGGATCGCCGACGGCTGGATCAGCAGCAGCCGTACCGACCTCGCGACGATCTCCGACTCGATCGACGTCGTCAAACAAGCGGCCCAGCGAGGCAGGGCGAAACCCCGATGTGATGCGCTTCATCGTTCGAGGAGTAGTACGGCTCACGAGTGAAACCCGAGCCGAATCCTCAGAATCTGAGCGCCGTCCGTTGCAGGGATCCGTCGACGAGATTCGGTCTGACCTCGACCTGTTGGCCGCCCAGGGCGTCACCGAGGTGTTCCTCGATCTGAACTGGGACCCCAAAACGGTCTCGGATGACGTGAGCTCTGAAGCGGCGATGGAAAATGCAGAGCGCGTGTTGGTAGCGCTAGCGCCGCCAACTACGTAGTTGGCGGCTCGTACTGCGTCTCGTGCTCGACGTGCGCGTAGAGGTCGAGGCCAATGGGGTTGCGCATCTCTTCGGCGATGTGACCAAGCAAGGCCCGCGGTGCGCGCCAGCAACGCGAATCCTCGCAGTACGTCAACCGGTAGTTCGAGGTCACACAGAGCTGCACCGCAGGCACCTGCCCCGTTAAGCGGTAGCGTGCGTCCGAGAATCTGCGAATGCACGCGACCGATAGCCGCGAACAGTTCCATGTGCGCTCCCAGAACTCCTTCGTCACTTGGGCAATGCGATACAACACCGGCGTTCGCGGATCCTGGGTCTTGTGCAACGTGTGCCCGAGTCCCGGAACGTAGCGACCAGCGTCGCGCTGTGCCTGCACCGCGGCCAGCGCCAGCTCGTCCCAGCCTTGGTCACTGGTCGGGAGTTGCGCCTCCCGATTCCCGATGGCGCGTCAGCGCGTTGTCAAGGAAGCGACCGCTGTCTTCTGTCACGCCCAGAAAGCGAGAACCTCCCCCAAGCAGACCGGCAGCCAAAGCCCCTTGCACCGACTCCGGGAGCGCCAGTCAAGCGTCAACCTGGTCGCGATAGCAGTCGGGGTGAACCCGTGATCGGCAAGTGCAACGAGGACTGTTTCGAAAACCCGAAGTTGACCGGGAGTGGGTCGTCGCATGGCGACAAGCCAGTAGGCGAGTTCGGCGAAGCCAACCTTGCCCATCAGGTCGTTGGCCAGGTCTTGTCCCAACACTTGGATGGATGTTTCGTCCGCAGTGCCGATCGACGTCGGGTACCCGGTCATGACGTTTCCTCGCTGTCGTAGTCGTTCACTTGGTGACCGATGGGCAACTTATGCTTAGCCACCCGTGCGGTCGGCGTACGTGGCAGGGCATCGATAGCCTGCCAGAAGCGCGGCACCTTGAACGATGAGAGCCGTTCAGCAGTCCACACTCGCAGCGCATCGAAATCAAGAGTGCGTCCAGGTTTTGCGACGACGAACGCCTTAACGTCTTCCTCCGTGAGGTCGGACGCGAGGCCGATCACTGCGACCTCAGCAACGTCCGGATGCATCGCGATGACATCCTCGATCTCCGTCGGTGACATGTTCTGACCTCGCCGGCGAAGCACTTCCTTCTTTCGCGCTACGAACGTGAATGTGCCGTCGCCTTGCTGGTGTTACCAGGTCGCCAGTGTGGAGCCACCCATCGACGATTGCCTTCGCAGTTTCGTCGGGCATCCCCCAGTAACCAGGGGTGACGACAGGGTTCTTCAACAACAACTCACCTGTGTCGCCCGACTGAGACGAGTTCGCCTACTTCGTCCACGACACGCGCCTGGTTCACCGTGCCGAACGCGGGATGCTGTCGCACGGTGCCAAGGGTTCCGAAGGGTCGAGTACCGCGCGCCCAGATCAGTCCATACGGCGTCTCCGACATCGCATAGCCGCAGACGACCTGCAAGCCGAAACGTTCCTCGAAGGCTTCTTGCCACTCCTTCGCCGGCGATGGACCCGTGTAGCAAAGCCGTAGATCGGTATCCGCATCGTCGTCGCGTGGTGGTTGACGCATCAAAATCTCGAGCATGGCACCTATCGCATTGAACTCGGTGGCCCGGTGTCTGCGCGCGCTATCGAGGAACCCACTCGCCGAAAATCGAGGTAGCAAGACCAGTCCGGCACCGCAGGCCAACGAGCCCAAAACAGAATATGCCGGAGCGTTGATGTGAAACAGCGGCAGCGAAGTCATCAGCCGGTCGTCGGAGCGGAGGTCCATCCAGTACGCAAAACCTTCACCTGCCCAGGCGTACGCCCGCTGCGTTTGCATAACTAACTTCGAGCGCCCAGTCGTCCCGGATGTTGGGATGAGCACCGCGACGTCGTCCGGGCTGACGTCCATCGGCAGATCCGAGTGGTCCGAGGTCACGTCGTCCCCGGCAGCAAGTGAGTGCGATGTCAAGTATTCCGAGTTCGACGCTTACCCCGGCGGTTGCCTCGTCAACGAGCGTCCAGCAGGTCGGCGTCGGTGATGAGCGCCCGTGCGTTGACTTGATCGAGCAAGCCCCGGAGTTCAGTCGCCGTCCCCGCGGGATCGGTGGGGATCGAGACTGCACCAATCGAGTCGCGAGAGCGAGCCAGCACAACAGGTACGACTCGGTATTGCGAGTCGTCACCACGACCAGATCGCCGCGTCGAATCCCAACGTCCTGCAGACGCGCAACTACGGCAGCAACGTGATCCACTGCGTCCGAAAAACTCAAAGCCCGTTCGTCGGTATGCAGCCAAAGTCCGTGCGGATCACGATCAGCTGCAGCGACAAGCAGACCGCGGGATCGTTTCGATCGCACGCATGATCGGCGAAGTTAGGCGGATTGCGGAAGATTTTGGTTGCTATGACGACCAGAATCTTCCGCAATGCTGGATGGCAACTCGCGCGTGAAGGCGAGGGCTAGGAGCGCGAGGAAAGCGGTCGCCAACAGGCCTGCCTTCAGGGATTGAATCTGCGCTTCGCCGTAGTCGCTGACGAGCGCCTCGGTTGTCGCGTCGTCCAGCCCAGCATCCTGAGCAATTGTTCGAATCTGGTCAGTCGAAACAAAGTCGATCCCCGACTCGACCGCGACGCTTACCTGCGCCGAGATCTCGTCACTGATGCGTTCGATCCGACTCGACCTTGGCGGCGAACGTACCTGGCTAGTCCGGCGATCACGATGGCGCCAATGAGTGCGACACCGAGTGAGGAACCAAGTTGCTGTCCGGTGTACTGCAGGCCGCCTGCTTCGCCTCGACCGGACGCGTCAACCGACGACTGAACGACGTTCCCCAACTGCGACGCGATAAGTCCCATCCCGACACCAAGCAGCGCCATCGCCGAGCCAAACGCCGACGCCGGCCAGGTCGGGTCGATGGTGACGAGCAATCCCAGAACGGCAACGGCGGTAACGATCAGACCGGATCGAACGATCGACCGCACCGGGAACCGAGTGGAAAGTCGAGAACCGATCGCCGACGTGCGCGAACATCGTGATGGATACCGGCAACATCTTGATACCGGTATCGAGCGCATCAAGTCCGAGGACAAGTTGCAAGAAGAGGGGAATGACGAAGAAGACACCCATCAACGTCAGGTTCTGGGTGAACAGAGCAGATGAGTCCTGAGCGCAACGGCGGAACCTTGAGCAGCGAAAGGTGAACCAGTGGATCGCGTCCCAGTGTCTTCGCGGTGGCGCTGCCAAGTGACAAAGCCCCAGAGCAGAACCCCGCCCAACGCAATCACGAAGAGCGTCAGCGAGAACCCGAAGGGCTCCAGGGTGAGTTCTTTCGGCTTCACCCAACCCCAGGTACTCGACTGCAGCACTCCAAGCACGATCAACCCGAGACCAGTCGCCGACAAGCACCGAGCCGACGCCGTCCAGACGGACGGCCGGGCCGGTTCGAAGTGCGTCTGTCAGCCACTTGGTCATGATGAGAATGAACGCGACAAGGACGACCTCACCGGCGAAGACAACTCGCCAACTCAACTCGGTGGTCGCCCATCCACCAAGGATCGGTCCGATCGCGATACCCGCACCCGCTACCCCGCCGATCACGGCGTAGGCGATCTTTCGCTCTCGTCCTTCGTAGTTGCCTGCGATCAGCGCGGCCATCGCGGGCAGTACCAACGCCGCGCCGATCGCCCTCCATCACGGACCAACCAAGCGTCAGCGTCGCCACCGACTGAGAACTGGCGGTAACTGCCGATCCGCAGCCATAGATGACCAATCCGATGATGAAGGCTCGACGTCGACCAATGATGTCGCCGATCTTGGCGCCGGTGAGCATCAGCATCGCCATCACGAGGCAGTAGAACGTGATGACCGCTTGAATGGTCGTGACGGTGGTGTCGAAGTCCTTGGACGAGCGTGCTGATCGAAACGTTCATCACCGACTGGTCGAGGACCATCACGAACTGCGCGATCGCCAATGCGACCAGCGGCAGCCACCTCTTCATGGAAACCCCTCTGCGTCGTCAGTGCCTCGAGAGCAACCTAGTGGCTGGAGGCATTGGCAAGCAGTGACACCGCCTCGGCGAACGGAGGAAGGCCGGTGAACGCCGTCGAGCTCGGACTCGATCGTCCCAACCAGGACCTGCCACAACGACTACGGCCGGACGAGGTTGGGTGGCCAAAACCGTCGCGGCTGGCCATCGCGTAGCCACGTCCTCGGCGTCTGGGCCCAAGAACGACAGCCGACGGCCGGACCCGTTCAATGGCAGCCTCCAGCGCCTTCACCGGAACCCTCGCCCCCAACAATCTGCTTGCCACACCGCGCTCACCGAGCGCGGCATCCAGAGCTTCGAGCGCAAGAGTGTGCTGTTCGTCGGGGGCACAGGCCAAGATGACGCGTCGCCGATCCGGTTGGTCTTACCACGCGCGCGAGCGCGGCCGACACTGCGACTGACAAAAGATGTTCGGACTCGACGTGCTTCCCGCTAGTCGCAACTCGCTTTCCGACATGACGGATAGCCGGACACATGACGCGCTGCCAAGAACCCACGACGCCGGCTTCCATCGACTCGATCAGCGTTTCGTCCAGGGTCGCGCGGTCAAGTGCCATAGCGGCTCGCCACAGTCGTCCCGCTCATTGCGCGGTCGACTGAGAGGGCAGCCAGGGGCTCGCGAGCGGCAGGCGTCAAAAGTGAAGGATCGGGCGCCGCTTGGACGAGCCGAGCCGCCGTCGCTGCCGAAACACCGCTGTCGGTCAGTCGGCGCATCGCCTCAAGTCGAGCCAGATCTCGCTCGGTAACGCCGGTGCCGCCCTCGGGTCCGAAGTTCTGGTCCCAACCCGTAGCGGCGGTCCCACGACCGCAGTGTCGTGGGTCGCGACACCGACGCGTCGGGCGGCTTCGCTGGCGCTGACACCGCCATCCTGGGCACTCTCCACAGACCAAGTCTAACGGATATCTCGACTTGCATCGATTTCTGCATCGTTTTATGGTCAGCGTGTGACCACCGTCGAGCCCGCCACCGCTCGCCTCCACCCTGCTTCGCCAGCGTCCTGACATCTCAGCAGAACACGGGTACCTGTCTGAGCTCCGCAATTACCTCACCGCCGTTCTCCTCTCAGAGGGCGGTGACTGGGGCGAACTCGGCGCACCGTGGTGCGAGCCACCTCAGGAGTTGCTTAGTTTCTCTCGGGCGGCAAAGCGTTACGCCCGCGCTTTTGCTACTGGTCGTGGGTGGCCGCGGGTGGCGGGGAACCCAACGACCGACGTCGTCACTGCTGGTGCCGCCCTCGAACTGCTTCATGCTTTCGCGTTGGTACATGACGATCTGATGGACCGATCAGTCGACCAGACGCGGCCGACCATCGATGCAAGTCCGGTTCGCTGAGTTGCATCGGAGCCGTCACTGGTCTGGAGCAGACGGTCAATACGGTGACTCGCTCGCTCTGCTTACCGGTGACCTCGCGTTCGCGGTTGCCTATCGTCTGGCCGCTGGACTGCCGAGAGCAGTCCTTCCGGTTTGGACCACGTTGGTCACCGAGTTGGTCGCCGGCCAGTACCTCGATGTCACCGGCGCCAGCACGCAGCGACAGGTCACGTTCAACAGCCGTAGCGATCACACAACTCAAGTCCGCGCGTTACACCGTTACGGGCCCAATGCGTCTGGGCGCCGCACTCAACGACGCCGATTTGCCCACGATGCTGACGCAGGTTTGGTGACCTGGTCGGTGAGGCCTTCCAACTTCGCGACGATGTGCTTGGCGTCTTCGGGCGACCCAGCCTCAACCGGCAAACCTGTTGGAGACGACTTGCGTTCGGGCAAGTCCACACTGCTCATCGTCGAAGCTCAGCGCAGAGCGGGACGGAGGGAAAGACATCTCCTCGAACGCATCGGATCAGCCGATCTAACATCCGACTGAGGTCAGCGACATCGCCGACCTGATTGATTGCTGCGGCGCACGCGACGCCGTCGAACAACGAATTTCGACGTGTCTTACCGAGGCTCTAGAGAATCTCGACGCGGCGCAAGTGACCGAAGCGGCCCAAGTTGGTCTCGAGAACCTCGCGTTCGGTGCCACCCAAAGATCAAGTCTGATGTCAGAGGAATCCGCACCACGTGCCTGACGTTGTCGTCTGGTTCCGCCGTGACTTGCGACTGACCGATCACGCAGCTTTAGACGCCGCGAGCCAGCTCGGCGGGTGTTGGACGGGTGCTCCCCCTATTCGTCATCGACCCTTTCGTTTGGCGCATGGCAGCTCCAATCCGTCGCGCCTGGCTCATTCAGTCGCTACTCAGCCTGTCGATCGCCACGGACGGCGCGTTGGTCGTCCGCAGCGGGAATCCAACTCAGGTCGTGCCCGAGGTGACTAACGCGATCGGAGCCACCGAAGTTCACGTCACGGCTGACGCTGGACCGTACGGACGTCAACGAGACATCAAGGTTGGCGAGGCTCTCGGCGAGCGGAAGCTGGTACGGACTGGCTCGCCCTACGCAGTGGAACCGGGGACGCTGCTAACAAAGAGTGGGAGCCCGTACCGCGTGTTCACGCCGTACTTTCGTGCCTGGCTCGATCACGTCGAAGTGCCAGCTGCATCCCGAAAGCCGAGCCCTCGCTGGATACGGGGCATTGGCTCCGACGCACTTCCTGATGAGCGACAGCACATCGGCTTCGCACTTCCTGCCGCAGGAGAAGGCGCAGCGACACCATCGACTGACCAGCTTCGTTGCGTCAGCGTTGTGCGACTACGACAACCATCGCGATCGTCCAGACCTTGATGCGACGTCAGGTCTGTCATCACATTTGAAGTTCGGGGAGATACATCCACTCACCGTGCTTAGAGCGATCTCACAGGCACGACTGCGCAGGGGCAAAATCCTTCAAGCGGCAACTCGCCTGGCGAGACTTCCTCGCTGACGTCACGTGGCATCTGCCTCACACGACTCACGACTACTACCGCTCAGAGTTTGCCAAGATGCAGTACGACCAACCTGGCGAAGACTTCATCGCCTGGCGCGACGGACGGACTGGGTACCCAATCGTGGACGCCGCGATGCGGCAACTGCGAGCGTGCGGCTGGATGCACAACCGAATGCGGATGGTCGTGGCCAGTTTCCTTGTTAAGGACCTTCACATCGAGTGGACACACGGGGCACGTCATTTCATGCGGTCCTTGCACGACGGCGACCTCGCCAGCAACCAACACGGTTGGCAGTGGGTAGCGGGGTGTGGCGTCGACGCGGCACCGTACTTCCGCATCTTCAACCCGGTACTGCAAGGGCTGAAGTTCGATCCACACGGCGACTACGTTCGACGCTGGGTCCCAGAACTCAGCCACATCCCGGGAGCCGATGTGCATCAGCCATGGCGTCTCCCGAGCGGACGCCGCCCGACTATCCGAAGCCGGATCGTCGACCACGCCGACGAACGACGCGAAGCATTACGTCGACTCGCTGACGTGCGCGCACTCACTGCCCAGGGGATCAGGCCAAGCAGCAGACGCCTGCTCGGCGGACCACGGACTGATCGACCACGGCGCGATCCGGGCGACTTCGACGAAGTTTGCCCACGGGAATCCACTCAAACTCGACGATCTCGCCGGGATCAGGAGTGGGGTCGTGATCAACGGTGGCCACGAAGACCGGACATCGTTCATTTTCGACCAGACCCTCGGGTGACTACGCTCGATAGGCGAAGTCCGGTAGCGCAACTCGCAGGGACAGCGGCTCCAGCCCGAGTTCCTGACCAAGTCGACGTCGAACAGCCGTCTCCATCTCCTCGTCGACTCCTGGGTGACCGCAGCAGGTATTGGTCCACACACCAGCCCAGGTCTTCTTTCCCAAAGCACGCCGGGTAACGAGAAATCGACCGGCCAGATCGAAGACATAGACCGAAAATGCGAGGTGCAGCGGTGTGTCCGCAGAGTGAACCGTGGCCTTGTCAGCCGTACCGATCGGCTGGCCATCGTCGTCGAGCAACACCACGAGTTCCGGCATCTTCGCGGGTGGTGCGGTCACAACATAACCCTAGGCGACCCGTGCGGCCGCAGCAGCCAGATCCTTCGTCATTAGGGCGATCGTGATGCACTCCACCCGCCATGACTACTAGATGGGCTTGGCTGATGTGAAGTAGCGACGACGCAACCACAGCGACACGTAGACGAGTGCAACCAGGGCCGGAACCTCGATCAACGGGCCGATGACGCCAGCAAGCGCTTCACCTGACGCGACGCCCCACACACCAATGCTGACCGCGATGGCGAGCTCGAAGTTGTTCCCAGCGGCGGTGAACGCGACGGTAGTGGTCTTGGGGTAGCCGAGGTGCGCGCGAGCACCAATGAGGAAAGAGACACCCCACATGATCGCGAAGTAGACAAGAAGTGGGATGGCGATGCTGATGACGGCGAACGGATCAGAGGTGATGGCGGCACCTTGCAGCGCGAACATGACGACAATGGTGAACAGCAGGCCATACAGCGCGAAGGGACCGATGCGCGGGAGGAATTTCTGCTCGTACCAGTCGCGACCCTTCGTCCGGAGTCCGACCCGACGGGTGAGGTATCCCGCGACCAGGGGGATACCGAGGAAGATCAGAACAGCCTTGGTGATCTCCCAAGTCGAGAACTGAACGTCCTGCGTGTCGAGCCCGAGCCAGCCCGGCAGGATCTTCAAGTAGAAGGTTCCCAGGATTGCGTACGCGAGAATTTGAAAGACCGAGTTGATGGCCACCAGAAGTGCGGCCGCCTCTCGGTCACCGCAGGCAAGGTCGTTCCAGATGAGTACCATCGCGATGCAACGGGCCAGCCCGATGACGATCAGCCCGGTACGGAACGCTGGTTGGTCGGCGAGGAAGACCCAGGCGAGCGTGAACATCAGCAGCGGGCCGATGACCCAGTTCAGCAGCAGCGACAGCCAGAGCAACCGTCGGTCCCCAGTGACGTGCCCCATCTCCTCGTACCGGACCTTGGCCAGGACCGGGTACATCATCATGAGCAGCCCCAGCGCAATGGGGAGCGAGGTCTGGCCGACCTTGACCGCGTCCAACGCGGTCTGCACTGAAGGAACGAGCCGGCCGAGCAATAGCCCACCAGCCATGGCGGCCAGGATCCACACGGGCAGAAATCGGTCGAGCAGCGAAAGCCGGGCCAGAACGGCCTCCTCATCGGGAGCCGGGGGGCTGGTGGGTGCCGAACTCACGAGGACTCCTGGACGAGGTGGTGGTTGGGGTCAGGCTACGGTGGCGAGTTCAGCGATCAAGGCCTCGATACGGGTACGGATCTCGTCGCGGATGGGACGCACCGCCCCGACATCCTGACCGGCGGGATCGTCGAGGACCCAGTCCTCGTAACGTTTCCCCGGGAAGATGGGGCAGGCATCCCCGCAACCCATGGTGATGACCACGTCGGAGGTCTTGACGGCGTCGACAGTGAGAATCTTTGGTGTCTGTGCGGAAATATCGATCCCCTCCTCGGCCATCGCGGCCACCACCGCCGGATTGACCGTGTCCGCCGGGGCTGATCCCGCGGACCGGACGTCGACGCGGTCCCCAGCGAGATGTGTCAGATACGCCGCAGCCATCTGGGACCGCCCGGCGTTATGCACGCAGACGAATAGGACGGACGGTTTGGAGTTCATGAGCGATTGCCCTCCATGTTTTGGGTCTCAGATGGGAGTGGCGAGGCCGGCTCTTGACCGACACGCACTCTTGGATCAAAGCCGTGGACCCGTCGATGATCCTGGCCAGCCGTGGCCCGCTTGCCACGAGGTGCATTCGTGTGCTCAGTCACCGAAATGAGACCACCCTCCATCGGTCAGCAGCACGCCGCGGACTCGCCGGCCCCAACTGAAGCCGTGTCGAACCCCGCCGCTGGGGTGCAGCACGCCCCATCATTCATCGACCCCGTCGCAGGAAGCTCTTGGTCGAACGCGTCCCGCGGGTTCGCGGGATCCTCGTCTTTGACTACGTAGATTTCCCAAGGAGCGCCAGCGGGGTCATGGACCCAGACCTTGTCTTGCAGCGCGTAACAACAGGTCGTGTCCCGTTCGTCGAACGCCGCAAGTCCAGCGTCGCGTAGCCGGCCCGAACTGGCCTCGACCTCGTCAGCTGACACAACCTCCACGCCCAGGTGGTTCAGTGCGCCGCTCGTACCGGTTCCCCGGACTTCATCTCCCACCTCGATGAGAACGAGCTTCAACGGCGGTTGATCAATCGCGAAGTTTGCATAGCCGGGGCGTCGCTTGTGCGGCTCGACCCCGAACAGCGTCGAGTAGAACGCCACCGACGACTCCAAATCCGAAACATTCAGCGCCAACTGCACCCGTGACATGAACCGCTCCTCAACGTCGCCTTGATCTGTATCGACCTCTATCGATGCCATGACTTTAGGTGTAGTATCGATAAGAGTCAATATCGATGAGCAACGATTTGGACCCCTCTCGAACTACGGCGTCAGGAGGTTCCCGGTGGCTAAGTCTTTGCCGCTGTTGGAAGCCGACGTGTCAGACGCCGTGTGTTGCGCTGGCGCATTGACCACTCCCCTGGAACGCGCGCCGGCAGAGGACCTGGCTGGCCTCCTCAAGGCAGTCGCGGATCCGGTTCGGCTGCAACTGCTGTCGATGGTGCGTGCAGCTGACGATCAAGAGGCTTGCGTCTGTGACCTCACTGAAGCGGTTGGCTTGAGCCAACCGACGGTGAGCCACCACCTCAAGGTGCTCGCGGACGCCGGGCTGCTCACCCGCGAGCGACGCGCGTCATGGGCGTGGTACTCGCTCGTGCCATCTCGGTTGGCAGACGTCGCCAGCATCTTCGCGTGAGCAGAATCATGCAACTAGGCACTCCGCTGGCATTCATGGGATCTGCTGCGTAGACTGACCACTGGTGTGCCGGGAAGTCTGGTCGGCGTCGAGTTCGACTGACCCCGGAGGCTGACGTGCAGACGCTAGAGATCGTCCTCGCACTTGTGACGCTCGGCGTGGTTGTCGCCACTCTGGCCCGCAAACTCGGGGCACCAGCTCCACCGCTGCTGGTCATTGCCGGACTCCTCGTTGGATTGCTCCCAGGTGTTTCATCGGTCGAGGTACCCCCTGACGTCGTCGGACTCGTTGTGCTGCCACCGCTTATCTACGCCGCAGCCACCGATGTTGCGGTCAAAGAATTGCTTGGTGTCCTTCGGCCGGTATTGGTTCTCGCAGTTGGACTCGTCGCCGTTCACTGCCGTCGCAGTTGCAGCCACGCTTCACTGGATTGAGCCGCAAGTTTCGTTGGCAACCGCATTCGTCCTCGGAGCTGTGCTTCGCCAGCACCGACCCAGTTGCGGTAAGCGCACTCGCACGCAGACTTCACTTGCCACCGCGACTGCTCGCGCTCGTGCAAGGCGAATCCCTGCTCAACGATGCGACGTCGCTGGTGTTGTTTCAGGTTGCCGTCGGTGTCGTGGTTGCCGGTACGGCGGGGACAGTGCTCGGGATTGCCTGGCAGTTCTTGCTCCTCGGCATCGGCGGCGCACTGGTCGGCTTCGTCGGAGCCTTCGTCGTCGATCGATTGAGACCACTAACGCAGGACGCAGTTCTGGCAACGGTTCTGGCGCTGTTGACTCCGTATGTTGTGTTCGCGGCGGCAACCGTGCTGCGACACCTCAGGCGTTACTGCAGTTGTTATCTGCGGGCTCCTGCTCAGTCGCAGCCGAGATCAGAGCACGCGCGGACCAGTGCGCGTCCAGATTGCTCACGTATACGCGGTGGTGGTGTTCCTGCTCGAAAGCGCAGTGTTCGCGTTGATCGGTCTTGAGTTGCCGTCGCTGGTCGACCGTCTGTCAGCTAACGACCGTCAATTCATCCCTGCCGCCCTTGCCGTCTTTGCTGTCGTCGTCGTGACGCGGGCAATCTGGATCTATCCGACGGGGTACCTACCTCGCATGCGCCGTACGAGGTCAACGACCCGCTGAACGCGCTCCGTGGCAAGCCCTCGCCGTACTTTCGTGGGCAGGAACGCGAGGCGTCGTCCCGCTTGCGGCTGCCCTGGCAATTCCATTGACGACGGACGACTGGACAACCTTTCCCGGAACGCGATCTGTTGCTTGTACTTGCCACCAGTTGCATCATCTTGACGCTTGTCGTCCAAGGATTGTCGCTCGAGCCGTTGGTGCGCCGACTTCGGATCGGGCAGGATCCAGCCACTATCGAACGCGAACTGGCGATCGGACGTCACGCGGCCGCTGCAGCGGCCTTGGACCGACTCGACGAACTCGAAGAGTCAGGCGAAGAGCCGACGGATGCCCTCAACCGGCTGCGTGCCGAGGTCGAAGCTCGCGCCACGATCACCAGACAACGGCTGGCGCGGTTGGAGTCCGACGTCGAAACCAGCACCAAGCCATCGACAGGGCAGGTATATCGACGATTGCGCATAGACCTCCTTGCCGCTGAGAGCGATCGGTTGAACCAACTCCGAGACGAGGGTCGAATTGGCGAGGACACCAGACGCGCACTGGAACGCGGCCTCGACCTTGAGGAAGCCCGCCTCTCAGATGACCCCGGACCTCCGAACGTCGGCTAGTTGGCAACCAATTCCAGTTCGAGTTCAGCCAGCGTCTCGGGATCAGAGAGCATGTCGATCGCAACGACCATGTCGTCTGCGATGGTGAAGTCGAAGACCACTCGCGGCCTCCCGGCAACTGACCAAACAGCACCGGGAGCGCCGTCAATAAGTGCCAGCTCAGCCCCCTGAGCTCGCCCTGCGAACGTCTCGGCAACTGCTGCCGCTCCAAGCGCCTCTGCGGTCTGCGCCCATACGAACCGTCGCTAGATCGGCGCGCAGCACTACGTCTGGATCGAGAACTGCGAGCAACGCGTCGAACTGGCCGCTTCGCGAAGCCGCAAGAAACGCTGCGACGATCTCTTGCTTGCGGCCACGCTCCCCCTGCACCCCAGCATCTGCGCCCTGGACACGCCGCCTAGCCCGGCTGGCCAACTGACGCGCCGCGGCAGGCGACCGATCAACGATGGGACCGATCTCGTCATACGGGACGGCGAACATGTCGTGGAGTACGAATGCCAACCGCTCAGCAGGGGTGAGCGCATCCAGCACGACCAACATGGCCTGGCCAACAGAATCGGCCAGCAGCACCTCGTCCTCTGGGTGAGCCGCGTCCCCGGGTCCAACGATGTCGTCAGGGAGCAACTCGCCGTGGGGGTCTTCACGCCGGGACTTTCGTGATTGCAACATGTTGAGCGAGACTCGCGCGACGACGGTTGTAAGCCAGCCCTCGAGATTTTCGACGTCGCCGACGTCGGTCCGGTTCAGCCGGAGCCAGGCCTCTTGGACGGCATCGTCGGCATCGCTGGTTGATCCCAGAATCCGGAAGGCAACGGCCCGCAGATGGGGTCGGCACTGCTCGAATCGCAGTGTGAGCCCCTCGATTTCGTCCATCTGTCACATTCCTTCACTAGTGATTGTCATATCAGTGACCGGCATGACCAACCTGATGTGACAGACCGACTCAAAGGAGCACCATGACCCCCGCACTGAAGACCATCATTTACCCCGTTGCTGACCTCACCGCGGCCAAGGCGACGTATGCCACGCTCCTGGGTGCTGAACCCGTGGTGGACGAGGCGTACTACGTCCAGTTCAACCTGGCTGAACAAGAGGTCGGGCTCGACCCGAACGGCAAGAACAAGGGGATGACCGGACCGGTCGGCTTCTGGCATGTCGAGGATATTCACGGCGCGATCAAGAAATTGATCGACTCCGGCGCGACAGAACAAGAAGCGGTCAACGATTTCGGTGGGCGACTGGTTGCGACGCTCAAGGACACCGACGGCAACCCGATCGGACTCATCCAGAACACCTGAGAATCTTGCGACCAAGCACTGCGTCGAACGAGTTGTCCGATTCCCGCTAGTCAGGGCTGGGCGCGGCAGCCAGTCTTGCTCTGTGAAGAAAACGACAAAGTTCAGAATCCACGCCCTTCCAGCTCAAGTGTTGGCTGCTGCCCGAGACCAGTCCGAGGTCCGGGCCGACAACGCCATCGTTCGCATCACGGCGGAAGGCGGTGAACCGTTGCGGTGCTGTCTGACTGATGCCGTCAACGGCGAGCCGCTCGTGCTCTTCGGCTACCAGCCATCGCTCCCGCAGAGCCCATATCGCGAATTGGGACCGGTCTTCGCACATGCTGACGAATGCGAAGGCGCCGCGCTCACGGACGCCTACCCAACCGCTTGGCGCGGCCGGCCACAGGTGTTGCGTGCCTACGACCCACGTGGCTGGATCCGCGACGCGCTGGTGCACGACGGGTCAGAACCTGAGGCTGCTATCGATGGGCTGTTGAGTGACCCGGGGGTCACGTTGCTGCACAGCCGCAACGTCGCCCATGGTTGCTTCATGTTTGTCGTGACGCGCAATTAGCCGGTGGCTGCGGCCTAAACTCGCCGCATGCTGGTCCTCACCCGCGCGATAGGTCAGCCCGTTCGCTCAGCAAGCGGAGTTAGTCTCGGCCACGTCAAGGACCTCAGCGTCCGGCTGAACGGTGACCATCCGAGGGTGAATCGACTGGTTGTTGAGGACCGGCATGGCACGGGACTTCTGCCCTGGACCAGAGTTGGTCAGTTCCGACTTTCGGGTATCGAGCTCAGTGATGACGAACCTCTAGGCACCGTTGTTGCAATCGGTGACGACCTCGATCTGCTTGCCGACGAACTCCTGCTCCGTCGCGATGTCCTTGATTGTCAGATAGTCGACGTCGACCGCCATCGCATGGCACGCGTAGCGAACGTCTTGCTCACAGCTCGTCCAGATGGACACCTGGAAGTGGCAGCCGTGGATCCGAGTCTGGCTGCTGTCTTTGACCGCCTGGGCATCGGACGACTCGGCAAGCGATTCCGTGCCGATGTGATCGATTGGTCAGATCTGCATCTGACGTCGAGCCGTGGCCACAGCATCCAACTGGCAACGACCTCAGCTGCGGTGCACCGCCTTGACGATCAGGCCTTGGCCGAACTGCTGACCCGGCTCAACCTCGAGGATGCGTCGGAGGTGCTCCTGGACGCGGGGCCTGAGCGTGCTGCAGCAGCCCTTGCACGAACTCACCCGGAAGTGGGTGAACGTCTGGTCCTAGCTATGCCCGACGACGACGCTTCAACGGCTGATCGAGGCCCTTCCGAAACCGACTGCGCACCACTACTTGCATCTGCTTCGTGACAGGTCGCCGCTGACGCGTCGACGGTTCTTCCGTCTACGCGGGTGGCGATTGAACCGACCTTCTGCGCGCCGAACGCAGCCACCTCGCGACACGGGTGCAGACAAGTGATCCCTGGTCGTCCGCTTCCCTCGGTAGGCCTTCGGACAACGCGTCGGATGCGTTGGCTCGCGCTGGTCGCCGTGTTAGGGCCGGGTCTGTTGGCTGGCCTGTCGGACGACGATCCCGCCGGCATCACGACGTACTCGGTGCTGGGCGCGTCCTATGGCTATCAATTGCTTTGGGTGTTGTTGCTCTCAACCATCGCGCTCATCGTCTTCCACGGTCTGGGCGCGCGCATGGGAGTGGTTACTGGCCAGGGCCTGATCGGCTTGATCAGACAGCGCTACGGAGTGCGGGCGGGACTGGTGGCACTAGCGGCGTTGCTGTTGGCAAACGTAGCCACCACTTGTGCAGAGTTCGCGGGGATCGCCGCAGGGTTCCAGCTCTTCGGAGTGAGCGAGTACCTATCGGTTCCGATCGCGGCCATCACGGTGTCGGCTCTCGTACTACGTGGGCGCTTTCACCGAATCGAACATCTCTTGATGGGATTGGCAACGGTTTTTCTCGCGTACATCGTTGCCGGATTTCTCGGCAACACCGACTGGCACGCCGCCGTGACTGGTCTGCTCGTGCCGACGATGCCGATGACCAAGGGGGCTGTGCTCATTGCCACCGCCACCGTCGGAACAACCTTGGCACCTTGGGGACTGAGCTTCATTCAGTCGTACGCCGTCGACAAGAAGCTGACTACCGCAGACCTAAAGTTCGAGAGGATCGACGTAGTGACCGGCGCTGTGCTGACTGGTGTTGTCGGTTTCTTCGTGGTTGTCACGGCGGCCAGCACACTGCACGTTCAGGGGATCACCGTGAACTCGGCTGCCGACGCAGCCGGAGCACTTGAGCCGCTCGCCGGAGGTCTGGCTAGCACGCTGTTCGGCGTCGGGCTCATTGGTTCAGCACTTCTCGCCGCCGCGATCTTACCCCTGTCGACGTCGTATTCGGTTTGCGAGTTCGCCGGCTCTGAGTCAGCCCTTGACGATGATTTCCGACAAGCCTCGCTCTTCTACGTCACCTTCATCGCAACGACTGCCGTGGCCTGCTTCATCGTCCTCATTCCCGGAGCGCCACTGATTCGGATCCTCGTGCTGTCCCAAGTGTTGAACGCCGTGCTGCTGCTACCCCTGCTGGTATTCATGTACCGGATCGGTCGGGACAAGGACCTGATGGGCGAGTTCACGGCGACCCGCGCGTCGTCAGCGGTCTACATCGCCACGATCTGCGGCATCGCCCTGTGCGTTGGCGCGCTCTTCGTAGCCAGCGTCAGTTGATCCCTGCCTGACCTTCTAGGACAACGTACTAGACACCTGATCCGCTCCACGCTAGCCTGTATACTCATGCGCACCTTGATCACCGACGGACGTGTCTGGACCGGCGACGAATCGCAACCATGGGCCGAGGCCGTGCTCGTCGACGACGATCGCGTGGTCTGGATCGGCGACACCGCCGACGCACGCGAACACACCACCGGCGATACCGAGGTGATCAGCGTCGGAGGTCGGCTCGTACTCCCCGGCCTCGTCGATTCGCACAATCACTTGCGCCTAGGCACCGGTGAAGATGCAGTACATCTCGGAGGAGCCCTTTCGATCCCCGCGATTCATGCCCGAATCGCTGACTGGCTGGCTGCCAACCCGTCCGCTGAGTGGGTCTACGGCGAGACGTGGGAGTACCCGGCCTTCCCCGGAGGACGTCGGCCACGGGCCAGCGACCTCGACGGTGCGACCGGTGGACGCCCCGCCTTCCTTCTAGACCTCGCCGTCCACACCGCATGGTTGAACCGAGAGGCACTAGAAGCGCTCGGCATCGGCCGCGACACCCATCACCTGCCGTTTGGCGTTGTCGAACACGACCCCGAAACCGGTGAGCCGACTGGGTGCGTCAATGATTTCGCAGTACATGGGCTCTCGCGCGCGGGACTTGCCTACTTGAAGGATCGAGTTCCAGCATTCAGTTTCGAGGCGCAGTACCGGCGGGTGCTTGGTTCACTAAAGATGGCGCGTGAATACGGCCTCACCACCGTTGTTGAACCACAGAACTCTGTCGACGACATCGCACTGTTCACCAGAGCGCGCGATGAGGGAGAACTGACTACCCGTCTGGTGGCCGCGCTCTTCCACCCCGCTGATAGCACGCCAGACGATCTCGACGAGTTCGCGAAGATGAAAGCAGCGCAGGACGACGACCACCTTCGGGTCGCGCCAGTCAAGCTCTACATCGACGACACCGTTGAGCCCCACCTGGCGGCGATGCTCGAGCCCTATGCAAACAAACCCGAATCTCGCGGCGAGATGTACTACGAGCCGAAGACGTTCGCCGACGTGATCACCGAACTCGATCGCCGAGGGTTCCAGTGCTTCGTGCACGCGATTGGTGACCGTGGAGTCCGAACCGTTCTGGACGCCTTCGAATCAGCACAGAAGACGAACGGCAAGCGAGACAGTCGACACCAGATCGTTCACATCGAAGCCTCGACACCAGAAGATCTCTCTCGCTTCGGTGAACTTGACGTGGTCGCGTGTATGCAGCCGCGGCACTCACGACCAGAGATTCTCGACACCTGGAAAGAGAACGTTGGTGACTATCGTTGGCGGTGGTCGTGGGCCATGCAGACGATCCTCGGGGGTGGCGGACGCGTCGCACTCAGCAGCGACTGGAACACCTCTGAGATGGATCCAATGCTCGGCATCTACAGCGCCACGACGCGAGCTCGCATGGACGGAACCGACCCTTGGAACCCGGTAGAGAAATTGACGATGGAGCAAGCAATCCGCGGGTACACCGTCGACGGGGCTTGGGCGAACTTCGCGGAGTCAGATCGCGGATCGCTCTCCCCCGGTAAGTACGCCGACCTCATCGTGCTCTCGCACAACCTGTTCGAGCACCCGCCAGAGATTGCGTTGGAAACAAAGATCGAGCTGACCATGGTTGGCGGGCAGGTCTGCCATCGCCTGATCTGATGACTGCCGTCAAGCCCTCGCGCGGAGACGCGGGGAGGGCACGCGTGATTCAGGCGGCGATCGAAGCCATCGCCGAGAGCGGTCCGGACCGTGTCACGATGCGTCAGATCGCTGCCATCGCAGGCATGAGTCCTGGGCATGTGACCTACTACTTCAGTAGTCGCGATCGGATTCTGATCGAGTCACTGCGGTGGTCGGAGCAGGAACTCGCCGAGTCGCGGGTGCAGACGTTGGCAAGAGTTCGAACACCGTGGGCTCGGATCGTCCGCTACGTCGACCTCTACCTTCCGAGCGGCAGTCACGATCTGCGGTGGAATCTGTGGAACCAGGTTCAGGCCAATCCGCCGGCAGATCCGGCTTCAACTCAACTGCTCGCGAAGATTCTGCAGAGCTGGGAGGACGATCTGGAGTCGATTGTTAGGACCGGTATAGACGAAGGGGAGTTCAGAGCATCGGTAGATCCGGCTCGTCTTGCTAACGTCACTCGGATCTTGCTGGACGGCGTCGCCGGCGAGATCACTCTCAACTTGACCGGACGAACACCGGCTTGGGGACGAAGACTCGTGACAACCGAACTGCGGAACCAGCTGACTCGTTGACCCTCGGGTTGGCGGCAAGGCTCAATTTCACGAGCGTAGGTGCCAGACTCTGGACATGGATGAATCTGATGCGATAGCTCGTGCCGAAGAGTCACTGAAGCAATACGGCGCGGAGGACACCCTCATAGCGGTCGGCTGGTTCTACCCAAGGGGCCACACGGCCGCCGGCTTCGCAGGCGGCATGGTCGGGGGTGGCATCGGCGACGAACTGGGGTCAGGCGCTGGCGGCGTCGGAACAGTCGCCGGCTACACCGCCGGCACTCATGGCTTCGATGCCGCGTCCGGACTACCCGAGAAGACGATCGTGGCCGTGTCGGACACTCACGTTTACCTGCTCGAAGGGGAACGCGACGGCGGCACGGTTCCCGGTCCGGTATTCGCCACGCTGGATCGCGAGAACTTGGACGTCAAGGTGCACCAACGCGTCAACGTCCGTGTGCTTGAACTTATCGATCGAGAAAGTGGTTCGACATACGAACTTGAAGGCAGTCGCGTCCCCATGACTCACAGCGGTGACGTGATTAAGGTCCTGCACGAGTCCTGACCGAACAGGACTCGTGCAGGCCGTCTAGTTAGTGGCTGCCTCGCACGTTGTAGGCATCCACAATCTTCTGCGCAACGGCGTCGACCTTGGCTGTCAGTCGCCTTGACGTGCAAGCTGGCCGTACGCCCGGCACGGTTGTTGACCTCCATCGTGCAGGCCGTTTGACCGCAGTGAGTTGGGGTCACTGACTTCCAACTGTCGCCGTGGTTCCACGAGATCTTGAAATGGCGCTTCACGATCGGCGACGCCTCGACGCCATTGGGCATTTCGAAGCGCACCTTGAACTCGTACTTACCCGCAGGCGCGCTATTGGTGTTCGACAGATCCATCCGGTAGTCAATCCCAAGGATTGGCAGGAGGACGATCGGGTCGGCCGATTCCTGTGACGTGAACCACCACTCAGTGCGAACCTGCGTTGACAGTTGCCAGAACAGGTTCTCGCGTTGGGTGTTGGTGATCACTCGGTAGTCACGCTTGTGCGCAGGCACGGTCGAGTTCAAGAAGAACGAGGCCGACTCGGGCAATTGCGACGTGTCGAGAATCAACTTGTCCCCTGCGTAGATCTTGCCCGTGTACTCCCTGCTGAAGATGTCCGAGTTAGCCATGTGGCCCGCCGCGTCGGTGAACGCGCCTTGCGAGAAGAACATCTCGTTGCCCTCGCGGGTGGGCGGCGGCGCACCGTTGGTCACGTTGAAGAGTGGTGACACTCGCGAACCGATCGGGCCACCGAACCAGGTGTCCTTGAGGACGCTGCCACCGGCATAGGCGGTGGGCGGCGACCACAGTCGTGCATACTCGCCCCAGTACTGGGTATCGAGCACCTCAACGGTCCGCTCCCAATTCGCTCCAGTTGACATGTAGTGCGTCACTGTCGACGGGAACGAAACCCGCCGCTCCAGACCGATGTTGGCAACACCGCCACGACTGGGGATCCAACCGATCGGCTCTTCAAGAATCTTCAGACCATCAGCGCTCGTAGTACCAAGACCCTTGTAGTGCTCGACCAATGCGGAAACGGAATTTCCGGTGCCGCTCACCGTGCCACCGTTAGGGATCCCATCGGCGAAGTGATGAACGAGGTCGTACATGTAGGCCGGGTTCTGGTGCGTGACTAGATCCGCATCTTGTCCCGGACTCGACAGTAATGCCGCAGAATTGAACGGCCGCGCCTGCAATGAGGGAATCCCGACTGACGGATCGATGGTTCCGGCGCATTGTTGACCCGCACCTGCGTAAGCAATCATCGCCGCGGCGCCGGCCGCCTTCAACGCTGCAGCAGCAGGTGTTAGATCGCTGCAGGTTCCGGATACGACGGCGATTGCGCCGGATACCGAGGACGCGTCCGGTGATGCTGCGCTCCCGGCGTCGACGACGGGGTATTGCCCGTTGATCTTGGGAACAGCTGTCTCATTGATCTGACCCCCAGTCGCAGGTATCGGACGCAATGCAACCGGCGGGCCACTCCCCTCGGTCAGCAACCCCTCGGGCTGGCTGAGCAACCAGTTCGCGGCCAATGTTGCTGACCCAGGCAAGTCGGCAGACGGTTGGGCATAGACCCGATCGACCGAGCCGAAGAACGTGAAGCCGGTGTGTCCGGCGTCGCCGTCCCAGTTGACGTCAAGAATCGCGCCCTCATCAACCACAGGTTGGTCGACCTTGTACTTGAATCGACCAGCGTCATTCTCATCAAGCACGATGTTGGTGTCGTGAGTCACCGTGAACGACGGTTGGTAGGTGACGATGCCTTCGTGGGCTCCGTCGCCGGCGAGACCGAACGAAACTGCACCTGTTGCGTAGTTGCCGGGTGGCACTCGGAACGTTGCCGTCTGGTCATTGGCAGAAGCATCGAACGAACGCTGTTCGTAGATCCACGGGTCATCGAACCCACTCAGCGCGAGCTGATGCGAAGCTGTCGTTCCAGCGCGCGGCTTGATCGTGACGGTGACGTCGTAACGTTCGGCCTCGAGCATGTAGGAAACGCCGGTTCGCACCGTCTCGCCGCCATCGTCGGGGGTGGCCGTGACGACTGCTGAGTAGGAACCGGGATCAGCAATGGTCGGGTCGAGTCGGACGCCGACCGACGCCTTACCGTGAGCCGGAACGGTGACCTGATTGGCTTCCAGAGTCATCGATCCCGTCGGCTCTGCCGTGCCGTCCTCGCCAGCGAGGTCGAGCGACAGCGTCACCGGCGCGTTTGCAGTGTTCTTGTACTTCAGTTGTGTGGTCGAAGGCTGAACGTCTGCGTACGGCCATCGATATGAGCCAAGTGACAAGTGTCGCCGGGGCGATGACGTCCTGGTGAATCGCAACCAGTGCGTCGATGCGACCGGTGCCAGCATCGAAGGCTGTGGCGTTGTCAATCGGCACGGTGCTGTTGGTGATCACTGCCTTGAGTCGCTCACCGGTCCACTTCGGGTGCTCCTCCTTGAGGATGGCGGCCAGTCCCGCCACATGCGGAGTGGCCATCGACGTACCGCTAATCGTCGTGTAGTAGTCGTCGACGATTGGACCAAGCGCAGTCCCGGCCGCACGCGCCGCCGTAACGTCAACACCGGGAGCCACTACCTCAGGCTTGAGCGCACCGTTATTGATACGCGGACCACGGCCGGAGAACGAAGCCATCGTGTCGTTGACGTCGACCGCGCCGACAGTCAGCGCTGCATCGGCCGAGCCCGGCGCCGTGATGGTTGAAGGACCGTTGTCACCGTTGTTGCCTGCGGCGATAACGAAGAGGGTGTCCGAATCGGCGGACAGTTGGTTGACTGCCTGCGCGAGCGGGTTGGTCCCGTCGTCGGTGTCGCCACCGAGGCTCATGCTCACCACGTCTGCGCCCTGATCGACCGCCCACGCCATGCCCGCAAGCACCCATGAGTCCTCGCCGTACCCGCCGTCGGCGAGCACCTTGCCGACCATCAGGTCAGCACCCGGCGCAACGCCCTTGCGCAGTCCACCTGAGGCGGCACCACTACCGGCGACCGTCGAAGCGACGTGAGTGCCGTGGCCGTTGCCGTCCGTGACAGTTGCGTCGGTGGTGAAGTTCTGGCACTCTTGACGACCCTGCCGGCCAAGTCGGGGTGGGTGGGGTCGTATCCAGTGTCGAGGATCGCGACGGTGGCCCCCGTGCCGTCGTAACCAGCCGCCCAAGCTTCCGGGGCGTGAATCTGCGGGACCGAGTCTTCGAGTGACATCTCGACACGTCCGTCGAGGTCTACCCGGTTCGCGCCATCGGTCAGGGCAGTCGGGTTACCGGCGTCGTCGCTTCCCCTGGTGAGGCTGTCCCAGAATGCGCGCGCGTCGGTCTTGTCAGTGTTGAACGCTGCGATGCCGAGCTCGGGGATGGTGACTGTGCGGTCAGCCGCCGCGAACGACGCGGTGCGGGCCTCGGACCCGGCAACGTGACCGGTGCCGTAGTCGACCATCACTGGCAGCGTCGGACGCGCTGCGTCGTCGTACTTCGAGTCGATCAACCCCGTTACGTCGAACAGGTCTTGGTCGAGGCGATTCGCCGCGAGCAGTCCGAGGGCCTCACTGGGCACGACGTACAGGTGGTCGTGTACCTGACTGATCGCTGCCTGCGGGATGGAGCCGTCCGGCCTTGGCTGGATGACTACGCTGGTACGACCATCGGTTTCGGTCGAGACCTCGACCACGTCGCCGGTGACCAGCGTGACCGTCTTGACCGACGGGGGTCCCAGCGGCTGCTGATCAACTGAGGGGGTCGCACTCGCCGTCAGCGCGGGCGCTACGGCGAAACTTGCTGCGAGGGCAACGGTCGCCAGGGCGGTCGTGGCTTTGATGGGTAGGGCTTTGGCAGACAGCGACATGCGCATTCAAGTGGTCCTATCGGGATCATCCGCAGGGTGTGAACAGCCGCCGTCGTTGGTGACGTTGGCGGCTGAGAGTTCCCCGAAACTTAGGTGGCGTCAACATAGTTGTCAACGCCGTTGACTCATTCGTTACCTACGCATAGACGCAAGGGGGCACCACCGCGTTCCCTGGGGACGCGAATTCGTCAGGCGGCCCGGACAGCCAGCGCCAACCAGCACCCCATCCCCTTCCTGCCCCGCCTATCGGCACAACTGTGCGAGATGGTGCGCTTGAACGACCAATTCCGCACAGGAGGGGTCGGTGTCGTGCGAAATGGTGCGTCGTCACGCACTATTTCGCACAATTGCGACGGAGGGCTTGCACGAATTCGTCAGGCGGCCCGGACGTCCAGGAGTGCCTGACGGATGTCGTCGGTGCTCGGGAAGGTCAAGTTGATCGAGGACACCCAGCGCCAGGCGATCTTCCCTTGCTCATCCACCACGAAGACTGAGCGTCGCAGCCCAAAAGCCCCGACTACGCCGTAGGCACGAGCGACTGTCATTTCCGGGTCCGACAACAGCGGCATCTTGAGTCGACGCCCCTCGGCGAACCGGCGGTGCGACTCGACGTCCTGGGGCGCGACCCCCCAGACGACGGCGTCGATCTGGTGCAGGTCGGCGATCTGGTCCGAATAGGCGCACATCTGACGGGTGCAGATCAGCCGCTCGTCTCCTGGGTAGAACGCCAGGACGACGGGATGGCCAAGCTGCGCCTCGAGCGAGAATCGGTCGGCTGCGACGCCGTACCAGCCGTCGAGAACGAAGGTCGGAGCCTGCGCACCTACGAGGATGGCCATGGTGGGTGATCGACGGGGCTACGCAGCGGCTTGAGCCACGACACACCAAGCGGAGGCTGGCACTTCGAAAGGCGCCGGCGGCAGCAGCCTGAAACATCGGTCCCGCAGCACGCTCTTTGCATCGTCATCGAGTCCAGTGACATAGTCACCCGCCGGACCAACACCCAGCGTGTAGGGCTCCCACCACTCGTCGAAGCTGTGGCAGCTGACCGACACGCTGAGCAACGTTTCACGAACGTCGATCAGCCCGGCAGTTCGAAATAGCTCGGCGAGTTGACCGCTCCGAGCGCCCGCATGGGCGGATTCGGTCTTCGCACTTGGGTCAACATCGGTTACCGCTTGCCAGAAGAGTGCGAGCGGACTACCACCGCCGGCGTGGTCCCAGACGCTCGCGGCGACGATTCCTCCCGGCGCCGTCACCCGACTCATCTCGCGCAGTCCAGACACGGCGTCAGTCATAAACGGCACCACTAACTGAGCTAGCACAGCGTCAAATACATCGTCCTCGAAGGGAAGTGGTTCAGCAGTTGAGCGACGAACGTCGACGCCCGGACAACGCTGCTGCGCCGCAACTACGAATGCAGGTGATGGATCAACGGCCGATACGTTGGTCGCCCCGAGTCGCTCCACCAGTTGAACCGTCAACACACCAGGTCCACACCCGACATCGAGTGCCCGGTCGCCGTCGCTCAGTCCGATCGAGTCAAGAAAACGCTGACCGAGTGGCCCGGAGTACCGACCCATGAATCGGTCGTAAGCCTCTGCAGCGTCGAATGCCATGACGAGATCAGACGATCAGTCAACGGACAAGACGGATCCGCCAGGTTGTCCAGATCTACCTGTCGACCTGAGCGGATGAGGGCCTGAATCTCTGACGTGACATCCCAGACGTTGACGTTCATTCCGGCCAGAACTCGACCTTCCTTGGTCCAGAACGCGATGAACGTGCGGGCACTGCGATCGCCTCGGTAAACAATCCGGTCGTGCCCCTCGGGTCCAACATCGCCCGAGTACTCCATCCCGAGGTCGTACTGGTCGGTGTAGAAGTACGGAACCCGGTCGTACGGCGACTGCTGACCGAGCATCGAACGTGCAGCGGCCGGACCACCGTGAAGGGCGTTGGCCCAGTGTTCCACTCGCAATCTTCGTCCCAGGGTCGGATGCATCGCGTTCGCCACGTCGCCTGCTGCGTAGATGTCGGGGTGAGCGGTACGCAGATATTCATCGACCAAGACCCCGTTGTCCACGTCGAGTTTGGCGCTCATGGCCAACTCGACGTTCGGCCGAGCACCGACACCGACGACGACAACATCTGCTGCGAGCGTCTGACCGGATCGGGTCGTTATCGACTTGACGTGCCCCTCAGAGCCGTCGATTGCGTCGACGCCATCGCCGAGCAACAAGTTGACGCCGTTCTCTCGGTGCAATTCAGTGAACATGCCGCCGAGTTCAGATCCCAGGGCGGCATTGAGCACTGCTCGCTGAGGTTCAACAACGGTGACGTCGTTGCCGTAGCCACGTGCCGCGGCAGTTACTTCAAGCCCGATCCAACCGCCACCAATGACCACAACGCTGCGGTTGCCCCCGGATAGTTCCCGTAACAGTGCTTGGCTGTCGCCGATGCGGCGCAAGTAGTGGACTCCTTGCCAAGTCGCTGCCAGGCGTGTTGATACGCCGTGGTGATGCGCCGGTCGTCAAAAGCAACTTGTCAAAACTCAGGGTTTCGCCACCTTCGAAGTCAAGTTGCTTTGCCTCTGCGTCCAATCCCACCACCCGCGTGCCGAGATGAAGGTCGACGCTGTTCTCGGACGTACCAATGCGCTTCGTGTACGAAAACCGAGTCGATGGGCTGCTTTCCAAGAAGAAACCCCTTGGACAGCGGCGGTCGCTCGTACGGCCGTTCGCCCTCTTCTCCAACTAAGTGGATGTCGCCGGTGAAGCCCTCTTCGCGCAAGGTCTGGACAGCCTTAGCTCCAGCCAATCCGGCACCCACTACGACGTAACTCATCTCAACTCCTCACGTTCATGAGCCTGTTATGCGTGATCTGGCGATCACCGCTGGCGTTGTGAATCGCGGCCATGACCTGCTCTAGAGCCGACAACGAGTGACCACTGACAAAGGTGTCAACGAAGGGCATTGCGGCGGCCATTCCTCCGACGAGTGGTCGGTACCCGCTTGCCGCCTTTCGCGGATTGACCCAGATGACGTGGAACGCCAGCCGGGACAACTGCTCCATCGCACGTCCAACTAATGCTGGGTCATCGATCTCCCATCCATCCGACACGATCACAACGACCGCGCCGCGTGCAACACCACGGCGTCCGTAGTCGTCGAGAAAGGTCTTAAGCGCGCGACCGATGCGCGTACCTCCGGACCAGTCCGGAGCGGCCTCAGATGCTCTTCGGTAGGCGATGTCCGCGTTCGACGCACTCAGCGGACGCGTCAGTCTGGTCAGCCGAGTGGCGAAGACGAACGCCTCTGAATGCAACGCGCGGACCGCACCACGAAGCAAGTGCAGGTACACCCGCGTGTACGGCTCCATGGATCCGGAGACATCTGCGATCAGTACCACACGTCGCGGCCGTTCGGTTGAGCGTCGATGAATGCGATCCACGGGATCACCGGCCGTGCGATGCGCGGCACGTAGCGTCGCTCTGACGTCTAACTTGTTTCCGGCGTGATGACGTCGCCGACGTCGGGCAGGTCGCATCGGTGGTACAACCGCGAGTCGTTCAACCAGTGAGGTGATAAGCGCCAGTTCGTCTGCTGTGCAGTCGGCAAAGTTCTTTGCCGATAACCGTTCCTCGGCACTTACTGCGGCAAGTATCGCGGGTTCGTCGCTGTCGCCTGTTTCTGAGCCGCCCTCGCCCGGTATGCCACTCGTACCCCGCGATTGCGGTTGCGGAGTTACCTCCTGTTCGGAGTCTGCAGGAGCACGATCGCCAGCTGGAGTCACCGACGGTGGTGAGGGCGTGTTGCTGTCCCCCCGGTAGTCGGCGTAATCGACGTACCCGCGGAACACCTGCGCGAAGACCCGGTCAAACACCTCGACCTGCTCGTGATTGCTCAGCAGAGTCAGCCGACCGAGCGACGCAAGTTCAGAGATGTTCTTCGGATCTGCCAGCACTATGCACTCGGCGAATCGTGCACTGCGTTCCGGCGTCACCGGAACGCCCGCCTCGTGCAAGAGATGCCCGAAGGCGGCAACGATTTGGGGCAGGTCAGCCATGCGCGACCCAGGCCAGCCCCTCTGCCCGGGCAACGTCGTGGTCCTCGCGGTACTTCAACGCCGAACCAAGCGTGGCATCGACGGCAGCCTCATCGAGCGTCTCCAAGCCCATCAAGGATGCTGCGTGCACCCAGTCGATGGCTTCGGCAACTCCCGGTGGCTTCTGCACGTCGAGACTACGTAGCCGCTGAACGGCGCCCGCCACTTGAGCCGCGAGTTCGGCGCTGACTTCAGGCACTCTGGCTCGAACTATGGCGATCGCACGCGCAAGTGATGGGTAGTCGATCCAGTGATAGAGGCAGCGTCGTTTGAGAGCGTCGTGCAAGTCGCGCGTCCGGTTCGACGTCAAGATCACAATGGGTGCATGTGTGGCTGACAGCGTTCCGATCTCGGGGATGGTGACCGTCGACTCTGCAAGGAGTTCGAACAGAAATGCTTCGAACTCCTCGTCTGCACGATCGACCTCGTCGATCAACAGCACCGCTGGCCGTGGACCCGGGTGCTCAAGTGCAGCTAAGAGTGGGCGTCGAATGAGGTAGTCGGGTCCGAACAACGACTCCTCGGCGAGATTGTCTCCGCGTGCCTCAGCCAGCCGAATTCCGAGCAGTTGTCGAGGGTAGTTCCACTCGTACAGGGCCTCGGCTGCGTCAATCCCCTCAAAGCACTGCAGTCGGATCAACGGTGTATCGAGTAGTTCAGCCAACGACTTAGCGGCCTGTGTCTTGCCGACACCCGCCTCGCCCTCAAGCAGCAGAGGTTGCGGCAGGCGTACTGCGCAGAACAGCGCAGCAGCTAGTCCTGGCTCGGTGAGGTAGCCGACGTCTGCGAGTCGGTCCCCCAGACTCCCCGGATCAGGGACAAGTTCGGCGAGGCTCACGACCGTGGGTACTTCTCGGGTTCGGCCAGGAATCGATCGCGGCAGGGAACGCAACAGAAGTAGACCCGCTCGTCACCGATGTCGGCGAACACCGCGTCGTCCCTGATCGTGACCGTCATGCCACAGACGGGGTCGACAGCGAACTCTTGCGTCACGGTTACCTGGGACTCGAAGGCTCGCGGGGCAGTTGGACGCTCAGCGATGATTTGAGCGAGCACTGACAACGCGATTTCGCTCGCGGTCTTGGCCCCGATGTTGAGTCCGGCGGGCGTATGAATGCGTGCCTTCTCGTCGTCGGTCAGGTCAAGGGACTCCAGCACCGCACGACCACGCTTCGGGCTAGCGATCAACCCGACGTAGGGCACACCGGCTCGCACTGCATCGATCAACGTCGCTTCTTCGTCTTTGCCGTGGGACGCGACGAGTACCGCGTCGGCAACAGTGACGTCCTCAGCGCTGAACAACTTCGTTTCGTAGCCAAGCGATGCCGCAACCTCACCCATGGCCAAGGCGATCGGGCTCTCTCCCAGCACGCTGACTAGCGGTGCGGGAAGGACCGGTTCGAGAAAGATCTCCAACGTGCCTCCCGACAAGCAGGGATTGTGTACCACCGTTTTACCGGACTGGTCTGCCTCAGGGTTCGGGACGATCCGCAGCAGCATCGAGTTTCCGGACTGAAGCAAAGACAATCCCTGAAAGCGGACGGTCGACTCAGCACACTGACCACCGACGAAACCCTCGATGCTGCCATCGGGAAGCACCAGAGCTTCGTCACCCGGTTTGGCAGACGTCGGCTTCTCTGCAAGAACCACCCGCGCATGCACGAACGGGACGCGGCTAGAGCGCAGCGTCTCAACCCGTTCGTGCAGCGTCGGTGTGGTCATGTGGCTCCCGGCTACTCAACTGCCATGTCAGTACGGATCGGCCGTCCCTGAATCGCTCGCCAGACGTTCGCCGGAGTTAGCGGCATGTCTGCGTGACGAACGCCAAACGGCGAGATGGCATCGACGACTGCATTGACAATGGCTGCCGGTGAACCAACGGTCGCGGACTCTCCCACGCCCTTGGCGCCGATCGGGTGATGCGGCGACGGCGTCACAGTCTCACCAAGCTCCCAATCAGGGCACTCGAGCGACGTCGGAATCAGGTAGTCCATGAACGATCCACCGAGGTTGTTGCCATCCTCGTCGAACGCAATGACCTGCATCAGTGCCATACCGACGCCTTCAGCCAGTCCACCGTGGACCTGACCCTCGACGATCATCGGATTGATGCGCACTCCGCAGTCGTCCACTGCGATGAACCTTCGCACCTTGACCTGTCCAGTGCCAGCGTCAACGTCGACGACGCAGATGTAACAGCCGTAGGGATACGTGAGGTTCGGCGGGTTGTAGACAACCTGTGCATCAAGGTGACCCTCGACGCCCTCAGGTAACTCAAGTGCGCCGTGAGCGTCCATCGCAATCTCTTGGATCGTCTTACCGCGCTCCTTGTCACCTTTGACGTACCAGCGCCCGAGCTCCCACTCGAGGTCGTCAGGTGAGCATTCGAGCGCAGCAGCCGCGATCAACCGCGCCTTGTCGCGCACTCGTCGGGCGACAACTGCCGCAGCAGCACCAGACACCGGCGTTGAGCGAGACCCGTACGTACCGAGTCCGAACGGTGTGTTATCGGTGTCTCCGTGAATCACCTCGATGTCCTCGGGAGGGATTCCCAGCTCATGGCTGACGATTTGGGCGAATGTCGTTTCGTGTCCCTGGCCCTGCGACTGAACCGAGATCCGCACTTGTGCCTTGCCCGTCGGATGCACGCGCAGGTCACAGCCATCGGCCATGCCGAGACCAAGGATGTCCATGTGCTTGCGCGGACCGGCGCCAACACCTTCGGTGAAGAACGAGATACCGATTCCCATGTACTCGCCCTTGGCCCGCTTCTCGGCCTGCTCGCGGCGCAACTCGTCGTAGCCCGCGATCTCCATAGCAACGCGCATCGTCTTCGCGTAGTCCCCGGAGTCGTACTCCCAACCAGTCGGAGTCGTGTACGGGAATTGCTCGGGACGCAGCAGGTTCTTCAACCGCAACTCGGCTGGGTCCATCTGCAGTTCGGCCGCCAAACAATCGACGATCCGTTCGATTACATAGGCGGCCTCAGTGATACGGAACGAGCAGGCGTAAGCAACACCGCCTGGTGCCTTGTTCGTGTAGACCGCCCTTACTGTGCAGTGCGCTGCCGGGTAGTCGTACGAGCCGGTGAAGATATGGAAGAACCCTGCTGGGTACTTCGTCGGCTGGGCGACCGCATTAAACGCACCATGATCGGCGAGGACATCGACCTTCACCGCGAGGATCTTGCCGTCGCGCGTCGAGGCGATGGACGCCTTCATGTGATAGTCGCGAGCGAATCCTGTCGACATTAAGTTCTCGCTGCGGTCCTCCATCCACTTCACCGGCTTGCCGGTGACGATGGAGCCAACCACCGAGCAGACGTAACCAGGGTAGATCGGAACCTTGTTCCCGAACCCGCCACCGATGTCTGGGCTGATGACCTGGATCTTGTGTTCAGGTAATCCTGCGACCAGGGCATAGACGGTGCGGTGTGCATGGGGAGCCTGTGAGGTGGTCCAGAGCGTGAGCTTTCCGGTCACTGGATCCATGTGCGCGACGGATCCGCAGGTCTCCATGGGTGCCGGGTGTACGCGCGGATAGAGGATGTCCTGCTCGACCACGACCTCAGCCGATGCAAACGCCGCGTCGGTGTCTTCTTTGTTCCCCGACTCCCAGTCATAGATGAAGTTGTTCGTCTGCCCCTCTTTGTCGTCACGGATAACGGGGGCTGAGGGATCCATGGCCTTCTTAGCATCCATCACTGGCGGCAGGGCTTCGTAGTCAACTTCAATCAACTCAAGGGCATCGCGAGCGATGTACTTCGTGTCGGCGACGACGAACGCGACCTCTTGGCCCTGGAACCGCACCTTGTCAGTGGCAAGGACGGCCTGAGTGTCGTAAGACAGGGTCGGCATCCATGCCAGTCCGAGTCCAGCGAGCGTCTCACCAGTGATGACGGCGCGCACGCCCGGCAGCGCTTCGGCCGCCGAGGTGTCGACCGAGTTAATTTTCGCGTGCGCGTAGGGGCTTCGCAGTATGGCGCTGTGAAGCATGCCCGGCAGGTTGACGTCGTCGACGTAGTTGCCCTCACCACGGACGAACCGAACGTCTTCCTTGCGCTGCATCCGGCCGAAGCCGATGGGGTTGCCGGCGGCGCTGAGAGGAGCGGCTTCGGTGGTCAT
>CAVSDB010000003.1:0-1144189 GCA_963726755.1 uncultured Actinomycetota bacterium
CAGGGGGATTTGATTTTTTTCACACCCCCAGGCCGCACGGGTACGTTCTGTTATGGGGCCGGCCATTAGCAGTCGGGTTACGAACATGCCTGCCCTTAGTCCGACCCGCAGAGGTCGACTTCTATTGAATCCCCGGTCGTCCGGCGTAGCGCGCCGCCACCGCCTTCACGCGCGGCTCGTCGGCGACTGCGAGCCGCCCGCGCTCATGCAACACGTGGCTGCCGATTTTAAACGTCGCGCCGCGCGCTTCCGCGGCCGTGTGCAGATTGAACGGAAACGAAGCGCTCTTGCCCGCCTGCCCGAGGTGCATGTGCACCGCAGCGGTGTGGAACGAAGCGATGAATTCGCGGTAATCCTCATCCGGGCACTGCTCGTGCGACACGATCGCGTGCGGATGCACGCCACCGTGCGGTCCGCGGATTTCAAACGCGTTCTTCTCGCCGATGCGCCGCGCGAGAGCTTCGAGGAATCCGCGAATGGCTGTCGCTTCCGGGCCGCCCTCGATCTGCGTCATCTGATTGTCTTCAACCGAGATGCGCACCGGCGCAGAAAAACAGATCGGTACCCCGATCTCTTTCGCCCAGACCGGCATCATCCTGATGTCGTCATCGGGGTCGGAGATGTCCTCAATCTCTGAGCTTCCCGCTGCAATGTCCTCGTCGGACTCGATACTGACGTGAGGCAACACCTTGTCCAACCAACCCGGCAACCACCAGTTCGCCTTGCCGAAGATGGTCATCAACGACGGGATGAGGATGAGTCGAACGATGAAGGCGTCCAGCAGCACCGCCGTCGACAGGGCTACACCGAACAACTTGATGATCGGGTCGTTTCCGAGGATGAATGCCGCGAAGACGCTGGTCATGATGGCGGCAGCAATAGCCACGACCCGGCCGGACCCAGCCAACCCACGACGGACAGCTCTTCGGTTGTCGGGTGTGTTCAGCCACTCTTCGTGCATCCGGCTTACCAAGAAGACCTGGTAGTCACACGACAACCCGAACAGGATCGAGAACACCATGACCGGCAAGAACGGAAAGATCGGTCCCGTCGCCTGCAGGTCGATCTGATCGCCGAACCATCCCCACTGGAAGACTGCGACCGTGATCCCCATTGCGGCCGCTAGGGACAGCAAGCTCGACAAGACGCCAGTGGCCGGAACCAAAATCGAGCGGAACAGCACCACGAGGGCCAAGAAGCCCAGGCCCACCACGATCAGCAAGAACCATGGCAGTGCATCAGCCAGCACCTTGGTGAAGTCGACAGTCACCGCCTGGAAGCCGCCGACATACGCCTGGGCTCCGGTGTCCGCGACCGCCGTCGGGATGACGTCCTGACGAAGGTGATTCAGCAGGTCGGTAGTCGCCACATCTTGTGGAGCCGTGGTCGGGTAAACCTGAATCGGCACCACCGTTGCATCTGCCGCGACTGGGGGTGCCGCCGCAAGCGCCACCCCTGGGTCCTGACTCAGTGCATCGGTCAGTGCTGTGACTGAGGCCTGATCACCTGGTTGCGGCAGTTGGACCGCGATGTAGAACGGTCCGTTGACACCCGGTCCGAACCCTTCCGCGGTTAGGTCGTACGCGATGCGCGACGGGGTCCCCTGTGGAGTGCCCCCGTCGTCGGAGAATCCCAACCGAAGCGACAGCATCGGGATCGCGATCACAAGCATGACCAGGAGCGCGAAGGCACCGGTAAGCCGAGGACGCTTCTGCAGCCAGTTGCCATAGCGGGCGAAGGCACTGGCGTGGTGCTCAGGTGCCATACCACCGCGGTCACCTTCGGCGATAAGCCAAGCCAATCAGGGTGACGGGGAACAGTAAGCACCCACCAAATTATCCGAACGACGAATGCAAGGACGTGCGGCACACCGACGAATCTTCTGTCGCGGAATCGCTTCACCATCGCGGAGCCACGCCATCCGGCCAACGAAGGCCCACGTGCCGAGAAGTGACAGCACCGCCGGCAGCAGAAGCAGTGCGCCGATCATCACCATAAAGACCGTTAGCGCCGCAGCGACCGCGATGCCGTTGAAGAAGTTGATCCCCATGACGAACAGGCCGAGTAGCGCGATGATGACGGTGGCAGCCGCGAACTGAACTGCGCGACCGGACGTGCGTACTGACTCGAGGCCAGCCTCCTTTGGTTCACTTCCATGAAGAATTGCGTCCCGATATCGGTTGATGACGAAAAGGGAGTAGTCGATGCCGACACCGAGACCAATCATCGAAGCGAGTACCGGCGCAAACGTGGCAACGTCGAAGTGGGCGGCGACCAGCGGCAGCACAAAACCCGTGGCCAACGAGACCGACAAGATGGCGGAAATGATCGGTAGGAATGCGCCAAGAATCGAAGCGAAAGCAAAGAGCAGGATCACCATCGCGACCATCACGCCAATGCCTTCGGACGACGGCGGTTCACCTCCAACGAAGCCGAAGACGCCGTTTGCTCCGACCTGAATCCCGTCCTCGCCATTCTGCGCCTTCACAAGGTTCAGCGCCGTGAGAACGTCGTCGGCATTCATGTCGTTCTGCGTCTTACCCTCGAAGGTCACCGTCGCGTAAGCGACCGTGCCATCTGGGCTGATCCCGGCCTGGCCAAAGTGCGCCATCGCGCCGGCAGCATCAGACGACGGCTGCTCGCCGCTCGATCCGCCAGGCTGACCGGCACCCTGGTCTTGCCCCTGAGTCCCTTGACCTTGCCCAGCTGGTTGCTCGGGGCAACCTTGGCCTATCGGGTCGCCGAAGGGCGAGGTCACGCAGAGCACACCGGGCGACTTCGACAACGTCGTCAACAGGTCCGTCATAGCCTGCTGCGACGCCTGGTCGGTCACGCTTCCACTGTCGGGACTCCAGACGACCTGACCGTCCAGACCAGCGCCGGTGCCTGCAGTCCCCGACAACCCACTCAGGAGGTCCTGGGCCGTCGTCGACTCGGTGTCTGGCAGCTTGAAGTCATCGTTGTAGTCCCCGCCGAAGGCCACCCCAAGTACACCGATGGTTACTGCGAGGAGGACCCACGTGAGAATCCCCCACACGGGATGACGCACAGCCCACTGCGAAATGCGACCCATCTGAATTTCCTCCGGAGCGTCATGCGCGACATTTCCTGCGCACGGTCAAGTTGTGTTTGCCCAGTAGATCAGATTCGGTCCAGCCGTGATTCTGGAGGGGTTTGATCACGCACCACCTTGATCGATCTCGCCGCGCAAAGGTCGGAGGCCTCCGCTAACGTTGCCCGAGGCTGGCTGTCCAGCCCACTTCGCTCCTCGCCCGCCGCTGCAGGTAGGCGCCCACTCGTTCGGGAGAAACCGTGGTCGAATCTTCAGCCCCTGAGCCCACTGACGCCGCTGCGCACCCCATGGGCATGGACTCCGCAGACCCCAAGCGGTGGCGCGCCCTGGCCGTCATTGCGGTCGCCCAGTTGATGATCATCCTTGACGCTTCAATCGTGAATATCGCGCTGCCTAGCGCGCAGGCCGATCTGGGCATCAGCACGGCCGACCGCCAGTGGGTGGTCACGGCCTACACCCTGGCGTTCGGTGGACTACTACTCCTCGGCGGACGGATCGCCGACTACAACGGTCGCAAGCGGTCGTTCATCATCGGGCTCATCGGCTTTGCTGGGGCTTCCGCCCTTGGCGGAATGGCGCCCACGGCCGGACTGTTGTTTGCGGCGCGCGGATTGCAAGGCGCCTTCGCAGCGCTACTTGCTCCCGCCGCTCTGTCGCTCATCACGGTGACGTTCGTGGCACCCAAAGAGCGGGCTCGTGCGTTCGGTGTCTTCGGGGCAATTTCTGGTGGTGGCGCCGCAATTGGTCTGGTCTTGGGCGGGATCCTTACTGAGTACGCATCCTGGCGTTGGTGCCTGGGCGTCAACGTGCCAATCGCCCTCATCACGGCGGCATTCGCTGTCTTCGAAGTGCACGAGAGCAAAGCGCCTGGGGACACCCGCTACGACATCCCGGGTGCCGTGCTGTCGACCCTTGGGCTGGTCTCGCTTGTCTACGGATTCACTGAGGCAGCCAAGCCCAAGCACCCCGAACTCGCAGGCGACACCGCCGTTCGCGGATGGCTGGCTCCCAGCACGTTGTCATTCCTGATCCTGGCGGTGATCCTGCTCATTGCCTTCGTCTTGTGGGAACGCCGCGCGTCCAACCCGCTGCTGCCGTTGCGCATCGTGACGAATCGAAATCGTGGTGGTTCCTATCTGGTGTTCCTGTTCTTAGGCGCCGGGTTATTTGCGATGTTCCTCTTCCTGACTTACTACTTCCAGTACAACCTTGGGTATAGCCCACTCAAGGCGGGTATGGCGTTCCTGCCATTCAGCGGTGGCATCATCGTGGCGGCGGGTGTTGTCTCACAGTTGCTACCAAGGACTGGACCGCGGCCACTGATGATTCCTGGTCTAGCCATGGGAATTGTCGGGATGTTGCTACTTACGCGGATCGGCCCGGACACGGCGTACGTGACGCACGTATTGCCTGCCATGATCATCATCAGCGTTGGGTTGGCAGCGGTATTCATCCCCGCCGCCAGTACCGCTCTCATTGGCGTTGGTCATCACGACGCAGGTGTCGCCAGCGCCGTGCTGAACAGCTCACAGCAGGTCGGTGGGTCCCTGGGAACGGCGCTGCTAAACACCGTGTTCGCAGCCTGCCGTGACCGCGTTCCTCGCGGCCAATGTGACCTCACCGGACCAGTTGGCAGCGCAACTTCCCCTGGCTTCCATCCACGGATACCACGTCGCGTTCTTCTGGGGCGCGATGCTGTTTGCCGTTGCGCTCATCTGCGCAATCGTGTTCGTCACCGCCAAGAAAGAGGACATGCCGGCCGATCCAGCGATGGCAGCCGGCTAGACCTGTGGAGGCCGCGGCCTCCACAGGCTGTGGATCCCGCGGGATCCACAGGGTTTAGTCGACGAACCACTCCTCGGGAGGAGAGTTCGCGGCGAGCACGGAGAGGTCACCTGTATCTCGGATCGTGACGGCGCTGTCGACCAGCGCTCTGACCGCAACCCAAGCCAGGCTGCCTCCCACGGACACCCGCTGCGCACCTGCGTCGAAGATGTCCTGCACGTTTAAGTCGGGCCGGGCCAGCACGTTGACCGGTTTGCTCGACTGCACCACAGACGGCTGAGATCTCCTGCAGACTCTGCAGTCCCGGCGCGTAGAGGACGTCTGCGCCCGCGGACTCGTACGCCTGAAGTCGCGCGATGGTGTCGGCGAGGTTCGGATTGCCGCGGATGTGGTTCTCGGCCCGCGCGGTCAGCGTGAACTTAAGGGCGAGCGAGCTAGCAGCTTCAGCCGCCGCGGCAACACGTTCTACGGCTTGCTCAAAGTCGTACAGGTGTCCCGCTGGGTCGAAGTCTTCGATCGATCCGCCGACCGCTCCCGCATTAGCCGCTCGACGTATCGCTCGAGCAGCATCACCTGGTTCGGAGCCGTAGCCGTTCTCGAGGTCAGCCGACACCGGCAAGTCGGTAGCCGCGCTGATCGTGGCGACATGGTCCACCACCTCGTCGAGGGTGGCCCGACCATCGAGTCTCCCGAGGGTGAACGCGAACGCAGAACTCGTGGTTGCCAGTGCATGAAACCCTAGCCCCGCCAATACGCGAGCTGATCCTGCGTCCCAGGGATTGGGAATCACGAACGGTTCGCCGCTGTGCATGTCCCAGAAGTCTGCGGCGCGCTCGGCCTGACTACGCATCGGAGATCCGAAGAACAACTTTGCCACGCTTTCCCGTCGACTGAACACGCTCGAACGCTTCCTTCGCGGCATCGAGCGGGTAAACCGAGTCGACGGCAACGCGGAGATCACCAAGGCCGGCAAGTCGTCCGATTTCGCTGAGTTGTGCAGCATTCGGTTCGACCACGAAGTACGAAGCGGTGACGGACTTGTCATCAAGCGCTGCCGGCTCCTCAGCGATCGACACGAGGCGTCCGCCGCTTCGCAGCCGCGAACTGGTTCTCGCGACGAGGTCTCCGCCCACCGTGTCCATGATCCGGTCAACCTCATCGAGTGCACGCAGACTCGCCTCGTCGTTCGGGTCGATCACCTCATGTGCGCCCAACTCAAGCGCGAGTTCCCGCGATCCGCTCGATGCGGTGCCGATCACGAAAGCGCCATGTGACCGGGCCAACTGAGTCACGAACTGACCAACACCCCCAGCTGCCCCCAACACGAGAACGCGATCCCCCTTTTCCATTCCTCCGTGGTCGAACAGCATCTGCCAGGCACTCAAACCCGGTAGCGCGAGGGCGGCCGCCTTGGCGTCATCGAGACCCTCAGGGATTGGGGCTAGCAGTTTCGCCGGAACGGCAGCGAAGTCTGCCGCAACGCCGTCTCGCTCGAACGCGGTCAACGCGAATACTGCCGAGCCGACAAGGGTCGAGTCGACATCACTGGCTGTGGCCGCGACGACACCACACAGTTCGTACGACGGGATTGCCGGCAGTTGGTCGGCCTTCCAGTCGAGCTCATCTCGTGTGAGGGCCGCCGTACGCACCTGGACCAGCGCTTCGCCCGGCCGAAGAATCGGGAGCGGAACCAGGTCGATTCGTAAGTCCTTCGCCCCGTCTTGACCATGGAGCCGGAGGGCACGCATGGTCGGTGGCGTGGGGGCAGGTTGAGTCGCTTCAGACACTTTGTTCGCTCCTTGCACTCGAAGATTGTTACCTTCTAAGCAAGTATCTTACTAGGAAGTAAATTCCCAAGGAAGTACTCTCTTAGCATGGCAAAACAATCTTCTGACCACATCGACACCATCCTGGCGCAATGGCGGCTTGAGCGACCAGATCTGAACGTCGCTGCCATTGGGCAACTCGGCCGGCTGTTTCGAGTAGTTGAACTGGCTGATCAGGAACTCACGAGAAGGCTCGCTGCTCACGAGCTCCAGCCAGGCTGGTTCGACATCCTTGCCGCACTTCGCCGTAGCGGCTCACCCTACGAGCTCACACCGACTCAATTGATGTCCTCGACGATCGTGACGTCAGGTGGACTCACCAAGCGCCTCGATCGCATGGCTGAGGCCGGTCTGCTTAGCCGTCGCCCCGACCCCACCGATCGCAGAGGTACGCGGATTCGACTGACACGAAAGGGCAAGAACGCGATCGACCGAGCATTGCCAGACCACATCGCCAATGAGGAAAGCGTCCTGAGCCCCCTTTCATCGACCGATCGCCGTCATCTAGACGATCTGCTCCGTCAGTTGCTGTCCGGATTGGAATCGATCGAGGACAGGGACTGAAACCGCGCAAAGCGAAATTCGCTGGCATCTCAGTCGGCAGGGTGAGAGATTGACCGCTGACGACAACTGTGGGAGCTGACAATGCGACTGAACATGGATGGGTTCGAGGAAGCACTCGACTCAGCCGTTGGTAAATCGAGCTTCTCCGGCGTCGTGCAACTCGATGGTCCCAACGGTCTCGAGTTTGCTAAGGCGTACGGCCTAGCCGACAGAGCACACCAGATCGCGGTTACCACCGATACGCAGTTTGGAACCGCCAGCGGTACGAAGGGGTTCACCGCTCTGGCTGTTGTCAGTCTTATCGAAGATGGGACGCTGAAACTGAGCACAACCGCCCGGTCAGTTCTCGGTTCGGATCTTCCGCTGATCGATGACGAGGTGACGCTCGAGGATCTGCTGCTTCACAGGTCTGGGATTGGGGACTACCTGGACGAAGGTCTTGACTTGGACTTCAACGACTACCTGATGCCAATCCCGGTGCATCAACTCGTAACTCCCGAGGACTATCTAGCGGTTCTGGGTGGTTTTCCAACGGCTTTCCCGCGTGGTGAGAAATTCGCCTACTGCAACGGTGGCTACGTCGTACTAGCTCTCATCGCCGAAAGGGCCAGCGGCGTGCCCTACGCAGACCTCGTGACGCAACGAGTTTGCGAGCCGGCTGGCCTCACCGACACAGCGTTCCTACGTTCGGACGAACTCCCCGGAAGCGCCGCGCTCGGCTACCTGTTCACTGATGCGCCGCGCACGAACCTATTGCACCTTCCGGTTCGCGGTGTCGGTGACGGCGGGATCTACAGCACGACCGGCGACTTCGCTCGCCTGTGGCGAGCATTCTTCGACGGCCAGATCGTTTCCCAGGACTGGGTCAAGACGATGGTCACTCTCACCAGCGAGGTGCCAGAGGAGTCCCTCAACTTCGGTCTCGGAATCTGGATGCACCCAGGTAAGAACAGCTTCGAACTGCACGGCTACGACGCGGGTGTCTCATTCCGCAGCATGCATGACCCGACCGAGTCCACCACCTGCACCGTCGTGTCGAACGTCACCGGGGGAACTTGGCCGATTGAAGACTTCCTCAAGGAGCGATCTATCCCCTGACGCACAGGACGATCACCCCAGGGCCGCTTCGAGCACAGCGCTCCAGTTCTTCAGAATGCCGAAGTGACCAACGTCTGGCCACACCGTCAAACTGCCAAGACCGATCATGTCCGCAACCGCCTGCGCCTCTTCCACCGGTCGGCCAAGATCTTGCTCGCCGTGCCACAACCTCACAGGAATTTTGATATCTCTCAGGGAAAAGCCCCACGGCGTCACGTGCGCCACCCAGTCCGAGGCGGCTCCGATTGCGCCCTGACGAACTGCCTCGACGACTGACTCCTCAAAGCCGGCAACTGCCCTTGGATCCTCAAGTAACCAAGCGTCGCCCGGACCCAACTCACTCGGGGTGATCAACGACGCGGGGTCCTGGCGTACTTGTGCGGCCCACGGCTGGTCCTCCTCGGCGTACCGAAGTGTCGCCTCCCGCGATCCGTACCGTTCAACCAGATCCAGGATGTGTCGGTCATCGTCGTCTAGTTCGGGATCGTCGAGGCCGCAGGCAAGGCTCGCGCTGCTAACCAGACAGACTCCCGTGAGGCGATCGGGAATCGCCGCGGCTACGCCCGCTGCAAACGGCGCGCCCCCGGACCACCCGATCACGCCGAACCGCTCGGCGTCGAGTGCCGTGGCCAACTCCGCGACGTCGTCAGCCCACCCAATGACTGGCCTGCCCGGCATCGGGTCGGACTCACCACAACCGGGACGATCGACTGTCACCAGGTGGACCCCGGCCTTGGTGGTGTGGTCCTCTCCCGGCCACCAGACTCGCGACCCGGGCGAACCGTGCATCGCCATCACCACGGGGCCACTTGCCTCGCCCCAGTGGCGAAAAGCAAGACGACGACCGTCTTTGAGCGTCAGCGTGTCGTCGTTCATCGCGTCATCCCCGTCGCGTGGAGTCAGGCCATGGGAATTCTCTGCTTTCGCAGGCTACGCGCAAATAGCTCCGCTACCTCCCGAAGTACTGTGCCAAGGTGTCCCACATGACCAAGTTCGCTCGTGTCAAAGGGACCCCGTACGAGCGTGGTGCAGGTATCGGCGAGGCGTTTGCCGAAGCGACTGCGCGGTCTGTTGCCTTTAACCGCAGTTACCTTGCGGCGCACGGCATCCAGACAACCGCTCTCAGCCAACTCCTAGCCCCCTATCTCGACGCCGCGACCGGGGCCATGCCCGACCTCGTCGAGCAGATACATGGCATGGCCGACGGAGCCGAGCAACCATTCCTCGACATCTTCTTCGCGAACGCCTTCGAGGAGGTCTACGGGGTCGTTGAGTTGGACACCCCGTTCCCGGTCCCGCTTGAGCGCTGCACCGACGTTGTTCTAAAGACGGACGGCAGCACACTTCTCGGCCACAACGAACAGTGGTACGCAGGCGATGACGGCAGCGTCGGACTCGTGCTCGATGTGTCCAATGACGGTCCAGCCCTACTGGCGCCAATGGTCGCAGGAACCCTGCCGCTGGTCGGTATCAACGAGTACGGCGGTGCTTTCGGCACGATGTCGCTGTCGGCGACCGATGAGCGGGTTGGAATTCCGCGCGCACTGGTTGCTCGCGGAATTCTCGATGCTCGCGACCGTGCCGATGCGTTCGCTCTCGCGAACCGCGAAGGTCGGGCAGGTGGGTACTCGTACTTATGCGCATTCCCCGGCGGTGACGCCTGCGTGATCGAGTCGACCGCAGTCACTGCATCGCTACTAGACATCGACGTGCACACAAACCATGCCCTCGATCCCACGGTGTCTGCTGCGGCATGCGCCCCATCGGCTGGGAGCCGTTCGCGGCTGGCTCGAGCCAGCGCCTTGGCTGCGTCCACCCCACCAACGGTGGAGGGAATGGCGGACCTGCTCGCCGACCACGAGGCAGACGGCATGGACATCTGCGTGCATCCGGATCCGGCAGAGGGTGATGAAGGTTCCACCATCTTGTTCGCCATGATCTGCGAATCCGAGACACGTTCCATGTGGTTGGCATCGGGTCATCCCTGCACCGCATCGTTCGAGCGCGTCGGAATGGGTGGAGAAGAGATCACGTCGTGAGCATCCGCAGTCCTTATCCGCCAGTGGAGATTCCGGACGTCAGCGTCTTCGACTACGTCTTTGGTGACTCCGGCCCAGACCTGGACCGCGTGGCGATCGTCGACGGCCCGTCGGGGGCATCGATCACCTACCGAGAACTGATCGAACAAATCGAGGCGGTGGCCGGGGCGCTGTCGGTGCGTGGCATCGGCTTGGGCGACGTCGTAGCACTGCACGCACCTAATGGAGTGGGTTTTGCAATCGCCTTTCACGCCATCATGCGTGCGGGAGCCACGGTCACCACAGTGCCGGTGCTCGCAACCGGTAAAGACGTCACGGTTCAGATCTCTGATGCAGCTGCCTGCGCAATGTTTACTACCGCGGCTGCCCTGGCTGGGGACGTCTCAGCGGCAGGTGAAGCTGGCATTGCGCACGATGCGGTGTTTGTTATCGACGACGGCGTGGCCAGCCACGATAAGCACGAAACACTTGAGTCGTTGGCAGCGCAGCGTCAGCCCCCACCGACCGTCAACTTTGATCCGTCCGCGCACCTCGCGGTGTTGCCTTACTCCTCCGGGACGACGGGACGGCCTAAGGGGGTCAAACTCACTCATCGCAATCTGGTCGCGAACCTGGCGCAGATCGAACCTCGGATGGGAGTCGGACGTAACGACGTCGTGGTGGCGGTTCTTCCGTTCTTCCACATCTACGGCATGACCGTGGTGCTGAACCAGGGACTCAGCGTCGGAGCGAAACTCGTCACGATGCCGAAGTTCGCTCTCGATGACTTCCTTGGTCTCATTGCGCGCGAACGGGTCACGTATGCGTTCATCGCGCCACCACTGGCAGTAGCCCTGGCCAAGCACCCCTTGGTGGACGACTACGACACGTCGAGTCTGCGAACCATGCTCTCGGGGGCCGCGCCACTAGATGCGAATCTTGCACGCACCGTTGCTGACCGGCTAGGCGTGCGAGTTCGTCAGGGCTATGGAATGAGCGAGATGAGCCCGGTGTCACACTTCATTCCCGCTATTGATGACGATGCCCCGCTCGACAGTGTTGGCACGGCCGTACCAAACACCGAGAACAAGTTGGTGAACGTCGCGAACCGTGCCGAAATCGAAATCCCCGACAGCGGAATCAGCTCCCCCGGAGAGTTGTGGGTCAAGGGGCCCAACGTGATGGTGGGCTACCTCAACAACGACGACGCGACTCGTCAGATCCTGGATGCAGACGGCTTCCTGCACACTGGGGACGTCGCAACAGTTGACGCGCGAGGCAACTTCACCATCGTCGACCGCATCAAGGAACTCATCAAATACAAGGGTTACCAAGTGGCGCCTGCAGAACTCGAGGCACTGTTGCTCACCCACCCGCAGATCGCTGACGCAGCTGTCATCGGAGTGCGCCGTGAGGATGGCGAGGAAGTCCCCAAAGCCTTCGTGGTTCGCCGACCCGACTCGGTAGTCACAGAGGATGAAGTGATCGGCTTCGTGGCCGAACACGTTGCGCCGTACAAGAAAGTCCGCAGCGTGGAGTTCATCGACACCGTTCCCAAGTCAGCGGCGGGCAAGATCCTTCGGCGTGAGTTGCGGAGTCGAAATTCCTGACCCTAGTTCCACAGTGGATTGATCGCTTCGGCGAGCAGTGTGCCGACGTCGCCAAGCAGGTGTTGACCGTCCGCGACGACAAACTTTCCGTCAACCATGACGCTGTCGATGTCAGAATTGTTAGCCGTCAACAGCACATCGATCGGATCGGTGCCGGAGGTACGCGGGGTATCCAGGCGAACCGCCACCAGGTCGGCCCGAGCACCCGGTTCCAATCGTCCAGAGTCCCAGCCAAGACTGTCGTGACGAGTGAGGGCGCCCAGTAACTCAGCCGAGCTGATCCTTCCCCTCTTCAGCGACGCCAGTCGCTCGTGCATCTCAAGGCCACGAGCTTCTTCGAACATGTCGATGATCGAGTGCTGGTCGGTGCCGAGCGACAACTGAGCGCCCGCGTCCAGAAGCGCTCGCGCGGGACCGATGCCGTCCGCCAAGTCGCGCTCGGTGGTCGGGCAGAAGCACGCGGTGGCGGTTACCGCCGCTAGTGCCTCGATATCCGGGCCCGTCAGATGCGTGGCGTGAACAGCCGTCGTGCGGTGGGCCAGTGCACCGGCGTCGGCGAGTAAAGCCGTAGGCGTCTGCCCGTAGAACGCCTCGCACACCTCATTTTCGGCCGGCTGTTCCGACACATGCACGTGTAACGGTCGTGGATCTGAGGCTTGCACCACCGTTGGGATCTGTTCTCGTGGCACTGCTCGAACAGAGTGGACGGCCGCGCCCACATTCATCCCGGCAGATGGTTCAAGCATCGCCACTCGAGCCGCCCAGGCGTCGGCATCGTCGTCAGCGAATCGACGCTGCACGTCGTCCAGGGGTAAGTGACCGTCGTCGCTGAGTCCGCCGACCAAATAGCAGGTATCAAGCAAGGTGAGCCGCACGCCTGCGTCGGCGGCCGCCTGTCGCAACGCCTCAGCCATCGCGTTCGGGTCCGAGTACTTCTGACCGCCGGGTGCGTGATGCAGGTAGTGGAACTCCCCAACGCTGGTGATACCGGCAAGAGCCATCTCAGCGAACGTCGCTCTGGCCAGGTCGAGGTAATTGTCAGGACTGAGCCTGGATGCAACCGCGTACATCTGATTTCGCCAACTCCAGAAGTCCCCGCCGCCAGACGTACGACCACGCAACGCTCGGTGGAATGCGTGACTGTGACAGTTAGCGAAACCTGGAAGCACAATGCCGGGGAGTCGACGAGCCCCTGACGCATCAGAGTCTGGGGACACCGAAGCGAAACGGCCGTCAACCACGTCGAACAGCACGTTGGTGGCAAACCCCGTCGGCAACATCGCGTACTCAGCGAAAATCCTCATTGAGAAAGATCCTCAACAACCCGTGCGAGCGCAGCAACTCCGGCAAGGCAATCGTCCCGCTCAGCAAACTCCGCCGGTGAGTGGGAGATACCGCTCGGATTTCGGACAAACAGCATCGCGGTGGGGACGCCCGCTCGTGCGAGCACACCAGCATCGTGACCAGCCCCAGTGGGAATCGTGGGAGCACCGCCCAACACCCCTGCGAGTCGCGATGCCAGATCAGCATCGAAGACAGTCTCGATGGAGAAGGACTCCTCGACTGCCGTCGCACGCACGCTGACGGCGATTGCCTCAACGAGTTCGCGCACCGACGACTCGCTCGGACCACGTGCATCAAGCCACGCGCTGACCTGTGAAGGAATGGCATTCACTGCGTTTGGAACAACCTGCAATTTCCCAATGGTCGCAACGCAATCCCGCTGCTCGGCTTGGTCGCGTGCCGTCGTAATTAGCTGCGCAAGGTCGAGAGTCGGATCTCTGCGATCGACCAGCCTGGTTGTTCCAGCGTGGTTTGCTTCTCCGACCAAATCAATCCGCCAGCGGCCATGCGGCCAGATCGAGGATCCGACCGCCACCGCCCGATCGTGGCTCTCCAGTAGGCGGCCTTGCTCAACGTGGAGTTCGACGAACGTCCCCACTCGGCGCAACGTTTCATCGTCCCTGCCGATGGTGGCAGGATCCAGTCCCGCAGATGACATAGCGTCGGCCATCGACGTACCGTTTTCATCCTGTAGCGATCGCGCTCGATCCGCGTCCAAGGCGCCGGTAAGGATCTGCGACCCAGCACACGCGACCCCGAACCTCGCTCCTTCTTCATCGCCGAAATTCACGACGCCAATAGGACGGTTCGGTGTGAAACCGGTGGCCCTTAGTGAATCGAGCGCGGCGAACGCCGATACGACACCGAGCGGTCCATCAAATGCTCCTCCGTCAGGCACTGAGTCCAGATGCGAGCCGATAACCACACCTGGCATGCCGATAGCTGCCGCCTCGTCGGCGTCACCCCACCAAGCCCACTGATTACCCACTCGGTCGTTGGTGAGATCGAGCCCTCGTGCGCGTGCCTCCCCGCTGAACCACTCGCGCAAAGTCGCGTCCTCGCTGGTCCACGCGAACCTTCGGTAACCGCCAGACCCAGAGTGCCGACCAATCGGTTCGAGCGCTGACCACAGCTGGTCGAACGTCACACGATCATCTCGAACACACCGGACCGGACAGCCATGCAACGGAACATAACGCACGCACACCCATCACCTCTGCAAGAAGGCTCACTTCATGGACGGGCCTGCGGACAGCCGAAGGACCGGGACCCGCGGTGGCAGGTCCCGGTCCTTGACTTGGTACTAGGACTTCGGCAGCAGCACGCGGTTGATGGCGTGCGCAATCTGCTTGTTGCCCTTGTTGATGTTGGTCACGATGACCTTGGGGTCTGTGACGTCCTTGGCGCCGTCCTTGAGGAAGATGCCTTGCTTGGTGACGTTGACCGTGATCTTCTGACCCAGCGCGGTGTCAAGCTTCGCGCCGTCTGCCTGCATGGCCGCGTTGGCGTTGATCTTTACTCCAGGAACAACGTGGTAGAGCAGAACTGACTCGAGGCCGTCGACACCAAGCGCGTTGACGTACTTGCCTGCGAGCTTCTCTTCGCTCTTGGCGGTTAGACCCAGACCCTTACCGGTCCGTTCGAACGCAGCATCGGTGGGCAGGAAGGCCGTCAGTTTGACGGTGCCATCGGTGAGGACTGAGACAGCTGAACTTGGCTTGGCATCGAGTACGCCCAAGACTGCGGCCGTCAAGATGTCGAAGTCACCAGAGTTCTTGTCGAACGAGGGATTTCCGTGACGGGTATCCGCCAGGAGCACACTTGCCAGCGAGTCCGTGCCTGGGGCGGCGCTGGCGCTAGTGGCACCGATGGCGAGGGGGGTAAGCGCCAGGCCAGCAACAGCAGCCACAGCGATTACACGACGACGAACATTCATGATTCCTCCGGATTGGACGGTGATTTACCTCCTCTTCTGCTGCATCCCGCCGTCTGGATGCAGCAATCCCAAAGGAATCTCAAGACCCGGCGACCAGCGTGTCGTCGGGGAACGCATCCATCCGAATGAGAGGCGAGAGCACGACCGGCATCGCCGCCAGGACTGTCCCACCGACAGTGATCCACAACACTGGGACGATCCCGAAGGCTGCGCCGAGAAGACCACCGGCCAGAGCCCCGATTGGTTGCGTACCCCACACGATAAATCGCGTTGACGCGTTCATCCGTCCGAGGAGTTTCGGCGGACAGACTCGCTGCCGGTAGCTCACCTGCGTGATGTTGTAAATCACAACCAACGCGAAGAATAGAAACCCGCCACCGATCAGGAACACGAACTGCCAAGACCTAGACACGAGCACCGCCAGCGGTGTCAGCGCCATGGCTGGTGCCATAAGTAGCGCCGTGACGGGGATAGTCCGACCCGCACCGATCAGCTTGGTCACCCGACCACTCATGACCGCGCCCAGCAAACCACCGACAGCGGAGGCCGAGAACACCAGTCCAACGACCCCCGTGGACAAGTCAAGTTCGCGAAGCACGTAGAGCACGAAAAGTGCGGCAGTCATCGCGCCAAACAAGTTGCTGAGCCCAGTGCACGCAACAATGCGCCGAAGCAGCGGGTGCTTCAGGACAAAACCGAGGCCCTCACCGATTTCAGTTCGGAGCGGACGTCGCTCGTGCTTTGGCGGAGGCGTTTCCTGCTTTCGGATCCGGCTCACGAACAGCGTCGAGCCCAGGAAGCTCACTGCATCCAGACCGATAACAAACGGAGCCGACACCACATGAAGCAAACCACCAGCGATGGCCGGACCACCGACTTGGGCAACAGACTCACTCACCTGCAGGCGCGAATTTCCCGCTACCAAGTCCTCACCTTCAACCAGATGCGGTAAGTAGCTCTGATACGCCACGTCGAAGAACACCGTGCACACACCGAAGACGGTCGCGACCAGGAACAACTGCCACAACTCGAGAATGCCCAACCACCAGGCAAACGGCACCCAGGCGTAAAGCACAGCTCGCAGCAGGTCGTTCGCGATCAATACCCGTCGTTTGTGCCAGCGATCGACCCAAGCTCCTGCAGGGAGCCCAACGAGCAGAAAGGCCAACGTCTCACACGCGGTGAGCACACCCATCTGGCCCGCGTTGGCGTGGAGTGACTCGACAGCAAGCACCGGCAGCGCAACGCCTGAGAGTTGAGTACCGACTTGACTGATCGACTCGCCGATCCAGAGCTTTCGGAAGTCGCTGCCACCGATCACCTGTCCGCCGCCTCTGACATTATTTGAGCCACGCTAGATAATGTCATTTCGGGATGCACAAGCAACTGCATTTAGGCGGCCGAAACCCACACGCTCTGGAGGTTGTGATGCCAAACGAAGTTGTGGTCGCAAACAACCCAGAGGCCAATCGCTACGAGGCGCGCATCGCAGGTGGGCTTGCTGGCATCGCCGAGTATCAATTGACTGACGAGTTGGTGGTCTTCACCCACACCGAGGTCGACCCTGCCTTTGAAGGACAAGGGATCGGCGGAGCGCTCGCGAAGTTCGCACTGGACGATGTCGCCAGCCAGGGGCAGCGAAAAGTGCTTGTCGTCTGCCCGTTCATCACTTCCTGGATCCACCGCCATCCGGAGTATGCCCCGTTGCTCTATGGGGGCAAGGCGTCCAACGTCAAGGACTGAAGGAGCCGAGTTAGGCCCCCTCGCACTATCGTCGGCGAGGTGAGCAATCCTCAGGCCGGCATCTTCGCACTCGGAAACGTTGCGCATACCTACCTTGAGTTCGATCTAAAGTCGGGACAGAACGCCACGTCGCTGGTGGCAGCTGTCGCGGGCCTCGACGAACTACGCACGACAACGAGTGGCGTGAACGTGGTGATGGGTTTCCGACCAGAGCTTTGGTCGACTATCGCTCCGACGCCTGCCCAACTGGACGGCTTCAACGCGCCCATCGTGGGGTCGGACGGATTCACGATGCCCGCCACGCAACATGATCTGGCGGCGTGGATCGCGGGAGCGTCGTACGACGTGGTATTCGACGCCGCACAAGGAACGATCGCAGCGATCGGCTTAGTTGCCGAGGTGGCCAGCGAGGTAGTCGGTTGGAGTTATCACCACGATCTCGATCTAACCGGCTTCATCGACGGAACCGAGAACCCCTCATTGTCAGAAGCACCGGAGGTGGTCCTCGTCCCGAAAGGTTTGCCTGCTGCCGGTGGATCTGTTCTCTTGCTACAGCAGTGGGTTCACCACACCGACGCCTGGACCGCACTAGACGTCGAGGAGCAGGAGCAGGTCATCGGTCGCGCCAAACCCGACAGCCTCGAGTTGGATCCACAACCTCCTGCGTCTCATGTCGCGAGGACCGATCAGGACACTTTCGGCCACATCTTCCGCCGCAACACCGCGTATGGATCGGTCACCGACCACGGCACGATGTTCGTCGGGTTTTGCGCTGACCAAGGCCCGTTGGACGCAATGCTGCAGGCGATGGCGGGCATCGGCGGAGCCCGCGACGAACTCACGCGCTACTCGACACCACTCACCGGTGCGTACTACTTCGTCCCCTCGCTGGACGATCTGAGGGTTACACCGGAACGGTGAGAGTTGCCGTCCGCGCCGATTTCCGCTCGTAGGTGGGACTCGATCTGTCTGCCGACTGCGGCCATCGCAGTAAGCACGTCCTGTCGCCGATCTGGCCCGTTGAGTGCCCAATTGGCTAGCACGGCATAGGTAACCGATCGTTCACTTCCCGTCCCGATCAGGCGTAGCACCCCGACGTCCCCTCGCACTTCATCGTTCGTCCCGGTCTTGTTCACTAAGCGCAAGCCTCGGTCAGGTTGGTGGTGTGCAAGCGGATCGAGGTTCCAAGGCGCGGCCACCATCGACAAGTCGCAGTTGAACCGGAGCCAAGTGCACACCTGCTGGGCCACGGCGGAATCCAACCCATCGCCGAACGAAATAGTGCGCATGAGCTTGGCCAACTCGCGAGCGTTCCCGCTGGACAATCGGGGTGGATCATTTGGGGAACGCTCGTCGCGCACCTTGTCGTGTAACGCGGTGTGCTGCAAACCCAACGCCGCTGCCCGCTCGTCGACTGCTGTCGTTCCTACTCTTCGAAGCAGGACGTTCGTTGCGAGGTTGTCGCTCACAGCACCAACTAATGCTGCCACGTCGACTACCGGAAGTGAATCACTCAGAAGGTTCTGCCAAATGCCGGAATCAGCGACAGTATCTTGTTCGGTTCGGGCGAGCTGTTCGTCCGGCTCCAGCCGCCCTGTTGCCAACTGTGCCGCAACCTCGACGAGCAAGAGCAGTTTGCCGATGCTCGCCGTCGCCAGTACACGATCGGCATCGACACTGAAAAGTTCGTCGCCAGACTCTTCTGTGACCAGAACCGACCACTCGATGCCATCACTCGGGAGTTCGGGCCAAAGTTTGTCCAACGAGTCACTCGACATCGGTCACCGCGCCGTCCGCAAGTTCCACTCGCACGCCGAGCAAGCGCACGGGTCGGCCGACGTCACGCTCGTCGATCCGATCCAACAGCATCACCGTCGCCTGCTTGACCACCGCAACGTCCATCGTCGGCGACGGCAACTTGTGAACTCGCGTTGTGGTGAAGAACGGCACGAATCGCACCTTTATCCCTACGTGGGTGACCGCACGGTCGAGTCCTGCAACATGTCGCATGACATCTTCACTCAATCGTCCGAGCATGGTCTCGATGTCACCACGCTCGACCAAGTCCTGCTCAAAGGTCTCCTCCTGGCCGTGGCCTCGGGGCACATAAGGCTCAATGCTGATTGTGCGATCACCTGAACCTCGCCCCAGTGACGCCACCCACGGTCCGTTGGTCGGACCGAACCGCGTCCGCATGGTGTCAACATCCACCTCTGCGAGATCTCTAACTGTCGCGACGCCTAACTCGTTGAGTTTCGCCGCCGTCTTGGCTCCCACTCCCCACAATGCGTCGACCGGACGATCGCCCATAACGTCGAACCAGTTCTCCTCAGTCAGGCGGAAGATCCCCGGAGCTTCATCAGGCATTGCGCCATCGGGCGCCTTAGCGAACCCGGTCGCCAACTTGGCACGTAACTTGTTGTCGCCCACTCCTACACAGCAGGTGAACCCCGTGCGGTCAACAACTACCCGACGCAAGTCGTGTGCTACCGACTCCGGATCCACTGAGTCCGAGCCGATGAAACCCTCGTCCCATCCCCACACCTCAACAGGCATCCCCTGATCGCGCACGGCATCCCAAACCTCTTCGGACGCAGCGTCATATGCAGCGCGATCAGCAGGCAGGAACACCGCCTCTGGGCACTTGCGCATCGCTGCCGACAGCGGCATCCCCGATCGGACACCGAACTTCCTTGCCTCGTACGAGGCAGTTGCTACGACCTGCCGACGACGCTTTGGATTTCCATCTCCACCAACCACCACTGGGAGACCCAGCAGCCTCGGATCACGTCGAATCTCGACGGCCGCGATGAATTGATCGAGGTCGAGGTGCAGGATCCAGCGTGGTTTCACCTCGGGATCCATGACTGCGGCAACTTCAGTCCAGCGAGAAGGGTGGGTACCTATCTGTAACCAGCAGGAACGCATACGACTGGACGCGAAGCCACCAGCGCCCAACGCCAACAACGAAGTCGAACAGCCCTCGCGGGTACCGCCCGGTGAACAGGATCGCGAACCAAGCAATCAGGACTGAGAAGAACGCGGCGATCGACAGGAAGAACAAGATGAAGAAGTGTGGGATCGCCAGGAACCACTTGACCAGAGGCAACCCTCGGTTCAGATCACGCTCCACGTCGGGGTAGTCGAGCTCCAAGTGCACACTCTGTTGGTCGGTGGTCGAGGGGTACTGATCGGTCAGGAGCACCACATACGCACACACACGAGCGCCGAATCGGGTTAGTTCTAACGCAAAGTCGAACCACCATCGCGGGTAGCGCTTCCTGAAGAGAATCATCAGGACTGTCGCAATGAATAAGCCTGAACTAATTCCGCCACTGGTGGTCGTGACAGTGTCTCCACCCTGTTCGTACACCGTTCGGGTAGCACCAGCTGTAAGCACTCCGATGACGATGGCGATCGGGATCACAAGAATCAGACGAAAGAGGGTGGTGACACGGTTGAGTTGATCGGAGTAATCAACCGAGAGTCGTGCTGGGTACACCTGAGGCGTGGGCTGAATACTCATGTTTCCTCCAGGATTGGCGGCTGGCCAGCAAGGCCAACGTAGCCCTGGTCGAAGGAGGAAGATCTGGGACCATCGTCACTTCACACCGTCATCCAGTCTGCGACGCTTCGGGTTGTCGGCTATTGAGAGGTTTGGTCATGCTGGATCATCTGGGAATTCAATGCGGCGATATGCCTGCGAGCGGATCGTTTTACGACGCAGTCCTGGCACCCTTGGGCGGGGAACGGATCATGGATTTCGGGGTCGCCGTCGGATACGGCCTACCACCCATGCCCGACTTCTGGATCAGTAAGTTGGAGTCCGCTGAGCCTTGTCGCGAGTCACACATCGCGTTCGCGGCATCGAACCGTGCCGCGGTTCGAGCCTTCTTCGATGCCGCCGTCGCGCTCGATGCCGAGGTACTGCACGAGCCACGAGTCTGGCCCGAGTACCACCCGAACTACTACGGGGCATTTGTTCGTGACCCCGATGGCAACAATGTCGAGGCGGTCTGCCATACACCTGAGCCATGAGCGGCGATCGTCACGTGACCTCGATGATGGCCAGTTCTGTCGTCTCGCGAAGGAACCCGACGCCGTCGTTGGTCTGCGCCGGAGCGTCGAACTCTTCGGCAGCTCGACGTCCTGACCACACCGCGGCTGCGATGGTCCCGGGCGCAAAGCAGTCACCGACTCCGCGAACTGTTGCAATCTCGCCATCCTCTTGACGCACGATCAGATCGGTCAGAAGTTCATCGCGTGGCAGCCGCGCGGTCACCATCACCACTGCGTCTGCAGGTAGGTCGCGCGTTGTGCCGGTGTAGACGTCGGAGAGTACGACGCCACCCCGCGCGACGGTCGATAGCACGGTGTCGGTTAACCGATCGATCCCGGCTTCAATGAGTCGGCGCTGGATCTTGCCGACTTCGAAGGTGTTGACCGTCCACGGGGAAACCTGAGGGCTTGGGGTGACGACACTGACTTCGTAACCTTCGGCCCGCAGTAGCTCGGCGATGACTCCCCCCATGTAGTAGTGGTCGTCGTCGTACACAACGACACGCGCACCTTCTGGACGGACTCCGGCGAACAGGTCGTTTGGACTAAACACCTGCGCACCTTCGGCAATTGGAATGGCGGCCGTATGCCAGCGTCCGACACCGTCAGTGCGCCACGTTGAGCCGGTGGCAACGACGACGTGCTCGAAGCCGAACTCGGCGATGTCGTCCGCCGCCATCGGGCTCTCGCGATAGACGGTGACGTTGGACAGCTCGTTAATAGCCTGTTCTCGGTAGTCACGGACCCGATTCCAGGCCGATAGACCCGGCAGTAGCGACTCCGCTGTTACTCGGCCACCGAGCTCGCGGGTGGCCTCAGTTAGCGCGACCTCATAGCCGCGAACACCTAGCGCGCGGGCAGCCTCGAGGCCGGCCGGACCGGCTCCGACGACAAGCACCTGCGCTTCGGATTGCTTCGGGCGAATGAACTCCGGATGCCAGCCGCGACGAAACTCCTCGCCCATGCTCGGATTCTGGGTGCACCGGATAGGCGACATCGTCTGGTCGCCAGTGACACAGATGTTGCATCCGATGCACTCCCGGATCGTCTCGAGTTTGCCGTCGCGAATCTTGTTCGGCAAGAAGGGGTCTGCGATCGACGGCCGAGCTGCGCCGATCAGGTCCAGGATGCCGGCCTTTACCTGACGCACCATCGCGTCTGGCGAAGTGAACCGTCCAACACCGACAACGGGTTTCGTCGTCAGCGCCTTCAAGCCCGCGACGTACTCCTCCTGGCCGCCCTCAGGACCGAATCGAGAGGTGACGGAGTCTTCCTCCCACGAACCCATGGCGAAGTCCCAGAGGTCAGGCAACTCACCCAAGGACTTGAGCACGCTTTCGACGTCCGTCCGGCTGATGCCCCCTTCACCGAACTCCCCCTCGATCGCCAGTCGACACGCAACGGCGGCCTTGCCGTCGACCTCCTCCATCGTGTCCTCAAGTACCTCGCGCAACAGTCGCATCCGGTTCTCCGGCGTCCCGCCGTATTCGTCGGTGCGGGTATTGAATCGCGGCGACAGAAAGTGGTGGAACGTGCTGTAGCCGTGCGCGGCGTAGACGTACACGACGTCGTATCCGACCTGCAGTGAACGTCTGACCGCGTTGCGGTGCCAACGTCGAAGGTCTGCAATATCGCGCTTGGTCATCGCTCGCGCTTGGATGGGCGCGATGGTGTCAGGCGCGACGGGCAAGTGTGCCGGCCCCATCGGGATCTCACGGCTGTACTGGTTCGGTGCGTTCATGCCGTTGTACGCGAGTTCAATCCCCGCGAGCGCACCGCCTTCGTGGATGGCGTCAGCGATCCGCGCTAGTGCCGGCAGATCCTGGTCGTCCCAGACGCGCAACTCGATGAACGGAGTGATGTCGGACGACGAGTGGATCTCGACCTGCTCGGTACACACCACAGCCCAGCCACCCTCGGCCTTGATCCGACGCATCGCGGCCTGCGCGCTGGGGTCGCGGTAGCCCATGCCGTTGCAATGCGGAACCTGGTAGAAGCGGTTCTTGGCGACCAGGGGCCCGATCTGCACAGGCTCGAACAAGATGTCGTAAGGCGAACCTGATGAATTGGTTGTCATGTTGTGGCAACTCCGACTTCAGAGATTGATCCAGACGGTCTTCAACCCGACGTACTTGTCGAGGGCATGCAGCGAAAGGTCGCGACCGTACCCGGAACCTTTGAAACCGCCGAACGGCGTCCAGGCACTGAATGCGTCCACACCGTTGACCGTAACCGTGCCTGCGCGAAGTCGGTCGGTCATCCGGTGCGCTCGACTCAGTTCCGATGTCGAAACCGAAGCTGCAAGTCCATACGGGGTGTCGTTGGCTAACTGCACTGCCTCGTCTTCGGAGTCGAAGGCAGTCACCGCAAGGACTGGGCCGAACACTTCGTCGCGGGCGAGCCTCGAGTCGGGGTCGACGTTGTCGAAAACGGTCGGTTCGATGAAACAGTCACTCGGACCGACTTGGACTCGACTCCCTCCGGTGACGAGTTCGGCTGACCCTTTCGCCTCGTCGATGAATCCCATAACTCGGTCGGCATGCTCCGAAGACACGATCGCGCCCATGCCACTGTCCGGGTCCAGCGGGTCCCCCGGTGCGTACTCAGCAGCAAATCGCGCTACCAACTGGACGAAGTCCTGGTGTACGGAGCGCTCGACGAGAAGTCTCGTGTGCGACGAGCAGACGGCACCCTGGTTGAAGCACACGCTGAAGGCGGTCTGCCTCGCGGCGGCCTCAAGGTCAGGCGCGTCGGCGAACACAATGTTTGGACTCTTGCCACCACACTCGAGCCAGACCTGCTTCATGTTCGACTCGGATGCGTACCGCTGGAACATCCGTCCTACTTCGGTTGAACCGGTGAAGGCAAGGCAGTCGACGTCGGGATGCAACCCGAGCGCCTGGCCAGTGACCTCGCCGGTACCGGGGACAACGTTCAGAACACCCTCAGGAATCCCTGCCTCGACCGCGAGTTCGGCGATCAGTAACGCAGACGACGGAGACTGCTCAGCCGGTTTCAGCACAACGCTGTTTCCTGCGGCCAGTGCAGGAGCCACCTTCCACGAGAGCATGTCTACGGGGTAGTTCCACGGAACCACCGCTCCCACGACACCGAGCGGCACCCGGCGGACCAGTCCGAGAACTCCGGGGGGTGTGGGTGCGACCTCGTCGGAGATCTTGTCGAGTGCCTCGGCGTAGTAGCGAAAGACGCTCACTGCGAATGGCAGATCAAGGTCATGAGCATCGACGATTCGCTTACCCATGTCGAGCGAGTCCAACACCGCAAGTTCCGAAGAGTGCGATTCGAGCAAATCGGCAAATGCCAGCATCGTGGCCCGTCGCGATGGCGGTCCCACCCCACTCCAAGCACCGGATTCGAACGCATCTCGTGCCGAACGCACCGCACGGTCGACGTCGTCGGACCCACAGTTGTCGACCTCGGAGATCTGCTCACCCGTCGCCGGGTTGACGTTCGCGAACCGCTCCCCGGAGCTAGCCTCCACCGAGTTTCCCGCGATAAATGCCTGGGTACGGAACCGCGCCTGCTTGGCTTCCTGGACCCAGTCCTCACGACTGCGCTGTGTCATGGCTTCACCTTTCCTTGCTTGGTTTCGTCAAGGCCACGTCGATCGCTGTCCACGCCAGGGCCGTCGCACCGTCGAGCAGGGCACGCTCAGCCGCCGATCCCACACAGAGCGCGGCAAACTCCTTTTGGTGGTTAAGCACCGGCCACGACCCGATCCCGATGTAAGGGTGAATCGCTGGCACCACCTGTGACACGTTGCCCATGTCGGTCGACGCTCGGTTCATACGGGAGGCAATGCCGTCGTCGAAAATGCGACCCAATTCACCAGCATTGCGTCGGTAGAACTCCAGTGCTGCCTGGTCTGTCCGGAACTCGGCGTACGGCTTGCTTTCAGATTCGATCTCGAGGTCACACCCGGTCGCAACTGCCGCGCCTTCGAAACATTGCCATACCCGTGGACTCACGACCTCGAGTTCGGCCAGGCTCTCAGCTCGCACGTACCAGCGTCCCTGCGTCAGTTCGGGGATTGCATTCGGAGCCTCACCGCCGTTAGTCATGACTCCGTGCACGCGCACCGATGGAGGGAGTTGTTGCCGTCAGGAGACCGACAGCAACCTGCGCGACCGTGAACGCATCTGCGGCGTTGACTCCCTGCTCGGGGTAGGCAGCAGCATGCGCCGCCTTGCCGTGGAACGTGATGCGCGAGTGCGACACCGCGAACGGCTGCGCCTCAGCGACATCGACCGGCGCCGGGTGTGCCATCAGCGCGAGGTCTAGCCCGACAAACGCACCACGCTCGAGCAACTCAATCTTGCCGCCGCCACCCTCTTCGGCAGGCGTTCCGTAAACCTCAACCGTGATACCGGCTTGGTCTGCCACGCTTGCCAGCGCCGCATGCAGCCCCGACTGACATCGCCGCGATGAGGTTGTGGCCGCACGCGTGGCCGAGTCCGGGTAGCGCGTCGTACTCTGCGAAGAGTCCGATCCGCACCGGGCCACTGCCGTGCGTGGCTCGAAAGGCGGTTTCCAACCCGAGGTACCGCTCCTCGACGTTAAAGCCGACATCGCTCAACGACTTCCCGACCCAGGCGCAGGCTTGATGCTCTTGCCAGGCGGTTTCAGGGTGAGCATGAATCCGCTCCGACAGGGCCACGAGGTCCTCGGCTTGCTTGTCGACGACGGCTCGCGTTGCCGCCTTCAAGTCACTGGTCACCCGGCACTCCATACGACGGCGCGCCGTCAGGGTTCAACGCGCGCGTGACGTAGTCCTCGGCCTGGGGTTTCCAGACCTGCCAAATCTGGCTGAGCTCAGCGATCGGGTTGTCCGCCCAATCGACTCGAAGGTCGGTGACCGGCCATGACACCTTGTCCACCACGACTAATCCGCACGACCGAACCGGGCCTTCCTCACCGCCGGCCGCATCCCCTGCAGCAAGAGCGGCGAGCAACCGGTCTGCGAGGTGAGCGTCAGGTTCTGCCGCGAAGGCATCGAGCATCGCCGGGGGCACCATGTCGTTAGCCAGGAGGTTGCCCGCGGCAACAGCGTTCTGCGCGGTAACCGTTCGATGCAGTCCCAACGTGTTTGCACCCGAATAAGCCGCAGTGTTGCCCTGGGCGTCAATAACGGTGAGTTGTCGGTACTCAGCATGCGAGGCCGCTGCAACGACCTGGTCCAGCGCCTGTCGTGCGGACTTGCCCGCTGCCAATGCGTCCAGCAGAAGTCCGCCGAGCGAGGGGTCGGTGACGTTCTGACTGCATGCCGCTCCGACCGAAGCGCGCGCTCGTACGCACCGCGCTGCAACCGCCGGGCTGGACGATGTGACGACTGCGCCGAACATCCCGGTGCGCGCACATCGGCCGGCGAGCGAGAACGTCACGGAATCACTGCCGTGACCGTCACCTCGACCACCCACTCGGGACGCGCCAGCGCTTGGACAACCAAGCCGGTGGAGACGTAGTACACGCCCTTTAGGCGGGTGCCGAGCACTCGGTAGACCTCCTCGCGATCATCGATATTGGTGAGGTACACGTTGCACGACACGACGTTCTCAAGCGATGCGCCGGACTCGTTCAACAGCAGCGTGATGTTGTCCACCACTTTGTGAGTCTGACCGGCCGGGTCGCCGACGGCTACGTTTTCGCGCGTATCGAGGTCCTGCGCAACCTGCCCACGCAGATACACCGTGTTTCCCGCGACGACGGCTTGGCAGAGGTCGTTGGCCAAGTTCTGCTCGGGGTAGGTCTGCTGCGTGTTGAACGGTCGGATCCGGCGATGCCCGCCAACCTCGATCGAGTCGCTCATCGGCTTCCGGCCCTCTTGTGTCGACGGGAGAATTCTTTGATAGTACATTCAAGGAACTCCGACCGCAATTGTCAACTGGTCGGTGGAGGTGATTCATGGCCCGGCCGCGAAACCAGGAGCAGCGCCGCCGCCAACTCGTGGCGGCAACCTCTCTCGCCATCGCCGACCGCGGGCTCTCCGGACTCCGGCTGAAGGACATCGCCGACCGGGCCGGGCTTTCGATTGGGTCGGTCCTCTACTACTATCCCGACCTCGACGCACTGCTTCTCGAGGTTCACGAGGAGGCACTGCGCCAGTTCTATTGGGAGCGCGTCAACGCCACCCAAGCCGAGAGCGACCCCGTGCGCCGACTAGTCGTGGCGGTGGAGCACGGGGTTCCCGACGGCGGCGGGGGTGCCCCGATGCGAGTCATCTATGAACTCCACGCTGCTTCGTCGCGCGACGACACCCACGCCGCGCTGTTCACGCGACTGTGGGAGCACGAGGTTTCGCTCTACGAGGACCTCTTGCGCCACGCAGCTAACACCGAGGCGGTCCACCTGCGCGATACGCCGCGCGCGATCGCCGAAACGGTCGTCGCCCTCGAGGACGCGTTCGATTTGCACCTCACCGGTCGCAACGCCGATCTCGATCGCGCGACAGCATTGGCACGGGTCCTCAACTACCTCGAGCTCGCGACGGGTGCCTCGCTTCGCTGACGACGCTCCGGGACACAAGTGGGTGGAGACCGACGCGCTCAGGCGCCGAGGGCCAACTCGGCGCGACGTGCGCTGGCCAACACGGAACTGCGGGCGGTCTCCAGGGCGTCCGGTGTGCAGCGTACGAGTGGCCCGGCCATCCCGATCGATCCGAGGAGAACGCCGCCTACCCCGAGAATCGGCGCTGACAGCCCCCAGGCGCTCTCGTTGGTTTCCTCACGACTGACCGCGAAGCCGGCGGTGCGGATCGCGGCGAGTTCCTCACTCAGCGCGACAGGCGAGGTGATAGTGCCAGGCGCAAGGCGCGGTAGCGGTCCGGCGAGGACCGCGTCCCGAACGGCTACCGGCCCAAATGCGAGCAGCACTTTTGAAGCAGCCCCCGCGTGTAGCGGCATTCGCCGCCCAATCTCAAGGGAGAGACGCAGTGGCTGCGCCGAGTCGACGCGATCGACGCAGACTCCAGTTCGCGCGGCCTCATCGAGCACCGACAAGATGCCCGTCTCTTCAGTCTTCTCTGCGAGCGATCGAAGTTCACGCCCGACAACGCTGCCGAGGTCGAAACCCGCCGCCGCGCGACGTCCAAGATCGAGGGCTGCCGAGCCCAGCCGATACCCGCCGTCGGTCGGGCGTACCAAACCCTGTGCAACAAGTGTGCCGACGATCCGGTACGTCGTAGGCACGGGCAGATTCAAAGCCTCGGCCACATCAGTCACGCGCCACTCGACCCGAGTCTCGGTGAAGAGGGCCAAGATCGACAGCGTTCGCTCCAGCATCCCAGCACGCGGCGACGTCGCCGATCGACTCATCTCGACTGCCTCCTCACTGGATCCGCGGCAGCTCCTCTTGCGGCTGACGACGTATCCACGCTAATGTCTCTTCTCATTGAATGCAATCATATTCTCATTTATCGAGAGAAGGTTCGAATGTCGAACGAGGCGGTTGAGGTGCTGGTCGTCGGCGCCGGCCAGGCCGGTTTGGCGATCAGCGAGCACCTGAGTGGCTGCGGCGTTGAGCACCTTGTCCTGGAACGGCAGCGCATCGCTGAGCGCTGGCGCACGGGTCGGTGGGACTCGTTGGTCGCGAATGGGCCCGCCTGGCACGACCGCTTCCCTAGCCTTGAGTTCTCGGACGTCGGACCCGACGACTTCGCCTCGAAGGAGCGGGTCGCGGACTACTTCGTCGCCTACGCGGAGAAGATCGCGGCGCCGATCCGCTGCGGCGTGGAAGTCACGTCGGTGCGGAGGAAGGTTGGCCAAGCTGGCTTCCGCGTCGAGACATCGGACGGGACGATCGATGCACGGTACGTCGTCGCCGCCACTGGTCCGTTCCAGCGCCCAGTGATCCCGGCCGTCGTTCCCGAGAATGCCGGCCCGGTGCAGATCCACTCCAGCGACTACCGCAACCCTGGCCAACTACCCGCCGGCGCGGTCCTGGTCGTCGGGGCAGGATCTTCGGGGGTGCAGATCGCCGACGAACTCCTGCGGGCCGGTCGGCGCGTGTATCTCTCGGTCGGCCCACACGACCGACCCCCACGTCGCTATCGCGGGCGTGACTTCGTCTGGTGGCTGGGGGTCCTGGGGATGTGGGACGCCGAAACCCCTCCAGAGGGCGCTGAGCACGTCACGATCACGGTCAGTGGAGCACATGGCGGAAACACGGTGGACTTCCGCGACCTCGCGGCTCGCGGCATGACGCTCGTCGGCCGGACAGACTCGTTCATCGACGGGGTGCTGAAGTTCGCGCCGGACCTTGCTGACAACATCGCGCACGGCGACGCCAACTACTTGTCACTGCTCAATGACGCCGACGCCTACGTCGCCGCTAACGGTCTCGACCTCCCGGAGGAACCGGAAGCCCACAGGCTCGGTTCGGCCCCGACGTGCGTGACCGATCCAATCCTCGAACTCAATCTGGCGGACGCTGGAGTGACTTCGATCGTCTGGGCGACCGGCTTCGCGGTCGACTACGGCTGGTTGCAGGTGGACGCGTTCGACGACAACGGGCGCCCGAACCACAGACGCGGCGTGTCGTCCGAGCCCGGCATCTATTTCCTCGGGCTGCCCTGGCTGTCACGACGCGGATCGAGTTTCATCTGGGGCGTTTGGCACGACGCCAGGTACTTGGCCGACCACATCGCCACCCAATGCGGTTACGAGGCGTACCGCTCGCTCACACCCACCGCAACCTCATTGGCGCAGGATGTCCCTACCGGGACCGCCAAGCAGTGAGTCGCGGCCGGGTCCGCCGTAAAGCTTGTCGTCACCTCGCCCTCCGCAGATCCAGTCGGCGTCGCCGAAGCCCTTCAAGACGTCATTTCCACCGAGCCCGACAAGCACATCGGAACCAGGCGTACCGATGATCGCGTCGTTGGCGCCGCTACCGAACTGAGTCGCCAGCTTGCCCTGACAGGTGGGCGTTCTTGTGCCGCGCAGTGCTCGCACCTCGGTGTCGTAGGGGCCGCTGTTGACTGTGCGCCCGACGAGGACCCGGCCGCTGGGACTGATCCCGACGCCGATCGTGGCGGCTTCGCCAGCCAGCGGCAGGACCCCATCTCCAGACCAACTGTGGTCGAGTGTCCCCTTAGTTGTGAAGCGGAAGACTCGCGCTAGTCGTGCTGGGCGAGGGCGGGAGGTAGCCAGTGACGATGACCTTGCCGTCGCGTTCCAGCGCAGCCTGACCCCACGTTTCGCTGATGCCGACGAAGACGTGCTTGCCGAACGCGCGGTCCGGCTTACCCGACTTACTCAGACCAGCCAGCAACAAGGTGTTGCGGAAACTCCCGTCGTTCTGGTTGAGCCCTGCGACGAACACCGTGCGACCATCGGGTCGAATGAGCACGTCAGTCGGCCACACGGTCGAAGTGGTGACTCCCGTGGAGCTTGGGTTGATGACCGCCTTGCCATCGCCGCTGAAGGTGGGGTCGAAGTTCCCGCCCTTGGTCAACCGGTAGGCCAGGAGGGTGGAGTGGGTCATGTCGTAGTGATCGCCACCGACCACCACCCGTTGGTCGCGCTGGAGAGCAATCCCGGTGGCCTCGGTCGAGGTATTCGTCGACAACACCCTGGTACCAGCCGCGCCGAACCGGTGATCAGTGGTTCCGGCGTCTTTGAGCCGCCACACATTGGCCGTTTGCGCGCCGAGGTCATTACCGGCCATCAAGAGCTTGCCGTCGGGCTGAGCGACGATGCTCTCGACAAGTCGGTGGTTGAAGACGACGTGGCCGTCGCCACCCCCGTAGGCGGAGTCGAGCGTGCCATTGGCCTTGATCCGCCAAACCGTCGTGGGCGATGTTGTTCCGTTGTCCAGGAAGGTTGTGATGTAACTCTTGCCGGAGTGCGGATCGACGGCCAGAGCCACGTCCTCGTAGTTTGCGGCCAACGCAAATGAGTAGACGCCGTCACCGCCACCGAAGGTCGGGTCCGGAGATCCGTTCTCACGTAGCCGATACAGCTCGAGGGCCGGTTCGTCCTGCGTTGTCACCAGCACCAGGGATTTGCCGTCGCGCAAGGCCACCATGGCGGCAAACGCCTCGTCGTGTGACGCGGAGTGGATGGTCAACAACCCATCACCGTCGAAACCTGGGTCAGGACTTGTCGGCGAGGCATTAGCTTGCGCCGCCCCTGCCATGGTCACCAACATCACTACCGCCACGACGACCCGCGTTGCTCGCATCACGCGGTCAGCGTAGTGCGGTGGTGGACTCCACTCACGGACCCTCGACCCCGTGTTCAACACAATCGGTATCACGCAAAGGAAACCCCCTAGATAACCTGACGTTCGACGGCTGAACACCTACCGGAGGACAACGATGTCGCGCGCAGAACGAAGGGGCGCCACACTTGAGGACTGGCTGACCCCCGCTCACATTGGTTGGTCAGTCCGGCACGCTCGCGAACTGATTCCGACAGAGCGAATACGTGCCGCGAGCACATCGCGACAATTCCCCGAACGTCAGGATGACTCGCTGCTGGACATCGAAATTGCGGCCCGGGACGGGGCAACCCCCCTGAGACGACTTCTCGACGAGCGGCAGCGCGACGCACTAGTTGTTCTGAAGGATGGAGCGGTGGTGCTTGAGTGGATGGCGCGTGACGTCAGTGCCGATGAGCCGCACCTGATGTTTAGCGTTACCAAATCGATCACTGGAACGCTGGCCTGTGCCCTCGCTTCGAAGGGGCGGCTCGACCTCGCAGCCCCCGTGACTGACCTTGTTCCAGACGTCGCCAACTCCGCATTCGCGGGCGCAACGATCCGCCAACTCATGGACATGGAGGCATCATTCGCGTTCGTCGAGGACTACTCACCCGGACCGGACGTCACCGCCTACCGCAACGCCGCAGGGTGGTACCCGGCTCCGGACGGAACGCCGGCATTGCGCGAGTACCTCGCTTCCCGTCAGCCGGATGGACAGCATGGTCAGCGTTTTCGATATCTCTCCCCCACCATTGACTTACTCGGCTGGGCATGCGCGAATGCTGCCGGCACGACGTGGGCTACGGCCGTCGAGCAGTACTTGTGGGAGCCCTGCGGTGCCGAGTTGGACGCTCACGTGACGATAGATCGCGAAGGAACTCCGCGAGCTGCTGGCGGTTTGAGCGCAACACCACGAGACCTCGCCCGCTTCGGCCTGCTCCTAGCTGAGCGTCGTGAGGACGTGGTTTCTGCCGATTGGATCCACGACATCCTGAACAGTGGTAACCGCGCTCAGTGGGCGGCAGGGGACTTCGCCGACGACGCCTGGCCAGACGGGGCATACCGCGCTGGTTGGTACACACCAAATCTCGACCCCGACGTCGTCCTCGGCATTGGAATCTACGGCCAAATGCTGTACATCGACCTGCCTCGACAGGTGGTAATCGTCGTCATGTCGTCCTGGTCGGAACCAGATAACGACGATTGGCATACGGACAACGAGGCCTGTGTCGAACACTTGCTCTGACGCTGTCCTGACGGGAGCTACGACGTGGATCCCAGATCAATATCTTCGCCGACAGTCGTCTTGAGCACGATCTTTATTCCGCCAGGCAGGTCGTCATCGAGTGCGGCGAGCAAGTCGTTGGTCGGAGGCAGTTCCCCCGGCGTCTGCACCGTGATGTGAACTTCGGATGACACGACATCGACGCTCTCAACGCTCGAGCCTGGAACTTCCGAGAGCCATGCCGCGGTCGTGTTCTGGACTCGCTGCGTGAAAATCGTGATTAGCAGGTTACCGACGGTGTTGCCGACCAAGGGCACGATGACAACGATCAACAGGATGGCCATGGAAATCACGGCCTTTCGTCGCGACGCCGAACGCCTTGTCGCAAGCGAGGCCTCAGCCCCAAATCCCAGACTCGCGAAGACCAGACTCCCGGCGAGCACCAGTGAGAATAGGTTCGACAAGAAGAGAACAAGCGCACCCAACGCCAGGACCACTGAGCCGTAGCCCAAGCAGACACCGACGACGACCAGCGGTGGAACTAGTGAGATCGCGATGGCCACCCCAGGGAGAACCGCGCCGACGTCCCGTCGCGCTAGAGCCACCGCCCCGGCAAATCCCGTCGCGACGGCGGCGACCAAGTCCAGCAGCGTGGGAGAGGTTCGGCTCGAGATCTGGCTATTGCCCAACAAGTCATACGAACTAGGGGTGATGAGTCCGAAGATCACTCCAACGCCGACGACAAGCGCAGCACCCAGAAACACGAACTTGAAAGCTCGGCTCGCTGCCCCGGCCTCCCTCTTGGCGATGCCCAAGGCGATTCCCATGATCGGAGTCGACAGTGGGGCAATGATCATGGCGCCGATCACCGTGGCGGTGGAGTCAGTGAGTACGCCAGCCCCGGCGATCACCGCGGACAGTGTCAACATCGTCCAGTACGCCGACCGCTTAGAACCTGAGTCGCCGGACGTAAGGTCGAGGTCGTCGGTGAGTTCGTCGAGGGTTCTGCGTTGCGCGTCCGGTAGCACGCGCTCGATCAGTCGGGCCACGAAGGAAGTATCGCGCCAGCGAAGGGAGAACCTGTGAAGTCGAAGCGTGTCGCGCAACCGAGATTGCAACCGACGTCAGGGCGTCGTCTGGTCCCTACCCGGCCCGCCAATGAGAGTGTCGTGCCCTGGACCGCCGATGAGGTTGTCGTTCCCGGCCCCACCACAGATCAAGTCGTTGCCGCCAAGACCCTTGAGCACGTCGTTGCCCCCAAGGCCGAGGATGACATCGGCATACGCGGTACCAGTGATTGTGTCGGCCGTGTTGGTGCCGAACTGGGTAGCTAGTTTGCCGTGGCAGGCGGGGGTCTTAGTACCACGCAGCGCCCGCACCTCGGCATCGTATGAGCCGTTGTTGATAGTTCGACCCACCAGCACTCGACCCTGCGGATAGATACCGACCCGACTGGTGTCACTTGAACCCGGCAACTGCAGGACGCCGTCACCAGACCACGAGTGATCGAGGTGTCCCTTAGACGTGAAGCGGTAGACCCCGTTGGGTGCACTTGGGTACGGGGGAATGTCCCCGGTCACGATCACTTTGCCGTCGCGTGCGAGTGCTGCTTGGCCCCACGTTTCGGTGATGCCTCTGAAGACGTGCGTACCGAACGCAGGATCCGGCCCTCCTGCCCCGGTCAAGCCGGCCACTAGCAGTGTGCTCAGAAAGTTGCCATCGCTCCGGTTCAGACCAGCGACGAACACCGTCCGCCCATCGGGGCGAGCCAACACATCGGGCGTCCACACCGTCGACGTTGTCACGCCCGTGGACGAGGGGCTAATGGACGCCTTGCCGTCGCCACTGAACGACGAGTCGAAGTTGCCGTTCCTGGTGAGTCGATAGGCCTTGAGGGTTGATTCGGTCGCGTTGTAGTGGTCGCCAGCGACGACGATTCGTCCGTCTGGTTGAACCGCGACGCTGGTGGCTTCGTCTACCGAGTGAGTCGACAATGTTGTTACACCCGCCGTGCCGAAGCGTGAATCAGGAATACCGGCGTTAGTCAGCCGCCAGATTTTGGCCTGTTGGGCTGCGATGTCGCTGCCCACCATCAGCAACTTGCCTCCGGGCTGGGCAGCCAGCCCGAGGACCAACCGCTGATCAAAGCCGATGTGTCCGGTGCCGACTCCTCCGTACGGAGAGTCGAGGGAACCGTCGGCTGTGATCCGCCAGACCGTAGTGGGCGACGTGGTGCCGTTGTCGATGAAGGTGGTGACGTAACTCTTCCCGGTCTGCGTGTCAACAGCCAGCCGAAGATCCTCATATGAGGCACCCAATGCGAAGGCAAAGAGCCCGTCGCCGCCGCCGAAGGTTGGATCCGGGCTGCCATCCTTGAGTAGGCGGTAGAGCTCGAACGCTGGTTCGTCACCCGTCGCAATAAGCAGCTCGGTCTTGCCGCTGGGCAACACCTTCATGTCGGCAAGGAATTCATTGTGCGTCGCCGAGTGAATGGTTAGCACGCCATCCCCGTCGAAACCCAGGTCAGGGCTCGTCGGTGAGGCGTTGGCCAGTGTCGGCACAAGAGTCAACGAAGTCAACAGTGCGGCCGCTAAGGCGACCCGAGAGGCTCTATTCACACAATCACACGAGGACAAGAGATTCGGCTGACCGGGTATCTGGGCGCGGTGTCGCTCAGGCGCGCGTCATAGCCTTGATGCGGGCGAGTCGTACGGCCTCCGACAGGGCGTCGATGTCGAAAGCTCCGTGGTGCCGCTCACCGTTGATGAAGAACGTGGGCGTTCCGCGTACACCGCTCAAGTCAGCGCCCTCAACATCGTCGGCCACGTGGGGCTCGTGCTTGTGCTTCCACAACTCGCGGGTGAAGCGCTCAACATCAAGGCCAAGTTGCGCGGCATAACTCATGAGCTGCTCGGGTTTGAGCGCATCCTGATTCTCGAACAGGAGATCGTGCATTGCCCAGAATTTGCCCTGCTCGCCAGCAGCCTCGGCTGCTTCTGCGGCAAGTTGAGCCCGAGGATGCACGTCGTTGAGTGGCAGGTGCCGCCACACGTATCGAACGTCCCCGAACTCCCTCAACAGTTCTCGAACAGTTGGCTCCGCCTGCCCGCAGTACGGGCACTCAAAATCGCCGTATTCGACGACGGTCACCGGTGACTTCGACGGTCCACGAATGTGGTCGCGACCGGGATCAACGGGCTCGGCAAGGTCAACGAGCGTTTCGGCATCCCCGAGTAGCGCGCGTACCCGGCGGGGCTTTGGCAGAAGTTGCGTTACGGCGAAGACAAGCCAAGTGAGCAGAGCCGACACCAGTGCAGCTACGAGCACACCGAGTTTGGCTTCAGCGAGGTCCTGCCCGTCGAACGCGATCGTCGCAATCAACAGGCTCAGGGTGAAGCCAACTCCCGACACCGTTCCCGCGCCAAGGACGGACGCCCAGCCCACCGAGGGACGAAGTCGACCCTTCGAGAAAACCCTCACCAGCCAGGATCCACCAACAATCCCAAGAGGCTTTCCGACGACGAACGCCACGATCACTGCCCAGGTCAGGTACGAGCTGAACGCAGTCCCAAGGAAGCCACCCCGTACGAGGATCCCCGCGTTCGCCAACGCGAACAACGGGACGATCACGTAACTCGTCCACGGATGAAACAGCGTCTGCAGCCGCTCGTTGGGGGGAATCGCGGCGCGCAACCCTTGCGTCGCCGTACGGCCCAGGCTCGAAGTCGGCTGCTCACGGAAGTCGCGAAACAGTCCAGTTGCGCGGTCGAGATTTTCTCGGGCGACGGGTCGAGCAAAGGCTAAGAGGCCCATAACAAGCCCGATGACGACCGGGTCCACTCCAGACTTTTCCAGGGAGTACCACGCTGCGACACCGATGAGAAAATAGATCAGACCGCTAGTAATGCGAAGCCTGATCAGAATGACAATGAGGCAAACCAGAAGGCCAGCGACAAACAGCGGGGTGAACACGATGTCCTCGGTGTACACAGTCGCAATCACCGCGAGCGCGACCACGTCGTCCGTGATCAGAACCGTAAGGAGAAACGCGCGCAACCGGTCGGAGTAGCGGGGACCGAAGATCGCAAGCACACCGAGCGCAAAGGCCGTATCAGTCGATAGCGCCACTCCCCAGCCGGAGGTCGTTCCGTCTGAAGATGTGATGAGCACGTACAACAGCACTGAGACGCTCATCCCGACAACGCCAGCTGTTACAGGGAGGATCACCCGCCGCCACTCACGAAGTTCACCAATGTCGAACTCGCGACGTGTCTCAAGGCCGACCACGAAGAAGTAGAACGCCATGAGGCCTGAGTTGATCCACTCGACAACTGTCAGCGAGAACTCATGCCCTCCCCATGACACACCCAACTCGCTGTTCCAAACAGATGTGTAGGAATCTGGGGCGATGTTGGCCCAAAGCATCGCCACGACCGCTGCGGCGAGCAGCAACGCGGCGCTGCCACTTTCAGCGCGAAGGAAAGCGCGAAGCGGCGTGTTGACGTAGCCTGCCCACGCGGTAGTCCCAGCGACTGGCGAGACAATCTCGTCAGATTCACTCATTGATTGCGAGGGATGGTCGTCAGGTAGTAGACGGGAGTAACCGCGAAGAGCACCAGTGAGATGAGCGGTGACACGAACGCCAAGAGGCCAGCTATCACTGTCCCGACAATTGCAATGCTGCCCCTTCGCCGCTCGCCAAGGAGAAACGCTTTCGCGCTGGCTCGACAAGCAGTTCAGTCGCGCCGTGCAAGATACGAACACAGCCCGATATACGCCGCCGAGATCGCAATCGACAAGAGCGCGAATAGAAGGGAGGCGGCGATCTTGTCGCTTCGTTCACCGTGTCGCCAGGCACTCGACATCACAGCGGTGGGAAACGGAAGGACGGAAACTGTAAAGAGGAGCAGCAAGTTGGTGAGAATAGTCCCAATGTCCACCTGGCGAACTCGCGCGAACACCAAGTGGTGATGCAGCCACACCGAACCGATCATCGCGAAGGCCGCGACGTAAGCGAGATAGGTCGGCCACTCCGTCCCGAAGGTCCTGCGCGAAGTTACCCGCGTCCGCGGGAGGCCGTAACTCCAAAACAAGCAGAGTGATCGCGATGGCGAACACACCGTCGCTAAACGCCTCAACCCGACCAGGGGGTCCGTACCAAGGAGGAGCGTTAGTCCGATCGCTCATCCGAGTTCCTCAATCCAGTTCAGGTGACTCCTGTCTTGGGGGACCCTACTAAGCGCTAGTGGGCGGCCTAGGTGACTGTCACGGAGCGGTTCACCGTCGTTGTCTTGCCCCAGTTGTCCGTCACCGTGAGGCTGATGGTGTACGTGCCAGCCGCCACGTAGGTGTGAGCCGCCGGCGAGGCACCAGTGCTATCCGTGGTGCTATCGCCCCAGCTCCACACGTAGCTCCGGATGCCATCAGGATCGGTGGTCCCGGCGCTGCTGACCGAACATGTCCGCACCGTGCAGACAGGCTGGGGGAACGTCACGGTCGGTCCGACGTTGCCCCCCGGCTCGGCCGGAGTTGTCGCCGTGTGGGTGACCGGAGTCCCGGCCCGGCCCCAGGAGTCGCTCACCGTCAGCGTGACGGTGTAACTGCCAGCCACGTTGTAGACGTGGGTCGGGTTGGAAGACGTTCCGGCCGTGTCCGGAGTGCCGTCACCCCAGTTCCAGACGTAGCGCAGTGGCGTGTTGCCCTCCGGGTCCGCCGTTCCGGTGCTGTTCGTCGTGCACGTCGTGTTCGTCGTGCACGTGACCGTGAACGTGGCGGTTGGCCCGGTGTTGCCGCCCGGCTCGGTCATGGTCACCGTATGGCTCACCGGTGTCCCAGACCTGTTCCAGGAGTCGGTGACCGTCAGCGTGATCGTGTAGGTGCCGGGGAGCGCGTAGGCGTGCGACGCCGAGGCGCCAGTGCCGAGAGCAGTCCCGTCACCCCAGTTCCACGAGTAGGCCTTGATCGTGTGCCCCTCCGGGTCGACCGTCCCCGTGCTGTTCATCGTGCAGGTCAGCACGGTGCAGGTGGCCGCGAAGACCGCCGTAGGCCCAGTGTTGCCGGCCGGCTCGGTCATGGTCACGTCGTGGGTCACCGTGGTGAACTTGCCCCAGACGTCGGTGGCCGTGAGGGTGACCGTGTACGTCCCGGGCGCCGCATAGGTGCGCGACGGGTTCGCGGACGTGCTCGTGCCGGTGTCACCGAAGTTCCACGAGTACCTGATCGCGTCGCCTTCGGGATCGACGGTCCCCGAGCTGTTGAAGGTGCATGTCGTGTACGACACACAACTCGAGGTGAACACCGGTGTCGGCGCCTGGTTGCCCGCCGGCTCGCTCAGGGTCACGCCGCGGGCGATCGAGGCGAACTTGCCCCAGCCGTCCGTTGTGGTGAGCGTGATCACGTAGGAGCCCGACGCTGCGTAGGTATGAGCTGCGGGGGCAGCGCCGGTGCTCACGGCCGTGCCGTCGCCCCAGTTCCACGAGTAGGCGATCGTGTCCCCGGTGTTGGGGTCAGCCGTGCCCGAGCTGTTCACAGAGCACGTCAGGCCGGTGCAACTCTGGATGAAGCTCGGTACCGGGGCGCTGTTGCCCGAGGGCTCGACGATCGTCACGCTCTGCGGGGCCGACGTGTTGGTGACGGTCCACTGGTCCCTGACCGTGAGGGTCACCTGGAACGGTGCTCCTGCCGGGCTGGGAGAGGTGAAGGTCCGCGTGGGCAGCGGACCGCTGCCGTTGACCGTGGAGCCCGACGACGTTCCAAAGTTCCACGTGTAGGTCAACGACGCTGGGTTCTCGTCCGTCGAGCCGCGGCCGTCGAAGGTACACACGTTCTGAGTGCACGAGTACGTGAAGCTGGCAACCGGCGGGTTGTTCGCCGGTTGCGTCACCGTGACGTTGGTGGAGATCCGCTCGATGCCGATCTGGTTGTGCACGTCCACCGGACGCACGCGCACGCTGTAGGTCCCAGCCGGGATCACCGGCGTCGTGAATGAGTAGTTCGACCCCACACTGCCCGGACTGTTGAGGAAGGCCGTGCGGTAGCTCGCGGTGGTGCTGGTGAACGTGCCCGTCGAACTCATCCACTGCCCGGCGGAGTTGACGACGCCGACCTGCACCGACGCGATGCCGGCGTACTGGTCCGGAGCGTCCTCTGCACGCCCGGTGACCACGATCACGCCGTCGGTGAACGATGCGTCGTTCTGCGGCTGCCCGAGCGTGTCGGACAGCGCCGGCGGACCGTCACCCGGGTAGATCGTGTAACTGCCGGTGGCGGGACTTGCGTCCTGCTGTCCGTGCGCAGCGTCGTACGCCGTCGCGGTGAACCGCCAGTTGCCTCCGGTGGGCAGGGTGATGGCCGGCAGCGACCAGGTCGTGCTGGTGCCACCGGGCGTGCGCCAACGTGGCTTCACGATACGGCCAGCGTCGAGTCCATGGTGCCGTTGGCCTGCAAGGTAGCGACCCGTGTCGCGGTCCTGCAGCGAGACGCGCACGTTCGACACACCAAGATCGTCCGAGGCCGTACCGGCAAGGTTCACCGTCAGGGAACCGTCGGTAGGCGCGGTGAAGGCCATCGTCGTGTCCGGTGCCAGATCGCCTGCGTAGGTGGCGTTGATGGTGAGCCGGCCCTGGTTGCCGGACGCCGTGGTCAGCTCCTCGTCGTCGGTTGCCCGCACGGTGAAGCTGTAGGTGCCAGGCGTCAGGTTGAACGGCGTGGTCTAGGTCCAGTTGTAGTTGGAACCGCCGATGTCGACGGGCGAGACCCGGCAGTTGCCGGCCTGGACACCGGTGCCCCAGGTGCAGTCGTTGCCCAGGTTCTCCCCGGTCGAGGAGTTGCGCAGCGAGATCTCGACGTCCTTGAGACCCTGGTCATCCGCGCCGTGCCGGCGAAGGTGACCTGCCTCCGGGTTCGACCGTGATGGCGGGCACCGCGAACGGCGGCGTCATCTCGACGGGCTGGTAATCGTGACGGTCGGGGCGACCGCCGTCGAGTCGACGGTCCAGTCCCGTGTCGCGCTCCGGAGGTCGGCCTGACCGATGGTGTCGGTGGCGGTCGCGCTGCCCCGCCAGATGCCCTCGTGCGGCAGGGTCACGTCGTAGGACCAGGTTGCGTTGGTGGCGCCGATGACGTCCGGAGTGCCCCGGAAGGTGTTGTAGATGTCACCGACGGTGCCGTCGTTCTGCAGGTAGCGGCCCTGCTCGTCGCGGAACCAGAAGGTCAGCGAGTTGACGCCCTTGTCGTCGAGGGCGCTACCGGTGACGGTGAAGCTCGTCGACGTCTGGATGCCGCTCGGTCCCGAGATGGTCGTGGTCGGCGTCTGGTCGTCGGGCTGAACGACTCGAACTTCTGGTCGGCCGGCGTGGAGTCGGCAGTGCCGCCGGTGGCCGCGGTGAACGCCGTAGCCGTCACGATTCAGGTTGCGGTTGTACGCGATCGTGGCGGGATCGTCCAGGTCCGCGTCGTACCGGTGCCCGCGCCAGCGTCGCGTTCAGGGTGTTGCGGAGCCGGTGAGCGACGAGGTGAAAGCGGTGCCGTTATCTTGGAGGTACTGGCCGCTGTCACGGTCCCGGATGGACACCTGAACCCGACCGACGGTGCCGGTGTTGACACGTGCGGTGCCAGTGAATCTGGACGGCGCGTTGTTGGCGACGACCCGGCCCTCGATCGGGCGTGGTGATCGTCGTGTCGGGAAGGGCGGGCGGGAAGGCCACGGAGTTCAAGTCGTAGAACGCGACCCGCCCAGTGCGGATACCGCCCTGGAACATCCCGTCGCCGCCGATGAGCAGGCCGCGCGAGGTGGCCTCCATCGCCTTGTTGCCCTCGAAGGAGTTCGACCCACCGGTCGGGTTCCACTCAAGCGCCTTGCCGGTCAGCGGGGACACAGCGGCGATGTGGTCGCGGCGGACCACCTGGTCGCCGAGGCCGTAGCCGGCCAGGCCCTGTCCGGTGCCGTAGCCGACGTTGTCGAGACCGGGCCACGGGTCGTCAGAGGTGGGCGATTCGATGAATCCGAAGTGCCCGCCCAGGTAGACCGCGACCTCGGTGATGGCCACCGAGTAGATGCTGTCGAAGTGCCGCGAGATCCAGAGCGGCTGTACGTCGGAGTCCTGCAGCGCACCCGCCGTGAGCGGGTAGGCCACCGCGGTGTCGCTGATCGGCGGTGCATCGCCTCCGGAGCCGCTCGTGACAACGAAGTACGAGTCGTCTGGCGAGATGTCGGCGTTGTAGATGCGAGTGACGCCACCGAGGCGAGCCAGGTTCTCGTCCCACAACTGAGTCCGGAAAGGAAGGAGTTGCTTCGACGCGGTGTCGATGATGCCCACGCCGTAGCGGTCCTGACCGTCGATCTGGCGGCCGGTGTGCACGACGAGCAGCTTGCTCTCGTCGTGCGTGAGCTTAAGTTGCGGAACACCGAGGGCACCGTTGACGCCGATGCCGCCCGACAGCTGGTTGTCGAAGCTCATGTCGACGGCACCGGAGGCGGTGTTCACGGCCGCGAGGCCGGTCATCAGCTGTCCATTGATCCGGGTGAAGCGACCACCGACGTACAGCGTCGAGTTCGTCGTTGCGAATGCCGTCACCGCGTTGTTGGTGCTCTGCGTGAACGCGAACGTGCTGATCGGCGCGCCAGTCGTCAGGTTGAGGCTCGCGACCTTCTGCCGAGCCACTCCGCCGACAGTGTTGAAGTCGCCGCCGACGAACAACTTGGTACCGTCGGGCGACGCCTCGACCGAAGACACACCTCCGCCACCGAACGTCGGCCGGAACTGCGTGTCGATCAGACCGGTGTTGAGGTTGTAGCTGAGCAGGTATGGCCTGGTTGATCGTCGTTGTGGGTGCGATGGTGTTCGCCGCTGACGTGAAGCTGCCGGCGATGAATACTCGGGCCGCGTTACCGGTTCCCACAACCTCCATGTCCCAGATCTCACCGTTGCTGATCCGCGGTGTGTTGGTCCTGGGCTTGTCAGGGACGAGCCGAGTGTGTCCGAGAGAGGTCGGTGGCGGAAGCGTCACGGTGACGTTGTGGGTTGTCGCCGTCGATGCCAGACCCTGGTTGTCGGTGACCACGAGGGAGATCGTCTTCGAGCCAGCGGTCGTGTAGGTGTGGGTCGCGGTGACCCCGGTGCCAGTGGACCCGTCTCCGAAATCCCACGCGTAGGACGCGACCGTGCCGGGTGCGGTGTCGGTAGAAGTCGATGCGTCCACCGTGCAGGTCGCCTGGGGGCAGCTGGTTGTGAACGCGGCAGTCGGGCGGACGTTCGGGTTGGAGTTCTGGTCCGGCTTCAGCACGACGGTCCACATCGTCGCCTTGCCCGATGAGGCACTGGCAGTGGCGGTGCGCGCCGGTGAGGCGCCGGTCGCTGCAGGGGCATTCAGGTCAGAGGAGACGGAGGTGATGCGTCCAGGCCCGGTACCAAGGGAGATGCTGCGCTGGGTCTGGCCAGCCGGCAGGGTCCAGCCGGTGGTAGCCGAGGACTTGTCCGCCCAGTAGGAGACGACCCAAGAACCTGCAGTCGAGACCGTGGCGCCAGGTGTCGTGTGCGTCGCACGGTTAGTCGTCTCGGCTGCCGACGCGAAGTCTGCGACAGCGGTGCCGTCGGTAGCAGTGCCGTCGTAGGCGAGCAGCGTCAGGCTCGCCTTGGTGGTCGCTGTGAAATCGACAGCCTGGCTCCTGCCGGGGTCGGTGGCAGTTGCCACCTTGGTGTAGAGAATGGTCTCGGTGTCGGTGCTCGACAGCCGCGTGCCGACGAGAGTCCAGCCGGCGGGCGTCGCGGTGACCGACGCAAGGGCCTTGTTGCTGGTGACGAAGAGCAACAGAGTGTCGGTCTCCCGCACGGCAGCCGGGATGGTTACCCGGTGCGTGATCTGGTTCGCCGCCTCTTGGGCTGACGCGCGGAACGTGATGTTGTCGGCGGCGGCCGCAGGCGTCGCGGTGAGTCCGGTCACTCCCAGCGAGACGGCCAAACTGGCGACGACAAGACCGATGACTTGCTTGCGTCCACGCATGTTGATTCTCCAACTCTCGAGTCCGGCAAGTATCGCCAGAGGAGTCAGACGCCGCAGGCGGATCGATCAGATCATGCTGAAACCGTGGTGGAACCCACCCGATGGGGGAATGAGTGTCACGCTGAGTGCTACTCCGATGACATCGCGTTTCGACCAATCGCGCGGAATCGACCGCCACTGCAGATTTCGTGTGTAGCCTCGACCTTCGATGGTTGGGGGACGACGTGGGTCTACGGCGAAACATTCTGATCACAGGGGCGTCGTACGGCATCGGCGCTGCCGTTGCAACCACGCTTCGAAGTTCCGGTGATGCCGTCTTCAGCATGAGCCGGACACCACCTCCGGACGACGACACCGGCTGGGTGGGGGTTGACTTTGAGAATACGTCAGCCATCCCCCAAGCCGTCGTCGCGATACGCGAAAAGGTCGAAGGCACTTTCGGAGGCGTCGTACTGAATGCAGCTCTCGCAGACAAATCAGCGACGCAGTGGACTCCAGAACAGGTTGAACGACATCTGCGGATCAACGCCTTAGCCCCGTTCACGCTCTGGAGTTGTCTCGAGGAGCAGCAGTTGGTGGGCAACCCGTGCAACGTGGTGCTCATGGGCAGCTTTCTACAGAACGGCAACACCCGTCAGCCTGCCTACGCGATGAGCAAGGCCGCGCTGTGGTCGTGGATGCGCTCCTACACGATGACCCAACCTGTTGATGCACCCGTGTCCATGAACATGATCTGGCCCGGTCGAGTACTCACTCCGGCGAACCCACAGCGCGTACTCCCCGAAGGTGACCCGAATCTGTTTTACACATCCGAGCGCGTCGCAAATGTCATCGCCCGCCTACTTAACGAAGCCCCAGACGGCCCGCGTGGAACCGTCATCGACCTCGGGAGGTCCTAGAACATGAGCATGCGGCGAGTGTCCCCGGAGTGCAATCTGATGACTGTTCGCGACGGTCGGGGCGGCATCTTCACCTACTACCCCACAGAACCCATCCTGGAGTGGAACCTGATATTCACTCGAGCTGGTGAGTCGAGAGGGTTTCACTATCACAAGGAGTTCGAGGAGTTCATTCTCGTCACGTCGGGTCACGGTACCTATGTTGGCAAGGAGGACGACGGCAGCGAGTCGTTCTTCAAGGTGGCCGCCGGAGACTGTCTTCACTTCCCGTCAGGCACGGCCCATACGCTGTACTGCATCACGGACATGCGACTTGTCGCTCTCCTTACCAAGCGGTGGGACGATTGTGTAGAACCACTCACGCGAATCGTTGACGCATGAAGGTGCTGATTACCGGTGGCGCGGGGTTCAAAGGTTGCGTCCTCACGGAAGTTCTACGGGTCGCTGGCCACGAGGTGACGATCTACGATCCGTTGAGCTATGGCGAGGGTCCAGTGATCGGCCTTCAGCGGCTCGGCGCTCGAGTGATCCGCGGAGATGTTACCGACGCAGATTCCGTCAGGAACGAAGTTGCTCGTCATGACGCGGTGATTCACCTGGCTGCCCTGGTTGGCTTCCCGCTCTGCGATCTTGATCCTGTTCGGGCGGAGGCCGTCAACGTCGGTGGTACGAGGAACGTCGTCTCTGCCCTGCGTCCCGGCCAACCACTGATCTTCGGCTCAACTGGGTCGGTCTACGGGCGTCTCGAGGACATCTGCCGAGAGGACGCGCCAACGAAACCTCTCACCAGATACGGCCGCACCAAGTTGGACGGGGAACGACTCGTGCTGGCGCACGGCGGTGTCGCCCTCAGGTTCGCCACTGTCGTTGGCGTGAGCCCGTGCATGCGATTTGACTTGATGGTCAACGCTTTCGTCTACCGAGCGGTGAGATTTGGCTGGCTCGACGTCTACCAGCCGAATGACCGACGATCCTTCATAGACGTCGTGGACGCCGCTGCCGCCTACTGTTTCGCCCTCGAGCACTACGAACAAATGAGCGGCCAAGTGTTCAACGTCGGTTCATCGGACCTGAACCTGACCAAGTCACAAGTAGCACAGGCGGTATCGCAGCAATTCCCCATGCATATCGAGGAATCCAGCGACCGCCCGGACCCCGACCAGCGAGACTACATAGTGGCCTTCGATCGACTCTCGGCATTGGGTTTTCGGACAAGCATCGACCTCGAAACGTCAATCCGCCAGGTCGGCGCTGTGGCTCGTTTGGTCGACGACCCGGAGCGATGGCGATTCACTCCTTGAGGCATTCGTCGGCGTAGAGCGGCTGATGCGGTTTCGCGCAACGAGCACTGCAAAATCGAGGAACTCGATGCTATACCGACGCCACAGCCGGCGTGGCTCGTGAACCAGTCGGTAGAGCCAGTTCAACTGCCACCGCTCCACCCACGCCGGGTACCAGTTCCCTGCGTCTCCCGCCGCCAAGTGGTCGAGATAGCAGCCGCCAGTCATGATCACCGGCACCGGGAGCTTGTGACCATGCTCCACGACCCAACTCTGTTGCATTGGTGTCGGCAGACTCACCAACAGCAGGTCAGGTTCGGCCGCGGTGATCCGCTTGATCACTAGGTCCGTGTCCTCTTGCGAGAACGTGCCTGGGTGGCCACGCTGAACGTCATAGAACCCGTGTTCGGTACCTACGACCTGTACCCCGGGAAAGGCGTCCTGAAGACGCCGCGAAGCGTCGTCGGCAACGCCGGGGGCGCATCCGAAGAGGAAGACCTTCCCTTTGAAAGTGGACAGCAATTGCCACAACGGTGGAGCGACACTGTCGGTGTCCAACCGCTCTGGGACGGTGAATCCAAACAACGGGGCCATGATTCGCACACCGTTCCCGTCAACGAGCACAAGGTCGAACTCATTGATGTCCTGGCGCAGGCTTTCGCGGCGCAGGGCACGTCGCGCATAGTCCGGGTTCAGATAGGTGACAGTGAGGCGATCGCCGCCGCAGATGCTCCCTTGCACCAGGGACAGGAAACTTTCCAACCGAATTGGCGACACCTTGAGCCCCGCGAAGGTCTGCTGAACGTGCTGGTCGCCCGACACAATCGGCAAAGTATCATCGGCAGCGGATTGGCGGAGTTGGAATCGTCCAGCCTCACCAGGCGACCTTCCAGGGACCCGATCGCGAGAAATCTCCTCCCGTGCCGTCGAATTCGGGCAGACTGACACGGTGGACCGGTTCTCCCGGTTCCTCCACATGGGGAGTGGTAAACGTGCTCATGCCCTCGCGAGTTCTAGCGGCCGCCAGCGGACTGCTATTGATCGTCACCGGATCCGCCCTAGCCGTTCCTGCCGAAGCAGCCCAGCCGGTCGGAGTTCCCGCGACGTTTGGGACCAACACCTTCGGTCAGTTTGGTGACGGGTCGCCTATCAATGCGGTGCGTACGACCCCCGGAGCCGTAACCGGCCTCACCAACGTGGTCGCGATCGCGGGCGGACGCGAGCATGTGCTCGCCCTGCGTAGCGATGGCACGGTGGCAGCCTGGGGCAGCAACGCCAAGGGGCAGATCGGCGACGGCACAACGGCTTCGACCCGGTCGACCCCGGTCAACGTGTCGGGCCTCACCGGGATCACCGAGGTGGCCACGGGGCACTACCACTCCATGGCACTGCGCTCGGACGGCACTGCTTGGGTGTGGGGCTTCAACACCTTGGGGCAACTTGGCGACGGCACCAAGACCAACCGCCGAACGCCTCAAAGATACGGAACTTTCACGACAGTTGTGCAGGTCGCCGGTGGCCGTGACATGAGTTTCGTACTGCTGGCCGACGGCACGGTGTGGTGCTCAGGGAGCAATGCTTTGGGAGAGTGCGGCGATGGCACCACCACTCAGCGGCTGCGTCCAGTGCAGGTCAGCGGGCTCACCAACGTCGTCGAGATCGCGGGCGGACGCAACCACGCTCTGGCGCTGCGCTCCGACGGCACCGTATGGGCATGGGGCAAGAACAGTTCCGGTCAGTTGGGCGACAACACCTCGACCACTCGGACCCGGCCGATCCAGGTTCCCGGCCTGAGCAACGTGGTCGATGTTGGAGCCGGAGCCGACCACAGCATTGCCGTCCTTGCCGACGGCTCGGTGCGGGCCTGGGGTGAGAACGGCCGCGGGCAGCTGGGGCTCGGGAACACGACCGACCGTCGCACTCCGAACGTAGTCCCTGGGTTAACCAACGCGGTGAAAGCCGAGGCCGGTCGTGACCAAACGTTCGTCGTCACCGCCACAGGATCGCTGTACGTCTGGGGCTGGAACGTCTATGGCCAATCCGGTGACCCGTCCCTGGCGAATGTGAAGTCACCTCGATTGCTACCAGGGGTGAGCGACGTCGTCTCAGTAGGTGGTGGACAGGCGTACTCGGTCCTGTTGACCGGCCCCCTGCCTTAGGGACTTTGCCGCAGCATCCACCCAGAGCCGACCGCATCAGGTGCAGTTGCACTGGCTGCCGAACCACGCCACGGCCAGTTATCCCCTGGTGACCCTTACCCAGTCAATGTCGCCAGAGAAATAGTCACACGTGGTCTTGATCTGGTCGCAGTTGAGCTTGCCGCCAATATCAAACGGCATCGCGTTATCGATCGGTCCGGTCGAACCGTTCTTAACGCCCATCCGGACGCCATCGACGTAAGTCAGTACTTGCGTAGCGGAGTGCACACACATGATCGTGTGCCAGTTGCCATCGTTGATCGGGACCGGTGACCCTGACCCGACGCGCTGCCCGTTCGCTCCTTTGAACAGACACTGGGGGCGACCCTGCGGAAGCTGGACCTTGATCTGCCCCCCGACCGTCCCTGATTGGCCCTTCTGCATGATGTTCCCGTATCCACCCCGCGTGTGATACCGAAACTCAAGTGTGTAGGTAACTGAGGGGTCTGGGATCTCGAGCTCGGGGTTGTCAGCAACGACGACCACGCGCTCAATGGCTGTGGGCAGGCAGGAAGGGCAGCGCTGCTGCCAGTGATATGAACTGCCGTTTGCCGTGACGCCTGCCGGATTGACGATTCCTGGGTGACTGCCGGTGGTGTCCACCATCACCGTCGTACCCGGCGACTCGTTCATCTCCCAGTCCGCGACCAGCGTTGGGGTAGACGCCTGGGTCACGCCAACTGCTGATGTCATCAAGAATGTGACCAGCGCAATCACCACGCCCACGGAAGTCTTCGGTTTCATGGCGACTCCTTCGAGTCTTGTTTCATGTGGGCTACCACAAGTTGCACGGAGCCACCGGTCTTGTGCCAGACGTCCGAACTCCTGGCGAAGAAGAGTCGGCCGAGCTTGTGCTTCCTCATCTGATTGCCCCCATTCGCCCCGGCGGGTGCAAGTCCTCCGAAAACCCGTTAATCACGCTCGGCGCGATCAGCGAGATTGGTTCCTCGGCCGCCTGGTGCGCATCCTAGTCACGTTTCGCCCCGTTGGTGGGCTGAACGCAGTTAGGTGCTGTTTCGTCACAAGGCGTGTGTGCTCACCGACGTCGGTCACGCATCTGGCGAAATCGCGGACCTCGGACGGAGGTGGCAGGCATCAGGCGGTCCGGCTAACGTACGTGGTTGATGAACACTGGTTTCTTCAGCCACTTGCGGTAGACGTTCATCTTCTGACCGGACTCGTCCAGCGGCCAGTAGACGTTGGGGTCTGAGGCGTGGGTTGAGTTGAAGTACGAGATAGCAACCACCTTGTTTCGGTTCCGTGCCGACCACTTCAGCGACTTGTTCAGCCACGACGCAGCAGACACGTTCCCGAAAGTGTTTGTGGCTCCGGTCTCCCCGAGGCCGATCATCATCCGGGGGTGTCCATGTCGACCGAGCCAGCGGTCGATCTCGGGAATTCGCTGGCCGTACGCCTTACCACTGTCGTTCTGATAGAGATCGACACCCAAGAACGATGAGCGTCTCAGGACGCTTGGCGGCAGCCAACTACTGATGTTCTGCTTATTGGTTTTCCCGAACAACCAACCTGCTTGGATCGGTGCTAGCGAGACATGCTTAAGTGCGTGCGCACGCGCGAGCACGTCGTGGAAACGGTTGAACCCGCTCGCCCACCAACTGCCCTGCGAATCAGGAGCATTGTTGGACATCTCGTGACCGAACGAAAGGAAGATCGGCTTCCTGTCGTTGGCCTTCAACACCCTCGCGAGTTGGCGGATGTCGCGGTCGTAGTCACCGCGCCCGACGTCGCGCCAACCGGTAGCTGTATCTCGTGGGCCCTCGATGGAGATCCATGGGAGCCGGTGTTTGCGGCGGTCTTCCTTGATCGCCTCGGCGACGCCGTGCCAGTTGCCCCACTTCTTGAACCAACGCTTGACGCCGATGTTCGCCCCGAGTTGAGATTCCTTCGCATGGCAACTCTCACCGCACGACATGCCCAGGTAGATCCGACCAGGGCGATACCCAGGGAACCGCGGTTTCCCCTTGCTGGTCGGCGCCGACGACTCTGCGCCCGTTGACTGCGCCCGCACAGCAACTGACGAGGTCGGCGACGCCGTGGTGTTCGCTGCGGCAGGCACGGCCAATGGAACAACCAAAAAGACGCTGATCGCCAAGGCTCTTAATGCGTAACGTCCCTGGTGGAGTCGGCCGCCGCGTTCTATGACAGCGGACGAGTCCAGATGACCGTCGGCGGGGCAGAATTCGACGCTGTCGCGGGGCAAGGGAGGACTCCGAACGGGTGGCGGGACTGACACGAAACGGCAGCGCCCCCCAACACTGCAATCACACCACCATGCCAAAACTGGCCCCCCAGATCCAAATCGCCCACCCCAAAGGCGCGGCCCCCCTCCTGCGGCTCCGATGTCCGACAGGGCTGGACGCCGAGGAGCCCGGGCTTGCTGCGGCCCGGGCTCCTCGCTAGGTGGTCCTTGCTAGGGAACGGTGACCTGGTGCGTGACGGTGGTGAATTTGTTCCACCCGTCCGTGACGGTCAACGTGACCGTGTAGGTACCCGGCAACGCGTACGTATGGGACGGGGACGCTGCGGTGCTGACCGCCGTTCCGTCACCGAAGTTCCACGAGTAACGAATCTGGTCACCGTCGGGATCGACGGTGCCAGTGCTGTTGTTCGTGCAGGCCAACAGGATGCACGTGGTGTTGAACGCGACTGTCGGTGGATGGTTTGTCGCAGGCTCGGTCATCGTCACGCTGTGCGTGATTGTCGTTGCCTTGCCCCAGCCGTCGGTCACGGTCAACGTGACCGTGTAGGTGCCCGGCAGCGCGTACGTGTGCGACGGCGAGGTGCTGGTGCTTGTCGCTGTACCGTCCCCGAAGTTCCAGAGGTAACTAATGGTGTCTCCGGTGTTCGGGTCCACCGTGCCGGTGGAACTTGTTGCACAGGCGAGCGCAATGCAGTTGGTGGCGAACACCGCAACCGGCGCCACGTTGCCTGGTGGCGCGACAATGGTGATGGGCGGAAGCGTGAACACCGTTGAGGTCACGTTCCACTCGTCACGCACGGTCAGAGTCGGCGTATACGTGCCGGGCACGGTGTAGTAGTGACTCGGGATCGAGCCGGCTGAGGTGCCTTGGCCGGTACCGAAGTTCCACGAGTACACCAAAGACGTCGGGTTCTCGTCCGTCGAGCTCCGACCGTCGAAGTTGCAGACGTTCTGCGTGCAAGTGACCGTCGCGTTCGCGACCGGCGGGTTGTTCGGCGGATGAGTCACGATGACGCCCGTCGAGATCCGCTGAGCGCTGATCTGGCCGATGCTGTCGACCGACTGGACCAGCACGGTGTAGGTGCCGTCGGGGATGACCGGCGTGGTGTACGAGAAGTTAGAGCCGAGGCTCCCCGGGCTGTTCAGGAATGCGGTCCTGAAGCTCGGAGTCGTACTGGTGAAGGTTCCGCTTGAGCCCATGTACTGACCGGCAGCGTTCACGATGCCGACCTGCACGGAGGCGATGGCGACATCGTCGGTCGCACGACCGGTCACCACGATCACGCCCTGGTCGAACGCCGAGCCGCTCACCGGCTGACCAAGGTCAGCGTCGAAACCCGGTGGCAGATCGTTCGGATGGTACTTGTAGCGCGTGGTCGCCCCCGTCTGCGACGGATCCTGCTGATTAGCTGTGTCGTAGCCGAACGCGGTGAAGCTGTAGTCGCCTGACCCAGGCAGGGTCAGGTTGTACGACCAGGTAGTGCTCTTCACCCCGACGCCGGTCGATGCCACGTTCGCCGGCACGGTGTTGTACGAGCCGGAGAGCGTGCCGTTGTCCTGCAGGTACCGGCGGCTGTCGTTGTCGAAAACCGTCAGCTCGACCCGGCTGACGCCGATGTCGTCGGTTGCGGTGCCGGTCAGAGCGACGTTCGGGTCGGTGACCGTGAAGGTGCCACCACCGGTGACTGTCGCATCGGGAGCGACGTCACCCGGAATCTGGGCGACGAAGCTGAGCCGGCCCTGGTTGTTTGAAGACGTCGTCAGGTCGTCGTTGTCTGTCGCTCGCACGGTGAACGTGTATGAACCCGGCGTCAGGTTGAACGGCGTCGTGTAGGACCAGTTGTAGCTCGGTCCGCTCAGGCTCTGCGGCGAGATGCGGTGGTTGCCCGCTATGACGTTCACGCCCCAGGTGCCGTCTGCTCCCAAGTTCTCGCGTGTTGAGGTGTTGCGAAGAGAGATCTCAACAGTGCTGAGGCTGTCGTCATCTGTAGCCGTGCCCGAGAACGTGATCGGTTGGCCTGGCGTCACCGTGAACGACGGCACCGTGAACGGTGGCGTCATAGCGACGGGCTGGTTGATCGTGACACTCGGGGCGACCGCGCTCGAGTTGAACGTGATGTCACGAGTCGCGCTGCGCAGGTCCGGCTGCCCGGCTGTGTCGATCGCCGTCGCACTGGCACGCCAGACCCCCTCGTGCGGGAGCGTCACGTCGTAGGACCACGTCGCGCTGGTCGCCCCGACGACGTCGGGTTGACCACTGAACGTGTTGAAGATCGGTGCGACGCTACCGTCCGGCTGCAGGTACTGGTTGTTCTCGTCACGGAACCAGTAACTCAGGCGGTTGACGCCATGGTCGTCGTTGGCCGTGCCGGTCAGGGTGAACGATAGGTCGGTCTGGATGCCCGATGGACCGTTGATGGCCGTTGTTGGGGACTGATCGTCGAAACTGAACGTTTCCATCTTCTTGGTCGCCTTGGTGGCGTCCTTCGTGCCGTTCGTGCCGACCGTCCACGCGGTAATCGTGATGACATGGCTGCCCGTGATGTTTAGCGGCAGTGTCCAGGTCCGGTTTGCACCGGTACCAGCAAGCGTGGCGTTGAACGCAAAGGAGTTACCCCACGTGCCGTCGGTGTGCAGCCACCGGCCGCTGCTGGTGTCCTTCACCTGGACCTTGGCGTACCTGACGCCGGCCGGCGACGTCGCCGTGCCGTCGATTGAGAAGTTCGTCCCGGCAGGGATCACCCTTCCCATGATCGGTGCAGTAATCGCGGTGTCCGTCGTCGATGGAGCGGGGACGGTGTTGAAGTCGTAGAACGCGACTCGACCGGTCTTCAGACCGCCCTGGATGTTGGCGTCACCACCGGCGAACAGGCCGCGCGCGGTTGCCTCCATGGCCTTGTTACCCTCGAACGAGTTCGAGCCTGGACTCCACTCGAGGGCTCGGCCGGTTGCTGGATCGAGCGCGGCGATGTGGTCACGCCGGACGACCGCGTCGCCGAGGCCGTAGCCCGCCAAACCTTGGCCGGTGCCGTAGCCAACGTTCTCAAGACCTGGGTAGCACGGCTCTTGGCCGCACGAGGTCGGCGACTCGGTGAACTGGAAGTGCCCACCGATGTAGACGGCAGCCTCGGTGATCGCGATCGAGTAGACGCTGTCGAAGTTGCGGGTGTTCCACAGCGGCTGCACGTCGGGGTTCTGCAGCGCGGCCGGGGTCAGCGGGTAGGCAATCGCGGTATCACTGATCGGTGGCGCGTCTCCACCGGAACCGCTCCCGATGACGAAGTACTGGTCATTCGGTGCAACATCCATGGCGTAGACGCGGGTGACGCCACCAAGGCGCGCGAGGTTCGAGTCCCAAAGTGTGGTTCTCCACGGCAGCAACTGCTTGGTCGCAGTGTTGATGATGCCGACGGCCAACCGGTCCTGACCGGCGATCTTGCGACCGGTGTGCAGAACCAGGAGTTTCGTCTCGTCGTGGGTCAGCTTCAGCTGCTGCACCTGGAGCGCGCCGCTGACGCCGATGCCGCCGGAGATGTCATTGCTGAAGCTGTTGTCGACCGCTCCGGTACTGGCGCTGACGGCGGCCAGGCCGGTCTTGAGGACGCCGTTGATCCGCGAGAAGCGGCCACCGACATACAGGGTCGAGTTGGTGGTGGCGAGCGCGGTCACTGCGTTATTGGTGCTCTGCGTGAAGCTGAACGACGTGACCGGCGCACCGGTGGTGAGGTTGAGGCTCGCGACCTTCTGCTCGGCAACGCCGTTAACCGTGCTGAAGGTGCCGCCGACGAACAACTTGGTGCCGTCAGGGCGAGGCCTCGACTGCCGCTACGCCGCCGTTGAAGGTCGGTCGGAAGTTGGTGTCGATCAACCCGGTCGTCATGTTGTACGACGCCAGGTAGCGCTGATTGATCGTGGTCGTCGGGGCGATCGTGTTGGCGATGGACGTGAAACTACCGGCGATGAACACCCGGTTCAGCTGCGGCACGACCTCGATGTCCCAGATCTCACCGTTGCTGATCCGCGGAGTGTTGTTGCGCGGAACGTCTGGAACCAGCCTGGTGTGACCGGGCACGGCTTGTGCGGCAACGAGCGAAGGACCGATGAGCGCCTGCGCTGGTGCAGACATCACGGGGATGCCGATAGCCGCGATAGCCACAGCCAAAGCACTCGACCAAAAACGGTTGCGAACAGACATTCGGTAACCCCTCATCTTGGCTCGCGGGTAATCAGAGCCGACCCCCCGGCGCCCCTTCGTGTTGGCAAAAGTTATCTTCGCAGCCATGTCTCGATATCGGCAGCGAAATCCCAGAAGTCGCGGTGCACTACTACGGGGAGTAATCGACTAGTCCGTCGGTGTTACCGCACGCGAAGCTCGGCCTACGACAAGGTCAGGCCAGGAGCCACCCAGTCACGCGACGAGTCGACGGCCTCCGACGTCGCACCGACTACGCCGTCGCTAAAGGTCACTCGGCGTAGGTCACCGGAGGTGCTGTCGGCCACATAGAGCCAGCCACCCGACAAGAACATCCCGCGCGCATGAGCCGGGTCGAGGGCAGAGACATCTCCGCTGACTTCGTAGCGTACGGATCCGATGATCTCGCTCTCGGGAGTGAACCAGCGCCAGAAGAGCCTGTCACGACCCGACAGCGTGTAGTAGATGCGGCTGCTCGATGGGTCGTAAGCGATGCCCGTGATGTTTGACGCATCGCCGCCGAACGTGCTCGCGTACAGATTCACCGTGCGAGATGCTCCGAGGACACCCGAAGGGGAAATCGTCCTCGCTCGAAGGGTTCCGTCCTGCCACGGCGTGTACAGCGTGCCGTTGACGATGAAGGCTCCACGAGCCCGACCAAACGCCTCGACCCCGCTCGTCGTGGTGGTTGCACCGACCACCCCGGTCTCAGAGAGCGGCGTGGCATCGACCTGGTCGGCCGTCGGATTGGAACCGGTTCCGGCCGGCACCGAACGATCGATGATCTCGATGCCGTTGATCAACGGGTTCTCAGCGACGTGGCGCCACAACAGATCGATCGAACCGTCACTTGTGACATCGAACGACTTCATGAACCCGATGCGGTCGCCATAGGCAGCCACCATGTCGAAATCGTTGAGCACGTTGCTGCCCTCGAGATCGACGTCGAATATCCGCCCGCCGACACCTGCTGTACAACCGCACTGGTTAGCAAAGTACAGCCGCACTGTGACGGGTGTGCCCGAGGCGACAGGGAACGACCAGCTCATCTCGTTGGCGTCGGAGGGGTCCCAGCGCTCCGAGTCAAAGAGGGCAAGCGGCGCTCGGTCGGCGTCGGTGTTTGGGACCGTCGCATCGCGAGTTACCGACTGATTCCAGGCCTCGACCCAGTTGCTTCCGCTGTTGCGTAGTGGAGAGTCTGCGGTGTTGTCAGCCGACCAATCTGGGCCGTCGTCGACACTAAGCAGCTGAGGACCACCCGCGTTGACGCGGTACATCACCGAGGGATCGGTCGTATTGCCCAGGCGGCCAAGCTGCAGCACGGTTCCTGGCAGCTGTGGGCGTGCTCGGCACCGGGATGGTCTTGCCTCCGGCCGACGGCATCAGCGCAATTCGGCGGCGGGTCTCACCACCGATGGTGTTGGTGTCCGAGCCGACCCACAGTCCCTGTGATGTTGGAAGCAAGTCGAAAACACCGACCCCACGAGCCCGCCCGGGGTTCCACGAGAAGGGCAGTCCGGTCTTGGGGTCAAGGGCGGCAATGCCTTCACGCGCGACTGCTCCAGGACCAGCTGCGTCACCGGCGTAGGGGTTGTTGACCCAGCGCATGTGACCTCCGATGTACACAACCGTGCCGGTCGCGCTCACGGCGTAGGTGGTGTCCCCGCCGGTGTGGTTGATCCACGTCGGCTGCTGTCCACCACCCGTGCGGGCGGTCTCCCAGCGAGTGATCGTGTCGCACAGGCTGTCGACTCCGCCGTACGCACCGGTCGTCGAAAGGATGAAGTAGTCACCGGCAGGCGAGAAATCAAGGTCGCGCATGTAGGTGTTGAACACCGACGCGCAGTGGTTGGGATACACGTCGGTGGACCAGCTGGTCACAGACGCGGCGGCACCGCTGGTGTCGAGCATGGCGATCTGGCCGCGCGGTTGCCCGTCCACGGCTGCGAAATTGCCGATAGCGACTATCCGCGACCCGTCAGGCGAGACGTCGAACTTGTCCACCGAGGTGGTTCCCCCATTGTTGACCCCGCTAAACGGCAGGTTCAGCGCCGTCGTGAGCGCTCCGGTCGCCGGGTTGAGGCTGGCCATGTAGCCGCGCGCCTGTCCTCCTACGGTGGAGAACGCGCCAGAGATGTACATCCGGGAGCCCATGAGTTTCATGTCACGGACTGCACCGTTGATGGTGGGGGCGGTGAACCCGGCAACCCGGGCGCCGGTCGCGACATTCAGTTCCGCGACCCGGTTGGCCTTCGTGCCGTTGATCTTGGTGAACGCACCGGCGACGTACACACTCGTGCCGTCTGAAGCCGGTGCCAATGCCTCGACCAGTCCGCCCGCCACCGGCGCAAAGGTGGTGCTGATGACGCCAGTAGTCGCATCGAAAGCAACGAGGTTCGTGCGGCTGTAGGTCGCCCCACCGTTGCTGGTGGCGTTGGCCACCGAGGTGAACTTTCCTCCGAGAACGATGGTGTTACCGACCTGCGCGATTGCCTTGACCTGGCCGTTCATCACGTTGGGCGTGAAGTTGGCTGGGTCGGCGCTAACGAGCAGGGACTGCGCGGGTGCGGCATTGGCCGGCGGGACCGCGGCGACGCCCATGGCCACGGCCGCGGCTGAGAGCAGCCCCAGCACAGTCGACACTTTGGTGTTTCTCATTGGTCCTCCGGGCGGGCGATCCTCAGGTCTGCCCGATCGGGCGAACCTGCACTTCTGTTGTTCAAGGCGACGACGGAGAAAACTCATGACATCGTGGAGAGGAAGGACGCGTTGGCACGCCAGTCGAGCGCGCTGTTGACTGTGGTGACCGTTCCGCTGACGCCACCAGCCGCACCGGCAACGCCAGCAGTGAAGGCGATGCGTTTCAGGGCGCCAGCCGAGTCGACGAAGTAGACGTTGCCGCCGACACGAAACATGCCTCGGGGGTAGGTGGTCCCGCTGGCATTGGCACCGATCAGGCTGCCGTTCAGCGCAGTGAAGCGCTGCGCTCCCACGACCCCGCTCTCCGGCGTGAAGTAGCGGTAGAAGAAACCGCCGCTGTTGTTAGAACTGTTCGGCTTGAGGGTGTAATAGAGCCGCCCACGGCTTCCGTCGTAAAACATGCCGGTGATTCGAGGGATGTCAACCCCGAATGCACGGCTGTCTGTGGGGGCTCCATTGGGGTAAAGGTCGAGCGTCGCGGAAGTTCCGAAGTTGGTGCCATCGAAACTACGCGCGCGAAGCGATCCGAGTGTGGAACTGTCCGCCCACCCCATGTAGACCGTGCCGTCGATCATGACCGCGCCCCGAGCCAGGCTCCAGTCATCGGCTGCGGCAGTTGACTTGCTGCCGAGCACGGAGGTTCCGTCAAAGTTGCGGAACTCCTGACTGACTCCAGCGGCCGGAGAGTCGAGCAACACTAGGTCTGCAGGCAGGGTTGCCGTTCGGTCGGTTGGCAGCGGATGCCCCGAATCGAGCGGAAAGCCGGCCAGCCGCGGTCGGTACTCGTTGGCCCAACGGTCGGTGTCTGACCCAGCCCACAACTCCGTTGGCGTCACATCGAAGTCGAACAACCCCACGCCCCGCTGACGACCGGGGTTCCACGAAAGTGGCAGGCCGTTGCGGGTGTCGATGGCACCGATTCCCTCACGGGGAACTGCACCGACACCGGCACGGTCGCCGGCATAAGGGTTGTTGAACCAGCGGAAGTGACCACCCACATACGCGATCGAACCGGTTACCTCGACAGCCCAGAAGGTGTCGCCACCCGTGTAGTCCACCCAAGTCTCCACCTGGTCACCCGACGAATATGTCTCCCACCGTGATGCCGCATCGCACAACGTTCCGGCCCGATAGGCACCAGTGGTCACCACGACGAAGAACGAACCGTCCGGGGAGATGTCGATGTCACGCATGTACGAGTCGAAAGCACCCGCGCACAGTGAGCTTCCGGGCGTTGTCCCCGTCGCCTTGAACCGCGAGGTCGTCCAGTTTGCGAGCGCTGCGTTGGAGTTGGTGAGGTCGAACATGGCGATCTGAAGCCGGGTCTGCCCAGCGACGGAGTTGAAGTTGCCCATGACAACCATGCGGTCACCCGCCGGTGTGATGTCGAACTTGCGGACGGTCGTGCGGCCCTTGCCCCACGCCGTTCCACCGAAGAACGCCGTCATGTAGGTAGTGCGCACGCCGGTCGCAGGATCCAGGCTCACCATCCCGGGTTGAGATAGTCCGTCGACAGTTGCGAAGGATCCACCCACGAGCAACTGCGAGCCACGCAGCCGGAGGTCGAACACAGCACCGGTCAAGCTTCGGCGGCTTGAACGCATTCACAGTCGCGCCGGTCGAGGCATTGACGAGCGCAACATGCGAACTCGCTACCCCATTGACCTTCGTGAACTTCCCCCCGACATACAACTGTGTCCCTGCTGCGTTCGGCAGGATGACTTTGACCTCCGCACTAGGGGTCGCCGCGAACGAATTCACGATGGCCCCCGTGGTCGCGTTGAACGCGAAGAGGTAGGGACGATTCAGCACCGGAGCGGCATCGTCGGGTGCCTGGATCTGAGTGAAACTCCCACCGACGTACACGGTGTTGCCGACGTGACGGACGGCGTTCACCTGGCCGTCGAGCACCCTGGGAGTCCAGTTGTAGGGGTTGTCGCTGGCCAACTGAACCGTGGGGTCGGCGGCCTGCGCCGTTGCGGACGGTACGGTCGCCATCACTCCGAGCGCGACGAGCAAGGTGGCGAAAACGGCAATTCGACGCGTCGCAGTCAGACGAGTTTCGACGGTCACACAAATCCCCCACGGCACATGGCCAGAACCGGCCTGCGTAGAGTGAAACACTCAGGTGGGCGTGTCGCCAAGTTGACCCATGGATAACCGCCTTTTGGCTCTGAATCTGCTTCAGAGTGTGAGCTGGCAACTACCCTTTGTGAGCCGCCGACAGTTTTGCTCGGGAACGACATTGACCCGTTCGTGCGGTTTGCCAACAGTCGACCAGCGGTCCCGGTGGTGCCCAGCCATGATGAATGCGAGCGAGAATCGGCAGATGGTGAGGAGGCGAGCAAGCGCGTGACATCCATAGCAGGGCCGGAGCTGCCCGTCGATGCTCGCATTCTGCTGGTCGGCTCGAGTGGTGGGCATTTAGCGCAGTTGTGGGCACTCTCCCCTCTGTGGTCGCGGCAGCAGCGATCGTGGGTCACCTTCGACACCCCCGACGCGCTCGCACTGCTCAACGGTGAGGACGTCACCTGGGCGCACCACCCCACAACGCGCAACGTCCGCAACCTGCTTCGCAACAGCGCACAAGCACGTCAGGTCATGCGTCGGGTGCGGCCCGACATCGTCATCTCCACGGGCGCTGCCGTTGCGTACCCTTACTTCCTGCTCGCACGATTAGCCGGTGTTCCTCGGGTGTACCTCGAGGTCTACGACCGGATCGACCGAGTGACCCTCACCGGTCGTTTGTGCCGGCCACACTCAACGGTGTTCGCTGTTCAATGGCCCGAACAGGAACATCTGTACCCCGGTTCGACGGTGGTCGGGACCGTCTTGTGACCGCCCTGCCTGCGAACCGTCGCATTCTTGTCACAGTCGGTACGGACTTCCACACCTTCGATCGTCTCGTCGGGTGGGCCGATGGGTGGTCTGTGGCTAACCCCGACTCCCACGTCGTGGTGCAATACGGCTCGTCCCGCGCACCTAAGGTGGCCGAAGGTTGCGCGTTCTTCACACCCGCAGAGCTACATGAACAGATGGACCTGGCCGACATCGTGGTTACACACGGCGGACCTGCCACGATTACGGAGGCGAGAAGACGCCAACGGGTTCCGGTCTGCGTGCCGCGCGACCCAGTCCTCGGCGAGCACGTCGATGACCATCAGCAGCGGTTCGCCCGATTCGTCGGTGACCGCGGTCTGGTACGACTCGTGCAGACCGAAGCCGAGTTCGTCGCAGCCTTGTCCGACAACTCGCTGCTCGTCCATGCAACCGACCGGGCACTGCCCGACGGAGCCTTACCCGAAGGTGTGGTCCGGCTCGGCGACATTGTGTCCCGACTCATCAAAGAACACCGCGCCCGGTGAGTGGATCGGGCGAGCCCAGCCGGTCGACTCCCCCGCTGGCTAGTAGTCGCGGGCTTGGTCGTGGTCATCGTCATTGCGGTCGTCGCGTCGTACCAATGGTTGTCTGGTGCAACATCGCCGGCCGGATGTGCCCAGTTCCCCGGAGACCCCTGTTCGGGGTCGCTCTACTACGGCGCGTCCGTGGAAGGCGGCGACCCTGCGCCCCTGGAGTCGATGCTCCACCGCAGGCTGACGCTTTTCCGCTCGTACGAGCAAGCCACGACCCCGGCGAGCGCGTTCGCGGAGCGGGCGTCAGCAGACGTAGGGGCCGGACGCATTCCGTTGATTTCCACGAAAGTGCCGGGTACGTGGGGCGATGTCGCCGACGGCAAGTACGACGAGTGGCTTATTGAGCGGATCAAGGCGCTGGCGGCAGTCGACGGGCCGGTTTGGCTGGCCATCCACCATGAGCCGCAAGGTGATGGGTCACCGTCGGACTGGGTGCTGATGCAACAGCACGCGCACCAGCTGATCGAGAAGTACTCGTCGAACATCGCCCTGGTGGGCATCCTGAATGGCTCTAGTTTCCAGGCAGGGAACGGCGATCCGCGCGCGTACTACATGCCGGTCGGCACCGGAGTCGACGTCATGGGCTTCGACGCGTACAACCCGTGGTCACCGGACAACGGTCTGCCATGGAAATCGGCTACCCAGACGCTGTCGCCCGCACTGACCATCCAGTCATGGGGCTATCCCGTCCTCGTCGGGGAGTACGGTGTGCGCGCCGACCCGGACCGTCCAGAACGCGCCGCACGTTGGCTCGCCGATGCCTATCGGTTCGGGGTCGCCCATGGCCTCGTCGGGATGTCCTACTTCGACTCCTCCGAGAACTCCTCGGACGGATCGTGGGCGCTCGACGGTGCGCGGCTCGACCAGTTCGCGGCCAACCTCAACAGCCCTGAGACGACCTCGCTGGACCAGTAACTGGTTAAGCCATTGATTACTCGGTGATCGAAATGGCTACGTTCTGTCAACCATCGTGCTCCGTCGGTGCCAGTAATCACGAAGTCGCTTCGGGACCGACGCGGGAGACCTACAGTCAAGCGAACCTTAGGGGCCATCGTGGCGCGTCCATGGGGGTAAGCCTTGAATTCCTCAGGAGGAGAATCATGCGAAAGTCAGTGTTTGCATTGGGAGTGGGCACCCTTGTCTGCTTGGCGGTAGCGCCGCTGAACGGAGCCTCAGCGGCTTCATCGCACGCTGCCGACGTCAACCCGCTTGACGTCTCGGTGGTGGCGGACTGGGAGATGAACGAACCGGTTGGCGCCACCGTCATGATCGACAGCAGCGGCAATGGCCTAGACGGCGCCATCGTCCCCAGCGACCAGATCACAACCGGTCAGCTTCTCGATGGTGCAACCGGCTATCACTGGCTGCGTCGACCACCCACCCCGCCGCCCGCACAGCCCGAGCGAATTATTCAGGTTGCCGACAACGATCTCCTTGACATGAGCAATGCTGCTGCCACCTACACAGTGGAGATTCGCTACCGCACCAAGGAGAAGTTTGGCAACATCATCCAGAAGGGGCAGTCAGCGAGTAAGGGTGGGCAGTTCAAGATCCAGAACCCGCAGGGCCGGCCATCGTGCTTGTTCAAGGGGGCGATCGGAAGGGTCGCGACCCGCTCCACGGTAAATCTGAACGACAACCTCTGGCATGTTCTCACCTGTGTGAGAACACCGGACCGGGTGACACTCCTCATCGACGGAGTCGAGAACAATCACCAGAACGGCCAGACCGGTGCCATCAACAACGAAATTCCCTACACCATCGGCGGGAAGATCAACTGCGACCAGATCGAGATCACCTGTGACTACTTCTCCGGTGACATCGACTACGTCAGAGTCACCAGCGGCTAGGCACCACTCCGTCATACGTCACCTGGTCGTCCGTCTTTGAGGGCGGCCAGTTGACGTATGTGGCGCCTGCGATTGCTACTGCGGTGAACTAGGGCAGCCGAACTTTCCAGATATCGGAGTATCTGCCTTCACTTCCGATGAGGATGTGGTTCTTTTGCCAGTCTGACGTGATGGACTCACCCTTTTCCGGTAGTGGGAATCGTCTCGGCGTCGCTCCCATGTTCCGGTAGAACCATCCGGAGACATAGCCGCGAAGGATGAATCGGCCACGGTCGAGGAAGACGCCGTCAGCCATTCCCGCAGGAGCCGAACGGATCCGATGCAGGACGTTGACACGCTTGGTCGACAACAGCGCAGGAGCGGCGTAAATCGCTCCCGTTTGTTGCTTGCTCTTGGTGACGACGTAGATGCGCAACGACTTCGGTTTCACCATGAGCGTTTCCGCGTTGTGGGCGCCGTCGGGATAGCGGAACTCGTAGGACGTCGGATTCAGCGATCGGCGCTTTGCTCCGGGCTTGGGTTCACGCACTCGGTGAACGAAGATGCTGGCGCGCTTCTCGCCGTTGTCACCGATGTCACCGACGAACAGGTAACTGATCCCGCGCCTGCTTGCACGTGCCATCCCTTCCCAGTCCAAGTGCGAGGCCCCAGAGAGCTCGAAGCGCGCAGTCGTCTTACCGGACGCACCGAGCGCATAGATGGTGGATCCACCACCGCTGTCGTTGTGGGTCCACAGGCGCGTGCCGCTATACCTGCTTCGGGCTAGCCCACTGGACTCGACGATCGCAGGGTCCTTTATCGTTCGCTCGACAACCGAGCCAGGGATCGAGGACGTGGCGAACGCCAAGAGCGGCAACTCCAAACAGACGCCGACCAACACCAACAAACGCACCACCGCAACCTCGTCTGCGTGCGCCGACTAGATCCCTTCGTGGTTCCCCACTTGAACCGATGAGAACTCGGCCTCGGCCGGCGCGGTCCACAGTACAGTCGACGGAAGGGTGGTGGATTCGCACTCGCTCTGTCCACGCGCAGACTCCCCCGATTGCTGGCTTGGAGGTCAGGGGTGAGGGCCGAACGAGAACGTCAAGCTCGTAGACGCGAGCCGCGCGGATGGGTTCGAGACCAGGCTCGTGCGCTTTCCTGGGAGTTGAAGCGCTGGTCGTACGTCGACCTCGGTGGCGGGCCTGAAGACACGGTCTTCATCGCCGGGTCCGGCCGAAGCGGCACAACTTGGATTGAAGAAGTCATCAATCGCAATCACGACCACCGGATCCTGTTCGAGCCTTTCTGGGGCCGCCACGTTCCGGAACTGCGTTCGTTTGCCGAGCATCAGTACCTCCGGTCCGGCAACAGTGACCCGCGATACGTAGAGCCCGTCGCACGCATCCTTTCGGGACGCGTGCGGAATCGGTGGATCGATCACCACAACACAGTGCACCTGCCACGCAAACGATTGGTGAAGGAGATTCGAGCCAACAATTGGTTGGGATGGGCAGCAGATCTGTGGCCGGAGATGGCGATGGTCTTCATCATTCGTCATCCCATGGCGGTTGCTTCCAGCGGCGACTCCCTGGGATGGGGTGACGGCTTGGATCTCATTCTCGCGCAACCGCAACTTCTCTCCGATCACTTCGACGACGACTCTCAGCAATACTTGCGCTCTCTGATGGATCCGTGGGAGCGCGCGATCGCCCGTTGGTGCGTAGAGAACCTGATTCCGTTCCACACGCTCGGGCCAACGCGCGCCACTCTCGTGGTGTATGAGGCGCTCGCTTCGCATTCGGATGATGAAGCCGACCGCCTGCTCACAGCAGTCGGCCAGACGCGCGATGTTGCGCTAGCTGCAGCGTTCGACCGACCGTCACGTTTGGCGCGCGAGGAAGTTTGATCGCACGCTCGACAAGTCCGACGAATGCATGGCTCGACAAGGTCGATGCCGCGCGTCGAAGGCAGGGTTTCGCAGTCATCGATCGCCTTGGCTTCGGTGATGTTTACAACGACGGACCATCACCAGACGTCAATGCCGCACATCAATTGTGGGGTCAGGCAAATCCACGCACAGCGACAACTCAGTAGGAAGCACACCGAGCAGGTCGAGTAGTAATTCGTGGTCGCGTATCACACTTGTGCAGCACACTCAACGTGACAACTGACGGCGTGTCGTCGCTATGACTTTGTGTCCTAACTCACGAACTAGTGGGCCGACACGCGCAAATTTGCGCGTTGATTTGCATTGCGGCTACGGGGTTTGTTTGACTCCTTCGCAGCGGGTGGCTGGCCACAGAGTCCGGCCGTAAGAACGAGATTTATGCGATGCCCCGCGTGCGGACGAAGCGTTCGCGTGAGACAGCCGGACCCTATCGACCGGAGTATTGATGTTTAGCCAATCGAAGAAGATTGTTGTTGTCGTTGCAGTGGCAGGCGCACTCGCTACCTCAAGTTTCGTGTTTGGAGGATTCACCTCGAAGCCATCGTCCGCGGATGTGAAGATCGATCGCACCGTGGAGTTGGTCGCGCAGGAGGACGCCGTTGTCACGTCGAGCAAACCCTCGCTGAACGAAGCGTCTGGCACAGAACTGGTTGCGCAGGGCAGCGCCGATGAGCGCACCGTTAGCTACGTGAAGTTCGACGTCACTAGCGCTGCGATCGGAACTGGCAAACTTGTCGGTGCCAAGGTGCTCCTGACTCCCCAACAGGTTGTTACCACCCCTGCCCAGTTGCGGACCGTGAGCAGCAGCGAGTGGTCCGCTCAAAGCCTGACGTTCAATAACGCTCCTGCGGTCGGCGCAGTGGTCGGTGAGGTGAGCCAGGGTCCGGCTACCACTCGATGGATCGACGTCACTGCCGTCGTCACCGCACCGGGCACTTACACGTTCGCGCTGACAGCCGAGACCGGGACAGCGACGTTCGCTTCAGCGGAGACGAGTAACGCCCCAACTCTCCTTCTGCGAATCCAGGACGAAGCAGAAGGGCAGAACCCGGCGTCCGGCGGCGGTCCGACAGCCACGCCGAGGCCGACGAACACCCAGACGCAAACGCAGACCCAAACCAAGGCAGCCCAACCCGTCAACACCAAACCGCAAGCGAAGCCGACGACCAACCCAGGTGGCTGTAAGAAGCGCTTCCCCGGCGACCCCTGCGCAGGGACCATGTACTACGGAGCATCGACGGAGAGCGGCGACCCACGCGCTCTCGAGTCGACGATCGGTCGAAGGCTTGCGCTGTTCCGGTCGTACATGCAGCCGACTACGCCCGCCTCGAAGTTCGCGTCGCGGGCGGCATCCGATGTCGCTGCCGGGCGAATCCCGTTGATCTCCACCAAGACCCCGGGAACCTGGGCCTCAGTGGCTGCGGGAAAGCAGGACGCCTGGCTGATAGAACGGATCAAGGCGCTCGCGACCGTCAACGGCCCAGTCTGGCTGTGCCTGCACCACGAGCCGCGCAACGATGGGGACCCGGCTGACTGGGTCAAGATGCAACAGCACGCTCGGACCCTGATCGACAAGTACGCCGACAACATCGCCCTAGTCGGAATCTTGAACGGCTGGGACTTCCTGGAAAAGAACGGCAATCCCGAGAGGTGGAACATGCCGGTCGGAACTGGCGTGGACATCATGGGCTTCGACTCCTACAACCCCTATACGCCAACCAACGGTCGGCCGTGGAAGACCGTTGAGCGCACGCTGCAGCCCGGCTTAGAAATCCAAGGGTGGGGCTACCCGACGCTCGTCGCCGAAACCGGTGTTCATACCGACCCCGCCCACCCACAACGTGCCGCAACCTGGCTCCGTGACGAGTATCAGTACGCGCTTGCCCATCACTTCCTGGCGATCTCATACTTCAACTCCACCGCCAACTCCGACGATGGTGGGTGGACGCTAACCGGCGAGCGATTGACGGCGTTCACTCAGAACCTAACGCTTCCCACCGTTGCGAACGTGGCGAACTGAGTCGCACGAATCGCCCACAGCAAAGTGCTGTGGGCGATTCGTGCGACTTCCAAGTCACGGCCTATAAAGAGCGCCGCAAGTTCGAACGGAACGCCGTAAGGCGAATGCGGTCCCTGCCGACCCACAGTAGGTACACGTACCCGAGCCCACCAACCAACACCGCGCCGAGCACGAGGCCAAAGGGAGCGCCCACGAAGTCGCAGAATGGTCGGCACAAAACCGATGCACATTATGGAACTGGCGGCCACCCATGCTGCCGCCGATCCGAAGGGCGACATCCCCAGCATGCGGTTGATCATGGTCGAGTGGCAGAGCGTTACGGATCAAAATGGCAACAGCCCACGAGATTGCTGCCCCAATGATCCCGATCTTTGGTATCAGATAGAAATTCAGTGACCAGGTTGACCACCAGCGCAACCCCAGTGTTCATCAGACTCAACCAGCTACGCCCGGCCATGAGCAGGACGGTGTCCACCGATCCACTTGCGGTGGCGGCCAGCATGGCCAGCGAGAGCACGACGACGACGCCAGCTGCTTGGCTGTACTGCGGCCCGAAGATCGTCAGGATCCAGGGTGCGAGGACGGCACTGGCGATGTACACGGGCCAGGCGAGCGCCATCGCCCAGGCGGTGGTGGTCCGGTACATGTCCTGGGCAGCGTCGTGATCGGCCCGTGCCAGGGTGGCACTCATTTGTGGGGCCAAGGCTTGCTGCAGCGCTTGCACCGCCAACTGCCCGAACACGACAAACCGCGTGGCGGCGGCGTACAAGGCGGCTTCCTTGGTCGAACTGAGCGCCGCGACCAGGATGATGTCTGAGCGCTTCAACAGAGTCTGCGCGATGGTCGCGACGCCGCGAGGAGCGGTGAATCGCCAGAACTGCGAGGCCATGTTGACGTCCGCCGGGCGGTCCGACTCCCCCAGCGACTTGGCCTTTCGGTGCGATCGACGCATCAAGAACATAAGCCAGGTACCAGCCACCACGAGTGCGATGGGGTACGGCAGCGCCCACGCGAAGATGAAGCCGACGGAAGCTGAGCCCCAGAACACTTGCCAGGAATACCAGCGTCAGTTGCGTCGGATCGCGACCGAGGTTGTCCACGAATACAGTGGGACGCATGGTGCGGAAGGCGCGTGTCGACGCAAGAACGAGGTTGTAGCAAGCGGCGATTGGCAAGAAGACGGCGAGCACACGCAACTGGGTCGAGATCGCGGGGGCTGCCGCTCCGAACAGTCCCGCGATGGTCGGTGCCATCACGACCACGACAGCAGCCGTAGCCACCGAGAGGATCAGGACCGGAGTGAACGCAGCTCGCAACGTAGCCGGCACATTGTGGTCATCACCCACGGCAAAGTGCAGCGGCAGCCACCGAACCAAGCCGACATCCGCGCCAAGCTGCACGATCGTGACAGCCACGAGGAAGATCGCAGTCGTTGTGAAGATGGAGCCAGCGGCTTGCTGGCCAAGACCGCTGCGGGTGATGACCATCACCAAGAGCACGCCAGCAACGGCGCTTACGCCCGCCCCGGCCATGCTCAGGCCACCGGACCGCGCGATGCGACGGATGTGATCGGGCTGCGCGCTCACCGTTCTTGACCGCAGGCTTTTGCCCCTAGGCGACGCAGTGAAGCAGCCACGACTTACTTTCGCCTCCTCTTCGCCGTCCCAGCCTGTCACCCGCAACGCTACCCAGGCTGGCCACTTCTGCGGCGCTCAATCCAGCTCAGATCACCCGTCCGACGGAATGTGGCACCGGCTCAGCTCACCAGGCGCGAGGCGAACTCGAGCGCCCACTGCGCTCGCGGGTGCATCGCCGCATCCTCGGCCTCACCTGCCATGCCCGCGAACCTGGCACTGATCTCAAGGAGGTAAAGAACAAGGAAAAGCGCGGGCTCGCTGGGCGGAAGCACGCGCATCCATCCGCTCGAGCAGGTCGGGAACACCGTCGAACAACATTGCCTCTCTTGCCGATGTGTCTTCACGACCGTGTCGCACCATTTGAGCCTGGAAGTGGATGGCATCGAACCCGATGGGAACGTCGGCGGAGTACCGCTCCCAATCCCATAGCTCGACTACACCGTCGCCGGTAGCCCATGTTCCATGGCGCCCAGTCACCGTGCCAGCCTCCCAAAATCAACCAGACAGTCGCCCCAGCGTTCGGAAACGCGCTGCATCACGCGCGCACAGTCGGACGCACCGGGCCGGATTCCGGCCGCAAGAACCGACCGAGTCAGTCTTTCCCAGTAGGTGCTCGTCTGAAGTGGCTGTCCCCTCACTACACGAGAGGTGAGCCAGTTCGCGCATAGCCGCCCAGGGGAAGGTCGAATCGCGCCGCTGTTGACTCGACTTCAACGGCGAGAGTGCTAGTAGATCAAGGCCGTTGAATGTGCCTAGGTGCATCACTTGCGGGGCCTCGAATGGTCTGAAGACCGGCGTCCTGGATGATGGCAAGGTTCGCCGCTTCGGTCTGGACCAGTTGGCTGGTGTACTCGCTCACACCGACCTTCACAAACCCCAATGTTGACCCGTCAGCCGCGAACAATTGGAGCACCGGCTTGCGGTTGGGGCGAGGGGTTCCGAGAATGAGTCCGCATTCCCGCAGCCCCGGAATAGCCGTCGTCAGGGAGCCCACCGCCGATGAGGTCGGCGGCGTCACGTCGGTGTCGACCGGATACGTGACCTGAATTCGAGACGTGGGCAATCGCCGAAGCACACCGTTGCGAACCCCCCAGGCCAATGACGCACGCCCCGCGCGCGGCAACAGCCGGTCACCGTGTCGCTGCAGCATGTGGGAAGCCCGCGGCCAGCCGAGTGGGAACAAGCAGCGTCGGGCGGCTCGGTTTGGGCAGGAGCAGCCACTCGGCGGCCAGTCGCTCATGGGCCGAAGGTGACCGTCGTGTCGTGACCCGCACTCGCGCCGGCGCCGGCCACAGCCGCGCCACGACGTCTCGTGCATAGGCCACCTGCTCGGAGTCGAGCGACCGCATGGCACCGTCCCTTCCGAACATCTGCGTCCTCATCCGACCGTTGACTCCGAGCCGGTTAACCCTGCCGTTAGGTCAGACGGGTGACAGCGATCGTAGTGGTGGGACTGCGACGGGACCGCTGACTACGATGGACGTCGATCGTATGTGGGGGGTGAAATCGCGTTGGTGACCAATGGGCCGGGGGAAGCCCCGGAGGACGCATTGGCTGCCGAACGACCCACCGTCCTCTACATCGTCGGCGCGGGGCGTTCGGGCAGCACCATCTTCGAACGCCTTCTTGGCGGTTTCCCCGGATTCGTCAACGTCGGAGAATTGGTCGAGGTCTTTCGACAGATCGCGCCGCGAAACGAGCGATGTGGGTGCGGTGCGCTTTTCTCCGACTGCTCGTTCTGGCAGGCGGTCGGCGACCGTGCCTTCGACGGGTGGGAACCGCACCTGGTCGAACAGAACGCCGCGCGACAACGTCGGGTGGCGCGGCAGCGCTATCTGGCCAAGCTCGCCAACCCACGCCTCGGCAGCGAGTCGTTTCGGGAGCAACTCACCGAGTACTGCGACGTGCAGTATCGGCTCTACCGTGCCATTCAGCAGGTGTCCAAGGCCGACGTGATCGTCGACGCCAGTAAGGCGATCGCCCCGCTGATCGCGCTCCGAAATGAACCGCGGATCGACCTTCGCGTACTTCACCTCGTGCGCGATGTGCGAGGGGTGTCCTACTCATGGGCCAAGTCCGATGTCTCTCGCCCGCACGCGACCGACCAAACTCGAGGCACCATGGCGAGTTTCTCGGTTGCGCGAACGGCAGCCCGCTGGACCAGGATGGAAACCCAGGCCGCGCTGGCTGGCACCCTGATGAAGCCGTCGGTGACAGTGCGCTACGAGGACCTCGTCGACAACCCGGCAGAGACCACCCACGCGGCCCAACGAGCACTCGGCCTGGGTGCCTTCTCGGCTCAAGCCACACACCTTACGGGGCAACGTCGCGGTGCTCCCCTCAAGCCACGGCATCAGCGGAAACCCATCACGCTTCACGACTGGTGAAGTCACGCTACGAGCGGACGAAGAGTGGCGGACCGCACTGAGCCGCCGGGATCGGGCGGCCGCCACTCTCATCGGCATGCCTGCGTTGCTGGCCCACGGGTACCTCAGGCGATCGTCGGCTCGTTAGGGTGTCCGCCGAACGACCCGGCGACCGAACCACAGCCCACCGAGCGCACCCACGATTGCACCGACACCGGCCAGCCCGATGCGCGTGGTGCGTCGCGACGCACTTTGGGTCGTGACCCCGAGCACGGCCCCCGGCACTAGGGACTTGGCTTCGAGCCCCCTGGAGCTGACCGCGCAGTACCACTCTGCGCAGGGTCAACACTCGTTCGCTTGCCTGGTCCTTAGCGTTCCTCAGCTCGTCCGTCACGTCGCTTGATCGCGTTCTTCACGGTCGCGACCTGCGCATCGAGCGCTGCAGTGGCATGCTCATCGACGCTGCGTCCAACGCGGCGTGCGCCAGAGCGTCCGCGACAGCTGCGGAGTCCTTCGCCGATCCGCCGCGGTACGACAACCGAATCACTTCGCGAGTTCGGCACCGCCGAGACCGAGATCCGACGACGCAGCACGTCGACATCGTTGATGTAGGTCGGATTTATCGACCACCGCAGCCAAGGACCGCATCGGATCGAGCTTCTTCAGCCTCGGTCTGCAACGTGATCGGGTCGCTGACCGAGTCGTCCCAGAACGTGTTGCCCGGAATCGGGTTGATCACCACCGATGCCGTGGCGACGAAGCCGGCCGAACGCATGCCCACCTACCCACCAGCCAGCAGCACCGCCGATACAAGCTGCAATGAGCGTGATCAAGGCGATCGCCGGCGACGCCTGGCGACGCCCGGGCTTTTCATGAGCCCGTCCGTGTCGCGGGCTTGGGCGGATCGACGACGACGTCTGATATCCCACAGGACAGCGATACCGACACCCGAAAAGCGCACCAACGGCCATACCGGTTGCCACCGGTACCTCGAGGTCACCTCGGTGACCGGAGGCGGTGATTCGAGCCTGCTCGATGACCGATCCCGCGTCCGCTAGTCCCAACTCCCTCGTCGAGGGCGGCCTGACGTCGAAGTTCCAAGGCTCCAGAGGTTGTCCTTCAGACTCAGCCGTTACCCCTCTCCCGTCGTTCACGGTCTTGCTGACGTTCTGGTTGCTCACACTCGTCAGGTAGTCACGTCACCGGATCGACGATCAGCCGCTCCCGCTCGCTGAGCAGAGGCGTCGGCGGCGGCCGCCGCACCGTTGCGTGCAGCGTCTGCGCTGCCAGCGGCGTAGGTGATGGTCATGACCTGGGTGAGTGGGCGCGCAGAGACCGTGAGGTTATCCCGAACCTCCGAGGGAGTCCGGTCGCCCAGCGCGATCACAGCGTCAACGACACCGTCGGACAACACAATCTGGGCATCTGTGTCGACGCTCACCAGATCAGCCTTTGGACCAACGCCCGAAAGATTAATCTGCGGTGCCGCCGACGAAAGTTCGACCGCAACGGTCGCCTCGAAAGTAGCGGGCGAAGTCAAGACCAAGACGGTGCCTACGGTCGCCCCAAGCGACGGCTCCGATCAGCGCGAGCACCCAAACCCTGCGGCTGCGCAGAGTGAGAAAGACCGGATCGGGGGCGCCGACAATGACAGGACGAAGTGACATGGTGGTCGGTCAGCGCGCCCAACGAGGCGGGTGCTCGAGGAATTTGGTCAACAACTCATCGTGGCTTCGGTACGCATCGACGAGGAAACGCTCGGCTGCGGCGGGTAGTTCGGAGCCAGGTCGAGCGTTCCAGCGATCGAAGCGATCTGGTAGATGAGGTTGTAGTCCCAGGAAGTCGGTGATTCGCCGATACTCCTCCTCCGGTTGCGTAAAGAACGCCTCGCTCTCGACAACGAGCAGCTGTTCGCGTCCCACAGCATCAGCAAGCCGTTGCAACTGCTCAGCGTATTGACCTCGCCGGCGATAGGAATGATGACGGTAGCTGTTGCTCTGATAGGTGGGGTCGGCGATCATCCGCTCGAGTTCGGGTTGCACCCGCTCGTCTTCAAGCTCCAGCGCTCGTTCGAAGGTTTCGGTCTCGAAGCCCCTTGCGAACTCGTGCCGGTAGGCGGAGTAGGCGCGATCCACCGGGTCGCGCAACGAGGACGAGGATCTTCACGCCCGGAAGATCGCGTCCGATCCGTTCGGCAGCGAGTGGGTGGTACATGTAGTAGCCACTGGCGTCGAATGTCATGGGCCCTTTCGACAGCGCCACGGGTTCGCGCATTGTCGCCGTAATTCCGAAGCGGGAAGTGCCCCCTGTACCAGTTCATCCCCTTGCCGTAGTTCACATCGAAGTAGTTGACTCCTTTGTGATAGACGGCGGAAAGCACGGCCGGATGACTCAGCAAAGCGCGGTAGAGACTCGTCGTTCCGCATCGTTGCGCGCCCGCGACGATAAACGATGGCATGAGTCGAAGCGGAGCTGTCGACTTGTCCGATCGGCGTATAGGCCTGTCGACCGAACCGCTTCGCAGTTGCGGGGGTTCGTTGCTTGAGCGTGGTCACGTCAGTCCTCACATCAGTGCACAGCAGCTTGGCGTAGCAGGTTGGCGTTTCGATCCTGGTCTTCGAGTCGCTGCCGGTTCATCAGACCGATGGCCAGCATCAAGATAGAAGAGCGGAGACTCGAGTGAGTCGTAGACGATGAAGAACAGCACCGAGACGGTGAGCACCATACATCCGACCACGCAGATCGGATCGAGACGTCTGCACGTGTCGGGCCATCTGGATCGACATGAAAAGATAGAACAATGCGGTCCCGACGAATCCCGTGGTGAAGATGAGGCGCCACAAGAAGCCCTGAGTACCCAGGGGGGAGCCGCACACTGGTGGCATTCCGGCTGTCTCACCTCCGGCGATGGACGAAAAGCTCCCTTGCACCTGGCGGGTGCTGCCGTAGCCAAGTAGTGGAGACCCCTGCCAGGTGGTGGAGATCACGGTCTCGGCGACCGTTCCCCGGCGCTCGTTGCTATGCGGGGTCTCCACGCGCAGTTGAATCGTGGCGGCAAGCGGCGTCGCCGAGAACAACCCCAGCGCCGAGTGCGACGACCGCGACGAGTGCGAGAAGTCCGGCGAAGTGACCACTACGCGCCGTGTTGACCGCGGCATACACCATCAAGATGGTGAGCCCAATCCACAACCCACGGTTCAACGAGAACGCGACCGGGATGATCGCGAGGATCAGCACGAAGGGCACTGCGAAGCGCTGCCAGCGACGCTCACTGGTTCCCCATCCCAGAACAAAGAACGGCAAGAGCAAACCGAAGTTGTTTCCCCAAGCATTCGGATAGGCAAAGGGCGCCTTAGGACGCGGTTGTTCGTACCCGAGGAAATCGCTCTGGATGGTCAGCGATGGGTGAACCAGGGTGTGAAGGAAGCCCGGGCCGCGAGCACCCGGCAGAATGAACTCCATGGGTGAGGGGAACTGCAAGGACGGAAGCAGAACACCCAGCAGACCACCGCCGGCCACGAACAGGAACGCGATCGCGAGCCACCGCACCACTGTCATGCCGGGAAGCACACGGGACGAGAAGCTGAGTGGGTAGAGCATCGCCACGGTGATGGCCAAGTACCACAGCCCCCAGAAGCGAAACCCCACCAAGCGAGCTGGCCCCCCGCCGTCGACGGTGCCTGGCGCATGCGCCCAGAGCACGAACGACCCCGGCCGCAATCCATAGCAGGAACAGCAGCCAGACGCCGAAGGCGGCAGGTAGGCGAAGTCGTCCGCGGCGATACATGTCAACGGCCATAACGACCGAGGCGAAGATGAAGATGAAGGAACTGACCCCCAATGCCCACCACAACGGGAGACCGAGGAGCAGCACTTTGAGCGGCCAACCCGGGACCCAACCGCGCCAGCCCCCTTGCGCCGCGGCGCTGTGCGCTCAATGACGGTGCGCGCGGGCGCGACCGACGACACTACGCCGCCGGATCGTCGATCGAGACAGCCTCGACCAGGGACCATCCCCAACGTCGGGCGAGTCCTAGGCCGAAGGTGCGATCCAGCGCCACCACCTCATCGCCGAGCGCTGCGTGTACAGCCGCACGCTCCGCGTCTGACATCACCGGCTTGTCATCCGAAAGTGTCCGGTAAAGAACCTTCTGCACCGTCGGTGAGCGCTTCACGCGTCCGACGAGGTTGGCTCCGTCACGCTCTCTCACGACGTCAGCAGCTCGCCGAGCCCAGCGAGCCATCAGCGCAGATCGCGCCCGGCCGGCCGGCAAACGTGCCTCGAGCAATTCGTCGCTCAACTCCAGCGGATCGATGTCCAGCCAGCGCAGCAGGCCGTCGACGAACGCCTGCGGGTCGGCCACGAGGTCGTCAAAGACGGCCAGGTAGATGGCACTCGACTCCGAACACGTCGATGAAGCGCTGGATGCTGGTGGCATAACGACCGTGCTCGATGAGCTCGGGTCGGCTGCTGAGCGCCTCGACGAACGTCCCAGGGTTCTGACCCTGTTTGAGCATGTACAGGTACGAGGAAAAGGCTCGCTCGGCAGGGTCTCGGAGGGTGACCATAAATCGTGTGCCGGTCAAAGACTCGGCGATCCGCTGCGGCGCCTCGGGACAGAACAGGTAGTCCTGACAGACCTCACCGACGACGCGATGCTGTGGCCGGCCCCCTCGAACTGGGACAGGTACCACGACATACCACGGTCGTAGTAACGGTCGAAGAAATAGAGGTCTTTGGCGACGGGCATGTAGACCTGGGGATGGATCAGCAACACCTCGTGCAACCACGACGAGCCCGCCTTGTCGGGACCGATGTACATGAAGTTCGGCGTCACCGACTTACGAGAGACCACGACCCACCACCCTTGCGCCGCGGAGCAGGACCCGCGGATCTGCGCGGAACGTGACCTGAAAGAGAGCCAAGCCACGCCTGCGGAGCGAAGGGCCATCGAGTCAGCGACTGGCGGATGAGGTCCAGCGCCTCGCGACGCTCGCCCTGGTTGGCGCGTGCGAACGCAATCTGACCGAGGATCCGGGCATGCCCGCGTCGCGACTGCGCGATCTCCGGATGCTCGACGAGGAGATACTCAAGAGCCTCGGCGATCACCTCGGACCGCTCACGAAACCACGACGGGCCATCCTTCTTGATGTTGGCCAAGGGAGTTCTGACGACTCCGATCGAACCGTGCTGAACAGCACGAAGCAGCCACTCATAGTCCTCGGCGTAACTCTGCGGCAACGTCTCGTCGTAGTTGCCGGCAAGATCGAAGGCCTCACGTCGCATCATCAGTGTCGACGAGTGGAGTTCCTTGCGTCGCGAGCGGAAGAGGTCGTGAGCCGTGATGACGTCGGATGAGCCCAGCCACTCGTATGTTCGCTCTTCCGCCATCAGCAACCGGATGCCAGCTCCCACAACCAACATCTCGGGGTGTTCGGACAGTCGAGCGAGCCTGCAGCCGCACCTTGTCCGGTTCCCACCAGTCGTCGTCGTCGCAGGAAGCGATCAGGTCGTGCTCGGCGAACTTCAGCCCGAAATTCCTTGAACCCGCGAGGCCGGTCTGACCGGTGTTGGCCACTACCTGGACGCTTCGACCGGCAACACTCAGCGCTTCCAGGGACTCGTCGGGCTCTTCTTGGTCGTGTACCACGATGCACTGAATATCACCTTGGTACTGCTGGTTCCACGACGGCTACCACTGCCTTGCGCACGAGTTCTCGTCGGCCGCGCGTGGGGATGACCACGCTGACCCCTGGGGTGGCGCCCTCCGAAGATGTCACGCTGGACTCCCGAAACCCGAGGGAAGTTGGTCGTGGGCCGAGCCGGCTTCCTCGTCACCGCCTTGATCGTGGTGGGTGCCATGATCTGGATCGAACGGTCTGACGTTGCCACTTTCGGCGCTATCCGACTCGGGAACTGGACGCGGATCGGCCGTTGGCGAGCCACCGGCCCGGAACGTTGGGAGGTCGCCGTCTTCCACCAAGATCACCCCGACCAGTCGATCTGCTGCCGCAAGGTGATCGAGCTGATCCAAGAGCGCCGCTACGTCTTGTTCGCGTCCACGGTCTGCACGGACGATCCCGACAACCTGTCCCGCCGTGCGAACGGTCATCGAGGCGATCGGGCTATCGTTGTGAATCGAGGACACCAGCACAGTGCCGAACTCCCGGTCGAGTTGCGCCCACATCTGGGTCACCCGCTGACCGCTCACCTCGTTCATAGCGCTTGCTCGGCTGCCCGGCCCGATGAGCAGCGCCTGCGAGTTTGGCAACCGGGCAGCACAGTCCAAGGGCGAAACACCATTGACCAGTAGGTCGAAGACTCCTGGCCGGTCCCGCACCGTTACAGGCAGGCTGTCACGAGCCGTCGAGTCGGTCGAAACCACCACACTCGCCCCGAACTCCGAAGCCCATGCCGTGCCCAACTGCAGGGCCACGCGGGTCGCCGTGGCCGGGTCACCGCCACCTATCAGTGCGACTGGGCCGGGATCTGCCGCGAGTGCGGCGATCTCGCGGCACGTTCTGCGCAGGTCTGCGTCATCGACTCCCGAGCCACCAGAACTCGGCCCCGGAGACCGACGCGAGCACGGGCACCCGCGCTGCATCGTGGGCTCGAGTGTGCGGGACCGATTGGGATCTGCGCACCGCCCCGATCAGGATGAGTCCGACCGCCAACGCCCCGCCAGCTAAGAGTCCGGCACCAACGGCCAGGGGGAGCGAAGGAGCGGCGGGTTTGGTCGGTGCCGTGGCTTCGGCTGATGATCTGTCCCGAGTTCCGTCGACCCCACGCCCAGGACGATGAGCTGCTTGTTGATGTCAGAGAGCTTGGTGACGAGGACGTCTCGGCGAGCTTGATTTTCCGGGCTGTTCGAGGGCTCTGACAGGTCATCCAGCTGAGTCTGAGTGTCTTGTAACGTCTCTGAGTTCGCTGGTCGCCACGTCGAGAACCTCAGCTTGCCTGCTCAGCACGCCGCTCAAGGTACGCGTTGGCCCAGGCGTTCGCCCCTTCAGCGGCGAGTTCGGCCGAGGGTGCCACGCACGCTGAAGTTGACGACCTGGCTGTTCACCGGCACCGTCACGCTGCCCTTCGTCAACAGCGCGCTAGCCGAGAGTTGACCGTCGAGCGCCTGCGGACGCCTTGTCAGCGACCGAGGTGGAGCGGGCTAGCTCGGCTTCGGTCTCCATATTGATGTCGGTTGACCCACCTGGACTCCGCGTCGAGGCCAGTCGCTGTCGGCAGCACCAGCACGGTCGCGCTGGCCTGGTAGCTCTTGGGGGTATGGACGTAGTAGCCGACACCGGCCGCAAGCCCCAGGAGCAAGCAGCCACGATGAGCAGCACCCGTCGCCAACTACTCGCGGCGTTTGGGGTCGATCCGGTGGCAGGCTCCCCGCTCAGACAATTCAGGCGATCGGCTCTCCGAAGGCCGCCCGCCAGTCGGGTCCCATGCCGCTGCCATCCCCCATACCGGTCGAGTTCCTCCCTCAAGGGCCGACTGGGCTAGTCGCCTCAGACCGACCACGATCCGCAGGACTCCTACGATACCCGGGCTCAAGACAGGCGACAGCCAACCGTCCTGGGTGTCAGCCGAATGAACCAATCGGTCCGTTTGACGGACACCCAGAACGGTTGCAGGTGCTATAAGGGCTCGTCCCTACTGGGTCAGGTGAGCGGTTTCGGCCCTGGCGAGGTTCTTGTTGAACTGGTCCAAGCGCTCACCGGTCAGGTCCCACGTGCCGTCGGGAGAGTTCGCACCCGAGTCGAAGTAGGAGACACCAAGGAATCCGTGTCCCAACAGCGAAGTCGTACTCATCCTTCAGCCACTGCGCAGCCCGACCGGGGTTGGCCGCATCCGTGCGCACGCCCGACTCACCGACGAGCGTGGGGTATCCCCAGGCCTGGATGGCCACTCCCGGTGACATGGCCGTCGGCAGCTGACTTCCACGTCCGATGCCGTTCGTCGGGGACCACGGGTTGTAGCTGTCGAAGCCCATGATGTCCACGCCAGTTCCGACCGGCATATTCCACCGCTCGGGATTGCCGTTCTTTTCCAGGAAGTCCCAGCCGTTCAGGATTCCGACTAGCGCGATGTTCTTCGCGTTGGCATCGATGAGGGTACGAGCATGCTGCTGCATCTTGACCCAGTCAGCCGGGTCGCCATCGTTGCGTGGCTCGTGGTGCAGGCACAGCCAGACCGGACCCTTCACGGCAGCGAGCGCCTTGATCCGGTCGACAAACCAGGCATCCTGCTTGCCGGCCGCAAAATCGGCCCAGGTCCCCGGGATCTTGGTGGAGATCAACGGGATTCGCCCGGCGGCGACATCGGCTGCCGCCCGCGACGCGAACTTCGAGGCGGGCGTAGTCGGCTGCATGTAGGAGCGATAGAGCGTTAGCCCCCGACCTAGCTGCGACTCGAGGGTTCGTGGGTCGCCCCCCTCGACAGAAGCTCCGTAGTACATAGTCCCCGCGCATGGGTCGCCGGGGAATCGCTGTTGGCAACCCTGGGGTGCGGGCGTCGGTGACGGGTCTTGCGTGGGAGTCTGCGAGACCGGCGGCGTCGGAGTCTGCGAGACCGGCGGCGTCGGAGTCTGCGAGACCGGCGGCGTCGGAGTCTGCGAGACCGGCGGCGTCGGTGAGGACTGAACCGGGCTGGGGGTGGCGGATGGCGTCACTGGCGGTGAAGCACGCTGCATCCGCACGACGAGCACCGGCGGCTTATGAGTCTCGGTGGACGAGAAACTGGCGATACCGCTGTCGGTAGTAAGCGCGAAAGAGTACGTTCCGGGGCCGGTGACCAGGCTGCTGACATCGACCCATCGCGTAGTAGCCGGCCCCGAGTTGACCTTGCCGAGGACGGCTCCGACCCGGGGTGCGGTGTTGAACGTCAAGCTCTTCGCGGACCAGTTGTTGCCCTTGACCAGGCGAAGGTCGACCGGGACCTCGAGCCTGTCCTGCGGCTCTAGCAGTACCTTGGCTCCGACGACCTGGTCACCCCGCAAGTCGGCACTTGTGACGTTGAACTTCACGTAACTCACTTTGAGCAGGCCGGGGGTGCGGCGAGCCACGAGGCGATCGGACGCCGAACGACTGAGATTTGGACTGCCTGAGGTGCCGAAACTGTCCTGCACTGCCACGATCTTCACGGTGTAATCGACCTGCGCCGCAAGGGATGGCCCCGAAGTCAAGTTGGCGAAAGCGAAACTGGATACCGCAAGAGCCGCGGCGAGGGAAAGGATGAGGCCTACTCGATTTCGTGACGCATGACGCATGTTCGCTCCCAACAGTCGGCAGGGGTGGGCCGATTGTTGGTTCGCCGCCTGTGCGGGCACTCTTGACCGCACAGACTTGGGCGTCACGCCATTGGGCTAGTCCTAACCCCTAGATGGGCTAGTCCGTTTGGGGGATATGCCCCAATCGTACGAACATCGGTCGATGAGCCGCCCGGCTGAAGTGACTATGCCTTCGACGTCCTTATCGCACGACGAGGCGCACGGTTCGACTGTTGCCAGCTACGTACTCGGGGGCGACACTGGTGGCCCGCCACCGGTACTTCAGGTCCGCCTTGGACTTTGGGGTCAGCGAGTAGGAGAACCGCCCCTTCGACGAGATTGGAACACACTTCAACGACCGCCACGAGCGACCTTGTCGCTGCTGGAAACACACCGGGTCACCGGCAAGCAACTGGACGCTCCCTGCGGTGACTGAACCCGATGCCATCACTTGGTGGCCGACTCGAACCGGGTTCTTCGCGAACGACAGGCTAAACACCGGTGACACCTCGAGGGGGTTGTTTGAGTTCCAGGCTCCTACCGTCGCTTCACCGCCCGGAATCCCCTTGAAGTAGGTGCGCACCTTAACGTTGCTTTGGACCTTGAAAGACCGTGTGTAACGTCCGAGGCTGTCGGTGGTCGCCGTCCCGACCCACGACCAGGTGTCACTGTTCGGGGCACGCGTTTGGACGATCACCGTCGCATCGGCCTGCCCCTTGTTGCCAGCCCTCAGCGTGCCTGACACGGTCACCACTTGACCCGCCTTGACATGTGTCCGCGAGAGGGCTGCCGAGAGCGCGAAGTAGTGGGCAACGAGTTCGGGCGCGGCCTCGGTGTAGGCATCGTTGTCGACCTGTGCCTCCAGCGAGAAGGTGTACCGCTTGCCGGAGATCAGGTTGGGGAAGCGCACGCAGTACTGACCGCCGACAAACCGGAAGACGTCTGGTGCGGCGGTGATCGGGATGTCGAGCAACTCTGGCGCCGTAGAGCCGATAGTTGCTCACCGAACCCGCATCGGGGACGGTACGGCGTCCAGCAGACGTCGGCCACATTCGGCTCGACCGGAGTCACAGTGAGCACTGACGCAGTGGCGGCCTCTGCGACGCCGGTGCCGCCGATCATCCCTGCCAGCAGGCTCATGGCGACGAGCCCGGCAACAAGAGTCTTACGCGTCATCGATTCCCGCCCCCGTGGTCGATGTGTCAGTCGCACGATTCACCATGCGCGATCCGTCAAGTGTGAGGCATCGAGAGATCAGCGCAGACGGCCGCTCGGGATTTGTCAGCCGAATGGCCGAATCGACGGTCAGATCGGGCTCTTCGGCGATAACCCTCCCGGGCTCGCTGAAGCGGAGGTACCATGACGCGGCGAATACTTGGTGGTGCGCGTTGCACACCCCTGCCCCATCCTCACTGAGGAGTTGACGGAAGGCATGCGACCGTACAGTCGATCGATTCGATACACAGGGGCAGTTGGCAGCGCTCTACTTGCGCTAGCGATTGTGCCCCTCACCATCGTTGGAGCGCAGGCCGCAACCGTCACAGTGGCCGACGTTGCGCAGTCAGCCGGCGTGTCCGACGTAAACGTGACGTGGAGCGCGTGTGAGACCGCCCGGTGGTCTCCTGTACGTGGGTAACCACCAGAAGTCGAGTCGCCTCTATCAGTCGAATCTCGCCGGCACCTATACACGACTGCCAAACAACGGTGCGTGGCCGCTCGCAACACCGAGCACCGTCACAGATCGACATGGCTGCGCGTGGGCAGACTTCGATCACAACGGCTTGATGGATATGGCGAACTCAGCCGGACGCAATCAGTCGAACTTCGTCAAGCCAACCACCCGCGACAACGAACTCTGGTTGCAGACCAGCCTGAACCACTTCACTGAGGTCGGTACGCAGGTGGGAATTGCGGACCCCTGCGGTCGCGGCAGGCATGAGGCGGCTGCCGACTTCAATGGCGACGGCTGGGCAGATCTCGTAGTCGGCAACGCTATCCCGCGCAACGTGACAGACCCCTGCAGCAATCCAGCTAACGGCTATCCGAGTAAGAACCCGAAGATCTACTACAACCTTGGAGACCCCGAAGGCAACGGTTGGAATGGTTTTGCGAAAGGCATCGACCTGGCCAATGCCGACGATCCCGGTCAGCGTTGCATGGAGGCGGTAGACCTCAACCGCGATGGTCACATGGACCTGGTCGCCTGCAGGCTCAAGAACAAGCCTCCGGAGGCGTTCATGAACGACGGCACCGGCAAGTTGGTGCTTCGTTCGGGCACCCTCTCAGGTCTTACATCGGCAGTCAGCGACGCTGCGCCGTACGACATCGATGGCGATGGCGACCTCGATCTAGCGCAGATTCGGAAGACGTCGTGCGGGTACCAACTCAACGACGGCACCGGCAGGTTCGGCACCTACAGAAGCGTCCTGACCTTCTCGAACGAGGGTCGCGCTGTGGCCATCGGCCAGACGCAGGCAGGTCTGGCCATCTACTGCCAGGTGCAGGCCGACCATTCCAACCCGACTGACTATGTCGGCGTGCTTTCAGGAACGACGTGGGCTAAGTACCCGGTGCCCGGGCAGGTGGCCTCGCAGATGAGGTCTACGCCGTGCACCCGAACGGTCCCGCAGGCTTTGTCCAGTTCCTCGTCCTCAACGGCGGTAATGGCGAGTCTGGCGGAACTGGGCCGGTGCAGCTGATCAAGCTCACCAGCTGAGCCTCACGCCAGACGGCGAGCACGGTCGACCCTGTCCCAACTGTCGACATCATGTCCACTACGGTGGCGTCCGTCTTGTTGCGTGATCCATCGCCCCCGCCAGTCTCGGCGGCGCCGGATCGCCGAACCAGCAGTTGAAGAAGGGCATCACCGCACACATGACCCCGCCTGTGTCCGTAGTAGATCGCGCGGTTCAGTTAGCGCGTCGCTCGCTGTCTCCAAAGTGGCTCCCCGCCCTAACTGCCGTCGTGATGCTGGCGAGCATGCTGTCCGCAGCACCCGCGGTCGCGGACCGGCACCCCGTTCATCGCGGGATTGTCTCCGCCAATCCGGCTGATAACACCCCCGACGTGCTGGACGGACATGTCAACGCGTTTGTGCGGGTCGGGACCATGATCGTGGTTGGGGGCCAGTTCAACCACGTGGCCCAGGGCGGTGTCACCTACAGCCGGCAAAATCTGTTTGCCTATGACGCTGTCACCGGTGCCGTGAGCACAACGTTTCGGCCGCACGCGTTCGGTGAGGTCAACGACCTGTTGCTGCGTCCCGGCCGTCGGTCGGTGTACGCGGTCGGGGATTTCAGCTCGATCAACAGACATCCCAGAACAAAGCGCGCGGCGAGACTTCAACTGGATACTGGCCGAGTCGAGCCTGGGTTCAGACCGCCACGCCTCGACCGTACGGTGAATGACATCGCATATGCACGTGGCCGCCTCTACTTGGCCGGTGACTTCACGGACGTCGGTCGCCACCACCGCAGCTATCTGATCGCTCTCGACTCGGCTGGTCGCGACACTGGCACCGCCGGCGTCAGGCTCAGCGGGACGAACCGAAAGGGTCGTCCACACGTGGTTGCGATGGACATCGCGCCCAATGATCGCCGGATCGCCATCGTCGGGAACTTCCGTTTGGTCGACGGCCAGCACCGCCCGCAGGTTGCGCTGCTCAAACTTGCTAAACGCCACACTCCACTGGCGTCCTGGTCAACTCGACGGTTTGCCCCGGTCTGCAACCGTCACTTCGACACGTACATGCGTGGCGTCGCATTCTCACCAACCAGTCGCTACTTCATCATCGTGACGAGCGGCGGTCCCGAGGGCGGTCAATCATCGGGGCAGCTCTGCGACACCGCGTCCCGTTGGAACGTCGGCGTCGGCCCGGGCCAACAGCCAGCTTGGGTGGATTACACCGGCGGCGACACTCTGACTGCCGTTACCGTCGACCGGAACGTCGTGTACGTCGGTGGCCACCAACGCTGGTTCAACAACAGTTATGGACACAACAGCGCCGGCCCCGGCGCGGTTGAGCGGCCCGGCATCGCCGCCTTGGACCCCCTCAACGGTCTCCCGCTCGGCTGGAACCCCGGGCGGCCCCGCGGCGTCGGCGTATCCGGCTTTGCCCTCGTCAAACAAGGCCTACTCGTCGGGCACGACACGAACCAGTTCGGCGGCGAACCACATCAACGGCTCGCCTTCCTACCCATGGACCACGCCAACCCTCTACCTGCGTACCAGACAGGAAAGCTCCCAGGGACCCTGACGTTACTTGGGCAAGGCAGCACCAACCGAGTCCAGACTCGAACCTTTAACGGCAAGGCAACCGGACTGCCGACCTTCGTCGCCAGTACCCAACAGTGGCAAGACGTACGGGGCACCTTCGTGGTCGACGACCGGCTTTACGCTGGGTGGTCCAACGGACGGCTTACGACTCAGAGTTACCACGGCGGCTCTCTAGGAGCCCCGTCTGAGGTTTCGCTGCAGCATGGCTTCCCCGACCTCGCGCGCGTTCGATCAATGTTTTTCGACCGGCATTCACATCGGCTGTACTACACACTCACCGGCACCGACAAACTGTTCTACCGATACTTCCAACCGCAAAGCGACATCGTGGGTAGTTGGCGCTACCGCGCCGGAGCACATTCGGCGGTGGACTGGAACCGCGTCGGTGGCGCATTCCTGGTCGGCAACACGCTGTACTTCACCGACGCACCGACGGGGCAGTTGCGCAGCATCGCGTGGAACGCGCGAACGGCGAAGACGGCGGGCAAACCCCGAACGCTGGCCGGGCCGCACGTCGATCACAAGAACTACCGATCCCGAGGTCTCGTCCTTTCGAACTGAACCGGCGTGACGAGTTCCTGGAGGCGGCGATGGAGAATTGCCTGAGGGAGGTCGGCCGTGACCACAGTCCTTGCCATCGACCAGGGCACCTCAGGAACTAAGGCCGTCGTCGTCGGTGACGACCGCGTGCTGGGGCTCGCCGAGTGTTCGCTGCGACCGAGTTACTTCGAAGGCGGCGGCGTCGAGCAAGATCCTCAGGAGCTACTTGATTCCGTGCTCCAAGCGGGCCGTGAAGCTGTTGCCCTTGCCAAAGTTCCCATCGACATTGTGACGCTCGCCAACCAAGGCGAGTCCGTACTCGCCTGGGATCGTCAAACTGGAGCTGCACTTTCGCCGATCGTTGTCTGGCAGGACCGACGGGCCGAGCCGATTTGCGAGGGCTTGCGCGAGCACGCTGACTTCATTGCCGCCAAGACCGGGCTCGTCCTCGACCCGTACTTCTCTGCCCCCAAGCAGGCATGGCTCCGCCGCAATGTGACGACCGAGGGGGTCGTCACGACGTCGGACTCCTGGCTGTTGCATCAGCTCACCGGTGAGTTTGTGACCGACGTGTCCACCGCTTCTCGATCTCTTGTCACCGACCTTGACACTGGCGACTGGTCACTTGATCTACTGCGTCTGTTCGATCTCGACGACGAACCCATGCCGCGCGATTCTCGCGTCTGACGAGATTGCTGGCACTACGTCGGCCTTCGGTCCACGAGGTCCCGGTGGGTGGCCTCGTGGTCGACCAACAGGCTGCACTGTTGGCTCAGAACTGTTTGAATCCGGGCGAGGCTAAGTGCACGTTCGGAACCGGTGCCTTCCTGCTCGCGAACACCGGACAACAACCGCATCGATCGAGCGCCGGACTAGCTGCGTCTATCGCGTGGCGGCTGAGCGGTGACACCACGTACTGCTTCGACGGCCAGGTCTATACCGCTGCTTCTGCGGTGCGATGGCTCCAACAATTGCGCTTTATCGACGACCCCACCGACCTGGATTCCGTGGCCGCCGATGACGCCGCGGGCGCGCTCGCTGTGCCCGCGCTTGCTGGACTGGCTGCGCCATGGTGGAAACCCGAGGCGCGTGCCACGTTCATCGGCATGAGCCTGTCCACTGGACCAGAGCACCTCGTGCTGGCCGTACTCCAGGGCATAGCGGCGCAAGTGGCTGAACTCGGCGACCTCGTCGCAACCGACATGGGCAAACCTCTGCAACGGCTGCGCGTCGACGGTGGTCTCACCCAGAGTCGGGTACTCATGCAGGCGGTCGCTGACCTGATGCAGATCGGAGTCGACGTTTACCCGTCCGCGCATGCCACCCCTATGGGTGCTGCCGCACTCGCCCGCATTGCGCTCAACCCCGATCTAGGCGTTGCCGATGCCGTCGTACCTTGGGAACCGAGCGAGTTGTACGAACCACGATGGTCAGCGGACAGAGCCACGGAGTTTCGGGCCAGGTGGACGCATGCCGCGGCCACCTGCTGACGAGAGATCCTGATGACGACTTCAACGAAGATTTATGACGTCACGATTATCGGTGGCGGGCATTGTTGGCTCCGCCATCGCCCGTAGCCTCGCCGGTTACCGACTCGACGTCGCACTTGTCGAAGCGAACGAAGACGTTTGCGACGGCACTAGCAAAGCCAACACCGCCATCCTGCACACCGGCTTCGACGCCACTCCCGGGTCACTCGAATCAAGGTTGGTCAAGGCTGGATACACGATGCTGTCTGACTTTGCGCAGCAGGCACGGGTATCCCCGTCGAGCCCACCGGCGCGATTCTTGTCGCCTGGGATGATGAGCAGTTGCACGAGTTACCCAAACTGCGCGCGAAGGCAGAAGCGAATGGATACAACGAGACCGAGATCTTCACCGTCGATCAGGTTTATGCGGCGGTGCCAAATCTCGGTGCTGGGGTTCGTGGCGGCCTGTCTGTCCCCGACGAGTCCATCACGTGTACGTGGACAACGAACATCGCGCTGGCCACTGACGCTGTCCAGCGCGGAACCACGATGCATTTGCGGACGCATGTCGATGCCGTCGAGGTCTTGGCGGATCACACGCTCGTACGTACGAGTCAGGGTCAGATTCTGACTCGCTGGCTGGTCAACGCCGCGGGGCTGGGCAGTGACGTCATCGATCGGCTGTTTGGCTTCGACCGATTCACCATCACACCTCGCAAGGGCGAACTGCTCGTGTTCGATAAGCAGGCTCGTCCGTTGGTCGACAAGATCGTGCTTCCGGTGCCCAGCAAGTTGGGCAAGGGCGTACTAGTCAGCCCTACGGTCTACGGCAACGTCATGGTCGGCCCAACCGCCGAGAACATCGAAGACCGCACCGACACTTCAACCACGGAGAAGGGATTCGCGTTCCTCACGGGCAAGGCGCAACAACTGCTGCCCGCACTGGAATACGAGGAGATCACTGCCACCTATGCCGGTCTACGCGCCGCTACCGAACACAGCGACTACATCATCGAGATCGACTCCGATCAGAGATACGTCGTCGCCGGAGGCATTCGCTCTACTGGTCTTACCTCTGGCATGGCGATTGCCGAGTACGTTACGGACCTCATTCGCGACGCTGGACGACTGAAACTCATCGAACGCGACGACTTACCCGAGCCTCCTCAGATGCCCAACTTGGGTGAGGCCTTCATGCGTCCATATCAGGACGCTGAACGCATCGCCTCCGATTCCGAGTACGGCCGCATCGTCTGCTTCTGCGAGCGCGTCACCTCTGGCGAGATCCGCGATGCGTGCCACTCCGTGTTGCCAGCGACCACCCTCGACGGTCTTCGGCGGCGTACTCGGGCGATGAACGGTCGGTGTCAGGGGTTCTTCTGTGGAGCCGAGATTGCCGAGCGTCTTGAGAGTGAACTCGCACGCGCTGCAAGCACGAAGGCCGACCGATGAACCCGCGGTCCCCCGGCGAGTTCGTCTTAACTCCTCGCGTTTGCATCATCGGCGGTGGCCCGTCGGGGTTACGTGCTGCCGCCGACCTCGCACCGCGCGTCGACGGCCAGGTGATTGTCCTAGAGCGCGAACCTGAAGCGGGGGGAATCCCCCGTCACAGCGACCACCTTGGCTACGGCCTGCGTGACCTTGGAAGGTTCACTACCGGACCTAGGTACGCGCGCGCCTTGCGAGAGCGCGCGTTGACAGCCGGAGCAGACATTCGCACCAGCACCATGGCCACTGGCTGGTTGGGAGATGCGTCGATAGCCGTCACCTGCCCCGACGGACGCGGACGGGTCGAACCCGACGTTGTCATTCTCGCCACCGGTGCGCGAGAACGGCCACGTGCGGCACGGCTTATCCCCGGAGCGCGCTGCGAGGGTGTGTACACCACAGGGCAGCTGCAGAACCTGGTGCACATCAAGCACCGCGAGATAGGACAACGCGCCGTCATTCTCGGCGCCGAACTTGTGAGTTGGTCGGCCGTCCTGACGCTCAAGCACGCCGGATGTCGCACCGCGCTCATGGTCACCGAACACGAACGTCCCGAGTCGTACGCGATCTTCAATGCTCTCGGACGGGGATTGCTTCGCACTCCTGTGGCGACCAACACAAAGCTCGTGCGCATCTTGGGCGACGCCCGCGTCACAGCAGTCGAGATCGAAAACCTCTCGACGGGCCAACGTCGTGTCTTCGAGTGCGACACCGTGATTCTCACTGGCGACTGGATCCCCGACAACGAACTCGCTCGCGAGGCTGGCTTGGTGCTCGACGAAGTCAGCAAGGCGCCGATTACCGACTCCGCGTCTTCGCACCTCGATGACCAGGCGTGTTCGCCATCGGCAACCTCTTACATCCGGTCGACACAGCAGATGTTGCAGCGCTCGACGGGGCTGCCGTTGTCCCCCACGTCCTCGCGTACCTCGCAGGTGAGCGACAGCAGGAGACACTCATCGACCTCGTGGTCGAGCCGCCACTTCGTTGGGTGTCGCCTGCGCAAATCGACCTCGCGCAGCCACGTCCGCCGCGTAACCGCCTCCTGCTGTGGACCGACGAACTTCGAATTGCGCCGCGCGTCGAACTTCGCCAAGGCGGATTGTCGATCGCCTCGCGTCGCATCCCGTGGCCTGCTTCTCCAGGACGAGCGTTCCGACTTCCGGCATCCCTACTCGACGAGATCGATCCCGGCGCGGGGACGGTCACGATCTCCCTCAGCTCGGATTAGCATCCGGATCATTGGCCATCGACCCTCGAACGAGGAGAGCCCGTGATCTTCATCACCGCGAAGTTCCGTGTCCGCCCAGAGGACGCTAACGAGTGGCCGCAGATCAGCTCTGACTTCACGCGTGCGACCCGCAGCGAACCGGGCTGCCTCTGGTTCGACTGGTCCCGAAGTTTGGACGACCCTAACGAGTACGTCCTTGTCGAGGCATTCCGCGACGGTGATGCAGGCGTAGCACACGTGCAGTCAGACCACTTCAAACGGGCGCGGGAAACACTGCCGGCGCACCTGGCCGAGACACCACGCATCGTCAACTTCGAGGTCGAACAGGACGACTGGTCCGAGCTCGGGGAACTCGCAGTGGCTGGCTGACACCAGATTGTGAGCACCTTTGGGCCGAGACGTTCGTTGTAGCACCAGCACCCAATGGCTCATCGGCGCGGCTCCGGCGGTCATGCTGTTCGTCCTCTGGGAGCTCGGGAAAGGCTTGGCACGTCGACGCTCTGGAGTAGTCGCCGGACGCCCCATCACAACGTAACGACGGACGGCATCGTGTGATGCAGGCGACCTATTCGGTCGGCGCGTGGTTTCAAGCGGTGCCGGCAGGGGTCGCCGGCGAGTGAGCCTGGTCGCTGAGAGGAGTATCGAGGAGCCGGGCTACTGCGACCGCGGTGGCGTAGGCGACAGCGACCCCCACCACGATGAGTGGGGTGGTTCCCAGTCCTGCGCTGGTGGTGAGGAAGGTCGCGAGCAGGATGGCGGTCCAGGGGAGTTTGAGGATTGTCACCGTTGCGGCGCCGATGGCGACGGCAACCGCCGGGGTCAGGGAGTACCCCGGCAGATGAGAAGCCATGATCCCGACTGCTGCTCCAAGGAACATGGCGGGAAAGGTTGGGCCGCCTCGGAAGCTCCCGAGCGACATGCTGTAGGCCAGGCCCTTGCAGACCAAAAGCAAGGCGAGGGCGCCCAGCGACCACGTGTCGGCGCTGGAGACAAGCCCAGGTAACGAGGCCTGCCCGTCGAACAGCACCTGGTCGGCGCCCTTGCCGGTGACCTGGTCGAAAGTGATCGCGAGCGCGGCAACAAGGATGCCGACGATCGGAGGGACCAGGAATGGGCGAGACTGGGCGATGCGCTCGGTGCGCAGGCCGCCGTGCATGAGCAGCCGCCCCCCGGCTCCGATCACTATCGCCAAGGCGATCGTCCAGGCGAAGTCGGCCAGGCCGGGTCGTGGGAACGCCGGCAGCGCCAGGGCTGAGATCGTGTAAGAGCTCGCGCTGAGCCCGGACCACGAGCCGTAGCCGAGGGTGACCAGCGTCCCGACACCCGCTCCGAGCAGGCCGGGGAGTAGCACCAGACGCAGCCGAGGCCCGCCGATTGCAGCGGCCTCGATGACGATGATCGCGGCGATCACCGGCGAGCCGAACAGCGAGGTCATCGCGGTGAAACTGCCCACCGCTGCCATGAGGATCGGAACCTGTGGCGGCAACTCACGCCTCGACAGGTGCAGTGTCAACAGCGCGAGGCCGCCACCCAGGGCCAGCAGCGGTGCCTCCGGTCCGACGACCAGACCGAGGCCGATGCTCGCCACGGCCGCCAGCAGAACACCGGGCAGGTCCTCCAGTCGCGGCATTCCGCCGCTGGCCAGCCCGTGGGCGGGCACATGGCCCCCCAGACCCGGGAGCCGCTTGATCGCGAACGCGACGATGAGCCCGGCGATGAATAGGACGGGAACCGGCCACCACACCGGTTGGCCGTCTGCGAAACCTAAAGCGCTGGGTGCGTCAACGAACACCCATGTCTGCATCTGGGTCGTCAACTCCAGGAACGCCCACGCCGCGAGTGACACCACCAGACCGACGACTGCGGCCACGAGGAGGAGAACCACGAACGACTTACTCTCCACCAGGTCATCGACCTGGTCTGCAGTCAACTCCTCGTCCGCCAACTTTGACCTCTTCCTCGAATGGTCGGGCGGCACCAGTCAGCCACAACCAACAGTGGACTCGTGGTGGAAGCCGCTGGATGGAGAAATCCGTCCGGTGCACGGACACTTCCACAGCCAAGCAGGACTCGCAAGGCGCCACCGTTGCGTTGACAGAACCTTGTCGGGCCAACCTCGGTGCGGAAGCTACTTCAGCAACTTCGCACCGCGCTCGAAGTCCGCCCGTACCTCGGCGATCTTCGCCGCCAGCTTGGCGTTGGTCACCTTGAGCTTCGCCTGCAGCGAGGCGCGTTGCTGACGGCCCTCACGGGGCAAGCGCGGGAGGCCCCGGGTGTCTACGAGCCGCAAGCGTCAAGGTCCTGTGCCAGCAGCGCGACGCTTTCAGCCACAGCCGCTGGGTCGCCGACCAGCTCTTCAGCAGCGCCACCGCTTCGCTCACTGGCTGACCTATGGCCGCTGAGAACACTTCCACCAGGTCGTTCAGGAAACCTATCTCCTCCGCTGTCGGCCGGTATCAGACTTCCCCGAACATCAGTAAGCGCATGCTGACCAATGCCAGCCTGATCGTTGCGGTCCCTCGGAGGCGCTAGTCGCTAAGCCACGCATAGGCGTTGGCCAGGTCAATGCGAGGAAATCTGTGAGGCTTGCGTGAGAAACGAAAGCCCCCGGCTTGCGCCGGGGCTTTCGAACTTCTACGGACCCTACTGAGTAGCGGGGGCAGGATTTGAACCTGCGACCTCTGGGTTATGAGCCCAGCGAGCTACCGAGCTGCTCCACCCCGCGTTGGGTGACGCAACCTTACGTTGCAACGACGTCCCGACCAAACTCGGGTCAGATCGAACGCGGCGAACTCCTATGGCGACGGCGTCGGGGACGCGGCAGAATTCGTCGTGCCGGTGGATGTCCCTGGGACGTCAAGACCAAGTTCGCTGGCAGCGCGCTGCGCTCGCGCTATGGCGTCGGACAGGTCCTGCTGGGCTTGTCCGTAGGCGGCAAAGTCGCCCTTGGCTAGTGCGGCTTGACCTGCGTCGTAAGCAGCCCCGGCGTCCTTCAACGCTGCCGCGAGTCGCGCTTCAGCGGAACTGTTGGTCTGGCCGCCGTGCCCATTGCCGTTGCCGCCCGGATGACCGTTGCCGTTACCCGGATTGTCTATTTGATCGAAGAAGACGGCAAGGGCTTCGGGGAAGGTGTTCTCGATCGCGATCGCGTCGCCAAAGCTCACCATCACCTTTTGCAGCGTTGGGTAGGCAGCGCCCTCAGTCGCGCTCACAAAGATCGGCTCGACGTACATCAACCCGTTCGCAACGGGCAGCGTCAGCAAGTTCCCGAGTATTGTTTGCACGTTGCCGCCACGACGCAGCGCGAGCAGCTCGTTGGCGACCGCTGGGTCCGAGTCGAAGTTGTTCTGCATCTGACTTGGACCTGGAATCGGTGAGTTATCGGGCAAGGCAAGGACACGCAACGTGCCGTAACCCGGGTCCGTCGCATCACTGTTGACCGCCATGAAGGATGCAAGGTTCTGTCTATTGACCGGTGCATATGTCGTGGTGAGCGAGAAACTCGCGGCAGGTGTTCCCGGCATCCGCAGAGTTAGGTAGTACGGCGGCTGGGCGACGTCCGCAACGCCGGTGTCTGTCGGATCGGTCGGGACCTGCCACGCGTCCTGCGAGGTGTACCAGATCGATGGATCCACAACGTGATAGCGGGAGTAAGTCTCACGCTGCACCTTGAACAGGTCTTCCGGGTACCGCAAGTGAGCCATCAACTCTGGGCTAATCGCACTCTTCGGCTGGACGGTGCCCGGGAAGGATTTGCTCCAGGTCTGCAGCACCGGGTCGGTTTCGTCCCACGCGTAGAGCGTGACGGTGCCGTCGTAGGCATCGACCGTGGCCTTAACAGAGTTGCGGATGTAGTTGATCTGATCCTGGACCGGTTGGCTCGTTACGCCGGACTGCGCAGTCAACGAGTCCGTGGTGACATCGCCAAAGTATTGGCGCTGCGAGTACGGGTAGTTGTCGCTCGTGGTGTAACCGTCGACGATCCAAACAATCTTTCCGTCAACGACAGTCGCGTACGGGTCGCCATCGAGTGTTAGCCATGGGGCAACCTCCTCGACGCGGTCTCGTGGGTCACGGTTGTAGATGATTCGCGAGTCTGGGTTGATGCTGCTCGACAACAGGATGTTCGTCTCCTGGAACTTCCAGGCATACGCGAGCTGATTGAAGAACGATCCGATCGGCACTCCACCTTGACCGGTGTAGGTGTACGAGCGCTGGCCGTTCGCTGCCGATGCGTCTGGATAGTCAAGTTCTCGAGGAGCAGTGCCGTCTTGCGCACCGACGATCGAGTACTCGGCACCCTTTTCTCCGAAGTAGATGCGCGGCTGCTTGATGTCTAGGGCGCCAACTGGCGGCAAGTCCGACTCTGCCCAAACAGGAGCACCCGTTGAGTCGGCGCGGTTCCCATAAGCGGCCACAAGTCCGAAGCCATGCGTGTATGTCAGATGGTCGTTGATCCAGTTGCGCTGTTCGGTCGGAACGCCGTCAAGGTTCAGCTCTCGTGGTGCAACGACGACATCTGCCTGTGTCCCGTCAACTGAGTAGCGATCGATGTCTAGGGGATCTTGGAATCCGTAGTAGCCCTTGACCTGCTGAAGTTGATCGAAGGTCGGCGATAGCAACCCAGGATCCATAAGTCGCACGTGATCGATCGTGCCTTTGGCTGCCTCAACCTGTTTGGGGTCGGGCTGAATCTCAGCGGCATAGTCCTGAGACTGAACATCGGACAACCCGTACGCGTCCCTCGTGGCCTGGATGTTCCGGCTGATGAAGGGGCCTTCTTTGGTGTCCTGACTGGGTGCCACCTGAATCCGCTGCACGATCTCTGGGTAGATACCGCCAATGACGATCGCGCTGAGCGCCATCAGGCCTAGTCCCAGAATCGCCAGTCGCCAAGTGCCGCGCACGGCGTTAGCAAAGAACAGCACCGCACAGATCAGTGCCACGAACGTAAGAATTGTCTTCGCAGGAAGAAGCGCATTTACGTCGGTGTAGCCCGCGCCAGTGAACAGCGAGTTGCTAGTGACTACCAACTCGTAGCGGTTCAGCCAATAGGAGGCGGCCTTTAGCAGGAGGAAGACGCCGATGATTATTGAGAGGTGGACGCGCGCAGAAGGCGCGAACTTTTCAGTTGCATGCGTCGAAATCCCGCCATAAAGATAGTGGACAGTCGCCGCGACCAGTCCCGTGACAAAGACCAGGATCATGGCCGAGTCCAAGAGGAACCGCCACCATGGCAGTGAGAACACGTAGAACGAGATGTCCATGTGGAACTGCGGATCGACCTTGTCGAAGGCAGTTCGGTTGATCCACGCCAGGGCAGTGCGCCACTGCGAGAGTGCCGCCGCTCCGAAGAAGAATCCGACAACGCAAGAGAACCCAATCAACAGCAGGCGACGAAACGGGTCCAGTGCCAACCGGTAGCGGTCAAGGCTCTGTTGCTCGAGGGAGATGGATCGAAAGATGGGTCTGTAACGATAAGCCAGATAGCCGTTAATTCCGATCGTGGCCGCCGACACCGAGAAGAAGAAGACGAAGAGCAAACCCCGCATCCACAGTTGCTTGGCGAACACCGACTGGAAGCCAACTGACTTGAACCACAACCAGTCGGTGTAGTAGCCGACGAACAAGGCGAAAAGCAGGACAAGGACGCCCAAGATCAGCACCGTTGGCAGCAGTGCCCGGCCCCTCCCAGACGGCCGACGTGCGTCAGTCGGGGCATCTGCGGCAGGTGGGGGCGGGGGGGACCCTTCGAAACTCACCTAATCACCGTAGCGTCGCAATTCGGGTGGTCACGTCACCGGTACCTCGGGTTGAAGCCGCGCCGACTGCGAAGATGGCTCGGTGACTTCAGCCGACGAGACGTCCAGCGCGCTCGAGATACCACTTCGGGAGATCGAATTCCACGTCGCGGCGAACGGATGGGACCAGCCAGTCCGGCTCTTCGCGCTGGTCGATACGCACCAACTACTCGAACAGCAACCAGACCTTCGCGCGACGATCGGCGGCGTTGCGGACGTCCCGTTGCTGACATCCGTCGAGCAGGAGAACCTACCCAAACACGACGACCTCACCGACTTGCTGGCGCAACTGAGTTGGCCACCATCGGTCGAAGGAGTCGCCGTCGTCGCAGAACGCATCGTGTTGCCAGCTGATCGCGATACGCAGTTGCCGAGTGACCCACAACAAGCGCGATCAATGGCGATCGCAGATCCTCACGCGCACGATTTGCGTGTTGCAGCTGCTGCCACCCGGTCGGGCGATCGCTTCTGTCTGTTGCGACTGCGCGAGTATGACGATGACAAGACTCTGGTCGCTGGCCCAGATCTGATGGTCGGGTTGACCGACCTGATTCACACCTCGTTGACGACATAGCGGGTTAGCACCTTCGCGCTACGGCGTGGCCCCACAGGTCGGTAGGTCAGTGTCACCGGCCTCGAAGCGATGCAACACGTCGACTGCCTGGTTGAGAGTGTCAACGCGCGCAACCTGAAGGCCATCGGGAATGTGCCCGACGACGTCCGCGCAATTTGCTCCCGGCGCCAGGAACAAGTCCACACCTTGAGCTGCGGCACCCGCCATCTTCTGCTCGATGCCGCCGATCGCCCCCACATTGCCTTTCGCGTCAATAGTCCCCGTGCCCGCGATGTCATCGCCAGCGGTCAAGGATTCCGGGGTGAGCTTGTCGATTACCGACAGGGCGAACATCAGGCCACCACTGGGTCCACCCACATTCCCGAGGTTGATGCTCACATCGATCGGGCTATCGAAACCCTCCCCTATGACAACCCCGACTCGGGCTTGCTTGGGGTCGTCGGGAGAAGCCTCGGTCTTGATCGTCAGAGTCTGACGATCACCGTCTCGCTCGATGACAAGCGTGACCTCATCGCCCGGAGTGACCTGAGAGATGAGGTCTTTGACGTCGGCATAGTTGTGTACCGGCGTGCCGTCGATCGAGATGATTTGATCGCCTGGCTTGAGTACACCGTCTGCGGGAGCACCCGATTCGACCGAACTGACGAGCACGGTTGTTTCCACCGGTTTGCCGAGGTAGCGCAGTGCGGCAATAGCTGCGAGCTGTTCCGATGACGCCATCTGTTGGGCGCCTTCTTTCTGCTGTTGCTGCGCCGCATCATCGTTGTTAAGGACTTCCGGTGGATAGACGATGTCACGCGGAATTAACCGCATCCCCGCATTCAGCCAACCCTGAAACGCTTGCACCAAACTCAACGAACTACCCGGACCGCCGTCCTCAATGACTGCCGTCACGTTGAGCGAGCCATCTGTCGGATACGTCTTCGCGCCGTCGATACTGATGACCTGCGTACCGTCGAGGTCTCCCAGCGCGTTCATGATGCCAGCCGGTCGGTAACGCACGTACGGAACCGGCAGCAGCGCCGTAATTATGAGCAGCACGACCACCATCAGCCCGCCGATGATGAGCGTTGCATTGCGACCGCGCCGCGTCACCGATCAGCCGTTGGTGGCTTGGGATCGCTGGCCTCGTCGGCGTCCGCGCTTGGCTTTCGATTCGAACACGAGCCTCCCGACTCAGTGCGTTCCAGCGCGTCGGTGAATCGGCGGTGCTCAGCCAAGGAGTCGTGGGCGTCCGCAGGTTTGCGCGGCCGATTGATCCACGTCACCCAAACGACGGCGAGCAGCGTGGCGGTGATCGGGATCAACCACCAGGCCACAGCCTGCATAACGGACCAACTCCTAGACGATGGGGCGCGAGAACGTCTCCAGTCTAGGGGAGACCTACCCACTCATCGGAACCGTCGTCAAAGCGCTGGTGCTTCCAGATTGGGACGGTCGACTTGACGTCGTCGATCAGGGCGCGTGCAGCGGCGAAGGCCTCGGCACGGTGAACCGCCCCCGCCGCTACGACGACGGCAAGATCACCGATCACGAGGTCCCCTACGCGATGCGCCACGGCCAACCTGGAGTGCGGGTGGGCGACGGCAACTCGCTCGGCTGACTTAGCGAGGAGGTCCTCGGCCGACGGATGCGCCGAATACGACAGCGAGGTGACCTGTTTGCCCTCGTCGTGGTCTCGTACGGCCCCGATGAAGACGACAGTGCCTCCAACACCGGACTCGCTGACCAACTCGGTGAGGACAGCAACATCAAGCGGACGCGCGTCGATCACCGCACATTTGACGTTCTCAATCCCAGGGCTCATCGGGACAAATCTAGTCGGGCGGGTTCGCTAGCAGCGATAGCGGGAACTCCTCGGAGCAAAGTGCGGTTACCGTTGATGAGTCGCCAACCAGAGGATGGGCACCATGGGCAACCAACCGTTCGGCTTCGGCCTGCCCGATCCTGACGATGCAGATGGCAGTTCGGGAGACGAGGTAACACCAGTCGATCCGTTTGCCGCGTTGTTCGGAGGCGCGGCACCAGCCGACCTCGGTGCAGCACTTCAGCAGTTTGGGCAGTTGTTGTCTTCATCCTCAGGTCCAGTCAACTGGCAACTCGCGAATGACACCGCACGACAGGCGTTGATGCAATCGGGCGACGCGTCCCTGACGAGTCATGAACGCACTGAGGTCATCGAAGCAATCCGACTCGCCGAACTCTGGCTCGACGGCGCAACCGACATCGTGGCTCACTCTGCCAACCCAACGGCGTGGAGTCGCGCCGAGTGGATCGAACACACCTTGCCGCAATGGCATCCGCTTGTGTCGGGTATGGCTGAACGAGTTGCGGCAGTGCAAGGCGAAACACTTCCTGAGCAACTGCCCGAGCAGATGCGTGCAATGGCGACACCGCTGATGGGCGTCATGCAGCAGATGTCAGGCGTCATGTTCGGGATGCAAGTCGGACAAGGGCTCGGCGCGCTAGCCACAGAGGTTTTTGGTTCCACCGACATCGGACTGCCCTTGGCGCCCGACGGCGTTGCCGTGCTCGTGCCGGCAAACGTCGCGGCCTTCGGCGAGGGACTCGGCGTTCCGTTGGACGAAGTCCGTCTCTACCTGGCGTTGCGCGAGTGCGCCCACCTCCGGTTGTTCCACCACGCCCCGTGGCTGCGAAGCCGAATCTTGGCTGCAGTGGACGAATACGCCAAGGGGATTTCGATCGATACCTCAGGCATGGAGTCGTTGATCAGCAACATCGATCCGACCAATCCCGAGGCGCTCGGTGAGTTGGTTCAGTCAGGCGTATTCGAGCCACCCACCACGCCTGAACAACAGGCGGCGCTGAACCGCCTTGAGACGCTGCTTGCCTTGGTTGAGGGCTGGGTCGACGACGTTGCGTTCGCCGCGGCGTCCACGCACTTGCCGTCGGCTGAGGCACTTCGCGAGACTCTCCGACGTCGACGTGCCACGGGTGGTCCGGCCGAGGCAACCTTCGAGACACTCGTCGGTTTGACGTTGCGGCCTCGCAGGTTGCGAGACGGCGCGACACTTTGGCGCACACTGCGTGAGTCGGGCGGGGTGGCCGCGCGTGACGCGTTGTGGAACCACCCGGACCTGCTACCCACAGCTGAAGACCTCGATTCACCATCTGACTTCGTCCTCGACCAAGCGACGTCCGAGGTGCCGTCCGACCTCTCGTCGTTGGCTGATGCGCCACCGGCACCAGACGACCCTGAACAGGCTCCTGGTGATGAATCGTCACGATGAACCGAGTGACGTCGGCACTCGACGGGTGGTCTGCACCAGATCCCGGACAAGAATTGTTGCGGCAAGACTTTCTTGCACACGCACGAACATACGAACTTCCTGACGATCGCGACTGCCTACCCGATCACGTCACGGCCAGCGCTCTTGTGGTGAGTTCGACTGACGACGCAGTTCTATTGTGTTGGCACCGCAAGGTTGATCTGTGGCTGCAATTCGGTGGCCACGTCGAACGCGGCGATGCATCCCTGGCCGACGCCGCCCTACGTGAAGCACGTGAGGAGTCTGGCTTGTTGGATCTCACCTTGCGATCTCCGGTACCGACGCGGCTGGACCGCCATGGCGCACCCTGCTCAGCAAAGGCCCGTCATCACCTGGACGTGCAGTTCACCGCTGTGGTCGCGGGGCAACCCACGCCGACGGTGAGCGAGGAGTCGTACGACGTCCGCTGGTTCCCGGCCAATCAACTCCCTGACCTCACCGATGATGCAGTTCGCACGCTAGTAGCAGCGAGCCTTAGCTGACTTCGGGAGCAGGCGGGTCATCTGTTATCCCTGCTGCCTGTTGGGCTGCTGCCCAGCCGTCAAGGAAGCCTCGCGCTCGTTCGGTCATTGCGTACGACTCAAGCAGCGACCAGAACTCTTCGTCGTGACTCGGCTCGATCAAGTGAGCAAGTTCGTGCAGCAGGACGTAATCGACAACCCACTCGGGCATTCCCTGCAGTCGATCCGAAAGCCGGATGCTGCCGTCTTCGATAGTGCAGGACCCCCAGCGACTTCGTTGGTTGCTCACCCAACGAACGCTGCCGGGACTGACTCGGTCGTCGAGGTAGCGCTTGGACAATCGCTGCGCCCGAGCCAGCAGTTGCGCGTCCGATGGCCGCGCCTTGCGATCTTGCGCGTCGAGCCGCGCGACCATCTCGGCAACCCAGCGAGCTTCTTCGGCGCGCGACATTCGCGCCGGTACCAAGACCACGGTGCGTTGACCCTCGCGGTACGCCGACACCGTGCGCTTGCGCCGTTTACTCCGACGAATCTCGATCTGCGGCTCCGCCGGTTTTAGTTCAACCGCTGCCGGATCGAACTGGGCTTCCTGCGGGATCCCCTCAGGCTGCTCGTCAAACGTCAGCTGCTCTGACTGCGGTTTCGGAGTTTTGCTGCCCACGAGGGTCACGCTACGACCTGCTACCGACGCCCGCTTTGGGCCGTATGGGGTCCCATTTGCCGCCAATATGACGACCAATCTGAAAGTATTTTCTCTCCACAGCCTTGGGACAAAGTTCTCGCAGGTCAGAGGGGCTGCAGCGACTCATCGCATATTCGATTAACAGGGTTGTGAACCTCTCGTACACAACGACACGCCTATCCGTCCCCACACCCTCCACAGGTTTGTCCACAGGCTGGGCATGGAACGCGTTGACGGGAGGGCTGTTTCGGGCCTAACTTCTCCCGCGACGAAGCCCTCGGGATAACGGAGTGGGCGCTCGCAAGGGGAAGGCGAGCGGACACATCACGCGACCCGGGGGCTTCGTGACGTCCACAGGCGGTCACCGAGTTATCCACAGTTTCGGTGTGGAAAACTCGGTGACCGCCTGGTTTTACGCGGCGCGGGTCCCGCACCCCGCCTGATTCCTGGCGTATCGTGCGAACGCCAGCGGGCCACGGCTGCGTGGCCAGGACGCCGGGACGATCGCTGTCCCGCTGACTGCAGGAGGACACCACGATGGCCGAGAGCTACACCGGCGACGCCTACTGCGTGAAGTGCAAGGAAAAGCGAGACTTCACCGGAGAGGTCCACGTCACAAACGGACGCCGTATGGCCAAGGGCATTTGCCCAGTCTGCGGTACCAAGCTCAACCGCATCCTCGGAAAAGCCTGAACTTCGTCGCAATGAGGTAGATCCGGGTGGCCATAGCCACCCGGATCTACCTCATTGCTATTTCTGGTGTGGACGAGCGGTGCTGGGTGGCCCCAGTCGTGCCACGCTCTGCGCAGTTCATGACGGACTGCTGCGAAGGGGCGACCGTGCGACCACTGCTCAACCCAGGCTTGCGTCGGGTGTGGCGCTCCCCTGACACCGTCCAGTTCGGTGTCGACGTCGTGAACCCGGTCGTCCTTGCTGGCGCCGACGACGAAACCGTCGAACTCCTCAACCTCCTCGACGGCACTCGCCTCACTGACGAGGTCATTGAGGTGGCCGTGCGTGCCGGACAAGACCGCAGCCGCGTCGTGCGAACGTTGGACACCCTCTGTGCTACGTCGGCGGTCATTGATGGCGTCACGTGGCCTGGTGGTCGCTCGCTGACGACCGGAGCGCGCGCCCGGCTCGCACCCGATCTCGCAGCCGCCACCCTGCGTGGGCGATCAACCATTGGGGCGAACCAACAACACGAACAACTGGCGGCCAGCAATGTTCGGGTCTACGGCATCGGTCGACTAGGCGCCACGATGGCGGGCATGCTCGCGGGGGCGGGGCTAGGACGCGTTGAACTAGTCGACGACCGCAAAGTAACCGATGCGGACGTCAGCGCTGGGGGTCATCAACCGACCGACATCGGACATCCTCGCGTCGCGCTGCTCGAACGCCTGGCGGAATGGTCAGTGGCCACCCATCCCAATACCGAGCCCACCGTGGCGGTCGTGACGGATGCCTCAGACAGCCGAGCGATCAGTGCCCAACTCGCTCGCGACCAAATCCCGCACCTGGTCGTCACTTGCTCGGAGGAGCTTGGCCGAATCGGGCCGCTAGCTGATCCTGGACGAACGGCTTGCTTGCGTTGCTATGACTTCGCGCGCACGGACCAGGACCCGGACTGGCCGACGATTGCGCTGCAACTCGACGGCGCATCGCGCGAGATTTCACCTGACGGCATGCTCGCGATCGCCACGGCTACTGGCGCCGTTCTGCACGTCATCGACTGGCTCTGCGGGGGTCACCCACCGTCTGAAAATGCCGTCGTGGAGGTCTGGCAGCCCTACGGGCAAACGATCACTCACCCCCTCGCCCCGCACGCCTCCTGCGGCTGTGCGTGGTCCAGCATCACGGCTCGGGAGACAATGGCTGGGTGACCGACCTTCCGAAGCGCGCTGTGACCCGCTCAGCCAAGTTGGCGTCATTGCCATTGGGCTTCGCCGGGCGGACGGCAATTGGGTTCGGCAAGCGGGTGGGAGGTAAGCCGGCCGAGGTCGTCATGGCCGAGGTTCAGCAGCGGACCGCAGAGCAAATGTTCAAGGTCCTGGGTGAGCTCAAGGGCGGCGCCATGAAGGTCGGCCAGGCCATGTCAGTCTTCGAGGCTGCGCTACCCGAGGAGCTCGCAGGGCCCTATCGAGCGACTTTGGCTCAGTTGCAGGAAGCGGCTCCGGCTCTTCCCGCCGACCGGGTACATGCGGTGCTGGCGGAGGAACTCGGAGTGCGCTGGCAACAGAAGTTCCAGTCGTTCGACGACACTCCGGCAGCGGCGGCATCCATCGGCCAAGTCCATCGCGCTGTGTGGCGCGACGGTCGTGATGTCGCTGTAAAGATTCAATACCCAGGGGCTGGCCCAGCGTTACTCTCCGATCTCACTCAGATCGGTCGAGTGATGCGGATGATGGGGCCGCTCACTCCCGGCTTAGACATGAAGCCGCTTGTTGACGAACTTCGGTCGCGGATGGCTGAAGAGTTGGACTACCACCGCGAAGCTCAGGCGCAACGACGCTACGCCAAGATCTTCGCCGACGATCCTGACTTCTTCATCCCGCAGATGATCGCCGCCACCGACCACACCCTGGTGTCCGAGTGGGTCGGCGGTACGCCGTTGCGCGCCATCATCGACGAGGGAACGCCAGCACAACGTGATCGCGCGGGGCAACTGCTGGTTCGGTTCTTGTTCTGCAGCCCTGCTCGCGCTCGACTGCTGCATGCTGATCCGCATCCCGGCAACTTCCGGTTGCTCGACGATGATCGACTCGCGGTGCTCGACTACGGCGCGGTTGCTCGACTCCCGAAGGGGCTCCCTCGTTCGATTGGCCGCCTATCGCGCTTGGCGATCGACGGTAAGGCTGACGACGTACTTGACGGGCTTCGCGAGGAACAGTTCGTGCGTCCCGGCGTCGCTATCGACGCTCAGAAACTGCTGGACTACCTCGTTCCGTTGCTCGAACCAATGCGACACGAGACCTTCCACTTCCGTCGCGCGTGGCTGCGCGCCGAAGCCACGCGCTTGGCTGACCTTCGACAAGCGACTGTGGGCATGAAACTCAACTTGCCGCCGACGTACATGTTCATTCATCGCGTCACGATGGGCGTCATGGGAGTCCTGTGCCAGTTGGATGCCACAACTGCGGTCCGCGCCGAGTGCGAGGAGTGGTTGCCGGGGTTCGCTACCAAATCACCCCGTGCAAGCTGATGACCCCAGACAGACGACTACGCCCCACTCGCAGACGGGCGAGTGGGGCGCAGTCGGTTCCTTCACAATCAGTCCACTGAAGCGACTGACGAAACGGCCGACCGAAGAATCTGTCGGACGTGTGCTGATCGTTGAGCCCGTCGATGCGCTCGCCGAGCTGCTACGGCTCGAATGGCGTGCGCATTGACCTGGCTCTCGGACAGTTGCAGTTGCAACTGACTTCGAACGAGATCCTCATGCAAAAACATTGTGTTCTCCTTGGTCATAAGTCTTCGGAATGCTGGATGCCCGAGTCGCTGCCTGAACCTGTGTCAGGCAGCGACCTTGCGCGGACGTCCACGTGGACGCTTGCGCGGGACGACTGCACCCTGCTCGAACAGCTCGCCACCCCAAACGCCCCACGGCTCGCGCCTGGCCACCGCACCCGTCAGGCATTCGGCGAGCAGCGGACAACCACGGCACAACGCCTTGGCTTCCTCGACACCTGCCGGCGTCTCGGCGAACCAGAGCTCCGGGTCGGCAACATGACACGGCAGTGCCGTGCTGACGGTTGCCTGATCGCTGATCCAGTCGATCGTCAAGGTGCTCATCGGGTTCACCTCCACTTTTTGGTCGGGGGTCTGCCCTGGCAGACCGCTGAAAGTCTTAGATTTGAAATTTCGTAGACCTGAGGTCATAGAAAAAGGCCACGGATCCCGGTTCGGGTCCGTGGCCTGGACTTGCGGCCAGTCGAAGGGACTAGGCCGCGTCATTCCAGACGTCAGAACCCGAGTGCTGCCCGGCGGGCACGCGAAGAGCCGCTGTCGGCCCATCGATGGCGCGCCTAAGCGCGGCACAGCCGTGGGTGGACCGGGCAGGCAGCAGAGCGAATCCGCTCAGGTGACGATTCGAGATCGTCCGCGTCAATTCTCTTTTCATGCTGCCTCCCTTCTCGATCAAAGCCCCAGCGATAGTTGCGGTTCTTGCACCACAACCCAAACGTCACACGACGTATTCCGGAAGATTAACGTGGCTACCACACTCAGGCAACTGATTTAATTTCGGCGAGTCGCGACTCAGTCTGAAGCGGCAACCAACGCGAGCAACTCGTCCCCGTATCGGTCAAGTTTGGTGCGCCCGATTCCCGGAATCGCCAGCAGCCCGGTGGAATCGGCTGGTTTGTCCGAAGCGATCGCGGTCAACGTGGCGTCGGTGAAGACCACAAACGCCGGAATGCTCTCGGCTTCGGCGATCTGAAGCCGCCACGCTCTGAGCCGCTCAAAGAGGTCGAGATCGACGGTGACCTCACACTGCGAGCAGTGGCGCAGCTTGCGTTCCAGGGGTGTGGTCAGCGCCCGGCCGCAGGAAACACACGATGCTGACCGCGAACGAGATTTACGTCCGGCAGCGGACGCACCCGGCTGGGCGCGCACGCCGTCCAGGGCCAAGAACCGTGACGGTTTTCGGCTCGCCCGACCACCAGGTACCCGTGACGACGCCCAACTGAACGCTAAGTGTTCTCGGGCACGGGTCACTCCGACGTACATCAACCGTCGCTCTTCTTCGACCTGAGCCGGTGTTGTTGCGTAGGTGATCGGCAGCGTGCCGTCGACCAAGCCGACCAAGAACACTGCGCGCCACTCCAAGCCTTTGGCGGCGTGCAGAGACGCCAGCGTGACACCGTCGACCGCTGGAGCATGTTGCGCCTTGACCCGGTGCTCGAGTTCTACGAGCAGGTCGGTCATCGTCGAGTCGGGTTGCACGGCGGTGATTTCTTCAGCCAGCGCAACTAACGCCGCTAGCGACTCCCAACGGTTCCGCGTCTCGCCGGGACCATCAGGTGGCTTCGAGCGAAACCCCGCGGTGGCCAGGACGTCGCGTACTTGCGACGGCAGGTCTGGTCCAACCTCGCCGGCGCGCGCCGCTCCGCGTATCAACGTGATGCCGTCTCGCACCTCAGGTCGATCGAAGAACCGTTCGCCACCGCGCACCAAGTAGGGAAGACCGGCCGCCGAAAGTGCGTCCTCGTACGCTTCGCTTTGCGCGTTGATCCGATACAACACCGCAATGTCTTTGGCGGACATCCCCTTGCTGATCAATGCCTTGATCGCCGAGGCAACCGCGGTCGCTTCGGCTGGTTCATCTGGGAACCCGGTATACGTCGGAGCAGGACCTGGGGCTTGCTGCGAGACCAGATGGAGGCGAAGTTTCGCCGCGTCACCCGAAGCACCGGCGACGACAGCGTTTGCAGCCTCAACGATCTGTGGAGTCGACCGGTAGTTCCTGACTAACTTCACCTGCTCGCAGTTTGGGTACCGATTGTCAAAGTTGAGAAGGAATTTCGGTGACGCACCAGCGAACGAATAGATGGTCTGGCTGGCATCGCCAACCACCGTCAGGTCATCGCGTTCGCCGAGCCAGAGATCCAGCAACCGTTGTTGCACCGGGCTGACGTCCTGGTATTCGTCGACGAGGAAGCACCGGTACTGGCCACGCACGCTGGCTGACATCGATCGGTCGTCGTCGATCATCGCCGCTGTCAACAGCAGAACGTCTTCGAAGTCGATGACGCCACGCTCACGTTTGACGTCCTCGTAGGTACCGTAGATCGATGCCACGGACTGGGGCGTCAGGTCGGCTGGCATCGTGCGACCGGCCTGTTCGGCGGCCAGTGCGTAGGCCTCGGGACGGACTTGGCTCACCTTGGCCCACTCGATCTCAGCCGACAGGTCGCGAACCGTTGAGCGGTCCGGCTTAACCCGGCAGCGCGATGCCGCCTCGGCGACCGGCTGGGCCTTCGCTCCGATCACCGACGGCGGTTCACCACCGACGACCGTGGGCCAGAAGTAGCGAAGTTGCCGGAGTGCCGCAGAGTGGAAGGTCCGCGCCTGGACCCCACTGGTACGCAATCCGCGGAGCCTGCCTCGCAATTCACCTGCAGCTCTGGCGGTGAACGTCACGGCGAGAATCTCGTCGGTCATCGCCTGCCCCGAGTGAACGAGGTAGGCGATCCGGTGCGTGAGCGCCCGGGTCTTACCCGTGCCAGCGCCAGCGAGGATGCAGACCGGGCCGCGTGGCGCCGTCGCGACGGCCCGCTGCTCGGGGTCGAGGCCCTCGAGTACCCATTCGGCTGACGCGGGCGCCCCGGGAGGCAGCACGTCATCGGGGGCGGTCATGCTGGCATCCTCGCAGCCACCGGCGACATGTCGGCATCGACCGGGAAGGATTGGGGGCAGACCGGCGTTAGGTCGCAGGTGCCTGTGCGCACCCCAGACTCAAAAGGAGCACGATGACGGCCCGGCTGATCATGTACACGACGACGTTCTGTGGTCCGTGTCAACGACTCAAGATTCAGTTGGGTGAAGCGAACATCGACTTCGACGAAGTGAACATCGAAACCGACGAGGCTGCGGCAGCCTGGGTGAAGTCGATCAACTCGGGGAATCGAACCGTGCCAACGTTGCGCTTCGCCGACGACACCACGATGACCAACCCGAGCCTGGCTCAGGTCACCGCCAAGCTCAACGCCGCGAACTAACGCCAGACGGCATCAGCCGGTGCCTCCGGTAATTCACTGCCGAACCAACGTTCGATCAGGCGCCGAGAAATCGAAATCCCGCCAGGGGCGACGACAGTCCCCGATGCGATCGCAGCCCCGAATTCGTCACGAGAAAACCAACGAACGTCTGACAACTCCTCGCCGTCGGCGATCGGCTGCTGTTCGGTAGCGCGAGCAGTGAACCCGAGCATCAACGACGCCGGAAATGGCCATGGTTGCGAACCGAGATAACGGACGTCAGTGACGACCACGCCCGACTCCTCAGCGACCTCTCGGATGACGGCTTGCTCGGCCGACTCCCCCGGTTCGACGAATCCCGCCAGGGTCGAGTAGCGGCCCTCGGGCCAGACCGCTTGTCGACCGAGTAAGGCACGATCAGTTGGATCCGTGACAAGCATGATGACCGCAGGGTCAGTACGCGGGAAGTGAAGTGTGCCGTCCGATACGCAACGTCGCTCAGCGCCGGCTGCGACAGGCTCGGTTGGCTCACCGCACTGCGGACACCGGATGTGGGCGGCGTGCCAGTTGGCCAGCGCAATTGCATGAGCCAGCAGTTGTGCCTCATCTGCTGCAACCGACGTGGCCAAGTGTCGCAGGTCGCCTGACTCCTCATCCTCGGGCAACGAGTCAACCCGGATCGCGAAATAGGCGGTGTTGTTAGCCCCGACGCCCAACAAGTAACGCTCACCCTTAGGCGCCTCGTTGGGAGGCCGCCAACCCAGGTGAACGACACCGGCTTCGGTCATCGCCGTAGCTTTCCCGTCAGCGACCGGGAGCACGCGCGTTCGTGGATCGTCCCAGCGCTGTTGTAACCAGTCGTCGTCGGTGCGTCGCGCGGTCATTCGGTCGACCCGGCCGCCCGTCAGGGCGAGGTCATTGAGCGGCGAGAAGTCGCCTCCGGACGATTCGGTCACGCCGACGAGCGTACGACCTGGTGGGCTGCGAGCATCATTTCGAGTTCGTCGCGCGCCGGTAGGTCGTCGTGATACTCGACGACGCCACGCGACACGTAGTAGAACGCGCAGCGAACTCGCTCCAGCGGAACTCCGCGGAGTTCGGCCCACGCCAATCTGTAGATCGCTAATTGCAGTGGGTCCGCCTTCTGCCGACCGGTCTTCCAGTCGATCACTTCGAACCACCGCCCGTCGTCATCACCGGCGACCTCGTAGACCGCGTCGATTCGGCCGCTAATGACCTGGCCAGCAAGCATCAACTGGAACGGTGCCTCGATTGCTAGCGGAAGGCGATCGGCGTACGGACCGACTTCGAAAGCTGCTTGTAGTTCCGTCAGCTCGGCATCCGACGACGATGACGCATCGTCGAGCGCATCAAGGTCGATAAGCGGTTCGCTCCCGAAGCGAGTCTCGACCCACTGGTGGAATGTGGTTCCCCGTCGGGCGCTGGGAGCAGGAGGACGTGGCATCGGCCGCACCAGCTCGCGCGCGAAGTTGTCCGGATTCTTGGCCAACCTGAGCAGACTCGACGCTGACAGCGTCGACGGCAGCCGCACTTCTTGGTGCGGCTGATCGGCACTAGCGACTTCGGTCAGCAAGGCTTTCAGATCTGCGTCCCAGCCAGCAACGAGTGTTGCTGCGATAGACCCGGGCACCAGGGACATCTGCGTGGACTGATTCCGAGCCGTCACTGCCTCACGTCGACGGCCGATGGCGCAGACGCACCAGCTCGGCACCATCTCGGCGAGCCGCTGCAGCATCGGGCTCGAGTTCGGGCGGCCAGGCAACCTCAGGAGGCGACAAGTTGGGGTTAGCGGTGTCGGCTATCGGTTCGGGCGCCCATGCGCCCACGATCCCGCCGCCACGCAGGCAGTGCTGATATGCCTCCTCGATGAACGCTCCAGGTCCCCTCGGCCGCTTCTGCGTCGGCCCCCACCAGTGAGCAGACAGCAAGACACTGGCGGCCGCCCGAGTGACCGCAACGTAGGCAAGTCGTCGTTCCTCGACGAGGTCGCGAGCTGCCATCTCGTGACGAAAACGCTGGCACCCTTTGTTGCCAGACCAGTCCGAGACTGTGGGGAAGTCGCTCGCGTCGCCTCTCAGCGCAAACGGCAGGACTTGCGCTCGGGACGTCCATAACGAGCGACCGCGCGTCGACGGAAATGAATCCTTGACCATCCCTGGCAGATAGACCGTTGGCCACTCCAGCCCCTTGGCTTTGTGAACCGTCATCACCTTTACCGTGTTCGCACCCGACGGTTGCGCCGTGTCCAATCCGCCCTCGTACTGAGACGACGCAGCAAGAAAAGCAAGGAACGAACTCACTGTGGCGTTGCCATCGAGATCGGCAAAGCCCGCGGCCAGCGACATAAAGGTGGCGAGATTGTCGGTTCGGTTGACCGTGGCAGCGTTGGACGCCAGAGCGGCTTCGACCGACAGCCCAGTCGTGTCAAGGATGAGTCGAATCAGATCGAGCAGTGAGTCGGCGCGACGTGATCGAAATATCTTCAACTCCGCATCAAGTTGCGACAACCGATCCCGCGCCTCGGGCGAGAAGGCGGCCCGTCCGGGATCGTGGACGGCGTCCGCGAGCGACACGATCTCGGCTGAGTCGATACCTGCGACGGCCGCCTGAAGTGACAGGGCGAGATCATCGCCGTGGTCGTGACGCGTGGTAGAAACCAACGCCCTGGCCCGCGAACCGAGGAGCGCGAGGTCACGTGCGCCGAGCCGGAACCGAGGCCCGGTGAGCAGTCTGATCATCGCGGGGTTCGCGCCCGGATCGTCGAGAACTTGCAGCACAGCGACGAGATCTGCGATCTCTGGCAACTCCAGTAAGCCGGTCAACCCGACGACTTCTACCGGCACACCGCGACTGACCAATGACCGATGTATTGCACTGAAGCTGCCCCCGGTTCGACAGAGGATGGCGATGGACTTTGGTTCTTCACCGCGCTCAACGCGTGACGCAACGTCAGCACTGAGCCAGTCAATCTCGTCATTGAAGGTCTCGTGCAGGCTGACATGAACATCACCGGTGGCTGCCAGATCCTCGCGCGGGTGCAGCGGCTCGATTCCTGGCTGCTGTTCGCGCAGCGGTTCAGCGAGACCGTTGGCGAGGTCGAGGATTCGTTCGCCAGATCTGTTGTTGCGCGACAGGGACAGCACTGCCGCCGAGGTACCGGCTACCGAGAACTCTCGGTTGAAATCGAGGATGTTGCGAACCGAAGCGCCGCGCCAGCCGTAGATGGCTTGGAAGGGATCTCCGACCGCGGTCACAGCATGGGCGTTGCCGAACAGGGCGAGCAGCAGTCGCTTCTGTGCGATCGAAGTGTCCTGGTACTCATCGAGAAGCACAGCGGGGAACCGTTCGCGTTCGGAGTCGACCACCACCGGATGCCCCTCGGCAAGGAGTGCGGCGCTGGCCATCTGGTCGCCGAAGTCGACAACACCCCTGCGCAGCTTCTCTCGACGAAACTCGCGAACCATCTCAAGCAGCTCCCCACGCGCGCGGGCGGCGGATTCAGCCGAAGCTGGTCCGCTGGTCAGCTTTCCGGCTTCGATACGCAGGCGTTCTAGGGACTGCACTAGGCGTTGATCGTGAGCATCAACTGCCGAGGGATCGACGAGGTGCTCGTTGAGCTCGGAGTCAAGTGCGACTACCGCCTGGGTCAGTTCCACAACCCGACCGGTGAGGTGTTCGAAAGGTCCGGCGGTACGTCGCACTACCCGTTCCGCGATCTGGAATCGACTGGCATCGGCGATGAGTTGTGCGGATGGCTCAAGACCGGCGTGGAGACCGTACTCGCGCAACAGTCCAGCGGCGTACGCGTGATAGGTGGAGATGGTCGGAGCGCCCTCGGCGAGTTCGAACCCAGAGTTGTGAGAGTCGGCTGAGCGCACGTCGCACGCGATCTGCGAGTTCGGCCGCAGCCTTGTTTGTGAACGTCAGACCAAGCACCTCGTCCGGCGCCACGAGTCCGGAGGCAACCAACCAGACAACACGTGCGCTCATCACCGTGGTTTTGCCGGAACCTGCCCCTGCGATGACCACCGATGGGGCTATCGGAGCGGTAATGGCGGCGATCTGCTCGGCCGTGAATTGAACGTCGAGCACTCGACAGATTTGCTGAGGGGTAAAGCCGTTCACGAAACCACCTGCCGACCGGTGTCTTGAGCTGGGCACACGTGGTGGAAGGGGCAATATGTGCATGACTCACCCACCGTCGGGTGAAAGTCCTCGTCGGCGATGGTGTGAACCGCTCGATCCAGTGCCTCGTCGAGTACCTGGCTGCCAGCCGACGGCGCCTGTTGCTGCACCTTCGGCCCGGACTCGCCAATGCTCGCGTTGACTCGCAGTTGGACGAGCTCGGCTCCCCCGGGCGGGCCACTCATGTCGGGCAGCGGTGACTCGGCGACCACCCGTTGATACGTAGCAAGCTGTAGGTGGTGGTCGACACTCTTCTGCGTTGGCGGCTTGCGCGACGTCTTGAGGTCGACGACGACCACGGCACCATCAGCTGTCAGCTCGACTCGGTCGAGTCGTCCACGAAGTCGAACGAGTCGTCCTGCAACCGTCAACTCGCATTCGAAGTTCTGCTCGGTAGCGATCACCGTTCGTTCGCGCGCGGCCTGATGCCACTTCACGAAACGTTCCAGCGACGCTTCGGCTTCGCGGCGCTCGGCGCTCGACTCCCAAACCGCCCCGAAGGGGAGTTGACCCCATACCGAGTCGAGGTAGGTCGACAACTCCCCGACGGTGTCTCCGACGACACCGCGCGCTACCCCATCGGCAAGCGTGTGGACCACGGAGCCGAACCCCGCTGCCGTCCCACGAGCAGGATCAGCCGAGACTTCGTGGCTGAGAAACCACTGCAACCGACAACCGTCGAGCTTTTCCAGTTGAGAACCTGACAACTCGATGGGCTCGTCCTCTGAACGAACCGGAGCCTCAGCTTGGGTGGTGTCGTTGAGCCCCCACCAGCGATCAGGGTCCGCTGCCGGTGCGACCACGCGTCCGCGCAACGTAAGTTCGGCCAACTTCGCTAGCCGCTCAGCGGCCGCCTCTCTAACTGCCAGGGGCTGGGTCAGATCGATCACCGCCGCGCGCAGCCGCGTGGTAAGTCCAGCGAACGTCAAGGGCCGCAAGGACTGCTCGTCGCCTGGCAGGACCGGCGCGCCCAATTCGAGAAGGAAAGGTGACGGACGTGGACCATCGTCTGCTGGGGCATCGACGGCGGTCACGACCAGCCGACGTTGCGCACGAGTCACCGCCACGTAGAACAACCTGCGCTCGTCGCGCCTGACCTCGGCGAGTGAAGCCTCGTCGAGGACGCCATCGGGACCGAGTCGTTCGGCTTGCAAGAAGGACGGGCGACGTCGTAGGTCTGGCCAGAGCTCGTCTTGAACCCCGGCGACAACCACGACTTGCCACTCCAAGCCCTTGCTTCGGTGTGCAGTCAACAGTCGGACCCCGGACGGCTGCGTCGATCTCTCGGTCAGCGTGTCACCTGGGATCTGCTGCGACTCGACCTCAGCCGCGAACGACGCGACGTCTCGAGCCGTGGTTCGCTCATCGGTACGAGAAGCCACGTCGAAGAGGGCGACCACGGCGTCCAACGCACGATCGGCAGCCCGCCCGGCAGGTCCGGCCTCGAGGGACCGTCGGCGGAGTCGTTCGGGCCACGCCGTGCCGCTCCAGATCGACCAAAGAACCTCATGAGCCGAGGCTCCGGACTCGACCAGCTCGTGAGCCCGCGTGATGAGCGCGGCTAACCGTCGCACCGGGCCAGCGGTTCTGTTGTCGATCTGGGCAACCAGCGATGGATCGCGCACCGCCTCACCAATCAGGACGTGCGACGGCGACGGTCCACCTGTACCGATGTCGTTGGCCCGAGCCTGTTCGCGCAATGCACGACCAAGGCGTCGCAGGGACGTGGCATCGCAATCGATCAGCGGTGACAACAGGAGTTCACGGACGACGTCGTCCGTCAGCGACTCCGGATCCGATGCTGCGTGCAGCGCCAGCATCAACGGCGCCAAGGCTGGTTCGTTGGACAACGGAACCTCGTCGCCTGCCACCTCAACAGGAACCTCGGAGTGAATCAAGGCGCGTTGCAATCGAGGGATGTCCACGACGCCAGCCCGAACCAGCACCGCCATCTGCGACCAGGGCGTGCCGCGCTGCAGATGCTCGCGCCGAAGGAGGTCGGCGATGGCCGCCGCCTCGGCCTCGACCGAGGTGTAGGTGCGCACCTCGACTTGTCCAGCCCTTTGCGTTGGACCTGGAAGCAAATCGCGGTGGCTTCGGAGGTGACGGACCAGCGGTGTGCCTGCGCCACCGAGGTGCTTGGCAACTCGACGCGATGCGGTGAGCACCGAAGTTGGACACCGACGTGAGATGCGAAGGGTCAACGTAGTCGCTGGCTCGCCTCGCGAGGTCGTAAACCGTTCCGGAAAGGACATGATCGCCTGCACCTCGGCGCCGCGGAACCGATAGATCGCTTGATCGGGATCGCCCACAACCAACAGGTCGCGACCTGAGCCGGCAATCGCCTGCAACAACCGTTCCTGCGCCGGGTCAGTGTCTTGATACTCGTCGACGACCACTAAGTCGTACGCCGATTGAAGTTCGTGACGTCCGTGATCGGATTCGACATAAGCAACCGCTCGTGCGATCAACTCGGAATAGTCGAGGACACCGCGGGCGTCCAGCACGTCGAGGTACTCGGCCAGGAAGTCGGCCGCTGCCAGCCAGTCAGCGCGCCCAAACGCAACGCGCCTGAGGTCCGCCGGTTGCAATCCAAGTGCTCGGGCACGACCGAGCAGAGCGCGGATCTCATCGGTGAAGCCCCGGGTGGGCAGTGCGGCATGCAATTCCTTGGGCCAGGTGACAGAACTGACGGCTAGATCGTTCGCGAGTAGTTCACGGACAGCGACGTCCTGCTCGGGACCGGACATCAACCGCAGAATCCGGGTGCTGTCGTCGGCCGCCTGCGTGCGGGAAACCAGGGAGTACCCGAAGCCGTGGAAGGTCCACGCGAGCGGGGCAGCGACCGTTCGATTCAAGCGCGTGCCGATTCGCGAGCGCAGTTCGTTGGCCGCCTTGCGACTGAAAGTCAGCGTCAGGATGCGATCAGGATCGGTTCCGGCTGCGACTCGGGCCGCCACAGCCTCGACGAGCGTTGTCGTCTTTCCGGTTCCTGGACCGGCAAGCAAGAGCACCGGACCGTGCCCGGCTTGGCGCACGGTGTCGACAACACGCTGCTGGTGTTCGTCGAGCACGATCCCCGACGGCACGGTCTGGAGATCAAGAACCGATTCGACAGCGGGGGCAGTAAGGACGGGAGGGCTCACGTCGGCTATTTGAGCATCGACCTCAGACATTGCCGGGTGCTACCGGACCTTCCCATCTGGCGAGCGTCCAGTCGACGCGGTCGCCCGCCGGACGCATCGGCGTCTCGTCCGCGCGCAGCCGCTCCAATGCCTGCCGCGTGACGGTCTCGGCCGGTGAGCCATCGGCCCGAACGACGCGCCACCAGGGCACTCCCGATCCGAAGCGGGCCATGGTGTGGCCGACCTGCCTAGGTCCTCCGGACCCAAGAATCGCGGCGACGTCCCCGTATGAGAGCGCCCTCCCGCGCGGAATCTGAGCAACGAGGTCAAGGACCTGCTCCGCGTACGGACTCGGCAGACCTTCCTCGCTCACGGTCGCACCTTACGGGGATGCCAGTCCTTGGTGTGGCACGATCACCGAGTGGAGGGTGGCCCCGCTGACGTGAGCATTGGCAGCGACCCAGCGTCCCTCGGTTCTCCCGAAAACAGCCCTCGAGCCGAGACCGTGCAACCCGCTCGCGCGCCCAAAGTTCCGTCCATTCCGCTTCCCCCCGCGCAAATCGTTGAGCCCGCGATGCCAGCACGCATCCGTCGCTCCAACGACGCAATTCGCGCAGGTGGTTGGGCGCTTGTTACCGCTCTGCTGCTGTTGCTCGGTGACGTTGCACTCGGTACGGCATCTGGGCTCGAGGACGATCTCAACAGTGCGATAACCACGCTGCCAGACCTGATCTTGCAACTGCTCACCTGGGCGAGCAATCTGCTGCTTCTCGTCTTGCCGCCCATCATGATTGTCGACCTCGCGATCCGACGGCGCTGGCGCACCATGCTGGTTGCATCCTTCGCCGCCTCAGTTGCCTGGCTGGCTGCCTACGCGTTCATGACCTTCGGTCCGGACGCCGTGTCGTTGACACTGCTCGACGCACTCACCACCGGCGGTCCCCAAGGCAGTCGGACAGAGATCGCCTTCCCCTTACTGTCGGCGATCGTCGCCTTCGCTTCGGTTGTGGGGCTGACTGGACGAGTCCGAATGGCGGCCACCGTTTGGGGCTTCACCGGCGCCTACGTCGTGTTGCTCCTGTTCAACCGTCAAGCCACTCCCCTAGCGCTGGCCGTAAGCATCATCGGTGGTCACGCGATTGGCGTCGCGATGCGCTACGCCTTCGGAACCGCCAACCCCCGACCGGTCGGTGCCACGATCGCCAAGGCGCTGGCACGAGTTGCGGTGCCACTGTCATATTTGGAACTCGTCGACGACAACGACGAGGGACGCTACTACCGCGCGACGTCAATCGTTGGCGAACCACTCGACGTGGTCGTGATTGACCGCGATCGACGCTCCGCAGGGTTTATCTACCAGGTGTATCGCCGGCTGCGCGTGCAACGTGTGGTCGAGCGACGTCCGACGCTGTCGGTACGTCGCGCCGTCGACCAGGCCGTCCTCCCTGTGTACGCCGCGACGCGTCACGGCGTACGCACACCCGCGGTCGTTGCCGCCGCGTCTGTCGACCGTGACGCGGCGGTCGTCGCCTTCGAACACATCGATGGATTGCGTTCGTTTGACGTGCTCACCCCACAAGAGTTGACCGACGATTTGCTAGCCGATTTGTGGGAACAGGTTCGCTCACTCCACCGCGCAGGGATTGCTCACGAGGAATTGCACGCCGGCAATCTCGCCGTGGACGCCCAGGGTCGCGTCTGGCTGCTTGGTCTGGAATCTGGCGAGGTTGCGGCGGACCAACTAACGCTTCGCATCGACGACGCCGAACTACTCGTAACCACCGCGCAACTGATCGGTGCGGACCGTGCGGTCCGCGGCGCACTCCAGGAACTCACCGCACAACGTCTTGGCGAAGCGCTTCCCCTGCTGCAGGTCATTGCGCTTAGCCGAACCAACCGGCGCAGCCTGAAAAAGCATCGCGGATTGATGGCTGATCTGCGCGATGCCGTGATCGCGGCCTTCCCCGCCGCTCCGACCGAACCAGTTCGGCTGGAGCGACTCCGTCCGCGCACGCTGGTGGCGTTGTTTGCCTTCATGTTCGCCGTCACTGTTCTGTTGGGACAACTGGCATCGGTCAACCTCGCATCGATCCTGACCGAGGCGGATCCGGCTTGGGCTGCGATGACGTTCCTCGCCTCGCTGTTGACCTACATTTCCGCCACCGTCGTCATCACGAGTTTTGCACCGGTGGCGTTGAAGTGGATTCGCACGTTCATGGCCCAACTGGCTTCGACGTTCGTCTCCCTCGTGGCACCAGCAGCAGTCGGAAACATCGGGACGAACACTCGGTATATCCAGCAGCAGGGGGCGGCCCCTGCGGTCGCTTTGGCCAGTGTCGGGGCGTCGCAGGTCTTCGTTTTCTTGTCGTACTTGATCCTCGTTGTGCTCTTCGGAGTAATGACCGGTAGGCAGAATGGTCCGGACCTCCTCCCTGGTGGCACCTTGCTGCTCGTGATCGGTGTCGTCATCGTGGTAGGCGCACTCACGTTGGCCCTCCCCTGGACGCGACACATCTTGGTGGCGCGGATCCGACCACTTGTCGAACCAACGCTTCCCCGCATGGCGCAGATGGTTCGCCAACCGCACCGCATGGTGATGGCGTTGGCCGGTTCACTTGCCCTCAACCTCGCGTATGCCGCCGCGCTCTACTGTGCGGTCTACGCGTACGGAGGAGACCTGACCTACCCAGCCGTCGGCTTCGTCTACTTGGCGGCGGGTGCGATCGGTTCGGCCGCACCGACTCCTGGAGGCATCGGAGCGGTGGAGGCTGCGCTAGCAGCGGGACTGACTGCTGCCGGTCTCGACGGTGCTACGGCCGTCCAGTCAGCCTTGCTGTTCCGCGCGGCTACGTTTTGGGTACCGATCGTCCCCGGGTGGATCAGTTTCCAGTGGTTGCAACGCCATGGTGCGCTCTAGCTCCGACTAGTTCGTACCCGGTCCCTCGTACTTGAGGTCTTCACCGGCCAGCGCACGCAGAACGCAGAACTCGTTGCCTTCTGGGTCGGCCAACACGACCCACGATTCGTCGCCGCGTTGACCGATGTTTACCCGCGTGGCACCCAGCGCCTCTAGACGCGCGACCTCGACGGCCTGATTGTCAGGACGCAGATCGAGGTGGATTCGATTCTTTCCTGACTTCGCTTCGGGAACCCGCAAGAAGAGAACGTCAGGAGCAACGCCGGCTTCGGGACTTCCAACCGGCGGTTCGAGGACGACTTCATCGTCATCGTCGAATGTCCGTCGCCAACCGAGGGCTGGCTGCCAGAAGTCGGCGAGACGCCGAGGGTCGGAAGCATCAATACACCAACATTGCAGTCGCACGCTCATGGCAGAAGCCTAGAGTCAGTAAGCAGGAAGCGAGGGGTCAATCTGGTTGACCCACGCCGAAACGCCACCACCGACATGTTGAGCGTCGGCGAAGCCAGCGCCCTTAACGACAGCCAGCACCTCGGCCGAACGACTACCGACCTTGCAGTACAAGACAACCGGCTTGTCATGTGGCAACGACTCCAGCGCATTGCCCATGAGAAACTCGTTCTTGGGGATCAGTACCGAGCCTGGAACCGAGACAATCTCGTACTCAGCCGGCTCACGGACGTCGATGAGAATGAAGTCCTCTTCGCCACGGTCACGTCGGTCAAGTCGTTCCTTGAGTTCGCGCACGCTGATCGTCGAGTCTTTGGCAGCTTCGGCGGCATCCTCAGAGATGACACCGCAGAAAGCTTCATAGTCGATGAGTTCGGTGACCGTGGGGTTCTCACCGCAGACAGCGCAGTTCGGATCCTTACGGATTCGAACCTTGCGGGTGTTCGACTCCAAGGCGTCGTAGATCACGAGTTGACCGATGAGGCTTTCCCCTATACCCGTGAGCAACTTGATGGCCTCGTTCGCTTGGAAGGTGCCGATGGTGCCAGCCATCACGCCCAGCACCCCACCCTCGGCGCACGAAGGGACCATGCCCGGGGGCGGAGGCTCGGGGTAGAGGCAGCGGTAGCACGGGCCGTGCTCGGCCCAGAAGACGCTGGCCTGACCGTCGAATCGGTAGATCGAACCCCAGACGTACGGCTTGCCGAGCAAGACCGCGGCGTCGTTGACCAGATAGCGGGTCGCGAAGTTGTCGGTGCCGTCGACGATGAGGTCGTACTGCCCGAAGATCTCCATGACGTTGGTGGAGTCAAGGCGCTCTTCGTGGAGGCGAACATCGATGAATGGGTTGATCTCTTTGATCGAGTCGCGCGCCGACTCGGCCTTGGAACGTCCGACGTCGCTTTGGCCGTGGATGATCTGGCGCTGCAGGTTGGACTCGTCGACCGTGTCGAACTCGACGATGCCGATCGTGCCGACCCCAGCGGCCGCTAGATAGACCAGTACTGGTGAGCCCAGTCCACCTGCACCGATGGCCAGCACGCGGGAGTTCTTGAGTCGCTTCTGCCCGATCATCGCCACCTCGGGGATGATGATGTGGCGGGAATAGCGCCTGACCTCGTCGACGCTCAGTTGCTGCGCAGGCTCGACCAACGGCGGGATAGACACAAAGGGCTCCAAGCAAGTGTGGACCAGGCAGAAACTGACGTTCTGAGGGGATAACTGTGCCCCACCCGGCGACATTCCATATTCAGGGGGACCCAAGTCCCAGCCCCTCAACCCAAACCCCGAGATCCTAAGAACGACGCGCTCTCCCGCCCGGATCGGCTCTGTCGGCATTCAGGTGGGGGCAAATGAATCTGATCTAACGACCCTCGCCCTGCCTCATCGCGGCCGACAATCTAGGCTACGAAAACGACGAGGTCGAGGTTTCTACTGGGGTTGATGCCCCAGCTGCACCGCCGCAGACAATTCCTGAGAACCTGCTCCATCGATTCGCTTAGTCCCGGAAGGATTGACATGTCTGACACTCATGACGCCGTCGTTGGAGACATGAACGAGGAGACGCAAGGCACCTGCCCGGTCGTGGGAACCGCAGGCACCGCGAACCGAGACTGGTGGCCGAATCAGCTCGATCTGACCGTTCTCCACCAAAACCCTCCGGCCGTTGACCCGATGGGTGCCGAGTTCGACTACGCCGAAGCGTTCGCGACGCTCGACCTTGACGCACTCAAGCGGGACATCGATGCCGTGATGACGACGTCGCAGGACTGGTGGCCCGCCGACTACGGTCACTACGGACCACTGTTCATCCGCATGGCATGGCATAGCGCCGGCACGTATCGCATCAGTGACGGCCGCGGCGGTGCTGGCTCCGGCGAGCAACGCTTCGCTCCCCTCAACAGTTGGCCCGACAACGCCAACCTCGACAAGGCACGTCGTCTCCTCTGGCCGGTCAAGAAGAAGTACGGCCGGACGATCTCGTGGGCAGACCTGATGGTCCTGGCTGGCAACTGCGCTTTGGAGTCCATGGGATTCACCACGTTCGGCTTCGCGGGCGGACGCGAGGACGTGTGGGAGCCCGAGCAGATCAACTGGGGCAACGAGAACACGTGGTTGGACGACGAGCGCTACAGCGGTGACCGTGAACTCGCCGACCCGCTTGGTGCGGTTCAGATGGGGCTCATCTACGTCAACCCGCAGGGCCCGAACGGCAATGCCGATCCCCTCTCGGCAGCTCGAGACATTCGCGAGACGTTCCGCCGTATGGCGATGAATGACGAAGAGACTGTTGCGTTGATCGCCGGTGGTCACACCTTCGGTAAGACCCACGGCGCAGCCGACCCCGAGCGGTACATCGGCCCCGAACCCGAGGCAGCTCCGATTCAGGAGCAGGGACTTGGCTGGGCAAACAGTTTCGGCACTGGCAACGGTGACGCAACCATCACGAGCGGACTCGAGGGGGCTTGGACGCCAACCCCAGCGACCTGGGACAACAGCTTTTTCGAGACGCTCTTCGGCTTCGAATGGGAACTGTCGACCAGTCCCGCGGGCGCCAAGCAATGGATCCCGACGGACCCGGCGGCAGGCGACCTCGTACCGGACGCCCACGACGCGTCCAAGAAGCATCCGCCGGTGATGCTCACGACTGACCTGTCGTTGCGTGTCGACCCCGTCTACGAGCAGATCTCAAGACGCTTCTACGAGAACCCGCAGGAATTTGCCGACGCCTTCGCCAAGGCTTGGTACAAGTTGACGCACCGCGACATGGGTCCGATCGCTCGCTACCTCGGCCCACTGGTCCCCGCTGAGCCACAACTGTGGCAGGACCCAGTCCCCCCGATGGCTCACGCAGTGATCGGGGCGTCGGAAGTCGCCACCCTCAAGCGCACGATCCTTGACTCCGCGCTGTCGATCTCGCAACTGGTATCGACCGCCTGGGCGTCCGCCTCGACGTTCCGTGGAACCGACAAGCGTGGCGGTGCCAACGGAGCGCGGATCCGGCTGGCACCGCAGAACGGTTGGGAGGTCAACAACCCCGCTGAGCTCGCAAAGGTGCTGCAGACGCTGGAAGGCATTCAACTGGAGTTCAACAGTTCTCAGGCCGGGGGTGTCGCAAGTCTCGCTCGCCGACTTGATCGTCCTCGGTGGCTGCGCAGCGGTCGAGCAGGCTGCCAAGAACGCCGGATTCGACATCGAAGTCCCCTTTACGCCGGGACGTACTGACGCGTCGCAAGAACAGACTGACGTCGAGTCGTTCGCGGTGTTGGAGCCGACCGCTGACGGATTCCGCAACTATCTCGGGAAGGTTGACAGCCGATCCGCGGAACAACTGCTGATCGATCGCGCCCAGCTGCTGACGCTGAGCGCTCCCGAGGTGACCGTGCTGGTAGGTGGCATGCGCGTCCTGAACGCGAACTTCGAACAATCGCCGCTCGGGGTTCTCACCAAGCAGCAGGATTCGTTGTCGAACGACTTCTTTGTCAACCTGCTCGCCATCGACACCACGTGGGAACCGAAGTCCGAGGGCGAGGAGGAGTTCGAAGGCCGCGACCGCGGAACCGGCGAGGCTAAGTGGACTGCCAGCAGGGTCGATCTCTTGTTCGGCTCGAACTCGCAGTTGCGGGCACTCGCCGAGGTCTACGCCAGCGACGATTCGCAGCAAAAGTTCGTGCTCGACTTTGTTGCGGCATGGGACAAGGTCATGAACCTCGACCGATTCGACATCGTCTAACCAACCGAGGCCGACTCGACCGAACACAAGACCCAAACCCAGGTCCTAAGAACGACGCGTTCTCCCACTCTGGTGCAACAAACTCCCTGCTCATGCTGTGGACAACGGGCGCAATCGCCGACGAATCGGTCGGCGCTAAAGGTCTTTCGTGAGGTAGATCCGGATAAGCGTCGGGGCTGGCGCATGTCCGATTCGCTGCACGGAGGCCGAATACGCCTCGATAGCTATTTCACCCAGCCGTACAGCATCGCCGTCTATCCACAGCATGAGCAGCGGAGTTTGTTGCACCAGAGTGGGAGAACGCGTCGTTCTTAGAATTCTTGGGTTTGGTTCTTAGGTTCTTTGGGGGTTGCGGTTCAGGTTTTGATCCGGGCGTTGGACGGGTCCCACAACGGCGCGTCGACGACCTCTGCGGCGACCCATCGCCCGAATACCAAGACTTCTGCCGAGGTTCCCGGCACCGCAAGTGCGGCCGGGACGTATCCGAAAGCGATCGATGCACCGACGGTGTACCCCTGCGCACCGGTCGTGACACGACCGAGGTGCCCGCCGATACGGATCGGTTCGTTGCCTAGTACAACGTCGCGACGATCGGCCAGCGTGAGGCAGACCAACCGCACCGCCTCGTCGATGCCCTTCTCGCGCGCTGCAAGCAGCGCGTCACGGCCCAAGAACTCCTTCTCAGGACGCACGCAGAACGACAGTCCACCCTCGTCAGGAGTCTGATCAGGAGTCACGTCGCTGGCCCAGTAGCGGTAGCCCTTCTCCGCGCGCAGCGAGTCGATCGCGCGATACCCAGCGGGCACCAGCCCATGAGAGCGGCCCTGATCGATCAGCGTTCGCCATAGACCGAGACCGAACTCGACCGGTGCATGGATCTCCCAGCCGAGTTCCCCGACGAACGTCACGCGCAGCAGGCGCGCAGGAACGTCGCCAACCGTCGTGTCGCGCATGTTCATGAACGCAAAGTCCGACGTTGCCAGGGACTGCGGCGTCAGGGGTTGCAGCAGGTCTCGAGCTGCCGGCCCCCACAACCCGAAGACCACCGATGCGTCTGTGACGTCGCGCACGCGAACCGAGTCATCATCGGGAGCGTGTTTGCGGATCCACGACATGTCGTGGGCGCCGAACGCAGTTCCGGTCACCACCAAGAACGTGTCGGCGTCGATCTGAGTCACCGTGACGTCGGTTTCGATACCACCCCGCGCGTTGAGCATCTGCGTGTAGGCGATCTTGCCGGGACCCCGCGTCACCCGGTTGTCGCACAACCACTCCATCAACTCGGCCGAGCCAGGACCACTGACCTCTATCTTCGAAAACGACGACTCATCAAACAGGGCGACGGATTCGCGTACGGCACGGTGTTCGACCTCGATCGCCGGCGACCAGTTACGCCCCGCCCAACCTCGCGGTCGCCACGACTCGTCACCGGACGCCTCGTTCGGCAGGTAGTAGTTGACGCGTTCCCACCCGCTCTTCTCTCCAAAGAACGCACCGTTCTCAACGTGCCAGGGGTACGCCGCCGCGGTCTTCAGCGGACGCCCCGCTTGTCGTTCATGTCCCGGGTACTTGATGTCGTAGTACGTCTCGTAGTTCTCCTTGACCCGCTTGCCGGTGTATGACGCCGATCGGTACTGACGTCCAAACCGCCGTACGTCCATCTCCCACAGGTCCATGCCGGGGTCGCCGTCGAGTAGCCAGTTGGCCATCACCATCCCGATACCACCCGCGCCAGCTATCCCATGCGCACAAAATCCGGCGGCCAGGAAGAACCCATCGACGTCGCTCTCCCCAAGACAGAACTCGTTGTCGGGGGTGAATCCCTCAGGGCCGTTAATCACCTTTCGAACTTCGACGTCGGCCATCGCAGGCACTCGAGTCGTCGAGTTCTCGAAGATCTCTTCTAGTCGTGGCCAAACCACCGGTAACAGTCGCCCGTTGAAGTCTGCGGGAACGGCGTCGAACCCGAACTCGTCCAGGGCGAACGGTTCGCTGTCCCGTTCGTAACCGCCCATCACCAGGCCAGCGCCGTCTTCGCGGTAGTAGACCAAGAGGTCAGGATCACGAAGCGTCGGAAGTCGTCGCCCATCGGAAACGTCCCTAAACGGCTGAGTGACGACGTACTGATGCGACATCGGAACGATCGGGACCCGAACGCCAACCATTCGCGCGATCTCCGGCGCAAACATCCCACCTGCGTCCACGACCTGCTCCGCAATGACGTCCCCTCGGTCAGTACGAACGAGGAACCGACCATCATCGCGTCGGACTTGATCGATGCCGATCACGCGGGTGTTCTCGTGAATCGCAACGCCGCCACGTCGTGCCCCTTTGGCGAGCGAGTACGCCAGTTGACTGGGATCCAAGTAGCCGTCTGTCGCTAGATATGTGGCACCGAGCACATGCTTGGTCGACATCAAAGGGAACTTCTCTTGCGCCTCGACGGGGCTGATGCGTTCTAATGCGAGACCGAACGTCTCGGCCCAGCCGACCTGCCGCTCAAGTTCTTCTAGGCGCTCTGGCGTGGACGCGAGCCGAATGCCGCCACACTCGATCCAACCTGGATCGGTTTCGGGATCTGCAGCCAACGTTCGATACAACTCAGCGCTGTACATCATCATCCGTGTCAGGGTCACCGAGCCACGCAGTTGACCGACGAGTCCGGCGGAGTGAAAGGTCGAGCCACTCGTCAACTCCGACCGTTCCAACAGCACGACGTCAGACGTACTGCGCTTGGCCAAGTGGTAGGCAATGCTGGTGCCGCCGACACCGCCGCCGATGATGACGACGCTGGCAGCCGCCGGTAAGTCACTCACTCTGGCTCCTCATTGACTTAACTCAGTCGTCGACCGCAAGGCCCTTCAGCACCTGTTGGTACTGAGGGCCGTGAAGTTCTTCACGTGCGGAGTCGTACTTGAGCATCCCCCACGACCAAAAGTCGAAGTCGATCGACGACGCGCCATCTTGAATCGATGCCCACAGCGTCCAGCCATATCTTGCAAGCAGCGACCATGCTTGCGCACGTGCAACCTTATGTTCCGAGTCGCGTCCCCAGTAGTTCGAAACGAGAACGCGCGTTTGCTCTGGATTCAGGAATGACTCGCTGGAAATGTTTCCCAACTCGAAACTCGCTTCGTTCATACCCGAATACTCGTAGTCAATGATCCAGATGTGCGATCCGTCATCGATGAAGTTGGCTGGCAACAAGTCGTTGTTGCAGGGGACCAACGTCTCGGGCATCAACCCCATCGCGTCCTCAAGGCCTTCGATCAAAGGCTGTAGGTCGAGATAGCCGTCAGGCAATCGGTACCCACGCTCCTGGACTACGTCGAGGTAGCGACGACGGATCTGCCGCATGTCGAATGAGCCTTGGAAAGCTGACCCATCGTGCAGTCGACGCACTGCCGTCGCGATTCGAGGAAGCTTCGACAGGTCTCGCAGGTCGGACGTGTCTAGGGTCCGCCCAGAAAGGAACTCCACAACGAGGACGCCAGCCTCAGGCAATGCCTCGATGACTCTGGCGCCAACTCCCGCCTCCCCCGCGGCTCTGGTGTTGAAGCGTTCGTTCTCGCGGTTGATAGCTAACAATCCAGCAGAGGACTCGGAAACCCGAACCACGAAATCTCCGCCATCGTCTGTTTGAACTCGATAGTTAGCGTTGGTCAGACCCCCGCTGAGTTCGCTGACGTCTCGACGTCGTCCAGACAGCACGCCGATGCGTTCGAAAAGTTGATCCAACTCGCGCGAGACGACGAACGCTTCAGCAGACATGGTCTGAACGCTAGTGGCCGAACGCCTCGTCGAGAAAGGTTCTGACGAATCGAGCCACGAGTTTGGGGTCTTCCATCTGGGCCACGTGACCAACCTGGGGAAGCATCACCACCTTGGCGCCGGGGATCGTGGCCGCTGCCCTTCGCGCTCGGCGAGGATCCACCAGGCGATCGTGTCCGCCATAGAAGACCAAGGTGGGGCAGTGGAGTGAACTGGCTTGGCGCCAGAGTCCGTTGGCGCTTGGGTCCAAGAACGCACGCAGCAAGCCACGCGCCGTCTTCGACAACGCATCACCCGCATAGTCGAGCGTGATGCGTCGCTGATACTCAGCAATGGCTTCGTTTCGCCGGGTCTGGCTGACTCGCGACGGATCACCGAAGTTGAGATCAAGCATGGCTTGGACTTGACGGTCCGCAGGCAACTTGGCCAGCCGCTGCCAGATCTGCTCCCCTACACCGGGAATTGCCACCGCAGGGACACCAAGGGTGTGACGTCGCGGCCGAAGGTCAGGCAAGGCGGGTGCGGTGAGTATCAACGACTTCACCAAGTCAGGACGAGTCGCCGCTAGTCGAACGGCTAGCGCGCCACCCAGTGAGTTGCCGAAGACATGAACCGGTGTTGTGCCGGCAGTAACGAAGGCCGCGAGCGCCGCGGTCAAACCGTCCACCGAGTAATCGTCAGCGTGAGCTGGCGGCGACCGACCGAACCCGGGGAGGTCCGGAGCCCACGACGACATTCGATCGGCCATCAACCCCATGAGATCGGTCCAGTTGGTGGACTGGCCGCCGAGTCCGTGGACCATCACAGCACTCTCGCTCGGGCTATCACCGTCGCCTCGACCCGTACTAGTGCCGCGGACGAACAGACGGTGGGGGCCGAGCGTCTCGAACTCACCCGGCCACGGAGGGGCTTCCCCCACTGGCCACGAGGGCAAGTTGGACGTCACGCTGTCAGTAAGAGAGATTCAATTCTGCGGTTCAGCGAGTCCAACGTTGCGCGGATCACAGCTTGCCTGACGTCCTCGCGAATGACTGAGACGCCGGTCAACCGTTCAGAACCCACGCGCGTCAGCATCGACACCACGACGACGACCGCGCGGTCCGGACCCAGTTGATTGACCTCGAGTTGTTCGAGCTCAAAGCGTGCCCTGCCCCCGACCACGCCTTCGACGGCGCTCAGTGTTGCCATCGCTACTGATCGGTGAACGCTGGTTGGCGTCGCGGCCGCGGACGCTTCGCCGGTGTAGGTCTGAGATAGCCAACTCAATGAGACCGACGTCGTGACACCAAGGCCAGCGGAAACCAACTGCATTTTCTGAATCAGGATCCGGGAACCTCGTGCCGGAGTTACCTGCGGTGGTGGAGAGGTGTCTGCGGACGACTGGACGTTGCTTGCTTCCGCTTCGTTGTCCGTGTCGCCACCGTCGCGGTATCCAGGTACGGCTGTCAGCGTGGGGCGTTGCGGCTCAGGCTCGAGTTCGGGATATGGCTCGATCTCTGGAGTCAGCCGCTGCCCCGACTCGATGTCGAACTCAGCCGTCTGCTCGGAAGCGTTTCGCGCCGTAGACGTTGCTGACGGGAGCGACTCCTCGACGACCTGGACTCGGTTAGCGTCGACTGCCAGTCCGAACTGCTCGCGCAGAACCCGGTTGACCGACGTAGCAACAGCGATCTCGTCGGCCCCGGGGGACAATTGCAGCCGAAGTGTGCCAGCCCCATCTGTCCGCTCGTCGGGCTCAATATCGGCCGCAGCCACGCCAGGCACTGAGCGCAGGGCGTCGAGCAGCGTTGCTTCGGTACCCACCCGCGCCCCCTCCCCTTGCATTAGCCCCGGCTCCCGCACTGAAGTGTCGCAAATATGACCCTATTCGCGTAGGACAAACCACCCAGGCCGTCACCCATCTGTCGTAACGCTTATCGACCGATCTCGGACAGATCCTGAGCCCCCGAACGGTTACTAGGGAGTAGGCTCCGGCGCCATGGCGTCGGTGGCAGCGGCTCGCGGTACGCGACTTTCGCGACCTGAACGACGCCAGCAACTGCTCACGGCGGCCCGCGAGACGTTCGTTGCGTGCGGATATCACGCAGCCGCAATGGACGACATCGCCACGCGAGCTGGGGTCAGCAAGCCAGTCCTGTACCAACACTTCCCCAGCAAGCTGGAGCTCTATTTGGGGCTGCTGGACGCCAGCGCGCACGACCTTCTCCAGACCATCCGAGATGCCCTGGCGGCTACTACCGACAACCACGAGCGCGTCGTCGGCACCGTGCGTGCCTACTTCGACTACGTCGCGGACGATGCCGGGGCCTTCCGACTGGTTTTCGAGTCTGACCTGACAGCAGAACCTGCGGTTCGGGCCCGGGTTGATCAACTGAACCACTCGTGCGCGACCGCGTTGAGTGAGGTGATCGCCGAGGACACCGGTTTTGACCCCGACTCCGCCGTTCTCCTGGCCGCCGGATTGACCGGCGCCGCCCAGGTCGCAGCACGGTGGTGGTTGTCGCACGATGGGGCCATCCCCCGTGACCGGGCCGAAGAAATGATGTCCGCCTTGTTGTGGCGCGGAATCTCGAGCTTCCCCCGGACAGACGAACTGTTCGACTAGGTCGTCAGTTAGCCTGAACCCTCATCGTCAATGCGAAGTCAAGCGTGCGGCCTGGAGGTCACTGGTGGAGGTCAAGATCGGTGTCAAAGGATCGCCGCGTGAATTGGTTGTCGAGACTGAGTTATCCGCGGACGAGATCGCTGCCGCCGTGCGTGAGTGCGCCGCCGATCCCCAGGGGTTGTTTCAACTAGACGACGCCAAAGGACGCAGAATCCTCGTACCAAGCGACAAACTCGCCTACGTCGAGATCGGTGAGCAGGAGTCGCGTCGCGTCGGCTTCGGACCGATGTAGCGCAAGTACTCCCCCCAGTCAGGCGGCCAGCCCGAGTGCGGCCATCCGTTTGCTGTGTGCCTCGGTCAAGCGCGTGAACATCTTGCTGAGTTCCATCAAGTCGACTCCTGGGCCGGTGAATCCGCCGGTGAGCAGCCCGGTAAGCGCTTCACGCTCAGCCGCGACCCGCTGCGCCTGACTCAGCGCCTCGCCCATCAGTCGGCGACCCCACAGCGCCAGCCGTCCCCCAATTCTGGGGTCTTGAACGATCGCTTCTCGAACCTTGGCGACTACGAAGTCGGAGTGTCCGGTGTCCTGAAATACCTCGAGGACAAGTTCCCTCGTCGGCGGATCGAGAAAGGTCGCGACCTCGCGATAGAAGTCCGCGGCAATCGCATCACCCACGTACGCCTTGACCAGGCCCTCGAGCCAATCCGCCGGAGACGTCGACGCATGAAAGGCATCGAGGGGTGCAACGAACGGCTGCATCGCCGCTTCGGCATCGACGCCCAACTCAGCTAAGCGACCACGCAGCAACTGGAAGTGGCCGAACTCTGCGCAAGCCATCTCGGCAACCTGTGCCTTGTCCGAGAGCGTTGGCGCCAGCGCCGAGTCGTCGCATAGCCGTTCGAACGCCGAGAGTTCGCCGTAAGCCAGCACCCCCAGGAGGTCGACAACGGCCGCGCGGTACTCCGGATCTTCGAGGGGATCGGTGGCGGGAGACTCCGGGTTCCCAGTCGAGTAGTCGGCCATGCCCGAAGGGTAACCACCCGACCGGGTAGGATGGCAGCACCATCGCGGTGCGGCCGGAACCGTCGCGCGCACCGAGTCACCTCGACTCGACCGCAGACGCCGGCTCCAGTACGACTTCACCAGACCATCTGATCGTGGAGCGCCGGCCCCCGCCCGACGTGTGAGGCGGAAGCCCTGACTACCTTCGCTGAACTCGGCATCCGAGCCGAGACTGTGGCTGATCTAACGACCATTGGCATCACCGATGCCTTCCCGATCCAAGCGATGACCCTTCCCGTGGCGCTCGATGGCCACGACGTCATCGGACAAGCCAAGACCGGAACCGGAAAGACTCTGGGCTTTGCGCTACCCATGCTCGAGAAGGTCGTGGCGCCAAATGACCCGGTTCACCCCGACCACGAGCCGCACGCCACACCCCAGGGTTTGGTTGTCGTCCCGACGCGCGAACTCGCCATTCAGGTGGCTGGCGAAATCCGACACGCAGGCAAGACCCGCGGGGTTCGCGTTCTGACCGTTTACGGCGGACGTTCCTACGAACCACAGATCGAAGCCCTTGAAGCCGGCGTCGACATCGTTGTCGGCACCCCCGGACGACTGCTCGATCTTGTCGAGAAACGCCACCTGCACCTCGGTGCGGCCAAGGTGCTCGTCCTGGACGAGGCTGACGAGATGCTCGACATGGGCTTCCTGCCCGACGTGGAGCGCATCGTTGCGCTCACCCCGGCCGACCGTCAGACGATGTTGTTCTCGGCGACCATGCCCGGCGACGTTGTGACTTTGGCTCGCCGCTACATGGACCAGCCAACACACATTCGCGCGGTGGATCCTGACGAGGACGGCAGCCAGCTCGTCAAGCTCGTCCAGCAGCACGTATTCCGCGCGCATCCCCTCGACAAGCCCGAGATTGTCGCTCGCATTCTGCAGGCCGACGGTCGTGGACCGACGGTGATCTTCTGCCGCACCAAGCGTCACGCCCAGCGACTCAACGACGACCTGGCCGAGCGCGGCTTCGCCGTTGGCACCGTCCACGGTGACCTTGGGACAGGGCGCTCGCGAGCAGGCCATGCGCGCCTTCCGTAACGGCAAAGTCGACGTGCTCGTGGCCACCGATGTGGCGGCCCGCGGGATCGACGTTGAGGGCATCACTCACGTCATCAACTTCAGTTGTCCCGAGGACGAGAAGACCTACGTCCACCGCATCGGACGTACTGCACGTGCGGGTGCGTCCGGAGTTGCCGTCACGTTCGTCGACTGGGAAGACCTGCCGCGCTGGAGTCTGATCAACAAAGCCCTCGAACTCGGATTCGAAGAGCCGAGAGAGACGTACTCGACGTCCGACTACCTCTATAGCGAGTTGGCTATTCCCGATCGAGGTCGACGGTGTCCTCCCCAGGGCACGCCGCACCAAGGCGGGCCTGTCCGCTGAGAAGGTCGAAGACCTCGGTGAGACCGGACGCAAACCTCGAACCTCGGGCCGACCAGCCAAGGGACAGGGCTCCAGCCAACGCCAGGATCGTTCGCGAAGTGGTTCGCGTCCCTCAGACAGCAAGCCAACAGGGACCGCCAGCAAGTCACGCGATCGCAATCGCACGCGAGGCGGCCAGCCAGTGGCCAGTGACAGCGGGTCGACTGAGGCAGGAGCACCCTCGACGGGTTCCTCGACGAGTACCACGCGTCGACGCCGTCGACGCCGCTCTGGCGGCAGTGGTGCGTCTACTCCATCGACTCCGACGGATGGCTAGCCGCACCTCCCGATAGCGTCAAGCTATGGACAGTCGCGTCGAACCAGCGCCGAACAGCGATGAGCGAACCCTTCTCGGGGAGTTCTTGGACTTCCAACGCGCCACCTTCGAGTGGAAGATCGTTGGTCTCGACCGGGATCAGTTGATCGAGCATCACGTCCCCTCCAAGACGACGCTGTTGGGGATCTTGAAGCATCTGATTGATGTCGAACACTGGTGGTTCACGGTGGTTTTCGACGGTCAACCCGACACGTCCTACTTCTGGGAACGTGACGGCGTCTTCGACTCAGAATTCGACATCAGTCCAGACGACGACTTCGACGAGATTTTGATGATGTATCGGCGAGAATGCGCGCAGAGTCGGGCGATTGTCGAAGCTGCTCCCTCACTCGATGACATCGCGGCTCATCCAGACAAGGAACAATCGCTTCGCTGGATCATGGTTCACATGATTGAGGAGACGGCGCGTCACGTCGGGCACGCCGACATCTTTCGTGAACTTGCGGACGGCGAAACCGGCGAGTGAGCACTCAGGTTCACCATCTGCAGCGCTAGTCGTCTCCCACCACAACGCCGTGCTGCTCGGCGTACATCACGGCACCGGACAGATCCATGCGGGTGCCGCGCAGACTGGCCTCTCCCAGATCGACGCCAATCAAAGTGGCCCCGCGAAGATCTGCGCCAAACAACGTGGCATGACGAAGATTCGCATGCGAGAGGTCAGCCTCCCGTAACGAAGCGTCCGTGAGGTCAGCTCCCGACAGGTCGGCGTCATAAAGCATCACTTTCTCGAATCCGACGCGAGCCAATTGCGCATCGCGCATCGTTACTCCGCGCCACTGCCCACCCTTCACGGTCATAGGTTGCATAGTGCAGTTGCTGAAGCTACTTCCGTTCATCTTGCAACCATCGAGCGTGACGTCGAAAAAGGATGTGCGGTCGAATTCACATCCGACGAACACCGATCCAGCATGAGTCGAGGCATTGAACTTACATCTGACGAACACGCAGGACTCGAACGCAGCGGCCTGACTCAATGACTCGGTGAAATCGACGTCGCGAAACGTACAGTCGCGGAACTGCTCGCCCGTGAGGTCGCGGCCATACCAATCGAGTTGCTCAAAGACTTCTGCTTCGTACGTCATGTGTCGACTTCTCACAACGCGATCTGGACACTCACCCACGTGCGGTGGCGACAAGCCGGGCAGCGCATCCACGAGCCGTGACGCGGTTTGATGAACGGCAAGTGCACCGACGGCACGACGTGCTGCAACGCGGCGGTCGGGCTCAGCACCGTCTGCTCACCGCAACGTCCACAGTCGATAACCACCGACCCGAATGCCGACGGCGGTGGTTCGACTCGCGACGGCGAGACGCTGTAGAGGGCTCGTTTGCCCTCGAGATCGGCTGGCGCGTCGTCAATGGTTGGACGACCGTCTGCTACGTCCACCTTGGGCAGTCGACTGAAATCGGAACCCTTCGGCGGGCTCTTTTGTCGACGGGGCTTGTCCGGTCCCGTCATGCAGCCAACTCCTGCGCAGAGATCCGCCGCGCCAGTTCGCGGTAAGCCTGCGCCCCCTTGCTACCCGCAGACGTCACGAGAATGGACTGACCGATCGCCGGCGCCTCAGCAAACCGAACTGACCTTGCGATTGGCGGCTCCAATACCTGCACGCCGTATCTCGTCTCAACATCACTGAGCACAGCGCGCGCGTGCGTGGTACGCCCATCGAAAAGCGTCGGTAAGACCCCGAGTACCCGCAACTTCGGATTCGTTAACCGCTGGATCTCGTGCACGGTGTCGAGAAGTTGACCAACGCCACGATGTGACAACGTCTCACACTGCAGCGGGATCAGCAGTTCGTCGGCCGCCGTCAAAGCGTTCAGGGTCAACACACCAAGCGATGGCGAGCAGTCGATCAGGATGAAGTCGTACCGACTGTCCAGGTCATCGAGCGCACTACGCAGTACGTACTCACGCCCCGCGCGCTCATGCAGTGCGATCTCGCTGCCGGTCAAATCGATGTGGCTGGGGAGCAAGTCCACGCCGTCTGACGTCTTGTGCACCGCCATGCTTGCGGTGACCCGACCCATGAGTACGTCGTGGACTGAAAGTTCCAGCACATCCGGGTCCACGCCCAACGAGAACGTGAGGCAGGCCTGCGGGTCGAGGTCGACAACCAGCACCCGGTGCCCGAGTTCGGCGAGGGCTACACCCAGAGAGGCAACGGTCGTGGTTTTGGCCACGCCACCCTTCTGGTTCGCCACGGCGATGGTGCGAGTCACTCGACCTCCCGTCCAGCGCCACAAGGCCCTGCGCCTATTGTGCCCGCCGTGAGCATTCCACCCTTTCTAGACCTCCCGCCAGGGGTCACCTCGGAGACCCTGGTCACAAGCCGTGGCCAGTTCGCCGTGCTCGACAACCTGGCAGCACTCCCCCACTCCGCTGCTGCCAGCCGGACGGCCGTGATGCTGCCTGGCTTCACTGGGAGCAAAGAGGACTTCATCGCGATCCTGCGGCCACTGGGACGCAGCGGCGTTCGCGCGATCGCGCTGGACCTGCGCGGGCAGTACCAAACCCCTGGTCCCGCCGAAGCCGACGAGTATTCACTGGCCGGGTTCGCTGCCGACGTTCTAGCGCTCATCGACAAGCTCGGTGAACCAGTGGACGTGATCGGGCACTCGATGGGGGGGCTCATCGCACGAGAGGTTGCACTCGCTAACCCGCTGCTGTTGCGCAGTCTCGTGCTGATGGACTCCGGACCGGAGGCCCTACCGGAGCCCCAACAACAGCGCCTGCGACAGTTCGCCGGACTGCTCGCCGAACACGGGCTCGCGGTCGTCTGGGCAGCAAAGCAGGCAATGGACGAAGAACAGGGACTCGCACTCCCCACCGAGCCGCGTACGGGCGAGTTCCTGACCGCACGCTTTCTCGCGAATCAACCCGGCTCTCTGCTAGCGATGGTCGACCTGCTCTGCGCTGAACCAGATCGCACCGACGAACTGGCCGCGCTTGCCCCCCAGACGTTGGTATTGACGGGCGAGCGTGACGACGTGTGGTCGGCCGAGCAACAGCAAGCAATGGCAGCTGCGTTGGAAGCTCGCTACGTGCAACTCGATGGTGTCGGTCATTCCCCTGCAGCAGACGCACCCGACCAGACGGCAGCAGCCATCCTGGACTTCTGGGGAATGAACTAGCCAGCAGCGGCAGGACGCCATCGCGGCGACGGCGCTCCCAGCGGCACTTCACTGGCGGACTGCGCATCACGCAGATCGATCAGCGACACATCACCGTGCAGCACGAGCACTGCTTCCATCGGCCAAGCGATCGCCCACAACCAACGGCCCGCCGCTTCGCCTAGGTACGCGGAGCGGTCCCCCGCCGAGGGAACTTCCCACAGAGCCGTTTCATGTTGCCCGGCATTGACGCGTGTGCGTGGGGCCCTCTCGAACTCGCCGATCCCGGCGTCGGGTCCTGGTAAGCCCGCGTATCCGGCACCTAATCCCACTCCAGGCTCCTCTGCGACCAGCACCAAGTCCGCAGGTCCAGCACGGAAGGTTGGGCCAGACAGCATGACAGCTGTCGCGACGCCCGGATGTCGTGCATCACCTGCCACAACGGCGCCAGTCACCACCCACCCCACCGGCAGGGGCCATGGCAGCCAGACAGGAACCTGCGATGTCGCGATGACGGACATGAGCCAGTCAGGAGTCCAATTAGTCGGCGGGCGAACGGGTGCAACGGCACCGTGTTCTGAGCATTGCCACCCATTGACCATCGCATTCGGCGGCGTCACCGATCCACCACATCGCGGGCAGAACGGCTCTATAGCCACGCACGCACGTTCCCGCGTACCGTTCTCCCGTCAACCCTTGGGGCGGTCCAACCGGCTCGCGAGCGCGAACCCGATGACAGCCATCGCGAACAGCACAAGCACAGGCAAGACGTCGTAGTTGAGGTATAGCGACCAGGGTGCCCAGGTTGTTCGGTAGGAGGGGACGCTCATTCCGAATATGCCGGGGACCTTGGCAGAAATGAGATGGATGAATCCGACACCGGCAAGAATGCACCCAACCGAACCCACGGTTTTGGACAACGTCAGCGCCACGGAGTTCAGTGGGACGCCGCGACTGGTCAACCACCATCCGAACACGGCGATAGCCAAACTGAGGGCAATGAGCAAATTCGCAAGGTTGTAACTCGAATGGACATTTGCATCGCCGATCAGGTCGCCATAGAGGACCTGACCCCACCAGTCTCGAAGCAGCGTCGCGACCGCAGCTGAGCCGGCAATGCCCAACGCAAACCCGAGAGACTTCGAGGTTGAATGCGAAGTGGGGCTGTTCGAGGCGGCAGTGTCAATACTTTCACTCGACGCGGTCATGTTGAGCAGGCTACCCGTCAAGTACTTCTGAGCCTTCGAATTGGGTTTCGACGAGATACCGTCCCAGAGTGAACGTTCGATGCATCCGAGCGGTCGGCGCGGTCATTAGCGACGACGCTGGTCGGCTGCTCTTGGTGCAACGTGGTCACGAACCCAACCGCGGACTCTGGTCGCTGCCTGGAGGGCGAGTGCAGAAGGACGAGACCGACGAGACTGCTGTCGTTCGTGAGGTACGCGAAGAGACCGGACTAGAGGTCGTGGTCGACGACGAACTCGGCTCGGTCGACATCCCAGCGGGTCACGACGTCGTGTACGCCGTCCGAGACTTTCGGTGCACAGTGGTCGGTGGTGCACTCATGCGCGGAGACGACGCGGCGAACGTTGATTGGTTCATGCCGCGCAGACTGTTGAACTTGCGACGACTCCCGGACTCATCGACTACTTACGCAATTGGCGAGTGCTAAGCCAGTAGCTAGTCGCGCGGAATCGGCGTTGGTCTACCGGGTTGCTCGCCGCCACGCGAATCGCCGTACGACTGCTTCGGCACCATGACCTTGCGCCGAAAGATGCAGACAACCGTGCCGTCCTGGTTGTAGCCGATCGTTTCGACGTAGACGACTCCTCGATCGTCCTTGGACTTCGACTCAGTCTTGTCGAGCACCGTGGTCTCGCCGTAGATCGTGTCGCCGTGGAACGTCGGCGCGATGTGTCGAAGTGACTCCACTTCGAGGTTGGCAATCGCCTTGCCACTGACGTCGGGAACCGACATCCCCAGCAGCAACGAGTAGATGTAATTGCCGACCACGACGTTCTTCCCGAAGTCAGTGGTCTTCGACGCGTAGTTCTCATCCAGGTGGAGCGGATGATGGTTCATGGTCAGCAGGCAGAACAAGTGGTCGTCGTATTCAGTGACGGTCTTGCCTGGCCAGTGTTTGTACACCGCGCCGACCTCGAACTCCTCGTAGTAGCGGCCGAACTGCATGACGGTCCTCTCTCGGATGGGCGTTCGGGAGAATCCTGCCGGACCCGCTCGCACATCACACTGCCGGGGTTCAAGGCAACAACTGTGCAGGATTGTTCAACTCAGCGATCAATTCCGCACGTCACCCACCACGCGTGTGCAATATGGAACGTTCTCGCGAACAACTTCGCACAGATTGTGCCTCTGGAATCCGGCCCCGGAGTCACGAGACAGACATGCTGCCCAGCGTCGTACGTGCCTCGGCGGCATGCTCCTGGGTGCAGGTCACAGCGTAGGTTCCGGCGACGGTCTGACTGCGTGACGTGAAGTCGCGCTTTCCCCCGGTCAGCGCATAGGCGACGAGGCCGAACACGATGCCGAAGATTGCGCCGAGCAGAAGTCCCGTCGCGACCAGAGACCAGAATTGGCTGTCGTCCTTGGAGAACAGCGCAATAAGGAACCCGACCAGTAACCCGAACCACGCGCCAGACAGCAGTCCGCCACCGGCAGCGCGGCCGTACGACATTCGTCCGGTAACCGTCTCGACCATTCGCAGGTCTGTCCCGATGATCTGCACGTGCTGCACGGCGAACTCCTGGTCGGCCAGGTAGTCGACCGCGCGCTGGGCATCCTCGTACGAAGCGCAGTCACGAATCGTCACCCGGCCCGGGCCAGCGACATCGTCAGCGCCGATCGGTTGAGTCATATGAACTCCCTGCTCGTTAATGGCGACCAGCGTCAGCCTCTAGCGCGATAGTCCTCAAGCAACCGCCGACCGATGATCATCCGTTGGATGTCCGCGGTGCCTTCTCCGATCAGCAGCATCGGCGCTTCACGGTAGAGCCGCTCGATCTCGTACTCCTTGGAGTAACCGTACCCACCGTGGATCCGGAACGAGTCTTCGACGACGTCACGGCAGTACTCGCTCGCGAGGTACTTAGCCATGCCCGCCTCGAGGTCGTTGCGTTCTCCTGAGTCCTTCTTGCGAGCGGCCAAGACCATCATCGCGTGGGCAGCTTCGACTTTGGTCGCCATATCAGCGAGCCGGAACATGACCGCTTGGTGTTGCGCGATCTGCTTGCCGAATGCCTCGCGCTGCTGTGCATATGCAATACCGAGCTCGAAAGCGCGCTGAGCGACTCCGCAGGCTCGGGCAGCAACGTTGACGCGTCCGACCTCGACGCCGTCCATCATTTGGTAGAAGCCCTGACCAGATGTCTCGCCAAGAATCTGTTCTTGCGTGAGCGAGAAGTTATCCATGATGAGTTCGGTGGTGTCGACCCCCTTGTAACCCATCTTCTCGATCTTCCCGGGGATGGTCAGGCCCGGGAGCACCTCGCCGAAGCCCGCAGGCTTCTCGATGAGCAGCGTCGTCATGTTCTTGTAGACGCTGTCCTCCCCTTCGTCAGTGCGAACGAGCACGGCGACAACGGTTGACGTACCGCCATTGGTCAGCCACATCTTCTGACCTGTTGCGACGTAGGTGCCGTCCGACTGCTTCACGGCGCGCGACTTAATCGCCGCGACGTCGGAGCCGCAGCCCGGTTCCGACATCGAAAAGGCACCGCGAATCTCGCCGGTGGCCATGCGTGGCAGGAAGTGCTCGCGTTGAGCTTGCGTGCCGTGTTGCAGAATCATGTAAGCGACGATGAAGTGGGTGTTGATGATTCCCGAGACGCTCATCCAGCCGCGCGCGATCTCTTCAACCACCAGTGCATAGGTCAGCAGGGACTCACCGAGTCCGCCGTACTCCTCCGGGATCATCAGTCCGAAGATGCCCATCTCCTGCATCTGCTCGACGATCTTCGTCGGGTACTCGTCGGCATGCTCAAGTTCGTTTGCAACGGGGATGATCTCGGCGTCGACGAACTCACGGACGGCCGCCAGAATCTCCTGCTGGACGTCAGTCAATCCCTCGGTCTGGGCGAGACGGCCCATGCCGTACTCCTTCACGTTCGGCGTACGGCGGCTGACGCCTGCCGTCGCAACTGGTGTCGCCACTGCTGTCGAGCACATCGTAGCGACCGGTAGATTCCCCTCATGGCAAACCCAAACCCCGATGCCCCTTGGATCAGTGGCGGCGCCGACGATCCTGACCCCAAAGCCCGCGAGTACACGGTTACGGCTCCCGACGGCCGCACGATAGGTGTCGCAGAGTACGGCCCCGAGGACGGCACTCCGGTCTTCTCCATTCACGGCACGCCTGGCAGCCGGTACGGCGGTCCCCCACCGGAAAAGCCAGACCTCTACGACCGGCTTGGTGTTCGCTCCATCGGCTTCGACCGTGCTGGCTACGGGCTCTCCACGCGCAACGCCGGACGCAACGTCGCCGACGCCGCAACTGACGTCGAAGCGATCGCTCAACACCTCGGAATCGATGAGTTCGCGGTTGTCGGCGGATCTGGCGGCGGACCGCACTGCCTAGCCGTCGCCACTTTGCTGGGTGACCGCGTGACGCGTGCCTCATGTGTCGTTGGGGTCGCACCGTACGGCGACGACGGAATCGCGACGGATATCTGGATGGTCGGGATGACCAAGGGGAACATCGATGAGTTCAACTGGTCACTAGCGGGCGAAGCGACGATGCGGCCGAATCTGGAGCGTCTTGCCGCCGAGGAACTGCCACGTCTTGAAATCGATCCAGCGACTGCGTTGGGCGACGACTACGAGTTGTCCGAAGGCGACAGGGAGATCATGTCTCGCCCAGCTTTCGCACAGCGAATCAAACGCGGGTCGCAAGAGGCCTACCGAAACGGAGTCGATGGTTGGGTCGACGACAATCTGGCCTTCGTCAAGCCGTGGGGATTCGACCTGACAAAACTGTCGGTCCCCACGATGGTCTGGTTCGGCTTGCACGACACCCTGGTTCCCGCGTCTCACGGTGAGTGGCTCGCGGCTAACGTCAACGACGCCAAAGTCGTTCGGATGGCCGGAGGGCACATGGAACTGGCCAACCGAGCCGAAGACATGGTGACGTGGTTGATCGGTGGCGACCTCCCGGAGGACGCCACGTCGTCATGACCTTGCAGCAGGCGGGTGCGGACGTGCTGAGTCTCTTTCCTCCCAATACCGACTTGGCTGAAGACGGCACGATCAGGATCGGCGGGTGCCGTCTTGACGACATTGCGCAGCAGTTTCAAACGCCGACGTTCGTTGTCGACGAGCAGGGACTTCGGGAGCGAGCACGCGCGATGCGTGACGGGCTCGCTGCACGGCGAACGCGCTCGGCCGTCGCCTTCGCATCGAAGTCCTTTCCTTGTCGGGCGGTCTACCGCCTCATGTCAGACGAGGGCTTGCTTATCGATGTCGCCGGTGGAGGGGAACTACAGCTGGCCCTTGACGGTGGCGTAGACGCATCGCGAATCGTGGTGCACGGCAACGCCAAGACTGATAGCGAGTTGGCCATGGCCCTCGACGTCGGAGTAGCCACCGTGGTCATCGACAGCGTCGAAGAGATCGAGCGACTCGACCAGATTGCTACGCGAGCTCAGCGGGTGCTGCTGAGGATTCAACCCGGGGTAGATCCCCGCACTCAGGCGGCGGTCTCGACCGGCCAACGCGGTTCAAAGTTCGGGATCGCGCTCGAACGGGTTGACGATGCGGTGACTGCGGTACGCGAAAGTCGTCACCTCGATCTCGAGGGACTGCACCTGCACCTGGGGTCACAGATGCTGCACCTAGAACCTTGGGTTGAGGCGGTGAAGGTGGTCGGCGCACTCGGCACGTTCGACGTCTATGACCTCGGTGGCGGTCTCGGCATGCAGTACACCCGCGACGAAACCGCGCCATCGCTGGACGCCTACCTTGACTTGATCGCAACAGCTGCCGACACCCACCTGCCCGACACTGCAACCGTAATCATTGAACCTGGTAGGTCACTGGTCGCGAAATCGACAGCGACCGTTTACACAGTCGTCACCGTCAAGGAAGGCGAGCCAACCTTTGTCGCCGTCGACGGTGGATTGGCTGACAACTTCGAGGCTTCGACGTACATCGGTCAGCAATTCGAGGCGACGCTCGCTCAGCGCGTCGGTGGTGACCAACTGGTGAACGTGGTGGGTCGCCAGTGCGAGTCAGGTGACACCTTGGCCACCGGGGTGCGGCTCGATGACCCGAAGCCAGGTGATCTGTTGACGGTACCGATGACTGGCGCATACACCCACACGCTGGTCAACAACTACAACGGTGCGCTGCGTCCGCCGGTGGTGTTCTGTAGCAAGGGCCAGGCTCGTGCGGTCGTCCGTCGCGATACGTACGACGACCTACTCGCGCGAGAACTGCCCTGGCCCTAGCACCAACCAGAACTACGCACTACCGAAGCACGAAGTACGAGTAGGTGACCCGGAACTCTTTCACGTCGTACCAGTCCCCCTTCACCGTTGCGAACACCCAGGTCACAGTCCCCTTGTGAAGGTATTTGTCCAACGAGACGTTCGGACCTGCGTGCCATCCCAGGTCAGAACTGACCCCCCGCGTCGCTCCGATGTTTCCCTGCGAGGTCACGTAGAGCTCGGCTCCTGGACCCGCATGACGGAACGCGCCTGCCCCATAGGTGTCCACGCTGACACTGCCGTAGCGGATCGCCCGCTTGACGTGTACACGGTGCACACCAGCGGCGAGGTCGTCGGCAGCGCTTCCGTTGCACTTCGAACGCGAGTAGTAGCCCGCGCCCTTGGGCCAGTCGAAGCGTGCCTGGGGGTAAGTTCAGCCGGTAAACGCCACCACAGTTGCCCGAAATACTTCCGACGAAACTCTGTACAGCGCTGACGGTCTGAGTTTTAGTTTGCTTCACTAACCGCTTGTCGGAGACGGTAACCGAGCCCTTGGGGCTCACCGATGTGTTGCCGTAGTTGTCCTTGGCTGAGAACCGGAAGTTGTAGTTCCCGGCGGCCACCAGATCGCCGTTGTTCTTTCGGCCGTTCCAAAGACCTTGAGATCAAGCCATCATGCTTGCGACCAAGGGACAACGTGCGAACCACCTGACCGCTGCGAGTAGATATCTCGACCTTGACAGAGGCGGCGTCCTCACCCATCCGTGCGTAAAGCCTCGTGGTGTCCAGGTAGTGGTCCTTGACGGGGTAGAACCGACGCGGCGACGCGTTCACAGCTCGCCAGGTTGGTCCACGTGTGTCTTTGGTGATGTTGACCGGATCGCTTTGCGCGCCAAGACACGTTGTGCCCGTCGGGTCGCACTGGACCGCACGCACACTGTGATTGCCCTCGTGCTTGCTACCCATCGAGATCTTGCTCGAGTACGGTTCCGTCGTATCGATAGCGACCAGGTCCCCGTCGACCACGAACCCAACTGGACCGAGGCTCGAAGTCGCGCTAGCCGTGAAGCTGTCTCCGACGACGGTGCCGTTGGTTGGCGCCGTAAGACTCGGGGCCGCAAGCGTGATCGTCACAGCGATTGCCGTACCGGTCCCGTTGCAGTCGGCGAGTCCGTCGCAGTCAAAGGCGCGCAGGGTGATCGGCCCACCAAGACCCACCGTCGAAAAATTCGCGCTGGCCGCGCCAGTGGACGTGGCCACGGTCTGTTCGGACTGAGGTCCGGATGTCTCTAGGACGAATCGAACGAACGCGGCACTACTTGTCGCGTCCACCTCGACCGTTGAAGTTGATAGCGAATCGCCATCTGTCGGTGCGGTGATCACCGGCGTCGTCGGCGGCGCCGCCCACACGGTGACCGGCACCAGCGTGGCGGTGGCGGTGACGACTCCGATCAGTACCCCGACGCCGAGACGTCGGCGTCCCTTCGAGGCTGTCGCGCCGGTTGCGGATCCAACTGTCATGCCAACCCTCTTGTCTCGACCCCATGGACGGTAACGCTGCGGGGGCATTCCCGCAGCAAAGTTGTGAGAATGTACCTGACGCCCGAAAGGTCCGGATGGCCGACCCGCCAGTTAGACAGGATTGGCCTCACGGATGGCGTTCCCGCCGTCCACTACGAGCGTTTGTCCGGTGACGTAAGACGCGGCTGGGGAGCACAGAAAGGCCACTGCAGCGCCGATTTCGGCGGGTTCACCCATACGCCCAACGGGGGTTCGGGTTCCGTATTCGATCTCCTGAGGTAGCGACGATGGAGTACGGATCCAACCCGGCGCTACCGCGTTGCACGTCACCCCATGGGCGGCTCCTTCGACGGCGGTGGCCATCGTCAGCCCTCGCATCCCGCCCTTGCCTGCGACGTATGAGGCCTCGTTGGGCATCGCACAAGTCGTTCCTGATGTCGAGGTCACATTGACGATGCGACCAAAGCCGCGCTCGATCATTCCGGGCAGCACGGCCTGAGTCACCAGGAACGCGGTGTCCAAGTTCCGCATGATGCCATGACGCCACTGTTCTGGCGTCATGTCAGCAATCGACAACCATGCTTCCTCTTCTGTCACGCTTGTCATACCAGCATTGTTCACGACGACATCGATCGGACCATAGGTCGAGACTACGTCCCTGACCAACGCGGCCACTTCTTCAGCGATTGTCAGGTCGGCGATGAAACCTGCCGTACCGTCGCCGAGTTCGGTCGCACGATCGTGAATGCGCGCGGACGTCGCAGCGACTGCAACTCTCGCACCGTGTTCGACCAATGCGCGTGCACACGCAAAACCGATGCCACCTGGGCTCCCCGCGCCGGTGACGAGTGCCACGCGTCCCTGCAAATCGGTGGCGGCAGTCACGTCAACTCACCGGCTGCGTTCTTGTCCTGCCGTCATCTGCGGACGCGTCAAACCACACGGTGCGTTTCATGGCAGCGGCACGGCCCTTGCCCGAAACGACTAACGCCATCTTTCGCGATGCTTCGTCGATCATCTCGCTTCCGAGCATCACGGCACCGCGCTTGCCACCGGCCTCGGACGTGTAGAAGTCGTACGCGTCGAGGATCAACTCGGCATGGTCAAAGTCATCTTGCTTCGGCGAGTAGACCTCGTTCGCAGCGTCTACCTGTCCCGGGTGAAGCACCCACTTGCCGTCGAAGCCCAAGGCCGCCGACCGTTCAGCCACGCGTCGGTAACCCTCGACATCGCGGATCTGTAGGTAGGGACCGTCGATCGCCTGCTTGTCGTACGCACGCGCTGCCATCAAGATTCGCATGAGGATGTAGTGATACGCGTCGCCTTCGGTGTAACCGGGCGGCTGCTCCCCCACCACCAACGTGCGCATGTTGATACTGGCCATGAAGTCTGCCGGCCCGAAGATCACTGCTTCGACGCGAGGACTCGCAGCAGCAATGTCGTCGACGTTGATCAGCCCGAGGGCGTTCTCGATCTGCGCTTCGATGCCGATCCGTCCGACCTCGAGGCCGTTCGCCTTCTCGATCTGGGTAAGCAAAGTATCCAACGAGACCACCTGCTCGCGGTTCTGCACTTTCGGCAACATGATGCAGTCCAGGTTTGTACCGGCCCCCTCGACGACCTCGATCACATCTCGGTAGGTCCACTCTGTCGTGAAGTCATTGACGCGAACCGTACGCACTTTGTTCCCATAACCGCCTTCGTTCAACGCCGCGACGATGTTCTTGCGAGCGTCGGGTTTCGCCAGCGGCGCTACGGAGTCTTCGATGTCCAAGAAGACCTGGTCCGCGGGCAATCCCTTGGACTTATCCAGCATCTTCGGACTGCTACCCGGCACCGCCAGATTCGAACGGCGGGGCCGCAACTCGCGCTCAGCCATCTCAACGCTCCTTCAGACACCTTCGCGGGGCGGTCGCCGCCAGCTTCTGGTCGACGCGGTGCGCGCGAGCCTATCGAGAACCCACTCGGGTCGAACACGCGACGCCAAGGCCAGGTATGACAGGCTGCCGTCATGGCGAGCGAGACTGATCCCGCGGTCGTCGATACTGCGGTCATCGATCCAGCGCTGACCCAAGCGCTCATCGCCGAGACTGCCGCCAAGGCTGACCTGGTCTGGGTGCAGGTGGGTGACAATCCCGCGCAGGCGTTGTGGCACATCTGGCACGACAGTGCTGTCACCGTCGTCACCGGCGGCCGCGAACAACCCGACCCAGGTTTCGTCGATGGCCAGACGGTCCAACTCATCCTGCGGAGCAAGGACAAACTGACCCGCGTCCTGACGATCGCCGCTGACGTGGTTCGCATCAATCCAGATTCGTCGAAGTGGGACGACGTGAGTAAATCGCTGCAACCCAAGCGGCTGAACGCCAGCGACGGTGAGGAACAACCCCGGAGGTGGGCGCGCGAGTCAGCCGTGTGGCAACTTCGACCAACCGGCCTGCCGAGCCAGGCCCCAGGAGCAATGGACGATTCTTCAGGGCGAGCCGTACCTCGAGCCACCCCCGCGACTACCGACGACTGGCAGCCCTTCCACGCAGGCAAAGCCACCCGACGACGCCGTTAGAGCGGCGGCACCTCGATGGTGCCGGTCGCTACCGGTGCCACCTTCCCGGTTACTTGTGTATGAAACACCGCGCCGTCTTGTACTTCGACGTCAACGCGCAGCTTGGACGGTCGTCCCAGCTGTACTCCTTGCGAAATGTTGATGGTGGTTACGCCATCGGGAATCAATCCTTGCCCGGCGGCGTAAACACCAAACGCCAACGCCGCAGAACCAGTCGCAGGGTCCTCGACTGCCCCAATGTCGCTGGCAAACATTCGAGCAGCCACGTTGGCCACAGCGTCTTCCCACGCGACGACGTACACACCGGTGAGTTCGTTCGGCAGACCGAAGAACCCACGAAGCAACTTCAAATCGCCCTCACACCGCGACAGCGCGCTCACGTGAACGGGGAGCACTACATAGGGCAATCCCACAGACGCCACCTTCACCGGCGGGCCAGAAAGATCCGAGGCTCCTAGTCCCACAGCTGCAAGAGCGGCGTCCCGATCGGCCACATCGGCAAGCATCGGCTCACCGCCAGAGACGGTGGCGGAGTCTTCGCTAACTTGCAAAGCCAAGACTCCGGCCCCACAGGACTGACGGGCGGTACCAAGTTCAAGGCGACCGAGTGATCGGAGCAGCCAGGCTGTCCCGACCGAGGGGTGACCAGCGAACGGAAGCTCGACTTCCGGGGTGAAGATGCGCAACTGATAGTCGGCTCCGTCCACATCTGGCGGAAAGAGTGGAAACGCAGTTTCCGACAAATGGAACTGCTCGGCCAACCGCTGCATTTGCACAGTGGTGAGCGACTCACCGCCGAGAACGATGGCCAACGGATTGCCAGCGAACGGACGATCGGTAAACACGTCGACGACGTGGTATTCCAACCGCAACCGATCGACGTCAGTCACGCCCTACACCCGAATCGCTTACGGACTGGAAGTTGGACTCGGCTGCGGCAGCGTACTGAGATCGACGACGTCAGTGTCCGCCGGTGCGGTGACAGTAAGTGGTTGGTTCCAGTCAGACAACAACAGTTCCTGGCCGTCCTTCGAGGTCGTCTTCAACGGGAGCGCATCACCCTGAAGTGACACGGATAACTTGCCCTGGTCTTTACTGTCGATGAGCTCAATTACCGGAACGCCGCCGACCGTTGATTGGTCACCCTTTGTTACATCGCCGCCGTGAGAACTAAGGCTGGTCACGAGTCCAGAGAAGTCGGTGAATACCGATAACGAGGTGTCGGTCGTCGGCACCGCGATGAACTTCCCGCTGTAGTCGGCGAGGTCGGTCTCGGTTATTCCCTTATCTGTCCAGTAACTGTCCGGGGGAGCGACCCACGTCTGCTCGCCTACTGAGACCACCTGATTCGCCTCATTGCTGACGGTGAGAGTTCCGCTCGATGAGCCGCTGCCCTCGCCAGAAAGCGTCATGTCAATCGTTAGGGGGCTCCCCTGATTGTCGAGTTCACCGGTGATGTGGACCGACGAAGCATTATCGAGAGCCGAGATCACCTCAGTCAGGATCTCGTCTGCGCTCACGTCTTCCAGACCATTCGCGGATGCGGCCGTATCTGGGGTGTTAGCCGAGCCCCCACCGCTGTCGGAGCAGCCAGTCAGTACGGCGGCGCCGATCAACAGGGCAGCGCCGAGCGTCCGGGCTGAAGTCGTGCGGAGGTACATGGGGGGTCCTTGTCCTGTGAGTGGGCCTTCGAACTTAGCAGGGACGCGCACGTCACCTGCTTCGGCACACTGGTGCACGCGGGTAACCTTCCGACGTGAGCAGTCCATCCCGCGTCTTCATCGCCCGGCTGGCTGGCGTGCCGGTGTTCGAGCCGAGCGGCGACCAGGTCGGTCGCATCCGCGACGTTGTGGTGACCCTTCGAAGCGCCCCCCGACCACCTCGAGTGATCGGTTTGGTGGTCGAGGTGCAGCCTCGTCGCCGAATCTTCCTGCCCATGACCCGAGTGAGCACCATGGAAGCCGCGGGAGTGATCGTCAGCGGTTTGGTGAACCTAAGACGATTCGAGCAGCGTGACGGCGAGGTTGTCGTTGTCGGCGAACTGTTTGACTCATCTGTCGAGTTGGTTGACAACGGCGAGTCAGTGACGCTGCTCGACATCGGTATCGAACAACTGCGTACGCGCGACTGGGAAGTTTCAAAGGCGTTCGTGCAGCGTAAGAGCAAAGCGCTACGGCGCCGTGGTGAACAGTTCGTCGTCGACTGGAATGAGATCACGGGTCTAACTCTCGATGAGAGTGACCAGGGGGCAGCATCCCTGTTGGCGACGTTTGAAAAACTTCGTCCCGCCGACCTAGCGCAAGCCGTCCAAGACCTGACACCCAAACGTCAACTCGAGGTCGTCGCTGCATTGGACGACGATCGCCTCGCTGACGTTCTCGAAGAGATGAGCGAGGACGAGTCCATCGCAATCCTCGACAAACTCGAGGATGAGCGCGCCGCTGATGTGCTTGAGGCCATGGATCCCGACGACGCGGCCGACGTGCTCAGCGATCTTCCTGAAGGAACACGTCTTCGACTGCTTGCACTGATGGAACCGGACGAGGCCGACGATGTGCGACGCCTCCTCGACTACGACGACTACACGGCCGGCGGCCTCATGACCCCGGAGCCAGTGATCTTGGCTCCCGATGCAACTGTCGCTGAAGCTCTCGCTCGGATCCGTAACTCAGACCTGCCGCCGGCGCTAGCCGCGCAGGTCTACGTTTGCCGCCCACCTCTAGAGGTGCCTACCGGGCGCTACCTCGGGACCGTCCACTTCCAGCGACTGCTGCGCGAGATGCCGTCAGCCCTGGTGTCCGAAGTGGTGGACTCCGAACTAGAAGCAGTGACACCGGATGTTCCGTTGGCCGTCGTCACGAGCATCCTGGCGACGTACAACTTGGTAGCGATACCGGTGGTCGAGGCCAACGACCGATTGGTCGGCGCGATCACCGTGGACGACGTCATCGACCACATGCTGCCGAACAACTGGCGCCGTGCGTCCGAGGTGGATCCTGACGCGGGGGTGAGTCATGGCTCGTGAAGTTAGGCGCGCTCGCCTCGACCAACCCAAGGGCTCTCGACGCTCGGTAATTCGTTCTCCATACGACCCGGAGACGTTCGGCAAGTTCTCCGATCGGATCAGTCGCTTCATCGGTTCGTGGCGCTTCATCGCATACATGATCGCGTTCGTTGCCGCCTGGATGCTCTGGAACCTGCTGGCGCCGCCAGACCTGACTTTCGACGAGTGGCCGTTCATCGGTCTCACCTTGATGCTCTCGCTGCAAGCCTCGTTTGCTGCACCACTGATTTTGCTGTCGCAGAACCGGCAGACCGATCGCGACCGCGTGCAGTACTGGGAGGATCGCGCCCGGATCGATCGGATCATCGCCGACGACGACTTCCTAACCCGCGAGGTTGCGGCACTACGGATGGCCGTCAACGACGTCGCCACCCGCGACTTCATCCGCGACCAACTTCGAGACCTCGCCACCGACCTCTCCGGCGACTTCTCCGGCGATCCAACCGTGGCCCGAGCAGGCGACGCCCCTCCCGACGAAAACTCCTAAGAACGACGCGTTCTCCCACACTGGTGCAACAAACTCCCCATTCATGCTGTGGATAGGCCGGACGGATCGCCGGGGAGTACGCTCGCACTGACATATCCATACGACAGGGGAGCGCCTCGGCGCTGAGAGTGCGGACCTCCGCAGACCCTTGAACCTGATCCGGGTAATGCCGGCGAAGGGAGTCGTCATGAGCACACCCGCTCCTGACATTCGAAGCACCGAACTATCAGTCAATCAACGGCCGTGGCAGACCGTTGAGATCGTGGTCACCGCCACCCTCGCGGTCGCATTCGGGGTCGTCTTCTGGGCGTGGAATCTGTTGTGGACGGCTACGGGGGGCGCGTTCGCGGCACTCCCCCCGATTCAGGGCTTGCTGTACGGCGTATGGCTAGTACCAGGCGTACTCGCGGGCCTCGTCGTACGTCGTCCCGGTGCCGCTTTCTTCGCCGCAGTCGTGGCAGCCGCCGTCTCGGCTCTCATGGGATCGCAGTGGGGTCTGGTCGCAGTCGTCTACGGCGTGGTTCAGGGCGCGGCACCTGAGCTTGTCTTCGCGCTCCGCAGGTACCGCGCTGATCTGGTTACGGCACTCCTGGCGGCAGCTGCAACCGGGCTCGGCTCGCTCGGCCTCGACCTGGTGCTCTACTACCCAACCTGGTCGACCGGCTGGAAGTGGGTGTACGCCGGAACCCTGCTGACGTCGGCGGTGCTAGTCGCGGGCTTCGGTAGTTGGCTGTTGAAGCGGGCATTACTCGCCACCGGTGTATTGGACGACTTGCCGGCTACGTCACTGCAGTGACCGCGGCCAGCGTCGACGTACGCGGCTTCGGATATCGACCGGCGGGACGCACCGGCTGGGCACTTCGCGACGTCAACTTCTCGATCACTGCGGGCGAACGCGTGCTGCTGCTCGGCGATTCCGGCTCTGGCAAGAGCACGCTGCTCCGCGCACTCGCTGGGTTGCTCAAAGCCACCGGTGAGCGATCAGGCGAAGCGCTGATCGACGGCGAGGCGGCGCAGTCATCGCGTCACCGGGTGGGACTCCTGCTTCAGGACCCGGACGCAGGGCTGGTCTTGTCGCGAGCTGGCGAAGACGTCGCCTTCGGACCGCAAAACCGCGGACTTGACCGAGACGACGTCGCACGGCTCACGACCCAGGCGCTCGACGCCGTTGGATTTGCGTACGACTCCTAGGCGCGAGATCCATGCGCTCTCGGGTGGTGAGCGGCAACGGCTCGCGCTGGCTGGGGTACTCGCGCTGTCTCCCGGGCTGCTGTTGCTCGACGAACCCACGTCGCTGCTCGATCCGGACGGCGCGGCGCTGGTTCGCGAAGCAGTGTCGCGCATCGCGGCGAAACGGCAGGTCACGCTGATAGTGGTCGAGCATCGCGTCGCGGACTGGATCGATCGCGTCGACCGGGTGATGGTGCTGACTCCCGACGGAATCGTGGCCGATGGAACACCGGCAGAGGTTTCCGCGGACCCCGCAGCCGACTCGACCTGGCTTCGTCGCCAGTCGCCGCTCGTCGCCTCCCCAGCGAATCCGACGGACCAACTCCTGGTCGCCGAATCTGTCGGCTATCGGTACCGGGACGCAGTCAAGCCCGCGTTACAGGAGACCGACTGCGACGTGGTCGCCGGTTCGGTTCTTGCGGTCACTGGCCCCAACGGGAGCGGCAAGTCCACGCTCGGCTTCGTCCTGGGCGGCCTAGTGACTCCCACCGGCGGATCGGTTCGAGCCACCCCCGCCCTCGTTGGCGCGGGTTCGTCGCGGACGGCTCCCCATCGCTGGTCCGCCAGTGAACTCGCCGGACGTATCGGCACGGTCTTTCAAAATCCCGAGCACAGCTTCCTCACCGGCAGCGTGGGAGAGGAGCTCGCCATCGGCCCGGAACACGTCCGCCGGTCAACCGATGGGGTCGACGTCACGGTAGGCCAACTCATCGAACGTCTGCGGCTGAGCAATCTCATCGACGCCAACCCATTCACGCTGTCCGGAGGTGAGCAACGCCGGCTATCCGTTGCCGCCGCACTAGCCGTCGCTCCTAGGGTGCTGATTCTCGACGAACCGACGTTCGGTCAAGATCCGCAGACGTGGCGCGAAATGGCGACTCTGATCCTTGAGTTGCGCAACGAAGGCGCTGCCATTGTCATCATCACTCACGACCTGGACTTGGTCACCGCGACGGCTGATCGCAGCCTGCAACTTCACGAAGGTCGCCCCCATACGTGCTGCGCCGGATCTCTCGTGATCACCGCTCTTCCGCGCGAGTTGGGAGCCACCCCGTTCACCCGGGCCAATCCTCTTGCGCGACTTACTCCCGCATTGACGCTCGCTACCGTGAACGCTGCGACGTTGTCGGCGCCCATACACCTGACAACACTGGCGATCACCGCCCTTGCTCTACCACTTCTGGCTTTGTCGGTGCGTCAGTGCTGGCGACTGACGTGGCCATTGCTCGTTGCCACTGCGACGTTGTTCATCGTGAACACCCTGGCCTACCCCGGTTCAGGAATTCATCACGCGGACATCGTGGCCGGCGCGACGACGGCAACGCGACTACTCGCCATCGCCCTACCAGGACTGCTCGTGTTCGCCACCATCGATGCCGTTGACCTCGTTGACGCATTGGTGCAGCAACTACGGTTGTCGCCGCGATTTGGCTACGGCGCGCTGGCTGCGTTGCGACTACTGCCGTTGCTCACGTCCGACTGGCAACTTCAGGCCCGCGCTGCACGTGCTCGGGGTGTAAGCGTTCACGGACCTGTGCAACGCGTCCGGCAACTGTTCCGACGCCTGTTGGGCCTCCTGGTCACCGCCGTACGTCGCGCCACCAGACTTTCAGTCGCCCTCGACGCGAGGGGGTTCGACGGTGCCCGTCGCGCGTCAGCCCGCCCCAGCAGTTGGACGGCTCAGGACTGGGGGTGGTGCGCGGGTGGGCTGTTAGCAGCGTTAGCCGCGATCGCCATACCCCAACTGCTTACCTGAGTAGTCCAGGTAGCCACGCGGCCGAATTGCCAGACAACCACCCACGTAGCATCGACAGCATGTCGCCAACGCCCGAAGCCATCCAGGCCGCGCTCGCCACGGTCAACGATCCGGAGATTCATCGCCCGATCACGGATCTGGGCATGGTCAAGTCGGTCGAGATCGCCGACGACGGCGCAGTGACCGTAGGGATCTACCTCACCGTGGCCGGGTGTCCGCTGCGCGACAAAATCACCCGCGACGTCACCGCTGCGGTCAATAGTGTGGCCGGCGTCTCCGCGGTCGTTGTCGACCTCGATGTCATGAGCGACACCCAACGTCAACAAATGACCGCGAGCCTGCGCGGCGGTCAGGCTGAGAAGGAGATCCCCTTCGCCAAGGCTGGCTCATTGACCAAGGTCTTCGCCGTGGCCTCAGGAAAAGGCGGCGTAGGTAAGTCGTCCGTCACGGTGAACCTTGCTGCGGCCATGGCCGCAGATGGCTTGACGGTCGGCGTGGTCGATGCCGATATCTACGGGCACTCAATCCCACGCATGCTGGGCGTTACAGAGCGACCCACCCAGGTCGAGAGCATGATCATGCCTCCGCAGTCGCACGGCGTGAGTGTCATCTCGATCGGCATGTTCACCGCTGGCAACACGCCAGTTGTTTGGCGCGGACCGATGCTTCACCGCGCACTGCAACAGTTCCTCGCCGACGTTTGGTGGGGTGACCTAGACGTGTTGTTGATGGACCTACCGCCGGGTACCGGCGACATCGCCATCTCGGTCGCACAACTGGTTCCAAACGCCGAACTCTTGGTCGTCACCACTCCCCAACAGGCGGCAGCAGAAGTTGCCGAACGAGCGGGCACCATCGCGCTGCAAACTCATCAACGGATTGCCGGCGTCATCGAGAACATGTCGTGGTTGCCTTGCCCACATTGCGACGAGCGCGTTGAGGTCTTCGGCAGCGGTGGCGGACAGCAGGTTGCCGATGGGCTCACCCAGTCGCTTGGCGCCGAGGTTCCGTTGCTAGGGCAGATCCCTATCGACCTTCGACTGCGAGAAGGCGGGGACGACGGAGTGCCGCTCGTTCTCAGCGATCCCACGTCGGCTGCGGGTCAAGCTCTCGGCGACATGGCCCGACGCTTGGGTCGTAAGGAACGTGGCTTACTCGGGCGCTCGCTCAACCTGACGCCGACTCGCTCGTAGTTCAAGCAACAACGTCGCTGCCAACTGAACGCCGACTAGATCGCGTCCGCATCGATCGTCGGCGCGGGCGGCTCTTGCTTATCGTCGTCGCTCGCGGCTGACGGACCTGACCCGGTTACAGACCCAGTGCGTCGAGTCGCTTTGCGCCCGGTCGGATCATCCAGGTGACGCTGGACGTCCTTGACCTCGTCGTCGATCGGGTCCAACAGGTTCTTGCGCACGAACGTCGCGGGGTTCAGGTCCGACAAATTGAGGTCACCGAGTTCAGGTCCTAGCGACTCCTGCAGGTCCCGCCGGGCGCCAGTGGCGAGCTTGCGAATCTCGCGCAAGAGTCGGCCAGCGTCAGCCGCAAGTTTGGGTAACTTCTCCGGTCCGAAGATGAGCAGGGCAATGACCACGATGGCCCCGAACTCCCACGGCGACATACCCATACCGCAAGGGTACGGGTTATGGGCTCAGCCTTGGGTCGAGCCCAGGGTTACATCCACCGTGAACTGGTCTCCACCGCGTTTCACATCCAGCGAAACGGTGTCTCCAGGCTGCTTGGCTCGGATCGCCACAACAAACTCTTCGTACCCAGCAACTGGCTGCCCATCGACGGCGACCACGACATCGCCAGCCTGCAGTCCGGCATCGTCTGCTGGCCCGCCCGGCTCGACTGGCACCCGATTCCCGTCATTCGACGGCAGAATCCGAGCCCCTGGTCCGCGGTAGGTGATGTCGAGGTTTACCCCGACGATCGGGTAGGTCGCGACACCGTCCGAGATCAGTTCTTCTGCGATTCGCTGCGCTTGGTTGATCGGAATCGCAAAGCCGAGTCCGATGTTCCCGCCGACCCGGCCAACGCTCAGAGTCGCGATCGCACTGTTGATTCCCACCACTCGACCTCGCGCATCAACCAATGGACCACCAGAGTTACCTGGGTTGATGGCTGCGTCGGTCTGGATCGCGCTGATGAAAGACACATCGCCGGACTCCCCCGCAGTCACCGGACGATCCAGCGCGCTGACAATGCCCGTCGTGACAGTGCCAGACAATCCGAGAGGGGAACCAACCGCGATCACAGAGTCGCCAACGACCAACGAGTCGGAGTTGCCAAGAGACGCCGTGGGCAAAGAGTTTCGGTCGACCTTAAGTACTGCCAGGTCGTAGACCGATGTTGTACCAACAATTCTGGCGTCAACCTTTGAGCCGTCCACGAAGGTAACTTGCAGCGAACCACCGTCGGCAGCATCCGCGACGACGTGGTTGTTGGTCAGGATGTAACCGTCCTCGCGGAGTACGAATCCGGAACCAGTGGCACCTGCCCCGTTCCCGCGCGCCGTGATCGACACAACCGTCGGCAGCACCCGAGCCGCTACCCCAGCCGTGCTGTACGGCGGCCGTTGCGTGGCACCACCTTGCGTTTGGTCCAACTGGAATCCGGGCACCAGGTCGGAACCTCCGCCACTGGCCGAGTAGCCGACGAAACCACCGATCAACCCAGCCAGCACAGCGGCACCAGTCGCGATCGCGATCACCGCTCCGGCGGCCATGCCTCGGGTGGCGGGCGCTGAGACGGCGGGTTGCGCCGTGCCGGGATACCGGTAACGCGGCTCAACCGGCGCACCCTGGCCGTACGAATAGCCGTACGGGGGTGGCGGCGGCTCTGACGGTGGCCGAGACTCCACGGAACCCTTCTTTCTCGCCTTGATGCGAACGCAGAATCGCGGCCGATGGGTTACACGGTAGGCAGCCCACCCCCGGATCGCCAATCTGATCGATCGAACGGGCTAGGCTCATCCCGGCCTCGACCAGCGAAAAGGTGATCTCCATCAGCCTCTCCCACGACAGTCACTCCTTCGTCGATGCATTCGTGACCGAAGACGACGTTCTTGACGACGCCCGACGACGCGCCGAAGAGATCGGGGCCACACCAGTAAGTCCTGGCGGCGGCGCCGCTTTACGCCTGCTTGCTGCGCTAGTCGAAGCCAAGGCCGTCGTCGAAATTGGTACGGGGACCGGAGTGTCGGGAGTGTGGCTGCTTCGAGGGATGACCCCCGACGGGATTCTCACCAGTGTCGACGCCGAAGCCGAGCACACCAGACTCGCTCGCCAAACTTTCACCGAGGCTGGCTTTCCGGCACAGCGCACTCGGCTCATCACTGGTCGCGCACTGGACGTCCTCCCCCGACTCACCGATGGCGCCTACGACGTGGTCTTCTGCGATGGAGATAAGCGCGAGTACGCCTCGAATCTTGAGCAAGCGTGGCGGCTGCTACGACCGGGGGGATTGGCGGTGTTCGACAACGCTCTTTGGTCCGACAAGGTCGCTGACCCAGCCCAGCGAGACTCGGTGACCGTCGCGATCCGAGAGTTGGTCAAGGACATCAGCGAGGACGAGCGCTGGCTTTGCGCCCTACTACCCGTCGGCGATGGACTCCTGGTAGCTCAGCGATCGTCAGGCGTGACCGGGACCAGCACCTGAGACAAAGCTGTCGCCGCCCTCGGCGATGGCCACTACCTCGAAAGGCTCATATGCGACCGGGGGTGAGCCAATGATCAACGTCCCGGGCGCTGTGGACTCTCCTGGCATAAAACTGGCAAGAAACTGATCGCGGTCTTCGCGTGAGGCAAAGACGTACGTGCCTTCAAACCACTCGCCTTCGATCATCCGCCAGGTCTTCATGTGAAGTCCGGCCATGCCCTGGAACCGGGCTAAGCGACGTACCCGTTACGTACTCGCGCAACTGGGCGGGTACGTCAGCGCCAGCGTCCTTGAGGGACCAGCGCACCGAAAGTCCGAACACGGGTTTAGCCGACGACGCCGATGAGTTGATCGCCCAAGTCTTTGGCCTCTGTGGCATTGAGCTCAACAACGAGGCGACCGCCACCTTCCAACGGCACACGCATAACGATCCCGCGGCCTTCTTTGGCCACCTCGAGCGGACCGTCGCCGGTGCGCGGCTTCATGGCCGCCATGTGGTACCCCTTCCTCGGACGAACAGGTCAGTGCCAGCGCATCACACTGACGCCGCTGCGCGGACCATTATCCAACATGGGGGGTCTGGGGTTTCAATCGCACCCATTCGGTCCTTCGACTCAGGGGTTGGTCGCCTCGATTGAGTCACGCAGCAGGTTCAGGCTCCTCCGGAGGCCAACGGCGACCAACGGCCGCACGCAGAACCAGCCGAGCCGGCCCGCCGGACCAAGCGGCAGCCCTAGTTCCTCTGTCCAGACGAACCTTGAGCGGTTCTCAGGCAGGGCAAAAACCTCGAAGATTCCCAGCCCCTGAACCATCTTCCCGGTGTGTTCGACGATGACCAGTTGCGGCGGCTGCCAGGTGGTCACAGTCATCTCGTCACGAATGGCCAGCCGACCAAAGCCAGTCCACGCCTCCAGTTCGCCGCCCAGACCCCGACCATCGACCGGCCGCGAACCATCGTTGTCTGATTGCACGGGCTGGACGCGGGTGGCGAGCATCCAGTCCGACTGACCCGACCAGTTTGTGACTTCATCCCAAACCACCTGTGGCGGTGCGTTGATGACGACGTCCAAACTCAACCGACCAACTTGAGTACTCACAACGGCGGATCGCCCACACCGTCATTGTCAGGAGAGGAACCTGCAGACTGCCGCGACGCAAGATCTCGAATCGTGGCATCGCGAACCGCAAGTTCAGCAGCGAGTCGATCCAAGACCTCATCGACGTCAGACATCCGGTAACCCCTGAGAGCCAGCGGCAGGCGTACCGAGTCGACGTCGGCGGCGACAAGTTGACGATCTTCGGGCAGGCCAACCACCACGTCGTCGAGTTCTTGCTCGGCCAGACCATCACCGCGCCCAAGTGCCAGCAGCACTACCCCGACCAGAATGGCCGTCACTACCAGCAGCCACACCACCCACAACACCGACATCGTCGCGCCTCCCTGGCTAGAGGACGATGGTCGCACGACTACGCCCCTACAGTGACGTCGAGGCACGGACGTCAAGGCGGACGGACGACGATGAGGGGGTGGCATGGCCCTGACCCTGGGTAACCGCACGTTCAGCGATCACGAGCGCCTCGTTATGGCGATCGTCAATCGCACCCCGGACTCCTTCTACGACCGGGGTGCGACTTTCGCCGATGCCTCCGCCTTCGTCGCCGTCGACACGGCGGTTGAGGCTGGAGCGGACATCATCGACATCGGCGGGGTGAAGGCAGGTCCTGGTCCCGTCGTCGATGAAATTGAGGAGATCGACCGCACGGTGGCGTTCATCGCCGACGTACGGCAGCGCCACCCGCACATCGTCTTGAGTGTCGATACGTGGCGTCACGAAGTCGCACAAGCCGCATGTGACGTCGGAGTGGACCTGCTGAATGACGCATGGGGTGGTCACGATCCGCTGTTGGCAAAGGTCGCCGCAGAACGAGGCGTCGGATTGGTATGCACACACACCGGTGGCGCGGCACCACGCACGCGACCTCACCGCGTGACGTATGACGACCCGGTTGCGGACGTCTTGGGCTTCTTCGACCGGGAGACCACGCGGGTACTAGACCTTGGCGTGCTCCGCGATCGAATCCTGATCGATCCTGGTCATGACTTCGGGAAGAACACTCGCCATTCTCTGGCAATCACCCGACGTCTGGATACGTTCGTCGCAACCGGCTGGCCGTTGCTCGTCTCCTTGTCGAACAAGGATTTCATCGGAGAAACGTTGGACCGTCCCGTTGACGAACGTCTCACCGGAACGCTCGCCGCTACCGCAATCAGTGCGTGGCTGGGAGCTCGCGTGTTTCGGGTGCATCAACCTGCGGAGACTCGTGAGGTGCTTCAGGTTGTGGCAGCGATCGCGGGGGAAATTCAACCTGCAGTTGCTCGGAGGGGGCTGGCATAGGTCGTAGGGACGCCGCTAGCCACCACAACGCCATCAGCAACGTTGGCAGCTGCCAGATCGCGATAGCGACGCCAACACTCATTCGGTCGGCCGTGTGTCCTGCCGCAACAGCCACGAGCGCCTGTCCGCCCATCATGCCGACCTGTGCCAACGCGAACACTGGCGCGCGGACGGCCGCGCCCATCTCGCGAACCGCAACGACGTACGCCAGCACCCCCGGGGCATTGATGACGCCGAGACCGACGTATCCCATCAGCCCGAGCAACGGACTTTCACCGAGTGTGAACCCGACGATTGCGATCACCGCTCCGGCCGCCATCGTGATCTCAGCGACACGGAGCAAATCTCGGCTCGAGATGTGACGAGGCAGCATGACGCCAAGAACCGCACCCACAGCAGCTGACACAGCGGCCAACGGTCCGGCCAACCCTTGGTGGTCGATCGCTGCGCCGTAAACGACGACGAGTGCTTCGCCGGCCATGATGGTGCTCGCGCTGACAATCGAAAGAATCAACGCTCGACGCAGTAGCCGTTGACCCCGAAGTGCCCTTGTACCCGCGCGAAGCAACGCTCGCGCCGACTCCTCGGCTTCGGCGAAGGCGGGCATCGGAGGAACACCAAGGATCAGTACCGCCGAAATCAGGAACGACGCCGCGTTAATGACGATCGCTGCTTGGACACTGAAGTAGGCAAGCGCGAATCCCCCGGTCAAGAACCCCACCATCACTGCGATCTGCTGGGTCGACTGGAAGAGCACCAGGGCGTCGTCTCGAGTCTCGTCATCCGGGGCGTATGCCGGCGCTGCCGCAGCACGAGTGGCCTCGTACACCGACGTCGGCACACCACAGAGGAAGACCAGAAGCAACAGCCCCCATACCGGCAAGGGCAGGAGCAGCATCAACAACAGCAACCCGCGAAGGACGTCGGCGCCGACCAGCAAGGTTCGAGCCGGGATGCGGGCTCCTACGGCCGGCTAGCCAGGGGGCGAAGACGTAGGGCAGATACATGGCTGCCAGCGCAGCAGAGGCAGCGACAGCCTGCCCGGTCTGCTGGTAGAGCAGAGCGGCGACGCCTAGCAGCCCGACCCAGTCCCCGGTCTCGCTGACCATTTGCGAGAGCCAAAAACGCCGGAGGGGGCCGTAACGGGCCACCGCACCGGCTTGACGCACGCGCGTGAGCACGACGCGGCCATGCCTTTGCTGGCGCTGACGGCGCCACCAAGGGGGTCGGTCTGTCGTGTCCTCGTTGGGGGTGGACCCACTCACCCCTCACCTATCGGCAAGCGGCCGGGATTTCTGCAGGTGATCGGGATCTCTGGAGGTTGCCAACCCGCCTAGATCCCCATGAGGGGATTACCGGCTGCCTTGGCTTCGGCCTGTTCCTTGGTGTGCATTGCGTCCATCTCGTCCTGACGCAGCGAGTCTCGGTCGAACTCGGTGAGTCGGATCAGCTCCACCGCCTCGTCAACGTCGTCGGCGACCTGCAGCAGGTGGAGGTCCTGCACCGACGCCTTGCCCTCAGCGATCATGGTGTTGCTCAGCCATTGGACGAGTCCGCTCCAGTAGCTCGAGCCGACTAGAACGATCGGGAAAGCCGTCACCTTCTGTGTCTGCACGAGCGTCAGAGCCTCGAACAGCTCGTCCATGGTGCCGAAGCCACCCGGCAGCACGATGAAGCCCCTGGCGTACTTGACGAACATCGTCTTGCGCGCGAAGAAGTAGCGAAAGTTCACTCCGATATCGACCCAGGGGTTCAGCCCCTGCTCGAAAGGCAACTCGATTCCGAGTCCGACTGAGACACCGTCGGCCTCACAGGCGCCCTTGTTGGCCGCCTCCATAATCCCTGGGCCTCCCCCTGTGATCACTGCGTAGCCAGCCCTGGCCAGCGCGGCTCCCAGTTCGACCGCCTGGGCGTACTCGGGCGAGTCCCGGGCCGTCCTGGCACTGCCGAACACGCTGACTGCCCGACCCAACTCCGCCAGTGACCCAAACCCTTCGACGAACTCGGCCTGGATTCGCAATACCCGCCAAGGGTCGGCATGCACCCAGTCCGTGGGTCCACGGGTGTCTAGGAGTCGCTGGTCGGTCGTACTGCGCTGCACCTGGCCACGCCGTAGGACGACCGGTCCTCGCCGCTTCTCGCGGGGCGGCTGGCCGCGCTCAGGAGCCGAGCCGTCGCGGTCTGAGGAGGGCGGAGTCGTCATGGCTCAAGCGTACTGGCGCGAGGTCCTGGGGAATTTATTTGACTTCTCAAGTATTTAGTGTTCAACTATCTGTATCCGCCACATCGAACTTGGCCGACAGACTTCTAAGGAGCACCACATGACCGCCGTAATCACCACCCCGAACCTGACCCAAACCACGGGTACCTGGGCCATCGACACCGCCCACTCACGGATTGGCTTCTCCGCTCGCCACGCCATGGTTACGACCGTGCGCGGCAGTTTTGAGGCCTTCGAAGGCACCCTCACGCTCGATGGAACTGACCCGGCGAACTCGGCAGCGACCCTGAACGTCGAGACCGCCAGCCTCAACACCGGAAACGCGGACCGCGACGCACACGTCCGCGGCGAGGACTTCCTCGACGTCGAGGCCTTCCCCCACATGAGTTTCCTCGCGACTTCGGTACGCCACGACGACGACACCTCGTTCGTCATGGTCGGCGACCTCACGATCCGCGACATCACCCGCCCGGTCGAGATTGCCGCTGACTTCGAGGGCGTCAGCACCGACCCGTTCGGCAACGACCGCATCGGGTTCTCCGGACGGACCGTCATCCGACGCAAGGACTTCGGTCTTAGCTGGAACGTCGCGCTCGAGGCCGGCGGCGTGCTGGTCAGCGACAAGGTCACCATCGAACTCGACGTCTCGGCGATCAAGCAGGCCTAAGACTTTCGAAGCGAAAGCGGGCCGCACCGGGAGAGGTGGCGGCCCGCTTTCGCCTTCTTAAGAACTCAGCCAGTCGCGCAGTCGGCCTTCGCACTCAGCGATTTGCTGCGCCGATACCCACTCGCCGCGGGTATGCGCGACCATCGGATCACCCGGGCCGTAGTTGACGGCCGGGATCCCCAGCTGGCTGAACTGCGCGACGTCCGTCCAGCCGAACTTGGCGCGCGCCTCGCCACCGATCGCGGTTGCGAACGCCGCAGCGGCCGGGTGGTCGAGGCCCGGACGGGCGCCAGGGGCGGAGTCCGTCACGGTCACGTCGTACCCGTCGAACACTTCGCGCAGATGCGCGGCTGCCTCAGCCTCATTGCGATCCGGAGCGAAGCGGTAATTGATGGTGACCACGCAGGCATCTGGCACCACGTTGCCAGCAACCCCGCCCGCAATGCCAACGGCGTTTAAGCCTTCACGGAACTGCAATCCGTCAACAACTGGAAGACGCGGTTCGTACGACCGAAGCCGGTCCAGAACCGGGGCGGCGGCGTGAATGGCGTTCTCCCCCATCCATGAGCGCGCGCTGTGGGCTCGGACCCCGTGTACGGCGACGTCGATACGCATAGTGCCCTGGCAGCCACCCTCGACGATCGCATCGGTTGGCTCAAGCAAGACCGCGAAGTCAGCAGCCAGCCAGTCCGGATGCTGACGCGATAAGCGCAACAAACCGTTGCGCTCGGCTTCCACCTCTTCGCCGTCGTAGAAGATGTAGGTCACGTCGCGGGTCGGCTCTTGCAGCGTCGCCGCGAGTCGCAATATGACCGCGTCGCCGCTCTTCATGTCGGCAGCACCGAGGCCGTAGAGAGTGTCCTCGTCTCGCGTTGACGGAAAGTTGTCTGCCGCCGGCACGGTGTCGAGGTGACCGGCGAGGACGACGCGTTCGGCGCGTCCATTGTTCGTCCGCGCGACGACCGCATCCCCGTCGCGATCGACCTTGAGCCATGGGACCGTCGTCAATGCCGTCGCCACCGCGTCTGCAAGGTCGGTCTCGTGGCCGCTCTCAGAAAAGATGTCAACCAGATCCGCGGTCAATAGATCGACGTCCTGGTGCAGATTCAGCGTGGCCACCTGGGTACCGTAACCGCGTGAGCGATTCCGTCGACAGCGTCCCCGCCGCTCGTCCAGCCTTCGGTGTGGGAATCGCGACCTGTGTTGCTGGCGATGGCACCGTTCTCGACGTCCGGTACCCGAGACTGGGTCTGGGGTGGGACAGCGACATCACCGATCGCCTAGATGTCGAGACAGCAGGTCGCCACCAGGTATCCCGAGACGTCGCTGAGTCGTTTCTCGGCGTGTTGTTGACTCACTTGGTCGGCCCGGACTCCCTGCGCGAAGTGACTCGTGAGCCAGTGGTGCTGCTGATCGCCGACCTCAACCAACCGCCCGTCGACGCGTACGACGCGTACCTTCGCCTTCACTTGCTCTCGACTCGCACCGTCCAACCCCGAAGCATCAACCTTGACGGGCTCTTCGGTGTGCTGAACAACGTCGTCTGGACCAACTACGGTCCTTGCGCCGTGCCGGGCTTTGAGTCCACTCGGCTGCGACTGCAACAACGTGGGCCGGTGACGGTGCACGGCGTCGACAAGTTCCCGCGCATGGTCGACTACGTCATCCCAAGTGGCGTTCGCATCGCAGACGCAAACCGCGTCCGGTTAGGCGCACATCTTGCCGACGGTACGACTGTCATGCACGAAGGTTTCGTGAACTTCAACGCCGGGACACTCGGCACGTCCATGGTCGAGGGTCGGATCAGCGCGGGAGTCGCGGTTGGTGATGGCTCCGACATCGGAGGCGGCGCGTCGATTATGGGCACGCTCTCGGGCGGCGGCACCGAAGTGGTGAGCATTGCTGAGCGCTGCCTGGTGGGTGCGAACGCTGGAGTGGGCATCTCACTTGGTGACGATTGCGTGGTCGAGGCTGGGTTATACGTCACCGCCGGGACGAAGGTCTGCCTACCCGATGGCACCACGGTGAAGGCAAAAGAACTCTCTGGCCTGCCCAACTTCCTCTACCGACGAAACTCCACCACGGGCGCCGTCGAAGCCCTCCAGCGAACCGGCTCCTGGGGCGGACTCAACGCCATCCTCCACACTAATTCTTAGCTAGACGCTGCGGCGGCTTTGGTGATGTTCTCGTCGGTTGCCGTGAGTGCGATTCGGACGTGGTGGGAGCCGCCTGTGCCGTAGAAGTCGCCGGGGGCGACGAGCACACCGCGCTTCGCCAGCCAGTCGACGGTGTCCCAACATGGCTCGTCGCGGGTGGCCCAGAGATACAACCCCGCATTGGAGTGCTCTATCCGGAAGCCACTTTCGACCAGCGCGGACGAGAGAATTCGGCGTCGCTCGGCGTACCGCGATCGTTGCTCAACAACATGCGCGTCGTCCCCTAAGGCGGCAACCATGGCCGCTTGCACCGGCGACGGCAACATCATTCCGGCGTGCTTGCGCGCCTCTAGCAACGCAGCGACCACTTTCGGATCACCAGCCACGAACCCCGCGCGATAGCCAGCCAGATTCGAACGCTTGGACAGTGAGTGAACGGCCAGAACTCCGTCGTACGTATCGCCGCAGACGTCCGGATGCAGCACCGAAACAGGCTGCTCGTCCCATCCCAGTTCGATGTAGCACTCGTCCGACACGACGAGAGCTCCCCGCTCACGCGCCCACTGCACAACCTTGGCCAGATGTTCAGTCGGTAGCACCCGACCAGTCGGGTTAGACGGTGAGTTCAGCCAGATCAGCGACACCGCCGCGGGACCAAGCGCAACCGTCGAGTCTGTAGCCACTACCTCCGCTCCCGAGATCCGCGCGCCTACGTCATAAGTCGGGTAGGCGAGCTCCGGGACCACGATCCGATGACCGTGACCGATACCGAGCAGCAGGGGAAGCCAAGCGACGAGTTCTTTCGTACCAATGACCGGCAGAACGTGTTCCACGTCGACACCGACAACACCCAACCGTCGACGCATCCAATCGACGGCAGCCGTCCTCAACTCGAGGGTCCCCTGAGTCGTGGGATAACCAGGCGCATTCGACGCCGCTCGAAACGCACTCTGGATGACGTCAGGAACTGGATCGACGGGGGTGCCAACGGACAGGTCGACCAGGCCATCAGGATGCGCCGCCGCGACGGTCTTGGCTGGCTCCAACTTGTCCCAAGGAAACCGCGGTAGCTGTGCAGCTAACGGCTGCGCAATCGCGGGGTTGGGCACGACCTACTGTTCTTCGGTGATCTGTGGGGGCAGCGCGGCAACGATCGGATGGTCCTTCTCGATCTTTCCGATCTTCGCTGCTCCACCCGGCGAACCCAGGTCGTCGAAGAACTCCACGTTTGCTTTGTAGAAGTCTTTCCACTGGTCGGGGGTGTCGTCCTCGTAGAAGATCGCTTCGACCGGGCATACCGGTTCGCACGCACCACAGTCGACGCATTCATCGGGGTGGATGTACAACATCCGTTCACCCTCGTAGATGCAGTCGACCGGGCACTCCTCGACGCAGGCCCGGTCGAGTAGATCGACGCAGGGCTGGGCGATGACGTACGTCACGAGCTCCTCCTTGAAGACGGCGGACCTAGTATTCCTGACAATGAGTCCACGCGCGGCGAAGGGGTCTCCCGTGTCCGATCCCGACCCCACACCATCCGTGCCGCGCGGCCCCTGGTCCAGCCAGCGAGTTGGGCCCAGCGGACCTTGGCACGCGCCTAGTCGTCCGAGCCCTGACCGGTGGCATCGGCCCATCGGGCAACCCCGAGATGACCGACGTCGTGGGTGTCCTTGAGGAGATTGCTCAACCGACGGACGCAGGTGCCCAAACCTGGCAGCTCCGAAAACGCGACGACTCGCTGGTCCCCGTGGACAGCAGGCAGGTCGTTGTCGTGAAGCGACTTGGCGACCCACCAACCCGGCTCAGTCGAGCCCTGGACATCAGCACTCGCGACCTGGAAGAGATAGCGGCCGCCGGCTGGCAACCGCTTGAGGCCGCCAAGCAACAGGACTGGCTATTGCGCGCAGCCGGTGGTTTCACCGGGCGGGCGAATTCAGTACTGCCTTTGAGCGAACCAGATTTCCCGACTGATTCCGCCTCGTTCGACGACGCGCTAGCCAAAGTCCGCCGTTGGTATGACGAGCGTGGCTTGCCGGCGATGTTCGCCGTGCCCCTGCCCTGGCAGTCATTGCTTGACGACGCATTGGACGTACGCGGTTGGCAAGCAAAGAACAAGACACACGTGATGGTCGCCGAAGTGCCCGAGGTGCTCCTTTCGATGGGTGATGACGACCCGGAACGTCTACCGGTCGTGATGTCGGACCATCCCAGCCCCGCCTGGCTGGACACCTACTCGTACAGGGGACAGACACCTGCCCGACTTCGCTGCGACCATCATGCTCAACGCAGATCAGCCCGTGTTCGCGCAGATCGCTGACCCGGCAGCCTCCGATGGACGGTTGCTAGCTGTCGGGCGGGCTGCTCTGACGCAAGGCTGGGTTGGGATCACCGCCGTCGACGTTCGGGAATCTGCTCGGCGACGTGGCCTGGCGACCGACATTGCTCGTGCGCTGCTCAACTACGCGTACTCAAGGGGCCACCGACATGCCTACTTGCAAGTCGCGACCGAGAACACCGGGGCTCGCGCGCTCTACGAGAAACTCGGATTCGTCGAGCATCACCACTACCAGTATCGAACCGCGCCGTAGTTCCCGTAAGGCCTACATGCCGAGTGTTCTTCGCACGTCCACTCGAAGCCTCTGGTTGTTCGCGGCACTTTCGCTCGTCACAATCGACGGCACGCGGAACTCCTCGCGGGTTCCCCAGCTTCGTAGGTCACTTGCAGAGGGATCCGGCACCGAGGTCGCCAGGGCCAGTTCATCCAGCGTCTCTAGGTGCTGAGGATTGAGGGGGTCATCGGTGTCCATGAGACCCCACTCGTCCCACAACAGCATCTCGGTCTTGTTCAGTGCCGCCAGGTCGTGGATCAGGTTGTGGCGCAGATAGCAGAACCCACGGGTGTCTGGAATGTGCAGGTCCGGGGCGACGACGAATCGTTCAGCGTCTTGGTCACCATGGCGTGCCATCAGCCAGGCTCGTGGGCCGGTGACGAACTTGTCATTCGGCACGTCAAGCGGGTCAAAAGTGCTTCCATCAACTTCCGCGACGTGGTCATCGTCAATCTCAGGTTCGACCAGTCTCCATCGCTGTTGGGGGTCATCCCACACCTCGGCGATGACGTGGTCGTTAAACCATCCCGGGTCGAAGTAAGTTGCAAATCCCACACGAATCCTTGCCGGTATTCCTTTATGTCTTGCCATCGCGACAAACATGACGGCGTAGTCGCGGCAACAGCCGATCAGGCGCTGGTTCTTGAGCCGAGGCTCTGGGGAAATCGGCCCGCCGAGTTGCTCAAGGAGGCTGAACATGGCATCGGCATACCGAGTGTCGATCTCGACAATCCGATCAGCGGCGATTCCGTTCGCGACGAAATCTCCACCACCTTCGTAGTGGAAGACAAGTTGTCGGCTGACCGCACGCAGCGTCGCTAGATCCGATGGCAGGGCGTCGAGTGCGGTTGCGGCGGTGCCGACCTCGGTCACGGGGCTCGGGGACGCCCACTCCTCTGCGTTTGACACACATCGGAAGTTATCAGTCGCGCCACCACGCTTCGTATCGTCGACAAGTAGGGGCCGCACCCACGAGCCAAGGCAGCCTGCCATCGGCAGATAGGGTCGCGACGTGACGACACTGGACCCGCGTCAGACGCAAGCAGGCAGAGCGTTGCAGTCGCACATAGCGCAGCTCGATGAGCATCCGCTTCGAGACCTGCTGCATCAGCCAGGACGCGTCGCGCACCTGACTTTTGAAAGCGGCGATCTCACGGTCGACATCACTCGGGCGCGCGCGGACGAGACGGTCGTTGGTCTGCTGGCCGACTTAGCAGGGGAACTGCAGATACCCCAGGCGCTGCAGGCGATGGTGCGCGGCGACATCGTCAACTCGACCGAGCATCGGCCAGCACTCCACACAGCACTGCGCCTACCACCAGAACAAGCATTGAGCGTCGGCGACGAAGACATCGCTGGTGAGGTCAAGGCGGTGTATCAACGCGTCGACGCCTTCGTCGATGCAGTGCACGACGGGACGTGGCGTGGCCACACAGGTAAGCGAATCGAGTCGGTGGTCAACATCGGTATCGGCGGCTCTGACCTGGGCCCCCGTATGGCCGTCCGCGCACTGCGTCAGTTCCACAAGCCGAATCTGACCGTACGGTTCGTCGCGAACGTTGATCCGGCCGATCTGTCCGCGGTCCTCGCAAACCTCGACCCTGAGACCACGATCGTCGTCATCGTCTCGAAGACCTTTACAACGATTGAGACCCTGACGAATGCGCAGGCTGCTCGTTCATGGTTGACCGATTCGCTTGGCAACGATGCCGTTGGCTCACACATGGTGGCGGTCAGCGCGGCTACTCAGCGTGCGGTTGACTTCGGCATCGCCGAAGCAGCCGTGTTCGGATTTTGGGACTGGGTTGGGGGGCGGTTCTCCCTTTCGTCCCCCGTCGGGTTGTCTATCCAACTGGCGGTCGGCACCGAGGCAATGCGCGAACTGCGCGCTGGCATGCACCGGGTTGACGTCGATCTCGTCACCCAACCGACCAGCTCAAACGGCGCACTCATGCTCGGCATGCTCGACGTCTGGTACAGCACGTTTCTCCAGTACCGAGACAAAGCGATCGTGGCATACGCGCAGGACCTTGAATTGTTTCCGGCGCACCTACAGCAGTTGCTGATGGAGAGCAACGGAAAGTCGGTGACGCGCGATGGCGACCAGGTCACGTGGCTGACCTCGCCAGCTGTTTGGGGCGCCACCGGAACTAATGGGCAACATGCGTTCTTCCAGATGCTGCATCAGGGGACGGACCACGTCGCCCTTGATCTGATCGGTGTCATCAAGCAACCGGACGATCAGCGTGCGCTGCTTCTGCAAGCAAACTTGCTCGCTCAGGCGTCGGCATTGGCAAATGGTCAGTCCTCCGCGGACCTCATCGCCGCCGGGCTAGATCACGCCGTCGTACCGCACCGGACGATGCCGGGGAACCGGCCAAGCACCGTCGTGCTGCTGCCACGGTTGGATCCCTATTGTCTGGGCCAACTCATCGCACTTTATGAAGCCGCCACCGTGGTCTCAGGCTTCGCATGGGGGATCAACCCATTTGACCAATGGGGGGTGGAGTTGGGAAAGCAGGTCGCCTCGTCCCTACTCCCAGCCGTCGCGGGTGGCCCGCTGCCAGCCGGAATCGACCCGGCAACTAAAGCGACGCTGGACAGACTTCGCTCGACGTCGGACTGATCAACCGCCGCCGCCACCACCGCCACCGCCACCTCCACCGCCACCTCCCGAACCGGTGGGAGTCGGTGACGGTGAATGGCTCGGTTTCGACGTTGGCTTGTCGGTGGGCTTGTCGGTCGGTTTGCCAGTGGGCTTTCCACTATGCGACGGAGTCGGCTTCGGTTCGCAAATCACCGTCGGAGCCGACTCGTATGAGGTATCCAGCGGTTCGCGGCGGACGACCTTCCCATCTTGCGACCACACCCGAGTCACGGTGATGTCGAATCCGTCCACGCCCTCCTGCGGGACGCATCCCTCGCCCGGGTCGTAGACAGTGCCCGAGGGCCGGTAGTTGGTTCGCGGACCGAACTCAGCGGTGATGTCCCAATACTTCGTGCTGTACATCGACACCGTCACATCACCGTTAGTCAAAGACGTCGTGATGTAGACCCCGTAAGGAGTGTCATTGCGGAACTTCAGGTCGAGGTTCCCCCAAGAGACCGTGGCCTCTAAGCCAGCGGTGTAGCGCGAGATCCAATAGCCATGTGCTCGCTGCTCAATGCGTGTCATACCCGCGAAGAAGGCTGCGTGCCACATGGCAGTGGTCATGGTCGAGACCGCACCGCCGTAGTCCTCGACCAGTCGGTTGCCAACGATCACGTAACCCTTGACGAAGCCGTTCTCAGGAGTGCGCTCGCCGACGATGCCATTAAGGCTGAAGGTGTCACCAGGCATCAAGAGCGTGCCGTTGATCTTCTGCGACGCCAGCCCGATGTTCGTCACTCGGTATGCGGCGTAGGGAAACCACTGGGTGTACGTCGAGATGCGTCGTTTGACACCAAGATCTTTGGCCTCGGCGGTACTCAGGTCCGCGTGCACCGTTTCAATACGAAGTTCTGCAGTGCGTGCCGGATCCGCTAGAGCCGCCGCGAGACCCTGGTTCAGACTCTTGTCGCTGATCCCACGCCCATCTTTTGCCGGCACCACGACTGGCTTGCCAGACGAAACGTCGAAGGTGGCGTCGCGCGCGGGGGTTCCGATCTCGTCGAGGCCAGCACCCATCTCGGTGCGCATCGTCGCGCTTCGTGCGGTGGGTACCAACTCGCCGCCTCTGGCCTCAAACATCAACACGCTGGCTATCTGCTCAGGAGAGAGTTCGAACTCCTGCCCGTCGGCGGTAAGCGTGATCGGCGCACTGATCGCATCAACAGCGGCACCAGCAGCCACATCGTTGACTTGCTCAGTAGTGACCTGGGGGTCGACCTCTTCGACCGGCAACTCGATGGGGTCGGTCGCAACCACATAACCGTCAATGACCGCCGCCTTTGCGGTCTGCTGGTTCAGCGCGAGACCACTGCGTGGCTCGACAGTCACGATGTCCATACCGTCGTAGCGGACAGCCCCGTCACGCACCGGATCGTTTACGGTCTTGGCGAGACCGGCCATCGTGCGATCAAGTCGCTTGCCGTCAACGACGACCACTGGGTCGACGTTCTGACCAAACAGTTGCCCGACCAAAGTGATGGGGGACCACTCACGCATGGGGATGGCGTCGACCGTGGCCACCGCATCAAAACTCAATCCAGCTCGGCTCGCTTTGATCGTGGTCGGGTTATCACCGACGAGCAGGTCGACCGATGAACTTCGATCAGCGAGGTCGTCGGACAGTGCCTGGGTGGCCTCATCGGGAGTCATCCCCCCGACGTCGACGCCTGCGACTGTCGTCCCGTGTGGAATGTCGTCGCCGACATAGATCAACGCGACGATGTAAGCGGCAGCAGCAACGCCAATGATCGCAACGGCAGTCAGAGCAATCCGTCGCCACTTGCGGCGACTAGCTGGTGGGTTAGTGAGGGGGATCCTCAGGACTGTCTCGATGACCGAGTCAGGGTCAGAAGAGATGTTGGTCAAAGTGTCCCAGCCTGTAGCGCAGCCCTCCCGACGGTCGGTGGCAAATCCATCGTAAGACGTGACGTCAGATATCCCGGTACTGACGTCGGAAGTAGATCAGCGGGTCGTTCGAGTCCTCCTCGCGCGCGACCTCGACCGAAATTACCTCGCCAACCACGATGTCGTGATCACCAGCTCGGTGGATCGCATCTGTTCGGCATTCCAACGAAGCGAGCGCACCGTCGATCAGCGCCGCGCCGGTCACCTCCCCCGCGCGATGCGGGACGTCGTCGAGTTGCCCCTCCAGCGGACGCCCTCGGGTCGCCAGCCAACGCGCAGCCGACTCAGCAGTCCGAGGGAGGATCGATACGGCCCAATGCTCACTGGCAGAAATCGCATCGTGGAACCGGGCATCACGTTCGACGCATACCAAGACAAGCAAGCGGAGTCAACGACACGGAGGTGAAAGCGTTCGCGGTCATCGCATGATCGACCCCGTCGATCCGGCACGAAACCACAGTTATCCCGGTCGCGAACCGACTCACAGCCTCTCGAAACAGTGCTGTCGAGGGGCCGGGGGTCACATCAGGAGGCTACCCGCAGATATGCCCTTACAACCGCTGGGTAGCAATGACGTGGATCAGACGGTCTGGGCGCCTGCGTATCGCGCGTTGGCAATCACGATGCCGGCAGGAGAACTGACCAAGCGCAACGTATTGAGCGACGTCTCACCGAATGCGTTGGCCCTAGCGCTGGACAACGCGAGGACACCGATCATCCGACCGCCAGCCTTCAACGGCATGGACAAGAAGGTCGCCATCTCGCCTTCGTCTTCAGCACCGAGGTGACCCTGGGGGTCCGCGACGCGTGCTTGTAGATCTGCGACAGCGACAGGTTGGCCAGTCGAGTCAGTGGCCGCATCGGCAACCGCCGAGAAGAACTCTGCGTACTGCTGCTGAGCAGTCTCTCGGGCGACCCGGATGTAAGTGGAACGATCGTCGAGCATCAAGACCGAAGCCAGGTCGTAGTCGACAACGCGGCTGAGTACGTCTAGCACTTCGGCGATGGTCTCTTCGAATCCGTGAACCTCGGATGCGATGCCGGTTACTTCTGCCGCAACCGACGACTCGAACAACTTGCGGTCGAGCAGGTCACTGATGCTGCCGAAGACATCGTCATCGACCATCTCGACGGGGTCCGGACGCAGCGGTGGTCGTCCCCCGCGCGCAGCGTCGGCCTTGCTGAGAACTTCGTGAACTGCCTCGACTAGTTGCGGTGCCTCGAAGTCTTTGGTGAGGAATCGATCGGCGCCAACCTGCGCGCCCCAGTAGCGATCACTGGCTGCGTCAAGTGAGGTCAGTAGAAGAATCGGAATGTCTGCGGTTCGCCAATCGTCCTTGAGCAGGCGCGCTGAGACGTAGCCCGAGACTCGTGGCATTTGCACATCAAGCACAACCGCATCCGGCATGTGGCGGAACACTGCCTGAACGGCTTGGACGCCATCCTCGGCCTGCACGACGGTGTAGCCCTCACGTTCTAGGACGGTACTCACGATCCGTCGTAGCGTGGGACTGTCGTCTGCGATCACCACCGTTGGCATCTGGGGTCCTCTCTCACGTCTCAGTGGGACTTCGGCCCATTTGGCCGATTACTTAACGTCCGACAAGACGGCGGACCGTGTCCACAAGTTGGGTCTGGTCGAACTCGCTCTTCAGCAGGTAGGCGTTGGCTCCAGCGTCGAGTCCAGCGCGCTTGTCCGCTTCGTCACCCCGCGAGGTCATGATCACCACCGGGACGCTCTCCCAGCCCCGGGTGCGACGAATTGTTCGGGTCAAAGTGAAGCCGTCCATGCCAGGCATTTCGACGTCAGAGAGCACGAGGTCAACCGGGTCACCGGCCAGCCGAGCCGCACCATCGGTACCGTCAACGGCGGTCGTGACGTCGTATCCGGCTCCCTCAAGAATGACTCGCTGCAGTTCGCGAACTCCGATGGAGTCTTCAACGACGAGCACCCGCGCCTTGCGGTTCGTGCCAAGCGACGAACCGCGACCGGGCGAGGGCGCGCCAGATGTCGGCGCGGACTCGGCTGATCCAGGCACCGCAACGGCAACCGGTAGTGCGACGCCGCGAGTGAACTGTTCGATCGCAAGTTCGCGAACGTCCAACAACAGCATCACGCTGCCGTCGCTATCGATCGTCCCGCCACCAATGAACGGAAGTCGGCCAAGGAAACCGCCTAGGTCCTTGACCACTACTTCAAGTTCGCCCTCAAGCTCGTCAACGGCCCATGCCAGTTGTTCGGACGGGCCGCCGTACCGAACCACGACACCAACTCGCGTCTCACGACTGCCGGCTACGCCTAGAGCAAGACCAAGGTCGGCCAACGGAACGGTCGACCCGTGACGTACCAGAACTGATGCGCCAGCAACTGTCGAACGTTCGGCATCCGCGAGGCTGAGCGTCTCGACGACGTTGGTCACGGGCACGGCGTAACGCTCATCACCAAGCCGGGCGACCAGACAACGCATGACTCCCAGCGTCACCGGCAGGGTCATGATGAAGCGCGTGCCTTGACCCAACTCGCTCTCAATCTCAACGCTGCCGCCAAGACCTTCAACGGCAGTGCGAACAACGTCGAGCCCAACTCCGCGACCTGAGGTCGATGTCACCTCGTCGCGGGTGCTGAACCCAGGGGTAAACAACACCGACATAAGAGCTTGTCCGGTGACCTGAGAGTCAGGGGCAAATAGACCACGCTCGATGGCAACTTCGAGAAGTCGATTCTCATCGATGCCGTATCCGTCGTCGCTCACCTCGATGACAATGGTTGAACCGGAAGCTCGCGCGGAGACGGTGACTGTGGCTTGCGCAGGCTTTCCGGCGCTCGATCGCTCGGCCGGTGTCTCGCATCCATGGTCTATGGCGTTTGTCACCAAGTGACGAAGTGCATCAGCGACCCCGTCGAGAACCCGGGTATCAAGTTCAACGTCTTCACCCTGCAGTCGAAGAACGACGTCCTTGTCCGTTGAGGTTGCAACCTCGCGAACCAGTTGGGGGAAAGCAGCCACAACACGTCGGACTGGCACCATCGCCAGACCCATGGCACCGTCGCGCACCCGCGCCAGCCGATTCTGTGCATCTTCCATCGTGCCGCGAAGTTCGCGCACCGAAGCATGGAACTGATCGCCGAGGGCTATGAGTGCGTGCAACGTATTCGCCATCTCAGACGAGTGCTCGCGAGTGTCCGCCGTCTCGTACTCCCTCAGCAAACGGGCAAGACGAACCTGCTCTACTGACAACTCAGATAGTTCGTGGACAAAGCGCTCAACCCGACGTACTTCCAACTCGGCCTCGCCCACGACATCGAGCAGCCCGTGTACTCGGCGGACCGGAACCCGAACCGACTCGCCCATACGTGGCCTGCGTCCCATCGATCGTGTCGCCATCGACATCAGACTCGGCCGAAGGCAGCCGGGGGACGGTCACCGGGTTTTGCCCGTTGAGGGCTTCGTCAAGGGTGGCGACCAAGGCCGCCAGGTCCTCAGCACCCACCGGGGAATCTGCTCCCGGCAGTCCCCGACGGATCCCTTCTGCTGAGGCAAGCAACAGGTCAACGAGATCTTTGCGTGGCTCAAATCGGCCATCGCGCACAGCACCGAGCAGGTCCTCAGACCGGTGCGCGACATCCACGACCGCATCGAGGCCGAGCATGCGTGCCGATCCCTTAACGGTGTGCGCGTCCCGGAAAAGGGCAGCCACGAGTTGGCGCGGTTGAGCGTGCGACTCCAACTTAAGGAGGCCATCGCATAGCGAAGCCAACCGGTCCTCGACCTCCTGGCGGAAGGTTGCGACCAGTTCGGGGTCGTTAGCCCAACTGCTCATCGGGTACTGCTCCGTCCTTGTGGTGTCACACCGGTTCTTCGACCGGAACGGGGTCATTCCAAAGATCTGAGGGGGTTGTTTTATCCACCACAGGGGTTGTTCCCTGGGTTTTGAATTGGGCGATGGAGTTTCGCAGGTCTCCGGCGAGGGTGTTCAACTCGGTGGCAGCAGCGGCGGCTTGTTTGGACCCGACCGCGTACTGCCGTGATACTTCAGCGACCTGGGTCATCGCTGAGACCACCTGATCAGAAGCAGACCGTTGCTGCTGAGTAGCAATCGAAATCTCTTTAGCCGCGGTGGTGGTCTCATCGACCATCCCAGAAATCTTCTCCAACGACCCCACCACCTCACGCGCCAACGACGACCCAGCCACCACCTCCCGAGACCCCTCCTCCGACGCCAAAATCGTCGCATTCGTCTCCGCCTGAATCTGCGTCACAATCGACTGAATCTGACCCGCCGACTCCGAAGCTCCGCTCCGCTAGTTTCCGCACCTCAGCAGCCACCACCGCAAACCCACGACCATGCTCCCCCGCCCGAGCCGCCTCAATCGCCGCATTCAACGCCAACAAATTCGTCTGATCAGCCAACTCATCAATCACCACCAAAATCCGACCAATCTCCTGACCCTTCTCCCCCAACCCCAACGCCCGCACCGCAATCTGATCCACCCGGGACGCAATCGAATCCATCGCCGCCACCGACGCCGCCACCGCAGACCGACCCTGCTCAGCAAACCCCAACGTCTCCGACGCAAACACCGCCACCTGACCCGACGTCTCAGCAATCTGCGCCGCCGTCGCCGCCAACTCCTCAATCGTCGCCGTCGTCTCCGCCACCGCCGACGACTGCTCAGACGCCGACAACGCCTGCTCCCGAGCCGCCACCAACACCTGCGACGCAGCAGACCCAATCGACTCCCCACCCACACCGATCTGGTTCACCAGATCCTTTAGCGAGCTCAGAGTGCGGTCGAAGGCGCCCGCCAAGGTGACCAGCGGGTCCACCTCTGAGTGACCGGTCTGCGCGAGCGTGGCGAGCTCACCGGCGACTGATAGGTCGCCATCGGCGGCCCGTTCCAACGGGTGTGTGAGGTCTTGGACTCGAGCGGCCAATAGGTGCCGTGCCCACATGTTTGCTTCGGACTCGATGTAGAGCTGCTGGGCGATGCCGCGAAGGATGAGGAAGCCAAGCGGTATGTCCGATGACTACGGCCAGGCTCGTAGCTAAGCCACTACTCCATTGGTCGTTGTACGTGGCACTTCCGGCGGCGCCGGCGACGAGTCCGGCGGCCATCAACCATCCGAGCCTGCCGACAACTAGTGTCGCGGCGTACGTTGCGGCAACACCGACGGCGAACCACAAGGGGCTGGCCGATCCGCCAACAAGGAATGTCCCGGCTATTGCCGCGAAGACCTGCGCGAAACTTGTGTTGTTGTCCCAGCGGTCGGTCTGGTCGTAGCGATAGTTCATAACGATTGCCCGTTGCGCCGAGAACACCGCAACACTTGCGGCAACCAGTTGGATGCCTAGTAGGGCCCAGGTCAACGTGGGAAGTGTCGGAAATCCCGAAACGCCGGACTGATCGCGCAGGTACACAATCGTCAATCCGAAGCAGAGAAGCGTGACGCTGATGTGCATCGTGATGGTCGTTGTGCGATCGCGCGTCGAGTAGTAGAGCGCATCGCCGCCGCCGCGGCCACGCTCCAAGTCGTCGAGCAGGTCCTGAGTCGTGGCAGTGCCGTCAGACTGCACGTCGTCGATCACCGCTACTCCTCCCCATGGGCCTGGCGCTTGGGAATTCATCGGCGCCGGCCCTGGGGGCCTGTAGCCCATTTGGCCTAGTGGCCTCGAGACACGGAGGATTTGGTTAGTTCTTGGCCATTTCGGCCTTGTTGTCTTGGCCATCGTCCGTGGTTTTGAATTGGGCGATGGAGTTTCGCAGGTCTCCGGCGAGGGTGTTCAACTCGGTGGCAGCAGCCGCGGCCTGTTTGGACCCGACCGCGTACTGCCTTGATACTTCAGCGACCTGGGTCATCGCTGAGACCACCTGATCAGAAGCGGACCGTTGCTGCTGAGTAGCAATCGAAATCTCTTTAGCCGCGGTGGTGGTCTCATCGACCATCCCAGAAATCTTCTCCAACGACCCCACCACCTCACGCGCCAACAACGACCCAGCCACCACCTCCCGAGACCCCTCCTCCGACGCCAAAATCGTCGCATTCGTCTCCGCCTGAATCTGCGTCACAATCGACTGAATCTGACCCGCCGACTCCGAAGCACCGCTCCGCTAGTTTCCGCACCTCAGCAGCCACCACCGCAAACCCACGACCATGCTCCCCCGCCCGAGCCGCCTCAATCGCCGCATTCAACGCCAACAAATTCGTCTGATCAGCCAACTCATCAATCACCACCAAAATCCGACCAATCTCCTGACCCTTCTGCCCCAACCCCAACGCCCGCACCGCAATCTGATCCACCCGGGACGCAATCGAATCCATCGCCGCCACCGACGCCGCCACCGCAGACCCGACCCTGCTCAGCAAACCCCAACGTCTCCGACGCAAACACCGCCACCTGACCCGACGTCTCAGCAATCTGCGCCGCCGTCGCAGCCAACTCCTCAATCGTCGCCGTCGTCTCCGCCACCGCCGAGCTCTGCTCAGACGCCGACAACGCCTGCTCCCGAGCCGCCACCAACACCTGCGACGCAGCAGACCCAATCGACTCCCCACCCACCCGAACCGAACCCACCAACCCACGCAACGACTCCACCGTCTCGTCGAAACTACGAGCCAATAGTTCGAGCCGCTCGTTAGAGTCCGCAGCCGGTTCTTCGTCGCGCGAGTGTGCCAACACGTGTCCGGTCAGATCGCCTTCCGCGGCGTCCGCCAACGCATCGGAGAGTTCGTCGATCCGTTTCTCCATGGCCGCCTGGCGGCGCTGTGCCTGACGCCGCATGTCGAACATGTAGGTGGCCGACTGTTCGGTGAACCATGTGGTGAGCACAGCGAGGCAGACAACGGCAACAGCGGTCGGCAGGTGAACATCGGTTAACGTGCCGGAAAGCCAACCGACACCTAGCAAAGAAGCACCAATGGCCACGGCCAGCACTCTGAGTTGCTCAGCCGCGAAGACGACCCCGAAATACGGAACCAGTAGCAGGACTAACGCCCAACCGGCACCGGCAAAGCCACCGAGGGAGTACACCAGCGTCACGGCCGCTGCGAGCTGAACTAGGCAAGTAGCTGGGTCCCAGAACGAGGTGGAGCTGATGGGCGAGCTGTAGCGCCAGGCATGGACCGAGCAGCCCACCGCCACGGCGGCCGTCACGAGGCAAGTGGCTAGTGCGGCGACGGTGAGGAGGTCGCTGCGCAGCGCCTGCGGTGTAAAGGTTCGCTCAAGCAGCCACAGGCTGGTGGCCACGGCCACCAGCAGCACATGAACGGACGCGGTTGCAATCAGGTCGCGGCGCGTGAATACCTCGGTCACTCACCCTCCCTGGTGGCTCGAGCGCAGGTGAAGTGCGCCGCTGTCCACCATCGGCATAGTCGTGGGAGGCCTGAAGACGTGACCAGCTCAGTTGACTGGGGCGGCCCTTAGTCTTGGGTTTTGAATTGGGCGATGGAGTTTCGCAGGTCTCCGGCGAGGGTGTTCAACTCGGTGGCAGCAGCGGCGGCTTGCTTAGACCCGACCGCGTACTGCCGGGATACTTCAGCGACCTGGGTCATCGCTGAGACCACCTGATCAGAAGCAGACCGTTGCTGCTGAGTAGCAATCGAAATCTCTTTAGCCGCGGTGGTGGTCTCATCGACCATCCCAGAAATCTTCTCCAACGACCCCACCACCTCACGCGCCAACAACGACCCAGCCACCACCTCCCGAGACCCCTCCTCCGACGCCAAAATCGTCGCATTCGTCTCCGCCTGAATCTGCGTCACAATCGACTGAATCTGACCCGCCGACTCCGAAGCTCCGCTCCGCTAACTTCCGCACCTCAGCAGCCACCACCGCAAACCCACGACCATGCTCCCCCGCCCGAGCCGCCTCAATCGCCGCATTCAACGCCAACAAATTCGTCTGATCAGCCAACTCATCAATCACCACCAAAATCCGACCAATCTCCTGACCCTTCTCCCCCAACCCCAACGCCCGCACCGCAATCTGATCCACCCGGGTCGCAATCGAATCCATCGCCGCCACCGACGCCGCCACCGCAGACCGACCCTGCTCAGCAAACCCCAACGTCTCCGACGCGAACACCGCCACCTGACCCGACGTCTCAGCAATCTGCGCCGCCGTCGCAGCCAACTCCTCAATCGTCGCCGTCGTCTCCGCCACCGCCGAGCTCTGCTCAGACGCCGACAACGCCTGCTCCCGAGCCGCCACCAACACCTGCGACGCAGCAGACCCAATCGACTCCCCACCCACCCGAACCGAACCCACCAACCCACGCAACGACTCCACCGTCCGACCCAACGACACCGTCAACAAATCCAGCTGCTCGGTGTGCGCGTTGTCGTCGGACGCGTGAATGACGGCGGGAACATCCACTGCCAAGTCACCGTCGGCGGCGCGAGCCAGCACCGCGGATAGCTCAGTCACACGTTCGGTGACAGCGGCCTCGAGTTCTTCGGCGGTGAATCGTTCGGCATAGAGATCGGAGGCATACAGGTAGGTCAGTACGACAAGTGCAGTGGCCACGAAACTAAAACTCACCGCAGTCGGCCAAGCGTCCTGCAACGTGTGGGTGTACCAGCCGCTGATCGGGACGGCAGCCAACATCAAGGCAAGCGTGGTACCGGTGTACCAAAGCATCACCGACATCCCCAGATACGGCGCCCACAACAGCAGCACGAAAAGTGTTGGAGACGCGAGTCCGCCAGACACGCAGAGCAACGCGATGAGCAGCAACAGGCCCACGATCGTGACGACCGATTCCCACGCGCATCGTTTCTTCGAGATCTTGCCCAGATCGCCAGGCGTTGACCGCTAGTCCCGTCGTCGCCAGCGCCAAGCCAGCCAGCAGTCCCACCACAATCCAGGTACGTGGCCAGTCGACAACCGCGTCGACATCGCTACGCGCCAAGAAGACGCCCAGCACCGCACCGAACAGAACCAGCCAGTGTTGGCCGCTCGACTCGACGCAGTTGCGACGGGTGTACATGCGCCCCGACCTCCCAGATTCGTCCGGCTCCCTGGGTATCGGCCAGTACCCGAACGGGCTAAAGGCCAATAGCAGCCGACCCCACTTGTTGCACCCGTCCCGCTTGAGCCCCCAGTCGGTCAGCCAGAGTGCAAATCTCCGGGATGGCATGGACAACAGTTGCGGCTGCTGACACGCTTATTGGCGTGCTTTCCCAACAGGGCCGGTGGACAGCGGAACTCGAGGGCGACTTCGTTGTCTTCCTGATCGGCGCCATGGTGCACGACCCCACTGTGGCGAGCGAAGCCGCTGGCCTGCTGGCAGCCATGACGGAGATGCTGGACGAGCTTGAGGCCGACCCGTCCAAGGGATTGCTGGGCTACACCCGCCACGGTGACCCGGGACATGGCGTCATCGTTCAGTACTGGCGCTCGTTTGATGCCCTTGAGAACTACGCCCGCAATCCCGGCGCACGCCATGCACCGGTCTGGCGCGCCTGGAATCGACTCGCCTCGGACGACCGCAATGGAGCGGGAATCTGGCACGAGACATTCAAGGTCGCCGCCGGCGAATACGAAGCGATCTACCAGAACATGCCGGTGACCGGTTTGCAGAAAGCCGGTCGAGCGCTCACCGTGACCGAAGCCAAAGACTCCGCTCGAGCACGGATCACCAGCTGATCTTCACCCGTTGTCTTGGGTTTTGAATTGGGCGATGGAGTTTCGCAGGTCTCCGGCGAGGGTGTTCAACTCGGTGGCAGCAGCCGCGGCCTGCTTAGACCCGACCGCGTACTGCCTTGATACTTCAGCGACCTGGGTCATCGCTGAGACCACCTGATCAGAAGCAGACCGTTGCTGCTGAGTAGCAATCGAAATCTCTTTAGCCGCGGTGGTGGTCTCATCGACCATCCCAGAAATCTTCTCCAACGACCCCACCACCTCACGCGCCAACAACGACCCAGCCACCACCTCCCGAGACCCCTCCTCCGACGCCAAAATCGTCGCATTCGTCTCCGCCTGAATCTGCGTCACAATCGACTGAATCTGACCCGCCGACTCCGAAGACCGCTCCGCTAAGTTTCCGCACCTCAGCAGCCACCACCGCAAACCCACGACCATGCTCCCCCGCCCGAGCCGCCTCAATCGCCGCATTCAACGCCAACAAATTCGTCTGATCAGCCAACTCATCAATCACCACCAAAATCCGACCAATCTCCTGACCCTTCTCCCCCAACCCCAACGCCCGCACCGCAATCTGATCCACCCGGGACGCAATCGAATCCATCGCCGCCACCGACGCCGCCACCGCAGACCGACCCTGCTCAGCAAACCCCAACGTCTCCGACGCGAACACCGCCACCTGACCCGACGTCTCAGCAATCTGCGCCGCCGTCGCAGCCAACTCCTCAATCGTCGCCGTCGTCTCCGCCACCGCCGAGCTCTGCTCAGACGCCGACAACGCCTGCTCCCGAGCCGCCACCAACACCTGCGACGCAGCAGACCCAATCGACTCCCCACCCACCCGAACCGAACCCACCAACCCACGCAACGACTCCACCGTGTGCCCCATGGCAGTAGCCAGGTCTGCCATCGATCCGTCAGATGTGAGCACCACGTCGTCGGTGGAAGCAGCTGCGGCAGCGAGGTCACCGGCGGCAGCACGAGCCAACGCGGAATTCAGCTGCGCGACATGCGCGTCAAAGTCGATGTTGATGAGTGAGACCTTTTCGGCCTCGTCGTAGAGCGCACGCGACATGCCTCGAACAAACAGGTAGATGACCGGCAGCACCACAGTCAGCACAGCTGCGAGCAACACATCGGTCTTGGTTCGTGTCGACTCAGCAAATAATTCCGCGCCCGGCAGCAGCAGGAGCGCAGCCGCCACCCAGTACCGATACTCGTAGGGCAGAGCGGTCGCCAGATACGCGACCCCAACGAGCAGTACCAACCACATAGGACTGGTAACCCCACCAGTTCCCGCTATCGCGAGACTGGTCCCCAGCACCGGAAGCAACGCCGTCGGTCCATCCCAGCGATCGGTGGCATCGAAGGTAGCGCCGGTTTGCACCGCGTGGGTGCAAAGGATCGAGACGACCACCGCTCCCACGACCTGCAGCAACAAGCCAGCAAGCAGCAGCGGGTCGAAGGCCAGATCCTGCGCCCACTTCAGCCCGACTGCCACACCGAAGACACCAAGGGCAAGACCCCAGTGAATGGCCATGGTCTCGATGGCGTTTCTCCGCGTGAAGTACAGCGAAGGGTCCCCTTCGGCGCTTTGTGCGACGGCGCGTTCAGGTTCCACAGGCCATGAGTCGTTCACGACAATCAATCGGCGGCCTCGGCGGCGAACTGTAACCCAACTGGGTGATGCGCGACCGAGTCGTCAGCCAAGCGGAGCGAATGAATAGAGCAGTCGGTTGGGGGTGCTAGGCGGGAGTCCGCTCAGCCTTCCTGCGGTGGCCGAAGTCTGAATCCATCGCCGTACTCGCTCCGGTTGCGCATGGGGGTGCCTCGACAGATAGAGGGCTGCGACACCAGTGACGTAAGGCGTCGCCCACGATGTCGCGCCGGAACCGCGGTAGGTGAAAGCACCTCCGCCATCGAGGACCGACCTAACGCTTACCCCTGGCGCAAAAAGGTCTACGCAACGTCCGACATTCGAACCGGACCAGACGTGGTCGTGTCGGTTCACCGCTCCCACCGTCAAGGACGTCGAGATGTTGGCGGGTGCGTGGCGACACGCGTTCCCGCCATCGTTGCCGGCCGCCACGACTGCCGTGATGCCAGCCTGCTCTAGGCGTGTCATAGCCCGGGTCAGGCGGTGATGTCTACCGTCAAAGGCGAGTGAAAGGTTGACGACTGCGGGTCGGCCATGACTCGCGGCGTCGGCGATCACCCAGTCAATCGCTCGTACGACCCGACGCAATTCCGTCGCAGGCGGAGGCGGCGGCGTCCCCTCACCCCCCGAGAGAGCGCGCACCGAAATCAGGCGCACCCGTTTAGCAACGCCCGTGGTGGCGCCGCCGATGATGCCGCTGACAAAGGTTGCGTGTCCCACGGCCATCTCGTCTAGGCAGTCGGTCCAAGGCCCTCCTGCGATATTCGCACCCCGAACTGCGCGACCACCGAACTGCGCGTTAGCCACCTGAGCTCCGCAGTCGATGACATAGACCCTGACTCCATGGCCACGCGTCCGCGATCGATACTGCTGATCGAGGAGCGGCTGTCGTTGGTCGATGCGGTCCAGCGCCCACCCCGGGTGGAGTTGCTTCGCCTCGGCGCTATTGATCGCCGCCCACGCACGATCCGAGGACCAGTGGCTCACCGAGACGATCATCACCGTCAATCGGTTCATCAGTCGAAAGTAGCAGCCGTATTAGTCGTCCGTGGTTTTGAATTGGGCGATGGAGTTTCGCAGGTCTCCGGCGAGGGTGTTCAACTCGGTGGCAGCAGCCGCAGCCTGCTTAGACCCGACCGCGTACTGCCTTGATACTTCAGCGACCTGGGTCATCGCTGAGACCACCTGATCAGAAGCAGACCGTTGCTGCTGAGTAGCAATCGAAATTTCTTTAGCCGCGGTGGTGGTCTCATCGACCATCCCAGAAATCTTCTCCAACGACCCCACCACCTCACGCGCCAACAACGACCCAGCCACCACCTCCCGAGACCCCTCCTCCGACGCCAAAATCGTCGCATTCGTCTCCGCCTGAATCTGCGTCACAATCGACTGAATCTGACCCGCCGACTCCGAAGACCGCTCCGCTAACTTCCGCACCTCAGCAGCCACCACCGCAAACCCACGACCATGCTCCCCCGCCCGAGCCGCCTCAATCGCCGCATTCAACGCCAACAAATTCGTCTGATCAGCCAACTCATCAATCACCACCAAAATCCGACCAATCTCCTGACCCTTCTGCCCCAACCCCAACGCCCGCACCGCAATCTGATCCACCCGGGACGCAATCGAATCCATCGCCGCCACCGACGCCGCCACCGCAGACCGACCCTGCTCAGCAAACCCCAACGTCTCCGACGCGAACACCGCCACCTGACCCGACGTCTCAGCAATCTGCGCCGCCGTCGCAGCCAACTCCTCAATCGTCGCCGTCGTCTCCGCCACCGCCGAGCTCTGCTCAGACGCCGACAACGCCTGCTCCCGAGCCGCCACCAACACCTGCGACGCAGCAGACCCAATCGACTCCCCACCCACCCGAACCGAACCCACCAACCCACGCAACGACTCCACCGTCCGACCCAACGACACCGTCAACAAATCCAGCTGCTCCATCCCATGCCGCTCGCTATCTCCCACTCCAGATAGCCGCGACGCGATCATTCGCTGATCAAGATCGCCCTGGGAAACTCTCGACAACACCCCCGCGATCTCTCGCACTTGCTGAGTCAGCAACTCTTGATCCAAACCTGCCGTTTCAGCTTGGTCATACAAAGACCGGACCAGTGATCTGACAAACCAAAACACCGCCGGGATCGTCACTACTTCGACGATCAGCCAGGGCAGCGAAGATCGAGTCATCGACCCGCTAAGAAACAGAAACGAGGCAGGTGCAATCAAGAGGACCGCTAGGACGAGAAGACCGATTCGGTGTACGGCCGCAACGGCCACATACCCCGCAGCCAGCACGGCAAGTAACCAAAGTGGACTCTCGGCACCACCAGTAGCCAGTGTCGCGACCATGACGGCGAGTACCAAAGTCAGTCCAAAAGTCGTTTCCCAGGGATCTGTGACTTCGAACGTCAACTCACGCCGTACGGCGTACGCACCGGTAGCAACCGTCGCAGCCACCACTAACAACTGAACGGCCACCGACAAGACGCCCCACGAACCAGTCAGCCGTGGATAGGACAACAGAACCGCTGCAGTCAGCCCAAGAATGAGCAACTGGGGAACTAACGTTTCAACCAGACTGCGCCATGAGTAGACCAGCGAACCACCGCTTCCCCGCATGTCATCGAGGGAGGCGAGTAGCGGGTCAACCGGACTTGCACTGTCGGTCATCGCGCTGCTCCCGGGGGGTTACTTGGTTCTCGGCGTCTCGGCCTGACCCTGGTCAACGACGTCTTGGCCGTCGTTGTCTTGGGTTTTGAATTGGGCGATGGAGTTTCGCAGGTCTCCGGCGAGGGTGTTCAACTCGGTGGCAGCAGCCGCGGCCTGTTTAGACCCGACCGCGTACTGCCGGGATACTTCAGCGACCTGGGTCATCGCTGAGACCACCTGATCAGAAGCAGACCGTTGCTGCTGAGTAGCAATCTGAAATCTCTTTAGCCGCGGTGGTGGTCTCATCGACCATCCCAGAAATCTTCTCCAACGACCCCACCACCTCACGCGCCAACAACGACCCAGCCACCACCTCCCGAGACCCCTCCTCCGACGCCAAAATCGTCGCATTCGTCTCCGCCTGAATCTGCGTCACAATCGACTGAATCTGACCCGCCGACTCCGAAGACCGCTCCGCTAACTTCCGCACCTCAGCAGCCACCACCGCAAACCCACGACCATGCTCCCCCGCCCGAGCCGCCTCAATCGCCGCATTCAACGCCAACAAATTCGTCTGATCAGCCAACTCATCAATCACCACCAAAATCCGACCAATCTCCTGACCCTTCTGCCCCAACCCCAACGCCCGCACCGCAATCTGATCCACCCGGGACGCAATCGAATCCATCGCCGCCACCGACGCCGCCACCGCAGACCCGACCCTGCTCAGCAAACCCCAACGTCTCCGACGCGAACACCGCCACCTGACCCGACGTCTCAGCAATCTGCGCCGCCGTCGCAGCCAACTCCTCAATCGTCGCCGTCGTCTCCGCCACCGCCGAGCTCTGCTCAGACGCCGACAACGCCTGCTCCCGAGCCGCCACCAACACCTGCGACGCAGCAGACCCAATCGACTCCCCACCCACCCGAACCGAACCCACCAACCCACGCAACGACTCCACCGTGTGCCCGAAGACGTCCGCCAGTGCAGCTATGTACTCGGTGGTTTCGTGTGAACCATCGCGGTCGTTATTCGTCAAGATTTGATCGGGTTGAACTGTTAGGTCGCCTTCAGAGACCTTGCTCAGCGTGTGCACAAGTTCCCTCACCTGGCTGGCGACAACAGCCTGGTCCCAACCGGACCCTTCGGCTTCGTCATACAGCGAGCGAGAGACCCCACGGACGATCAGAAAAGACGAAGGAATCCCGATGGTCAGGCCAGCCAGAATGGGCCAGGCCAGCGGGAGCACATCCGGATCAAGCGTGCCGGACGCAAGTCCGCTCAGGGCTGGTACGACGAACAGAACCACGCCGAAGACCAGACCTGAGGTATAGACCAGCACTGTGGCCAAGTACGCAGTACCCACGATCATCACCAGCCACAACGGGCTAGCCAAGCCGCCGGTCCAAATGGTGCCGAGCGCTATTGCCAGCAACTGCAAGCAACCAGTAACGCCATCCCATCCATCAGTGGTCTCGAACGTGTGCCCTTGCTGCACCGCACGTACCGACAGAATCGCCGCAACCAGACCGACGGCACATTGCAGTCCAATCGTCACGCCCAGCCAGGGGCTAAGTTCCTCGCCGGTAGCACGCTGCCACAGGACCACGCTAAGCACAGTGAAGGCGACCAGCCCCGCGTGAAGCAGGATCGTCTCCATCATGTTCCGCTTGGTGAAAGGGAGTGACGCTCCGCCGGTCTTGCTGCGCTCAATCACCGACAGTAGTTCGCTGGCGGTTACCGCTGCCGAAGCTCGCGCGTCGGTTGTTGGCGCGTCGCTGATGACAGTCATGGTGGCACGGGTGAGCCGTGTTACCTGCGGCCAACAGTTAGCTGCGAGCGCAGAGCCAACACAGCGTGGGTTTCGAGCAGCGCAACCGGTCCATCGAAATCGACGACGCCGCGTACCAACGCGGCGATCCCCGGCGAGACGGTCGCGGGAATGGCTTCGAGCGAGTCAGGGTCGCAATCCAGCAGCCCTGGGACCATGTCCGCGATCAAGGCAACTTCTACGTCTTCTTCAGTCAGCACGACGAGTCGAGCGCTGGTTGGCATCGGGGACAGCGGTGCTCCAACCAATGGCCGCAGGTCGACGACGGGCAGAACTCGTCCGCGCCAGTTGACGACTCCGGTCAGCCACGGCGGACCACCGGGTACTCGAGTCATGGGGGGAACCGGGACGACCTCTGCCACATTGCGCATGTCCACGGCGTACCTGGCACCGGCGAAGCGCAAGATCACACCACCGATGGGGCCCTCACCGGGGCCTTCGTCATCGGCCATGATCATTTGGTCAGGCGTCGAGGGTCTCCACCACGGAGTCATCGGCCTACCGCAGCAGGACCTAAAGTCCGGCCGAAGGGGTCGGCACGGGGTGCCGACGGGTCAGGAAACCGGGTGGGTACTGGTCTCTCGGAGGTCGATGACCGTTTCCTTGTGCGCCTCCTGGGCCGCGGTCAGGATGTCGGTGATCTCGCGTCCGATCAGTTCTTCACGCTCGATGAGGGCATCACGCAGCGCGGCGATCAGGTGCGAATTCTGCTCAAGCACCCCTCGGATGATCACCTTCTGTTCCTGCAGGAGATCCTCGACGGCCGCTCGACCTTGGCTGTCCGAGAGCACCCGACCCACGATGTTGCTGTCGTTGAGCGCACTGTTCTGGATCGCCGCGTACGAGATCAACGAATCGACCATTCCGCAGGAGCCGACCATCTCGGCTGCCACATTGGTGGCATAGAGCAGGTCGCCGCCTGGGCCGGTAGACACATCCCCAAAGAAGATCTCCTCGGCGCACTGGCCACCCAGCGCTATCTGGATCAGCGCCAGCATCTCTGCGCGCGAGCGCGTGTAGACGTCTTCGCTGTCGCCGTGCGCCAGCATGCCAAGTGCAGATCGGCGCTTGATGATCGTCAGAACTTCGAGTCTGCGATGAGGTGCCATGAGGAAAGCTGCCGTGGCGTGGCCGGACTCATGCGTCGCTATGAGCCTGCGCTCGTGATCGGTGTACGACACCGGCTGACCGATGCCGACTTCTTCGACCAACCGAGCCTTCTCGACGTCCTCCCAAGACATCGCGTTGTCGCCTCGACGAATGGCATTGACCAGCGCCTCGTCGAGGAGGTGCTCAATCATCACCGGCGTATAGGCCTGGGTCGCAGCGGCCAACGTGTCCCGCCGGTCGTCAACGTCCAGTTCCTGGCCATGGGACTTACTCGACAGGTAGTGGTCGATGATCTCTCGTCGGCCGTTCTTGGTCGGGAGTTCAAACGTAAGACGTCGGTCGAACCGACCAGGGCGCAACAAGGCCGGGTCGAGGTTGTCCGCACGGTTGGTAGCCGCGATCAACAGGAGGTTGGTTGACGGGGCTTCTGGGCGGGGGATCTGGCGGTGAATCGGCAGGAAGAGGTTGACCCGGTCCACCATCTTGGTCCGGAACTTCTGGAATCCGGTGGGCTCGTCAAAGGACTGCATCTGGACGAGTAGCTCGTTGACGACACCGCCGACGCCTTCGCTGGTAATCGACTGGTTGGTGACCAGACCACCCGGCTGCCCATAGACCGACGGCAACGAGGTGAGGCCGCCACACGCGTTCAGGCCGACGGCAGCGACCGAGTTCGGCATGGTGGTCGCGGATAGTCCGCCACGCGCCATCGCGATCGCGTCGATCTCCTCGATGAAGCCGATTGCACCACCCTCTTGTCGAGCGACCTTGCGCAGCTTCTTGAAGTACGACCGAATCTTTCGGGCGGTGGCGCCGTAGTACATCGACTGGAATGAAGTCGCAGACACGAATAGGAATGGCACTCCAGCCTCGCGGGCCATCGCCTTAGCCAGGAACGTCTTACCCGTGCCGGGCGCTCCCTCGAACAGCAAACCGCGACGTGGCGTACCTCCCATGTCGTTGGCGAAGGACTTGTGCGCAAGGAAGAGATTGAGAGAGCGAACGACTTCTTCTTTGACCGGGTCGATGCCCTTGACGTCCTCAAGGCGAGTGCTGATCTGCTCCGGTCGGTACATCACGTGTGGGGATCGCCCAGCACCAACGGTACTGAAGAAAAGCATCCCGAACAGCCCGACGAAGAAGAGCAGCGGAACAAGAAGCAGTGGATCGATACTCGGCAGACTGGGGTGGAATGGATTGCCGTCCAAAATGCGGTACCACAAGAATGCCGCCGGGATTCCCAAGACGATCGTCAAGTGCCACAACCGGCGACGCCGTTGCCGCTCGCGCGAGTTCCCGACATCTGCCTGAGCAGCGGACAACACGCTCGCACCGGTCCCGTAGGTGCCAGCTACCTCGGCATTCTCAGCCGCAGGAATCTGGCCCAAAGCGCTCTCGATGTGATCGTCACGCTCTGTGTCGCCCACGGCATCCCCTTGGTCGGTGAAGCTGGCTCAGTGACAGTGCGTCACCGCTACCCGACACTCTTCCGCGCAGGCACCCATCGCAACAGCCCCCAGGGACCGCTGTCACCCAGACGGCGTACCGCTAAGTCCCGCAAACAAGTCCATCTCGCGACCATCGTCGCCGAGCGGTCCCAGGGCACCCTTCGCGAGACGAAAGAACTCCGTCCCCATGGCCTCGGGTCCAACGATCTCGGATAGCGCGAAGAAATCGCCTTCCTGCTCGACTTGGGTCGCGTGTGCTCGCAACGCTGCGATCTTGCGCGGCTCGTAGGCCACGGCCGCAATCTCAGTGGTGACCAACGAATCATCGAGTGCCCATGGCAAGGCTTGGCCATCCTCCAAGCCAAAGAACCCTTTGGCCCCGGCCGCCACAAAAGCGTCGACCCCCCGCTGTACGAAGGATTTCGGCAACGCCGTCCAGTAGATGCGCGGTATCTCCCACGCCGATCCGAGGTCAGGTTTGAAGGTCGACACCGCCGCGAGGGACTGGGCGTACATCGCGACGCGGTGAGCTTGGATGTGATCGGGATGCCCGTACTGGCCAAAGTCGTCGTACGTGATGAGCAAGTGCGGTCGCACCTCGCGAATCACTGCCACTAGGTGAGTGGCGGCCTCGAGAAGGTCTGCTCGCCAGAAACATTGCGGATGCTCGTTGGTGGGCTCGCCCATCATTCCGGAATCGCGGTAGGTGCCGGCACCTCCGAGAAACCGATGATCAGTTACGCCGAGAATCGCCATCGCGTCAGCGAGTTCCTGCACGCGGTGGGCGCCCAACTCGTCGTCATGTTTTGCTGCCAAATGAGAGAGCGCTGGGACCAGCACCTCACCCTCTTCACCACGAGTGCACGTTACGAGGGTGACGCTTACTCCCTCGTCGAGATAGCGAGCCATCGTTACGCCAGTGGCGATGGTCTCGTCGTCAGGGTGAGCGTGTACCAGCAACATGCGTCGTCCGTCACCACTTGCTGGCGAGTCTGCGGCAGTCATACCAAGGACACTACGACGTCCTGGTTGGATGCCTTCATGGACCATGAATCGTTCCCCAGGCAGCAGGCCAGAACCCAACGGTTCACGCTAGGTCGGCCACGGTCGTTCTCGATTAGCCCCGCGGGCAACCGCGTCCTCTTCATCCGGAGCTCGGGAGGCGCCGATCCAGTCGGGCGACTGTGGGAACTCGATGTCGAATCGGGACATGAACGCGAACTCGTTGTTCCGACAGAGTTGCTTGCGGGCGGCGATGAGCAGTTACCTCCGGAGGAACGAGCCCGACGCGAGCGAATGCGTGAAGCCGCCAGCGGGTTAGTCAGTTACAGCACTGATCGGGAATGCCAGGTCGCTGCCTTCGCGCTGTCCGGTCGGCTTTTCGTGACAGACCTGGTTTCTGGGGACAGTCGGGAACTTCCCGCGCAGTCACCCGTTGTCGATCCACGCATCGACCCGTCGGGACACCACGTCGCCTACTGCTCAAGCGGATCGCTACGGGTGGTCAACATAGACGGCTCCAACGATCGAGCACTCGTGCAATCAGCTGACGATCACGTCACGTGGGGGCTTGCGGATTTCATCGCCGCTGAAGAACTCGGTCGGGCGCGGGGGTTCTGGTGGTCACCGACCGGCGACGCCTTACTCGTCGAGCGAGTCGATGAGTCACCCGTCGATGTCTGGTGGGTGAGTGACTCCGCGCACCCGGAGCGGCCGCCGGTCTCACAGCGCTATCCAAGCGCCGGATCCCACAATGCGCAGGTCTCGTTGTGGCACGTTCGGCTGGACGGCGAGGCGATTGCCGTCGATTGGGATACTGACCGTTGGGAATACCTGGCTGCCGTCCACTGGTCAAAGCGCGGAGTGCCGTTGGTGCAGTTGTTGACCAGAACGCAACGCGAGTGTGCAGTCTTCACCGTTGACACGGAGACCGGTCGCACTCAAGCGGTTCACAACAGCCGGGATCCGAAGTGGCTTGATGTTCATTCAGGAGTACCGGCGTGGGACGCGTCCGGACAGGCGCTGCTTACCATCGAGCCGGTCGATAACCGTTACGCGCTCTGTGTCGACGGCAAGGCGGTGTCCCCAGAGGGTATTCAGGTTCGAGCGGTAATCGATGTTGGTAGCGATGACGTGATGTTCCTCGGCAGTGCACACCCCACCGCGCAGCACCTGTGGACGTGGGACGGCAAGACGACGACGCCGATCACGAGCGAACCTGGTGTGCATGCAGCAGTGCGCAGCGCGAACACCACGGTCGTGCTCTCGGCCGATTTGCAGTCACCCTTGCCGATCGCAACTTACCGGTCAGCGGGTTCGTCTGGCGTCATCGAATCGTTGGCTGATTCGCCGAGCATTACTCCGTCGGTCACACTGCTTCCCGGCGGCGACGACGACCTGCGAATCGCCGTGCTCCTCCCCTCCGGGTCCGCGTCCGACGTACCCCTCCCGGTCCTGCTTGACCCCTACGGTGGACCGCACGGTCAGCGGGTGCAGTGCGCACAGGGCGCGTTTCGAGAGTCACAGTGGTGGGCCGACCAAGGGTTCGCTGTTGTCGTTGTTGATGGCCGCGGCACGCCCGGCACACCAAGCTGGGAGCGATCGATCGACCAGAACTTGGCGGAGGTAGTTCTGGCAGACCAGGTGGCAGGGTCTAACTGCAGCTGCACAAGCGTTTCCGCAGTTGGACCTTGACCGGGTGGCTATTCGTGGCTGGTCATTCGGTGGCTACCTCGCCGCACTTGCGGTTCTCGATCGACCTGATGTGTTTCACGCTGCAGTCGCCGGCGCACCGGTCACTGATTGGCGGTTGTACGACACGGCGTACACCGAGCGCTACCTGGGAAATCCGACGCAGGAACCGGATGCGTACCAGCAAGCGTCGCTTCTCGACCGCGCTCAGCAGCTATCCCGACCACTCATGCTCATTCACGGACTGGCTGACGACAACGTGTTCGTCGCCCATACCCTGCAACTGTCAGCACGGCTGACTGCGGCAGGCAAACCTCATACGGTGTTGCCGCTTTCCGGTGTCACGCATATGGCGTCGCAGGAGGACGTGGCCGAAAACCTTCTCCTGCTGCAGGTCGAGTTCCTACGGCGGGCGCTCGTCAACTGACGACGTCGACGACCTCGGGGAAGTGGCACGCCACCGGGTGACCGATCCCGCGATCGACTAGTGCCGGGGTCTCAGTGGCGCAGACGTCCTGGGCTTTCCAACAGCGAGTTCGGAACCGGCAGCCCGACGGTGGATCGATCGGACTGGGCACGTCACCCTCCAAGATGATGCGAGTGCGGGCACGCTCCTTCTCTGGGTCAGCGATCGGTGCCGACGAAAGCAGCGCCTGCGTATAGGGATGTGACGACTGCTCGTAGATCTCCTGGCGGGTTCCCGTCTCGACCATCCGGCCCAGGTACATGACGGCTACTCGGTCTGAGATGTGTCGCACGACGGACAGATCGTGGGCGATGAACAGGTACGCCAACTCGAGTCGATCCTGCAGTTCTTCCAAGAGGTTGACGACGCCAGCTTGCACAGACACGTCGAGCGCCGAGACCGGTTCATCCAAGATGATGACCTTGGGTTCGAGAGCAAGCGCACGGGCAATTCCAACTCGCTGCCGCTGACCCCCGGAGAACTCGTGTGGATACCGGTTGCCGTGCTCTGGGTTGAGACCAACGAGCTTGAGCAGTTCGGCAACTCGATCCTTGACTTCAGTTCCCTTCTGACCTTGCACTCGCATGGGCTCGGCGATGATGTCGTTCACCGGCATCTTCGGGTTCAACGAGGCGTACGGGTCCTGGAAGACGACCTGCAGGTCGCGACGGACCGGACGCATCTGCTTCGCGGTCAATGTCGGTGAGTTCTCTGCCGTCGAAGCGCACCGAACCCGACGTCGGCTTGTGCAATTGCAAGACGGCCCGTCCAGTAGTGGACTTGCCGCAGCCTGACTCACCGACCAGGCCGAGGGTTTGTCCGGGGTCGAGGTGAAAACTCACTCCCGAAACCGCCTGGACGTAACCAACGGTCCGTTGGATCAAGTCCCCTGCCCTTGACCGGGAAGTTCATCACGAGGTCTTCGACCTCAAGTAGGTGCTTCGCTCGGCACATCGTCGGCCCCAGCTGTCGGGGCGTCCTCCTGCGTGACCTCGGTCATTGGACGCTCGTCTCGCGTACTGAACAGCCCTGACGGGTCGTCAGAGTCCGCCACCTGCTGCCAGTGATGACATGCAGCGTCGTGGTTTGCCAGATCTGTCTCGGCTCAGATCCGGCTCGCTGGCCGTACACACGTCGTCGGCCAGTGGGCATCGCGGCGAGAACGGACAACCGGGCGCCAAGTGGATGAGCGAAGGTGGCGCACCAGGAATCGACTGAAGCCGCCCGCCGGCGCTGTCCAGTGCTGGAATCGATCCCAACAAGCCGGCGGTGTACGGCATCCGAGGGCTGGTGTAGATCTCATCGACCGGTGCCCGCTCTACCGGTCGTCCGGCATACATCACCAGCACTCGGTTCGCCATCCCCGCGACCACTCCGAGGTCGTGGGTGATGAGCACAACCGCGGCGTTGACCGAGTCCTTGACCTCGTTCAGCGTCTCGAGGATCTGCGCTTGAACCGTGACGTCCAGCGCCGTGGTCGGTTCGTCGGCAACGATGATGTCAGGGTTGTTGATGATGGCCATGGCGATCATCGCCCGCTGACGCATACCGCCGGAGAACTCATGGGGGTAGGAGCGCGAGCTCGGTCCTTCGCACGCGGGATGCCCACCTTGTCGAGCATCTCCACGGCCTTGCCCAGGGCGACGTTGCGGGCCACTCGGTGATGTGACCGATAGGCCTCGGCCAACTGATCACCGACCGTGTACACCGGGTTCATGGCGGTCATCGGATCCTGGAAGATCATGGCGATGTTGCGACCGCGCAGCGACCGGGCTTCCTTCGGTGGCAAATCGAGGATCTCTTTCCCTCTGAATCGAACGCTTCCCGTGATGCGAGCCGTCGGTGGTAGCAGACGCATGAGCGCCATCGCCGCTACTGACTTGCCCGAACCGGACTCCCCGACGATCGCCAGCACCTCACGCTCGTGCAGCGTGTACGACACACCACGGACCGCAGTGACCAGACCGTCTTCGGTCGGGAAGGTAACCGCGAGGTCGTTGACTTCGAGCAGGAGTTCGTCGCTCATGCACGCACCCTGGTCTGCCTTGGGTCGAGGGCGTCGCGCAGACCGTCTCCGATGAAGTTGATCGACAGTGCGATGACCATGATGAACAGGCCGGGCCACCAGAACAACCAGGGTCGCGTGGTGAAGGCGTTCTGATACGTGGAGATGAGCAGTCCAAGCGAGGTATCGGGAGATTGCACTCCGTAGCCCAAGGAAGCTCAGCGCCGCCTCAAGCAGGATCGCCGAGGCAATGGTCAACGTGGCACTCACGATGATGGTGCCCATGGCGTTGGGCAGCATGTGGCGGAAGATGATTCGCGGCGACGAGGCGCCCATCGCGCGGGCTGCTTCGACGAACTCCTTCTCGCGCAATGAGAGGAACTCACCGCGGACTAGGCGGGCTAACGACGTCCAAATCAGCAGCGACAGCACGATGGCGAGGAAGAAGACGCCCTTCTGCCCAAAGGCACTCTGGCCGACGACTGCCGCAATGATCAGGATCGGGATCGTGAGGAGCAGGTCGGTAAGGCGCATGATGGTCGAGCCGGTCTTACCGCCGTAGTACCCAGAGATGGCACCCAACGTGGTGCCGATGATCGTCGCCAGAATTCCGATCGTGAAGCAGATGATGAGCGACTTTTGAGCGCCGCGCATCGTGAGCGCAAAGTAGTCTCGCCCGATCTGGTCTTGTCCGAACGGATGAGCCCCGATCTGCATCCCGTCGCCGTCGATGAACGACGGAATGACGTCCAACGTCGGCTGACCGGCGTTGACCAACGTGCCGGTCTGGCTGTAGTCCAGACCGCCACCAGCCAGGAACCGGACCGAACCCAATCGAGGTGAACGCCAGCACGACGAGGAGGCCAAGGGCGGCCAGAGCCGATCATCGCCCCCCGGTGCCGGAAGAACCGGCGGCGCACCATCTGACCCTGGGTTCGAGCTTCGATGGTGAACTCACGCTCGGGCCCGGCGGTTACCGCCTCTTGCTCGGTGAGCACCGGCTCTTGGTCGCTCAGCGTCATGGTCCTGTCCTCCTGACCAGCGTTGCCCGCATCACAACCGAATCCTCGGGTCGAGGACGGCGTAACTGATGTCAGCGACGAGGTTGAACACCAATACGGCGATGGCGGTCACCAGGAACACACCCATCACCTGGTTGACGTCGAAATGGTCCAGACCGGAAGTGAACAGCACACCCATCCCCTTCCAGCCGAAGACCCGCTCGGTGATGATCGCACCAGCGAGCACCGCACCGAAGTCGAGGGCGGCCAAGGTGGCGATCGGAATGAGGGCATTCCGGAAGGCGTGCCGCAGCACCACCGTACGCTCGGTCAGCCCCTTGGCGCGTGCCGTGCGCACGTAGTCGGCATTCATCGTCTCAAGCATCGAGGCGCGCGAGTAGCGGCTATACGTAGCGAACGAGATCAACATGATCGCCATCGTCGGCAGAATCAGGTGAGTCGTGGTGTCGAGGGTCGTCTCCCAGAAGGTGCCTTCGAAGTCTGGTGTCTGGCTCCCGATCGTCGCGAAGGGGCGACCATTCACCGCCGCAGAGTAGGCAGCAAAACTCGAAACGGTGTGATCGAGGAAGACCAACATGCCCACGACGACAGCAGGTGACGACCGATGCCCGTACGGCCGCTGCTCGGTCGATGCCACCGAAGAGCAGGGCTATCGCCACGCCGATCACAATCACGACCAGCCCCAGAGCCGAGCAAACTCGACCAGTTCGGGTCGCGCAGCATCGAGTACGAACCGTAGGCAACCGCAACACCGACACCCGCCGTCGCCATCGCGATGCCGAGCACTCTCCGGTTTTCGAGGCCGGTGAATAGCAGCGTGCCAAAGACAGCAGCAGCACCAGCACCGATGATGACCACACCTGGGCCTAACCCGGGATTGGAGAACCAGCCGGAAGCCACCAAACCGGCCAATATGAGAATGCCGCCGAGGGCCGCACCAAGACCGACGACAAGTCGTCGCTTGCGGCTACCTCCAATGATGGCGCTGAAGAAGAGCGCGCTGAACCCGCCGACGACGATCGGCAAGCATGAGGGAAACACCCGGATCGCCGAGCCAGTCATTGATCTTGATGGCACCGAACTCCTTGAGGAGCACGGCAACCCAGAAGATCGGCAGCGAGAAGAACAAGAAGGCGGCAAAGGTGATCGAGTAGTCGAACCCGCTGTACTGCCGCAACGCCGAAATGATCCCGATCGCCACCCCCAACAAGATCGCCAGCACCGTCGCCGCCAGAACCAGGCGAAGCGTCGTCGGAATGGCATCGGTCATCAATGCCCCGACGTTTTGGCCGGTGAGGTTTTCACCGAAGTCGCAGCCTTGCCCGGGGATGACGCACTTTGCGACGCCGCCGAGCCAGTGTGACGTAGCGAACGGGCATTGGCTGATCGAGATTGAGTTGGTCGATCCTGGCCTGGATCAGCAACTCCTTGTCCGGCGAGCTGCTGGTACGCAGGTCAGCGAGCGGGTCTCCGCTGACGCTCATGAGGGCGAACATCAAGAAGGTGGCGGCCAACAAGATCGCCAGCGAGGCGATAACTCGCCGAGTGATGTAGACGCCCACTCGCTCTCCCTACGCGCATATTCCAGTTTGGTCAAGGTCCGGGATACGAACCGAAGAGAAGAGGGTGGTGGTGGTCAAGCGACCACCACCACCCCTTCAGGACCTATGAGACCGACCAGTCCTCCATGTTCCAGGTCAGGCCTGACTGGGTCGCGTTGTACTCCACGCCCGTGGCATTGGCGTCGTACGCCACGATGCCTGGGAAAGCGAAGGCGGGGATGGTTGCCAGATCGTTCCAAAGAATCGTCTCGATCTGGGTGATGACCTGCACCTGCTCGTCAGGATCGGTCGTCTTGTTCAACTGTGCTGTGAGCGAGTCAACCTTCTTGTTCGAGTAGTTGCCGTAGTTGCTACCACCATCGGTGATGTAGATACCCGACGAGCCAGTAACCAACGGCGAACCGGTCCACGCGAACAGCGCGACGTCGAAGTTGCCCGTGACGAGTGCACCATCTGCGTTGAAGAAGGTCTTGTCACCTTCATCCTTGACATCGAACCCAGCACCCTTAGGACCACAGGCATCGACGATCAACTGTGCCTCGGACTCGCGCCGTGGGTTCGGCACGATGTAACCAAGTCGCAACTCAGTTCCGACAGCGTTGTTGTCCTGCAGGATCTGCTTGGCCTTGGCGATGTCCTGTGATGCGTATTCAGGCGGAGTGATCGCGTCTGCCACGCCTTGGTACTGCGGCTGGAACGGCAGGTAGTAACGCGAGTTCAACACGATCGCCTCGGGGTTATCCGGCTTGATCAGGTTGTCCACGATCGTCTGGCGCGGCAAGCACAGCGCGAACGCTTCACGAAGTGCTTTGTCCTTGAACGCACCATCGAAGTTGAAGTCGTAATGCTCGAAGGTGAACTGATCCTCTTGCTTATAGGTGATCGAATCCCCAATCGCCGCCAACTGCTTACTGAGGTCAGCGTTCGGCTGCGGGTCCATCGCCTGAATCTCACCGTTCTGCAAAGCCTGCGCCTGAGCGTCTGCCGCGATGAAACGGATGACGACTGTCTTAGACGCGGGCGGGTCGCCGTACCAGTTCGGGTTGGCGGTCAGGGTGAGGCTGTTTCCGGACACCCACTTCGAGAGCTCGTATGGCCCTGAAGATGGAATCAGAGACTGGTCAGGCAGTTCGCCCGGGTCGAACGTCCAGCCGTGGGTCCAGAAGTCGCCAGCTTTGGCAAGGCCCTTGGTGTCGTTGTTGTCGTAAGCGGCGATGAGGTCTTTCACGCCTGACTGCTGCTCGACGATGTGCGCCGGCAGGATCGGGTTGAACAAGGCCGCCCAGTCTGCGAACGGCGTCGAGTAGGTCACGGTGAAGGTCTTGTCACCATCGGCACAGTCCAGCGACTTGATGTCCTCGTAGCCTGTTGTGCTCGCCGTCTTGAACTCGGGGATGGTGCCGTTGTTGGACATCCACGCGAGGTAGGCGTCGTCACAGTCGATGGGGTTGCCATCGCTCCACGTGGCATTGTCAGCGAACGTGTACTTGACCGTCAGTGGGTCGTCGCTGACCTTCTCGTAAGTGCCGAAGTCTGGCTCAGGAGCAAGCGAGCCATCTGGCGCGAACTTCCAGAAGCCCAGCAGCACACGGTTCATCGGGATCGCGTTCTGACTGGCGTTCGTCAGCGTCGTTCCCGTGTTGTAGGCCTGCCACTCCTGCTCATAGGCATATGTGAACTTGGTATTTGCTGCCGCTGCACTTGTCTGCGTGGCATCTGTGCCTCCGCCCGAACACGCCGCGAGGGCGAGCCCGGCCACGAGGGACAGTGCCAGGGCCGACGTTCTCTTGCCCATGCGTACCACTGTGACTCCTTGCCGAATAGACATCCCGGGACCACCACGACATCGGGTGGCAAACGCAGCCCAGACGGGTCTCGCCCGGCTGCGATCAAGCGGACTGTAACAGCGTGGAGGGGTATTTCCCTCGCTCGCGACACCCGTGATGCGAAATCGCAACCCTTCAGAACCGCGCCCGTTACCCACCGGGGGCTTCGGGGTCAGATCTGCGGCTCAGGAATGGTCAGTCGCGCTTGGCTCGGGCTCGGCTCCGGCCCCGCTGATTTTGGTCGAGAACCACCTTGCGCAGCCGTACGTGAGCCGGCGTGACCTCGACGCATTCGTCCTCGCGGCAGAACTCCAAAGCCTGCTCCATCGAGATCTGCTTGTGGGGGATCAGCGGCACCAAGACGTCACCGGAGGACTGCCGCATGTTGGTGAGCTTCTTCTCTTTGGTTGGGTTGACGTCCATGTCGTCTGACCGCGAGTTCTCCCCGACAATCATCCCCTCGAACACCTCGGTCCCCGGGCCGACGAACATCGTCCCTCGCTCCTGCAAGTTCGCCAGCGCGAAGCCTGTCGTCGCACCACGACGATCTGCAACGAGGCTGCCGGTCGGTCGGGTTCGCAGTTCACCGTGCCAGGCTTCGTAGCGCTCGAACACGTGGTGGAGCAGTCCCGTGCCACGAGTCTCGGTGAGGAACTCAGTGCGGAACCCGATGAGACCACGTGCGGGCACGATGTACTCCAAGCGCACCCATCCGGTGCCGTGATTGACCATCTGCTCCATACGTCCCTTACGGAGCGCCATCAACTGAGTCACCACGCCCAAGTAATCCTCGGGGATATCGACGGTTAGGCGTTCAACCGGTTCATGCACCTTGCCATCGACTATGCGGGTGACGACTTGAGGTTTACCGACGGTGAGCTCGAATGCCTCACGTCGCATCAACTCGACCAGCACGGCGAGTTGCAGTTCACCGCGCCCCTGGACCTCCCAGGTATCTGGTCGGTCAGTCGGCAGCACCCGAATCGACACGTTACCGATGAGCTCAGCGTCCAGGCGTCCCTTGACCTGCCGGGCCGTCAACTTCTTGCCGCTTTGGCCAGCCAACGGAGAGGTGTTGATTCCGATGGTCATCGAGATCGATGGTTCGTCGACCGTGATGACTGGAAGGGGGTGCGGGTCATCCGCATCGGCCAGGGTCTCGCCGATGGTGATCTCGGGGATACCGGCGACGGCGATGATGTCGCCTGGACCTGCTGACTCAGCTGGGACTCGGTCCAAGGCTTCGGTGATGAGCATTTCAGTAATCTTGACCCGCTCGATCGTGCCGTCGGCTCGGCACCAAGCCACCGTCTGACCCTTATTGATGGTGCCGTTATGAATGCGGCACAGGGCCAGGCGTCCCAGATACGGTGACGCGTCCAAGTTGGTGACGTGGGCTTGGAGCGGCGCGCCTTCGACATAGATGGGAGCGGGAATCGTCGTCACGATGGACTCGAACAACGGTTCCAAGTTCTCCGAGTCAGGCAAGCCACCGTCATCGGGCCGATTCAACGAAGCGCGACCGTTCTTGGCGGACGCATAGAGGATCGGGAAGTCGATTTGCGACTCGTCGGCATCCAGGTCGAGGAACAGTTCGTACGTTTCGTCGACAACTTCTGCGATCCGCGCGTCTGGCCGATCGACCTTGTTGATCACCAGAACGACGGGAAGTCTCTTCTGAAGCGCTTTGCGCAAAACGAAGCGGGTCTGCGGCAACGGGCCCTCACTGGCGTCGACCAGCAGCAGGATGCCGTCGACCATCTCCAGACCGCGCTCCACTTCGCCACCGAAGTCCGCGTGACCAGGGGTGTCGATGATGTTCAGCGTGACCTTGTGGCCGTCGGCCATCTCGTGCAGCACGGCGGTGTTCTTGGCCAGGATCGTGATGCCCTTCTCGCGCTCGAGGTCCATCGAGTCCATGACGCGGTCGGCGATGTCCGCGTTCTCGCGGAACGCCCCGGACTGCCAGAGCATGGCGTCCACGAGGGTGGTCTTCCCGTGGTCGACGTGGGCCACGATCGCCACGTTTCGGAGGTCGGTTCGCTGTGCCGTGGGCTGGCTGGGCATGGAGATGCCGACTCACTCTCAAAAAGGGGATCGATCGCCAACTGGCGACTGGACCATCCTAGAGGCAGGGCTCGGGCTAGAGCACGAATGTCAGATTCCGCCGACCTTGCCGAGGTGATTGGGCCAGGTGTGGCGCGCCAGATGGAACGGCGTACGGTCGACGCGATCACTTCGGTAGGTGAGGGCAAGACCGCACACGAGCGCAGCGAAAGGGCACGATGGCCACCGACACCACACAACCGTCCCTCACGGCGGGGGTCGGCGCACCTGGTCGCGCCACCATCGCGTGGCGAACGCTTCGCAAAGACCCGTGGTGGCTGCAACCTGGGATCACTGCGTTCGTGCTCTTCTCCTTTGTGGTCTACGCCACATGGCGCGCTTTCGAGGATGCCTACTACTTCAGCTCGCCGTACCTGTCCCCGTTCTACTCACCTTGCCTCGCGACGAGTTGTCCGACCGGATCGAACGACTTCGGCACCCCCTTCGGCGACTGGTTCATGATGTCGCCGGCGCTGCTGATCCTGGTGTTCCCACTGGGGTTCCGGATGACTTGCTACTACTACCGCAAGGCTTACTACCGCTCCTTCTGGCTGTCTCCCCCGGCCTGCGCTGTGGCCGAACCACACCGCCGCTACACCGGCGAGATCCGAGCGCCGTTGATTCTGCAGAACGCACATCGCTGGTTCTTCTACGCAGGCCTGGTCTTCAACGTCATTTTGACGTACGACGCTGTGATCGCATTTCGAAACCCCGAGGGCCAATGGGGTCATATGGGTCTTGGCACGGTCTTCCTGGTTGTCAACGCCACGCTGCTTTGGTTGTACTCCCTGTCATGCCACTCGTGTCGGCACACAGTTGGTGGACGACTCAAACACTTCTCACAGCACCCGGTCCGCTACCGCGCTTGGACTTTTGTGTCGAAACTGAACACCCGCCACCCGATGTTTGCATGGCTGTCGCTGTTCGGAGTTGCCTTCGCGGACTTCTACATTCGTTGCGTCGCCAGCGGCGCCTTCACAGACCCGAAGTTCTTCTAACCGTGCCACACGTCAAGGAACGCAAATGACCGAACTGGAACGCCACTCGTACGACGTCGTCGTCATCGGCGCGGGCGGGGCCGGACTACGGGCGGCCATTGAGGCGCGGTTGCAGGGCAAACGAACGGCGATCATCTGCAAATCACTGTTCGGCAAGGCACACACTGTGATGGCCGAAGGCGGCATCGCGGCGTCCATGGGCAACGTCAACAGCCACGACAGCTGGCAGGTGCACTTTCGAGACACCCTCCGCGGCGGCAAGTTCCTCAATCACTGGCGGATGGCCGAGTTGCACGCCAAAGAGGCGCCGGACCGAGTGTGGGAACTCGAAACCTGGGGAGCGTTGTTCGACCGCACTCCCGACGGGCGCATCAGCCAACGGAACTTCGGCGGTCACGAATACCCGCGGTTAGCGCACGTTGGCGACCGCACCGGCCTCGAACTGATTCGTACCTTGCAGCAGAAGATCGTTTCACTGCAGCAAGAAGATGAGAAGGAATTCGGCCACGCCGAATCCATGCTGAAGGTTTTTGCCGAGTGCACGATCACTGAACTCCTGAAAGACGACGGCAAGATCTCGGGAGCTTTCGGTTACTGGCGCGAATCTGGGCGCTTCATCGTGTTCGACGCACCCGCCGTCGTCCTGGCAACAGGTGGGATCGGTAAGTCGTTCAAGGTCACGAGCAACTCATGGGAGTACACCGGCGACGGACATGCGCTCGCGCTGCAAGCCGGTGGGTCGCTCGTCAACATGGAGTTCGTGCAGTTCCATCCGACCGGAATGGTTTGGCCGCCGAGTGTCAAGGGAATCCTCGTCACCGAGTCGGTTCGTGGCGACGGTGGAGTACTCACCAACTCAGAGGGCAAACGGTTCATGTTCGACTACGTCCCCGAAGTCTTTCGCGCGAAGTATGCAAAGGACGAAGCCGAGGGCGACCGTTGGTACACCGATGCCGACAACAATCGACGTCCCCCTGAACTACTCCCCCGCGACGAGGTCGCCCGCTCGATCAACTCCGAAGTCAAAGCGGGCAGGGGCTCACCTCACGGCGGTGTCTTCCTCGACGTCTCGAGTCGACTCCCGGCAGACGTCATCCGACGCAAACTTCCGTCGATGTACCACCAGTTCAAAGAATTGGCCGACGTCGACATCACTGCCGAAGCGATGGAGGTCGGTCCAACCTGTCACTACGTCATGGGTGGGGTCGAGGTTGAGCCGGACACCGGAGCAGCAGCTGGCGTCGACGGTCTGTTCGCCGCGGGTGAGGTGGCCGGCGGAATGCATGGGTCTAACCGCCTTGGCGGCAATTCACTATCGGACCTGCTGGTGTTCGGTCGCAGGGCCGGGCTCGGTGCCGCAGCGTACGTCGACAAAGTCGGCGAGAGCCGTCCCACGATCCACCCAGAGGACGTCGATGAGGCGGCAGCCGCAGCAGTCGCGCCCTTCTCAGCCGAAGGTGGCGAGAACCCCTACACCCTGCACACCGAACTGCAGCAGACGATGAACGACTTGGTCGGCATCATTCGCGTGGAGGATGAAATCGAGTCAGCACTGGAACGACTCGAGGGACTAAAGGCCAGGGCAAAGGCAGTCACGGTCGAAGGTCACCGGCAGTTCAATCCCGGCTGGCACCTCTCACTGGACCTACACAACATGCTCTTGGTTTCCGAATGCATCGCGCGCGCCGCTTTGATGCGTGAGGAATCACGTGGCGGCCACACGCGCAACGACTTCCCAGAGATGAGCGCGCAGTGGCGGCAGAAGAACTTGATCTGCCGAGTCGACGGTGACGGCATTCGCGTCGATCAGCAACCGTTGCCCATCATGCCGGTTGAACTGCTATCACTTTTCGAGCGCGACGAGTTGTCGAAGTACCTGACAACGGAAGAGTTGACCGTGCTGCCTGAGGAAGGTGCCTGATGACTTACGACGCGCAGTTCCGCGTCTGGCGTGGTGACGACGAGTCCGGTGAGTTGAAGGACTTCACTGTCGAGGTCAACGAAGGTGAGGTCGTCCTCGACGTCATTCACCGACTACAAGCAACGCAGACCCCCGACCTTGCCGTTCGTTGGAACTGCAAGGCTGGCAAGTGCGGCTCATGTAGCGCCGAGATCAACGGAAAGCCGCGCCTCCTGTGCATGACACGGATGAGCACGTTCGAAGAAGCCGACACCATCACAGTGACGCCGATGCGCGGCTTCCCCGTCGTTCGTGACCTCGTCACCGATGTGTCGTTCAACTACCAGAAGGCGCGAGAGGTCCCCTCATTCGCACCGCCTGCAGACCTGCGACCCGGCGAGTACCGGATGCAACAGGTCGACGTCGAACGCAGCCAGGAGTTCCGCAAGTGCATCGAGTGCTTCCTTTGTCAGAACACCTGTCACGTGATTCGCGATCACGAGGACAACAAGCCAGTTTTCGCCGGTCCACGTTTCTTCATTCGGCTGGCCGAACTCGACATGCACCCACTCGACACGCTCGACCGTAAACGTCAGGCGCAGGAAGAGCACGGACTCGGGTACTGCAACATCACCAAATGCTGCACCGAGGTGTGCCCTGAAGGAATTCACATCACGGACAACGCGATCATTCCGATGAAGGAGCGCGTCGTTGACAAGAAGTACGACCCGGCGTTCGGGCTGTTCCGAGTGTTGAAGGCGCGCGGCAAGTCCAGCAAACGGATGCAAGAGCATGCTGAACGGGCATGGATGTTGCTTCGAACCGTTGAAGATGGGACGGCGTCATACGTCGATCTCAGCAAGGAGATCGACGAAGAGATGTTCCAAGCGCGCGACATCGCCAGTACCGGAACCATCCTCGCGCGGATTGAGGCACTCGCTCACTTTGAAGCGGGCGACCTCGATGGTGCGGCCAAGATGTGCCACGAATCCCTGAGTTGGCACCGAGGCCACGACGAGGAGTCCGACGCTTGGGTCACACTGGCTCGGATTGAGTTAGCGCACGAGAATGCCCGGGCCGCGCAAGGCGCACTGAACGAAGCCCGACATCTGTGGCCGGAGAACCCACGCCTGGCTTCACCGTCGCTAGCAAGTCTTCAAAACGGGGCGACCACCTAGCAGTGATCTCGGCTACGGGCCGAGCCCAAAGGCGGATTCCCTGCGGGTGTGGGGCCGGCGCTTGGGTAACTGTTGCTCACGTCTGGCTGGCGAGACACAATCACAGGTGTGAGTCGACTGCTCGATAGTGAAGAGATCGACAAGGCGCTGTCCGACCTTCCAGAGTGGGAGCGGGTTGGCGACTCAATTCGCCTGACGCACAAAGCCAGCGACTTTCTAACCGGGATCGCCATCGTCAGCGCGGTCGCCGAGGAAGCCGAGGGGATGGATCATCATCCCGACATCGATATCCGATGGCGCACCCTGACATTTACCCTGTCCACGCATTCAGCAGGAGGCATCACCCAACTCGATGTCGAACTCGCTCATCGAATCTCGCAAATCGCACGCGCGCACTAAGGAAGGCCAGAGATGCGAGTCGTTCCACTCACCATCTCCGTAGTGGCAAGCGTTGGGCTCGCTGTTGGCTCCTGGGGAATGGCACACGCTACGACGTCGCATGAGGCCCACGGCACACACGCGGTTGACCCATCCGGAAGCCCAACCCGAGTTTTGACTCAGGTTGACGTCGATCGCATTACCGCGCGCAGAGCTGTACCCAAGTTGCACGGCAAGGTCGACGCCCACCGCAACATCACCATCAGCAGTAACCCGGTTCCGGCGGGAACTTACAAGCTAATCATCAACGACAGCACGCCTGGTCATAACTGGCACATCTTCGGCGCTGGAGTCGACAAGAAGACGTCGGTCAGCGGTACCGGGATAACGCGGTTCAAGGTCCACCTAAAGACTGGCAACTACACGGTTCACTGTGACCGGCACCCAGACACAATGACCTTCCAGCTGAACGTGAACTGACCTCGAGTTCGCACGCACCACTAGTCGTCGAACGCTGCGCGGGCCGGTGCCACATCTGCCGGTACCCAGTCGACGGTCGTGAGTTCATCCCTCGCTAGCCATCGCACTTCGTCGTGCTGTTGGAGCGGGGTCCACCCAGCGTGGGTCGGACCTTCAACTCGCCAGACGTGAAGGACTCCTGCGTCCAGAGGCCACTCGCCACCGACCTGCTCCCCGACGACGACGTCGACACCGAGTTCCTCGCGGATTTCCCTGACCAACGCTTGTTCGTCCGACTCCCCCGGTTCCACCTTGCCGCCCGGTAACTCCCACCGACCCGCGAGCTCGGCAGGTGACGTCCGTCGCGCGGCGAGCAGCCGTCCGCCCACCACGATCGCCGCAGCAACAACCACGGAACGGTTTTCGCTCGGCGGATCTCTATCCGACGTCATCACCATGACCCAAGTCCGCCGAGCGGTGGCGGACCGGCAATTTGAGTACGTAAAGCAGCGTCAGACTGCCGGTTGGCCACCGCTCGAGACTATTGGTATGAGCAGGTGATCATTTTCGGTCGGCCTTCAGTGTTATGGCTGCCAGTGCCGATGAAGCGGCATGTTCCCTCGCCTTCGCATCCCTCGTGCCTGGTGGCCAGCAATAAGTGCCTGGGTCGTCGCCGTTGTTGGTTATGCCCTAGTCCTGATGCTGGTCACGTCGATCGGCCTCCATCGATTCGCGACCTGGGATATGAATCAGGTTCGCGAGGCTTTGGCCGCCGGCGACACCGAGCGTGCGTCGATGATCGCGAACAGTGGCGACATCGCGTTCTTCGTGCCATGGGCCGACATAGCCGCCTTCGCTGCAGTCGGAGCATGCGCGCTCGCTGTGGCATGGGCTGGTTTTCGCTGGGCAGCGCTAGTCGTCCCGGCACTCGTGACGCTGATGACGATCGGTCCGGCCGTCTCCTGGTTCCACAATCAGCCGCAACCGCTGGTCGCTCACCCCTTCGGTGAAGGCGGCGGCAACAGCCTCTGGACGGTTCTTGTCTCTGAACCTGCAAGCGATGGCGTCACGCTGCCTGGCTGGCCGTACCACCTGGGCTCTGCCATTCAACTCGTCGCTCTGCTGATTCCAATCCTGCTCACACCACGAGTGCGTGCCATCGTGTCTTGGCGTCACGTCGCGGTACTCGCCACGGTTCCGATCGTCGTCGCCGCGTTCCTGGGATTGGCAACATCTTCAGGGATTGCTGCTTACACCGATGTATCGCCGGTCCTGCTCGCCATGGTGGTCGTGGTGCTTTCTGGCCTGATTGCGTCTGGACGCAAAACGGTTACGCCCTACGTCATGGCGGTGGTCCTGCCAGCAGGCGTTGGAGCAGCCGTGTACCCGGTGCTTGCCAATGTCAGCTCGGTGATGACCGGGAACCTCCCGGCTTGGTCGTGGCTGATTGTCTCGGCGCTTACCGTCGGCTGGTTTGCATCAGCCGAGCATCTACGCCGCTACGTGCCACGGCCAACCCCAGCAACTGTGGTTGAAGTCGCATAACCGCGTGATCAGCCATTGGCTGATTTGTCCCTCGATGACCGCGAACTCGCTGACCTCCGGCATTGCGTTGGGGACCCTTGACCGCTCCGAGCCTTACCGAAGTTCTTGCGGACTGATTGCGGACCGACCACGAGTCATTCTGTACATTTAACTAGTTGAATCGTACAGTTGAGGTATGGCCACTGAGATGCCCGTCACCGAAGCCCGTGAGCGGTTCAGCGAGCTCGTCGAGACGTCCGCGCACGAAGCGGTCTTCCTGACCAAGCGGGGCCACCGTCAGGCCGTGGTGATCAGCACGGCGGAGTACGAGCGGCTCATCGAGGCCGACGAGGACGCCGGGGACCTCGCGGCCGCCGACGCGATCATGGCCGAGATCGTGGCGGGCGCCCCGACGATTCCGTGGGCCACGGTGAAGGCCGACCTCGGGCTGGCGTGACCTACACGGTCGAGATCTCGTCCTCAGCGGCGAAGTCGCTCGCCAAGATCGACAAGAAGACGCGGCTCCGCATCGTTGGAGCAATCGAGCTGCTGGCCGTCGACCCCCGTCCGCCAGGGGTCAAGTTGCTCCGCAGCGGTGAACAGGGCCGTTGGCGCGCGCGTGTCGGCGACTACCGGATCGTGTACGCGATCGCGGACGATCGTCTGATCGTCCTCGTACTCCGAGTGGCACACCGCCGCAAGGTCTACGAGCGCTGAACGACGACGCGCAACCGTCTGGTCGCATCGACAAGTGCCTGCGCCGGCTCGGCGGGACCGGACTCGAAGAATCGCCGCATGCTGCCCGCCGTAGCGTCACGCTCTATGCCTGGGGACGTTTCGCCAGTGCGATAGCCTGCCTCGTGATCGAGTTCCGGATCCTTGGTCAGTTCGCGGTGGTTCGGGATAACACCCCCATCTCGGTCCGAGGCGCGAAGGAGCGTGCTGCCCTCGCGATCCTCCTGCTGAACGCGGGACATCTGGTATCGGCGGATCTCCTGATCGAGGCGCTGTGGGAGTCAGAGGCCCCCGCCTCCGCTAGGAACTCGCTACACGTCCGGATCGCGACACTGCGCAAAACTTTGGGATCCGACCGGATCGAAACACGACCGACGGGCTATGTGATCCACGTAGAACCCGGCGAACTGGACCTCGAACGGTTCGAACACCTGATCCTTCGCGGACGGGGTGAGGACCTCCGTAAAGCGCTTGCGCTGTGGAGCGGGTCACCGCTCGCCGACTTTGCACGCGAGCGGTGGGCGACCTCGGCGATCGCTCGACTCCAGGAGATGCGGTTGTTGGCGCTGGAACGACTCGCGGACTTAGATCTGGAACTCGGTCGCCACGCAGAGCGTGCAGATCACCGTGACAGGACATCGCAGGCGTTAATGGAATCGACGTGGCCGTCAAGACCGCAGGGCCAACGTCGCATAGGAATCGTAAAACTGAGTGTCAAGCACCCGCTGCCAGTCAGCGAGCGCTACGGACTTGAGACAACTGGGTGATTCCAGAGGACCCGCCGGTCGCAGGGATCCTAAGTCGCAGGCCGGGCGAGGCATCGCCGGGCCTCAGGGCAACGCGGGCCTCCCAGGCGATCCGGAGCCACCGGACCCACGAGGCTGACGCGGCCCCAAGGGATCTCAAGGTCTAGGGGGGCCGCCAGGGCCACCAGGCGGTGAGACGGTATTCACGGTGGCGTGTAAGGACTGTCTGAGCGGCACAGCTCCGACGGAGGTTTCCTTCCCGTTTCCAGCTGGGTGGATGGTCGCAGCCATGCCGTCATCTGCCTTGCAGTTCTGGGTCAACGACCAGTTGGTGGCTTCGCCCTTCACAGTCTTCGGGCAGGGCAACGGGAGTGGCTTTGGTAGCGGAGCCGGTGGCACGTGTGACTCCTTCAGCCATTGATCGTGGCGACAGAACTAGCGCTCGAGATCAGTATACACCAGTCCGCCTCCCGCGACGCCTCTCGATCTGTCGGATTCATTGCAGTACGCGGCCAAGACGGCGCCCTAAACGTTGGAGCGGAATTCGTCCGCAATAGACCTCCCACCTAACGTCCGGCCATGACCGATGAACGACGGCCAGCTCGTGTGTTGCCGAGCCAGCCTGCCAATGCGCCCTACCCGGGTTGCCATCCGGTCCGCTCGATGATCTCGGCGGCTAGTTGCGCGGGTGAACGTCCATCTGTGTTGAGTCTGGCGACCTCGGCTGCGGTGGAAGACTCCAACCCGAGAGCCGCGTCAGCGCTCTGTCCCACCGCGTAGTCAAGGCCGCCGCCAATCGTCGCGCTGGGCGAGCCGTTGCCGGGCGACCTCATCGCTAGACGTGAGAAGCAGCTGGTCACTCTCGGGTTGTCGCCCATCGCAGTCGTGAGATCGTCGATCACATGTGGGAGCACGCTTGCTGTGTTGACATAGATGAGGCGCCGGTAGCCGTGGGCCCGATAGTTCGACCACATCGCAGTCAAATTCGCCTCCGCCAGTTCGTAGCCCTGCCTCCACGGGACGGGGAACGCCATATCCAAGTTGTCGCCCTCGATCCAAGCGTGGTGAACGCCGCGCTCAGAGAGTTGCCGATGCACCTCGGCAGCGACCGTGGATTTCCACACGCCGGAAGCCGGCAGAAAGTTCCGCCATCATGACGGCAAGATTCGTCCTTGGCGACGGTGCATTACGCACAGAACATTCAACTGCTGAAATTGTGCCGAGTGGTTGAGTCCGCAGCGATCGCCAGCTAAAGCATAGGCGACAGGAGCAGAGAGATCCGGATCCTTCTTGAGAATTCGAAATTCTCGAAGAAGAAAAAAAAAAAAAATAGAAAAAAAAAAAAAAGTGGATTGACCTCGCTTCAGGGCCAGTCGCATCAGGCTGCTACATCGCTACTGTGCGAGGGCGCTCGCCTAAGCCAAGACCCCCCGCTCAGACGTTGAAGCGGAACTCGACGACGTCGCCATCGGCCATGACGTAGTCCTTCCCCTCGATACGTACCTTGCCGGCCGCCTTGGCGTCATTCATCGAGCCGGTAGCGACGAGGTCGTCGAACGACACCACCTCAGCCTTGATGAAGCCACGCTGGAAGTCGGTGTGGATCACACCGGCAGCCTCGGGAGCAGTCGCGCCCTTGGGAATCGTCCAGGCGCGGGCTTCCTTCGGACCGGCTGTCAGGTAGGTCTGCAGCCCCAACGTGTCGAAGCCCACTCGCGCCAACAGATCGAGACCTGACTCTTGCTGACCGATGGACTGCAAGAGCTCCAACGCCTCATCGGATTCGAGTTCGACGAGTTCAGCCTCAACCTTGGCGTCGAGGAAGATCGCCTCTGCCGGACTCACCAACTCCTGCATCTGCTTCTTCAACTCGTCGTTGGCGAACTCGTCCTCGTCGAGGTTGAAGACATAGATGAACGGCTTGGCAGTCAGCAAGTACAGCTCGCGGAGCGGTTCGAGGTCGAGGCCGGCGCCGAAAACGGTCTGCCCACCGTCGAGCACCTCTTTCGCACGCTCGACTGCCGCGACGACGTCGCTACCACCCTTGGTCAGCCGGGCTTCCTTCTGCAGTCGAGGCAGTACCTTCTCGATCGTCTGCAGGTCGGCCAGGATCAGTTCGGTATTGATCGTCTCGATGTCGTCCTCGGGCGACACTTTGCCGTCGACGTGCACGACATCCGGGTCGGTAAAGACTCGGATCACCTGACAGATCGCCTCGGCCTCACGGATATTCGCCAGGAACTTGTTTCCCAGACCCTGTCCCTCGGACGCCCCACGCACGATGCCCGCGATGTCGACGAACGAGACGGTCGCGGGAAGAATCTTCTGCGAAGTGAAGATGTTGGCCAGCACTTGCAGCCGAGGATCGGGCACACCGACGACGCCAACGTTCGGCTCGATGGTCGCGAAGGGGTAGTTGGCGGCCAACACATCGTTCTTGGTCAGCGCGTTGAAGAGGGTGGACTTGCCAACGTTGGGCAGTCCGACGATTCCGATGGTGAGGGCCACGGGTCGCAATCGTAGGTTGCGAGGGCCGCCACGCCCCAATCGGACCGACTTTGTCGGACCCCTCCGGCATGCTGACTCGCATGGATCTCGTATCGCTTTTCGTTGGCCTCGTCATCGGGGCGCTGGCCACCAGCCTCATCGCCCTCTCCCGGCGTCAGTCTGTGCCTGTGGCGCCCGAAGCGCCCCCGGTAGACATCTCTCACGAGGTCGATCAGCTCGTACGTCCGGTGACCGAGACCTTGGCCAGAGTCGAGCGACAGCTCGTCGACTCCGAGCAACTCCGGGCCCAGGCCCAGGGCGAGTTGCGCGAGCAGGTACGGGCGATGGGACAAACCTCGAACCTGCTTCGTACCGAGACTCAAGCTCTGGTGACCGCGCTGCGGGCACCCCACGTTCGCGGACGTTGGGGCGAGATGCAGCTGCGTCGCGTCGTCGAGGTAGCTGGTCTGGTTGAGCACTGTGACTTCTCCGAGCAGGTGACCGTCACAGGTGACGACGGACGCCTCCGTCCCGACCTCGTCGTGCACCTGGCCGGTGGCAAGAACGTCGTCGTCGACGCGAAGGTGCCCTTCGCGGGATACGTCGAAGCGATGAACTCCCCCGACGAGAACGTGGTTCGCCAACGCCTCGCTGCGCACGCACGTCACTTGCGGTCACACGTCGACGAGTTGTCAGCCAAGGCCTATTGGGAGCAGTTGGCTCCGGCGCCTGAGTTCGTTGTGCTGTTCGTACCCGCCGAGCCGTTCCTTTCGGCCGCCCTCGACCAGGATCCAGCACTCCTTGAGTACGCGTTCGAACGCAATGTGGTTCTTGCCACGCCGAACACCTTGGTGGCGCTGCTCCGTACGGTCAGCTACACGTGGCGGCAAGAGGCCATCACGGCCAACGCTCAGCAAGTCCTGACCCTGGGCAAGGAACTGCACGGCCGACTCGGCGTCATGGGCAGCCACCTCAGCAAACTTGGCAACGCACTGAGCGGGGCAGTGGGTACGTACAACCAGACGGTGGCTTCGCTCGAGGGACGGGTGCTGGTGACTGCCAGGCGATTCACCGACCTGAAGGTCAGCGACGCTGAGTTGGTCAGTCCGACGTTGATCGACCTAGCACCACGCCAACCACAGGCCCCAGAACTGACAGATGACCTGGTCGATTCGGTGTGGACCAGTGCAGAAGAGAGCAATGACACACCCCGAGAGGCCGCTGGATAGCCCGAGCACGCCCTCGCAGGTCGTACGGTGGTGTGGTGTCTTCACCCACCCCCTGGTCATCTTCGACCGTCGCGTCCGATCAGGTAGTTGTCATGGGCGAGCCTTCGCCCGGCCCTTCCAAGCCCAGCGAGCCGGTCGGTCGGGTCTACCGCAGCACTGGCCGCCCCGGCTTGACCCCTGCTGGCGTTGCCGTCATCGGCACCGCGATCTCACTGGTCGCTGCGATCGTCAGCATGCTGCTGAACGACTCCATCGGTTGGATCTTCGGGGTGCCGTTCGTTCTGGTCAGTGCGTACTGCGCCTGGGAAGTCCGACCCGACAACCTCCGCTCAGCGCTGGTCATGCCACCACTCGTGCTGCTGTTGGTCGCTGTGGTGATCCCAGTGGTGTTCGGTGAAGTTAGCGATGTGCGCGACGGCGTTCTAAGAACATTGACCGTGCTTACCAAACTCGCGCCGATGCTGTTCCTCGCGGTTGGCGCGAGCGGTGTGATCCTCGCTTGGCGTCGATGGGGACGCGGCCGCTCGTAGTTTGGAACTAACCGAGTTCGGCGGCTTTGAGGTCGCGACGCAGTTCAACCGGTAGCGAGAAGATCAGACTCTCTTCAGCGGCCGTCACGGTTTCGACAGTGTCGAAGCGCTGGGCAGACAACCAGCTAAGAACTCCCTCGACGAGCGACTCGGGAACTGACGCGCCACTAGTAACTCCCACGGTGTGGACATCGTCGAGCCACGTCGCATCGATCTCTGTTGCGTTGTCGACCCTGAACGCCTTAGTGGCACCAGCCTCAAGAGCAACTTCAACCAGCCTCACCGAGTTCGAGGAGTTCGACGAGCCCACCACAATCACTAGGTCCGACTGCTCTGCCATGAGCTTGACCGCCGACTGACGGTTCTGTGTGGCGTAGCAGATGTCGTCACTGGGGGGATCAAGCAATTGCGGGAACCGCTGCCGGAGCCGATCAACGGTTTCCAAGGTCTCGTCGACTGACAACGTGGTCTGCGACAACCAGGCGACCTTGCTCGGGTCAGGCACATCGAGGCCGGCCACGTGGTCAGGTCCATCAACCAACGTCACATGCTCTGGCGCCTGCCCAGACGTCCCCACAACTTCTTCATGGCCTTCATGACCGATCAAGAGGATGTGCATTCCGTCGGCGGCGAATCGCTTGGCTTCGTTATGCACCTTGGTCACCAACGGGCACGTAGCGTCAATCGTCCGTAGGTTTCGTTCCGCTGCCTCTTCATGGACTGTCGGGGCGACACCGTGCGCCGAGAAGACCACGATCGCGCCCTCGGGAACCTCTTCGGTTTCCTCGACGAAGACCGCTCCCTTCGCCTCAAGATCCTCGACGACGTGACGGTTGTGGACGATCTGCTTGCGAACGTAGACAGGGGCGCCGTAGACCTCTAGCGCCTTCTCGACGGTGATCACCGCGCGATCGACACCCGCGCAATACCCACGCGGTGCCGCGAGCAGCACTCGTCGGGTCCCTGAGTCGGTCATTCCTCCATCGTACGTGCGCCCTGGATAACCCGTTCGCTGCGCAGGCCCACGCCCTACGCTGCACTGCATGCGCCTAGACACCTCGCCCGAGAACCCGGTTCCGGTTCGAAGGGTGTCCCAGATGGTGGCTCAGTGGATCGACCGCCTCGGTTCTATCTGGGTCGAGGGCCAAGTCGCCCAAATCTCCCGTCGTCCAGGGCAATCGACGGTGTTCGTCACCCTGCGAGACTCTGACGCCGATCTCTCGATGCAGGTCACCTGTCCAAAACGAGTGCTCGACGCCGCATTGCCCACGATTACCGAAGGCGACCGGGTCGTGCTGTGGGCCAAGCCATCGTTCTACGCTCAGCGCGGAAGTTTCTCACTCAACGCTCGCGAGATCCGCCACGTCGGACTCGGCGAATTGCTCGCGCGCATCGAACGGCTGAAGGCCCAACTCGCCGCCGAGGGACTATTCGCAGCGGAGCGGAAGAAGCCACTGCCTTTCCTCCCACGACGCATCGGCCTGGTCTGCGGTCGCGCATCTGCGGCCGAAAAGGACGTCGTCGAGAATGCGAAACGACGGTGGCCAGGCATCGACTTCGCAATTCGAGAGGTGGCCGTTCAGGGTCCGACTGCGGCAGCTGGAGTCACCGCCGCGATTAAGGAACTCGACGCCGACTCGTCAATCGACGTCATCGTGATCACGCGTGGTGGTGGATCGACTGAAGACCTGTTGCCGTTCTCTGAAGAGGGAATGGTTCGCGCCGTGGCCTCGTGTGCGACGCCAGTCGTCAGTGCAATCGGTCACGAACAAGACAGCCCACTGCTGGATCTGGTTGCCGATGTGCGCGCGTCGACTCCCACCGACGCCGCGCGACAACTGGTTCCTGATCTGGCCAACGAACTCGCGGGCGTGCAACGTGCCACCGAACGCATCAGAACCGCGATGTCGCAGAAGCTTCGACGCGAGCAGGACACCGTTCGACAGTTACGGAGTCGACCCGTCATGACTGCACCGCAGTCGATGATCGACGGATACCGCGAGGTGATCGTCGCGGCGCGAGACCGATCACGTCGAGCATTGCGGACTAGCCTTGATCGGGCGGTAGACGACTTGCAACACACACGAGCGCGAGTTACTGCACTATCGCCGCAAGCAACGCTGGATCGCGGTTACGCCCTAGTACAACTAGCCGACGGAGCCATCGTTCGCGAACCGGTACCGCGTGAGTCCGAACTGCGTATCAGGGTCGCGCGGGGGATCATGGACGCCGTCACAACCTCGGAGCCGTAGGGTGGCGCAGTGACGAATGATGACAAGGGCGAGGCGACTCCGGCATACGAAGACGCCCGAGATGAGTTGGTCGAGGTCGTCAAGAAACTCGAAAGTGGCGGGCTAACCCTTGAGGAGTCGCTGACGCTTTGGGAGCGCGGCGAGCAACTTGCGACCATCTGCCAGGGCTGGCTCGATCAGGCGCGAGCCAGACTGGACGCAGCGACCGCAGAGTCAAAAGCCACGGCCGACTAGGCGGACAAGTTCAAGTCAGCGACTTGGCAAGTTGCTCCAACTCCATCCAGTCGGCAGTTCCGGTAACCAGGACGACCGCAGGTTCACCTTTCGACGGATCCGAGAGCAGGAGCGAGTTCGTCGCTGAGTCGGAAGACTCAAGTTGTTGCCATTGCTGACCAGCAATATTGACCTCGCCGATGGGTTCACCGTCGTCAGCAAAATTGGCGATTGCTGCGTCGGCATCCCCGTCTGACTGCTTCACTTCCGCGTACGTGCCCGATGACGTTTCATACCCAACGTGCAGCAGCGCGCCACCCAGGTCCCCGTTCTCGCTCGCTGGTTGGTACCAGGCGCTCGTCGCCGTCCAGTCGCTCGGCAGACCGGTCGGGCGGAGTATCGGGAACGCTGAGGTGGGTGCGACTGCGTCGAGTACTCCGCTGACATCCACCGGTGGTCGGATTGGCCCTTGCACCTCGGGCCGCTGCCATGCCACCACCAGGTAGAGCGCCAGGGCCACCGCGCCGACCAAGGCCATCGACAGCACCATGTCGCGCACGGTCTCGAAGCCGCGGGGCTTGCCAGTCATGACTCCATGGTCACGTACGAGACGAACTGACCTCCAAGCCGGGGTAGATCGACTCCTTGCTCATCTATGTCTCCGCAAATGCGGGACATTATCTCGCCTGAAACCGCATTCACGGATCTTTAGCAGTATTGTTCACCGCATGCCTGAATATCGACTCGCTCGAGTAGCCGCATTGCTGGGAGTGAGTGACGACACCGTCAGACGATGGGTGGACGCTGGCCGCTTGGTGGCCAAGTCCGACGAGACTGGTCACCTGGTCGTGGCAGGCACCGACCTCGCCACGTTCGCAAGATCGTCGGCCGAGAGCGACGCTCCATGGTGGGGCTCGATTTCACCGGGCAGCGCGCGCAATCAGTTGGCGGGAATCGTTACGGCCGTCAAACGAGACTCCGTCATGGCGCAGGTCGATCTGCAGTGTGGGCCGTTTCGAGTCGTCTCGCTCCTGAGCAGCGAAGCCGTCGACGAACTTGGCCTCGAACCCGGTGTTACCGCCGTTGCCTCCATCAAAGCTACAAACGTCGTTGTCCTCCGCCCAGACGAGAAGTGAGCCACGACATGTTCGCTCGAAGCCCAATCATCGCGGTCGGCGCCATTACGGCAATTGTCTTGGCGCTTGGCGCATGCGGGTCGGACAACAACAGCGCAGATCCTGGTGGGGACCAGCAAACGTTGACCGTGCTAGCGGCCAGTTCGTTGACCGAGTCGTTCACCACTATCGCCGACCAGTTCGAACAAGCACACGATGGCGTGGACGTTTCGCTCTCATTCGAGTCGTCGTCGACGCTGGCTACCCAGGTGGTAGAGGGTGCTCCAGCCGATGTGTTGGCCACCGCGAGCCCCGGGTCGATGCAACCGGTTGTCGATGCGGGAGACGCTGACGGTGATCCGCAGACATTTGCGACGAACACGGTCGCAATCGCACTTCCCAAAGGAAACCCGGCCGGCATCAAGAACATCGCGGACCTTGACTCACCAGACGTAAAGGTGGCCGTCTGCGTGGACAGTGCACCGTGCGGATCTGTTGCCGCTGACTTCTTCAACCTGGCCAACCTCAACGTGACACCGGTAACCGAAGAAGTCGACGTGAAGTCGGTACTTGCCAAAGTTGTCACCGATGAGGTTGATGCGGGAATCGTCTACAACAGCGACATCGTGGCGTCCGGTGACACGATTGAGTCGATCCCCATTCCAACCAAACTTCTCGTAAGCACCGACTACCTCATCTCCCCACTAACGGCGTCTGAAAATAGTGACCTCGCGCAAGAGTTTGTTGACGCCGTCCTATCACCAAGCGGTCAGCAGACGCTCGCTGACGCGGGCTTCGTCACCGAGTGAGCCGAGCGGTAAGACCTAGGGCACCGCTGCCGTTACTTGTTCCGGCAGCAATCGGTATTGCGTTTCTCGTTCTTCCTCTAGCGGCACTCGTTTGGCAGGCGCCATGGGGCGACATCATCAACCAACTCAGTGATCCACTTGTTCGAAAAGCATTGATCCTGTCGCTGGTTACCTCGACTATCGCTACCGCGCTAGTACTGGTGGTCGGCGTACCCCTGGGCTGGATTCTCGCTGAGTCCACGTCGCTCGGTGGGCGAATCCTCCGAGCCCTAGTGGTACTTCCCCTCGTACTCCCCCCAGTTGTCGGCGGGGTTGCGCTGCTTCTCGCGTTTGGTCGGCGCGGTCTGCTGGGCGGCCCGCTGTACGACTGGTTCGGATGGACAATTCCCTTCACACCAACGGCCGTTGTCATGGCCGAGGCCTTCGTCGCACTGCCCTTCATGGTGTTAACCGTCGAGGGAGCGTTGCGCACGCGCGACCGCCGACGCGAGGAGATCGCCTCGACGCTTGGCGCATCCCCATGGCGAGTGGCGCGAACTGTGACCATCCCGCTGGTTGCACCAGCAATCGTTGCTGGCTCGGTCCTAGCCTGGGCACGTGCCCTAGGCGAATTCGGTGCCACCATAACGTTCGCTGGCAACTTCGCAGGACGAACTCAAACCGTTCCGCTCGCCGTGTACCAAGCCTTGGAGAGTGACCGCGACGCCGCCATCACGATGAGTTTGTTGCTCGTCGTTCTCTCAATCATCGTGCTGCTGTTGATGCGCGACCGCTGGCGTGTCTGAGGTGCTATCCGCCCAGTTTGACGTCGCGTTGGAGAAGTTCGCGCTCAGCATCGAATTAGCTGCAGAACCAGGCCAAGTACTGGCCGTGGTTGGCCCAAACGGGGCGGGCAAAACGACCCTGCTTAGAGTCCTGGCCGGCCTGCAACCGATCGACGCCGGTCGGGTGACTGTGGGCGGTGAAGTGTGGGATGACCCGGCGACACACGTATTTCGGTCGCCAGATGAACGGCGCTGCGCGCTAGTCCTGGCTGACCCTTTGCTGTTTCCACACCTGTCCGTGAGGGACAACATCACCTATGGGCCGCGGGCAAGGGGAGTCTCCAACAAGGAGAGTTCGGCGCGGGCCGACAGCTGGCTTAGTCGGATGGGCCTTGCCGACTATGGCGATCGGCGACCGACCACCTTGTCGACCGGTCAGCAACAGCGAGTTGCGCTGGCTCGCGCACTCATCGTCAACCCAAGGCTTCTGCTCCTCGACGAGCCACTGTCCACGCAAGACCCGTCGGTTCGCTCTGAGCTTCGCTTGCAACTTCGAGCGGTATTGGACGACTACGACGGGGTCTGCATCATCGTCACGCACGACGCCATCGATGCACTCACGTTGGCTGATCAAGTGGTGGTGCTCGAAGACGGCAAGATCGCCCAACAAGGAACGGCTCAGCACCTCACGAGTCAACCGGCAACGCGCTTTATCGCACAGATGGTTGGCTTAAACCTTCTCCAAGGCACCGCCAAGGGGCGCCTGATTTCACTTGAGGGCGGTGGCGTACTCAACGTGGCTGACGACTGCGATGGTCCAGTAATGGCCTCCTTCTCTCCTCACTCATTGGTGCTGAGCTCTCCGACTGCTCACGGGAGAAGGGGTGCTACCACCAGCAGTCCACGCAACCAGTGGCCCATGACGGTGATCGATGTGCAACACGTCCTCGGACGGGTCCGTGCCGAACTTGCCGGCCCGCCGACGGTCATCGCCGAGGTAACTCCGTCTGCGGCGGCCGAGCTGGACCTGAGGATCGGCCGCGAGCTCGTGGTGTCGCTTAAGGCCACCGAAGTCGAGGTGTACGCCGGCTAAATCGTCGACTCGATAACATCGACCTAACGACGACCGGAGGGATTCACCGTGAGCGAACAACCCGGCCAGGCTGAGGTCCCCGATCGAAATCTAGGCCTTGAACTCGGACGAGTGACCGAGGCCGCCGCCATCGCAGGCTCACGTTGGGTGGGTCGCGGTGACAAGAACGGTGCCGACGGAGCAGCCGTCAACGCAATGCGTCGACTGATCAACACGGTCGCGATGAACGGCACCGTCGTCATCGGCGAGGGCGAGAAGGATGACGCCCCGATGCTGTTCAACGGCGAGCGAGTGGGTGACGGCACCGGTCCAGACGTCGACGTCGCGGTCGATCCCATCGACGGCACGACGCTGACCGCCAAGGGCATGAGTAATGCGTTGTCGGTCATTGCGGTTGCCGAGCGCGGAACGATGTTCGATCCGTCAGCCGTGTTCTACATGGAGAAGTTGGCCACTGGACCTGAGTCCGCCGAGGTCGTCGACATTCGGCTGCCGGCCAAGGAGAACATCCGACGGGTCGCCAAGGCCAAGGGCGTCGAACAGCAAGACGTCACGGTGTGCGTTCTCGACCGTCCCCGCCACGACGCGCTGGTGCGCGAGATCCGAGACACCGGTGCTCGCATCAAGTTCATCTCAGACGGTGACGTCGCCGGCGCGATCATGGCTTGTCGCGACGAGACCGGCGTCGACCTGTTGCTCGGTATTGGCGGCACTCCCGAAGGCATCATCTCTGCAGTTGCGATCAAGTGCCTCGGCGGTGTGATCCAGGGCCGGCTCTGGCCGATCGACGATGACGAGAAACAAAAGGCGATCGACGCCGGACACGACCTCGGGCGGGTTCTATCTACCGACGATCTCGTCAGCAGCGACAACGTGTTCTTCGCGGCCACCGGTGTCACGGACGGCGAACTGCTTCACGGCGTCCGGTTTCACACGGGCGGCGCAACCACGCAGACGTTGGTCATGCGCAGTAAGAGCGGCACCATTCGCTTCATGGAGAGCGACCACAAGTTGAGGAAGTTGCGCAAGTATGCGGCGGTGCAGTTCTGACGTCTGCTGACGACACTCCTGCCATTGCGCTTCGCGGGGTAATCAAGCAGTTCGGTCCGATCACCGCGGTCGACGGGCTGGACCTTGTCGTTCCGCGCGGAATCGTCATGGGACTGCTTGGCCCCAACGGCGCGGGCAAGTCGACGACGATGCGCATGCTCACCGGGCAAGCTAGCCCGACGGGAGGCACGATCGAAGTCCTTGGGCTGCCGGTGCCGTCGAAGTCGAAACAAGCCAGGGCTCGTATGGGAGTCGTCCCTCAACTGGACAATCTCGAGACCGAGTTGACTGCGCGCGAGAACCTGCAACTGTTCGCAGCGCTCTATCGCATCCCCCACCGCGAACGTGGCGCCGCCGTCGACAAAGCGCTCGCGCTGGCCCAACTCACCGATCGTGCTGACTCCAAGGTTGCGGAACTGTCAGGCGGGATGAAACGTCGCCTGCTGATAGCGCGCGGGCTCGTCCACGATCCGGAATTGGTGCTGCTCGACGAGCCAACTGTTGGCCTCGACCCGCAGGTACGACAGGATTTGTGGTCGCTGATCGACGGACTTCGAACTCAGGGCAAGACCGTGCTGATGTCAACGCACTACATCGAGGAAGCCGAACGCTTGGCCGATGACGTTGCCGTCATGTCGCACGGCCGCATCGTCGCGCAGGGTCCCCCGAAGACGTTGCTCGCCGATCACGTCGGTGAGTTGGCAATGGAGTATTACGGTCCCCCAGATCGGCTAGCCGAGATTGAGCAGCGAGCGGCTCAGGCAGGGGTTGCTACCCGACGGACAGGTCCGTCCATCTCCGTTCTCGGCGCAGAACGCGTGCCGGAGGATCTGCTCGCCGAACTAGGCGATGGCCTGCAACGCGTCGCCAACCTCGAAGACGTCTTCGTACTGCTGACAGGGGAGGTACTTGAGTGAGCACCACGACAGGCACCCACAGGTTTGAGTGGGCGACGTTCGAGGGCATGTGGACGCGCGAGTTGATGCTCTTCAAGCGCTACTGGGCATCAACGACCGTTTCATCAGTGCTGCAGCCAGTGATCTATCTGCTGGCGTTCGGCCTTGGCGTCGGAACGATGATCGCTTCGGTCGACGGCATCAGTTACGTCGAGTTCGTCGGAACCGGAAGCGTCGCCACGGCGGTGCTGTTCGCCTCCGCGTTCCCGGGGATGTTCAACACCTACGTCCGCAGGGTTTTCCAGCGCACATACGACGGCATCCTTGCGGCTCCGGTGGACGTGGCCGAAATGGTGACTGCCGAAGCGTCGTGGATCGCGGTGAAGGCTGGGCTTTACGGCAGCATCCCGCTTGATCGTCACGATGTTCTTCGGGCTCACTCCGACCTGGGGGATGTTGCTCGTACCGTTCATCGGGACGCTGACCGGGCTTGGGTTCGCCCTGTTTGGGATGTGGGTCTCGGCGATCGTCAAGACCATCGACGAAACGACCTATGTCACGTCAGCGGTTCTGACGCCCCTGTTCCTGATCGCCGGAACGTTCTTCCCGATCACCAACTTGCCTGACTGGGCGCAGATCGCCGCGCAGTTCAACCCGCTGTACCACTGCGTTCAACTCGTCCGAGATGTCAGCTTCCACTGGAACACCGGCCACGACCTGTACCACCTCTCGGTGCTCATCGCCTTCGCCATCCTCATGTGGCTCCTAGCAGTCCCAGCCCTCCGCCGCGCCCTCCTCGACTGAAACCAACGTTGATTCCGGGACCGCGTCGAACTCGAGTTGAAACCCAGCAATTCCTTGTTCCCCTCTCGCGCCGTAGAACTCCAATATCGCTGTGGATTCGCGGGCCCACAGGCTGTGGATCCGCGGAATCCACAGATGAATAGGGAGTTTGTTGCACCAGAGCGGGAGAACGCGTCGTTCTTAGGGTTTGGTGGTGCGGCGGGGAACTGGAGCGGGAGGGAAGGGCGACCAGGGCTGGAATAGGCTGGCGGTATGCCGGAATTTGCGTACTCCGACCTCCTCCCCATCGCGCCTGACGACACGACCTACCGGCTGGTCACCGACGACGGCGTCAGCACGTTCGAGGTCGACGGCGCTCAGTTCCTTCGGGTGCATCCCGACGCCCTGACGAGGTTGGCATACGAGGGCATGCACGACATCGCACACTTCCTACGCACCGCGCACCTTGAGCAACTTCGCGCGATCCTCGACGACCCTGACGCCAGCCCCAACGACCGCTTCGTCGCCCTCGACCTGCTCAAGAACGCCAACATCGCCGCCGGCGGCGTGCTCCCCATGTGCCAGGACACCGGTACCGCGATCATCATGGGCAAGAAGGGCGAACGCGTCGTGACCGGAGGCGGCGACGCCGAGGCCTTGAGCCGCGGGGTTTACGACGCCTACACCCGGCTCAACCTGCGCTACTCGCAGATGGCTCCCCTCACCATGTGGGAGGAGAAGAACACCGGCTCGAATCTCCCAGCACAGATCGACCTCTACGCCGCGGACGGCGACGCCTACCACTTCTTGCTGATGGCTAAGGGTGGTGGCAGCGCCAACAAGTCGTTCCTGTTCCAAGAGACCAAGGCGATCCTCAACCCAGCTGCGATGCGCAGATTCCTCGACGAGAAACTGCGCAGCTTGGGCACCGCCGCGTGCCCTCCGTATCACCTGGCGATCGTGGTCGGCGGCACCAGCGCGGAGTACGCACTCAAGACCGCGAAGTACGCCAGCGCTAAATACCTAGACACCCTGCCAACGTCCGGCGATGCCACGGGGCACGCCTTCCGCGACCTCGAACTCGAAGAAGAAGTCCTGCAACTCACCCGCGAGTTCGGTATCGGTGCCCAATTCGGCGGCAAGTACTTCTGTCACGACGTTCGCGTCGTCCGCCTCCCCCGGCACGGTGCCAGCCTGCCGGTCGCGATTGCAGTGTCGTGCTCCGCCGACCGCCAGACAAAAGGAAAGATCACCGCTGACGGTGTCTTCCTCGAACAACTCGAGACCGACCCCGCGCGCTTCCTCCCCGAAGTCGTGGACGAACACCTCGACGACGACGTCATCCACATCGACCTGAACCGTCCAATGAGCGAGATTCGCGCCGAACTCACCCGCTACCCCGTCAAGACCCGACTCTCACTCAGCGGACCAATGGTCGTAGCCCGAGACATCGCTCACGCCAAGATCAAGGACTTGCTGGACGCCGGGCAGCCGATGCCCGACTACCTACGAGACAAGGTCGTCTACTACGCCGGACCAGCGAAGACTCCTGACGGCTACGCGTCGGGCTCGTTTGGTCCCACCACAGCCGGACGCATGGACTCCTACGTCGATCAGTTCCAGAAAGCCGGCGGTTCCTACGTCATGCTCGCCAAGGGCAACCGATCTGCGCAGGTCACCAAGGCGTGCCACGAAAACGGTGGCTTCTACCTCGGGTCGATTGGCGGTCCGGCCGCTCGGTTGGCTCAGGACGTCATCAAGCGGGTGGACGTCCTGGAGTTCGCCGAACTCGGCATGGAGGCGGTCTGGCAGATCGACGTGGAGGACTTCCCGGCGTTCGTCGTCGTCGACGACAAAGGCAACGACTTCTTCGCCGCAACCAGCAGCCCTCCCCTCGTCAACATCCAGCCGCGTCGCTCGGCCGAGGTTTAACGCTGACGATGAAAATCACTGCGCTCGCCGGGGGTATCGGTGCTGCTCGCTTTCTCGGCGGCCTGCTCGACGCCTTAACTGAACGCACCGACGAACTCCGTGCGGCTGAAGTCACCGTCATCGGTAACACCGCCGACGACATCACGCTGTTCGGACTTCGCGTCTGCCCCGACCTTGACACCGTCATGTACACGCTCGGCGGCGGCATCCACACCGAGCAAGGTTGGGGTCGGGCCGACGAGACCTTCACGCTGCGCGACGAGCTGCGTGCCTACGATGTTCCGCCGGACTGGTTCACGCTTGGCGACCGGGACTTCGCCACGCACATCGTGCGTACTCAGATGCTGCGTTCCGGCTGGTCACTGTCCGACGTAACTGCGGCGCTCTGCACTCGGTGGCAGCCCGGACTCACGCTGCTGCCGATGAGCGACGATCCCGTCGAGACGCACGTTGTCATCGACGATCCCGCGGATCCCGAAGGACGCAAGGCCGTGCACTTCCAGGAGTGGTGGGTACGGCTGCACGCCGAACCGGTCGCCCACGAGTTCGTGTTTCTCGGTGCCGACGAAGCAAAGCCTGCGCCAGGAGTCATCGAAGCCATAGCGACTGCTGACGTTCTGCTCTTGCCGCCGTCCAACCCCGTAGTCAGCATCGGGCCGATCCTTCGGATTCCCGGTATCGCCGACGCCGTACGAGCCACAAGTGCGCCCGTCATCGGCGTCTCGCCCATCATCGGGGGCGCACCTGTGCGGGGGATGGCGGACGCCTGCCTGAGCGCCATCGGAGTAGCGACATCAGCCGACGCCGTCGCCGCGCATTACGGAGCACGCATCGCCGGAGGCTTGCTCGACGGCTGGCTGGTCGACGACTGCGACGCTGCTGCCTCGACCCCCGGCGTCGCTCAACGCTCACTGCCGTTGCTGATGTCGGACGCAGCGGCGACCGCCGCGATCGCCAACACCGCCCTCGACCTGGCTCTTGCACTCCGTGGCTGAACCGAGCACCCCGCTACACGTGATGCCGGTCGCTGGCATCCCGGAAGTTCAAGAAGGCGACGACCTTGCAGCCCTGATTCTCGACGCCAATGCCGACCTGCTCGACGGCGACATCGTCGTCATCACCAGCAAAGTCGTCAGCAAGGCTGAAGGCCGCGTTGTGAGCAACAGCGATCGCGCGCACGTCATCGAGGACGAGACAGTTCGCCTGGTGGCATCCCGCGGCGATCTTCGCATCAGCCAGACCCGTCACGGACTTGTGCTCGCTGCCGCCGGTGTCGACGCGAGCAACACCGTTCCTGGGACGTTGGTGCTGCTACCCGAAGACCCCGACCGCTCGGCACGCCGCCTGAGGTCAGAACTCGCAGACCGAACGGGCAGACTGCTCGCCGTCGTCATCACCGATACCGCAGGACGCCCGTGGCGTAACGGTCAGACCGACATCGCGATCGGCGCCGCCGGACTAGCTGTCTCGCTCCCCCTCGCGGGGACCAGTGATCCGCATGGCAACGCGCTCAGCGTCACCGAGCCCGCTGTCGCCGACGAAATCGCGGCGGCCGCCGACCTCGTGTTAGGTAAGACGTCCCAGCAACCTGTGGCCATTGTCCGCGGACTGTCCCACTTGGTCACTGACGATGACGGACCGGGGGCAGCGTCGCTGATCCGAAACGCCCCCGATGATCTGTTCCCCCTCGGCACCCACAGTGTGATCGCCGCTCGTCGAACGATTCGCCACTTCGACGACCGTTCAGTCCCGCCGACACTCATTCGTCACGCCATCGCGGACGCACTCACAGCACCGGCGCCGCACCACACAACGCCATGGCGTTATGTCGTAGTCGACGACGCTAATACGCGGACGCGTCTCCTCGACGCGATGGCCGAACAGTGGCGGCAAGATCTGCGCGACGACGGCAAGTCATCGAGCGAGATCGAACGTCGCGTCTCGCGCGGCGACATCCTGCGTCGTGCACCGACAGTGGTTGTGCCATGCCTCGTTAGAACTGGAGCTCACGCTTACCCGGACGAGCGACGCGCCGATGCCGAACGCGCGATGTTCTTGGTCGCGATGGGTGCCGGTGTCGAGAATTTCCTTATTTCGTTGGCTTCCTACGGACTCGGCTCGGCCTGGATCAGCAGCACGCTGTTCTGCCAGGCACGTAGTACGCGAGGTCTTGGAACTCCCCGCGCGATTGGGAACCAGCGGGAGCGGTAGCGATCGGCTACCCGGCAAGTGCCCCTTCAAGAAGACCAACCAGAGACCCCGACGCGTTTACCGAGTACCGCTAGAAGTTGCGATGCGCGGGCGGCGCGAAGCGTGGACCACGTCTTGGTGCGCCCACACCCTCCAATTCCATGAGCCGTTGGACGCGGTAGCGATGACCGGCGTAGGGCGATAGCAACTCCAGCATCTGTTCGTCGTCACCAACTTCACCGGTGAGCCACCAACACACATCCTTGGCGACGTGGAAGTCGCCGACCGAGACCGCGTCCGCATCCCCTAACGCCCGTTGCCGAGTCTCGGCGGACGTCCATGGTCCGACACCAGGCAACGACTGCATCACCGTGTCGGCCCGATCGCGCGCTTCAGTTACGCACCTTTCAAGAGCTCGGGCAGCACTAGCAACTGTCAGTACGGCCCGAATCCGGTGCGGCGTTACTCCGAGTCGACGGAACTCCCACACCGGAATCTGTCGCCACACTTGCGGCGCTGGCGGGGCCAGCATCGGTATCGGCGTCGGGCCTGGAGCAGGCTCACCATACTTCTTCAGCAGGCCAACCCACGCATGCCTAGCCTCATGGCCGGTGACCTTCTGCTCGATCACCGCAGCAACGCAGGCTTCGAACACTCGTCCGGTGCGGGGCACTCGCCACTTGCGGTGCCGACGCATGGCCTGCTCGACAACATCGTGATGTGGCTCGAACCCCGATAGGTCGTCGTGCTCGCCGACGAGTGACGGCAGTTGATCCAACAGCCACGTCGCACCCTCACCCCACGCCTCACCGTGCACGCTCCCCTCGGACGCAACGGTTTGCACCCTGAGCGTGCCAACACCGGTTGGCGTGTGTGTTGCCCACCAGGCTGTCGTCCGACCGACGAGTTGCACGCACGGGTCGTGGCGACCGCGCGCCAGCGACGACAAAGTCGCGCCAAGGTCAACCGGGAGTCCAGTCGGCAGCAGCCGCTCAGACGACGTCACACGTCGCTCGGTACGCACTGGGCCACTTCACCATCGGCCAGCACCGAGTCGGACAAGACGCAATCTTGCGGCACCTCAGACCCAGCACCAAGCACCGAACGCTCGCACGCTGGCACCTTCGCCGATGTGAGCTCCCGACATCACGATCGACGCCAGCGACGCGCGCGCCGGACTCGACCGACGCCCGTGAACCGACGGACGTTCCCCCGGTCAGCACGGCGGCCCGGTCGACGATGGCATCCGAAGCCGCCAAGAACTCCCCCGGAGGACCCGGCACGGCGGACGAAAGAACCCGCCCCTGCACCAAGTCAGCAGAGCACTGCACCAGCGCTTGTGGTGTCCCGACGTCGATCCAGTACGCCGTCTCCTTCCACGACCCGATCAGCCGCCCCTCGGCGAGCAACCCCGGGAACGTCTCGCGCTCGACGGAAACCACGCGCGCGTCAGGGATGGTGTCGATGACGGACCGACTAAAGACGTACGCGCCCGCATTGATCCATCGGGTAACCGGGTCCGGCATCTTCTCGAGGAACGCCGTGACATTGCCCTGTTCGTCGGTGGGCACGCAGCCGTACGCGCGCGCATCAGGAACCTCGACGAGGTGCAGCGTGACGTCAACCCCGGTGCGTCGATGCTGCTCAATCTGTCCACGCAAGTCGTGTCCGGAAAGCACATCCCCGTTCAAAATGATGACGGGGGCATCACCTGTGCTGTGAAGTCCTGCTGATCCGTTTCTGATGGCACCACCAGTTCCCAGCGGTTCGGTCTCTTGCACGTAGGTGATGGCGATACCCAAGCTTTCCCCGTCACCGAAGTAGTCAGCGAAGATCTCTGGCTTGTACGACGTGGCAAGTACGACATGGGTGACGCCAGCGTCACGAAGCTTCGCGAGTTGGTGAGCGAGGAATGGCGCACCCGCGACCGGCAGCATTGGCTTGGGCGTGGTCAGGGTCAACGGCCGGAGTCGTGTTCCTTGACCACCCACGAGTAACAGGGCTTCGAGCACCCGGTCAGCCTACGAGTACCAGCCCACGATCTCGACGGAGACTTCAGCTCGCGCGCCGTGCGATTGAACCGATACCTGTCCACCAGTTCCTACTGGGACCACGATGAGGTTTCTCGCCACACCGTGCACACCGAAGTTGACCGAAGGAGGCGCCACCTTGCCAACCCCTGTCGGAGTCAGGCGGACCGAGCCAGCCGCTGCCTTACCCCGGGCTACGACCTGCAGCGTGACGGCAGAAGCAGTCGCCGGAATGCCGGTGTCGGCCCCGCGCACCTTGATCGTGCGCGTTTGACCAGCCGCGAGTGTCCCACCATGACTAGGAGACAACACAGATCGTGACTGAACGCCCTTGTATCGACCGCCGCGCTCGCCGCGCTGCGCGTGGAACCAGCCAAGCACGTCGACCGCAACGTCACTGCGTCCAGCGGACAGTCGCAACGTCAGCCGTCCGTCAGCATCGAGGTGCGCAACCGTCGTTGCCGAGCGGACCTCACCGCGCGGGGCCCGGACGGCCGTTCCCGGCCACGGAGGGGAGCCCAGTGCCGACATGCTTAGCGCGGCCGAGTCAGTCGGTCGTAACAACGTGACGTTGATCAGGACCCTGCGCGCACCGTCGGGTACCGAACCGCGACCGGCGATGCGGATCTCACGCGGGGAACCCTCACGCAGTCGCCCGCCGTCCCAAGCCCGATCCGAGACACTACTCACGATTCGTTGCGGAGCGGTGTCTTGGAACGCGCTGCCACCGACGCCGGAAGCGGTGTAGTAGCCAAGCAGGTCGACGGTCAGACCTTTGCTCTTGTTTGCGGTGCCGAGAATCACGTACCCACTGTCGTTGACGGGAACCGTGACGACACCGCTCGATCCGCCATCAGCCGGATACACAGCCGCCACGACCTGACGATCAGGTAGGCCCTTCGGCCAGGCCAGTACGCGTCCAGGGTCTCCATCGCCAGCCGCAGTTACGCGTAGCAGCGCGACCCGGGTTCCCCAAACTGGCGCTCGGCCCTTGCCGACTACCTTGACGCTGCGAGTCCCACCAGCAGACGTCGTCGCGCCATTCAACAACCGGCGCGGGGTGAGTGGTCGGTAGTACGACATCGGCGAAGTTGGAACCACCGCTGGCGCGACGCCGGGCGGTCCGGCTCCGTTGTGATACATCGCTCTCACTCTGGCGTGGTACTCGCGCCCATTCGTCAGTTGTCTGACGCGCAACGAGTGATTCTTGGCGGGCACCTTGTACGTGTGGTTACCAGGACTGACCACCACCTGATACGAGCGAACGCGCTTGTCTGAGTTGGGTGCGCTCCAGCGCACCCGCAAACCTTGGTCTCGAGGGGACGATTGGACGTTCCGTGGCGGTGCCTTTGCGTCCGGCGTCACGTTGGTGACCGTCCACCAGGTGCTCTTCAACCCTGCCGCCCAGCGAAACGTGTCACCGGACACGCTGATGGTGTCTTTAGAACCAACAATCCCCACCGACAAGACGCGACCGCCCCAGTCACCGTTACCGTCTCGCGCGAGTACCCGAATGCTTTTCAGCGAACCAATTTGCGGCCACGCATGCTCAATGGTCGAGGCGCTCACGGTGTCACTCCAACTGTGACCCCAGTTGGCCGCCCCCGTCACGACGCCGTCATATGGGTCGGGCTCGGCAACGAGGTATCCACGACCCCCTGACACGGTGTACCCACCGTTGGCCGACGAGAACATGGTGAGCGCGGGTTGTCCGGCGCTGCTCAGGTAGACGCCCCTGGTCGCGTGAACGGCGTTGGTCTCGGGTCCGGACTCAATCGCGATTGAGCCGTACGCCTGACACGACGTGGTGTCGCAGATGTCGTAAACCCGCCCGGCGGCACGCGCATTGAGGCGCGCCACCAGCGCGTAACTGCGTGCAGCTACAGCCTGCGCCTGGAGCGCCGCTTTCGTCCAACTGCTGGGAACTTCATGAGCGACCACTGACCGCAGGTAATCCTCAAGAAGCAGATCACTGATGGGGAGCAATCCGGTGTCGCCCCGCCGAACATCGAAGAATCCACGATAGGTGTGCACCGATCCGCTGGTCGACATCACCGACACGCGACTGCTGGCGCGGTGTTGCGCAGACGAGAACTGAACGACACCCTTCAACCCACCGACGACTCGATCGCTGCCTCTTTTCCCGTGAGCGATGACCGCGAGCGAGGAGTCGTTGCGGACGACTCGATAGCTGGTGACCGGTCCGCCAGCCACTCGACGAGGTAGATCGCGGGGACCACTGCCTGTGACAAGTCGCAGACCCTTACGGGGCCGAACCTGAACGTAGCTTTGCGAACCTGACGAGTGCGTAAGGCCGGAGACCAGCACGCGAATGGTCCGCTCGTTCGTCACGTTGGCGAATGTTGTCCCGGGGAAGTAGAACTTCATGATCTGCCGGTAATTCTTGCCGAGTCGACCCATACCTTCCGCGCCGAACTGCGACATGCCGATGCCGTGGCCGTATCCCAGCCCATCGAGTCGGAAGACTCCGCTGGCGGGAACTGGGTAGCCCTCAGCAGCCCTGGCAACCGGCTGACCCGGTATTGGCATCGCGACCAGTCCGAGCGCTAACCCGAGGGCAAGTATCAGGACACTTGCTACACGAGTCACAGGAGTCACCTGGGTCACCTGGGTCACTAAGGGTGCCTCGGCACCCTTGCCGAGGAACCTAAGTTGATCAAGCCGGACTACGAGATCCATCCCAATGCAGCGATCTTGACCCCCACCGAACCACCGTCTGCGTGGATTCGCACATCGCCATGCTTACCGATGGGAACTAGTACCAGCGTGTCTCTACTAGTGCGTTTTGGAATCACCAGGTCGCTCGGCGTGGGTCGCGAAGTCCCCCGCGCCCACACCGTCATTCGGGCGTCCTGCTGCGCGTCCAGCCCAGACACCTCCATGACCACGGCTCGCGCTCGAGTCGGGATGCTCGACCTTCCTCGGACATTCACGGTAGCTGTTCCACCTGCTTTGAGGCGCAGTCCAGAAGAGGTCAGGTCAGTCGGCACCACGGGTCGTAGAAGTCGATCAGCCTTCTGGGCGACGTACCCCACGACGTCAAGAGAGACTTCGCCGCGTTGATCGGCCGCTACCGAGATCGTGCCGTCGGCACCGATCGGCACGATGATCCGACCGGCCGCTGGACCGCCAACGCCTCGACGCCAACCGCTAGGAACTGGACGGTCCCAACCAGAACGCCACGCCCAGACCGTTGAAACCGACGACTGACCCGAACGCCGGACGTTGAGCACGACAGCCCGCGCATCGTCTGGCACACCGGCACGGCCAGCGACAGGCACGCGCGTCCGTTGTGGCGACACCGTCAACGGCGCCGCACTGTGCAACGTTGTCCGACGCAAGGGCACGAGAGAACCGCCCCCCGTAGCGGACGAGACATAGCCGACAACCGACACGTTCAAGCCAATGGAGCCTGCTCGGTTGTCGAACACCAAGTCGCCGTTCCGTCCCACCCTGACCAGGGCGAGTCCACGAGCAGTCGCATTGCGGTCGACACTGACCACTCGGGTTCCCGCTGAACTGCCCCGCGGCGAAACCCTCACATCGGTAGCCTCGCTCGCGCACGACGCCACCACAGACACAGCTACTGCCGACACATCCGCAGTGGGTACGCCGCCCTGTCCCAGAACAGGAACCGCAACTCGCGAATGTGGTCCGAGCAACATGGGATGGCTCACACCGACTCCAGTGACGGTGTCGGCGACAACCTTGGGCGAGATCGGAACATACGAACCGGCTGCCACTGGAGGCAAGTGCCCTGTTGAGGGCGGTCCCGTTGCGCCACCGACTCCAACGCTGACGATCGTCGACCACGGCCACGATTGACTGTTGCCTGAAGAACTTGTGAGCGTCAGCCGGTATCGGCCGGGGGACACCCGGTTCCCGTCAGCATCACTCCCGGACCATGTTGTTGATATGGGCTTTTGCGGTGTGGCGGTCCCTTGAACTCGGCGAACGACCTCACCCGAACAGACCCGAGTGACGGTCAACTTCCAGTCCTGTTTTTCCAGTACACCCGATCGGACCGTCGCCTCGACCTTGTCACCGATGGCGAACAGATGGTCGGACACGTTTGGCTTCACCAGGTTCGCACCCATATATCGCGATGCGGCTTTTCGGATGTCCGGCAATCGGTTGTACAGGTTCTGCCCCGGGCAGGCGGTATAGCCAGCATCACGGTGACCAGAGATCACCTTGAAGTTCGCCCACTCACCTGGGTGGTACCGCGTCGACCCGGTTTCCGCCTTGAGCCGCTGATGACCATACGGGTCGAGGTGATACGACGAGAGCCGGAAGGCCAAGATGCGAGCGATGCCGTGGACCAGTGCGTCGGATGCTTTCGCGGTTTGGAAGTTGCCAAGCGCTACCACCGCCATGGTGTCCTTGTTGAATCCGCCCGTTGCGGCTTGGCGAACCGGAGTAGTGATGCTGCCGGCACGACCTTCGTAGACGTGGCCGTACTTGTCGACAAGGAAGTTGTAACCGATGTCGGCGTAACCGAGGGTGAAGATGTAGTAGCTGTAGAGACCACGAACTACTGCCGGACCTTCTTTCGGACCGTAGTTGTTGGTGCCAGCGGTGTGATGGACGAACGCAACCTTGACTGTCTTGCTCATGTCCATGTGCTTGTCGCGCAGCGATTCGTTCGCACCCCATTCGGCGCGCGTCACAATGTTCGTCTGATCGTCGTCAGCGAACGCGGTGCCCGCTGGCGGTGCGTCTGTGATTGCTGCGTCAGCCGGAGAGTAGCCCGGCTCGATCAAGTCGACCTGGACGCCCGTTGGCGCGCCGTGTCCAAGTGCGTCCACCCGCACCTGCACGCCATCGGAGTTACCGGCCCAATACGGCTCGGTGCCAAGCCGGCCGTTTGGCGGAGCACCTGACCCGAGGTCGTTCATGACGTCGACGGCCGTCCAGTCGCTCCAGGTCCCATTGGTGTGGGTACGGACGTTGACAGACGCCGTTCGAGCACTGTCCGCGTCCCACGTCACCGCGAGCATGCGGTAGCCATCAGTCGACAGCGTCTTGGTCAGCAATACCGGCTTCGATCGACCGACGGCGCCGCTTTCGGACGGTGGTGCGGATGTTCGCAGCGCGCTTTGGTCGACGCCGTGCAACGAAAGTGTCTGAATGTCGGGCGTCACCGGCCGCGGCGCTGGCAGTGGCTGTGCCGACAAGGTCGGAGCGACTAGCGCAGCTGGGACAACCAAAGTCGCGGCCAGCAGGGCACCCATCGGTGGACGACCGAAGAATCGCACGCCATCAAGCCTTTCGAGGGGGAAGTTGATCTTGATCTGGGTCGGGCGGGGCCGTAGCAGAACTCAGCCGTTCCTCAATCGGCGGTTTAGGCCCACCTCTGGAGTTTGCGTGAGCACTTAACCTACCCAGGTGCCCTCTCCGTCTCAGATCGTGCGTGCCGCCGCCCAGGCAGACGCTGCCAAACCCCGATTGACCTGGTACGACCAGAACTCCGGTGAACGGGTGGAACTGTCGGCGACCAGTCTGAACAACTGGGTAGACAAGACCGCTCATTTCCTGTCCGGCGAGTTGGGGCTGGGACCGGGATCTCGGGTCTCGATCTCACTGCCCCGCCACTGGCTGGCTGCCGTCTGCTGGCTGGCCACCGATCTGGTTGGCGCCGAACCGATGATGGGATCAGATCCCGCAGCCGACGTGGCGGTGATCGGTCCCGAGGCGCTTACTGACCTGCCAGCAAACGACGAGGTCGTGGCGATTTCACTGAAACCCATGGGGGCCGGTTTCAGTGAGCCGCTGCCACCGCCCGTCCGTGATTTCACCCTGGAGGTCCGCAGCCAACCCGACCAGTACCCCTCCGTGGGGGCTGGGGACGCCATCACGGGTCAGCGAGCGATCGTCCAGGCAGCCGCCTGGCACCTCACCGCGGCTGACCGGGTCGCCTCGGCCGGTCCTTGGGAATCCGATCATGACCTGGTCGACAGCCTGCTGGCGCCCCTGGCAGCCGACGGATCGGTCCTCTGGATCCGGAACCCCACGGCCTCCGGACTCGTCACACTGATGGACGCCGAAGGCGTCACAGTTTGGCTTGGGCACCTCCCAACCGGACTAGTTTTACCCCCGGCGGTTCGGCACCCTGGCCCGCCATCCGTATCCTGACGTGCCGCCCATTTCCGTAAGAGGATTCGATGACCCTGCCTGAACCGACGCCAAGCAAGGCACATCGACACCCATTGCTCCGCCGAATTTCGATCGTCATTGCCTCAGTGATGGCCGTGGTCCTGGTAGCCGGCGGCCTGGCGGGATACCTCATCTACCGCCACCTCGACTCGAACATCACCGCACTCGATCTCACCAACGACCTGGGAACTGCCCGTCCGTCGAAGTCGACCGACCCCAACACCGCCGAGCAGCCACTCAACATCTTGGTGATGGGTTCGGACACGCGTCAGGGACAAGGTTCCAACGGCCAGGGCAAGGGCTTTGGAATGGACGTCACAGGCGCCCGCTCCGACACCACGATGTTGTTGCACTTGCCAGCCTCACGTGACAAGGCGTTGGTCGTCAGCATTCCTCGCGACACCATCGTCGATATTCCGTCGTGCAAGACCGACACAGGCATGTCTTCTCCAACAACTGATCGCTTCAACGCCGCGTTCTCAATCGGCGGCCCAGCCTGCACGATTAAGACCGTCGAATCCCTGACGAACGTTTTCATCGACCACTTCGTGATCGTCGACTTCAACGGGTTCCAGGACGTCGTCAGTGCACTCGGCGGAGTTGACGTGTGCTTGCCTGAAGCGGTTAACGACCCCAAGAGCGGCCTTGACCTGCCAGCTGGGATTAGCCACGTAACCGGATCGATGGCGCTGTCATACGTGCGAGCTCGCTACATCGGCGACGGCAGTGACATCAGCCGAATCAGTCGGCAACAGGCGTTCCTGAGTTCCGTGGTCGATAAGGCAAAGAGCAGCGGCACCCTCTTGAACCCGCTGCGACTCGTTCCGTTCCTCGATGCCGCAACTAAGTCGCTGACTACCGACCCCGGCTTGGCGAGTTTGAACGAACTGCGCAAACTCGCGCAAGACGTCAAGGACATCCCGCCCAAAGACATCACGTTCATGACAACACCGTGGACGTATAACCCAGATGACCCGAACACGGTTGTGTGGCAAACCGCCAAGACCGACAAGTTGTGGCAAGCGATCATCAATGATGATCCGTACCCGCCACCTGCACCCAAGCCCACTCAGATGGACGGCAAGAACCTAGACGTTGCTCCGGGTGACATCTACGTGCGTGTGCTGAACGGTTCCGGCAAAGACGGCGCCGCTACCAAGGCTGGCGACAAACTCGGCAACAAGGGTTTCAACATCGCCGGCGTCGACACCGCCGAGTCCTCAGATTTCGTCTCAACGATCGTGCGCTACGACCCGCTGTACAACGACTCTGCTCGCACCGTTGCAGCATCGATTCCCGGCGCCACCCGAGTCGAAAAGCCCGGTCTGGGCTCGACTATCGAGGTCGTCGTTGGCAAGGACTGGCCGGGCGTGCAGCACGTCGTCGTCAAGAAGCCTCCGACAACTGGCGTGCGAACCGCGAACCAGAACATCTGCAACTAAGCTCTTTGCAGCGGGGACCTCTTACTGAACTGGCTTGACGTCTTTGTCTTTAGCGGACTCAGTTTCAGTTGCTGCCGGGCCGTCTAAGAGCTGTTGCATGTCGGCGCCTTCTTCATCCAACAACAGCGGGTCGACTGCGGCAGGGGTCTCACCAGCGGCAAGCAATCGCTTCGCCTCACGACGACGAGCCCGACGTTCACGACGGGCTGCCTTACGCTCACCCTTCCAGCCCGGGTGTCCTTCGGACTCTCGGTCTGCGGTGTACGACGCGAGGATTTCGTCGATTGGTCCGTCCTCAGCGAGTCGACCGCGCTTGAGATACAGACCACGGGTGCATAGACGCTGCAGTTGTCGATCGCTGTGTGAAACCACGAAAACCGTCTTACCACCTGCCAACATCGCATCGAGGCGTTCGTACGCCTTCTTGCGGAACGTGACGTCGCCGACCGACAGCGTCTCGTCGATGATGACCGTTGGTTCATCCATCGAAGTGATCAGGGCGAACGCGACGCGGGTCTTCATACCGCTGGAGAGGTGCCGAAACGGCGTGTCAACGAAGTCACCGATTTCCGCAAAGTCGATGATGCCGTCGAACTTTTCGTCGACCTGTGACTTCGTCATGCTGTGCAGGCCCGCAACGATGTAGATGTTGTCGCGCACGGTGAGGTCGTTCTTGAACCCCCCAGAGATGTTGACCAGCGGTGCAACGCCCCCGCGTAACCGGACCCAACCCTCATCAGGAAGCAAGATCCCAGCGACGAGTTTGAGCAGGGTGCTCTTGCCCTGGCCATTGGCGCCAACGACGCCAACGGCCTCACCTTGGGTTATCTGGAAAGTGATACCGCGCAATCCCCAGAACTCGCGCGTCGATTGGCCGGTCTCTTTCCGCAAGAGATGAGCCCAATGACGGTTGCGAAGTCGATTACGTCGGAATCGGATTCCAAGGTTATGCGCCTCGATCGTTACTGGCGCATCAACACTTCGCTGCTGCTGAGTCGGTCATCACATTTCCTTGAGAACTTGTGACTCCAGTCGGTTGAACACGCGCCAACCGATAAGGAGAGTGATGATTGATCCGACAGTTGCGACGCCAAACAACCAGGGGCTTGAGTAGGGTTGCGGGAAGAAGACGCGGTGATAGACGTCAAGGATACCCGTCAGCGGATTCAGCTCAAAGAGCCGCAGAATCCATACCGGCCAGGTCTCGTTGCCGAACAGAATCCAACTCGGCCACTCTTGCTCTTTCAGTATCAGTGCGAACGCCCCGACGCCGTACACGACCGGAGAGAGGTAGCGATACATCGTCCCGAAGATCCTGATCACTCGTTGCACATCTGGGTACAGCAAACACATCGGAGCAAAGATCAAGGCTAGTCCGGTGTTATAGATCCCTTGAACCAAGAACGCCAGCGGCACTAGCAAGATCCATGGACTCACGGATTTTTGGTACATGATCGCCGCCGCCGCCGTAATAGGTAGCGTGAAGAAGAACTCGACGAACCGCGACAGCACTGTTCGTAACACCCACGTCTCACGCGGCAGGCTTGAGGCCGTCACGAGTTTGGCGTCCGCGCCGAGCAATCGACTGCAGTCATTCAACACGTGCAAGGTCCACTGGAACGGCAGGATCCCGGTCAGTAGCCAGAGCAGATAAGGCTGCTCATCGGGGGCGCCACGGTGAACGATGAACCCGAAAACAAACCAGTAGACGAGGGCGAGGAGCAGCGGATCTAACAGCGTCCATACGTAGCCGAGAACCGAGTCGCTGTAGCGGACCTTGAGGTCACGAATGACCAAGATCTTCAGGATGCCCCGAGTGCGCCAGAGCGCCTTGATCCGACCTGCACTCGAAGGTCGGTGCGCGGGGTCGGCGCTGTTGAAGCGCAGCGGCAGGTCGGACGCAGTCATGGCAGGTCAGAAAGGGTATCTGGTCGAACCGGCCCTGCGGTAATCGGCTGCGGGGGCGGCGTGCCGATTCGGGAAATCAGCTCCCGATCCCGTAACCTCGAATCGGTCTGAATCGCCCATTCCCAAGTCGTTCACCGCCGGGCGGAACTGCCTAGCCCAGTCGGGCGTCCAATGCCCTAGGCCCACAGTTGTCCCGCACTGTCGTAGATCACCGGAGGAACCAACCCGAATGAGCCCCGAACTTCCCCCGGAGCTCTCTCCCCGCGGTCCCGCTGCCGTTGCGCGCAAGGGGCGTTGGCTAGGCCGTCTAGCCGCTGTCGCGGCCGTAGCGGTGTTCGCAGTCAGTACCAGCGGCTGGGTCATGGCGACCTATCTGGATGCCAAGATCGGGCGCATCTTCGGGATCTCGTCACTACTGTCCGGCGACTCAACTGGTCCGATGACCATCCTCGTTGTTGGTTCGGACAGCCGCGAAGGGCTCTCCACCGCTGAGGCTCACAAGCTCGGTACCGGCACGGCTGCCAACGCTGGTGGCCAACGCTCGGACACCATGATGCTGGTTCACCTGTCAGCCGACCGCAAAGACGTGACCGTGGTCAGCCTGCCTCGCGATTCTTACGTGACGATCCCGGCATATACCGACTCAGCGGGTGACAAGCACCCAGCTCAGAAGAACAAGTTGAACGCCGCGTTCTCACTCGGTGGCGCGCCACTACTCATTAGAACGGTCACCGACGAAACCGGTATGTCCATTGACCACTACGTCGAGGTTGGTTTCGGTGGCGTCGTCAACATGGTCGACGCCATTGGCGGTGTCGACGTCTGTCTGCCCAGCGCAGTCGACGACTGGCGCAGTGGCTTAAAACTTCCCGCAGGAACCTCGCATGTCGGTGGTCTGATGGGTCTGGCGTACGTTCGAGCGCGATACATCGACCCCACCGCCGACCTTGGACGTATGCAACGTCAGCAACGCTTCCTCGGCTCGATGTTCCAGCAAGCAACCAGTGCCGGCGTGCTGCTGAACCCGGTAAAGCTCGAGAACTTCCTGAACGCTGCGTTGTCCTCGGTCAAGATGGACCAAGACATGACTCGCGACAAGTTGCTCGATCTGGCGAGCGAGTTGCAGGACATTTCGCCCAAGGACATCCGTTTCCTCACGGTGCCGCTGTCGAACATCAACCTGAGTACGGACGTCGGTAGTTCGGTGCTGTGGGACAAGTCCAAGGCCGCTGCCCTCTTCCAGTCACTCGAAGACGACAAACCACTCGTCAAGCAACCCAAGGGTAAGACCGTCGCGGTCGCGCCGTCGGACATCAGCGTGCAAGCATTCAACGGCAGCACCGTCGAAGGATTGGCGAGTCAGGCAAGCGCGGATCTTGATGCCGCTGGCTACACGATCGGCGCTGCTCCCACCAACGCCGACAAGACCGACGTCACCACAACGGTGATTCGCTACGACCCTCGCTGGGACACCTCGGTCAAGACCCTGCAGGCAGCTTTCCCCAACGCCACGACTGAAGAAGTGCCCGGCCTCGGCGGGACGTTCCAGATCGTCGTTGGCAGTGACTACGCCAAGCCGCTGCCAGTCAAGGTGTCGAAGGCTGACAACAAGTTGGACTCGCACACCGCCGCTGACGGTATCTGCGGCTAGTCGCCGCTCGCACGCAGTTGCGCGATCTGATCGCGGCGTGACAACCGATGTTGTCGACGAATCTCTGCCTCGGCGAGACGGCGGCGATCGTCTGCGGTTTCCGGCCCGACGGGTGGTACTGGACGGGGGCGTCCGTCGACGTCGACCGCGACGAACACCAGGTACGCGGACGCCACATGGATCGCCGGCGCGGTCTCGTTCCAACGCTCTGACGTGACTCTGACCCCAACCTCCATCGAGGTTCGTCCGGCCCAGTTCACCTGCGCATGTGCATGGACCAGGTCTCCGACACGGACCGGCTCGAGAAAGACCATTTCGTCCATCGACACGGTGACGGCCGCACCGCCGCTGTGACGACCAGCCGCCGCTCCCGCAACCGAGTCAACGAGCCGCATCACCACGCCACCATGGACAGTCCCCAGCAGGTTCACATCGAGCGACGTCATGATCTGGCTCAGGGTCGTGCGCGCCGCTGACGACGGGACCGCGGCCAAGTCACTCATCAGCGTCTTTGAACCCTTGTCGACGCATGGCTTCGCCTTTGGCGCGTGACTGTTCTGCGAGTTCGGTCTGGAATTTCTCGATCCGTGCCCGAAGTGTGTCGTCGGAGACGCCGAGGATCCGAACCGCGAGCAGTCCAGCATTTCTGGCATTGCCGATGGCGACTGTTGCTACCGGGATTCCTGCGGGCATCTGCGCGATCGACATCAGCGAGTCCATGCCGTCGAGGTACGTCAACGGAACCGGGACACCGATGACCGGCAGCGGCGTTGTTGCGGCGAGCATGCCAGGCAAGTGCGCCGCACCCCCTGCGCCCGCGATGATGACGCGCAGTCCCCGGTCCGCGGCCGTCGTGCCGTACTCCAACATGTCGTGCGGGGTTCGATGCGCCGACACCACGTCGACCTCAGTCTTAATGTCGAACTCCGCTAGAGCATCGACAGCTGGCTTCATTACAGGCCAGTCCGAGTCGCTACCCATGACCACCGCAACTAGCGCCTGATCACTCATCGATGTCTCCTCGTAGGAACGCGGCAGCGTGGCGCGCTCGGTCGCGCGCGTCGTCGAAGTCATTGTCCACGACCGTGACGTGTCCGACCTTACGGCCGGGCTTGATCGCCTTGCCGTAACTGTGAATACGCAGACCCGGATCGCGAGCCATGCAGTGCAAATACGCCGGATATAGGTCGGGCAAGTCCCCACCCAGGACGTTCACCATCACCGAGATCGGAGCGGTCGCTGAGGGGTCGCCGAGGGGTAAGTCGAGCACTGCTCGCAGATGGTTCTCGAACTGACTAGTCACCGCACCGTCAATCGACCAGTGGCCAGAGTTGTGCGGCCTCATGGCCAGTTCGTTGACGAGCACACCCTGCGGGGTGTCAAACATCTCAACGGCCATCACGCCAACGACATCGAGCTCTCCCGCGATCTGCAATGCGGCCTCTTGGGCAGCGACAGCGTGATCGTCGGAGATCCCAGGTGCGGGTGCGTAGACCTCACGGCAGATGCCGTCGATTTGCAGCGTTTCGACGACTGGGTACGCCACCGCCTGACCACTAGGACTGCGCGCGACCATCGCGGACAACTCGCGAATGAACTCGACGCGTTCCTCGACCAGGAATCCTGGGACTTGGCGGTGCGCCAGTACCTCAGCGGCAGCCTCTGGGCCGTCCACGACCCAGACGCCCTTGCCGTCGTACCCACCGCGCGTGGCCTTCAGCACGACAGGCCACCCGGAGTTCTCCGTAGCAAAGCGCTCGACGTCAGCCGAGCTATCGACGCGCGCCCATGCAGGTACCGCGATTGCCATCGAGTCGAGTCGCTCGACGCATGACGCCCTTGTCTTGCGCGTGTACGAGGGCCGAGGGACCGGGGCGCACCGCAATTCCGGCATTGAGCAACTCGAGCAAGTGTTCGGTCGGGACGTGCTCGTGGTCGAACGTCAGCACGTCACAGTCGCTGGCGAATTTGGTCAGGGTGGTGAGGTCGCGGTAATCGCCCAGCACGACGTCGTGAATCACCTGCGCCGCGCTGTCCTGCATGGTGTCGGCCAGCAGGCGTAGTCGAACACCCAAGGCGATCGCTGGCTGTTGCATCATGCGCGCCAACTGCCCGCCGCCGACGACACCGACGACGGGGAAGTCGCTTCCGGATGCGGTCATCGCCCGACCTTACCCAGCACCTCGATCACCGAGCACCTCCAGGACGTCGAGGCCCAGATCGAGCACCGGCGCCGAGTGGGTGAGCGCACCAACGGCCACGAAGTCGACACCGGTCTCAGCGACAGCGCGAACTACATCGAGGGACAGCCCACCGCTGGCTTCAAGTTTAACCGCGGTGTTGCCTGCTCGAGCGGCCCGGACTGCCGCTGCCAAATCCTCGATCGACATGTTGTCGAGCAGGATCAACTCGGCACCAACCGCCACGGCTTCAACAACTTGCGCAACGGTGTCGCACTCGACTTCGAGCGGGACATGCGCATCAAGTGACCGCACAGCCGCCACAGCAGCTGCAACGCCGCCAGCAGCAGCCACATGGTTGTCCTTGATGAGCGCAGCATCGCCAAGCCCCATTCGGTGGTTGGCTCCCCCGCCGCATCGAACCGCGTACTTCTCAAGTACCCGCATTCCAGGGATCGTCTTCCGTGTGTCGCGAACGACGGTGTTCGTGCTCGAGACCTTGTCGACCCAACGCGAGGTCAAGGTGGCAACACCGGATAGGTGACCTAGGTAGTTCAACGCGGTTCGCTCCGCTGTCAGAAGTCCGCGAGCCGGCGCTTCGACCGAGAGCACAACACTTCCGGCAAGGAGTTTGTCGCCGTCGGCTGCGTGCTCCTTGCATGTCCAGTTCTCTGAGCCGATGACGGCGTCAAGCGTGGCGGCAGCGAGTCCGACACCGCATAGGACCCCAGGACTACGGGCAGCGAACTGTGCCACGACCCGTTGGTCGGCTGCCACGGTCGCCTGAGAAGTGACGTCAGGTCCGTACGCGAGGTCTTCATCAAGCGATCGCTGAACGTGCTGGACGACATCTTCGACGGACCATCCGATGTCATCGATCAAGCGCTGCGTGATCGGTCCCAGGCTCACGCAGCGACCTCGTCGGGAACAAAGGCCGCGACCAGGTCACCGTCAAGACGTTGCTCGATACGCCCTTGCCACGCCGGCGAAGGGTCAGGTGCGTCGAGCCGTCGATGGCAACCGCGACTCTCTTGTCGGATGGTGGCGCCTTGAACGATGAGCCAAGACACGGTGTGAAGGTTGGTCGCTTCAAGTTGCGCCAGGTCGAACGGTTCACCAACTATCGGGCCGGCCGCCAACGCCGACGCCAGTTCAGCTAGACCAATCGGCTCGCGAAGTGGACCGGCCCATCGGCTCATCGCCGCCGCACGCTCCCTACGCCCCATGGCCGAGACGAACGCGCGCGCGGTGTCGGCGATCACCGGCTCTTGGGGAAGGGGAAGCACTGCGCCCAGCGCAGCACCAACTCGTCGACCGGCGACCAGCCCCTCGGTAACGCCGTTCGAGGCCAGCCGGTTGGCACCGTGTACACCCGTGTCGGCAACCTCCCCAATGGCGAAAAGTCCGGCGACGGACGTACGTCCAGTGAGGTCGGCCCGAACCCCTCCGCACCCGAAATGTGCAGCTGGCGCCACTGGGATTGGTTCGCGAACTGGATCAATACCGGACAGCCCGGCAGGCAGCGACAATCGTCGGGAACCGTTGCTCAAGTGCAGGTCCGATCGAGGTGGCATCTAAGAAGACGTGATCTGTGATACCTCCCGGCGCGGAACGCAGTCGCATAGCAATGGCGGTTGCGACAACGTCTCTAGGAGCCAGGTCGGCCATGGGATGCACACCAGCCATTACTCGAGCCCCGGTTGCGTCCACGAGCACCGCGCCCTCGCCACGAACCGCCTCTGAAACAAGCAACCGTTGACCGGGGATGTCACCGGGCTGCCAGAACGCTGTGGGGTGGAACTGAACGAACTCGACATCGGCTACCACTGCTCCAGCCCGCAGCGCCAACGCGATCCCGTCACCGGTTGCTTGCGTGGGATTTGTCGTGGTCGCGTACGCCTGTCCAATGCCACCGGTCGCAACTACCAGTGCCCCGGTGTGGACCATCGTTACGTCGGTCAGTCGCCCATCGACGGACACCGTGGCGACCACTACCGCTGCCACCGAACCGTCAGTTGCAAGCACGGCGTCCAAGGCGACGCACCGCTCTCGGACACGTACCGTCGATCGACGCAGCGCGGCATCAAGCGTCCGCTGCACTTCGGCTCCCGTCGCGTCCCCGCCCGAGTGGACGATGCGCGGACGTCCGTGGCCTCCCTCGCGCGCGAGTAGCAGGCGACCGGTTGCGTCCTTGTCGAAGTCAGCGCCCATTGCAACGAGTTCCCGCACCGCCCCCGGGGCTTCACTGACCAAGAGGTCGACGACCCGAGGATCACTAAGCCCCGCGCCAGCCGTCACGGTGTCTCGCGCGTGGTCCACGACGGAGTCCTGCGTGAGGTCCAAGACCGCAGCAAGTCCACCTTGTGCCCAACCTGTTGAACCAGACCCAAGATTTGCTTTAGTCACCACCAACACGCTGCGGCCGGCAGCATCAGCCGCCAGCGCCGCGCTGGCGCCGGCGGCGCCGGAGCCGATGACCACGACGTCGAAGCGCTCCTCGCGTTCGACCGACCATGGCACCGCCCCGACCGGTCCGGTCATGCCGGAACCGGTGTCCCACCCAGCGCCACCATCCGCTCAACTGCACGTCGCGCCCTCTTGGCAATGTCTTCGTCGACCTCGACCTCAACAGTGCCTTCGCGCAAGGATCGGATCAGCTTTTCCGGCGTAATCATCTTCATATAGCGGCATTCCGCCTTGGGGTTGACGGGTTCGAACGTCGCTGCTGGATTCGCCTTACGTAGCTGGTGCAACATCCCGGTCTCCGTCGCGACCAGCACCTTGCTATCGCCCAGCTGCGAGGCCTTGGTCAGCATCCCCCCGGTGGAGAGGATGTGCGCGTGCTCGGCCGGCACGACTCCCTCGGACACCAGATACAACGCTGAGGTCGCGCAGCCGCACTCGGGATGTATCAGGAGCTCGGCGTCCGGCTCGGCTTTGATGCGACTGGCCAAATCGTCGGGAGTGATCGCAGCGTGTACGTGACACTCGCCCATCCAGATGTGGAGGTTGTCGCGTCCAGTCAGTCGTTTGACGTGAGCACCGAGGAACTGGTCTGGCAGGAACAGAATCTCGCGCTCGGGCGGTATCGACTCGACAACCTCGACCGCATTCGACGACGTGCAGCAGATGTCGGTCTCGGCCTTCACCGCAGCCGAAGTGTTCACGTAGGACACCACCACCGCACCGGGATGTTCGCTCTTCCAGTCGCGCAACTGGTCAGCCGTGATGGTGTCGGCCAGTGAGCATCCCGCGCCGGCGTCGGGGATGAGAACGGTGCGGTCCGGCGCGAGCAACTTCGCCGACTCGGCCATGAAGTGCACTCCGCAAAGCACGATCGTCGACTGGGTGCTGGCCGCCGCGAGCCGGGCCAACTGCAAAGAGTCGCCGACGTGGTGTGCAACGTCCTGGATCTCGGGAACTTGGTAGTTGTGGGCCAAGATCAGCGCATCGCGGTCAGCAGCCAACTGCCGCACCTCGTCGAAGAACGACGCGTCGGTGGTCATCGTTACTGCCTTCCGGGAGATCTTTCGAGAAGATATTGCCTTGTAGTCAAAAACCTCTCAATTCACGCTACCATCGCTAGCCGGTGAAACGTATCCCTGGGTTCAGCGCAGAACACGACGTCCTGGCCGTGGTGTTGCAGGTTCGCGACGACGCACTGTGCGTGCTGTTGTGGCGACGCGCCCGACCCCCGTACGAGCAGGCGTGGGCGCTCCCAGGCGGTCCGGTGGCCGGTGATGAGACGCTCGGCGAATCAGTGGCTCGGCAGTTGGCCAGCAAGGTCGACGTCAGGGAGCTCGCCCACCTAGAGCAGCTCGAGACCCGCAGCGAGCCGTCTCGCGATCCCCGCGGCCGGGTGCTGGCGACGGCATACTTGGGTCTGGTTCCGGCGGACGTCCAACCGCTACTCCCGCCCGACACCGCTTGGCAACCAATGTCGGACCTGCCCCCCATGGCGTTCGACCACCAGTCGATGGCGCTCTCGGGGATGCGACGGCTACGCGCCAAACTTTCGTACACCAACATCGGCTTCGCACTAGCGCCAAAGACATTCACCGTGTCGCAGTTGCAGGAGATCTACCATGCCGCGCTGGGACATGAGGTCTCTGGAACCAACCTGAAGCGCATCCTGCTGCGTCGCGAACAGATCGAGCAGACGGGCAGCCATAGCCCCTCGGGGAGGTCGGGGGGGCGACCCGCTCTGCAGTACCGATTCCGGGTTCACCAGATCGAGGTCACCGACCCGTTCGCGGTGCTGCGCCCCCCAGAGGCTGAAAGCCCCTCTTAGGCTGAGGACGCGTTCCCAGAACCGCTGCTGCACAACTGTGCGGAATTGCGCGCAGGCAGCGATCAATTTCGCACGCAAGGGGTGGGTGTTGTGCGCTTTGGGACGTTCAGGGGGCACCATTTCGCACATTTGTTGCTGATGACGCGCCTTGGTTGCTGGTCGTTGGCGGCTCCGTCACCCAGCCCCTCTTAGGCTGAGGCCATGGCTGGCGCGCTTTCACCCATGGTCGCCCGAGCCCGACGAGGCGCGGCAGAGATAGCCCGCTTCGGAACGGTCGGGCTAGTGGCGTACGTCATCGATGTCGGGCTCTTCAACCTGATGGTGCACGCCGGCAATCCAGGAGTCTTCGCGCATAAGCCCGTTACGGCAAAGATCATTGCCGCGGTGATCGCCACATTGTTTGCCTACGCCGCCAATCGGGAGTGGACCTGGCGCGACCGTCGCCGTCAGGGTTTTGCTCGTGAGTACGCACTGTTCTTGCTGCTCAATGGGATCGCACTAGTCATCACGATCATTCCGTTGGTGATTTCACGATACGGGCTAAATCTCGACTCGACACTGGCGGACAACATCTCGGCGAATGTCATCGGAGTCGGACTCGGGACTTTCTTCCGGTTCTGGTCCTATCGAAAGTGGGTGTTCCCGCGAACACCGGAGGACGCTATTCCGCAGCCTCTGTCGTGACGCTCAGCGCCACCGCCATCAGCGAACGCGCCAACCCGGTGAGCGGCAACAACGGTTGACTGATCTCGTCTCCGAAAATCTCGATGAGCCAGCCATCACCGTTGCGATCGACGCCACCCACCATCAGCAACTCGATGCACCCCACGCCAACCAGCATCGCCACTTCAGAAGAGTCGGCATAAGGGTCATCGATCGTCACGACATACGAGCCGCCCGCTAGCGCCGAGCGGGTGAGCGGGAATTCGGCGAGGGAAAACTCCGCGCCGATGTCGTCATTGATCACCGACGTCGATCCAGGATGCTGATCGCTCTGACGGTGCGCAGCAAAGTTCGTAGTTCGGATGTAGTCAGCACCAGCGGGCTGCAGCGATACCCACCACCCCGCTGCGTCGACGTATTGCGTGATCACGTCTGCGACGACGTCGACGCGGGTGCCGACGGGAATGGTGGGGTCATGGTCCAGATTCGCCAGTCCAAGTTCCAGTAATGCGTCAATCCCCCCTCGGGTCCGGCCGCGCACCTGACGTCGTTCGGGCATAGGGCCACCGGCTCCGTGCTTGGCGGAGTCTGCGATCGGTGCAGCCAGGCTTCGACCAGCGATCACGGGTCGAGTGGATCGAGCGCGCTTAGCGCGATACTGCGCGGAGTCAGCCAAGCGCAGGATGCGGCCGGTGCTGCGAACTTCCCCTACATCGTCGTCGGTGCTTGCCACTCCGCAGGAAATCCCGTGGGGCAGTACCTCGGCGGCACGACGGGACAGATCTTCTGCTACCTCCTCAGCAACGTCACCGCTGTGACCATCCAGCACGATGCAGAACTCGTCACCACCCATGCGCGCCGCCAGACTTCCAGGGGCCAACGCCGCGGAACTACTGATCAGTCCTGCGAGATCGACGAGGGCTCGGTCACCGGCCTCGTGACCCAAAGTGTCGTTGATCTCCTTGAGTCCGTTTACGTCGCAGACCAAAAGGCTGACCGTCCAGTCCTGATTCAGGTGTGCTTCAACTGCGGCGTCGAGTCGTTCATCAACGGCACGCCGATTCGCAAGTCCGGTAAGCGGGTCGCTATACGCCAACCGCGACACCCGCTCTAGGCGCTCGCCCGCGGAGATTGCCGTTGCAACCTGGGCGGCCACAAGAGTGGCGAAATCAAGGTCGCTGTCGGCGTAGACGTCGGCTTCTGCGGTTCGGGTGATCCAGAGGTCACCCCAGACTTGCCCCTCCACGACGAGAGGGACATCGAGTGCACTCGCTTTTCCCGTCTGGATGAGGAGGTCTCTGGTGGGAGCTTCGTGGCTCTGATCGGCAGCGACGACATAGGCACGACCTTCGGTGAGCAAAGCCGTCAGCGAAGGGTCGTTGCGGATCGAGTAGACCTCATCAACCGGATGCTGAGCCTCCCAGTCGTCCAGATCGCCCTCGTTCACCAGAGTTCGAACCTGGCCGGTGTCACGCTCCCAGCGCGACACCGACACCGAGTCGCCTCCCAGCGCCAAGCGCGCAGCCTGTGCTGCGTTGAAGAGCAGACTGTCGTAGTCGTCGGCAGAACCGACAACCCGAACGATTTCGGTCAGGGACGCTAAACGTGCGACCGACTCCGCTTCTGCAGGCAGTTTCTCTTGGTCACGTCGAGTGCGACGCAGCATCGGTCAGTCCCCCTCGCGCCGACGACGGCTGTCGTCCTCCTCGTGGAGTCGAAAGACCTCTCGTTGGATCAGTTCGACGTCGGGCACCATTCGGATGTGCATCTGCCCGGTTTCACCGGCCGACTCGATGATGAGATCACCACACCCCAGCATTCGATCGATAACTCCGTAGTGGAAGTGGACATCATTAATTCGCTGGAGCGGCATGTCACGGCCTTGTCGGGCGACGATGCCGGTGCGAACGATCACGCGGCGGTTAGTAATGACGTACTGCGAGGTGGCCCACCGGATGATCGGAACGACGTCCCACCACAGCAAAAAAACCGCAGCAAGGGCGAGGACGAGGTAACGCGCCCAGTCCCAGTCGCTTGGTACCCACGAGAGCAACAACACAGTGACGAAAACAATCAGCACCAGGGATAGCGCCGGGAAGAGCAATGCTCGCCAGTGCGGACGCATGTCGTAAACCACGACCTCGTCTTTGGTCAGCAGTTTTGCCGGGTACGCCATGGCGAAATCCTCCCACGGTGCCTCTGCGATGGGCAGCGTGGCACGCTGAAGTTCACTCGGCCAGACGCAAATGAACGACGTCGCCGGCAGACAGATGTACCCGTTCAGTCCGAGTTGTGACGATTAGCCGTCCTAGGTCGTCGACTCCCGCCGCGACTCCAATCACGTGTTCTCCCGCGGGTACCTCGACGCGGACTTCACGACCAATCGTGCTACTTGCCGAAACGTAACTCTCTGACAACTGATCCCACTGGCCCCCTGACCACTGCGCGTATCGGATTTGCAACCTTGACAGAAGTTCGATCAGCAACGCTTGTCTATCGACACTGGCATTCAGCAATCTCAGCGAAGTCGCGTTGGGCGTTGGAAGTTGGTCGGGGGCCATGTCCGCGTTTAGCCCTACTCCGACGATTACGGCGACGCCGTCGTTGGTGTCCACTCGCTCGGTGAGAATCCCGGCAAGTTTCGCACCATCCGCAAGCAGGTCGTTAGGCCACTTGACGTTCGAGTCGACGTCCCACTCGTGCAGCGCGTCGTTGACTGCGAGCGCCACTGACAGCGGCAGCCACCCCCATCGAGCCGAGGTGACGTTTTCCGGGCGAAGCACGACCGAGAACAGCAGGGCCGTCCCAGGAGGAGCTGTCCAAACCCGGCCTAGGCGACCGCGGCCCGAGGTCTGATGGTCAGTTACGAGGACGGTCCCATGAACGGCACCATCCATCGCACGTTGCCGCAGTTCACTGTTGGTCGATTCGATGTCGTCGACGAAGGAGATTTCGCACCACTCGGCGGACATGGTCGAACCGTATCCGTAGGCCGCGCGCGACCTGCGCAACTATCCCCGTCTGGGAGATCGGTGCGCTTCGTTGGCCGCCACTGCCATCAAGGCTCGAAGCGGGATTGAAATGTCGAGGATCGATGAGCTGACGTCGTCGGTGTATATCTCGATCAACCAACGGGCGCCGGTGTCATCGCGACACCCGCCCATGACTAGTGCTGACGCACCCATCCGCCGGACGACGTCTGCTTCAGCAGGATCGACATCTGGGTCGGCCGTATCGAGGGTCGCGACACCCCCGTCGATCAGCGCCGCTGTCATGGGGTACTCAGACAGCAGGTATTCGGTAGCCCATTCGCCGGTGTCGCGCTTGGCACCTTCGTGGAGCCGATGGTTGACCACCTGGCAGGTCTTCACGACGTCCTGGCCCGGCGGCGCCATGCTCACCGACCAGCCGACGGCATCGATCCGTTGCGACAAATGGTCCGCAACGCAAGCTAGCCGCGCCTGGACACCAAGTACTCGAAACTCATCGAGCATCTCCAGACCAGTTCGAATGACTCGAGTGGTGTCCGACAGCTCACGACCACGGTAGGTCCGTCGGTCGGTTCCGATTTGCGCATTCGGTGTGTCAGCCTGGCTGGCGATCTCAGGGGGAAGGCTGTGACCGGCAATCACTGGCACCGACGACCGAGCGACCTTTGCTCGGTACTGTGCCGCGTCGGCGAGCCGGAACAATCTCGCGGCAGACTCAATGTCTCCGACGTCGTCAGCTGACGACGCAACGCCACACGAAACGCCTTCAAGTGGAGACTTCAGGACCGTTCGGCACAATTCGTCGGCCATCGCGATGACCGCGTCAGAGGACGCCCCGGGGACGACGACGCAGAACTCGTCCCCGCCCAAGCGCGCGACGACCGCGTCCCGTAGCTGGTCAGCGGCTCGCGTAAGCAACCCTGAGAAACGCACAAGCGCACGGTCACCTGCGTCGTGGCCTTGATCGTCGTTAATGCGCTTGAGGCCATTGAGGTCGCAGACGACCAAGCTAACGGGCGTTCCTTCTGAGAGGTGCTTCGCGACCGCTGCCTCAAGCGCTTCGTCGACCGCACGACGATTCGCCAACCCGGTCAACGGGTCCGTGTGTGCCAGCCGATCGACGTGATAGAGGTGATCGCGCGTCGCTAGTGCCGCACCGATCTGTACAGCAACGACCTGCGCAAAGTCGGCATCTGCTTCGGTGAAGCACGGTTGATCGGAGGTTCGCGTGATGTAGAGCTCCCCCCACACCGGACCGTCCATCGGGATTGGAACCGCAATGCTGCAGTGCTTGCCTAGTCGGTTGAGCAGTTGCACATCAGCGTCGTCGGGGTCGCCACCGTCGACCGACGTCCCCCATCCGTTGACCTGGTCGATCACCGAGCGCAGTGACGCAAACTCGTCTACGGCGTACGTCTCATCGGATGGTTCGGCGATCTCGCGCAAGCCAAGGACACCGAAGTTGATAAGGGTACGAATCTGCCGGGCATCTGGTTCGAGCTGTGAAATCGACAGGGAGGCGACATCCAGGACGTCGCGCGAAGCATTCGCCGCCTGGCGAAGCAGGTCCATGCGCGAGTTAGCCCACGCCGCACGTGCAATAAGCGCCAACGAGCCAAGGCGCGCCGTCAAGCTGCCTCGTTCCCCTGGCGCTAGGCGCGCGTCACTGCCAACCGGCATCGGTTCCTCCCCTTGACAGTGCTATCGGCCCGACAGGCAACGCCCCTTGAGCCAAAAGGAGGGACGACCTAGCCAGTCGCCGGGTGCAGAGCGGCCAAGAGCAGCAGTCGGAGCATGCTGGACAGTTCGGGGGCGGCGGCGCTCAGTTCGTCGGTGAAGACTTCAATCAGCCATCGATCGCCGTCCTTGTCTGTGCCACCTGCCGCGATGACGGAAGTCGCCCGCAGCCCGTCCAAGATCGCCAACTCAGCCGGATCCGCCGTGAGATCACTGCTGTGTACGGAGAACGACCCACCTCGCATGGCCGTCTCGGTCTGCGGGTACGTCGAAAGCGGAAACACCGAGAGTTCCTCTGTCTGCAATTCGTAGCCGCGGATTCCTGGGATCTCGCGGTAGATGGCGTACTCGGCCGTCTTCACAGAATCGCTGCCGCAACCGGCATACGAAATCCACCACCCCAAACCGTCAATGTGGTGCGTGATCAGGTCGGCTACCAGTCCCAATCGGGTCGTAACGGTTTCGGTTCTAGCCTGATCTAGTGCACGCAGGGCTGCCTCAAGCAGGTGACCTTGCACACCGTCCTCACGACCGCGTAGCAACCGTCGATCCGGGGAGCCGGAGTCGGAGAGTTCAACGATGGGGATGGCCAGTTCGGGAGGCAACGCGCGGCCAGCGATAACCGGCACCTTGGAACGTGTTCGTTTCGCGCGGTACTGAGCCGCATCCGCCAGTCGAAAGAGTCGACCGACATTGTCGATTGGCCCGATGGCGTCGGTTGTAGCCACCATTCCGCACGCGATCCCGTAGGGCAGTGCGTTCCAACCGAGTCGACAAATCGCGTTGGCCGCTTCGTCGAGCTGGGCTACCTCTGGTCCGGCTACCGCGAGACAAAATTCGTCGCCGCCCAACCTAGCCACAATGGAATGTTCGATCCCGGCTTGCACCTGGGTGAGGAAGCCGGTGAACTGCACGAGGGCTCGGTCCCCCGAATCATGCCCCTGTTGATCGTTGATGGTCTTCAACCCGTTGAGGTCACAAACCACCAAGCCGATGGGACGTTCCTCTGCACGAAGTCGAACCGCGGCTGCTTCCAGCCACTCGTCGAGCGCACGTCGATTCGCCAAACCCGTGAGTGGATCCGTCTGCGCCAGTCGTCCGATGCGATCGAGGTGCTCCAGCGTCTCCATCGCGGCCCCAACCTGGGCGGCCACTGCGGTGCCCCATTCCACGTCACCTTCGACGAACGGTGCATGCTCAGCGGTTCGCGCGACGAATAACTCACCCCACCAGTTGCCTGCGTAGAGGATCGGCACGCTCATCGAACTGTGCTTCCCCAGCAATGCCAGATAGTCGCGATCGTCGGCAGCCAGCTCCGGATCGTCCAGACACAGCACCGCCCCAAGGAGCCCATCGGCCATCTCGGCCAGCCAGGTGCTGCGGTCTGCTTCGTAGGTCTCGTCCAGGGGCATCGGTTCCTCCCAGTGGGCGAGCTCACCCACGTTGTAGCGGATGCGTAGCAGCCTGGCCTCTTCGTCCCAAATCCCAAGGGATGCTGACTGGGCGTCCATCGCAAGCATCGCCGCCACAAGAACCCGCTGCCCCGCTTCTGAGTGAGGTGGCGCGACGCTGGCGCGGCCAATCTCGCTGAGGGCGCGCAGCCGTCGCTCACTGCGGTCGCGTGCGGTCTTCACCGACGCCGCGACCGGCGTGTGCTCGGTGCCGCTCATCTACTGGCCTCCATCCCCCTAGATGATCGACAACGCGCGTCCCGGACTAAACCCCTGCGGACCATCGCCGCCATCGGGAACCGCAGGAACCCGTGGCGACCCCCGTCGCTACGCTGGCGGCGGCCGTACGGACCGGAGGAACGATGCCTGCAGGACCCGAACCACATTCTGCCCCCGAGGACGTCGACTTGCACTCAACAGCGGGCAAGTTGGCGCAGTTGCGGCACAAACTGGACGAAGCGGTCCATGCGGGTTCAGAGCGCGCCGTCGAGGCCCAGCACAAACGGGGCAAACTCACCGCTCGCGAGCGGATCGAACAACTACTCGACGACGGCTCGTTCGTCGAGTTCGATGAGCTGGCTCGCCACCGGTCCCACGACTTCGGTATGCCGGACAAACGTCCTTACGGTGACGGCGTCGTCACCGGATACGGCACCATCGACGGTCGCCAGGTGTTCGTATTTGCGCAGGACTTCACGGTGTTCGGCGGTTCTCTCGGTGAGGTCTTCGGCGAAAAGATCGTGAAGATCATGGACATGGCGTTGAAAACCGGCGCCCCCGTGGTCGGCATCAACGACTCTGGCGGCGCACGGATCCAAGAGGGCGTTGTCTCGCTGGCGCAGTACGGCGAGATCTTCTATCGGAACGTGCAGGCGTCCGGAGTGATCCCGCAGATCTCGCTGATCATGGGCCCATGCGCCGGAGGCGCCGTGTACTCGCCGGCAATCACCGACTTCATCATCATGGTCGACAAGACCTCGCACATGTTCATCACTGGACCGGATGTCATCAAGACGGTGACCGGCGAGGACGTCCCGTTCGAAGAACTTGGCGGAGCTCATACCCACCAAGCCAAGAGCGGTGTCGCACACTTCATGGCGGCCGACGAACCCGAGGCCCTTGAACTCACTCAGCAGTTGCTGTCGTTCCTTCCCAGCAACAATCTCGAGGAGCCGCCGGTCTTCGACGTCACCGTCGATAACGAGGTGAACGATGACGATCTGGCCCTCGACGTCATCATCCCGGACTCGGCCAACCAGCCATACGACATGCACTCCATCATCGAAGCTATCGTCGACGAGGGAGACTTCCTCGACGTGCAACCGCTTTACGCGCCCAACATCATCACTGGTTTTGGTCGCGTCGACGGCCGCTCGATCGGCGTCGTTGCAAATCAACCGATGCAGTTCGCAGGGACGTTAGACATCGCGGCGTCCGAAAAGGCGGCTCGATTTGTACGTACCTGCGACGCGTTCAACGTGCCGGTCCTGACGCTCGTCGACGTCCCGGGTTTCCTTCCTGGCACCGACCAGGAGTGGGACGGCATCATCCGACGGGGGGCCAAACTGATCTACGCCTACGCAGAGGCAACCGTTCCCCTCGTGACGATCATCACGCGCAAGGCGTACGGCGGAGCCTACGACGTCATGGGGTCCAAGCATCTGGGCGCCGACATCAACTTGGCATGGCCGACCGCCCAGATCGCGGTGATGGGCGCCCAAGGGGCGGTCAACATCCTGCATCGCAAGGAAATCGCCACAGCGACCGAATCGGGCGACGTCGAAGCCACTCGTGCGAACTTGATTGAGCACTACGAGGACACTCTGCTCAATCCTTACCTCGCCGCCGAACGCGGCTACATCGACGCGGTCATCGAACCCTCGGCGACTCGGATCCAGGTCATGCGGGCGCTTCGGATGCTGCGCAATAAGCGTGCGAGCCGACCACCCAAGAAGCATGGAAACATTCCACTGTGACCGATCCCGCTGCGTCCGCATCGCCGCTGGTGCGCGTGGTTCGTGGTGCTCCGGATGCCACCGAGCTCGCTGCGCTGGTGACAGTCCTAGTGACGCGGGGTGCGACAAGTGACAACTCACACGCGCGTCGTCGTTCTGTGTGGGCTGGCAAGGCGCGGCTCGTGCGTCCACCGCTTAGGCCTGGACCAGGTGCCTGGCGGGCATCGGCTCTTCCTCGCTAAGGGACCAGATGAGACTGGTTCTTGCGTCCGCGTCGCCCGCTCGACTTCAGGTGTTGCGAGCTGCCGGACTTGATCCGGACGTTGTCGTCAGCGGAGTCAACGAAGACGACGTCACCGGCACACCACGTGAGGTCGCAGCCACCTTGGCAATGCGCAAAGCGTCGGCCGTCGCCGAGGAACTCGTCGGAACTCTCACCGATTGGGCACTGATCATCGGGTGCGACTCAGTGCTCGACGTCGATGGTCAGGTGCACGGCAAGCCGTTAGACGCAGCGCAAGCCCGCGACCGATGGCATCGAATGCGCGGCAGTCAGGCGACGTTGCTGACCGGACACCACGTGATCCGTACCGATACTGCTCAATCAATTACCGACGTGGCCGCCACTGAGGTCCAGTTTGGCGATCCCACGGACGCCGAGATCGAGGCGTACATCGAATCTGGCGAACCGCTTCACGTGGCGGGCTCCTTCACGATTGACGGCAGGGGTGGCTGGTTTGTCGAGCGCATCGAGGGTGACCACGCCAATGTCGTCGGGATCTCGCTGCCTCTGCTCCGCCGCATGTTGATCAGGCTTGAGATCGACCTGCCATGGCTTTGGGAGCAAGCCGGGGCCTCCGGGCACAAACCGGGCGGCGATCCGTAGACTGCGCCGAGGCCACGCAAGGAACGCATGTCCAGGGAGCCGGGGAGACACCGTGCGCAAAGTCCTGATTGCCAACCGGGGCGAGATCGCCGTTCGAGTTGCCCGCGCCTGTCGCGACGCCAGCCTCGGTTCCGTCGCCATCTACGCGGACTCCGATCGTGACGCTCCGCACGTACAGGCGGCAGATGAGGCGTTCGCGCTAGACGGCGACACTCCCGCGACGAGTTACCTCGACATGGGGAAAGTCCTCGGAATCGCGGCCCGCTCAGGGGCCGACGCGATCCACCCCGGGTACGGCTTCTTGTCCGAGAACGCCGACTTCGCGCAGGCCGTCATCGACGCTGGCTTCACTTGGATCGGACCGCCACCTGCCGCGATTCGATCACTCGGCGACAAGGTTCAGGCGCGACACATCGCCCAAGCAGTAGGCGCTCCGCAGGTTGCGGGAACTCCGGACCCGGTCGCTGGAGCCGACGAGGTCGTCGCGTTCGCGCAAGAGCATGGTCTGCCCGTGGCCATCAAGGCCGCATTCGGTGGCGGCGGTCGTGGTCTGAAAGTTGCCAGGACCATCGACGAGATCCCCGAGCTCTACGACTCCGCGGTACGTGAAGCCGTCACCGCATTCGGCCGCGGAGAGTGTTTCGTTGAGCGCTACCTCGACCGACCACGACATGTCGAGACGCAGTGTTTGGCTGACACTCACGGCAATGTCGTGGTGGTCTCGACACGCGACTGCTCGCTGCAGCGTCGACACCAGAAGTTGGTCGAAGAGGCGCCAGCGCCGTTCCTCAGCGAAGCTCAGAACGCCGAGTTGTACAGCGCGTCCAAAGCGATACTGAAGAAGGCTGGCTACGTCGGTGCTGGAACCTGCGAGTTCTTGGTCGGACAGGACGGCACGATCTCGTTCCTCGAGGTCAATACTCGCTTGCAGGTCGAGCACCCTGTGACTGAAGAAGTCGACGGGCATCGACCTGGTGCGCGAGATGTTCCGGATTGCCGACGGTGAAGTTCTTGGATACGTCGATCCGCCGGTACGCGGCCACTCGTTCGAGTTTCGGATCAACGGCGAGGATCCCGGTCGGGGCTTCCTCCCAGCGCCTGGTCCGGTGACGACCTGGAGACCCCCGTCCGGTCCGGGTGTGCGAGTAGATGCCGGAGTCGAACAAGGCAGCGTGATCGGCCAGAACTTCGACTCGCTGTTAGCCAAGCTGATCGTGACCGGCCACGACCGTCAACAAGCGCTGGAACGGTCGCGCAGAGCGCTCGCCGAGTTCGAGGTCGACGGCCTGGCCACCGCAATTCCCTTTCACCGCGCGGTCGTCAGTGATCCTGCGTTCGCTCCGGCCGATGCGTCGGAACCGTTCAGCGTGCATACCCGCTGGATCGAGACCGAATTCGTCAACACGATCGCTCCCTTCTCCAGCTCCGCAGCTGAAACCGAGACTGCGCCCGAACGCGAGCGGATCACGGTCGAAGTCGATGGCAGGCGCCTCGAGGTCGTCCTGCCTGCAGGTCTCGGCTCTGGTTCAGTTCCTGCGAGTCCCAGCGGTGCTGCGCCGCGGCGTAGCAACAAACGTAAATCTGCCTCCGCAGCTTCGGGCGATGCCCTCACCAGTCCGATGCAGGGAACGATCGTGAAGTTGGCCGTCGAAGAGGGCCAGGAAGTAGCCGAAGGCGATCTGGTGGTCGTCCTCGAGGCGATGAAGATGGAGCAGCCGCTGTCGGCCCACAAGTCCGGGACAATCTCTGGCCTCTCGGCGGAGATCGGTCAAACTCTCTCCGCGGGCACCACCATCTGCACCATCAAGTAACCCAACCCCTTTTTCATAAGAACGACGCGTTCTCCCACACTGGTGCAACAAACTCCCTATTCATGCTGTGGAAAAGCCGGACGCTGTCCGCAGCTTCTATGCCTGAACGCGGTGGCCCGCGTCGAGCAACTCTTTACGACCACCAAGCCGCACGATCGCTGGCCCCTCGACGAGATTGGCCGAACATCGGTCACCACCTGTGTCATGACGGATCCGAAACCTTGGATTTCCACAGCATGAATAGCGGAGTTTGTTGCACCAGTGTGGGAGAACGCGTCGTTCTTAGGAAAGTTTGGGGTTGGAGGAAGTTTGGGGTTAGGAGAGTTCGGTGGCGGCTCGTTGGCCGGAGCGCAGCGCCCCCTCCATGAGCCCGGCCCACGCCCCCGCGGTGTGCTCGCCGGCAAAGTGCAGCGGCCCGACCGGACGCTGCATCGCGTCGTCGTCTCCTGGCAGGACGTCCACAGTCAAGGCCGTGTACGCCTCGCGCGCCCACGGGTCATCTGCCCACGTCGTCACGATCGCCTGCTCGGCGATCAAGTTCAGTTCCGGACGCAGCGCCGCGACGCGTGCCGCCCACGTTTGCGCCCCATGCTCGACGTCCAACGCCGCCAAGGTCGGCCCGGACCCGCTGAACGCATGGACGACCTGCGGAACCTGCCCGCTGTTGTCACTCGCGGTCCACGTCCAGAACCGGTCATCGACGGCCTGGACGGCGCTCGCCCCAACCGGATCCCGAAGCGGGACGTGAAGTTTGGCCGCCTGACCGAACCCGGCGCGTGACCACGCCGAAAGCTTCCACTCGGGCAACGGCGGATCGAACGACAACTCACGCGCCACTGCCAGGGGCAGTGCGACGACAGCCGCATCGGCGGCGACCTCTCCGTCGTCCAGCCCCAATCGGACCGACTCCTCACCCCAGGCAACCGCCCTCACCGACGTCCCCAGACGCAACCCTTCGCCAAGTGCGGACGCCAGACCTAACGCCAATTGCTGGTTGCCGCCCGCGACCCGAAAGCTCGGACGAGGCTCGAACGACACCGTGTGATCAGCGACGACCTGCGCCGACAATCGCTCGAGCGGGTACGCGTTGGTTACCTCAACGCGCGACACGAACGCAGCTAGCGCCGCCTCGTCAACGCGTCCGGCAAGGTCATCGAGCACCTTCACCAACGGCGTCCCCCACGCTGCCGCCGGCCGCGGCCTCCGCTACAACCGGAGCACAAGCCGCCACGCGCTTCGGCTGTCGTCGCAAGCCCACCGCGCGGCTCCCGGGAGTAGTACGACATGCCCATGTCCACAAACGACAACCCCAACTCTGCGGCGGTACTCCGCATCAAGTCATAGCCGTCGAGAACGAATTCGCCGCCACGCTCGATAACCGTCAGCCCTGCGGACGTCTCCATCTCGTACGACCAGACGCGTCCCCCAACTCGATCTCGCGCCTCTAGCACGACCACGTCGTGCCCTTGCGCGTTCAACTGGGTTGCCGCCATCAACCCCGCGAAGCCCGCACCTACGACTGCGATTCGCATGTTGCCTCCCCTACCGGCTTCCAGCGGACATCCTGCCGTGCGAAGGTGAGGCCATGACCGAGCCACACCCCGTTGGCGCCCACGAAACCACGCCACTGTCCAGCGCCGAAGTGATCGACCACCTTCTGAACCGCATCGGCGAGATCGACGCGCCTAGCAGTGAGAAACACCAGGGGTTGAACAGCGTCATCGAGGTCAACCCGGACGCCATGGCCATAGCGATGGAACGCGACGCGGAACGGCGCGACGGTCGAGTTCGAGGTCCGCTCCATGGGGTGCCGGTACTGATCAAAGACAACATCGACTCCGGTGACGCCATGCAGACCACCGCGGGGTCGCTGGCCCTCGTCGGGTCCTCGCCAAATAAAGACGCACCCGTGGTTGCCCGGCTGCGCGAAGCTGGCCTGGTCGTACTCGGCAAGACCAACCTCAGCGAGTGGGCGAATATGCGTTCACCGCATTCGACAAGCGGATGGAGTGCGAGGGGTGGCTTGACCCGCAATCCTTGGGACCTCACGCGTTCAGCCGGCGGTTCGTCGTCGGGGTCTGCCGCCGCCGTTGCCGCACAACTGGCGCCACTGGCCGTTGGCACCGAGACGGACGGTTCCATCGTGTGCCCCGCGTCGTTCAACGGTGTTGTCGGAATCAAACCGACCGTCGGCTTGCTCCCCCAAGACGGCATCGTGCCCATCTCCCACAGCCAGGACTCCCCCGGTCCCTTCGCGGCTTCCGTCCTCGCGTTATCCGAATTGCTCGACGCTTTGTGCGGCTCCGACCAATATGGCGAGGCTCACCAAGTCACGCACGGGCTGAGCGGGATCCGCATCGGAGCACTGCGATCGTGCTTCGGCGCACACGCTGCCACCGACGCCGTGGCCGACGAAGCACTCCAACATCTGTCGCGGGCTGGTGCGACCGTCGTTGACGTGACGTATCCAGACAAGATGGGTTCTCTCGATGACGACGAGATGCTCGTCTTGCTTTGCGAGTTTAAGCAGGGACTGAACGCCTATCTCGGTGCGCGTCCCGACCCGTGCCCGCATTCGATCGCCGACGTCATCGCCTTCAACCGGGCGCACGAGGACGCCGAACTCCAATGGTTTGGCCAAGAGTTCCTCGAGCAGGCCAATGCCTCACCCGGCCTTGACGACTCGACGTACCAGCAAGCTCGAAGCCGCGGCGTTCAAGCCAGCCGAGACAACGGCATCGACGCGCTGCTTGCCACTCACGAACTCGATGCGCTCGTTGCCCCTGCGTTCCCACCGGCTGGCGTCATCGACCTGGTGAATGGCGATGCCGACGTCGGCGGCCAGATCACGAGCGCACCATCAGTCGCGGGATATCCGATCCTGAGCCTTCCCATGGGCTTCGTTCACGGACTCCCGGTCGGTCTCGCGATCACCGGCACCGCGCATAGTGAACCCATGCTGATCCAGATCGCGGGTGCCCTCGAAGCCTCACTCGGACTTCTGGACGCAGGCGCGCTCACACCACCCCTGTAGCGCGCCGAACAACTATCCGCGAGTGTGAAGTTGACGTGCCGCCTCGGACACCGAACCGGACAGCGACGGATACACGGTGGACGCATCCGAAAGCTGGTCGACGTTCAACCCCAGACGCACGGCGAGTGATACGGGGTAGATCAGTTCGCTCGCCCGTGGCGCCACCACCACTCCGCCAACCACGATGCCGGTGCCCCGTCGGCAGAAGAGCTTGACGAATCCGTCGTCGATCCCCTGCATCTTGGCTCGCGCATTCGTTGCGAGCGGCAACTTGATCGTTGACACCGACATCACGCCCGCATCGACCTGAGTCTGTGTGACACCGACAGTGGCGATCTCCGGATCGGTGAACACGTTGCTGGAGACAACCGCGAGATCGAACGGTGCCACCGCGTCACCGAGCGCATGTCGCATCGCGATGCGACCTTGCATAGCCGCCACCGAAGCGAGCATCAGAACACCGGTGCAGTCACCGGCCGCATAAACCCCACGCGCGGTGGTCCGTGACACTCGGTCGACCTCGATGAAGCCGCGTTCGTCCAGTGCGACGCCGGCTTCGGCCAACCCCATGTCGACGGTATTCGGGATCGAACCGACGGCCATCAGCACGTGCGACCCCTCGACCGTGCCACCGTCTTGCAGGCTCACAACGACTCGATCACCCTCACGACGCGCCGCCACCGCGCGGGTCTTCGACAACACGGTCATCCCGCGCCTAGCAAAGACTTCCTCGATGACTTGCGCTGCGTCGGCGTCCTCGCCCGGGAGTACTCGCTCGCGAGACGACACCAGCGTCACCTTTGATCCCAGCGCTTGGTACGCGCAAGCGAACTCCGCGCCGGTCACGCCGGACCCGACGACGATCAACTCCGGCGGCAGTTGCTTCAAGTCGTACAGCTGGGTCCACGACAGGATGCGTTCGCCGTCAACGGCCGCGTCGGGCAACTCACGGGGGTGCGCCCCCGTTGCGATCAGGACCGCGTCCGCCTCCAAGACCTCGTTGCTGCCGTCATGACCAGTCGCGACGACCCGCGACGGGCCGTCCAGCCGTCCACGGCCATGGATTACCCGGATCCCATCACGCTCAAGGTGCGACTCGACGTCGTGCGACTGCGCGGACGCAAGCGACAGCACTCGCTCGTTGACAACGTCGAGCGCCACTTCGATGTCGCCTGGGAATCGGACGCCCAGTCGTCGCGAGTCGAAGACCTCGTCCATGACATCCGCGACGGTGATCAGCGCCTTGCTAGGGACACAGTCGGTCAGAACCGCCGAACCACCAAGACCGTCGGTGTCGACCAGGACCACCTCGGCCCCGAGTTGTGCGGCAGCCAACGCGGACTCGTACCCACCCGGTCCACCACCAACGATCACGATGCGCGCCACGCGGTCATTCTGGCCTACACCTCCGCGACGACGACACGCTGCGGCTCTACGCTCCCTCACATGGCCCTTTACGCTGCCTACGGCAGCAACATGGACCCAGGCCAGATGGCTGAACGAGCCCCGCATTCACCACTTTCTGGTAGCGGTTGGCTGGACGGTTGGCGACTCACGTTCGGCGGTGAGGATCTCGGCTGGGAGGGCGCCCTGGCCACTGTCGTCGAGGAGCCCGGCGAGCACGTCTTCGTGGTCCTCTACGACCTGACCTCGCTCGACGAGCATGCCCTGGACGCCTGGGAGGGCGCCCTCGGGATCTACGACAAGATCCGGCTGCGGGTGCAGACCCTTGACGGGGACCGGCTGGCCTGGCTGTACGTCCTTAACGGCTACGAAGGCGGCCTCCCCTCGGCTCGCTACCTGGGGATCATGGCCGACGCCGCCGAGGCGGCCGGCGCCCCTGACGACTACGTCCGTGATCTTCGAAGCCGACCCTGCAGATCGGTGGGTCCATGATTTCTTCGGATTCCCAGTCGATAAGCCCTCAACCCCACGCCGCCCCCTCCCGATAGCCAATTCATGGGAGTAGCCACGCGTGACGACGTCCGGATCATTCGGCCGGCAGCGATCCTCGACGAGCGGGCAGCGCTCCGCGTCCTGGAAGAGTTGAAACGGCTCGATATCAGCAATGGTGGGGTCTGGAACGCGACCTCGTCGCTGTGGCAGCGCTACGACACTGCGTGGGACGGTATGGGTGGCACCCGAGGCAATGCCCGGCTGCTCGGCTCGATCGCCGTCATGTATGACTCCCCCAACCGGCACCAGATCACGATCTACAAAGTGACCATCACTCCCTACGGACTGGACAGCGGCTGGTCAGTGGAGTCGCTGGTAGACGACGCGCTTACTTGGGTCGGACTGTCACTACAGACCTGCCCGCGCGCCGAACTCGGTGACCCGCCCCGCAGGGACCCCTTCAAGGCAGGTATGACGGACAACCCGCTTCCGACAGCCGACTAGTCAGCGACTACACGTCGGCGAGTTCGGTCAGCGCCATCGCCGCGAGCAATTGAACTCCCAACGCAATCGCACGTTCATCTGCGTCGAACGTTCCTTGGTGCAAATCACGAACGGTGTCGTCTCCGGGTGTGCGCACTCCTAGTCGGAACAATGCGCCGGGCGTCTTCTCCAGGTACCAGGCGAAATCCTCGCCTCCCAGACTTTGCTCGACGTTCTCAACGCAATCGTCGCCAAGTACGACGCGTGCTGCTCGCTCAATGAGGGCGACCGACTCGGCGTCGTTGTTCACCGGTGGTACGCCGCGGGTGTAGTTGACGTCAACGTGCACCCCGTACGGCGAAACGACCGACTCAACAGCATCGGTCACCACTTGCGGTGCGTGCTCCCACGCCAACGCATCGAGCGACCTGACGGTCCCCTCGGTATGCCCGTGTTGGGGGATGACGTTCGCAGCACCACCGGCATGCACCTGGCCCCACACCACCGACAACCCCGCCCTCGGGTCTACCCGTCTGCTTAACACCGAGGGGACGTCGGTCACCACCTTGGCGAGTGCATACACGAGGTCTCCGGTCAGATGAGGTCGCGCCGTGTGGCCGCCAAGGCTCGTCAGGTCCACGCGGACGTGATCGCTGCTGCCGGTGATGGGCCCAACTCGAACACCGACGCGTCCGACGTCTTGTCTTGGATCACAATGCAGGGCCAGGATCCGACGGACATCGTCGACGGCGCCGGCCGCGATCACGTCCAACGCCCCACCGGGCATCGCTTCCTCAGCGGGCTGAAAGACCAGCCGAACTCGTCCCTTGATGCCGCGGGCCAGGTGCTGTTGCTGCAACACCAAACCCACCCCGAGCAGGATCGCGGTATGGACGTCGTGGCCGCAGGCGTGACACAACCCTTCGACGGTCGATCGGTAGGGGGTACCGACCTTTTCGTCCGGGATCGGTAACGCATCGAGGTCGGCTCGCAGCGCTACGACGGGTTCACCCTCGCCAATGTCACAGGTCAGACCCGCGCCTCCCGGCAGAACGCGCGGGAGCAAGCCCGCCTGTTCGAGGCGTTCGGCGACGATCTCGGTCGTCCGAAACTCTTGTCGCCCAATCTCGGGATGAGCGTGGAAGTCACGACGAAACGCAACCAGTTCCTCGTTCAACTCAGCAGCGGCATCGGCCAACTGAGGGACCAACGTCGTCAGGTCCAAGGAAAGTGCGCTCACGGCGTCGAGGCTAGCCGCTCAAAACGCGTCGGCGGGGGTGTAGGTGCCCCACACCCCGCGAAGCGCGTCGCAAACCTCGCCGACCGTTGCTCGGCTGCGCAATGCCTCCCGCATCGGGTAGAGGACGTTCGCGTCCCCGGCGGCCGCCTCGCGAAGCTCGGCAAGGTGCCGATCCACCACGGCCTGGTCACGGTCAGCACGTAGTCGAGCCAGCCGGGCAGCCTGATCAGCCTCGATCGAAGGATCGACTCGAAGTGGTTGGTACGGCTCTTCCTCATCAAGCACAAACCGGTTCACTCCAACCACGACCCGAGAGGCACTGTCGATTTGCTTCGCCACTTCGTACGCGCTGCGTTCGATCTCGGACTTCTGAAAGCCCTGCTCAATGGCTGCGACGGCGCCGCCTTGATCCTCGATGCGCTTCATCAGGTCGAGCGCGGCGGACTCAACCTCGTCGGTGAGGGACTCGACGACGTACGAGCCCGCGAACGGGTCGACGGTGGCTGTGACATCTGTTTCATACGCCAACACTTGTTGGGTTCGCAGCGCAAGTCGCGCCGCCTTCGCGCTGGGGAGTGCCAGAGCTTCGTCGTAGCTGTTGGTGTGCAGGGACTGCGTTCCCCCCATGACTGCCGCTAGACCCTGAACCGCGACGCGAACCAGGTTGACCTCCGGTTGTTGCGCCGTCAGTTGAACACCAGCGGTCTGCGTATGAAAGCGAAGCATCAACGACTTCGGATCGGTGGCTCCGAACTCGTCACGCATGACTCGTGCCCAGATTCGACGTGCCGCCCGGAACTTCGCCACTTCTTCAAGGAACGTCGTACGCGACACAAAGAAGAACGCCAGTCGCGGAGCGAATTCGTCGACGTCCTGACCGGACGCAATCGCGGCGCGGACGTACTCGATGCCGTCTGCCAACGTGAACGCGATCTCCTGCGCAGGCGTAGCCCCGGCTTCGGCCATGTGATAGCCCGAAATCGAGATGGTGTTCCATCGCGGGATCTCGTCGCGGCAGTACTTGAAGATGTCCGTGATCAGTCGAAGCGAGGCTGCTGGCGGGTAGATGTAGGTGCCCCGTGCGATGTACTCCTTGAGGACGTCGTTCTGGATCGTGCCGTTGAGCGCCCCACCAGGAACGCCATGTTCTTCAGCAACCAACTGATAGAGCAACAACAGCACTGCCGCGGGTGCGTTGATCGTCATCGACGTCGACACTTGCTCAAGCGGAATGTCGTCGAAGAGCACGCGCATGTCGTCAATCGAGTCGATCGCAACGCCGACCTTGCCGACCTCTCCGGCAGCAACCGGGTGGTCCGAGTCGTACCCCATCTGCGTTGGCAGGTCGAACGCCACCGATAGTCCGGTCGTCCCCGCCTTCAGCAGGTGGTGATACCTCTCGTTCGACTCCTTGGCGGTGCCAAACCCGGCGTACTGCCGCATGGTCCAGGGGCGTCCGGTGTACATCGTCGGGTAGACACCGCGCGTAAAGGGGAACTCGCCGGGTTGACCCAACTCTTGGTCGGCATCCCACTGCGCCAGGGCGTCGGGTCCGTAGACCGGCTCAATGGGGAAGCCCGACTCGGATCGACGCTCGTCGCTCATGGTTGCTCCAACTGCCGGAAGTGTGCCGCCCCGATCACGGGTGCGCCCGGAACCAGGGTAGGGCCAGACACGTCCCACAACGGTTGCGGGTACTTCAAGCGGGGGAAGGGTTCAGGGCACAAGGGTTCATGCAGCACACTCAGAGCGTGCGAATTCTGGTGGCAGACGACGACCCATCGGTCCGCGAGTCTCTTCGCCGGTCATTGACCTTCAACGGATACGACGTCACAGCTGTCGAAGACGGCGCGGCCGCACTGGTTGAGGTTGCCAGCGACTGTCCTGATGCACTCATCCTGGACATCAACATGCCAATCCTTGACGGCCTGGAGACCTGTCGCAGATTGCGCGCTGCTGGCAATGACTTGCCGGTGCTCATGCTGACCGCCCGAGACGAGGTCCGCGATCGAGTGCTCGGGTTGGACGCAGGAGCAGACGACTACTTGCCCAAACCGTTCGCACTTGAAGAGTTACTCGCCAGGTTGCGAGCACTCCTTCGCCGGACTCCTTCAGAAGGCGGCAGCTAGCGGCACGGCTCTCGGCTTCGGCGATCTCACCCTCGACGTCAACTCACGTGAAGCCAAGCGCGGAGGACGATCGCTGACGCTTACCCGTACTGAGTTCTCTCTACTCGAACTGTTCCTACACAACCCCAAACGCGTGCTGTCTCGAGCCACGATTCTCGACGAGGTTTGGGGGTACAACTTTCCGACGACGGCCAACTCGCTCGAGGTCTACATCGGTTACTTGCGCCGCAAGACCGAGGCGGAGGGGGAACCACGCCTGATCCATACGGTGCGCGGCGTCGGCTACGTGCTTCGGGAGCCTGACGGTGAGTGACGTGACAAAGGCTCAAACCCCTGGACGTCGGGCATCCCGGATGTCACTACGAAGCCGCATCGCCATGCTCTCTGCCCTTGCCGTTGCGATTGCCATCACAGTCACCACGATCGCGGTCTACCTAATCGTCCGCAACGAGCTGTATCAACAGTTCGACACTGACCTGATGCGACGCACGTACGCCGTCGCACAGGCGGTGGGAAACCCCGACGCAGTGGCTCAGTTTCCCGCTGCCCTCGCGGACAACGCCTACGTCGGAATTCTGAGCCGAGACAACGTGATGTTCCCTTCGCAGGGTGGGATTGCGCCACCAAGCTCCGATCAAGAGTTGGCCGTCGCCGACGGAACTCTTGAGCATTCTCTGCGGTCGGTCACTCAAGACGGAGAGTCACTGCGGGTCGCGGCCGTGCCCGCAGGGCAATCAGGCGCACTCGTTGTCGCCCAACCGACCACGCCTGTCGAAGACACCCTCGGCGACCTGACGGTCTACCTGATCGTCATTGGCTTGCTCGGCGTCGCCAGCGCAGGAGTGCTCGGGTACGTCGTCGCGCGGACGGGTCTTCGACCGGTAGCCGACCTGACCGCGGCTACTGAACGCGTCGCGCGAACTGAGGACCTCACGCCCATCGACGTGTCTGGCGATGACGAAGTTGCGAGATTGGCCGAATCGTTCAACGCGATGCTTGGGTCCTTGGATTCAGCACGTGAACGTGAACGACGTCTTGTCGCCGATGCCGGTCATGAACTGCGTACTCCACTGACCTCGATCCGGACGAACCTCGATCTCCTGGCCCAGTCCGAAGCAACGGCAGACAAACTTCCCCAGGCCGAGCGCGCCGCCATGCTGGACGACGCACGTGTGCAACTCGCCGAACTAAGTGACCTGGTGGGCGACCTCGTGCAATTGTCGCGTGGTGCCCCGGTGGACGAGCCACTCGAAGCAGTCGACTTCGAGGCAGTCGTGGTTCGAGCGACGGATCGCGTACGACCCCGCGCGTCGGGCATCGCGTTCGACAGTCAGCTACAACCGTGGTGGCTCGATGGCAGCCCCGCGATGCTGGAACGAGCCGTCACCAACATCCTGGGGAACGCGGTGAAATGGAGCCCGGCTGACGGCACCGTTCACCTCCGCCTCGAGCACGGTCAACTCACGGTGACCGACGAAGGTCCGGGAATCCCCGAAGGGGATCAGGCTCGCGTCTTCGAACGGTTCTACCGATCTCCCGCATCTCGCGGGACGCCTGGCTCAGGACTTGGGCTGGCGATCGTTGCGCAGGCAGCAGAACGTCACGGTGGCACTGTGGTGGCGCGCAACAGCGCGTCAGGGGGCGCCGAAATCGTGCTATCCCTCCCAGGGACCCCACAGCCCTGACCTTCGCCAATGAGTGACCCTTCACGGGATGGCACCGGTGCGTGGCTACTAGTGGCCCGCGTCGTAAAGCGCCCCCGAATTGACCGCACCTGCGGAGACGACCACCACGCGGTCTTCCGGATTGTCGCCGGGGCTCTCGTACACATTGACACGTCGTCCGCCAGCACCCGAGGGATCTGAGTCGGCACATCCCAACTGCCAGCCGGTGCCAGATCTGCTCACCGAACTTGGGATCATCCTCGCCTACCCAGTGGTAGAGAGTGTCTCCAAATCGAAGGTCTGAGACGCAGTCCGCCCCACTGGGTTGATCGTCGCCACAACTGGGAAGGGTCGCGACCACGAGGAGGCACAAGACGAAAATGTAGCGACGCCGCCCTCCCACAGTAGCGGTGCCGTAGTTGCATGAACCGAGTGTGGCACCCCTAGTACTAAACCCTCAGCCAGATCATGGACTGCGGTCGCACCCGCGGAATCAGAGGATGTATTGCGATTAGCGACCTTGGTCGGGCTGGTGTTCGGAAAGGTCAAGGCCCCGGCCACGGCGGCGACTGCAGCACTCGGTAAGACTCGTGCTCAGGGTCAGGTGGAAGCGGCGGAGGACCATCACCGGCCCAGTAGTAACGACCGTCATCCCACGATGGCCTCACCAAGACCCATCGTGTTCTTGCCCTCGCCCAAGCGAGGGCTTCGCTCAACTTTGGCGTATCAAGACTCTCAGGCGGGCCGCCTTCGGGACCTCCAACGAGCACTTGATACGCACCACCGGTGCTAGGGCCGTCCCAAGTCCACTCGTCCCAAGCGATCCAGGCCTGCGGCCGCGAAATCCCTTGCTCGTTCATGACTGAACAGTCTGCCGCGGTTCGCACGACAAGGGGATGTATGAGCGATGACGAGGTGGTCAATGTTGCTGCGGTCAAGCGGAATCCCCAACGCGGATTGAGCTCTGACGCACGAAAGGGTCGATTAGCCCCTGGACAAGGTCGCTCACTTTCTTGGCCGCCCTTAGGCCACCTCTCAGGGTTCTTTCAGGTTGATCGAGCAGCATCATCGACATGACCTACACCTACCCCCCTCTTCCAATGCCCGCCCCCATGCCCGCGCCGCTCCAGCGCCTCGCAAGTCGCGAGCCGGTCTGGGAACCGTTGCAGTCGTCGCCACCCTCGCCGCTTCGCTCGGAGCTGGACTCGGCGCTGGCGTCGTGATGGCAACCAACAACGACCCGATCTCTTCGACTTCCACCACGAACAGCCAAGGCATCACTAGCCAGACCTCACTTCCGACCGGAAGCGTCGCCAAGGTCGCCGCAGCAGTGCTGCCAAGCGTGGTCTCCATCCAGTTCTCGAACGGCAGTACTGGTGGTTCCGGATCGGGTGTGGTCATCAGCAACGACGGCCTGATTCTGACGAACAACCACGTCGTCGAGGCGGCTGCCAATGGCGGCAGCCTCACCGTCAACTTCACCGATGGCCAGAGCACGAGCGGTGAAATCGTCGGTCGCGACCCAAGTGCAGACATTGCCGTCATCCGGGTCTCCGGAATTGACAACCTGGTTCCCGTCAAGATGGGAACCTCAAGCGACCTTCAGGTCGGGCAAAGCGTTGTCGCCATTGGTGAACCACTCGGACTCACCGGCACCGTGACGACCGGCATCGTCAGCGCCATCAACCGTCCCGTGACGGCAGGCGATGGTGGGACCAACTCATCGGTGCTGAACGCGATTCAGACCGACGCTGCCATCAACCCCGGAAACTCCGGCGGTGCGCTAGTCAACCTGAAGGGCGAATTGGTCGGCATCAACTCCGCCATCGCCACCCTGGGAGCGTCGACCGGAAGTCAAAGCGGCAGCATCGGCCTCGGCTTCGCCATCCCGATCGATGAAGCCAAGTGGATTGCCGACGAGCTTGTTCAGAACGGCACCGCCACGCACTCGCAGCTTGGGATCTCGATCGGCGACGCAGCGGTGACATCCTCGGCGCCAAGGTCGAGAGCGTCGAGAACGGCAGCGCGGCTGACGCCGCTGGCCTGCAGGGTGGCGACGTGGTCACCGGCTTCAACGGTGAGCGGATCGACTCCGCCGACTCACTAGTCGCGGCGGTGCGAGCCATCAAGCCGGGTACCACCGTAAAGCTCGAGTACTCACGCAACGGTCAGACCACGAGTACCGAAGTCACTCTGGGGACTGCTCCGACCAACTAGTCGGGGCTGACCGCGGAGGAACGACGAGGTCGAGGCGGGTGTTACGCCTTGGACGCCTGGAGGCGTTCGAGGCCACCTGCCTCGACCTCGCCCCATGCGTACTCGACGGCGTCGCCCACGATGTCGACGATCCGACCCAGGACCTGCTGGTCAGCCACAAGGGGCGGCGACAACTGGACGACGGGGTCGCCACGGTCGTCAAGGCGACAGAGCAACCCTTGTTCGAACAACCGAGTCGACAGAACGTCACCGAGCAGCCAGTTCGCCTCAGCCTCGCTGAAGGTCTCTTTGGTGGCGCGGTCCTTGACCAGTTCGAGGGCGAAGAAGTGTCCAGCACCCCGAACGTCACCAACCAGGGGAACGCGCAGCAACTCGGTGAGTCGGTCACGGAAGAACGACTCGTTCGCGCGGACGTTGGCCATGCACGTTCTCGCGCTCATAGATGTCGAGCACGGCGGTGCCGATGGCAGCGGTCACCGGGTGCCCGCTGTACGTGACGCCGTGGTTGTACATCACCTTGCCGGAGATGAACGGTTCGGCAACGCGGTCGTGCACGATGACGCCACCCATCGGCGCCATACCAGCGGTCGCGCCCTTGGCGAAGATGATGAAGTCGGGCTGAATGTCGTAGCGCAGTGACCCGAACCACTCACCCACGCGACCGAAACCGGTGATGACCTCGTCAGCGGTCAGCAAGATGCCGTACTTGTCCGCGATTCTGCGGAGTCCGGCCCAGTAGCCAGCCGGTGGCGTGAAGCAGCCACCACCGTTTTGCACCGGCTCGGCGATGATCAGCGCGACCTCGTCTGGTCCGGCGTCAATTACCGCTTGTTCCATTTCCTCAAGCAGCGCCTGAGTAAACGAGGCTTCGTCGTCACCCTTGGGGTGGTGGTAGGGGTTGGTTTCGCTGACGTGCGTCACGTCGATTGGCAGCGGCTGGAAGGGGTCGCGGGTGACGGGGATGCCGGTAAACGACAACGCCGCGAGGCTGGTGCCGTGGTACGCACTGTTGCGCGCGATCGCCTTGACACGCTGCGGCTGACCATTGGCGGCATGCCACTGGCGGACGATCTTCCACATCGACTCGTTGGCTTCGCCGCCACCGGTGGTGAAGAACACCCGGTTGAGACCGTCGGGTGCCAGGTCGGTAATCCGCTCGGCGAGTTCAGCTGCCCGAGGGTGGGCGACCGACCATGTGGGGGTGAACGTCAACTCGGCCATCTGGGCTTGCGCCACCGCGCCGACCTCTGCACCGAACGAGTGACCCAGGTTCGAGCAGTAGAGGCCCGACAACCCGTCGATGAACCGTCGACCGTGCACGTCGATGACGTCGCACCCGTCGCCCTTCACGAAGATGGGGATCTCGGAGTCCTTGAAGGCACTCCAGTCGGTGAAGTTGAGCATCATGTGGTCGCGCACTTGCTGCTGGACCTTCGCAGCGTCGATGGCGCTTCCCGGACCCGGCATGACTACTCCCTGTGTTTGGCTCTGTGGTGACGGAGCTCTGTTATGACTGAGCCCGCCCTGGTGGGCGGGTTGACCGTTGGCTGAATGTTCAGTCAGGATACCGGCCGAAGCCACCTTACGCCTTCCTTACCTGCCTCAGGAACCGCCAAATCGGAGCAAAACGTTGGACCTCACCCGGCTCTACGCCCCCCGATCGATCGCCGTTGTCGGGGCCACCGACCGACCGGCGTCGTACGGGGACGCCGCCGTTACCAACCTGCTCACCGCCGGGTTCCCGGGCCGATTGGTGGGAATTCACCCGACGCGTGCCGAGGTCCACGGCGTCCCCTGCCTGCCGTCGTTGGACGATCTGACCGAAGCGGTCGACGCCGTGGTCGTCGCGACCCCAGCGGACACCGTGCCGGGAATTCTCGACACCGCGGGTCGGATCGGTTGCGGTGGGGCAGTCGTCTTCGCGGCCGAGTTCGCAGAGACCGGTCGCATCGATCGCCAAGAAGCGCTCGTCGAGGCCGCTCAACGTCACTCGCTGCCAGTCATCGGTCCCAACGCCAACGGCCTGGTCGCGGTTCACCACCGTGCTCCCCTGTGGGGTGACTTGGTCGACCTCGGCCAGCCAGGCGGCGTCGCGTTGGTCACACAGAGCGGGAACGTCGGCGTCATCGCGCTGGCCAGTCGACGCGGACTGCGATGGCACACCGTGATCAGCGTCGGCAATAGCGCGATCGTTGACGCAGCTACGGCGCTCGACCAACTGGCCATCACCGAAGGCGTGCGCTCGGTCGCCCTCTACCTCGAGGACGACGGCGATGGTGCTCGGTGGACCGAGGCACTGGCCAAGTGCGTGGAGAACGACGTACGCGTGGCAGTCCTCAAAGCCGGACGAAGCGAAGCCGGTGCGGTCGCTGGCGGTGCGCACACTGCCGCCGTCGCCGGCGATCATCGAATCTTCCGCGCGCTCATCGAAGAGGCGGGCGGCGCTTGGTGTCACGACCCCCACGAATTGCTCGAGACCGCGAAACTTCTGGCGACACCTCGCCCTGCGCGAGGCGGTGGACTAGCGGTGGTGACGTGTTCGGGGGGCGACTGCGTGATCGTCGCCGACGAAGCTGATCGCCTCGGTGTCCCACTCGCAACACTGACGCCCGCGACCCACGAACGCCTTGTCCCCTTGTTGCCCGAGGGGGTGGTCATCACCAACCCGTTGGATCACACGAATGCGCTGTGGGCCGACACAGACGCTGTGCGTGGGCTGGTTGAAGTTCTCGCGGCCGACCCAGGGGTCAACCAGGTTCTCTACGTGCAGGACATCCCCGTCGCGATGCCGGAAGCCAGCACCATCGAGTGGAAAGCAACCCGAGACGGCCTGGTTGAAGCAGACATTCCAGGTGTGACAAAGGCAGTGGCTTCCGGACTACCGGAACTTATGCCCGAGTACGTTGCTGAGGATCTCGCCGCGTCTGACGTCACGGCCTTCGCGGGTATTCCTGACGCGCTGCGCGCACTAGGGGCTCATGCCGCGCCTGCCGCAACCGCCGAGCGGCTTGCGCGACATCGCCCGTTCCGTTGCCCACCAAGAACCCGGCGAATGGTTGGCAGAACACGATGGCAAGAGTTTGCTCGCCTCACACGGTGTCGCAGTTCCTGATGGGGAGGTTGCCACTTCTCCGACCGAAGCCGTGCGAATCGCCGAGAAACTCGGCGGGCCGGTCGTCCTGAAAGTTAGTCACTCGTCGGTCAAACACAAGACCGAAATCGGTGGCGTCGTACTCGGTCTCACAGAGTCGGCCGACATCGAGGCTGCTGCCGCGCGACTGCTCACCCTCGTGGACGGCGGCGTCGTACTCGTCGAGTCAATGTCTCCCCCGGGCGTGGAGATGCTCGTCTCGGCCACTCGTGACGGTGTCGTGCCGTCGCTGGTGATCGGGCTGGGCGGGATCTGGACCGAACTTCTGAACGACGTCGCAGTGATTCCACTTCCGGCTGATGCCGCTCGCATTCGTTCAGCAATCGAGAGACCTGCGCGGCTTCAGTCTCTTGTCCGGCGGACGCGGCAAAGCACCCACTCGACGTATCTGCACTCTGCCAGTTGGCGCAGAGGGTTGGGGAGGCACTGTTGGCCGACAATCTGACGTTGATCGAGATCAACCCGGTCATGGTGACCGAGGACGCTGCCGTGGCGCTCGATGCCGTCGTTCAGCATTGAGGGCTGTATGGGATTGATAGCCTTTCTGTCAGTAGGAGTTTTAGTATGGTAATACAGTCCTTGTAGGATAGTATTCCAATACTAAATGGGGTGGATTATGACTCAGCGCCGCGGCGGCGTTCCCGTTGCACTCGCTGCCATGCCCCTTCGGACTGTCCGGGTTAAGGACGCGCTTGGCACCTACGCCGATCCCGCTCATCAATTTGCGCGGCTCACCCGTCAAGGCTCCTTGCGACGCGTTGCCCACGGGTACTACGTAGTCGTACCGCAGGACCAGGTGGGAAAGGATTGGAATCCTGGCCTCGAGGCCATTGCGGCTGGCGTGGCCGCTGCTGACTTCGGTCCACGCCAAACGGCTCTGATGGGGGTATCAGCAGCAAGAGTCCACGGTGCTATCCCGCGGGCGATAGCTACCGCTTTGGTCGCCGTCCCCCGTCAACGTGCACCGGTGGCATTGATTGGCCGAGAAGCCACGGTTCAGTTTGTTCGCCGCGACACCGATCGACTCGATGTCGAGTCGGTCGCCACAGAGCTAGGTCGGGCGTTGGTGACAACCCCAGAGCAGACCGTTTTGGACCTCGCTCGTCGACCGCGCCTTGGCGGGGTAGAGGGGGATGTCCAGAGCGCCATTCGGGCACTCTTGCCGAGGTGTTCTCAAGACACGCTTGAGCGATTGGCCTCCGAGCAGCGCATGCGCGCGACACTGAATCGCGTCAACCGGAACTATGAATGAGCGCTATCACCGGCCTGGGCGACGACGATGCCGAGCGTGTTCGTGCGCAATTTGGTGTCTCTCAAATTCAGGTCGAGCGAGATCACGTCATCTCGGTAATTCTGTCGGCTCTGATGGAACTCAAGGACAGCCTAACTTTCTTCGGTGGCACAGCCCTAGCCCGAACACATCTACCAGCCGGCCGACTCAGCGAGGATATCGACCTCTTGGCCATGGGGGATCGACGAACAACAGCTGACGAGCTCGTCACTCAAATCAATCGCTCAGTCCTCCCTCGTTACGGTCGACTGACCTGGAGCGCTGACCTCGCAGCCCTTCGAGACGTCGAGCCGGTCACACTGACAACCGATGCCGGGATCACCATTCAATTGCAACTCCTCATCGCTACGGGGTACCCGAATTGGCCGACGGAAGTTCGAAGAATCGAGCAGCGATACAGCGACGTAGCACCCACTCAACTTCGGGTTCCAACGCTTGATTCGTTCGTGGCTTGGAAAGCGATCGCCTGGTTCGACCGGGCAACCCCGAGAGACCTTTACGATCTCTGGCTACTGTCCAACGAGAAGATGATCACCAGGACCGCCAGGTGAACTTTTCGCCGCCTTAGGTCCCACGGGTGCGGCGCCGAGCCGCGAAATGTTCATCAAAGCTCCGACCGAAGGCGAGTGGAACAACCAATTGTCAGGACAGACTCGGCTCACCGTAACGGCCTCAGAGGCACTCACCACCGTGCGCGAGGCCTGGTCGGCGGCCGGTACCCTTGGCCCTCATGTCTAGACCTCGCCGCCGCCTCGTATTAGCCGCGGCATGTCTGTCGGCCGGACTCGTTGGTCTCTTTGTCGGGCTCGCCGATTGCAAGTGCTGAAGCCAAACGTCTACAACGACGCCGGGACGAGCCGATGGCGCGACCCCGCCGATCGTGCTCGCGAAAGCTTGGTTGGTTGCGGACGTCGATACCGGCGAGGTGCTGGCCGCCAAGAACGAGCACGAACGCTTGCGTCCGGCTAGCACGCTCAAGACGCTCACCGCTGTCACGCTGCTACCGCAACTCAACAAGGACGACGTCTACAAGGTTTCGTGGAATGACGCCGCGACGGTCGGTAGCGCGGTCGGAATCGTGCCCGGCGCGACGTACACGATCGACCAACTGTTCTACGGGATGTTGTTGCCGAGTGGAAACGACGCAGCCAGCGCGCTGGCAAGCGCTGCGGGTGGTCGCCACAAGACGGTCGCGATGATGAACGACGAAGCTGCGCGGCTGGGAGCCGACGACACCACCGCGGTGAATCCGACGGGGTTGGATGCCAAGGGTCAATACACCTCAGCGTTCGACCTTGCCGTCTTCGGACGTGCGGGCTTACAGCGCGAAGACTTCTGCCACTACGTGGGGACCACCGACACCTCCTTCCCCGCCGAGATGCCGAAGAAGGGTAAGAAACGCAAGTCGTACATGATCTACAACCAGAACCCACTTCTCATGGACGGGTATCGCGGCACCCTCGGTGTTAAGACCGGTTACACCACGCTCGCCGGGGCCACGTACGTCGGCGCTGTTGAACGCGGTGGGCACACCTACATCGTCACGTTGATGGGTTTGGCAGAACCTACGGAAGGCGCTGCGGAACGGTTGTTCAACTGGACCTTCCAGAACGCAGATCAACTCAAACCGCTGGGCAACCTGTTGCCGACGGCGAGGGAGCCGAAGTCCGCAATGACGCCTGCGGCGGCCGGTACACCTGCAACAGCCACCGGCCGAGGCAGAAATCAGAGGGCTTGAGTTTGATTTGGGTAGCGCTGGCTATTGCTAGCAATCCTCGGCATTGCCGCAGCCTACTGATCAGCCGTCGCTCGAATCGCCAGAAGCGTCCGAGCCTGCCGCCAATTCGGTAGGTAGCAGGACGCTGCCGCCAGCCACGCGTGCGTAGTAGGCATCCTCCTCGCGCGTACGAGGGGCACCTTCGCCGATAGCGATCCAGCAGGCGAAGTACAAGACAATCGCCGACGCGAAGTAGAGCAATAGCAAGATCGCGGCAGCCACTGCCAGAGCTCCGTACACCGGGTTGCTCAGCGTTCGGCCGACGATCAAGAACGCGAACTCCACCATGATTGCGATGCCAATGGTGGCCATCAAGGCCCCAGCCAACACCGATGGCCACCGACGATTCGGACGGCGCCACGAGTAGGCGTAGAACCCCACTAGCGCGAGCCAGATGAGTAGGGAGGACAGCGCATTGCCAGCAACTTGTTGCACGGTGCCGCCGTGGTGTCCGGAGTTGAGCTGCTCCAAGAGCCACTGCCCCAGCGACCGAACGCCGACCGACAAAATGATTGCCCCAAGCATGGCCGCGCCGACGATGAGTAGCCAGAGGAAATCCTCTGCTCGCAGCACGAGCCAATATCGAGGACGACGCATCGCGCCGAACATCCGTCGTGTTCCTTCGATCGTGGCGTCAATCCAGCCGAGCCCGGTGATTGCCAATGCGACGATGCCGACGATCCCCGCGCCCGCCGTCACACCAGCGATCTTGGTGAGATCGATCGTCTCGGTCGGAGAGATCAGACCGTCTACGGTCAGAGCCTGGGTCAGGCCTTCTTCGGCTGCTTGCCGCACCTCAGGAAAGTTCTGAAGAAGGACGGTCAGCGCCCAACTGGCGAGAACGACAAGCGGGAAATACCGACAGGTATCCAAACAGCGCCATCGCCGCTGCCCATCGGGTAAACCGCAGTGCATTGGCTCGCTGGAGTGCCGCGAAGAACCGCGACGACACCGGCCAACGATGTATGAACTGCTCCATTCGATTGTTCGCTGCCTGAATCGACGAGATCAACCTCATCAGGTTCGGGCCAAGGGCGAAGTCTTGTTCGGGGAGCCAGATCCCGTCCTCGCCCAGTTCGTAGCGCGTAACAACGTCAGCTGTGAATTCCGCCTGGAACTCACGATGCTCTTCCAACGCTCGATCGAGAACGTCGTCAGCGACGTCGAATGCCAGCGTCACGTGCGGGTGGTAGTCGAAGGTGAGATTTCGTTGCAACGGTCCGCTACGAACACCGCGCTGTAACCGCACGCACTCGTCGAAGCCCTTGGTGATTGCGATGAAGACCGTGGGCGTCACCGGACGGAAGGACTCAGCACTGCCAAGCACGATCGGGAACGACTCTGCCTCTAGGCAAGTCCGTCGCAGGTGCGCGTCCACTTCGGTCAGACGCGCTGGCGGCACCTGCGTCGGCGGGAGCAGAGTGATGTGCGTTGGAATTGTCCAGGCCAGGCGGTCGCCGTACGACGCTCGATGCTCTTGGAGGTCATCGCCCCAGGGTTCTGGGATGGCGATGGCAACCCCGATGGTTACCGATTTCTTGTCCACGTCACGCGGTCAAGGTCGACGCGGGAGGAAGCCAACCCGGTCGTAGACCTTCGCCAGGGTTTGGCTCGCCTCCGCTTGGGCTCGCTCGGCGCCGTCGGCAAGAATCTTGTCCAACAAATCGGGGGAATCGAGCAATTCGTTGACGCGCCTCTGGAACGGCTCCACAAAGGCCGCGAACGCGTCGCCCGCCTCCTTCTTGAGGTCTCCGTATCCCCGGCCGTCGAACTGAGCCAGCGATCTCTTCTGGCGATGAATCGGTGAGCGTCGCCAACGATCGTCAGCAGATTCGACACGCCCGGTTTGTTCTCCGGGTCGAATTCGATGTCGCGTCCACTGTCGGTGACCGCAGACTTCAACTTCTTGACGTTCGCCTTGACGTCGTCCAGGAGATAGAGGCAACCGGAACCACCGAGGCTTTTGCTCATTTGTTTGGCAGGGTTCTGCAGGTCCAAGATCTTGGCGGTCTGCTTGAGGATGTACGGCGCAGGGACAACAAACGTGTCACCGAAGGTGGTGTTGAAGCGCTGAGCTAGAGTCGCGGGTGAGTTCGATGTGCTGACGCTGGTCCTCGCCTACGGGGACCTGATCTGCGTGGTAGAGCAAGATGTCGGCGGCCTGCAGGATCGGATACGTGAAGAGTCCGACAGTGGATCGGTCAGCCTCACCACGCGATGCCTTGTCCTTGAATTGGGTCATCCGACTAGCTTCACCATTTCCGGTGATGCAACTCAGCACCCATTGCAATTGCGAATGTTCGTGAACGTGACTTTGCACGAACAACACACTTCGTTCCGGATCCACTCCAGCCGCTAGGTACTGAGCTGCGGTCACTCTCGTACGCCGAAGCAGGTCTGCGGGGCTGAATTCCATCGTGATCGCGTGCTGATCCACGACGCAGTAGACGCAGTCGTGGTCGTCCTGTAGTGCCACCCACTGGCGAAGCGCCCCAAGGTAGTTCCCGAGGTGCAGGGAGTCAGCAGTGGGCTGCATTCCGGAGAAGACGCGAGGTCGCTGAGCAGGCATGACCGGCATTCTCTCAGGCATCAACGGCCGGAGCGGGAGCGACCCGGATTCGCTCGGCGCGGCGTCCCTCGACCTTCGTGACGGTGAGCCGGTGCCCATTCACAGTTACTTCGTCACCTGTCTCGGGGAACCGTGCCAAGTGCGCTCACCAGATAGCCTGCGGCCGTTTCGTAGGGACCTTCAGGCAACTCGACACCGGTCTCGTCACAGAAGTCCTCAAGATTGAGGAGGCCATCGACCTCAACCGACTCACCGAGTCGGGTGGTCTCCGGCTGATCGACGTCGTACTCATCACGGATCTCGCCGACAAGTTCCTCAACCAGGTCTTCGAGGGTGACGATCCCGGCGGTACCGCCGTACTCGTCGACCACGATCGCCAGATGCTGACCTTCACGTCTCATCTCCTGCAACGACGTCAGGACTCGATTGGTCCCCGGCAGCATCAACACCGGCCGAACCAATTCGCCGACGCGGACCGACTTCCCTGATAGGTCGGGGTCGTAGAGATCGCGGACGTGAATGAACCCGGTGACATCGTCGGCAGACCCACGGATCACCGGATACCTCGAGTGCGGCATCTTCGCGGTGTCCTTGATGGCCTTGAATACCGGAGTACCGGCGTCGACGAACTCCACTTCGGTCCGTGGCACCATCACCTCGCGCAACTGCTGGTCGTTGGCAGCGAACACCTCGCCGAGTAACTGCCGCTCCTCGTCGTCCAACTCGCTGTGGCCAATCACCAGCTCACGCAATTCGAGTTCGCTGATCTGCTCACGCGACGCCTTGGGGTCTCCCCCGAACAACCGCACAACCAGATCGGTCGACACCGAAAGCAGCCAGATCACCGGTTTCGAGACCTTGGCCAACAATTCGATCGCCGGCCCCGAGAACATCGCGATGCCTTCGGCTCGCTGCAACGCCAACCGTTTGGGCGCAAGTTCACCGAGCACCAACGACAGGTACGCGATAACGAGCGTGATCGACAGCAAGGCAACTGCGTTCGCAGCCCCCTCCGGCAGGCCCCAGTCCTGCAGTACCGGCGAGAACTGATCGGAAATCGTCGAGGCACCGAACGCCGCAGACAAGAACCCGGAGCACGTTACGCCGATCTGCAGCGCAGACAGGAACAAGTTCGGCTCCCCGTGCAGCCGCGCCACTGCGCGTCCTCGGGACCCACGCTGGGCAAGTTGCGAAACTTGGCTCTCGCGGAGCGAAACCAATGCCATCTCAGCCGCCGCGAAGATCCCGCCGAGCAGGATGAAGAACAGGACAACGGCGATGTTGACCAGCAGGGGGCTCACAAGCTGAGCCCCCTCGGTACTAGGAGGTTCCATCACGCAAGCGTAGCCGGGACGGGCGTTACGCACGCTTCGGCCTGGAGATTTTCGTCCAATGCTGCGAGGAAGTCCTGCGTGTTCAGCCAGCCTTGATCCGGCCCCACAAGGAGTGCGAGATCTTTGGTCATCTTGCCGCTCTCGACCGTCTCGATGCAGACCGTCTCGAGGTCAGCTGGCGAAACGCATCCAACTCGCGATTTCCATCGACCTTGGCGCGGTGCTTAAGACCCTGGGTCCAGGCGAAGATCGATGCAATCGGATTCGTCGACGTGGGCTTGCCTTGCTCGTGTTGCCGGTAATGACGGGTGACCGTGCCGTGCGCCGCCTCGGCCTCCACGGTTTGGCCATCGGGAGTCATCAGCACGCTTGTCATCAAACCGAGCGAGCCGAAACCCTGTGCCACGGTGTCGGACTGCACGTCACCGTCGTAGTTCTTGCACGCCCAGACGTAGCCGCCCTCCCACTTGAGCGCGGACGCCACCATGTCGTCGATGAGGCGGTGTTCGTACGTGATGCCGGCTTCTTCAAACTCTGCCTTGAACTCTGACTCGAAGACCTCGGCAAACAGATCCTTGAAACGTCCGTCGTACGCCTTAAGGATCGTGTTCTTCGTCGAGAGGTACACCGGGTACTTGCGCGACAATCCGTAGCGCATTGATGCGCGCGCAAAGTCTCGGATCGAGTCGTCGTAGTTGTACATGCCCATGGCTACGCCGCCGCCTGGGAAGTCGGCGAGCTCGAACTCCATGGGCTTGCTGCCGTCGGCCGGCTGGTAGGTGATGGTCACCTTGCCCGGTCCGGGGACGACGAAGTCTGTCGCCTTGTACTGATCGCCGTGCGCATGGCGGCCGATCACGATCGGCTTGGTCCAGCCAGGTACGAGCCTGAGGGATATTGCTGATGATGATCGGCTCCCGGAAGATGACACCGCCGAGAATGTTGCGGATGGTTCCGTTCGGCGATCGATACATCCGCCTGAGTCCGAACTCTTCAACGCGAGCCTCGTCGGGCGTGATCGTTGCGCACTTCACGCCAACGCCGAACTGTTTGATGGCGTTGGCTGCGTCCACCGTGATTTGGTCGTCGGTGGCGTCGCGACTTTCGATCCCGAGGTCGTAGTACTTCAAGTCGACGTCGAGGTACGGCAGGATCAGTTGCTCTTTGATGAACGCCCAGATAATCCGGGTCATCTCATCGCCATCGAGTTCGACAACCGGGTTGTCGACCTTGATCTTAGCCATCAGAGATCCTTGACGTCGGCCTGCTTGGCGCGCACCGCCTCGGCCGCCTCCTTCAAGCTTGCGACTTCGTTATCGGTCAATTTCTCTTCGACCACGCGCCTAATACCACCGGAGCCAAGTTCGGCCTCGACACCGAGGTAGACCCCGTCGATGCCGTACTCACCGTCGACCCACGCGCAGACGGGCATCACCGCGCCTGAGTCTTCGTGCACCGCCTTCGCCATGCGTGCGGCGGCGGCCGACGGCGCGTAGTAAGCCGAGCCTGTCTTGAGCAGAGCGACAACCTCGGCACCACCGTTGCGGGTACGTACGACAAGCTCGTCGATCTTGTCTGCTGGCATGAGGTCACCCAACGGGCGTCCGTCGACAGTGCAGCGGCTAGGCACCGGCACCATCGTGTCGCCGTGCGACCCGAGAGTGAGCGTCTTGACGCTGCCGACTGGAACAGCGAGAGCCTCGGCGACGAAGTGCGTGAAGCGTGCGGTGTCGAGCATCCCGGCTTGACCAATGACGCGCTGCTTGGGGAACCCACTGGCAAGTTGTGCGAGCGCCGTCATCTCATCGAGCGGGTTCGACACCACGATGATCACTGCGTCCGGGGAGTGCTTGGCGACGTTCTCGGCGACACCGCGCACGATGCGAGCGTTGGTCTCGATGAGATCCATGCGGCTCATGCCCGGCTTGCGAGGAAGACCCGCGGTGATCACCACGATCTGTGAGCCAGCGGTCTGCTCGTACCCCGAACCGGTGGCGGGGTCGGTGGTTACGCCGACGACCTTGGTCTCGAATCCCTCGATGGGACGTGACTGGTTCATGTCGAGCGCCAGGCCTTCGGGTTTGCCTTCGACGATGTCGGTGAGCACCACCGTGTCGAAGATGTCGTACTCCGCCAACCGCTGGGCGGTAGTCGACCCGTAGAAGCCGGCCCCAACGACGGTGACCTTGCCGCTGCGGCGGTTGTCCTGACTCATGGCAATCCTCACCGATCTGATCGTGGAGACGCTGGGTGTTGGTGTCGAGATTAGCGATGCGCCACGGTGCCGTCGGCGCCGACCCTGATCATTTTGGTCGAGGGACGAACAACGCCATCAAGGTCAAGGCGATGCCCAGCGAGAACACCGTCACCAAGTCGATCGTTCGGCTCCTGACCGCCAGCAAACCGGCTCGTTCATGAGACAACACGGTGCGCAAGAGACCGCCGAGAAGGACAGCGCAACCAACGATCACCGAACCAACCCGGAAGTCATAGGCCGCAAGAACCGTCAAACCAACAACGAATCCCAGCAGCACCAACGCGAGCGGCCATTGGTCGATGGCACGCTGCACCATCGGTTGGTCATCGATCGGGTTACCTTCGCCGTCGAGACGAACCTCAGGCGGCGATGGCTCCTCCCGATCGTCGGTCACCGTCAGCCCGCCGCAATGGCCTCGGCGCGCTCCACCACGTTGGCCAGCAACATCGCTCGCGTCATCGGACCGACACCGCCAGGCATTGGCGCCAGGTGACCGGCAACCTCGACAACCTCGGGTGCGACGTCACCGACCAATCCGAGTTCAGTACGAGTGATCCCGACGTCTAGAACGGCGGCTCCGGGCTTGACGTTTGCAGCAGTGATCAAGCCCGGCACACCAGCGGCAGCAACGATGATGTCTGCCCGCGCAAGGTGAGAATTGAGGTCTCTGGTTCCGGTGTGGCACAGCGTCACCGTCGCGTTTTCGCTGCGTCGGGTGAGCAGCAGGCCAATCGGCCTACCAACCGTGACACCACGTCCGACCACCACGACCTCGGCCCCGGCGATGGGAACGTCGTAGCGACGCAGCAACTCGACGATGCCACGCGGCGTACACGGCAGGGGCGCGTCTTGTCCTATGACCAGTCGCCCAAGGTTCGTGGGGTGAAGTCCGTCAGCATCTTTATCTGGATCCATCAGACCAAGCACGACGTTGGAGTCAAGTCCCTTGGGCAACGGCAGTTGGACGATGTAGCCGGTACACGCAGGGTCGGCGTTCAGTTCTTGTACGACCTTCTCGACGTCGGCTTGGGTCGCCGTGTCAGGCAGGTTGCGACGAAAACTCTCGATGCCGACCTCGGCGCAGTCCTTATGCTTGCCACCGACATACGCATGGCTGCCTGGGTCATCACCGACGAGCACGGTGCCCAGCCCGGGTGAAATCCCCTGAGCTTTGAGTTTGATTACGCGCTCTGCGAGTTCGCCCTTGATCGCGCTCGCAGTCGCCTTGCCGTCCAAAATGGTTGCTGTCACGATCCCGAATCCTGCCATGCGGCCTTCGCGCGCGTGCGCACTGATGCCAAAGCCACAGCAACGAGGGTCATCACGACCCCCGCCACGACGTTCAGGGAGAAGTGTCCGCCCGATGTGGGGGCGACCAGGTCGACGGCTACCGCACCAACGAGACTTCCCGCGATGACCAACAGTGCCAGCAGCAGGACCCCCAGTGCGCGAACCGCCCACGCAGACCCCACTACGAAGATCAACCCCATCAGCCCTCCGCAGTAGAGCCATGGTCGCGAGGTCGGGTCTGGCAGCGCGTGGAAGACGTCCCCGCGAACGGCGCGCTGGATGGTAAAGATCAGGAGGAGGGCGGTGAGACCGACTACGAAGTTGACCAACCCGGCAACCGTGGGCTGACCGGTAGCCACCGATACCCGTCCATTGAAGGCCGCCTGGAATGCCACCACAGCTCCGGCGAAGACCGCAAGGCCGACCAGAAACACCACGGCCCCTCCGGTGTCGGAATCGGTTCCGCTCCCCCAAGCGGCCACGCCCACAGCCACTGTCGCCAGCACGGCGGCGACGATCCGGAGTGCGGAGACCTCCATGACTCCGGACGGGCCGAGCCCCCAATGGTCGACGCCGAGACTTAGGCCGGTCTGGCCAGCGACTGTCGCGATGGTGAAGAGGGCAACTCCCAGCGTGGCGACGGTCACCCCCTGCGCCGACACAAAGCAGGCGCCAGCAAGTCCACCCGTCAGGGTCCACCACGGAAGGGTGCCGCTACGGACGGCGCTCGGCAGTCGACGGAGGCCAGCGCGACCGGCGGGTCGTAGAAATACGAACAGCGACAAACCGATCAGACCGACCGAGAAGTTGATGACTGCCGCCAACACTCCGTCGTTGGTGATGTGTCCGAGTTCGCCATTGATCCGTCCCTGAACAGCCACGATGGCACCGATCACGAAGGCCACGACGGCACTAACCCGCCGGTGAGTGTTGACAGTCGCGACGTTCACTTCCTCGGGTGCATCAGTGGAAGAAGTGCCGCGTGCCGGTGTAGTACATCGTCGCGCCGACGGCATCCGCGGCCGCCTTCACCTCGTCGTCGCGTACCGAACCACCCGGAGACACGATCGCTCGAACACCTGCATTCAGCAGCACCTCGAGCCCGTCGGGGAATGGAAAGAACGCATCAGATGCCGCAACCGACCCACGGGCACGATCTTCACCGGCACGAAGCACCGCGAGCTTGGCCGAGTCGACTCGACTGACTTGCCCCATCCCGACACCGACGCTCGCACCGTCCTTGGCAAGCAGGATGGCGTTCGACTTCACCGAGCGGCAGGATCGCCAGGCAAACTCCAGATCACGCAGCGTTGATTCGTCCGCCGCGGGACCGCACGCGAGCGTCCAGTTCGCGGACTATCGCCATCGGCTGCGACGTCGTCGATCGACTGCAGCAGGAGTCCACCGCTCACCGGGCGAATCTCGATGCCAGCGCCCGCCTGCACACCAGCGCAACGAAGCAATCGGACACTCTTCTTCTGTGAGAGCAGATCGATCGGCCGCCTCATCGAAGTCGGGGGCAACAACAACCTCGGTGAAAACATCGGCCATGGCCTCGGCCATCGCCAACGTCACCGTGCGGTTCGTTGCTACTACGCCCCCAAACGCCGACACCGGATCACAATCGAATGCCTTTTGATATGCCGCCGCAACGTCATCTCCGATTGCGATCCCACACGGATTCGCGTGCTTGATGATCGCGACGCAGGGCTGGTCATGGTCATAGGCAGCGCGACGTGCCGCGTCGGAGTCGATGTAGTTGTTGTAGGACATTTCCTTGCCGTGCAATTGCTCCGCCTCGGCGAGGCCAGGTGACGTGTAGGCATTGGTATAGAGCGCGGCGCGCTGATGTGGATTCTCTCCGTACCGCAGTACCGCGCTGCGATCCCAGGTTGCGCCGATCCAGGCTGGGAAGCCATCACTGGCATCGTCGGGGACCAGCGCGCTTCCCATCCACGATGCGACGACTACGTCGTACTCCGCGGTGTGACGGAACGCTTCGAGCGCAAGTTGCTGGCGCTGTCGGAGCGTGAAGCCTCCAGCGCGAACGGCCGCCAGCACTTCGCCGTAGCGGTCAGGGGAAACAACTACCGCAACGCTCGGATGGTTCTTTGCTGCGGCGCGAACCATGGACGGTCCACCGATGTCGATTTGCTCGACACACTCATCTGGCGTTGCACCCGACCCGACCGTTTCTGAAAAGGGGTACAGGTTCGACACCACGAGATCGAACGGCTCGATGTCGAGGTCCTTCAATTGGGCTTCGTGCTCAGGCTTGCGTGAATCGGCCAAGATCCCGGCGTGCACCCGCGGATGCAACGTCTTGACTCGACCGTCGAGACACTCGGGGAAGCCGGTGAGGTCCTCGACCTTGGTGACCGGTACCCCTTCGTCAGCGATGCGTGCCGCTGTCGAACCCGTGGAGACCAGCGAGACACCTGCCTCGTGCAAGCCGCGGGCCAGATCGAGTAGTCCGGTCTTGTCGTAGACGCTAATCAGGGCTCGACGAATGGGACGTTGGGTCACGATCGCACGACCTTTCTTCCTTCGATCCGGTACGGGCGCCTGACGAGGTCCGCCACCGTACTAACCAGCAACTGCCGCTCTGTCTGCTTAATGCGTTCATGCAGCGCAGTCTCAGTGTCGTCGTCCATCACTGGAACTGCAGCCTGCGCGACGATAGGTCCGGTGTCCACCCCTTCGTCGACGACAAAGATCGTGCAACCGGTGATCTTGACGCCATGCGCCAGCGCATCACGCGGTCCGTGCATCCCGGGAAATGAAGGCGACAGGGCGGGGTGAGTGTTGATGACGCGTCCACCAAACTGCGCGAGGAACTCGGGGCCAGCCAGTTTCATGAACCCCGCAAGCACCACTAACTTCGGGTCGAATTCGGCCACAGTTCGCGTCAGTTCCTTGTCCCACTCCTCGCGGGTCGAATAGTCCGAGAGCGACAGCACAAAAGTCGGCACCCCCGCCGATTGGGCACGCTCGAGACCCTGGATCCCACTGCGATCGGCTCCGACAGCGACCACCTCTGCCGGATAGGTGGGGTCCGAGGCGGCGTCCAGCAAAGCTTGGAGGTTGGTGCCGGTTCCCGAGACGAGAACGACGATGCCTGCGCGCGTCACAAGTCAGGAGCCTAACGGCGGGCGGGTGACCCCAATCATCGGCAACAAATGTTCACGATTGCGCGTTGTCACCATCAATTGCGCACAACACCCACCCTTGGCGTGCGGAATTGTGCGCTGCTCCGGCTCACTCCGCACATTTGTGCCGCGGGGTTCGGGACGGAGCGCCCCACGCGGCTCTCCTGCCGTCAGCGGGACGACTTCAGACGGCGCACGGCGGAGCCGAACCGGTTGCCAAGGCGCTGCACGCCGTAACCACTCCACGAGCGTCGTCGGGACTCCCAGCACACAGCTGCCGCAACCAGTCCGACCTCAAGACTGGCGACCAGACCGACCCGCCAAGCGATCGGACCGACCTGGCTCAGTTGACCTTCGGCCACTGCTCCCGCCGATAACCAGCACAAGATCGCAAGCCCGAGACCAACCACGAACCCAGCCACGACCGCCAGTCCGGTCACTACGTTCGCCGAGTGCCGCGGAAGTCGCCGGTGCATCAGGAAGCCCGTCACCAAGCCTGCGAGCAGTGGTCCGACCAGGGCAGCAACTGCGATGGTTCCCGGATGACCCTCCGGAGGGATCGCCGCCAGGGGCGGAAACACCGGCAGCGGTCCGTACGCGATACCCCGGGGAGAGACACTGCTGCCGACGCCAACCGTGAACCCGATGCCCGTACTAAAAGCGGCGAACCACACGATCAGATTGGGCACGAAGGCCATCGCCAGTAGCGCGAGGATCACCCCGCCGAGCAAGTCGGGCTTGAGCGCTTGGAACATGTCCAGTGCCTCTGGGAATCCCATGGCGAGCGCCAGCGTCACAAGTATCGCCGACAGTCCGATCATGACGGCTAGACCAGCGGTCGCCGCTGCCAGTACTTGTCGGACCTCAAAGGGCAGTTGCTGCCAAGCTTCGTCAACCAGATCGGAAGCTCGAAGCATTCCGTACGCGCCACAAACGGTCGCGAGCAGCGTCCCAGCGACGAATCCCTGCAGCGCATGCGGTTCGCCGGATCCATTGGCCGTGAGGCCGGCAACGATGGCCACGACAATGCCGTACGCCAGGGCATACGGGATCACGGCTCGAACAACTTCACCCGGCGATCGCATCGAGAATGCCAGAGCAAGTTGGCGGGCTCCCGCGTAGAGCAGGCTCGCGGGGATCACCAGGAGTCCAAGCGGTACTAGGCCCAAAGTTCCGGTCGTCAACTCGATCGCAACGTGGTGAGAGAGCAACCACCCGCTGGACGCGATCCGCATCACGGCCTCAGGAGTGGTTCCGCCGTCATGTGGCGCGACGAACCAAACGCTGATCGCCACAATCAGCGCAATCGCAAGCCCAATGAGTGCCACGGAAATCGCGGCGACGATGCTGCGTACCGTCAAGGTGAGCAGATCGGCACCGGTACTTCCCCGGTTCGTCGAACTCGGGGCGCGCGACGTCGTAGCCATTGCTGCCCATCGTCGCAATCGGACAATCCGATTCCAGGGAGGCGCGCCCTTTGGATTGCGGAAGTTAGTGGTCGCTATAGCGACCACTAGTTACCGCGTTGCGAGGTCTCGGACGAGTTGAGCAGCAGCGCTTGGGGTCTTGCCGACACGAACACCCGCGGCCTCCAACGCCTCCTGTTTGGCCACCGCCGTCCCAGATGACCCGGAGACGATCGCACCTGCGTGACCCATGGTCTTGCCTTCGGGAGCGGTGAACCCTGCGACATAGCCGACGACTGGCTTCGTGACGTTGTCGCTGATGAAGGCTGCTGCCCGCTCTTCGGCGTCCCCACCGATCTCGCCGATCATCACGATGGCTTCGGTCGCCGGGTCAGCTTCAAAGGCAGCGAGGGCGTCGATGTGGGTCGTTCCGATGATCGGGTCGCCACCGATCCCGATGCACGTCGAGAAACCAAGATCCTTCAGTTCGTACATCATTTGGTACGTCAACGTGCCGCTCTTGCTCACCAGGCCGATCGGACCGCTGCCCGTGATGTCTGCCGGGATGATTCCGACGTTGGACTGGCCCGGGCTGATGATGCCGGGGCAGTTTGGGCCGATGATTCGTGTCCCGCCCGAGTTCACGGCGTACTGGAAGAAGGCGGCCGTGTCAGCAACCGGGATCCCCTCGGTGATCACGACGCAGAGGGGGACACCGGCGTCGACGGTCTCGGTGACAGCCCCCTTTGCGAACTTAGGTGGGACAAATACGACGGAGACGTTTGCGCCGGTGGCGTCTGCGGCTTCCTTAACGCTGCCGAAGACGGGGATGTCCCCTCGTCCGCCGTCGACACTCGCCCCGCCCTTACCCGGCGTAACTCCGGCGACGACGTTCGTCCCCGCAGCCACCATCAGCCGAGTGTGTTTGGTCCCCTCGGAACCCGTGATCCCCTGCACGAGGATGCGACTGTCCTTGTTGAGCCATACCGACATGTCTGCTCTCCCCTACTTCGCAGCCGCGAGTTCAGCGACACGGCGAGCGGCCCCGTCCATCGTGTCCGCGAGTTCGATCAGTCCGTGGCCAGCGTTGTCGAGGATTCGACGTCCCTCGGCCGCGTTGTTGCCATCAAGTCGAACGACGATGGGCTTAGGCACAAAGTCCGGACGACTTGCCAGCATCGACAGCGCACGAACGATGCCGTCTGCAACCGCATCGCACGCCGTGATTCCGCCAAACACGTTGACCAGAACCGCTTTGACTTGCGTGTCACTCAGAATGATTTCCAACCCGTTGGCCATCACCTCAGCGGATGCACCACCACCGATGTCCAGGAAGTTCGCCGGCTTAACGTGGTCGAAGTCCTCGCCCGCGTACGCGACAACGTCCAACGTGCTCATGACGAGCCCCGCGCCGTTGCCGATGACGCCGACGGAGCCATCCAGCTTGACGTAGTTGAGACCCTTGGCCATCGCTGCGAGTTCTAGCGGATCGACCTCATCGTTGGACCGCGAACTCGGCGTGATCTGGATGACGGAACGATGCGTTCTCGTCGAGTGTCACCTTGCCGTCGAGCGCGAGAACCTGACCATCGGCAGCCTTAACAAGGGGATTGACCTCGACAAGCGTGGCGTCCTCGTCAATCAGCACCCGCCACAACTGAACCAGAATCGCGGCGACCTGCTCAGCGATGTCGTCGGGGAATTTGGCAGCCAGCACGATTTCGCGAGCCTTAGCGGCGTCGACACCCAGCAGCGCATCGACTGGAATCTTGGCCAGCGCCTCCGGTTTGGTGCGTGCAACTTCCTCGATGTCCATGCCGCCTTCGACGCTGGCCATCGCCAGGTACGTCCGATTGGCACGGTCGAGAAGGAACGACACGTAGTACTCGTCGGCGATATCCGCGGCAGGAGTTATGAGTAGTCGTCGAACGATGTGACCCTTGATGTCGAGCCCAAGGATCGACGCTGCTTTGGCCGCGGCGTCCTCTGGTGAGTCCGCGAGTTTGACGCCGCCAGCCTTACCTCGTCCGCCGGTTTTGACCTGCGCCTTGACGACCACTGGCCCGCCGAACGACCGCGCTGCTTCGCGCGCCTCGTCCACCGTCAAGGCAACAACGCCTGGCGTCACCGGGACGTCGTGCCGGGCGAACAGTTCTTTGGCTTGGTATTCGAAAAGGTCCACGCGTTGCTCCCGCACTCGTCGAGGCCGTACGGCGACGACTCTAGACGTCCGACCGCCGTCCAACCGCAACCTGGTCGAAGAGGGACTACTGGGCTGGGTACGACGCGACGAAGAACCTCGCACCAGTGGGGTCTGTGACGCCACCGAACTTCCCCGGCCCCATGTCAGTTGCGGTCATGAAGACCTGGCCACCGAGTTGCTGCGCCTGCGCCAGGGTTGCTTCGCAGTCGGCCACCGCAAAGTAGACCGCCCAGAAGTTCGAGATGTCGTCCGGCGCGGTGTCAGGCAAGGAAAGCAGGCCATTGTTCGACTTGTCTTCACCCGGCTTGGCATCGATGTATCCCACGTAGTACTCGATGGGACCTTCCATCGGCGTCCAACGCCATCCGAAAACGTCGGAGTAGAAGTCCTTCGCGGCACCGACGTCACGTGTTTGCAATTCGTTCCAAGTCAGCGCACCGGGGGCGTTGAACAACTCTGCACCTTGGTGGTCCATCGGTTGCCAGAGTCCCACCACTGCGCCGGCGGGGTCCGTGACCATCGCCAGTCGACCCTGCGTCATCACATCCATCGCGGGCATGATGACCGATCCACCCGCCGACTCGACGCGCTTGAGCACAGCGTCCAGATCCTCGACCAGAACGTAGGAGTTCCAGGTCGACGGACGCGCCGCTGCATCGTCACCGGAAGTATTTGGACCCATCCCGGCGACGGTCTTTCCGTCCTGCGTGAACGTCGTGTACGGCGGACCCACAGGCGTGGCCATATCTGTGGACTCCCAGCCGAAGAGTCCTTGGTAGAACGTCCGCGCGGCCTCGACGTCAGTGGTCCCAAGATCGATCCAGCCGAAAAGTCCCTCGGGGTGGCGCATCGCGTCCTCCAACCGTGCTGTCGGAATCGTCACGCTACCCCGCGCGCCACGACCCATCAACGCAGCGCACTAGTGTGCTGCCGCACCCGAAAGGGACACCAGCAGGGAAAGGAAGCTGTCGTGGATCCGCGGCATGCCGTGCTCTTCGAGCCGATTCAACTGGGACCAAAAACCCTGCCCAACCGCTTCTATCAGGTGCCACACGCCTCGGGTTTCGGCGTCAGCTCAACCCCTGACACAAGCTGGATTCCGCGGGATCAAAGCTGAGGGCGGCTGGGGTGGCGTCTGCGTCGAGTACGCGCCGGTATCGCAGGACGCCGAGGAAACGCCCGCGGTCGCCGCGCTGTTCTGGGACGAGGCGGATGCGCAGGCACTACGCGCCACCGTCGACGCCGTCCACGACCATGGATCGCTCGTCGGACTCGAGTTGTTTCACGGCGGTGCGCACAGCGCGAACGGTCAATCACGTGCCGCGCGAATTGTGCCGAGCCAAATCGCGTCGTCAGTCGAGTGGGCGTCGGTCGCAAAGGAGATGGACCTCGACGACATCGCGCGCGTGCAACGTGAGTGGGTCGAGGCGGCACGTCGTGCGCGTGACGTTGGATTCGACATCGTCTATGTGTACGGCGCGCACGGATATCTCGTCACGCAGTTCTTCTCGACGCACACCAACCGACGCAACGACGCTTACGGCGGGAGTTTGGCGAACCGGAGTCGGTTCTGGCTCGAGACGTTAGAACTCGTACGCGACGCCGTCGGCGATGACTGTGCGATCGCGACGCGGATTCCGGTGCACGGTGCCGAGGGTCTCCCCGGTATTGAAACGCCGGAGATGCTCGAACTCATCGCGAACGCGTCGCCGCTCGTCGACTTGTTCGACGTAAACGTCGGCGAGTGGCCCGAAGACTCCGGGACGTCGCGCTACTACCCCGAGGGACACGAGCGACCGTGGACCGATCAGGTGCGACAGGCAACTGACAAGGCAATCGTCGGCGTCGGTCGATACACGTCCGCCGATCTCATGGCCGAGATCGTCCGAACTCGAGCACTGGACATCATCGGGGCCGCTAGACCTGCCATCGCCGATCCGTTCCTACCGACGAAGATCGCCGAGGGGCGATTGGACGAGGTCCGCGAATGCACGGGGTCCAACGTGTGCATCCTGCGTGAAGAGGAGTTCAACCACGTCGGCTGCATCCAGAACCCAACGGCTGGTGAGGAATTCCGACGCGGCTGGCATCCGGAACTCTTCACCGTGGCGTCCAACGCGGATCGAGCCGCACTGGTTGTCGGCGGCGGTCCGGCCGGCATGGAATGCGCCATCGTGCTGGGCAAGCGTGGTTTCGAGGCCGTCCATCTCGTCGAGGCTGAGTCCGAATTGGGAGGTCGGCTTCGGTGGACGCGTCAACTCCCCACGTTGGGCGACTGGGGACGCGTGACGGACTGGCGCGTCATCCAACTCGACAAACTTGCCAACGTCGAGGTCATCACTGGACGTGAGCTCAACGCGTCCGATGTCCTCGACTACGGAGCGCAGACTCGTCGTCATCGCTACTGGTGCGACGTGGAGGGACGACGGGATCCAGCCCGGGTACGTCCTGCCAATCGATGGCGCCGACGCGTCCGAGCCGTTCGTCATGACGCCCGAGCAGGTCATGGTCGAAGGAAAGCGTCCGCAGGGTCGTCGCGTCGTCGTCTACGACACGGACGGCTACTACGTCGGGCCGGGTCTGGCCGAGTTGCTCGCTAGCGAGGGGTACGACACGCATTTGGTGACAACGCACCCCGTCGTCTCGCCGGTCTCCGACGGAACACTCGAGGGTCCGATGCTGCGACGTCACCTGCACGACGTCGGCGTGACCGTCCACCGCGGCGTCACGCTCACTTCCGTCCGGTCCGACGAAGTGTCGGGGACCGACGAGTTCGACGCAGCCGTGGACGCTGTCGACCGACGGCGTCGTACTCGTCACGCAGCAGTCGTCGAACGACGCGCTGTACCGCGAACTCGTCGCCGACCGACCCGCTTTGGCGGAGGCAGGGATCGAGGGCGTCTACCGCATCGGCGACGCCGTCTCACCGCGCATGATCAGCGAGGCGGTCTTCGACGGTCACCGGATCGGTCGCGAGATTGACAGCGCCGACCCCGCAAACCCGCTTCCCTACCGCCGCGAAAGACCCACGTTGTCCACAGCATGAAGTAGGAGTTTGTTGCACCAGTGCGGGAGAGCGCGTCGTTCTTAGGAATTTATGGGGTGGGGAGGTTGGTGCGGACCCATTCGACGATGTCGTGAGTTGGGGTTCCTGGTGTGAAGATTTTTGCCACACCAGCGGCCTCGAGGGCTGGGACGTCGTCGTCGGGGATGATGCCTCCGCCGAAGACCATGATGTCTGAGGCATCGCGCGCGCGGAGCAAGTCAACAACCTTGGGGAACAACGTCATGTGGGCGCCTGACAACACCGAGAGCCCGATCGCGTCAGCATCCTCTTGAATCGCGGCATCGACGATTTGCTCAGGCGTTTGGTGTAGTCCGGTGTAGACCACCTCGACGCCAGCGTCGCGCAACGCGCGCGCAACGACCTTCGCCCCGCGGTCATGTCCGTCCAACCCCGGCTTGGCGATCACGACTCGGATGGGGGAATTGCTTTCGCTCACGTCTGACTCCTCGCGCGGTCCAGCTTCGGCACGAACAGTACCGGCCGCTCAGACTCAACTAGACACGGGTGACAACCCTCACATCGATCCAGGGAACCATCGCGCGGATCTCTCGTCGTCGGCGCAACCTCGAAGCGAAGGACGTGGAAGTTATACACAAGCCCAAAAACCAGGTGTCAAAAAATTGTTAACGTTGTTACGCACACCAATCGGGTTGAGCACGCTTCCCCGGTCCTTCGATTCGAACAACCACGGAGCTTAACGATGTCCGGTAGGCACGCCCTGAGCAAGCGTCGGCGCACTGCATTCAAGGCGTCGATCTTCACGATCGCCTGCACTCTTCCCTTCGCATTACACGCGAACACGCACGCGGTTGCCGAAACGGTTCACTACCTCCTCGGTCGCCACCCTTGTTCCCACAACGTCAAAACCGGCGATCAACGATGGCGTTCTGGCGCTCGAACGATCAGCCCGTGAAATCGAGCAAGCAAGAAGAACTCCGCAAGCGTGAGCACCGGATCGAGATACGTCAGCAACGTGAGCGCCTCCAGGAGCGACGACAGCAGGTACGCGAGCGTGCCGACCGTGCGCAGCAACGTGAGTTCACTCGGTGGGTCATGCCCATCAATGGTGCTGGCTGGTCCGCGTCATTCGGCGAGTCTGGCTCGATGTGGAGCAGCGGGTTTCACACCGGCCAGGACTTCACCGCTCCGACCGGTACTCCGGTCATGGCAGCAAGCGGTGGAACTATCACGTTCGCGGGCTGGAGTGACGCCTACGGGAACAAAATCGAGATCACTCACCCCGACGGGAATCAAACCTGGTACGCCCACATGTCAGCGCTTAAGGTCACCGGCGGAACGGTGCAGCCCGGCGAAGTTATTGGGTACGTCGGCTGTACCGGAAACTGCTTCGGTACCCACCTGCACTTCGAGTTTCACCCCGGCGGCGGAGCAGCCGCCGACCCCGTCGCGTGGTTACGCAAACAAGGTGCCCTCTAGAGCTTTTCGACTGGGGCGTAGCGCAACAGCAGTCGTTTGATCCCGGATTCGCCGAAGTCAATCGTGGCCTCGGCGTTGTCAGCAGCGCCGGCAGTCGAGACCACCGTGCCAAGTCCGAACGCATCGTGGGTGACTCGGTCCCCTGGAACCAGCGGAACAATCGGCCGGTTTCCCGGAGAGCGGGTCGATGCACGAGCGGCAACCTTGGCCATCGCTGGTTCGGTCGTGGTGTGCTCGGACTCAACTCGTTGCCAATCGACCAATTCAGCAGGGATCTCGTCGAGGAATCGTGAGGCGGGGTTCCACGACGGTGAACCCCATGCCGACCGCATGACCGCCCTAGACAAATAGAGACGTTCGCGGGTTCGGGTGATACCGACATAGGCGAGCCTGCGCTCCTCCTCTAGTTCTTTGGTGTTACCCAGCGAACGCATGTGCGGGAAGACGCCATCCTCGAGTCCGGTCAAGAAGACCACCGGGAACTCCAGCCCCTTCGCGGTGTGCAGGGTCATCAGCGTGACCACGCCACCATGCTCTGCCGCGTCAGGAATCTGGTCGGAGTCAGCAACCAACGAGATCGACTCAAGGAAGTCGGCAAGAGTTCCGTCGGGGTTGGCGTCTTCGAACTCGCGCGCTACGGCTTCGAATTCGTGCAGGTTCTCAACGCGTGACTCATCTTGCGGGTCACTTGAAACCATCAACTCTTTCAAGTAACCGGTCTGCTCCAGGATGGCTTCAAGCAAAGTGGCTGGCCCAGTTCCCGCCTCGACGAGAGTGCGCAACCCCTCTAGCACTCCCGCGAAGGTAGCGATGGCATTGGCAGAACGCGGAACTAGGCCTGGAATCTGCGAGGACCTGGTCAGCGCCTCCGCGAAGGAAATCCGCTCTCGGTCAGCAAAGGACTCGACAGCTAGTTCGGCTTTGTCTCCGATCCCTCGACGTGGCGTGTTGAGAATGCGACGTAGCGAGACGATGTCATCTGGATTTGCCAGCACTCGCAAGTAAGCAAGTGCATCTCGAACCTCGCGTCGCTCGTAGAAGCGGACCCCACCAACGACCTTGTACGGCAGACCCACGCGGATGAAGACTTCTTCAAAGACTCGGGACTGCGCGTTGGTGCGATAGAAGACCGCAACATCTTTGGGTTCGGCATCCCCGTCATCGGACAAGGCCGTCGATCGTTTGTGCAACGAAGGACGCCTCGTCGTGCTCGTTATCCGCGACGTAGCCGACGATGGGCCAACCAGCGCCCGACTCGCTCCACAAGTTCTTCGGCTTACGGTTCAGATTGCGACTGATCACCGCGTTGGCGGCCGACAGAATGTTCTGGGTGGAGCGGTAGTTCTGTTCAAGCAATATCGTGCGGGTGTCGGGATAGTCACGCTCGAATTGCAGGATGTTTCGGATGGTCGCCCCACGGAAGGCATAGATGCTCTGATCGGCATCGCCCACCACGCATAGTTCTGCGGGGGGCACTTCTCCGCCAGGAGATCCGACCAACTCACGCACCAAGACGTACTGCGCGTGGTTGGTGTCCTGATACTCATCGACCAGTACGTGCCGGAAGCGTCGACGGTAGTGCTCGGCGATATTCGGGAACGCCTGCAGCAGGTTGACGGTCGTCATGATCAGGTCGTCGAAGTCGAAGGCATTCGCCTCGCGTAACCGTTGCTGATAGAGCCGATAAGCGTCCGCCAAGACCTCTTCGGTCTGATTGGCGGCCTTACCGCGGTACGTCTCCCAGTCGACGAGTTCGTTCTTGAGATTGCTTATCTGGATATTGAAGGAGCGGGGCGGGTAGCGCTTGGGGTCGAGTTCCAGATCGCGACAGACCATGGTCATGAGCCGTTGCGAGTCCGACTGGTCGTAAATCGAGAAGGTCGACGACACCCCTAGCGTCTTGTGCTCTGCTCGTAAGATTCGCACGCAGGCCGCGTGGAAGGTGGCTACCCACATCGCTTTCGCGCGTGCACCGACGAGCGCAGCGACCCGCTCCTTCATTTCTCCCGCTGCTTTGTTGGTGAAGGTGATCGCCAGCACCTGCCCAGGCTGTACGCCTCGAGTAGCCATTAGGTATGCGATTCGGTGGGTGAGGACTCGGGTCTTGCCCGATCCCGCCCCCGCAACGATCAATAGCGGGGAACCGCTGTGCGTGACGGCTGCCCGCTGATCCTCATTCAACCCATCGAGCAACGCCCGGGTGTCTACCTGTGGATTGCGCGAAGGCGCGGCGACCACTGACTCGAAGCCAGGTAGGTCGTCGAAGAGCGAGGTCACCACCTGAGTCTAGGAGCGAGCCCTGACCTCGACGTGGAGCGGCGGGCTGGCTAACCTGACGATGATCTAGCGGTACGACCCGAGCACGGTGACCTTGAGGTCGAGGCCGGCACCGCCGGAGTTGCGCACCCGCACCCGACCGTGGTCAGTAAGCGAGGCAACCACGATCCCTGACACCACGGCGCCAGCAGAAACCGACAAACTCGTGGTTCCTGGGAATCCTTGGTCCGCCCGCCAAAATGTCAGCCGGGTGTTCTGTTTGGCGTGCCGAGCTGTTACCTCGAGCAACACCGATTCGGCAGATCGATTGACGCCGGTAGCCACGCTGAACGTCCTGGTGTGTTGCACCCCCAACTTCGGGAGCCCCAGGTCCCGCGAGGTGTCGACCACGGTGACTGGCGTGCGGCGAGTTGAGTATCCGCGGCCACCCTTGAGTGCGGCCGGCTCGTAGGCGCCCACGACGTCGACGTCAACCGCACGCGAGCTGGATCCAGAATTCTCGACTGTGATAGCTCCCCCACGGCCGATCGGCACCATCGTCGTCACCGTTTGCGCCTGCTTGCTGTACGACAGCGTCGGCACCTTTGGTCGATCGCCACCGGACGGGTAGACGAACAGGTCGCCGTGGCCGTTACCCGCTTCGACCGTCACCGAAACGGCCCCAGCCGTGGACGCTGGGGTCGGTGCCAGCCTTGCCTGCGACATCGACCTTCAACGACCCGTTGGCGCCGATCGACTGCGCTGCGACCAACCGAGTTGGCGTCACCGAGTCGTATTGGTCGCCGCCGTCGACAGCGATTCGATCCTGCAACGCAACTGGAGCCGCCGGATCGATGTAGTAGCCGACCACGCTGACGTCGAGATCCGTCGCACCAAGGTTCGCAAAGAAGCTGACCTTGCCGTCTGCCCCAACCGGCAACACCATCAGAGACGACCCCACCTGGTTCTCCGCCGTGGAGATCCGCCGAACCGAGGAGATCGATCCTCCGGCCGGTCCGGCAGTGAGGTACGAGTCCCAGTTCGGTTGACTGCATCGACACCTGCAGCGCTACCGCCGCAACGCCCTTGCGAGGTACCGATCCAGTTCCAGTGACGAGCGCATCGACTCGATGCGAGTGGTACGAACTCGTGCCGAACAGTCGACATCTACCACCGATCGTGCCCGTCCCCGTTGCCGTAGACAGCACCGGAGTCGGCGCGACTGGCACGTACTTCATCGGATCGACCGACACCTTGGGTGCTGGACGTCGTCAAAGATGCCGGCGCGCAGGGACCGGCGAGCGCCTGACCTTTCCAGAACGACGTTCGGCCGGTGGACCCGTCGTAACTGAGGCTGAAGTGAATGTGGTCGGTATGTGGGTTCGTCCCGTTGTACTGACCCCAACCGCGAGGTGAGTACGCGCGCCACATTCGGTGGTTGAAGATGATGTACATGATGCCGAGTCGTCGGGCCATCGCGTTCTTGTTGCCCGCCTTATCGGTGGCCAGCAGCCAGTCCAGAAATGCTCTCGCCTTGGCCATGTCCTTCTTGTTCGAGGTGTCGATCATCCAGTCGAGTGCACGTCCGTCGTTGTGCTCTGACGAGGTGTAGCAGGCATTGCGGGACGTCCCGATGGCTTCGTCCGAGCCGTAGGTTTGGCGAATCAGGTGAGCAAGCTTTTTCACCCCTGGTCGATCGACGGGGTCACAGATCGTGTTGCCTTCCCATCCCGCGTACGGCTCAATCGACTTTCCGACGGATGGGGGCGATGGGACAGGTGGGGCCGATGTGGCGGATTGAAGCGGCTGTGGCAGGGGACCCAGCGATCAAGGGAAGCGCAGTCGCCAACACCGCCAGCAGCACCGAAAGCGCTGGCGTCCGGAGTCGTCGAAGATCGCGAGGCATATGCTCCACATTCGACCGCTTGCGGCGGGCCCTGTATGTCCTGCCTACCATGTCGCTGGCGCCGTCACCCGTTTGGCGGATGCCAAATCAGGCGTAGCAACGCACGAAAGGCACCAATTTGACCGAGCCCATGAGCGATTCAGAGGTCACCAGAGCCCTTGTCGTCACTGCCCATCCGGACGATGTCGACTTCGGAGCAGGCGGAACTATCGCACAGTGGACGAATCAGGGCATAACGGTCGCCTATTGCATCATCACCGACGGTGACGCTGGCGGCTTTGACCCCGCGGTGCCGCGGGATCAAATTCCGGCCATCCGCCGGGCGGAGCAAACCGCCGCTGCCAAGGAACTCGGTGTCGAGGACGTGCGCTTCCTCGGTTACCGCGACGGGGAACTCACCGTCACTCACGACTTGCGGCGTGACATCAGTCGGGTGATCCGCGAGGTTCAACCCCAACGGATGTTGATCCAGTCCCCCGAGCGCAACTGGGCGCGCATTCAAGCGTCGCACCCCGACCACCTCGCGGCAGGAGAGGCCGCCATCCAGTCGATCTATCCCGATGCGCGCAACCCGTTTGCCCACACGTCACTACTCAGCGACGAAAACCTGGACGCGTGGACAGTTCCCGAGGTTTGGGTGATGGCCGGTCCCAATCCGAATCACCACGTCGATGTCACCGATACGTTCGACCGAAAGTTGACTGCGCTTCTGGCGCATGAGTCACAGACCGCCCATCATGAGAATCTCGAAGGCATGTTGCGTGGGTGGCTGATGCTCAACGCCGAACGAGTCGGCCTCGAGGACGGTCGGTTGGCCGAGGTGTTCCAGGTCGTGGGCACCGCGTGACGGTTCGCTTGGCACCCAGAAGACCGCAATCACGATGTTCAGAATTGTGAGACCACCGATCGCTGCCCAGACGGCAGTGCTGATACTCGGCTTCTTCCGGTTGACCAGGATCAACACGAGAATCACGACGAGGACAAGAAGTTTTACGCCGACTTTGGCGTGATTGACGGTCTCTCATTGTGGCTCTCAAGCAAGCCGACTAGCAGAAGGCCGAGTTACCAACTGCGTGAGCGCACCGTGCAGCATCGCGTTGTTCACCACGCGCGGTGTCGCTGCGATCTGCACCATGAACCCGCCGAGCAGACTGGCCAGTCCAATGAAGTGCAGGACGAGCAAGGTATTGCGCACAAAGTCCATGGTCGGACTCTAGAGCAGCCGACGGTCACTGGCCCATCGAGCCAGCTCGTTGCGGTTCGACAACTGTAACTTTCGAAGCACGCTCGAGACGTGCGTCTCGATGGTCTTCACCGACAAGAAGAGTTCCTTGGCGACTTCTTTGTAGGTGTACCCGCGCGCAATGAGTCGCATCACTTCTCGTTCACGCGGTGACAATCGGTCGAGTTCCTCGTCGACCACGGGGATGTCGGCATTGCCGGCGAAAGCGTCAAGCACGAAGCCAGCCAGCCGAGGCGAGAAGACGGCGTCTCCGTCGGCGACCCGTTTGATCGCCGCAGCAAGTTCTTCACCACTGATCGACTTGGTGACGTAGCCACGAGCGCCAGCGCGAATGGTCGCGATGACATCCTCGGCAGCGTCTGAAACCGAGAGGGCAAGGAACTTGGTCTCCGGGAGCTTGTCCGCGCACTGCCGAAGCACCTCCCGCCCATCGCCGCCCGGCAGGTGAACGTCAAGCAGCACGACATCTGGCTTGGTGGCCATTACCAGGGCGACCGCCTCCGGGACATCTGCTGCCTCGCCAAGTACCTCGACTGCGTCCCCTAACTCAGCTCTGACACCGGTCCGGAACATGCGATGGTCGTCGACGATCACTACCGTCGGACGTTTGGGCGAGTTCGGGGCCGTGTCGCTCATGGGGTCAGCCTCATGCTCAGCGCCACCTGAGTGCCCCCTCCGTCGAGGGTATGGATTTCGGCGGTGCCACCATTGCGCTCCATCCGACCAAGGATCGAGTCACGCACACCTCGACGATCCGGCGGTAGGGCATCGAGGTCGAACCCATCTCCGCGATCGCGGACGTACATCGTCACCACTTCCTCGTCGACTTCGGCATACACCGAGATCGGTCCTTGGGTACCTGCGTACTTGGCTGCGTTCACCAGTGCCTCGCGTGATGCCTGCACGAGCGCGGTCAACCGATCGTTGAGTGGCGCATCTGCGACGCAAACCAACTCGATGCGGACGCCGTGCTGATCCTCGACGTCGGCGACCACGGCCTCAAGTGCGCCTCGCAACGTATTGGCTTCATTGCTCCCCGGTTCGTAGAGCCAACGACGCAAATCGCGCTCTTGAGAACGGGCGAGTCGAGCAACGGCACTTGGGTCTGCTGAGTTTCGCTGGATGAGCGTGAGGGTTTGCAACACCGAGTCGTGAACGTGTGCAGCAATGTCTGCGCGCTCCTCGCTTCGAATGCGTGCACGCCGTTCTTCGTCGCGATCACGAAGCAATGCAATCGCCCAAGGAGCTGCTAGCACCGCCACGCCAGCGGTAACAATCAGCCCGGCTAACAACACTCGGGCAACGTCGAGCGGGGAACCCTGAGAGGCCAGCAGCCCAACAACTCCGACCAGGACGAAGACTGCGCCAAGGAACACCTGCGGCCAGGCCAACCGACCAGCGACCTGCCCATCTGCGGCCTGACCGGTGATGCGACGACGCTGATCGTCATCGCTGCGCATCCAGAGGAGAGTCCCGCCGACGACGACGAGCATGAGGGGGGTAGCTGCCGCAGGGAGCACGCGCAAGAACTGCAACAGCAGCACGATCCCCACGACGACAGCCGCCAGACTCAGCAGCAGCGTGGGTCGCGATCCGCCGCGTCGCACCGGTGCGGTCTCTCGCTCAACGGGGACGAACAGCCAGAGCGCTCCGTAGATCATGACCCCGGCACCACCGAGAAACGCCAGCACGATGAAGGCCAGGCGTACCCAGCGCACCTCAACGTTCAGGTGCTCGGAAACGCCTCGGGCAACACCTGCCACCAGTCGCCCGTCATCGGCGCGGTAGAGCCGAGGGGTCACGGCCGACTGGGTGGTCACACGGCATCGTCACACGTCGGGCCACTGCTGCGGTAGCGGAAACTCCCTGAGTCGACCCGCAGCCCTGAACGCCAGGCTCAGGGTCCACTCAGGGGCTTCTCGGATACCGCACGCACCGCGATGGCCGTTGGATAGGTGCATGAGCCAATCGCAGATCCCATCAACCGCCAGCGCCGACCCAACCAATCCCTCACCACCGGCCGCCCCGCGTCGGCCACCGCTTCGCCGTTCCCGCGACGACCGAGTCCTTGGCGGAGTGTGCGTCGGGGTTGCTCGCTACCTCGGGATCGACCCCGTTCTGGTGCGAGTCATCGTTGTCGCACTCGCCATCTTCGGCGGCGGTGGGATCTTGTTGTACCTCGCGGCCTGGTTCCTGATCCCCGAGGAGGGCCGCGACCAGTCAGCAGCACAGCAATTGATCGGCGGCGGCTCATCGACCACCACTCTTCTGGTTGTTGTCGGCATCGTGGTCGTGGTCTCGCTGATGTTGTCGACGTCAGGCATGTGGTTCGGGATGGGACCACACTTCGGTCCCCCCGGTGCACTTCTCCTCATCGGGGTTATCGCACTAACCGTGTGGCTGGTTCGTCGCAATGACGCCGACCCCGAACCGCCGACCGTCCAGCAAACCTTGACCACCCAAACCCACGAGGTGACCGCAGTGACCAGCACAGTTGACCAACCCACCCAGGTGCTCGACGCACCGACGGCACCTCCGAGCGGGCCGACGTATTACGGAACCGCGACCTACGAACCAGATCCGACTCCACCACCGGTTAAGCCCAAACAACCAAGCAGCGTCCTTGGACTGCTGACCGTGAGCATGACGGCCCTGGTTGCCGGAATCCTGATCACGATCGACCTAGCTAGTTCGAACAGCGCGATCTCGAGCACCACAGTGCTTGCGGCATCACTGGCCGTCGTCGCTGTCGGGCTATTGATCGGGACGTTCGTCGGACGTAGTCGCGGGCTGATTGTGCTGGGCGTCATTCTCGCGCTCACCACGGCAGCTAGCTCCGCACTGGAGTCGGTGGATCTATCGGGTGGTGTCGGTGAACGATCCTGGCATCCCACGACCTCGCAGGCGGCGGCCGAGAACTTCCGACTCGGAGTGGGTGAAGCAACCCTGGATCTGCGCGACCTACCTCCCTCAAGCACGACCGTGGTGGACCCAGTCTCGGCATCAGTTGGAATCGGGAAACTCATCGTGTTGGTGCCCGACGACGTTGATGTCGACCTCTCAGCCCAGATTGGGTTGGGTCAGGTCAACATCAATGGCGAGACAGTCTCAAGGAACAACGCAGATGTGAACACGACTATCGACGTTCCGAACGAGACGGGGACGATCGCCCTCGACCTCGAAGTGGGAATGGGCGATATCGCAGTACGAACACACACGCCCACCGACCTAAGGCACCCTGAGCAAGGAGCACAACGATGAAGCGTCACCAAATGGATCCGGTATCTCTCGTCGCCGGACTGGTCTTCGCCGCAGTAGCCGGCGTCTATCTGATCGCCACGCAGACCGATACCAACGTCGACGGACGCTGGGTACTCCCGTTAGCTCTGATCGGCCTCGGCGTCGGCGGGGTGCTCGGTGCAGTCAATAGCGCAGCGCGCCAGCGCATCAGTCGAGTCGATGAACCTACGGTCGCAGATGACGACGAGCTAACCGAGCTATCGGAGTCAGTCGAAGCCCATCGAGATCATTAACGTCATGCCACGTCGGAGCATCGCTACTGCCGTCGATGTCGAGGACCTTCAACGGCCCCTCGGCATCGACGTCCAGGCGGTAAAGAACTCTCACGGCGTGATAGCGCTGCAGCACCTCTTGATCGATCAGATTTTCTCGGGCATGTGAGTCAACATCGAGCAACTCGGTGACGTGGCCACGTAAGCCGGTCTCTTCGTAGAGTTCGCGCACCACTGCGGTTGCCGGATGTTCGCCATGCTCGATGCCACCGCCGGGTAGCGACCACGAACCCGGGGAGGGCGTCACTCGGGTCAGACGCACAAGCAAGATTCGGCTGTCACGTTGCACAACGCCGTACGCGGCTACTCGCTGGATGTCCTGGACGGCGCGTCCCATGCGTTGATCATGGCAGGCCGTGGCTATCTTGCGCGGGTGCCGACGGCCTCGGACAGTGGCTTACGCCACCGCCCGGGGCCGCCAGCCGAGGTAGCGAAGGTAGCTCCGGGTACCAATGCGAGCGGCCGTCGGCACTGGGCTGACGGTCCACCCACGGGCAAGGAGGTATCCGAACCAGTCCTGATCCGGCTCGCCGAACGCTGCCGGCCAGTCAAAACGTTGCCAGTCCATCGCTGCCTCTTCCTGCGGAGGGAAGGGATCTTGCTGGGGCAGAACCATGCTGGTAAAGATCTGTGCGGGTAAAGAATCGTGACCTGGGAAGGGTCCTTACTTGTATCGGCCCAAGATGGCCTAGTTCTTTAGGACTAGTCCCGACCGATTTCGACCGATTCTTCCGGGATGTTCTCGATCAGCCCCTCAGCGGTAGTTTCGCCGAACGCTGCGATCGAGGCATCAAACTCCGCGGCCAGTTCGGAGATGGTCTGGGCCGACACCGCGACTTGCGATGACCCGGCGGCGAACTGCATGGATGTCTCGCTGACCTGCGCCATGGCCACGACAACCTGGTCGGATGCCGAACGTTGCTGCTGGGTCGCGACGGAGATCTCGGCAACTGCGGTCGTGGTGCTGTCGACCATGGCAGCGATCCGATCGAGCGCCACCGCCGCAGAACCAGCCACCTGAACCCCTTGGGCTGCCTCACGAGCACCCTCGGTCGAAGCCAACACCGTGTTGTTGGTATGCGCCTGAATCTCGGTGACCAGAGCTTGAATCTGGGCTGTCGACTCCTGAGCGCGCTCAGCAAGTTTGCGAACCTCTGCGGCAACGACAGCGAATCCACGGCCGTGTTCGCCCGCCCGTGCAGCTTCGATCGCTGCGTTCAGCGCCAACAGGTTGGTCTGTTCGCTCAGTTCGTCGATGATCGCCAGGATGCGGCCAATCTCGTTGACCTTCTCGCCAAGCAGATTCGAACTGTTGGAAATCGATTCGGCCTTATCGGTCATTCGATCCATGGCAGCGACCGAGTCGCGAACTGCGGCCAGCCCCTCTTCGGTAAAGCCAAGAGTCTCTCGGGCGGCGACAGCGACCTTGGACGCCGTGTCCGCGATTTGCGCCGCCGTAACGGCGAGTTCTTCGACAGTCGCGGTGGTCTCGGTAACAGCCGTTGACTGCTCAGACGCGGTGGCTGCTTGTTGTGTTGACGAGGATCGAAGTTCGGCCGCAGAGTGTGCCAACCGGGCGCCACTCTCCTGTGCTTGCAGCACCAATGAACGCAAATGGCTGAGAGTGACGTCGAAACTGTGTGCGAGAGCCGTCATCCGAACGTCGCCGAGGTCGAAGGCACAGGTTACGTCGAGATCACCAGCAGCTGCGCGAGCGAGAACATCGTTGAGGTCGTTGAGCCGAGCATCAAGTAGGTCACGCTCCTCGACGATCTGCGCTTCCCTCCGCTGCCGTTGACGTCGCGCACGCCACGCGTCGACCAGACCGATCACAAGAAGCGGCAATCCCAGTGCGAACAACGCGATCATCAACGGTGTCAGGTTCGCAATTACCCCCACAGGTACGACGGACGCTGATGCGGTGATGATCCAATTGTTGGCATTGACCGATGGCAGCGAACCCTCATGAGGCAACGGGGTGTAAGCAACCCGCTCGTCGCCTAACGTTGTCGTCCCGGAAGCCTCAGAGAACGGCGCGTTCTGGAACAACGTTTCCTCAGGGTCGCCGAGGGGTGCGCCCTTTAGCTGTTCGTCTGCGCCATCCAAGATCTCTGCGCCGGTATCGGCGTCCACCACTCTGATCGACGCGCCAACGGAGCTGTCCAGGTGGGTTGATGTCCGCAGACTTTCCAGGCTGGTTTCGAAATGCACGAGCGCGGGCGTCCGATTGCCGACTGAAATCTTGGTCGCTGTACCGACAACCCACAGTCCGGAGTCGCCAGAAACGTACGGCACCGATTGGTAGGCCGTCCCGAGGTCCGTCTCTTTAGTCGGGCCGAAGAAGACACCCTTTGACTCATCGAGTGAAAGGTCCTTATACGGGGCGGCCTTCCCATTGACGATGCGTGATAACTCGCGGCCGGTATTCAGATCGATGAAGCACGCTTCGCTGACCTCACCGGGGAAGAGATCCTCGACCGTCCGCAGATCCTCTTGTGTCTCTTGTACAAAATCGATGTTGTTTCTGAGTTTGGGTTCCATCGGCCCAGGCGCTTCGTAAACCTCCCGAAACGCAGGCTGCTTTGAGAGTTGGAGGTCTGCAGTCACTGCACGTTCAAAGTGGTTGTCGAGTTGCAAGGCGGCGGACTCGGCGGATGAGTTGAGATCGCGGTCCAGTGCTTGCGCTCGCTGCGTTGAGTCTCGGGTCGCCTGTAGGAGGAGTACCGAACCAGACACTGTGAGCGTGAGCCCCAGTGCGACGGCCACTCCGCGGATTGTCTTCCGCTGCACGACTCTCCCCGTCCTCGCGGTTCCGGTCGCCCCTGCACGCTCGACCGGTCCTCCACTGAGCAAATTCGTCAAGGGTCAGGGGTTGCTTGAGGAGATTCGAGGCACTTCCCCGAGCGCCCTCGTGGTTCGCTGCTCTCGAATCGACCCCGCTGACCGATTTGGTGATTTGTCGCCGTGGCCAGCCACGAAGGGTTCCGGGTGCCCCATCGGTAGCCTCAGCCCGTGCCACGCCTTCTGGTCGTTCATCACTCTCCGACGAACTCAATGCAGGCTCTTCTAGACGCTGTGCTTGAGGGCGCGCATGATCCTCAGCTCGAGGGCATCGACGTCGTCGCTCAACCTGCCCTGTCGACGACCAGCGACGACGTACTTTCGGCAGACGGATACATCCTTGGCACGACCGCTAACTTCGGGTACATGTCAGGTGCACTCAAACATTTCTTCGACAGCACCTTCCTGGCGATTGGCGGTTCGCTTTCGGATGACGGTTCGGCCGGTGGCTCATCGGGGGTGAGTGTTGGACGACCGTTCGGTCTGTTCGTTCACGGTCGCTACGACACCACCGGGGCAGTGCGATCGGTGCTCGGAATCGTCGGTGCTCTACGATGGCGGCAATCGGCCGACGTCTTAGAAGTCCTAGGTGATGTGACTCAAGATGACCTCGACTCGGCGTACAACCTGGGCGCGACCATCGCCGCGGGTTTGACATAGTTCGGCTACCTCACCACCCAGCACCAAGACCGTGCCCAATCACGCTGAGATCAGGGAGGAGAATGCCCTTGAGGTGTCCCCTAGGCCATGACTCCCGGATCACGGTACGTATTGCATGCATTGCGGTTCCGCCCTGTGGGCACCATGCATGCAAGGACATTCCTGCCCCGCGACGGTTAAGTTTTGCGGGGAATGTGGTGCCGCCGTGGACCCGGACAAGGTCGCCGCGCCAGCCCTGCAATTGAGTATGAGCGGAAGCAATAGCGAGCCAATGGCAAGCGATGCTGCCTCACTAACCACCACGGTCCCCAGCGCATTCTGCGACTGTGGGGGAACAACAATCATGGCGCGCGGAACAACAATCGCCGAGGGGACGAGGCAGTGCAATAACTGTGGCCGCCCCGTGTCGATGGACCGGGTGCGCTCAGTCGTCGTGGCCATCCCCGGCCCCGCGACCACCCGTACTGCCAGCCAAGCGCGAATGGCAGCCGCCGCCAAACACGAATGTGTTGGCAATCGTCGCGATCGTGTCTGTGTTCTTCGGCATGCTGGCGGGCGGGATTTTCTGATTCGCGGGCGTTACTCCCACTCGATGGTGCCGGGGGGCTTGCTCGTTACGTCCAGCGTCACACGGTTGATCTCTCGCACCTCATTGGTGATGCGAGTGGAGATTCTCGCGATTAAGTCGTAGGGCAGCCTCGCCCAGTCCGCAGTCATTGCGTCTTCACTGGCAACTGGCCGAAGCACTACGGGATGACCGTACGTCCGGCCGTCCCCCTGCACGCCGACCGAGCGGACGTCCGCGAGCAACACAACCGGGAACTGCCAGACGTCACGATCAAGACCAGCTCGGGTGAGTTCCTCGCGGGCAATGGCATCGGCCTGGCGAAGCACCTCAAGGCGTTCACGGTTGACCTCGCCGATGATCCGGATGGCGAGGCCCGGTCCTGGAAAGGGTTGACGCCAAACGATGTCGTCCGGCAGGCCTAGCTTCTCGCCGACTGCGCGCACTTCGTCTTTGAACAGATTGCGAAGCGGTTCGACGAGCGCGAACTGAAGGTCCTCGGGTAGGCCACCGACGTTGTGGTGACTCTTGATGTTGGCGGTTCCAGTTCCGCCACCGCTTTCAACCACGTCCGGGTAGAGCGTGCCTTGAACTAAGAATTCGACGGTCTGACCCTGTGCGCCAGCTTCGGTGACGACTTCTGTGGCGGCCTGTTCGAACGTGCGGATGAACTCGCGTCCAATGATCTTGCGCTTCTCTTCGGGATCGGTGACCCCTAACAATGCATCGAGGAATTGCTGTTGCGCATCGACCACCTTGAGTCTGACACCGGTAGCGGCAACGAAGTCCTTGTCGACTTGCTCGGCCTCGCCCTCACGCAGCAGTCCGTGATCAACAAAGACACACGTGAGTTGATCGCCCACTGCACGTTGCACGAGAGCCGCAGCGACCGCCGAGTCCACGCCACCGGACAGGCCACAGATGACCATTCCGTCGCCGACCTGGTCACGGATCAAGTCGACCTGCTCATCGATGACGTTGCTCATCGTCCACGTCGGTCGACAACCCTGCGATCTCGTAGAGGAAGTGCTCTAGAACTGCTTGGCCATGTTCGGTGTGCATGACCTCGGGGTGGAATTGAACGCCTGCCAGCCGGTGTTCAACGTCCTCGAACGCCGCGACCGGCGCGCCCTCGCTCATGGCGGTAACGGTGAAGCCCTTGGGGGCCACAACGACAGAGTCACCGTGCGACATCCAGACCGACAAGTCGCGAGGCAGTCCCTTGAACAACGTGGTGTCGGCGTCGACCACCTGTAGCGCGGTTCCCCCGTATTCGGAGGCACCGGTGTGCGCCACCTCCCCTTTAAGAGACTGCGCCATCGCCTGAAAGCCGTAGCAGATCCCGAAGGTGGGAACACCGCTAGCGAAGAGTTTGGGGTCCACCGCTGGGGCATTCTCGACGTAAACGCTGCTCGGGTCCGCCGGACAAGATGATGGCCGCTGGTTTCTTCGCCAACATCTCGGCGACCGGCATCGTGTGGGGGACGATCTCGCTGTAAACCCGCGCCTCACGCACCCGGCGAGCGATCAGTTGGGCGTATTGCGCACCAAAATCCACGACCAGGACGGTGTCGAAACCTTCTGCAGGAGCACTCACCGGACTCAGTCTACCGAGGTCGCGAGCCAGTTTCTTCGTTGGCGGCCGCCGCGCAATTGGTTCGCCCCGAGGGGGTCTGAACGCCTAGCGTGGGACCCCCATGCTCCGCGACCTCCCGTACGACGATCCCGGCCGACCTGACCTCACCAGCCCAGGTCGCTTTTTGCGTTGGATCGGTATGCAGCAGAAGGGCACCCTCGCGCTCGGAGTTCTCTGGGGTGTCCTCTGGATGGGTGGGCAGGCACTGATTCCCGGTGCGCTTGGCGCGGGCGTGCAGGCGATTTCCACCGGAAACACTGAACTCGCGCTGAAGTGGGCCGGTGTGGTGTTGGCGCTCGGCATATTTCAGGCCGCGGCCGGACTGCTGCGACACCGACTAGCTGTGACCAACTGGATCTCAGCCGGCGTCCGCGTCCAGCAGTTGGTGGTCCGTCAAGCCGCACGTCTGGGCGCCGACCTGCCTAAACAGGTTGCGACCGGTGAGGTCGTCGCAGCGACGGCGAACGACGTCGAACGGATCGGGAGTGCGTTCGACGTGCTCCCCCGGTTCATCGGCGCGATCGTGGCATTCATTGGCGTCGCGATCATCTTGGTGGTCAGCAACCTGGAACTCGGGCTGATCGTGCTGATCGGCGTTCCCGTCCTGACGCTCGCCGTTGCGCCGTTGGTTCGGCCCCTCGAAAGGCGCGAGCGGGCCCAACGTGCGCGCCTAGGGGAGACGCAGGAGTTGGCTGCCGACACCGTGGCCGGCCTGCGGGTGCTTCGAGGTATCGGTGGTGAAGACCTCTTCCTGGAACGGTTCCAAGCGGCGTCACGCAACGTGCAGGCGGCGGCAGTCCGAACAGCAACGGTGCGCTCCACGCTCGACGCGATGCAGGTCTTCCTCCCCGGGATCTTCGTGGTGCATCGTCACGTGGCTCGGTGCAAAGCAGGCGATCGAAGGCACGTTGAGCATCGGACAACTCGTCGCGTTCTACGGTTACACCGCCTTCTTGGTGCTACCGCTAAGGACCGTCACTGAAACGGCGCACCGGTGGACAGCGGCTCGCGTTGCCGCCCAGCGAGTGGTCGCCGTGTTGAAGTTGGATCGGTTGTTTGAAGTGCCCACTGACGAGGTCTACATGCCGGACACCGGCGCGATCGTCGACCGAACGTCTGGGCTAGTGGTTGAACCGGGTTCGTTCACCGCCGTGGTTACCGACGACCCGGGACATTCGGATCGGATTGCCGACCGACTCGGACGCTACCGCGACGGCGAAGTCACCGTGGCTGACGTCCGGCTACAAGACGTACCACTCGCGCAAGTACGTCGGCACATTCTCGTGCAAGACAAGGATCCGACCATCTTGTCCGGCGCTGCCGAGGACCTCTTCGACATTCCGCGCACCGGGCGAGTTGACGTCGCGCAGGCACTTGAGTGGGCGTCGGCACTGGACGTCGTCGATGCGCTTCCGCATGGACTGGCAACCGACTTGCCAGAGCGTGGGCGGTCGTTGTCCGGTGGACAGCGACAACGGTTGGCTCTCGCGCGATCGTTGGTCGCAGACCCCGACGTGTTGATCCTCGACGAGCCGACGAGCGCGGTCGACGCACACACCGAAGCGCGTATCGGACAAGGCATTCGCGACGCGCGGGTCGGTCGGACGACCGTGATCTTCACTACGAGTCCACTACTGCTTGAGCACGCGGAGACGGTCGCGTTCGTCGTCGACGGCAAGGTCGTCACCAACGGACGCCACCGCGACCTGTGCGCGAAAGTCCCGAGTACCGCAACACCGTCATTAGGGGGGTCGACGCATGAAGCCTCCCGGCTCCTATGCCGACGCCGCCCGAGACGCCGAGGGTCGGCTGCCGGTTGCGTCGCCAACGTCAGTGCGCGCGCACGTCATCCACTTGCTCCGTCGTCACAAGGGGATGTTCATCGCTCTCACGCTGCTCAATGGCGTGGCTGCGATCGCGTCGGTGATCGGCCCGCAGATCCTTGGCCACCTTGTGGAGTCGCTCGACAACGGGCTGACCATCGCGGACGTCAACAAGGCCTCGTTGGTCTTTCTTGCGGCGCTGCTCGTGCAGACGTTGTTCACTGGTTTGGCCCGCATGCGAGGGGCGATTTTGGGTGAGACGATTCTGGCCGACCTTCGCGAGGACTTTCTGACGCGAGTCGTGGCGCTGCCGCCTGGCGTCGTCGAGCAGCGGGGACCGGTGATCTTCTCACCCGCACCACTACAGACATCGACCGATTGTCATACGCAGTTCGACTTGCCGTACCTGAGATCACCATCGGAATCGTCACCGCGCTGTTTGTGTTCGGGGCGCTGCTTCTTACCTCGCCGCTGCTTGCCGTTTCGTGGTTGTTCGCAGTGCCGATCATCGTGCTCGCCATGCGGTGGTACTTCCATCGCGCTCCGCAGGGTTACCGCCAGGAGATGTCGAGTTACGCGAACGTCAATGCTGGCGTGGCGGAGTCGGTCGACGCGGGACGTACGGTCGAGGCGTACCGGCTGGGACCGGCGCGAATCAAACGTACCGACCGAGCCATCAAGCGGTGGGTGGGTTGGGAGCGCTACACGCTGTACTTGCGGACGGTCTTCTTCCCGTCAGGTCGAGATCGCTTACGTGCTACCGCTTGCTGCCGTGTTGGCGTTGGGTGGTTGGTTGTACGCCAACGGCACCGTGTCGATAGCGCAGGTGACGGCCGCGGTGATCTACACGCAGATGCTGATCGAGCCGGTCGACATCATTCTCATGTGGTACGACGAGTTGCAGGTCGGCCAGGCGTCACTCGCCCGACTACTGGGCGTATACGACGTCGAGGATCCGCCGACCGATGCTGACTCGGAACCAGCGTCGGCCGGGATCGTCGTCGATGATGTGCGATTCGGTTACCGCGAGGGTCGAGACGTGCTGCACGGGGTCAGCATGGACATCCGTCCCGGTGAACGAATCGCAATCGTCGGACCGTCGGGCGCCGGAAAGTCGACGCTCGGGCGCTTGCTCGCGGGACTTCATGCGCCACGCACCGGAACGGTCGAGATGGGTGGGGTAGCGCTGTCGCGACTTCCGGTTGAAACCGTACGTCGTCACGTTGCACTGGTGACGCAGGAGCACCACGTCTTTGTTGGGTCGCTTCGCGACAACCTGCGGCTGGCTCGTCCGAGTGCCGACGACGAGGAGTTGTGGGCCGCACTCGAGGCGGTCGACGCCGACGAGTGGGCGAGCGGACTGGCGGAGGGCTTGGACACGCAGGTGGGCACCGGGCGTCACAAACTCACGCCGGCAGAGGCGCAACAGATCGCGCTGGCCCGGTTGGTGCTGGCCGATCCCCACACCTTGGTGCTGGACGAAGCGACGTCCTTGCTCGATCCGCGCGCTGCGCGACACTTCGAGCAGTCGCTGGCGGCCGTCCTGGAGGGACGTACCGTGGTGGCCATCGCTCACCGCCTGATGACGGCGCACGATGCGCAGCGCGTCGTCGTCGTCGAGGACGGCCGCATCGCCGAAGCCGGAACCCACGATGAACTCGTCGAGAACAACGGCGCGTACGCCGCCCTCTGGCGTTCCTGGCGCGACGAAGAGTAGGCGTCCCCCAAGAAACACCCCCAAAACCTAAGAACGACGCGCTCTCCCGCACTGGCGCAACAAACTCCCTATTCATGCTGTGGATAGCGAAGCGTCCACACCCAGTCCCTGTGGAGGCCGCGGTCCACAGTCGGGCCAGCCTGTGGATTCCGCGGGATCCACAGGATGAATGCGGAGTTTGTTCCACCAGTGCGGGAGAGCGCGTCGTTCTTAGGAAATGGGGTGGGTTGGGATTCGGTGGCTTAGGGGAGGACGGTGATCTTCTACTCGTTGGAATTCTTTGAGGTCGGAGTAGCCGGTCGTCGCCATGGCTCTGCGGAGCGCGCCGAACAGGTTCATCGAACCGTCAGGCGTACGAGATGGTCCGACGAGCACCTCCTCAAGCGAACCGACCGTGCCGACCCGGACTCGCTCGCCTCGAGGCAGTTCGACGTGATGCGCCTCGGTCCCCCAGTGCCAACCCTGTCCCGGTGCTTCGGTCGCGCGGGCAAGCGGTGATCCCATCATCACTGCATCAGCACCACACGCGACGGCCTTCGCCAGATCGCCGCTGCCACCGACGCCACCGTCGGCGATGACGTGGACGTAGCGACCGCCCGACTCGTCCATGTAGTCGCGACGAGCCGCGGCAACATCAGCCACGGCGGACGCCATCGGTACTGCAACGCCGAGCACGTCTCTCGTCGTGTGCGCAGCGCCGCCACCAAACCCGACAAGCACACCCGCCGCGCCAGTACGCATCAGGTGAAGCGCTGCGGTGTACGTGGCCACGCCACCAACCACGACGGGCACGTCAAGCTCGTAGATGAACTGCTTCAAGTTGAGTGGCTCGGCTTGGCTTGAGACATGCTCGGCAGACACGGTCGTGCCGCGAATGACGAAGAGATCCACGCCCGCGTCGACGACCGTCTTCCAGAATTGCTTGGTTCGCTGCGGTGACAATGCTGCGGCGGTGATCACTCCCGCATCACGGACCTCCGCGATGCGTCGCACGATCAGGTCTTCGCGGATGGGTTGGGAGTAGATCTGCTGCATCCGAGCCGTCACGTCAGCGTCATCGAGCGAAGCGATCTCGTCCAGGAGCGACTGCGGCTCGTCGTACCGAGTCCAGAGGCCCTCGAGGTTGAGCACCCCAAGCCCGCCGAGCTTGCCGATCGTGATGGCGCTTGCCGGAGACACGACGGAGTCCATCGGCGCGGCCATGAGAGGCAGCTCAAGGCGGTAGGCGTCGATCTGCCACGCGATGGATACCTCTTCGGGATCGCGGGTACGACGATGCGGGACGATCGCGATGTCGTCGAAACGGAACGCCGCGCGTCCACGCTTAGCTCGGCCGATCTCGATTTCAGCCACTACGCAGCACTCTTTCCTCGACGACAACCATGATCTTCGCTGGCAGGTTAGCGCGACGAGTAGTTGGGAGACTCAACTGTCATCTGTACGTCGTGAGGGTGGCTCTCCTTGAGACCGGCCGCAGTGATGCGGACAAAGCGACCACGCTCGTAAAGCTCGGGCATAGTGGACGCCCCGGTGTAGCCCATGGCCGCTCGAAGACCTCCGACGAGTTGGTGCGCGACGCCAGCCAGTTGCCCCCGGTAGGGCACCTGACCTTCAACACCCTCTGGGCACCAACTTGTCTTCGCTCAGCACGTCGTCCTGGAAGTACCTGTCCTTGCTGTACGAGCGCTGGTTGCCTCGTGACTGCATCGCACCAAGCGACCCCATCCCCCGGTACGCCTTGAACTGCTTGCCGTTCACGAAGACCAAGTCACCTGGCGCTTCTTCGCAACCAGCAAGTAGCGAGCCAAGCATGACGGACTCAGCGCCAGCCACGATGGCCTTGGCGATGTCGCCGGAGTACTGCAAACCACCGTCACCGATAACAGGGACGCCTGCGGGTCGACAGGCCAGCGTCGCTTCGTAGATCGCACTGACCTGCGGGACGCCTACACCGGCGACGACCCGAGTCGTGCAGATCGATCCTGGTCCGACTCCAACCTTGACGCCGTCAGCACCGGCATCGATCAGCGCCTGAGCGCCTCTCGGGTTGCCACGTTTCCGCCCACGACGTCGACGGCGGTTTCCGCCTTCAGCCGCGCTACCAGATCGAGGACCGCCCGCGAATGTCCGTGCGCGGTGTCGACGACGACGAAGTCAACGCCGGAGTCGATGAGACTGCGGGCTCGCTTGTATCCGTCATCGCCCACGCCTACCGCTGCTCCAACAACGAGCCGACCGGCCGCGTCCTTGGTCGCAGCGGGGTACTGGTCGGACTTCACGTAGTCCTTGACGGTGATCAACCCGGTGAGTCGACCTGACTCGTCGACCAACGGAAGCTTCTCGACCTTGCGCTGTGCCATCAGCGCGAACGCATCGTCCGCAGCAATGCCCGCCGGACCGGTGACCAGCGGCATCCGCGTCATGACTTCGGCGACGCGCCGGCTGTGATCACCCTCAAAGCGCATGTCGCGGTTCGTCACGATGCCAACCAGAACGCCCGACTCGTCGACGACGGGGACGCCCGAGATTCGGTACCGAGCGCAGAGGATGTCGACGTCGGCCAGCGTTTGGTCGGGACCGCAGGTGACCGGGTTCGTCACCATGCCAGCCTCGGAGCGCTTCACCAGGTCGACCTGCTGGCTCTGCTCCTCGATGGCCATGTTGCGGTGCAGCACCCCAACCCCGCCCTGGCGCGCCATCGCGATGGCCATGCGCGCTTCAGTGACGGTGTCCATTGCGGACGAGACCAGCGGGATCTTGATCGAGATGTTCCTGGTGAGACGGGTGGTCGTGTCTACTGCGCTCGGCACCACGTCAGACTCCGCGGGCAGCAGCAGAACGTCGTCGTAGGTCAGTCCGAGGTATCCGAATCGCTCCGGCATCGTGAGGTCGGCCATGACACCTTCCGAAAGAGGGAACACCCTTCTGGGGGTTCAGTCTACCGGGCCCGCACTGCTGTCAGCTGCCGAGCAGTATTCGAGGCGATTGGTGCCTAGCGGACAAGTCCCCATCGAAAACCAAGGGCCACTGCTTGTGCGCGGTCGGCAGCACCGACCTTGCGGAACAGGCGGCGGGCATGCGTCTTGACGGTGTCCTCGGAGAGGTACAACTCCCGACCGATCTCGGCGTTGCTTCGTCCCCGTGACATCCCAGTCAGCACTTGCAGTTCGCGCTCGGTCAGAGCAGGTGGATTACCCATCTCGACCGGACGACTACGCCGAGGCGCACGTCGCCATGACGCTTCTGCCAGTGCGTACGAAACGGTGGCAGTCAGTTCTTCACGGGTGGCGTCCTTCACCAGGTAGCCACGAGCGCCACTGGCCACCGCACGTGCCACACCGTCTTGGTCCTCGGCCATCGTCAACATCACGATGACTGCATCGGGGTAAGTCGCCACCAACCGACGTGCCGCCTCAACCCCTCCGAGCCCGGGCATCCGGATATCCATCAGGACCAGGTCAGGCCGTTCGGCTGCCCATCGACTGAGCACTTCCTCGCCACTGCCGGCCACGGTGACCCGATCAACTCCGGGAACCGAAGCCACGGCGCGACGTAGCGTCTCCCGGGCAAGCGGAGAGTCGTCGCACACCAGGACAGTCGTCACAGTGCCTCCAAGTCGGCTGGGAACGGGCGAGGGAACCCGCGTCTCCATGAGTCCTTCGGCACAAAAGGGCTCCAGCGTGAGGGGTAGATATTTCCCCTGGGAATCAGCCGCCCAGCAGCGCCGCGACGTCCTCACGGTCCAGCCAGGACGTCCGCAGGTCCTCTGGAAGATCATCTGCGATCGCGATCACCGCACCCCGGGCAGCGGCCAGGGACTTGGCCGACTCAGCGGCCGATGTGGCCTCGACCAGGGCGCCAAGCAGGGCTCGGGCGGGCCAGAGCAACGGCAACACGCCGAGGCTCTCGGCCAGCGTTGCCGCCCGTCGCAGCGTGGCGGTGGCCTCATCTAGGTCCCCACCTTGAACCTGGCTGACTCCCAAGAACAGCAAGGATTTGGCTACGTATCGGGGTGCGCCTGAAACCTCGGCCGACGCGATGGCCGGGGTCAAGGTGGCGGCAGCAGCAGCCGGATCGCCGGTAGCCAGCGCCACCTCGGCCTTGACCCAAGCCAACTCAATGCGCTGGCGCCACCACTCAGCCCGGTTGGCGGCCAGCGCGGCAGCCTGTTCCAGGTACGAGGCAGCGGCCACGGCGTCGTCGAGTCCCAATAGGTCGGCGGCTAATCCCAGCGTGGAATCGAAGGAGGCTTCGGCGCCTCCGTCCGACAGGGACAATGCTCGTTCATCCAGACTCTTGGCCTGCGCGTGCTGACCAAGTTGTCGGTGGACACTGGCACTAGTGGCTGCTGCAAGCGCAGCGAACAGTCGCTGCTCGGCACTGGTTGGTGCGTCGACCATCGCCAGTGGATTAAGCACACTCAGCGCAGTGCCGAACTTGCCAACCGCACCAAGGCAGACGCCCAACAGCCAAGCCGCGGCGGCCGCCTCAGCCGCCCGACCCTCAGTCCGGGCTTGCTCGAAGGCTGACTCCAACGAGGCGATGCCGTTGGCCGGTCGCCCGTGAAACGCGGCGCGTTCACCTGCCGCCAGCAGTCCAGCCAGGTCCTCTGCCACGACGCCCCATCCCAATCACCCAGGCCGCGCTGAACGTCGCGGCCAGACGAAGGTTAACGGTTGTTGCCGAATCAGCCGAGAGCCGAGCGGGTCAACACCTCGACGGCCTCGGTGAGTGAGTCGACCCGCCGCACGCCCTCTGGAAGTTCGTCGCCCCAACCGGCACCCCCGACAACCCGGACGGTTTTCGGTCGGGTCTTTGGAATCCTCGTCCATTGGTCGGGGCTGATGACCTCGGGCTTATGCGCCCATACGAAGACCGCGCATGCCCCGCTACGAAGCACCGCGTCGCCAAGCGCCTCAGACGGCACCCGCGCACCCATTAATCGCGAATCCACGGCACGTTCTGCCAGAGCAACGCTGAGCACCTCAATCGGGCAGGGTGTGTTGCTCCTCCGCGGCGGCGGCGAGCAGTACTGGCCGAGCGTTGGCGGGTTCTGGATATTCACCTTGCTTCTCACGCAGCGTGGCAGACACGACCGCGGTCAGAACGTGTTCAACATCCACGCACGACTGGGTCGACTCCCAGCGCTCGCCGATGCCGATGAGCACTGGCTGAATGAGGTTGTCCCAGGTCCAGCAGATACCGGCACGGCTGAAATGATCCGCAATGATTCGCCGAGAGGCAGGTGCATCCAGGGCCATCGCCGCCCGAGCCAGGCCGCGCACTTCGGGCTGAGCCCCTGGCATCGCGACCACTCGACCGCCACCGCCTCTGCTGGCGGCAGGTCGATGTCCGAGAGGCGTTGCGCTGGACAGGCCAGACTTGGCGGCCCGAGCCGCCTCCGCAGGGGTGACACCCTTCACGGTGAGTTCTCGCATGAGTTCAAGCCGTCGGACATCGCTCGGGGAATACCGGCGATGCGCGCCGGCGCTATGACTACTAGGACCGATGCCGTAGCGGCGGTCCCACGTACGCAAGGTAGCTGGGGCGACCCCAAGTCGACGTGCGACAGCCGCGACGGTCAGTGGTGGGTCTGGCTCCGCGGAGGGTTGCTCCGGCGCTGTCATGGGCGCATTCTGCGCCGTCCGGTCGCCGCTCGCATGTTGAAGCCAAATATTGGTCAATTGAAAAGGTTGACCAACGTTTGAAGCGGTACTAGGTTTGCCACGAAGGCATCCGGAGCACGATCAGGAACTACTGGGGGCGAAGGAGGACGACATGGCCGACACTTCTCGCTTGCCTGGTCCAGTCGCCGACATCTGGGAGTGGCAGTACGACGGCGCATGCCGAGGCGCGGACCCCATGACCTTCTTCCACCCCGAAGGTGAACGTGGCCCCTCTCGCGAGCAGCGAGACCGGGCCGCCAAAGCCATCTGCGCCACCTGCCCGGTCGTACGGCAGTGCGCAGAACATGCCCTCGCGGTGCGTGAGCCGTACGGAGTGTGGGGCGGCTTAACTGAAGAAGAGCGCGAGCAGGTCATCGCACGTTCACGCGGTCTGCAGTTAGTGAGCTAGTTCCAAGCGCTAATCAGCCGCTAGTGGTGGTGGCCACCAGGTCCGTGGCTGTGTCCGTGACCGTTTGAATCGGCGGCGACTGGCTGTTCCGGCTTCTCGACCACGATCGCCTCAGTGGTCAGCAGCAGACCGGCAATCGAAGCCGCGTTTTCTAGAGCCGAACGCGTCACCTTGACCGGGTCGATGATCCCACTCGCGACGAGGTCTTCCCACGCACCAGTGGCTGCGTTGTAACCATGTCCAGCGGGTTGCTTCAACGATTCGGCCGCAACAACGCTGCCACTTTCGCCGGCGTTCTCGGCAATCTCTTTCATGGGTCGCGACAGCGATCGAGCCACGACACGGACGCCGGTGCGCTCGTCGCCTTCAAGTCCCAGGTCATCGGCGAGCACCCGTCCGGCCTGAATCAGCGCGCTGCCTCCGCCGGCAACGATGCCCTCTTCGACAGCCGCTTTGGTGGCTGACACGGCGTCTTCGATGCGGTGCTTGCGCTCCTTGAGTTCTACCTCGGTAGCCGCACCCACCTTGACGACCGCGATGCCACCGGAGAGCTTGGCGAGCCTTTCCTGCAACTTCTCGCGGTCCCAGTCCGAGTCGGTCTGTTCGATCTCGCGTCGCAACTGTGCGATCCGGTCGACGACAGCATCCTTATCCCCGGCACCCTCGACGATCGTTGTGGTGTCTTTGGTGACGACCACTAGGCGAGCACTACCCAGGACCTCTAGGCCGACCTCCGACAGTTTCAACCCGACCTCAGGCGCAACAACCGACGCTCCGGTCAGGACTGCCAAGTCATCGAGGGTCGCCTTGCGGCGGTCCCCAAAGCCCGGTGCCTTAACGGCAGCAGCGTTCAAACCACCGCGGATCTTGTTGACGACCAGAGTCGAGAGCGCTTCGCCATCGACATCTTCGGCGACGATCACTAGTGCCTTGCCGGACTGCACGACCTTTTCGAGCAGGGGCAACAGATCCTGGATCGAAGAGATTTTGCCTTGGTGCAGCAAGAGGTACGGCGATTCGAAGGTCGCCTCCATGCTCTCTGGGTCAGTGACGAAGTACGGCGAGATGTAGCCCTTGTCGAACTGCATACCCTCGGTCAGTTCGAGTTCGGTCCCCATCGTGGTGCCTTCTTCGACGGTGATGACGCCGTCTTCACCGACTGACTCCATGGCGGAGGCGATCAACTCACCGATCGTGCGGTCCTGAGCAGACACGCTTGCGACGTCAGCAATTTGCGAAGTCCCCTGGACCTTGGTCGCAGCCTTGTGGAGTTCAGCCACGACGGCGGCCGTTGCCTGGTCGATGCCGCGCTTGAGCCCAGTGGGGCTTGCGCCAGCGGTGACGGCACGAAGACCGTAGGCGACCATGGCCTGCGCTAGCACGGTCGCAGTCGTGGTTCCGTCACCTGCGACGTCGTTGGTCTTGGTGGCTACCTCTTTGACCAGTTGAGCACCAAGGTTCTGGTACGGCTGGTCGACCTCAATCTCGCGAGCGACGGTTACCCCGTCGTTAGTGATGGTCGGTGCGCCCCACTGCTTGTCGATGACGACATTGCGGCCAAGTGGTCCGAGCGTCACCTTGACAGCGTTCGCAACGGTGTCGACGCCGTGCATCAGCGAGTGACGGGCTTCTTCGTCGAACTGAAGGATCTTGGCCATGAGGTCAGCAGTGCCTTTCGGTCGAACTAGTCGGTGTTAGGCGAGTGGTTAAGAAGTAAGAGTGGAACACCCCGGTGCCCGAGTGATCGGGCAGCCGGGGCGTCACAAGGTCTAACTATGAGTTGAGCAACAAAGCATTGGATCGGACTGCGTCACTTCTCCACGATCGCGAGAACGTCGCGAGCAGAGAGGATCAAGTAGTCCTCACCGTCGTACTTCACTTCGGTGCCGCCGTACTTGCTGTAGACGACGACGTCACCCACGCTGATGTCCAGAGGAATGCGCTTGTCGCCGTCTTCGTCGAACCGACCCGGGCCAACCGCGAGGACCTTGCCCTCTTGGGGCTTCTCCTTCGCGGTGTCCGGGATTACTAGCCCGGACGCCGTGGTCTGCTCGGCTTCGAGCGTCTGGACGAGGATGCGGTCCTCAAGCGGCTTGATGGAAACCGACACTTAACTGACCTCCGCCTTGCGGCCTTACGAACAGGGATGTGGTTGTGGTGCTGTGCTCACCGTTGGCCCGTCGTCGCGGGCGCCGGACCTGCGGTTCGCGTTGGCACCCTCAGGCAGAGAGTGCCAACTCCCAACCTAGCCAGCGGTTAGCACTCCGTCAACCTGAGTGCCAGCCGGTAACCGTTCGGCCGAGGAGCGGCACTGCCAGGATGACCCTGTGGATCTCGCCCAGGTCAGGGCCCTGGACTCCCCCGAAGCCCGTCGCCTGCTGGCCACCTTGCCTCCGTACGACCCGCAAACCGCCCTCTCGCTGACCGAGCAACTCCGCCGCGAGCACCACTCTGCGGAGTTGGTCAGCGCGTTGCTCACCCAATCGCGCCTTCGCACGAGAGCTCGGGAACGCTGGGGGGACGTCGTGGACCAACTGGTGCTGACCCCGGACGGCGCCGAGCAAGCGACCCGCCCTGAGGTGGCAGCCCTGCGGGCCAACCGCTTCGCCCAAGCAGGTGTCAGTTCGATCGTTGACCTGGGGTGCGGCATTGGCTTGGACGCCCTCGCGTTCGCCAGCCGAGGACTGTCCGTTCGTGCCTACGAGCAGGATCCGACGACAGCCGCTGCCGCCGAGTTGAATGCGCGCTCGCTGGGTCTTAACAAACTTGTGCACGTTGAGTGCCACGACGTCACGAGCCTGGACGTGGCCAAACTGCTGGCAGGTGCCGACGGAGCCTTCGCTGACCCGGCTCGTCGAGCCGGACGGTCGACGACTGTCGCGTCCCGACGAATGGTCGCCGTCGCTGAACTGGGTGCTCGATCTTCCGATCCGAACCCTCGGCGTAAAGGTTGCTCCCGGACTCGCCCACCATGCCGTTCCCGACGATTGCGAGTTCGAGGTGGTCTCGGTGGCTGGCGATGTGGTGGAAGCCGGAATTTACCGAGGTGCGGTTCGTGGTCAGGACGTTCGTCGGCGCGCAACGTTGTTGCCCAGCGGTGGACTCAGTCACCGATGCAGACCTACCCGAGTCGGCTCCTCCGGTAGGAGAGGTCGGCCGATTCCTGCTCGAGCCGGACGGTGCCGTCATCCGTGCCGGACTAGTCGCGGCGGTTGTGCAACGCGTCAACGGTCGACTGCTCGATCCGACGATCGCGTACGTGACAACCGACGACGACATGCGTTCGGCGTTCGCGACGCGCTACATCGTTACCGACGTGCTCGGTTTCAACATCAAGGTGCTGCGGAGTTTGCTGCGGGAGCGCAGGGTGGGACGCGTGACGGTGAAGAAGCGTGGCTTCGCCGCAGAGCCAGAAGAAATTCGTCGCCAACTTCGACTCGATCGTTCACAGCCGCACGACGCAACGGTGGTGCTGACCCGTGCACGCGGCGTCCCTCTCGCGATCCTGGTTGAACCCGACCGCTAACGGCGACCTCAGGAGGCGCCGACAACCTCGACTTGCTCCCAGTGATCAACGAACGGCGCACCGGCCAGGTGTGGTTCTTCGTCTGGAACCGGAGTCATCTGGTGGGCGCGCCACGCGGGCCCGAGAAAGTCCGCGACGCTGTCGGCGTCCTGCCAGCGAGTCAGCAGGAGCAGCCGCTCCCCATCGCCGTTGTAGGAGCGGAGAATCTCGCCACCCATGAAGCCCTTGGCGCCGGTCACCCCTGGCCACACCTCAGCCATGACGTACTTCACCAAGGCGTCGGTCTGACCGGGTTTCACCGGTGTCTCCCACATCCGAATAATCACAGGGACATCATGCTTTATGGCAGGGCGTCAGCCCATACCGGGCCGATCCTTGGCCGAGGCAATTCGTGCTCAAACAGTGACCGTGCCAACGTCCAGGGTCGACAGTGCGGCAACGGATAGATCGGACGGAGTACGACCAGCTTGCAGGAGCGCCGCACCGAGGGCCGCCACCATGGCGCCGTTGTCCGTGCACAACTCCGGACGCGGCACCCGCAACGCAATGTCCCGGGCGGCACACCGCGACTCCAATTGCGAACGTAACCGACTGTTCGCGGCCACCCCGCCACCCAGCAATACGTGGTCGATGCCGGCTTCCTGACAGGCCGCGATCGTCTTCTGCGTCAGGACGTCGACCACCGCTTCTTGGAAACTCGCAGCGACTGCAGCTACTGGTACTACCTCGCCGTCGCGTTGTCGCTGTTCGACCCATCGCGCCACCGAAGTCTTCAGACCTGAGAAAGAAAAGTCGTACGGGTGACGCTCCAAGTCTTTCGACGCGGTGAGCCCCCGGGGGAAGTTGATCGCCTGGGGGTCGCCATCGCGAGCAATGCGATCAATCTCAGGTCCTCCGGGGAAGGGCAGGCCGAGGAGGCGAGCGACTTTGTCGAAAGCCTCCCCCGCGGCATCGTCGATGGTCGCCCCCAACGCAGTGACGTCATGAGTCACGTCGTCGACGCGCAATATGGATGAGTGACCACCGCTGACCAAGAGCGCAATAGCTGGCTGAGGAAGTGGGCCGTGTTCGAGACGATCAACGGCGACGTGCGCGGCTAGGTGATTGACCCCATACAGCGGCTTGTCGAGCGCCAGCGCAAAAGCCTTGGCAGCGGAAACTCCAACCAGAAGGGCACCCATCAGTCCCGGACCAACGGTGACTGCGATCGCGTCGACGTCTGTTAACGCAGCGCCAGCCTCTCGCAACGCACGCTCGACGGTCGGTTGCATGGCCTGAAGGTGAGCACGACTTGCGACTTCGGGTACCACTCCGCCGAATCTCGCGTGTTCGTCGACACTGCTCGCTACCGCATCGGCCAGCAGAGTTGTTCCCGTAACCAGCCCGATGCCTGTCTCGTCGCACGACGTTTCGATGCCGAGGACGAGAGGCTGCTCCATGGTCACAACGAATCCACCGAAGAGTTGAGCCGCTTGACCATCACCACTGCGTCGACGCCGGGTGCGTAGTAGTCACGGCGCCTCCCGGTTGCTTGGTAACCGCGGCCGAGGTACATCGCGTGCGCAGCATCGTTCTCAGCAGAGACCTCCAGAAACATTCGAGTAGCTCCGCGTTGCGATGCGTACGTCTCAAGGTCGTCGATGAGGATGGTCCCGACGCCCTGGCGCTGAGCCGCTGGGCTGACCCCGATTGTTTGAACGTCTGCATCCGCTCCGACAATCACCACGCCGGCATAGCCGACGAGCTTGCCGCTTCTTTCAGCAACGAGATATCGACGCGTCTGCGGAACTCCGGCGAGTTCTGACCAGTACATCTCAGCGGTCCATGCAGACTTTGGGAAGAGGGTTTGCTCAATCGGCAGCAACGCTGCCAGGTCCCACCACCGCATTCGACGCACCGTGACAGGTGTCACGTCAGCACCGACTTGGCCGCGCCCGCCGGTGTGACATCGGGACGTCGGAGATAGAGCGGATCCGGGGGAAGCAAGGGCTTCCCGTTGACCAGCAAACTGCTGGCTAACAAACCCAAGGCACTCGCAGAAGGCAGATCGGGTCCACGGACGTCGTCGAACAGTTCGGCAAACGGCGTTGCACCAGCTCCCACGCACGGAAGGTGGCCCACCTCGTCAACCACGGTTCCCGGAGCATCGACGCTGGGACCTGCGCTTCGCGAGCCGTCGGCGTTGTACCGAGCCCAGAACACTTCGCGACGTCGGGCGTCAGTGACCACCGCGAAGGGTTCTTGTAGTTGCGCCTCGAACGCGAGGGCATCGAGAGTCATCACGCCGTGGACGGGAACAGCCAAGGTCATCCCCAAGGCCCGAGCGGTCATCAATCCGACGCGGAGGCCGGTGAACGCTCCGGGACCAACGCCAACTGCAATGCCGTCAAGGTCGGCAAGCGCAAATCCCGAATCCGTCATCACCTCATCGATGAACCCCACCAAAATCTCTGCGTGTCGACGAGGGTCGCGGTGTGCTCGTTCGGCTAACACCTGTCCGTGTCCAATCAACGCCACAGAGGTTGACGGAGTTGCGGTGTCCAGCGCGAGCAGCACCCAGTCACGTTAACGTCAGTCTTGCTCCACGTGCACGACGACCCGTCGAGGCTCGACGTCACGATCTATCGTCACGACCGTCCTTCGACCGGCAAGGTTTTCGACCTTGCCCTCGCCCCACTCCACCACCGTCACCGACTCTGACACGTCAAGATCCAAGTCGTCGACCTCAGCAAGGGAATTCAGTCGATAGGCATCCACGTGAACCAGGTCTGGGCCACCAACCTGGGATCGATGGACTCGGGCAATAACAAACGTGGGTGAGGTGACCGGCCCGTCAACCTGAAGTCCTTGCGCAATGCCTTGCGCCAACGTGGTCTTGCCCGCACCCAATGGTCCCGACAACAACACCAGGTCCCCCGACCCGAATCGACGACCTAACTCTTCACCGAGGGAACGCATCGCCGCTGCGTCTGCAACGTCGTAGATCTCGTCAGTCACGGCTGACCCGGACGTGCCACCCGCTCCAACAGGTCGATGAGGTGACTATTCACATCATCGGGACGCTCGAGCAGTACCAGATGACCGCCTGGGTCTAACACCACGAGCTCTGCGCCCGGCACGATCCGGAGCATTGCTCGACTGTGATCCGCAGGTGTGAGCAGATCCTGTTCGCCGACGAGCAACAGCGTCTCGATGCCATCGAGCGCGGGAAGGGTGTCACGCGCGTCGTGCTGCTGTAGGGCCGGATAGAACTCCGCAAGAACCTCAACCGGCGTACGGTTCACCATCTCTAACGCGAAGTCAGCCACCTCGATAGGTACCGGGCTCGCAAAGGCGTACATCTTGGTAATCATGAGTGAGAGGTCACTACTCATTCGCCGACCTCGCTCCACCAACGCTGGCGACCGTTGACTCACCCACACCAGACGCGGTGCCAACTGCTGGAAGGCTCGCGCGGCGAAAGCTGGCAACCCCATGGTGACGCCAGCTAACTCACCTGCGGTCGTCGACATAAGCGCAACTCCAACGATGGGGTCGCCGAACATCTGCGAGGCTTGACGAGCGAGTTCCATCACCGTCATTCCACCCATCGAGTGACCGATCAGAACGATCGGGCCTCCCGTGGAAACGGCCCGGATTACGCGCTGGAGGTCGTTAGCGAGCTGAGAAAGCGTTGACCGGTCCGCCTCCCCTCTGCCGGATCGGCCATGGGAACGCTGGTCATAGAAGACCAGCCTGGCGTTGCCACGAAGCGCCAAGCGTTGGAAGTGAAACGAATCGAGATTGAGCGCGTAGCCGTGGATGAAGATGACTGTGAGGTCTCCCCATCTAGCGTCGGGTCGAGCGTCATCGATCTCCACGTACAGCTGAACACCGTCCGCAGCCTTTACCAGTTGGTGTGGTCCCCGAAGCTGCCCGAGTCCAAGTCGTCGAGTTGACGTATCGCGCCTCAAGGGGCGACCAGCCACCACTCGCTCGGCGGCAAAACCTGCGGCAGCGCCCACCGCTGCGGCTACCAGCGTGGCACCGGCAACACCGGCACGTTGTGCTTGATTCACGTCTCATCGCCTACATAACGACGATGGACGCGCGGGCCGATACGCGTGACAATCTCGTACGAAATTGTGCCTGTGGCGGTCGCCCACTCGTCGGCGGTTGGGTCATGATGCCCACCGCCGAACAGCACAACCTCGTCACCGGCTAGTACCTCGTCGTCGCCCAAATCGACGACGAACTGGTCCATGCAAACCACGCCAGAGACGGTGTGGCGGGAGCTCCCAACTCGCACTGGCCCAACGTTGGTGGCGTTGCGTGGGATTCCGTCGGCATAGCCCAAAGGCACCAACCCCAACTGAGTCGGGCGCTGCGTCACGTACTGATGCATATACGAAACACCTTGGCCTGCCGGTACTTTCTTAACTAGTACGAACCGTGCCGTTAATGACATGGCCGGCCGCAGCCCGAGATCAGCGGCAGATGATACGTCCGGAATCGGTGACAGCCCGTAGACAGCCAGACCAGGCCGGGTCAGGTCGAAGTAAGTGTCAGGTCGGGTCAACGTCGCAGCCGAGTTAGCGAGATGGCGAACGTCCGGACGTAGGCCAGCGGTTTCGGCGTCGCGGACCGCATCGACAAAGACCGACAACTGTCGGTCGATCGTCGGGTGTCCAGGATCACCCGCGTACGCCAGGTGGGACCAGACTCCTACCACCCGAACCGAGCCGTCGACTTCAGCCTTGCGCGCCGCCTCTACCAACTCAAGCCAGTCCGACCGTGCCGCGCCGCCGCGTCCGAGTCCGGTGTCAATCTTCAGGTGTATCCGGGCGGTTCGTCCCACTGCACCGGCTGCAGCGGCAACCTGCTCGATCCCCCACACCGCATTAAGTGAGAGGTCGACGTCTGCCTCGATAGCCTCGGCCATCGATTCGCCGTGACCTATCAACCAAGCCAGCAGGGGACCGTCGACGCCGGCCCGCCTCAACTCAAGTGCTTCCTCAACCAGCGCGACGCCTAGCCACTCAGCCCCGCCGGTCTTTGCCGCCCTGGCGCTGAGCACCAAACCGTGGCCGTAGGCATTGGCCTTGACGACCGCCATGACGCCAGCACTGCCCGATCGGTCTCGAAGCACCTGCGTATTCGACTTGATCGCCCCGAGGTCGATCACCGCCTCGCGAAGTTCTTCGGACACCGGCCGATTCTCGCACCATCGACAGCAGCAATGCCGTCAGGTCAGTCGCGCGTTGGTGACGATTCGCTCAAGGTCCGGACGGCTGACGGGATCGCGCTAAGAACGTCGAACGAAGTACATGGCGCGCCATCAGCCCCGAGTCGTCCAGCGATTCCGTGGACGAACGCCGCCAACGAAGCAGCATCCAACGCGGTCAGGCCAGCCGAAAGATACGCCGCCACCATCCCGGTCAGCACGTCACCGGTCCCACCCGTGGCGAGCCAGGGGGTTCCGGTGACATTGAGTCGGACGTGGCCTTCGGGATCGGCGATCACCGTCGTGGACCCTTTGAGGAGCACCGTGCAATTCAGCTGCCTGGCCAGTGAGCGGACGGCGCCCACTCGATCGCTCTCGAGGTCAGAATCTGGATCGGTGCTCGTCGCGAATCGATTGAACTCACGCTCGTGTGGAGTAAGAACTGTGGCGGCGGTCCGATTTGCCAACAGGGCAGGCTGGGCAGACAGCAACGTCAACGCATCGGCATCCACCACAGTCGGTAGATCCAACTTCAGCACCGAGGCGAGCACGTCGTGAGCGGCTTCGTCCGTACCTAGCCCCGGTCCCACCGCCCAGGCCTGAGCACGTCCAACCAGGTCGGGCGGTTCGCTACTGACGATTGCCGACGGCCAGGCCTCAATCACCTCACGAGTCGCGGTGCCGCTGTAGCGAACGAGTCCGGGCTTGGTCAGTAGCGCGGCCCCCACTGCCAGCACCGCGGCTCCCGGATAGGCAGCCGAACCGGCAGCGACACCGACGACACCTTGTGAGTACTTGTGATCGGTGGACACCGGGTGAGGTTGGAGTGAGGTCGCGTCGCCTGCCTCCAGCATCGTCAACGACGGCTCGGGTAGTTCGTCCGACAGGCCGATGTCGACGACGTCGAGCAGTCCGGCATGGTCGGCGCCAGGGGGTAACAGTAGTCCTGGCTTGAGAGCGCCAAACGTGACTGTGACATCAGCCCAAACTGCGGTACCGGCAACCTTGCCGGTGTCTGCGTCGACGCCACTCGGCAGGTCGACGGCAACGACGACTGCCTCGCTTTCGGTGGCCACGTCAGCGAGTGTGGCGAAGATGCCGCGGAGACTTCCCTGACCACCGATACCCAACAACCCGTCGACCACGAGATCTGCACTCGCGACAATCTCCGCGGAGGACGAATTAGAGCCGTCGACTATTTGACCGCCACTCTTCTGCAATGCAGTGGCAGCCTCGGGGTGCACCTTCTCAGCGCACGCGATCGCAGTGACGACCGCTCCACGATTGCGCAACGCGGCTCCGGCGAACATTGCGTCGCCACCGTTGTTCCCAGCACCGACCAACAGGACGACGCGCGAGCCATAGACCTTCCCCCTCGTCTGCTGCAGCAGCAACGCGCACGTACGGGCTAGCCCGTTGGACGCTCGTCCCATGAGTTCGAGAGGCGGCGTTCGCTTGAGAACCGCCTCCTCTGCCGCACGTACCTCGGCCACGTCGAACACAGAGCGCACGTCATGCCTCCGCGACAACCACAGCTGAGGCAATCCCGGCGTCGTGGCTGAGGGAGAGATGAACGGTGTGAGCTCGTAGAGCGACGGCTCTGGCCTCGACGCTGCCAGAAAGGCGAAACGTCGGACGTCCCTCGCCGTCCTTGACGATCTCGCAGTCATGCCAGCGCAAACCTGATGGCGCACCCAGCGCTTTGGCTAGCGCCTCTTTGGCTGCGAACCGCGCCGCAAGAGACGCCATGGGGAGTTCGCCCTCAGTCGGTGTGAACACCCGCTCCCGCATCGCAGGGGTGCGTTCTAACGTCTCAGCAAATCGCGCGACGTCGACGACGTCGATGCCAATGCCCACGATCACTCCGTCAGTGTGTCACTGTCCGCAAGGTCGGTCACAGCCTGAGCGCACTTCCTCGCCCTAGAGGATGACCCCGGGTGGCGTTCCAGCGCCCAGGATCTCGTCCAGGGCATCGGTGCGGGCTACCGTGCGCAGCCACTCATACGCCAGACCTTTGACGCCGATGAGCGTCACCCCAGCGTCGCGAAGTCGAGACAACCCGAACTCCTGTCCGGTGCCAGGTGATGCCACGGCGTCGGCAGCCACCACCACCCGAAACCCCCGGTCGAGCAGTCCGAGGGCTGAGTGGGCAACACAAACATCGGTTTCGAGTCCACAGAGCACGGCGGTGCGCCGATCAAGTTCGCTCACGCTGTCGAAGATGTCCGCCTGATCGGCCAGTCCGAACACCTGCTTGTCGAATCGGGGCGCCCCTACCGGGACAGCGTCGAGAATCGCCTGCACCGTCTTGCCGTTGCGAGCCGGTTCCTCCTCAGTTACCACCACGGGTACGCCCAGAGCAGCAGCCACCTGAACCAGCCAACGCACTCGCTCCGCCGTCTCCTCGGCTTCGACTGCCGGCAACTTATCGAGGAACCCCGGCTGCGCGTCTATGACACAGAGGAGGCTGTCGGCTGATTCGATCAGGGACGTCATGTTCCCAGCATGGCTCACCGCGCGACAGAATGCGTGAGTGACTTCAAGCGAACTCGCGAGCGAGCGGTTGGTGCTGCGTCCAATAGAGCCCGATGATGCCGACGTCTTGCGAACCATCCGTCGCTCCCCCTGGGTCAGCAAATGGTGGGGTGACGGAAGCGATGAACCGGACTGGCCATTCGACGACGACGATTCGACGAGCTACACGATCTGGCGCAGCGACGAAGTGGCCGGACTGATACAGCACTACGAAGTCTCGAGTCCGTCGGTTCGTTACGCGGGGATCGATCTCTTCCTCGCCGAGTCAGCGAGTAGGCAGGGATTGGGACAAGAAGCCGTTCAGCGCGTCATGAGACACCTCATCGACGACCGAGGGCACCATCGGATAGTGATCGATCCCTCGACTGAGAACGTTCGCGCGATCGCGACTTATGCAGCGTGCGGTTTCGAACCGGTAGGCGTGATGCAGAAGTACGAGAAGAACATCGACGGCAGCGGATGGCACGACGCCCTCTTCATGGAGTACGTCACTCAACGGTGACGGACTTTGCCAGGTTGCGAGGCTGGTCCACGTCGAACCCCTTAGCGCTCGCCAACTCACACGCGAAGACTTGCAGCGGCACTGTTGCCACTATTGGTTGCAGCAACGTCGGCACCGCGGGTATGGAGATAAGCGTGTCCGCGTAAGGCCTAACGGTCTCATCGCCCTCCTCAGCAATGACGATGGTGCGCGCACCACGGGCGCGAATCTCCTGGATATTGCTCACGATCTTGTCGTGCAGAACCCGTCGGCTGCCGCGAGGCGGAACAATCACCACCACGGGTAAGCCTTCTTCGATCAACGCGATCGGACCGTGCTTCAGTTCCCCGGCGGCGAACCCCTCGGCGTGCATGTACGCCAGTTCCTTGAGTTTGAGCGCTCCCTCTAGTGCCACCGGGTAGCCGACATGGCGGCCAAGAAACAGCACCGCCTTCGCATCAACGAGGGAACGCGCCAACTCCCGCATGGGTTCCACCGTGTCGAGAACCTGGTCGACCGCAGCTGGCATGGCCGCGAGTTCCGCGACGTGCCTCGAGACTTCGTCGCCCCACTTGGTACCACGTACTTGGGCGAGGTAGAGCGCAACGAGTTGGACTGCGACGATCTGGGTCAAGAACGCTTTGGTCGAGGCGACCGCGACCTCGGGGCCAGCGTAGGTATAGACCACGGCGTCGGATTCCCGCGGAATTGTCGAGCCGTTGACGTTGCAGATCGCGAGTACTCGCGCGCCCTGCTCGCGTGCATGACGGACCGCCATCAGGGTGTCCATCGTCTCGCCTGATTGCGAGATCGCGATGACAAGCGTCTGGCGCGACAAGATGGGATCGCGATAGCGAAATTCTGAGGCGACCTCAACCTCTACGGGCACTCGGGTCCAGTGTTCGATGGCGTACTTGGCAATCAGCCCAGCGTGGTACGCCGTCCCACACGCAATGACCACAATCTTGTCGACGTCGCGCAACTCTTCGTCAGACAGTCGTACCTCGTCGAGGACGAGTCGCCCCGTGTGATCGATTCGTCCGCGCAAGGTGTCAGCAACCGCTTTGGGCTGCTCGTGGATCTCCTTAATCATGAAGTAGTCGTAGCCGCCCTTTTCGGCGGCCGACGCGTCCCAATCGACGTGGAACTCACGTACTTGCGCTGGCGCTCCGTCGAATGTGGTGACTTCGACGCCGTCTCGACGCAACTCCACGACTTGGTCTTGACCTAGTTCGACAGCTCGCCGAGTGTGCGCGATGAACGCGGCAACATCGCTACCTAGGAAGTTCTCACCATCGCCAAGGCCCACCACGAGTGGTGAGTTTCGTCGCGCACCAACCACAACATCAGGTTGATCTGCGTGAACTGCCACCAGCGTGAAAGCACCCTCTAGGCGAAGGCACACCCGACGCATCGCCGCAGCCAGATCTCCGGAGAACTCCTGGCCCAGCAGATGTGAGACCACCTCGGTGTCAGTGTCGGAACCGAGAACGATGCCGGAGTCTTCGAGTTCAGCACGCAACGTCGCGAAGTTCTCGATGATGCCGTTGTGGACGACGGCGACTTTCCCATCGGCGTCCAGGTGCGGGTGCGCGTTGCGATCGTTGGGGGCGCCGTGCGTTGCCCATCGAGTGTGCCCCATGCCAACGGTGCTGCCCGGTAGCGCTTGCTCCCCCAACAACTTCTCAAGGTTCGCCAACTTGCCAGCCTTGCGCCGGACCGCGACGCCCAGCGCCGTTGATTGGTCATCGGGGACGATCGCCACTCCGGCGCTGTCGTAGCCTCGGTACTCCAGACGGCGCAGCCCCTCGAGGACGATGTCGACGGCTTGCTGCTCACCGACGTAGCCCACGATTCCGCACATACCCACACCCTAGGTCTCGGATTGCGGAAGATTGTGGTTGCTATAGCAACCGATATCTACCGCAATGCTGTACGGACGACTGCTGCGAGGCGTTCTGCGACGGCTTGGGCTTGGTCGGCGTCGACCGCCTCGACCATTACCCGGACGAGTGGTTGGGTACCGCTGGAACGCAACAGCACGCGTCCAGTGTCGCCCAGTTCGGCTTCCGCCTCGGCCACAGCCGCAGTCAACGTTGGGTCATCAACTCGCGACTTATCGACGTCAGGAACATTTATTAGGACCTGCGGTAGCCGAGTCATGACCGACGCCAGCTCGCCAAGGGAAGTGCGACTCGCCGCCGACTGAGCTAGTACATGAAAGGCGGTCAGTACACCATCACCGGTCGTCGCGTGATCGAGCAGCAGCACATGACCGGACTGTTCTCCGCCCAACGTAAAACCGCCTTCGCGCATCGCTTCGAGTACGTAGCGATCTCCGACGGCGGTCGCGACGACGCCAATCTGCTCGCGGTCCATCGCCAGACGAAAGCCGAGGTTCGCCATCACTGTCGAAACGACGGTGTCGCCTGTCAACCGACCGGTATTGCGCATGGCCACCGCTAACACAGCCAAGATGTGGTCGCCGTCAACCAACGAACCGTCGCCAGCGATCGCCAAGCAGCGGTCGGCGTCACCATCGAACGCGACCCCTGCGTCGTAGCCCTGCTCAAGGACGACGTTGGTGCCAAGCCGACGAAGATGAGTGGAGCCGCACTTGTCGTTGATGTTCAGCCCGTCGGGCTGATCGTTGATAGCAAGAACGGTCGCACCAGCACGACGTAACGCCTCGGGTCCAACGTACGACGCCGCACCGTTTGCGCAATCGACGACGACGCGCACTCCGTCCAGGGAATGCGGAACCGACGCCACCAGATGTTCGACGTACTGATCGACGCTGGACACTCCGCTCGTGACGCGTCCAACCGATGCACCAATGGGTCGTTCCCATGGCTCGCGCATGCGCGCCTCGATCGCGTCCTCGACATCGTCCGCAAGTTTGTGCCCGCCCCGCGCGAAGAACTTGATGCCGTTGTCCGGCATCGGATTGTGGGAAGCCGACAACATCACGCCGATGTCCGCCCCGAGTGCGTCGGTCAAGAACGCGACTCCAGGCGTGGGGATGACGTCAAGACTGACGACGTCGACGCCAGCACTTGCCAGGCCGGCGACCACAGCGGCCCCTAAGAACTCACCAGACGCACGGGTGTCTCGACCAACGACGGCGCGTGGTCGGTGTCCTTCGAATGCACCCAGGTCACCAAGGACGTGAGCAGCGGCAACGCTCAGGTCGAGCGCGAGTTCAGCGGTCAGGTCGCGATTAGCAAGACCACGCACCCCGTCGGTACCGAAGAGCCGTGCCACGCGTACCTCCTCAAGCGCGCGCCCCGCCGACCAACGGCCGTACGGGGCGCAGCGAAGTCGTACCGAGCGTCAGCGCTTGCTGTACTGCGGCGCCTTGCGGGCCTTCTTGAGTCCGGCCTTACGACGCTCCTTCGCGCGTGGGTCACGGGTCAAGAATCCTGCCTTCTTCAAGGACGGACGATTGCCTTCAACGTCGATTCCGTTCAGCGAGCGAGCGATGCCCAGGCGCAGCGCGCCGGCTTGTCCGGAAACGCCACCGCCATGCAAGCGTGCGACGACGTCATAGCGGCCCTCGACAGACAACACTTTGAACGGATCATTGACCAACTGCTGGTGGACCTTGTCCGGGAAGTACTCGGCCAGCGTCTTGCCGTTGACGGAGAACTGCCCGGTTCCGGGAGTGATACGTACCCGCGCGACGGCCTCTTTACGTCGACCCGTCGCGGCACCTGGGGAGTCTGAGATCTCACGCGGTTCGGCAACGACGACCGTCTGAGTGGTGTAGTCGCCACCGGTGGTCTCGTCGGCAGCGTCGCCGGCGTCGGAGTCCGCAATACCGGAGTCATCAATCGTGGCCTCGTCGACCGGGGCGTCGAGCTCAGTTGAATCCGGAGCCTCGGTGGGGGTGGTCGTCACTTCGGACATGGTCCTCTCGGTACTTAAAACTGACGCGCTTACTGCGCGACCTGGGTGATTTCGAACGGCGTTGGCTGCTGCGCCTGGTGCGGGTGCTCGGGGCCGGCGTAGACCTTGAGCTTCTTCAACTGCTTACGAGCGATTCGGTTCTTCGGGAGCATGCCCCACACCGCCTTCTCGATGGCGCGACGTGGGTTCTTCTCCAGCAAGTCGGTGTACTTGGTCGAACTCAGACCACCCGGGTAGCCAGAGTGACGGTAGGCGAGCTTCTGCTCACGCTTGTTGCCCGAAAGTGCGACCTTGCCAGCATTGATGACAACAACGAAGTCACCGGTGTCGGCGTGCGGGGCGAAGACGGGCTTGTGCTTGCCGCGCAGCAACTGCGCAACCTGCGTGGCGAGTTTGCCGAGTACTACGTCTTCGGCGTCGATGACGTACCACTGACGCTCAACTTCGCCAGGCTTGGGGCTGTACGTGCGCACGGTCAAGAACCTTCGTTTAGTCGATCATGGAGTCTTAGGGCGCTGATTACCCCGGCACAGGCCAGCGGCCCGTCCGCCAGGGCTAACAGGCGCAACGACCCTCAAGAGTAGCCGCGGGGGCCGTGACCGGTCAGAAACCGGGGCTCCGTCGTTCACCGAGCGGGGGCAGCCCGGCAGAAATTCCGGCATTTCGAGCTCCAGAATGCCGGTGCGCCACCGCTCGGCGACGACAGCACCTGCCGATAGCGTGCCCAGGTGTCGACGTCCCCTGCTGCGCCCGCCTCCTCGCGGACGGCGTACGTCGTACTTGTCTCCTCAATCCTGGCCAGGCTGCCTCAGGGGATGGCGCCGTTGGCCGTGGTTCTCCTCGTCCAGGAGCGAACCGGGTCGATCGCCGCTGCGGGGATCGCGGCCGGGGCATGGGGGCTTTGTGCGGCTGCTGGTCAGCCCCTATCGGCCCGTCCGGCGGGCCAGGGCAGAGCCGACGAGTCATCGCGCTGACCTCGCTGGGTCAGGCAACCGTCGTCATCTTGCTCGCGATCAGTTCGATCGATGCAATCGCACCGTTGGTTGCTATGGCTGGGCTCGGAGGATTACTGGCAGCGCCAGTCTCACCCGTGGCCCGAACCCTGTGGCCCCAACTCGCGGAGGACCAACACCGGCTGGACTCCCTCTTCACCCTCGACGCCACCTCACAAGAGTTGATCTTCATTGCCGGGCCGACCACAGTCGCCGTGTTGGTCTCCCTGAGTGGACCACCGGCCGCCCTGCTCGCAGCGGCGGCTTGCGGCGCAATTGGGGGCTTGGCGTTCGCCTATGTCGTTCGCCCGATCTGGCGCCCGCATCCACGAACGAGTGGTCGGGCGCGGCTTGGACGTCCTCTTGTCGCGCCTTTCACGGTGCTTTTCCTGGTGGCGTTCGGCATCGGCCTTATCGAAGTTGGCGTTCCAGCAGCCGCCATTCTCGACGGCAACCGAAGTGCCAGCGGTTGGTTGCTCGCCGCCTGGAGTTTGGGTTCGCTGGTGGGCGGAGTGATCTCGTCGCGCATCCGGTGGCGCGGCGGACGGCAGACAAGCGCATGGCACGCCTGCTGGGCACCCTCACGATTGGGTCCCTTTTTGTGGCAAACGGTTGGCAGTTCGGACTCGGCTGGCTCGGTGCGGCATTGTTCGTCGCGGGCCTCGCGCTGGCCCCAACCCTTGCGGCTTGCTATGGCGTCGTCGGAGATCGCACCCCCGTTGAGCGGCGTACCGATGCGTTCGCCTGGGCCGTGACGTTCATCCTGCTTGGGCTGGGGGCTGGTCCCACGATTGGTGGCGTACTAGCTGAGGTCACACCGACGCTGACGTTCCTCGCTGGCACCGTGATCACGATGGCTGCGTTGGGCACTTGGCTCGCTCTGTTGCCCCGGCAACGCTCAACCTGATCAACTCAGCGAGGTCGGACGACGCGTGCCTCGTCCCACACCGGTCCGTCGGCTTCGTAGACCAATCCGTCTGACCCGAAGACCAGATAGCGATCGAACCCACGCGCGAACCAACGGTCGTGTGTCACTGCCAGGACCGTCCCGTCGAAACTCTCCAACCCTTCTTCCAGCGCTTCCGCACTGTCGAGGTCGAGGTTGTCGGTCGGCTCATCGAGCAGCAGCATCGTGACGCCTGAAAGTTCGAGCAACAGAATTTGGAACCGCGCCTGTTGACCACCTGACAACGTTTCGAACCGCTGGTCGCCTTGGTGGTTTAGTTCGTAACGTCGCAGCGCACCCATCGCTCCGCCACGCTGCAGCGAGTGTTGCTCCCAGAGCAAGTCGACAAGTGTTCGTCCCGTGAACTCGGCGTGGTCATGCGTCTGCGCGAAGTGGCCAGGCACGACGCGTGCGCCTAACTTCCATTGACCGCTATGCGCGACCGTCGAGTGTTCGGCATCACCAGACGCCAGCAACCGCAGGAAGTGAGACTTGCCGGAACCGTTGCTGCCAAGCACGGCCACGCGCTCGCCGTAGAACACCTCAACGTCGAACGGTTGCATCAGGCCAGTCAGTTCCAGACGTTCGCACGTCAGAGCGCGCACTCCAGTACGACCGCCCTTCAGTCGCATCGTCACGTTCTGTTCAGTAGGTGGTGCCTCGGGCGGTCCGGCCTCCTCGTACTTGCGCAGTCGCGTCTGCATGGCCTTGTAACGCGAAGCCATGTCAGGGCTGATTGCCGCTTGCTGCTGAAGCGTGCGTACCAGGTCCTTGAGCCGCTGGTGTTCCTCGTCCCATCGCCGCAGCATCTCGGCCAACCGTTCGTGACGGTCACGACGAGCTTCGTGGTACGACGCGAACCCACCGCCGTGCACCCAACTTGAGCCGCCCTCGATGGTCACGATGCGGGTAGCGACTCGGTCGAGCAACTCGCGATCGTGCGAGATCAGCAGCACGGTTTTGCGGGTGGCGATCAACTGCTCTTCCAACCACTGCTTGGCTGGGACGTCGAGGTAGTTGTCCGGCTCGTCGAGCAGCAGCACCTCGTCCGGTCCCTTGAGCAACGCCTCAAGCGCGAGACGTTTCTGTTCGCCGCCCGACAGCGTTCGAACCTCACGCCACTGAGCCTGCTCGTAGGGCAAACCAATCGCTGAGACCGTGCAGGCGTCCCAGGTGACCTCGGCCTCGTAACCACCAGCGTCACCCCAGTCGGCAATCGCCTGCGCGTATCGCATCTGGGTCGGCTCAGTGTCGTGGTCCATCATCGCCAGCTCAGCAGCTTCCAGTTCGGACGCTGCCTGGCGAATCCTGGGAGGAGCGACCGACACGAGCAGGTCGCGAACGCTGGACTCGTCGCGGACGCTTCCGACGAACTGTCGCATCACTCCGAGACCACCACTGCGGGCAACTGATCCTTCGACTGGATCAATATCGCCCGCGATGATTCGCATCAGGGTGGTCTTGCCTGCGCCGTTGGCGCCGACCAACGACACGATGGCGCCGTCGCCCACTCGGAACGAGACGCCAGCAAACAGCGTCCGCCCATCGGGCAGTACGTAACTCACTCCATTGACGTCGACGTGTCCCACAAGGGGACAGTCTCACTTATCGAGTACCCGAGCGCGAACGAGTATTTGGTGTCAGGCGAGCGTATAGCCGACTTCTGCGTCGACCTCCGGAATCACCCGAGTCCCGGCTGCCCCCCTGAGGACGGCAGGTAACTCGTCCAACGCGCCGACCACGGCGGAGTTGCCGGTCGTAAGCACGAAATCGCAAGCCGCCTCAACCTTGGGTCCCATGGACCCAGGCGGGAAGCCGATCCGCATCAGCGCTTCGGGCGTCGCCGTCCGCAACGCTCGCTGACCAGGGGAACCCCAGTCCAGGTAGATCGCATCCGCGTCGGTGGCGACCACGAACTCGTCAGCGCCAATCTCCTTGGCCAATAGCGCGCTTGCGCGATCCTTGTCGACGACGGCTTCAACGCCAACCAGAGTGCGCGTGCCGGGTGTGTACATGGTCGGGATACCTCCACCACCGGCGGCAATGACGACGACGCCTTGCTCGAGCAACCATTTGATCGGACGCAACTCGAAGATTCGGGTCGGCGCCGGCGAGGCCACGACTCGTCGCCACCAATCGCCGTCCTGCTTGACAACCCACCCTTTACTCACTGCCAACGCCTCGGCATCAGCCTTCTCGAACACCGGGCCGACAAACTTGGTGGGATCGTCGAACGCCGGATCGTTCGGGTCAACTTCGACCATCGTCAACAGCGTGCCGAGCGGCTTGTCGAACGGCAGCAAGTTTCCCAGTTCCTGTTCGATGAGATAGCCGATGAGCCCTTCGGTCTGGGCGCCCAGAACATCCAACGGGAACTCGTCGTCAGGGTGGTAAGCCGCACCCTGCAATGCCAGCAGACCAACCTGCGGTCCGTTGCCGTGGGTGATGACCAACTCGTGCTCGAGCGCGATGGGAGCAAGGGCCTCGGCCGCGAGTCGCGCATTGGCACGTTGGTTGGCGGCCGTCATCGGCTCGCCGCGCCTAAGCAGCGCATTTCCGCCAAGTGCCACAACGATTCTCATTCACACCTCCTGAGATCGCTGACTCTGCCTCACCGAACGGGTCCGGACCGGCATTTGCCGTCGGGAATCGGCCGGAAGAGTGCCGGGCTGCCATCGTTCGACGGTGATTCGCGGGCCGCCTCGTATGGCGCGGCTGGCACGTGATCCAGGCTGACGCCAGCAGACTGGGGTGATGCTTCGTCTGCAAGTGCTAGCGAGCGCCGATCTGAGCCATAGCGTGCGCGACCTGCTCGACGAAGAGCCAGCCGTCAGCGGTCTGGCGGTAATCGCCGGTGCTGGCGTGCGGCCGGAGGGTGACCTCTTCATCGCGGACATAGCCCGAGAGGCGGCCAACGGGGTGGTGGATCAGTTGCGCGACCTCGGCGTCCACCACGCCGGATCGATCCAACTCGACCCAGTCAACGCGTGGCTGTCACAGCCGGGCCTGGACGCCGAGGAAAAGTCCCCCGGAAGCAGCGCGGACTCGGTGGTCTGGGTCGACGTGACACATCGCGCTTACGCCGAGTCGGAGTTCAATTGGACGTATCTGAGCTTCATGACCCTGGCAATCCTCATTGCCGCCATCGCCATCGTGCTCGACTCGCAAATCTTGGTGATCGGGGCGATGGTGCTCGGTCCCGAATTCGGTCCCATCGCGGCGCTGGGCGTTGCACTAGTACGCCGTCGCTTCCGACTCTTCACCTTCGCGCTGCGAACCCTGCTGCTCGGGTTCGCGGTCGGCATCGTGCTTGACGACTGCCGCAGCGTTCGTCTTCCGGGCACTCGGCTGGGTCACGGTGTGGGATGTCTCTGGCCCACGTCCTGGCACGAGCTTCGTCTACTCACCCGACAAGTGGTCGTTCATCGTTGCGGTGATCGCAGCAGCGGCGGGAGTGCTCTCGCTTACCTCAGAGCGCGTCGGCGGGTTGTCTGGTGTCTTCATCTCGGTGACGACGGTGCCGGCGGCTGGCAACATCGCGCTCGGACTGGCCTTTGGCGTCTGGCACGAGGTGCTTGGCAGTCTGTTGCAGTTGACGGTCAATCTCACCGGTATGGCGCTGGCGGGGTGGGTAACGCTGGCCATTCAGCGCACCGTCTGGGGACGAGTCGTGCGACAAGGTCCTTGATGCAGTCTCAACCGCGATAGTTGCGCGCTTGCACGACGCGATCGGCCAGTTGCTCATCAGGCGGGTACGTCACTTCCTCCAACGTCAACCCTGCCCGGGCACTACTGCGACCGACGACGACCGCGCTACTTCAGCCAACACCTCCGCTGGCCACTCAACGGTGCGCCGACCCTCGCCGACGGCGATGGTCGCACCGACCATCGAGCGCACCATGTTGTGACAGAACGCGTCAGCAACTACCCGCGCGACGGCGAGTCCATCCGGATCGCGTTGCCACGAGAATTCGAGAAGTCTTCGTATCGGTGCTCGCGCCTTCGCGCCTTCGACAAAACGACGCGAAGTCGTGTTCACCCTCTAGTGCGTGTGCTGCTTCGTTCATGGCCGCAACGTCCAATGGGCGCGGATTCCAGAGGACGTCACGCCGTCGCAGTGGATCGACACCACCTGCTTCGTCGCTAATTCGGAACGCGTACCGACGAGAAAGCGCCGCGAACCGGGCGTCAAAAGCGGGATGTGCCACGGCCACTTTCGTGACGCGTATGTCGTCGGGCAGCAGGCTCTGCAGACGACCGAGTAGCCGATCCACCATCGCCTCCCAAGCCGTCTGCGGCACGTCGACATGCACGACCTGTCCGCGCGCATGTACGCCAGCATCGGTACGTCCAGCAACGGTGAGTCGAGGTGCTTCGGGCAATCTGAGTGCCAGTTGCAACGCAGCGTCGAGCGTCTCCTCGATCGTGCGTCGGGCCGGTTGGCGTGCCCAGCCCGAGAAGTCCGTCCCGTCGTAGCCGAAGATCCAGGCGTAGACGCACGAGCCCGCCCCCAGAATCGGGAGCGGGCTCGTCGCGAACTGCGGGGTCCGTCAGGACTCCTTTTCCTCAGCTTCGGCGGATTCAGCTTCCTCTGCCGGTCGGCAGCCGCTTCGTCAGCCAACTGGTGCCTCGTCAACTGCAGCGTCATCGGCTTCAGTGACCGGCGCGCCCTCGCTTAACTCGGCTTCAACCGCCGCGTCATCGTCGGGCGCATCCGAAACTGTTTCCTCGGCTGCCGTGGCCTTTTTGGCTGCGGTCTTCTTCGCAGTCGTCTTCTCGGCGTCTTCTTGGCAGTGGTCTTCTTTGCCGCAGCCTTCTTCGGCTTGGTCGCTCGAGTCTTCTTCTTGGACTCGTCGAGCTCCTCGACCAACTCGATCACTGCCATAGGCGCGTTGTCACCCTTGCGCGGACCGACCTTGGTAATGCGCGTGTAGCCACCCTGCCGGTTCTCGTAGCGAGGACCGATCTCGGTGAACAGCACGTGCACGACACCCTTGTCGCGGATGACCGTCATCGCACGACGACGCGACGACAAGTCGCCGCGCTTTGCGAACGTGACGAGGCGCTCGGCCAGCGGCCGCAACCGCTTGGCCTTGGCTTCAGTCGTGGTGATCTTTCCGTGCTCGAACAGCGCGGTCGCCAAGTTGGCGAGCATGAGCCGTTCGTGCGCCGGACCGCCTCCGAGACGCGGACCCTTAGTGGGGCTAGGCATTTTCGGGTTCTCCTACGTCAGTTGGACGGTCAGTACTGCTCGGTCTCGATGACACCTTCGTCGTCGTCGTCGCCGTAGGTGTCGACGATGGCGCTCGGGTCGAACCCGGGAGGGCTGTCCTTCAGTGCCATGCCGAGGCCGACGAGCTTGACCTTGACTTCATCGATCGACTTAGCGCCGAAGTTACGGATATCCATGAGGTCGGCCTCGCTACGTGCGACGAGTTCGCCAACCGTGTGGATGCCCTCACGCTTGAGGCAGTTGTACGACCGGACGGTCAGGTCCAGTTCCTCGATCGGCAACGCCATGTCGGCAGCAAGTGCTGCGTCGGCCGGGGACGGACCCATGTCGATGCCCTCGGCGTCGACATTGAGCTCACGGAACAGACCGAACAGTTCAACGAGCGTCGTACCGGCGCTTGCAACCGCGTCGCGCGGACGCATCGAGGTCTTGGTCTCGACATCGATAACCAAACGGTCGAAGTCGGTGCGCTGCTCGACACGAGTTGCCTCGACCTTGTAGCTCACCTTCAGGACCGGCGAGTAGATCGAGTCGACCGGGATGCGGCCGATCTCTTGGCCGGCCTGCTTGTTGAGTTCGGCGCGGACGTAGCCACGGCCACGCTCAACCGTGAGTTCCATTTCGAGCTTGCCCTTGCCGTTAAGCGTGGCGAGCACCAGCTCGGGGTTGTGGACCTCGACGCCCGCGGGCGGTGCGATGTCGGCAGCGGTGACGACGCCGGGGCCCTGCTTGCGCAGGTACATGACCACTGGCTCGTCGTGCTCAGTGCTGACGATGAGTTCCTTGATGTTGAGTACGAGGTCGGTGACGTCTTCCTTGACGCCGGGGACCGTCGTGAACTCGTGCAGTACGCCGTCGATACGAATCGAGGTGACTGCTGCGCCGGGGATCGACGAAAGCAGCGTGCGACGTACGGAGTTTCCGAGCGTGTAGCCAAAGCCAGGCTCCAGCGGCTCGAGAATGAATCGTGAACGGTACTCGTTGACAACCTCTTCGGCCAGGGTGGGCCGCTGAGCAATAAGCAAGGTAATTCCTCCAGGTCAGGGCGCCCACTATTTGACGCCTCGAACGGTGGTGCAGTGGTGACGGCATCGGGCCGCCACCGGGTAGTGCGGTCGTACGTTGGTGCGGTCTTACTTGGAGTAAAGCTCGACGATGAGCTGCTCTTGAAGCTGCGACTCAATCTGCTGGCGAACCGGCATCGAGTGCACGAGCACGCGCATGTGGTTGGGGATGACCTCGATCCAGGCCGGCACCGTACGCTCGCCGGCTTCGGCGCGAGCCACGACGAACGGCGTCATCTCGATCGAACTGGGCCGAACCTCGATGATGTCGTTCTCGGTCACGCGGTACGAGGGGATGTCGACCTTGTGGCCGTTCACCAAGAAGTGACCGTGTCGCACCAACTGGCGCGCCATGTCACGTGACTTGGCCAGGCCGGCGCGGAAGACCACGTTGTCAAGGCGCGTCTCGAGGATGCGCAGCAAGTTGTCGCCGGTCTTGCCCTTGCGCTGGCTGGCTTCCTCGTAGTAGCCGCGGAACTGACGCTCGAAGACGCCGTAGATCTGCTTGGCCTTCTGCTTCTCGCGCAACTGCAGCAGGTACTCGCTGTCCTTGCTGCGGCCACGGCCGTGCTGACCGGGTGGGTAGGGGCGGGCCTCGAAAGGACACTTAGCGCTGTCGCACTTAGAACCCTTCAAGAACAACTTCATTTTGGCGCGACGGCACTTGCGGCAGTCCGCTCCGGTATATCTAGCCATTTCTTTCCTTGCTCCTACGAAGTCTGTGAAGGTCGGGGGGTTAGACGCGGCGCCGCTTGGGCGGGCGGCAACCGTTGAAGGGGATCGGGGTGACGTCCTGGATCGATCCGACCTCGAGGCCGGCGGCCTGGAGTGCGCGAATCGCAGTCTCACGTCCAGAGCCGGGACCCTTGACGAAGACGTCCACCTTGCGCATGCCGTGCTCTTGCGCGCGGCGGGCGGCGGCCTCAGCGGTCATCTGCGCCGCGAACGGCGTCGACTTGCGCGAGCCCTTGAAGCCAACCTGTCCGGCGGAGGCCCATGAGATCACCGCGCCCGTGGGGTCGGTGATGGAGACGATGGTGTTGTTGAACGTGCTCTTGATGTGAGCGTGACCGTGGGCCACGTTCTTCTTCTCTTTACGCCGAACCTTCTTGGCGCCTGTCTTGCTCTTGGGGGGCATATCTGGCTACTCCTGGGAGATCGTCGGTCCGCATCGTCGCGCCTTTCGGCAGCGGACGTGAGGGACTACTACTTGGTGACCTTCTTCTTGCCTGCGACTGCCTTGCGCGGACCCTTGCGGCTCCGAGCGTTGGTGTGCGTGCGCTGCCCACGGACGGGAAGTCCGCGGCGGTGACGAAGGCCTTCGTACGAACCGATCTCGACCTTGCGCCTGATGTCGGCGGCAACCTCGCGGCGGAGGTCACCTTCAGTCTGGTACTGCTCCTCGATCCAGTCGCGAAGCTTCACCAGTTGTTCGTCGCTGATGTCCTTGGCGCGCATGTTGGGGTCGATGCCGGTTGCGGCAAGCGACGCCTTCGCGCGGGTACGGCCGATGCCGTAGATGTAGGTGAGGGCGATCTCCATGCGCTTTTCGCGCGGGAGGTCGACTCCTACGAGGCGAGCCATTCGATGGTGCTCCTACTCGATATCGAAGGTCTGCTGACCACACCGTTCCGAACGTTGTTACCAACGATCGGTCTCCGGCCTTCGTCCAGAGGTGGCGTCCTGCAGTGGTCTGCTCAAGAAAACTTGGCACGATCACGCAGGGGTCGGGTGCGGTCCTATAAGGGTGTTCAGTTGTGTTGCTGTGGTCGAGAAGGTGAGACCGTGATCAGCCCTGCCGCTGCTTGTGCCGCAGGTTCTCGCAGATCACCATGACCCGACCGTGACGTCGGATCACCTTGCACTTGTCGCACATCTTCTTGACGCTCGGCTTGACCTTCATCGTCGAACTCCGGGACGTCGGGTTTCCAGGCGCCCGATCCAACTGGAGCAGGCGATGGAGGCAGTGGTGGTCACTTGTATCGGTACACGATGCGACCGCGGGTGAGGTCGTACGGACTGAGCTCCACCACTACGCGGTCCTCTGGGAGGATCCGGATGTAGTGCTGGCGCATCTTTCCGCTGATGTGCGCGAGAACCTTGTGTCCGTTGGTGAGTTCGACTCTGAACATGGCGTTCGGAAGCGACTCGACGACGGTGCCCTCGATCTCAATGGCACCCTCTTTCTTGGCCATGGTTCCTTTCGCGCCCTCACGGGCAGTTGCCTCGGGAATCGGTACATCGGCTGTCAAAACACCGCTCGTGCGCCAAACCAGCCGCGGGGCGCGTCGAAACAGCGGCTTCAAGCCGACGGGGCAGTCTACGGGACACGCCCCGCGGAACGCCAATCCAGCCCGGTTTCGCAGTCCGTTCCACCCCGCCCCAGCCTCTCCCGCAGTTGATCTTGAAGCTTTGGGGCGACACGCCGGGAGTGTCGCCCCGAAGCTTCAAGCGCGTCTGGGATTGGTCGCGCTTCGGCTGGCTAGATCGGCTGGCTCGGTGGCGAGGGCGTGCCGGACGATGGCGGCGCAACGTCCAGGCCGGCGAGCATCCGCCCAGGTGAACCGAACGACGTCGATGCCTGCGCCAACGAAGTTGTTGCCGCGCCACCGGTCCTTGAAGACCGCCTTCGGAGTGCTGTGCGGCTCCGCGCCATCAGCCTCTCCGACCAGGGGTCGGCTGCGCCGGCGAAGCCAAGCCAGATCACCGATACCCAGAAGGTGGCCCTGACGATCGTTCACCCGCCACTGCAACTCATCAGGAGGCAGTCCGCGGTCAAGGCAATCCAGCCGCGCCCACGTCTCCAAGGGTGACTCGGCGCGTCCTCTGCAAGAGCCCACCAGGTCGACGCTTTGGCAGCACCTGGGCGATGGGCCGCCCGCTGCTGGCGCGCTCACCAGCTCCGCCGGCTGGATCACCCCAGCAGTGCAGGGCGGAGTCGAGAGCCGAGACTGCCTGATTGCGCCTAATTCGCGGTACCAGGTCCGCCAGTGTCGTCACGGGATCGCTGGCCGGCACAGTGCCGTACCAAGTGACTGCAGACCTTGGAACATCCCAGAAGTGCAAAGCGATCCTGGGCAGTTGTCGCCGTTCAAGACCGACGGGGCAAGAGGATGTCGACGACTCCGGAGTCGGTGTCATGGCCAACAACTTCCATCAGACGCGGCCGCAGCTCCCGAGACCAACGACGGCGCGAGGACCAAGACGCAGGAGCGCACCCTGCACGCGAGTGAGCCACGGAACGTCGTCGTAAAGGTCCGCGTCAATCAGCAGCACCCCGCGCCAGAGTCGTCGATATTCACCGCGCTTGACCCGCGTTCCGATGTCGTCGTGGCCATGCCCCAATCGCAGAGCCTGCCTCACCGAAACAACGCCGTGCTGCGTTGAGGCAAGTGCGCGAATTCGCTCATCGACACTGCTGACCATCTCGCGCGATGCTGCCTAGTCAGCCGACCCCAGCCGGCAGGTGGCGCTGCCAAAGTGTGGAGTGATCAGGGTCATCCACAGCACGACGTCGGACCTTGGGGCGACGCGCCCGGCGTGTCGCCCCAAAGGTCCAAGATCAACTGAGGGGACAGCTGCGGGAGCCGCGGCGACAGATCCGGCTCAACTACGCGGGGGTGGGGATTCCCATTTCGGCGAAGCGCTTGGCGCCGCCGTCGTGGGCGGTGAGTACCCAGGGGCCGTCGGCGGTGATGGCGACGGTGTGCTCGAAGTGCGCGGACCAGCTTGCCGTCGACTGTGACGACGGTCCAGTCGTCAGCGAGCATCTTCGTGTAGCGGGTGCCGAGGTTAATCATCGGTTCGATCGCCAGCGCCATCCCGGCGACCAACTCCGGGCCATGCCCCGGCTGTCCGTAGTTCGGGACGCCAGGGTCCATGTGCATGCTCGTGCCGATGCCGTGCCCGACGTACTCCTCGACGATCCCGTAGCCGCCCGCGGACCGGATGTGAGTCTCGACCGCGTGCCCGATGTCGCTGAGCCGACCGCCAACGACTGCCTGCGCTAAGCCCTGCCACAACGCACCCTCGGTCGCCGTCCAAGAGTCCGCGCACGTCAGCAGTGCCCTCTCCGACGACCATGGAGAACGCCGAATCACCGTGCCAGCCATCGACTATTGCCCCGCAGTCGATCGAGACGACGTCGCCGTCTTCGAATGACGCGCGGCCCAGGAATCCCGTGCACGATCTCGTCATTGACCGACGTGCAGATGACTGCTGGAAAGCCGTGGTAGCCAAGAAAGGACGGCTTGGCGCCGGCCGACGAAATCGACTCACGCGCAATCGCATCGAGTTCCAACGTCGTCACCCCGGCCGCCACTGCGTTACGTACCGCCTCAAGGGTGTCGGCTACGACGAGTCCAGCCGCCCGCATGCGCTCAAAATCGGAACGGCTCTTGATTTCGATGCGGTTCTTGCGGTCGAACATCGACGGCCTACGCCGTTAGCGCAGCAAGAATCCGCGCTGTGATGTCTTCGATCGATCCCACACCATCGACGGCCCGAAGCAATCCGGCTTCGCGGTAGTACTCAATGAGTGGCTCGGTCGTGGAGTGATAGATCTCTAGCCGACGTCGGATGCCCTCTTCGGTGTCATCACTGCGGCCCTGCTCTCGCGCTCGTTCGACGAGACGCTCGCGGACGTGTTCGTCATCGATGACGAGTTGTATGACGGCGTCGAGTTGTTCACCAACCGATGACAAGAATTCGGTCAACACCGACGCCTGTTCGGCGTTTCTCGGATACCCGTCGAGCAGGAATCCCGCCGCTGCATCCGGCTGCTGAAGTCGGTCGACCACCATCGCGTTCGTGACGGAGTCGGGAACCAACTCCCCCGCATCCATGTACGACTTTGCCTCTAGCCCCAGCGGAGTTGAATCGGCAACGTTCGCCCGAAAGATGTCGCCGGTCGCGATATGCGGGATCCCGAACTTGCCAGCGATCACCGCCGCCTGCGTTCCCTTACCTGCACCCTGGGGACCGACGATCAGCAAACGCATCAGCGCATGAACCCTTCGTAACTGCGCTGCTGCAACTGACTTTCGATCTGTTTCACGGTGTCAAGGCCGACGCCGACCATGATGAGAATCGACGTACCTCCGAACAAGAACCCGCGGCCTTGACCAAAGCTGGAGAAGACCACGATCGGAATGACAGCGATCGTCGCGAGGTAGACCGACCCAAGCGCGGTCAGTCGCGTCAGTACGTAATCGAGGTACGCAGCGGTCGGAGCACCGGCGCGAATACCCGGGATGAACCCGCCGTACTTCTTCATGTTGTCCGCGACTTCGTCCGCATTGAACGTAATGGCGACATAGAAGTAGGTGAAGAAGACCGTCAAGGCGAAGAAGATGACCGCGTACCAAGCGCCGTTGCCGTTGGTGATGTTCGCCTCAACCCAACGTCTGACGGCTCCCTGGTTATTGCTGATCGTCACGAACAGGACAGGTAGATAGAGCATCGACGACGCGAAGATGACCGGGATAACACCAGCCTGGTTCACCTTGATGGGAATGTACGTAGAGGTGCCGCCGTATTGCCGTCGGCCCACCATGCGTTTGGCGTACTGAACCGGGATACGCCGTTGCCCCTGCTCCATCAAGACCACGAAGGCAATGACCGCGACCCCGACACCGATCACGATCAAGAACGTCCATGCACCCTGCACCTGGTAAACCTGCGACAACTGACCGGGGAACCTGGAGACGATCGAGGTGAAGATCAGCAGCGACATACCGTTACCGATACCGCGGTCGGTGATCAGTTCGCCGAGCCACATGACCATGCCGGTACCGGCGGTCATGACTGCGATCATCGTCAAGGTGATGACTAGCGAGTCGTTGGTGATGATCTGCTCCGAACAACCCTGAAGCAGTTGCCCCGAACGCGCTAGGGCGATGATGCCCGTCGACTGCAGGATCGCCAGACCAATGGTGAGGTAACGGGTGTACTGAGTGATCTTGGCCTGACCTGCTTGGCCATCCTTCTTCAGCGTCTCAAGACGCGGGATTACAACTGTCAGCAACTGGAGAATGATGCTCGCGGTGATGTAGGGCATGATGCCCAACGCGAAGATCGACAACTGCAGCAAAGCGCCGCCACTGAACAAGTTGATCAAGTCGTAGACACTGTTGCCCTTGACGACGATCAGACATCGCTGGACCGCTGGGTAGTCAACCCCGGGGGTCGGGACGTAAGAACCGATCCGGTAAATCGCGATCATGCCCAGCGCAAAGAGGATCTTCGTGCGCAGGTCAGGCGTCCTAAATGCCCGACCAAAGACCGCTAACTGCGACTGCACGACTTATCCTCCAGCGAAGCGATGGCTGCGATGACGACCACAGGGGACGATAACAGCCGGGGCCGAGGCGCTTTTCCGCCTGCTACCCCGGTTGCCTATAGCTCCGTGGCGGTCCCACCGGCTGCGGTGATCTTCTCCTTGGCCGAAGCCGAGAACGCGTTGGCGCTGATCTTCAGCGCGACCGTGAGCTCGCCCGAACCCAGCACCTTGACCGGAAGTCCGTCGCGAACTGCACCAACAGCGACGAGATCGTCGACTCCAACCGTGCCGCCCTTGGGGAACAGCGCGGACAACTTGTCGAGGTTGACGACCTGGAACTCCACCCGGTTTCGGTTGGTGAAGCCACGCAACTTGGGTAGCCGCATGTGCAACGGCATCTGGCCACCTTCGAAGTTGGCCGGAACCTGATAGCGCGCCTTGGTGCCCTTGGTGCCGCGACCAGCGGTCTTACCCTTGGAACCCTCACCGCGACCCACTCGGGTCTTGGCCTTCTTCGCGCCAGGCGCGGGACGCAAGTGATGAACCTTGAGCGTCATGTCAGTCGACCTCCTCGACGGTGACCAAATGCGACACCGTGTTGACCATCCCGCGAATCTCCGGGCGGTCCTCCTTGACGACGACGTCGCCAATGCGCTTTAGACCGAGCGACCGCAGCGAGTTGCGCTGATTGCTGGTGCCGCCGATCTCGGACTTGCGTTGAGTGACCTTGAGGCGACCCATCACGAACTCATTCCCGCAGCGCGAGCCCGCAGCAGACCGTCAGGAGCGACGTCCTCGAGCGGCAAGCCGCGACGAGCCGCAACCTGCTCGGGACGTTCCAGGCTCTTCAAGGCCGTGACCGTGGCGTGCACGATGTTGATGGCGTTCGACGAACCCAGCGACTTGCTCAGCACGTCGTGGATTCCGGCTGCCTCGAGTACGGCGCGCACCGGACCACCGGCGATCACACCGGTACCGGGGGAGGCCGGCTTCAGCAGCACAACGCCAGCGGCCGCCTCGCCCTGAACGGGGTGAGGAATCGTGCCCTGGATCCTTGGCACCTTGAAGAAGTTCTTCTTGGCCTCTTCGACGCCCTTGGCGATCGCTGCTGGCACCTCTTTGGCCTTGCCGTAACCAACGCCGACCGTGCCGTCGCCGTCACCGACAACGACAAGGGCGGTGAAGCTGAAGCGACGTCCGCCCTTGACGACCTTGGCTACTCGGTTGATCGCGACGACGCGCTCGACGTACGGCGTCTTGTCCGCGGCGTCGCCACGACGACCACGCCCGCGCTCGCCGCCACCGGCAGGTCCGCGCCGCGAAGGTCCGCTACTCATCTGGTTGCTTCCTGTTCTTCGGGGTTCTTGGGGAATCGACTAGGGATTCGATACGAGGTCATAAGGCGGATCAGAACGACAGACCCGACTCACGCGCACCATCAGCGAGGGCGGCGACACGTCCGTGGTAGCGGTTGCCACCCCGGTCGAACACAACGGCTTCGACTCCGGCCGCCTTTGCGCGCTCAGCAACAAGCGAGCCGACCTTGCGAGCCTTCGCCGTCTTGTCACCGTCAACGGTGCGAACGTCAGCCTCCATCGACGACGCTGACGCCAGCGTCTTGCCTTCGGTGTCGTCGACGACCTGTACGAACATGTGACGGGTCGAGCGGTTGACGACCAACCGCGGCCGCGCAGCGGTGCCTTCGACCTTTTTGCGCACCCGAAGGTGTCGCCGCGATCGAGCGGCCTGACGCGCCGTTCGACGTCCTGGCTTGGTGGACACTGCCATGACTACTTACCAGCCTTTCCGACCTTGCGACGAACCTGCTCGCCCGCGTAACGAATACCCTTGCCCTTGTACGGCTCGGGCTTGCGGATCTTGCGGATGTTGGCCGCAACCTGTCCGACTTGCTGCTTGTCGATTCCGGAGACCGAGAACTTCGTCGGACCATCGACCGCGAAGCTGATTCCCTCAGGTGGGGTGACCAACACCGTGTGGCTGTAGCCGACGGAGAACTCAAGGTCCTTGCCCTTGGCCTGGACGCGGTAACCAACGCCCACGATCTCAAGCTGCTTGACGTATCCGTCGGTAACGCCCGTCACCATGTTTGCGATGAGGGTGCGCGTCAGTCCGTGCAACGACTTCGATAGGCGCTCATCATTCGGACGCTGCACCGCGAGGGCGCCGTCGTCACTGCGCTCGACCGTCAATGGCTCGGCGACGGTGAGCGACAAGGAGCCCTTGGGGCCTTTGACCGTGACGGCCTGACCGTCGACTGCCACGTCGACACCAGAAGGCACGGTGATGGGGAGTTTGCCAATACGCGACATGTCAGCCCCCTACCAGACGTAGGCGAGGACTTCCCCACCTACGCCTTTCTTTGCGGCCTGCTTGTCGGTAAGGAGTCCAGACGAGGTCGAGATGATCGCCACACCGAGTCCACCGAGGACGCGGGGCATCGAGTTCGACTTCGCGTACACGCGCAAGCCTGGCTTCGAGATACGACGAACTCCAGCAATCGAGCGCTCGCGGGAAGGACCGAACTTCAGGTCAATCACCAACGTCTCGCCAGGCACCTGCTCTTCGGACTCAACGCGCCAGTCCTTGACGTAGCCCTGCTCCTTGAGGATCTGGGCGATGCCTTGCTTGATTTTGCTCGAGGGCATGGAAACGTCCTCGTGGAACGCCGAGTTGGCGTTACGCAGACGAGTCAGCATGTCTGCGATCGGGTCAGTCATCGTCATATCGTTCTACTTCTCTCTCGCCGCGGTTTCCATCGCAGTTGAATGAATCCGTGGACCTACGGCGTAGGGATGGATTTACTACCAGGAACTCTTGGTGATACCGGGAAGCTCACCGCGGTGAGCCATCTGGCGAAGGCAGATTCGGCACAAGCCGAACTTGCGATACACCGAGTGCGGACGTCCGCACACGCTGCAGCGCGTGTAGCCCCGGACCTTGAACTTCGGCTTCGAGGCCGCCTTATGAATCAGGGATTTCTTGGCCACGCTCAGTTCTCCTTGAACGGGAAGCCGAGAGCACGCAGTAGCGCGCGACCCTCGTCGTTGGTCTTGGCTGTCGTGACCACCGTGATGTCCATACCGCGGACCCGGTCGATGGCGTCCTGGTCGATCTCGTGGAACATGCTCTGCTCGTTGAGACCGAAGGTGTAGTTGCCCTTGCCGTCGAACTGGCGCGGCGACAATCCACGGAAGTCGCGGATACGCGGCAGCGCAATGGTCAGCAACCGATCGAGGAACTCCCACATGCGGTCGCCCCGCAGCGTGGTGTGGGCTCCGATTGGCATTCCCTCGCGCAACTTGAACTGCGCGATGGACTTACGGGCCTTCGTCACCGATGGACGCTGCCCCGTGATGGCACCGAGGTCGCGGATCGCACCCTCGATGAGTTTGGAGTCGCGGGCGGCGTCGCCGACACCCATGTTGACCACAATCTTGGTCAACCCGGGAACCTGCATGACGTTCCCGTAGCCGAACTCTTCGCTGAGGGTCGGCACGATCTCTTCGCGGTAGCGCTGCTTGAGTCGAGGCACGGTGCGCTCTTCAGTAGCGGTAGCCATTACAGATCCTCACCCGTCTTCTTCGCGACGCGGACCTTCTGGCCATCCTCGATGCGGTAACCCACACGCGTCGGCACCTTCTTGCCGTCGACCTCAACCACCGGGAAGCACGTTCGAGACGTGGATCGAAGCTTCCTGGGTGATGATGCCGCCGGTCTTGGCACCGCGCGTGCTCTGACCGATCTTGGTGTGTCGCTTGATGATGTTGATGCCCTCGACAACGACCCGGTCCTGCTCTGGGTAGGCAGCGATGACCTTGCCAGTCGCACCCTTGTCTTTGCCGGCGATCACGATGACGGTGTCGCCCTTCTTCACGTGCATCGCCATGGTTACAGCACCTCCGGAGCGAGCGAGATGATCCGCATGAAGCGCTTGTCGCGCAGTTCGCGACCGACCGGACCGAAGATGCGGGTACCGCGAGGGTCCCCACCGTCTTTGATGATCACGGCGGCGTTCTCGTCGAACTTGATGTAGGAACCGTCTGGCCGACGGCGCTCCTTGGTGGTGCGCACGATGACAGCCTTGACGACCTCGCCCTTTTTGACGTTGCCGCCGGGGATGGCGTCCTTGACGGTCGCGACGATGATGTCGCCGATGCCCGCGTAGCGTCGACCGGAGCCGCCGAGAACCCGGATGCACAAGATTTCCTTGGCACCGGTGTTGTCGGCGACCTTAAGTCGCGACTCCTGCTGGATCACGTTAACTCCTGGTTTGTCTGCTGGTTCTCACTCGCGCGAGCCTTGCGGAACTAATAGTGGGACTGCTTACTTGGCCTTCTCGAGAATTTCGACGAGACGCCAACGCTTGGTCTTGCTCTTCGGACGGGTCTCCATGAGCAGGACGCGGTCACCAACACCGGCAGCGTTCTGCTCGTCGTGTGCCTTGAGCCGGCTCGAGCGCCGCAGGACTTTGCCGTACAGCGGGTGCTTGAAACGCTCCTCGACATTCACCACAACGGTCTTGTCCATCTTGTCGCTGACCACAAGGCCCTCACGAACCTTGCGCGCGCCACGGTCTTCGTCATGTCTTCCTTCACTGACTCTGCCTTCATTGACTGGGCCTTCTTCGTCTCGCTCATGCCACGTCCTCGGGAGCTTCGGTGATGCCGAGCTCACGCTCACGCAGCACGGTGTAGATCCGCGCGATGTCCTTGCGGACTGCGCGCAACCGGCCATGACTTTCCAACTGCCCGGTGGCAGCCTGGAAACGCAGGTTGAACAGTTCTTCCTTGGCCTCGGCCAACTTGGCGGCGAGCTCGTCCTCGGCCAGGTTGCGGTACTCGGTGGCTGTGGTTCCGACTGGCATCAGAGCTCACCTGCCTCACGCTTGACGAAACGGGTCTTGATCGGAAGCTTGTGCTGCGCACGCTTCATGGCCTCGCGAGCCAACGGTTCAGACACACCCGACAACTCGAACATGACGCGTCCGGGCTTGACGTTGGCGATCCACCACTCCGGCGAACCCTTACCAGAACCCATGCGGGTCTCGGCTGGCTTCTTGGTCAGTGGACGGTCTGGGTAGATGTTGATCCAGACCTTTCCGCCACGCTTGATCGCGCGGGTGATGGCAATACGAGCGGACTCGATCTGCCGGTTAGTGATGTAGCCGGGCTCGAGCGCCTGAATGCCGTAGTCGCCGAAGGCAATGCGAGTACCGCCCTTGGCCACGCCGCGGCGTGAGGGGTGGTGCTGCTTGCGGTGCTTGACCCGCCGTGGAATCAGCATGGTCTAGGCCTCCGTCGAAGTCTGCTCGGGAGCGGCTGACTCAGTCGCCGCTGGCGTCTCAACTACCGGCACGTCAACTGCCGGCGCCTCAACCGCCGGAGCCTCAGCTACCGGGGCCTCGGCCACAGGTGCCTCAACTGCCGGCGCCTCAGCAACGGTTTCGCTCGCTGGCCCGTCCTGCGCCGCACGGCGAGGGCGGGTGGTCTGCTGCGGACGACTGCGTTGGCCCAGGCGGGCGGCTGCAGCCGCAGCCTCACGCTCGGCGCGCGAACCTGTGACGTCGCCCTTGTAGATCCAGACCTTGACGCCGATCCGACCGAAGGTGGTGCGTGCCTCGTAGAAGCCGTAGTCGATGTCTGCGCGCAAGGTGTGCAGCGGAACGCGGCCCTCGCGGTAGAACTCGGTACGAGACATCTCGGCGCCGCCTAGACGTCCGCCGACCTGCACCCGAATGCCCTTGGCACCGGCCTTCATGGCGCTCTGCATCGCCTTGCGCATCGCGCGTCGGAACGACACTCGGCTCGTCAGTTGCTCAGCAACGCCCTGCGCGACCAGTTGAGCATCGATCTCGGGGTTCTTGACCTCGAGGATGTTCAACTGGACCTGCTTGGCAGTGAGCTTCTCGAGGTCGCCACGGATTCGATCGGCCTCGGCGCCGCGGCGACCGATGACGATGCCGGGACGCGCCGTGTGGATGTCGACACGAACGCGGTCACGCGTGCGCTCAATGTCTACGCGGCTGATACCAGCGCGCTCCATGCCCTTGCTGAGCATGCGACGAATCTCGACGTCCTCTTTGACGTAGTCCTTGTAACCCTTGTCGGCGTACCAACGCGAGGTGTACTCGGTGGTAATGCCGAGGCGGAACCCATGCGGGTTGACCTTTTGACCCACTGTCAGGTCACCCCTTCTTTCCGGTCGATGTCGCTTCTTGCGACACGACGACGGTGATATGGCTGGTGCGCTTACGGATGCGGTAGGCACGGCCTTGGGCGCGTGGGCGGAACCGCTTAAGAGTCGGACCCTCGTCAACGAACGCTTCGCTCACGACGAGGCCGTCACGATCGAGTCCCTCGTTGTGCTCTGCGTTGGCGATGGCGCTGTCGAGCACCTTGCCGACCGTCTCGCTCGCGGCCTGCGGCGCAAAGCGCAGCACCGTCTGGGCCTCTGCCGCAGGCAGACCTCTGATGAGGTCGATCATGCGGCGGGCCTTCTGGGGCGTGACGCGGGCATACCGCGCAGTGCTCTTGGCACCGGCCCTGGCTTCCATCGCTCTTCCTGTCTCTCGTTCTACTGACTGCTGCTGTGAGTGCTTGGCTGCGCCGCTAGTTAGCGACGACGGTTCTTGCGGTCGTCCTTCTCGTGACCGCGGAACGTACGGGTGGGCGCGAACTCGCCGAGCTTGTGCCCGACCATCGAGTCCGAGATGAAGACCGGCACGTGCTTACGACCGTCGTGGACGGCGATCGTGTGACCGATCATCGACGGCACGATCATCGAACGCCGTGACCACGTCTTGATGACGTTGCGGGTTCCGGAGTCGTTCTGAGCGTCCACCTTCTTGACGAGGTGGTCGTCCACGAACGGACCCTTCTTCAGGCTGCGCGGCATCGCTGCTGGCTCCTAGCGCTTCTTGTTCTTGCGGCGGCGGACGATGTACTTGTCACTGGCCTGGCCACGCTTACGCGTGCGACCTTCTGGCTGGCCCCATGGCGACACCGGGTGGCGACCACCAGAGGTCTTGCCCTCTCCACCACCGTGCGGGTGATCGATCGGGTTCATGGCCACACCGCGGACGGTCGGGCGCTTGCCCTTCCAGCGCATGCGGCCGGCCTTGCCCCAGTTGATGTTCGACTGCTCGGCGTTTCCTACCTCGCCGACGGTCGCACGCGAGCGGACGTCGACGTTGCGGATTTCGCCGGACGGTAGCCGAAGCTGCGCGTACGGACCGTCCTTGGCGACGAGCTGGACGCTGGCACCAGCGGAGCGAGCCAACTTTGCGCCGCCGCCTGGACGAAGCTCAACGGCGTGAATGACGGTACCGACGGGGATGTTGCGCAGTGGCAAGGCGTTACCTGGCTTGATGTCGGCGCTGGGGCCGTTCTCAACCCGGTCGCCCTGCTCGAGCTTGTTCGGCGCGAGGATGTAGCGCTTCTCACCGTCGGCGTAGTGCAGCAGGGCGATACGCGCCGTGCGGTTGGGGTCGTACTCGATGTGCGCGACCTTGGCCGGCACGCCGTCCTTGTCGGCACGACGGAAGTCGATGATGCGGTAGGCACGCTTGTGCCCGCCGCCCTGGTGCCGAGTAGTGATCCGGCCGGACGCGTTGCGTCCACCCTTCTTCGGCAGCGGACGCACCAGCGACTTCTCCGGTTCGGAGCGCGTGACCTCGACGAAGTCGGCCACGCTCGAGCCGCGACGGCCCGGGGTGGTCGGCTTGTACTTGCGGATGCCCATGAGTTTCGTCAGTCCCTATGTGTTCTGCCGGTCAGGAGACCGGACCGCCGAAGATGTCGATGCGCTCGCCGGCAGCCACGCTCACGATGGCGCGCTTGGTGTCGTTGCGCTTGCCCCACCCAGTACGGGTACGACGACGCTTGCCCTGTCGGTTGAGAGTGTTGACGCTGATAACGGTGACACCAAAGACCTTCTCGACCGCGATCTTGATTTCGGTCTTGTTGGCATCGGGGTTCACCAAGAAGGTGTACTTGTTCTCGTCAAGCAGTCCGTAGCTCTTCTCAGAGATGACCGGTGCGAGCAGCACGTCACGAGGGTCCTTCTGAATCACGGTGCTCATGCGGTTGCCTCCTCGGCCGCTGCGCGCCTGCTTCAGACTCGGTAGCCACGGCCTTCACTGACTTCCCACGCACCGGTCCAGCCAGCAGTGCCTCGAGCGAAGCCTCGGTGAAGACCACGTCATCGCTGACGAGGACGTCGTAGGTGTTGAGTTGGTCTGGCGCCACGAGGTGGAACCGCGGAACGTTGCGCAGGCTCTTCCACGCGACGTCGTTGTCACGCTCGATGACGATCAGCACGTTTCGGCGATCGGTCAGACCCTTCACAACCGCTGTGGCCGACTTGGTCGATGGTGCGTCACCGTCGATCAGCGAACTGACGACGTGGATGCGACCTTCGCGAGCCCGGTCCGAAAGGGCTCCGCGCAAAGCGGCAGCCTTCATCTTCTTCGGGGTGCGCTGGTCGTACAACCGGGGCGTCGGGCCATGGGCGACACCGCCGCCTGCGTAGTGCGGCGCGCGGATCGAACCCTGACGGGCGCGACCGGTGCCCTTCTGGCGGTACGGCTTGCGGCCACCACCGGCAACCTCGCCACGAGTCTTGGTGGATGCGGTGCCTTGACGTGCGGCAGCCAACTGGCCGACGACGACCTGGTGAATCAGGGGGATGTTGACCTGGACGTCAAAGATCTCGGCTGGCAACTCGACCGTGCCGGACTTCTTGCCAGCCGGTGAGGTGATGTCGACGGTGCTCACTGCACGACTCCCTTCACGGCGGACTTAACAAAGACGAGAGTGCCGTTGGGGCCGGGGATAGCTCCCTTGATCAGCAGCAGGCCCTGCTCGGTGTCGACCGAGTGCACGGTCAGGTTCTGGACGGTCACGGTGTCGCCACCCATGCGACCAGCCATGCTCAGGCCCTTGAAGACGCGGCTTGGCGTGGAGCCGGCGCCGATCGAGCCTGGCTTGCGGTGGTTGCGCTTTTGCGCCGTGGCTGGCCCAGACACCGTGGAAGTTGTGCCGCTTCATGACACCGGCGAAGCCCTTGCCCTTGGACGTGCCTGACACGTCGACGCGCTGGCCAGGTTCGAAGACATCCGGGCCAAGTTCTTGGCCGAGCGTGTACTCGCTCGCGTCGTCGGTGCGCAACTCCACCAGGTGACGACGCGGCGTTGCGCCGGATTTGGCGTAGTGACCGGCAGTTGGCTGATTGACCTTGCGTGGGTCAATGGCACCGAAGCCGAGTTGCACTGCGGCGTAGCCGTCGTTGTCGGCGGAGCGCACCTGCGTCACGACGCAGGGACCAGCCTTAACCACGGTGACCGGAACGATCTTGTTGTTCTCGTCCCACACTTGAGTCATCCCGAGCTTCTCGCCCAAGACACCCTTCACGTTCTTACTCATCTGGCGCGCGTCCCTCTACAGCTTGATCTCGATGTCGACACCGGCCGGTAGGTCGAGCCGCATGAGCGAGTCGACGGTCTTGGGCGTGGGGTCGATGATGTCGATGAGCCGCTTGTGCGTACGCATCTCGAAGTGCTCGCGGCTGTCCTTGTACTTGTGCGGCGACCGAATGACGACGAAGACGTTCTTCTCCGTCGGCAGCGGCACGGGGCCGGCAACCTGCGCACCCGTACGGGTCGCAGTCTCAACGATCTTCCGCGCTGAACTGTCGATGACCTCGTGGTCATACGCCTTCAGCCGGATGCGGATCTTCTGTCCCGCCATGTCGTTTCCCGAAATCCTTCTCTTCGTGTGCCGCTGGATGCACCGCCGGTGAGGGCGGCAAGGTCGTCAAGGTTGGCCCACCCCCGCGGTCGGGTGTGTCGCAGCAATCACGCACGCGTGCGACTGCGATTTGACCGTGGAGTGGTGTCAGCACCTAGTCAATGACCAGGCGCCGGGGAAAGGGGCCGATCCGCCGCGGATCTTGTCCACAGCACGGCCCCCTGCCCAGCAACCTCGACAGTATGCCCCAGGTGGGGCACTTTTACCGAATCGTGTTTACTTGTTGATCTTGGTGACGCGACCTGCGCCGACGGTGCGTCCACCCTCACGGATGGCGAACCGCAGACCGTCATCCATAGCGATCGGCTGGATGAGCGCAACGGTCATTTCGGTGTTGTCCCCCGGCATGACCATCTCGGTGCCCTCAGGAAGGGTCACCACACCAGTCACGTCGGTGGTGCGGAAGTAGAACTGCGGACGGTAGTTGTTGAAGAACGGCGTGTGCCGGCCACCTTCGTCCTTGGACAGGATGTAAACCTGCGCCTCAAAGTCGGTGTGTGGCGTCGTGGTGCCGGGCTTCACGATGACCTGACCGCGCTCGACGTCCTCACGCTTGATGCCGCGAACGAGCAGTCCAACGTTCTCGCCAGCCTGACCCTCGTCGAGCAACTTGCGGAACATCTCGATGCCGGTGACGGTCGTCTTGGTGACAGCTTCCTTGATGCCGACGATCTCGACCTCTTCGTTGACCTTCACAATGCCGCGTTCGATACGGCCAGTAACAACCGTGCCGCGACCGGTGATGGTGAAGACGTCCTCGACGGGCATGAGGAACGGCTTTTGAGTCTCGCGCTCGGGAGTCGGGATCGACTCGTCGACCGCGTTCATCAGCTCCATGATCTTCTCGCCCCACTCGGCGTCGCCCTCAAGGGCCTTGAGCGCCGACACACGCACGACGGGAATGTCATCGCCGGGGTACTCGTACTCACTGAGAAGTTCGCGTACCTCGAGCTCAACGAGTTCGAGGATCTCCTCGTCGTCGACCATGTCGGCCTTGTTGAGCGCCACGACGATCGAAGGCACGCCGACCTGACGAGCAAGCAGCACGTGCTCCTTGGTCTGCGGCATCGGGCCGTCAGTAGCCGCGACCACGAGAATCGCGCCGTCCATCTGCGCCGCACCAGTGATCATGTTCTTGATGTAGTCGGCGTGACCAGGGCAGTCGACGTGTGCGTAGTGACGCGCCTCAGTCTGGTACTCGACGTGTGCGATCGAGATCGTGATCCCGCGCTCACGCTCTTCGGGTGCCTTGTCGATCTGGTCGAACGCCGAGGCATCGTTGAGTGTGGGGTATTTGTCGTGCAGCACCTTGGTGATCGCCGCGGTCAGAGTCGTCTTACCGTGGTCGATATGGCCAATGGTGCCGATGTTGACGTGCGGTTTGGTCCGCTCGAACTTGGCCTTCGCCACTGGAGTCCTCCTCTGGACTGTTGCTAACTACGCCGTACGACGTACGTCTGCTGGTTGGTTTGGTTACTTGTCAGTGACGTCGGACGTCACTCGCCTCGCACTTTCGCAATAATCTCCGTCGCCACGTTCCCAGGAACCTGCGCATAGGAGTCGAACTGCATCGAGTACGACGCCCGACCCTGGGTCTTGCTCCGCAGGTCGCCGACGTATCCGAACATCTCCGAGAGCGGCACCATCGCCTGCACGATCCGAGCGCCGGAACGCTCGTCCATGGACTGGATGTGGCCACGACGGGAGTTGAGGTCGCCGATGACGTCGCCCATGAAGTCTTCAGGCGTGATGACCTCGACGGACATCATCGGTTCGAGCAGGACCGGCTTGGCGCGCTTGGCAGCTTCCTTGAACGCCATCGAACCGGCAATCTTGAAGGCAAGTTCTGACGAGTCAACGTCGTGGTAGGCGCCATCTCGCAGCGTTACCTTGATGTCAACCAGCGGGTAGCCGGCTAGGACGCCGTACTCCATGGCTTCTTGCGCACCAGCGTCCACGCTGGGGATGTACTCGCGGGGGATGCGTCCACCGCTGATCTTGTTGACGAACTCGTAACCGCTCTCGGCGCCTTCACCCAACGGCTCGATATCGATCTGCACCTTGGCGAACTGACCGGACCCACCTGTTTGCTTCTTGTGGGTGTAGTCGACCTTCTCGACCTTGGCGGTGATCGTCTCGCGGTAGGCAACCTGCGGACGTCCGACGTTGGCCTCAACCCGGAACTCCCGCTTCATGCGGTCGACAAGTACTTCGAGGTGAAGCTCGCCCATGCCACCGATGATGGTCTGGCCGGTCTCTTCGTCACTGCGCACCTGGAAGGTGGGGTCTTCTTCGGCCAGTCGCTGAATTGCGGTACCCAAACGCTCCTGGTCGGCCTTCGACTTCGGCTCGATGGCCACCGAGATGACCGGGGCTGGGAACGTCATCGACTCGAGGATCACCGGGTTGGCGTTGTCGCAGAGCGTGTCGCCGGTCGTGGTGTCCTTCAGACCCATCACGGCAACGATCTGACCGGCAATCGCTGTCGGCCGCTCTTCGCGCTTGTTCGCGTGCATCTGGAAGATCTTGCCGATGCGCTCTTTGCGGCCCTTGGTGCTGTTCAACACCGCGGTACCAGTCTCGAGCGTGCCGGAGTAGAGCCGGATGTAGGTGAGCTTGCCCAGGTGGGGGTCGCTCATGATTTTGAACGCGAGTGCAGAGAACGGCTCGTTCTCACTTGGCTTGCGATCCAAGCTCTCGGCCTCGTTGCCGACTGCGTGACCGACGATCGCGTCAACGTCGAGCGGCGATGGCAGGTAGCGGATGACGGCGTCGAGCATCGGCTGCACGCCCTTGTTCTTAAACGCCGAACCGCAGAGCACGGGAGTGAGTTTGTCGGCGAGGGTCGCACGACGAATCGCGGCGATCAGCTGTTCTTCGTTTGGCTCGTTGCCCTCGAGGTAGAGCTCCATCATCTCGTCGTCGTTCTCAGAGATGGTCTCGAGCAGCCGGTCGCGCCAGTCGCGTGCCGCCTCGGTGTGCGTGGCAGGAATCTCGACGGTCTCGTACATCTCGCCCTTTTCGGCTTCCTCGGACCAAACGAGGGCCTTCATGGCGACCAGGTCGACGACGCCACGGAAGTCAGCTTCAGCGCCAATCGGAATCTGCAGCGGAAGTGGCACAGCGTTCAGGCGCGACACGATCATGTCCACGGTGCGGTGAAACTCAGCACCAGTGCGGTCAAGTTTGTTAACGAAGCAAATACGCGGCACGTTGTAGCGGTCGGCCTGACGCCAGACCGTCTCGGACTGCGGTTCGACACCGGCGACGCCGTCGAAAACGGTTACCGCACCGTCGAGGACCCGCAGCGAGCGCTCGACCTCGACTGTGAAGTCGACGTGCCCTGGGGTGTCGATGATGTTGATGGTGTGCCCGTCCCACTCACAGGTGGTGGCAGCGGACGTGATGGTGATGCCGCGCTCTTGTTCTTGGGGCATCCAGTCCATCGTGGCGGCGCCGTCGTGAACCTCACCGATCTTGTAGTTGATGCCGGTGTAGTACAAGATCCGCTCGGTCGTGGTGGTTTTGCCCGCGTCAATGTGCGCCATGATTCCGATGTTGCGGACCTTGGCGAGGTCAGTGGCGGTGTCGGTGGACACGGTTCGGGGTCTCCGTCGGTCGAATCGATCAGGGGCGGTGCACTGGGGTGCCGGGGTGGTGGCCTACCAGCGGTAGTGGGCGAAGGCCTTGTTGGACTCGGCCATCTTGTGGGTGTCCTCGCGACGCTTAACGCTGGCGCCGAGACCATTGCTGGCATCGAGGAGTTCATTCATCAGGCGCTCGGTCATGGTCTTCTCACGACGCTGCCGCGAGTACATGATCAGCCAGCGGATCGCCAGCGTGGTGCTGCGGCCCGGGCGAACCTCGACCGGAACCTGGTAGGTGGCGCCACCAACTCGACGACTGCGGACCTCAAGGGTCGGCTTGACGTTGTCGAGCGCGCGCTTGAGGGTGACGACCGGGTCGGTGCCGGTCTTGGCGCGGCAGCCTTCGAGGGCGCCGTAGACGATGCGCTGGGCAGTCGAGCGCTTGCCGTCCACCAGGATCTTGTTGATCACCGAGGTGACGAGCGGGCTGCTGTAGACCGGGTCGGCGACGACCGGGTGCTTGGGGGCCGGGCCCTTGCGGGGCATTAGCTCTTCTCCTTCTTCGCGCCGTAGCGGCTGCGAGCCTGCTTGCGGTTCTTTACGCCCTGGGTGTCGAGCGCACCACGGATGATCTTGTAGCGGACACCGGGAAGGTCCTTCACCCGGCCACCACGAACGAGCACGATCGAGTGCTCCTGGAGGTTGTGGCCGACTCCCGGGATGTACGCCGTGACCTCGATGCCCGACGTCAGGCGGACACGGGCGACCTTGCGCAGCGCCGAGTTCGGCTTCTTGGGCGTGGTCGTGTAAACGCGCGTGCAGACGCCCCGTCGCTGGGGGCTGCCCTTGAGCGCGGGCGTCTTGGTCTTTCCGACCTTGTCCTTGCGGCCCTTGCGGACCAACTGCTGGATGGTGGGCACCGCTGCGTCGTTTCCGTCCGTGTGTCGAGGTCTGGTGAATATGTCTGTTGTAGTTGGGCCGTTCCCTGCGGGACGGCCCACCCCCGCAGCCGGGCGTGTCGCGCCATCTCGCGGCGCGACGCCCCGAAATTGGGAGTCGGAACATGAGGTCCATGCGGCACCTGCCGAACTACATGACGGCACGCACGGTGGCTTGGTGTGACCCAGGCACAGGGGCTGAGCCTACCCAGTGGGTGGGCAGACGGTCAAAACGGGTCAACCTCCGACAGCCAGCCCGATCAAAAAGGCAACCAAGAACACGATCAACAGGCCAAACAACAGCAGATTCAACCAAGCAATGATCTTTGCTGCCTTAACCATCCCTTCGCCGGTACGGGCACCGTTTGAAGCAGCGATGGTCTTGCTAGCGCTGCTCGCAATGACGAGCGCGACGATGGCCAAGACCACCGGCAGGACGAACCAGGCGCAGATCGATAACACCAGCGCAGTAATAGCCATTCCATCGGTCTGCGGGGTCTGCGTAAACGCTTGTGGCTGCGCGGGGTATGGCTGCGCGGGATACGGCTGCGCGGCTGGCGGTGCGACGTAAGCCGGTGGCGCGGGAGGGGGCGGTGCTGCCGGCGATGGCTGCGGAGGCTCTGAACTCGGCGGCGGGGTGTACGGGTTGTCGCTCACCGGCACATCATGACGTACGCCAGGCGGACATTGGAGCAGGGTGGGTATGAGCAAGCCACGCCGACTGACTGCCGCCCGGGCGACGATACCGACCGAAACAACACCGAGCGGTGGCCGACCGGCACTTTGGACCCCATCTTCGGGCCAAGAATGCCGGTCTGCCACCGCTCGGCGAAAAGACCTACTGGCGATACCCGACGTCGTACTCCTCGAGCGGCACCGACTCACCGGCCGTCGCACCGAAGCCGTACGCGTAGTCGTCGTAACCGACCATCGAGTACATCGCGGCCTTGGCCTCTTCGGTCGGCTCGACCCGGACGTTGCGGTAGCGGGCAAGGCCCGTACCAGCCGGGATGAGCTTTCCGATGATGACGTTTTCCTTCAGACCGAGCAGCGGGTCGGACTTGGCGTGGATCGCTGCGTCGGTAAGCACCCGAGTGGTCTCCTGGAACGAAGCCGCCGACAACCAGGACTCGGTGGCCAGTGACGCCTTGGTGATTCCCATGAGCTCTGGACGACCGGAGGCCGGGGTGCCACCCTCGGAAACGAGGCGACGGTTCTCAGTTTCGAAGCGAGCACGCTCGACGAGTTCGCCGGGGAGCATCGCTGCCTCGCCGGACTCGATGATCGTGACCCGACGAAGCATCTGCCGAACGATGACCTCGATGTGCTTGTCGTGGATCTGCACGCCCTGGCTGCGGTAGACCTCCTGGACCTGCGCGGTCAGGTACTCCTGCACCTTGCGCGGGCCGAGAATACGCAGCACCGTCTTCGGGTCAACCGCACCGACGATCAGCTGGTCGCCGACGTCAACGTGGTCACCCTCTCCCACGAGCAGCCGCGACCGTCGCGACACCTTGTAGGGGATCTCTTCGGTCCCGTCGTCGGGCACGACCACAATCTTGCGCTCGCGTTCGGACTCCTCGATCCGCACCCGACCGGCGGCTTCGGTGATCGGGGCGTTGCCCTTGGGAGTGCGCGCCTCGAACAACTCGACCACACGAGGTAGACCGTGCGTGATGTCCTCACCGGCGACACCGCCGGTGTGGAACGTACGCATCGTCAGCTGCGTGCCCGGCTCACCAATCGACTGAGCCGCGATGATGCCCACGGCCTCACCAACATCGACGAGCTTGCCGGTGGCCAGCGAACGGCCGTAGCAAGTGGCGCAGATGCCCTTCTTGCTCTCACAGGTCAAGACGCTGCGCACCTTGACTTCGTGAACGCCAGCGTCGACGAGTGCGTCGATGAGCACGTCACCGAGCAGCGTGCCGACAGTTGCGTCGGGCTGCTTTTCGACGTCTTCGGCCAACGCACGCGAGTAGATGCTGGTCTCGACGTCCTCGACCTTGTGCCACTGACCGTTCGCGCCTTCGACGGCGATCGGCAAGGTCAAGCCGCGGTCAGTGCCGCAGTCGTCTTCGCGAACGATGACGTCCTGCGACACGTCAACCAGACGACGTGTGAGGTAACCCGAGTCAGCGGTACGCAGGGCGGTGTCAGCCAGACCCTTACGAGCACCGTGCGTTGAGATGAAGTACTCCAGCACCGACAAGCCTTCACGGAAGTTCGACTTGATCGGACGCGGGATGATCTCGCCCTTCGGGTTGGCCACCAGACCACGCATACCGGCGATCTGACGCACCTGCATCATGTTTCCGCGAGCGCCCGAGTTGACCATCATCCAGATCGGGTTGGACTCGGAGCCGATGAAGTTCTGCTCCATCTCCTTGGAGACCTCGTTGGTCGCCTGCGTCCAGATCTCGATGAGCTCTTGACGACGCTCGTCGTCGGTGATGAGGCCCTTTTCGTACTGACTCTGGACCTTCTCGGCCTTGTCTTCGTACGACTCCATGATGACGCGCTTGTTCGGCGGCGTGACAACGTCCGAAATCGAGATGGTCACACCTGAACGAGTGGCCCAGTGGAATCCGGTGTCCTTCAACGCGTCCAACGTCGCGGCAACCATGACCTTGGGGTAACGCTCGGCAAGGTCGTTGACGATCGCCGAGAGTCCCTTCTTGTCAACGCGCACGTTGTAGAACGGGTAATCGACCGGCAGCGCCTCGTTGAACAATGCGCGCCCAAGGGTGGTTTCGAGCGTGATGGTGTCACCCTCGGTCCAATCCTCCGGAGGCGTCCAGTCCAACGGCGGTACGACGTCGCGCAGCCGCAACTTGATCGGAGCCTGAATCGACAGGCTGCCCATGTCGAACGACATCCGTGCCTCGGAGATCGAGGTGAATGCCTGACCAGCACCGATGTCGGTCGAACGCGAGTCACCGGTGAGGAAGTAGATGCCAAGCACCATGTCCTGTGTCGGCGAAGTGATCGGACGACCGTGCGCCGGCGACAAGATGTTGTTGCTCGACAACATCAGGATGCGAGCCTCTGCCTGAGCCTCTGCGGAAAGCGGCAGGTGAACAGCCATCTGGTCACCGTCGAAGTCGGCGTTGAAGGCAGTACAGACCAACGGGTGAATCTGGATGGCCTTACCCTCGACCAACTGCGGCTCGAAGGCCTGGATGCCGAGACGGTGCAGCGTTGGTGCACGGTTCAGCAGCACCGGGTGCTCAGCGATGACCTCTTCGAGGACATCCCAGACCACTGGGCGCTGACGCTCAACCATGCGCTTGGCGCTCTTGATGTTCTGCGCGTGCGACAAGTCAACCAAGCGCTTCATGACGAACGGCTTGAACAGTTCCAGCGCCATCTGCTTGGGCAAACCGCACTGGTGCAACTTCAACTGCGGGCCGACCACGATGACCGAGCGGCCCGAGTAGTCGACGCGCTTGCCGAGCAGGTTCTGACGGAATCGACCCTGCTTGCCCTTGAGCATGTCGGACAGCGACTTCAGCGCCCGGTTACCTGGTCCGGTGACCGGACGCCCACGACGTCCGTTGTCGAACAGCGCGTCAACGGCTTCCTGAAGCATGCGCTTTTCGTTGTTGACGATGATCTCTGGCGCGCCGAGGTCGAGCAGTCGCTTCAACCGGTTGTTTCGGTTTATGACGCGGCGGTAGAGGTCGTTCAGGTCGGACGTCGCGAAACGGCCACCGTCGAGCTGCACCATGGGGCGCAGGTCCGGCGGGATGACGGGGACGGCGTCAAGCACCATGCCCATCGGGCTGTTGCGAGTGTTCAAGAACGCCGAGACGACCTTGAGGCGCTTAAGCGCGCGGGTCTTCTTCTGGCCCTTGCCGGTTGCGATGATCTCGCGCAGCTTGTCAGCCTCGGCTTGGAGGTCGAACGTCTCAAGCCGTGACTGGATCGCCTGCGCGCCCATGCCTCCGGAGAAGTACATGCCGAAGCGGTCACGCATGTCGCGGTAGAGCAGCTCGTCGCCTTCAAGGTCTTGCACCTTGAGGTTCTTGAACCGATCCCACACGGCGTCGACCCGGTCGATCTGAGCGTCGGCGCGCTTGCGAATCTGGTTCATCTCGCGCTCGGCTGACTCACGGACCTTGCGACGCTGGTCGGACTTGGCGCCCTCAGCCTCAAGTGCTGCCAGGTCTGTCTCGAGCTTCTTCTGCCGCGCTTCGACATCAGCGTCGCGCTTCTTGGTCATCTTGCTGGTCTCGAGCGAGATTTTGTTCTCGAGCGACGGCAGGTCCTTGTGACGGGCATCCTCGTCGACGCGCGTGATCATGTACGCGGCGAAGTAGATGACCTTTTCGAGGTCCTTGGGAGCAAGGTCGAGCAGGTAGCCGAGTCGGCTTGGCACACCCTTGAAGTACCAGATGTGTGTTACCGGCGCAGCGAGCTCGATGTGGCCCATGCGCTCGCGACGCACCTTGGCGCGCGTGACCTCTACGCCACAGCGCTCACAGATGATGCCCTTGAAGCGCACGCGCTTGTACTTGCCGCAGTAGCACTCCCAGTCGCGAGTCGGTCCGAAGATCTTCTCGCAGAACAGACCGTCCTTCTCAGGCTTGAGAGTTCGGTAGTTAATGGTTTCTGGCTTCTTGACCTCACCGTGTGACCAGGTGCGGATGTCCTCCGCGGTGGCCAGTCCGATACGCAGGTCGTCGAAGTAGTTGACGTCGAGCACGTGGTTGCCGTCCTTCTTGGGTCGTCGTCAGCGAATGAGCTGGAGTGCCGATGCGGGTGTCACGTCGGCGACCCCGTCAGACTTCTTCGACGCTGCTCGGCTCGCGCCGGGACAGGTCGATACCGAGTTCTTCTGCTGCACGGAATACCTCGTCGTCGGTGTCGCGCATCTCGATCGACATACCGTCACTGGACAGCACCTCGACGTTGAGACAGAGCGACTGCATCTCCTTGATGAGTACCTTGAAGGACTCGGGGATGCCCGGCTCGGGGATGTTCTCGCCCTTGACGATGGCCTCGTACACCTTGACGCGACCGAGCACATCGTCGGACTTGATGGTGAGCAACTCCTGCAGGGCATAAGCGGCGCCGTACGCCTCCAAGGCCCAGACCTCCATCTCACCGAATCGCTGACCACCGAACTGCGCCTTACCGCCGAGCGGCTGCTGGGTGATCATCGAGTACGGACCGGTCGAGCGAGCGTGAATCTTGTCGTCGACCAGGTGGAGGAGTTTCAGGATGTAGATGTAGCCAACCGAGATCGGTTCAGGCAACGGCTCGCCGGTACGACCGTCGAACAGGTTTGCCTTACCGGTGTCACCGATCAACTGGACGCCGTCGCGGTTAGGCAACGTCGATCCGAGCAGTCCGGTGATCTCTTCCTCGCGAGCACCGTCGAAGACCGGTGTCGCGACGTTCGTGCCAGGGTCGGCAGCAAACGCGTCCTTGGGCAGGTTCGCCGCCCAGTCGGGAAGCCCGTCGACCTTCCAGCCAGTCTTGGCTACCCAGCCGAGGTGCGTTTCAAGAACCTGACCGACGTTCATTCGGCCTGGCACACCTAGCGGGTTCAGCACGACATCCACCGGGCTGCCGTCCTCGAGGAAGGGCATGTCTTCTTCGGGGAGGATCTTGGCGATAACACCCTTGTTGCCGTGACGACCAGCCAGCTTGTCGCCCTCGGTGATCTTGCGCTTTTGAGCGACGTAGACCCGGACCAATTCGTTGACACCCGGAGGCAGTTCGTCGCCCTGCTCACGCTCGAAGACGCGGACGCCGATGATGACGCCCGACTCACCGTGCGGCACCTTGAGTGACGTATCGCGAACTTCACGAGCCTTCTCACCGAAGATCGCGCGAAGCAACCGCTCCTCGGGGGTGAGCTCGGTCTCGCCCTTGGGCGTGACCTTGCCGACCAGGATGTCTCCGGTGCGAACCTCTGCACCGACCCGGATGATGCCGCGCTCGTCGAGGTCAGCCAGCACCTCTTCGGACACGTTGGGGATATCCCGGGTGATCTCTTCAGCACCGAGCTTGGTGTCGCGGGCGTCGACCTCGTGCTCCTCGATGTGAATCGAGGAGAGGACGTCGTCCTTGACCAGACGCTCGGAGAGGATGATCGCGTCTTCGTAGTTGTGACCTTCCCAAGGCATGAACGCCACGAGCAGGTTCTTGCCGAGTGCGAGGTCACCCTCGTCGGTACTCGGACCGTCAGCGATGACCTGACCGGTCTCAACGCGGGCGCCCTCGTCAACGATGGGCTTTTGGTTATACGAGGTGCCCTGGTTGGAGCGGGTGAACTTGGCGACGCGGTAGATGCGTTCTGAACCGTCGTCCTGCTTGATCGTGATGTGATCAGCAGATACCTCGTCAACAACACCGGATGCTTCGGCACGGATCACGTCACCGGCGTCGAACGCAGCACGAAACTCCATGCCAGTTCCGACGAGCGGAGCTTCCGGACGAAGCAGCGGCACTGCCTGACGCTGCATGTTCGAACCCATGAGCGCACGGTTGGCGTCGTCGTGCTCGAGGAACGGGATCAACGCCGTGGCGACTGACCAGATCTGTCGAGGCGAGACGTCCATGAAGTCGACGTCCGCCGGGTGGACATAGTCGACCTCGCCACCCTTGGTACGCACCAAGACTCGCTCTTCAGCGAACCGGTTGTCGGGGCCGAGGATCTCGTTGGCCTGAGCGATGACGTGGAGGTCTTCTTCGTCAGCGGTCAGGTAGTCGATCGACTCGGTGACCTTGCCCTTGGTAACCCTGCGGTACGGGGTCTCAATGAATCCGAACGCGTTGACTCGACCGTACGTGGACAACGAGCCGATCAGACCAATGTTCGGGCCTTCTGGCGTCTCAATTGGGCACATGCGGCCGTAGTGCGACGGGTGAACGTCACGAACCTCGAAACCGGCGCGCTCACGCGACAGACCACCGGGGCCAAGCGCCGACAGACGACGCTTGTGCGTCAAGCCGGCGAGGGGGTTGGTCTGGTCCATGAACTGCGACAACTGGCTGGTACCGAAGAACTCCTTGATGGAGGCAACGACCGGCCGGATGTTGATGAGTGTCTGCGGCGTGATCGCCTCGACGTCCTGAGTGGTCATCCGCTCGCGCACGACGCGCTCCATGCGCGCCAGACCCGTGCGGACCTGGTTCTGGATGAGCTCGCCCACGGTACGAAGACGACGGTTACCGAAGTGGTCAATGTCGTCGGTCTCGCAGCGAACGGTGCCGGTCGTCGAAACGAACTCGGTCTCGCCCGCATGCAACGCCACGATGTACTTGATGGTGGCGACGATGTCGTCCAGGGTCAGCACGTTGTCGGTCAGCGGACGCTCGAGCGCCAACTTCTTGTTGATCTTGTAGCGGCCGACCTTCGCGAGGTCGTAACGCTTCTTGTTGAAGTAGAGGTTGTCGAGCAGGTTCTGCGCAGCCTCACGCGTGGGCGGCTCGCCTGGCCGCAACTTGCGGTAGATGTCGAGCAGCGCCTCGTCGTGCGTGGTGGTGTTGTCCTTCTCGAGCGTCTGGCGGATCGAGTCGTACTGCCCAAGCTCTTCGAGGATCTTCGCCTCGTCCCAGCCGAGCGCCTTGAGCAGCACGGTGACGTTCTGCTTGCGCTTGCGGTCAACGCGGACGCTGACGATGTCCTTCTTGTCGATCTCGAACTCGAGCCAGGCACCGCGCGACGGAATCATCTTCGCCGAGTAGAGGTCCTTGTCGGACGTCTTGTCGACGGTGCGCTCGAAGTAGACGCCCGGTGAGCGGACGAGCTGCGAGACGACGACACGCTCGGTGCCGTTGATGATGAAGGTGCCCTTGTTGGTCATCAGCGGGAAGTCGCCCATGAAGACGGTCTGCGACTTGATCTCGCCGGTCTCGTTGTTCATGAACTCGGCGGTGACGAAGAGCGGGGCCGCGTACGTGAAGTCGCGGTCCTTGCACTCCTCGACGGAGTTCTTCGGCGGCTCGAAGCGGTGATCGCGGAAGGTCAGCGACATCGTGGACTGGAAGTCCTCGATCGGGCTGATCTCTTCGAAGATCTCCTCGAGGCCGGACTTGTTGGGCACCGGGCGACCGGCGTCTGCAGCGTCCTTGACACGCTGCTGCCAGATCTCGTTGCCCAGCAGCCAGTCAAAACTGCTGACCTGGAGCGCCAGCAGGTCAGGAACCTGCAGCGACTCACGGATCTTCGCGAAGCTCAGCCGGGGGCGTACCGGGGTGGGGTTGGGGTAAAAACCTGGTGCGGTCTTGCCGTCGTTACGCGAGGGGGCCAAGAGGCGTCCTTCCGGGCTCGTTTCTCCACCGCGCAGCCGGACGGACCCCGCACAAAATGATCATGGTCGTGGAGTGACGGCATGGCCAGGCTGGGCGTGGTCTAGAGATAGGGGCAGCGCGAAGAGACAGCGTAGCGGCATGCGGCCGCTGCTGTCCAGTCGCGCCTCCTTCGAACCGCCCACCGGGCAAGATTGCCGGGGCCGGAATCAGGGGTGAGGCCCTGTACGGCTGGCAGGGACTATGACGGCCCGACCCCGTTCGCGTCAAGCACCCACGCTGGTTTTGTGCCTGAACTGTGCCAAGACTCCCCCCGGATGGACGCGGATCAGCTGGCAAAACCCAGAGAACGGCCCGTCCCCAATGGGACGGGCCGTTCTCTTATGAAGCGCTTGGTCAGGAAACGGTGACCGTGGCGCCGGCGCCCTCAAGGGCTGCCTTTGCCTTCTCTGCGGCTTCCTTGGTGACCTTCTCAAGGACAGGCTTCGGGGTGCTTTCGACCAGGTCCTTGGCCTCTTTCAGACCGAGGTTGGTGAGGGAACGCACCTCCTTGATGACCTGAATCTTCTTGTCACCTGCAGCTTCGAGGACGACGTCGAACTCGTCCTGGTCGGCAGCGGCGGCTTCGCCACCAGCAGCGCCACCGGCGGCCGGGGCAGCAGCCACGGCAACCGGAGCGGCAGCGGTGACCTCAAAGGTCTCTTCGAACTGCTTCACGAACTCGCTGAGTTCGATCAGCGTCATTTCCTTGAACGACTCGAGCAGTTCAGCGGTGCTGAGCTTCGCCATGATGTGGGGTCCTTCCCTAAGTGCGGCCCGGATGGGCCAGTGATGGTCGTCCGGGCGGTCAGGCCTCGGTAGTCGTCTCCTCGGCCTCGGCTGCTTCGGCCTCTGGGGTCTCGGCCGCAGGGGCCTCGACCTCAGGTGCTTCGGCGACCGGTGCGTCGTCGACGGCGGCTTCGGCGGCGACCGGGGTTCCGGCACCACCAGCGAGGACCGACGGGTCCTGCTCTGCCTTCGCCTGCAAGGCACCCAACACGCGGGCGGTCTGTGCAAGCGGAGCGTTGAAGAGGGCAGCAGCACCAGACAGCGATGCCTTCATTGCGCCCGCGAGCTTGGCGAGGAGGACCTCGCGCGACTCGAGTGCAGCCAACTTGGTGATCTCAGCTGGAGACAACGGGTTACCGTCGAGCACCCCACCCTTGATGACCAGCGCTGGGTTGGTCTTGGCGAAGTCACGCAGTCCCTTGGCCGTCTCCACCGGGTCACCGGTGATGAAGGCGATGGCGGACGGACCGCTGAGCATTTCGCTCAGGCTCTCGACCCCGGCATCCTTCGCCGCGATCTTGGTCAGCGTGTTCTTCACCACGGCGTACGAAGCGTGCCCACCGAGAGCGGTCCGCAACTCCTTGAGTTGCTTCACGGTGAGACCGCGGTACTCGGTCAGCACAGCGCCGCTGGAGTTACGGAACTGGTCCGCAATCTCTGCGACGGCGGCAGCCTTGTCAGCCCGCGCCATGGTTCTCCTTACGTGGTCCGGTGTTCCGGTCGTTCTTGCTGGACTTGATCTGCCCCAGAACATACAAACGCCCCGGGCGCAGGCGCACGGGGCGAAGCCAGACTTTGGTCCGGCTCGATCTCGTTCACCTACGCGGGCCGTCCGCATGAAGCGGAACTTTCGGCTCGTGGGACCAGCCCACGAACGACCAGCGGTCTTTGGTAGATGGCAGCGTACGGGTTGTCCGTCGCCTCGGTCAAAACCGCCTCGGCTTAGGCGGCGTCGTCCGTGGTGACGTTGCGGATTCGGTTGGTGTCGATAGCGATGCCCGGTCCCATCGTGGAACTGACCACGATCTTCTCGAGGTACCGACCCTTGGAGCTGGCCGGCTTCAACCGCAGGATCTCATCGAGCGCGGCAGCGTAGTTCTCGACGAGCTGCTCTTCGCTGAACGAGGTCTTACCGATGATCAGGTGCAGGTTCGAGTGACGGTCAACCCGGAACTCGATCTTTCCGCCCTTGATGTCCTCGACGGCCTTGGCCACGTCCATCGTCACGGTGCCGGTCTTCGGGTTCGGCATCAGGCCACGCGGACCCAGCACCTTGCCCAGACGTCCAACCTTGCCCATCAGGTCTGGCGTCGACACTGCCGCGTCGAAGTCGGTGTAACCGGCGGCGACCTTCTCGATCAGGTCGTCCGAACCAACCTCGTCGGCCCCAGCCGCCTTGGCCTGCTCAGCCTTTTCACCAGCCGCGAAGACGATGACGCGCGCCGTCTTGCCGGTGCCGTGCGGGAGATTGACCGTGCCGCGAATCATCTGGTCGGCCTTACGGGGATCGACGCCAAGCCGCATCGCGACCTCGACGGTCGCTGGGACCTTCATGGTCGAGGTGTCTTTAGCCAGCCGCACTGCCTCACGCGGGCTGTATGCCTTGTCTCGGTCGAACTTCGTCTCTGCGGCGGTGTATGCCTTGCTGCGCTTCATGAAACTGACTCCTTGCTGTCAGGTGTGGTGTATGGGCCAGCGCGGCCCTCCCACGTGGAACTCGTTGTGTTCAGTTGTGTGGTGCGGTGCTACTCGGTGACGTCTACACCCATCGACCGCGCGGTACCGGCGATGATCTTCTCCGCGGCATCGAGATCGTTGGCGTTGAGGTCGGTCATCTTCTGCTCGGCGATGTCACGTACCTGAGCGCGGGTCAACGAACCGACCTTCTCCTTGTGCGGGACGCCTGAGCCCTTCTCGAGGCCAGCAGCCTTCAAGATGAGTCGGGCCGCGGGTGGCGTCTTGGTGAGGAACGTGAACGACCTGTCCTCGTAGACGGTGATCTCGACAGGCACCACGTTTCCGCGCTGCGCTTCGGTTGCCGCGTTGTACGCCTTGCAGAACTCCATGATGTTGACGCCGTGCTGGCCAAGCGCCGGACCCACGGGGGGTGCCGGGGTAGCTTGACCGGCCTGAATCTGGAGCTTGATCAGGCCAGCGACCTTCTTCTTGGGAGGCATGGTGCTGTTGTTTCCTTTGAGTTTCAGTGGTGCTGATTGCTTACTTGGGGTTGGCGGGTTAGAGCTTTTGGACTTGATCGAAGGAAAGTTCGACCGGAGTTTCGCGGCCGAAGATAGAGACCAAGACCTTCAACTTTTGCGCGTCCGGGTTGATCTCGTTGATGGAAGCCGGAAGCGTCGCGAATGCGCCGTCGATGACAGTCACGGACTCGCCAACCTCGAAGTCGACGTACGTCGCTTCCTTTGCCGCGATCGCCGCCTTAGCCGTTGCCGGTGTCTCGGGCTCGACGAACAGGATCGAGATGACCTCGTCCAACGTCAACGGGGTTGGCTGGTGCGCGTGACCAACGAAGCCGGTCACGCCTGGGGTGTGCCGCACCGTGGACCACGACTCGTCGGTGAGGTCCATTCGGACCAACACGTAACCGGGGAACTTGTTGCGCTTGACCTGCTTGCGCTGTCCCTGCTTGATCTCAATGACCTCTTCTTGCGGCACCTGAATGTCGTGGATGAAGTCCTCCATCGACAACGAGGTACGGCGGTTCTCGAGGTTGTGCTTAACCCGGTTCTCGTAACCGGCGTAGGAGTGCACGACGTACCACTCGCCGGGCTGTTCGATGAGCGCAGCGCGGAACTCCTCGCGCGCGTCCTCGCCCGTGGTGTCCACTGCCTCTTCTTCGGCCGCCGCGTCCTCGGCCACCGCTTCGGTTTCAGCAACCTCGATCACGTCAACCTCAACCACGTCAACCTCAACGCACCTCGACCTCAGCCACCTCGACCTCAATCACGTCAATCTCGGCCACCTCTACCTCGGCGACCTCAACGTCGGTCGCAGAAGTGTCGGCTGCGGCCGGTGCGTCAGACTCGCCGGTTTCGATCTCAGACACGGTGCGTGACTCCTGGGAAGTGGGAAGGATGGACGGACGGTTAACCGAAGACAATTTCGACGACTCTGGCCACCCCGACGTCAAAAACCAGTACGGCCAACGTGAAGGCAGTAACAAAGATCAGTACGACGGTGGTGTAGGTGATGAGTTCGTTTCGGGTTGGCCAGACAACCTTGCGTACCTCAGCCACGACCTGGCGAAAGAAGAGTGCAATTCGTGCGAACAGGTTCTTCTTCTCAGTCGACGAGTTGCCGCGTTCGGGGGTCGCGGTTGAGCCGCGGGTCTCCGACACCAGCCTCACCCATCTCGATCGCGGTCCGAGGAACGGACCTTGGTTCACCTAGGCGACGGGTTGTCGCCAGCGCAGGGCAGGAGGGACTCGAACCCCCAACCACCGGTTTTGGAGACCGGGACTCTGCCAATTGAGCTACTGCCCTCCGAGCAGCCCCACCGGGATCCACCGCACCCACATCGAGAAATACCGATCACCGTGAAAGCGATCATGGGCATGGCGAAACCATGGCGAATGCCACCGGGGGCCGAGTGTACGGGGTGGGCGGGCCCGGAGTCGAACGCGCCCATGGGTGCTGGTCCGGGCTCCCCCAGGGTCGGGCAACCGCTCGCCGATGGAAGGATGAGCCTATGGCTACGACGAACGCATCTGCCCGCCTGTCCGATCGCGTCGCTGGGATCGCCGAATCGGCAACGCTCGCCGTTGACGCCAAGGCCAAAGCGCTGAAGGCGGCCGGACGTCCGGTGATCGGTTTCGGTGCCGGAGAGCCCGATTTTCCGACCCCTGACTACATCGTCGAAGCGGCCGCAGCCGCCACTCACGACCCGAAGTGGCATCGGTACACCCCCGCTGCGGGGCTCCCCGCGCTACGTGAGGCGATCGCCGTCAAGACTTTGCGCGACTCTGGCGTCGCCGTTGAGGCCAGCCAGGTCCTGGTGACCAACGGTGGCAAGCAGGCCATCTTCAACGCGGTCGCCGCCCTGGTGAATCCGGGCGACGAGGTCATCATCCAGGCGCCGTACTGGGTCACGTACCCCGAAGTTGTCTCGATTTTTGGCGGGGTCCCCGTCCCAGTTGTGACCGACGAGACGACTGGCTACCTCGCGACCGTTGAACAGCTCGAGGCCGCGCGCACCGAGCGCACGAAAATGGTCATCTTCGTGTCTCCCTCGAACCCCACCGGCGCTGTCTACCCGCGGGCCGAGGTCGAGGCGATCGGTCGGTGGGCCGTCGAGCATGATCTTTGGGTCATGACCGACGAGATCTACGAACACCTGGTCTACGGCGACGCGACATTTACGTCGCTGCCCGCAGTCGTGCCCGAGGTGGCAGACCGCTGCATCATCGTCAACGGAGTCGCTAAGACCTACGCAATGACCGGCTGGCGGGTCGGCTGGATGATCGGACCAAAGGACATCGTCAAGGGCGCCGCCAATCTGCAGTCACATGCGACATCCAACGTAAGCAACGTGTCGCAGGTCGCTGCCCTGACAGCTGTGACTGGTTCGCTGGACGCAGTAGCCGAGATGCGCACGGCGTTCGACCGACGTCGTCTCGCGATCGTCAAGTTGCTGAACGAAATCCCTGGGGTTACGTGCCCGGAGCCTGAGGGCGCCTTCTACGCGTACCCGTCGGTCAAGGGTGTGCTTGGTAAGAACATCCGCGGCACCGTCATCGACTCGTCGACCACCTTGGCCAACGTCGTCCTCGACGAGGTAGAGGTAGCTGTCGTGCCCGGCGAGGCGTTCGGCACGCCCGGATACCTACGGATGTCGTACGCCCTAGGCGACGACGACCTCGCTGAAGGCGTGAGTCGCATGGCAACGTTGATCGCAGACGCGCAGTAACCGGAGCCAGTAACTAGCGGTCCCTGCGAGCTAGATGAAGAGCAGTTGTGCGCCATCTGTCAGTTCGATGAAGTCCGCAGCATTGATGATTGCCTCGACTCCGTCGTAGAGGTCCTCTTCGGTCAGATGCATCATGTCCGCGGACATTCTGCAGGCCCACAAGTGGCCCCCTGATGCCACGATTTGGTCGAGGAATTCCGGGACCTCGGGAACGCCTAACTCGGCGATCTGCTTCTTCATCATCTTGGTAGCCATCGGCTGCATCCCGGGGAGTGGAGCCAGCGCCTGCGGCACTCGAACATCACCCAGCGCCATATGCATGGCGGTGTTACCCACCGGACTGAACTTCAAATCGTTCATCCGCGATTTGGTGATCATGTCGAAGCCCCAGAACGTGAAGAACATGTGCAACTCCACACCCTCGCCGAGCGCGGCGTTCCCCAGGACGAGCCCTGGGTAGGCCATGTCAAGGTTGCCTTTACTGCAGATGATCGCAAGTTTGCGGTCAGTTTCGGCGTCGTCGAAGTTGGGCACGATGGGCGTGGTGGCCGTTGCTGTCATGGCTGATTCTCCGTTCCGGCTCACACGCAGCCGTGCGGTTTAGGCACGCCGGCGATGTAGGCAAGTTTCTTGGCAGGCTTCTTAGGGAAGAGGGTGAAAAGTTCCTTCGTCGGGATGCCACCCACGACGCCGATGCGACGAACCGTCGGGGTCTCGCCCTGAGCTTGGTAGTCGTCTCGTACGAAGCGAATGGCTTTCCAATGTTGATCCGTGAGATCGATTCCGATCTGCGCGGCCAGGACCTTCGCTAGGTCGTCATCCCACTCGCCGAACTCGGTGAGGAAACCCTCGTTGTCCACGTGGATGTCCCGGCCTTCAATGGTGGTGACTGTCATGACAATTCCTCCTCGTCCTTAGTGGGGTGCACTGCTGTCATCACGCGTCCGCCGGTACGTGCTTGCCAGCCATCGACATATGCGCGGGCAGTGGGATGCGATGTCCGGGCATCAGCACATTCCAGTAGATCCAGCGAAACGCCAACTTGCCCCAGTGGTTCGCGTGGGTGGGTCGGAGCAGTTTGAACGGACCGACACCCGGGACTGGATAGGTCCCCGTTAGCGGCTCGGTGTCGTAGTTGAAGTCGATGAGCATGCCCTTGCCGCCTCCGGACTCGACGAAGCAGTTGGCATGCCCATCGAATGCTTCAGTCATTGGTCGGCCGTTGACGTAGTTCAAGAAGTTCGGGACGAAGGTCTCCGCAGCGAAGTGAGCCACAGATCCCGCCTTGGAGGCAGGGATGTCCGAGGCGTCACCGAGCGCAAAGACATTGTCGAACTTGGTCGACAAGAACGTTTCTTTGTCGACGGGAACGAAACCCAACTCGTTGCCCATCTCAGATCGCGCTATGCACTCCGCGCCCATGTTCACCGGAATGGTGACGAGCAAGTCGTAAGGGATTTCCCGCTCGTCGTATGAGATGAGCTTCTTCCCCGCCGCATCGATTGACTCGACCATGAAGTCTGCTTCGAGCGAGATCGAGCGCTCCTCCAGCATGCCCCCCAGCATTTCGGAGGCTATCGGCTTGGTGAAAGCCCCAGGCAACGGCGTGACATAGGTGATGTCGACGTCGTCACGCAGGTGATGTTGGGTGAAGAACCAGTCAGCCAAGAACGCAAACTCAAGCGGAGCGACCGGACACTTGATTGGCATCTCGGTGACTTGAACGACCAGCCGTCCGCCCTTCCAACGACGCAACGTGTCGGCCAACGCGATCGACCCGTCGAGGGTGTAGAAGTCGTGCACAGTGTCTCGCCAGCCGGCATCAAGCATTCCCTGCGTTTGGTCCGGACGTGTCTCGGCACCCGTGGCAATGACGAGATAGTCGTAGTCGAGGGACTCGCCGCCCGCCAAATGAACCCGGTTGCGTTCCGGCTCGATGCGATCAACCTCAGCCAAGACCAGATCTATCCCGCGGTGCAGGTACTTCTGCCGGGAACGGACGACCTCAGGAGCGTCGTAGATGCCAAACGGAATGAAGAGCAGCCCCGGTTGGTACAGGTGGTCGTCATCAGTGTCTACGACCTGGATCTGCCAGTCGGCGGTCCCCAAACGCGACCGCAGCCGGTTAGCCACCATCGTCCCAGCGGTCCCGCCTCCGAGAATGAGTAGTCGCTTCACCGCATCTCCTGACCTCGTTCTGGCCCTTCCAATCCGAACGTAGGTCTGCCTGCTGGCACCCGACAGGGTCTGAAGTCCCCCTTTTGAGCGGTGGATGCACCCCGGCGACCTACCCTGGGGGGATGGCGAGTACCGGCAGGGACCTACTGGCCCTGCCGAAGGCCCACCTCCACCTTCACTTCACTGGCGCGATGCGCCACACCACCCTGATCGAACTCGCGGACCGACACGGCGTTCGACTGCCTGACGCACTGTCGTCCGAGCAGCCACCGGAACTACGGGCGACCGACGAGCGTGGCTGGTTTCGTTTCCAGCGGCTCTACGACACCGCACGGTCGGTGCTGCAGGAGCCGGAAGACATCTACCGCCTGGTGCGCGAAGTTGCTGAGGACGAGGTTGCAGACGGATCGCGCTGGCTCGAGATCCAAGTCGACCCGTCTGGCTACGCGGCGCGCTTCGACGGGCTGACCGCCACGTTTGAGTTGATGCTCGACGCCGTACGAGCGGCGTCTGCGGCAACCGGGATGCACATCGGGGTGATCGTTGGCGCGAACCGGACGAGGCACCCCTTGGACGCCCGCACGTTGGCGCGGCTAGCGGTTCGGTATGTAGATGACGGAGTGGTCGGGTTCGGGCTGGCTAACGACGAGCGGCGCGGACGTGCGGAGGCATTCGCTGACGCGTTCCGGATCGCTCGCGACGGCGGGCTGGCCGGCGTCCCCCACGGCGGCGAGCTCAACGGACCAGACAGCGTCCGAGGCTGCCTCGACGCGCTCCACGCACGACGCATCGGTCACGGCGTACGCAGCATCGAAGATCCCGCACTCGTCGCTCGCATTGCGGACGCCGGAGTCGCACTCGAGGTGTGTCCGGCCTCCAATGTCGCGCTCGGCGTCTACGACCAACCACAAGACGTCCCGTTGCGTCCCCTCGTCGAGGCCGGAGTTCTCGTCGCGTTGGCGGCCGACGACCCGCTGTTATTCGGATCTCGGTTGACGGCGCAGTACCAGATCGCACGTGAGGTTCATGGCTTTGACGATCCGGACGTTGCGCGGCTCGCTCGCGCTTCGATTGAGGCCTCCCTGGCACCGATCGATCACAAGAAGCAACTACTTGCCGACGTCGACACTTGGCTGGCTTAGAGACCTCACCGGGCGGCGAGTTATAGCTGACAGCCCACAAGCGTTGGCTCGACGTGAAGTTCGATGCCGAATCGCGAACGAACGCCGTCACGAACAGTCCGGGCCAACGTCAGCAACTCCGTCGTCGTGGCGTCGCCGCGGTTCGTGACTGCGAGGGTGTGTTTCGTAGACAGTGTCGCGGCACCCCTTCCTAGATCTGCTCCGAACCCCTTGCTGAACCCAGCCTGTTCGATCAGCCAGGCAGCCGATGTCTTGACTCGACCGTCCGGCTGCGACCACCGGGGGGCTTGCGACGGCAAGTCCGTATCGGTGTCCAGGATCGGATTGGTGAAGAACGAACCTGCCGACCAGGTGTCCTTGTCAGTTGGGTCGAGCACCATCGCCTTGGATCGCCGGAGTTCAAGTACTGCGTCACGGACTTCTGACAGCGGCGCATCGCCCCCCACGTCGACGTGAAGCGACCTAGCCAGTTCGGCGTAGGTGATGGGTCGGCTCGCGTCGGCGACAAGCAAGCGGAAGTGAACGTTCAAGACGACGAAACGTTCAGGCTCACGTTTGAAGAGGCTCGTCCGGTAGGCAAAGTCACAGTCGCTCGGTGACATCTCGCACGCGACGTCCGCTACGCCCGTCGAGTACCTCCACCGCCGTGACCGTTTCGGAAACCTCCTGGCCGTACGCCCCGACGTTCTGGATGGGCGTGGCGCCTACCGTGCCCGGGATTCCCGACAGCGTCTCGATGCCGGACCATCCTTCATCGACCGCACGAGCGACGAGGTCGTCCCAGGACTCCCCCGCAGCCACCGTCAGTTCGACGTGCGACTCACTTCGCGCGACATCGACTCCCGACGTGGCGACGCGCACGACAGGCGTATCGATCGGGTCGTCGGTCGCGACGACATTGGATCCGCCGCCGAGCAGAAAGCACCGTTCGCGTCCTAGTTCGGTGACGACCTCGACAAGTTCATCCGTCGTCTCGACTTCGATCAGCCGCCGAACCGGACCACCAACCCGCAACGTGGTGAGTTCGGCGAACTGAACGTCGGATCGTTCGCGCATCACGCCAACTGCACAACGGCACGGGCCATGCCGAGCACCTTCACGCCGTCGCACGTTGCGGTGAGTTCGACCTTCGCGCGGTCACCGTCCAGGACCTCAATGACCTTGCCCACAACCACCAGCGTGGCGCCCTCGTCGTCATCGGGCACCGGCACAGGTTTGGTGAAGCGAACCCCGAACTCAAGCAGTGCCCCGGGGTCGCCAAGCCAGTCGGTGACCACACGCACTGCCTCGGCCATCGTCAACATGCCGTGCGCGATCACGTTCGGAAGTCCGACAGATGTTGCCACCCGCTCGTTCCAATGAATGACGTTGAAGTCTCCAGACGCGCCCGCGTACTTGACGAGGTCGACCCGTCGCAGTTGAAACGACTGCTCGGGAAGTTCGTGTCCGACCTCGATATCAGTGGCCCGTACCTGCGCGGTCATGCGTCGGCCTCCACCGCGCGCGCAACGAGCGTCGCCCAGGTAGTGAGGACCGGCGATCCATCGCCATCGACGACGTCACTGCGAATCGTCAGGATGTCATTGCCTGCCATGGTCCGCGCCGAATCGATCGTCGCGATTGTGCGGAGTTCGTCCCCAGCCACGATCGGTCGCGAGTACGAAAACTTCTGGTCACCATGAACGACCCGAGTGAAGTCGAGTCCAAGGTCGGGATCGTCGATGACTGCCAACTGCGGTGCGCGCGTCACTACAACTGCAAACGTGGGCGGTGCGACGACATCTCTATGTCCAAGCGCACGCGCGGAATCCTCGTCGACGTAAGCGGGATTGGTGTCCCCCACGGCCGTCGCGAACTCGCGGATCTTTTCGCGACTGACTTCGTACGTCTGGCTCGGATAAGACTTACCGACCAGTTCTGTGTTGAGCGCCATGCTTAACCCATCCCTCCGAACTGACCCCCGGTGACAGGCAACGTAACGCCGGAGACGTAGTCACTGTCGGGTGATACAAGAAACGCGGTGACGTTGGCGACGTCATCGGGTTGGCCGAATCGACCCAGGGGGATCATCTCGCGCAGTGAGGTTCGAATCTCAGCCGGGATACCGAGCGGGGATCCTTCGGATTTCTCCGCCGTTAACCGTGTCTCGATGAAGCCAGGTGCCACCGCGTTGACGTTGATGCCAACTGGACCCAGTTCGAGTGCGAGCGTCTTGACGAGCGCGATTAGTCCGCCCTTGGCGACCGTGTAGTTGGCCTGCCCAGGGTTTCCGGTGAGGGCCGCCACAGACGACGTGAAGACAATCTTGCGCTGGTGGTCGACGTGACCAGTCGCCGCGATCTCAGCCTTGGCCGCTGGTCGCATCACGGACAGCGCCGCTTGAGTCGTCTGCCAGGCCGTTCGGAGGTTGGCGTCGAGGGCGACGTCGAGATCGTCGTCGCTCTGCTGGTGGAACATCCGGTCGCGAGTCGTGCCCGCGTTGTTGACGACGATGTCGACGGTGCCGAACCGTTCGACGGCCGCGTCGACGACGCTACGTGCGATGGCCGGGTCCGACGTGCTTCCGAGGACGCTGACGACGTCCGCGCCCGTGGCGATGAGGCCGTCGCTAACTCCTGGAGTGGCGCAGCGTCGAGGTCGTTCAGAACCAGTCGCGCACCGTCGCTTGCCAACCTGCGGGCGGTGGCCGCGCCGATGCCTCGTGCAGCACCGGTGACGATCGCCACGCGGCCAGCGACGGGAGCCGAAGCCACGAGCGAGCCGGGGCTAACGAGTTTCGCGGTGCTCGGTGTGCTTGCCGCAGTTCGGGCAGAACTTCTGCATCGCTATGCGGTCCGGGTCGTTACGCCGGTTCTTCTTGGTGATGTAGTTGCGGTGCTTACAGTCCGCGCACGCCATCGTGATCTTGGGGCGAACGTCGCTCTTGGCCACCGGGACTCCTTGTTTGCTGACGAACTGGTTTGCTGAAAACGCTGAGCTGTGCTTGCTGGTAGCGGAGGCCGGATTTGAACCGGCGACACAACGATTATGAGCCGTTTGCTCTGCCAACCTGAGCTACTCCGCCGTCCGAACCACCACCGAGACCGTAATGCTGGACTCGAGCGCTGGCCCCAGAGCCCCAATACGGAATCGAACCGTAGACCTTCTCCTTACCATGGAGACGCTCTGCCGTCTGAGCTATTGGGGCGTGCTCGCGCCAGCGAGCCTCGACAGATTACACGGGAGCGGTCGTGGCGGAGAAATCGGCCGGGGTGCCCTCGGTGACCCTCCGGTGCCAAAGTAGGGCATGGCCCCGTGGCAGCTCGTCGATCAGTTGCGCTCATGGGCCGAGGCCACCGAATGGTGTCAATGGGTGGAACTGGCCGGTTCGTTAGCCCGTGACGCTGGTGATCACCGTTCCGATGTCGACGCCGGAGTCGGCGTGGAGCAAGATTTCCCGTTCTCGCGCGCTCGCGATGAGGCTCTGGATGCGATGCTCGGATTCTCACCAGTTGCTGACAGCTTGGTTCAAATCCTTGGCACCGACCCCGCGCCGACTGAGCACCTCATCATTCAGTACCAAGATGGCCGGCAACTGAGCGTCGTGGTGTCGCTCGCCCACCTCAGACCAGGGCTGCCACCTGGCGCTCGAGCGGTGTTCGATCGGGCGGGCCAACTCGCCAAGCCATGGAAACCGGAGTCACTGAGCGCGTCCTCGGCGCAGACCCGTGAATGGGCATTCCTCGCCTGGTGGGCGCTGAGTGACGTCGCCAAGCACAGTGAACGCGGATCAATTTGGCGAGCGTTGACCTCGCTTGACGAGGCAAGGGGCATGACCTGGCGACTGCACGCGGCGTCCCTGGGCGTCGACTACCCAACTTTCGGCGCAGTGAGTGTCGAGAACGCCAATCTGCCCGCGCCTATCGGCATGGCGCACACGATGGTGGCCAAGCCCGACCGACAACTCATTCTGTCCGCGGCGACTGCCCTGAGCGTCGTTCTCGAATCCCTCACCGCAGAACTGGAGGTTGCGGGGATGAGTCAGTTGGCAATGGGGAGGATTAGGAGCGCGGCGCTCGTGGCGGAGAGGTCGGCCGGAGTGCCCTAGACGGCTGCCCGGTGCCAAAGTAGGGGCATGGCCTCGATCCGCAGCCGTTGGTCCCTGTGGTCCCGCGACAGTTTCCTGTCCGTCGGCTCGACGGGCAGCGCGTTCTCGATCGGTGGGGTCGGCAGTTTCGGGTCGATCTTGTCTGTGGGTTCGGCGGGGTCGATCGGCTCTGTGGGGTCGGCTGGCTCGATCGGTTCCATCGCGTCCGCCGGCTCGATTGGGTCCGCGTTCAGCGCTGGTAGTCGCGGGGCAGTGGCGTCCGCGGGTCAGTCGGCTCGATGGCCGGTCGCTGGGACGCCAACGCCGGATCGTCGGTGGTGCGCTGGCGGCCAGTGCAGTTGTGATCGCGTCGTACACGCTGTGGATGTCCCGTCGGAGTGAGACCGAGTAGTGCCATACGGCTACCTGATCACGGTTCTGCTTGTCGGAGTTCCCCACCGCGCTTTGCCTTGTTCCGATCCGTCGTCCGTGGGCGCTGGGACGGTTCAGTTTCCGGGTGACTTCTCTGCTCAACGAGCAACCGTTCCTGGCCATCTACTGGTTGGTCGCGTCCACTGCGTTGCTGTTCGCGCAAGGTGACGCAACGTCGTCGGTCGGACGTGCCAGTGTCGTTCTGGCAGCACTCGTGCTGATTGGGCTGTTCATCGTCGTGGGTCGAGCCGCCCGAACGCGCGCAACAGCCGAAGCGTCGCTACGTGAAGCGATCCCCGGTTGGAGCCGCTCGCAGCGGATGAGGTTGCCGATGACGCGGATTCTGCTTGCGCCGTTCTGCGGTGAGGCGTTCGGACGTCGAACACATCACTGACATTTCGTACGGACCGTTTGGCGAACGCAATCTGCTCGACGTCTACCGTCGCGCGTTCGTCACCGACCGAACGCGCCGACTGTTCGTGCACTTCCACGGCGGCGGTTCTCAGTCTGGTCACAAGGATCGCGAGGCGCAGGTCGTTGCTGTACCGGCTTGGCGAGCCGCGGCTGGGTTTGTGTGAGCACGAACTACCGACTGGCGCCGTGAGGCTGAGTTTCCCGACTACCTCGTGGACGCCAAGCGTGTGGTGGCTTGGCTGCGTGAACATGGCGAGGAGTACGGGGCCGATCCCTCGACGATCGTTGTTTCGGGGAGTTCCGCCGGCGCACACATCGCGACGATGCTTGCGCTGACTGCAAACGACCCGAGGTTCCAACCCGGATTCGAGCAAGCCGACACGTCCGTCAGCGCAGTGGTCCCGTTGTACGGGTACTACGGGCCGGTGGCGGGTGCGCCCGGACTTCCGTCGTCGCCACTTGACTACGACGCGGCGACTGCCCCGCCGTTCTTCGTGATACACGGGAGCAACGACACGTACGTCTCACCGCGGGGGGCACGCGATCTCGTCGAGAAGTTGCGTCGCGAATCCGCACAACCGGTCGTCTACGCCGAACTTCCTGGCGCGCAGCACACTTTCGATCTGTTCCACTCCGCTTCGTTTTGACTCGGTTGTCGACACGATCGAGCAGTTCGTCGATTGGGTTCGTGGCCGAGCCTGGAGCATAGAACGTCAAGGCCCCCGGCTCGGGCGATGCCGAAACCGGGGGCCAATGACGTGGCAGGTGTTGGGTTCGAACCAACGTAGGCTGAGCCGGCGGATTTACAGTCCGCTCCCTTTGGCCACTCGGGCAACCTGCCAGGTCGCCGTCCAGGGACGGCGGTCAGAAAGATTACCGCAGCCATCGAGTCCGTCGTCGAGCGTGGGGCGTCGTACGGGCTTCGCTAGGCTGACAGCCCGTTCGCAACAGGGAGGTCGCGGTGGCCAACGCTTCGTTCGACATCGTCAGCAAGGTCGATCGACAGGAAATCGACAATGCCCTCAATCAGGCCGTCAAGGAGCTGAGCCAGCGGTTCGACTTCAAGAACACCGGCGCGAGCATCGAGTGGCAGGGCGAGACGGCGATCGAGATCCGCGCCAACGCGCGAGGAGCGCGCAAAGGCGGCGCTCGACGTCTTCAAGGACAAGCTGGTCAAGCGGAAGGTGTCGCTGAAGCACCTCGACGCTGGCGAGCCGGCGGCGTCTGGTCGGGAGTACAAGATCGCGTGCTCCCTGAAGGAAGGCATCAATCAGGAGAACGCGAAGAAGATCTCGAAGATCATTCGCGACGAGGGACCAAAGAGCGTCAAGCCGCAGATTCAGGGCGACGAACTACGCGTGACCAGCAAGAGCCGCGACGATCTGCAAGCCGTCCAAACGCTCCTGAACGGCAAAGACCTGGACGTCGCCCTCCAGTACGTCAACTACCGCTAAACCCTTCTAAGAACGACGCGTTCTCCCGCACTGGTGCAACAAACTCCACACTCATGCTGTGGATAGCCATGCGCAATCGTCTACTCGTGTCCGTGGGGACTCGGTCGCGAACGGACACGTACTTCACGTTTTCCACAGCATGAACCCAGAGAATGTTGCGTGTATGCGGGAGAACGCGTCGTTCTTAGAAAAGGGTGTTAGCGGTTCGAGCGAGTTGGTTCGAAGAGGGTTGGGTTCTTAGGATTTGAGGGCTTTGTCGCGGCGCATTTCGCGGACGACGTGGTGGCCGGGCATTCCGGTGACGCCGCCGCCGGCGTGCGTGGCCGAGGAGCCCTGGTACAGCCCCTTGATCGGAGTGCGGTAGTCGGCGTAGCCGACCGCTGGACGCATGTGGAACAGCTGGTCGACGGTGAGCTCACCGTGGAAGATGTTCCCGCCGATCAGGCCGAAGTCGCGCTCCATCTCGTACGGTCCGATGATCTGCTCGTGCAGGATGGAGTCCTTGAAGCCCGGGGCCACTAGGTCGAAACGGTCGTACAACCGGTTCGGCGTACGCCTTGAGTTCGGCGTCGTGCGGTTCCTTGCTCCACGACTCGGGCACCCACTGCGTGAACATCGACATGATGTGCTTGCCCTCGGGCGCCAACGTCGGGTCGAACACCGTCGGGATCTCGCAGTCGGAGAACGGCAGCGTGGCGGCCTTGCCCGAACGTGCCTCTTGGTACGCCGTCTCGAGGTACTCCAGGTCGTCCATGATGCTGATCGCACCACCGTGAATCCGTGGGTCGAACCCGGGGTCGGCGGTGAAGTCTGGCAACCGATCAAGCGCCAGGTTGATCTTCACTGTGCCGGACCGCGAACGCCACTGCTCGATGTCGTGCACGAAAGTCGTCAGGCAGGTGTGAGCGGTCGATCTGGTCCAAGAAGGTGATCTGCGGGTGGCACGTCGTGACGACCAGATCCGCCTTGATCTCTTCGCCGCCCCTGAGGACGACGCCGGTGACGCGTCCGTTCTGCACGGTCACCTGCTCGACTGGCGAGTTGACGCGGACCTCTGCGCCGAACGACTCGGCGGCCGCACGACACGCGTCGGAGACCGCGCCCATGCCGCCGACGGGCATCCCCCATGAACCGACCTGGCCTTCGTCCTCTTCACCGACGGAGTGGTGCATCAGCACGTACGCCGTGCCAGGACTCATCGGTCCGGCCCACGTTCCGATAATGCCGTTGACCGACTGGTTGCCGATGACGACCGGGCTCTCGAACCAGCGGCTCAGCAAGTCAGCAGCGCTCATCGTGAACAACCTGGTGATGTCTGCGACAGTCCGTTCGTCAATCTGCTTTCGCAGCGCCCACGTCAGCATGCCGAGGTCTTTGATGTCCCCGAACTTCTTGGAACCGACGTGCGGAGGAGTCTCGTCGAGCAACGGGTGCAGGATGTTCGCGATCCGGCCGATCCACTCGTAGTACGGACCGATCGCGTCGGCGTCCTTCTTCGAGAACTGCGCGTACGAGTCGTGCGAACGTGCGCTGTCACCGTCGAGTAGCGAACGACCGTCGGGCAACGGCGTGTAGCCCATACCGAGCGGATTGATCTTGTAGCCGTGCTTGGCGAGCTGGAGGTCCTTGAGGATGTACTCCGGCATCAGGCTCATCGTGTACGACAGCGTCGTCACCTTGAACTCGGGCGCATCAGCCCATGGCTGGCTGGTGTCCGCGGCGCCACCGGTCTTGTGTCGCGACTCGAGGACCACGACCTTCTTGCCGTACTTCGCCAGATACGCCGCCGCGACGAGGCCGTTGTGGCCACCGCCGATCACGACCGCGTCGTACGTGTTCGCCATGGTTCTGCTCCTGAGTCGGGGGTACAGCGACCACAATACTGACTGACTGTTCAGTTAGCCAGTCTTTGGCACTAACGAAGTCCGGCCATCTCCTCCAGCCGAGCGACCCGGTCGGCCGTCGGGGGGTGAGTCGAGAACAACCGCGACATTCCGCCCATCCGGAACGGGTTGGCGATCATCAGGGCGCTGGCGGTCTGCAGCTCGGGCTCCGGCGGAAGGGGCGCCGCTTGGGTCCCGGCTTCGAGCTTGCGCAGTGCGCTGGCCAGCGCCATCGGATCGCCGGTGATCTCTGATCCCGACTGATCAGCCTGGTACTCCCTCGACCGGCTGATCGCGAACTGGATGAGCGACGCTGCGATCGGACCCAAGATCATCAACAGCAGTGCCCCGATCGGGTTGCCGCGCTCACCGCCACGACCGCCCATTGGAATGAGCCACGCAAACTGCGCGACGAACATGATCACTGCTGCCAACGTCGCAGCCACCGACGCGATCAGGATGTCGCGGTTGTAAACGTGCGCCAACTCATGTGACAGCACCCCGCGCAGTTCTCTTTCGTCGAGCAACTCCAAGATGCCCTGCGTGCAACAGACCGCGGCGTTCTGCGGGTTGCGCCCAGTGGCGAAAGCGTTCGGCGCCATCGTCGGTGACACATGCAGCGAGGGCATCGGCTGACCCTGCTGAGACGACAGGTCGCGAACGATCCGGTACATCACCGGCTGCTCCGCCTCGGTGACCGGTTGCGCGTGCATCGATCGAAGCGCGAGTTTGCCGCTGTTCCAATACGAGAAGGCGTTGATCCCGATCGCGATGAATAGCGCGATGACCAACCCTTGCGTACCACCAAGCCAGGCACCGATGAGCAGGATCAACCCACCGAGAGCCCCCAGTAGGAAGGCGGTCTTCAGACCGTTCGCGTATCTATGCACCCTTCACTTCTACCATCCGTGACAGGCACCGCAAGACCACAGGACCTCAAAGCCGCTCAAGCAGCCCAACCGCCAGCGTTGGTACGACCGAGAACGTCACAGTGACCGCTAGCATCGCCGCCACCGCGACCTTCATCGGAAGAGCGGCCAAGCCCCGCGTCGACTTCGTACGCTCCCCGGTCGGACGACGGAACAGCAACGACGCCCACATCAGGTAGTAAGCCAAGCCGATCACCGTCGCTATCGCCATGGCACCGGCTAACCACCATGCGCCAGTGGACATCGGCACGGCGATCACTTGCACCTTCACGAGCAGGCCGATGATTCCCGGCGGCAGACCAGCAAGGCAGGCTAGGAAGAAAGCTAACGACCCGCCAAGCCACGGACTACGCCACGCGAGTCCGGTGAAGTCAGTGAGCAGCGGACGCGGACGGTCGCGGGCGACGATCGCGACGACCGAGAACGCACCGAGATTCATGGCGGCGTACGTGACGAGGTAGGCAACGACGGCAATGAGCAGTAGCGAACTGCCCTCGAGCCCTGCGGCAACTGCGCCGAACGGCACGAGGATGTATCCGGCTTGAGCGATTGACGACCAAGCCAACAATCGGACCGCGCCACGCTGTCGAAGTGCGATGGCATTCGCCCCGAGCATGGTGACGACCGACATTACGGCGATGACCGGCGCCCACACCTGCGACCAGGGGACGAACGTCACGACGACGAGGGCTAGGGCTGCGAAGCCCGCAGTCTTAGAGACCACCGACAGGAATGCAGCGACCGGAATCGGCGCCCCCTCGTAGGCATCGGGTGCCCAGGCATGGAAGGGGATCGCAGAGATCTTGAAAGCGATAACGGCCAACAACATCACTAACCCGGCTACTTCGACCGGGGTTGGCTCGCTCGCCGCCGCTGTTCGACTCAGCCCGACGAACTGGACGGTGCCGGAACTACCGTAAAGCAGCGCTATGCCATACAGCGACACCGCCACCGAGGTGACCGAGAAGAGAAAGGCCTTCAGTGCCGCTTCACCAGCGCGACCCTGCGCTCGGTGCAATCCGATCAAGGCAAAACTCGGCAACGAGACGAGTTCCAAAGCGACGATCAGCGAGATGAGATCGGTGGTTGCAGCGACAACGAGCGCGCCTGATGCCGAGCAGAGCAACAAGAAGAAGTGCTCACCCGACGGCAACGACAAGTCGTGGACGGTAACCACCGACAAGAGCACCACAACCGCCAACGCGCCCAACGTGATGCCTTGCAAGGCAAGGGTCAAGCGGGCCAACGCCGTAGGAACAAGAACCGTCAACACAAAGCGTCGAACGACCCGACGATGCGGGGAGAAAGTGCGAACGCGACTGCGATCGCGATGAGCGCCACAATGGCCGGGGGGACCGATCCTCGCGCAATGACCAGATCTGCGATCAACGCAAGAACCGCACCCACGGCTAGTGCAAGCGCCGGCATCAACGCTACGAAGTCGACCGACTGAATCGTCACGGTGCCACCGGACCAGCATCGACCGACGTTGACACAAGGCGTTCAACGGCAGGGTTCGTCACGCTAAGCAAAAGCCCTGGCAGCAGTCCGAGCACCAGAATCAGTGCCGCCAGCGGTAGCCACGCAGCGGACTCAACCGCGGTGATGTCCTGCAGCGGCGACGCCGGTCCTTGGCCCTGACCAACCCGGCGCATCACGCGCAGGAAGTACGCGGTCGTGAGCACCATTCCCAGCGCAGCTATGACCAAGAGAATTCGGTAGAACATGTGCGCCGGAACGTCGGGGCTGTATGCGCCTACAAGCGCCAGGAACTCTCCCCAGAACCCAGCCAAGCCGGGAAGGCCAAGACTTGCCACACAGGCAAAGCCGAGAAGGAATCCGAGCCACGGGGCACGTTGGTAAAGCCCGCGTGGCAACTGATGGATCTCGGTGGTGTGAGTGCGCTCTTTGAGACCCCCGACGATGAAGAACAACAATCCAGTGATCAGCCCGTGAGCGACGTTCCCGAACAACGCACCGTTGATACCGACAACATCGACGGTGGCGATTCCCAAGAGCACGAACCCCATGTGGCCGACCGACGAGAAGGCGATGAGCCGCTTGAGATCGCGTTGCCCGAAGCTTGCCCACGCGCCGTACAGAATGCCGACGACAGCAAAGGCCGCGAGGTAGGGCGCGATGTCACCGAATCCGTCGGGCACGATCGGCAGTGCGATTCGAATCATGCCGTACGTGCCCATCTTCAACAGCACTCCGGCCAACAACACTGACCCGACCGTCGGCGCTGCGGTATGCGCATCTGGCAGCCATGAATGCAGGGGCCAGACCGGCAGCCTTTACCGCCAGACCAACCACGATCAGAAGTGCCGCCCCGAGTTGGACGGACGCACTCAAGCCCGGACCCATGCGCATCGGCCAGGCGCACCATGTCGGTGGTTCCGGTCTTCGCCCACACCAGCAGGAAGCCAAGCAGCATGACGACCGAGCCAAGGACGGTAAACAAGATGAAAGTGTTAGCGGCGGCCCGCCGCTCCCCCTGACCCCAGAACGCGATCAAGAACCACATCGGGGCAAGAACAATTTCGAAGAAAACGAAGAAGACGATGAGGTCGAGGGCGACAAAGGTTCCCAGCATGCCAACTTGGAGGAAGAGCAGCAGTCCGACGAACGCGCGACGACTGCCTCCTTTGGGGAAGTAGCGCGACGAGTAGACCATCGCAAGAAATCCAAGGAGTGAGGTAAGAACGACTAGCGGAAGCGAAATCCCGTCGACTCCCAGACTCAGCGACATCCCCAGTTGCGGCACCCACTCGTGACCAACTGAAAACTGCATCTGACTCGCACTCTGGGTGTCGAATCCGCCCAGCACCGCCAGCGCAATGAGCAGCCCCACCCCTTGAACCACAAGCCCGAACGGAATTGCCCAGGCGTCCGCACGGGAGCCTGCGAGCAGCAAAACCAGAGCCCCAAGAGCGGGAACGACCAGCAGCAGAGGCAACGCCAACTGCGACCAACTCATGTCGCCACCGCCACCATCACCACGACAATGACGACTACGACAGCGGTCAATGCGGCAGACAAGTAGCGCTGCACGTCTCCACGCTGGGCTAACTGTCCCAGCCCACCGATGGAACTTACGGTTCGCCCGGTTCCACTGACCGCGTGTGGAAACCACCTCTCGATCAGTAGCCAGAGTCGCTCGCACGAGGAAGTGGAAGGGCCGCACCGCAACCCACCGGTACAGCACGTCGACGCCGAAACCCGACGCGAAGGCAGGGCGATAACGACCCAGTCGCAGCGAAACGTCGCGCGCGACGACGCCTCGCGAGCCCGCCCACGCCAAGATGGCTCCGACGGTCACAGCGATGAGCGACAACACCACGGTCGATGGCTGTGGCGTCAGCGCCGTCGGCTCGATCACCATCGTGGCGTTGGGTTGCATCCAGGTTGGCAACCATGCTGCGGACAATCCAAGGAACCCAAGTAGCAGCGTGGGAACAGCCAGCACAACAAGTGGCCACCTCATCAACGCCGGAGCCTCGTTAACCTGCGAGCTGCTCCGGCGTGATCCGCCGAACGTCATGAGCCACAACCGAACGACGTACGCAGCCGTAACTGCAATCGTCAGTACGGCCACAACCAGCACTAGCCAACCGACTGCCGAAGACACTTGCGCGTCTCCGTTCGCCGCACGCTCAGCCGCAACCAGGATCGACTCCTTGGAGAAGAATCCAGACAACGGCACCACTCCGACGAGAGCCAGCAGCGCAACCGTCATCGTGACGAACGTGACAGGCATCGCCCGACGTAGCCCACCCATATCGCGCATGAGGTTGCTGCCCACCGCGTGAATGACCGCACCCGCCGACAGGAAGAGAAGTGCCTTGAAACAGGCGTGGGTCAGCAGATGGAACGTGGCTGCCTCACTCGAACCCACCGACAAGGCAGCCACCATGTACGCGAGCTGACTGACGGTCGACCAAGCGAGTACCCGCTTTAGGTCGTCCTGTGCGAGCGCTGCCAACGCTCCGCCGAGCATGGTGATGCACGCAACGACCGCCATGACCGTCAGCGCTGTTGTCGACGCCAGGAAGAGTGGATACATCCTCACAACGACATACACACCCGCAGCAACCATCGTCGCCGCATGAATCAAGGCGCTTACAGGGGATGGCCCGGCCATCGCGTCGGGAAGCCAAGCGTGCAACGGAAACTGGGCTGACTTCCCCATGACCCCCATGAAGAGAAGCAGCGAAACGACGGTTGCTGTCGCCGAGTCGTTGGAACCGGAGGAGACCGCATCGGTCAGCATCAGGGTGCCCGTTGTACTGATGAGGACGACAATTCCGACGATGAACCCGACGTCACCAAACTTGGTGACCAGGAACGCTTTGACCGCAGCCCGCTGAGCCTCAGGCTGTTCCCAATGCTGTCCAATCAGCAGGTACGAGCACAGGCCCATGACCTCCCAGCCGACGACCAACAGCAAAAGGTCGCCCGCGACAACGACGGCAAGCATGGCTGCTGTGAAGAGAGAGATGAACGATGAATAGCTGGCGTATCTCTGTTCCGCGCGCATGTAGGCGATCGAGTAGATCTGCACGAGCAACGCGACGACCGTGACCATTGTGGCTGTGGTCACGGCAAGTCCATCAACGACCGTTGCGAACGGCAACGGCTGGAAATTACCCGTCAGACCGTCGTTGGTTACTGGCTCGATCCACGGCTGCTGAGCACACAATGCGATGGCGAACCCAAGGGAGGCTGCCGTTCCGGCGACGGCGATGACTCCCGCCACCGCGCGTGACCGACCGCCAAATGCCAGGCCCAGCACAGGCTGCCAACAGCGGCAGCCCGACCATGATGAGTGCCATCAGGGAGCCACCTCGGGCGAGGCTACGTCTTCGTGCAACTTGACGAGTTCATCGATGGCGATCGTCTGTCGTGCTCGATAGATCATCAACACAATCGCCAGTCCCAAACCGATTTCGGCGGCGGCGATAGTAATGACGAAGATGGCAAGTGACTGGCCCGCGTGAAGTGCGTCGGCCAGCCAGACATCAAAGGCGACCAGACTTACGTTCACTCCGTTGAGCATCAACTCAACAGCCATCAAAATCATGATGGCGTTACGTCGAGCGAGAACTCCGTACAACCCAATCCCGAACAACAACGCCGATAGAACGAGCGGAAGCAGCAGATGCATCAGCCGCTCCGGTCCCGGTCAAATCCCCGGAAGCGGGACAACGCAATGGCTCCCACGAGAGCAGCGAGCAATAGCACTGAGAGAACTTCGAAGGGCAGCACCCAAAAACGGAACATGGCAGCGCCAACGCTTTTTGCCGTGGCCGGGTCGAGGTTGTGCACGTCAACCATGGCGGTTCGGAATTGATCGACGAGTAGAACGATGAGCACTGAGGCCGTACTCACTGCGACGAAGAGCGCTGTGAACCAATTCGCGGTTGTTAGGTCTTCGCTGCGACCAATTGGAGCTCGAGTAAGCATTAACCCGAAGAGCAGCAGCACAACAACGGCCCCGACATAGATCAGCAACTGCATCCAGGCCACGAACTCCGCCGTCATGAGCACGAAGCATCCAGCCACGGACCCGAGGGTCACCACTAGCCAAAGCGCTGAATGAACGATTTGCCGAGTCGTGACCACCAAGATTGCCGAACCCACCGCGATGGCACTGACCAGCAGGAAGACAAGGTCTAGTCCGGTAGGCGACAACAACGATCGGTCACTCATTGGCAGCCGAACTCTCGTCGACCACCTGTGCTTTTTCGACCGCCTTGCGAGCAGCTGTTAGTTCCTTCGGATCCTCTGCGTGTGGGTCAACCGCGGAGGGCGGCGGGACCGTCGCCATCCACGCCGTCAGTCGGTCCTTTTCGTGGACCATGTTCCGGATGTCGAACTCCGCGTACTCGAACTCAGGGGACCAGAACAACGCGTCGAAGGGACACACCTCGATGCAGATCCCGCAGTACATGCAAAGCGAAAAGTCGATGGCGAATCGGTCCAGGACGTTACGTGTTCGCTCTCTGCCACCAGTTTCAGGAGCTGGAATGACTTCTTTGTGCGAATCGATGTAGATGCACCAGTCAGGGCATTCGCGTGCGCACAGCATGCACGACGTGCAGTTTTCGTCCATGAGTGCAATGACGCCACGGCTCCGTGGCGGTAGTTCTGGTTTCACGTCGGGATATTGCTCAGTAACTGACCGTCGAGTCATCGACTTGAATGTGACACCCAAGCCCTTGAGCAGGCCACCACCTCTAGCCGGCTCGCGGGACGCGGTCATGACGCGACCACCACAACGCCAGTCACAAGCAGTTGCAACAACGCGATCGGAATCAATCCCTGCCACGCCAGTTTCTGCAACTGGTCTGCTCGCAGCCGCGGGTAGCTCACCCGTACCCAGATCACCACGAACGCCAAGATCCCAGCCTTAATCAGGGTCCAGACCCACGAATCGACGAACGGGCCATGCCAACCCCCGAGGAAGAGCACCGTGGTCAGGAAGCACAACACGACGATCCCGGCGTACTCCGCGAGCAGGAAGAGTGCGAAGCGCAACCCGGTGTACTCCGTCAAAGGTCCAAAGATGATCTCGGCATCCGCAACTGGCATGTCGAACGGGGGACGGTTCAACTCCGCAAGCCCCGCGATGAAGAACACCACACCGGCCGGCAACTGCCAGAGCAGCCACCACGGTTGCCACGCGTCGACGATGCCGGTCAGACTCAGCGTTCCTGCGGCCATAGCAACTGACGCAGCGGCGAGCACGAACGGCAACTCGTACGCCATGAGTTGGGACACCTGACGTACTGCACCGAGCAGCGAGTACTTGTTCGCACTCGCCCAGCCAGCCATCAGCGTGCCGACGACCCCGATACCCATAACCGCAAGCACGAAAAAGATTCCCGCGTCGAGCTCCTGCCCAACCAACGACGGTCCGATCGGAATCGCAATCATCACGACGAGGTAGGGGATCAATGCAACGGCCGGTGCCAACCGGTAGATGACTGGATCCGCCGCGTCCGGGGTGATGTCCTCCTTTTGAGCGAACTTCACACCGTCGGCGACCAACTGTGCCCACCCGTGAAACCCGCCGGCGTACATAGGACCCACTCGAGATTGCATGTGGGCCATCACCTTGTGTTCAAGTTGCCCCACAAGAAGCGGGAGGACAAGGAAGGCCAGCAGGACCACGACGATGTGAATCGCAACTTCGAGCACATCGCTCATCGCGCGGCCACGTCGTCCGGGGGTCGCGGACCCCACGTCTCTTGAGCGGGTACACCCGGAGGCAGCGTCTTGCGTCGGCTTGGCGCAGCATCGCCTTCGGACTCCCCTGGTTCCTTTGCACCCGGCCACGGCTTCGCGGCACGCGCCGCAAGCACGAAGTCCTTACGCAGGGGGTGACCCTCGAATTCGTCGGGCAGGAGCAGTGGCTTTAAGGGGTCGTGACCCTCGAAGTCGATTCCGAACATCTCGGCAGTCTCACGTTCATGCCACGCGGCACCTCGGAAGACCTCGGTGGCCGTGGCCACTCGGGGTCGCTCCGCCGGCAGCGATGTTCGGATTAACAGCTGATTGTGCTGATCTGGGTCATATAGGTGACAAACGACGTTGAACCCATCGGCTTGCTCGTCAACGGCCGACAACCAATCGAAGAACGCCAGTCCCAGCGTGTCTCGGGCGGTCTCTAGAGAAGAAACCCAACGCGTGGGCGCGACGTCCACAGTCAATTCGCCGAACGTTTCGCTGACCTCGGCCGAATCCACATCGAAGGCGGACGTCACCTGCTCAACCCACGTCACACCGACTCCTCGGTGACGAGGGGTCGCTGCAATGCAGCGGGCGAGGGACGGTAGCGAGCCTTGAGGTCTTCGCCCGCAATCTTCTCTTGCAGCTTGAGAATCCCCTGCAAAAGAGCCTCGGGTCGGGGAGGGCAACCCGGGACGTAGACATCTACCGGAATGATCTGGTCCACACCCTTGGTCACCGAATACGAGTCCCAGTACGGTCCACCGCAGTTTGAGCACGCTCCGAACGAGATGACGTACTTCGGCTCGGGCATCTGCTCGTAAAGCCGCTGGATCGCCGGCGCCATCTTGTCGGTCACCGTGCCGGACACGACCATGAGGTCGGCCTGACGAGGGCTCGGGGCAAAGGGGATAACGCCAAGGCGGATGAAGTCGTAGCGACTCATGGACGTCGCGATGAATTCGATCGCGCAGCACGCCAGCCCGAAGTTGAACACCCAAAGGCTGTAGCGACGTCCCCAATTGAGGACCAGCCGGATGGGCTTAGGCGCCAGCGTTGCCAGCGGTCCAATCCGCGGAGGGGGGAGGTCGACGGTCGACATGGGTCACAACCACCTCAGGACGCCACGCCGCCAGGCGTACCCGATACCGACGGCTAGGAACCCAACGAATACGAACATCTCAACCAGCGTGGCGGTGCCAAATCCCGGTGCGTTGAACACCGTTGCCCAGGGGAACAGATAGACGGCATCGACCGCGAAGATCACGTAGAGGTACGCGAAGACGTAGTAGCGGATATGAGACTGCGCCCACCCCTCACCGACCGGGTCGAGCCCGCACTCATACGTCTTGCCCTTCTGCGCCGTTCGCACAGTCGGGCGGAGCAGCCGATTGGCGATGAAGGCGGTCGAGACGAAGAGCACCCCGACAAGGGCAACCGCGGCAACGACCGCGTACCCGCCGAGATAGCTGTCCACGTCACCCTCCCCAGGATCGGCCAGCCGGCCGTGATTCGGCCATCGTATGAGGCTGGCGGGCTACTGCCACGGCCCCATGCCGCCGACCCCCGACGTGACATTGCTCCCATCGGGCCGTTGCTGCTCGGCAACCGGTCCAGACCGACGTAGGGTCAAGGTGTGACCAAAGAGGTCGTTCAACTCGATCGCGTCATCATCCGCTTTGCCGGCGACTCCGGCGACGGCATGCAGTTGACCGGGGACCGCTTCACCACTGAGACCGCAGTTCTCGGCAACGACCTGGCCACATTGCCGGACTTCCCCGCCGAGATTCGCGCGCCAGCCGGGACATTGCCCGGCGTCTCGGCGTTCCAGGTTCACTTCGCCGACCACGACGTAATGACCCCCGGGGACGCTCCGAACGTCCTGGTAGCCATGAACCCCGCCGCGCTCAAAGCCAATCTCGCCGACGTCCCGCGTGGCGCCGACCTCATCATCAACACCGACGAGTTCACCCCTCGTAACCTCAAACGGGTTGGCTACGACGAGAACCCGCTCGAGGACGCCTCGTTGGAGGCCTACCGCGTCCACCCCATCGCGCTGACTTCAATGACCGTCGCCGCCTTGAAGGATCTCGACATCTCGCGCAAGGACGCCGAACGCGCGAAGAACATGTTTGCCCTCGGCCTGCTCTGCTGGCTCTACCACCGCCCCACCGAGGGCACCTTGGCATTTCTCGACAAGAAGTTCGCGAGTGCACCGGTCCTTCTCCAAGCCAACCGCACCGCGTTCGAGGCTGGGTGGAGTTTTGGCGAAACCACCGAGGACTTCTCAATCTCGTACGAGATCAAGCCAGCGCCAGTCCTCCCCGGCACTTACCGCAACATCTCAGGCAATCTGGCGCTGGCATACGGCTTGCTCGCAGCCTCTTGGAAGTCCGAACTACCGCTCTTCCTCGGCTCGTACCCGATCACGCCAGCCTCGGACATCCTTCACGAACTCAGCAAGCACAAGCGCTTTGGCGTGCGTACTTTCCAGGCCGAGGACGAGATCGCCGGTATCGGCGCCGCGCTGGGAGCAGCCTTCGGCGGTCACCTCGGTGTGACCACCACGTCCGGTCCCGGCCTGGCACTCAAGAGCGAGACCATCGGTCTAGCTGTCTCGCTCGAACTTCCCCTCATCATCTGCGACATCCAGCGTGGCGGTCCGTCTACCGGACTGCCGACTAAGACCGAGCAATCCGATCTGCTGCAGGCGATGTTCGGACGCAACGGCGAAGCGCCAGTCCCGATCGTTGCCCCTCGCTCACCCAGCGACTGTTTCGCCGCCGCCGTCGAGGCCGCACGAATCGCTATCAAGTACCGGACCCCTGTTGTGCTGCTGTCCGACGGATACCTCGCCAACGGTTCGGAGCCCTGGTCATTGCCAAACCTCAGTGAACTGCCTGACCTTTCTCCCGATTTCGCGACCGAGGCCAACCACACCGACAAGGACGGCAACCCAGAGTTCTGGCCCTATCTACGCGATCCCGAGACCATGGCTCGCGCCTGGGCGATCCCAGGAACCTCTGGGCTCGAGCACCGCATCGGTGGACTCGAGAAGCAAGACGGCACGGGGAACATCTCGTACGACCCCACCAACCACGACTTCATGGTTCGAGTGCGCCAGGCCAAGGTCGATGCCATCGCACGATCGATTCCAGACCTCGAAGTCGATGACCCCACCGGCGACGCCGAGATCCTCGTCATCGGTTGGGGTTCGACCTATGGACCCATCGGTGCCGCCGTCCGCCGGTGTCGAGACCAGGGAATCTCCGTTGCGCAAGCTCACTTCCGCCACGTCAATCCGTTGCCGTCGAACACCGGCGAGGTGTTGCGCAGCTACCGCAAGGTCTTGCTGCCCGAAATGAATCTGGGACAACTCGCGCTACTACTGCGCGGACGCTTCCTGGTCGACGTCATCGCGTACAACCAGGTCCGCGGCATGCCGTTCAAGGCCGCCGAGTTAACAGCTGTGATTGAGGAGGTGGCAGCCGGTGAATGAGCCCGCACCAGGCTTTGGGCGAGTGACGGACGCTGCCGACCAAGATGCAGAGGTAGATCCGCTTGCCGGCGTCCCTCGCACAGAAATTCCATTGACCACCAAGGACTTCAAGACCGACCAAGAGGTTCGCTGGTGTCCCGGTTGCGGTGACTACGCAGTGCTAGCCGCGGTTCAGTCGTTTCTTCCCGAGTTGGAACTGCGGCGCGAGAACATCGTCTTCGTTTCTGGCATCGGGTGCTCGTCCCGCTTCCCCTACTACATGAACACGTACGGGATGCATTCGATCCATGGTCGGGCGCCGGCGATTGCCACGGGATTAGCGATCTCACGTCCAGACCTCTCGGTTTGGGTAGTGACGGGCGATGGAGATGCTCTTTCGATTGGCGGCAACCACCTGATCCACGCGCTTCGGCGCAACGTCAATCTCAAGATCTTGCTCTTCAACAACCGCATCTACGGACTGACGAAGGGTCAGTACTCGCCCACCTCTGAACAGGGCAAAGTCACAAAGTCGACTCCACTCGGTTCTCTCGACGTGCCCTTCAATCCGGTCTCGTTGGCGCTTGGTGCTGAGGCATCCTTCGTCGCTCGCACGATCGACACCGACCGTAAACACCTCACTGGGGTATTACGCGCGGCCGCTCATCACCGCGGTACTGCACTGGTCGAGATCTACCAGAACTGCAACATCTTCAATGACGGCGCGTTCGAGCTACTCACCTCGGCGGAGACTAGGGACGACGCGCTCATCCGCATCGAGCACGGTGAAGAGATCCGATTCGGATCTGAAGGTCAGCGTGGTGTGGCAAGAATGCCTGACGGAACGCTTCGCGTTGTTGATGTCGCTGAACCGGGCGCCGGAACGCTGCTAGTCCACGATGCACATGCCGCCAATCCTGAAGTTGCGTTCGCACTGACGCGGTTGGCTGATCCCACCTCACTGCGTACGACTGCCATTGGAATCTTCCGCGATGTACACCGTGCGAGTTATGACGATTTGCTTCACGAACAGATCGCCGATGCAGTCGACGATCAGGGTCCAGGCGGGCTCGACGCACTCGAAGAACTCATCGCTGGCAAGGACAATTGGACCGTCACGGCGTAGTCGAAACTACTTTCAAATTTCGTTGAAATTCTTTTCCCACAAGGGCTTTCGACCACCCCAAACTGTCAGACCCCTTCTCTAATCTGGTAACAGATTCGAAGGAGGTCGGTCAGTGTTCAACCCAACATCGTTACCCCCGCAGTTAGAAGAACTGCGTGACCTGGTTGCGGCGCTGCCCACCAGTACGGGGTGCACGATGTCGGCGGAAGAAAGGGCTGCTTGGGTCGTCGGTCTCCAACAAATATCCGATGCGGTCAGTGCCGCGTCCCTTCAGATGTTGTCTGCATTTGACGCAGCCGGGGATGGCGAGACGCTACACGCAGCGCGCTCAACTCAGGCTTGGTTACGGGGTGCTCTCGGCATATCCGGTGGAGACGCTTCCACTCGAGTTCGACTGGCTCGTCGATCGAGAGACGAACTCGCGCCAACCGTTGAACGTCTGAAAGAAGGCTCGCTTCGGTACGACCACCTACGTGTCGTCGACAACGCCACCCGCGACCTCCCGGAGGAGCAGCAAGGTGAGGCGGCAGAACTCCTCACCTCCCTTGCCTGTCAAGCCAGCGTGCAACAGGTTCGGCAGGCTGGCGAGCATCTGCGTTCGGTCGTCAATCCCGATGGCTCACTCGCGAAGGCCGAGCAGGACTTCTCACGCCGTCGACTGCATCTCTCACCCCTGCTCGACGGGATGGTCGCCCTCGACGGGCTCTTAGATGCAGAGTCCGCCGCGACGTTGAATGCGGCCCTAACTCCGTTCCTTGTTCCAGCCGGGTCAGAGGATCGCCGTAGCACTCCGCAACGCCGGGCCGACGGTCTGATCCAGTTGGCGGACCTGGCCCTGACTCAAGCTGATCTACCGATCAGCGGCGGCAGCCGCCCACAACTGACCCTCGTCTGCCCTCCGAGCACTATCACGGGACCCGCAGCAGGAGGTCCGGCTCGCCTCCCTGATGCTCCCGGCGGAGGGGCCGTGATCACGGCAGTGGCCGCGCAGCGAATCGCTTGCGACCCTGCAGTGTCCACGGTGCTACTCAACAGCGAGTTCGTCCCGATCAATTTGGGCCGAACCCAACGCCTGTTCTCGCCGCAGCAACGCAAACTGCTTGCCCTTCGTGATGCGGGCTGCCGGTTCCCTGGGTGTGATCTGCCACCGGCATTCACCGATGCTCACCACGTGGTCCACTGGGGCCAGGGCGGCGAGACGGACATGGCAAACGCACTGCTGCTCTGCCGACATCACCATCGTTCAGTCCATGAGGGCGGATGGGCAATTGGGAACAAGGATCGATTCGCCGGGACGAACGGAACCATCACCTTCCGCCACCCCGCGGGACTCCTGATCCTTCCTTCGTCACCTGTCGGCCAGCGCGAAGCCGTGACTGGATGGGGTCGTCCGCCAAACACCAGCTAGCCACGAATCGCACCTACCTTCAGACGACGTAGTGTGGAGTCGTGTCCGAACAGCGCCGTGGCCTTCTCTACGGCGCTGCGGCATATCTGCTCTGGGGCGTCTTCCCGCTCTACTTCCCACTTCTCAAGCCGGCCAGCCCTCTAGAGATCCTCGCCAATCGAATCGTTTGGTCGCTCGTCGTTGTTGCCGTGCTGCTAGCGGTCCGACGCCGGTGGTCATGGCTAAGTGACTTGCGCACTGATCGACGCAGACTCTTCTTGCTATCGGTCGCCGCGGTCACCATCGCGATGAACTGGGGGACCTACATCTACGGCGTGAATAGCAATCAAGTCGTAGAGACGTCGCTGGGCTACTTCATCAATCCACTGGTCACCGTCATGTTCGGGGTCGTACTCCTGCATGAGCGGTTACGCCGTACGCAATGGGCAGCCGTGGGCCTCGGCGCTCTAGCGGTGGTGGTGCTGACTATTGACTATGGCGGGTTGCCGTGGATCGCGCTGATTCTCGCCTTCAGTTTCGGCACCTACGGGTTGCTCAAGAAGACCGTAAACATGGGCGCACTGGAAAGCCTCAGCGTCGAGACCGGCTTGCTCTTCCTGCCAGCTTTGGCCTTCCTGGTGTATCTCAATATTCAGGGCACCAGCACGTTGCAGGAGGAGGGGATCGGACAGGCCGCATGGCTTGTCGACGACTGGGCTGGTCACGGCCATCCCCCTGCTGTTCTTTGGCGCAGCAGCGACCCGCATACCGCTTGACGTGGATCGGACTGCTTGCAGTACTCGGCGCCGGTGTTGCAGTTCCTGATTGGTGTATTCGTGCTCAATGAATCGATGCCAGCCTCACGATGGATCGGCTTCGGGATGGTCTGGTGCGCCCTCCTAATCCTGACGGTCGACTCGGTAAGGGCAGCCCGACTCGGGCGCCAAGCTGCATGCGACGAGATCGATCGCGACGCGGCGGAAGCGCACTAGGTCAGCCACCGCTCAGTTCCACGAGTTGTTCGGCGAGGACGATTCGGGCGGCGGCCTCGATCAGCGCCAGATGGGAGAATGCCTGCGGAAAGTTTCCAAGGTGGCGGCCGCTGGAAACCTCATACTCCTCGGCGTACAAGCCAAGCGGGGAGGCGATTGACAGGAGGCGCTCCATCAGGTTGATCGCCTCCTGCATCGCGCCAACGATCGCCAGCGCCGAGACCAGCCAGAAAGAGCAGATCAGGAACGTGCCTTCTTCGCCGGATAACCCGTCGTCCGTCTCGTCGGTGCGATAGCGAAGGACGAATCCGTGATCGGTTAGACCTTTCCGCACGGCCATCACCGTGCTGCGCAGGCGCGGGTCGTCTGCTTGGCCAGAATCCGAAGATCGCCGCGAGGAGGACTGACGCGTCGAGGGCGTCAGAGCCGTAGTGCTGCATGAGGACGCCGTCCGCGTTGACACCGTTGGTCTCGATGTCGGTTCGGATTTCGTCCGCACAGGCTGCCCATTCGGCTGCCTGAGTGTCTTCTCCCCGAAGTTCAGCGAGCTTGGCGGCGCGGTCCATCGCGACCCAACACATCAGCTTTGACGAGACGTAGTGCTGCGGCTCACCTCGTGCCTCCCAGATGCCTTGGTCGGTTTGCCGCCAGACGTCGGACGCGCACTTGGCCTGCGACTCGACGACCGGCCAGAGTCGCGGCGGCACCCGTTGACTGTGCCGCGAGTGCAAATAGATCGAGTCGAGTACCGCGCCGAACACATCGTTCTGCCGTTGGTTGTACGCGCCGTTCCCGATTCGAACCGGTTGAGCACCGGCGTAGCCCGACAATTCATCGAGCGTGCGTTCGGTCAGATCACGTTCACCCTCGATGCCATACATGATCTGTAGCGAACCATCGTCGTTCGGTTCGAGGTCTGCCACAAACTGCATGAACTCTTCGGCCTCGCCATCAAGGCGCATCCAGTGCAACGCATGCAGGGTGAAGGTGGCATCGCGCATCCAGGTGTAGCGGTAGTCCCAGTTGCGTTCTCCCCCAGGAGATTCGGGGAGCGATGTGGTCAGCGCGGCAACCGTTGCGCCGGTCGGCATGTAAGTGAGCCCCTTGACCGTCAAGGCCGCTCGCTGAATTGGTTCACGCCAACGATGGTCGGGCAACCGGGCTTCGCCCAGCCAGTTGCGCCAGAAGTCAGCGGTGACGTCGATGCACTCGTTGGCGGCGTCGACGTCGACACAGGTCACCAGGTCTTTGGCCCACGACAGGCAGCAGAAGACTTCCTCGCCTCGTGACAGCGTGTGCCTTGCTCGAACTGAAGACCCCTCGACGCCAAGCGCCATGTCGGTCGCCAGCCGAATCGACAGATCCTGGACCACTCGCTTCTGCCAGGTGACGTTCGTCATCGAGCATCTCCCACGATGCTGGCGTTTGTCCGTAGTCGAACCGCGGCTCGCAGACCAGCTCGAGATCGACATGACCCGACAGGCATCGGACCGTGCGGACGAGCATGTGGTCGGCGTCGACGTCGGAGGGCGGCCTGGTGTGGGGGGTGACGCAGTCGTCGCTAACTCGTCGGCCGATCGTTAGGGCGTCACGTACCTCGACCCAGCCTGACGTTGTTTTCCACGTGGTGCTGATAACGCCGGAGCCGGGTTCATACGAGCGAGCGCTCGGATGCGAGGTCCCGAAGGGACCCAGTCGAAACAATCCAGCACCCCGGTCGAGCACGTTGCCGAAGATGCTTGGCGAATCAAACCGCGGAACACACAACCATTCGACGGAGCCGTCCGAACCAACGAGTGCACCGGTGTGGCAATTCGACAAAAAGGCATAGTCGGCGATACGTGGAAAGGGCGACGTGCGAGGCATCGAGCCGCTCATCACACTCCCTTAGCGATGCTTAGTTACCTAGCCTGTTCGAGAAACTACGCGATCGCACAGTGACTCGAGTGCGGTCTTTGCGGGACTTGGTTGCAGAGGCTGCAGCAGATCTCTTGATTGCCGGGCATAGCGCTGCAGATCTGCGTCTGACTTATGGTCATCGCGTCACTCGCCCGAAGCAGTGCCAGAGCACGCGAGTGTCGCTCCGGATCGGCCAGATCACTGCTCAACAACTCTTGGAGTTCGGCGTCGGCAGGATCCTTGGACGCCAGCGCATGGAGCACCGGGAGCGTGCGTACACCTTCGCGAAGGTCGGTGCCAGGCGTCTTACCCAAGTCGGTGCTGTCGCTCGTGACGTCGAGAACGTCGTCGGCAAGTTGGAAGGCGATTCCGATGTGCTCACCGAATCTCGTCATGACGTCAACCACCTCGGGATTGGCTCCGGCCATCAATGCGCCAAACCGACCCGACGTCGCGATCAGCGATCCGGTCTTGTCGGCGACGACCGACGAGGTAGTGCTCAACCGGGTCGTCGTCAGGACCGGGGCCAAGCGTCTCCTTGATCTGACCTACGACGAGGCGTTCGAAGGTCTGCGCTTGGATCCGAACGGCTTCTGGTCCAAGGTCGGAGAGGATGTCGGACGCTCGCGCGAAGAGAAAGTCACCGGTGAGGATAGCGATGGTGTTGTCCCAACGCGCGTTGGCTGACGGCGCTCCCCGACGTAACGCCGCCTCGTCCATCACATCGTCGTGATACAGCGTGGCTAGATGTGTCAGTTCGACAACCACGGCAGCAGGGACGACACCCGGTGCTTCAGGCTTGCCTGTCTCGGCGGCAAGCAGCACTAGCAACGGCCGAAACCGTTTTCCTCCGGCATCCACGAGGTGACGGGACGCCTCGGTCACGAAAGCAAAGTCGCTCTTGACCGCGTCGTGCAATGCTTCTTCGACCTCGTCCAACGACCTCGCTACGCGCTGGGCGAGCGCCAGATCGATGTCCGCTAGGTCGAAGTCAGCCATGAGTCACTATCGCAAGAAATACGCGGCCTTGTCGGCCAACTCGAGCACTGGGCCAGGGATGACGCCGAGCGCCACGGTGACGCCAACTGCAATCGCAAGGGCAAGCGTGGTGAAGATGCTGGGAACGGCCACCGTCGGACCATCAGTTGCAGGCTCCGAGAAGAACATCAGCACGATCACCCGAACGTAGAAGAACGCTGCCATGGCGCTCGCTAGTACACCGACGACGACTAGCGGTGTTGCGTGTGCCCTCGATGGCTGCTTCGAAGACGGCGAACTTGGCAGTGAAGCCGCTGGTGAGCGGGATGCCAGCAAACGCTAGGAGGAAGAGCGAAATGGCTGCCGCAGTCAGGGGGGATCGTTTACCCAAGCCCGCCCACTTGGACAGGTGTGTTGCTTCACCACCGGCGTCACGTACGAGGGTGACCACCGCGAAGGCGCCGATGGTCGAGAAGCCGTACGCGACGAGGTAGAACATGGTGCTGGACAAGCCCTGTTGGTTTGCCGCCGTGACGCCAACCAAGATGAATCCGGCTTGAGCGACCGACGAGTAGGCCAGCATTCGCTTGATGTCGGTCTGGGTGATCGCGAGCACGGACGCAATGACCATCGTCAGGATCGAGACGATCCAAAACAGGGGTCGCCAGTCCCATACGTAGTCGCCTAACGCGACGTAGAAGACTCGGAGAACTGCACCGAAAGCAGCTGCCTTGGTGACGGCCGCCATAAAGGCTGTCAACGCTGTTGGTGCACCCTGATAAACGTCGGGCACCCACGAGTGGAAGGGCACTGCCCCGATCTTGAAGAACAATCCGACCGCTACTAGTGCCGTACCAATCAACAGCAGCGGATCCAAACCAACGTTCGCGCCCAACGCGTCGTGAATGTCGGGGAAGGAAATCGAACCAGCGAACCCGAACAGCAGCGCGGAACCGAAGAGCAAGAAGGCTGAAGAGAAGGCGCCAAGCATGAAGTACTTCATGGCTGCCTCTTGCGACAACAACCGACGTCGCCGCGACAGCGCAACCATGATGTACAGCGGGATTGAGAGCACTTCAAGGGCAACGAACAGCGTCAACAGGTCGTTGGCCGCGGGGAAGAGCATCATGCCGCCGATGGAGAACAGCGCCAGCGGCCAGACCTCGGTTTGTGTCACACCCTCGGCATCGAGTTCCCGCTCGAACGCGCTCGCTGGAATCGACGCCCCTGAGGGGGCGAACGGATCGCCGAGGCTGTCGACGTTGGCGTTCGGCGAACAACAAGAACGCCAGCAGCGAAAGCAGCAGGATTGTGGCTTGAATGAACACTGTGGGCTTGTCGATGGCCACCGTGCCCTGCGCTACCACCTTGCCGGCGTCTGGGAGCGTGACCTTCAACAGCACGACGAGAGCTGCGATCGTTGACCCAAAGGCGACGATCAGTTGGCTGACCCGACGCACGTGTCGAGGCAGGAATGCCTCGATCAACACCCCTACCAGGGCGGCACCAAACATGATGAGGATTGGCGACAACATCGAGTAGGCGAAACTCGGAGCGCTGAGCGTGTCGACCGCATGCCGAATCACTGCCCCTCACCGCCTTGAGTCGCGCCTAAGTCCGCCGGGACAGCGGGCTCTAGAGGCGGCGCCCCGACGATCTCGAGCGTTCGATCGACAGCCGGGTTGATGACGTCGAAGAGTGGCTGCGGGAAGAACCCGAAGAAGATGGTGAGCGCAACGACTGGCGCTATAGCCCATGCCTCACGCGGGACTAGGTCGGCAAAGCCCTTGACGTTTTCAGTCTCAGGTCCCTGCGCCACCCGGCGGTACATGTTCAGCACATAGATCGCCGACAGCACAATCCCGATAACCGCAATGACTGCGGCGGCCGACCAGCGCGGGTACGCACCCACCAACGTGGTGAGCTCTCCGACGAAACTGGCCATACCCGGCAGCGACAGACTGCTCAGGCCGGCGATCAGGAACACTCCGGCGAGTATCGGTGCAACTCGTGCCACCCCACCGAACGATGAGATGTTTGCCGAGCCGCGACGGCGGATCAAATAGCCGACGGTCAGGAACAACGCAGCTGCAGACAGGCCATGAGCGAACATGTAGACCGTGGCGCCTGAGTCCGCCAACTGCGTGAACGAAAACACCCCAAGCACAATCACGCCGAAGTGCGAGATCGAGGTGTAAGCGACCAACCGATTCATGTCAGTCTGACCGATAGCAAGCAATCCCGCGTAGACGATGCTGACGACGGCCAACGTGACGACGAATGGCGCTGCCCATTGCGACGCGTCCGGAAACAGCGGCAGGCACAGTCGGATCATCGCGAAGGTGCCGACCTTGTCCAGAACCCCGACGAGCAGGGTGTTCGTTCCTGGGGTCCCGGCCGCCGCCGCATCTGGCAACCAGGTGTGCACGGGGAACATCGGCGCCTTGACGGCGAACGCTATGAAGAAAGCGACGAACAGCCAACGTTGCGTCGTGGGGTCCATCGAAAGGCCCGTGAGGCTCACGACGTTAAACGTTCCCTCGCCAAGTTCCCGAACACTCACGACGTACAGGCTGATCACGCCGACGAGCAGAATCAGTCCACCGAGCAAGCTGTACAACAGGAACTTCACTGCCGCATAACTTCGTTGAGCTCCGCCGAACAGTCCGATCATGAAGTAGATCGGAATCAACATGACCTCAAAGGCGACGTAGAACAAGAACAAGTCCGTTGCAGCGAAGGCAATGACCACGAATGACTCGAGCACCAGGATCAGGGCGAAGTAGACCTGTGGTCGGTGAGAGCCAGCGCCAACGTTGTTCCAGTCAGCGGCGATCACTACTGGCACAAGAACGGCGAGCAACGCGATGAGAACAAGTGCGATTCCGTCAACGCCCACCGAGTACGAGATTCCGAACTGCGGAATCCAATCGACGCTGTCGACGAACTGGAAGGCCTCAGTCGAGTTGGCATCGAACTGCAGCGACATCGCTACGACGAGCAGCAGAACAACGACGGACACCACCAGCGCGAGTTGCTTGGCCAGCAACTCACGACCGGCTGGCAGCAAACCGACGACGACGGCCCCGACTAAGGGGACCACCGCTATGACGGTGAGCCAGGGGAAATCGTCCACGTCACAACCTCACCAGTACGAGGGCGCCAACCAGCAGGACGGCACCGGCGAACATGGACAACGCATAACTGCGCACGAACCCGGTCTGCCATCGACGGAGGCGACCAGATGAGCCACCGATCAACGCCGCAGTTCCATTGACTGCGCCGTCGATCACTTTGACGTCGAACCAGACCAGCGAGCGGGTGAGGTATTGGCCAGGGCGCATGAAGAGCGCTTCGTTGAAGGCGTCCTCGAAGAAGTCCTTGCGCGCGGCGACCGTGGCGAACGACCCCGCAGGGGCGGTAACGGGCACAGGTCGCGTGCCGTACTGGCTGTAGGCCCAGCCGGCACCGACGGCCACTAGTCCGAGTACGGCAACCGATATCACCCACGTTGGAAACGCAAATTCGTGTTCGACGGGTTGACCTACTACTGGCGCCAACCAGTCAACGAAGCGGTTGCCAATGGCCAAGAACAGCCCGGCGACGGTCGACAGAATGCCGAGCAGAATCAGTGGGACCGTCATCACCTTCGGCGACTCGTGTGGGTGCGGCAGCGCTGTCCCAACGTCTTTCACCGAAGAACGTCATCAGCACCAGACGAGTCATGTAGTACCCAGTGATGCCGGCACCTATGGCGGCCAACAGTCCAAGCCAGATGTTTTGCCCCAGGGCCTGTTCGATGATCTTGTCTTTGGAGAAGAACCCGTCGAACGGTGGCACTCCGATGATCGCGAGATAACCAGCCATGAACGTGATGAAGGTGATCGGCATAACGGCTCGCAACCCGCCGTATCGCCTCATGTCGAGCTCGTCATTCATGCCATGCATCACCGAGCCGGCACCCAAAAACATGTTGGCCTTGAAGAAACCGTGCATGAGCAAATGGAAGATGGCGAAGGCGTAGCCAGCGGTTCCTAGGCCAGCAGCGAGCACCATGTACCCGATCTGGCTCATCGTGGAACCTGCGAGCGCCTTCTTGATGTCGTCTTTGGCAGTACCGATGAACGCACCAAGCAGCAGCGTGGCCACACCCACGATCGCAACTGCCAACCGAGCGCCTTCGCTCAAGTTGAAAATAGGGCCAGACCGGACGATCAGGTACACCCCGGCCGTCACCATCGTGGCCGCGTGGATGAGCGCAGAAACTGGAGTCGGACCAGCCATCGCGTCGAGCAACCATGCTTGAAGCGGCAGCTGGGCTGACTTGCCGACAGCCGCAAGTAGGAGCAGCAACCCGAGGGCAAGCACCGTGCCGGACGAAGCATTTGGCGCTGCTGCGAACACACCTGAGAACGCGGTCGTTCCGAAGGTCGCAAACAGCACCATGATGGCGACGCTCATGCCCATGTCGCCAACTCGGTTCATGATGAACGCCTTGTTGCCGGCTGTGGCGAAGTCGGAACGCTCGTTCCAGAAGCCGATAAGCAAGTAGGAGGCCAGGCCAACGCCTTCCCAACCGACGTAGACCATCACGTAGTTGCTGGCCAGAACCAACAGCAGCATCGAGGCTGCGAAGAGGTTCAGGTACGCAAAGAATCGGCGTCGGTTGGGATCGTGGGCCATGTAACCAAGCGAGTAGACGTGGATGAGCCCACCAACGAACGTGATCAGCAGCACGAAGACCATCGACAGTTGATCGACGAGGAAGCCCACGTTGACGTCGAAGATTCCGGCGGCAGCCCAGGTATACAAGTCTTGGCTAAATGCCCGGCCATCTGATGGCTTACCCAGCAGCGCGAAGAACTGGATGGCACCGATCGCGAAGGCCACCCAGATCATCGCGACAGCAAACAGCGGCCCCCAGCGATCGGTCCGCCGTCCCCCGAGCAACAAGATCGCTGCCCCAAGCAGCGGCAACGCCACCAGCAACCAGGTCACAGAGAAGATGCCGGACGCCGGTTGAGCAACCTCAGTCGACGCGTGGCCGACTTGGCCGGACAGGAGTGCAAGGCCGGTCATCAGGCGGCCTGCCAACAACTGGGCACTCGGGTGCTCCCGTTCATGGTCATGGTGGTCAGAACTTCAACAGGTTGGGGTCGTCCACCGAGGCGGAACGTCGGGTTCGGAAGATTGAGACGATGATCGCGAGCCCGACGACGACTTCGGCTGCCGCCACGACCATCACGTAGAACGCGACGACCTGGCCATCGAGGTTGCCGTTGATACGCGCGAAAGAGACGAAGGCCAGATTGCATGCGTTCAGCATCAGTTCGATGCACATGAACACCACGATCGCGTTTCGACGAACCATGACACCGGCCGCGCCAATGGTGAAGAGGAGGCAGGCGAGGTAAAGGTAGTTGATCGGGTTCATGAGTCCCCACCATCTGCGGTTTCTCCTGTACCCACCTCGCGTGCAGCTGCCCCTCGGCTCGCGGTTCGGGCGCGCAACTGGTCCGGCACTGACTTCTGTGTCGTTGTTCCGTCGGGTAGCAATCCCGGCGTGTCAACGGCATTGGATCGAGCAAAGACTCCCGGACTCGTCAACGGAGTGGGGTGATCGCCGCGAACACGCTCGATCGAAAGTTCACGCTGCGACTTGCGCGGGATCAGTCGCTCGCGATGGGTCAAAATCATCGCGCCCATCGCTGCCGTTATCAGCAGCGCGCTGATTACTTCGAAATCAAAAACAAACCGTGTGAAGATGATCTCGCCCAACGCCTGAACATGTCCCCCGGAAAGAGCGTTGGCTGCCCCCACTCCAACCGCGTCTCCGAATGTTGCTCTCGCGATCCCAGAGATGAGCAATCCACCGAACCCCAGAGCCAACACCACCGTGATGACTCGCTGTCCGCGGAGAGTCTCGACGAACGAGTCCGACGCGTCAACGCCGACAAGCATCAACACAAACAGGAACAGCATCATGACTGCACCGGTGTAGACGACGATCTGAACGACGCCGAGGAAGACTGCTCCTTGCATCACGTATAGGACGGCAAGGACGATCATTGTGAGCGCCATCCAGAGCGCACTGTGAACGGCCTTGCGACTAAGCAGGATCAACAGCGCCGAGATAACCGCTATCGGTGCGAGCACCCAAAATGCGACTGCTTCGCCCGTAGACGTCGACGCTGTTTCAACCGCAAGTAGTGCCGTGCTCATCAGTCGCCACCCCGCGGTGGCGTCGCGTCGAATTCGCCTGCGTAGTAGTTGGCTTCGGTCGTACCCGGAGCCATATCGTGTGGCGGCAACCTCATCGGGTCGTCAAGCGGCGCCAAGAGATCCTGCTTCTCGAAGATCAGGGACTCACGTGTGAAATCGGCCAACTCGTACTCGTGACTCATCGTCAAGGCACGCGTTGGGCAGGCTTCCAGGCACATCCCGCAGAAGATGCAGCGCAAATAGTTGATCTGGTAGACCCGGCCGTACCGCTCACCCGGTGAGAATCGACCCTCAGCTGTGTTGTCCGCACCCTCGACGTAGATCGCATCCGCCGGACATGCCCAGGCGCAGAGCTCACAGCCGATGCATCGCTCCAGCCCGTCTGAGTACCGGTTGAGCACATGCCGTCCATGGAACCGAGGCAACATCGGCTTGCGCTCTTCGGGGTACGACTCCGTGGTGACCTTTTTGAACATGGTTCGAAAGGTGACACCAAATCCAGCAACGGGATCGAGGAAGCTAGGCATCGAGTATCTCCTGGTCCTCGCTGGCGGCGCCGGTTGTGGTGGAGGCCACCGGAGTCAGCTCCTGACCAGGTAGCGGCGGCACAGGGTATCCACCGGCAAAGGCATCGAACTCCGCCGGCCCGGCTTCGTCGAGTTGGCTCGCGCTTCGAGCGCTGATCAGGTCCCAGACGAAACTGATGAGGACCATTAGCGCCAACAAGATGCCGCCCCAAATCAACAACTGGCGACTGTTGAACTCGTACTGGTTGGCAACCGCTCGCACCGTGGCCACGATCAGAATCCAGATCAGTGAAATGGGGATGAGCACCTTCCAACCCAATTTCATGAACTGGTCGTAACGCAGCCTGGGCAGTGTCCCTCGCAACCAGATGAACACAAACATGAACACCCAGACCTTGCCGACGAACCAAAGCATCGGCCACCACCCGGCGTTCGCTCCAGACCAGATTGGTCCGCCCAATGGCCATGGCGCTTGCCAACCACCTAGGAACAGTGTTGTCGCCAATGCTGCGACCGTGAACATGTTGATGTACTCGGCTAAGAAGAAGAGCGCGAATTTGAGTGAGCTGTACTCAGTGTGGAAACCACCGACCAGTTCGCCTTCTGCTTCAGGCAGATCGAAGGGTGCCCGGTTGGTTTCTCCGACCATCGACACGAGGTAGATGAGGAATGACGGGATCAAAATGATCCCGAACCACACATGGTCCTGCTTGGCCACGATGTCGGACGTCGACATTGAGGACGAGTAGAGGAAGACCGCCACGAACGACAGTCCCATCGCAATCTCGTACGAGATGACCTGGGCCGATGAGCGGAGCCCACCAAGCAGCGGATAGGTCGAGCCGCTGGACCAGCCAGCAAGAACGAGGCCGTAGACCCCGATCGACGCGATTGCCAGCACGTAGAGGACTGACACCGAGAAGTCCGTCAACTGCAATGGCGTTTGGTAGCCAAACATGCTGACGACGGGGCCGAACGGAATAACCGCGAACGCGAGGAAACACATAGTGGCGGAGATGATCGGCGCCAGAATAAAGACCGCCCGGTCAGCAGCCTTCGGGATGATGTCCTCTTTGAGCGCCAACTTGATGCCGTCTGCCAAACCCTGGAGCAGACCCAGCGGTCCTACGCGATTAGGACCGATCCGCTGCTGCATGCGCGCCACGACTCGTCGTTCGGCCCAAATCATGATCAGGGTGCTCACCACAAGAAACACGAAAATGAAGAGCGCCTTAATGAGGGACAGCCACCACGGTGTGTCGGCGAGGGCAGCTGTGACCGCTGGGGTCATGTTCATTCGCTACCTCCACTCGCGGCGCGCGCAGGCACGCTGACAGTTACGCGGTCGCCGCTCTTCATCGAAGACCCAGGCGTTGCGTCGGCGACGACCGCAACGGTATTCGGCGCCGTCTGCACCACGACTACCTGACCTGTGATGTCGCCGCCTGCGTGGTGGACAGTCACCGAATCGCCGTCGTCGACGCCAAGACCGTTCGCTTGTTCGCGCCCGAGAAGGACGGTCGTTTCGCGAGCGGTTGCGGCTAGGTACGGCTCCCCCTGCTGCAGCGCACCGTGCCCAAGCAGAGGTTTCCACGTCACCAGGCGCAGCCCCTCGGACACGTCGTCGGTCGGCGCGTCGGCTGCCTCTGGCGCCGCCGCGCGATTGCCGGCCCAACCATCGAATTCAGCGAACAGTCGATCTGCCGCATCGAGGTCCGCCAATCCGATGGGTGCATCCATCGCATCCGCAAGGGTCGACAGCACGCTCGCGTCCGACAGTCGCCCGGTGGTTCGTAGCGCCCTTGCGAACGGTCGCGCCCGTCCCTCCCAGTTGAGGAAGGATCCGGCCTTCTCGGCAGCAGCCGCCACCGGGAACACCACGTCGGCGTGGTCGACTACACCTTGGTGTCGAGTGTCCAGCGCCACCACGAACGCGCTAGCCAACGCTCGATCTGCGCCTTCGGGTAAGTCTTCTAGGTCAGCTCCGACAACCACCAAAGCCTTGATCTGCCCACCACGTGCAGCCTCGAGCATTTCGGTGACACCGTTGCCTGGCTCCTCTGGAATGAAGTCGATTCCCCACACGGCCGCAGCGTCGACGCGGGCTGCGGCATCGCTCATCGGCCGTCCACCAGGGAGCAACGACGGCAGCAGTCCCGCCTCGACAGCCCCGCGATCACCTGCGCGTCGCGGCACCCAGCCAAGACTCGCACCCGTAGACCAGCTCAACTGCGCGACAGCACTCAACAGTCCGGGGGTGTCAGCGGCGCGTTGACCGACCAGAATCACCGAGCCGGGTGTGCGGATCGCCTCGCTCGCGGCTGCCAACACTGGCGACTGACCTCCGCCAGCAACCAAGGCGTCGATCACGTCGAGATCGGCACCTTGTTCAGCGTTGAGCCACTGGCCGTCGATCTTGGTCAGCCCCGGGCTAGCGACTGGCGAGACCGCGAAGACCTTCGTGCTGCCATTGCGTACGGCCTTGCGCAAGCGCAGTAACACAATGGGCGACTCGTCTTCAGGTTCGAACGCCACGAGAAATACCGCAGGCGCCGATTCCAGGTCCGCGTATGTCGGTCCGACTCCACGGCCAGCCACCTGAGCTGCCAGGAACGCCTCCTCTTCGTCAGATGACGAAGAGGAGCGGAAGTCCACGTTGTTGGTTCCCAGAACAGCGCGCGCGAACGTACTGCACGCCAAAGCGTCTTGCACGCTGAGTCGACCGCCGGCAATCACGCCGCTACTGCCCTCGGCGCTACGGAGTCCTGCGGCGGCAACGTCGATGGCCTCGGCCCACGAAGCCACACGAAGTTCACCAGCTTCACGAACGAGTGGAGTGGTGAGTCGGTCTTCGGCATCGACATAGGCAAAAGCAAAGCGACCCTTGTCGCAGTTCCACTCTTCGTTGACGTCCGGGTCAACGGCAGCGAGTCGACGCATGATGGTGTTGCGTCGGGTATCCGTCCGTTGGGCGCAGCCCGACGCGCAGTGCTCGCACGCGGTCGGAGTCGAAACCAGGTCAAAGGGCCTCGACCGAAATCGGTACTTCGCGCTAGTCAACGCACCCACCGGACAGATTTGGATCGTGTTGCCTGAGTAGTAAGAGTTGAAGGGCCTCCCCGATGCGATACCGACCTGTTGCTGCGAGCCGCGTTCGAGCAACTCGATGAAAGGATCACCGGCGATCTGCTCTGCAAAGCGAGTGCACCTGGCGCAGGACACGCATCGCTCACGGTCGAGCAACACCTGAGCGGACAAGTTGATCGGCTTAGGGAAGGTGCGCTTTGGACTATCGAATCGAGTTTCCGCTTGCCCGTTACTCATCGCCTGGTTCTGCAGGGGGCATTCGCCGCCCTTGTCGCAGATTGGGCAATCTAAGGGATGGTTGATGAGCAGAAACTCCATGACGCTGCGCTGAGCGTCTAGCGCCATTTCGGAGGACATCTGGGTGCGCACAACCATGCCCTCGCCACATGTCACTGCACACGCAGGCTGCGGCTTCGGCATGCCTTCGACCTCGATCAGGCACATCCGACAGGCGGCAACCGGATCTAGGAGCGGATGGTCGCAGAAGCGCGGAACCGCCACTCCGAGCATCTCGGCAGCACGAATGATCAACGTGCCTTTGGGAACGGAGACCCCAACGCCGTCGATCGAAAGTGAAACCAGGTCATCGCGCTGTTCGGGGATACCGCCAGTTGTCGCAGCCGTCGTCACAGTCATGCGGTCACCCCCGAGAAGAGGGTGGCTTGAACTGGGTCGAACAGGTCTTTGGCTGCCGTGTGCGTACCCAGCGCGATCTCGTCGGCGAAGTACCTGATGGCACCGGGGAATGGCGTCGCTGCTGCATCACCGAGTGCACAGAAGGAGCGCCCAGCGATCTGTTCGGAGACGTCGTTGATTCGCAAGATGTCGTCGTCGCTGCCGACGCCATCCTGAAGCCGTCGCAACATGTCAACCAGCCAGTACGTGCCTTCACGACATGGCGTGCACTTTCCGCACGACTCGTGCTTGTAGAACTCCAGCCATCTAGTGACCGCGCGAACGACACTGGTTGTTTCGTCGAACATCATCGGTGTGCCCGTGCCCAGCATGGTTCCGGCGGCGGCCATGTCCTCGTAGGTGAACGGGACGTCGAGGTGTTCTTCGGTCAGCAATGGAACGCTCGAGCCGCCGGGTACCCAGAACTTCAGGGAATGTCCCTCGCGCATGCCTCCTGCCCACCCGAGCATTTCGCGCATCGTCGTACCGAGCGGCGCTTCGTAAATCCCTGGACGCTGCACGTGTCCCGACACCGCGAACAACTTGACGCCAGGCGACTTCTCGCTGCCATAGGACGTGTACCAGTCGGCGCCATTGTTGAGAATGGACGGGACGCTCGCGATCGTCTCGACGTTGTTAACCACGGTCGGCGACGCGTACAGACCTGCGACCGCGGGGAAGGGTGGCTTTAGCCGTGGTTGCCCACGGAATCCCTCGAGGGAATCGAGCAACGCAGTTTCTTCGCCACAGATGTACGCCCCGGCGCCGGCGTGGACCGTCACCTCAAGGTCGAACCCTGACCCTTGAATGTCACGACCGATGTAGCCAGCCGCGGCTGCCTCACGCACTGCGGATGCGACGCGGCGGATGGCGTGCGGGACTTCACCGCGAATGTAGATGAACGCGTGGTTCGCCCGAATCGCATACGACGCCACGATCACACCTTCGACCAGCGAGTGGGGGTTGGCCATCATCAACGGCACGTCTTTGCAGGCGCCTGGCTCCGACTCATCCGCGTTTACGACGAGGTAGTGCGGCTTGCCGTCACCCTGCGGTACGAAGCCCCACTTCAAGCCCGTGGGGAATCCAGCACCACCGCGTCCGCGAAGTCCGGAGTCTTTGACGATCTGGATGATGTCGTCCGGCTGCTTGGCAAACGCCAGCGCGAGCGCGTCATAACCGCCATGACGACGGTAGCCCTCCAGCGTGTACGAGTCAGGCTCATCCCAGTGCGCGGACAGTACGGGGGTCAGCGGCATGTCAGCGACCCCTTGTCGCGTCGGCCGCGGTGCGCTGCGCCTGGTTCGCTGTATCGAGGTCACCGTTTTGCTTGGCGAGGTTGAGCCCCGCCAGGATGCGATCGTCCTGGTGAGTGCCTGCGTCGGTCAAGCCATCGTCGATCCCCGCGATGGTGCGCGAGCTTTCGCCGAACGAGCGGATCTGCGGTCCACGAGTGCTCTGGACTGGCTGTCCAGCACGCAATTGGTCGACCGTCTCTTTGGCCTTGCTGACCGTCATGTCATCGAGGAACTCCCAGTTGGCCGTCATTACCGGGGCATGGGTGCAAGCCGCCTGGCACTCGATGCGTTCGAGGGTGATTGCACCATCTTCAGTCGTCTCGTGATTACCGACGCCGCAGTGTTCGGTGAGCGCGTTCCAGATCTCATCTCCGCCGAGTACCGCGCACAGCGAGTTGATGCATACGCCAATGCGATACTCACCACTCTTTCGGCTGAGGTACATCGTGTAAAACGTGGAGACCGCCGTTACCTCGGCATCAGTGAGATCTACCAACGCAGCGATCTCTGCGATCCCTTCGGGAGTGATGGCGCTGTCATCAGCCTGAGCAAGGTGAAGCAACGGCATGAGCGCCGATCGCTTGCGCGGATACAGCGCTATCACGTCGCGCATCTGCGCCCGCGTGCTCTCACTTATCGCCATGAGCGCCCTGTCCCTGATCGATGTCTGCGGTGTTAACGGTCAACGCCCCCCATGACTGGGTCGATCGACGCCACAGCTGCGATGACGTCTGCGATCTGGGCGCCCTGACACATGGCCCCGACGGTTTGCAGGTTCGTGAACGAAGGATCGCGGAAATGCACTCGGTACGGTCGCGTCCCGCCGTCGCTTGCCATCTGCACGCCAAGTTCACCTCGAGGCGACTCCACCGCGGTGTACACCTGACCAGCCGGAACCTGGAAGCCTTCAGTCACCAGTTTGAAGTGGTGAATCAGGGCTTCCATGGACTCGTTCATGATGTGGTTGATGTGCTCGCGACTGTTGCCCTGACCATCGACGCCGATGCTGAGTTGAGCTGGCCAGGCAATCTTGCGGTCAGCGACCATCACCGAACCTGGACCGAGATCCGCAAGCCGATCGATCACTTGATCGACGATCCGCAGTGACTGGACCATCTCGTCGAGTCGAATGCGGAACCGTCCGTACGCGTCGCAGGTGTCCCACGTGGCCACGTCGAACTCGAGTTGGTCATATCCCAAGTACGGCTGCGTCTTGCGGAGGTCCCAGGGCAGTCCGGTTGCGCGCAGGATTGGTCCGGTTGCACCCAACGCCATGCACCCTGCGAGGTCCAAATAGCCAGTGCCCTCGAGCCGCGCTTTGAAGATGTGGTTCTCGTTGCACAGGTCGGCATAGTCCTTCAGGCGCCTGGACATGACCTTGCTGAAATCACGAACTGTGCCGATGCAGCCATCGGGTAGATCCTGCGCCACCCCACCCGGGCGAATGAACGCGTGGTTCATTCGCAGACCAGTGATCAGTTCGAACAAGTCGAGCACGAGCTCACGTTCGCGGAAACCGATGGTCATGACTGTCAACGCGCCGATCTCCATGCCCCCGGTGGCAATGCAAACCAGGTGAGAAGAGATTCGGTTGAGTTCCATGAGCAGAATGCGAATCAGGTTGGCTCGCTCGGGAATCTGCTCCTCGATACCGAGCAATTTCTCGACGCCCATGCAGTAGGCGGTCTCGTTGTAGAACGGTGCCAGGTAGTCCATGCGAGTCACGAACGTGACGCCCTGTGTCCAAGTGCGGAACTCCAGGTTCTTCTCGATACCGGTATGCAGGTAGCCGATGCCGCAACGAGTCTCGGTGACTGTCTCGCCTTCGAGTTCGAGAATCAGCCTGAGCACTCCGTGGGTAGACGGATGCTGCGGACCCATGTTGACGACCAACTGACCCTCGGCCAGTTCTGCGGCCTCGGCCGCAAACGAATCCCAGTCACCGCCGCTGACGGTGTATACCCGGCCTTCGGTTGTTTCGCGTGACTTTGCATAGGGGTCCGCTGCGGTATCGGGTTTGACACCGTCGGTGTCGTAGGGACCAGTGGTGGTGGACATCAGAAGTAGTTCCTCCGCTCGTCCGGCGGTGGAATCTCGGCCCCTTTGTATTCAACCGCGATGCCACCGAGCGGATAGTCCTTGCGCTGCGGGTGGCCCGGCCAGTCATCGGGCATCTCGATCCGAGTCAGCGCTGGGTGACCGTCGAAGATGATGCCGAAGAAGTCGTACGTCTCGCGCTCGTGCCAGTCATTTGTTGGATAGACCGAGAAGAGCGACGGGATGTGCGGATCGGAATCGGGGCACGTCACTTCGAGCCGGATCCGACGATTGTGAGTGACGCTCAACAGGGGATAGACAGCATGTAGTTCTCGACCCTTGTCTCCCAACCAATGAACACCGCTGACACCAAGACACATCTCGAACCGCAAAGCTGCGTCGTTCCGTAGGGTGAGCGCAACGTCGACAAGTTGTTCGCGCCGAATGAAGAGGGTCAACTCGCCGCGATCAATGACGACCTTCTCGACAGCGTCGTTGAAGGACGGCAGTGCCGCCTCGAGGGCGTCGGCCATCTCGTCGAACCAACCACCGAACGGTCGAGCCGCTGCCGGGGAGACCGCTACGGCCTCGACGAGGCCACCGAAGCCCGAAGTGTCACCGCCGTCTTTGGCGCCGAACATTCCTTCACGCTGGCCGACCACGTCGAGCTTGACGGCATCTGTCGGCACGACCTGTTGGCCCGAGTTGGGAGGCTGACTGCCGGTGGTCACTGCAGCAACCCCTTCATCTGGCTCGTGGGAACTGCAGTCAGCGCCTGCTCGGCTAGCTCGCGCTGTTGCTTGACGAACTGCGATCCAAGCTTTTCGTTCTTGATCTGTTCGTGCAGTTTCAAGATGGCGTCCATCAACTGCTCGGGGCGAGGCGGACAACCTGGCAGGTAAATGTCAACAGGCACGACGTGGTCAACGCCTTGCAGGATCGCGTAGTTGTTAAACATGCCACCGCTTGATGCACAAGCTCCCATCGACAAGACCCACTTGGGCTCGACCATCTGGTCGTAGATCTGTCGAAGAACTGGTGCCATCTTCTGGCTCACTCGACCCGCGACAATCATCAGGTCGGCTTGACGCGGCGAAGCGCGAAAGACCTCCATGCCAAATCGCGCCAAGTCATAGCGACCCGCACCGGTACCCATCATCTCAATCGCGCAGCAGGCCAGTCCGAACGTAGCCGGCCATAGCGATCCCGACCGAGCCCAACCGGCGAACTTTTCGACGGTGGTCAACATGAACCCGCTGGGTAGGGCCTCTTCAACTCCCATGACGTCGCCTCCGGGGGCCTTGGGTCAGTCCCACACGAGTCCGCCGCGACGCCAGATGTATGCGTAGACGACGGCAAGAGTGACGATGAACAGCACCATCTCGATGAGACCAAACATCGCCAGTCGGTCGAAGTCGACAGCCCAGGGATAGAGGAAGACGATCTCGATGTCGAAGACGATGAACAGCATCGCTGTCAGGTAGTACTTGACTGGGAACCGGCCACCACCCATGGGTTGCGGAGTTGGGTCGATGCCGCATTCGTAAGCGTCGAGTTTGACTCTGTTGAATCGCTTCGGTCCAGACAGTGATCCGGCAACAATCGAGAAGGCTGCGAACCCGAAGCCGATGGCTGCCAGAAGCAGGATGGGAACGATGGGATTCATCTGACTGTCCTCCCTCGCTGCGCGACGATCCTTGGGCACGATCGATCCAAACCGCGGCCCATACTAGGGGCGAACTTGGCCAGTGCCAGAGAGGGGTTCACGCTGCCGGAGCCACCCTCGTCAGGGCGTTGATCACGCGATCCATGGCATCGCCATCTGACGGGTCGGTCAAGTTCGCCAACAGTTTCAATGTGAAGCGCATCAGCGTCGGATGCGGCAGGCCGTGACGCGTCGCCAACTTCATCACGTTCGGGTTTCCGATGAGCTTTACGAACACCCGACCGAGTGTGTAGTACCCGCCATATTCCTGCTTAAGCGCCGCTGGGTACCCCTCGAGGGCTCTCTCCTGAGCCCCCTCGGTGCTACGACCGAGGGCCTGGATGATGGTGCGCGCCGCCATCTCGCCGGACTCCATCGCGTAGGCAATTCCCTCTCCGTTGAAGGGATTGACCATGCCTCCGGCATCTCCGACCAGGAGCATCCCGCGGGTGTAGTGAGGGGTTCGGTTGAATCCCATGGGCAACGCCGCTCCGCGAATGGGTTGAGTGCGGTTCTCCTCACGGAATCCCCACTCCTCGGGAGTGGTGTCGAGCCAGCGTCGCAGGAGGTCCTTGTAGTCCACGTTCTGGAACGCCGTGGACGAATTCAAGATCCCCAGACCGGCGTTGACCGTGCCGTCGCCGACTCCGAAGATCCAGCCGTATCCCGGGAGCAGGCGATCGCCGTCCCAGAGCTCCAGCCAGGACTCAAGCCAGTCGTCATTCGTTCGCGGACTGGTGTAGTAGGTGCGCACGGCGACACCGAGCGGCCGGTCATCACGCTTGCGCAGGCCCATAGCCAACGAGAGCCGGGTCGAGTTGCCATCGGCTGCCACCACGAGGGGAGCCTTGAACTCGACGGTCGGTCCCCGGCCGCCATCTTCGGCAGCTACCCGAGCAGTGACCCCGACGATGCGGCCCTGGGCGTCGAGCAGCGGTCCGGAAACACTGGTGCTTTCGTGAAGCCGAGCACCAGCCTTCTGCGCCTGCCTGGCAAGGATCTCGTCGAAGTCCTCGCGGGTGCGTACCAAGCCGTAGTTGGGATAGCTCGCCAGATCTGGCCAAGGCAGTTCGAGGCGCATGCCGCCACCGATGATCCGAAGACCCTGGTTACGGATCCAGCCGTCTTCGGGGGTCGGATCGATGCCCATCGCCAGGATCTGCTTGACCGCTCGCGGGGTGAAGCCGTCGCCGCAAACCTTCTCGCGCGGGAACGAGGTCTTCTCCAACAGGAGGACGTCGAGACCAGCCTGGGCCAGGTGGTAGGCCGTTGTGGAACCGCCCGGTCCAGCACCGACGACGATGACGTCGGCACTGCGCTCGTCAAGGGACACGTGGGTCACGGCTGGTCCTGAGTGGCAGAGGCAAACACGCGCTTGTGAATTAGTTCACGAGCGCGCCCCAGTGTAGTAGGGATCCCCCCATCCCGCCGCCGGGGCACCCCACCCCAAAACCTAAGAACGACGCGTTCTCCCGCACCGGTGCAACAAACTCCGTATTCATGCTGTGGAAAGCGGGCTTCCAAGATGGTTCCGACAACGATCGAAACTCGCGCAGATTCAGGTCTTGCGGTTGTCCCGGACAAACACAATCAGATCTTGTCGCTTGACCTCGAACAGCCCGGTCGCATCGATCAAGTCGCTGAGTTTTCGGTAGCCATAGTTGCGAGGATCAAAAGACGCCTGGTTACCAATCTGCGTACCCACCTGACCCAGGTGCGCCCATCCGTCATCACCGCTTACTGCATCCACGGCTTTGCGAAGCATGAGTACGAGGCGAGCATCACCTCGTAGGGCCTGGGAGTCGCTGGCCTTGAGCTCCTTCTCCGCAGGCTTCTCCGACGGTTGAGCCAGACCCTCGACGTAAGTGAATTGCGAGCACGCGTTGACGAAGGGATCTGGTGTCTTCGTCTCGCCGAAGCCGTAGACCTTTAAGCCGTCGGTCAGGATGCGCATCACAAGGGGTGTGAAGTCTGCGTCGCTCGAGACGATCGCAAAAGCATCTAGCGAGCGTGCGTAGAGGAGGTCCATGGCATCGATCACCATGGCCATATCGGAGGCGTTCTTGCCGGTGCTGTACGCGAACTGCTGGATCGGACGAATCGCATAAGCGTGCAGCGTTCCCTCCCACGACTTGAGATGGGGGTCCTTCCAGTCGCCGTATGCCCGCCGGACGTTAGCGGCCCCGTGCCGCGCCACTTCCGCCAAAATTACGTCGATCTTCGAAGCGGGGGCGTTGTCGGCATCAATCAGCAGTGCGATCCGCTTCTCTCCAACATCCACACCGTCCATGCGTTTAGCCACCTCGCGTCAGGTTGAGTTCTCCAAGAGAACTCGGTCTGGCCCAACGTTAGTCCGGCCGCACGCCCTATGCAGCGCAACGATCCCGCCTGACAGATTGCGCCAACCCACGTTCTGCCAGCCGGCGAATCCGATCGTCGACGGCGAGTGCCGCCTGGTCGGGCCAACTCCGGATCGACTCGGCGAGATACACGTACGCGTCGGGATTGGTTGCGACGCGGCGCGCGATGGTCGGTAAGCGCACGCATGAGGTACTCGCTGTAGACCGTTCGAAAGGGCGCCCACGTCGGGTGACTGAACTCGCAGACCACTAGCCGTCCACCAGGTCGGGTGACTCGCAACAACTCCCGCAACCCCGTCTCGGTGTCATGCAGGTTGCGAAGCCCGAACGAAATCGTGACGGCATCAAATGCGTCGTCAGCGAACGGCAGACGTAGGCCATCACCAGCGACGAAAGGCAGTTGCGGCCGCTGACGACGACCGACCGCGAGCATCCCCAACGAAAAGTCACAAGGGACCACGAAGGCACCGGACGCAGCCAGCGGCTCAGCAGACGTCCCAGTTCCCGACGCGAGGTCGAGGACTCGCTCACCAGGTTGAACGTTGAGCGCCGCTATCACTGCGCGACGCCACACGCGGTCCTGTCCCATCGAGAGAACGTCATTGGTGATGTCGTATCGCTCGGCGACGTCGTCGAACATCTGGGCAACCTCGCCAGGGTTCTTGTCCAGATCCGCACGCACCATGCGGCCAGTCTCCCAGGGTGACGCGCGCATCTGATCGCCCGGTCGTAGGCTTGCCGATCGTGAGCAGATCGACGACGTGGGCGCCGCCGCAATCGCCAGTCAAGGTCCGGTCAGTTCCCATCGAGGATCCAGGCGATCTGCTTTCACGCCTCCCCCGCGATGGATCACTCTGCTGGTTGCGCGGCTCCGACGGCCTGGTCGCTTGGGGACAAGCCGCGCGTCTAACAACCACCGGCCCGGGCCGGTTCTCCGACGCTGTGACGTGGTGGCGCGAGTTCGCCGATCACCTCGACGTCGAAGACTTGGTGGGCGTCCCCGGCTCAGGACCGGTTGCGTTCGCCTCCTTTACGTTCAGCGACGGCCCAAGCGAGTCCGTGATGGTCGTCCCGAGTGTGGTGATCGGACGCCGCGACGGCGCGTCATGGATTACCACGATCGGCGACCACGACGCCAACCTCGACGCGTTACTACCCACCGAGACCGTTGAACCCCTTGGCGCAGTGAGTTACAGCGACGGCAACGTGTCATCGGCTCGGTACGAGCTGACCGTCGCAGCCGCCGTCGAGAGCATCCGAGCCGGGGCCTTGCAAAAGGTCGTGCTTGCGCGGGATCTTGGTCGCCGCGACGGACCGACCGATCGATCCGCGCGCAGTGCTACGTCCGCTTAACGCCGCGTACCCCAGTTGCTGGACGTTCGCCGTCGAAGGGCTCATCGGTGCGACACCCGAACTGCTCGTCCGTCGAACCGGTGACCACATCGTGTCGCGCGTGTTAGCCGGAACTATCAGTCGAGACTCCGACGCCGTGATCGACGCGCAGCATTCAGCCGAACTGGTGTCGTCGGCCAAGGATCAGATTGAACACGAGTACGCCGTGCGTTCGGTGGCCGATGCACTCGCTCCGTTCTGCTCCGATCTCGTCGTGCCTCGCGCCCCCGAGGTCGTGCGCCTGGCCAACGTCCAGCATCTGCAGACCGACATCACCGGGCGGCTGGCAAACGGTGAAACCGCACTCGAACTGGCTGCCGCACTCCACCCGACCGCTGCCGTCTGCGGCACACCAACGCGACGGGCGTTCGCGATGATCGAAGAATTCGAGGCGATGGATCGCGGTCGCTATTCCGGTCCGGTCGGCTGGCTGGACGCACGTGGCGACGGTGCGTTCGGCATCGCCCTTCGCTGCGCGCAGATCGACCCAGACGATCCGTCGACCGCACGCATGTTCGCTGGCTGCGGCGTAGTAGAGGCTTCACAACCAGTTGCTGAACTGGCCGAGTCGCAGACGAAGTTCCTGGCGATGCGCGAAGCCCTAGAGACCACGCCTAACTAACTAACGACCAGCAGAAATTGCGCGCGCGAGTCGCCGATGCGTTTCGGCAGTGACCTCGCGGTCCGCGCGAAGTTCCACCACCTGCAGTTCGGCGCGCGGATCCAACGTCACCTCGAGAAGTTCTTTCGTATGAGTAACGCGCGTGAACGCGACACCGTGCGCACCGCATAACGCTGCGAGGTCGACGCCGTGGGGCGTGCCGTACACCGACTCGAAGGCGCTGCGATCCACTGACGACGCGGGCTCCAGCAACTCGAAGATTCCCCCACCGTCGTTGTTGAGTACGACGAAGGTCAGTCGGGGAGAGTTCTTGGTCGCGTTCGCCAAGCCATTCACGTCGTGCAAGAAGGTGAGGTCTCCGACGAGAGCGACCGCAAGTCCACCGCCACCCCGTTGCCATGCGTGCGCGGCTCCGACCGCGGTCGAAACTGTGCCGTCGATTCCGGCCGCGCCACGATTCGCGACGACGGTTACGCCGTCGCGAGGAGCCGCACAAAGAAACACGTGTCGAATCGGGTAGGGACGAACCTGCGATGAGCAGCGCGTCCGACGGCAGGTTCTCGTACAGCGCCCGTACCGCGTGCTGTTCTCCCTCTCCGACTTCATCGAGCTGCGTCGTCGAGCCGACGTCGTGCTGCAGATTCCTCGCGCCGCCACTGGTCGAGCCAGTCTTGATCAGGCTCGTGACGACCGTCGGGCGTCGGAAGCGCCGGCAAGACCTGGCGCGCCGAGTGCGGGACGTCAACCCACGTCGGTCCATTGGCTACGACGGACACCGCCACCTGCTCATCGCTGAGCGTCGCCAATACCGCCCTCGACACGGTGGGTCGGCCCACGACGAGCACGTGCTCAGGTCGCAGACGTGACCAGACTGCGCTGTCGCTGAGCCACCACCCCGCGGTCGAAATGCTGTTAGCGCCGTACGCAGCGTTGCCGCTGGGTTCGCTGACCAGTGGCCAGCCGTGTTCCTCGGCCAGCCGTGCAGCGGCGCGGCCCAGACTGACTTCGCAGTCACCGACGACAACGAGCGTCCGCGCAGGCAGCGACGACCGTCGCTGAGCTAGTGGTTGCGGCAGCCGGAGCGAACGTCGTCCAGGCTTCTCGGTCTGGACGCCCCTCTAGTGACTCTGGCCATTCGGACGTCCCGTCGGGGACCAGCGGCTCGCGCATCGCGACGTTCACGTGAACCGGTCCAACCCGTCCGCTCAATGTTCCCCGTTGCCTGCGCGACAGCGCGACAGATCGTCGAACGAACGTGAGCGATTTCTCCCACGCCCGTTCGGCCATCGGACCCAGTGCGACACAGTCGCGGACGAAGTCGCCAAAGATTCCCAGTTGATCGATCGTCTGGTTGGCCCCAACTCCGTGGAGTTCGGGAGGTCGATCCGCCGTCAGCGCCACGACCGGCACCCCGCTGTACGACGCCTCGACGATGGCAGGCAACAAATTCGCCACTGCGGTTCCCGACGTCGTCAGAACCACTGCCGGCGACCCAGACACCTTCGCCAGGCCGAGCGCCAGAAATCCGGCGCTGCGCTCATCAGTACGGACATGGACGGTCAGATCGTGGTGCTCAGCGGCGTCGACGAATGCCAGGGCCAACGGCCCAGATCGCGAGCCGGGGCATACGACAACGTCGCGAACGCCACATCGGAGGAGTTCGTCCACGCAAACCGTGGCGAGCGCCGTCGAGGGGTTCATCGACTCGCTCCTTCATCTCTCGGGTCAGCAAGACTTTGCTCCACTCCTGGTACGCAACTGTCGCACGCGCCAGCCATTGCCGTTGGCCCTGCGTCGACGCGCGAACTCGGTCGAGAGCGGCAGGATCTGGCGTCACGCGTCGTACCCGGAGTGCTCCATCGCTGGGGACGAGGGGATCGTCGCTGACATCGTCCCCCAACAACCGCCCCGTTCCGAGCCCGCAGGCGTAGTCAAGGCGGGGAATCGCGGCGGCCAGGGCGAGTCCCGCCGCCAGGCCGATCGACGACTCGAGGGCACTGGAGACCACCACCGGCAGGCCATACGCGGATGCCACATCGAGAGCCGCCGACACCCCACCGAGCGGAGCGGCTTTGAGGATCACGACGTCGGCGGCTTCACGAACTCCGGTGACGGCTCGGGGATCCGGAGCACGCCGGATTCCCTCGTCGACTGCGATCGGGACGTCCACGCGCGTGCGAACCGAAGCGAGCTCCGTCGATGGTCGAGCAGGGCTGCTCGACGTACTCCAGGCCGAACTCGATAAGTGCGGCGATGCTGCGCACGGCATCGTCAACCGACCAGGCGCCATTGGCGTCGACTCGCACCCTCCCCTCGGCACCGAGCGCGTCACGGACGGCCCCCACCCGCGCAACGTCGTCTGCGAGCGTCTGGCCCGGTTCAGCGACCTTCACCTTGACCGTCGAACAGCCACTCGCCAGCACCAGATCTCGCACTGCATCAGGATCGACCGCAGGAACGATCGCGTTCACCGGCACCGACGTCTCGCTGCGGCGTCGGCCAATTCCCCCATGCCGCCTCAACAGCCGAGGCCAACCATCGCGCGTCCATCGCCAAGTCGTAGTCAGAAAACGGCGCGAACTCTCCCCAGCCAGATGGACCGCGGATCAGCAGTCCCTCGCGCTCGGTCAATCCCCTGAATCGCGTGGTCAACGGCAGGCGATATGCGACCGCGCCGTCAAGCAACGTCGTCGAGCTCTGGCCAACCTGCTGGCATCAGGGACGCTTGGGGAACTTGCCGAAGTCGGGCTTGCGCTTGTTGGTGTAGGCGTCGCGGCCTTCTTGCGCCTCTTCGGTCATGTAGAACAACAGAGTCGCGTCACCAGCCAGTTGCTGGACGCCCGCCAGCCCGTCGTCAGCGGCATTCATCGACGCTTTGAGCATGCGCAGCGCCAGCGGGGAGTGCTCAAGCATCTCTCGACACCAGCGAACCGTCTCGATCTCAAGTTGTTCTAGCGGGACGACAGCGTTGACCAACCCCCAGTCCAGCGCCGTCGCCGCGTCATATTGACGGCAGAGAAACCAGATCTCCCTGGCTCGCTTCTGGCCGATCTGGGCAGCGAGCAGGCCTGAGCCGTACCCACCGTCGAATGACCCGACCTTCGGCCCGGTCTGCTGGAATCGGGCGTTCTCCGCAGCAATCGACAGATCACACATCACATGCAGCACGTGCCCACCCCCGACCGCGTAGCCAGCGATCATCGCTACGACTGGCTTGGGGGTCCGTCGGATTTGCACCTGCAGGTCGAGCACGTTGAGTCGGCCGATGCCCTTGGCCGCGACGTCGTCATCACCGATATATCCGTCGTCGCCGCGGATTCGTTGATCTCCGCCGGAGCAGAAGGCCAAGTCGCCCTTACCGGTCAAGATGATGACACCGATTGAGTCGTCATCACGGGCTGCGTCGAACGCATCCCGCAGTTCGAACAGCGTCTGAGGACGGAATGCGTTGCGAACCTCTGGCCGATTGATCGTAATTTTCGCGATGCCGTCAGCGGTGTGGTACTCGATATCTCGATACGGGACTGCGCGATCAGTGCCGCCCACTTCCCAATCCGCGCCCGACTTCACGCTCGACTGCGCGGCCGGTGACGAAGCAGGGTCTGTCATCGATTCACTCCTTGTCGATCTCGAGCAAACCCACACTAGGCGACGCTCCACGACGTGGAACGCTCCATCACAGTGCGGACACAGCACTTGACGCCCCTCCGCACCCAACACCATTGTGTTCGACACAGCACACGTGGTGTCCAGCACGTCACTGTCCGTTGCCCTGTGACCGCACACCGCGTCGTGTCCGTGCCTTCGGCCCGAGGATGTGGCATGCCTGAACTACTGATCGGCGGGACCTGGCAGTCAGCACGTCATGGTGCGACGCGCGAGATCCACTGCCCTGCCGACGGAAGTCTGGTCCGAACCGTCGACGAGGCCAGCGCCGAGGACACCGTCGCTGCCATCGAGGCCGCTCGTCGCAGTTTCGACTCCCGCGCCTGGTCAGGTACTAGCGGCAAAGAACGGGCGGCCCTGCTAGACGCTGTCGCGGACCAGTTAGTTGCCCGGAAGCCTGAGATCGCTCGGGCCGAGTCGCTCGACACCGGAAAGCGCTTCGTCGAGAGTGAGTACGACGTCGACGACGTCACCTCGGTCTTTCGGTTCTACGCAGAATTAGCTGCCGAAGACCCGGATCGTGAAGTCGAAGTCGGTCGTCCAGGGGTACGTAGTCGCGTCGTTCATGAGCCGGTTGGCGTCTGCGCACTGATCACGCCGTGGAACTACCCCCTGCTTCAGACCTCGTGGAAGGTCGCTCCTGCTCTGGCCGCCGGCAACAGCTTCGTCCTCAAGCCGAGCGAGTTGACGCCGTCGACGGCGATCTTGCTGATGCAGATCTTGGAGGATGTCGGACTGCCCAGTGGAGTCGGCAACCTGGTGTTGGGAGCCGGACCAACCGCGGGTGCACCGTTGTCGACGCATCCAGACGTCGACCTGGTCTCGTTCACCGGCGGACTGCTCACCGGTCGGCTGATCATGGCGAACGCCGCGCCGACGGTGAAGAAGATCGCCCTCGAACTCGGTGGCAAGAACCCGAACATCGTGTTCGCCGATGCCCACATCGACGCAGCGCTCGACTTTGCGACGACGGCTGTGTTCTTGCACTCCGGACAAGTGTGTTCGGCCGGGGCGCGACTGCTGATCGACGCGTCGCTGCACGACTCCTTCGTCGACGAGGTGGTACGCCGCACAGAGCAGATCCGTCTCGGTGGACCGTTCGATGAAAACGCGGAGACCGGACCCCTGGTGTCAGCCGCCCATCGCGACAAGGTCGAGGCATACGTCGCCAGCGGTATTGCAGAAGGTGCAGTGCTGCGATGCGGGGGCAAACGCCCCGACGACCCCGCATTGGCGAACGGCTTCTACTACCTGCCGACCGTGCTCGACCAATGCGACGCGACGCATGGGCGTCGTCCGCGATGAGTCGTTCGGTCCGGTGCTGACCGTTGAGACGTTCACCGACGAGGACGAGGCGCTGCGGCTCGCCAACGACACTCCGTACGGCCTGGCAGGTGCTGTGTGGACCAGCGATCCCGATCGAGCCGAGCGAGCGGCGTCCAAACTTCGGGCAGGGACGGTCTGGATCAACGACTACCACCCCTACGTCCCGCAGGCAGAGTGGGGCGGCTTCAAGCAATCTGGGATCGGACGCGAACTCGGCAATCACGGACTGGCGGAATACCGCGAGACCAAACACATCTGGCAGAACTTGAATCCAGAACCCCAACATTGGTTCGGTGGGTGACGACATGAGCAATGAGAGTTACGACATCGTCATTGTTGGCGGCGGTTCGGCCGGATCGGCGCTAGGAAACCGACTGAGCGTCGATCCTGATACGTCGGTCCTTGTCCTCGAGGCCGGTCGCTCCGACTTCATCTTCGACCCCTTCATCCATATGCCCGCTGCGCTCCCCTTCCCGATCGGCAGCCGGTTCTACGACTGGAAGTACGAGTCCGAACCCGAGCCGTTCATGAACGGCCGTCGGGTCTACCACGCCCGCGGCAAGGTGCTGGGCGGCTCCAGCAGCATCAACGGCATGATCTTCCAGCGCGGCAACCCCATGGACTACGAGCGTTGGGGCGCCGACAAGGGAATGGAGACGTGGGACTTCGCCCACTGTCTGCCGTACTTCAAGCGGATGGAAACCTGCCTGGCCGGCGCAGACGAATGGCGCGGCGGGAGCGGTCCCCTCGTCCTGGAACGCGGGCCAGCGACGAACCCACTGTTCGGCGCCTTCTTCCAAGCCGCGCAAGAGGCTGGTTACCCACTGACCGACGACGTCAACGGGTACCGGCAAGAAGGCTTCGCCAAGTTCGACCGAAACATTCACCGCGGACGCCGACTCAGTGCGGCGCGCGCGTACCTGCACCCGGTGATGGGACGTAAGAACCTCAAGGTCGAGACGCTGGCGCAAGCAACCAAGGTGGTCTTCGAGGGCAAGCGCGCGGTTGGTGTTGAGTACCTGCGCGCCGGCAGAGCACATCGCAGTGTTCAGGCCGGTCGAGTCATCTTGTGCGGCGGTGCGATCAACACTCCGCAACTGCTGCAGTTGTCCGGAGTCGGAAACGCAGGCGACCTTTCGGCACTCGGCATCCCGGTTGTCGCAGACATCCCGGGTGTGGGATCGAACCTGCAGGACCACCTTGAGGTGTACATCCAGTACGCCAGCAAGCAACCGGTTTCGATCGCGCCAGGACTTAAGTGGTGGAAGCGTCCGGGCATTGGCGCGCAATGGATGTTCTTGCGTTCCGGGCTCGGATCGACCAACCACTTCGAAGGTGGCGGCTTCGTCCGCAGTAACGACATCGTCGACTACCCGAACCTGATGTTCCACTTCCTGCCCATCGCGATCCGCTACGACGGAACTGCACCGACCGAGGGGCACGGCTACCAGGTGCACATCGGGCCGATGTATTCGGACGTGCGCGGAACGATCTCGTTGAAGTCGACCGATCCCCTCGAGAAGCCAGCACTGCAGTTCAACTACCTGTCGACCGAGCAGGACCGACGCGAGTGGATCGAGTGCATCCGAGTTGCGCGGAACATCTTGAACCAGCCCGCGTTCGCGCCATTCAACGACGGCGAGTTGTCACCTGGACCCGGCGTCGAAACTGACGACGAGATCCTCGAGTGGGTCTCACAGGATGCAGAGACCGCGCTTCACCCGTCGTGCACGGCGAAGATGGGCGTCGGCGACGACGCCGTACTCGACCCGCTGACCATGGGTGTTCACGACCTTGAGGGCATCAGCGTCGTCGACGCGAGTTCGATGCCTTACGTGACCAACGGCAACATCTATGCGCCGATCATGATGCTGGCCGAAAAGGCCGCTGACCTGATTTTGGGGAACACTCCACTCGCACCATCCACCGCACCGTTCTATCGCTACCGCGAGGGCAGTCCGCTCTATCCGCCAGGTGACTACCGAAACAACCAGGGAGCCGCGTCATGAGCACTGCTGTCGACACCGCCGCCACCACGCCGTCAGCGAACGGCGCATCCGCGCTGACCGTTGACCAGCTCTGGAAGGTGTTCGGCCCCAAGGCGGACAGCATCGTGGGATCGCCAGACGCCGACTTGTCGCGTAGCGAACTCCTGGCCAAGACCGGCTGCACTGCCGCCGTTCGTGACGTGAGTTTCGAGGTCAGCCCGGGCGAAGTGTTCGTCGTCATGGGCCTTTCTGGTTCCGGTAAGTCGACGTTGGTGCGCTGTCTGACGCGACTGATTGAACCGACCGCAGGCAAGGTGCTCATCGGCGGCGAGGACGTTGTGCAGATGTCCGAGTCGCGCCTGCGCGACCTACGCCGACGTCACGTCTCGATGGTGTTCCAGCACTTCGGACTCCTGCCCCACCGCAAGGTCATCGACAACGTCGCGTACGGGCTCGAGATCCGGGGCGATAGCAAGGCCGAGCGCCGCGACAAGGCACAAGAGCTCGTCGACCTGGTGGGGCTCACCGGAAACGAGAACTCCTACCCCGACCAGTTGTCCGGTGGTATGCAGCAGCGAGTCGGTCTGGCTCGTGCGTTCGCTGTCGATCCGTCGGTCCTGTTGTTCGACGAGCCGTTCTCGGCACTCGACCCGCTGATTCGTCGCGACATGCAGAACGAAGTCATCCGGCTCCACCATGAAGTCGGCAAGACGATGGTCTTCATCACCCACGACCTGCAAGAGGCACTGAAAGCTCGGCGACCGAATCCTCATCATGCGTGACGGAGCGCTGGTGCAGATGGGAACTCCCGCTGAAGTTGTCGGTGCGCCGGCTGACGACTACGTCAAAGACTTCGTCAGCGAGGTTCCCCGCTCGCACGTTCTGACGTTGGCATGGGTCATGCGGCAACCACGTCCGGGAGAACCTCTCGACGGCCCGGTGATGACATCCGACACCGTCGTGCGGACAGCAGCGCGACGTGTGATCGATGCTGAGCATCCGGTTCGGGTGATGGACAACGGTGAGTTACTCGGCGTCGTCGATCAGGACGACATCTTGCGCGTGATCGTCGCGGAGGAAGGACCTAGCAGTGACCATTGAGCTTGCCGAGCTCGAGCACCCCGAGGTCGCGCCGTCGCAGCATGACGAGCACGCCGGTCGCCGTCGGATGTGGGTGCTCCTTGGTGTCATGCTCGGCGTCTGGATCGTGGCCGGCATTCTGCTTCAGGGACGAAACACTCTCGAACTTGCTTCAGCACAAACCCAAACCGACTTCCACTCGTGGATTAACACTCTCCGCGACGGCATTGAAAACGCCAAGTTCGACAACAATCCGCTGCTGCTTCCGATTGACTGGCTGAGCAACGCTTTCAAGTGGTGCTTCGACACCCTGGAGACGGTGTTCGTCTCAGACTCGAGCCGTCCGCTCGGGGTCGCCATGATCGGTTGGGCCGGCGTCGTGGCGCTGGCGACCTGGGTTGGCTACATCGTTGCCAACGTTGCGGATCGCGATCATCGTGCTCGTTTCGTTGCTGCTGTGTGGCTACCTCGGGCTATTGGGACGACGCCCTCTACACCCTGATCATCACTGCAATTTCGGTGGTTCTCGTGTGTGCTGGTCGGCCTGCCGCTGGGCATCTGGATCTCAGCGCAGCCAACGCGCTTCAGCAGTACTCACGCCAGTGCTCGACACGATGCAGACGTTGCCGTCCTTTGCATACCTGGCGCCCCTGGCACTGCTCTTCGGCATTGGTAGCCCCTCTGCCATCGCAGCAACGTTCATCTACGCACTCCCGCCGCTGGTGCGAATCTCCGCCCATGGACTGCGAACGGTGTCCCCCACCACGGTGGAGGCGACGACGTCGATGGGTTCGACGTCTCCCCAGTTGATGCGCAAAGTTCAGTTGCCGATGGCCAAGCGGACCGTCATCGTGGGTCTGAACCAGACCATCATGTCGGCGCTTTCGATGGCAACAATCTGTGCTTTTATCGGCGCCAAAGGGCTGGGCGTGCCGGTTATTCAGGCACTATCCGCGGGCGACGTCGGGAGTCGCCTTCGTCAGCGGCATCTGCATCGTGTTCCTCGCCATCATGCTCGACCGGTCGACGGTCGCTGCTGGCGAGCGATCCGAGATTGCGTCTCGATCCACACGAAGCCTGAGCGGGCGAACTCGTCAGATGGTTATCGGCGGTACCGGCGCGCTTGTGCTCGTCGCCGTCTACCTGTCGAACACCAAGTTGAAGTGGTCGAGTCTTCCCAGACACGACTTGGGGCAAAGACCTCGCCACGCGGGTGAACGACGCCACCAAGTGGTTCATCGACACCTTCGGCGCAGTCACCAGCTGGATCAATGATGAGGTAACCAACTGGCTGCTCAACCCCTGCAACACCTGATGGCCGACACGCCCTGGTGGCTCACGGCGGGAGTCATCCTGGCGCTGGCCGCACTGATCGGCACAGCGGGTAAGGGCGACCCCTACAAGCTCATCGTTCCGGGGTTGATCTCCGTGGCCGCAGTTGTCGCGGCTGGTATGTGGTCCGCAGGTTCTGTCGAGCGTTGCCTGGCAAGTGTGGTGGCTCGGAATCGTGGCCTTGCTGGTACTCGGGTCCGTGATGGGTGCGGGTGGTGCGTTGCTATCCGACCTCGCATCTGCCTAGTCATCATTCTTGGCGTCGGTCTGTGGCATGACTCGATGATCACGTTGTCGATGACGCTGGTCGCGACGGTTCTGGTCATGGTGATCGGCGTCGTCCTCGGCGTGTGGATCGGCCGCAGCCATCGCGCCGACGCGGCGCTTCGCCCCGTTCTCGACGGACTGCAGACCATGCCGGCCTTGGTGTATCTCGTTCCGGCGCTCGCTCTGTTTCGGCCCGGCCGATTCCTTGCTATCGCTGCTGCAGTGCTCTACGCCGCACCAGTGTCGATCAAGATCGTCGCTGACGGCATTCGCGGGGTCGCTCCAACCACCGTCGAGGCGGCGCAGTCGGCCGGTTCGAGCAGGTGGCAGATCATCAGCAAAGTGCAACTGCCGATGACAAAAGGTTCCATGGTGCTCGCTGCCAACCAGGGATTGCTCTTCGTGCTCTCTATGGTGGTAATCGGGGCACTGGTCGGGCGGCGGCAGCCTCGGCTACCTGGTCATCGGCGGTTTCTCACAAGGTGAGCTGTTCGGCAAGGGACTGGCAGCCGCCATCGCCATCACCGCTCTTGGCATCATGCTCGACCGCATCACCGTTCATGCTGCGGCTCGCTACGGGCGAGCCGAGTCAACCTGACCAGCGCCGCAACAACGCGGCCCAACTGAAGGAGAAAGAGTGCGATTAACGACACGAGGTGCTGCGAGCATCGCGGTGTTGGCAGCGGCTGGTCTCGTCTTGGCCGCCTGTGGCGGCAGCGACATCGGCGGCGACACCACCGGGAGCGCTGCTGCAGCCGACTGCGGTGACTTCAACATGGCGGTCAACCCCTGGGTTGGCTACGAGGCATCGGCCTACGTGGTTGGCCAGGTTGCTGCTACCAAGCTGGGTTGCAACACCACCTACACGGACCTGAAGGAGGAAGTTGTCGTGGCAGGGCATGAACAGCGGCGACATCGACGTGGTCATCGAGAACTGGGGTCACGAAGATCTGGCCAAGAAGTACATCGACCAGCAAGGCACGGTCGTTGACGTCGGCCCGAACGGCAACATCGGAGTCATCGGCTGGTACGTACCGCCGTGGCTGGCCAAGGCGCACCCAGAGGTACTCGACTACAAGAACCTGAACGACTTCGCGAGTGACTTTGCCACTCCGGAATCAGACGGCAAGGGTCAGTTGCTCGACGGTGACCCGTCGTACGTAACCAACGATGAAGCACTGGTCGACAATCTCGGCCTGAACTTCAAGGTCGTCTACGCCGGTAGTGAAGCTGCGCTGCATCACAGCGTTCCGAAAGGCGGAAGACAACAAGGAATGGCTGATCGGCTACTTCTACGAGCCGCAGTACTTCCTTTCTCAGGTTCCGTTGGTCAAGGTCGACCTACCCAAGTGCGACCGAAGGTTGCGACGCCGACCCAGCGACAGTCGCCTGCGACTACCCGAAGTACATCTTGAACAAGGTCGCACGGGCGGACTTCATGGACGAAAACGGTCCGGCCGCTCAGTTGGTCGACAACTTCACCTGGACCAACGACGATCAGAACGAGGTGGCTAAGCTACATCGCCGTGGACAAGATGGACCCTGCGGATGCCGCACAGAAGTGGATCGACGCCAACCCCGACAAGGTTGACGCCTGGTTGAACGGCTGACGCCGGATCACCAACAGTTAGTTGCTAGGCGGGGCGGGCGCTATAGCGCCCGCCCCGCCTAGCAACTTCGAGATGGTGAAGTGGAGCCGAGCCTGCGATCAGTCGCCGAGTTCGGCGCGACGACGCAGGACGTAGTCCTCGAGTTCCTTCTGGATCGCCTCGTCGAGTTCAGGCTGCACGTACTCTTCGAGTTTGGCCTTGTAGATGTCCGTTGCACGGGCTGCGGTGTCCTTGGACCCGTTGCGCGTCCAGCGCTCGAAGTTCTCCGACGACGACAAGAACGGCCGGTAGAAGCAGGTTCGGAACCGGTCCATCGTGTGAGCGGCGCCGAGGAAGTGTCCCCCGTGGCCGACCTCGAGGTGAGCGTCGAAGGCAAGTTCGTCCTCGCCGAACTCCAGCGGGGTGAACTCCTTCTGCAACATCTCAAGAACCTGGACGTCCATGACGTACTTCTCGAAGCACGAGACAAGGCCACCCTCGAGCCAACCGGCTGAGTGCATGACGAAGTTCGTACCAGCCAGGAACGTCGGCAGCATCGTCATGAGCGACTCGTAACCGGCCTGGGCGTCGGGCATTTGCGAGGAGTTGAGGCCGCCACCACTACGGAACGGCAAGCCGAGGTGGCGAGCGATCTGACCCGTGCAGAGCAGTCCGATGGCCGACTCGGGGGTACCGAACTGCGGCGAACCCGACTGCATGTCGATGTTGGACAGGAACGACCCGAATACGACTGGTGAACCTGGACGGATCAACTGGCTGAGTGCAATGCCGGTGAGCGCCTCGGCCATCTGTTGCGCCAACGCCGACGGGATGGTCACCGGTGACATCGCACCCATCAGCAGGAACGGCGTCAGGACGACGGGTTGGTTCGCCGCCGAGTACTCGAATTGCGCGTCGAGCATGCGGTCGTCCCACCGCAGTGGCGAGTTGCAGTTGATCAGCGAGATGCAGGCCGGGGTCTGTTCGATGGACTCGCGACCGCCAAGCAGGATCTCGGACATCGCGATGGTGTCGCGCGCGTTCACTCCACTGACGACGTTGCCCATGTACATCTTGTCCGTGAGCGTCATCGTCGCGTAGAGCATGTCGAGGTGACGCGAGTCGAGCGGTGCATCGTTGGGCTCAGCAACCACGCCGCCCACGGTGTCCATGACCTCGAAACTCTGCGCGAGCTTGGCGAAGTTGCGGTAGTCCTCGAGGGTGCCTTCCTTGCGAACGTCACCGGCCCGGACGAACGGCGGTCCGTACACGCTCGAGAAGACCATGTGGTCGCCACCGATGTGGACGTCGTTGTCGTGGTTACGGGCCTGGATGTCGAACTCGCGCGGAGCCTTAGCCGCCTGCGCCAGGATCCAGTCAGGGTCGAACTTGACGTTGTCGCCGTCTACTTCTTGGCCCGCCGCTCGAAACAACTCCAGGGCTTCGGGCTTCATGAACTCGACGCCGATCTCAGACACGATGCGGCGCCAGCCGCTATCGAGCGTGGCGATCGACCCTTCGCTCAGAATCTCGTAGCGCGGCATGCGGTTGACGAACATCGCTGACCCTTCTTGACGGGGGAGTCGAACGGCTTCAAGGGGGTCCCTTGACCGGTCGGGCGGGGGAATCCTACTATCGTTCCATGGAACTGGGGTTCCATATGATAGAACGCTCGTGTGAGGTTGACTGGCGAGTCAACTCAACCACAGCGGCGCGATCACCTCGACAGCACCTGACACGACACGGAGCAACAACGGATGACTGCTGCACCCACGGGCACCCAAGCGGTGGACCGGGCTGCGACGTTGCTCGTCGAGGTCCTCCAAGCTGACCACTCCGTCACTTTCGCCGATCTCACCGCCAGTTCGAAGCTCCCCAAGAGCACGGTCTCCCGATTGCTCACCAGCCTGGAACGACACGGCCTGGTCCGTCGCGGCTCGGACGCGTCGATTCACCCCGGTCCGATCCTGGCCAGGTATGCCGAGTCACGGCGTACCGACTTGCTGCTTCGGGTAGCCCAGCCACACCTCAGCCGGCTCGGCGATCTGACCGGCGAGACCATCAACATTGCGGTTGCCGGTTCGCAGGCCGTGGAGCAGATCGCGCAGGTCGACTCTCGCTACATGCTCAGCGCCGTCAACTGGGTCGGACGCGAGGTTCCGTTCCACAGTTCGGCACTCGGCAAAGTCCTGCTGGCGTACGGAGTCGCGCAACTTCCCAGTGGACGCCTTGAGCGCCACACCGACCGGACCATCACCAACCGGGTCGAACTTGAGACCGACCTGCGTGGCGTCCGCCGTCACGGGTACGCCGTGGCCGACTCCGAGCTCGAGCCAGGCTTGGTCGCCATCGCGGCCCCAATCTTCGAACCCACAGGTACGGTCGTTGCCGCGGTGTCGGTGACCGGACCGTCGGTGCGCCTGACCGGCGACCGGCTCCCCCGAGTTGCTCGTTTGCTTGTGACCGAGGCCAAGGCCATCTCACGAGCTCTTGACCCCAAGGAACGACCGAAGACAAGAAGGGTGGGCGTGGCATGACCCAAGACGAGATTCTCAAGGCTCTCTACGACGAGACGCTCGTGGGTAACGCCCCGAGAGTGCTTGAGCTCACCAACGAGGCGCTCGCTGACGACATCGGCCCCGAGACGCTGCTCTACGAGGCATTGATCCCGTCGCTCGAAGAGGTCGGCGCCCGTTTCGAGCGCGGCGACTTCTTCGTCCCCGAGATGCTCATCGCCGGACGCGCGATGTCCGGTGCCCTCGACGTCTTGCGTCCGCTGCTCGCCGAGACTGGCGCCGAGACAGTCGGCAAGTTCGTCATGGGCACCGTCAAGGGTGACGTCCACGACATCGGCAAGAACTTGGTCAACATCATGCTCGAAGGTGCGGGATTTGAGGTCATCGACCTCGGAGTCCAGGTCGCTCCCGAGAAGTTCGTCGAGGCAATCAAAGAACACAAGCCAGACATCGTTGGCTTCTCTGCCTTCTTGACCACGACCATGCCGATGTTCAAGGCCAACATGAATGCCCTCGAAAAGGCTGGCATCCGCGGCGACGTCATCGTCATGGTCGGCGGTGCGCCAGTGACTCAGGAGTACGCCGACGCCGTTGGTGCAGACGGGTACGCAGCAGACGCGTCCACCGCCGTCCGACGAGCCAAAGACCTGCTGGGCAAAAAACGAGCCCTCGCCCACGCCTGACTCAGGACAAGACACCGCTCATGCCCAAGTTGTTGCCGCTCGTCGAGCACGCATTCAAGAAAGCCCATCTGGGACTGCCGCATGTGCGGCCAGTGCGTGCTGCACTCGACCGGCATGACGTGTCCGATGACGTGTCCCAAGACGCTGCGAAACGGACCGTGCGGTGGCGTCCGCGAGGACGGTAACTGCGAGGTCAAGCCCGAGATGCGGTGCGTGTGGGTCAAGGCCGAGGAACGCAGCCGAACCATGCCGCTGCTTCCGAAGTCGTGGCGCGAAGAGTTCGGTCACATGCGTCCCCCGGTAAACAACGAACTCCAGGGCGATTCGTCCTGGATCAACTTGATCACCGGCAAAGACCGACAGACCCCTCCCGGCTGGAGCGGTACGACGACGGTCGACATCGAGCTCCCAGAGGTCGAGGCATCGCTCGTCGAGTACGAAGGGTTGACGTCGTAGATGTCGCGCCTTAGTGAATTGCTGACTTCACGCAGTCGACCCGTCGTTACCGCGGAGTTGCCGACCGTCGATGGCGGTGACCTCGACGTGGTCAAGGCGAAGTTGAGTCGCATCGCGCCGTACGTCGACGCCATCAATGCAACAGACAACGCAGCCGCACATGCGCATTCGTCCAACGTGGCAATCGCGATCGCGATCCATCAACTCGGTGGCGAGCCCATCATGCAGGTGGTGTGTCGCGACAAGAACCGGTTGGCCATCCAGGCTGACATCGTCGGCGCATCGATGTTCGGAGTCGAGAACATCTGCGCATTGACCGGTGACGACGTCACGGCTGGCGACGAGCCAGAGTCACGCAGAGTCTTTGACCTTGACGGCCCGCAGTTGATCCGCGTGGCAAGCGGTCTAGCTGAGGGTCACTACATGTCCGGACGCAAACTCGATCCCGCGCCGCGGTTGTTCGTCGGCGCCGTCGAGAATCCGTTCGCGCCTCCCCTAGCCCACCGCGTCGAGCGGGCGGCAAAGAAGAGCGAGGCCGGAGCCAAGTTCCTGCAGTTGCAGATCGGGTACATCCCCGAGCGACTCGAGTCATTCGTCAGCGGTTGCGTGATGTTCAGGAGTAACCAAGAACACGGCATTGCTACCGACCATCTGCCTGACGAAGACGGCTCGTGCGTTGTCTTTCATGAACGACAACGTGCCAGGGATTTCAGTACCGCAAGAAACCATTGATCGTGTCGCGTCAGCGGCAAATCCAGCAGAAGAGTCGCTACAAACTCGCGCTGGAACTCGCGCAACAAGCGCTGTCACTTGACGGAGTTGCCGGAATCCACCTGGCCGACTTCCGCCACGACGACAGCATCGCGCGACTCGTCCACGACCTCGGGCTTGAAACTGCGTCTGGCCCAACGCCCGAACAGGAGCAACATGCACACGGTTCTCGGATCGCCGGCTAAGTCCGTCACTATTGGGCCCGATCAGCCCTTCTGCATCATCGGCGAGCGGATCAACCCGACCGGTCGCAAGAAGTTCCAGGAGCAACTTCGGGCTGGCGACATGTCCGCGATCGAAGAGGACGTTCGAGCACAGGTTGAGTGTGGCGCGATGGTCCTCGACGTCAACATGGGCGTGCCACTCACCGACGAGGCCGAGCTCCTGGCCAAGGCCGTCACCTTGATTCAGAGCCTGACCGATCTGCCGCTGTGCATCGACTCGTCCGTCGTTGAGGCCTTGGAAGCCGGACTCGCGGCGTACGAAGGCAAAGCCTTGGTGAACTCGGTCACCGCCGAGGACGAGCGGATGGAACTGATCCTCCCCCTAGTCAAGAAGTACAACGCGGCCATCATCGCGCTACCGAACGACGAGCACGAGATTCCCGAGGACCCCAAGCGTCGGGTCGAGCTCGTGCACAAGATCATGCACGTGGCGACCACTAAGTACGGGATCGCGCCCGAGGACATCGTCATCGACCCCTTGGCAATGCCGGTCGGGGCGGACGCGATGCACGCTTCGCGCACCATGGACGCTATCTACATGATCCAGGAGGAGGTCGGCGTCAACATGACGCTCGGCGCCTCGAACGTTTCCTTCGGCATGCCCGACCGGCACACGCTCAACGCCGTCTTCTTGCCGATGGCCATGCGCGCCGGATTGACCAGCGCCATCATGGACGCCCGGACGCCGCAGGTTGTCTCTGCCGTCAAGGCTGCCGACCTGATGTTGGGCAACGACGCATGGGGCGCCAACTGGATCCAGCAGCACCGCGCCAAGCAGGCCGCCGCCAACGCATGAGCCGCCAAGGACAGGAAGTGGCGTGACCACCACGTCTGACGAAACGCCAGAACAGCTCGACCACGGACCCGCCGCGCGTCCATCTGCACTTCTCACCCTCCGACAAGGTCGTCCGGGTACCTGCGGGCGTTTCCGTGTTCGACGCTGCCAGCTGGAACGGCATCGCGATCGATTCAACCTGCGGCGGACACGGAACGTGCAAGAAGTGCAAGGTCCGCATCGTCACCGGGGACGTTCCCAACGCAACGAGCTGACGGTCGCGCCTTCTCCCCTGAACAACTCGACCAGGGGTGGCGCCTGGCGTGTCTGGCGATGGCGAACCGCGACCTTGAGGTCGACGTCCCACCGCTGACCACCCGCCCGAAGGCAGCCACGGTCGGAGTCGGACGTCAGGTCATCTTGCGGCCGGCACTGCAAAAGCGCTACGTCGAACTTTCCGAGCCAACGCTGTCTGACCAGCAGACCGACTTGGCTCGGCTGCTTGCAGCGATGGACGACCTGGAACTGCGCGTCGATCCCGGCGTGATCCGCGAGCTCGGACGGACGTTGCGAAGTTCAGACTTCAAAGTGACCGCAGTCGTCGTTGACGACGAACTGGTCGGCGTCGAGGCCGGGGACACCACAGACCGACTCTTCGGGTTGGCGTTCGACCTCGGTACGACCACCGTCGTCGCGAACCTGATGGACGCTTCGACCGGTACGCCGGCGGCGGTGCGCTCGATGCTGAACAAGCAGCAGCCCTTCGGTGCCGACGTCATCACCCGCATTAGCGCCACGATGCTCGACCCTGATGCACTGCAGCGGTTACGCGACCTCGCGCACGAAACACTCAACGAACTCGCAACTGAAGCGTGCGTCGAAGCTGGCGTTGATCCGTCCGAGATCTACGAAGTCGCGCTCGCCGGTAACGCGACGATGGTGCAACTCGCGCTCGGCATCGATCCCGAACCGCTTGGCGTCGCACCGTTCATCTTGCCGACGAATAGCTATCAGGGCTTGAAGGCCATCGACCTCGGCGTTGTTATCAACCCGCTTGCCCGCGCGACAGTGTTTCCTGCGCTCGGCGCATACGTGGGCGGCGACATCATTTCGGGCGTCCTCGCCACCGGAATGGATCGGGACAAGCGACTGCGACTGTTCATCGACATCGGTACCAACTGCGAGATCGTCCTCGGCGACGGCGAACGCCTTCTCGCCACCGCCGCGCCCGCAGGGCCGGCCTTTGAAGCGGCTTCGATCCGCTGCGGCATGCGCGCAGCCGCCGGTGCCATCGAGGTCGTCGCCATCGAGAACGATGGACTCACGCTCCAAGTCATTGACGACGTACCGCCTGTCGGCCTTTGCGGGTCCGGGTTGGTCGACGCGGTGAGCGAACTTGTGCGCTGCGGATTGCTGGACGGCTCTGGTCGTTTCGTGTCCGACGAGACTGCCCTCGAAGTCGCTCCGGCGATCGCCGATCGGCTTACCAAGATCGGTGAAGAGCGCGTCTTCATCCTCGCGGACAAGAGCGAGACCGACGGCGATCCGGTGTACCTGTCGCAACGCGACGTCCGCGAACTGCAGTTCGCGAAAGCGGCCATCTCAACGGGTTGGCAGTTGCTCATCGAGGCCTTCGGCGTACAGCCAGAAGACATTCAGCAGGTGCTACTGGCCGGTTCGTTCGGCACCTACCTTTCCGCGGCGAGCGCGATACGTATCGGCTTGGTCCCCAAGTTGCCAGTCCTTCGCATCATCAGCGCGGGCAACGTTGCTGGCGAGGGCGCCAAGATGGTCCTGCTGTCTGCGCAGGAACGACATGGTGCGCAGACGCTGCTGAACGAGATCGAGTACCTCGAGTTGTCGGACCGGACCGACTTCAACGACCGGTTCGTCGACGAACTCGCCTTCCCAACCTGAGGTGACTGACGTGACGTCCATCGGAGTCGTGGCGTGTGGCGCAATCGCGGCCGACGTTGCGACGATCGCGGAACGTCACTCATGGAATATCGAGATCCAGCCATTGCCGCCGCTGCTGCACAACCATCCTGAGCAGATTGCTGGCGAGGTCGACGACGCGTTGGACGATCTCGCGCAACGTCACGAACGCCTTGCCGTTGCGTACGCCGACTGTGGCACGTACGGCGCACTCGACGAGGTCTGCGAACGCCGAGGGATCCAACGACTGGGCGGCCAGCACTGCTACGACGTCTATGCCGGGCAACCGCAGATCAAGGAACTGCTCGAACGCGAAGCGGGTACGTACCTGCTGACTGACTTCCTGGCGCTGTCGTTTCGACGCACGATCTTGGCCGAGCTCGGGCTCGACCGGCATCCAGAACTGCGCGATGACTACTTCCAGCACTACCGCCGGGTGGTCTGGCTGGCCCAGCGACGGACCCCCGCACTCGAACAAGGAGCGCAGGATGCCGCTGACGCACTTGGCCTACCCCTAGAGATCATCGACGTCGGCCTCTCTGGCTTGGAATCCGAACTCGAGATTTTGCCGTGGCGTAGGTAAGGCGGTTCGGTGCGATTTGCCACCTCAGAGGTGGTTAATCGCACCGAACCGGCAGGTCAAGGGTCCGGAAGGTGGCCAGCAGCCCACATCGTGGAACAGTTCTCGTTCTAGGTGTACCTAATCACTCACGAACTGATATATCTATCTCGTGACCGCTCCCTCGACCGCTGCGATCCCCTTCGTGGTGCAGTCTGACGCCCCCGAGGCGCGATCCCAGTCCGAGCAGGCGTACTTCGCCATCCGCAGCCTGATCGTCACGCTCGAACTCGCCCCTGGCTCGTTGATCAACGAGCAGGACCTGATGGTTCGACTCGGTATCGGACGCACCCCCATCCGCGAGGCGCTCCGGTCGCTGGCCCAAGAACACCTCGTCGACGTCTACCCACGCCGCGGCATCTTCGTCGCCGCAGTCGACGCCAGAAACCTCGCCTCACTGTCCGAGGTCCGCAGCGCCCTCGAACCGCTGGCCGCACGGCTGGCTGCCACTCGACTCGACGACAACGATCGCGCCGAACTTGACGTAGCTCATCGCTGAACTTGCCGACCTTCACGACCCCGAAGAGCGGCACCTGATGGAGGTCGACCAGCGCATCCATCACTTCGTCTACCGCACGTCGCACAACGAGTTCCTCGCTGCTGCGCTCGACGAGCACTACATGCACGCACTACGCATCTGGTTCCTTGCACTCGACCGCGTCAACCATCTCGAGGATGCGGTCCTCGAACACCGCGCGATCCTCGAAGCAATCCGTGACGGTGACGCCGATCGTGCCGCCACCGTTATGACCACCCACGTCGACGGATTCGAAGGTTCGATCCGGCGATCGTTGTAAGTCCCACCAACAACATGTACGACCAACAAGAACGACTGAAGGGAAAGTCACCATGAGCACGCTCCCCGCTCGCGCCAAGGCCGTCATCATCGGGGCCGGCATCGTCGGTAACTCGATGGCGTACCACCTGGCGAGCCTTGGCTGGACCGACATGGTGCAGATCGACAAGGGGCCGCTGCCCAACCCCGGTGGCTCGACCGGACACGCGTCGAACTTCATCTTCCCCGTGGACCACAACAAGGAGATGTGCCTGCTCACGCAGGACAGCCTGCGTCAGTACAAGGAGATGGGCGTCTTCACCGAGAGCGGTGGCATCGAGGTCGCTCGCACCGAAGAGCGAATGCAGGAACTTCAGCGACGGATGTCCTCGGCGAAGTCGTTCGGCATCGACGACTGCCAGATCCTCACGCCTGACGAGTGCGTCGAGCTCGTCCCCTACATGGACGGCAGCGTCATCATCGGTGGCTTCTACACACCGAGCGTCGGCGTCGTCGACTCACTGCGCGCTGGCACCATCATGCGCGAGAAGGCGCAAGAGATGGGCGCGCTGCAGACGTACGCCAACACCGAGGTCCTCGGCATGACCGTCAAGGCCGGACGCATCCACTCGGTGCAGACCACCAACGGTGACATCGAGGCTGACTACGTCGTCATCGCCTGCGGTCTGTGGGGACCGAAGATGGCGCGAATGGCTGGCGCATCGATCCCCTGACGCCCGCCGTCCACCAGATGATCGACGTCGGCCCGGTACCGCGCTTCGCAGGCGCCAAGGGCGACATCGAGAACCCGATCGTGCGCGACATGGACACCAACATGTACGAGCGCCAACACGGCAACGGCCTTGAGATCGGCTCGTACGCCCACCGCGCGATCCTTCACGACCCCGAGGAACTCCCGTCGGTCGAGGACGCCCAGTTGTCGCCGACGGAGTTCCCGTTCACGCCCGAGGACTTCGAGCTGCAGTACGAGCAGGCACTCGAGCTCATGCCCGAGATCGTGGGCGACGAGACCGTCGGCCAGAAGTACGCGATCAACGGCCTGCTGTCGCTGACGCCCGATGGCATGCCGGTGCTCGGCGAGACTCCTGAGGTCAAGGGTCTTTGGTCGGTCTCTGCCGTCTGGATCAAGGAAGGCCCCGGCATCGGCCGCGCCGTCGCTGAGGTGATGGTCAACGGCGAGTCCGAGATCGACCTCCACTCGTCCGACATCTCTCGCTTCTACGAGCACCAGAAGACGCGCAAGCACATCAAGGAGCGCACTGCCGAGGGCTTCAACAAGACCTACGGCATCGTGCACCCCGCCGAGCAGTGGGCGTCCAACCGGAACGTTCGCCTCTCGCCGTACTTCGAGCGCGAGCAGGCGTTAGGCGCGGAGTTCTTCGAGACCGCGGGCTGGGAACGTCCGTTCTGGTACGACAGCAACGCCGGTCTGGTCGAGAAGTTCGGCGACGACGTCATGCCTCGCACGTCCGAGTGGGAGTCGCGTTGGTGGTCACCGATCATCAATGCCGAGCACCTACAGATGCGCGAGACGGCTGGACTGGTCGACCTCACCGCGTTCGTCATCTTCGACATCAAAGGCCCCGGTGCACTCGCCGCGCTGCAGAAGGTCTGCATGCGTCAGATGGACGTCCCGGACGGACGCGTCGTCTACACGCCAGTGCTGTCCGAAAGCGGCGGCTTCAAGTCCGACCTCACCGTCATGCGTCTGGCACACGACCACTTCCGCGTCGTCACCGGTGGCGCGCACGGCATGGCCGACATCAAGTGGTTCAGCGACTACCTGCCCGAGGACGGCACCGCGCAGTTGACCGACCTCACGTCGTCGTTCACCACGCTGGGCATCTGGGGACCGAAGGCTCGCGAGATTCTGCAGGCCGTCACCCGCGACGACGTCTCGAACGAGGCGTTCAAGTTCGGTACCTGCCGCACCATCGAGATCGGACCGCTGCGCGCGCTTGCGTCTCGCATCTCGTACGTCGGTGACCTCGGCTGGGAGCTCTACGTTCCGATGGAGCAGGGCGCTCAGCTGTGGGACGCACTGTGGGAGGCCGGACAGTCGCACGGACTGATCCCGGTCGGTATCGGTGTGTACGGGACGACCGGTCGCCTCGAGAAGGGTTACCGCGCGTTCGGTACCGAGCTTGAGACGCACTACAACGTCGTCGAGACGGGCATGGCGCCGCCGAAGATCAAGGAAGCTGACTTCATCGGCAAGGCCGCGCACCTGAAGCACCGTGACGAGGACCCAGTGGCGATCTTGTGTTCGCTGACCGTCGACGATCACACCAGCAGCACCGGTGAGAAGCGCTACATGATGGGCGGCGAGCCGATCCTCACGCAGGACAAGCAGCCAATCACCGACGCGCACGGACGTCGCTCGTACGCCAACAGCGCAGGCTCAGCACCGTCGCTTGGCAAGCACGTAATCATGACCTACCTGCCACCGCAGTACGCGTCTGAGGGCACCAAGCTCTTCGTCGAGTACCTCGGTGAGCACTACCCGGTGACTGTCGCGGTCGCCGGCGCCACTCCCCTGTTCGACCCCAAGAACGAGCGGATTCTCTCCTGATGGACGTACTTGTTTGCATCAAGCGTGTTCCCCTCTCCGGAGGCAAGTTCACAATCACTGACAGCGGTAGCGACATCGAGACCGCAAACCTCGGGTTCACGATCAGCCCTCACGAAGAGGTCGCTGTCGAGGAAGCGGTACGAATCGTCGAGCAGCACGGTGGCAGCGTCACCGTGCTGACCCTCGGTCCGGCCGAAGCCGAAGAGCAGATTCGCGAGCAGATGGCGATCGGGGCCGACCGAGGCATCCTCATCGAAACCGATGGCCAGGAGTGGGACCCACAGGGGACCGCATCCGCGATAACCGACGCAATCAACGCCGACGAGACTGACTTCGACCTCATCATCATGGGCAACGAGTCAGCCGACGCCAGCGGATACCAGGTGGGCATCCGAGTTGCACACGCGCTCGGTCGTCCAGTCGTTACCGGCGTCAAGGGCGTCACTGTCGAGGCCGACAAGGCCACGTTCGAGCGTCCGGTCAAGTCCGGCCGCGAGGTGTACGAAGTCCCCCTGCCTGCGGTCGTCACTGTCTACGACGGACTGAACATTCCGCGGTATCCGTCGGTGCCCGGTCGCATTCGTGCCAAGAAGAAGCCGATTGAGCGACTAACACCGGTCCGTCCAGAACCGAAGTTGGAAAAGACTCGGCTCGAGGTCCCCGTCACTGAGACGAAGCAGGCAAAAGTGCTTGGCACCGGTCCCGAGGCAGCTCCGGCAATCGTCGAGATCTTCAAGCAGATTGGGGTGATCTGACATGGTGCTCGTACTTGTCGACCACGACGGTGGAGAGCTCGACGAGCTCTCGCTGCAGGCAGTCACCTACGGTCGTGAGCTTGCTGAATCAACCGGCGAGCAACTCGACGCGCTTGTTGTCGGCGCCGAGGGCAGCGGCGTCGCCGGGGTCCTTGGTGAGCATGGCGTGGCGACAGTGCACGTCGCGGTGCACCCAGGGCTAACTGGCTACGCACCGGCGGCCGCCGCGCGTGCTGCCGCAGAACTCGCCGAACGTCTTGGCACCTCGGTGGTACTTGCCGCCGGAACATCACGCGGCAACGAGGTGCTGGCTCACCTCGGCGCAATCACCGATCAACCGGTTGCTGCTGACTGCATCGCGGTCACGCCAGGCTCACCGACGCAGGTCGTGCGTGCGCGTTGGGGTGGCAGCCTCCTCGAAGAGGCCAACCTTCACGGATCACCGGCCATCGTCACTCTCGTGCCCCACACCGTCGCAGCCGCACCCGGCGGCGACGCGAAGGGTGAAGTTGCCGAGTTCACTCCCGAGCTATCGGACGCGGACCTCGTCGTCATGGCCAAGCCCGCAGCGGCAGCTGAGGAGTCTGGCGGCGTCTCGTTGGCGGACGCCAAGGTCATCGTGTCTGGTGGCCGCGGGGTGGGCAGCGCGGAAGGCTTTGGGCCACTCGAGGAGCTCGCCGAACTGCTCGGCGGCACCATCGGCTGCTCACGCGTCGTCACCGGAAACGGTTGGCGTCCGCACACCGAGCAGGTGGGCCAGACCGGCACGAAGGTCGCGCCAGACCTCTACATCGCCTGCGGCATCAGCGGCGCCACCCAGCACATTGCTGGATGCCGCAACGCCAAGACGATGATCGTCATCAACACCGACGGCGAGGCGCCAATCATGGGCTACGCCGACTACGCGGTGATCGGAGACGTGAGCAAAGTGCTGCCCGCAATCATCGAGGAAACTCGCAAAGCCAAGGGGTAACTGCCGGGCCAAAGCCACGCCTCATAGGCTGACGTTGTGCCGAACAGCCTCCTCGCCGTCGACGCACCTGTCGGCCAGAGCGAAGTGGCAGCCTTCCTCACCCACCTCGAAGAGGCACTCGGTGGTACCGGCCCCGCACTACTGCCGTTGCCTCCCGGACCAGAGTCATTGCGCGATGAACTCCTCGATCGGGCGGAGGTTTCGCGACGACTGAAGCATGACGATATCGCGTTGGTCGTGCCGACCTCTGGATCAACCGGAGCACCCAAACTCGCCATGCTTTCGAGGTCTGCGGTGCTCTCGTCAGTCACTGCCACCCATGAAGAACTCGGTGGGCCAGGTCGTTGGCTGCTCGCGGTTCCGACCAGCCATATCGCTGGCCTGCAGGTCTTGAGCCGATCGGTTGTCTCGGGATTTCCGCCGGTCGTTATGAATCTTCAAGACGGATTCGTCATTCGCGACTTCATCGACAGTGTCGGCCGACTGCTCGACGACATCGGTCCAGAACCACGGTATGCCGCTCTGGTGCCCACCCAACTTCGTCGAGTGCTCGACACCGGTGGAGTCGCCGTCTCCGGTCTGGTGGCACTCGACGCGGTGCTGCTCGGAGGGGCGCCAGCCCCGGAGGACGTAGTCGAGGAGGCCCATCGTGCGGGCATCACGTTGGTGCGCACCTACGGGATGACCGAGACGGCTGCCGGTTGCGTGTATGACGGAGTTCCATTGCCCGGCGTTACGGTGACAATCGATGACGTCCAGCGCATCTGCCTGTCTGGTCCGGTCATATTTTCTGGCTACCGAAACGACCCGAAGCTGACGGCCAAAGTCTTGCGCCATGGCGTGTACACGACGAACGATCTCGGGCGCATCGACGAGCATGGTCGGCTTCACGTCATCGGCCGTTCTGACGACATCATCGTCTCTGGTGGCGTCAACGTTTCTCCCGGCCAAGTCGAGCGAGTGCTCGCCAAGCATCCTCACGTCGTCACGGTGACAGTCGTCGGACTGCCTGATGACGAGTGGGGCGAGAAAGTCACCGCAGTCTGCGAGTTGTCAGATCTCGTGACGCTGGACGAACTCCGCGACTTCGCGCGCGACTCCCTCTCGGGTCCGTCGCTGCCACAGAAGCTGGTAGTACTCGCCTCACTGCCACAGCTCCCGTCGGGCAAACTGGACCGCAAGACCATCACTGAAATAGCCCGGAAGAAGAAGTGACCGCCGCAGCCCAGTGGTGGCACGGCGCCCGCCCTCGTACGCTGCCTGCCGCCATCGCGCCAGTCGCTGCCGGTTCAGGGGTGGCGGCATTCACCGATCAGTTCGATGCCATCCGTGCGGTCCTCGCGCTCATCGTCGCCCTTGCGTTTCAGGTCGGCGTCAACTATGCCAACGACTACAGCGATGGCATCCGCGGTACCGACGACAACCGCGTCGGGCCGATGCGACTAACAGCGTCAGGAGCAGCGGCGCCGAGTGCCGTCAGAAACGCGGCGTTCGCGAGTTTCCTTTTGGGAGCGTTAGCTGGCCTCGTTCTCGTTTCACTTACCCAGATCTGGTGGCTGCTCGCCGTGGGCGTCGCATCGATTCTCGCCGCTTGGTTCTACACCGGAGGTCGGACTCCGTACGGCTATCGCGGCTTGGGTGAGGTCAGCGTCTTCTTGTTCTTCGGCATCGTCGCCACGGTCGGAACGGCGTACGTACAAACCGAATCCCTGACGTCCCTGGCATGGATCGTTTCGGTCGGAGTTGGGGCTTTGGCGTGCGCATTGCTCGTCGTCAACAACCTTCGAGACATTCCGACGGACGCGGAGTCGGGTAAACGAACCCTCGCCGTCCGATTGGGGGATACCCGCACCCGAGTTCTCTACGTCGGCCTGGTGGTCGTCGCACTCGCTGTCGTTGTTGTGGTCGCTGTCGGGTTCACCGAATGGGTGCTCCTGGCGCTGATCGCCTTCATCCCGCTGGTTCCCCCAGTCGGTGCCGTCATCGAGAAGGCGACCGGCCCGGCGCTCATCCCGGTGCTCGTGGGAACCGGCCGTGGCCAACTCGCCTATGGCCTACTGCTCGCCGCGGGCTTCGCGCTCAGCTAACCCTGGCTGCCGAGCGATGGCGGACCGGCGTTTGAGGCCAGTTTTGGGGGCTGAACTGCCGGGCTGCCATCGTTCGGCGTAATTGATTTGGGCGGAAGGCCACTGTCTCTGAGAGAATGGGGCATCAGTGTTCCAATAAGTACAGGAGTGTCCCATGTCCCGCCCCGACCGTACCCGACGCGCGCTGCTCGACGCCGCGACGATGGTGCTGTGTAAGGACGCGGGCGCATCGCTCGGCGAGGTGGCCACGGTCGCCGGGGTCGGGCGTACCACGCTCTACCGCTACTTCCCCACCCGTGAGGACTTGATCAAAGCTTTGGTCGAGGACGCCCTCGATCGGGTGGCGGTGTGCATCACCCAGGCCGAGCCAGAAAAGGGTTCGGTCGTCGAGGCCCTGCAACGGGTGGCTGACACCGTGATCCCGCTCGGCCCAAGCCTGCGGTTCTTGAACGCCGAGCCAGACGTTTACGCTGCCTCGGATCTGATGCGTCAGTGGTACGACGCCCTTGCGCCTGTCACTGCCGCCATTCAGCGCGGCCAGGCTGACGGAACGATTCGATCAGACCTTCCGACCAGCTGGATCGTCGACTCGTTCGCCGGCGCGATCATGACGGCTTGGGATTCGGTCGACGAAGGACGTCTAGCTGCTCAGGACGCTCCTCGCCTCGTACTTCAGACCGTGCTGTACGGCGTTGCCGCAGGACCGGTGAAGCCATGACCCGCGCGCGCATTTTGCCCTTCGTCGCACTCGAGGGTGCGACGCTGATGTCGGGCGTGGCCAACGGTGTGGCCATGGTGGCCATCCCGTGGCTTGTGCTCGAACTGACCGGCAGCCCAAGCGCCGCGGGGATCATCGCGGGTGTCACCGCCTTGCCCCTGCTCTTCTCGTCACTGTTTTCAGGGACTGTCGTCGACAAACTTGGACGGCGCCGTACGTCAGTCTTCTCCGACGTCATGTCTGCGCTGTCTGTCGCTGCGATTCCCGTGGTTTCTCTCACCGTCGGTCTGACGTTCACGTGGGTGATGGTGCTCGCCATCCTGGGGGCGATCTTCGACCCGGCCGGTGTCACCGCGCGAGAGACCATGCTGACCGGCGTTTCACAAGCCACCGGATTGCGACTCGAGAAGGTGAACGGCATCCATGAAGCGGTGTGGGGTGTCGCCTTCGTCGTCGGTCCTGGTATTGGCGGACTGCTGATCGCAACGGTTGGTGTTGTGGGCGCGTTCTGGGTGATGTCAGCTGGGTTCATTGCGTCGGCGATGCTGCTCTACTTCGTTCACGTTCCAGGTGGCGGTCGACCACACGTCGATGAGCGTCCCGCGTTCTGGTCGGGCACGCTCGAAGGAGTCAAGGTCGTCTTCACCGATCCGCCCCTGCGAGCTCTGACGTTGCTGTCGACTGGTCTGGTTGCTCTCGCGTACCCAGTGATCGGCGTTGTGCTACCGGTCATTTTCGAATCCATCAACGAACCACGACAACTCGCAGCTGTCGTGATGTCGTTCAGCATTGGCGGCATCGCGGGCGCCCTCACTTACAGCGGCGCCGGTCACCTGAGTCACCCGCAAGGCATGTTCCTGTTGTCGCTCGGTGGCGCCAGTGCGGCGTTGTTCGCCTTCGCGATTTCACCGACGTTCGGGGTAATGGTTGTCGCGGCGCTGATCGGGGGCGCGTTGATGGGACCGATGAACCCGGTCATCAACCTCGCGCTGCAGCGTCGGACCACCGAGCAGATGCGCGGACGCGCTATGGGCGTCGTCGTGGCACTTGCCTACGGCGCGTACCCGATTGGCTACTTGTTGGCCGGGTTCCTCATCGAGCGGTACGGAACTGACGCGACCCTTTGGGTCTTCGCCGGCGGGTCGTTCTTGGTGTTCGTTGCGGCGTGCTTCACGCGCTCGCTGCGTGGCGTCACTGACGAGCGACCAGCAGACGATCAGTCGGCGTCGTCCGACGATGCAGCATCGGATTCGGCCTCTCGACGAGCGTCGTCCCAGGCGTCCTCGGAGCGTTCGCGCTCTTCCATGCGCTGACGGATCCGCTCGGAGCGCTGACTCAACGACACAGACAGTTGGTCGCGGTATCGACTGAGTACGAAGATGCTGACGAACGCCGATGCCAACGCCGCGATCAGCAGGGCCCAGACCAAGGCCACCCCGAACGCGAGCATCACGACGAACGGCACTGCAAACAGCAGGACGCGGAGCGCCGAGTAGGTAACCATCGGGTGTCGCTGATTCCACGACGTCGTGGGGATTTCGGACATCAATCCTCGATCTCGAGCGGCAACGCGGCTCGGCCTTCGAACCGGGTCGACAGTACGACAGTGGTGTGGGTTCGTGAGACGCCAGGGATCGCTCGCAGCCGGCCGAGCGTCTTCTCGAGGGCGTCAATGTCAGCTACCCGAACCTTGACGATAAAGACCTCATCGCCCGCCACGAACCAGCAGTCCTCGACCTCGATCAACTCGGGGAGCCGGGCACCGATCTCGTCCTGGTCGCCATCATCGGTCTGCTCGATGCCGACGATCGCCACTACCCCGAGGCCGAGGGCGGTCGGATCGATGGAGGCGTGATAGCCGGTGATCACCCCGATTTGCTCCAGCCGCTTGACCCGGTCGGCCACGCTCGGTCCCGACAAGCCCACCTGCCTGGCGAGGTCCGCGTAGGGAATACGAGCGTTGGCTCGAAGCGCTGTGATGATCGTCCGGTCGACGCCGTCGAGGCGATGTTCCCCTCGACGGGAGCGACCGGACGAGGAGTGGTCTGCTGCTGTTACCAAGGCGTTCATCCACCCTACGGCTTATATTCATTGGACTAATTGGTCATGATGCCTTATTATTGAAGCCATTGAGGCTAAAATGGCCTCGAATCAAAGAAAAGTTTGACGGAAAGATACTGGAGTTGAGAATCATGCTTCCCTCGCTCGATCTGGCTCGCGCGCACGTTCGCGTCCTCGAGCTTGAAGCGGAACGGCTGCGGACGCGTCACGAGCGTCCCGCCACCTTCAAGCGCGTTCGGAGCTTCATCAGCCGACGCTCCCACTAGTCCACCAACGTCTCGAGGCGCTTCCTCGAGACGTCCGACACCCCCGTGACACCCGGTCCGCCGGGCAGGTCCCGGGGGTGTCGTCGTTAACAGTTCGGCATCTGACCGAGCGCATCACCCAAGCGAAGTTACTCTTGAGTCACTAACTCGGACAGGGAGGTGACAGGCGATGTCGAAAGTCATTCTCTTCCTGATCGTTCTGGGTTCGGTGATCTATCTAGTCGTACGCCTCGTGCAGAGCCGTGGCGGCAGTGGCGGGGGCGGCGGAGGCAGTCGTCGGCCGGCTCGCCCAAGCGCCCCAGACGACGATCCAGGCTTCCTGCGCGATCTCGATGATCAGTTGTGGCAAGAGCGTCACGGCAAGGTCGATCCGGACCAGTAACCGACCAGCCGCTCTGCTAGACCCCGCTGTACGAGTGCAGTCCGAAGAAGAAGATGTTCACGCCGATGAAGCTGAACAAAAAGGCTGAGTAGCCGACAAGCGCGATGACCGCCGCGGGCCGTCCTCTCCAGCCCGCCGTTGAACGCGCGTGCAGATACGCGGCGTAGATCACCAAGGTGATGAACGACCACGTCTCCTTGGGGTCCCAACCCCAGTAGCGACTCCATGCGCCTTCGGCCCAAATCGCACCGGCGACAATCGCAAAGAACCAGATCGGGAAGGCGAACGCAATCGTCTGGTACGCCGTGCGGTCTAGTGCGTCCGACGTCGGCAATCGCTTTCCGATCGCATCGAGGAAACCCGACGCGGCAGCATCATCAGCTGTACGACGCTCATACCGGTCAGCTACTAGGAAGAGCAGCGATGCGACCGAGCCAACAGTGAAGATTCCACTCGCGGTTATGGCCGCCGTGACGTGAATCCAGAGCCAGTAGGACTGCAGCGCTGGCATCAGTTGTGACGACTCGGTGTACAGCACCACCACCGCAAAACCCAGCACAAGAAGGGCAAACAGGGAAACCAACAACCCGAGTTCGCGCACTTCGCGACGACGTTTGACCATGATGAGGAACGTCGTCAGCGCGGCGGTGGTGCACGCCAACGAAAACTCGTACATGTTCCCCCACGGGGGACGTCCCGCCGAAAGACCGCGCGTCAACACCGCACCTGCCACAAGAATCAATGCGAGGACCGTAAGGGACACGCCAACGCGCGCCCACTTCTCGTCGATCTCGATCGCGGGTTCGGATTCCACCGGCTCAGCGACTGCCACGCCACCCGCGCTGACCGGTGCGGAGACGTTGGCTGCGCGTCGCTTGCGGTCGGCCAACAACGCTCGACGGCGACCAGTGCCGACGGCAAAGTCAGCGGCGAAGGCGAGCACCGTGACTACGAGAACAGTCATCGCCCCGTAGACCAACAGGTTGCTCAGGTGCGCCAGCGTGGCGTCGCTCACGAGGACTCCTTGCCTTGTGTCCCTGCTTCAGGTGCTGCCGACCCAAGCGTGCCAGCAACGATCTGGGCTACCTCCGTCGGCAGACCCACAGCCTCAGTGCGAGCCAATCCGGCGAACTCCACGAGCGTACGGCCTTGTTCGGCCGGCCTCACACGCACCCAGACCCGCCGGCGCTTGATGAGCAGTGAGGCCATGATCCCGAGAATCGCAGCGGCCGCACCCGCGAGCACCACGAGCGAACCAGGGTCGTGGGCGATCTGGAAGTTCCCGAACTGCTTCAGCCCCTCGAACGTGATCGAGCCGCGTTCGCCCGGCAGCTGCCATGTCTGGCCCGGTGACAGTGCCTGCGTGCCGATCTGTTTCATGTTGGTGGTGTCGAGTTCGTAAACGTTCTGGGGGATGCCGTCGTCCAGCCCGAGATCCCCCGCCCACGCACCAAGAAACACTTTGGGGTTGTTCATCTCGGGGAAGATCGAACGCGGACCGGTTGCCGGGTCAACGACCAAAGGTGCCGTCGGAGTGACCGTGACGTTAAAGCCCAGTTGCTCAGGGGATGCGTCGGGCACCTTTACCGCTGTTGTTGAGGTGAACATCGGATCCTGCGGCAGCGCGGCGATCGGGCCGGAGTAGACCACGTTTCCGTCGCCGTCTCGCACCGTGAAGTCTGGTGCGTAACCGTTGCCGAGCAAGAAGATCTTTGCTCCGTCGACCGGCAGTGGCTTGTTGACCGAGACATCGGCGGACTGGTCAGGGGAATCCGGGCTTGATCGATACGTCAGTTGCGCTCGGTAGTTCGCTGGCTGCCCGAACTTGGGTCCGCTCGTTAAGAACGTGGCATCCATCGAGTCCAGTGTGAAGCCGAACGGCTGCAACATCGACTGGTCGAATCGCCGACCGGGTGTGAAGTTGTCGTACTGGGTAAGGATGTTTGAGAATCCCTGACCTTCGATCACCACGACCGTGCCGCGATAGCCGAGCATCGCGCCCCAAGCCACGCCGAGCAGGATGACGAAGAGCGCAAGGTGGAAGATGAGATTCCCGACCTCGTGCAGGTATCCCTTTTCTGCAGCTATCGACTGGTCGTCATCAAATCGCTGAACTCGGAAGCGACTTTCGCGCAACGACTTTTCGGCCGCGTCCAAGACCTCGCGACGCATCACTGTCGGAGACGTCCCGTTCGATAGACGGGGAGTCGTACGAGATTGCGCGGTGTTGGCGGCGGCTTCGCTCCAATCGCTCGCGCGTAGTGAACGCACCGCGGCAGAATGCAGCCAGCGAGTGAGATGAGCAGCAGCAGATAGATTGCGGCGAACCACGGCGCTCCGTACACATCAAACAACGAGAATCGATCAAAGATCGGCGCAAGTGTTATGTGGTCGAGGTAGTACTGCCGCACCCGCATTGGCGCAACGCCACGTTGCGGAATCACCGATCCTGGGACCGCAGCTACCGCGAGCATGAATAGCAGGAAGAGGGCGGTCCGCATGGACGTCAACTGCCGCCAGATCCAGCGCAGTCCGCCGAAGAATCCGAGCCTCGGTTGGGTTGGTGGGTCCGCGGTCTTGAGCGGATCAATGACGTCGGTGGGCATCAGAGACTGACCCCGAAGTTGCTCGACCACACCCGCATATGGATTGACAAGTCCTGCCACCATCCGGTGACCATGAGCACTCCGAGCAGCACCAGCATTCCGCCACCGAGTCGCATGACCGCAAGGTAGTGCTGTTTCATCCAGTCCATGGCCCCTGCGGCTCGTCGGAAGGCCACTGCGACGAGCAGGAACGGCAATCCAAGTCCGATGCAGTAGACCAGCGTCAGCAAGGCTCCCCTCACCGCACTCGCGGAGTCGATCGCCAACGTCTGCACCGCCGCCAAGGTCGGCCCGATGCATGGCGTCCAACCAATTCCGAAGAGCACGCCCAACATCGGTGCTCCAGCGAGTCCGAACGTCAGGTTGTTTTGAGGGTGCCAGGTGCGGTTGAGCCAGGGGATGAGTCCCATAAATGCCAGGCCAAACAGAATCGTCAGGACTCCCAGCACTTTGGTGATGACGTCTGCGTGCTCCAGAAGCAGCGAACCAAGTCCGCCGAACAGCACTCCGAACGACACGAACACGGCGGTGAATCCCAGCACGAACAGCGAGGTGCCAAGAAGCAGCCGGCCCCGGCGCGCTTCCGCTAGATCAATCCCGACGAGCCCAGTGACATACGACATGTATGCGGGGACAAGGGGCAGTACGCACGGTGAGAAGAACGACACGACACCAGCGGCCAGGGCGATCGGTGCAGCAAGGAACAGTGAACCGTTGAAGACGGTGTCTGCGGTGTTGGCGGTCAGCATTAGGACGAGGGTTTCGACTCGCCAGCCACGTCGTCGATCAGCCCCGTCATCTGCGAGTACGTCACGGGACCAAGGACACGTGCGGCTACCCGTCCTTGTCGATCGATCACGAGCGTTGAGGGAATAGCAGACGGCGGAAGGCTGTCATGAAACTCAAGCTGCAGGCGCCCATCCGTGTCGCTCAGGCTGGGATAGCTGATACCGAAATTGCGTTCGAACGCCTGGGCGTTGGCGTTGTCATCTCGGGTGTTGATGCCGACGAACTGCACTCCGTCCTTGGCATATTTGTCTGACAACTTCTGCAGCGTCTGCGCCTCAGCCCGACACGGCGCACACCAAGAACCCCACACATTGAGCACCACGACGTCGCCTGCGAAATCTGACAACGCTAGGTCTTCGCCCTGCAAGGTCTTCCCCGAGACCGCGGGCGCCTGCGTCGCGATCCGTGGCATCGACGACCACCGTCGAACCGTCGCCGGATACGAAGCCTTGGTCGCCACCTGACGATGTGTGATTGTCATTTGTGCAGGACGCAATCGTGAGAACCGCGCACAACAAGGCAACGGTGGACCTTGCGAAGCGGATTACTGTCACTCGAGTCATCAACTCAAGCCCCCGGTTTCACGCGCTTGTTGGAAGGTGGCAGCAAGTCCTTAGCTGGCTCCGAATACGAGACCGCGACGATCTTGCCGTCCTGGTACGTGAACGAGGTGAGGCTGGCCAACGAGCACTGTCGGTTGCGTGGGTCGTGCCACAGCCGGTGGCCCTCGACTTGCGATCGCGTCACCCAGATCGGCAATTGGTGGCTGACCAATAGCGCCTCGCGGCCGTCGGCTTGCTTGGCGGCATCGGACATAGCGGCAAGCACCCGGGCTGCTTGTTCGGTGTACGGCTCACCCCACGACGGCCGCAACGGGTTCCAGAGGTATTTCCAGTGTCGTGGCTTGGTCAGCGCACCGTCACCGACGCCGAACGTCAAGCCCTGGAAGTGGTTGGCGGCTTCGATCAGGCGCTCGTCAATCGCGATCTCAAGGTTGTGACGAGCGGCAATAGGAGCCGCAGTCTCCTGTGCGCGTTCAAGCGGCGACGAAACGACGTAGCTGATGTCAGCGTCGGCCAGGTGATCGGCGATGCGCTTAGCCATCTCGATCCCGCGGGTGGAGAGTCGGTAGCCGGACAGCCGTCCGTAGAGCACACCGTCTGGGTTATGGACCTCGCCATGGCGCAGCAGATGAACGACCGTGTGGTTCGTCATGTTTAACGCTCTGCCGGATCTGAGGCGAGTGGCGTGGCAGCAGCGTGTGCCGCGTCCGGCAAGGCGTCGTAGACACGCGACATGGCGTTGTCGTCGTGTGACGCGCTGACAAACCAGGCTTCGAAAGCAGAGGGCGGCAGGTATACGCCGCGCGCCAGCATGGAGTGGAAGAACGCGCCGTAGCGAAACGCCTGCTGCTGTCGGGCTGCCTCGTAGTTCGTCACCGGACCCTCGTGGAAGAAGACACTGAACAGTGATCCGGCGTTCTGCATGGTGTGCACCACGCCCTGTTCGGCTAGCGCTTTGCTCACCTCGGTCGCCAACTGTTCGGCGACCGAATCGACGTGGCGGTAGACCGCATCGTCACAATGACGCAGGGTCGCGAGTCCGGCGGCGGTGGCGATGGGGTTGCCGGCCAACGTTCCGGCCTGGTAGACCGGCCCTTGCGGCGCCAGGTGCGCCATGACGTCCGCGCGACCGCCGAACGCTGCGGCTGGAAGCCCGCCACCCATCACCTTGCCAAAAGTCATGAGGTCGGGGACGACGCCGTCAAGGCCGAACCAACCCGAACGCGAGACCCGAAAGCCCGTCATCACCTCGTCGCTGATGTAGAGCGCGCCATGCCGTCGACACAACTGCGCCAACCCTTCGTTGAACCCTTCGAGTGGTGGGACAACCCCCATGTTCGCCGCGGCAGCTTCGGTGATGACGCAAGCGATCTGGTCACCACTCTGCTCGAACGCGTTGGGCAGCCGCAGCGAGATCGTTGTAGGGCAACACGATGGTGTCGGCCGCCTGCGCTCCGGTAACCCCTGGCGTGTCAGGGAGCGCGAACGTCGCAAGCCCCGAGCCAGCAGCAGCGAGCAGCGAATCGACGTGACCGTGATAACAGCCCGCGAACTTCACCACCTTGGATCGACCAGTGAAGCCGCGGGCGAGTCGGATCGCGGACATGGTCGCCTCGGTCCCGCTGGAGACGAGCCGTACTTGCTCAGCAGGCGTCCGCGTAACGATTTCTTCGGCGAGCTCTACCTCACCGACGCCGGGAGTCCCGAATGAGAAGCCCCGGGCAGCGGCTGACGTGACCGCCTCGACGACGGCCGGGTGCGCGTGTCCGAGGATCATCGGACCCCACGAGCAGACCAGGTCGACGTACTCACGACCGTCCGCATCGGTCAAGTACGGGCCCTCGTCCGGAAACCATGAATCGCGGGGTTCCGCCGACAGCCTGGAAGGCCCGGACCGGCGAGTTAACCCCGCCCGGGGTCACCTCGTTGGCTCGGTCAAAGAGCGCAGCCGACTCAGGGGCCTCGAACGGAAAGGGCATGTCGTCGATTCTCTCACCCACCGGTCTTAGGCCCCTACCAGGTCGCGACGTTGGAACGTCCATAGGCCGACGGCAGCCAGCGCCACACCGAGGCAGGTCATGACCACAGCAGGAAGAAGTTCGAACGACTGCGCAGGCACATACGCCACGTGATTGAACGGCGAGATCCAGACGACCCAGGCTGGCCAGTTAAACGCGGGTCCAACAATCTCGAGGACATACGTCACGACAACAAACCCGACTGGCGCGGCCACCGTGAACCTAGGCCACAGTCCGAACACTCCTACGGCAAGTCCCCCGATCAGAGCGACCACTGGCAGCAGGTTGGTGACAGACGCCACCCCATCTGCCAAGGTCACCGGCGCGGCCGTCGGCGCAGCTCCCACCCACATCATCGCTCCAGTCGTCACGGCAAGCGCAGCCGCGCAAAGTGTCGCAAGGAACACGTGCCCCGCCAGCCAACGCCAGCGCGGCAAGGGGCGGGTAAGCAAGTGTTCGAGTCGCTCGGTCTCCTCTTCTTGCCGCGGCACTCCTATTCGCCAGGCAACGTAGAGGCAAATCACCAGTCCCATGACGATGCCCATCAATCCGACCATGCCCTGGGCGCTATTTGCCGCACTCATACCAAGGTCGTCCATCGTCTTGCGGTAGTTCGGATCCTTCTCCAGGTATTCAGCGATGGTTTGGATCAACGTTCCAATCATCAAGGCGTAGACACCGAGCCCAAACACCCACGCGAGCCAGACTCCGCGGGTAGAGCGCCACGCGAAGGCGATTGGGCTGCCAAGCAACCGCATGCGCGAGCGTGGCTCCGCCCCTTCGGGGATGATGGCCGAACCGGTATCGCGATGACGACGAAGGATCATCGCCAACCAGAGAAGCGCAACCGGAACTCCCGCATACGCCAGCAGGGCAACCAAGTTGTTCTGGCCAAACGGCTGCAGACGGTCCATCCAACCAAACGGTGTGAACCAACCCAGCCACACGCGGTCATCGGTGCTGTTGGCGATCATCCGTAGCAAGAACGCCGCACCGACCAGAGTCGCCGAGATACCTGCAACGCGACGCCGAACACCGAAAAGCTGTGCCACCACAGCAGTCGTCGCTACGAAAGCCACCCACAGAACGCCAATCCGAGACCGAAAAGCACCGAACCGTACGGATCTTCAGTGAACGCGAGGATGGTGAGGCCAGCGAGGAGTCCGACGGCCACGCATCCGCCAGCGACGACCAAAGTCGCTATCAAAGTGGTACGCGAGGCACTGACTGGACGAGCGGCGATCAGATCGACGCGTTGGCTGTCCTCCTCGCCCCTCAGCACTCGTGATGTGGTCATGACAGCCCAGATCGCCACGGCAATCGCCATGAGATAGCCACCGTCCCAGACAACAAACCCGCCCACTTTGTTCACCGCGTGCGGAATCCCTTGAAGCATCCGCACGGCAGGCTCATCCGAGAACGCGGCCAATTGGTTACGTTGCACCTCGGTTGGGTACGTCTTGATGTAGGAGAGTGCTTCGATGACGACGTACATCGACACACCGAGTGCGAGTATCGCCGTGCCACGTCGAATCAGACGAACGTAAAGACGAACGACCGACGTCAACGGGTTCTCCATCCGAATTGATGCATGACCTAGGAGTAGTAGCTCATGAAGATCTCTTCGAGGGTTGGCTGATGGCTGCGCAATTGCTGAATCGGCAGCGGCGCCAAGATACGTAGAAGCTCGCTCGGGGATCCGGTGACCGACACTCGGATGCCGTCTCGCATTGCCTCGGCAGATGTCACCCCTTTGACATCGGTCAGGTCAGGGAACGGCTCAGCCATTAGGACCTCGAACACTGTCGTGTGCAATGCATGCAATTGGTCGAGGGTCGAAACTTCGATGAGCTTGCCCTCGCGCAGGATCGCCACCCGGTCGCATATGTCCTCGACCTCGTCCAAGATGTGCGACGACAAGAACACTGTCTGACCTCTCGCAGCCGCCTCGCGAGCCAACGATTGGAACTCCGCCTCCATCAAAGGGTCGAGTCCTGCTGTCGGTTCGTCCAGCAGAAGAACATCGGGTCGAGTCATGAAGGCCGCAACCAACGCGACCTTCTGCCGGTTGCCTTTGGAGTAAGACCGAATGCGCTTCTTGGGATCCAACTGAAGGCGCTCGATGAGCTCGTCACGAAAGGGTGTGTCAACACTGCCGGAGACGTTCCCGAGTAGTTCCAACGTCTCGATACCAGTCATCTGCGGCCACAATGAGACCTCGCCTGGAACGTAGGCGACGTGACGGTGTGAGCTTTCGACGTCGACGCATGGTATGTCCATGAGCCAGGCCTGACCCGCGGTGGGACGGATCAGATTAAGCAGCAGCCGAATGGTCGTCGACTTGCCTGCTCCGTTCGGACCGAGAAATCCGAAGATCTCACCGCGTTCCACTTCGAGGTCCAGGCCGTCCAGCGCCACGACCTTGTCGTAGTGCTTGGTCAGCCCCTCAGTGCGAACCGCTGAATTCGACATCGCCACTCCTCAGGACACTCATGCGAAAGCCGGGCCGAGCCGGATGAGGGCTTCGAGTTCGTCCCGCACCGACTCGATGCTCAGTTGCGAAGCACCGGCGTTCTCACTCATATGGCTGCCGCTACGGCTGCCCGCGATGGCCGCCGTCACTCCCGGCTGAGCCAGCACCCAGGCGATCGCAACTTGTGCGACCGTCGCGTCCAACCGCCTCGCGATGGGGCGCATGCCGTCCACAACGGCGAAACTGCGTTCAGCGTTCCCGGGAGAGAGCAACCGAAGGAAGAACGGGCTGTCTGCCAACTCGCCGGTCCAGGTGGCTCGGACTTCATCGAGCGACTTCCCAGAGAGCGCCCCGCTGGCGAGTGGTTCGTAAATCACCACACTGATTCCCAACTCACCGCATTGGCTGACGAGCTCGCGGTCGTCGAGGTAGTCGATCATCGAAAGGCCGGTTTGCACGACGTCGACGCGTCGGGCCTCGTGGCAACGTTTGATGTCGTCAATCTCGTAGTTCGACATCCCGATGGTTCGGACGAGCCCTTGCTCCGCCAGTTCAGCCATGGCACCCCACGTCTCGTCGAGCGGGACACCGGTCTCGTCTGGCCAATGCAGGAAGTACGTGTCGATGACGTCCCGGCCAAGCCGACGCAGACTCGCCCGGCACGCGGCATGAACTTGCTCCGGCCGGAAACCGCTCGCTCCGGCTTCGGCGCCATCACCCGGGGCAATCTTCGTCGCCACTTGAATGCTGACCTTCGACTCCGCCAACGCTTGCCCAATCAGCAACTCATTGCTGGTCTCGTGGTAGTTCTCCGCCGTGTCTAGCCAATTGACTCCGGCATCCACTGAGGCCCGCAAAACGCGAATCGTGCGTGCGACGTCCGGGGCTTCCTCACCGTCGGGGCCGATCTCATACCCGCCAAGCCCAACCCGTGTCAGGGATACCCCGCTTGTCCCCACGTCGGCCTGTTCCATCACTCCACCCCTCCAGCATTGCGGAAGACTCTGGTTGCTATAGCGACCCGGTTCTACCGCAATGCAAGGGCGACTTCGGTGGCCCAGTAGGTCAGGATTTGGTTGGCGCCGGCTCGCTTGATGGCTATGAGTGATTCGGCGATTGCGCGATCACGGTCGATCCAGCCGTTCGCAGCCGCCGCTTCGACCATCGCCATCTCGCCCGACACCTGGTACGCAGCCACAGGTACGTCGACGGCGTCCGCAACTCGTCGAATCACGTCCAGATACGGACCAGCCGGCTTGACCATCACCCAGTCCGCGCCCTGTTCGAGGTCGGTGAAGACCTCGCGCAACGCTTCGTCGGCATTCGCAGGGTCCATCTGGTACCCGCGACGGTCACCCATGCGACGGTGAACTCTCAGCAGCATCGCGGAACGGACCATAGAACGCCGACGCATACTTCGCGGCATAAGCCAAGATCGCACGATCGTCGTAACCATTGTCGTCGAGCGTCGGCACGAATCGCTGCCAACCTGACCGTCCATCATTCCGCTCGGTGCGATGACGTCAGCTCCCGCTGCGGCTTGCGCAACAGCAACTGACGCGTACCGCTCGATCGTTACGTCGTTGTCGACGTCGCCAAGCGCAGTGAGCGGACCGCAGTGTCCGTGGTCGGTGTACTCGCACAAACAAAGATCCGCCATCACAACCGCGTCGTCGCCAAGATCGGACTTCAGATCACGCAGCGCCCGCTGCACGATCCCCTCGTCGGCATCGGCTTGCGAACCCACGGCGTCCTTGAACGAGGGGATGCCAAACAACATGACGCCACCGACACCAGCCTCGACGGCTTCGTGCGCCGCCTTACGTAGCGACTCGCGGGTGTGCTGGACGACGCCAGGCATCGAGTCCACCGGCGCAGCTTCAGTGATGCCCTCTTTAACGAACAGCGGCAAGACAAGGTCAGACGGATGCAGCCGGGTCTCGGCGACCAACCGCCGCAGTGCGGACGTACGCCGCAACCGCCGCGGTCGGTCGACCGGGAACCCCATGACTACTTCGCCTTCCGCCTTGACGCCGCCTTGCGCAGACTCGGCCGCCAGATCTCTTCGCCGGCATCGATCGCAGCAAGGCGCTGAGCACCACCGAAGGCAGCCAAGCCCTCGGCCAGCACCGTCACCGACGGGGAGTCCGCCAGGACGTCAACGCGCAGTCCGTGCTCCTCCGCCGTCTTGGCGGTTTGCGGCCCGATGACCGCAACCACGGTCGACGCGTGTGGCTTGCCCGCGATACCGATGAGGTTGCGCACCGTGCTCGAAGAGGTGAACAGCACCGCGTCGAAGCCACCGGTCTTGATGGCTTCACGGATCTCCGCGGCTGGCGGCGCGGCACGCACCGTGCGGTACGCCGTAACGTCCTCTGCCTCCCAGCCGAGTTCGATCAGCCCAGCAACCAGCGTCTCGGTCGCGATGTCCGCACGCGGCAGGAACACGCGATTGATCGGGTCAAGCAGATCGTCGTACGCCGGCCACTCAGCCAGCAGCCCAGCAGCCGACTGGTCACCGGTCGGTACCAGGTCAGGCTTGACGCCGAACGCCACCAGCGAAGCAGCGGTCTGCTCCCCTACGGCCGCGACCTTGATGCCAGCGAAGGCACGCGCGTCCAGGCCGTACTCCTCGAACTTCTCGCGAATCGCACGCACCGCGTTGACCGAGGTGAACGCGACCCACTGGTAGCGACCTGACACCAGGCCGTGGAGGGCACGGTCCATCTGCTGCGGAGTCCGCGGCGGCTCAACCGAGATCGTCGGGACCTCCTTGGGTACTGCTCCGTAGCGGCGCAACTGATCCGACAAGGCGCCGGCCTGCTCTTTGGTCCGGGGGACGAGGACGTTCCAGCCGAAGAGCGGCTTGGATTCGAACCACGAGAGCCGGTCACGCCACGCAACGCCATCGCCAATCACAGCAACAGTCGGACCGACCAGCTTGGCGGCCTTAACTGCACGTGCAACCTCGTCCAGCGTCGACACGACGGTGCGCTGTTGCGTCGTCGAACCGTTCGACGTCACGGCGATTGCCGTGTCACCGTCGCGTCCGGCAGCAACCAGTCCGTGTGCGGCCTCTGCGATCCGGTCGAGCCCACCAGCGACGATCACCGACACCGATGGATCCGCGTGCCTGGTCCAGTCGACCTTCGACTCGGCGGGACTCACCACGTGCACCGACTTCGATTTGCTGGTCGTCAGCGGGATGCCGGCGTAGGCCGGAACCGCCGTGACAGTCGCCGCACCGGGAACGACCTCGAACGGAATGTCGTTCTTTTCACACGCCGCCGCCTCTTCGGCAAAGCCGTGGAACAAGATCGGGTCGCCGTCCATCAGGCGTACGACGTGACTGGCCTTCTTGGCCGCCGCGACTACGAGCTTGGCCCGCGCAGCATGCGTCAGCGGTTGACCAGCCGTACCCCTAGAGGCGTCGACGATCTCAGCGTCCTCAGGTGCATAGGCTTCCGCCGCCGCTCGTGAGGCTTCCTGATCGACGACGACGATCTCGGCACCGCGCAGTGTTTCGACGGCGCGCAGGGTCAACAGGTCGGGATCGCCAGGACCAGCGCCTACGAATGCGACGCTGCCAATGGGCTTCTTCTTGGTCGTACGTGTACTCACCGGGCAAATCCCCTTAGGAGACGGCAACTCCCTCACCGAGCAACCGAGTTGCGAGCTGGCGGCCCGCGGATTCGGCGTCGGCGAGAGGTGCCGAGATGGATAGGCGCTTGACGGAGGATCCGTCAGTGGCGGCAACGAGCGCCGCCAGGGTGAACTCAGGTCGCGAGGACCCGGGTTCATCGACGACCGCGAGGGCGCCGACAGGTGCCGAGCAACCAGCCTCAAGGGCTGACAGCACGGCTCGTTCCGCCGAAACAACGGCACGCGTTGACGTGTCGTCGAGAGCGCGGAGCGAAGTTTGAAGTTCTGCATCGAGGTCACTACGGATCTCGATCGCGAGCGCTCCCTGACCAGGTGCAGGCAGCATGATCGAGGGATCGAACACTTGGGTTACGGCGTCCGCGCGACCAAGGCGTGATCAATCCCGCCTGTGCGAGCACGACGGCGTCAAGCGCACCGTCTGCGACGAAACCTAGGCGGGTGTCGACGTTGCCGCGAATGTCGACGACATCGAAATCACTGCGCAGTGCACGAAGCTGTGCGGCGCGACGCGGTGATCCGGTTCCGACGCGAGCGCCAACGGGTAGCGACTCAAGCATCAGACCGTCGCGCGCGACAAGTGCGTCGCGAGGGTCAGCACGTCCAGGGATCGCAACGATGTCGAGGCCGTCTGCCGGAGTGGTTGGTAGGTCCTTGAGTGAGTGAACTGCGACGTCGATCTCGTTACGCAGCAAGGCGTCTCGCAAAGCGCTGACGAACACGCCAGTACCGCCGAGAGTCACCAGCGACTCGCGCGATTCGTCACCGCGCGTTGAGATGAACACCAAGCTCAACACGTAAGCCAGTCTTCGCGGCAACAGCGGCAGCAACTTCGGCTGCCTGCGCCTGCGCGAGCGCGCTACGTCGAGTTCCAATGCGGAGGGTTGTCATCACACGCCCTCCTCGACATCAGGGGTACGAATGGCTTCGACCGTGCGAAGGTCGAGGTCGAACAACCGGTGCAGCGCCTCGGCGTACGCGTCGCCGTCTGGTCCGGCGGCAAGTTCCTTCACGCGCACCGTCGGTGAGTGCAACAGTTTTTCGACGACACGGCGCACCAGCTGCTCGACGTCGGCGCGGTCCGTCGCTGACACGTCGGGGCGGCGCGACGTGAACCACTGCATCTCGCGTTCGACGATCTGGGCAGCAAGCCTGCGCAGTGCAACGATCGTTGGCTCGACTCGTTCGGAGTGACGCGCATCGAGGTACGACTCCACCTCGCCAGCGACGATGCGACGTACGCCTTCAACGTCCTGTTCGAACGCGCCGTCCTGGAGCAGCGCGCCCATGTCCTCGAGGTCGATCAAGCTGACGCCGGGCAGGCCCAGTACGGCGGGATCGATGTCGCGAGGCAGCGCGAGGTCGAGCAGCACGAGGGGTCGAAACTCGCGAGCGGTCTGTGCTGCGGAGACAGCGTCAGCTCCGACGACGTTCCCCATGGCACCAGTGCACGACACCACGAGGTCGGCGGCGGCGATCGCATCGGCCAACGAAGCCATTGGCAGCGTCCGACCACCGACACTTGAGGCGAGTCGATCGGCGTGCTCGGGGGTGCGGTTGAGAACGACGACGTCGGCGCCTGCGCGCTGCAGCGACGCCGCAGCAAGCGAACCCATTGATCCGGCACCGACGATCACGGCAGTGCGTCCAGACAAACCGCCGAGTGAGCGTTCGGCGAGCGAAAGGCCAACGCTCACCAGCGATCCACCGGCTTTGTCGATGCCAGTCTCGCTGTGAGCGCGCTTGCCGACGCGCAGCGCGGTCTGAGTCAGGTCATTGAGCGATCGACCGAGCGTGCCCTCGTTCTGCGCGACGCGAAGCGCTGAACGTACTTGGCCGAGGATTTGCGCCTCGCCGACGACCATCGAGTCAAGACCGCTCGATACCGAGAACAGGTGCTGCACGGCGCGGTCCTCGTAGTGAACGTAAAGGTGCCGGACAAGTTCCTCGTGAGTGACACCGGTGTATCGCGCGAGTGCGTCCGTGATCACGTCGACGGCGGCGTGGAAGCGTTCGGCCTCGACGTAGGCCTCAACGCGGTTGCAGGTGGTGAGGACGAACGCTTCGTCCACCGTGGCGTTGTCGGTCAGGTCCTTGAGGAGCTTGACGACCGACTCGTTCGTCAGCGCCATCCGTTCGAGCAGTGGAAGCGGTGCAGTCCGGTGAGAGACACCGAGGGCGATGACACTCATCGGGCACCCCCCACGGCAGTGGGCGACAGCGGTGCAGTTGCCTTGCGCTGCTCATGGAAGGCCAGGATCTGTAGCTCGCTCGCGAGGTCGACACGACGCACGTAGACGTCGTCGGGAACCGTCAACACGACCGGCGCGAAGTTGAGGATGCTGCGGACTCCAGCGGACACCAGGGCGTCCGCGACTGACTGCGCGGCGTCCCCGGGGGTGGCGATCACGGCGATCTGCACCTGCTCAGCCCGAACGACGTCGGCCAGGTCGCTGAGTGGACGAACCTGAACGCCGCCGACAACCTCCTGCTGTAGTCGCGGATCGGCGTCGATCAGTCCGGCGATCCGGAACCCGCGCGAGGTGAAGCCGTCGTAACGGGCGAGGGCATGCCCGAGGTTTCCGAATCCAACGACCACGACGGGCCATTCGAGGCTGATCCCGAGCTCGCGGCCGATCTCGGTCAGCAGGTGGCTGACGTCGTAGCCGACGCCGCGCGTCCCGTACGAGCCGAGGAGCGAGAGGTCCTTGCGGAGTTTGGCCGGGCTGACGCCAGCAGCGGCCGCTAGGGCGTCCGAGGAGACCGGGCTGACGCCTTGGTCGACCAAGTCGAGCAGGACGCGGTGATAGAGGGGCAAGCGCGCGACAGTGGCGTCCGGGATCCCCGCCCGCTCACGGCGTTCATCGAGCTCGCGCTCGGCCACGCTGCGCCCTCCTGAAGGTACGGAACATGCCCGGCCCCGGTTCTGGGTCCCGGGTCAGATCCGGGCCAGTGCTGGGGAACGGGCTCGCCGTCAGGGTAGGCGCTTGTGAACCAGCGCACAAAGTCGCGCAGTCCGCTGTCTCACTATTTGACACACTAATGCGGTAGATCCGGGTGGCTATAGCCACCCGGATCTACCTCATTAGTGGGAAGTCTCAGCCGTACTGGTTCGGGCCGGGGTTGCTCGGCGTCACGGCGAGCACGAGGAACCACACGAAGCCAATGCCGCAGGGGATCAACTGAATCAAGATCCACCAACCCGATTTGCCAATGTCATGCATACGCCGGATGGCAACCGCGAGGCTGGCCAGGAAGAAGACGACGCCCACCACGACGTAGAGCGAGTAGACGACAATCCCGACTCCGTCGTTCCCTGAGGCCAAGGGCACCGCAATCAAACTAAGAGCGATGGCGATGATGTAAAGGAAAAGTGCCCACCACCAGTACTGGGCTCGGGTGGAGCGCCCCTCAAAGTCCGTGAGTCGAGCGAAGTTGTCTTTTATGGCGTCGGGAAACGAGACCACGATGTGCTCCTTGGTTCGGTGACTGCCCTCGGGGGACACCGTGCCAGTGATCGGAGCCCACGCCAAGATCGACACGCCGCCGAGCCAGCATTGCGGAAGATTTTGGTGGCGAGTGACCACCGACTACCGCATTGCAAGAGCTGCGCGCAGTCGAGCCTCGTCCACTCGCCAGTAGTCGTGTTGGACGCCGTCGATCAAAGTCACCGGGATCTGCTCCCGCCACCGCTGCTGAAGTTCCGGGTCGGTCGTGATGTCGATCTCTTCCCATTCGACGTTCAGATCGTCAGCAACTTTGGCAACGATCACCCTGGCGTCGTCGCACAAGTGACAATCGGGTTTGCCCAGCAGCGTGATCCGCGGCGTCACCCATCCGCAGTCCCCTCCATTCCTAAGAACGACGCGTTCTCCCACACTGATGGAACAAACTATGCATTCATGCTGTGGATAGTGCGGGGACCCCGCTGGCGGCCGGCCAGCATCAAATCGCTTCAGACGACGATCTCTACCCGGTTTTCCACAGTATGAATGCAGCGAATGTTGCGTGGATGTGGGAGAACGCGTCGTTCTTAGGAATTATGGGGGAGCTGGCCTTTGGCTACCTTTCCCGTCGCGGAGTGCGGCAATACCTCCACTATCTCGAACTTGGCCGGACGCTTAAAGCGTGCCAACCGAGCCTCGCAGTGCTCGCCCAGTTCCCGCTCGGTGAGCAGGTAACCAGGAGCTGCCACCACGTACACCAGAACGTGCTCACCGGTTTTCTCGTCGGGGACGCCAATCGCCGCTGCTTCAACCACACCCTCGTGCTCAAGCAAGGCGGACTCGACTTCCCGCGGGTAGACGTTGAAGCCGTTGACAATGATCAGTTCCTTGCGCCGGTCGACGAGAAATAGGTCACCCTCGTCGTCAAGGAACCCGATATCGCCGGTAGCGAACCACCCGTCGTCGCTTGGCCCGTCCTCCCCGTTCGGCCAATACCCGGAGAACAGATTGGCGCCCTTGATGTAGATCTCCCCTGGATCTCCGTCGTCAGGATCGATGTCGTCGCCGTCGTCATCGACCAGACGCAGTTCCACCCCGGGAAGTTGACGTCCCACCGATCCGGGTTTGACAGACGAACTCGACAACGTTGTGGTTACCCCTGGCGAAGCTTCCGTGAGGCCGTATCCCTGGTTTATGTCTAGACCGGTCAACGTACGCACTCGTGCGGCAACCTCTGCCGGCAATCCGTCTGAGCCACTGAACAGCAGACGCACGCCGGTCATGGACTCAACAAACTCCGGCAACGCGCTCCACGCAGCCCACAGCGCCGGTGCCCCGGGAACGTTCGTGACGCCGTGCTCGGCAATCAATCGAAGCGACTGCTGCGGCTCAGCCTGCTCCACCAACACCAATGTCGCCGCCTGCTTCACGACCGCACCAAGCGTGCCGTTCAGCGAGTAGATATGCGACAGCGGCAACACACCAAGGACGACATCGCCTGGCGCGACGACGGGCACGGACAAGGCCGCAACCTGTTCGATGCTGGCAGCTAGTGCCGCGTGACTGAGCATGGCGCCTTTCGGGACTCCCGACGTTCCCGAGGTGTAGAGGATGGTGGCGAGGGCATCTGGGCTGATCGTCGTCGTGCTGCTCAGGTGCATCACGCCTCCCCTGGGACAGGAAGTCGTCGAACCGACGCTCGTCTGACTCCGCCCGTCCGACGACGATGCGAGGCAACGAGCGCCCAAGCTCCCGGACGACCTCGATCGACTCGCGATCAGCGACTACGACACGCGCATCGCAGTCATCGAGAAACCGTGTCAGTTCCGGCGCGGTTGACCCGCGATGCAACGGCACTGCCACTAGTCCCGCGCGTAAGGCGCCGAAATAGGCGATCACAAACTCTGGGTGGTTACCCAAGACCAACGCCACGCGATCACCCTGCGTGAGCCCGAGAGCCCGAAATCCTCCGGATGCAGCAATGACCTGTTCTTCAACGTCGCGCCAGGTCAGCCGGGTAGCACCCACCAATAGTGCGGCGGACTGCGGTGACCGCTGCGCCGCTCGCGTGACGTAGTCAGCCAGGTTCACCACCCCGTGGTCGCTCACGGAGAGTGAGTCTGGCACAGCGACATCGAGCACCAAGGCGCCCCGCCGTGCTCTGCGCCGTTCGGGTACTCCGCCATTCGGGTGACTTCGGTTCATGACCACCCGTATCGCCCCGACATCGGAAGGGAGAGATCAAATGCCCGTCCCCTCGAGGAGTTGTTGTGTTCTCCCTACTGCTGCGCAGTGCGCGCACCTCGCGTATTCGCACGCTCTGCGTCGCGATCCTGGTCGCCGTCGGAGCTACGGTCACGATGCCCTCGCTGGCATTCGCTGGTCCGAACGAAGGTGACTTCTTCAGCGCGGCAAACTCTGCGCGTTCGTCCGCAGGCCTGTACGCCTACGCGTACGCAGGCGATCTCGCGTACGCCGCCCGCGCGCAGGCCGAACGGATGGCTGCCTCAGGGGTCCTCGCGCACAATCCCAACCTCGGTGGCTCAGTATCCAACTGGCAAGGACTTGCTGAGAACGTAGGCACCGGCACCGACTGGGCGACGATTCAGCAAGCATTCATGAACAGCCCAGAACATCGCGGCGCAATCCTTGACTCGGCTTACACCCAAATGGGTGTTGGCACCGCTGTCGATAAGAACGGCATTCTCTGGGTCTCCGAAGTCTTTCGACTCCCTGCTGGCGCGACGACAACGCAAACTGGATCGTCGGGCGGATCCGCACCAAGTTCATCGACCACAAGTACGTCGAGTTCAACGCCGGGTTCGGGTTACTACGTTCCACCGGCACCAACTCCCACGCAGATTCTTCGCGGGAAGATCCGTGACGCACGCAGCAAACTCGCGCATGCCAATCACTCGAAACACCACGTCAAGCACGACCCGCTAACAGCGGCGCTCGACTACTCAACCGTGATGAGCACCGTCGGCGGCTGACGTCCGCACGGTAGGAGCGCCCGCAATAGAGTGGTCCGGTGGTGCGAGACAAAAAGACGCCAACCGCGTCGTCGACCAACGTGCGCGTCGTCGCGCCCGCGGTTGTCGCGGGTGAGGCTGCGGCGGCGGCCGTCACACTGCCCGAGTTCGACTCTCAGCTCCCACTTCGGGCGGCCGCGTTCTTCGACATCGACAACACAATCGTTCGCGGCGCTTCCTTGTTTCACCTCGCCAGGGGTCTGGCATCCCGCGACTTCTTCAAAGCCTCTGACGTAGCGACGTTCGCCTGGAAGCAAGTCAAGTACCGCGTAGCGGGCAGTGAAGACCCAGACGACATGGCGTCTGCGATCGAAGTCGCACTTTCGTTCGTCGCTGGGCACACCGTCGACGAGGTAACAACCCTTGGCGACGAGATCTTCGATGAACGACTCGAAGGCAAGCTCTACGCCGGGACGATCGAGCTTGCGCATGAGCACCTGGACGCCGGCGAACAGGTCTGGCTGGTCTCGGCCGCGCCGGTAGAGATCGCAGGCATCATCGCGAGCAAACTGGGACTGACCGGTGCACTCGGAACAGTGTCCGAAGTCCAGGACGGGAAGTACACCGGAAGGTTGGTCGGGGCTCCCCTACATGGTCCGGCGAAGGCGGAAGCCGTCAAGGCCTTGGCGCACCGCGAGGATCTTGACCTCTCGCAATGCTCGGCCTACTCGGACTCGTTCAACGACGTTCCCATGCTTTCGCTTGTCGGAATGCCAGTCGCGATCAATCCAGACGGCAAGTTGCGCCGGCACGCCCGGAGCCTCGGGTGGCGTGTCCACGACTATCGAACCGGACGTAAGGCGGCAAAAGTTGGGGTTCCCAGTGCGCTTGTTACAGGTGCCGCCGCCGGAATCGCGCTTGGCGTCCTGACGTCGCGACGTAAGCGATAGTGCAGGACCTAGTAGAAAACACTGCCACGCTTCATCAACAGTTTGTACAGCGTCTGCTGAATGGTCTCGCGGACCTGGTCGGTGAGATTGAACATCAGCATCGGATCCTCGGCCGCGCCATCGGGGTACGCCTCGGTGCGAATCGGTTCGCCGAACTCGATGTGCCACTTGCTCGGCAGCGGTACCGCTCCGAGCGGTCCAAGCCAGGGGAACGTCGGCGTGATCGGAAAGTACGGCAGCCCAAACAATCGAGCCAAGAGCTTGGCATCACCGATGATGGGATAGATCTCTTCGGCACCGACGATGGACGTCGGGATGATGGGAACTCCGGTTCGCAGTGCCGCGGCCACGAATCCGCCGCGACCGAATCGTTGCAACTTGTATCGCTCTGAGTACGGCTTGCCAATGCCCTTGAAACCCTCGGGCCACACTCCGACGATCTCTCCGTCACGCATCAGTCGCTCGGCATCAGGGTTGCAGGCCAACGTGTGCCCTGCACGTCGCGCGAGTTGACCAACAACCGGAAGCGCAAACACCAGATCTGCCCCAAGCATTCGGATGTCACGTTGGTTCGGATGGTGCTCAGCGAGTGCCACCTGTGTCATGAGTGCATCAAGGGCAACCGTCCCTGAGTGGTTCGCGACAATGAGCGCTCCACCTTCAGCGGGGACGTTATCGATCCCGTGGACCTCGACGCGGAACCACTTCTCATACAGGGGACGAAGCATCGGCATAAGGACGTCGTGGGTCAACTCCCGGTCGAACCCGAAGTCGTCGACGTCGTACTGACCCTCAATTCGACGCCTGACGAACGCGAGAGCTCCGGCGATGCGACGCTCCCAGTCACCTGACGGTGCTTCGGATTCAGGTCCCTGATTCCGCCGCCCCGAATCCTCGGGATCACCGCTAATCGGAATCACTCGAGCGTCAGTCATTGTGAGGCCGCCTCAGTCGCAGTGAAGGGCAGCACCCGACCCATTGGGTGACGCTCGACAAAAGAGTCGAAGGCTTGACGCGAGGTGTACTCGGGTTCGAATCCCAACATGTCACGCATTCGAGACGTATCAAGGCAGCGACCGTACTTGAGGTATTCGATCTGCTCAGACGAGAAGTCCACCAGCCCGAATCGCCGTCCGACTTCGCGAGTGATCGCCGTGACGAATCGCGGCAAGGGCGCGTTCACCCGTCCAGCTCGCGCAATCGCCTGCGACAACATGATGACCCCATCACCGGCAACGTTGAACGTGCCCGGATGCTCAGCCAACGTGCTGCGACGTATCGACTCCAGGACGTCGTCCTCGTGGGTGAATTGCAGCCGAGCGTCGAAACCAAAGACCGTCGGCACGACGGGCAGCGAGAAGTAGCGCGTCATCGGAGTGTCCATGCCGGGACCGAGCACGTTCGCGTACCGCAACATCGTCACGCAGACGTCCGGTCGGCGTCGCGCAAAGCCGCGTACGTAACCTTCGACCTCTACCGAGTCTTTGGAGAATCCCGAACGCGGTAAGCGGTTCGGTTCCATGCCTTCAGTCACTAGCGCTTGGTCCCGGGCGGACACTCCGTACACCGAAGCCGATGACTTCACGACCAGTTGTTTGACACTCGGGGATCGCTGGCAAGCCGCTAGCAGTTGCATGCTGCCAATCACGTTGATCTCTTTGGTCGTCGAACGTCCACCATCGCCGCTTGGGGTAGCGATGACGTTGAGGTGGACGACGGTGTCGATCTCGGCGGTCTTGATGACCTTCGCGATGACCGGGTTGCGGATGTCGGCGCGCACGAACTCCGCCCGACCGATGTCGGACTCAGGGGGGATGACGTCAACACCAATGACCCGGTCGACCGTCGGATCCTTCTGCAGCAATCGCGCGAACTCGCCACCGAGGTAGCGCGAGACGCCGGTGACCAGCACCACGCGCGCCATGAGACCTCCGTGCGAACTTCGGCAGCGACTACTTCTTGTTGCGGCGCTGGACGCGCGTCTTGCGCAACAGCTTGCGGTGCTTCTTCTTAGCCATCCGCTTGCGTCGCTTCTTGACGACTGAGCCCACAGTGATCTCTTTCTTCGACTTCGTGCGCAGCAGGGGGCTGCGATGACACGGGAAGGCGCCAGAGGACGGCGCGCTACCCGGCCTAGCCTACCTGCGTAGTTCTAGGGCCCTTAGCCCGCCTCGACGAACGAGGAACGCAGGTAGTCGTGAACCGCTTGCTCCGGGACTCGGAACGATCGTCCGACTCGGATCGCCGGAAGTTCGCCGGAGTGCACCAGCCGGTAGACCGTCATCTTGGACACGCGCATGACCGCGGCCACTTCGGCCACGGTCAGGAACTTCGCCTCCGATAGGGGGGCATTCTCAGCCGTCATTTCGCACCGATCGTCAGTGCGTAGATCGTGCGCCAACTTCCCCGCTGGCACCACACCACATACGCGTTGCCCAAAGAGTAGTGACGGGTGGGGCTCAAGGGGAATGGGTGAACCATTTCCTCACCCATCAGGCGGTCACCCGGGTGGCCCTGTCTGAGACAAACCTGCAGGTCAGTCGCGTTCTGGGTCGAGGCCGTGATGGGCGAAGACAGCCCGACGAGTGGTCAAGATCGTACGGTCGATCGGGTCCTCAGGGTCGTACCCCGACTCCCAAGTGCGGACGATAGGGGTTCGGCCGTCCGTCATCGACTGCGGCGGGACTCGCTGAGTGAGTTCACCGGCGTACGTCCGCCACGACTGCGGGACGGCAGTTGATGGGGGTAGCGGTTGCCCGGACAACTCCGCCATCAGCAGCGTCCAAGATCGCGGGACCACTTCGACGACGGCGTAACCACCTCCCCCGGTCGCGACCCACTGACCATCGGCGAACATATGAGACCAAGCATGCAGATCCTCATGCGCTCGACGCTGCCCGTCGACGCTCAGCAATCAGATTCGCGAGCGGGTCAAGGGCATGACTGTCACAACCGTGTTGGCTCACTAGGACTTGCGGTTGGAACGCCCCGAGCAACTGCGGCACGACCGAGTGGAGTGCTCGGAGCCAGCCGTCGTCGCCGGTCCCAGCCGGGATCGCAAGATTCACGGCGAACCCGGCGGCAGTTGGACCACCGATGTCAGCTGGCCAGCCCGTCCCGGGAAAGAGCGTGGCTGGAGATTCATGCACCGAAATGGTCAGCACGCGAGGGTCGTCCCAGAACGCCGTCTCAACGCCGTCGCCGTGGTGAACATCGATGTCGACGTAGGCAACGCGCTGCACACCTTGCTCAAGAAGCGAGGAGATCGCGATGCTGACGTCGTTGTAGACGCAAAAACCCGAAGCATTGCTGGGCATCGCGTGATGGAGACCACCCGCTGGGTTGAACGCGTGATCTGCCTCCCCCGACCAGACAGCTCTGGCTGCTTCAACTGTCCCGCCGACGATCCGAGCTGACGCTTGATGCATGTCGGTAAACGTCGGCACATCCGGGCTCCCGAGTCCGTGCCGCAAGTCCTCACCGTGCGAGACGACACTGCATCGCCGAACAGCGTCGATGTATTCCTGGGTGTGACCCAAGCGCAGAGTCTCGTCAGTGGACGCCGCGGGGGCGGTCAACTCAACGTGGTCAAGCACACCCAATGCTCGAGCCAACCTCATCGTGAGGTCGAGCCGGATCGGATTCATCGGGTGGCTGGGACCGAAGTCGTACTCGGTTAAGGCGTCGTCCCAGATCACCCGCGCTCGATGCGTCACTCCCGCACGCTAGCCCACCTCAACAATCTTCAGGTGGCTATTCCGCACGCAGCGCAACCACCGGGTCAAGTCGCCCAGCCCTTCGAGCTGGGAGCACCCCGAACACCAGGCCGACGCTGACGGACACACCGAATGCCAGCGCGAGCGACCACCAGGCGATGAGCGCCGGGAGCGGTGTGACACTGCGAACCAAGAGAGCGATCGCGACGCCAGCAATCATTCCCAACACGCCGCCGATGGTCGTCAGCAGGACCGCCTCGATGAGGAACTGCATCGTGATGTCTCGACGCTTGGCACCCAGGGCCTTCCTCAGCCCGATCTCTCGTGTTCGCTCACGTACCGACACAAGCATGATGTTCGAAACACCGACCCCGCCAACTAGTAGCGAGATTCCAGCGATCGCAGCGAGGACCAAAGTGAGCAGCCCGAGGATGTCGCCAAGCGCGCCGAGAATCTGGGTCTGAGTAACAGCCGAGAACTCCTCGTCCGGATACTTCTCCCGGAGAGCGGCAAGAACCTCGTCTTTGATCGGATCGACGTCGTCGATCGTCGGGGCTTTGATGGCAAGAGCGTCGATCCGATCGACGCCAAAGATCTGCTGGGCGGTCGTCACCGGGATGTGCACTTCTTGGTCGCGACTGATTCCGAAGGCCGACCCCACTTTCTCGAAGACCCCGATCACCCGAAATCGCACCCCCGCGATAGATATTTGTCTGCCTAGGGGTTCGATGTCCGGGAACAACTTGTCAGCGACCGCTGAACCGAGCACCGCTACCCGTCCGCGCGTGGCGACGTCGGTCTCAGTGAGGTACTCCCCACGCGCGATTGGCCGATCGAAGACATTCGGCACGTTCTGATCGGTACCGGCAATCGTTGCGAAGACCGAGGTGGATCCGACCGAAACCGACTCTCCACTCGAAAGTGTCGTCGTGACTGCATCAGGGTTGCCTATGACTTGTCCCACGTAGCCAACGTCTGCGAGTTGGAGACGACTGATCGAAGGCGCCGAATCGAAACTGACGTTGCCAGGAAACACGAAGATGATATTCGAGCCGAGACCCTCGACTTGTGATTCCACTTCCTGCTTTGCGCCACCGCCGATGCCGACCAGGACGACCACAGCCATCACACCGATGATCACGCCCAGCATTGTGAGCAGACTCCGCAGTCGATTAGCGCGGAGCGCGTCCAAGGCGACTCGGACAGCCTCAGTGACTCTCATGGCGCACGAGCCGGCGCTGCAGAGTCTGACTCAACCAGTCCATCTCGCATCTGAACCTGACGTTCGGTGCGCGAGGCGATCTCCAGGTCATGGGTGACTATGACAACCGCTACTTTGCGCTCGATGTTCAGACTCTCCAAGATTTCGATGACGTCCCTGCCGGTCGCGGTGTCGAGGTTTCCGGTGGGCTCGTCGGCGAGCAACAGGCTCGGTCGGCCAACTAGCGCACGTGCGATGGCAACGCGCTGCTGCTCGCCACCAGACAGTTGCGACGGTCGGTGTCCCAGCCGAGAGCCCAACCCCACTGTCGCCAACGCTTCGCCCGCGCGCTCGCGCCGCTCCGACTTCCGGATCCCGCGATAGGCCAACGGCAACCCGACATTGTCGAGGGCTGTGGTGCGAGGAAGTAGCTGGAATGACTGAAAGACGAACCCGACGGTCTCGTTACGACGCTCGGATAGCTCTGAGTCGGAGAGCCGCGTGGCATCACGGCCGTCGACCTCTATGAGTCCTGAGCTCGGCCGGTCTAGCAGCCCCAGCAGATGCATTAGCGTGGACTTACCCGAGCCTGAAGGTCCGGAGATCGACGCGTACTCCCCGCGCTCGATGCGCAACGAGACGCCACGAAGCGCTTCCACCGATGACTCCCCGAGTTGGTAGACACGCGTGACGTCGATGGCCTCTATCGCCGCCTCAGTCACTGGACCTGTTGCCCCTCGGTTACTTGGTCGGCGCCGCTGACGACGATTGAGTCACCGACCTGGACTCCTTGTGTCACCTCGAGGTAGTCCTCTCCTTGGGCGCCGAGCGAAACAGTCCGAGCCGTCGCCTTCCCGTCCCGGATGAGCCAGACGGCGTCGAGATCACCGTTTCTGAAGACGGCAGAGACCGGCACCGCAGTGACGTCGGTTGCGGTAGCGACGCGAAGCCGAGCGATGGCAGACATCCCCGGGCGCGGTCGGGGTGCTGGCGATCCGTCGGCCATGGTTCCGCCACCGAGTTCAAGTCGAACCACGTACGCGACTCCCACACTTGCGGTCGAGGAAGGAGAGAGGTCAACGTTCCGCACCACACCGGCGTAGACCGCGCCGGGGACGGCATCAAACACAACATCTGCCTTAACGCCTTTGTGAACCAACAGCACGTCCGTCTCGTCCACCTCGGCGCTCAACGTCAGGCTGGAGACATCAGTGATGGTCAGCAGTGCATCTCCTGCCGACACCGGACTCCCAGCCTGAAGCACGCCGCTGCTGCTACCCCCAGCGCCTCCACCGCCGACAAGTGACTCGGCTTGACCACCTAGTGAACCTGGCAACTGGCTGGTCAGGCCGGATAGGTCTGGCGATCCGCCTGCGGACGCTCCGATGACCACCCGCCCGGTGATCGGCGCCAGCACCGTCAGGTCGTCAACGGCCCGTTGCGCGATTCCCACCGCTGCAGCGGCCTGCTGCTGCTGTGCGGCCGTCAATGCGCCGAGAGACTGCTGCAACGCAGCGATCCCTTGGTTGATCTGGCTCACGGTTGCCTGCGCTTGCGCGCTCGCGGCCCTGACCTGCGCCTGGGCGGTCGCGATCTGCTGGAGTGCCTGCTTACGTACCTGCCGATCGGGGATGGCCCGGGCGGCCTTCCTCGCACGAGCGAATGCCTCCTGCGAGGCTGCATTCGCTTGCGCGGACGAGGCGCCTGACCCAACCGTCGGCAGCGCAATCGGAGGCGGCGCGCTGGCGGCCGCCTGCTGCGCTACCACAAGTGAACGCTCGGTCTGCGGCGAGTCAATCAGTAGAAGAACTTCGCCCTTTTGAACGCGCTCGCCATCTCTAACTCGGATGGCGCGAATCGAACCCGTCGCCGGAGCAGCCACAGTCGCACTTGCTGCCGCGAAAACGTTTGCCGGTGCCTCAACCACCTCGACAACAGTTTGAGTGTCAACAGTGCCAACCGCTATTCCGTCAGTGGTATCGCCCGAGCATGACGAGAGGACGAGAGCGACAGCAACGGCCAGGGCCGTGTTCGCGTGTAGGTTCACTGCCTCATCGTAGGTTGGTCTTGGCGGAGCGCGCGCCCGGTGACGTCAGTCGTGGCCGGAGGCGAGTTCGCGACTTCGGTCACGTGCTGCCTCAAGCGCCGCGAGAAAGGCCGCACGCACCTTGTGGTTCTCCATCTCGCGAATCGCGGCGATCGTCGTACCAGCCGGCGACATGACGGCTTCACGCATCGCCTGGGGTGACTGCCCAGAGTCGCGCAGCATGACCGCCGACCCGATCGCGGTCTGGACGATGAGGTCATGGGCAACTGAACGCGGCAAGCCAAGCAGGATCCCAGCATCAGTCATCGCCTCTACCAAGTAGAAGAAATAGGCCGGGCCGCTGCCGGAGAGGGCCGTGACGGCATCCTGCTGATCTTCGGGAACGCGGATCGTCTTACCGACCGGTTGCAATAGCGCTTCGGTCAGTTGTAGGTGGGCTTCGGTGGCGTGTGAGCCACCGGAGATCGCACTCATCGCCTCGTCGACCAGCACTGGAGTGTTGGACATGACGCGCACGACCGGGACGTCGTCGCCGAGTCTCGACTCGATGAATGCAGTGGTGATACCCGCCGCTACAGAGACGACCAATTGCTCCGCGGCTACCACGGCTGAGATGTCGTTGAGCAATGCGCCCATGTCTTGTGGTTTGACGGCGATGACGATCGTGTCAGCCGCTTTGACGGCACTCTGGTTGTCGACGACGTCGACCCCGTAGCGTTCGGAAAGATCTGCGCCACGTCCTGCACTACGCGTCGTCACGGTCAGATCAGCTGGCAGACGTCCAGCCCGTAGTAACCCGGACAGCAACGCCTCGCCCATCTTTCCGGCGCCGATGATGGCCACCCGATCGGACATGTCTCGCCTCTCGATCTAGTGATTACGTGTCGTGCGGCTGGTCAGTCGCCGCCCAGCATCGCACGAACTCCCAACGCTAGGTTCGCAGGTCGCTCCGCCATTCGTCGAACGAGATATCCGTACCACTCGTCGCCGTAGGGGACGTAGACACGCATGATCTCGCCTTCAGCCGCGAGTCGTCGCTGCTCGTCCTGACGTACTCCGTAGAGCATCTGGAACTCATAGCTTCCCTGTGGTCTGCCATACCGAAGCACTAGCGCTTCGCTGATCTCGATCAGTCGCCCGTCGTGAGTGGCGATCATCGGATAAGCGTCGGCAGCGAGCAACACTCTCAGGCACCGAACGAATGAGCGATCGACCTCGCCACGATTGACGAATGCTACGTCCTCGGGTTCGCGGTACGCCCCCTTGCACAGCCGAATGCGCGATCCGTCAGTTGCGAGGTCGCGACAATCACCTTCGGTGCGACGTAACTGCGCCTGCAACACCGCGCCGGTCGAGGGGAAGTCGACGCGCAACTCACGAAGCGTCGACAACGTGAGGTCGGTGGTGGTGTGGTCTTCCATATCAAGCGTCATGGTCGTTCCCACCGCGTCTGCAGCTACCGCAATGCGATGCGCGTGATCGGTGGCGATGCGGGGTCCGTCTGCTCCGAGCGCTTGTCCAACCGCGGATAGTTTGACCGAGACCTCGGCCCCGGGGGTAAGTCCCTCATCAGCCAGGCGGGAAAGCAACGCGATGTAGGCATCACACGTGGCCGTTGCCTGGTCCCGATCGAGAGTGTCCTCGCCCAGGTGATCCAGCGTGACCGCCATCCCGCTGCCAACGAGGTCGCGAGTGGCGTAGACGGCGTCGTCGATCGTCTCGCCAGCAGCAAACCGGCGTACGACGTCCTTGATCCCAGGAGCCGACGTCGCGACGCGGCGTACCGCGTCGTTCCGCGACAGCGCCAACAACGACCGCCGCAACATGGCCTCACCTTAAGGATTAAGGCGTGCGACGGCGCAGGGTGGCTGCGCCGAGGGCCAGCGCGAGCACCATGAAGCCAGCCACGATCGCCAAGCTCACCCAGTACTTGGCGGTTGCCGCTGGCTGGGTCATCACCTGCTGGGTGGCATCTACTGCGTACGACATCGGCAACACGTCCGAAAGGGCCTCGAGCGGCCACGGCAACTCGTCGCGCGGGGTGATGATGCCGCAGAGCAACAACTGAGGAAGGATCAGCGCCGGCATGAACTGAACTGCCTGGAATTCAGTCCTCGCGAACGCACTGACGAACAGACCCAGAGCAGTTCCCAGCAGCGCATCGACTATCGCCACTAGTACCAAGAGCCAAGCCGAGCTTTGGACTTCAAGCCCGAACAGCCCAAATGACAGACCAGACACGATCAATGCCTGCAGCACCGCGAAGCCGCCGAATGCGACTGCATAACCAAAGACGAAATCCGCCTTGCCGATGGGCATCGACAACAGTCGCTCGAGAGTGCCTGAGGACCTTTCACGCAACGTCGCGACCGACGTCACTAAGAACATCGTGATGAGCGGGAAGATCCCTAGCAGTGGTGGGCCGTAGGCGTTGAAGTCGGCATCGGAGACGATCCACGCCAGCAGCCCCATGAGTGCCGATGGGACAACAAGCAGCAGAGCAACCGTCCGTCGGTCGTTGCGGAGTTGCCGAACAACCCGGCCCGCCGTGGCACGAGTTCGAGGTATCGACACGAGCGTGCTCACGTTCCCCCCTCGATCAAGCGCAAGAACGCGCCTTCCATGTCTGATGCGCCAGTCTCTGCCAGCAGCGCCGGCAACGACGCATCTGCGAGGAACTCACCATCACGCATCAACAGCAATCGGTCGCAACGTGATGCCTCGTCCATCACGTGACTGGAAACAAGCACGGCAATTCCTTGCCGCGCGAGGTTGTGAAAAATCGCCCACAGGTCGCGGCGAAGTAGCGGATCCAACCCCACGGTTGGCTCGTCGAGAACCAGCACCTGGGGTGACCCAAGCAACGCAACTGCCAACGAGACCCGCGATCGCTGCCCCCCCGACAACCGATCGACACGCTGATGCGCGAACTCAACGAGATCGACCTCGCTCAAGACGCGATCAACGTCGGACGGTGGTGCGCCGAGAACGCGAGCGAAGTACTTAACGTTGTCGCGCACGGTGAGGTCTTCATAGACCGACGGCTCCTGTGTTACATAGCCGACTCGATTGCGTAGAGACGCCGTCCCCGCCGGCACGCCCAGTACGTCGATCGATCCTGACTCGACGATCTGCACACCAACGATCGCGCGCATCAGGGTCGTCTTGCCTGAACCACTCGGGCCGAGCAATCCGGTCACCTCGCCACCGTTGACCGTTAAGTCAAGTCCAGGCAACACAACGTTGCTACCGCGGACTACCCGCAGTTTCGTTGTTCTGATCGCAGGTTCGAACTCATGTCGAGTCAACCGACGCAGCGAGGTTGAGGCGAGCGAATGCGAGTGCTTCGGTGAGGTCCTCTTCACGCTTAGCTCGACTCGGTGCCTTGCGGGTGTTGACCTCAAGAATCACCGATCCCTTGAACCCACCTGCAGCTAGGCCCTCCAGGACTTCACCGCATCGCTGCGTCCCCCGTCCGGGAACCAGATGCTCGTCCTTGTTCGCTCCCGTGCCGTCGGCAAGGTGAACATGAGCCAACCGTTCACCCATTTCTTGTGCCATGACGACAGCATCCGATCCCGACACTGCGGTATGCGACAGGTCCAAAGTCAAGTGCGAGTAGTCCTCATCCACCGGATTCCAACCGGGCAGATACGCCTGCGCCTGACGATTCCGTGCCTTCCAGGGGAACATGTTCTCGACGGCGAACGTCACGTCGGTCTCGTTACTCATGTCGGCAATCCCAGAGACGAACGCCTTCGCGTACTCGCGCTGCCATCGAAACGGCGGGTGCACGACGACGACACTGGCGCCTACCGCCTCCGCCGTCTGTTGCGCAGTCACTAACTTCCCCCAGGGGTCAGATCCCCACACTCGCTGCGTGATCAGCAGGCAGGGTGAGTGGATGGCAAGGATTGGTACCTGGTGATACTCGGAGAGTCGACGAAGTGCCGCAACATCTTGGCTGATCGCATCGGTCCACACCATGATCTCAACACCGTCGTACCCGAGCCTCGAGGCAAGTTCGAATGCCGCTGCGGTCGACTCGGGATACACCGATGCACTAGACAATCCGATCTTCGCCTCTGGAACTTTCACTGCGTCCCGTGACGATTCCTTGGTCATCGACCCATCCAGTCCAGCCGACGCAAGATAACCCCCTCGCGCAGCGCCCACGGGCAAATCTCCACGGTGTCGAGATCGAGTGACTCCATGGCTGCTTCGGCAACGATCGCCCCAGCTAGGACCTGACTCGCGCGACCTGGCGAGATGCCTGGGAGGTCACGTCGTCGATGCGACGACATCTTCGCCAACCTCGGGACCCAATCGCTTAAGTCCTTCAACGAAAGAAACCTCGGGGCGTACGGTCCAGCCGACGATGGCTCTGCTCCGGTCAGTCGAGCAAGCTGTTTGAACGTCTTTGAAGTACCCACGGCATGTGAGATGTCGTCGACGTGAGCGAACGAAGCCTTCTGCTCGGCCACTTGCGCCCGAGCCAATTTGCGAACGCGTTTGACCTCGCCCGCATCAGGTGGGTCGTGGGTGAAGAACTCGCGGGTGAGCCTTCCAGCACCGAGCGGCAATGAGAAGGCGTGATCTGGGTCCTCTGTTACTCCTAGTGCAACTTCGAGTGACCCACCACCGATGTCCAGCACCAGCATGCGACCACTCGACCAACCAAACCAGCGCCGGACGGCCAGGAATGTCAATCTCGCCTCGTCGACACCGCTCAGCACCTGTAGGTCAACTTCGGTTTCGTTCTGCACTCGTGCCAGCACCTGATCGCCGTTAGGCGCTTCTCGGATTGCCGAGGTGGCGAAGGCCAGCATCTCTTCCGCACCGATCTGATCGGCAACTGTCGCTGCCTCCCCCACGAAAGCGATCAGCGCATCCTGTCCAGATGTCGCGATCGAACCGTCCGGATCCAAATGCTCAGCAAGTCTCAACTCGGTTTTGTAGGAGTACGCAGACCGCGGTGCTGCACCATGGTAGGCGTCGACCACCAGCAAGTGCACTGTGTTGGACCCGACGTCCAGAACACCAAGCCGCATGGCGGTGACGCTACTCCGATCCCCTCGGCTTACGCTGACCCCGTGCCTGAGGTGAATCTCGACTTTCCGCGGACGTGGCTTGAGTTCACAGACCCCGTCGATTCAGAACAAGTATTTCGCTGCGACTTGACGTGGCTGACCAGCAACTGGACCTGCATCTTCGGTTCCGGTTGCAAAGGCATCTACGCCGAGCGACCGGACGACGGCTGCTGCACACTCGGTGCGCACTTCTCCGACAAGGACGACGAGAAGCGCGTCAAGAAGTGGGCAGCCAAGCTCGGACCGGAGGACTGGCAGTACTACGGCACCAAGAAGACGATCGAGAAGGATGAAGAGGGCGGCCGTAAGACGCGAGTGGTCGACGGCGGATGCGTCTTCTTGAACCGACCGGGCTTCGCTGCAGGACCTGGCTGCGCGCTGCACAAGTATGCACTCGACAAGGGTGTGAGCATCGTCAAAACAAAGCCCGACGTGTGTTGGCAACTCCCGATGCGCCGGACGTATCGAAACGTCGATCGCCAGGACGGGACCGACTACCTCGAGATCACGATCGGTGAGTACGACCGGCCAAGCTGGGGTCCAGGTGGCCACGATCTCGACTGGTACTGCACCGCGAACACCGAAGCTCATGTCGGCAAAGAGCCGGTCTACCTCTCCAACCGCGCCGAACTCGTCGAATTGATGGGTGAGGCGGCCTACGCCGAGTTGGTCAAGCACTGCGAGCAGCGGATGGCGGCCAAGAACCAACCAGCACCCCACCCAGCCACCATCCAGGCCAATCAAAAGACCTAGCCTGAGAACGACGCGCTCTCCCGCACTGGTGGAACAAACTCCGCATTCATGGTGTGGACAACCATCACTGTCGGTCTGGTGTCCTAGGTTTCGGTCATGACGAAGGTGCGAGCAGAGTTTCGCTGTACGGAGTGCGGCTGGGTTGCGTCGAAGTGGGTCGGACGCTGCGGCGAATGCCAGGCATGGGGCACTGTCGATCAAGTCGGGCCGCGTCCCAAAGGCGTCGCTGCCACGTCAGTGACAACGCCAGCCCGACCCATCGTCGAGGTTGGGGTCGATCAGGCGCAGACCCGCCCGACTGGAGTTAGCGAGTTCGACCGAGTCCTTGGTGGCGGTTTCGTCCCTGGCGGGGTCGTCCTGCTGGCCGGCGAGCCAGGGGTCGGCAAGTCAACGCTGCTACTCGACGTCGCGGCCAAGGCCGCCCGTGACGGTGTCCGCACGCTGTATCTCACCGGCGAGGAGTCAGTCGCTCAGGTACGGCTGCGCGCAGACCGCATCGGCGCCGTCAACGCGCAACTCTGGCTCGGCGCCGAGAACGATCTGGGCTCCGTACTCGGTCAGATCGACGCGGTCGAGCCCAGCCTGCTCATTCTCGACTCGGTCCAGACCATCGCATCCGCCGAGGCCGAGGGCGCCGCAGGCGGCGTCACGCAGGTACGTGAGGTGGCCCACGCCATCATTCGCGTGGCAAAAGAGCGCGGCATCGCGACGGTCCTCGTCGGGCACGTCACCAAGGACGGTTCGGTCGCCGGACCACGTCTGCTTGAACACATCGTCGACGTCGTGCTGAGTTTCGACGGCGACAAACACAACACCCTTCGTCTGGTCCGCGCCACCAAGAACCGATTCGGACCCACTGACGAGGTCGGCTGCTTTGAGCTCACCGACTCTGGGATTCACGGACTCTCCGACCCGAGTGGTCTGTTCATCACCAGACACCCCGTCCCCGTGCCAGGAACCTGCGTCACCGTCACTCTCGAAGGCCGTCGCCCACTGGTCACCGAGGTTCAAACGCTGGTCGCACAGACCAGCCAAGGCAATCCGCGCCGCACCACCACGGGAGTCGACGCTGCTCGCACCGCCATGGTCATCGCAGTGCTGGCGCGGCGGGTCCGACTTCCGCTCGCTCAGTGCGAAATCTACGCGGCAACGGTGGGCGGCGTTCAACTTCGTGAGCCGGCTGGCGATCTGGCGCTTGCCCTTGCGCTCGCCAGCGCCAGCGTCGACCGTGCTATCGCCGACGACGTCATCGCCATTGGCGAGATCGGTCTCGCCGGAGAAGTGCGACCCGTCACAGGCATTGAACGTCGGCTGACTGAGGCCGCGAGGTTGGGGTTCAAGCGGGCTCTGATCCCGGCGTACGACGGCCGGGTCCCTGACGGAATGCGCGCGCTTCCAGTGGCCGATGTTCAGGCGGCCCTGCGCACCGGGCTGCACGACTCGATCCACACGCCCGGATAGACTCCCCCCAATCTTTCTAGGGGAGCAGGCGTGGCCGCGATCGACAAGTCATCGGTCTCAGATGACGATGACCTCCTGCTCGAAAGTCTTGCCACAGTTGCGCCAGGGACCGCATTGCGCGACGGACTCGAGCGAATCCTCCGAGGACGAACTGGTGGTCTGGTAGTTCTCGGCTACGACAAAGCAGTTGAGGCGCTGTGCAGCGGTGGGTTCGCGCTCGACGTCGAGTTCCTCGCCACCCGACTTCGCGAACTCGCGAAGATGGACGGCGCCATCATCCTCGACACCACAGCCGCACAGATACATCGCGCCGCGGTCCACCTGATGCCCGATCCAAGCATCGCTTCTGACGAGATGGGCACCCGTCATCGCACTGCTGAGCGCGTAGCCAAGCAAACCGGGCACCCGGTGATCTCAGTGAGTCAGTCGATGAACATCATCGTGCTCTACGTCGCGGGCAGCCGCTACGTCCTCGAAGACTCCGCCGCCATTTTGTCGCGGGCAAACCAGGCGTTGGCCACCCTCGAGCGTTACAAGATGAGGCTGGACGAGGTATCTGGCACGCTTTCGGCACTCGAGATCGAAGATCTAGTTACCGTTCGAGACGCCGTGGTCGTCGCCCAGCGTCTTGAGATGGTGCGGCGCATCGCTGCTGAAATCGAGGGTTACGTCGTCGAACTGGGTAGCGACGGCCGGTTGCTCTCGCTGCAACTCAACGAACTCGTAAGCGGCGTCGAACAGGACCGCGAGATGATCATTCGCGACTACCTACCTCCCGGCACCGGGCGAAAGGCGCGCAGTATCGAGACAGTCGAGACCGAACTCGACGCGCTCAGTGACGATGAGCTGCTCGACCTCCTCCTCGTTGCCAAGGCACTCGGCTACGGGGTTGGGGCGGATGCGCTCGACATCTTGGTCAGCCCCCGCGGCTACCGACTCCTGGCGCGCGTCCCACGCCTCCCCGGCACCGTTGTGGACCGTCTCGTCGAGAACTTCGGCGGACTCCAGCAGTTGCTCGCCGCCGGGATCGACGACCTGCAGACCGTTGACGGCGTTGGCGAGGCTCGCGCTCGTACCGTTCGCGAAGGCTTGTCACGGCTCGCGGAGTCAAGCATCCTCGAGCGTTACGTCTAGTTCGCCCAGGACGTCTCTGACGTCTAGTTGGTCGCCGACTCCAGGCCGGCCAGCATCCGCAACTCAACCAGCATCACCGGCGAGCGGTCCTTAGGGTGCCGAAGCACCTTGAGTACGTAAGGCGGCAGTCCAGCTGGCTTGTCCGCCTCATCGGCGACGAGGTCGTCTTCGCTCACGACGGCTAACACTCGATCGACAGCAACCCCGTAGCTGCCGTCCGGTCCTGGATTGAGTACAAGGACATCGCCCTCCTCGCCCGGGTAGGCATTCGACCGAAGGTCGATGACGGGCAGTGGGTCGTTACGTAGCTCGAGCATTCCGCTCACTGGCGCACGTGTGCCCGGCATGGCATCGATCCCTACCGCTCGAACGACTTCGCGCACCTCCTCGAGCTGGCAGGCCAGATCGCGCCCGTTCATGTGAAACGTGATGAACCCGCTCACGTCACCCTCCATCCCACCTGGTCGGCCTCCGCGGCCTCTCCAACAGACTCTGCCTCAATCGACCCGGTCGCCGACGCAAGCTGTCGACACAGGTCTACCAAATCCGAGACGGCCCGGCCATCAAGCAACTCCGCAACGGTGTCCGCTGATGCGTCAGGCAATGTCTCTGCCGCCGCCGTGAACGACAACGAAGCCCCAGAGGGATCCCCGACCTTCGCCAGGGTTGTCGCCAGTAAGAAGTGTGCGTGACCAGCTCTGGGGTCAAGGAAGACCGCCTTACGCAGCGCTGCGATTGCCCCGTCGTCATTCCCCTGGTTTGCCAAGGCCCGACCCTCAACGATGTAGCCGTCGACCAGCATGGGCTGAGCCGCCGTTGCTCGCTCGGCAAGTGAGGACGCTTCGGCGTAGCGGCCCTTCTTCAACAACTCCTTGGCGGCCGCGAGGTCGTCCAGTGGTGTCGGGACCGGCACCCGAGGAGCGACGCGCTCCGGCTCTACCCGACGAGGTCGACGAACCGGGTTTAGGAGCACGTCGCGAACGGCACGTTTGAGCGGCGGTCGGGTCGACGGCGTGACCGGAGGTGGGCCGATCGTCACCAGTGCAGGCTGTCGACGGGACCGAATCGGCGCAGTGTCCTTGCGGTAGATGAAGGCCTCGCCCACCGGAACGAGTGAGAAGGCGTCGCTGACTTGCCACAACGTTTCGGCGTGGCCGAGCAACAGGTAGCCACCGCCAGTCAGTCCACGATGGAAGCGATTGACCAACGCCTTGGTGGTGTCTCGACCGAAGTAGATCGTGACATTTCGGCAGACCACAAGGTCGATCTCACTCGAACCGAACGGTGGTTCCTCGGTTACCAGGTTCTGCAACTGGAAACTCACCAAATCGCGGACGCGTTGGCTGACCGAATAGCTTCCGTCGGCCTGACGATCGAACCATCGCTCGACTGCCGCGGGCTCGGCTAGCTCGATCGTGCGACCGGCGTAGACGCCCTGCTTCGCAACGGTCAGTGCCGATTCAGAGACGTCGGTACCAATGATGTTCACCGGGACCGGCGCCATCGAGTCGAACAAATCAAGCAGAATCATGGCCAGCGTGTATGGCTCTTCACCCGTCGAGCAGCCAGCGGACCAAATCGTCAACGGGCGTCCTGCGGTGCGGGCGCGAGCGACAAGTTCGGGCAGCACGCTCGCGCGCAAGGCATCAAGCTGCGGAAGGTTTCGAAAGAAGTGCGTCTCTTGAATCGTCACCGTGTCGAGGAGGCGTTGCCGCTCCGCGGCACCAGCAGGTGACTCCACCCAGACCAAGTATTCGGCGACGCTGCCGTGACGCGTACGTTCCACTCTGTCTCGAACCACGACACTGAGAGCTGAACGACGACTAACATCGAAGACCAACCCTGCCAACCGAATCAAGGTCTGCGAAGTCGCTTCGTATTCCTCGTCAGTCAGTGCCCGGCTCATTGCGCGCTCGCAGCTGCTTCGTCGACCGCATGGTCGACAGCGGTCACAATTGCCTGACAAATTGCCGGCAATGGAAGCTCAAGGTCAACAGCATCTGCCTCTTGGGCCGCCGCTGGCATTCCCCAAACGACGCTGGTTGACTCGTCTTGTCCGATGGTGAACGCGCCGATGTCCCGAAGTACCTTCAGACCTGCTGCCCCGTCACGTCCCATGCCAGTCAAGAGCGCCCCGACAGAGTGACGTCCGGCCACCGCAGCGACCGAACGGAACGTCACATCGACCCCCGGAACGTGGTACTGGCTCGGCGGCGGATCCTCCAACCCGACTCGATAGCCGGGACGAAGTACCAGGTTCTGGTTCGCCGGTGCCAGATACACCTGGCCGGGCTGAATACGTTCACCGTCGACCGCCACCACGACCGGCAATCGACACACTCCGTCAAGCCAACGGGCCAGACCTTCGACAAATCCTTCGGCCATGTGCTGAATCACGATGATCGAAGCTGGGACGTCGGCTGGTAGCTCAGCCAGAATCGTTGCCAATGCAGGCGGACCACCGGTCGATGCGCCGATTGCGACCACGAGAGGTCCCTTGATCGGACGCTGTGGCGGAACCGAGCGCTGACGAATCCTTCGCGATATCGCCTCATGGGATACCCGTCGCTCCTCTGGCGACGTCGCGGACAACGGTTCTGCGTCAGTGGCTTCGGCTGCGTCCGCGACTGGCCGGAGCGGCTGATTGGTCGCCACGCCACGAACCCCACGCGCGCGCAACTTTCCACGAGGATGCGTGATGACGCGAACCCGGCTCGCGACTTTCAGGTGGCGCATCACGATGGTGGCGTACTCGGGTGATCCTGGTGAAACGTCCAATGCCCCAACAACGTCGACGGCGCCGGCCGCGATCGCCGCCTCGGGGTGTTCGGCAGCCGGACCGATGACAACGATCGGAGTGGCGCGCGAGGCCATGATTCGCTCGATGGTCTCGAGACCACCGCTCCACAAGTCAAGGTCGAGCAGTACTGCGCTGGGCAACTCAGTGAGCACCATCTCGACAGCGGTGTCCGGTGCCTGAGCGAATCCGCAGATATTGACCCCAGGCATCGCCAGCAGTTTTTCCAGCGCCTTGATGCGGGTCTTGGTCCCAGCAATGAGCGCCACCCGGACAGGGGAAGCTACATGGCTCGCCCCTGCGGCCCCCACTCCGGGGAACCCATTTGACGCCGGCACCGGTCCTCCCGCCGACGGCGTCACCCTGTTGCGCCGTCCACCGAGTTTGTCGTCCCGTAGCGGTCCTACCTTGAGTGTGAGCCGAAGCCCGCTACTGGAGCGTGAACGGATCCGGCTGGCTCAATTTCTCGATGTTCCGACCGACGAGTTGGTACTCGCCGGGAGCGGCCTTCTCGACCGGGCTCGGGCACCCAGGCTGAGACAACTGACGCCCCCAGGTGAGCGTCTGAACGAATGGCTTCCCAGGTTCGAGCACGATCTCATGCGTCTCACCGCCGGGACTGCAATCGTCGGAGGACCAAACCTTGGCGCCACCCGAACTGACGCGAAGTTCCAAAGCCGCCTGACCGACATCTCGCAGACAGGGCTCGGCCGATGTGGTGGCCACCGACAGGGTGAATACGGGCAGGGCATTGGCTGGATAGGAACCGGCATCGGTGGTGGCAGTTACCTCGATGTCCCCGTCGGCGCAGGGCTCTTCAGTGGGGGATCCCGTCGGCGACTTTGACTTCGTCTTGGTGTGACTCGGAGTCGGTGTTGTACTCGGGGTGATATCCGTTGATGGCGATTCGCTGGGGTTGCCTGCCGCGTTGGGATCGGTCGGCTCACCCGAACCGGACCCGAAGGGCAGCAGCCACCAGACCACCGCCAAGACGACGAGCACCACCACCAGCATCAGGAGTCGTCGCACCCAGTAGACGCTGGGCGGTTGCGGACCCACTGGGCGGAAGACCACACCCACACCCTACGGACCCAACCATCCCCGGTGGTCAATTGGCACGCATGTCACGATGAGGCTGTCATGACGGCGGCACTGCAAACCTTGGTCAGGTGGTACGGCCATAACGCGCGCGACCTGCCGTGGCGAGCAGCGTCAAAGAGCCCGTGGCAGGTCTTGGTCAGCGAGGTCATGCTGCAACAAACACCGGTTAACCGGGTGCTGCCCGTCTATGAGGAGTGGGTCACGCGCTGGCCAACCCCCGGAGATCTAGCGGTCGAGCCAGCCGCTGAGGCCATTCGCGCGTGGGGACGATTGGGGTATCCACGACGTGCTCTTCGGTTGCACTCGGCAGCCGTCATATGCACAGAGCGTTACGGCGGGTTCGTACCCTCAGACCTCGACGACCTGAGGTCTCTTCCCGGGGTGGGTGAATACACCGCAGCGGCCGTCGCAGCTTTCGCGTTCGGCCAGCGACAAGCGGTGCTCGACACCAACGTCCGGCGCGTCTACGCGAGGTTGTTCGACGGCCAAGAATTCGAGCGAGCGGGTGCAACGACAGCAACCGAACGTCAACGTGCCCTCGCCTTGCTTCCGGTTGAAGGACGAGCGGCAGCGGATACCTCGGTGGCTGTCATGGAGTTCGGCGCACTTGTCTGTACTGCACGTGCCCCTCGATGCGACGGCTGTCCCATCCAAACTCACTGCCGCTGGAACACCGCCGGTCATCCCACCTGGGAAGGTCCGCCACGTTTAGGGCAGAGTTACAAGGGCACCGACCGGCAATGTCGTGGCCGAGTGCTTGCCGCACTACGCGAGGCGAGTGATCCCCTCGCTCGAACCGAGTTCGACAACGTGTGGCATGACGAAGCACAACTGAACCGAGCACTCGTTGGGCTGATTGCCGACGGTTTGGTTGTCAACGTTGGCAGCAGTCGAGACCACAACGCCGAGTTGTACAGCCTCCCCGAATAGTTCCTACTCGGCTGCGACGTCGGGGCTACCGGCCGACTCGACCGGGGGAAGGTCGAGGTGGTCCGGAGTGTCCGGCAGTTCAGCTTTGGGCTCACTCTTGTACGTGAACGTTGCGTCGTCGCCTTCACCCTCGACGTCAACCACGACAATGCTTCCCGCCGTCAACTCGCCGAAGAGGATCTGCTCGCTCAGCGAGTCCTCGATCTCGCGCTGCATCGTGCGGCGCAGCGGTCGAGCACCGAGCACCGGGTCGTAACCCTTCTTGGCGAGCAACAACTTGGCAGCCGTGGTCAACTCGATCGCCATGTCCTTGTCCTTGAGACGTTGCTCGAGGTGAGCGACCATGAGGTCGACGATGTCGACGATCTCTTCCTGGCTGAGCTGGTGGAAGACGATCGTGTCATCGATGCGGTTCAAGAACTCCGGGCGGAAGTGCTGCTTGAGTTCTTGCTGCACCTTCAACTTCATCTGCTCGTATTGAGTCGTTGAGTCGCTGTTTGACGCGAAGCCCAGGTTGACGCCCTTCGACACATCACGGCTGCCGAGGTTCGTAGTCATGATGATGACGGTGTTCTTGAAGTCCACCGAACGCCCTTGCGCATCCGTCAGGCGGCCTTCTTCGAGCACCTGAAGCAACGAGTTGAAGATGTCGGGGTGGGCCTTCTCGACCTCGTCGAACAACACCACCGAGAACGGCTTGCGGCGCACCTTTTCAGTGAGCTGACCGCCTTCTTCGTACCCGACGTAACCCGGAGGGGAACCAAAGAGTCGAGACGCGGTGTGCTTCTCACTGAACTCGCTCATGTCCAACGCGATCAGCGCGTCCTCGTCACCGAACAAGAACTCGGTCAGCGCCTTGCTGAGTTCGGTCTTTCCGACCCCAGATGGCCCGGCGAAGATGAACGAGCCAGCCGGCCGCTTGGGGTCCTTCAAACCAGCGCGCGTACGACGGATCGCCTTGGACAGCGCCTTGATCGCCTGCTCCTGGCCGATAACCCGCTTGTGGATCTCCTCCTCCATGCGGATCAGTCGCTGCGCGTCGTCCTCGGACAAGTCAGAGACCGGAATACCGGTCATCAGACCCACGACTTCGGCGATCAGTTTCTCGTCGACATCAGGCATGGTGTCCATGCCGCCGCTACGCCACTCACGCTCACGTGTCGCGCGATCGGAGAGCAACTGCTTCTCGCTGTCACGCAGCGCCGCAGCCTTCTCAAAGTCTTGCGCGTCGATCGCAGCTTCTTTGTCGCGACGGACTTCGCTGATCTGGTCGTCATACTCACGCAGGTCCGGCGGCGCCGTCATCCGACGAATACGCAGACGGGAGCCAGCCTCGTCGATGAGGTCGATCGCCTTGTCTGGCAGTTGGCGATCCGAGATGTATCGGTCAGCCAGGCGTGCCGCAGCTTTGATTGCCTCATCAGTGATGTTGACGCGGTGGTGCGCGGCGTAACGGTCGCGCAGGCCCTTGAGAATCTCAACGGTCATTTCGACGCTAGGCGCCTGAACCTGGATCGGTGCAAAGCGTCGTTCCAGTGCGGCGTCCTTCTCGACGTACTTGCGGTACTCGTCAAGGGTCGTGGCACCGATGGTCTGCAGTTCACCTCGCGCAAGCATCGGCTTGAGGATGCTTGCGGCGTCGATCGCGCCTTCTGCTGCACCAGCACCAACCAGGGTGTGCATTTCGTCGATGAACAAGATGATGTCGCCACGCGTTCGGATCTCTTTGAGAACCTTCTTCAGGCGCTCTTCGAAGTCTCCGCGGTAGCGGCTGCCAGCGACGAGAGCACCGAGATCGAGCGTGTACAACTGCTTGTTCTCGAGGGTGTCAGGGACTTCGCCCTTGACGATGGCCTGCGCGAGCCCCTCGACGACGGCAGTCTTGCCGACGCCGGGCTCACCAATGAGCACCGGGTTGTTCTTGGTTCGACGCGACAGCACCTGCATGACACGCTCGATCTCTTTTTCACGTCCGATGACCGGATCGAGCTTGCCTTCACGCGCTCCCTGCGTCAGGTTGCGACCGAACTGGTCGAGGACGAGAGACGACGACGGCGCGTTCTCGCCCTGAGGACCACCGGCGGTTGCCGGCTCTTTGCCCTGGTATCCGGAGAGAAGTTGGATGACCTGCTGGCGAACCCGGTTCAGGTCGGCGCCGAGCTTGACTAGAACTTGCGCAGCGACACCCTCACCTTCGCGGATGAGACCGAGCAGGATGTGTTCGGTGCCGATGTAGTTGTGACCAAGTTGCAGCGCCTCGCGTAGCGATAGCTCAAGAACCTTCTTGGCACGCGGTGTGAACGGGATGTGTCCCGATGGAGCCTGCTGGCCCTGACCGATGATTTCCTCGACCTGTTGCCGCACGGCTTCAAGCGAGATGCCGAGTGACTCCAGCGCCTTGGCCGCAACGCCTTCACCCTCGTGGATGAGACCCAAGAGGATGTGCTCGGTCCCGATGTAGTTGTGGTTCAACATCCGGGCCTCTTCTTGGGCCAGGACAACCACCCGCCGAGCGCGGTCGGTAAAGCGTTCGAACATGTCGCCTCTTCCTCGTCGAGCGGGTGATCAATCGGGACCGATCACATACTCAAATGCTAACCCTGTCGCACGTTGCTTTCTGCCTGGCGCTCACCCAAGTGGGCGATGTCCGCCAAGGGCGTACCTATCCAACGTCGGCGCGTTGAGGGACGTTCCGTAGGGGTGGGCCACATTCCTACGCCGTGAGCGAACGAGTTCGGCGATTCGCCTGCCTGGCGACTACTGGCTCGCTTCGAACTTTGCGGTGACATCAGCCGGGATTCGGCCGCGCTCGTTCACCTGAATGCCGTGTTCACGCGCCCAAGCACGGATTTGCGCACTCTTGCCCGTTCGGTTTGAAGATCGTTGGCGGCGCACACCGGTTCGGCCCGCCTTACGGGCATGCTCGACGTAGGGGCCGAATGCGGCACGGAGCCGTGATGCATTTGCTGAGGACAGGTCGATCTCATAGGACACGCCATCCAGGGCAAACGTCAGCGTCTCTTGGGCATCTCCACCGTCAATATCGTCGATGAGTACGACCTGGACTTTCTGCGCCATGTGATCTCCTCTGAATTCTGCAATTAATGACGGGCCCACCGAGTCTAAGCGGTCCGCAACATTCTCTATCAGGCATTCCCCACCGCGAACATTTGTGCAGGATTACGCATTCCTGCGTCCCATTTCGCACACGAATCCCCCTCCGCGTGCGAAGTTGACCGTTGGGATGCTCTATTTCGCACAGTTGTTCGGGCGCGACCTCGTTGGTCAGCCCGGGATGCCAACGGGCGCGTCAGCCTGACAACCGAAGATCGCCTCGGCATAGAGTGGGCGCATGACCGCAGTGCGTATCGAGGCGCTTAGCCCGACTGACGAGCGTTCCCAGTTGGCGATCACGACATTTCTTAACGAGATGGTCGAACGCGTCGGGGCCGACGTTCTTGAGATCGACGTTGCACAAGAGGCACGCGAGGACCTCGGGAGGAACTTCTTCGTCGTCGCTCTGGACGACCGCGACAACGTGGTGGGTTGCGGCTCGTTGCGGCAGATCGGGGCCAACGTTGGACAGATCCGACGGATGTGGGTCAACCCGGTCCTTCGCGGACGCAGTATCGGACGTCGGCTGCTGGCGGCCCTTGAGGGCGCAGCGGCAGTGGCTGGATTCGACCTCATCCGACTCGAGGTTTACGAGAACCTGACCGAGGCGATTTTGCTTTTCGAGACAAGCGGCTATCAGCAGGTGGAACCCTTCGAGGAGTCGCCACCAGACCTGCGTGCCTACGAACGCCGGATCATCACGTTCTCGGGCACCTGAGGCTCAAGTACTAGAACTTCAGCAGCATCCGAGCGTTACCCAAAGTGTTGGGCTTGACGCGCTCGAGTCCTAGGAATTCGGCAACGCCCTCGTCGTACGACTGAAGCAATTCCTCGTAGACGTCGTGCGAAACTGGCGCACCATCGATTTCTGAGAATCCGTGCTTAGTGAAGAAGTCCACCTCGAACGTCAAACAGAAGACTCTGCTCAGCCCCACATGGCGGGCTTGTTGCAATAACCGACGCAAAAGCAGGTCGCCGATACCCTTTCCGCGATGGGACTTGTCGACCGCCAAAGTACGAACCTCGCCGAGGTCCTCCCACAACACATGCAGCGCGCCACATCCCACGACTGAACCGTCCAATTCCGCCACGTAAAACTCCTGGACGTCCTCGAACAACGTGACTGTGGCCTTCGACAGCAGAATGCGCTCCTCGGAGTACTCGTCGATCAGACGGCGCACAACGCGGACGTCAGACGTCCGGGCGTCACGTATCACTACCGACGACATGGGTAGATCACTCCGGCTTAACGAGAGGGAACAAGATCGTGTCGCGGATACCCAATCCGGTGAGGTTCATGATCAGGCGGTCAATCCCCATGCCCTGTCCCCCAGCCGGGGGCATCCCGTACTCGAGGGCACGCAGGAAGTCCTCGTCCATCTGCATCGCCTCTTCGTCACCGCCAGCTGCACGCAACGACTGCTGGTAGAAGCGGTCACGCTGGTCAATGGGGTCAATCAGTTCGGAGTAGCCGGTTCCCTGCTCGGCTCCCCAACACACCAAGTCCCACTTCTCAGCGAGTCGCGGATCGTCGCGATGTAGCCGAGTCAGCGGCGCATTGTTCTTGGGGAAATCGCGATAGAACACCGGCGTCGTTGTCTTGCTCTCGACCAATTCGACATACAACTCCTCGAGCAGTGTCTCGGTGTCTGTCCCCGCCGGCTCGGCAAGCCCGTGGTTATCGGCGTACTTACGCAACTTGGCCGCAGGTGTGTCGAGGGAGACTTCCTCTCCCAACGCTTCACTCAGTGCTCCGAGCATCGTCTTCACCGGCCACTCGCCAGACAGGTCGTACTCGTGAACCTCGCCGTCGGACTCAACGCGCCGAGCAACCGCTGACCCGAACACCGCGGTGGCGGCCTCTTGCATAAGTTCCTGGGTCAGCACTCGCATCGTGTCGTAGTCGCCATACGCCTCATACATTTCAAGCATGGTGAACTCGGGGTTGTGTGACGAGTCGGCCCCTTCGTTACGGAAGTTGCGATTGATCTCAAAGACCTTCTCCACGCCGCCGACGAGCAACCGCTTCAGGTAGAGCTCAGGTGCGATGCGCAGGTACAGCGGCATGTCGTACGCGTTGATGTGCGTCTCGAACGGACGGGCGTTGGCGCCACCGTGCATCACTTGCAACATCGGAGTCTCTACTTCAGTGAAGCCACGGCGGTGCAATGACTCGCGAAGGCTTCGGACCACCGTCGAACGCAGGTAGAGCATGTCGCGCGCCTCGCGGCGAACGATGAGATCTACGTAGCGCTGCCGAACTCGTGCTTCCGGGTCGCTAAGCCCTGCATGCTTCTCTGGCAGCGGTCGCAGGCACTTGCTGGTGATCGTGAAGTCATCTGCGAGCAGGCTGAGTTCTCCTCGCTTACTGGTGATGACTTCGCCAGTGACTCCGACGTGATCACCTAGATCGACGTCGGACTTCCATCGCTGCAACGCGCTTTCACCTGAGGCATCCAGCGTCAACATGACCTGCAGATCGGCGTCGGCGTCACGGATCGAGGCGAAGATAATCTTTCCGCTCACCCGATTGAGAATGACTCGACCAGTGATCGCTGCTCGATGACCAGTCGTGACGTCTACACCAAGGTCTCCGAACTTCTCGCGTAGCGCCGAAATCGTCGTCGTTCGGTCGTATCCAAATGCATATGGATCGCTACCTCCCGCACGCATCCGCTGCAATTTCTCACGACGGATCTGGACCTGCTCAGGCAGGTCATCAGGAGGCGGCGTGGCGTCACTCATGGCGTAAGGCTAGCGACGCACTCGACACGGGCGTGCATCACTCGGTGTTGCGATCGAAGACGAGTTTGAGACCTCGCAGCGTTAACCACGGATCGTGCTCATCCACCAACTCGGTCTCAGCCAGGACGAGGGGTGCCAGTCCTCCTGTCGCGATGACCGTTACCTCTTCCGGGTCGGTTGCCAACTCGATCCGCATCCGACGGACGATGCCGTCGACCTGACCAGTGAAGCCAAACAGAATTCCCGACTGCAGCGCCTCGACAGTATTTCTGCCAATAACCGAGCGAGGTTTGGCGAGTTCGACCTTGCGTAGTTGAGCACCGCGAGCACCGAGCGCCTCGACTGAAATCTCGATCCCCGGCGCGATAGCACCACCGATGTATTCACCCCTCGCGGTCACAGCGTCGAACGTGGTAGCCGTACCGAAGTCGACGACGATCGCTGGTCCGCCGTACAGCGTCGCTGCAGCCAGCGAGTTGATGATGCGGTCGCTGCCAACCTCTTTGGGGTTGTCGGTAAGGATCGGCACTCCGGTTCGGACCCCTGGCTCGACCACCACTACCGGTACGTCGCTGTAGTAACGAGTGCACATCAGCCGGGTCTCGTGCAGCGCCGCAGGCACCGTCGAGCACAGAGCTACTCCGGTGACTTTGGCCAATCCGTCCCTAAACTGACCAAGCAGCGAGGTGAACAGCACGGCCAGTTCATCTGCCGTTCTGGTGTCGTACGTGGCCAGTCGCCAAGTGTGAAGAAGCTCGTCGTCTTCAAACAGACCTAGCACTGTTTGGGTGTTACCGATATCGATCGTCAGTAGCACGGTCTAGGACTCCCTCTCATCGGCGCCGATGGTCAAGCGCATGTTGTCGATCAGCCGGGTACTCCCGACAAAGGCGGCGACAACAAGCAACGCGTCATCCACGTGGTCGTTGGAGACCGCCGAGAAGGTCCGAGGATCGACCAATCGCAAATAGTCGACCTTCACATCAGGTTCCTGGTCGAGCGAACGCCGCGCAGCTTCGAGCACTGCAACTGGGCCGGCGACGGCGGCACCAGCGCCAGCGACCAACGAGCGATACAGCGAACAGGCCGCCAGTCGATCGGCGCTAGACAGGTAGGTATTGCGACTGGACAGCGCCAGTCCGTCATCGGCGCGCACGGTAGGGACGGCCACGATCTCGACGCCGAAGTCCAGGTCGGTGACCATCTGCTGTATCAGCCACAGTTGTTGTGCGTCCTTCTGCCCGAAGTAGGCCAATCTCGGGGAAGTCAGGTGCAACAACTTGGCGACGACAGTGAGGACACCATCGAAGTGACCCGGCCGACTATCACCCTCGAGCACATCACCTATTGGTCCGGCAGCCACCCGAACCAGCGGCTCGCCGACTGGGTAGATGACGTCGGGCATCGGAGCGAACAACACGTCAACCTGTTCCGACTCGCACAGCGTGAGATCTGCGGCGAACGTGCGTGGGTATTTGTCGAGGTCCTCGCCAGGAGCGAACTGCAATGGGTTGAGGAAGTCCGTCACGATCACCACGTCAGCACGTTCGCGAGCTTGTCGAATCAACTCGGCATGTCCGGCGTGAAGCGCCCCCATCGTCATCACGACGGCGACCGAACTGCCAGATCGTTCAATCGCCGTCGAACGAAACTCGGCGAGTTCTGCCCTCGTACGAGCTACCACCGTCATCGGTCGTCACCCGCCTCACTCAGTACATCGAGCAGTGCCGCGGCCGCTTCGTCGTTCAGTAAGCCAATGCGCTCAGCGCGGTGTGCGGTAAGCGTTGCGAGTGCGATGTACGCAGCCTGAGTCTCGCTGGACGCTTCGCCTATATCTGCGACATGCCGCTGAACGGTTCCTACGTCACCGCGGGCAACCGGTCCGGTGAGGGCGCCATCGCCGATGCGAAGCGCGTTGTCGAGAGAAGCGTGCAGGAGTGGGTCGAGGACACGTTCAGGTTCGTCGATGCCGCTCATGCGCAGCAGTTCCATCGATGAGGTGACCAGGGTGATCAAGTGATTCGAGGCATGGGCTAGCGCTGCGTGGTAGAGGCCGCGCATCTCTTCACGCACGTGCACGGGCTCACCACCGATCTCGAGGACCAGGGCATCGGCGATCGGCACGAACGCGGGGAGGGCGGTCACACCGAAGACGCAACCGGGAAGCCGCGACAAGTCGAGCGACGTCCCGGTAAATGTCATGACGGGATGCAACGCCAAGCCGACCGCCCCAGCGGCGGTCGCCGGCTCAAGGACGCCGACCCCGAAGCGTCCACTGGTGTGCGCAACGATCTGACCGTTGCGAAACGAACCGGTGGCCGCCAGCCCGCGCACTAGGTCGGGGAGTTGGTCGTCGGGCACCGTCAGCAGAACGAGGTCGCTTCGTTCACAGACGTCAGGCGGCGCGACGATCGCGGCATCGGGGAGCATCGCCCCCGCCCTGGTACGCGAAACATCGGAGACGGCTGACACCGCAACGACTCGGTGTTCGGCAGCCTCAAGTGCGGCTCCGAGGACGGCACCAACCCGTCCGGCTCCGACCACGCCAACGCGAAGCCGCCCCGGGCGCGGGGCGACAGTGGGCGTTGACTGATCAGTCACAGAACATTCACGGAGCGTTCCAGTCCTTGCGGGGTACCGGACGGCGGACAGCCCCACCCTAACCACAATCCTAAGAACGACGCGCTCTCCCGCATACACGCAGCAAACTCCGCATTCATCCTGTGGAAATCCGGCCCCAAGCTCTTTCTGCGAAGGCTGGGTAACGTTCCGGGGTGACCAATCGCGAGGAACTAGTGCCGTGGTCGGTGGCTATGAACGACGCCCTCTACGGCCCTGACGGGTTCTACCGACGCGGCGAGGTGCCGGCCGAGCACTTCCGCACCAACGTGCACGTCTCGACGCAGTTCGCAGCTGCCGTCGCACAACTGGTCCTAACCGTTGACGAGCTCCTGGGTCAGCCAGCCGTGCTGGACATCGTCGACGTCGGCGCAGGCGAAGGCGAACTCCTCTCCCGACTCCTCGATGAACTCCCGCCAAGTCTGGCGAGGCGGACCAACCTCGCAGCGGTCGAAGTTCGCCCGCGACCACCGGAACTCGACAGTTCGATCAGCTGGCAACCCGAGATCCCCGACGGCATCGTCGGTGTGTTACTCGCCAACGAGTGGCTCGACAACATCCCAATCGACGTCATCAAACGCCCGTCGGACGGCGGCTCCCTCCGATACGTCGTGGTTGACACCACGAACGGTCACGAAGAACTCGGAGCGGAAGCCTCGGACCAAGATCGCGAGTGGCTCGAACGTTGGTGGCCACTGTTGGACGACGACGCGGCCGGAGTAGCGGAGATCGGTACCAGCAGAGATGCGGCGTGGGCCAATGCGGTGACGTCGGTCGATCGTGGACTGGCTCTCGCCGTTGACTACTCGCACACGAAGGATGAACGTCGGACCGGCCGGTACACATCGGGCACGCTGGTCGGATTCCGCAGCGGCCAGCTTGTGACGCCCATCCCGGACGGTTCCTGCGATCTCACTGCGCACGTCGCGCTCGACGCATGCATGTCTGCCGGGGTGAAGGCAGGTGCAACCGAGTCGGTGCTGACGACACAGCGTCGGGCGCTGCGATCACTGGGCATCGACGCTGGACGTCCCCCCATCGCGATGGCCACTTCTGACCCAGCCGCATACGTAACCGCGTTGTCCCGAGCCAGTGAAGCAGCCGAACTCATCGACGCGGACGGACTCGGTACGTTCGGCTGGTTAGTACAGGTCAAGGAAATCCCGATGCCGCCTCAATTCAGCCGGTTGAACGACGACGCCACGCTATGAATCCTGCAAGGGCGACGGACAGAATCACGCCCGGCACAAACCACAAGGCAAAGTCAGCAGCCCAGTCCCTCAATACGTACCGGGTCCCCCAGCTCGGAACGTCGGGTCCGAAGACCCACGTGTCATTGGCACACGTGAACTTGTAGCTAGCGTCGGCTGACGCTGTGATGCGCTGCGTCGGCGCGAAGGTTCCGCCAAAGAGGCTGACCGTCGATGCTGAGTCGAGCCTCTCGACGTTGGGTGGCGCCACGTCTGTCGGGGCAATTACTTTGCATTGTTCCGGCAATCTCGGATTGCGATGAGCAGTCGAGCGATAAAGCACGATCGGGTCGCCTGCGTTTAGCTTCTTGTCGAACGTGACGAGCATCGCGCGGCTGCCTGACGTCCAAGTGACACCGAACAGTCCGCGAACGTTGCTGCCAAACCCGAATGCAGCACCAGCCATCCCGCAGAACAAAATGAGCGCCGCCAAGACGTACCAGGCCTCGCTCGGTTTACGCCTCATGGATCGGCCCTTCACTCAACCAGCGCTCCGGGGCTGCCTTACCCCTAGCCAGTCTTGCCCGTTCTGCCTGCTCGAACGCGATCCGCCGCGCTTCCCCGGCGTCGCGTTGACCCGCCTCGATCCGGATCGGCCCCGGCGTCGAGTCAACATGAACACTGGCAAGGTTCAACCAACGTTGCCACGGACCCTGGGTGTACCTGACACTTTGCGTTCGCGCGTGTGGAACGACATCCCAACGCGGCACCAGCCACCCGTGACGCGCGACGAACACTCGATCGTCATGCCCCACAGCCAATTGACGAACCTGCAGCGGCGAGCGCCACTTGGCGCGTGTTGGGACGGGCACCAGCGACATCTCCAGCGGATCTACGTCGGGCAAGACCCGAGCCAGGATCGCCCTAGCAACGGGCAGCGGCGCGACGGGCAGGATTACGGACGGACGTTCTCGCTCGTCTTCGTCGGACAACCCGCCAGCCACGTTTACGGTGACCCGCGCCCACCCCCAGGGGCGCCACATCAATGGACGCTCAAGGCGTACGGCTTGAACGCGACCGGGCGGCACAGTCTGTGAACGGTGGGAGGTCAATCCAAACCGCAGTCGGAGGCCGTCCGGTGATTCGGCAACCGTGAAGTCGAACCAATTCAGGAATTGGTTGCCGATCACGAAGAACGGCGACAACAAGATCAGAACGGTCGGGAATGCGAAGAGCCACCTACCGGTGACGATCGCTGGTATCACCAAGACCGGGATCACTATGAGCGCGACGGCAGTCAGCGGTTGCAACAAGACGGACGCCAACAGAACTCCTGCCGGGACGCTCGTCAGCACGGTCTCCGGCGCAACCGGCGCAGCCTCCCCTTCCCCGACCCGAATTCCCGCAGCTCGCGCCAACAGTTCGGACCGCAGTTTCGTCGCGTCCTCGAAGCGTCAGGTACTCCAATGTCGTTGCGCCAGACGACGACCCCGCGACCTCTGGTCGGACCGCGGCTAGTCCAAAGATTCGCGCAACCAGAGGTTGGGTCACGTCGACAGATTGCAGGCGCGAGAGTTGAACCCGTCGTTCCTTGCGTTGCAGTACGCCCGAGTGAACCCGCAGGTCCCCCTCGTCGTCGAACCAATACGTCAGTCGTCGCCACGACAGCCATGACGCGACGCCGACCACCACTGCGGCAGCAAGGGCCAGACCAAGTGCAGTGACCCGTCCAACCTCACTGGTAAGTCCGTCCCCGCCAAAGATGAAGAAGAAGATCAGGACAGCTGGCAGCACTCGCGCTGCCTTGACCAGCGGTGTGACGGGGTGAGTCGGCTGGGGAGCCGTCTTGGTCCAGCCGAGCTTGCCGCCAGCCAACGGGTCTGTCACAGACCGGCGCTCCGGCTCTCGCCAAGTGACGCGAGCCGATCGCGAAGGTCGGCGGCGACCTCGGGCGTCAAACCAGGAATGCTGGCATCAGTGGTTGCGGCCGCGGTGTGCAGTTGCACAGCGGCCAGGCCGAACTGCCGGTCGATCGGTCCCCTCGTCACGTCGACGAGTTGCATGCGGCCATAGGGGACGACCACCAGCCGCTTGAACATCACGCCTCTTAGCGACCAACAGGTCGTCCGTGACGCAACGCGTACGAGGTCGCGCGAACCTGACGTCCAATGACCAGCCACGCCCAAAGGCACAGGCCGAGACCAACTACGAGCGCCAGGGCGGCAAATCCCAGGGACGAAAAGACTGCGAGGACGCCTACCCCGATCGCAGTCAGCAGCGCGATTGGCGCCACCACGCAGATCCGTCGAACTGTCGCGAGGCGTGGCGACACCCGCAGCCAACTCTCAGATGGGGAGGCGAACGGGTCGCTACTGGCTACTTCCGACTGCGTCATGGACCCAGCCTAAGCAACTGTCGTTACTGGCCAGTAGCAATATTCATTTAATTGCGACCCGCTTCAATGTGGCCAAACTCACACATGACGCGTCAGGGTTCGCTATACAAGCCGAAGGAGTGGGCCGCGGAGCCCGCCGCGTTCTCAAGGAGCACGCCTTGACTGACACCAGCAAACTTGACGCCGACGAACAACGGCTCGCCGAACTGGGTTACAAGCAGGAACTGAACCGGTCGTGGAGCGGATTTTCTAACTTCGCGATCTCGTTCTCGATCATCTCGATTCTTGCCGGCTGTTTCACAACGTTCGCGGTCGGCTGGAACAACGGTGGGCCAGCCGCAATCGCAATCGGTTGGCCGATCATCGCGATTCTCATCTTGATCATCGGACTATGCATGTCGGAGTTAGTCTCTGCATACCCAACATCAGGCGGTATCTATTGGTGGGCCTCAAAGTTGGGCGGCGCCAAGGCTGGCTACTACACGGGCTGGCTCAACCTAATCGGCTTGCTTGCAATCGAGGCATCTGTCGCCTATGGCACAGCAACTTTCTTTGACCTGACGATGGGCACCTTCAGCTCATCCTGGGCCGAAGGGTACTCACTGACGCGAGTCTTCATGATCTTCATCGTGGTGCTCATATTGGTGTCGCTGGTCAACATCTTTAGTAGCCACCTGCTGGCCATCTTCAACAACATCTCAGTCTGGTGGCACGTAGCTGGCGCTAGCGCAGTCGTGCTGATCCTGATCTTCCTGCCGGACACCCACCAAAGTGTCTCGGACGTCTTCAGCACCACGGTCAACAACACGGGGTTCTTCGACGGCAAAACCGGTGGTATCGGGTTCATCTTCTTCATCATTCCGCTCAGTTTCATTCTTACCCAGTACACGATCACCGGGTATGACGCGTCGGCTCACCTCTCCGAGGAGACTCACTCCGCCGCTGATTCGGCAGCAAAGGGGATCTGGCGCTCAATCTTCTACTCCGGGATCGGTGGCTGGATCCTTCTCCTCAGCTTCCTCTTTGCCGTACAGAGTGTCTCGGACGTGACCGCAGGAGGCGGTGGGGTTGCGCTTATCTTCTCCCAGGCGCTCACCCCGAACTGGGCAGGGACGGTTTTGCTGATCTCCACGATCGGACAATTCTTCTGCACGGTCGCGTGCATGACCAGTTGTACGCGGATGCTCTTCGCTTTCAGCCGAGACGGTGCGGTACCGGGTGCTCAGTACTGGTCGAAGTTGAACGCCGCCAAGGTGCCCATCAATGGTGTGATTCTTGCTGCCGTGATTGCCGTGATCGTCACATTGCCTGCGTTGGTCGAGGTTGACATCAACGGTGCGCCCGTTCCGATCGCCTTCTTCGCAGTGGTAACCATTGGCGTGATCGGGCTCTACGTGGCCTTCTCCATTCCGATTTACTTGCGCTGGCGTGCCGGGGATGCCTTTGTTCAGGGTTCATGGAACCTGGGTACGAAATGGAAGTGGATGGCGCCGATCGCGCTCATTGAAATCGCCGTCACCTCGTTCTTTGCATTGATGCCTGGAACACCGGCCGCGATCCCGTGGAACGCTGATTTCGAGTGGAAGTACGTGAATTACACGCCGATCGTGGTCGGCGTCGCGCTGCTCGCACTCTGGATCGGTTGGCACGTGTCCGCGAAGCACTGGTTCACCGGGCCGAAGAACACCATCGATCTCCCAGAAGGTGTCTCCTCCGCTGACGAGATAGCAATCGAGCACCACCAGCCACCGCCCAACTGACCTTCGGGTCGCGCACGTTAGGTTCAACGGCCACGTGGCAGGATCGCCACGTGGCCGTTGAACGCATTGTCAGCACCAGCGACGGCATCGTCGCCACCGACATGGTGCTGAACATCGGCCCTCAGCATCCTGCGACCCACGGCGTACTGCGGCTTCGGCTGCTGCTGGACGGCGAGCGAATCATCCACGCCGAGCCGATCATCGGCTACATGCACCGGGGCGCTGAGAAGCTCTTCGAAGTTCGTGACTACCGCCAAATCATCATGCTGGCGAACCGACACGACTGGCTGTCTGCGTTCGCTAACGAACTCGGGGTCGTCATAGCGGTCGAGCGAATGCTTGGCATGGAGGTTCCGGTCCGTGCCGTCTGGGCGCGAACGTTGCTGGCCGAGCTCAACCGAGTTCTCAATCACTTGATGTTCCTGGGCTCATACCCACTTGAGATCGGCGCCATCACTCCGGTCTTCTACGCCTTTCGCGAGCGCGAAGTCATTCAGGCCGTGATGGAGGAGATCTCCGGCGGCCGCATGCACTTCATGTTCAACCGAGTTGGTGGGCTCAAAGAAGACCTCCCCAACGGCTGGCTGGGTCGAACCCGTTCGGCAATCGCAGAAGTTCGCAATCGCGTCCCCGAACTGGAGCGGCTGGTCTTTGGCAATGAGATCTTTGGGGCTCGAACCAAAGGCGTGGGCGTGCTGAGTCGAGAACAGATCCTGCAGTACGGCGTGAGCGGCCCGATTGCTCGAGCCTCAGGCGTCGACATCGACCTACGTCGCGACCAGCCGTACCTGGCGTACGGCGAACTGCAGGACGTGCTCCGCGTGGTAACTCGTACCGAAGGTGATTGCTTCGCTCGCTTCGACGTACTGCGTGAGCAGTTGCACGTCAGCTTGGACCTTGCCGAGGCTTGTCTTGACCGACTCGAGACATTGCCACCAGGACCGATCAACACTCGACTGCCGAAGGTCCTCAAGGCGCCCGAAGGTCACACGTACGCGTGGACCGAGAACCCCCTAGGGATGAACGGCTACTACCTCGTGTCCAAAGGTGAGAAGACGCCGTACCGGCTCAAACTTCGTTCGGCGTCGTTCAACAACGTTCAAGTGCTCAGTGAGATGCTGCCCGGTCAACTAGTCGCCGACATGGTTGCCATCCTCGGCTCAATGTTCTTCGTCGTCGGCGACATCGACAAATAACATCGCGGAAGATTTTGGTTGCTATAGCAACCACTAACTACCGCAATGCTGCGGTTTTAGTTGGCGTGGCGCAGGCGGGCGATTTCGCTCGCCGTGAGGTCGAGCAATTGACGCGGCGGCGTGGGGTCACTGCCAGCATCGCCAGACACATCAATGGACGCCGACTCAGCCGGAACCAACGGCTCGGCCATCGGAACGGGAACAGCCGGCGCATGTTCTTCAGCGAAGGCAGCCCGCACTAGCGGAACGTGCAGCGACGGGTAGGCCACTTCGGGAATGGTCACCACCGGGGCTACGTAGTTAGCGACCTGCTCACGAAGGTGCGAGATCTCAAGGACCATCTCACGCTGCGCCTGTACCAGTAGCGACAGCTCCAACTGCATCGCACGCGACTCGCCCCGGTATTGATCAATGGCAACCTCCAAGGTCGCCGCCGATCGTCGGCCCGCCGTTCGAATGAGTACGACCAGCAGGACGCAGAGCACCGCGAGCCCAGCAAGTGTCCACCTGAGCACGTCAAGGTCGTTGGAGAACAACGCAACAGCGCCCACGGCCACCGCGAGCAGAACAACAAAGGCAGCTAGCGGTGCACCTGACTTGGGTGGGCGTGGCTTCGCATGACGTGCAAGAGACATGTTGCCGAGAGTACGCCGATCGGGTGACGAGGGGAGGCGACTTGCCGAAGATCCGGCGAGTTCGTGGCCTACGCGGCCGACGCCTCCGGGCCTGATTCGTCGTCCGGCGCGTCGATCCGACAGATGCGCTCCAGCCAGTACGCAGCGGCCGTCATCACGATGCCGGCGAGGGCCGCCGCACCGACTATGACGACCAAGTGCCGCCGATAGTCGTTGTCTAGGTCGATCAACAAGAACACTGCGTAGCCCAGGTACACACCTGTGACAGCGGCGCCGGCCCGTGATCCCGCGATTGCCAGGACGGCTGTTCTCGCCGCCTTGAACGGATCGAGCGGTCGGTGGCCAGGACGACGTTCGATCCGCGGTTTCAGCGTGAGCGCCGCAATGAGAAACGCGGCGGCGACGAAGGCCAGCACGATCGGCGCAGCCCAAGGAACCGATGGTGGAGCACCGGTCCACTCATCCCAGATGTGGGCACCGAGGTAGCCAACCAGCACCCCGCTGATTGCGATCGACACCAACAGCCGCAGTGAGGTGGGAGCCATCAGCCCACACTCGTCAGAACAACATCGGTCTTTCGGACACCCTCGTCGCCGACCAACGTTTGCCACTCGGCCACTCGGCGACCATCGACAACGAAGTCGGGATCGACGTCGCGCCAAGGCACCAGGACGAATGCACGTTGCGTCGCTCGGGGATGCGGAAGTATCAACTCAGGATCGTCAGACACAACTGCATCAACGGCCAACACGTCAACATCGAGCGTTCGCGGCCCCCAACGCTCCGAGCGAATCCGACCCGAATCCGCTTCGCAACGTTGCGCCAAGTCGAGCAACTCGGGTGGCCGCAATGTCGTGTCAGCGACGACCACGGCATTGAGAAAATCGCCTTGCTCTGGCCCACCCACGGGATCAGTCTCGTACACCGGTGATACGACCAGACCGCTTATCCCCTCGTCGGCGTCGAGGCGGCGAACGGCCCGCTCGAGAATTGCAACTCGGTCCCCGAGGTTAGAACCCAACGAGAACGCAACTCGTCGAGGATCGCTCATCGTGAACGTTCCATCGTGACCGAGACATCACTAAACGGAACGCCAACCGGTGCCTCTGGTTTGTGCAGCGTGACGACAACACGCTGGATGCGATCGTCCGCCATGACGCGAGTCGCAATCCGATTCGCAACCGTCTCGATCAGATTGCACGGGTCGCCCTCGATGACTTCAAGCACTCCTGCGGCAAGCCCCGCGTAATCAACGGTGTCGGTTAGGTCGTCGGACTTTGCTGCTGCTGACAAGTCCAACTCAACTGCGAGATCGACGACGAACGTCTGGCCGTCGCTACGTTCCTCCGGCAGGACCCCGTGGTAGCCGAACCCACGAATCCCTTCGACCTTGATCACCGATGGCGACGTCATGCCTCATCACCAACCGGAGCTGGTCGGTCGGTCATGACCCCTGACGCGTGGTGGAGCCACATCAGCCAGCGTCCCTCGACTCTGATGAACGCATTCGTTGCCAACGCCCTGCCCGCACCTAGTGGATCGTCATCACCGTCGCTGGACAATACGTTCTCAGTGCAAGTGACGACTGCCAGATCGCCATCGACGACTGTGTCGGTTCCGGTGACGATGAACTGGAGGTAGTTTGTGTTAGCCATCAGTAAGGCCCACGAACGCAGAATTCCTTCGCGCCCGACGATGACGTCGGAGCCGGGATGGATGCAGCGCGCGATGCTGGCCAACGGACCGTCGACCCAGAGGCTCGACATCTCATCAAGGTCGCCGCTCTCAAACGCGGCGTACAACCGATCGTTGGCCGCCTCGACCTCAGGGATGTCCGACGACGTCATGAATCCCCTCCCGACCACGCTGCAGCGACCCGCACGGCGTCCGCGCTGCCTGCAGCCTCATGTACCCGCACACACCAGACACCCGCTCGGGCCGCCAGCGCACTGGTCGCAACGGTCGCCGCGTCGCGCTCGGCCATCGGTCGTTGACCTCCGAGATCGTCTGCGAGTAGCTCCCCCAGAAATCGCTTTCGGGAGGCGCCAATCAGCAACGGCTGTCCTAAGGCGTCGAGTTGCTCGAGGGCATTCAGCAGCTCCCAGTTGTGAGCCGGTTCCTTGGCGAACCCAAGACCGGGATCCAACACGATGGACTCCAGGTCAAGGCCAGCTTTCTCAGCAGCAGCCAATCGCTCCTGGAGCTCTCGGCACACCTCGACGACGACACCGTCGGGATAGACCGCCTGCGACTGCATGCCCACACTGTGGCCCCTCCAGTGCATGAGGATGCACGGCACCTGCAGTTGGGCAATCTCGGCCAGCATCCGGTCGTCGGCAAGTCCTCCCGACACATCGTTGACCAGAACTGCCCCACTCGACACGGCGCGCTTGGCGACTTCAGATCGCATCGTGTCGATGCTTACTGGGACGCCCGCACGAGTAAGTCCTTCAACAACTGGCAGCACCCGTTGCAATTCGACCGCAAGCGGGATTCGGTCCGCGCCAGGTCGGGTCGATTCGCCTCCGACATCGACGAGGTCTGCGCCGGCTCGATGCTGAGCCACACCGTGCTCGATCGCCAGATCTGGGTCGAGAAACAAACCACCGTCGGAGAAGGAGTCGGGGGTGACGTTGAGAACCGACATGACAAGGCACCGGTCCAGTGAACGCAACGCGGCGGGCAGTCCGTTCGGCTGTGGGCGGTGGTGCACGACGGCGAGCCTAGACGAGACCGAACAGCTCAGCGGGAGTCAAGGATCAGGCTCATCGCCTCACCCCTGGTCGCGGCATCTCGCAACTGCCCGCGCACGGCCGACGTCACTGTCCGAGCACCGGGCTTGCGGACTCCTCGCATTGACATGCAAAGGTGCTCGCACTCAACCACGACGATGACGCCTTGTGGCGCAAGAATCTTCACCAGCGAGTCGGCGACTTGGGTGGTCAGGCGCTCTTGCACCTGCGGGCGTCTGGCAAAAACGTCAACGAGTCGGGCAAGTTTCGACAAGCCAGTGATTGTCCCGTCCTCATTGGGGATGTACCCCACGTGAGCGACGCCGTGGAACGGGACTAAGTGATGCTCACACATCGAGTACACCTCGATGTCCTTGACCACAACCAACTCGTCGTGGCCCAAGTCGAACGTTGTTGTCAGCACGTCCTCAGGACGCTGGCGAAGCCCTGACAACACTTCGTGATACATCCTGGCTACTCGCTCAGGGGTGTCGCGAAGTCCGTCGCGATTGGGATCTTCACCGACGGCGATCAGCAATTCTCGAACGGCGTTGGTCGCACGGTCGACGTCGAATGTTGCACCACCCGACGGTTCGTCGGGCAACGTGACCGGGTCGACCATCGACTATCCCTGCTCGGGTTCGGCGCCAGGCTGCACCGGTGTCTCGCCGCTCAACGACGGACTGCCATTGCTGCCGTTCGGAGAGGGCGCGTCGCGGTCAGCCAGTTCCTTACGGCTAAGCACTGGTCCCTCGGAAGACACTGGACGCTCGGACGACGACAGCCAGACCGGACGCGGCGTGTGCTTACGAATGCCTACGAATACCTCGGCCACCTCGTCGCGATCCAATGTCTCGCGGTCGAGCAACTCGATCACTAGACGATCGAGTACGTCGCGATTCTGCACGAGGATGTCGTATGCCTCTTGGTGACCGGCCTCGATGAGTTTGCGGACCTCTTCGTCGACCGATTCCGCGACGCCTTCGGAAAAGTCCCGACCGTGCCCCATGTCGCGGCCTAGGAAGACCTCGGCGTTTGGGGTGCCCAGTCGGATCGCACCAATGCGCTCGCTCATGCCGTACTGCATGACCATCGCCCGAGCAAGCGCAGTTGCCTTCTCGATGTCGTTGGCGGCACCGGTCGTCGGGTCGTGGAAGACCAGTTCCTCAGCCGCGCGCCCGCCCAGCATGTAGGCGAGTTGGTCCAACATCTCGTTGCGGGTCGTTGAGTACTTGTCCGCCTCGGGGAGCACCATCGTGTATCCGAGGGCGCGACCGCGCGGCAGGATCGTGATCTTGTGCACCGGGTCGGAGTGGTTGAGTGCCGCAGCAACGAGTGCGTGACCACCCTCGTGGTACGCAGTGATCTTCTTCTCTTTCTCGTTCATCAGCCGAGTGCGCTTCTGCGGACCTGCCACGACCCGGTCGATGGCTTCGTCCAGCGCACTGTTGTCGATCATTGGCTTACCGAGCCGAGCCGTCAGCAACGCCGCCTCGTTCAGCGCGTTCGCTAGGTCTGCTCCGGTGAACCCCGGCGTCCGACGTGCGAACGCCATTAGGTCAACACCCTCAGCCAACGGCTTCCCCCGAGCATGCACTTGAAGAATGGCGAACCGTCCTTGCAAGTCCGGACGTTCTACTGAGATCTGCCGGTCGAACCGACCGGGCCGAAGCAGCGCTGGGTCCAAGATGTCAGGACGGTTGGTGGCTGCGATCAAGATGACGCCACCCTTGACGTCGAAGCCATCCATCTCGACCAGCAACTGGTTCAGCGTCTGCTCACGTTCATCGTGGCCGCCGCCAAGACCAGCGCCACGGTGACGGCCGACCGCGTCGATCTCATCGACGAAAACGATGGCCGGTGCGTTCGCCTTTGCTTGCTCGAACAAGTCGCGCACTCGAGAGGCGCCGACACCGACGAACATCTCGACAAAGTCTGAGCCCGAGATCGAGTAGAACGGCACACCCGCTTCGCCAGCGACCGCGCGAGCGAGCAATGTCTTACCCGTACCAGGCGGGCCATAAAGAAGAACACCTTTGGGGATCTTCGCGCCGACTGCTTGGAACTTTGCAGGATCCTCGAGGAACTCCTTGATCTCCTCGAGTTCCTCGACCGCCTCGGCAGCGCCAGCAACGTCAGCAAAGGTCGTCTTCGGCATGTCCTTGGCGACCAACTTCGCCTTGGACTTACCGAAGTTCATGACGCGGGAACCGCCACCTTGCATCTGGTTCATGAAGAAGAACAACAACAACAAGATGAGAATGATCGGTCCGAAGGTGAACAGGATCGTCACCAGAACACTCTGCGTCGGGACCTCGGAGATCTGACCGTCGGGCGGAGGATTCTGCTGCACCATCTCGGCGAGCTGGGAACCCTGAGGCTCGATGTAGTTGGCCTTGATCTTGTCCCCGTTGGTCAACTCGACCCGAACCTCTTGGTCGCGGTCGACCAGCGTGACCTGCTTGGCGTTGCCGTCCTTGATCGCCGCCATCACGGTCGAGGTGTCGACCTTCTTGTAGCCACCCGCCTGACTGGCGACCTCGGCAAGGATCAGGACGAGCACGACCGCCAGCAGAATCCAGAAGAACGGGCCGCGGAGAATGCGCTTGAAGTTCATGGTGAGGGGCGGGTGCCGCCCAATTCCTCCTGCTCACGACGCCCGTCTGGGGCTGGTATTCCGAACCTTGACGGTACACCGGGGTAGACATACACGCTTACGCCGAGGGCCGTCGTCCCCTTGTCGTTCGCTCTAGGCGGAGTAGACCCGCCTAGCCAAGGTGGCGACGAAGGGCAGTGCTCGGTAGCGCTCGCCGTAGTCCAAGCCGTAGCCCACGACGAACTCGTTGGGGATGTCGAAGCCCACGTATTTGACGTCAACCGGGTTGCGCTGGGCGTCCGGTTTGCGCAGCAACGTACACACCGCGACCGATGCCGGTCCCCGCGATTTGAGATTGCGAAGCAGCCACGACAGCGTCAGGCCCGAGTCAATGATGTCCTCAACCACGAGTACGTGCTTGCCCGAGATATCGCCGTCGAGGTCCTTGAGAATGCGAACGACCCCACTCGACCGGGTACCCGACCCGTAGGACGACACCGCCATCCAGTCCATCTCAACCGACGCGTGGAGCGCGCGGGCCAGGTCAGCCATGACCATCACGGCACCCTTGAGTACTCCGACAAGAAGAATGTCGCGACCCTGGTAATCAGCATCAATCTCAGCCGCCAGTTCGACGACGCGCATTCGAATGCTGTCTGCGTCAACCAGGATCCCGGCGAGGTCGTCACCCATGTCGGCAGCGTCCACCGGCTACTCCTTCGCCTCGGTGCGCGACCGGCCGTCCCGGTCAGCATCACCCTCGCGCTCGAGCCTGAGCCTGCCACAGGAACGAATGGCCCGAATACCTCCGGGCAAATCAACCGGTCCCTGACCGTGCCAGTCCACAACCAGTGCATCCAGTGCTCGAAGGTGCTCCTCGCGCAACGCGCCCCCGGCCGTCCCCTCGGCCAACGCCGTCTGGCGCAGGACCCGACGTCTGACGGCGGCGGGAACTCGCGCGAGTACGTCGCAATCGAGCTCCTCGGCTTCGTCGCTAACCGTGGCGTCCTCACCCACTCGCTCGGCCCATGCCTCCAGGGCTTCGTCGTCGTCGCGGAGCAATCGCGACGTTCTCGCCAGCGCCTCAGCCACTCCCGGCCCAAGGTTGGCTTCCATCACAGGCAAGACGTCGCTTCGAACCCGGATACGAGCAAATCGCGACTGCTCATTGTGCGGGTCGTCCCAGGGCTTGAGCCCAACGGCGGTGCAAGCCTCCCCGGTCGTTCGGCGATCGATATCGAGCAGTGGTCGTCGAAAGAGTCCACGACGCGCGGGCATCCCCGAAAGCGACCTGGCTCCCGACCCACGTGCCAAGCCGAGCAACACCGTCTCTGCTTGGTCGTCGAGCGTGTGCCCAAGGAACACGGCGGCGGCATCGAGCCTGGTTGCCGCTTCAGACAGCGCCGTATACCGCGCGTCGCGCGCGGCAGCCTCGGGCCCGCCCTCGGCAGCGACGGACACCGTCAGCACCTCGACGGGGCTTAGACCCCGATCGCTGAGAGCTGCTGCTACCTCGGACGCGACACCGGCGGAGCCGGCTTGGAGTTGATGGTCGACAACTAACGCACCGACGCGTAGCCCGGCTCGCGGACCTTCAAAGGCAAGTGCGTCTGCCAGGGCAACCGAGTCGCGTCCACCGCTTACAGCGGCCAGCACCAAGGCGCCGGATGAGAGTCCAGCCAACTCCGCGCGGATCGCTGACCGGACTCGCGCCACCGCCGGTGCGGGACCGGTCACGTCGCGATAGCTCCCACGCGAGTTACCCAGTCCTTGGGTGCATGCAGTTCCTCACGCGTAGGCAAGGTGTCGGGGGACGTCCATACCCGGTTGAAACCGTCGAGACCGACGTCATCAATTACCGCGCGCACGAATCGTGCACCGTCTCGGTATTGCGCGAGCTTGCTGTCCATACCCAACAGCCGACGAAGGAAGGCGTCGGTGCTGCCGGTGCGCGTGCGGCGACGGTCGAGATGCTCACGCATGGTGTCGACACTCGGCAGGACTTCCGAACCTACGGCGTCCATCATCACCTCGGCATGACCCTCAAGCAGCGACATGATGCCCGTCAGTCGATCGAGCAAGGCGCGCTCGTCAGGCGACATTGACTGCTCGAGCACCGAGACGGCGTCCAGTCCCCGAAGCGCACCCCACACAGCGGCGACCAACTGTTTGCCGCGAATGAGGAGCTCACCGGAACCAAGGTCGACCTGCTCCAGATAAGTATCGATCTGCTCGCGCAGCCATGGGCCCAACCAGGGTGTAGCGGTGAACTGCACTCGGTGAGTCTCTTCGTGCAGACACACCCACAGTCGGAAGTCTCGTGGTGTGACGCCGAGTTCCATCTCCATCTTCACGATGTTCGGCGCGACCAGCATGAGGCGCGGCGGCACGTCTGGGGCTTCGGTGAACAGCTCGTACTGGCCCAGCACCTTCGTTGACAGGAAACCCAGGGCAGCCCCAATTTCAGCGCCAGCAACTCGCGCTCCGAAGCCTTGCGGAAGCGCGCCACCAGTTCCTTGCAGCCGGCCCAACAGCGGTTCAAGCAGCGAACTGAACGCTTTGGCGTTGGCGTCTGTCCAGCCCGCACGGTCCACCACGATGACCGAGCCAGGATCCGCCGGGGCGTCCAGGTTGCTGAGTTTGGCGATTAGCGGCGTGGCCTCTGCTGCGCATTCACGCAGTTCCCTAACTGCCTGCTTGGCCTGGTCAAGACCAATTTGCGGTCCGGTCCCAGAGACCTTTTTGGCCACCACTCGCGCGTACGCCCAGTCCACCGGGCTCGCGTCGTTTCCAGTCGCCGCCATGCATCCCACCGTAGCCGCCGTCCTCGGACCAGTTGCTAGGCGTTGCGGGCGCTATAGCGCCCGCCCCGCCTAGCAACTCGACAAACTCGCGACGGCTTGGTCCAGAGCATCGCGGGCGGCTTCGGTGTCGGTCACTTGGTCGGTGGCGAACGAGAACAGCACCAAGGCACCGTCACAGGTCAGCGTCGTACCCGACTCAGTCGAGATCCCAGTCAGCGTGCCGGTCTTGGCGCGGACGACGCCCGCCACGCTGTTCTGTGGTGGAACCAGGTAGCGATCGAACAACGTGCCGTCGAATCCGGAGACCGGAAGACCCTCAACGATCGATCGGAACTGGGCGTCAGCACCGGCCGTCTGCAATACCGCCACCAGGTCGTCAACGGTGATGCGATCGTCGCGGCTGAGACCACTAGCGTCGAAGACGGATTGGGCGTCCACGGAAATCCCGTGACGGTCGGCCGCCTCAGCCATGGCGTTGACGCCACCGGAAAATGTTGGCGGCAAATCTGACTCACTGGCCGCCACTCTCGCCAGCGCTTCGGCCAACTGGTTGTCACTGTCCCGGAGCATCCGCTGAACGAGCCACTCGATGGTTGGTGACTGAACCTGAGCGATCGGATCGGCAGCCGCAGCCTTCGATTGCCCAACCGAGCCAAGGATGTTGACGCCTTGCGCCTCTAGCAGCGAAGCGAAGTCGTCTGCAGCGGCCTTCGCGGGGTCGGGATAGCGGGCGAGGCTGCCCTTGCTGACAAGCCCTTGATCCACCATCAGCGCCGTCACCGGAGCAATCACACCCGAAGTGACGTACGTGGGCTCCCAGTGCGGCGAGATCGCCGGCCCGGCAAAAGCTGAATCGTCGAACGAGAGGTGCACGCTGGACGTTCCATCAGCCAGCAGTGCACGGGCGGTCCGTTTGGCGAGGTCGGTCAACGACGCAACGCCCAGCGCTGCGCGAGGAGACTTCAAGGCCAAGGTTGCGTCTCCCCCACCGACCAGGACGACGCTGTCACTCCCATCGCCAGCGACGACTGACGTGGTGAGTCGAGAGTCCGCCGGGGCGACGTCGAGGATGGAGAGCGCGGTCAGCAACTTCAGCGACGACGCGGGAGCGACAGGAGATTCCGCCTGCTCCGCCCACAGAACGTCACCGTCCGCGGTCGTCACAGAACCGTGGACGACGTCGCCAAGCGACTCATCCGACAACGCCCGCTCCAGACTGCGCACGATCGCCGGAGAGATCACCGCGGCTTCAGCGGGGTCCACGGCCGTCATCGGCATCAGCTGCCGCCGCGGCTTCCGAGAAGGTCAATGGCGCCGGTGCGATCGGATCGGGAACCGGCGGAAAGATCACGCCTGTGACGTCGAGCAGCACGACAGTGACCGTGAGCACGCCCAGCCCCACAATCACCAGCCATCGGGCCTGAGTCATTCGCACCCCCTAGACAGGTGACGTCGGCGATACGGGACACTAGATCACCGCTCCAAACCACCCAGAAGGGGACACCGTGGAATTCGACGTCTTCGTCGAGATCCCTCAGGGACACCGCAATAAGTACGAACTCGACAAGGAGACCGGCCGGATCCGGCTGGATCGCATGCTCTTCACGTCGACCCGCTACCCGGCGGACTACGGGTTCATCGAGAACACCCTCGGTCTAGACGGTGACCCCCTGGACGCCCTGGTGCTGCTGGACGAGCCCACGTTCCCTGGCTGCGTGATCGCCTGCCGGACCATCGGGATGTTCCGGATGACCGACGAGGCTGGCGGGGACGACAAAGTGGTCTGCGTCCCGGCGCACGACCCGCGCAAGGAGCATCTGCGCGACATCCACCACATGCCCGAATTCGACCGGCTCGAGATCCAGCATTTCTTCGAGGTGTACAAGGATCTGGAACCCGGCAAGTCCGTCGAGGGCGCCACCTGGGCCGGCCGCGACGACGCCGAGGCCGAGATCCTGGCCTCGATCGCGCGGGCAGCCAAGCCGTAGGTCAAAGCCTGACCGACCAGTCAGTCAATCTGCTGCGACGGATTGGGCAGTTCCGAGGTACCGTGGGAGCACGCGCCCACCGGCGCGTCGCTGACGGACGTGGGAGACAGGCCAGATGACGGTCCCGCAGGCAACGCCTACGGATGAGCAAGTTTCAGCCAGGATTCACGAGATCGTGGCCGACCACCGAGACGACCGGGGGGCGCTGCTACCTATCCTCCACGCCGTCCAGGACGAATTCGGCTGCGTCGCCCCAGCGGTGATTCCGCTGATCGCCAACGAACTCAACCTGTCGCGCGCCGACGTCCATGGCGTCGCCAGTTTCTACCGCGACTTTCGAACCAGCCCAACGGGTGCGACTACCGTCCGGATCTGCCGAGCCGAGGCCTGCCAATCGGTTGGAGCACGCGACCTCGAGGCAAGTGCCGAACGCGAACTCGGATTGAAGATCGGCGAAACGTCGGCTGATGAGTCGATGACCCTCGACGAAGTCTTCTGCCTGGGGAACTGCGCGTTGGGACCGGCGGTTCAGATCAACGGCGTCCTGCACGGACGCGTGACGTCAGAGCAGTTGCCTTCACTCATCGCAGCGGCGGTGACCAAGTGAGCGAGTCAACGGTGACCGTCTACGTACCGCGAGACTCGGCGTCGCGTTCGGTCGGTGCCGATGCTGTCGCGCGCGCAATCGAAGACGCCGCCGCCGAAAGCGGACGAGGCGATCACGCTGGTACGTAACGGTTCGCGAGGCATGCTTTGGCTCGAGCCACTCGTCGAGATCGATAACGGCAACGGTCGCGTTGCGTACGGCCCGGTGCGTCCTGATGACGTTGCCGAACTTGTTGCCGCGGGCATGCTCGATGGCGCCGACCACCCGTTGAATCTTGGTCCGACCGAAGAGATTTCCTGGCTGAGTCGTCAGCAGCGCTTGACGTTCGCACGCGTCGGCGTCATCGACCCGCTGTCTGCCGCTGACTACCAGGCTCACGGCGGCATTGCTGGTCTGCGCAAGGCCTTAGAAACCACACCAGAAGAACTCGTTCAGCAAGTGACCGACAGCGGACTGCGCGGTCGTGGCGGCGCTGGCTTCCCCGCGGGCATCAAGTGGAACACGGTCCGCAAGGCCGAAGGGCCACTGAAGTTCATCTGCGCCAACGCCGACGAGGGCGACAGCGGAACGTACGCAGACCGAATGCTGATGGAGGGCGACCCGTTCTTGCTGATCGAGGGCATGACGATCGCTGCTCACGCAGTAGGTGCCACCGAGGGGTACATCTACATCCGCTCTGAATACCCCGATGCCATCACCACGCTGCGTTCGGCGATCGAGATCGCGTACGCCCACGGCTGGCTAGGCCGAGGCATCCTCGGTTCGGACCTGTCGTTCGACCTGTTCATCAGAGTCGGCGCCGGCGCGTATATCTGCGGCGAAGAAACCTCAATGCTCGAGAGCCTGGAAGGCAAACGCGCGGTCGTACGCGCGAAGCCGCCGCTTCCCGCTCTTGAGGGGCTGTTCGGCAAACCAACCGTGGTTAACAACGTCCTGACGCTGGCCGCCGTCCCGACCATCGTCGCGGATGGTGCCGCTGCGTACCAAGAACTCGGCATCGGTCGGTCACGCGGTACTCAGGTGTTCCAGTTGGCTGGCAATATCGCCAAGGGTGGCATCGTCGAGACAGCCTTTGGCATCTCGCTCGGTGACCTCGTTGAGGGCTTCGGCGGGGGCACCCGATCAGGTCGTCCGGTGCGCGCAGTTCAGGTCGGTGGACCGCTCGGTGCGTACCTGCCGCCCTCTCAATTCAACTTGCCCATGGACTACGAGGCATTTGCCGAAGCCAAGGCGATGGTCGGTCACGGCGGCGTGGTGGTGTTCGACGACACCGTGGACATGGCCGAACAAGCCCGGTTCGCCATGGAGTTCTGCGCCGAAGAATCCTGTGGCAAGTGCACGCCGTGCCGGGTCGGTGCCACCCGTGGCGTCGAGGTCATCGACCGGATCCGCCACGCCGACAACGCTGACGACCACGCCAACGGGCTGGTGCTCATCCAAGATCTTTGTCAGGTGATGACTGATGGTTCGCTTTGTGCAATGGGTGGCCTGACTCCCATGCCAGTGTTGAGTGCAATAGAACACTTCCCCGATGATTTCGAACCCGCAGCAAGAATGGATGCGTCATGACGCTGCTCAAGGAACCCGATTTCGGTACGCCCGCGAAGGTGAGCGAGACCCTGGTCACGCTTGAGGTCGACGGAGTGCCGGTGACCGTTCCCGAGGGAACCTCGGTCATGCGAGCGGCCGCCGAGGTGGGCCTCAACGTGCCCAAGCTCTGCGCCACCGACAGCCTCGAGGCGTTCGGCTCCTGCCGACTCTGCGTGGTTGAGATCGACGGCATGCGCGGCACGCCCGCGTCGTGCACCACTCCGGTCGCCGCTGGGATGAAGGTTGCGACTCAGACTCCTCGCGTCGCTGACATTCGTCGCGGCGTCATGGAGCTTGTACATCTCTGACCACCCGCTCGACTGCCTAACGTGCTCGGCCAACGGTGACTGCGAACTGCAGGACATGTCTGGGGTCGTCGGACTGCGCGAGGTTCGGTACGGCTACGAAGGCAAGAACCACCTCGACGCCCCGAAGGACCTGAGCAACCCTTACTTCGACTTCGACGAGTCCAAGTGCATCGTCTGTTCGCGCTGTGTACGCGCGTGCGACGAGGTGCAGGGCACCTTCGCCTTGACCATCCAGGGTCGCGGTTTCGACTCAAAGGTGTCAGCCGGTGTTGGCGAGACCTTCATGGCGTCCGATTGCGTTTCGTGCGGCGCCTGCGTGCAGGCCTGCCCCACGGCAACCCTGCAAGAACGTTCCGTCGTCGAACTCGGTATGCCGACCCGAAGCGTTCTGACCACGTGCGCCTACTGCGGCGTCGGCTGCTCGTTCAAGGCCGAGATGCGGGGCGACGAGGTCGTGCGGATGGTGCCGTACAAAGACGGCGGCGCCAACGAGGGTCACTCGTGCGTTAAGGGACGCTTCGCGTTCGGCTACGCCACCCACCCAGACCGGGTGATGAAGCCGATGATGCGCGAAGCCATCACCGATGACTGGCGCGAGGTCGAGTGGGACGAAGCGATCACGTATGTCGGTCGTCGGATGCGCGAGATCCAAGAAGAGCACGGCCAGGGTTCTATCGGCGGCATCACGTCGTCGCGCTGCACCAACGAAGAGGTCTACGTCGTTCAGAAGATGGTGCGGGCTGCGTTCGGTAACAACAACGTCGACACGTGCGCACGCGTGTGCCACTCACCGACCGGCTATGGACTGAAGCAGACGTTCGGTACGTCAGCTGGCACGCAGGACTTCAAGTCGGTTGAGAAGTCCGACGTGATGCTGTTGATCGGTGCCAACCCGACTGATGGCCACCCGGTCTTCGCGTCGCGCATGAAGCAGCGACTTCGCGCTGGCGCCAAACTGATCGTCGTCGACCCACGACGCATCGACCTCGTGCGCACTCCGCACGTCGAGGCGTCGTACCACCTGCAGTTGGCTCCTGGCACCAACGTCGCCGTCGTCAATGCCATGGCGCACGTCGTCGTGACCGAGGGTTTGGTCGACTACGGAGTTCGTTGCCGAGCGGTGCGAGGAGTTCGAGCAGTGGGCCGAGTTCATTGCGCGCCCGGAGAACAGTCCTGAAGCCACCGAGACCATCACCGGAGTGCCCGCGCATGACCTTCGGGCGGCGGCTCGGATGTATGCGGCCGGACCCAACTCGTCGATCTACTACGGCCTCGGTGTTACCGAGCACAGCCAGGGCTCGACGATGGTCATGGGCATGGCCAACCTGGCGATGGCCACCGGCAACATCGGGCACGAGGGCGTCGGCGTCAACCCGCTGCGCGGCCAGAACAATGTCCAGGGCTCCTGCGACATGGGTTCGTTCCCCCACGAACTCCCCGGGTACCGACATGTTTCAGACGACGCCGTCCGCCACGTGTTCGAAGAACTGTGGGGTCAGACGATCCTGGACGAGCCAGGACTGCGTATCCCCAACATGTTCGATGCCGCGATCGACGGAACTTTCCGTGCGCTCTACATCCAGGGTGAGGACATCGCGCAGTCCGACCCGAACACCCGCCACGTCACCGCAGCACTGAGTGCGTTGGACCTGGTTGTCGTTCAGGACCTCTTCCTCAACGAGACCGCCAAGTTCGCGCATGTGTTCCTGCCCGGTACGTCGTTCCTGGAGAAGGACGGCACTTTCACCAACGCCGAGCGACGCATCAACCGGGTGCGTCCAGTCATGGCTCCCAAGACCGGCAAGCAGGAGTGGGAGATTGTCTGCGAAGTCGCCCAGGCGATGGGCTACCCCATGACGTACGACACCACTAGCCAGATCATGGATGAGATCGCGTCTGGTCACTCCGACGTTCAGCGGAGTCTCGTTCGACCGACTCGACGAACTCGGCAGCATCCAGTGGCCATGCAACGACGCTGCTCCGACTGGGACACCGATCATGCACGAGGACGGCTTCGTCCGCGGCAAGGGCCGGTTCATCGAAACCGCGTTCGTGCCGACTCAAGAACGCAGCACTCGCAAGTTCCCGCTTGATCCTGACGACTGGCCGGATTCTCAGCCAGTACAACGTGGGAGCCCAAACTCGCCGTACCGAGAACGTTCAGTGGCACCGCGAGGACGTGCTGGAGATCCACCCACACGACGCCGAAGTTCGCGGCATCAACGACGGTGACCTCGTCAGTCTCGCGAGTCGAGTCGGCGAGACCGAGTTGCGTGCCGTCATCGCTGACCGGATGCCGGTTGGTGTCGTGTACACCACGTTCCACTACCCGGTCACCGGCGCGAACGTGGTAACCACCGAGAACTCCGACTGGGCGACTAACTGTCCCGAGTACAAGGTCACGGCGGTTCAGGTCGGGCTCAAGCAAGCGGCGCAACGAAGTCAGTTCCGAAGGTGCGGCAACCCCTGCTGAGGTCTTCGCCAAGTGAGCGCGAACCACCGAGCTACCTAGTGTTCGGCTAGCGAACGACATTGGGGTTCAGTTTCATCACCTGCCCAAAGACGAAGCGGCCGCCGACATCGCCCAGCACATCCAGATGTTCTGGGACCCGCGGATGCGGACTCAACTGTTGGGACACATAGCAGCTGGCGGCGAGGGACTCGACGAGCTCGTCATCGCAGCGGCTGACTTACTGCGCAAGTAATGCCCGCTCTGCCGTCCAAGGTCGCCGTCGTAACAGGTGGCGGCACCGGGATCGGACGTGCCACCGCGATCCGACTGGCAGCGGACGGCTACGCAGTCGCGATCTGCGGACGCCGACCAGAACCGCTCGCTGAAGTCAGCGAGCCAAATCGAGGCCAACGGCGGGCGTTGCCTGACACGTGCCGTGCGATATCCGCGAACCTGACGAAGTCACCGGGTTCATCGACCGCGTGCTTTCTGAATTCGAACGGATCGACGTCCTGGTGAACAACGCAGGCGGTCAGTTCGCGGCGCCAGCAGAAGAGATCAGCCTCAACGGGTTCCGCGCAGTTCATCGACTCGCTGTCGATGCAACGTGGTCGATGACTCGTGAGGTCGCCACTCGCGCGTTCATCCCGCAGCGGTCCGGCAACGTGGTGTTCATCGGCTTTAGCCCAAGTCGCGGAATGCCTGAGGTGATGCACGCCTCCTCGGCAAGGGCAGCCGTACAAACGATGGCGACGTCGCTTGCGCTGGAATGGTCTAAGTACGGCATCCGCTCGAACTGCATCAACGTCGGAACAGTCGCGACCGAGGGACTTGCGCAGTACGACCCCGACGTCGTCGCAGCAGTGGGCCGACACCATTCCGATGAAGCGATTCGGAACAGCCGACGAGGTAGCTAACGTCATCGCGTTCGTGGTTTCTGATGAGGCGAGTTACGTCACCGGATCGGTCCTGACGGTCGACGGTGGTGCTGAGGCATGGGGAGTTGGCGGTAACCCGCCGGACCTCATCGACCAGTAACGCGTGGCTCTCGCTTCTCTTCGAACGCCAGCGCCGCCTCGTCGGCGTCAGCCGTCTGTGCCAGGGCCGCGTATCCCAACTGCTCGATGAGTAGGGCGGCGGCTCTTGACGAGTCCGCCGCAGCCTCACTCGCCTGTTTGATCGTGCGCACCGCCAACGGCGGTAGCGCAGCCAGCCGCTGAGCACCCGCCATCGCGAATCTCGAGCGACGTGCCGTCGGCCACCAGTTCTGTGACGAGGCCGTAGTCGTTCGCTTGCGACGCGGTCAGCCGCTCGTGCCAGAGCATGACCTCTTTGGCTCGAGCGGCACCGATCATCCTGACGAGGCGAGTCAGTCCCCCGCTCGACGGCAGGATCCCTAGAGCCGCCTCAGGCAGGCCGAAGACAGCTGACTCTTCGACGACCCGCACGTCACACGCCAACGACATCTCGAACCCGCCACCGATGCAGTACCCGTGGATCGCAACAACGGTGGGGATGGGCAGATCCGCCAGAACTTCATAGAGCTGTCCGGACGTTCGGTAGTACTCCAGGATCGACGCTGGATCCAGACCTCGAAACTCCGTGACGTCTGCCCCTGCGCAGAACGCGCGACCCTCGCCGTGAATAACGAGCGCACCCGCGTCAGCGACCAAGGACCCGGTCAACGCAGCGAGCAGTTGATCCTCGACCTCAGCGGAGAGAGCGTTCAGTTTGTCCGGACGATTCAACGTGAGAACCGCGATCGAACCGTCCTTGCGCAATTGAACAAATCCGGCCATGCAGCAATCCTGCCGCACCTAGAGACTGGATCGATCATTGGACCTTGGTGTTCGGTGGTGGAGCTATCTGCCGCACGTAGTCGTCCAAGTTGTTCGCCGCCGCAATTCGTTCAGCGTCACTCGGTGGTTGGTCTGAGTAACACGCCCGCTCAACCGTCGCGAGAGCGACTCGTTGGTCTGCCGGAATTACGGATGCCCACTCGACGGGAGTCTGCGAGGGTTTACTGCCTCGACCACGCCGAGCCATGACGCGTTCAAGGCGCCCGAAGGCGGCAATTGGCTCGGGCGGATCTGCAGTTGCCCAGTCAGTCGGGTCGGACACCGGCTGCTGCTTAGGCTTGTTCGATCGGAACCTGCGCCAAGCGATCACCAAAATGACCAGACCGACGAGAACACTCACACCTAGGGCAATCCGCAGCCGTTGGTTGTCGAGCAACGACTTGACCGCGTCTTCAACTTTGGTCACCACGTTCGTCGACGGCGGGATGACGACTGCGCCGGCGGTGGGATCGCTTCGGACCCAGCCAGTTCCAGGGACCCAGAACTCAACCCACGCATGCGCATCGGTTCCCTTGAACAACCTGGTGCCGTGATCGGTAATGCTCCCCCCGACAAAACCAGTGGCCAGTCGAGCGGGGATGCCAACCGCTCGGAGCAGAACGGTCTCAGCTGAGGCAAAGTGCTCGCAGAACCCGAGGTGTGACTCAAAGAGAAAGTAGTCGACCGGATCGACGTTGGCCGGCGGCACCGGCGCATCCAGTTGATACTTCTCATTCGCACGCAAATACTGCTCGACGTTGGCAACTACTTGCTGCCCATCCGTTGAGCCAGCTGCCAGCGACTGCGCAAGTCCCCTGACACGGTCAGGTAGGTCTCCGGGAAGGGCAGTGAACGCCCAACCAGCCGTTGGGGCAGGCACGTTGGAACCATCGCTATGCAGATGACCGCTCGCTGGCGTCGTCGTCGACCAGACGGTGTAGTCAACCGGATGGTCAATGAACGCCATGCCACCGTTGCTCACGTGATAGGTCCGCGCGGATGAGTTCAGCGCCACGATGTCTCCTGGCGCCAAGATGGCACCGAGATAGTCCGGCAAGAGTGTGACGTCGTACCTGGACGTCGTGGTCCAGTCCCCGCTCACCCCCAGGTCGGGTTGATCGAGTTGTACAAGGCCCGGGGGATTGGCGGTGGGCACATCGGTAGCCAACTCAGACCATTGACCCGCGCTGTACACATCCAACATCGCCGACCGCCAATACGTGGGCGAGTTCGCCGGCACCTCGACCAGTGGTTCGTCCCCCAATTTCCCCCGAGACCGAAGGTCCAAGTTGCCGTCTGCATAGTTGAGAGCATCCCTGGGAACTGCTGCTTGGTCGTCGCCACCTGGAGCAGTGGCATGACTCAAATGGGGCAACAACGGAGCGCTTGCTGGGGGCGGTATCGAGGGGATCAACAAGAACACAGCCACTCCACAGATGAGGGCGAGCGTGAGGGTGCCCGCGACCTGGCGATCGAGTCGCATGAGCTCCCACTGTCGCCCCTCCACCGTGGCGACCGGCTCAGTCGGCTCAACTTCAGGAAGTTGAACGATGCAGATGAGCGTGACGAGCGCGGCCGCCCACCCAAGTACGACGACGAGAAAGAAGCTGGCCACCGGAGACTCGCCGCCGGCCACCACCAACATGAAGACCGCTTGAATCAATCCGACGAGTTGGTCGCGCTTGGATTGCATGGTCAGTGCTTGCGCGATCGCGGTTGCGACAAGAACTCCGCCAAGAAGCGAATAGACGTCGTCAGCACTCGACAGTGCACGTTCGGCTACAACCAAGCCCGCAACCACGAGAACACCTACTGCGAGCCAGCGCCGTACTGGCGCTGCCAAGTGTGAACCACCGAGGGGCCCTACCCAATAGCTTGCACCGAGCAACCCGAGTGCAATCAGGGCAGCGGCTGGCGGCAACAACCCGCCAACGGCCAGCGCCAGCACGCCGAGCGCTCCGGTGATCGCCAGACCTATGGCGGCGCCTTTCGATCGGGTCACCGACGACCGCCAACTGCAACTGCCGGTACAGGCTTGTCTTCGACGAGCGTGCAGCGGACCCCACATCGACCCGCAATACCGGCGACTCGCTCCCACCAAGGAAGTGAGAGTTCACCGGCTATGGCGAATCGAACGTCATCATCGCCACCCATCTCAAGGAACAACTGCTCGATCAGGGCATCGCGAGGTCGGTCTGGAGTGTCTACTCGGGCACACCAGTCAAGAATGTCGGTGCGGGTCCCCCCGGTGAGCGGGAGCAAGCCAACCTGCGCGCCACCGAGCGTGACCCGCCGACCTTGCTGTTGCGAGGCAAGTGCCGTGGCAGCAACCAGCGCCACCGTGGGCTCAGGCATCGGAGTTTCACCATCGCCGATCACAACAATCAGCAAGTCGTCGGCACGCGGTTGCGCGCGCTCGACGACGACGAACTGACCGCGGCGTGCACTGCTTCGCCAATGAACATCACCGAACCGGGTCTCCAGCCCGCCACTCACGAAGGGCGAAAGCTTCCGAACCTGATCGATCCACTCGCCGACCCGGCCGCTCGCCGTCCCCACTCGGGTATCGCTCGACCTCCACTCGCGAGACCCGCGGATGAACCACCAACGACCGTTCACACTCGGCTTGAATCTTCGCCCGGTTCAGACCCATCCAGTCCGTCCACGTCAATGAAAGGGCGTGGACATCGACGGCTGTTCGACGGATGGCCTCTCGCTTGACGCTGGGTAACGCCACCCCTCCGGGCGGAATGGGAGGGATAGCCGCACCGAACGGTACGAATCCTTCGGTCTCCACTTCGAGCCAGGCTCGTGGGGTCCACAGCGAGCTGTCGTTGTGGAGGTGAAATTGATGCTCGGGTGCGTCACCGAGAGCACAGCGCGAGGGTGCAATGAAGCAGACGCGAGAGGCACCGAAGGTACGCGGGATGGTCAATCGAGCAGCGATCCTCGCTCCCAGGAACAACGACCCGAACAGCAACACCCAGCGGTGGTCCGAAACCGAACCAACCGCGATCAACCCCATACCGATCGCCACAACTGCCCAACCCAGGGGCGTCGAGGTTGCCCTCCGGCTCGACCAGGCGTTCGCGAACGCGGTCTCAGACACGATTACGAAAGCAGGGGTACAGGTGTGCGCTGTACCAAGTCGGCAATGACCGTCTCAGCTGACGTTTCCAGTGATTGGGTAACCACCCGATGGCCAAGAACCGACACTGCCACGGCCTTCACATCTGCTGGCGATACGTAGTCGAAACCATGCAACGCTGCTGCACCCTGGGCGACACGAACGAGCGTGATCGCAGCGCGTGGGCTGGCGCCAGTCGCCAGCGACGGGATCTCGCGCGTCGCGCGCACCAGACCGACCGCGTAGGAAAGTACGGCGTCAGCCACATACGTCTGGCGGACCTGCTCCTGGCAACTCAGCAGCTCAGTTGCGGCCACGACTGGGCTTAGCGCCTCGACTGTTGGTCGCACCAGTTGTTCGCGTACTACCAGCAACTCTTCAGCTGTCGCTCAGGTGGCCGAGGTTGACACACACGGCGAATCGATCGAGTTGGCTTTCGGGAAGGCGATACGTGCCGTACTGGTCGATGGGGTTTTGCGTCGCAACCAGGAAGAATGGCCGGGGAACCGGATGACTGGTTCTGTCTACGGTGACGGCCTGCTCTTCCATAACTTCTAAGAACGCAGACTGGGTACGCGGTGGAGTCCGGTTGATCTCGTCGACAAGCAGCACGTTCGTGAAGATCGGTCCCGGGACGAAACTGAACGCGGCCCGGGATTGGTCCCAAACGTTCGAACCGGTGATATCCGAGGGAAGCAGGTCGGCCGTCCCCTGTACCCGTCGAAAATCTCCCCCGATCGACGCCGCCAGTGCACGAGCCAGCGTGGTCTTACCGGTTCCGGGGACGTCCTCGATGAGGACGTGGCCCCCAGCCAGCAAGGTCGCAACGATGAGTTCCACCGCCGCATCGTGGCCACGAACCACTCGACGAACGTTGGTCACCAGTCCCGAGGCGACCTCGAGCACCCGTTCGCGGGTAGCCGAAGTCGGCGCGGCGACAGTCGTGGCAGTCATTCGCCATCCTCTCGGCGGGGCATCCCCTCTACTTCGACCGCTCAATCCCCCGTCTGAAGGCCCTAGCGGCAGGCTCCCCAAAGCCCTCGGCCCTGACTGGCCGCCGAGATCTCCGCCTGCTGCAGCCGCCGCTGCCAGGCGTAGGGCGCGTCGTAGGTGTACTCCTCGGCGTAGCCGAGCCGAACCGCCACCTCATTGAACAACCGAGGATGGCGGCCCCGGCCTTGCCAGATGTAGGCCAGGGTTCGCCCGTAGTAGTCCACGCGGCCCTGCGTAGGGTCGAATTCGAGCGTGACGTGATCGCCGAGCAGCCGGCGGTCTGCGAACGCCGTGGCCTCAGGTCCGAAGCATTCGACGGGCTGAAATGGCTGAACCGTCTCGGGGCTGTCGATCCCAATGAGCCTCACCCGCAGCGTACGGCGGTTGTGCGTTAGCGTCGACCGTGTCTCCGTCGACCACGTGGGTCACGAGCCAGCCCTGGCTCACTGGACCCTTCGACTCGATGGTGTGAATCCACGGAGGCGGACCAAACGCACTTCTACCCGCTTCCGGTTTCGCGCTGCAGCCACTCACCATCACGCACATGAGTAGCGCGGCCACCAGCGCAGTGAAGCTACGACTCATTGGCCCCACGGTCGGTAAACGTCAGCCGTCGCCAGGCTCAACTTGGAAGTCGGTTCCCGCTAGATCGACGTAACTGTCGTCTTGCAACAGGTAGACGGTGTACTTGCCTGGACTTAACGGCCAGGACCCTTCTGCGTTGTCGTCGAGGGTGGCCTGGCCCTGCACTGTCGCGTGGGTGTACGTGTACAGCAGGTAACCACCGTCCGCCGGGTCCGCACCGCGTGGGTAGACGCCGAGCCAGTCCCAGCGATTGCCTGGCGCGTTCTCCCACTTGACCTCGATCGGGTCACCAGGGGCAAACATCTTCTTGTCCGTCGTAATTGTCGGCGGCGTACCCGATTCGACCAACCAGAATCGCGTCCACGCTAACTCCTGGTCGTCGGATGACGTCAAGACGATGTCGTAGTCCCCGGCCGGAAGGTTTGCTGTCGGCAACTGCCACTGGCCCGTTGTTGGGGAAACGTCGGTCGTCAACACCGCGTCCGCGACCTCGCCTCCCCGCGGTATCAATGACACCTTTGCGGCGTTGCCGTCAGTCGCGTTGTAGTCCACCTGTCGAACTTGACCGACCTCGCCGAGTCGCTGATCAATCGACACGATCGTTGGCGCCTGCCCCAGCTTGACTTCATACGTACCGACCACTGCTCGGTGGTCGCCTGGCCACGGTGAGACTGAGATATCTGAATACTCAGACTTACGCTCGCCGACGATGCTCATTTGGGTGGTGGTGATGTCGCCGCCGGTGTAAATGAAGTCAATTCGATCCGCTGGACGGCCGTTGGGACCTGGGTTGTATCCCCGAACCCAGGGGCGGCTGGCTGGCCAGGTCAAACCCTGATCGGCAACGGGATCGGGGTAGAGCGACCGGTAACTGTCGACGAACCCCGCGTCAGCGGCTGCGACGCTGGTCGGCCATCGCAGCGGATAGGCAACTTGTTCCCGAAGGCCGACCGCTTGCTCGGTCCAATCCAGGTGTGACGGTGAGTTGAAGTCGCCGAGGACGAAAGCGGGGATGCCATCAGCCACGTAGCCTTTTGCCTCGTCCAGAATCGGTTCGAGTTCGGCGAGCCGCCCCTCTTTTTCGAGCCGCATCATGTCGTCGGCACTCGTGCCAGCCAGCACCTTGTTCGGGCCGTAACCCGTAGACGATAGGTGCACGTTGAGCATCGCAAACACTTGTCCAGGAGTCGGCTGCACTAGGACGGCGTGCGAAGCCTGGTCCTGCGGAGTGAGCAGCGGATACTTCGACACCACCTGGGTGCGGACGTCGTAGTACGTCCACCCCAAGTCCTTGGCGATCGCTGGCATGTTGCCATAGCCCTCTTGAATCGCGACGACGTCAGCATCAGCGGCTTCGATGGCCTTGCTCACGCTGTTGAAGTCAACGCCCATCCCGCCGTATTCGATATTGAACGACATCACGTTGATGGACGTCGGCGAATCAGAAGTTGGAGAACCAGACGCAGACCCGGTCAGTCCCGCGGACTCTTGCCCTTCATCGTTGGACGTACAGCCGGCCGCCAGCAATGCCGTCGAGACAACCAGCAATACCCAACGTGTACCCCGTCGCCCCATCACGTCATCGTGGGGGCGCCCATCCACCTTGGCAAGCCCTTTGGTGGACACCGGCCCTTCTCCGTGGTGTGTCTATACCCTTTCGTTATGGAGCACGACCAGAACGCGCTTGGGCAACCCGTCGGCCCCGAGGTCCTCGAACTGGCGAATCGCCGAGAAACCCAGCGCTGAATCGATACCTGGTCGTTACTGTCGAATCGAACGACTCGACCCCGACCGGCATGCTGCCGAACTATTCGCCAGCAACCAGGTGGACTCCGATCATCGGAATTGGACGTACCTTCCGTACGGTCCATTCCTGGACCTTGCGTCATATCGCAACTGGGCAACCGAGATGGCCGCGTATCGCGATCCGTTGTTCTTCGCGATCGTCGACCTGGTGTCGGAGCAGGCGGTCGGCGTCGCCAGCTTGATGCGAATCGCTCCGGAAGCAGGGGCCATTGAGATCGGCCACATCAACTACTCGCCGCTATTGCAGCGTCAGCGTGCTGGTACCGAGGCGATGTACCTGTTCATGAAGCGGGTCTTTGAGGACTGGGGCTATCGCCGCTACGAGTGGAAGTGCAACGCACTCAATGCCCCATCGATGGCTGCGGCGAAGCGTCTCGGCTTCACCTATGAGGGGACCTTCCGCCAGGCGGACGTGGTCAAGGGCCGAAACCGTGACACGGCCTGGTACTCAGTAGTGGACTGCGAGTGGCCAAAGATCAAACAGGCGTTCCAACTCTGGCTCAAGCCGGACAACTTCGACGAATCAGGCAAGCAGCGCCAACCCTTGGCCACCTAGGGGTCGAGGCGGTAGTATGAATTAACTGACTGACTGTTCAGTCGACTTTGTGAGACAGTCGGTTTTGTGGGGAAATCTTAGGCGGAGGCGAGATGAGCACGACAGTTCGACAAACGCTCACCAATCAGGACTACAACAGCGACGAGGTCTACGCCCTCGAACAAGAACGCATCTGGTTCAAGGAATGGGTGTACGTCGGCCGTAGCGAGCAAGTCGCTGAGCCGGGTCAGTTCTTCACCGTCGACATCGCTGGCGAAAGCATTCTGGTGACGCGCAACGACGACGGAAGCCTCCGCGCCTTCTACAACGTGTGTCGCCATCGTGGCTCTGTCCTGTGCGAAGAACCCCAGGGCACCACCAAAGCTGTCTTCCAATGCCCCTACCACGCATGGTCTTACGACCTCGACGGTGCGCTGGTCTCGACTCCACGAGTCGGCGCCGATGAAGTCGACCGATCATCGCTGCCCTTGAAGCGGGTTCATATCGACGAGTGGGAGGGGTTCTTGTTTGTGAACCTCAGCGTGAGACGCCACCCACTCTTCGCGAACGACTCGCGGCACACTACGACTCGCCGCTGCCTTTCGAGGTGCATGAGTTGTACCGCCTGAAGCGAGTGCACTTCACCGAGAAGGTCGTCGCGGCAAACTGGAAGATTCTCATCGAGAACTACAACGAGTGTCTTCACTGCCCGATCATTCACCCCGAGCTGATCCAGGTCATTCCCGCCTACAAAAAAGGCTGGATCTTCGACAAGAGCCGTACCGACGGCGGCGTTGCGATCACCACTGGTGGCACGAGTTATTCCGGTGACACCCGCGCACGACGTCACGTCTTGCCGAGCATGACTGAAGAACAGACCCACTCCATATTCGGTAGCCAGGTCTTCCCGAACATGTTCCTCGACATCGCCGGCAGCAACGTCGTCATCACCCGGCTCGTGCCCGAGGGACCACACCAGACCCGGGTATTTAGCGAGTACCTGTTCCTGCCCGAAGACATCGCAACCGACGACTTCGATCCGCAACCTGTCATCGACTTCTGCGAACTGGTCGCTGGCCAAGACTTTGCGATCAGCGAGCGCGTGCAACGTGGTGTTCAGTCGCGTGGTTTCGATCACGGCGTGTACCCCGAGAAGGACGAGTGGGTTCACCTGTTCAACGAGTACTACCGCGGCATTGTCGGTTCAACGGTCTGACCCGTCACCTTGACGAGACTGGCGGATTGGCGTCCTAGAGCTCAGTTACGTGTTCCCGCTAGTCACGTTCATCACCCGACGGTTCCGGTCATCGATGTCCACAACCATCTGGGTCGTTGGCTGTCCGACGACGGCGATTGGCTGGTCCGCGACGTCGGCTCACTGCTTGACCTGATGGACGACGTCGGTGTCCGCGCCTTAGTGAATTTGGACGGACGTTGGGGAACCGAACTCGAAGAAAACCTAGACCGCTACGACCGAGCACACCCCGATCGCTTCACTACCTTCTGCCAGGTCGACTGGAGCCTGCTCTCCGAAGATGACGAGCGCTGCTGCGATCGTCGGATCCCTGCAAGATCAGCTTGCGGCGTCAGCCGGGGCGGGCGCCCGTGGGGTAAAGGTCTGGAAAGACCTCGGGTTGACGGTGCGTGACTCGTCCGGCGCACTCGTGACGCCTGACGACGAACGGGTCGTCAAGGTGCTACGGACTGCAGGCGACCTGGGCCTACCCGTGCTGATCCACACCGCAGATCCCGTCGCGTTCTTTGATCCACTCGACGACACCAATGAACGCATCGATGAGTTGACTCGCGTCCCCGAGTGGTGGTTCGGCGGCGATCAATACCCCACGTTCACAGAATTGCTCGAATCGCTGGACCGACTGATCGGCGCGTGTCCGCAAACCACCTTTATCGGTGCCCACGTTGGTTGCTGGGCCGAAGATCTGGCGGGCGTGGCACGCATGCTCAGCGCGCACCCAAATTGGCACGTGGACTTAGGCGGACGGCTTAGGTGAGATCGGACGCCAGCCACGAACGTTTGCGCGCTTCGTCGAGGACTTTCCGAGCCGGGTGCTCTTCGGAACCGACGAGTATCCGCCATCCCGCGACGCCTACGAACGCTACTTACCGGTTCTGCAGACGGCCGACGAACACTTCGCCTACAGCGACGAGGTACCTCCGCCGCAAGGTCGATGGCAGATCTACGGCTGCGAACTGCCACAGGAACAACTAGAGGCGATCTACTCACGAAACGCTCAGCGAATTCTCGGACTGCCGTAGGCGACGTTCAGCGCGTCGGGATCCAGTGGATCAAGACCATCGGGTCCGCAGCATTCGTGGCAAGCAACTTCTCGGGTGCCACTGACGTCATCCAGTCCAACGTCGAGAACATCTCGTCATCGAGGACTCGCTGCAAAACCGCCGCCTCGAGAAGTCGCCCTGGTGCGTAGCGCGCCCAGTCCGTCACGAAGCGACCTTCGAGGACTCGGTAGGTCGGGTGGTCGGTAGCACCCAGAGCGTGTGCCGCAAACTGACCGTCGATGTGCAACGTCGCAAGTTCGAGATTTCCGCTCGCGGCTAGCTGTCGCAATCGAATACGCCAGAGTCGGCGGCCACGGTCATCATCTAAGTCACTCGGACGTCCGTGTACGTGATCGCGGTCTCGGTGAACCTGTTCCAACTGCGGGACGACCGAGCCAATCTCGTGTGGGCACTTTGTGAAAAGGACAGTCATCTCGTGACCGTCCTTGTCCAATCGATTCTTAGCCTTGCGCAAAGTACGTCGCATTCCCTGCGACAGGTACGCGCGAGCGTCAGGTTCTACTTGCTCGATCACCGGGATCGGGTCGACTGCAACGAGTTGCGCACCCGGCAGAGCAGAGGTGAAAGCGTGCACGCGCGGGTCATTCGTATCGAGTGGACCCAGCACTAAGCGCGACGGTTCGAGCCGATTCAACATGGCAGCCGCGACGTGTCGCGCGATCTCTTCGGCCACTTCCGGAGACTCCAGAGTCAGGACACCCCGGTTGCCCTGATCTGTGCCAGCCAACGACGTGACCGCTTGGCCGTCGACCACTTCGTCAAGCAGCAGGACTGCTCCGAGAAAGGCGCCCTGGGGATCTCTAGCAGCCACCGCCCAGGCATGGATGTCTTCGCTTGCACCAATGTCGGCAAAGATCCAACTGTCAGTGGCGGTCGTGGGAAGGTGTCGCTGTTCAGACCAACGGCGAAACTCTGCATGCAGCGCTCTAAGACCGTCGGAGTCATTGACGATCTCAACGCTCGCCAGGTCCAAGGGTGCGATCCCACTCTGGGTCCACGCGTTCAGCCATGGCGATGCGGTCACTGGACGGCTCCGGACTCAACCGAGGTAGCCACTACGGCTTCCGCTGTTGCAAGTCGGACGTCGAGCCATTCGTCGAACTCGACGGATGGCAGTGCCTTCGAGAAGAAGAAGCCCTGCGCCTGATCACAACCCGAACGAGCAAGTTGTAGGGCCGTCTCTTCGTCCTCGACACCCTCAGCAACCAGGATGAGCCCGAGCGAGTGCGCCAGGCCGATCGTCGACTCCACGATGGCAGCGGCTCTCGCGTCCGCGGACATTGGTGTGACGAAGGATCGGTCAAGTTTGAGTTCATCGATGGGCAACTCGCGCAGATAGGCGAGCGATGAGTAGCCAGTACCGAAGTCATCAACCGCGACCCGGATCCCCAAGCGACGCAGTTGGGTCAAAATGTCACGCGCACGCTCGCGGTCGCCCATGAGGAAGTCTTCAGTGATCTCCAGTTCAAGGACCGAGGCTGGCAGATCGCGGTCGAACAGCGTTCGCCACACCATCTCAGGAAGTTCTAGGTCGACGAGTGAGGAAGCAGACAGGTTGACCGCCACCGTGAGGTCGCGACCAGCGTCGCGCCAGGCCCGAACCTGGTCCAGAGACTGCTCAAGTACGGCCATCGTCAGGTCGCGCATCAGCCCGGAGTCTTCAGCGAGCTGCAGGAACGAATCGGGGTAGAGCAAGCCGCGGGTCGGGTGATTCCAGCGAACGAGTGCTTCGACGCCACCAACGTGATGGGTCTGGGTATCGATCTTCGGCTGGTAGTGCACCTCGAGGGCTCGCGTCTGAATCGCCAGGCGCAGCTCCTCAAGGGTGCGCAGTCTGTCTTGACCGTGGGAGGCGTCGGACTCGGCCTCGAAGACATGGCAACCCGAACGTCCAGCCTTGGACTGGTACATCGCGATGTCCGCGTGACGCAACAGCGTCGAGACCTCGGTGCCATGGATGGGGAACAACGAGATCCCGATACTCGCGTTGACTCGAACTGTCACACCATCGACCGAGAACGGAGCCGTCAGAGCGTCCCGGACCCGGACCGCGACCGTGGTTGCGCCGATCTCGTCTACGTCTGCAAGCAGGATGGCGAATTCGTCGCCACCAAGTCGCGCGAGCCGGTCGCCGTCTTCGTGGAGGCACTCAGTCAGCCGACGCGAGACGTCGCGCAGTAGATCGTCACCTGCGTGGTGACCAAGGCTGTCGTTGACTTCCTTGAACCGGTCGAGGTCCAGCAGCAGCAAAGCGCCACGTCGGCCGTGGTTGTCCGCAGTTGCCAGCACCTGCTGTGCTTGTTCGTAGAAGGCACGTCGGTTCGCCAGGCCAGTCAGTTCATCGGTTAGCGCCAGTTGACGGCTATGGGCCAGCACGTTGGCTTCGCGAAACGTGACAATGAGGCGACCAAGTGCAAAGACAACAGTGCCGGCCGCCAGCACGACGGCGATGGCGTGGAGATTTCTGTCCTGGCCGTAGACCAGCAGGCCTAGCGATGCCAAAGTCGCGAGGACTGGAATACCCAACAAAGCCCATGCCGGGAGTTCGACACCGGCCGGTCGGTCGGGCCAACCAGGAGCAAATCCAACGGCGAGGGTTGCCAAGACCCAGACACCGTCGTTGAGGCCACCCGGCTCGTACGTGCCGTTGGTCGCTGAGAACAAGTAGGCGGCGTCTGCAATCGAGAACAAGATGAGACCCGCTGCCATGAACCACAAGCCGACTGGTGGACGCCAGTGGAACAGTGCAAGCACTGCGGTTGTCACCAACAGCAAAAGGAGGTCGAGAAGTGGGTAGGCAAAGGTCGTTATGACCGATGCAGCGCTTCCGCCAGTGATGCTGAGGATCGGAGCGAAGAAGGCTGCCGCGATGGCTGCGACAGCTAGTCCACCAACGACTCCGTCGAGCCAAAGGCTCAGCGGCAGTCGATCCGAAATCTCACGGATCACCAGCAGGAGCGCAATAAAGGCGAAGGGATAGAACGAGAGCCACAACAGGTCAGCGAAGGTGGGCCAGGGTTCGGGGTCTTGTGTCCGAACAAACAGCGTCCAGTAGATGTTTCCGAGCCCGTAAAGAGTTAGGCCGACACCGAGGACGTACCAACTCGCTTTGAATGACTTCGTGCCACGTGCGCGAACGAAACACAGCACGCCGCAGAGCATGTACGCGATGTTGTTTAGGAGACCATCGAGAAGCAGGTTGTATCCGGACACCGGCCGGACTCCGGGGATGGTCGACACGACGAAGATGCCGAAGACAAGGGCGAGGACGCCGTACAGTACGACGCGTCCGGAGGCTCGGAAAGTCGGACCGTCGGCGCCTGGGCGCGCGGCAGCGGAACTCGTCACATTCCACCCCCTCCGAATAGTCAGTCCCCCCGGTCAACCATCGGGCGAGACAGCCATTGGCTTGAGGGGTACGACTATCGGCAGATCGGCTCCCGACCGCGCTTTGTTCAGCGAACCGAACAGAACGGGACAGAACGGAACTCGTTAGGCCGTGTGGGTGATCGCACAACTTCTGAAAGTTGCTATGCAGGACGGGCGCTATAGCGCCCGCAACGTCTAGCAACTTGGTGGAACGCGATTCGGACTTGTCAGTCAGCCAGCCCGCGGGCCAGTTGAGCTGGTTCAAGAACGGTCGCCTCGCCCGCATTAGCTACGGCGAGTGAGAGCGCCTTGTCATGGTTGCGGCCCTCCACGGAATCGTCGAGCGGGGCAAACTCAACCGGACCTCCGACTCGACGTTCCCACGCGATTTGAGCCAGGGCATCCGCCAGCCACGGGTTCTTTGGCAGGACCGGTCCGTGAAGATACGTTGCAAAGACATTGTGCTGGCGAGCACCTTCCATTCCGTCGGTGGAATTATTGCCAGCGCCCGCAACAACCATGCCGAACGGCTCGGCGTCAGGTCCCAGCGTCGTTCGTCCCGAGTGATTCTCGAAACCGACAACGAGGTTGGTTTGGCCCCCAATCGTGACTCGGCATGCCGCGTGCTGCATGAACCGCGTCGTCCCGGCGACCGTCTCCAAGTCGAGAACACTGACACCTGGGATCTCCTCGCCCGACGCAAGGATGTAGCGGTGTCCCAGCAACTGCAGGCCAGCACATACGGCGACGACGACCACACCGGCCTCTGCAGCCGCGCGCAGAGCAGGTCCCTTTAAAGCTAGGTCCCTCGCCGCCACCATCATCTCGACGTCCTGCCCACCCTGGAAGAAGATCAGGTCGAACGACTCGAAGTCAGGAACATCGTCGAGACCTACGCGAACAACCTCGGTCCGAAGCCCGCGCCAAGCAGCTCGGCTGACAACGCTCATCACATTGCCACCGTCACCAGCGACATTGAGTAGGTCCGGATACAGGTGCGCAATGCGCAACACCGGCAACGACGGGGCCGTCATGAGTCCCACCTCCGACCGACCCAGCCATGTCGCCGCATCGCCTCGCGCAGTTCAATCGTGGGCGTGTACCCCGCTAGAGCGATGAGGCGACCATCGGAGGGGACCTCCTCTAACGCACTGTCGAGTGCCTCGGCCCGGTCAGGGATGACCACCGTGCGACTCGCGGGGACTCCTGCGTATTTCAGTCGCGTTGCAACCTCGTCAGCCCGCAATCCTGAAACCGTTAGGTGCTCGACGGTTCCACTGATCGATTCAAAGTCGACATCCCACAACCAACCGAAATCCTCCCCGTCCACCTTGGTATTGCTCAGCGCCATCAGCAGATGCTTCGGCTCGTCGGCAGCCGAAAGTGTCGTGAGGTTGGTGTTGAACGACGTTGGATTCTTGGCGAACGCAAGGACAACGCGACGATCTCCGGCTTGAACGGGTTCGAGTCGGCCGAAGGCCGCCCGGACACTTTGTAGCGACTCAGCTGCGTGTCCGAGTGAACACCCCGAGGCATATGCCGCAGCGACCGCCGCAGCGATGTCGTAGGCCACATGTATTCCAGGCTGTGGCACCGTCAACTCGAGATCACCATCTGGCGTACGAATTCGCACCCGAGTTGACGCGAGCTCGTCGATCGAAAGTTCGACCACACTCACATCCGGTTTCGGCCGGCTGAAGTCGCAACTTACGCACCGGTACCGACCCAGGTGGCTCAGATACACCTCTGAGTACTCGAGGTCGCCCTGGCACCTTGGGCATCTGATGCTGTCTGCAGCACTCGTGATTCGACCGTACGAGTGCTCCAACTCGAGGCCGAAAGTTACGCGGCGATGAGTTCCACCGACCCCGAGCTCGGCGGTTAGGGGATCATCGGCGTTGACGACGATGGTTGAGTCTTTCGGAAGCCTTTTGGCTGCGTATGCAATGACGTCGGAGACGGCGTAGATCTCACCGAAGCGATCGAGTTGGTCACGGAAGAGGTTGGTCACCACCAGGACATTCGGCTCAATCTCCGGTGCAATTGTCCTCAGGGCCCCTTCGTCGACTTCGACGACTAGCACCGTGCCGTTGGGAATTCGACCAGCCCAGTTCGCCGTTTGGACGGCGAGGGTCGTAACACCCTGCTCAAGATTCGCGCCATCTCGGTTTTGGGAGACTCCGAATCCCTGTCCACGAAAGATCGCGGCAACCATTCGACTCGTAGTCGTCTTGCCGTTGCTTCCTGTGACGGCGATGGTCGCGACATCCCGCGACCCAACTAGATCGTGAAGCAAAGAAGGGTCGATTCGACGCGCCAAGACACCGGGTAGCGACGAGCCACCACCACGGCCAGTCAGCCGAGATGCCGTACCTACCGCTTTTCCCACTTGTACTGCCGCCACACGACGGACACCAACACTGCTCACGCGACCACCTCCAAGGGGCAATCTGGAGCCTTACCGAGTCAAGCGGGGAGGCGCTGTGAAGAGGCTGTGAACGCACTGTGAAGGCCTGACTAGTTTCTCATTGGCAGTTTCACCTTAGCGGGAACGCTGGCAGGTCAGCCAATGCGTTCCCACTCAGGTCGAATTCGGCCATCACGCAGCAAGCGCGAGGGTCGTCCACGAGGCGTCGTTGAATACCGATAGCAGGGTGTCACGTTCACGCTTGCCAACGCGCTAACTGAGCCGCCTATCGGAGTCGAACCGATGACCTACGCATTACGAGTGCGTCGCTCTAGCCGACTGAGCTAAGGCGGCGAACCCGGCGCAGCGGCCGGGAACCCCAAGAGTCTACCCAGTCAAAGGACCGGCCGACTCGCTGGCTAGCAGAGCGTTCGGTTCGGCGGGGTCGCTCCTGTGAGCAGGTAGTCGTCGACGGCCTGGTCGATGCAGTCGTTGCCCGAGTTATACGCCGTGTGCCCATCGCCGTCGCGTGCCAAGAGCACACCGGAGTCCAACTGCCTGGCCAACCCGACCGACCATTCGAACGGAGTGGCCGGGTCGCGAGAGGTACCCACAACCAGAATCGGCGCCGCGCCCTTGGCGGTCAGTTCCTGCGGGAAGGCACCATTCTCGACGGGCCAATTGGCACACGAGGTTCCAGCCCAAGCAAAACTGCGTCCGAACACCGGCGAGACCTTCTCGAAGCGAGGAATGAGCCGCTTCACCTCGGCGACAGAGCTCGTATCCGGACGATCGGTACAACTGATAGCGGGGAAGGCGGCGTTCACGTTCGAAGCGAACGTGCCATCGTCGTTGCGCTCGCTGTACGAGTCGGCAAGCGAGAGCAAGACGGTGCCGTCACCTTGGAACGCCTGGTCGAGGCCAAGTCGTAGGGCTGGCCAGCCGCCCTCCTTGTCGTACATGGCAGCGAGCATCCCGGTGGTTGCCAGCGCTTCGGTAAGGGGACGTCCGGAGTCAGTCGTCAGCGGTTGAGCGTCCGCCTGATCGAGCAGGTCTTGGATCTGTTGCTGCGCAGCTTCAGCGGTCGGCCCGAGCGGACATCCGTCCAAAGACAGGCAGTCGTCGATGAACGACTCAGTTGCGCGTTCGAAGCCGCGGAGCTGTCCTTCAGCGACCTGCAATGAGGACACACGAGGGTCAACGGCACCGTCCAGAACCATGCGTCCGACACGCTCGGGGAACAGGTCTGCGTACGTCGCCCCGAGTTCGGTTCCGTAGGACGCTCCGAAGTAGTCGGTTAAGCCCTCACCTAGAGCCGCCCGCAGGATGTCTATGTCACGCGCCGAGTCCATCGTCCCGATGTGAGGGAGCAGATCCGCTGAATTGGCTTCACACGCGCGAGTGAAGCCCCGCTGCATGGCCAATACCTGAGCAACCTCTGCGGGAGTGTCCGGTGTGGTGTCCGCTGCTAAGTACTCGTCGGTCTGTTGGTCGTTGAGGCATTCGACAGCGGTGCTCTGGCCAACCCCGCGTGGATCCCATCCGACGATGTCGTACTTATCCAGGATCGGCTGGCGAAAGTAGAACTCCGCGCTCCGTGCAAACCCGATGCCCGACACCCCCGGTCCTCCCGGGTTGACCAGCAGTTGGCCGATGCGATGGTCCCGATCGTTTGCCGGGCGTCGGATGACTGAGAGCGAAATCGACTTCTCACCTGGCTTTGAGTAGTCGAGGGGAACCTTGATCGTGGCGCACTCGAAGTCGTCACAATCACTCCAGTCGACTTGTTGGTCGTAGTACGGCGCGAGCGCCTTCGACACTGGTTGCGTGTGCGACGGAGTAGCGGTTGCAGCCGGTGGTGTGTTCGAGTCGGTGCATCCGACCGCGGTGAGAACAACAACGCTGGCAACCGCAAGGAGGCGACTAAACCTCACCCGCGGCTACCGGGGATCACTGACTGAATCCAGGAGATCAGGCCGTTCGGGTTGCGGCTCTGGGTCACCACACGACCAGGTCCCTGGAAGTCGAGAACCAAACCCTCACCGCTCTTCATCATCTGGGCAATCCCGCTCGTTGCCTTGCGCACCTGCACCTGGATCGACGCGTCGTACGCCACGAGGTGCCCCGAGTCGACGGTGAATCCCTGGCCCTGCTCAAGGTTGTGCGTATCGAGTGCGCCGTAAGCCGCCAGGATGATCGGTCCCTGGCCGGTCGCGTGCAGTACGAAGGCGCCCTCGCCGCCACCGAACATCTTCATGCCGCCCCACTTGGTGTCGATCTCGACACCCGCGCCGTTGGCAATCCACGACCCTCTAGTGACGACGAGTGGCATCTCAGGTGTCAAGTCGGTGAACCAAATGTCACCGGGGAGGTTCGCGGCGAAGTCCACCCAGGTCGCTGCAGACTCGTGGCCGGTGTACGTCGTAACGAACAATGACTCGCCTCCAGCAACGCCACGCTTGAGCGCACCCATCAGTCCGCCTCGCATCTCTGCGTCGAGCGTGACACCGAACGAATGCATAGCCATGGCACCAGACTCAGCGCGGACCTGCTCGTTCGGCGACAGGTGAACGCGAGCGACGGCGAAACTCGGTTGGTGCCTGACTTCGATCTGCATGTGATCCTCCCGAATCAGTCAGCTTTTAGGGCCAGCATTAGTTCTTCTACCGCAAGAAGGGGGGCCACACTCGCATCGACCCGCTCCCGCGCCTTAGCGATTGCTTCCATCGAACGCAACGTTCCTTCGGGTTGACCAGCCCGTGCGAGACGCTCGATGTCTGGAGTCATCTCACTGTTAACTAGTTCAACTCTGGATGCTGACTGCACCACTAGTACGTCCCGGTAGTAAGTCATCAGGTCGAGCAGATCGCGATCGAGTTCGTCACGAAGCGCTCTCTTGGCGCGCTTTTCCTGAGCCTTCTTGAGTTCCTTGAATTGCGGTGCTGCCCACTTTGGCACTCGCTGTGGATTCTCGACGCCGAGCCCGCGCGCCAGTTCGACGCGCTCTCGAGCATCGTGATCGCGCGTTCGTACCTCGGCGCGTTCAGTGGCAGCGTCGATAACGTCGCGCGCCGCTGTAAGTGCGTTGCCCAACGTGCCCGTACGACTCGGAATGCGCAGCATTTCTGCCCTCGCGAGGCGTACTTCCTCGTAGTTAGCGAGCGCGCGTGCCCGGCCGATATGACCCTGCGAAGCTCTGGCTGCGAACGACGCCATCGCGGGGTCGACGTCTTCTGTTTCGGCGAGGTAGTCGGCGACGTCGCGCGTTGACGGCGTGACCAGACCGATGTGCCGAGTCCGCGACCGAAGGGTGGGAAGCACGTCATCCTGCGACGGTGCGCATAGCAACCACACGGTGTGTGGAGTTGGGTCTTCGATTGACTTCAGGAGAGCGTTGTTTGCCTGCTCGGTGAGGCGGTCAGCGTCTTCTATGACGATGACCCTCCATCGCGCGACACTAGGAGCGACCGCCGCTTCAAGGACGAGTTCGCGAGCTACGTCCACACTGATCGACAGCAGTTCTGTCGTCACAAGGTTTACGTCTGGATGCGTCCCGATGAGCGCGGTGTGACACTCGTGACAATCGTCGCACCCCCCTTCTGGGCAGAGCAGCGCAGCGGCAAACGCTCGAGCACTTGTGGAGCGACCAGAGCCTGGCGGCCCGGTGAATAGCCAGGCGTGTGTCATCGCCGCGCCACCGCCTGGCGTTCCGTCATCGGCCGCCGCTACGGCCGCCTTCAAGATGGCAACTGCGCGACCCTGGCCGACCAGCGGTGCAAAAACCGTCACGGGAGTCGCTCCCCTACAGCCCGACAGATCGCGTCATGGATCTCGGTCGACAACGCCTCCGGCGTCTAGCACGAGGTACCGCGCCGGGTCCCGCGCGGCGAGAGTCAGAAACTGCTCGCGTACCCGCTGGTGGAACGCCAGGGGTTCGGACTCAAGGCGATCCGCCGGTGTATCGAACCTGGCCAGGCCAACCGCAGGATCGACGTCGAGAACGATCGTCAGATCGGGCAGCAGGCCATCGGTGGCCCACGTCGACAGCTGCTCAACCTCTGCAACGGTGAGGGCTCGTCCGGCTCCCTGGTACGCCAGCGACGAGTCGACGTACCGATCAGTGATCACGACCTGGCCTCGGTTTAGCGCGGGGACGATCGTGGTGGCGACGTGCTCAGCACGGTCCGCCGCGTAGAGCAGCGCTTCGGTGCGTGGTGATAACTCGCCAGTTTCGTGACCTAGCAGGATCTGGCGCAACTGCTTGCCGACGGGGGTATCCCCCGGTTCGAAGGTCATTACTGGCGTCACGCCACGGGCCTGAAGCCACTCGCGCAGCAGCGCACTTTGGGTGCTCTTACCGGCACCCTCGCCGCCCTCGAATGCAATGAAAAGCCCACGCCCCGTCACGTCGTCGACCCTATCCCGAGCCAGTTGCTAGGCGGGACGGGCGCTATCGCGCCCGCTTTGCCTAGCAACTTCGGCTGGACCGAAGTAGGCACGTCTAAGGTGCGCGATCACGAGTTGCTGGTCGGTGCGCAAGAATGACTGCCGGGATCCGGATGATGATGGCGTCATCGGTGATGACGAGATCGTTACTCCTGAGTTGGTCGTCCCACCAGTGTGCGACGTTCAGATGGACCGCCCCGTCGACCTCGATCAGGATCACCCGACCGTCCGGGCGAACCAATCTGGCGTCCAAATACCTTCGCCGACCAGATGAGTCGCGACGTACGACCTGCTGTTGCGGCTTAGGCAGACCTGCGCGTCGGCAGAGTCTGATCAAGTCGATCTCCGCAAGGGCGTGGCTGCCGCCCTCGATGTCGGCCAGTGCCGCGAGCAGAATCCGACGGTGGCGGATCGCTCCTGACTCGTGGATCTGCTCTCGAGTCTGCGCTGGCGTGACCAACCCCTGTTGAACGGCAGCGGCCAGAATCGCGCATCCCACTCGCGGCTGCGGTTTCCACGACGCCGCATCGACAGCTGCGCGGGCCGCGGTGCATCTGGGGGACGCACTCATAGGGTCGACGTCAGACACTTCGAACCGACGCGACACATGAACTCGCATCCACGACAAGGGATGCACACGTGCGCCGTTCGCAACCACCACGTGTACTTGTTCAGGCTCCCAGCCGGTCAGATCCGATCGCTTCGAGCGCGCTCAAAGACGCGAGCGCAGAACCCTGACCAACGTGAATGATCGCGACCCACCAGCGTTGGCGGCGAGTTAACGGCCCCCTATGGGTGACCACCGCTCTACCGACAAGACGCCACCGCCTCGCCCTCACCTGGTCGCGGATGCGATGTCGGTCCACTCCCAAAGCGGCCAACTGATCACGCCCAACCACACCGTCTTGGCTCTTCGGCCAAGGCACGCACATGAGGACCAAGGTCTAACGGCAGGTCTCGCGGCACTCAGGCATCAGCGAAGCATGCCGAAATTTGGTCGACTGCCCCGCGAACCGTCCACAACGGCCAAGTTGCTAGGCGGGACGGGCGCTATAGCGCCCGTTTTGCCTAGCAACTCAACTGAACGCAAACTCAACTCAAACTCAACTGGACTGCGCGGCCTTCTTGGTTGCCTTCTTGGCGGTTGCCTTCTTCGAAGTCTTCTTTGCAGTCTTCTTCGCAGGACGCTTGGCGGCCTTCTTAACGGCGCGCTTCTTGGGGGCCGGACCCTTTGCGCGCTTCTCCGCCAACAACTCAGCGGCCCGCTCAATGGTCACTGTCTCGGGTGCATCTCCGCGTCGCAACGTCGCGTTCGTCTCGCCGTCGGTGACGTACGGGCCGAAACGACCTTCCTTGACCAACACTGTGAACCCGGTGCCTGGATCCGCGCCAAGGTCACGTAGCGGCGGAGCAGCCGCCCGACGACCACGCTGCTTCGGCTGCGCGTAGATCGCCAACGCCTCATCCAACGAGACGGTGAACATCTGCTCTTCGTTGCCCAACGAACGAGAGTCCGTGCCCTTCTTCAGGTAGGGCCCATACCGCCCGTTCTGCGCAGTGATCTCCTCACCGTCGGACGGATCAACACCAACTACCCGAGGCAACGTCATCAGGCGAAGCGCATCGTCAAGAGTCACGGTGTCGAGTGTCATGTCCTGCAGCAACGACGCGGTGCGCGGCTTAACCGCGTTCTTGCCGGTCGTCGGAACGTCGTCAGGCAGCACTTCTGTGACGTACGGTCCGTACCGCCCAGACTTTGCGATGAGTTCACGCCCCGTCGTCGGATCGACTCCGAGTTCACGATCGCCACTCGGTGCATCCAGCAACTCTTTGGCACGGTCGAGGGTGAGCTCGTCGGGCGTCATGTCATGCGGCACGTTGGCGCGCTGCGCCTCATCACCGTCACCACGCTGGACGTAGGGTCCGTAGCGCCCGACGCGAAGCACGATGCCTTCGCCAACCGGGATCGAGTTGACGTCTCGTGCGTCGATCTCACCGAGATTGTTGACGAGCGGATGCAAACCAGGGAAGTCGCGAGAGGCGTCGCCGAAGTAGAACCCTTCCAACACTCGCTGACGCGGAATCTGCCCGTCAGCGACAGTGTCGAGGACTTCTTCCATTCGCGCGGTGAACGAGTAGTCGACCAGGTCTGCGAAGTGACGCTCCATAAGGTTGACGACGCTGAATGCCAGGAACGAGGGCACCAAGGCTGTTCCGCGTTTGAAGACGTACCCGCGGTCGACGATCGTGCTGAGAATCGAGGCATACGTCGACGGGCGTCCGATGCCGCGTTCCTCCAATGCACGAACCAGGCTTGCTTCGGTGTAGCGCGCCGGAGGATTGGTCGAGTGTCCCTCGGGCTCAAGCTCGAGGGCGGTGACGGAGTCACCCTCCTTCAACGCTGGCAGTCGACGTTCGTCATCTGACGTTTGTTCCTCACGTTGCGAGTCTGCGTCGCGGCCTTCTTCGTAGACCGCGAGGAAGCCACGGTGGTTGATTACGGTTCCCGTTGCTGAGAACTCGGCGTCACGACCATCTGTCGCTGGAGCACCAAAGCGGACCGTCATTGTCGTCCCGAGCGCATCGGACATCTGCGAAGCGAGCGTTCGCTTCCAGATCAACTCGTACAACTTGAGTTCGTCGGGCGACACTTCACCGGCAATTTGGCCGGGAGTACGGAAGGCATCGCCTGCCGGACGAATCGCTTCGTGAGCCTCCTGCGCGTTCTTGACCTTCTTGGCCCACGTCCGGGGCTTGTCGTGAACGTGATCCGCGCCGTAGAGCTCGGTGACCTGAGCACGTGCCGCCGCCACTGCACTAGACGAGAGCGTCGTCGAGTCGGTTCGCATATACGTGATGTAACCGTTTTCGTAGAGCCGTTGGGCAACCCTCATCGCGGTTTGAGCCGTCATCCGAAGTTTCCGGCTGGCTTCTTGCTGCAGCGTCGACGTAATGAATGGTGCAGCAGGTGAGCGTCGGTACGGCTTCTCCTCAACGGAGCGCACCGCCAACGAAACTCCCTGCAGCGCCTCGGCAAGCGAACGGGCTGACGACTCATCGAGAACAACGACGCCTTCGCGTTTGAGTTGGCCACCCTGATCGAAGTCGCTGCCGCGGGCGATGCGCTGGTGGTCAACAGCGACGAGCGTTGCTTCGAAACCCGTTGGATCAAATCGACCGGCGATGTCCCAGTAGTCGGCAGACACGAACGCCATGCGTTCACGCTCTCGCTCGACAACCAGGCGAGTTGCGACAGACTGAACGCGACCAGCCGACAGACCCGACGTCACCTTCTTCCAGAGAACCGGTGACACCTCGTAGCCGTAGAGACGATCGATGATGCGTCGGGCTTCTTGTGCGTCCACCATTCGCTGATCGAGCTCGCGAGGAGATTCGACGGCGGCACGGATCGCATCTCGGGTGATCTCGTGGAAGACCATCCGATGAACCGGGATCGTGGGCTTGAGGACTTGCAGCAGGTGCCACGCGATCGCTTCGCCCTCGCGGTCTTCATCTGTCGCGAGCAGGAGTTCGTCGGCGTTGGCGAGCATTCGCTTCAACTCCGCGACTTTGCCCTTCTTCGCAGCGTCCACGATGTAGAGGGGTTCGAAACCGTTCTCGACGTCAACGCCGAGGCGCGCCCACTTCTCCTTCTTGTACTTGGGCGGAATGTCAGCGGCCCGCTTCGGCAGGTCACGGATGTGGCCGACGCTGGCCTCGACCTCGTACCCATCGCCGAGGTAGCCACGGATCGTCTTGGCCTTGGCCGGTGACTCGACTATCACCAGGCGTCGGCTCGTAGACGGTTTCTCGCTGGCCACGAACAGGTACTCCTCTACATCCGGCAATCACAGAAATGAGGCAACGGGGCGGAGTCTGGCCACAGAACTGGGCCAGTTGTCAAACGCAGGTTCCCTCGCGGTGTGTCCTTGGAAGGCCCCGACACCTACGCTGACCAGCAAAAGGGGACCCAAGATCGAACGTTCGTTCGAAGACTACCCCAACCGAGGTTGACGGTACGGAAGGAGCCGCGATGAGCACCGACGACTCGGCTGCCAGCGGACTTCATCCGTACACCGAGGTCTACGACCATCGATCACCATTCGCCAACGCCAGCAAACCTCCGCTGGCTCGGCGCCTGCTGCCCCTGAGTACATCGATGCGCGGCTATACCCGCGGCCGATTCGGCACCGACGCCGCTGCTGGAGCCACGGTGGCCGCGCTCGCCCTACCGGCGTCGATGGCGTACGCGGGCCTAGCGGGAGTGCCGGTGAGCGCTGGCCTCTACGCCCTGCTGCTTCCCGTCGTCGCGTACGCATTCCTCGGGTCCTACCGCCGACTGTCGGTTGGTCCGGAGAGTGCCGTCGCGATCTTGGTGGCCATCGCCATCGCGCCTCTCGCACACGGTGACGCGGCGCGCTACGCGGTACTGGTCGCTGGTCTAGCGATCACCATCGGAGTTGTCTACATCATCGCCTGGTTACTTCGACTCGGCTGGATTGCTGACTACTTTTCACAGGCAGTACTCGTCGGCTACATCACCGGGGTCGGCGTGGTACTCATCGTCAGCCAACTCGCGTCCTGGTTCGGGATCACGTACGACTCCAAGTCTGCGGCGATGAGAGCGTTCGAACTTGCCACATCGATCGACGAATCAAGTTGGGCAACCTTCCTCGTCGGTGGCATCACGTTCGCGTTCTTGTTTGCCTGCACGCTGTGGGCACCAAAAGTTCCTAGCGCCTTGATCGCAGTGACCGTCGGAATCGCAGCATCCTGGATTTTCGATTGGTCCAGTCACGGAGTCGCGATCGTCGGGACGGTTCCCGCCGGCCTGCCGTCGCTGTCGATACCCGACATCACGCTCGACGACTATCGCTCGCTGCTCGGTCCGGCACTTGCCATCTTCGTCGTCGGGTTCGCCGACTCGATGCTGACGGCGCGATCGTTTGCGATGCGCCATCGCGAACCGGTCAATGCCGACAACGAACTGTTGGCGTACGGGGTTGGCAATCTCGCGGCCGGGTTCACCCAGGCAATCCCAGTCAGCGCCAGCAGTTCGCGTACTGCAGTCAACGACGAGTTGGCAACCAGCCAGGTCTCAGGACTAGTCGCCGCCGCGATCATCACCGTCATCCTGCTGTTCTTTACCAGTCCGATTCAGTATCTGCCGGTTGCGGTTCTAGCTGCCGTCATCATCAATGCCGCCATCAAACTCATCCGCCCGAGTTCATGGGTTTCGCTTTCTCGAAGCAGCGCTGGCGAAGTCGTCATCGCGGCGGTCGCCTTCCTCTTCGTCATCACGATCGGTGTGCTGCAGGCACTCGTCGTCGCCGTGGCGCTGTCACTGCTGGACATCATTAGACGAAGCGCCAGACCACACGATGCGCTGCTGGGTTACTCACCCAGTTTGCAGCGATGGGCCAACGTCGCGGACATCAACGACGCCGAGGTCTATCGCGAGATCGTCGTCTACCGACTCGGCGAACGACTTTTCTTCGCCAATGCGCACTTTGTTAAGCGACGGATGTGGGCAGCCGTTCACGGCGCACCACCACCTGTCCGCTGGCTGGTCTTCGACGCGAGTGCCACCAGTGACATCGACGCAAGTGCACAAGCTGCGCTCCACGAGGTCGTCCGGGGGCTCGCCGGACAGGGAATAGGTTTCGCAGTTGCGCGCGCTCCCGGCTCGCTTGATGGACTCGATGACCGACGTTGGACTCACCGATTTCATCGGTCTGGACAACTTCTATTCGACCGTCGGACTCGCTGTTACCGGCTGCTCGCACCGGCTGAAGCATCCGTTGACCCGGGCAGTCGCTGACGCTATGGCTCACGACGGGACAAGAAAACCTTCTGCCACCAAGTGACGAATCACTGGGACGGCGTCGGCGAGCACCTCAGCTGGATCCGCACCGGATTCAATCGCGAGTGCGGTCACAATCTCCCCCAACGAAATGCTGCCGTCCGCGCGCGCAAGCAGCTCGACACCAAAGTCATCAATCGGGCCACTCCACGCGAACCCAGTGCGTCGGTGCACTGACCGACCGTGTGAGTCCCGCCCCGGCACAAACTCGTCAACGACTTCGACGTCCGCCCCTCGGCGCCACGAACCGAGCAAAACCTCGGCTCCAGGATGCGCGTCAAGAGCGTCCTGCGCACCGAACCATCGCTCGACGTCAGGGCCGACGGGCTGCACCAACGCTTGCGACACGTGTTGGAATCGTCGGATCGGTTGGTCACGCCCACCAGCTCGCAAGGTCACCAAGCCGAACCCGATGCCCAAGACTCCTCGAGTCTCCAGCGTCTGCAACCACGTGTCGTAGACCTGATCGACACGACTGCCTCCGATGGTCACCGGAGTCGTGTAACCAGTTCTCGATGTAAGCCGCTGGATCCTGAACGTCACGTTGCACGACCCAGGCATCGAGCGTGGAGCTCGCTGAGCCAGGAGCGAGGGTGAGCGGACCAGTCGTCCCCATCGGTGATCTCCCAGTTGGCCAACAGTTGGCACCAACCTCCAGGGTTCAAATGATCGGCTGCCCCTCGAACCAAGGCAGCGCAAACGTCATCACCGGCTAGGCCCGAATCTCGATAGTCATGTTGGGACTCGACCGGAGAACCGATCACGAAGGGTGGATTGCTCACGATCAGGTCGATACGTTTCGTCTCTGACTGGTTCGAACAGATCACCGTGACGCGTAGCTGACCTCCATGCCGTTCATGGCGAAATTGAAGTCGGCAACTGTCAGGCATCGACAGACTCACGTCGGTCGCAACGACTGACGACGAGTGTTGCCGAAGGTGAAAGGACTGAATTCCGCAGCCCGTGCCGATATCAAGCGACCTTCGGATCTCAGGTCGAACTGTGCATTGCGCGAGCAGCGTCGATGCGCCCCCAACCCCGAGCACGTGTTCCTTCGACAGCGGTCCTGCTCTTCGGGCCGACGGCCAGTCTGCCGCAACGTACCAATCGTGCTCGTCGACCGCATACGGTGCTAGTTCGAGAGCTCGATCGCACGGTTCCACCGTCTGAGGCGAGCAGATCGCCGAGATTCTCTAAGGGACCCAACGCATCACTCACGAGTTGCTGAGAGAACGTCTTCAGCAAGCAGGAACAGTCGGATCGCCGTCGCCAAGGGTGACTGATCGCCGTGCCAACACGCGTCGTGCCGGCACCGCCTCGTTGCGATCCAACGCGTCAGCCGCAACGGTTCCCAGTCGCTCTCGAATCCCGTCCACCGAATAGCCGAGGTCCCCCAGCCGTCGCGCGAGATCGCGCGCAACTGGGGGACCTGGCAAATGCATTAGCCCTGCGTACTACACATCAGCGGCCACGATGCTTCGACGCTTGCTCATATACACGGCGCCGACCACAACGACAACCGATACAAATGCGATCAGCAATCGAATGGGCGTATTGGTGTCGTCGCCGACCGACAGATTGACGATCGCGGGCGCGATCAGCAACGCAACCAAGTTCATCACCTTGAGCAGCGGGTTAAGGGCAGGACCTGCGGTGTCCTTGAACGGATCGCCCACCGTGTCACCGATAACCGTTGCTTCGTGAGGCTCTGAACCCTTGCCTCCGAAGTTCCCGTCCTCAACGAACTTCTTAGCGTTGTCCCACGCGCCACCGGAGTTAGCCAAGAAGACAGCCATCAGCGTTCCGGTAGCGATGGTGCCCGCGAGGTAAGAGCCGAGCGCCCCGACGCCGAGGCCGAAGCCAACCGCGATCGGCGTGAGAACAGCGAGCAGACCAGGTGTGGCAAGTTCTCGCAGCGAGTCGCGCGTGACGATGTCGACGACCTTGCCGTACTCGGGACGTTGGGTGCCATCCATGATTCCCGGGTAGTCGCGGAACTGACGACGCACCTCGAAGATGACGGCACCGGCCGCACGCGACACGGCGTTGATCAGTAGACCGGAGAACAAGAACACCACGGACGCACCGATGAGCAGCCCCACGAGGTTCGCGGGGTTACCGACATTGAGAATGCCGAAGTACTGCAGCAAATCCTGCTCGCCGATCTTGTTCACGTCGGCACCGGTTTCGACAAATGCACCGAAGATGCTTTCGCGGAATGCGCCGAACAATGCGGTTGCCGCAAGGACTGCCGTGGCGATAGCGATGCCCTTGGTGATCGCCTTCGTTGTGTTGCCGACGGCGTCCAGGCTGGTAAGGACCTGTGCGCCCTCGCTCGTAACGTCCCCTGACATCTCGGCGATGCCCTGAGCGTTGTCGGACACCGGTCCGAACGTGTCCATGGCCACGATTACGCCGACTGTCGTCAACAACCCAGTACCGGCCAGGGCAACCGCAAACAGCGAGAGCGTGATCGACCCAGCACCCAGCAGGAATGCTCCGTAAACCGCGGCGCCGATTAGCAACGCAGAGTAGACGGCAGATTCAAGTCCCGAGCGAAATTCCGGACAGGATGACAGTCGCGGGTCCAGTAAGCGATGACTTCGCGACGTCGTCGACCGGACGGCGATTCGTCTCGGTGAAATAACCCGTCAGCTGCTGAATGGCGGCCGCGAGCACGATCCCGATGAGGACTGCGCCGATTGCCATCCAGCGCAGGTTGAACGACTGGATCGAAGCGGCGGAAATATCCAGCGAGTCGAAGTTGACGCCCTTGACGTCGAATCAACTTGGCCGGCAGGAACATAAACGTCGCGATCGTGACCAAGACGGCCGAGACGATGGCCGAGATGAAGAAGCCTCGGTTGATCGCCGACATCCCTGACCGGTCTCCGACACGTGGTGATACGGCGAAAATGCCGATGATCGCGGTAACGCACACCGATGGCCGGGACGATCAATGGGTAGACCAACCCCAGTTCGCCGATAGGCCGTAGTTCCAAGGATCAACGCGGCAACGAGCGTCACCGCGTAGGACTCGAAGAGGTCGGCTGCCATGCCTGCGCAGTCACCAACGTTGTCACCGACGTTGTCGGCGATCGTGGCCGCGTTGCGCGGGTCGTCCTCAGGGATGCCCTGCTCGACCTTTCCAACGAGGTCGGCGCCGACGTCAGCTGCCTTCGTGAAGATGCCGCCACCAACACGCATGAACATGGCGAGCATCGCGGCACCGAAACCGAAACCTTCGAGCACCTTTGGTGCGTCACCTTGGTAGATAAGCACGACGACTGCCGCACCGAACAGACCTAGGCCGACGGTGAACATCCCGGCAACACCGCCGGTGCGGAAGGCGATCCGCATCGCGTTCTGTTCGCCGCTGTCATTGGCTGCTGCTGCCATGCGCACGTTCGCACGTACCGCCAGCCACATGCCTACGTAACCGGTTATTGCCGAGAAGACAGCACCGACGACGAAGAACAGCGATCGGCCGATCTTCTCCGAGGTGCTGTCGGCGGGAGGAGGAAGAGAAGGAAGAAGACGAGCGACCGCGAAGATCGCAAGGGTCTTGAACTGTCGCTGGAGGTACGCCGCTGCGCCCTCCTGGACAGCTTTGGCGATCTCCTGCATCTTCTCGGTTCCTTCGTCAGCGGCTAGAACCTCGCGTACCAGGAAACCTGCGACGACCAGCGCGCCCAGGGCGATCAGGGCCACGATGACGACATAGGTGAGATTGGCACCGCTAAGCGTGATCGCTCCCACAGTGGGGGTGACCAGGGACATCCGTCCTCCTCGGTGGAGTGGGCCCAGCCCGACGCTGGACCCGTATAAGGCTTGTGGAGTCTATTCAGGCGACCCTTGATCAAGCAGTGGATGGGGGCGATTCGCCCTCAATCGCTGCCCCGTGAGCACGGAAAACCGGGATTTGCGAGACTCACGGCGTGACGGCGCCCGACGAGTTGCTGCACGGTCTGCTCGCTGCGCCAGGTCGCCGCGAGCGCGTGACGCACGTCGAACGGATCCCCGGACGCGATGCCCAGGAGGTCAGTTGGCCCGCCTGGGCGCCACCCTCGGTGATCAGCGCCTTCTCAAACTCCGGCATCAAGGCGCCCTGGCGACACCAGATCGAGATGGCCGAGCTCGCCCACGCGAGCACGTCCACCGTGATCTCGACAGGAACCGCCTCCGGTAAGTCGATCGGCTACTTACTGCCCGCGCTCAGTTCCGTCCTGGCCGGCGCTGAGGCGCCGAACGGTCGAGGCGCAACCGTTCTCTACCTCGCTCCGACGAAAGCCCTGGCCGCTGACCAACTACGGCGGATCCGCGATCTGGCAATTTCTGGCGTTCGGGTCGCTACGTACGACGGCGACACCCCCGGTGAAGAACGTGAGTGGGTTCGGTCGCACGCAAATGTCGTGCTCACCAACCCCGACATGCTGCACCACTCAATGCTGCCGGGCCACCAGCGTTGGGCGAGTTTTCTTCGGGCCTTGGATTTCGTGGTCATCGACGAGATGCACACGTACCGCGGACTCTTCGGCGGACACGTGTCTGCAGTCATGCGTCGACTCCGACGCGTCGCGGCAGCACTACGGCAGCCGATCCCACGTTCCTTCTCGCCTCTGCCAGCGTGCGCAGTCCCGAAGAGTCCGCCGAGCGACTCGTCGGACTTCCGATGAAGGCGGTGACCGACGACGCGTCACCACGTGGCCAGGCATTGTTCGCGCTGTGGGAACCACCGTTAACCGACCTCGTCGGCGAACGTGGCGCGCCGATCCGTCGTACCGCCGCAGCAGAGGTCGCGGACCTCGTCGCCGATCTTGTGATTGATGACGTACGCACCCTCGCCTTTGTTCGGAGTCGACGTGGTGCCGAGGTCGTTGCGCTGCTGGCGCGTCATTCGCTTGAGGAGGTCGATTCCCGACTCGGACGAAAGGTCGCGGCGTACCGCGCGGGCTATCTTCCCGAAGAGCGCCGATTACTTGAACAACGGCTGCAATCGGGCGAGTTGCGCGCCGTTGCAGCCACTAGTGCACTCGAGTTAGGCATCGACGTTGCCGGACTTGACGTCGTTCTGCTCGCTGGCTGGCCGGGTACGCGCGCTTCGCTGTGGCAACAAGCTGGTCGCGCAGGTAGGACCGGTGAGGGATCGCTTGCCATCTTCGTCGCCAGGGACGATCCGTTGGATACCTACCTCGTGCACCATCCGGAGGCGATCTTCGGACAACCAGTGGAAGCGACGGTCTTCGATCCAGAGAATCCGTATGTCCTCGGACCGCATCTGGCTGCTGCTGCCGCCGAACTGCCGCTGACCGAGGAGGACTTTCCGTTGTTCGGAACACACACCGAGGAATTGGTTGATGCACTTGGTCGAACAGGAACTATTGCGACGACGTTCGACGGGTTGGTACTGGACCAAACGAGAGCGCGCGAGCGACCTAGCTGACCTGCGCGGAATCGGCGGCGCTCCGACCCGCGTCGTCGAGCAGGACACCGGACGAGTGCTTGGCACCGTGGACCCGGGCGCCGCGCACACGACCGTCCACACCGGCGCCGTCTACGTCCATCAGGGCACCAGTTACGTCGTCGATTCGTTCGAGGAGGCTGAGGGTGCAGCTCTGGTGCATCAAGAAGATCCCGACTACACGACATCTGCCCGCGAGCTGACCGATCTGCGCATCGTCGAAGTTGAGGACTCCCAAACATGGAGAACGGTCACGTTGTGCTTCGGAGTTGTCGAAGTGACCCGACAGGTTGTGTCGTTCCTTCGCCGCAGGATCGCGTCAGGGGAGGTGCTGGGCGAGGTACCCCTCGACCTTCCTGCCCGGACGCTCCGCACCAAAGCCGTGTGGTGGGTACTGGATCCAGACCGATGCCGAGAACGAGGACGTCGATGCAGCCGACCTTCCTGGGGCGTTACACGCCGCCGAGCACGCGGCCATCGGCCTGCTACCTCTCATCGCGACCTGCGACCGCTGGGATATCGGCGGAGTCTCAACCGCCAACCACCCAGACACCGGCCAACCGAGCATCTTTGTTTACGACGGACATGCAGGAGGCGCCGGTTTTGCCGAGCAAGGCTTTGGTCGGGCGTTCGAGTGGATCAGCGCCACCCGTGAGGCCATCGCCGACTGCGAATGCCTCGACGGTTGTCCCTCATGCGTGCAGTCACCCAAATGCGGTAACGGCAACGACCCGCTCGACAAGGCTGGCGCGATCAAGGTGCTGAGCCAACTGATGGCTGCTCACGACGCTGTCACTCACCCGTAGCCGGCGCGCGCCACAACACTGAACCCGGGAAGCCACGCTGAGTCGGTGTCGCGTTCAACGCTGACAACCACGGAATCTCCTTGCAATCGACAGGCAACTAGTCGGGCTCCGTTCGCCGCTGCTGACTCGGCTGCTGCCTCACACGCGAGCGACTCATCGGATAGTGATCGACTAGCGGCCGCTAGCGCCGCGAGGTCAGCGGCAGCTGATGCCTGCCGGTGGGCCGTGAGCCCGGCGACGATGAGGATCGCCGTAACGCCGACTGCAGTCAGCAGCGCAGCGAAACTCATGGTCCAGAGGGTGGCTGAGCCATCGTCGGCGCGAAGGCTCACGTGAGCGTCGACCCTTCCAGCAGCGCCACCGATTCAGCGTGCGGACCGGGTAGCGATATCAAGCCGAAGAGTGATCGAGCGGGCGCGACAACCTCGACTGTCACTTTCGAGCCACTCACGTCGATCTGTATCTGGGATCCCGGCGGCGCCTCAGCGAGTACCGCCTGCTTGATCGCGGCCGACGACTCACCTCGTGCGGCTGCCCGAGCGCCGTTGCGGGCTGCGTCAACCGCCTTCGCCTGGTCCAGGCCGTGTCCGAGAACTCCAAGTAGCAGGGCCAAGAGCGCAACGAGTACCGGGAAGGACTACGGCCGTCTCGGCAGTGATCATTCCTTGCGTCTCGAGCCGCACGGCGCACTGGGGACTGGCCCACAATCAGTCCCCAGCGGCCCAGCGTGCGACTAGAACAAGAACTCGAACGCATGACGGATGACGTCACCGAGTAGTGACAAAATTCCGTCGCTGGTGAGCAATTGAATGAGCAGTCCGCCGAAGCCACACGCGGCTACTGTGCCAACGGCGTACTCGGCGGTGGTCATCCCGTCTTCGCCCTTCACCAGATGCCTGATTTGCTTCATATGACCTCCCCAGTCCCCGGCGGCGGCCGGGTCGAGCGACCAACCTGATCGCGTGAGGACAGCCTCGCTAGCGAAGAGCGCTCGCGGTTGCGGGCTCGCGTCAAATGGGGAAGGACGGGCCCAGTCGGGAAGTTGTGGAAACTGCCAATGAAATGTCAGCCGCGACCGACGGAGTGCTAGAGCCAAGCCTCGAAGAGGCCAATCACGAGCGGAACCACGCCAATCAAGATGAATGCGGGCAAGAAGCACACACCCAACGGTCCCGCCGAGCGAACCCCCAAGGCACTCGCCTCTGCCAATGCTTCCGCCCGGACTTGCTCGCGCATGTCGCGTGCGAGATCTCCGAGCAGCACTGCTACCGGAGCACCGCTCCAGGCACACCGCTGCATCAAAGCAGCAACCGCCACGAGATCGCCGCCAGCAACCAGAGCCCACGCTTCGTCGGGTGACCCACCAACCTCCAGGGCTAACGCCACCCGACGTAAGTCCTGTCCAACGGACGCCTCGACGCAATCTCCGACCACCTGCAGTCCACGTAGTTGAGAGGCGCCAGCCGACAAGCAGGCGGATAGCAGATCTACCGCTATCGGAAGGGCCGTCTGGCGCTCACGCTGACGACGCCGCGAAGCAGCCCTGGGCAGAGACGACAACCACCGTTGGACCCACCAGCCAACGAGGACACCGACCGCCAGACCGAGCCAGCCATCCAGAACCGACCAAACTCCGAGCGCGACGAGAAGGACCGAAATCGGTTGCCATTTGGCAAGTGCCTGTGACTCTGTGCTGTTCTTCAACCCTGAACTAAGCCAGCGCGCGCGTGGACGCTGCCAAAACCACGCAGCTGAGCCGGCAAGCAATGCGGCGATAACAAGCGCGCCAGTTCGCACGACTACTGCGACCACACTGTTACCGAGCGGACCTGGGCCTGACTCCACCTCCAACCAAACAGCAACAGCAACAAGCCGACAGCCAGGCAGGCCAAACCCGGCATCGAGTGAAAGAGCACGTGAAGCGGATCAGCGCCCAAGGAATTGCCCAGAAACAGCGCAAAAGCAGGCAGAAAGACGAGCAACTTCGCCGTTGCCCGTGGACCGGCCAGTTGGGTCTCAATCTCGACCGCGATGTCGTGCTCGGCCACAAGCGACCGACCGATGCGCTCCAACGCCTGCGCTAGCCCAGCACCGGTGACTTCGGTGACGGCCCAACAGGCGGCGATCCGCTGAAGGCCGAGGCAGCCGGGCAACTCCGAGGTTGCGTGCATCACTTGAACCACTGACGTCCCACCGGCTGCCCTCGGCACCGGAGCCGTGGGACGGTGCGGAGGCCCGGTGCCCCACAACCGTGACCAGGCATCGTCTGGCTGCTGGCCCGACCGCAGTTCAGCGGCAAGTTCGGTAGCAAACCTGGTCACCCAGGTCGAACGATCGGTGACCACTCGGCGACGAGTTCCCGGACGCCAACTGAGCAGGCGACCAAATGTCTCTGACATCGAGTCGTCGATCTGAGCGGGTTTCGATCGGGGAACCGAACAGACGAACCAGCCCGCCAATCCAGCGAACAACGCAGCGGCGATCACGCGGCGTCCGAGATCAGCGCCGTGAGGCGTGGCAGACCAACGCCAGAAGCGACGCGTCCATCGGGCGCCACTACCAACGCTGGCGACGTCTGCACCCAGTCGGACGTTGACCGCTCGGTCACGGCCACTTGCTGGACGAAGCGACTCAGGTCGGCTCGTCGCGCGAGGTGGACGACGACCTGAATCGCCGCCGCCAACTGGCTGTGAGCGGTCGCTCGATCAAGCCCACCCATCGCAGCCAGTGCCTCGATACGCGCTGGCACTTCACTCGAAGCGTTCGCGTGAATCGTGCCGCAACCACCTTCATGCCCGGTGTTCAGCGCCGCCATGAGATCGACGACCTCGGCACCCCTGGCCTCACCGACCACTAGTCGATCAGGTCGCATTCGCAAGGCTTGTCTGACCAGTTCTCGCATGCTCACCGCTCCCGATCCCTCGACGTTTGCACTTCGCGACTGCAGTCGGATCACATGCGGATGTGACGGAGCCAGTTCGGAGGTGTCCTCGACGACGACAATCCGGTCTGTTGGCGAGACATGACCGAGCAATGCAGCGAGCACTGTTGTCTTGCCACTACCGGTTCCCCCGCTGATCAGGAAGGCTCGCCGGGAGCGCACCAGGGCATGCAATACCTGGGCGATCTCGGGGACCAACGTGCGGTTGGCTTCAAGTTCTTCGATCCGGAAGGCCTCTCGTCGCGGAACTCGGATCGATACGCACAGCCGCGGACTTATCGGCGGCAACACTGCGTGTAACCGCAGGCCACCGGGTAGTTGCACGTCTACGTATGGACACGCGTCGTCTAGTCGGCGCCCCGCGCTACTGACCAAGCGCTGCACGAGCCGTCGCAGCGATTCGTCATCTCGAAACCGAGTCGTCGTACGTTCAAGACCATCACCGCGGTCGATCCAAACCTCACTGGCGCCGTTGACGAGAACATCAGTGACCAGTGGTGCGCTCAACCACGGATCAAGCGGACCAAGTCCGGCAAGATCTGAGCGAACTTCGTCGACGAGCGAAAGCAATGCCGCAGAGTCAACGACTCGGCGATCATTGCGCAGAGCCTCGTAGACGCTGTCGGTTGACGGTGTACGCCCATTCGCCAGCAAATTTGATCGAACGCCATGGACAAGTTCCCGAGCAACGCTCATGCTGCCCGACCCACTGTCCCGCACCGAGCGAGAACTGCCTCGGCCAGGCGTTGCCAAGCACCCGTCACTCGAGGCGGCAGACCGTTCTCCTCGTGTTCTGCTCGTCGGGCGTCGTGGGGTACCTCTCCCAGAGATGGCAGTCCCAGCGCGGCTTGGATGTCGGCCGGGTCGAGTCCACCTGGACTCGGCATCCGAACCGCGACGTGAAGCCGCTCACTCGCAGGCGCGAGAATCGGCAGCAACCGGCGAGCGGCAGCTACCCCACGTACGCGAGCGGGCACGACTAGCACCACCAGTGACGTCAGCGGCAACAGTGACTCGACGCAATCCGATCGCGCTCGACCGAGGTCGACGACGACCACGTCACAACGGGAGGCGAGCGCCGTCACGGCACTGGTCATCGCCACTGCCGATACGTCACGTACATCGTCGTCCCACGTCAACAACGAGACGTCGTTTGCAACCGGCAGTGCGGCCAAGAGAGCATCTGGGTCGATGAACCCGCTGGCGTTGGCGAGTTCGGGCCATCGAACGCCTGGCTCGTCTTCGGCACCAAGCAACAAGTCCATGCCACCGCTACGCGAATCGGCATCAACCAGCGCGACCATGTCTTCAGACTTGCTCGCGTAGATTGCGAGTGCCGCAGCGGTGGTACTTGCACCGACTCCACCGCTTCCACCCACGACGGCGATCACCCTGCCTGAGGGAGAACCGATTGCGGCGGCTCCCAATGTGGAGATCAGCCACTGCTCGGCATCGGGTAAGAACACGACGTGATCTGCGCCAATGTTCAGTGCACGTCGCCAGATTTCGGCGTCGTCAAGATCGGCACCAAGCACGATGACATTGGGCCGGCGTGGCAGCCCAGCCAACTCGACCGCTCCGGCCAGTGCGCCATCGACGAGAACCACCGACGCATCCGGCCACAGCATTCGCGCCGACCCCGCGTCCGCAACAACCTGCATGTCGACCCCAGCACGGTGAGATAGAGCGAGCACCTGGTCGAGGAGGTGTTCGTCGCCGCAGACAAACAGCGGCCGACTGTTACTGAGTTGACTGTGCTTTCCCATCGATCCCGCCCTTGGTCGCTCTAACTCACGGCACGAGGTCACCGTGGGCTAGGCAAGGGATCACCGGTGTCGGTTCGAGCGGTCGCTGTGGACGGAGCACGGGGCTGGTCTGGCTGGGGATAAACGAGCGGAGGGAATTGCGGGTGGCGTGCTCATCGACCGTCAAACGCCGTACGACGACCCCCGCCGGGGGGAGAGCGGGGGCCGTCTGACGCTTGACCCCGGGGGGGAGGGAGCCAAGCGATTTCTGGACCGCGGAGGACCAGACACACCCATCGTGTACCCCGTTACTACTCGCCGCAATCTGCACACTCGCAACGAGTGGCCGAACCTGCACAACCACCCGGATGGCCCAATACCGCGCCATCATTCCGGACGGCCCTATTGTTCAGTGAATGGCCCATTCGGCAGCTTTCTTCGATCTCGACAAGACCATCATTGCTCGGTCGAGTTCGCTTGCTTTCAGTCGTCCCTTCTACCGGGGCGGTCTGATCAACCGTCGAGCGGTGCTGCGTAGCGGATACGCCCAGTTCGTCTATCTAGTCGGTGGTGCAGATCACGATCAGATGGAGCGAATGCGGCAATACCTGCAGGACATGTGCCGCGGGTGGCCCGTCCAACAGGTCCGAGAGATCGTCGCCGAGACACTTCACGAGCTGATCGACCCCATCGTGTACGACGAGGCAGTCGAGTTGATCGAAGAGCATCGCGAAGCTGGCCGCGACGTAGTCATCGTCAGTTCGTCGGGGGCCGAGGTTGTCGAACCGATCGGATTGATGCTGGGTGCCGACTACGTCGTAGCCACGCAGATGGTTGTCGAGGACGGCAAGTACACCGGAGAGATCGCCTACTACGCCTACGGACCAACCAAGGCGGAGGCGATGCGCGGCCTGGCCGAGCGCGAGGGATACGACCTCGCAGCTAGCTATGCGTACAGCGACTCGCAAACCGATCTACCCATGCTCGAGGCAGTCGGTCATCCGTTCGCCGTCAACCCCGACAAGGAACTGGCACGAGTCGCCCAAGAACGCGAGTGGCCGGTGCTTCGTTTCACCACGCCTATCGCGATGCGGCGGCGGCTTCCTCGCGTCGGCGAACTCGACCAACGCCAACGTGCCGTCGCAATGAGTAGCGTGGTCGCCGGCATCGTCGTGATTACCGGTGTTATCTGGTATGCCGCTCGCCGGTCTCGAATGCGCGAACAGGGCTTCGGCTTCTGACGCACGGACGTATTCTCTGAGTGAGAGGTGATGTGAGTATGAGCCTTCATCACATGACGTCGACGGCTGTAACGGCGGTCGTGCTGAGCGTCGCGATTGCCACTCCATCTCTTGCTGCCTTCCCAGGCTCGAACGGACGGATCGCGTTTGGGCGAGAGACTGTCGCCGGAGACCACACCCAAGTCGACATCAATACCATTTCGCCCGACGGAACCCAACGCGTGCGCCTTACACGCACACCAGGCCGGAACGAGTTCGGCGCAGCGTGGAACGCCGAGGGGACGCAGATCGCGTTCTGGCGTACCCCTGCCCCCTTCGGCCCTGGCTCACTGTGGGTGATGGACGGGAATGGCAACAATTCAGTGCGACTGACGCAAGGGGTCGATGCGCGTGACCCCGCGTGGAGTCCGTCAGGGACGCGTTTGGTCTTTACTAACGTGACTGAGAGTTGGGACCTCTGGACGCTGCGAGCGACCGATGGCGAGAAGCGCAAACGTGTGACGAGCGGTCCCGCGCAAGACTTTGAACCTGCGTGGTCGCCGGACGGTTCGAAGATTGCGTTCACCCGGGGCTTCGAGCAAGGCGACTCCGGCGACATCTACGTGAAGGACCTGACCTCGGGAGACGTCACACGCCTGACGCATACATCGGCCTACGACCATCAAGTGGCATGGACTCCCCTGGGAGACAAGTTGGTCTTCGAACGAGACTACGACGCAGCATCGTCAATCTTCATTGTGGACGCAGACGGCTCCAACTTGGCGCGGCTAACCAGTGGTTCCCACTTTGATCTCATGCCGGCAGTGTCTCCCGACGGTCACCAGATTGCTTTCGGCACCGACCGCGGCACGCCACTCACCGACCTCTGGGTGATGAACGCTAACGGAGGCAAGAAACACGCAATCGCGAATTCCCCCGCTGGTGAAGCCGAACCCGATTGGCAGCCGATTCCTAACACAATTCGTTCAACAAAGTGAACGCGCAATAAGCGCACCCTGCTGCACTGTCGCGGCGATGTAGATCAGCCACGACGCCATCGCCTGCGGCTCTCCCGACCGATAGTCGGCGATACCCGCAGTCAGTCGATCGCTGCCGAGCCGGAGCATCCCCTCGTCGGGAACGGTGAGTGCGTCGGGATCCACACCGCGAGACACCAGCACCAAGCGGGACGCCGCACGTGCGATGAGCGGGTCCGCGAAACCGAACGGTTCAAGGTCCAGCAGGTCGCCCTGAATGACGGCGGCCACGACGACGCCAGACACCTCACTCGACGTTGCCACCTCCGCTAGCCCCGCCAGCCGAGCCGCGACTGCCGGGTCCGTCTTTGGGCGTCCCAAAAGGTCATCCGGCACGCTGCCGGCCGCCGCCAGCACGTGAAGTCGTGCCAATGCCTGCAGGGGGGCTCGTCGCCACGTATCGGCGAGCGACCCCAACTCGGTGTTCACCCGCAGGGCCGCAGCGCACAGGCGTCCCTGCTCGTCTTCAGCGAACGGCGCGTCGAAGTCGTCCAGTTCGATCGTCGCGCCAGCCAGTTGAGCGGACGCCCACGCTCCTCGTCTGCGTGATTCGGCCCTGACCTGCCCCCTGCTCCGTCGCAGTGCTGGCTCTCGGAGTAGACCGTCTATCGCCGCCCGAGCCGCATCCGCGGCTTCGAAAACCCCAGGCAGCTCTGCCAGGGGTGCGAGGGGATCGTCGGACATAGCGCGCATCGTGCCAGTGCTCCCCAAGAGGTGAATACTCCGGATAGGTTCAAGACCTACCGGCGTCCGGCAATGAATGACGAACACTTTCGAGGAGTACGTGCCGTGAGCATCCCCGAGAACGAAGAGGGCCTGTCGAATCTGCTTCGCGAGGAACGTCGGTTCCCGCCGAGCGACGAGTTCAGCGCCCAGGCGAATGTCGGCGCCAAGGCGTACGACGAGGCCGCAACCGACCGGCTTGCGTTCTGGGACGAGCAGGCTCGACGGCTGGACTGGTCACAACCATGGCAACAGACCCTTGATTGGTCTGATGCACCGTTCGCCCAATGGTTTGTCGGAGGGAAGTTGAACGTGGCGGCGAACTGCGTCGACCGTCACGTCGCGGCTGGCAACGGTGACCGCGTCGCGATCTACTTCGAAGGTGAGCCGGGCGATACCAGGAGCATCACCTACTCAGATCTCCTGCGCGAAGTCAGCCAAGCAGCGAATGCACTGACGGAGTTGGGAATTGTTGCCGGCGACCGGGTCGCGATCTACTTGCCGATGATTCCGCAGGCAGCTGTCGCGATGCTGGCTTGTGCGCGCATCGGTGCGACGCACTCTGTCGTGTTCGGTGGGTTCTCGGCTGAGGCACTGCGCAGTCGTATCGACGATGCGCAGGCGAAGCTCGTCATCACCTCGGATGGTGGTTACCGTCGCGGCAATCCAGCAGCGCTTGAAACCCGCAGTCGACGAGGCCGTCGCGCAGACGCCGAGCGTGACTCACGTTCTTAGTTGTCCGACGCACGGGACAAGACGTCGAATGGAACGACGCGCGCGACGTCTGGTGGCACGACATCGTTGACCGTCAGCCAACTGAACACACACCCGAGGCGTTCGACAGCGAACACCCGCTGTTCATCCTCTATACGTCGGGGACGACCGGAAAACCCAAGGGGATTTTGCACACCAGCGGCGGTTACCTAACTCAGGCCGCGTACACCCACCACGCGGTGTTCGACTTGAAACCCGAGAGCGATGTGTTCTGGTGCACGGCTGACGTCGGATGGGTCACCGGGCACTCGTACATCGTCTACGGACCACTGGCCAACGGCGCGACGCAGGTGATGTACGAGGGGACCCCTGACACCCCACACAAGGGACGGTTCTGGGAACTCGTCGAGAAGTACAAGGTCACTCTCTTCTACACGGCACCGACAGCGATACGCACCTTCATGAAGTGGGGTGACGACATCCCAGAACAGTTCGACCTGTCGTCGCTTCGACTGCTTGGGTCGGTGGGCGAACCGATCAACCCCGAGGCTTGGGTCTGGTACCGAACCCACATCGGTACGACCGAACTCCGGTCGTCGACACGTGGTGGCAGACCGAGACAGGCGCAATCATGATCAGTCCCCTCCCTGGGGTCACCGCGAGCAAACCCGGCTCGGCCATGCGTCCACTTCCAGGAATCGCGGCCGACGTCGTCGACGATCATGCGCAATCAGTGCCTAACGGCGGTGGCGGGTATCTGGTGTTGACCGAGCCATGGCCGAGCATGTTGCGCGGTATCTGGGGTGATCCGCAGCGGTACAAGGACACCTACTGGTCACGCTACGAGGGGATCTACTTCGCCGGCGATGGCGCAAAGAAGGACGAAGACGGTGACTTGTGGCTTCTTGGTCGCGTCGACGACGTGATGAATGTGAGTGGACACCGAATCTCAACAACCGAGGTCGAGTCGGCGTTGGTCTCTCATCCAGCGGTCGCAGAGGCTGCAGTCGTCGGTGCCACCGACCCCACAACCGGCCAAGGCATCGTCGCTTTCGTCATCCCCCGTTCGGATGCCGCTGGGCTTGAGGATGGAGAGGCGTTCGTCAAGCAGTTGCGTGACCACGTAGCCCATGAGATCGGACCGATCGCGAAGCCACGCCAGATCCTTGTCGTCGCTGAACTACCGAAGACCCGCTCCGGCAAAATCATGCGTCGCCTGCTTCGCGACGTCGCAGAACACCGCAGCATGGGTGACGTGACAACCCTCGCCGACCCGTCTGTAATGAACCTCATCGAGTCGCAGCTTCCAGGGGCCGCGGCCGAAGACTGAAGTTGCTAGACGCAGCGGGCGCTATGGCGCCCGTTTTGCCTAGCAACTCTTCGGGGCCATGCAGGAGTGACGTTAGCGGCGCTGCCAACGGGCTTGCAATCGTTGCCATCGTGACCGACGAGTTCGTGGACCGTCCGGCGAAAGCCAGCGAGCAAGTCGACCGGACGTGTTCACTGCACGCAGTCGTGACTCGACGACATCTCTTACGTCACCCGTCGCGACGATCAGCAGCTGGTCGCCTGCGTGCAGCCGCAGGTCGCTGGTTGGCATCCAACTGTGGTTGTCACGCACGACGAGTGACACCGTTGCCGACGTTGGTAGTCGAAGTTCGTCGATCGTCACACCACGCATCGCTGACCCCTCCGGAACTTCGAACTGCAGCAAGTCCGCGTTCATCCCGTCAAGCGATGCGGCATCGACACTCAGCTCGTGTGTGGTCATCACCTCGGTGAGTTTGAGTCGACGTGCCACCAGCGGCAGAGTCGGTCCCTGTACCAGGGTGTAGATGACGACGAGCAGAAACACAATGTCGAATATTCGCGACGACCCCGGAACTCCAGCTGACAGCGGAATGGTCGCAAGCACGATCGGCACCGCACCGCGCAGTCCTGCCCACGACAAGAACGTTTGCTCTCGAAGCCCGTAGCGGAATGGCAGTGCGCAAATCAGGACGCTCAGCGGTCGGGCAAGGAACGTCAGAACGAAACCAGCTACCAACGCTGGCACCACTGCCTCGGGCAAGCGCTCAGGGCTGGCCAGCAGACCCAACAACACGAATAGTCCGATCTGCGCCAACCACGCGCTGCCTTCGGCGAAAGCAAGAGTTGCGCGATGATGAGGGAGCCGCGAGTTTCCTAGGATCACTCCAGTTATGTACGCGGCCAAGAAGCCGCTGGCGTGCTCCAGTCCGGCTACGGAGTACGACAACAACGCAATCGCGACGGTCGCGAGCGGGTACACACCAGCAGCGGGCAGGGAGATTCGCGACAGGAAGCGCGCACCAGCCCAACCGAACAGAGCTCCCGTCGCAGCGCCAACGATTAACTCGTAGCCGACCAGTCCGACGGACCCCAAAACGCCAGTGGAGTCCCACGACTCGGAGGCGAGCAACGTGACCAAGATGACGGTCGGTGCGTCGTTGAACCCAGACTCTGCCTCTAGCGGTGCCACCATCGACTTCGGCAGTGGGATCGCACGCAACACCGAGAACACCGCAGCAGCGTCCGTCGATGACACCACTGCGCCGAGAATCAGCGACGCACGCAGATCAAAGTCGAGCAAGAGATGGGCTGCCCCCGCAACAACCGCCACCGACACCGCAACACCGACCGTGGCGAGCACGATCGAGAATCCCAATGCTGGCTTGATCAGCGACCATCGTGTCGTCAGCCCACCTTCGGCGAGAATCACTGCCAGAGCAACCAACCCCAGGTCCCGCGTCAACTCAACGTTGCTGAACTCAAAACCAAGTCCGGCTTCACCAATGACCAAGCCGAGCCCGAGATAGAGCAGCATTCCGGGCAGGCCGATGCGCGCGGACAACCGCACACCGACCACCGCGACCAAGAGCGTCAGGCAACCAGCGGCGAGCCAGAGGTTCAGATCGTGGACCGCCACTGCTCACCTCCTCGGCCGGACAGTCCGCCCATCCTTTCATCGGATGTCGGTGGTCGGCCGATGCCCAGACTCATAACGTCCTAATAGCCAGCCTCTAAACTGGATGCAGGGCGTGCCGGAAAGTTTGGTCGGCGAAGTACGACCTGCGACGGAGAGGAGCCACAGACGTGGCCGAGCGCCCAGCACTGCTCTCGGCAATCTCCCCCAATGAACGCCCATTCATCGCTGACGTCTTGCGCCAAGAAACCGTCGGAGGCGCGCTACTCCTAATCGCAGCAACAGCCGGACTTATCGCCGCCAACACTTCCCTGTCGGACGACTACGAATCACTGAAGAACTTTGCCTTTGGACCTGAGGGCTTGCATCTGCATCTGACGATGCAGGATTGGGCCGCTGACGGATTACTCGCCATCTTCTTCTTCGTTGCTGGCGTCGAACTCAAGCGTGAGCTTGTCGTTGGGAGTTTGCGCAAACTCAACCAGGCCGTGCTGCCGGTCATCGCTGCGCTCGCTGGCATGGTCCTGCCTGCTGCCATATATCTAGCTACAGCCGGTGGTACGTCGACCGCGCGCGACGGGTGGGCGATCCCCATGGCCACCGACATTGCCTTCGCCCTCGCCGTGCTGGCGGTTGTCGGTTCGCACTTACCTCCCGCGCTGCGAGCGTTTCTGCTGACACTCGCTGTCGTCGATGACCTGGGCGCGATTGCTGTCATCGCCATCTTCTTCACTGAAAGTATCGACTTCGTCGCATTGACAATCGCTGCCGTGCTGCTCGTTGTTTACGCACTCCTACAACGGGCTCGCGTGACGTCCACCTGGCTGTACGTCCCGATCGCCCTGGCGGTCTGGACAGCCATGCACGACTCGGGTGTTCACGCGACCGTGGCCGGTGTGCTGTTGGGTCTGCTCACCAGGGTCAAACCAGACGCTGACGAGGACCATTCACCAGCGGAACGACTTGAACACCGGATCAGGCCAATCTCGGCCGGTCTGGCCGTCCCCGCATTCGCGTTCTTGTCGGCAGGGGTTCCCTTGAGCGGTGACATCGGCGCCGTGATCTTCGACGACGTCGCAGCTCTTGGCGTTGTGCTCGGCTTGGTGGTGGGCAAGTTCGTCGGCGTATTCGGAGCGACCTGGGTGGTGGCCCGCTTTACTCGGGCCGAACTCGGCGAGGGGATCGCTTGGCGAGATATGGCTGGGCTGGCCCTCTTGTCCGGCATTGGTTTCACCGTCTCCCTGCTGATCGCGGAACTGGCGTTCGAGAATCAGCCTGAGCGGCTGGACGACGTCAAGACCGCGGTCCTGGTCGGGTCATTGCTGTCGGCAGTGGCCGCAGCAGTCATCCTTCGACTGCGGAATCGGGGCTATCGGCTGGCCGAATCCCAGGCGGATTGAGGGTCCAGGTGCCACAGCTGACCGCAACCTGACAGGATCGATTCGGGCACCCCGGCTCGCTGAGGGGATCAAGGAGGAGCACATGTTGAACGGCACCCGAGACCGGCTCGACAATCGTCCCTCGTTGGGCGCGCTCGTTGCCGATATCGCCAACGACCTGAGCCAGCTCATCCGTGGCGAGATCGACTTGGCCAAGGCCGAGCTGAAAGAGTCCGCGCGCCGCGGAGCTGTCGGAGGCGCACTGCTCGCTGCCGCTGTCGCTCTAGTTCTCATGGTGCTCATTTTGTTCACCTGGGCTGCGGTGTACGGACTGTCTGAAACCGGGCTGCCGCTGTGGGCGTGTTTCCTCATCGTTGGTGGTGTCTACCTTCTCGTCGCAGCGCTGTTGGTGCTGTTGGGCGTCCGTAGCTTGAAGAAGGCCCGCGGCCCGGAACAAGCGATGGCGGAGTTGCAACGCACCAAGCAGATCGTCGAATCGCTGCCCCCGAACACGCCACCCGCAACTGCCAAGAGCCCATCCACTCCGGTCAAGTGACCACCGACCCCGACCTTCTACTCGATGGGCCCTGGCGGCACCACAACGTCACCGCCAGGGGCACGCGCTTTCACATCGCTGAACAAGGTGACGGTCCCCTGGTGTTGTTCCTGCATGGCTTCCCGCTCTTCTGGTGGTCGTGGCGGCATCAGCTGAACTCCTTCGCGGAGGCTGGCTACCGCGCCGTCGCCATGGACCTACGCGGCTACGGCACGAGCGACCACACTCCGCGGGGATACGACCTGCCGTCGCTTGCCGAGGACGTGAGTTCACTGATCGCCGCCCTTGGCGAGGCTGATGCCACGATCGTTGCGCACGACTGGGGCGGCTTCGTCGGCTGGACTCTTGCAGCAACGCATCCAAAATCCGTGCGTCGGCTAGTGACAGTGGGGGCACCGCATCCCCTAAGACTTCGGGCTTCTTTGATCCGTCATCCAACGCAGATCAATCGCAGTGCCCACGCACTCTCGATGCAGGCGCCATGGATTCCGGAACGACGGTTCACCGACAACAACGCAGAAAAGATTGACCAACTTCTGCACCAATGGTCGGCGCCAGGTTGGCCAGACAGTGCAGACGGCGATGACGTACCGGCAGGCGTTCCAAAATGGCAACACTGCCTACTGTGCCGCTGAATACCACCGGTGGCTCGTCCGCTCTGCCATCCGACCCGACGGCCTGCGCTACGCAAAGCGGCTCAAGCATCCGATCAAAGTTCCGGTGCTTCAGATTCACGGCACCGCGGATTCGTGCTTCCTCCCTGAGGTAGCGCGAGGGTCTGGACGCTACGTGCTCGCGCCTTACCGTTGGCGGCTACTGGACGGTGTCGGCCACTTCCCACACGAGGAGGCACCAGAGCGGTTTGACCGCGAGGTGCTGAGTTGGCTGCAGGATCCAGAACCCGATCGCTGAGGCCAACCGACAGCTACATGCAGGCGCCGGTACGAACCTCGTCGACGGACGCCACACCTGCTGTCACTGCATCAGAAACCTGTGACGCCGTCATCGCGTATCCGGTGTCGTCGCTGTCGAGTGAGCTGGCAAACACCACGCCGACAACCTTGCCTGCGGGGTCGACAACCGGCCCACCAGAGTTACCGGGACGGACCTGAGTGCGCATCGAGATGATCTCGCGAACCACCTTGCCCTGCCCGTATATGTCTCGCCCACTGGCCATCTGAACGTCTCGGACTCGCCCTGGAGTGACGGTGAGTGGGGCATCCTCCGGATACCCGACAACTGCGATGTTGTCGTCACGTTCGACCTTGTCCGAGAAGGTCAGGGGAGTCACCGGGAGATTGGGGACAGCAAGCACTGCGATGTCGACGGTCGGGTCGAAGTACACAACAGTGGCGTCGTACGGCTTGCCAGACCCACCAATCAAAACCTCTGGGTTATGGACGCCCGCGACCACATGGGCATTCGTCATGATGCGGTTCGGTGCGAACGCAAATCCCGAACCGGTCACTGTTTCACTACAAGCCGGCGCATCGCCAGTGACCTTGACGGTCTCAGCCGCAGCCTGTACGACTCCGCCAGTTCGCGCGATGGCGGCGTCCGGAGCACTAACCGGCTGAACCGGCTCCGGACTTAATGCCGCTGAAGACCTTGGGGAACCCACTGTCGGAGAACATCGACTCGAGTTGACCGCTCACCTCGGTCGCGTCCATGGGCACGATGTTGTCGATGACACCGAGCAACTGTGACTGTCGTACGTCGCGGGCCAACGCACTGCTGCTGTTGCTCGCAAACAGGCTGGCGGCAAACCACACCACCAGCAGGACTGAGACGACAGACAGAACTGCTCCCGCTGCGCTGTTCAACACCGAAGCTGGACCCGCTGCCACGACTCCGCCCAATCGTCGGCCCGCCATCCCGACGATTACTTGCCCACCAATCGCCAGCAGGAAGACAATCACCAATGCAGATATCGCCTTAGGCAAACCGTCGTTCCAAGAGCCCACGAGCATCGGTGCCAGCCAAAAGCCCACCACTGCACCGGCCACGAAACCGACGAGCGAGAGCAGGCCGAACAGGAACCCCCTACGCCAGCCAGTTACGGCAAAGACGAGGATCGCAACTGCGAGAACCACGTCAACGACGTTCACTAATCAAACTCCTCGGCCAAATCTGGCAACGGCTCAACTCGGGAACGGTCCCATGGACGTTCCCACCCCCCCAAGTAGATCAGTCGATCGAGCAAACCCCCGGTAAATCCCCACACAATGAGGTCACGAACTCCGAACGCTGGACCGACGAACCCGCTGGGGTGCCGTACTCGGAACCGGTTAGTGGGGTCGACGAGCTCTGCGATCGACACACGGTGCACCGAGGCAACTTCGGCCGGATCGCGAGGACCGACCGGAGTGGGACGTTCCCACCAGGCCAACACTGGGGTCACCACAAAGTCGCTTGGCGGCACGTAGAGATCCGGAAGGGCGTGCAGGACCTCTACACCAGAGTCGTCGAGCCCGGTTTCCTCGACCGCTTCGCGCAACGCGGCAGCAACCGGACCGTCGTCCTCGGGGTCTACTTGCCCACCTGGAAACGCTGGCTGACCCGCGTGCGACCGCATGTCATGTGCGCGCTCGATCAGTAGCACGTCCGGACCGTGTTCTCCCTCGCCGAAAAGCATGAGTACCGCTGAGTGGCGAGTCGCCCCAGGCGGCGGAGCAAATCGCGTGAGCTCGTCAACACCGACATCGCGCGTAGCCGCTATCAGCGGTTCGAGCCAAGCAGGTACGGTCACTCGTCGCCCTTGACGAGCACTGCGGCGACCTTCGGATCAATGGGTCCCTCACCGAAGGCGGGACACAGCCGCGCGATCGCACACGCACCGCAGGCGGGTTTGCGGGCATGACAGCGTCGACGTCCATGCCAGATGAGGCGATGCGAGAGCATCGTCCACTCCTTGCGCGGAAAGAGTGCTCCGACTTCGGCTTCGACCTTGACGGGATCGGTCTGCGTCGTCCAACCAAATCGACGAGCAAGTCGACCGAAGTGAGTATCGACGGTGATCCCAGGGACATCGAAGGCATTGCCGAGCACGACGTTGGCAGTCTTGCGTCCGACCCCGGGGAGCGTGACCAAGTCACGAAGGCGTCCCGGAACCTCACCACCGAACTCGTCACAGAGAGCCTGCCCGAGCCCGATCAGCGAGTTGGTTTTGGCTCGAAAGAAGCCAGTGGACCTGATGAGGTTTTCGAGTTCATCCCGGTCAGCTGCTGCGTACGCGGCAGCGTCGGGGTATTTCGCGAAGACCACCGGCGTCACCAGGTTCACTCGCTTGTCGGTGGACTGCGCGGACAAGATCGTCGCAACGAGTAGTTCCAACGGGGTCGAGAAGTCGAGTTCGCAGTGAGCATTCGGGTACAGGTCGCCCAACTCGCGATTAATTCGACGGGCACGCCTCACCAAACCGGTGTGAGTCTCGTTAGCCCGTTTGATGGGTTTAGTCAGTTGGGTCACCCATCAAGCCTAGAGCGAGTGCCCGATCTGCCCCGTACGGGTGACGGAACCTCAAGCATTTCGCAATCCCCGACGATCGCACAGTGTCAGCACCTTCAACGGTGCAACGGGGTGGAAGAGGTCAAAACACGATGGCAACGCGCACCGATGAGCGCAGCGATCAACGCACGAAGGTGCGTGCGAAGGATCGGGTAGTACCCGAACGCAGTGCCGAGTTCGATCACTTGGCGCTGTCTACCCTTCGTACCTACCGTCAAACCCTGACCGCGGAAGAGAACCGGGTCTCCTACTGGCGACGGCTGATTCACGCCCGACTCGACCTGATCGACATGAACGGCGCGGACGACTCGATCCGGCTCGAGCGGCTTCGACTGGCCCTAAGCGAGACCCGAGTCTCGGCCGGACGCCAGGCCCTCGTGCAGGTACTGCCTATCGACGACGTCCCGCCGCTGCCTGACCTCGCGTCGCTGTGGATGCGAGAGGCTCACCCCGAGGACCCGGTTGCCACGGCGAACCTGCGGCGCGACCTGGCTTTCGCGGAACTACAACTGTCGGCTTATCGCGGAGCGCTCCACCGACGTCTCAGCGACGCCACTAACGAACTGATCGCCAGATATCGCGAGGAGCCCGCTTTGGCCCTGCTGGCGCTGCCACTCTCGACTGCGGACCGTCTCTAGCCCCAACCTCGAGCAGTTTGTGGCCACCTGCCGCCGAACACGGCAGACTGGGCCTTCGCCGCAGGCACGAGCCAACGGCTAGGCCGACGTCTGGAGGATCAGTGGACGACGATCTGGTACGTCGCGCTCCCCTGTTCGCTGCGCTGGACGATGGAGCAGCGGCAGCGCTCCAGGCCAGCATGGCGCAACTGACAGTGCCGAAGGGCGACGTGGTGTTCGCCGAGGGCCAGACCGGCGATCGACTCTTCGTCGTTGAAGACGGCAAGGTCAAACTCAGCCAGACGTCCGCCGATGGCCGTGAACAGGTCCTAGCCGTCATTGGTCCCGGCGAGATGTTCGGTGAGTTGTCGCTTTTCGATCCTGGCGTCCGCACGTCAACCGCTACCGCGGTCACCGACTCCGTACTGCTCGGACTCGGCCAAAGTGACCTTCGGCCGTGGCTGACCGGAAGACCCGAGGTCGCCGAGGAACTACTACGTGCACTGGCTCAACGGCTGCGACGGACGAATGAAGCAATGGCTGATCTGGTCTTCAGCGACGTACCGGGTCGGGTAGCCAAAGCCCTGCTTGAGTTGTCAGAGAAGTTCGGCCAACCGCAAGCGGATGGGTCGCGTCTGGTGGCCCATGACCTGACTCAGGAGGAACTCGCCCAGTTGGTCGGAGCATCGCGAGAGACGGTCAACAAATCGCTAGCCGACTTCGCGCAGCGGGGTTGGCTTCGTCTTGAAGCTCGTGCAGTGATTTTGCTTGACATTGAACGACTCGAAAGGCGCGCTGCTTAGCCGGCGCGCATGGCGTCTCCTGCCCTTGACTCTCCCTTGGCTGCTAGCAACTCCAGTTGCGCTCTTACTTGATTGAGGACGACGTCGTGCAACGCCGGTCCGGGCATGCCGTACACCCGTCGAGCGACTTCGCCAACATTTTCCGCGCCGTCGTCCAACACCGCACGCACCTGGTCAAGTCGCTGTTCGCGATGTGCCAGCAGTTGGTCAACAGCAGCGAGCGCATTGAAGATCTGCGGACCGTGCCCCGGCAGCAACGTCAAGGCATGCCCAGCAGCAGCCATCGTGCGAATGGTCTGCAAGGACTCCATGTACGGCCCCAACTGACCGTCCGGCCAGGCGATCAACGAGGTCCCCTGACCGAGGATGGTGTCGCCGGTCAACAACGCAGCATCTGCGGGGACCAGCAGGCTCATTGAATCTGCGGTGTGTCCCGGCGTCGCGAAAACCTTGAGAGACAAGTCGTCGACGACTATCTCTTCACCGTTGACGAGTGGAACTGATCCCCTGCACCACTCACGGTCAAATCCGCGTACCGGCGCTCCCGTCAATTCGACGATGGCGTCGACGGCACCCACGTGATCCTCGTGCGCGTGAGTGATCAGCGTCAGGGCTACTTCTAGGCCACGTGCCTCGACGGCACCCAGAACCACTTCGACGTGACTCAGCATCTGGGGGACCAGGGTCGACGATTACGCAGCGACTCGCCCCGGGCTCGGCAAGGATCCAGGTGTTGGTGCCAGCCAGAGTGAGAACTCCGGGGTTGGGTGCAGTCACGCACCATGCGCGTTGAGGCTTGGTGCCTTTGACTGGCTCGATCACTCGGTCACCGCCTCAATACTCATTGGGCCTCAATACTCATAGGACCTGCGGCCAATGCCGCAGCCACCTGATCGAAGGGTACGAGTTCTAGCAAGGTTCCGATGGTCGGCGGCCACATCGGTAGCCCACCGGCACGATGTCGCTCGATCGCTTGGTCGAGCATGAGCCACGCGCCAGCTGCCACCTCGCCAGTCAGCGCCCGCGGTTCCTGATCGCCCGGACACGGCGCGATGTAGAAGCGGGCATCGAATCGACGTGACTCTCCTGAGGGCGTGATCCAGCGAGCCCATGGCACGAGCGATTTGGCAGCGACCTGCACACCGCTTTCTTCAAAGGTCTCCCGGACGGCCGCTGCCACGTACGACCGAGCTCACCGTCAGATCGACGTCGCCAAAGACCTTGGCATGCCGTTCGAGATCTACCTCGGGGAGCGACACCGAGGCATCTTCTGAATCAACCGCGCCGCCTGGAAAGGCGTACATGCTCGCCGCGAAGGCCAACGTGGCCGCTCGCTGTTGCAGCCATACCTCGATGCCGCCGGATCCGTCTCGAAGCAGGACGACGGTGGCGGCCGGTCGTATCGGTACTGCCGATTCAGTAGGTCCCGAAGTCAAGGCACTAGCCGACTTCGACGATCAGCTCCACCTCGACGGGAGCATCCAACGGAAGTGACGCGACGCCGACGGCGCTTCTGGCATGCACGCCGAGGTCTCCGAACACTTCACCCAACAGTTCGCTGGCACCGTTGACGACACCGGGCTGTCCGGTGAATTCCGGTGTGCTGGCCACGAAGCCGACGACCTTGACCACGCGCGTGATCGCAGACAAGTCACCGATCTCAGCGCGAATTGCCGCCAATGCATTCAGCGCACAAATACGTGCGAGATCCTTGCCTTGGTCGGCATCGATCTCACCGCCGAGTTTGCCGGTGGCAGCAAGAGCGCCATCGACCATGGGCAGTTGGCCAGACGTGAACACGTAGGAGCCACTACGAACAGCCGGAACGTACGCGGCGACCGGCTTAGCGACTGACGGAACAGCCAGTCCCATGTCCGCCAACCGCTCTTCGGGCGTCGGCATCAGGACTCCTTGGGGCGCTTGAAGTAAGCCACCAACTGTTCTGCGTTAGGACCGGGGACCACCTGGACGAGTTCCCAGCCGTCCTGCCCCCAGGTGTCGAGAATCTGCTTGGTGGCATGAATGAGCAGAGGGGCGGTTGCGTACTCCCACGTCGTCATGTGTCGACCCTACCGGTGAGCCCGTAGGGTCGACGCGTGAGTCTTCAGGCGAGCCAGCGACTGCACATCATGACTGGCAAAGGCGGAACCGGGAAGACAACTGCCGCAGCCGCCCTCGCGCTGGCGCTGGCGACGGGTGGACAGCGCGTCCTCCTCATGGAGGTCGAGGGTCGTCAGGGGATCGCCCAACTGTTTGACGTACCGCCGCTCCCCTACGAGGAACGACGCGTGGCGGTCGCGCCCGGTGGCGGCGACGTCTTCGCGCTTGCTGTCGATCCTGAGGCAGCCCTGCACGAGTACCTCGACATGTATTACCGGCTGGGTCGTGCCAGTAAGGCGCTGGGCAAGATCGGCGTCGTCGAGTTCGCAACTACCGTCGCGCCCGGCGTACGCGACGTCCTTCTCACCGGCAAAGCGTACGAGGCGGTACGACGTAGAGACGGAGAGCGAAATGTCTATGACGCTGTCGTCCTGGATGCGCCGCCGACCGGACGCATCACCAGATTCCTCAACGTCAACGACGAGGTGGCCGGTCTGGCGAAAGTAGGACCAATCCGACGTCAAGCGGACGCCATCATGGGGCTACTGCGATCACCTCGTACCGCGATTCACCTAGTGACGCTGCTTGAGGAGATGCCGACCGAAGAGACAATCGACGGGGTGGCGGAACTGCGAGCGGCACAACTACCTGTGCAGTCGATCATCATCAATCAAGTCCGAACGCCACTCTTCCATGGCGCCACACTGGACGCCGCGCGAAATCACTCCCTCGATCGCGGTGAAATCGAAGCCGGCATTACCGCCGCTGGTCTGAGCGCGCACACCGAACTGGTTGACGCGCTGGTGCACGAAGCCTCCGACCACGCAGAACGGGTCCTCCTCGAGCGCGCAGAACGCCGTGAACTTCAAGGGCTGGACCTTCCAACTTACGAACTCGAGTGGCAACCGAATGGCATCGACCTCGCCGGGCTGTACGGCCTCGCCGACCAGTTGCGCACACAGGCGTTGCCATGAACGCGAACCGCGCCACGCCGCTCGACATCGACGCACTGCTCGACAACAAGAGCATCAACATCATTGTCTGCTGTGGATCCGGTGGCGTGGGGAAGACAACCACATCTGCCGCGCTTGGTCTTCGTGCCGCCGAGCGCGGGCGTCGCGTGTGCGTCATGACTATCGACCCAGCTCGTCGCCTTGCCCAGTCGTTGGGGCTTGAACATCTCGACAACACGCCACGTCAAATTCCGGAGATCGGATCGGCTGAAGGTGGAGCCCTGTTCGCGATGATGCTCGACATGAAGCGGACGTTCGACGAGATCGTCGAACAGCACGCCGACCCGGAACGAGCGCAGAGAGATTCTGGCCAATTCCTTCTACCAAACGCTGTCGAGTTCCTTTGCGGGAACACAGGAGTACATGGCCATGGAAAAACTCGGGCAACTCCATCGGCAGGCCGAAGATTCAGGAATCTGGGATCTCGTCATCGTCGATACGCCACCGAGTCGATCGGCGTTGGACTTTCTCGACGCCCCGGAGCGACTCGGCTCGTTCTTAGACGGTCGACTGATCCGACTGCTGATGGCTCCCGCTCGAGCAGGAGGTCGCGCGTACATGCGCGTCGTTGGAGCAGGGTTTTCGTTGGTCGCGAATGCGCTGACCAAAATCCTTGGTGCGCAACTCTTGACCGACCTGCAGACGCTGGTCGCCGGTCTTGACTCAGTATTCGGTGGGTTCCGCGAACGAGCGGACAAGACGTACGCGCTGCTGCAGGACAGTGGAAGTGCCTTCGTTGTCGTAGCCGCTCCTGAGCCAGACGCTTTGCGTGAAGCCTCGTACTTCGTCGAACGGCTTCAGGAAGATGCCATGCCACTCGCAGGATTGGTGCTCAATCGCGCCCGGTCAGGAGCCGCAGCGGGTGTGTCGGCAGATCGCGCTGCCGGCGCTGCCGAAGCCCTCGAGCGAGCAAAAGGAGCATGCCCTCACCGCTACGTTGCTGAGACTGCACGCTGACACCATGCGAACTGTCTCGCAAGAACGTCACCTACTGCTTCGGTTCACCGGCGCGCATCCAGGCGTTCCGGTTGCCATTGCGCCAGCGCTACCTGGAGACGTTCACGACGTCGAAGGTCTACGAACGGTCGGCGACCTTCTTGCGAACGGACCTAACTAACTGACCGCCCCGACGCTAACCGTTTCGCGCTCGTAGTTGTCACGGGCCACCTGCAGCAGTCGACGCCACGACGTAACAGTCGGTCGGCGGCGCAGCAATGCGCGGCGCTCCCGTTCGGTCATCCCGCCCCAAACCCCGAATTCGACACCGTTGTCCAACGCGTCCGCCAAACATTCGGTACGCACCGGGCAGCCCATGCAAAACGTCTTCGCCCGGTTCTGCGCGGCCCCCTGCACGAAGAGTGCGTCCGGGTCGGTAGTGCGGCATGCAGCCACCGCCGGCCAATCCTCGATCCACGCCATCTGGTCCCCTCCCCCTCGACGGTTTCCCGCCACGTTCTGTAATCGAATCGGCCGGGACCACTCTTCTGCGTGGTTACGGCGCGTAGTCACTGACGGTAGAGGAAAGTCGATCAACCCAGTAAGCCCCCGTATGGGGGAACTCCGCTGGTCCCGTCGGACTATGGACGATCACGGTTCGTAATCACTTCGTTATGTAGGGGCTACTGCCTGTCACCGTTCTCGAGTGGTTCGGCCACTGCCTTACTCTCATCTGGTGACCTTCCCCTCCAATTTCGGCGGATCAGACTCGGGGCGCGCGGGCCATCGCGTTGTCCTCTTCGCCTGCTTGTCAGTCCTTGCCGGAGTACTGGTGGCAGGTTTGATGCTGCCCGCCGTCGGATTGGCGGGTCTGACCGCGAAACGCGGCGCCGAGAACTTCCTCGCACTTCCGGCCGAACTTGAAGTCCCACCGCTGAAGCAACGCTCAACCTTGTTGGCGGCCGACGGTACGCCGATCGCAAGGTTCTACAGCCAGAACCGCGTTTACGTCCCACTCTCCAAAATCTCAGCAACCGATGCAGGACGCGATCGTCGCGATCGAGGATGCTCGCTTCTACCAGCACAACGGCATCGACCTGCAGGGCACGGTCCGCGCGCTAGTCGCTAATACCCAGGCTGGCGGGGTAACCCAGGGTGGGTCAACGATCACCCAGCAGTACGTCAAGAATGTCCTGCTGGACACTGCCAAAACCAAAGCGGAACGCGAAGCCGCAGCCGAAGACTCAATCAGCCGGAAGATCCGCGAACTGAGGTACGCGCTCGGTCTGGAACAGCAGTGGAGCAAGCAGAAGATACTCGAGGGATATCTCAACATCGCGTACTTCGGTTCCCAGGCCTATGGCGTTGAGGTCGCCTCGCGTCGCTACTTCTCGAAGCCAGCCAGCAAGCTGAATCCCGGCGAAGCGGCGACCATCGCCGGGATCGTCAGATACCCCTCGCTCTACGACCCACTAGAACACCCCAACATCAGCCAAGACCGTCGCGACTACGTCCTGCAACGGATGGCCGACGAGTCGATGATCAGCCAGGAGCAGGCCGACAAGTTCGCTGGCCGTTCCATGGCCCACATCCTCGACCCCAGTGACCTGACGCGCGGTTGCGCTGTCTCCAAAGTCCCGTTCTTCTGTGACTACGTGCAACGGGCGTTCCTTGACGATCCGACCTACGGCAAGACCATTGCGGATCGACGGGCCCTGCTCAACGGTGGTGGCCTCACGATTCGCACCACGCTCAATCTCAAAGACCAAGCTTCTGCACAGGCCGCGGTTGAAGCGCACCTGCCAACTGGCGACCCCAGTGGTCGGGCCGCAGCGATCGCCATGGTCGAGCCTGGAACCGGCAACGTCAGGGCAATGGCGCAGAACTTGGACTACGGCACTGGGCCGCATTCGAGCTTCGTCAACAATGCAGTCGATCTCAAATACTCAGGAACGAACGGGCAGCAGCCCGGCTCAACCTTCAAAATCTTTACGGTGGCCGCCTCCATCGAGCAGGGCTTGCCGATGAACGCCGTGATCTACGCACCCGATTCACGCGTGATGCCGTACGGCAGCTACCAGGATTGCGAGGGAGCGACCGAAGCAGAATGGAACGTCGGCAACTACACCGGCGCTCCGTCGGGCAACTTCAATATCTATCAGGGCACTGCGTATTCGGTGAACACGTACTTCGCCGAACTCGCTAAGCGAACCGGGCTTTGCAACATCTGGGACCTGGCATCGCGAGCGGGTGTGGTAACGGCAAACACCGGCGAAGCGCCGATCGACAACGAATCACTGCAGGTCACACCAGGCGTCATTGGCGGGTCCTTTGGGATGTCGCCGCTAACCCTTGCGAACTGCCTACGCCACTTTCGCTGCGCGCGGATTGCACTGTGACACCAGGGTCATCACGTCGGTGACCAACAGAGACCACGAAGAGGTGGCCAGCCCGAAACCGAAGTGCAACCAGGTGATCGAGCCCGCGGTGGCCGACGCAGTCAACGATGTCATGGTTGGTGTCATCGGAGGCAAGGTCCCAAACCCGACGGGAGCGGCGATGGCCATCGGTCGTCCGGCTGCCGGAAAGACCGGAACCACCGACGACTACAACGCCGTCTGGTTCGCGGGGTACACGCCCGACCTTGCGGCGGCTGTGTGGGCTGGTGATCCCGAAGCGCCGCACGAAAACCCGATGCGTTACGTCACTATCAACGGTACGTACTACAGCTACGTCTTCGGTAGTTCCATCCCCGGGCCGATCTGGCACGACGCGATGGTGGGTGCACTAGCAGGCACTCCGGTGTCGTACTTCACGCCGATTAGCTCCGACATGATTTACGGCGACGCGATTTCGGTGCCAACCGTCGCTGGCATGACAGAGCAGGAAGCCATTGCCACCATTAAGGGCGCTGGGCTTACTCCGTTGGTCTCAAGCACCACGGTTAACTCCAGCCAAGCGGCTGGATTGGTCGCTTACACCAGCCCCTACGGTGGCACCGGCGTAAGCAGCGGCGCCGTGGTGACGATCTTCTTAAGCAACGGTGTGCCGCCGAGTCCGACCGCTACCCCTAAGCCGAGCAACTCCGACAACTCTCATCCCGGCTCGCACTCACCGTCGCCATCCTCTTCGAACGGCGGCGGGAACGGCAATCCGCCGGGTCAGGGCGGCGGCGGCGGGGTGGCGGTGGCGGCAACCACTAACTGGTGAGTTGCTGCTTCACTTCGCCCGCTACCCGTCCGCCGTCGGCCCGGCCAGCGATCTTCGGCTGTACCACCTTCATGACCGCGCCCATCGCCTGCGGACCACTTGCTCCGGTCTCGGCTATGGCGGCCGCCACGATGTCGCGGATCTCCTCGGCGCTCAACTGTGCCGGAAGGTACTCAGTCAGCACCGCGGCTTCAGCACGTTCAGCGGCTGCCCGGTCCTCGTGTCCAGCGTCGCTGAAGGCGGTAGCTGCCTCATTGCGTCGTTTGAGCTCCCGAGCCAGGACTTTGACGACCTCGTCGTCGCTGAGTTCGCGAGCCTGCTTTCCGGCGACCTCTTCGTTGGTGATGGAAGTCAGCGCCATCCGCAACGTTGAGCGGCGAACATCGTCCTTGGCTCGCATTGCCGCGGTCAGATCTTCTTGGAGTTGCTGCTTCAGGCTCATATGCCCATCTTGGCACCTGCCGGTGCTGTCACACTGGTGCGATGCGTCCGATCCTTCGCCTACCCCTCACCACCGCCGCCGTTGCAGGCGCGGGACTGGCGTACGCGATGTGGGAGGCGCGACAGTTCCGGCTGCGTCGGGTCGACGTCCCTGTCCTCGAGTCGGGTGAGAAACCGTTACGGATACTGCATATTTCAGACTTGCACCTGGTTCCAGGACAACAAGCAAAGATTGACTGGGTCGGAAGTCTGGCAACCCTGCAACCGGATCTCGTCGTCAACACCGGCGACAACCTGGCTCACTTGGACGCAGTCCCGGCGGCGCTCGACACGTTGGGTCCATTGCTCGACTTGCCCGGGGTTTTCGTCATGGGGTCTAACGACTATTACGGCCCACGTGTGAAGAACCCACTCGGGTACTTCCGTGCCGATACGACACCAAAACGGTTCGGGGCCTTGCTTCCGTGGCGAGACCTACGCGATGGGTTTCTAGCTGCGGGGTGGGATGACCTCGACAACCTACGATCCTCACGCAAGGTCTCAGACCGGGTGATCGAGTTCGTTGGGACAGACGACGCGCACCTTTCGTACGACCGTTACGACGACGTCGCAGGTCCGCCCGATACGTCAGCCGAACTCACGATCGGCGTTACGCACGCGCCGTACCTGCGCGTCCTCGACGAGATGACCGCTGACGGAATCCCGCTGATCTTCGCGGGTCATACCCACGGCGGGCAGGTCTGTCTGCCGGGAGTTGGCGCATTGGTGACCAACTGCGACCTCCCTAGAAGTCAGGCGAAAGGACTTCACCGTCGCGATGCAAGCTGGCTTCACGTGTCGGCGGGGCTAGGAACCTCACCATTCGCCCCGGTGCGATTCGCTTGTCCACCCGAGGCGACGCTGGTCACGCTGGTACCGCAGGCAGCAGGCTGACTCCGCCGGATTCGGCCGGACGCTCTTGATTCGGTACGCTGACCCAGCCTTATCGGGGTGTGGCGCAGCTTGGTAGCGCGCTTCGTTCGGGACGAAGAGGTCGTGGGTTCGAATCCCGCCACCCCGACGGTTGTGAAGTCCCGGGACATCGTCAGTGGGTGTCCCGGGACTTCGTTGTATGCCGAGCGATGGCAGACCGGCTGTTTCGGGTCACTTTTGGCGAATGGAATGCCGGTACGCCATCGTTCGGTGATGACTGCGACGCGCCGGCTCGGTTACTTCGTGCCGACGATGCAGCGCGCCACACCTGGGACCCTCACCTTGCCGTCCACTTCATAGGCGCTGACCTTGGCGATGACGACTTTCGCGATCCGTTCCTTCGCGTCATCGTCGACCTGCTTAAGTGCGGCGACAGCGAGCGAGACGTGCTCACTGATCAGCTGCCAATACTGCTCGGGCGATTGCGTCGACAGTTCGATTGGGACGTCCCACTCGGCGACGTCGTGCAATCCGGCTGCCTTGTACAAATCACTGACAGAACCAGGTGCGGCACACCGGAACATGCTCGGCCCGTCTGGATCAGGGGGTGCCACCACCACCTCCGTCGCAATGGCCTGCATGATCATGGTCGTCCACGGATTTTCCTCGGGCTTGACCCATACCGACGAGCAGATCCGTCCGCCAGGCTTCAGCACTCGCAGGAACTCGTCAGTTGCTTTGGCGAGGTCGGGCAGAAACATGTAGCCGAACCGTACGGAAATGCTGTCGAACGTCGCGTCGCCGAATGGCAGGTCGTCAGCGCTGCAAACCTTGGTCTCAAAGTTGGTGATCCCTTGCACGTTCGCGCGTCGCGTCGCGACGTCGAGCATCTCTGGCGCGAGGTCGGTGAGAACCACGTATCCCTTCGGCACAAGCTTGGCGACCGTCAACCCCGGTTCACCAGTACCCGACGCGATGTCGAGGTGCTGCTGATCATCGGCCAGGTCGAGACTGTCGATGATGGCCATGCTCACTGGACCGAGTTGATCCATGATGACGCGAGTCCCACTTCTCCCAGCCCGCAGAAAGCCCGGCCCACGCTGCGCGCTGAGCGTGTCGAATCTCATCGCCGCTTGGCATCAGAACTCCGCCGCGACCAATTCCGCGATTTGAGCGGTGTTAAGGGCCGCACCTTTACGCAGGTTGTCACCGCACAAGAACATGTCGAGCGCGAATGGATCATCGAGCGATTTGCGGATCCGTCCGACCCATGTGGGATCGGTGCCCACGACGTCGTTGGGCGTCGGGAACTCACCAGCGCCTGGATCGTCGGTGAGCACAACGCCGGGAGCGTTAGCCAGAATCCGCTGGGCCTCTACCTGGTCGACCTCACGCGAAAAGCGTGCGTGCACCGCCAACGAGTGAGTCGTCACGACCGGTACGCGCACACATGTGGCCGACACGCGCAGATTAGGCAGACCGAGGATCTTGCGCGACTCGTTACGGACCTTGAGTTCTTCACTCGACCAGCCGTCCTCCTTCAGCGACCCGGCCCACGGTATGACGTTCATCGCGAGCGGCGCGGGGAACGGACCGGTGTCGCCGACGATGCCACGAAGGTCTCCTGTGCGGGTTCCTGCGTCGCCGCTAGCTGCCGCTTTGACGATCTGGTCGCGCAACGTGTCGATGCCTTCTTGTCCCGAACCCGACGCAGCTTGGTACGACGCGACGACAAGTTCGTCCAGCGAATACGCCTCGTGCAACGCGCCGATCGCCACGATCATCGACAACGTGGTGCAGTTCGGGTTGCTGATGATGCCGCGCGGACGATTGCGTGCCTCGGCAGCGTTGACTTCAGGAACCACCAGCGGAACGTCGCCAAACATCCGGAACGCGCCGGAGTTGTCGACGACTACAGCACCGCGAGCCGCCGCGACCGGCGCCCACTCAGCCGACACCTCATCGGGAACGTCGAACATTGCAACATCGACACCGTCGAAGACTTCAGGCGCAAGGGCGATGACCTCAACCTCTTCGCCACGCACCATCAACTTGCGACCGGCGGACCGCGCAGAAGCGACGAGACGGATCTCGCCCCACACGTCTTCGCGGGTCGACAAGATGTCGAGCATTACCGTTCCGACAGCGCCCGTGGCGCCGACAACGGCCAGCGTTGGCTTGCTCATATGCCAGACCCTCCGTAGACGACCGCCTCTTGCTCGTCGGCGTCTAGTCCGAATGCAGAGTGGACAGCGGCAACAGCGGCATCGAGATCATCGGTACGAGTCACGACCGAGATACGGATCTCGGACGTCGAGATCATCTCGGCGTTGACGCCGGCGTCCGCAAGGGCACGGAAGAACGTCGCAGAAACCCCTGGATGCGTGCGCATGCTGGCACCAACGAGCGAGATCTTGCCGATCTGGTCGTCGTACTGCAGCGAGTCGAATCCGATCGATGGCTTGGCCTGGTCGAGTGCAGCTATGGCTTTCTGCGCATCAGCCTTGGGCAGCGTGAACGAGATGTCGGTGCGTCCGGTGGCCGCTTGCGAGATGTTCTGCACGATCATGTCGATGTGCACCTCGCTGTCCGCGAGCGTCTCGAAGATCATGGCTGCTTCGCCCGGCTTGTCGGGCACACCAAGAACGGTCACCTTGGCTTCGCTGCGATCGTGCGCCACTCCGGAGATGATCGGTTGCTCCACAGCGTCTCCTTGGTTGTTGGGGATCGACGAGATATCGGCGGCCACCCAGGTTCCTGGACGATCGCTGAACGACGACCGCACGTAAATCGGAACATTGAAGCGTCGGGCATATTCGACGCATCGCAGGTGCAGGATCTTCGCACCGCAGGCAGCCAACTCAAGCATCTCTTCGTAACTGATGAACGGCAGCCGACTTGCGTTAGACACCACGCGGGGGTCCGCGGTGAAGACACCATCGACGTCGGTGTAGATCTCGCACACTTCGGCCGACAGTGCCGCTGCGAGGGCAACAGCTGTCGTGTCTGAACCACCGCGTCCGAGCGTTGTGACGTCCTTGGTATCGGGGCTGACGCCTTGGAACCCGGCAACGATGGCGACCGCGTTCTCTTCGACCGCGCTGGTGATGCGTCCCGGAGTGACGTCGATGATGCGGGCACGTCCATGCGCTGACGTTGTGATGACTCCGGCCTGACTGCCGGTGAACGAACGCGCCTCGACTCCTAGGTCGTGGATCGCCATCGCGAGTAGCGACATGGCGATGCGCTCCCCAGCGGTGAGGAGCATGTCAAGCTCGCGGCCCGGCGGCAGCGGTGACACCTGCTCAGCGAGGTCGATCAACTCATCCGTGGTATCACCCATGGCTGAGACGACGACGCAAACGTCGTGACCAGCCTTCTTGGTCTCGACAATGCGTTGGGCGACCCGCTTGATGCTGGTGGCATCGGCGACGCTGGAACCGCCGTATTTCTGGACGACCAGGCCCACGACGGGTTCCCTTCTCGGAACGTGTGACTCCGAGCGATTTAGTGTACCGATCGGCGAGCAGCAACTGATCGGGGCCGCGCGGCCGAAGGTGATCAGCGACGCGAGGTTGTCCCCCTAGGCTGCGTCCGTGCGTTCTCCCTACCCGCTCGTCGTTGCGCTCGCGTTGACGAGTTTGATTCTCGGCGGCTGCAGCGATGAGTCGCCGCCTTCTCTCGCTCCTTCAGGATCCACGTCTGCAACAGCAAGCGAGTCGATAGTGGCACTCAGCACTCGAGAGCGGGCCGCACAGCTCGCCGCCTCGGCACCAGCAACCTTTGACGCGACGTACCGGCTCGACAGCAAGGGCAACCGGCCAAACGCAAACGTACGGATGCGGGCCAAGAAGGACCGATTTCGTCTTGATGTCGAGAGACACGACTCGACCGCGGTACTCATCACGAACGGACGTGGCGTCGTCTCGTGTCAGGTCGAACAGCGGGGCAAGAAGAAGCCACCCGACCGAACGTGCTTCTTGGTGGCCAAACATCCAAACGGCATTCCTCGCGTTGTTCGATCCCCAGGTGCAACGACTGTTCCTTCAAACAACAGCCCAGATCGCTCGGCTTCACGGTGACGTCCGGGTGAGCCGGGCCGCTGATTGGAAAGCGCCGGGAAAACTCGGTAACGCCGAATGCTTCAACGTGCGCGGGCCGGATGTGCAGAACGGGAAGTACTGCTACCTGGCCGACCCTGGACCGTACATCGGGCTGCTCGCACGTGCCGTCTTCGACAGCGGAGCCCTGAACCTTCGATCAGTTCGGACGGTCGTGCGCCCCGATTCGTTCAAACCCCCGACATCCCCTACGCCGTTGCCCTAACTCCTTGGGCTTATTCGGTGTCGAGGCGGGTGTGCGCTACTGCTGAGTGGAGAGCGCGGAGTGCCGAGCTAGCGGTTGAACCCCAGTTGGCGAGGTAGGAGTACTGCCACCACCACATCGCCTCGACCGGACGACCCTCCTTGAAATGCGCCAGGCCGTGGAACAAGTCCGCCGCAACGTCGGACAGGTCGTCTGACAGCCGCGACAACACAACGTCACCATCGCGGACGTACGGGTCGAACACCTCGACGTACTCGTCGGCGGGATCCAATAACTCCGCCAAGCGTTCGCGCAGGCCGTCGGCGTCTGGGTCTAGTCCGACGTCTGGCTCGAAGCGGTCCGGTGGAACGATGTCGACGACGGCGCCGAGTCGTCCGCCTGCAAGAAGCAACTGCGATACCTCGAGCAGCAGCATCGAGAGCGTGCCGCCGGGGAAGTCACCGCGCGCTACCGCGCCCAGCGCTATGAGGAAACTCTCTACTTGGTCCGCGATCTCGGCACTGAACTCGTCGATCTCGACGGTCGTGCCATCTGCCGGTGTCGTACTCACGTCGTTCCTCTCTACCCCAGTTCGCTCAAGTACTCATACATCGAGCGCTCGACGTCCCTCGAAGGCTCGTCCGAGCGTGACCTCATCTGCATACTCCAGGTCACCCCCTACCGGTAGCCCACTCGCCAATCGTGTGACTTTCAAGCCCATCGGCTTGATCAACCGTGCCAGATACGTCGCCGTCGCCTCACCCTCGAGGTTCGGATCGGTGGCGATGATCAGCTCAGTCACCGTACCGTCAGCAAGTCGCGTCATGAGCTCTTTGACGCGCAGGTCGTCGGGACCAATGCCCTCGATCGGACTGATCGCGCCGCCCAGGATGTGGTACCGGCCGCGGAACTCTCGCGTGCGCTCGATCGCGACGACGTCCTTGGACTCCTCGACCACGCAAATCGCGTTGAGCTCGCGGCGCGGGTCACGACAGATGCGGCACTCATCATCTTCTGCGACGTTGCCGCATATCCGGCAGAAACGAACTTTCTCCTTGACCACTTGCAGCACGTCCGCGAGTCGTTTGACGTCCTCGGGGTCAGCTGCGAGCAAATGGAACGCGATACGTTGCGCACTCTTCGGCCCGACGCCAGGGAGCCTGCCCAACTCGTCGATCAGATCCTGAACAACACCTTCGTACATGCGGTCACAAGCCCGGCAGGGGGTACCCACCGAGCCCTTGGGCAATCGGGTTCATCGCCTCTTGCTGCATCGCGTCAGCCTTGTTCGCAGCGTCACGATAGGCGGCGAGAACGAGGTCGGCGAGCGTCTCGGTGTCGTCGGGGTCGACGGCAGTTGAGTCAATGGTCAGCCCGACTAGTTCGCCAGAGCCGGAGACGGTGACCTGGACCAGACCACCGCCGGCATCGCCGTGCACGCGTCGCTCAGCCAGCTCTTGCTGCGCGGCGGCGAGTTCGATCTGCATCTGCTGAGCCTGCGCAAGCAGACCCTGGAGGTCAGGCATGCCCTCGGTCATGGTTGCGCTCCCGTCATCGGTCAAGACCCCGCAAGCGTACGCGTGGGGGAGGACAACCCGGCTGCTTGCCTGGCCGGAGCCGTCAGTCGTGATCGATCTCGCCGATGACCTTGCCGCCAAGTTGTTGGGCAACAAGTTCGGCACCGCTGAGATCTGAATCGTCGGCGTCGGCGTCGTCAGCCGCTGCATCGTCCTCAACGGCTGGCTCGGCGCGATCCTTGCCGACTACTGGCTTATCGACCGCAGCAGCGGCAGCTCGTGCGTCTGCTGCGGCAGCTGGAGAGGGCTTGGGCTTGGTTGGCTCTTTCGCAGGCGCAGTCGCCTTGGCGGTAGACGCTGAGACAGAGGGATCGAGAATTGCGATCACCGTTACGTCCAGGCCGATGACGTCGATAAGTGCCTGTCGGACGATCTCATCGTGACCCCCCTGCGAGAACGCGCGGTGTGCTCCCACTTCGCTGAGTCCGATCGTCAACTGCTTGGCGTCGATGTCCTTGACCTCGGACTTCTCGAACAATTGCGCCCACGTCACTCGCCGGTAAGTCTTCACCCGATCCAGAACACTCGGCCAGAGCCGACGTACCTCATGCAGGTCGATTCCCGACGCTGCAACAACTGCCGGCGGACTCGCCACCTGTTCGACAGCAGCTTCGGGCACTTGGTCTTGGACTTCAGGTTCCTTCGGGGCTGCCGCGGCTGGTTCTTCACGAGTCTGTCTTTGAGGCGAAGGCGTCTGCGGCTCGGATCTTTGCGGCTTCGGTGCGGGCGGTGCTGCTTCGCTGCCCGAGATCGCAAGGCGACGCTCCATCCGTTCAAGTCGAGCAGCCAAACTCAACTCATCGCCATGTGCCCCAGGGAGCAGCAACTTGGCGCATACCAATTCCAACTGAAGCCGAGGAGCCGTCGGTCCCTTCAGCTCAGTCAAACCGGCGGCCACTATCTCGGTGCAGCGGGTTAGGCCGGCGATGCCGATGCGGTCTGCCTGCGATTGCAGTCGGTCGCGCTGATCGTCGGCGACGGTGATGAGCCGTTTCTCAAAGGCGTCTTCGACAGCAGCGATAATGACGAGGTCGCGCAGCCGCTCCAGCAGGTCCTTCATGAAGCGTTCGGGATCCAGACCGCCATCGATGACACTTTCGACGACAGAGAACATCGCGGCGCCATCGGAATCGGCGATGGCCGCTGCAATCTCGTCGAGCAGGGCGGCGGGAGTGAATCCCAGCAATTGCACTGCGCGTTCGTACGTAAGGGTGTCAGCCTCAGCGCCGCCGATGAGTTGGTCGAGAACACTCAGCGAATCGCGAACCGAACCAGCGCCAGACCGGACGACCAACGACAACACACCTGAGTCGACCTCGATGCCCTCTTCTTTGCAGACGTACTGCAGGTAATCCTCGAGGACGCGTGAAGGCACCAGCCGGAACGGGTAGTGGTGGGTGCGCGACCGAATGGTTCCGATGACCTTCTCGGGCTCAGTCGTTGCGAAAATGAACTTGACGTGCGGCGGTGGCTCTTCGACGACTTTCAGCAGCGCGTTGAAGCCTTGCGTCGAGACCATGTGCGCCTCGTCAATGATGTAGACCTTGTACCGCGAGATAGCCGGTGCGTAGGCCGCCTTGTCACGCAATTCGCGCGCATCGTCGACGCCTCCGTGGCTCGCGGCATCGATCTCAATGACGTCGATACTCCCCGGACCACCGCGAGCCAAGTCGCGACAACTTTGACATTCGCCGCAGGGTTCAGGCGTCGGCCCCTTTTCGCAGTTGAGGCAGCGGGCCAAGATTCGGGCCGACGTGGTCTTGCCACAGCCGCGGGGGCCAGAGAACAGGTAGGCGTGGTTGACCCGATTGTGGGTGAGTGCCTGCGACAGCGGGTCGGTGACGTGCTCTTGACCGATCAGGTCAGCAAACCGCTCTGGGCGGTAACGGCGATAGAGGGCTTGCGACACGTCCGCACCCTAACCCGCGGCTCTCACACGCTGCTGAGTGCGTCCACCGGACATGAAGGGACCCCCCGCGCACCCGACAGAGCCCGTCTACCCTTGCTGCCTTCCGGCCCTGGGGGAGTTCGAAGAGGTAACGCCGCACGAGGGGTCAGAACCCAGTGTACGCGCGCCAGGGTGGACCACTGCCTCGACCCAGTCTCGGCCAGTATCGGACGTCCCGCGGGGTAATGAGGAGAGCAGCGATTAGGCTTCTCGGCGGAGGATTCGCCTAGTGGCCTATGGCGCACGCTTGGAAAGCGTGTTGAGTGAAAGCTCTCAGGGGTTCGAATCCCCTATCCTCCGCCACCGTCGTGAGTCGCGACTCATCTCCATGTCGCCGAGCGATGGCAGACCGGACGTTTCGGGCCACTTTTGGGGTACGGATTGCCGGTACGCCATCGTTCGGCGATTGGCTGCGTCGAACGGTCTGACCGGTAACTTCTGGCACTTTTGGGCCGAATCCGGGTCTCAGGAATGCGTGGACGTAACGCCAGTTCGATCGCGAGGTTCGGGGCTCGAGAAATCGCCCAGGGAAACCCTGGGGTGCTGCCCTGATGCGACGTCCACTGGGCGCGCCAACAGCATGAAGTCGAGATCAATTTACGACTTCAGTTGGAGGCGTCATGTGGCTGCTACTTCTCGGCTTACTGATGAGAGCGACCAGTGGACTCATTGGGCGTCAATCGCAATGAAGCAGTCGATGGCAGGTTCAGAACTCCGGCGTCGACTCTGCACCCACCGTCAGTCGCGCTGCCGTACTACGAACCAGCGATGCTGCCGACCCGCGCTCGGAGGTCATGGCTGACCTACGCAGGCATCAGCACCAACGCCTGGCTGATGCTGATCGGCGTCTGTCGCCTTGACGCTTGTCGGCGGCGTCATGCTCCTCGGCGTACCAGAGAGCTTTGGTCTGGTTCGCCATCATCATGATCGGCGCGATCTTCATGCTCCCGAGTTTCTTCGGACGGACTGTGGGCGATCGACTGGCGACGTAGTCGTCGTGGGACAACGCTCACGCTGAGCCTGTGGCGAGTGACCGCCCACGAGGTCGACGCGGACTGGGAAGACTTCACAGCGTGGTTCACACTCACTCTGAGTCCGATCGACGTTCCTGAAGGTTCACGGTTCGCACGCCGCAACGAGTCCGTGGCTGCCGTTCGGATGTCGCCGCCATCGACGGACATCGGTGGCGAGTGGGTCGGCAAGGCGCTGGTGATGCTCGAACGCGAGGACGGCACATGCATCGTGACGCTGCCTGGCAAGCATCGATTCTGGCGCGCAGGCGGGGACTCCCCTTGGGACTGGCTGGGCGGCTAGTCCCAGATGAGCCTCTCGTTAGGCTCATCTGGTGACGATGATGACGCCGCTCGGCCGGGGCGGGCAGATGTACGCCCGCTCTCGCCGGTGGCCACAGGCGCTAGCGGTGCTCCTGGTTGTGGTGCTCATCGCGGCCGCGGGTGCTGGCGTTTGGTGGTGGTGGGGACATCGCGATGCGTCGCAGTCGGGTGAACCGCACACCCCAACGAAGACCTGCCACACGCCAAGTCCGCAGACTCCGAAGGCGATTCCCGTCGCCAGCAGCCGTTGACGTTGACGTTGCCAATGGAACAGACACCGCCGGACTAGCCATCGACACCGCCGACTCGCTCGCACTTGTCGGCTTCAACGTTGTCGGAATCGGCAACACCGATCAGCCGGTGAAACAAGGTGTCGCGATCATTCGCTACGGGCACGACGGCGAGGCCAGCGCACTTCGACTCGCGTCGTACATCCCGCACGCCCAACTAGTTCTGTTGGATCAGCGCAAAGGTTCCACCGTGCAGTTGTGGCTCGGACCAAAGTTTGACGGCCTGGCCACCGGCAAGGACGTGGACCTGGAATCGGTTCAGTTGCCGACGCCTACGCCTGTGTGTCACAAGGTGCATTCAGGCAAGTCGAGCAAGAAACCCAAGTCGTGAACTTCAGCTGCGAGACATCGCAATGGGCGACACCGTGATCGGATAGCGGGTCGCCGCAACTTCGATTTCGTATGAGCCAGCTTTCACCCACTCAGCATCAATGACGTCGTCGCTGCTGATCCACGCAAGTCCGACGGTGCGCCCCAGGGTGTGTCCGTACGTGGCCGATGCTGCAACACCCACAAACTGACCGTCTCGATAGATCGGTTCCTGGTGGTACGCCATGACGTCCGGGTCATCGATGATGAACTGCACTAAGCGGCGCCGAACTCCTGACTCGCGGATGTTCGCTAGCGCGTCGCGTCCCACAAACCCCGCGGGTTTGTCCCAGTCGATCGTGAAGCCCAGACCGGCTTCTAAGGGGCTGTCGCCCCAGCCGATGTCGTGACCCCAACTGCGGTAAGCCTTTTCCAACCGCAACGAGTTCAGCGCGTGATACCCGGCGTGCCTCAGTCCGAACTGCTCACCAGCATCAGTCAACGTGTCGTAGACGTGGACAGCTTGATCCGCCGTGACCAGCAGTTCAAACCCCAACTCACCGACGTAAGAGATCCGGGTCGCGCGCACGTAGGTCATTCCCAGATCAATGAGTTTTGAAGCGCCGAACGGAAAGGCCGTGTCTGAAACATCAGCGTCGGTGATCGACGCGACTAGATCGGGTGCCCTCGGCCCCATCACTGGCAAAAGGGCATACCCAGCACTGACGTCGGTCACCGCTACGAACTTCCCTTTGCCGACGTTACGACGCAACCAGTCCGCGTCGCGTACGACCGTCGCGGCCGCAGTCATCACCATGAACGTGTCCTCGGTCCAACGCGTAATGGTGACGTCTGCCTCAATACCGCCGCGCTCGTTGAGCCATTGCGTATAGACGATCGTTCCCGGTTCGACGTCAACGTCCGACGTGCTCACGTGTTGCAGCACGGCCGCGGCGTCGCGTCCCTGGACTAGCAACTTCCCGAAAGAGCTGAGATCGAAAAGGCCGACGCCCTGACGAACGGCGCGATGCTCACGTTCCCAGGCACCGAACCACGGAGGCCGTCCCCACGAGTATGTGTATTTCTGTGCTTCACCGGGCGCCGCGTACCAATTCGCGCGTTCCCAACCGGCCACCTCGCCAAAGACAGCGCCGGCCGCCGCGACGCGATCGTGCAGTGGACTACGTCGAATCCCCCGCGCCGCCTCCCGTCTGTTGGAACGGCCAGTGCATGTCGTACGCGATGTCGAGCGTCTCGGTGATGCGCGACTCGCGGTAGCGGCGATTGGTCTGGAAGGGCATAACCCGTCGCGGATCGACCTCAGGTATGTCGAGCGGTGCATGCCCATCGACGATCCAGTCTGCGAGCACTTTGCCCGCACCGGGTCCAGTCAGGAACCCGATGGAGTTGAATCCGCATGCGGCGTAGTAGTTATCGATGCCAGGAACCTCACCGAAGTGGAAGAACCCATCGGGGGTGAAACTCTCTGGACCGCAAAAGTGCAACCGGATTCCGGCGTCGGCAAGGATCGGGATGCGACGAACCATCTGCTCGTAGAACGGTGTGAGGTGATCCCAGTCCTCGGGGAGCGTGGTGAATTCAGCGTCTGGCGGGATCCCGTGCGGCGACCAGGGGTACCCACCTGGTTCGAAGAAGCCGACCATCAAGTTCCCCGCATCGTCCTTGACGTACGACCAGTCATCGGAACTCTTGATGGTGGGTAGATCCTTGGGAAGACCAGGGATTTCTTCTGTTACGACGTAGTAGTGGGACAGCGCCTGCAGGGGAAGGTCGACGCCGGCCAACTGACCGAACTCCCTACCCCACATGCCAGTGCAATTGACAACGAACTCGGTCTCGATCCGTCCCTCTGCAGTGGTTACCGCCGTCACTCGATCGCCAACGCGTTCAACACCGGTCACCAGGGTGTTCTCGAAGATCTGTGCGCCGCCCATGCGAGCACCCTTGGCCAGCGACATCGTGGTGTCTGTAGCGTTGCCACGACCGTCGGCTGGGTAGAACAGTCCCCCAACGATCCCCTTTGGTTCGAGCAGGGGGAACAACTCCACGGCGCGGTCGGCGTCGATGAGTTCTACGTCGATCTCGCTGCCTCGACCCGCGGACGCCTGACGTCGAAGTTCCTCCCACCGTTCATCTCTCAAGCGCCAGATGGATCGTGCCAGTCCGGCGAAATCCGGTGCCGAGCCCAGTCTCTTGCTCTAGCGATTGGAAGACTTCCAGGCTGTGCTTGACCAGTTGCCGGGTGCCATGGGTCGGACGGGCCAACGTCACCAAGCCGGCTGCATGCCACGTGGTGCCGGACGTCAGCTGCTTGCGTTCAAGCAAGACGACGTCACGCCAACCTCGCTTGGTCAGGTGATACGCAACGCTGCAGCCGACGACCCCTCCACCGACGACAACGACCTGAGCGCGGTCGGGCAACGACTCACGTTTCGATGCCGTCGACACTGACAACTGCCCCTTCGTTCGGGTCTACAGGCGACTCCGCTGGGATGACCTTGCCGGCGATGGCTAACGCCATGTCCTCTTCGGTGGGTTTACCCGTCTTGATCAGCAAGCCCAACCAGCGAGTGCTCGGGTCCATATCTATGAGAATCGCCTTGGTGAGAAGGGTCAACGGTATCGCCAAGATCGCACCGAGCGGGCCGAGAATCCAGGTCCACACGGTGAGGGACAAGAAGGTGACGGTAACCGCAAGGTTGACCGACTCTCCGACGAACTTGGGTTGGATCAGCGACTGGATGACGAAGTTGATGACGCTGTACACGACGATGACCGCGATCATCAGAGGGAATCCGCCTTCGAGCAGCGCAATCACCGCGGGTGGGATGACACCGAGTACGAATCCGATGTTGGGGATGTAGTTGGTCACGAACGCAACTAATCCCCAGACGATCGCCAGGGGAATTCCCATTAGTGCCAGCGCTGCAGTGTCGATCACGGCGACGATCGCTCCGAAGATGGTCGCGACGACCAGATAGGTACGGGTCCCCGTAACAAAACTTTCGAAAGCGCCACCGATGTCCGGTCGCAGGCGCTTGCTCAGACCCAGGCGTTCATTGAACGCAACCATGTCCATTCCCATGAAGAAGATCAGAATGGCTATGAACGTCAGGCTCGAAAGCACTGAGGCAAGTCGACCGGCGATATCAACGAGATACCCGCTGACATCCGAGAGAGTGATGCTAGAGGTGGCCGCATCAATTTGAGACTGATCCACTCCGACACTGCTGAGCCAGTCCGAAACGCTCTTCGTCAGCTCGTTGAAGTCGTCGGAGTATGTAGGGATGAGATCAGCGAGCCGTACTCCGGCGTAACCAATGATGAACACGAACATCGCCAGAATGCCGAACGCGCTGAACATGACCACGATCGTTCTCAGCCAGCCCGGAGCACCTTTACGTTGCAGCCAGGTCCCGATCGGGATAGACCGCAACGGTAAGCATCAACGCCAACACGACGGGTGCCAGCACATCGGCAAACGCCCTCATGCCTGCTGCCGTAACAACGAGACCGGCGCCGCCCAGCAAGACAATCGCGCCGCGGGGGAGTGACCACTCCGTCTCGGTCGTCTCCGTGACGTCCGTCATGTGCGCCGCTCCGTCCACTACGCGAATACTCGAACCCTTCACTACTGGAATGGATTCGAGCGTGAGCACACGCGGGAACGTCAGCGATTTCGATGATCTGTCAGTCGCAATGAAATCGCGGAACACCGATAACAGGTGTCCCGCGATTTCATTCGGCGGTGGCGGTGGGATTTGAACCCACGGAGGAGTTGCCCCCTCACACGCTTTCGAGGCGTGCTCCTTCGGCCGCTCGGACACGCCACCGCCGAAGAGGTTACCGGACGGGAGGGGACTGGCCCGAATCGCGCTGAGCCTCGAAGAAAGCCTCAAGGGGTTGTGCGCACTCGGTCTCCAGCAGACCAGAGATCACCTCAGGTCGGTGGTTCAAGCGGCGGTCGCGGACGACGTCCCACAGCGTGCCTACCGCGCCCATCTCCTCATTCCAGGCGCCAAAGACGACCCGAGTCACCCGCGCCAGAACCAGGGCCCCGGCACACATCGTGCACGGTTCGAGCGTGACCACGAGCGTGCAGCCGTCGAGACGCCAGGTTCCTCGTCGTTCAGCCGCCGACCGCAGCGCAAGGATCTCGGCGTGCGCTGTTGGGTCGCCGTCAGTTTCACGTCGGTTGTGGCCGACTCCGATAGTGACGAGTTGTTCATCGAGCACGACGGCTCCGATGGGTACTTCACCCTCGGTCGCCGCCAACGCGGCTTCGGCCAACGCCTCACGCATCGCGGCGTCGTAAGTGTGCGGACCCATTCGTCCAGTCTTACACCGACAAGTCAGGCGACGCGCTGGACGGCATCGGCGTATTGGTCGGGGAAGCCGAGTTGTTCGGCAACCTGCCCGAATACGTCGTCGGGGTAGAGGTCGAGGTCGTCGCAAAGCTCAGCCATGAGGAGCGGACTGGCACCGAGGTCCTTCAGCAGTTCAAGGTCGCCAGCGGGTTCGATGTCATCCTCGTCATCACCGTCAGGCATCGGTAGGTCCAATAGGTCGAGGACCTGGCCGGCAAAGGGCGAGTCGAATGCGGCCGTCACATCGCTGAGCAACAGGCTGACGGTGTCCCCGTGAACGCGCGCGATGACAAAGAAGTCCTCCGCGAACGACAGCAGTCCGATCGCGCCGATGTCACCTGGCTGTTGCCGCAGCGCATGCAGCAGCGTGTCGAGGTCATCGGCGGCAGCGGGAGGCAGCGGAACGACGGACCACATGCCGTCTTCCCGCACTGCGGCCAACGCAAAGTCAGCCGCCAGATCGTCGCCCATTGCCGTTGACCTCCGCTGAGGGCTCACGGACCCTCGGCATGATCGTCGCAGAACCTGCGCCGCATGCCTACCCCTGACCGCGGCGACCGAGCCAGCCCGAGCGTCCTCGTGCGGTGTCAGAGCGCCTTGAGTGCGGTGACGGTCTTCGACAATGAGTCCTTGGCGTCCCCGAACAACAACTGCGTCTTGTCGTCGAAAAGCAGTTCATTTTCGATGCCAGCAAAACCCGGCCGCATCGAACGCTTGAGAAAGACCACAGCCTGCGCCTGGTCGACGTTGATGATCGGCATGCCAGAGATCGGAGTGCCCGGTTGACGTGCCGCTGGGTTCACCACGTCGTTGGCTCCGACGACGAGAGCGACGTCAGTGGTCGGCATCTCTGGGTTGACCTCGTCCATCTCCTTGAGCTGCTCATACGGGACGTTGACTTCGGCTAGCAGCACGTTCATGTGCCCCGGCATGCGACCGGCGACCGGGTGGATCCCGTAAGACACCTCGACCCCGCGATCGATCAACAGATCGACGAGGTCCTTCAGCGCCCCCTGCGCTTGCGCGACTGCGAGTCCGTAGCCGGGCACGATCACCACTCGATCGGCATACCCCAGCATCACGGCGACGTCAGTTGGTCCAACCGAGCGCACCGGACGATCCGAGGCCTCGCCGCCACCGAGCGTCGAGGTGCCAGAGAACGCGCCGAACAAGGTGCCGGTCAGCGGACGTCCCATCGCCTGGGCCATCAGTCGAGTCAGCAGCGTGCCGCTGGCACCAACGAGTGTTCCGGCAACCAACAACAGCACGTTGTCGAGGACGAAGCCGGACGCAGCAACGGTCAGGCCGGTGAAGGCGTTGAGCAGCGAAATAACGATGGGGACATCTGCGCCTCCGACCGGGAGCACGAACATCACACCGAGCAGCAGGGACACCGCAGCCAGCGTCGAGGAGTAAGGCCAACGACTCGGTAGGAAGCACCGCAATGCCGAGACCGACAGCGGCCACCGCGACCAGGGGAAGCAGCACCTTCATCCCGGGGAACACGACCGGTCGTGACGTAATCAGGCCTTGCAACTTGAGGAACGTCACCACCGATCCGCTGAACGAAACCGAACCGACCAATACCGTGAACGACGACGCGGCGAGCGTGACGATCGAGTCGTGCTGCCCCGATGACGCGAACTCAACGATCGCGACTATCGCAGCGGCTGCACCACCAACGCCGTTGAACAACGCCACCAGTTGCGGCATTGCCGTCATCGCGACCCGACGTGCTGCCGGGACTCCCAACGCGCACCCGACTGCGATGCCACCGAGGATCAACCCCATGTGGTCCAGGTGTTCGGCGACAAGAGTGACGACGACGGCGAGAATCGCGCCTAGCGCGCCGATCAGGTTTCCGCGACGGGCGTACTTCGGCGACGAAAGACCTTTCAACGCCAAGATGAAACAGACGGCGGCTACCAGATAAGCGAGTTGAACCCAGGTTTGGTTCACGTGTCGGACTCCTTGGCGGGAGCCTTCCGCGGCTTGAACATCTCAAGCATTCGGTCGGTCACCACGAACCCGCCGACCATGTTCACCGTCGCAAGCACAACCGCTGCCAACCCCAACCACAGTTCGGCGTTGGTATCGGCATGTCCAGTCACGATGATCGCCCCGACCAGGATCACGCCGTGAATGGCATTAGCGCCAGACATCAGTGGCGTGTGCAGGATCGTCGAGACCTTCGAGACGACTTCGAAGCCGACAAACACGCTGAGCACCAGGATCGTGAGCAGTTCGACATCGCTCATGAGGCAGTCCCTTTCTCAAGCGCCTCGCGTGCCGGCGCGAACCGAACCTCACCGGCATGCGTCACACAGCCGCCGTCCACGATTTCGTCATCGAAGTCCACGACCACCTCGCCGTCCTTGACCAGCAGGGCCAGCAGGTTCGCAACGTTCGACGAGTACAACCGTGACGCCGCGACCGGCATCTGCGAGGGCACATTCGCGCCACCCCACACAACCGCCTGGCCGATGGTGACCTCTTCACCGGCCACCGAACCCTCGACGTTGCCGCCGGACTCAGCAGCCAAGTCGACGACAACCGATCCCGGTCCCATGGCTTCAACCATCGACCTCGTCACCAGCAGTGGGGCCGGACGACCGGGGATAGCAGCCGTCGTGATGAGGGCATCAGCGCCAGCAACGTGCGGCGCCAGCAACTCCTTCTGACGTTCGGCACGGTCCTCGGTCATCTCGCGTGCATAGCCACCTGTGCCTTCGAGCGAATCCAACTCCAGGTCGATGAACTTCGCACCCATGCTGCGGATCTCATCAGCAGCGGCGGCTCGCACGTCGTACGCCGACACCACCGCACCCAGGCGCTTGGCCGTCGCGATGGCTTGCAACCCCGCCACACCAGCCCCAATGACCACGACCTTGGCAGGCTTGACCGTTCCCGCGGCGGTCATGAGAAGCGGAAAGAACTTGGGCAGTCGCTCAGCCGCCACGAGAGCACAGCGGTAACCCGCCACTAGAGCCTGCGATGAAAGTGCGTCCATCGACTGAGCTCGAGATATACGCGGAAGTAGTTCCATCGACATCCAGGTGACCGATGCCGATTTCGCCGCAGCCACTTTGTCGAGCGAGGCGTTGGGCGACAGGAACGAGATGAGCAGTGCGCCCGACTTCAGCTCGCTCACCCGGTCGGCTTCGAGTGAGTTCACCATCAGGACGATGTCGGCCCCGCTGATCACGTCACCACTGACGACGGTCGCTCCGGCTTCGCGGTAGGCGTCGTCGGGCTGATTGGCCTGACGTCCGGCGCCAGACTCGACGACAACGTCCAGTCCCAGCGCTTTTAGCTTGCCGACGACCTCGGGCACCAACGCGACCCGGCGTTCACCGGGCCGTGTCTCTTTCGGGATCGCGACAGTCGTCATCACCACACCCTAGGGAACGACGTCATCGCTTAGTGCAGCACCTTCAGGAGTTTGTCGATCGCGAGGTTGAGGTCGTCCTCTTCAATAACCAGCGGTGGCGCGAGCCGAATGGTCGTCTCGTGAGTGTCCTTGGCAAGGACGCCTTCAACCATTAGTCGCTCGCAGCGCGATCGCGCGTTCTCTGAGCCAGGGAACATTTGAACACCAGCCCAAAGGCCGCGTCCGCGTACTTCCTCGACCGTCGCAGGTGCCTCCGTGCGAAGCCGGTTCAGCATGTGCTCGCCAAGCACCCTCGATCGTTCTTGATATTCACCGGTGTTCAGCATCGCTATGACCTCGATGCCAATCGCAGCGGCAAGCGGATTACCGCCGAAGGTTGAGCCGTGTTCGCCTGGCCGGAACACCCCCAAGATGTCGGAGTTCGCGGCAACAGCGGATACCGGATAGATGCCGCCGCCAAGTGCCTTACCCATCACGTACATGTCGGGAACAACATCTTCCCAATCACATGCGAACGTCTTGCCGGTTCGTCCCATCCCTGACTGAATCTCGTCGGCAATGAACAGCACACCGTGCTCGCGACACATTTCGCGAGCCGCCGTCAGGTAGCCCTCGGGTGGCAACAAGACTCCGGCCTCACCTTGGATCGGTTCCACGAGGAACGCCACAGTGCTCTCGGTAATCGCAGATCGAAGCGCGTCAAGGTCGCCGTAAGCAACGACGTCGAAACCTGGCGTGTACGGGCCGAAGCCGTCGCGAGCTTCCGGGTCAGTCGAGAAACGAAACGATGGTGGTGGTGCGTCCGTGAAAGTTGCCATCGGCAACCACGATGCGTGCAGTATCTGGCGCGACACCTTTGACTTGGTAACCCCACTTGCGAGCGGTCTTGATCGCGGTCTCAACGGCCTCTGCGCCGGAGTTCATCGGCAGGATCATGTCCTTACCGGTGAGTTCGGTAAGCGCGTGCGCAAACGGTCCGAACTGATCGTTGTGGAAGGCCCGACTCGTCAGCGTCAGTCGGTTCAACTGTCGCTCGGCCGCTTGGATCAGTCGAGGATGTCGATGACCAAAATTCAACGCCGAGTAGGCAGACAGCAGGTCGAGGTATCGCGAGCCTTCAGTGTCGGTAACCCAGGCACCTTCGCCCTCAACGAGCACAACGGGGAGCGGGTGGTAGTTGTGTGCGCTGTAGCGCTCTACCTGTTCACGAGGATCCATGGCGGCAGTCTGTCACCTCGACCCGTCGCGGGGCAGGTTCTCTGGCTAGCTCCCTAGATGTTGTGCGAGGAAGGCCAACTCGAGGTCGGCATGGTGGAGTTTTTCCGCAACGGAATTCGCATGGTGCCCGGCCTCGTACACGTGTAGATCGACCGACCGCCCCCGTCGGGCGAGTTCGTCTGCGTAGTAGCGGACTTGCCTGATCGGACACGCACTGTCGTACTCCCCCGCGATCAGCAGAACGGGGGTGATGACGTCGTCGAGGTACGTGCTTGGGGACCGCTCTTCGTAGAGATCCGGAAGGTCGGACGGCGAGCCACCCATGATTGCCAGGTCGTACGCCCGTTGCGGTGGAGAGCAGTCCTGGTGCGTCATCACCGAGTCACACACCGGAATTCCACCAATTGCTGCGGCGAACTTCGCAGGATGCAGCCCGATCGCCAACAAGGAGATGTACCCACCCCATGACCATCCTTCAATCGCTACGCGCGTCGGGTCTGCAACGCCTTCGCTGATCAGTAGGTCTAACCCCGCCACGACGTCCGCTACCTCAGGAAACCCGATGTTGCCCCCATGTAGGGCGGTTCGGAACGGCACCGTGGATCCAGTTGATCCGCGGTAGTTCACCTTTCCAACCGCGTACCCGTTATCGACGAGCGCTTGCTCCCACGGGTCGTAGTCATCGGGGTAGGCCCACTCGGGACCGCCGTGAACCATCATCACCGTCGGGAAAGGTCCATCGCCCGGCGGCGTTGAGATGAACATGTGTGTTGAGTCTCCGTCGGTCCCGTCGAAGCGCACTGAACGATGCGGGCGTCCGGCGCGAGGCGTTGGTCCAGGTGCAGTAAGCACAGCTATGCCGTCAAGGGTGACGACGCGCGGAGCCTGCTCGGTCGACTCCTCGCGCAACCAGATCTCTCCCGACGGACCGAAGGCTGCTGCAGAAATCCAGCCATGAGCTTCGCGGACCAAAGTCAAAGCACCGGATGCGATGTCGAGTCGGTACAACTCGCGCCGCCCGTCGTGTTCGTGCATGAGGAGCAGAGCAGAGCCGTCTGGCCACCAGTCCGCGACGTCAACCGGACCTGGCAGATCGAGAGCGAAGTTGCGGCGAGCGCGCGTTCGCGGGTCCCAAATGGCAGGACGCTCGATGCCGTCGAGCTCGTGAATGATCGCGACGCGTTGGTCACCATCGATCGGAGACCACGCTGCCACCTTCAACGTCAGACCGTCGTCCACCAGGTCGTCCAGCAGGTCACCGCTTGTGGCGTCCACGACGCGAAGTCCGAAGTGGAGAATGTCTCCACGTTCACTGTGCCGGTAGCAAACCAACTGGCCATCACTCGACAGTCCGCCGCCGGTCGTTTCCCACTCACGTCCCAGACCAAGCGGCTTCGACGACTCGACCAATTGCCGCGCAGGTTCGCCGTCGACCGAGATCAGCAATCGATACGTGGAGTCGTCGGTCAGGGCCACTGCGACCGTTCCGCCGGCCAAGGCGACTCCCTGGCTCCATCCTTCGGGCAGACCGGTAAGCAGCGGTCGAACTACCTCGTCATCAAGGGACGTGACCTGCCAGGCGCCGTTCTCGTTACCGGTGTCATCACACCACCAGACCGCACCACGACCATCGGCTGTCAGCAGCACATCTTCGACGCCGATCGTCTGGTCGGTGATTGCCCGACGCTCACCTGTGTCTGTTCTGAGCAGCCAAGCCTGCGTCGTGCCACCCTCGTCGCTAACGAATACCAGCCGCTGCGGATCCTGGGCAGACCACAAGGGAAATCCAACCGTCGGCGCCAGGAATCGCTGACGCCACGCTGCTGGTATCTGCGGCCATGCCTTGACCGTATCCACCACCACTAATCTCGGCGGATGGGGGAACCGAGGATTGAAGCGGAACCGATAGCGAGAATGCGGAGTCCTACGCACATGAACTCGCAGAAGATGGCACTCAAGATCCTGGCTGTTGCTGTCCCGGGCATGTTGCTGCTTGGCGCGTGCGGCAACGCCGCGACACCCGAAGCATCGGGCCAGCCAAGCACCAGCGCAGGTGACCTGACTGGAAAGACATTTGTCTTTTCCGACGTGACCGTGGGAACCAGCGACACGCCACCCCCGAATGCCGGTGATGGAATCTCGCTGACGTTCACCGACAAGGGAATCAGCGGTACGGGTGGCTGCAACACGCATGATTGGCGGTGCAGACGTTGCCAACGGACACGCTCAATGTGAGCGACGGGCTGGCCACGACAGAGATGGCGTGTCAACCAGCCAAACGCATGGACCAGGACACTTGGTTCGCTGACTTTCTTACCTCGAGTCCAACTCTCGCGGTCACCGGGAGCACTCTCACTTTGACATCCGGCGGGACGGTGTTGACGCTCGCTGACCAATCCGCGGGGCAGACAGCGGCGACCTTGGTCGGCCCAACGTGGAACCTCGACTCGATCATCAATGCCGACGCAGTGTCGAGTCTGCCCCAGGGCGTTGCCTCAACGATTACGTTCGCTGACGATGGCACCGTGGCGATCGATGATGGTTGCAACTCGCTTAGCGGCGGATACACCGTTGACAGCGGAGTCATCACACTCGGAACTTTGACGTCAACCCTCAAAGGGTGCCAGGGGCAACAAGCCCAGGTGGCCGATTCGGTCCAAGCAGTCTTGCAAAACGAAGTGACGTACAGCATCGACGGCCAGCGGCTCACACTTACCAATGGCAGCAACGGACTGAGCTACACCACGTCGTAACGGACGAACGCGTACGAACTTAGGCGTCGAGCTCCGCGGCACGTCGATCGACAAACTCGCGGAGTTCGGCGTCTAAGTCTTCGTCGATACCGGGATCTTCGTATGACGCGAGCAGCGCCTTCCATTCATCCGTCGCAATCACATCTGTGGTTCGGGACCCCTGCTTCTCCCAAGTTGGGTACGCAGTCGCACGAAAGAGTGGGCTCATGAAGAGCTCGGTACGGAAGTGTTGCAGGGTGTGGTCGTGTGCCAAGAACAACCCACCTGGACCGACATCTGCGATGACATCGAACGCCAGCTGATCGTCGTCAACGACAATCCCCTCGCGGAGCCGGTTAAACATTCGGATCACTTCGAGATCCAATGCGAACTTCTCGAACGACGCGGTGAGTCCGCCTTCGAGCCAACCTGCAGCGTGCAGCACGAGATCGCATTCTGCGAGATACGTAGCCCACAGTGACATAGCGCTTTCAGTTGCGGCTTGTGCATCGAGCACCATTCCTGCGCACAGCCCACCGCCACCCCTGAGTGGGATTCGATAGCGACGAGCCAACTGACCTCCGACGAGCGTGGCAAGGACCGACTCCGGCAATCCCGGCGAAGGTCCCCCTGAACGCATGTCCACACCGTTGAAGAACGTTCCCAGAATGCACGGCGCCCCCGGTCGTACCAATTGCGCCATGGCAATACCCGACAACGTCTCTGCCACAAGAAGTGATACTCCGGCTGCGATAGAAACTGGGGCCGAAGCTCCGGCGAGCAAGAAAGGAGTGATCGCGACCGGTTGGTTGAACTCGGCAAGTGCGACCAAAGTGTCGACCATCAATTCGTCCCAGACCAGTGGGCTATTCGGATTCACGATGCCCAACACCCGCGGCGTCTGCTCGAGGGCCTTGACTCCACCCGCTGCGATGGTGGCCAGTTGCAGACCGTCACGCGTCTTAGGACCTGATGTTCCGTACAAGATGAATGGCTTATCACTCCACCGCAGCACGGCGTAGTCCATCTCGAGGTGACGACTGAGGTACGACATTTCCTGTGCCTCGGTCGTTCCGCTTTGAAGCAGCGGTAGTTCCTTCGCGGCGTGCCCGAGCTTGACCAACTCGACGTAGTCGTCGAGCGTCCCCTCGCGACGACCGCGCTCCAGATCGGAAACGAAGGGCGAACCGCCAACCGGGGTATGGACCAAACTCCCTCCCCCGATCTTTACCGGCTCGTTCTGAGCCACGACCGGTCAAACTGGTCGTCTCGGGAACAGTCGTCAGCTGTGACATCACGAAGTCGGAGTCCCAGAAGACGCGAGTGCCTTCGATTCGCTGCCCGGCTCCGTCCAACTGCTCGAGCATCGTTGGACTGTGAACCTCTGTCCCCACCTCTTCGAGGATGCGCAAGCCCTGCGCATGGATTCGATCGAGATCGTCTTCGGCCAGCAGATCTCGACGCATCAAGAAATCCCTTCACACGGAGGAGGAGCGGCAGTTGTCAGCGTAGAGCGTTTGTCCAGCAAGCGGTGGACTACGCTTCGACATCGGCGCCAGTCGACACCGGATAGTGCCCAAGGAGGATGCCGAGTTGGCCAAGGGACCCCAACGGGTATTCATGCATGTAGGCGTCCCCAAGAGCGGTACGACCTTCCTTCAAAGTGTGTTGGCCGCCGGGCGCGAAGACTTGAAGGATGCGGGTGTGCTGTACCCCGGGAAGGGTCCAGCGCACTTCCTCGCGGCGCAGGATTTGACTGAGCATCTGTTCCTCGGACGCGAGAATCCAAAGGTTGCTCGCGTCGTGGCCCAAGCTCGTCAAGGAAGCACGCCGATGGCCCGACACCGTCGTCATCTCGCACGAACTCTTCACACACTGCTCGCCCCAGCACATCGAACGTGCGGTTGCGGACCTTGCCCCGGCTGAATTTCACGTGATCCTTTCGGTGCGAGATTTCGAGCGCCAACTTCCTGCGGTGTGGCAGGAGCGGCTGAAGAACGGTGGGTCGGTTACGTTCGAACGACACTTCGAGCAGGCGCAGGAGTACGCGCTCCAGCGTCCGGACGAAACGTTGGGGTTCTGGCGACAGCAGGACGCAGTCACCATCTTGTCGCGTTGGGCAGCCGCGGTACCGCGCGAACGAATTCACGTGATCACCGTTCCTCAGCGGGGCGCTCCGAAGGATCTGCTTTGGCGTCGGTTTGCTCAGGTGATCGGAGTGGCGCCCGAAACGATCGACCTTGACACGGTGAAGACCACTGGCAACGTCTCACTTCGTCCACCGCAAGCCAAGGTGCTGCGCACGCTGAATCAGCGACTCAAGGGGTCTCTTCCCCCAACTACCTACCGCTCGGTCGTTAAGCGCTATCTCTCAGAAGTTGCAACAGAAGCGCTCCTGTCAAACGCCACCTACTCACTGACAGACCGAGCAGCGTGCGCAAGCGCGCCAGTGGTCCGTGGAGTTGTCAACCTCGCTTCGCGACCAGGGGTACACGATTGTTGGTGATCTAGAGAACTCGACGCACCGTCCCGGCAGATCCGACGAATCGTCGGATCGATCATTTGACGAGGTCCCCGATGCTGATGCTGCTGCGGCAACCGTCGCGGCAACCGCGGCGCTCGTCGCGTTCGTGAGCGGCTCCCAAGATTCGTAGTGCTACCCGACTAAACTGCGGACGTGTCCTCGTCCTCAGCCGTGTACCTGCACATCGGTCTACCTAAGACAGGCACGACCTTTCTGCAACACGCACTTGCCGCGAACCGCAGCGAACTACTCAAGCAGGGTTTGATCTATCCCGGCGAGCGAGACGATCACTTCTTCCCGGTACAGGACGTCATGCAGCACCGCTTCCGAGGGCATCTTGATGAAAGAGCGGCCGGCACTTGGGACGCCACGGTTGAAGAGGTCTCACAGTGGACAGGGAATGCGCTGATTTCGCACGAACTCATGGCTCGGGCGTCGGCGGACCAGATCGCCACCATCGTCAAGCCGTTCGCCGATCGGGAGATCCACCTCGTCGTGACGGTCCGCGACGTGGCACGCCAACTTCCTGCGGTATGGCAGGAGGAAATCAAGAACGGCAAGACGCTGACGCTTGAGACCTTCGTTGAGAAGGCTCGCGCGAGCGCGGCTGAAGGCGTTCGAGACAAGGGATTTTGGGCGTTCCAAAACCTCCCAGGGATTCTCCAGACCTGGCGAGCTGCGGTCCCCGCTGAGCGCGTCCATATCGTCACCGTGCCTCCACGAGGTAGCGACCCGAGCCTGCTGATCGCTCGGTTCAGCGAAGCCGTCTCGCTAACCACCCTCCCAACCATCCCTGACGCCGGCCACGAGAACATCTCATTGGGAATGGCAGAGGTGGAGTTCCTACGGCGCCTGAATGAACAGGTCTTCGACCGCGTCGAGTGGCCCGAGTACCGACAGCACGTGAAGCAGTTCCTAGTACGACGTGCGCTTGGCCGCGGCCAGCAGTCCCAACCAATTTCCCTCACGCCGGCGGATCTTGAGTGGGCAACCGAGCAATCACACGAAATCGTTCGCGCAATCGGTGATGAGGGATACCAACTTCACGGCTCACTGGAGCGACCTTGAGTCCTCCGATTGGCCCGACTGATCCAATTCCAGTTGACGAGGCGACCATTTTCGATATCGGAGTTCGCTGCATCGCCACCATGCTTCGTCGGATTGGTCGAGAACAGTCCGGATCTGCAAACCTCACTGCCGCAGCCACGCCAGTTCCCGCCAGTGCCGAAGGAAGTACTCAGTGACCTCACCTAGAGTCGCTCTCCACATTGGGGCGATGAAGACCGGAACCACCTACGTGCAGCGCATGTTGGGGATCAACGTCGAAGCTCTCGCCGCCCAGGGCATCACGCTACCCCCAGCCTTGGTCCGACCAAGTCGAGGCAGTTCGTGACGCTTTGAAGTTGCAAGGTGGAAGCCACCGAGGCTCAATCGAGGGCAACTGGAACCTCGATGGTGGAGCGGCTTAAGTCAAGCGAAGCGGAACGCGCCATTCTGTCGGTCGAATTCCTCTCTTTTGCCGAGGCCGACGAAGCCGCTGCTCTCGTCGAGAGTTTGAAGCCACTAGAAGTCAGCGTGGTTCTGGGGGCTCGAGACCTCTCAAGGGTGCTACCTGCCCAATGGCAGACCGCGGTTCGCAACGGCCGCCCAGGCACCTATCGCGACTACATCAACGGCGTCACCGGCAAGGATGACAATCGTTTCAAGAGTCACTTCTGGCGACGCCAAAACCTAGGACAAATAGCGGCTAACTGGGCGGCAGCGTCGGCAAGGAGAACGTCGCCGTTGTCACCGTTCCTCCAACAGGTTCAGACCCAGCGGAGTTGTGGGTACGAATGGCCGCGGCAATGGAGTTGCAGGGTGTCGACCTGGTGGATCCTGAACCGACGAATGAATCTCTTGGCCCGACAGCCACCGAGTTGCTGCGGCGCATCAACGTCCAGTCCCATGCCGATGGCATGGGTAAGTGGGTCTACCAGCACGGCGTCAACCGAGCTTTCTCGCATGGCGTCCTTCCCGAAATTCCAGACCCCCAACCACACCTGACCGTTCCAAAATCAGCCCACGGCTGGGTTCGCGAACAGTCAGAGCGGTTGATCAGCGAGATTGAAACGTCTGGCGTTCGAATCATCGGATCGCTCGACGACCTTCAGCCGAACCTCGACAAGGGAGCGCCGTTCGTCTGGCCAGAAGACATCAACGACAAGGATGTTCTGCAGTTCGCCGTAGCTGCGCTGTCTGGCTTCGCGAAGGAGGCTGCTGCAGCCAAGCGCAGAGGGATGCCCTTCGGGCAGCGGTGACGGGGAACGAATGAGCCCAACCGTTCATTTGCACATCGGCGAACCGAAGTCCGGGACGACGTACATCCAGTCCGTCCTGACGAACAATCAAGACCGCCTGCGCGAAGCTGGCCTGTTTGTTCCTGACTCCGGTGAACAGATTCGGGCCTCGCAGGATGCAATCCGCGGAAAGGAGGGCGGCACACTTTGGCGCGATATGGCGGCCTCGTTGCTCGCCTGGAACGGTTCTGACGCGCTGGTCTCGATGGAGACGCTGTGTCGCGCGAACGAGGCGTCCGTCCAACAGGCGCTCAACGCCCTTGCTGGCGCCGATATACGAGTACACATCACCGTTCGGGATGTGTTGCGCTCACTGCCAGCACAGTGGCAACAGTCCACGCAGCATCGAAAGACCTGGAGTTGGTCTGAGTACTGCACTGCAGTCATCGACAACGACACCGGGCATCCGGCGGTACGTAACTTCTGGTCCCAACACGATCTGGCAGCGATCATCGCGATCTGGGCGAAGGCCGTAGGCGCTGACCATGTCTACGTAACCACAGTGCCTCGCTCAGGTGCCGACCCGGAGCTGCTGTGGCAGCGGTTCTCGCAAAGCACTGGGACTAGACGTGCCGAACTTGGAGTTCGCCGGTTCGTCGAACGAGTCGCTTGGCGCTACTTCTGCCGAACTACTCCGTCGCCTCAATATTGAGCTCGAGTCGGCAGACCTCAATGAGAAGCAGTACAACATTGCGGTTCGCAAAACGCTCGCGCGTCAAATCCTTGCTGGTCGACGCAACAGCGAGCCCAAAGTCCAACTACCAGAAGCCGCAGGAGTGTGGGCAGAACGCGAAGCCGAACGCGTGGTTGCAGCTGTGGTCGATTCAGGCGTGCACGTTGTGGGAGATCTCAATGAGATTCGGCCTCAAGCTGGGGCGCTAGTGCATCGACTTGACCCTCCGTCGGACCAGGAACTCGTCGACACCGCGATTAGTGCTGTCTCTGGTCTCGTCCGCCACATAGCGCGGAACCGCTCGTGAGCTGCTCGCCTTAAGACTCCAGCGACAGTCGCTTCTTGTGAGGGACCGTCTCGTCTGCACACATCGTGACGAGCGCATGCGCAGCGGCACGCAATAGTTCCGGGGTCGGCAGCGACGAGGGATCGGTCGTCCATTCGCCTTTTGGCTTATCGAAACGAGGAGTGAGATCGGCGAGATCTCCCACAATCTGGGGACCTAATTCTCGTATCTCGGCAACGATCCGTTCGCTTTCGCGCAGCGCCCAAGCCTCGTGCTCCGGAGGGAGTATCAAGGCTGGCTCAAGTGATTTGCGCGACGCCATGATCTGCTTCGCAAGTCGCTTCTTCACGATGCGTGAGGTGTTCTGTGGGAATTCGCCCTGGACGAGTGCTTCGGACACGTACCTCACAACCTCAGCGGACGCTGCGCCCAGCGACTCGTTGACCCGAGCCGACGTGTCGTAGCGCTTTGCATCGATCCCCGCCGCTTCGCAGAACCTCGCCCACAGCAAGTCGCGAGGTGCACCTTGGGGAGGAACTGTCACGACGAAGATGTCCTCCATCGACATCGCACTGCCCCAAGACCGCAGCGTTGTCGGTGAATCCTGTTTCGACCAAAAGTGACGATGAGCGCGTGGCGGGTCCTCGCCGGGTTGGGTCACACCCTCGAGGTACTCCTGGTAGCTCCAAGTGTCTTCGATTCTGAACCGACTCCTGCCATTGCGCAGGAAAGACGCGGCCAATGTCTCTTACCGTGAGGATCACTCGGACTCGGTGATTAGACAGCGTTCGGATGGCTCGCTGTGCCTTGCGCTCCTTCGCAAGTGACAACGCTTCCATTGAGATAAGTACGTCCGGGCCTTCCCAGGCGTCGATCTCTTCGACCAATGCCCGCCAATCGCCCATGTCGCGGTCCTTGGCACGAAGCAGTCCTTGGGCAGCCTTGACCTGATCACTCCACTTGCGCACCGGGCCACAGGACACCCTCGGCCGCCAGCGCGTCCTTGTTGTTCGCCAATACCGTCTGAATGAAACTCGTGCCGGTTTTGAAGGCGCCAATGTGCAGCGTCACCGTGGCCACTGCAATTCCCCTTCCGGAGCGTTCGACTTGCGACTCTGAGTGGCGTCAGTCAGACCGACGATGGCGGCCACGAAATTCACGATAACGCGTCAACGCCGCCGACCCGAGCCGCGTTCGATCAGCCACGGCCGCGACCCGAGTACGCGTTCTGACCATGGACGCTGACTGCGTCAGTTGGCGCCGCAGGCGACCTTCGGCATTACGACGGTCGTCACGCATCCGTCCCATGTGCACGAGCAATCCGGCGATGCCGTCGACCGCCGCCGCCAACAGTTCGTCCTTCGACGGCGCAGCCTCACCGGTGGACAGGTCGTCAGTGATCTCGAGAACACTGAGGTCTCCGACGATGTCGCAGCCGATTTCCTTCAGGCCTGACACGTTCTGGGTGGACTTCGCCAGCACCTGGTCGACCAGTTTCGTTGGCAGCGGCGGCCTCCCCGACCCTGAGCGAGGACCAAGAATCTGGCTGGCTAGGACGTCACGTGCCAGTCCGGTGTGGTGCCATCGGGGGAATGACTCAGGCAGAACGACGTTGACGCGCCTCAGCACTTCTGCCTCGGCCATTCCGAGCGAATCGTTGGCAGCCACGTCGAACTCGGTCGCCACTGACGGGTCCGTGCCGATGATTCCGGCGAACCGCATCCACAATTCGTTCGCGTCTGATCCTGGCGGCGGCATCGTGAGGACATGGATGTTCTCAAGGGCCACACCGGCTGACCATCGCCGCACGACATCGACCGGGTCGTGCACCAGCCAAAACCAATGACCTGGCCCCTTGGTGCGCGATCTGAAGACCTTCGTTACCCACTCTGGATAGGTCAGCTGCGATCGGTGTTTGACGAACTCCTGGTACTCCGACGGAAGGAGCCGCGCCAGGTTTCGAGTCGCATAGATCACGTGGACTTCTCGTGGGGCCAAACTTTCTACGGCGCGTTCGGCCTGCTCGGGACTAAGCGATGCCAAGTGTTCGTCAGAAATGATGACGTTGGCTGACTCGCTACTAGCACAGAGATTTGCCAAGGTCTGCCAAGAACCCGCCCAGTCCGGACGTGGGTCGTCTTGGTTGTACGGCACCTCACGAATGTCGTGACCGGCTCGGTAGTGGTCACCTCGGCCCTGCCCAACGATGTGAAGGCCGGCCCGACGAAGTGCAGTCCGGTTCTGCCACAGCACGCCTTGGATGTACGTCGTACCGGTCTTCGGTGCCCCGACGTGGATGTATGCCCGCCGAACGTCAGGCGTCATCGACGCGGTTCCACGTCTCAATCCAAGCCTTGGGATCGGTGATCTCAGGCACCGCGTCTTGATACTGCTTCGCAAGCGCGTCCCACTGAACTGCGAGTCTTTGATGCACGGCGACGCTGCGACGCATGATGTCTGCAAAGCGCTTGGGGTCGCGCTTGTACCAGGAGGCCCCCGCGCCGTCGGCTGTCGACACCACTGCCGAGTCGAACTGACTCATCAGCCACCATCGAACGTCCATGGCTGGGACTCGCACCTCGGGACGGTTCTTGCTCATCGGGTTGACACCGCGGAACTGCTTCACCGCACCGATGGCAGCAGTTGTCGCCTTACCGACGGAACCGCGGGGTTCAGTCGGGTCCTTGCCTCGCTTGGGTGGCTTGCGTCGCTTGGGTTCGGGGAAGGCATCGGGATCGGTTTCGATGACGGCGTCCGGCTCCGCGGAGCGGAAGGCCCTGATCTCAGCAAGCTTGGTTGGCAGATCGCGGTGGAGGTGATCGGGGCCGGAAAGAATGTCTTCGAGCGCCCACAACCGCAACTCGGCCGCGCTGTACTGCATCGACATGGCGTGCTTGAGCTGGACGGCCAGTGACTCTGGGAGCAGGCGACCGCCACGGGGGTACGGCGAGTGAATGAGTGCGGCCAGCATGCGATTGCGCGCGTGATGGTAGGCCTGCCAGTCGATGGTGTCGTCCTTGTCAGTCCAAGGGACATGCCAAACTGCAACACCCGGCATCGACACAGTGGGGACGCCAGCTTCGTTGGCTCGCAGCCCAAAGTCCGCGTCGTCCCACTTGATGAAGATGGGCAGCGCCAGACCAATCTCACGGACGAGATCTGTCGGGATTAGGCACATCCACCAACCGTTGTAGTCCACGTCGATTCGGCGGTGCAGCCATCGAGTCGCACGCAGTGGACTCGTCGCAAAGTTGAGGGCGTGACGAGTGTGAGGTGCCGGTCCCCAGAAGAACCGGTACTTGTTTACTCGTTCGCCCCACGCGTGGATCATTGAACGGACGTGCATGTTGAGCATGTGCCCGCCGACGATGCTTCGGTGTCGGCACAGATCTGCGAACGTTACTGCGCGCAAGATTCCTTCGGGTTCAACGAGTACATCGTCGTCCAACAACAGGACGTACTTGCTCGACGTACCGTAGGCGGTCTCGTACATCGATCGCGAGAATCCACCTGAACCACCGAGGTTTGGCTGGCGCACAATGAACAACCGTTGACCCAACCGGCTAGCCACTTCGTCGAATCCGGGATCCTCTTCGACTATCTTGCTGCCTTGGTCGACCACAAAGATGTTGTCGATTCGCGAAAGTGCCTCTTCATCTGAAGCCAAAGTGCGCAGGACGTCGACGCAATAGTCAGGTCGGTTGAACGTGGTGATGCCGACGGAGATAGTGCTGGGCTCGCTTACTGGGACATCAGCGGTCCACTCTGCGCCGTTGACGGTCGCTCCGTTCGATCCCCCGACGACGTCGAACCAGTACCAACCTCCGTCGCCAAAGTTGACGAGGGGCAATTCGAACTTGCCGCTGGCGTCCTCGATGCGCTGCTTCTCTACTCGTTGCTGGTCGCCTCGTGAGTTGGAGCGATACACAAGAATGTCGGCGGTTCCCGAGATATCAACGGTCAGGTGGACGTGCGAGACGATGGTCCAGCGATGCCAGTAGGCAGCCGGAAAGCCATTGAAATACGTGGCGAATGAAACGCGCTCACCGGCGGGAACCTCGAGCGAATGGCGGCTTGTTACAAGGTCGGGTGACACTTGCTCGCCGGCGTCAACCTCAATGTCATCGTCGGGAAGGATCTCTGGGCGAGGACGAACCTCGCCCTTCTCCGCGTAGAGCGGCAGCGTGTCGTAGTCAGCGTCCGCCGGGAGAACAAGCCGTTGGAGGACGACCGGGTGCAGCGCGGGCTCGACCGCAACTGGCTCTTCGGACGTCGTCGTGGTCTCGGTCACTCTGTGACTCCTCCGCTGACGAGGGGAGTTCCCTCGGTGAAGTGGGGTCGGAGGACGTTGTCGAAGCGTGACAGCGCCGAACCGATCGCCATGTGCATGTCCAGGTACTTGTACGTCCCCAACCGACCACCAAAGAGCACCCCGGGCTCATCAGCGGCCAAGTCGCGGTAGGTCAACAGTCGCGCTCGGTCGTCAGCGGTATTGATTGGGTAATAGGGCTCGTCATCGGCCTCAGCGAACCGCGAGAACTCGCGCATGATGACGGTTTTGTCGTCCGGGTAGTCCCGTTCAGGGTGGAAGTGACGGAACTCGTGGATGCGGGTGTACGCGACTTCCTCGTCGGCATAATTCATGACCGACGTTCCTTGAAAGTCGCCTGTGGCGAGTACCTCGCGCTCGAAGTCAAGCGTGCGCCAACCCAATCGGCCCGCGGTGTAGTCGAAGTACCGATCAACCGGACCGGTGTACACAACCGGAACTTGACCGACCAGATCCGATTTGTGATCGAAGAAGTCGGTATTGAGTTCGATTTCGATTTTGGGGTGATCGGCCATCCGCTCCAACCACGCGGTGTAGCCGTCTACGGGCAGACCCTCGTATGTGTCGTTGAAGTATCTGTTCTCGAAGTTGTACCGAACGGGCAACCGCGTGATGATTTCGGCTTGCAACTCGGTGGGGTCGGTCTGCCACTGCTTGAGGGTGTAACCGCGAATGAAGGCCTCATAAAGGGGACGTCCGATCAACGAGATCGCCTTCTCCTCGAGGTTAGCGGCGCTCTTCGAGTCGAACTCCTTGGCTTGTTCCGCGACCAGAGCGCGCGCCTCGTGAGGCGTGAAAGCCCGACCGAAAAAGGAGCAGATGGTGCCCAGGTTGATCGGCATTGAATAGACCTGGTCGCGGTAGTTCGTGAATACCCGGTGTTGGTACCCGGTGAAGGCGGTAAAGCGATTGACGTAGTCCCAGACCCGCTGATTTGAAGTGTGGAACAGGTGCGCGCCGTACTTGTGCACCTCGATACCCGTCTCGACATCGGCCTCGCTGTACGCATTGCCCCCGAGATGCGGACGACGCTCAATGATGCGAACCGACAGGCCCAATTCGGTAGCGGCCCGCTCAGCAACGGTCAGCCCAAAAAAGCCCGATCCAACGACGACCAGGTCAGCCACGAAATCTCCGATGGTTTGTAGGGAAAGGCGTCCTAAGCGTACCGGGGGGTCACCTGACGTTCAGGCTGTGTCTGGGAGTGCCCCATTTGCGAGGCGTTCAGCGCTCTCCGCGAGGAGCGATGAGCCGACGGTAGGCGACCCGTCGGACTGACTCCGGCACCAAGCGATACCCGCCCCGCACCACCAAATTCCTCAGGTACTGCCGCCGCGTCACGAATCCAGAGGCGCGGAACCGCCGTTGCAGCTCCCATTCACTCCGCAGCAACGTCCACCCGCCACGACGTCCGTAAGCGCCAGCCCCGACCCGGTACTTGACCAATGGCTCCGCGACGTTGATGACCCGTGGCTCCACGTTCGATCATTCGGGCGAACAGCCAGTAGTCCTCCATCAGCGGCAGGTCTCGGTAGCCGCCTGCGTGCCTGAACCATCCGTCGCCGGTAAACCACGGTCGGATGGTTGAAGGGATCTGCAAATCTGGCCCATTGCTTGATCTCAGCTTCGTCGGTGGGTGGGGTTCGCAGACCGACGATGTCGTCTTCGTCGTCACCGAACTCCAGCAGCCCACTCCCGACAAGGTCGTAACCCTCATCCAGAAGTGGAATCTGAACGCTGAACCGGTTTGGCAGACTGATGTCGTCAGAATCCATCCGCGCAACCAGGTCGTAGGTGCACGCAGAAAGTCCAGCGTCGAGGGCGTGGCCAAGTCCGACGTTCTGATCCAAGTTCACTCGCACCACCGGAACTGGCGACTCGTCGACCAGTCGGTTAAGCATTGCATCCAGAGCCGCCGGCACTTGTCCGTCACGTACCAGCACCACTTCGCTCGGAGGTAGTTGTTGCTGCTGAACTGCGCTGATGAAGGCTCGCTCAACGTGTTCTGGGTCGTCGGCGTGGTACGTCGGAAGAAGTAACGAGAACCCGCTCATGCGGTCGGATGCCCCTGTGCCGGATCGGGAACTTCGACCCCCGCTTCCGACAAGACTTGAAGCGACGGTCTCGGACCACGCGCGAATCCGTGCTTCAAACCGCGAACCATCCCAGAGCGCAAAGTACGTCGATCTTTGGAAGCCGCGAACGTCCGAACCCAGCGTCGCACGGTTGACCCGGAATAGAGCACCTTCTCCGACGCGGTGAGACCGTCGCTACGGAAAAAGGTCCACACTTTGTTGCGAACCTCGTAATAGAAGCGATCTCCTGGATCGGCGTCGGTCGAACCGAACGTTCGCGTTCGATGTTCGACGACGCTCGCAGGACAGTAGAGACCTGGGTGGTCTCGCAAGAGGCGAGTGGTGAACTCGAAGTCGTCATTCCACAAGAAGAAGTCTGCTTGCGGCAGACCGACTTCCCGGACCACCTCTGCATCGATCAAAACTGAGACGAAAGACGCCGAGCGAATCGGAAGACAACCGACCGCGGCTGACGCAACCCGCTCGGCAGAACTGACGCCAGGTCGTACCCGCGGTGTGTTCATTGGGTGGTCACGTCCATCTGTCCATAGGACGCGACTGGCAATCGCAGCAGGTGGTGGCGTGCCGTAGCGTTCGCGAGCCGACACCAGCGACGCCAGGGCCGAGGGCGACGGAACCGTGTCGTCGTCCATGAGCCAAACCAGATCCGCGCCGTCCGCTAGGGCGAAGGCGAGTCCGGCCGCGAATCCACCGGCACCGCCGGTGTTCACGTCCAACTCGTGCAGCACTACCTGCGGGAATTGCTCACGAACCATCGACGCGGTGCCATCACTCGATGCGTTGTCGACTACGTGGACCCGATCGAGGGGGCGCGACTGATCCATCAATGCCGTCAGCGCAGAGTGCAGGAGATCGCGACGGTTGAAGGCCACAACGACGGCATGGACCGAGAACACCTAGTGACACTAGTCCACCGCCAAGGTGCGCGTTGGGCTGGCTTCGCTATCGTGTCGCCGCCAGACCATCAACCGAGGGAGCAGGCGATGGCCCACAGCGGCGAATGCCCCCACGTCGAACCTGGCGACCCCGAGGCTCTGGACGACTTCGCGAAGCATTCTCTTGCAACGTCGATGTTCTTTCCCCAAAGTCGACTGATGATTGCGGGCAATCCCAAGGTGGCGGGAACCAGCCTGCGCTGGTGGCTGTTGCCGCTCCACGGAGTCGACGTCGAGTCGCTCACCCGCAATTCGCTCTGGGGCGAGTCGGCACCATTTCAAACCATTTGGGACGGCGGGATCGACCTGACGTTCACGTGGAACTACCTCTCGGCCGAGAGTCGCAACGACGCACTGTCACGCGACAGACGTGCTGACTGTTCAGCCGGTCAGACATCCGGTGATCCGCGCCTTTTCTGCGTGGTCCGGGAAGTATCTGAATCGCGAGTCCTACTACAACGACCGATTGCCACCTGGCTTCCCAGCGCCACCACAGTCACTGAACTCAGCGGACCAGATCGCTGAGGTCTTTGAAGCCTTCGTGCTCGCCATGGCCGCCGTGGTACGGAGGAGGGTTGGCCGGCCCTTGATGTGCACTTCTGGCCACAGGATCGCCTCCTTGGACGTCAGCCGGCGGGCGAGATTCTTGTCCTGCGACAAGAGGAAATGGCCCAAGGGCTGTCGGCCATCGGTGAGCATCTGGCAAGCTTCGGAGTCGAAGCCGGCGAAGCCCCACGAATCAACGAAACCATCGTCCCGTACCAACAGTCGCTGATTACCAACCCGGCACTTGAGGCCCTGCTCAACCTTTACCAAGGGGACCTCACGACATGGTCGTACTCAGCGGAGGCACCGCCGTCGACGCACCGAGAGTTGGACTTTGCCTGGCTGAACGACGTGCGCGGACGAAATCGCCGTTACCAGGTCATCCACGAAGCGGCCATTGGCGGGCGCAGACGATCTGCGGAGCTTGGAAGTCGCGCTGGAGCGGGCTCGGGAGCGCGAGCAGCAACTCCTGTCGAGCATGTCTTGGCGCATCACGCCCCCCGTCCGAAAGGTCGCTGACCTCGCACGGCGGGTTCTGCGACGCGGAAAGAGTTCGTAAGGTGGTCTATGACCACCACCCAGACGGGAGCATGCCTTGACGACCTCCAGTGGTGACCCTGTCATCTATCTCATCGGGACCTCGGGCTACCCGAACTTCGGTGACGAGTTCGTGACGTCGAGTTGGCTCCACCACCTGGCACGTACCGCGCCACACGCCGAGGTATGGGTTGACTCTCCGCGACCTGGACAAAGTGCTGTGTTGCACAGCGGGATTCACCCCAACGCCCGATTCGTCGACACGCTGTACCACGCCGCATGGGTAGCGCCCTCTGAAAAGCCGTCCGACACAATGACATTCGGCTCGCAGGTGATTGGCGCACCAGGACTACTCCCACGCGAAGCGACGGGCATCGAGAACCTCGAGCACGTCGATGTCGTGCACATCTTGGGTGGCAGTTACATCAGCAGGAACTGGCCGCGACACCTCGCCTTGATCGGCGCTGCCGCTGGAATCGCCGAGCGCTACGGAGCGCGCACGGCAATCACCGGCGCAAGCCTGACGCCATTCGTCGACGACAGCGTCGACGGGTTGAGTTCCCTCTTAGCCCAATTCGATGTCGTCGACGTCAGGGACAACACCACTCGCGAAGCTTTGAACCCAGCGCTACCGCAATTGACGTGCACGGGGGACGACTCCTTCTTGCATCCCAAGCTGACTGAGCAAGATCGCGGGATTCCGTCTAAGACCTTTATCAGCGTCCAGAACGATTTTCTGACCTGCTCGCTTGAGGAGGTCGCGGATTACGTCGTGCGAACCCTCAAGGAGTGGCAGTCAGACGACCACCGGGTCTTCGTGGCCGAGTGTCTGCCTCCCGACGACTCGGCAATTGCCGGTCTTCTGCAACCGCACATTCCCGATCTCGAGATCCTGCCGTTCTCAAGAATGTGGCGGTTTGGCTTCCCAGCGGCGCCCCGAGCCCGTTGGATCACCACTCGGTATCACCCACACCTGTTGGGCGCAGCCAACGGCGCGTGGGGCGTCATCCTCCCCGTGGGCGGCGATCACTCCATGGTCGACCCGCAAGACCTCATCGACGCAGGTTCAGGCTGGGAGATCGCGCCGGACCTCGACACGATTGTGCCGTGGTCGCGACGTGTTACCAGCCCATTTAACGGCGGACTGGACGCGCTCCGAGCGGCAAAACTCGAGGTCGCTGAGCAGATCGACAAGCTCTACCGCGCCTAGCCCTGCGGAGGACTAAGGCCCAGGCACCACGAATGCGACTGCGTTGGTGACTGGGCGTTCGTAGTTGCCACCGGTGACGCCGTACAGATCGCGGCGCGACCACTTGCCCGCGTTACTGCGGGTGTACAGCGTTGTGGAACCACCGCCGTCCAGTTCGTAGGCGTAGGTCATCCCGAGCTTCTTGGCGAGCGCCGCTTCGTTTGACAAACCGAAACCGCCGAGTCGAAGTCCGACTCCGTCGAAGTGGGTTCCGGGGATGGTCAATGCCCGCCATGCGCCGTTCTTGGTCCAACCGATGACAGTCCTAGGTCGAGCCGCCTTGGAGTGGGCGTAAAGCATCGCAACCCATTGCTGCCGCCACGTTGTCTTCAACGAGTGGTACGCCTCGGCCCACGGCCATCGTCAGGTCTACATCGGTGCTCGTGCTCTGGCGCATAACAACCTTGACCCTGGCTCCGATCGTGCCCGTTGAGCCAACGAGAGCGAACTTCTGTGGGAACGCAATCACCCGAGTACCGGCAGCCACGATGTCTCCCAAGTGCGCGGGGTTCTGAGTGGAAGTCCGGACTTCGCTGAATCTTGTTGTTGTCGTCGATGACCCACTCAACAACGCCAGCCGGCCGCGGTGATGCTGCGAGAGAACTCCACGAGTTGGTGTAGACGGTGGCGCCACTGTTTTGCAGATTGCTCCAGTTGACACCCGCCACCTTCACGGCTGGGCCGGTTCCGATCTGAACCTTTCCGCGGACTGACATCAGACCACCGAACGGCTGACCGCCCGAATCGACACCAACGACCCGCAGCCGCTTGCGGTCGGCGCGAATAATTTGGCCGTCCTTGACCATAGGACCGCGGGGAATCTCCACATCCTTACCGCGAATCTTCGGGTACAAGAAGAAGTCGCCGTTGATGGCACCAACCGCCTGTGGCTGTTGGGCCCTGACCTGCTTGCCGGTTTCGAGCCGATCACCGATCTGCGAGTTCAGCAGCGCCGGAACGGCAGCAGTCGGGAAGACGGTGTAGATCGCGTTCGCGGATTGGTCGACCCAGCCGCCGGCTCCTGGGTAGTCAATGGCAGCGTGGTACGTCTTCGTTATGCCTTGACCAGCGAACCGATGTCTGGCCACTTGTTTCATCGCGGTTACCGCCGACCTGCATCGATCTGCCGCATCAGCCTGGTGAGTCACTGCAATACCGAGGGTCGCCACCATGGTTCCAGCGGTAAGTACAACAAGACCACGTCGTGGCGTAACTGACGACAACTGCATGAAGATTCTCTCCAGACGATGGGGCCCCCCGTCCGATGTCGATCCCACGAAACTAACGCACGCCCTCCCAGCGCGAAACGGGTCCAAACTGAATAGGAGAGAACACCCCCTCACCACACCGTCACTACCCAGCGTCAATCCCTATTTATTGGGGGTACTACCTTGTATTCGCAGTAGCAGGCCGGGTGCCTCCCTAGGGTGAGCCCATGCCCCAGGAGAACGAGCATTGGCCGCACGGCCTCGACGACGTCGTCGCCGACGTCAAGCGCTCACTTTGGCCGGTCGCAGTCGTTCTTGCCGTACTGATCGTCGTCAACTTACTAACGAATCGGTTGGCTCCCAGTCTCTACCTCGTCTGGGCCTGGACCGGCGCAGCGGTACTGCTGGTCATTGCACTGCGCGACGGTGAGTCCTGGCGCGACCTTGGGCTTGGACCACTCACCAAACGCGCAGTACTCGCGTCACTAGCAGTCATCGGAATCGTCTTCGCGATCTATCTCATCGCCGCTATCGCACCCAACACACGGGACGCCTTCGGGGACGATCGCGTTGGTGCACTGTCGTCCGGTGAGGTGGTTTGGCGCGCGCTTGTCCGTGTCCCGTTCGGCACTGTGCTACTTGAGGAGATCGCTTTTCGTGGTGTGCTCCTCGCCATGCTGTGGCGTCGGATCGGCGTTTGGCACGCAATGGTTGCTTCGTCGCTCGTCTTCGGGTTGTGGCACGTACTTCCCTCGCTGCAAATCACCCAATCAAACGACACGCTTGGCGCAGCAGTCGGAACCGGACCAAGTGGTCAAGTCATAGGCGTGCTGGTTGTCGTCGCCACGACGTTCGTCGCAGGACTCCTGTTCTGCGAACTACGACGCAGGTTCGACCACCTGATCGTTCCGATGTCCTTGCACTGGGCGACCAACGGTCTCGGCTATCTGTTTGCGTGGCTGATCGTGACGCACTAGCTCGGCCTGAAGGGTGCTCCATGACCGGGCACGATCAAGTTGGCCACCTCAAGCACTTTTGCTCGATTGCGGTGTAACGCATCCGAGTCTTCAGCCAGTGGGTCTTCCTCAGACGTAACGTCCCACCAAAGGTGGGTCAACGCGGCAACACCGTCGCCGGTTCGCACCAACGTCGTCATGTCCTGCGCGGTGTGACCTGGCGTGGTCATGAACCAGATGTCATCACTGAGGTGAGCGCCGTCAGCGTCGCGATCGATCCAGAGATCGTGCTGGTAGATCGCCCAGAAGTCGTGGACTCTTGCGTTCTCGAACATGCCGATGTTGATCGTGTGATCTGGGTGGTGATGACTGAGGATCGACGTCGGTGACCTCAGCCGCGGAGACGCCGAGCTTCGTCAGGGGATCGAGGATGGCGGCCCGAGAAGGCACCATCCCTGGGTCGACGACCGCGACCACACCGTCGTCGCGGAGGCAGCTGACGGTGCCTGCCACTCGATCATGCGCGTACCCCTCGAACAAGACGTCGACGCTGGCCATCAGTTCTCCTTGACCTCGACCGGCAGGATTTGGCCAGCGTCCAAGATCGACACCGTTGCGTCAATAGGCGCCCGGTCAAAGGACGTGATGCGAGTCACATGGTCCGGGCATCAACCGGGGTAACTGACCTGACGAAACTCCCTCTGGATCATCCCTCGACCTCAAGGACTAGCCGCATGACCATCAGCGAACTGAACGACACCACCGAAGCCGCGTTTGATCAGATCGCCGGAAGCGCAGTGGCCCCGGCGCAGACCTTCGCCGCCGAGTACGCCGACCCCTTCAGGTACGACCTCGAGTACGGCCAGTCCAACGCGGACCTGCCCTTCTACCTCTCGCTCGCCGAGCAGGCAGACGGACCCATCCTCGACGTCGCTTGCGGCACCGGCCGTATCTCGTTGGCCCTGGCTCACGCTGGCTACGCGGTGACCGCAGTGGACGTTCGCCCGGAAATGCTCGAGTACGCGCAGACCAAGTTCGGCGCCGACGAGATCGCCTGGGTTGAGCAGGATGCCCGTGAGTTGCAGCTCCGATCGAAGTTCGGCCTGGTGCTCATCGCCGGCAACGCCTTCCAGCACCTGCTGACCAACCAGGACCGCGACGCCGTCCTGAAGGCGATCTACCGTCAGCTCAAGCCGGGCGGCATCTTCGCTTTCGCGACGCGCTTCCCCCACGCAGCCGATCTGGCTCGCAACGTGGAACTGGCTGAGATCTGGCACACCTACCTCGACGCCGATGGCTACGAGGTGCTGGTCTCCGGCACGTCGCAGTACGACGTCTTGTCGCAGGTCGTCGAGCACCACACGTACCGCCAATTCGCCGCGACCGGCGTTCCGGCGGCCGAGCCGACCGTCACGCAACTGCGCTACACATTCCCGCAGGAGCTGGAGGCGGCCCTCAAGGGTGCCCGATTCCAGGTGGAGCAGCGTCTGGGTTCGTTCGACGGCACCGAGCTCGGCGAGCACTCGAACAGCATGATCTTTGTCTGCCGCAAGCCGGAGAGCACGCGCCGTACCGCCTGACCCAAATCACCGTGACTAGCGCCGGTGGCCACCGCGAATTGCGTGGTCACCGGCGCTGCCACGTTTAGGGTCTGTACATGTCGCTGTCTCGGCGTGGCTTCCTCGGCGCCACCGGTCTCGCGCTTGCCGGCTGCACGGCGCGCGCGGAGCTCCAGAGCGCAGACCTCAAGTCGGACGTCTCCTGGCAGGTCCCGGCCGAGACGGTTCCCCACACCCGCACCTGGATGGCTTTCCCCTGGCGTACCGACGTGTGGGGACGCTTCCTGCCCGGAGTTCAGGCCGACGTTGCGCTCGTCGCGCGGACTATTGCGAAGTACGAACCGGTCGTCCTCTGCGCGACCCAGGGGGCTGCCGCTCACGCCAGAGCCCTGTGCGGACCATCGGTGAACGTCATCGCCTCGATTCCGGTCGACGACTGTTGGATGCGCGACTCGGGGCCGGTGTTTCGACACGACCCGCAGGGACGAGTCGGGGCCGTGGGTCTGAACTTCAACGGCTGGGGTGGGAGGCAGGTTGTGACGCGCGATCAACACGTGGCGCAGCGCGTCGCCGACCGCGCCAACGCCCCGTTCGAGGCAGCCGCATTCACTAGCGAAGGCGGTGCGCTTGAGTCCGACGGCGACGGGACGATCATCGCTACCGAGAGCAGCCTGATCAATGACAACCGCAACCCGGGAATGACCCGTGAGCAGATTGAGGCAGCCGTGTTTGCTGCCTACGGGGCGTCGAAAATGATCTGGGTCCCCGGACTTCGAGGTCACGACATCACCGACGATCACATCGACGCGACGTCTCGATTCATTCGGCCCGGCGTCGTGATGGTGCAACTTCCGCAGCCGTCGCGCACCGATGCGTGGGCCGAGGACGCCAGACAGCAGTTCAAGATCCTCAGTCACGCGACCGACGCAAAGGGCCGCCGACTGCAGGTCGTGCCGATTCGTGGACCGAGCACCGTCCGTTCGACGTACAAGGGATTCGTGGACTCCTATGTCAACTTCGCGTTGGCGCGGGGTGCGGTGATAACAACTGAGTTCGGAGACCGAGAGACAAGACCACGCGACACATCGCACTCTGACCAAGGCCTTCCCTGGTCGGGTCGTCGAGCAACTGAACATCGACCGGCTGTGCGAGGGTGGCGGAGGCATTCACTGCATCACCCAGCAACAGCCGACACCGATCCGCGAAGGAGAACTCGTGAGTCTGCTGACCGTTGGTGTGCTGAAGTCACCAGACGATGAGGCAGACAAGCGACTTCCAATTCATCCTGACCACTTCGCAGGGCTCGAACCGGATCTTGCCAAGCACCTACTGCTAGAGAGCGGCTACGCGCACAACTTTGGCGTCACGGACCGCGAATTGGATCCGTTGGTAGGTGGGTTCATGACCCGCGAGCAACTGATCGATCAGGCCGATGTGCTGCTGGTCGTTGACCCATCGGTTGCGGGATCTCAACCACATGCGACGCCGGTCAAGTTGCCTTGGGGTTGGCTAACGGCCGCTCGGTTATTGCAACGGGCGCCTCGCGAGCGCGGGCTCGACAGCTCATCGACTGCGACGCGATGAACCACTGGGCAACCGATGGCAGTTTCGTAGCCCCGGTATTCCACACGAACAATGAACTCGCTGGCTACGCATCGGTCCTGCACGCGATGACTCTGCGTGGATTAACAGGACAATTCGGCGATCATCTCACTGCGGTCGTTCTCGGTTTGGGGAACGTCGCCAAGGGTGCGATCAGAGCGTTGGAGGGAATCGGCATCAAGGACATCACGGTCCTGACGCTGGCGAATGGCGCAACGCGTTCGTCGCAACTCGGCGGGATGACGATGGAGCAGATGCAACGACGTGACGATGATCCTTCGCGCACACTCGTCTTCGGAAGATGACCGATCGGTCTGTGTCGCGGAGTTCGTCGGACGCTACGACGTGATCGTCAACTGCATCACGCAGGATCCGCAGAAGTCCGCTGCTAGTTCGTCGACACGATGAGATCGGCATACTTCCCGGCTGGACGCCTAATCGTCGACGTCGCACCCGAGCTCGGCCTGGGGCTTCGAGTGGGCGCGCGAGACACCGATCGGTGATCCGACGTTCGACGTCGGCGACGGCGTCACGTACTACGCAGGGAACGGCAGTCAGGCGTACCTGTGGAACTCCGCGACCTGGGAGATCAGCCAGGAACTAGTTCCGTACCTGCGGTCGGTCATGCGGGGACCAGAAGGCTGGGACTCGGATCGGACTTTGGAACGAGCGATTTCAGTGCGCGATGGACAGGTCAAGACGCAGGGTGGACAAGGATGACCGATACGCGACGCCGACGTCAGCAGAGCCCAGCCAGCGTAAGTGGTTTCGCTACACGCTGCCTGGCGCGTACGGCGCATTGATCTTTGGCTGCCTGTCGTTTGCGCCGTCATTGTTGCCGCGTGGTGGTCTGCTGCAGGGTGCGCTCCTCGGCGTCAACGCAGCCATCGGCTACGGCTTAGGAGTTTGTGCGGCCTGGATCTGGCGAGCGTTTGCGGACCGAGATGCACGTCCCACACGACGCAATAGCTGGCGGTGGTTTCTCGGGATTGCGGTTGTTCTTCTTGCTGATCTGCTACATCTCCGGCCGCCGCCTGCAGGGGAAACTACGAGACTTGATGGGAGTGGCGGCGCCGAGTTGGATTCCCCAACTGCTGTTGCCCGTCATCGCGGCGCTGCTCTTTGTTGGCCTGGTTGCCCTTTCGCGAGCCCTTCGGCACGTGTATCGCGCGCTAGCGCGCACTTCTTCATCGCTGGATCGGGCCAAAGGCTGCGAACGCGGTCGGTTGGGCAGTCGTCGTCGGTGGCACTTATCTCGTCGTAAGCGGCGTGCTGCTGAGCGGACTTGTCGATCTCGCTGACCAGACGTTCTCGGTCACTAACGGCAACGACAAACCCGGAGTCACTCAAACCACTTCTTCGCTCCGGTCCGGCGGACCAGGGTCTGAGATCTCCTGGGACTCGCTCGGGCGAGAGGGTCGGTCATTCGTTGCGACCGGACCGACAGTTCAGCAAATCTCCGACTTCACCGGACAGCCCGCGATGGAACCGATACGCGCATTTGCTGGACTTGAAACGTCAGACGACAGCGAGACCCGAGCCCAGATGGCGGTCGCGGATCTCGACCGTGCGGGAGGCTTTCAACGTAAGTACTTGATGATTGCCACGACAACTGGCAGCGGATGGATCTCGCCAGGAGCCGTTGACAGTTTCGAGTACATGACCGGGGGCGACTCGGCCATCGTTGGCATGCAGTACTCGTACCTGCCCTCGTGGATCTCGTACCTGGTCGACCAACAACGGGCGCGCGAAGCAGGTCGTGACCTGTTTGACGCCGTCTACGAACGCTGGCTGCAACAACCGTCGAAGACCAGACCCAAGCTCATCATCTTTGGCGAAAGCCTTGGATCGTTCGGCGCCGAGGCCGCATTCAGCGGTGAGCACGATCTGGCGAATCGCGTCGACGGGGCGCTGCTCACCGGACCTCCGAACTTCAACACTTTGCACCAGGAGTTCACCGCTGACCGCGATACCGGAAGCACCGAGGTAGCTCCCGTCTACAAAGACGGACGCATCGTTCGATTCGCAAACGAGGCCGGCGAACCAGTTGCGCCGGTCGGTGAACCTTGGGATGGCACCCGCGTCCTGTACGTGCAGCATCCCTCCGACCCCATCGTCTGGTGGTCCCCCAACTTGTTGTTCCATGCTCCCGACTGGGCTCAGCGAGCCGGCCGGCGCCGACCGTCTCGACGAGATGGGGTGGCTGCCGATCGTGACCTTCTGGCAGATCAGCGCCGACCTGCCCTACTCAACCGGCGTCCCGCCTGGCCATGGTCACGTCTACACGCCGTCGTACGTCGAAGGCTGGGCCACCGTCCTGCAACCGCCCGGCTGGACCGACGAAAAGCAGACCGAACTCACCAAGATCATCGCCACCTCAACTGAGTAACCCCAAGCCCCAAACCGCAACACTCCGAAGCCATCCAGAAACCAAACCGAAACCTAAGAACGACGGCGGGGTGAGGCGGGGATTCTGCGCTAACTCGGGGCAATAGGCTGAGTTCGGCCCGTACCGCATCAGGTTGCGTCCAAATCGATCAGCTTGTTCAGTGAGGGAGGCCGCGTGTCACACGATGGCCGACCCGTCGTCTATCTGGTTGGGACGTCCGGACATCCCAACTACGGTGACGAACTCATCACCGCCAACTGGCTGCGTTACCTCTCCCGGACCGCGCCGGACGCCGAGGTCTGGCTCGACTCGCCCTTCCCCGGCCGCAGCGAGGTCCTGCACGGCGGACTTCATCCCAACCTGCGATGCGTCGACACCTTGTTTCACGCGTGCTGGAACGCGCCGACGGACTCTCCTGAGGCAACGATCGAGTACGGACGCCGCGTCGTCGGCCAGCCCGGACTCATCCCTAGGGAGGCCACTGGAGTCGAAAACCTCTCACGCGTTGACCTCGTACACATCATCGGCGGCGGCTACATCAACGCCATCTGGCCCTCGCATCTCGCGCTCTTCGGCGCCGCCCAAGGGATTGCTGACCACTACCAGGCGCGCACCGCGTTGACAGGTGCCGGTCTGACACCGTTCGTCGACGAAAGCGTCGAGGTGCTCGGCAAACTTCTGCAGAACTTCGACGTCGTTGACGTCCGCGACGAAGCGTCGATGCACGCGATCGGCTCTCTAGTGCCACACACGACCAACAGTGGTGACGACGCCTTCCTCGGAATCACCGACGGACGACATGCGCGCGACGACGTCTCGGGGACGATGTTGTGCCTGCAGTCCGACCTATCCGAACTGCCGCGTGGACGTTCTTGCGCACTACGTCATCTCGACTCTGGAATCGTGGGGCGTCGATCAAGAGCCAGTAACCCTCGTGGACTGCCTGCCCCCCAACGACGGCGACATTCTCGAGCATCTGTCTCCGGCGTTGCCTGGGTTGACGCTGATGACGTTCTCACGTCTGTGGCGCGGCGGCTTCCCGGTCAACGCCAACCAGCGCTGGATCGCTACCCGGTTCCACCCGCACCTGCTTGCTGCTGCAGCCGGGAGTTGGGGGGTAGCCATTCCGATCTCGGGTGACTACTACCGAACCAAACACGAATCCTTGACCAAGCTCGGTAGTGGCTGGGCGCTCGCCGAGGACCTCAAGACCCCATCCCTCCGGGTGCTATCGCCAGCCCCTTTGACGGACATCTTCCATCGCTCGCGGACGGCAAACTGCAAGTCGCAAACTCAGTGGAAACCCTGATCCGCTAGACACCCCTGGCGAGGCTTGGCTTGAGGTCGAGTTGCTATGCAAAACGGGCGCTCTAGCGCCCGTATCGTCTAGCAACTGTCCGTTGTTAGCGGATGAGCGCCTGGACGGTTCCGCGCAGACTACGAGCGGCGCTCGGAGGCGACTCGGCCCAAGCGGGAAGCAGCGAGGGCTCCATGGACCTTGCGAAGAGGTAGCCCTGGCCGTACTCGCAGCCGAGCTTGCGCAACCTGTCTCTGACGTCAGGCTGCTCGATACCCTCGGCGACAACCTGCAGCCCAAGGTGGTGAGCCAGTTCGATGAGCGAGGTCACGATCGCCGCGTCGCGGCTCGAGTCGACGATTCTCGCGACGAACGAACGGTCGATCTTCAACTGCTGAATCGGCAGCGCGCTTAAGTACGTCAGCGACGAGTACCCCGTGCCGAAGTCGTCGAGCGCCAACGTGACGCCGAGCGCACGTAACTCACCGAGCAACGCAAGTGCTCTCGCCTCGTCACTGATGACGATGCTCTCGGTGATCTCCAGTGTGAGCAGGTGAGCCGGAAGTGAGTGCCGCGCCAATACCTTCGCCACCGTCAGCGGCAATGTCTGGTCAAGCAGTGATCGCGTCGAAAGGTTTACCGAGACCGTGATCGGCTGACCGCTCGCCTGCCAACCGGCGCACGCTGCGACCGCTTGGTCGAGTACACGTTCGGTCAACGCCGAGATCAATCCGTTCCGCTCCGCCAAAGGCAAGAACACTCCAGGCGCCAACGTCCCCCTCGTCGGGTGATACCAGCGGACTAGAGCCTCAGCACTGACTACCCGGCCGGTGAGCAGATCGATCACTGGTTCAACTTCAATCGCTACCTGGCCACTCGCGATTGCCGAGCGAAGTTCCGCAGTTAGGGACAGCAACGATGGGTCATTGAGATCAATGTCAGGTCGATACACGACGACGCTGTCCGGGCCGTTCTTTGCCGCATACATAGCGATGTCCGCCTGGCGCAACAAGTCGCTGACCGTCGTTGCGTGGTCAGGAGCCAACGCGACGCCCATGGACCCAGCAAGGTGCAGCCGCTCCGATTCAACAACCATTGGCTCAAGCAACGCTTCATTCAGTTGCTCAGCAATGTGACAGCCGTCGCCCTCGACGGGCTCAATCAAGACTGCGAACTCGTCACCACCGAGGCGTGCCACAGTCACACCGGGACCGGCAGCCGCACTCAGTCGCCGCCCGACCTCGGTAATCAACGTGTCTCCGACGTGATGGCCAAGAGTGTCGTTGACGGCCTTGAAGCCGTTGAGGTCAAGGATCAACATGGCCACGCGACTTTGACCTGACGCTGCCCGTGCCACAGCCGCAGTCGCCAACGTCATCAGTTGCGCACGGTTGGGAAGGCCAGTAAGCGTGTCGTGCATGGCGTCGTGACGTAGTCGTGCGATGAGAGACTCGTTGTGCAACGCCATTGACGCATGGTTGGCAACCGTCTCAAGCAAGTTCACGTCGCTGTCAGCGAATCCGCGCACCTCACCAAGGCGGTCATACGCTGCGATAGCGCCGACGATCTCGCCTTCCACCACTAACGGTGCCATCACCGCTTCACGGGCACCGCGTAACGTCAAGAACGTCGACTCAGTCGGAAAGTTGAGCAGTTGAGCCTCGCCGGTATCAACCAGGCGTGCGACTTCATGTTGCGCGGCGCGTACGGCCTCACCACCGGCTGACTCAACACGCTCACCGTTGTAACGCCACAGATTGCCGTTAGCGCCGTGCCGAGCAAGCGTTATGACCTCGACTACCTCTGCACGTAACAATTGCCGCGCTTGACCGAGGACAGCGGGTAAGACGTCTGCAGTTGCCGGAGCCGAGTTCAGTTCTCGACTGAAGCTGAACAACCGCTCAAGGCTGGTGTGCCGGTCGGACAGACTTGAATAGGCGCGGTACGACAACATCAAAGCGATCCCCGCACCCAGAAGTGGAATCGCTGCGATCGCTCCGAGTCGAAGTGTTAATACCGCAACGATGCCGATCGTCGAACTCGCTGCAGCCATGACGACAGCTGGCCACGAGCCGCGCAAACCTTGCTTGATGCTCGCCTCGGTGTACCAACTGAGGATGAGGGTCAGCACGAGCAGGTCGATGACGATCGCCAAAGTGCAGGCAGCAACCGCTGCGATCCACTCACGCGGACCGTCAGCGGTACTTCCCCCCGCGATCACCGTGAACGTAAACACCGCGACCGCGCCACTTGCGTAAAACAGCGCGAGGTTAAGGGCGGACTTGACCGCCGTCTGGCGCCGTAGGAAGAGCACCACAACTGCCGGGCCAACAATTTTGGCCAACATCAAGTCGCCAGGCGTCGAGTAGAACAGCGCCAACACCAGCGGGATCTCGCTGATCGAGATGCTCTTGGCCTCTCGACCGAACTGGATGTGGACGACCCAAATCTCGGTTGCGGCGAACGCGGCCGCCAGCACCCACCAGGGAATCTCCTGAGTCGGCGCGGGACCAGCCAGTTGAAGCGTCACCCAGAGCAGACCTGTCCCGACCAGCACGAGCATGACCGCAAGCGCCAGGACGCGACGGATCGGACGGACCACCCCACGTGGCATCGCCGAATTGGCCATTCTGGTGCCGCTCATCCCTGGGGATATCGTCGCGATGCCGGACAGGCCTTAGGCCCTGGCCAGTAGCAAACGATCAGATCCAGGAGGCGCCTGGCGCCATTTCGCGGGTCATGAGTAGTCGTCCGTTGCCCAGTAGGTGCCGGCCCAACTGGCACCGGCCCAGGACGCTCCCGCCCACGACGCTCCAGCCCAACTGGCACCGGCCCAGGACTGGCACCGGCCCAGGACGCTCCAGCCCACGACGCTCCAGCCCAACTGGCACCGGCCCAGGACGCTCCCGCCCACGACGCTCCAGCCCAACTGGCACCGGCCCACGAGGCGCCAGACCAGTTCGAGCCAGCCCACGAGGCGCCGTTCCAGACACCGTCACTCCAGGTTGAGCCGTCCTCTTCTAGGGCGGCCATCCTGGCGGAGTCGTAGGGGTTGCCGAAGATGTCCTGCTCCCCGACCAGATCGGTGGTTCCGTCTGAGACGTGGGACTTGCCACGCGACAGCTCAAGCGAGCCAGTACCCAGCCCTCGTGGTGCCGTCTGACGCCAGCTGGGCGTGGGTGCATCCAGCGCCCGGTCGATGTCGATGACACGCGGGGTGCCGAGGGCCGAGATCAGGAACTCACCCCGGGGCAGCAGGCGCTTGACCTGGTCCGGGGTCAGCTTCGGACGCGCGCTCAGCAGGAGAGCGGCGGCGCCGGACGTGAGTGCAGCGGCTTCTGACGTCCCGCTTCCCCTCAGGTACCGGGAGTCAATGCCGCCCGAGTCGCCGATCTTCTGGTCGATGTACGAGCCGGGAACGCGAAGTCCCTGGATCTTGCTGCCCGGAGCCACGGCGTCGAGCGTGCGGGCCGCCGTGCCCTTGGCGCTGAAGGACGCGAGCTTGTCGTCGCGGGTGCTCAACGTGCCGTTGGTTTCGAGCGCGCCAACCGCCATGACGTACGGGTCGGCGGCTGGCATGTCGATCGGGCTGCCACCGCGGTTACCTGCTGCGGCCACCACCACGATGCCGGAGCGCCAGGCGACCTCGGCTGCGTGAGCGAGCGGGTCGACGACGTAGGGCTGAATGGAGTCGGTGCCGAAGGACAGGTTCAGGACGCGGATGTTCATCCCGTCGCTGTGCGCGTGCTGCACGACCCAGTCGATACCTGCGATGACCTGCGAGACATCCGCGCGACCAATCGCGTCGCCGACCTTGACGTTGATGATGCGGGCGTCGGGCGCGATGCCTTGGTAGGAACCGGGCTCTGACGAGGTGGGACGACCGGCGATCAGGCCGGCCATGAACGTACCGTGGCCGTTCAGGTCGAGGTAGCGGGTCGAGTCAGACTGGCCGTCAAAAGACAGGTCCGGGCCGTTGACGACGGTGGTCGGGTCGGCGAGCGGACCGACTGGGGAGACACCGGTGTCGATGAGCGCGACGTCGATGCCCTGTCCGCGGTCACCTTGCGCCCATGCGTCGGGGGCGCCCATGAGGCGAGCGGAGTTGTAGCTCGAGCCAACCTCGGCGACCGGGTCGTACGAGTTCGAACTGGCTTCGAGGGCGACGTCCGGGCTGACGCTGGCGACAACGCTCAGGGTCTGCAGCCCGGCAGCCGCCGACGCGGAAACGTCGACGACGGCCGCATCAATGATCCCGAGGGTCTGCTTGACGACGATGCCACGCGCTGCGAGTTCGTCCTGCAGTGCGGACAGGTGACCTGGGAGGGCGGTCACGAGGTAGCGGGCAGATGGTTGGTGCGATACCTGCGCCGTCTCTTGGGCGGCGGCCAGGCCAGGTGCGGCGAATGCCAGCACAACTGCCGAGATCGCGAGCGCCGAGATCGATCGAATCCATCCGACCCCGGGAATGCTGCTCGTTTGGTCTCCCATAACAGGCCCCCCTGCCTGCGGCTGGCCCGAGCGGCCCGCCGACTAGATGCTTAACGTGATGCATCTGTCACACATAGTGAGGACAAGGGCAGGGATCGCACAAGACCCCCTTGAACCGCTTTCACCCGAACGGTTCACAAAAGTAACCCGAAGGGACTACAAAACCTCGTTTTGCCGTCGCGCTCAGTAATCGACTGCGGGACAACCGGGTGATTCGCATTGCGGACAAACCACCCTAACCACGCGCCTTTTCCACCCTCACTTAGCAAGCGGGACGGCTCGTCAGCAGTCGCCGAGGCAGTCCAGGGCGAACACTTGCGTCCCGCCAGCCGTACCCACGAAGTTGCCAGCAACCGAACTGCCGCCAGGCAAGGACGTCGCGGTGCCGGTGACGGTTACCGCCTTGCCGTCGAGGCTGGTTGACGTGCAAGACACCGTGAACTGGTCGCCAGATGGCTGCGTGGTGCAGGCGAGCGGACCAGAGACCTCGACGCCCACTTTTGCAAGCTCAGCCTGTCCTTGGACTGACGCCGTAGTGCGGACCAGAACCTCGGTCATTTGAGCAACTTGTTGCTCACCTGACTTCCCGCACCCCGAGACAACAAGCAGCGCAACTGCACTAACCGCGAAGACCCATGCCTTGAGCATGACTTGAGGCTACCGATCGTGCGGAGCAATCCCCTGCTTCTGCTGCTGCTTGGCGGGGGGAATTGCTGCACCTGTTCCGCTCAGCGGGAAGTTCTGTGCAGTGAAGTCACCACCGTCGATGAACAGCGTCGCCGTGCACGGGTTGGTCAGCGTCAGGTGGTAGTTCCCCTTGGTATTGGTCGCCTGGGTAACCAGGAAACTCATCGAGACGGGGAGCTCGAGGCCTGTGCCTCCCCCTCCGCCGTACTCTTCAACCGTCCGGGATCCGATGACCGTCGGCGAGGCACCACGTGTCACGCTAAACGATGGGAAGCAGCCGGCGGTTAGCGCGTTGTCATGGTCTAACTGGCCATGGAACGTCAAAAGCACTGCCTGGACCTTGCCAGGGGCGCCATCGATCTTCAGCGCCACACTTCCGAGTTCGACAGATCCTGAAGCCGGAGCGCTGCTGCCGATGGAAGTTAATGCGATGCGACCCACACTGCGCTGCAAGAACAGGGCCACACCCTTACGTGTCACTGGATCGTTGGGATTGAACTTGCCATTTTGCTTTGACATGATCCCGGCCCCCAACATCGCCGAGATTGCTTTGCTGGTCGCCGACTTGGCTGCCGTGCCGGCAATCGCAACTACTGGGACGGCAACGAGTGCGGCAACAACTGCCAGCACGATGATCCACTTTCCGCGCGTGCGGGTGTTTGAGGCGTGCTTCGGACTCATCTCTAGATCCCCGTTTCTCTCTCGACCATCGAAGTTCAGTCAGAGTCGGCTACGTCACCCGATGCCAACCGCAACCAAGTGAACGTGCGTGACCATCCGTTGGGTAGGTCTGCTTGATTCCCATCGCGCGAAGGATGGTCGGCATGACATCAGGTGTATTGAACTGTGCGCCCGTGTTGTTCGGCGATGTCATAGCCGATGACCAGAACACCATCGGAACTCGCTGCACAGGTTCACTCGCACCACCGTGGTCGCCGTACGCGCCGTAACTGACCTCATTTGCGAGCAACCCGACGATGTCAGGACCATTGGTATCTGCCATGTTGTTGACGATGCTCTGGGCAGTCTTCTTCCACCATGAACGGTCCGAAGACGTCATTGGGTTCCGTCCGGCGAGCACGTAGTGGCCACCATCGCGGTAGTACGTCGCGATGACACCTGGCAAAGTCCGCATCACCTTCAAGGCCTGCCACCGCTTACGGCTTGAGTTGTCCTTCAGCCATGTCTGGATAGAAGTCGACTGGTAGGAGAACTGAACGTTGCCGGTGTCGATCAGCGGCTGCAGAGCCGGAGACGGATCGTTGTAAACGCTAGGTAGCGAATCCGGACCGTAGTACCAGTTGGTGTCACTGGACGCACTGCCCGCGGCTTCTTTGCCGTAGAAGTGAGTACCAAACGTCGCACCGTGATCCGCTGTGAGAACAACAAGTGTGTTGTCGAGCTCACCAAGCGATTCCAGCTTGTCGAGCATCCGACCCAGTTGGACGTCAGCGTTCTCCGCCTGAGCCTGGACGTGCGTTTGATAGTCGACCGAACCAGGGGCTGACTGCACATCGCTGTTCGCGCCCCACATGTGACCAGCCTTGTCGATGCCACCCATCGTGACGAACATGCCGGACCAGTCTTCGTTCTGCATCATGTCCATTGCCGCATCGGCCACCCAGGTGTCTCCACCGAGGTGGTTCGGGTCGTTCCCCGGGACGTAGCGGTTTCCGTCAAGTGGGTAGATCCACGAGGGGAACGCGAGGTCAGTGCCATACGCGTTGGAACTTGATGAGTTCACGTAGTACCGACCGCAGGTGGGGCTCGTCAGATACGACGGCACATTGACGCCGTACGGGTACCGGTACCGACCGCCCAGCGCGATCTGACACGGGTCAGCGGGATTATCCGACGAACGGCTACTCATGCGCACGGCGATGTCCGCATCAGACGTGTCGAAGGCCGACTTCGCCGCAGCAGACTCGACCGCATAGGACTTCTCGCCCACGACGATGAACTTCTTGCCTGGTTGATCCTGCTGCAAGTAGTCAGCGAGCTTTGGGTATCCCTTGTCTTGCACCAGGGTCCCGAACTGGTCGTAACTGAGTTCACCAGTAACCCACATCTGGTCTTTCGTACTGCTCAACAGACCGTCGTGGTCGCGGTAGGCCTCGTCAACCCACCCCATGTTCTTCGGTTGTTGGCCAGACATCAGCACGTTGTGTGCGATGACCGTCTCCGAGCCCATGTAGCCGAGGTACGCGTCGTTGAAGTACGTCCCACTGTCGCGAAGGGCGCGGAAGTTCGGCATGTTGAAGTCATCCGCGTACTGCGGAAGCATTTGGTCGAAGAGCACGATCAGCACTTTGGTCGGCTGCTGAGAACTCGGATGAGACGGATATCGCGGACCTGACGCTGAACTAACACCCGGGACTGTCGTTGTCACCAGGATGGCTGTGGCGGCTGCCGCTAACAGTGCAAGACTCTTACGACGGTTCACTGCGTCACCTCATCGTGGGGTGGGGGTAATCGCAGTCTTTCCAAAATCAGGTGGCACCACAAGAGATCTGAGCTGGCGCTTGTCTCACATAGGACACATGCGTCACATGAGCCTCTTCGAAACGCGCACTAGCGAATTACTTGAAAGCCGCAGACACCTCGTACTTCTGTAGCAGTACGCCGTTGGCAACGGTGGTCGACGACATCAAGGTAAGCGGATTCGGATTGGCGGTCTCGGGATAAAACCGAAAACCGCTGCCAAGGATGAGCGGGAAGATCTGTAGATTGATTTGGTCTACTAATTCCGCAGCAAGCAGGGAATGAACCAGCGTCGCGACTCCCGGCGATGAGGATTGAGCCTGTCTCCCGCTCCTTGAGTTCTGCAACGGCCTCGGGAACCGGACCGCGCAACAACGTCGCCGTCTGCCACTCCAGCGACGACAAGGTGGTTGACGCCACGTATTTGGGCATTGTGTTGATCTTCTCCGCGAACGGACCTTCACGTTGCGGCCAGGCTCCGTAGAAACTCTCGTACGTCTTTCGACCCAAGAGCAGGACGTCGGCGGCTAACTGCTCCTCCTGTTTGTAGGCACCGAGCTCATCCGAAAAGTAGTCGCCGACCCAACCCGAGTGGGCATATCCGACTTCCCCGCCTGGCGCTTCCATAACGCCGTCCAACGACACAAACTCCGTGACAATCAGCCTGGCCACGAAGCTCAACCCTGGGTGCTCAAACGGGGACCACCAGGACGGGGACGTCAGCGCGGTTCACGAGTTTGTACGCGGTGGACCCGAGCAAGGCTCCGACCAGGGGATGAACTGACGCTGACCCCACAACAATCATCCGAGCCTTACGCTGCTCAGCCACCTCCATAAGCGCGTCTTGTGGGTGGTTGTGCACCAGCATCGACTCACAGGTGACGCCCGTTTCGGTCAGTGCAGCCACGCCGTTAGCTAGGCGTTCTTTCGCTATCTCGGCGACCGCGAGTTCGTGGTCGCGGCTCTCACCGCCTGGGGCGAACTGTGCGTATCCGAAGACGACGACGACAGCGTCGCCGGTGTGCAGCGCCAATTCGGATGTGACTTTCAATGCCGCGTCTGCGCCATCGGACCCGTCGTAACCAAGCACGATGGTGCCCATCAGGAAACCTCCGCCTCGGGTGATGACTTTCGTGGACGACGAGCCGAGACCGAACGTCCCACCTCATCAGAGACAACCTCGGAATGACGCTGGAAGAACTCCGGTGAAGTGATACGACACAGCGATCATCAGGACAACTCCCAAGAGCATGAACCCAACCGCGATCACCAACGGTGGACCGAACCCTAACCATGAGTCCCCGGCGGTGGAGTTCGCTGGGTCTGCGAGGTCGAACGCTGAACGAACCAGCGCCCAGGTCAAGATCACCGCTCCAAGGAAGGGTGCCACGCCAACCATGATGAAGGCCTTCGGACTGTCGAGAAGGTGACGTCGGTAGAAGATGACCGCCGCGAAACCGGTGAGCCCGTAGTAGAACGCAATCATCAATCCCAACGCGGCGATTGCGTCGTACAAGATGTTTTCCGAAATCAATTTCAGTCCCACATACCAGATGATGCTGAGCGCGCCCATCCAAAGCGTGGCCGGTCCAGGTGTCAGGTACTGCGAGTGAATCCTGGCCCAGTACTTGGGTACCGCACCCTTAGCGCCCATCGACAACATGGTGCGAGCCGTTGGCAGAATCGTGGTTTGGGTCGACGCCGCAGCGCTGGTCAAGATGGCGACGATAAGGACCCACGAGAGCGGACCTAGCACACTGTGCGCCAAGACACCCAGAGCGTCATCCTGGTTCTCCGGCAACGCCAAGAAGTCGATTCCTCGGTAAGCGATGGCTGCGACAGACACCACGATGTAGATGCCAAGCAGGATGACGGTTGACCAGACCGCAGCGCGGCCCGGGGCTTCGTTGGCGTCCTCGGACTCCTCGTTCACCGTCACCGTGCTGTCCCAGCCCCAGTAGATGAACAGTGACAACAACAAACCTGCGGTCAACGCCTGGAGCGAGCTTTGGCCGTTCATGCCAGTGATGGCGAAGGGATTGAGCCAAGACAACGACGGGTCTACCGATCCTGGCGCATTCCCGAAGTACACCTTGTAGAGAGCGACCACCGAGAAGAGCACGAGCGCAGTGATCTCGGCGCCTAGCAGGAACAGCTGGGTGCGGGCCGACAGTTCAATGCCTCGCCAGGTGATCCAGGTCATCACCGCGATCCAAACGACACCGAGCGTCACGATTGCCCACTTGCTTTGGGTGTCTATGCCGAAGAGGTCGAACGTGTAGATCGACGCAACCTCGGCCAGGTTGGCCATGACGATGATGTCGGCGACGATGATTCCCCAGCCGCCCATCCATCCCCAGTACGGACCCATCGCGCGGGTCACCCAGGCGAACGTCGTCCCGCAGTCTGGGTCGGCACGGTTGAGGTAGTAATAGGACGCGGCGATCAGCAGCATCGGGATGAAGGCTAGGAGCAGGACCGCGGGCGCTTGGAAGCCGACGGCAGCAACAACCAGTCCGAGAACGGCCGCGAGGCTATAGCCGGGGGCGGTCGAGGCGACTCCGATCACCACTCCAGATACGAAGCCGATGGCCCCGCCTTTTAGGCCCTTTTCGCCCGCCGCACCAACTTCAGCCGCTGGAGACTCGGTTGCCACGTCTGTTCCCTCCGCCTGCAGGTCAGCGACAGCGTCTGCCGCCCTCAGAGACCGTAGGGGTGCGAGTGCAGTCGGGACAAGGGTTGACAGCAATGGGTATGCCAGACCGCAAGAGATCCGCCGGTGCGACTGTCGGAGACACTGAATGCGTGGAACCCAGCGACGAGCGAGGTCAGGGATCGTCGCGACTGGGTCGCGTTCGCGACGATCGCCCTGGTTGTAGCAGCAACGTACGGCCTGCGTGCTGATCGCAGCTGGGTTCATTGTTCCGGTCTACGAGTCGACCAGCACGTCCTCGTCCGGTGAGACAACCAACAGCACGGACACCCTCGTCGGCGTGAACGGGACCGGAGTACTCGTCGTTCTCGCGGTGCCGCTGCTTGTAACGGCATTGGTCGGGTTGGCGCTGTGGCAACGATCGCGACGGCTCGCCCTACCAGTCGCATGGACTCTCACTGGTCTCATGGCGTTGCTCAACTTGCTCGCCATGCTGACGATCGGCGTGTTCTTCCTGCCCATCACCATCGCGCTGATCGTCGCCTGCAGTACTAGTCACGCAAGATCGCAGCCACTTCAGATTGCCCCATAGCTACCGCATGCTCCAACGCCGTAACTCCGTCGTTGTCAGCGATCGACGGATCTGCGCCGGCGGCTAACAGAATTCGAACGATCTCCTGGTACGGATCTGACCCGTCACCGAGGATCACGGCTTCCAGCAACGCCGTCCAACCAAGGTCATTGACGTGGTTGACGTCTGTGTCCGTCTGCACGACGCGCCGAACGTACTCGACGTGGCCGCGCTCGCAAGCGGGAATCACCGAGATTCCCCCGTACCGGTTGCGAATCGTCATGTCGGGGTTCGCGGGTATCAGCGCCTCGAGCATTGCAACGCTTCCGGTCACTCCTGTCACGAGCCAGGGGGTGTCATGTCGGTTGTCGAGTGCGTTGGGATCAGCCCCCAGCTCGACAAGCACCTTCGCTACGTCAACGTGGTCTTCGGTCGCTGCAATGAGTAGCGCCGTACGGTCGTCAGCATCGCGCGTCTCGAGGTCGGCGCCATCACGTGCAGCCGCGGCCACACCCTCTGCGTCACCGGCCAAAGCTGCGGCCAGCAACCTTGCATCAGACTCACTCACAATGCCCTCCATCATCGGTTCTGTCAGACAGTTGCTGCCACGGCTGCGACAACCTCGAGGGCGTACTCAATTTCAGCCTCGGTGTTGTAGTAGTGCGGCGATAGCCGCACGAGCGGATGCACTGGTCGAATCTCGGTGTCGAACATGTTTTGCTCAGGCGCCGTGAGCGAGACGTTGACGCCTCGCTCTTTGATCCGCGTCGCGAACTCATCCGCAGTCAACCCGGCCAAGCGAGGCGGTCACAATCGCACACCGGTTCACTCCGAGGTCGTGAGTACTGACCCCGGGGATCGAGTCCAGACCGTCGCGAAGGAGTTCGCCGAGATGCAGAGCGCGAGCACCGATCTCGTCCATGCCGAGTGCGAGCGCTTGGTCGACGGCTGAGCCGAGTCCAAGAACATTGCTGTAACTGCGTTCCCAGGTTTCGAAGCGCCGAGCCCCGGCATGCCATTCGTACCCGCGCCCCCCGTCCCACGTGGAGGCTTCGATCTCGTTGACGTATGGGTCGAGGCGGTCGAGAACGGACTCGCGCACCCAGAGGAACCCCGTACCTCGTGGCCCCCGCAGAAACTTGCGTCCGGTTGCGGTCGCGAAGTCCGCGCCGATCTCGTCGACGTCGACGGGGAACTGGCCGATCGACTGCGTCGCGTCGAGCAGGAACAGTACGTCCGCAGCACGCGCGACGGCACCGACTTCGGCCGCGGGGTTCACCAGCCCGCCACCAGTCGGGATGTGACTGATGCTGATGAGCCGAGTGCGCTCGTCGACCAGATCGGCCAAGGCAGGGACGTCGATCTGTCCGCTCTCGTCGTTCGGAGCGACCACGACCTCGACTCCGAATCGACGGGCCACCTGGAAGTAGGCCAGCACGTTCGAGCCGTACTCGGAGTGCGCAGTAATGATTCGGTCACCCTCGCGGAACGGCATGGAGTAGAAGGCGGCGTTGAAGGCGTGCGACGAGTTGTCGAACAGCGCTACCTCTTCGCGTCGGCCGCCGACAAGTTTTGCGATTGAGGAGTAGCACTCCTCGATCTCTCCTCTTCGCAGCTGTTCGGCCTCATACCCGCCGACCCTCGCCTCGAGTTCGAGGTGATCAACCATCGACGCCAGCGTGGTGCTGGTCATGAGCCCGGCGCCGGCGTTGTTGAGGTGGACGCCCAACTCCGCGCCTGGGGTAGCCCGGCGGATGGCCTGCAGGTCGAGAGGCATGGCGGGGAGACTACGACAGGGCTTGACAGACGTCGGAAGTGACGTCATGATGACGTCATACAGACGCCCAAATGACGACACTGTGACGAATGGAGGCTTACGCCATGAATCCGATCCTCACGGCCGAACTGGCCACGCTCAGGCACAACGACCGCTACCGCCCTGGCCATCGGACCTCGCGCCCGGGTCGAAAGAGCACCCTGTGGCGGTCAGACGGCAAGCCGACCAGCAGCATCTAACGATGGAACTCACCCCCCACATTGAGTCGCTCCGAGCCTCGCTTCAGTCCATCGCAGGCGACGACGAGGCGGCTGCCGCCATGGCAGAGCGACTGTCGTCCGCACTCGATGCATCTCTGCATCTGCAACTGCTCGACCTACTCAGCCAGATTGCGCTGGAACTGAACGAACAACTTCCCAACGGACGGGTGGAGGTGAGGCTGGCTGGTCGGGACGCTCAATTGGTCTATGCCGAGGCGACGGCCGACGATGCCCCCCCAGCCGACGAACCCGACGGCACCACCGCACGACTCACCCTTCGAATGTCCGAAGGACTCAAAATCTCGGTCGAAGCTGCCGCCGATCAACAAGGTGTTTCGACCAACGCATGGTTGGTGACGGCGGTGCGCCGCGGCCTCGACCAATCAGCATCACGTAAACGCAAGGTGGGCAATCGCCTCACCGGCTACGCCCAAGGCTGACCACACGCATGCCATCCATTCGTTCAACTGGAGTTGCTATGGAAACCACGACGTACAACACCCCTGACGAGCTACGCGTCGAGGTGCGTGTCCCGGCTGGACACGTGACCGTTCTCGCGAAGGACACCGACGTCACGACGCTTGAGATTGCCGGGGTGAAGAACCCCGACGATCTCGTGATTTCGTTTGGCGAAAGCTCGCAAGGTCACCGGCTCGTCATCGAGCAGCGCAAGAAGGGCATCTTCAATGTGTCCTTCACCCGCGGAGTTGAAGTCAGACTCACCGTTCCCCAACAGACAAAGTTGGAAGTCAAAGGCGGCTCAACCGATCTGGCAGTTGACGGCACGATCGCTGCGGTCGACTTCAACAGCGCGTCCGGCGATGCCAGTTTGGACGAGGTGACTGGTGACGCATTCGCGAAGGTCGCGAGTGGCGACCTCTCCGTCAACACCGTCGGGGGCGCACTCACCTTCCATAGCGCCTCCGGTGACGTCCGAGCAGACAAAGTAGCTGGCAAACTTGTCGCCCGCACGGCGTCCGGCGATGTCGAAGTTGGACTCGTCAACAACCAGGCGAACATCACGACCGTGTCCGGCGACGTCAGGCTGGCCAACCTCATCGAAGGAAGCGTCAACCTGCAGGCCGTCTCAGGAGACATCGAAGTCGGTATAGCTCCAGGGTCGAACGTGTACCTTGACCTGTCCTCACTGTCCGGGTCGACCAAGTCTGACTTGCCGATTTCCGATTCGCCCACACCAGCGCCCGCGGACAAGACCAATACGGCGTCGGTCAAGGCCGCCACGATCAGCGGCGACATCATGGTGCGTCACAGCAGCAGAGTGTGACCCTTACGGGACGGGCGGACGCGGGTGCAGGGAAACGCCGAGCGGTTGCCGACCGGACGGCCGGGTTGCCCGGCCCACCCGACACAATGTCCCGGTGATATCCGACAACGCGAACGGTCAGCGCCTCGAGCTCCCCGACGGAGCGGTCGTACGCCCCGCCACTTTCGACGACATACCTGCGCTGGCTTCGTTGATTGCCGATCGAATGGGACCAGAGGACCAGGTAGACCTCGAGCTTGTCGCGGAGACCGAGGAGGGACTCGCCGGTATCGGTCTCGTCGAGTGGCAGGGCAAGACGGTCGCGACTGCCACGCTGCTTGATGAAGAACTTCGAGTGGGAGCGGTCACGCTGCCTGCTGGACAGATAGAACTTGTCGCTTGCGCCACAACCCACGAACACCGCGGTTACGTGCGTGCCCTGATGGACTGGTGTCATCAAACATCAGCAGCACGAGGTCATGTCGTTCAGGTGATGATTGGCATCCCGAACTTCTACCGGCAGTTTGGTTACGAGTACGCGATCCCCATGCACCCTTGGGCCACCCTCGGTCCCGACGTCGCCAGCCCCGAAGGAATCAACGTCCGTTCCGCCACCCTGACCGACGTTCCGGACCTACAACGCCTCGAAGGCACTCTGCAGGATTCGTTTGACGTCGCCGCACCACACCAATCCAACTGCTGGTCATGGTTGATCCGTGGCACTAGTAGCGACATCTGGGTAGCCGAACGATCAACCTCAGACGGCTCTCGGATCGAAGGCGTCGCACGAGTCGTGGGTGAACGCGACAGTGAGTTGGCCGTCGGCGAGATCGCCGCCGAGTCTTCCGACGCGACGCGAGCACTCTTGGCTAACGCTCGCCAACTCGCAGGTACGTCGAACCAAGTTCGGGTTGCGGACCGACCGCACGTTCCCGACTTGTCGAACCTCCTCAGTGACCCGGAGCGCATTGATTGGTACTACATCCGGGTGCCAGATCCCGTTGTTCTGCTCGATGCGCTTCGTCCCGAACTACTGACGCAAGCTCGCAGCCACGGACAAGAGCGGGGCGAGTTGCTGCTGTCGTTCTACCGCTCGCACGTGCGAATGACCTGGGACGACGCAGGCATGAGCCTCGCCCGCGAAGCTGCTCCGCTCCAGGCGCCGGTGTCGGCGGGCGGGTCGGGGATTCCGCTGCAGTCACTTGCCGCCCTGGTCCTTGGCTGCGGCGCAGAGGGCCTCGAATCGAGGTTTCCCGATGCCAACTTGGGCTCGCAGGCTGACGTCATGACCAAACTGTTCCCACCACGTAAGGCCGACCTGCTGACGTTCTACTTGCCGTGCTGAGTAATTGCTGATTGGCGCGCTACGCGAGAACACTGTTCGACGGGTCAGTTTCGGTGGGGCTGCCAGTCGCCGATCGCCGCGAGGCGGCGGCGCTGCTGCTTCGCCGCACCAACGTCGACACCCTGGTTACGTTCCTCAAGGCGACCGATAACACGTTCCCGGTGATCCACTGGGTTGGCGTCGTCGTACTTGAACTTGGCTTCAACTCGAACGATCGCGAGTCGGACACCGCGGATTCCGGAAAGCATGCGACCGTACGGCGCTTCGCCAACGGCGACCTCAGCGTGACCGCCTTCGGGCTGAAAGTCAGCGAGCTGAGAGGTGAGGATGTCAGTCTTTGCCTGCGGATCGTCGACGATGGTGGGGCGGCAGACGAATTGCACCGCTGTGTAGTAGCTGGTGGGCACGCCGTCCTCATCTGGGCCGCCAGCCTTCGCGCGCCAGTAGGTCGGGATGTAGGCGTAGTCGCCGATCACACTCATTCGCACCTCGGCGGCCACCGCCAAGTGCGGCCAGACCGGGTTCGGCCTGGCGAGGTGGATGAGGAGTTCGTCACCGCTGACAGTGAAGTGCAGGGGCAGCACGATCGGTGCCTGAGTTGGGTCGACGTTGTTCACCGCGAGCATTCCGAAGCGGTCAGTCGACGCCAGCCATTCCTGCCACTCGGCGGCGTCGAGCGCAGCATCCCAGGGGTGGATGAGCATGTCAGGCTCCTTCGTCGGGCATCGAGTTGGCGGCGATCAGTCGGCGGACAGCTCGGACGTCGGGTCCAAGCAGAGACAAGTTGACGATCAAGTCATCGGCAGCAGCTGCGAGTGCTTCGTCGGTTATCGGGTCGAGCGCATCGAGGATGAATAACGCTGCGTGGGTGTCGTTGCGCAGTTGAGTTCGGGTCGCCTGGCGCCAGTTCCAGCGTCGACACGTCACGCCGACGTCGTCACGCCAGACAACCTCCCCAGGCTCAGGATGCTCGATCACGGCCTGGCCATTGGCGAAGGTGTCGAATGGCTCCTCACCAGTTGCACGCATCAGCCGCGGCGGACCGCTGTAGCGGGTCAGATCCTCACCCCCGAGCGGAATCAGACGCATCACCGAAACTGCGTTGTAGATGTCTGTGAGCGGGTTCACCCGGGGTAGCCCGGTTTGGACGCGACGCAGCAGCGCCTCGAGGCTGTTGCGGGTGCGCTGCGGCTTGGCTCCGAATGCTCGATAAGCATCCCGCCACGCTGCCACCTGAGGCAGCTCCTCCACCGGTCGGTCCTGAATCGCGCGGGCGGCGGCCTCTGCCGCCTCCACCAGTGCATCGCCCGTCTCATCGCTTGGTCCCGGGACAAGACCGTCGACGGCCAGCAACAGAGCACGGTAATCCGGACGCAACTCGAACACCGATGGTTCGACGTGAGCGCCGCCTAGGAACCTCTTCAGCGCGTTGAGGTCAGGCATCGCCGACCTCCGGCCGCAACGCTCCACCCACACCAGGCTCGAAGACACTCAAAGTGAACCGGGCGGGCTTGTCGTGCGGATTGGCGTACGAGTGCGCTACGTCGCCGGAAAAGGTTGCCGCGTCACCAACCTTGAGCTCCACCGACTGATCCGCAGCACGGATGGTGACAGTGCCCTGCTGGACCAGCACGAGTTCACGCGTCCCCCGCGTGTGAGCCTCACTGATGTAATTGTCTCGCGGACCAAGGGTCCAGTCCCACAGTTCGACCACGTCGGGGGGATGAGTTCCGGCCACCAGCACCCCACGCCCCTCTGCGTCGCTGCTCCAGAGCACCGCACCGTCGCCTCGGCGCGTGACCTGCACAGTCTGGGTCGCAGGCAACTCGACCAGCGCCGGTAGGCCAACACCGAGCGCGTCGCTGATCCGCAGGAGCGTTCCCACGCTCGGGTTGGCAAAGCCCTGCTCAACATTGACCAGCGCCCGACGGCTCACCCCGGCGACCTCCGCCAACTGGTCGAGTGTCCAGCGCCGAGACTGGCGCTCTACCTTGACCCGGTCGCCGATCGCCGTCGACAGCGCTGCTGTGTTCGCATCCACGAGAGCATTATAGTGCACTATTCAGTGCATCCTCTAGGAGCCGGAATGAACCGGACGGTGGCGCCCCCCGTATTGAGGAGTACACACTCAGACTCGGAGGCGCCGTGCGTGCGGTTCAACGCGGCCCGCTGGCCGGGCTGATCGGTCAGTTGGTGCTGCTGGCTGTTCTCGCGGGGACGGTTGGACTCACCGCGTCCGGTTGGCTGATCGGCATCGCTTGCGCGGTGGTCACCAATACTGCGCTGGCTCGTGGACTCGCCAAGGACGGCCTCAAACGACTGGGGCCGGCCAACCGCGTAACACTCATCCGGGCCACGCTCGTCGGCGGCGTCGCCGCGCTGATTGCAACGTCCTTGAGCCAGCCGATATCCGTGCCCACCCTCGTAGGACTGACCAGCCTCGCGCTCGTCCTCGACGCGTTCGACGGTTGGGTCGCACGTCGCACCGAGACAGTCTCAGCGCTCGGCGGGCGATTCGACATGGAGGTTGACGCGTTCCTCATCTTCGTCCTCAGCGTGTACGTCGCACAGTCGGTTGGAGTGTGGGTACTTGCGCTGGGTGCAGCGCGCTATGTGTACGTGGCTGCCGGCTGGCTGCTGCCGTGGTTGCGCAACCAGGTGCCGTACCGATACTGGCGCAAGGTCGTCGCCGCGATCGTCGCCATAGTGCTGACAGTCGCGGCTGCTGATGTCCTGCCGTCATCCGTGACGACCGTCGCGCTCGTCGTTGCGTTGGTGCTGCTCGCGGAGTCATTCGGACGTGACGTCTGGTGGCTTTGGCGTCAACCACGGTCCGAGCCGACGCCGAGCACTGCAGCGTCGACGCTCACAACAATGCTCGCCGTGTTGCTTGTCTGGTTTGCGCTCGTCGCCCCAAACGAACTCGACAAGCTATCGCCCGGTTCCTTCGTCCGTATCCCGCTTGAGGCCTTGCTTTTCGTTGGCGTGCTGTTCGTACTGCCACCGAAGGCGGGACGCGTTGCGGCAGTCGTCGTCGGGATCACTCTGGGAGTGCTAGCAATCCTCAAGACACTCAACATGGGTTTCTCGGCGGCACTCGGTCGGCCTTTTGACCCCCTAGTCGACTGGCGGTACTTCGGCTCTGCGGTGGGGGTGCTCGGCGACTCGATCGGTAGAACCAATGCAGTGGTCGCCACAGTGGCCATTTCACTTGCAGCCGTCGCGGTCTTGGTGTTCCTGCCGTTGTCGGTTCTCCGTCTGACCCGGATCCTGGGCACCCACCGCGCAGCATCGCTTCGGGTGAGCACCGCACTAGGGGTCGTCTGGGCCTTGTGTGCGCTAGCCGGATTGCAACTCGTACCCGGCGTTTCACTTGCCTCAGCGAGCGCTGCCAGTCTCACCGTCGACGAGGTCGCGCAGGTGTACGCCGGGATCAAGGACCAGCAGGCGTTCGAGAAGACCGCCACAGTGGACGCCTTTCGCGACACCGCTGGTTCCGACTTGCTGACCGGACTACGTGGCAAGGACGTCGTCTTCGTTTTCGTCGAAAGCTACGGACAGGTCGCGGTTCAAGGCTCGGCCTTCTCACCCCAAGTCGACTCAGTGCTGGACACCGGAACTGGTCGGCTGCGTGCCGACGGGTATTCGGTCAAGAGCGGCTTCCTCACCTCACCAACGTTTGGTGGCATCAGTTGGCTCGCTCACTCCACCTTGCAATCTGGGCTTTGGATCGACAACCAACTGCGCTACGACGACTTGGTGGCAAGCGACCGATTTACTCTCAGCGACGCGTTCAAGCGCGCGGGTTGGCGGACTGTCAGTGATGTGCCGTCAGACAGTGGTGACTGGCCCGAAGGTACGTCGTTCTATCACTACGACAAGCTCTACAACAGTTCGAATGTCGGGTACGTCGGACCGAAGTTCAGTTATGCATCTGTCCCGGACCAATACACGCTTTCCGCGTTTCAACGACTCGAACTAGCGCAACCCAACCGCGCACCGGTTATGGCAGAGATCGATCTGGTCTCGAGCCACACACCGTGGGCGCCGTTGCCGCGCCTGATCGATCCCAGCCAACTCAGCGACGGGTCGGCGTACAACGGCATGCCCGAGCAGGGTCAAGCCCCGGCGGATGTGTGGCCCGACCCCAGCCGCGTTCAATCCGCCTACGCGCGTTCCATCGAATACTCGATGAGGTCGGTCATTTCATTTGTGAAGACGTCTCACGACAAGAACCTCGTCGTCGTTGTTCTTGGCGATCACCAGCCGGCATCGATCGTGTCCGGTCAGAACGCAAGTCACAATGTGCCGATCTCAATCATTTCCCACGATCAAGCCGTGCTGAACCAGATCTCCCCGTGGCATTGGCAGGATGGTCTGCGTCCTAGCCCAGACGCACCGGTTTGGCCGATGGACGCTTTCCGCGACCGCTTCCTCACCGCCTACGGGCCGCAATCGCGCTGAGGGCTATCCAGCTGACAGCGGGACGTCAAAGGTATGTGCGCCCCGCTGTGCCTTCGTCGCCAGGTAGCGAGCATTCGCAGCAGACAGGTGTACGCCGGTAGGCACGCGGGCGGCGACCGTCACTCCGAACCGTCGGAGTTGCTGCGCCTTGTCAGGATTGTTGCTGAACAGCGCGACTCGGGACTCCCCCAACGCATGCAGCATCTGCGCAGCGACTAAGTAACTGCGTTCGTCTTCGCCGTGACCAAGCGCAAGATTCGCCTCGTAGGTGTCGAGCCCAGTGTCCTGCAGCGCGTAGGCATCGAGTTTGGCGTACAACCCGATGCCGCGACCTTCTTGTCGCAGGTACAACAGATAACCACCCGAGTCTGCGATGCGCTCGACGGCCTCGCGCAGTTGCGGACCACAGTCGCATCGTTCACTGCCGAATACGTCGCCGGTAAGGCACTCGCTGTGCGGTCGGACCAGCGGTGCGTGTGTGCGTTCACCGGACGTGACAGACGCGATCCGATCTCCAACCGAAGGCGAGGTTTTCTCGACCGTCTACCAGTCCATCGAAACTGAATACGCGGGCGACCGTGAGTATCCATCGGAACCGCAGTGGCACCAACACCTGCGTGCGGATCGTCGCAGTAGGTACTGGATGAGGCATCGGTCTCCTCATCCTTCGGTCCGGAATCGCGGTGAAAGGGCGTAGCGCAGCAGGACGACATCGCCGATCTGACGGACCTCGGCGAGCGTCGCGCGCCGATCTGAGTTCCATGGAAAGCAGCCGTCACTCACGAATCGCTGAGCCCGGGAGTCACCGACGAAGAAGGGCGCGACCACTAGTTGGAGCTCGTCAGCGAGGTTGTCGGTAAGAAACTGTGTGTGCACCGTTCCGCCGCCCTCAACCATCAGCCGCTCCACGCCGCGTGCACCAAGGTCTTCGCTGACCGTGCGCATCTCCACTGGTTGACCGCCATCAACGACGGTCGCCACAGGGCCGAGTCGCGAGCGGGCGGCGGATACCCCCGGGCTCGCGCAGTAGACCAGCTTCTGCGCATCACCAGCGGTGAAGAAGTCGGCGCACGCGTCTAGCTCAACCCGTGCTGTCACAGTGACCTTCATTGGCGACGGAGCCAGCCCGCGCGCGGCTCGCTCAGCTCGACGAGTCTGAGAGCGAACAAGCAGGCGCGGGTTGTCGTTCCGCACGGTCGCCGCACCGACAAGGATCGCGTCGCACGACGCACGCACGGCGTCGACTCGGTCGAAGTCGGCGTCGTTAGACAACGCCAGACGCCGCGGCGCGGCGCTGCCGAGGTAGCCGTCGATCGACATACCGCAACTCAACAAGGTGTACGGACGGTCAGCCATGTGCGACTCCGTCGGACGGCATAGCGACGGGGACCTGCCGTGAAAGCCGCAGTTCACTGCGGCGGAACCAGGCCACTAGTACGAACGCGGCACCCGGGAGGCTGGCAACGAGCACCATGACGCCGTAGACAACGGCGGTCGCGACACCCTGCGCTGCTCCCAAACCTGCCGCACCGAATGCCCAGGCGGTCATACCCTCGCGCGGTCCCCAACCACCGACGCTGGGCAGCACCATTGCCAGCATCACAATCAGCGCCAGCGGTAACACGCGGGTGGGTGACGCAGTGGTGCCCGCCGTTCGCGCGGCAATCAAGAACGTAAGCGCGTGACCGCAGACGACTAGCACCGAGGCGATCGAAATGCCCAGCCATGCCCTGCGCGCGAGCAGGCCGTTGCGGATATCGCTGGCTACGGCGTTCCTGACTCGTACCAATCGTGATCCGCTGCCATCACGACGAGCACGCAGCACAACCACAACGCCGACTCCCGCAGCGACGACCCCCAGCGACGCTAGGGGCATCGACGAGTGCAGCGGCGACGGCAGCGCGAGGAGCACCACGACGGTCAACGCGACCTGTATGACTTGGCCCGCTGATCGTTCCCATGCAACGGCCCGCAACCCGAGTCCCACATCGCTCACTTCACGACCGTGGCTAACTCCGCGATGCACGTCGCCGACGACGCCGCCAGGCAGCGTGACGTTCAGGAACATCGACTGGTAGTACGCCGCGATTGCAGCGGTCATCGAAAGCTCGACACCCAGCCCTCGCGCCACGGTCTTCCAGCGCCAGGCACAACACACTGTGGTGAGTACCGCGATTCCAACCGCTGCCACGAGTGCCCGGCTATCGACTGCGCGAAGGCCGTCGAGGAACGGTCCGACACCCAGGCGCCAGAAGAGGAGGGCGAAGATCGTGGCGGCCGCCACGATGCGCGCAACTAGCCGCACGGTGCGATTCATATGCGTACCCGATGCGGTTGCAACGCACGGTCCAGAACATCGGCGACGACGGAGGTCGTCGTCGACCACCGGGGTAATGACTCGCGTCGTTCACGAGCCGCTCCCCGCCAATGCTGTCTGACTTCTGAGTCGCTGAGCCAGGTCCGGAGCGCGGCGCCCAGTGCCGCAGGGTCGTCGGGTGGAACCAACAGTCCCGGCCTGTTCCCAGCCGCGCTGCGACCTAGCGCCTGCGTCACCCCGCCGACATCGGCCGCAACAACGGGCAGGCCACGAGCCAACGCTTCGGTGACGACCATGCCGTAGGTCTCGGCGCGGGATGGGAGTACCAGCAGATCTGAACTCGCGTAAGTGCTCTCAAGACCGGAACCGATACGTGGTCCCGAGAACGACAGCCGATCGCTCAGCCCGAGCTGCTGAGCCCGACGTCGAAGGTCGTCAACGAACCCCGGGTCTCGATCCACGCTGCCCACGCACAGGCAATCCCACGACAGGTCTGCGATCGTCGCCAAAGCATCGAGCAGTACATCGTGGCCCTTGTCGTAGGTCACTGCCGCAACGCAGAGCAGCCGGTCACCCTTCTTCGTACCGGTTGCGAGCTCGGCGTAGTCGACCCCAGGCTCGGCGACGTGCACACGATCGGCTGGCAACTCGTACAAGTCAAGCAGCCGACGCCGGGTCCAGTCGCTCGTAGTGACGACGGCGGCAGCGGCCGAGAGGACGGCCGCCTCCTTCATGCGCGCGTCCGTTGCGCGACCCCCCAGCGGCATGTGCACCAGCACAACCAGGCGCAACCGATCGGTCTCTGGCACCAAGATCTCGGGAGCCGTCGAGGCGATCAGCCCGTCAATGAGCACGACGCTGCCGTCTGGCAGTCGCTGTACGACGTCGGCAAGCGAAGCGGACGACGCGACGTCGGGTTTGGGCCAGTCTCCGGGCACGGCGTGCTCGTGCACTGACCAGCCGACCGAGGTAAGTCCAGTGCAGACCCGGCGGTCGTAGACATTGCCGCCGCTTGGTCTGGCCGGATCGTCGATGCCGTCGGGGACGACGACGTGCACCACCCTCACAGCGACCGCTCGTAACTCGCCCATGCGATGTGCGATTCGTGAAGCGTGACTTGCAAACCGTTGAGCCCGCGGGCGGCGTCACCCAACGCGCCGGAGCTCACGCGATCCGCGAGTCGATCAGCGACCACCTTGGCGAGAGCTTCGGTGGACGTGTTCATCCCAGCGAACGCCGACTCGTCGTCGAGATTGCGATAGGAGAGTTCGCCCAGAACAGCGCGCAACTGCTCGGCCGCTCGACCGATGTCGACCACGATGTTGTCAGCGTCGAGGTCTGCGCGCCTAAACGTGGCGTCGACAACGTACGTCGCGCCGTGCAAGTTCTGCGCCGGTCCGAACACCTCGCCATGGAAGCTGTGGGCGATCATCATGTGGTCGCGGACGGTCACGCTGAACACGAGTTACTGCCCTCCATACGTGATGGTGTGGCACAGCGCAGCTAACTTCCCCGCTGCTAGCTGCGGCATGACGTCCGGGAGTTCGTCGAAGCGTGACTCACCAGTGAGCAGGGCGTCGAATGCCGGGTCACGCAGCAGGTCGAGTGCGAGTACGAGTCGATCGGTCGTCGTTCGACGAGCGCTCCGCGCGGGAGAGACGGTGCCGACCTGGCTAGCGCGGATACCGAGTCGGCTCGAGTGGAACGCGCCACCGAGTGAAAGCTGAACCTCGACGTCGCCGTACCAACTGAGGTCGATGACCTCACCCTCGGGTGCCAGCAGGTCAAGCGACCGTTGGAGTCCGGCAGACGTTGCACTCGTATGCACGACCAAGTCGCGACCGTCGTTAGCCTCAGCTGGCAACGCGAAGTCGACACCAAGTGCCGCCGCGACATCGGCGCGGCTGGCATCGACGTCAACGAGCGTGACTTGCAATGCCGGGAAGCGACTAAGCAACCGCGCGACGCAACAGCCGACCATCCCGGCGCCGACAACCGTGACGCGATCCCCCAACAGCGGCGCGGCATCCCAGAGTGCATTGACGGCCGTCTCGACGGTGCCAGCGAGAACGGCTCTTTCGGGTGGCACCCCCTCTGGCACCACGGTCACTGCACTGGCCGGCACGACGTAGGCGGTTTGGTGCGGATACAGACAGAAGACGGTGCGACCGAGTAGCTCCGCCGGACCCTGCTCGACAGCACCTACGTTCAGGTATCCGTACTTGACCGGTCCGGGGAAGTCACCCTCTTGGAAGGGTGCCCGCATCGCCGCGTACTGCTCGGGCGGCACACCGCCACGAAAGACCAGTGACTCGGTACCCCGACTGACTCCGGAACGGCGCGTACGCACAAGAACGTCGCCGGGGCCGGGATCGGTCAGGGCTACCGACCGAATCTCCCCGCAACCAGGCTCGCGGAGCCAGAACGCTTGTGCGTCGTCCGGCACAGCCTCACCTCGCCAATCGTCGGTCCGAGACGTCATGTCGTAACGGGGATGTCCAAGAGCACTGATCCATTCGCCTTCGTCAATGTCACGTTCGTGATCGCGTCCGGTGACGCGTCGGCTGTCCCCGACACGTGCGCGGTGCCCAGGTACTCCGCTCGCCATTCGACAATGGTCTGGGTTTGACCATCAGACGTCCGCACCAACAAGACACAGTCAGTATCCAGTGGCACTCCGCTGACTGCGATCGTGAGTTCGCTGCCGCCACGAGCTGGCGCAATGTCTGCCGTTGCTGACAGTCCAGCGGCCGACGCGCTTGCCGTGATCACGTGGTCGGGACCAGAAACAGCGATCCCAACCCCCACGCCGAGGATGACCACGACTACGGCAGCAGCCGCAACCAGGATGAGTTGGACGCGGGTGCGGCTTTGTTCATGCTCCCGCTCCGCTGAGGCGGCGTCGAGGATCCGTCGTAAATGCAACTCGCTACCCGGCACTGTCGGTGCACTGGAAACATCAGCCGCGGTCACCGTTCCCATGACCGACAGAACTTGTCGAAGCGAAGCCTGCTCAGCCGCACACTCGGGGCACGTCGCGATGTGTGTGCTCGTCCCCTCGTCGAGGTCGGCACCGGTGAGCATCGCGGCCGCGATCTCTTCTTGAACTTCTCGGCAGTTCACGAAACCAACCCCCTCTCTTGGAACAGCACCCGAAGCGCACGCATGGCGTAGTGGCAGCGGGACTTCACGGTGCCCTCGGGTACTCCGAGGAACTGCGCCGCCTCCGACATTGAACGGTCTTCGTAGAAGACGAGAACGAGCGCGTCTCGATGTGCAGGGCTGAGGGAGTCGAGTGCGTCGAGCAACTCGAATCGGTTGAGCATGGAGTCAACGCCGTCATCGGTGCTGACCGTCGCGCCCGGCTGTTCGTCGAGCACTTCGCGCGGTCGCGCCGATTGCGCGCGGTAGGCGTCGATGACCAAATTGCGAGCGACGCTGAACAGCCACGCACGTGGTGACCGTTCCTCATCTCGCAGGACCTCTGGGTGACGCCACGCTCGAAGCAAGGTCTCTTGCACGATGTCCTCAGCCCGCTGGCGATCACCACCGACCAACCGCGACACATATCCCAGCAGCACCGGGGCGTACTGGTCGTACAACTCGCGTACGAGTTGCTCGTCTGCTGGCGGAATCCCAGACACGATCACAATTGGGCGCGCGACCGCTGCGGATTCATCGACCCCTGGGTCGCCTCGCGGGGCCAGCCCAAGAACACCAGCGCCAGTGCAGTGCCGGTCGCAACCGCTTGGGCGACCAAAGTAAAGACTTTGTCGGAATACCAAGCGTGCTCGTACATATTGGGAAATGGCCCGATCTGCCCCACGTTCACAAAGTAATACAGGAGGAGCGCCACCACGCCGCCACCAGCGACCAGTGCAGCGATCCCAGCAGTTATCCGACCAGGACGCACCACGAGCAGGACAGCCGCAACGATGGCCATGACCGCCTCGATTCGGAACAGCGAGCCTTGGCTGATCGAAGCGGCCACCAAGTCGTAGCCGCTGGCAAGTTTCAGGTGAACGTATGCGTCAATCGCCAGTCCTACAACGGTGACCCCGACCAAGGATTTGCGCAACAGATCCATCGCTAACCAACTTTCGTGCCAGTAGAGGCTTTCGCCTGTACCTACTAGCACGTGCCACCGACGACTACGGGTTCACCTCATTGGAGATCAACTTTCGGCTAGCAATGCACGCAGTCTGTCTGGCTCGATACGCTGCTGAGCCGCACCCTTCTCCAATGGGAGGACTCCGTGACGAAGGATTTTGTCAGTCGTCCACAGGTCTCTGTGTCGACCGCGCTCCGAGTGGTTGAAGCTGCACTGGCGCAAGGGGACGACTTCCGGAGTACCGGTGGCAGTCGCCGTCTCCGACGCCGCAGGGAACGTGATCGCGTCCGCTCGGATGGACGACGCACCGCTAGGAGCCCTACGCCTTGCGGCCGACAAGGCCTACACCTCGGCGCTTTGGCAGATGCCCTCCGGCGACTTGCACGAGTCGTCTCAACCGGGCGGCGCCGATTGGGGCATTACGTCCACCGAGGGCGGACGAATCGTCGTCTACGCCGGAGGACTCCCGATATTCGCCGACGGCGTGCTCGCCGGAGCGATCGGGGTCAGCGGCGGCACGGGCGCGCAGGACGCCGAATGTGCCCGGTCCGCCCTGGCGTCGACGCTCCCCGGCAACTGAGCAAGTCGCGAAGGCTTACGTTGGTGTAATGCCGAGCGGCGCGAAGTCACCCGCGATCGAGTTGGAAGTAGGCGACCGCGACGTACGCATCTCCAATCCCGACCGCGTCTACTTTCCGGCGATCGGCGCAACCAAACTCGACCTCGTCAACTACTACTTGAGCGTCGGCGACGGCATCGTCAACGCCTTGCGCGATCGACCGTGCATGCTGCATCGCTTCCCCACCGGTGTCAGCGGCGACAAGGTGCATCAGAAGAAACTCCCGTCTGGTGCTCCCCCGTGGGTCGAGACCGTCAGCGTGCACTTCCCGCGGTACAACCGCGACGTCAAGGAACTCTGCGTGACCGAGTTGGCCAGCGTCATTTGGGCGGTGCAGATGTCGACAGTCGAGTTCCATCCCTGGAACTCCCGTCGCGACGACACCGAGATGCCCGACGAATGGCGGATCGACCTCGACCCCATGCCGTTGTGCGACTTCGCGACCGTGCGGCACGTCGCGCACATCGCCCACGAGGTCCTCGACGAACTCGGGGCCACCGGGTGGCCGAAGACCAGTGGAGGAAATGGTTTGCACGTGTACGTCCGGATAGCTCCCGACAATGGATTCGCTGACGTCCGACGTGCAGCCCTGGCGTTCGCACGGGAGGTGGAGCGGCGCGCGGGTGGCGACGTCACCACGACCTGGTGGCGGAAGGATCGTGATCCGGGTGCGGTGTTCGTCGACTACAACCAAAACGCGCGCGACCACACGATCGCCTCTGCCTACAGCGTGCGCGGCAACGCGCAAGCGACGGTGTCGACTCCCATCGAGTGGGGCGAGATCGACGACGTCTTGCCGACCGACTTTACGATCGAAACGGTTCCCGCGCGGTACGCCGAGAAGGGCGACCTACACGCGGGCATCGACGAGGCAGTGTTCTCGATTGAGCCGTTGCTCGAGTGGGCAGACCGCGACGAGCGCGACGATTAGTCGGCGTGAATGCACAGCTAGGCACGCAGTGGGTCGGCTACTCGACTTGATCGATGAACTCTCGGGCAATCGTGGACGTTTTAGGTGTCATGAAGGCAACCACAACCACAGCCCTCGGAATCGCAACGTTGCTACTCGTGGCTGCATGCGGTAGCAACGGCGGATCCAACCCACAGGCTCAGGTGCCGCAGGCTAGCCCCGGGGTCGACGTAACTGCGCAGTCAGTGCCGCAATTGGGTGAAGTTCTTGTTGACACGTCCGGAATGACCTTGTACACGCCGGACCAGGAGAATTCTGGACAGATCAAGTGCACGGGCTCGTGCACAACGATCTGGCTGCCGGTAACCGTGCCAGCGGGTAGCAAACCCGTCGCCGGACCTGGGGTGACCGCGCACTTGTCGACCATTCCGCGCTCCAACGGCCAGTCCCAAGTCACCGCGGCAGGCGTTCCGCTGTACGTCTTCAGTCTCGACACCTCGCCTGGTGCGACTAACGGCAACGCGGTTACGGATTCGTTCAACGGCACAACCTTTACCTGGCATGCGGTGACCCCTGGCGGTGGGTCGGTACAGGCCATGTCAACGCCGTCACCATCGACTTCGGGTACTAGCGGCGGATCCCGGTACTAGCGGTCAGGCGCACGCCGGTGGTGCGGTGACCAGAGGTCGATCTGCGTTGGGATTGTTTCTCAGGTGATCCCGTGAGCGGCCACGCCAGACCCACCTGGTCCCCGTAGCCCTCGATCCACAGCGAATTATGGGCTGACCCTGAGGCTCCTAACAGCAAAGCCCTGAAACCTCGGTCTTGTTAGTCGTTTCCTGCGAGACATGGAGGTCATCTGATGACTAGGGGCAGGCGTTCGGTCCGCCGCCGGGCATTGCTCGCAGGCACGGTGTCGGCCGGTGCGGTCTTGGCCGCATCAGGGTTGGCCGGATCTGCCGCCGAGGCGCAGTCGGCGACGCCACAACCGATCAACCAGTACTCAGGCCAAGCGCCGGGAGCACTTTCCTCGGCCTCATCCACGAAGCCGCGTGAGTTTGTCACCGACGGGGAAGCGGAAGAGGTTGGGCTGTCTGCGCTCCGGCACATCGGCAGTGGGACGGTCGCACAGGTGGTACGAGGGCCGCACGGCGGCCACTTAGTCACCGTCCACCGAGGAGACGGTGCGGTAGTCACCATCGTGCAGGACGCGACCCAGGTCAGTCGTTCGGTTCGGGTCGATCTCCCTCACTCTTCACGGTGACCACTTAGCCGGGGGACCTTCGCCTCTACGGACATGGTGCCGCCACGAGTGAGACTTGGAAGAAATTGCGGACGACTGGAAATCGAGGTCCGAAGATGAAGGCAATGGTGTACCACGGCCCGAACAAGAAGGCGTGGGAAAACGTTCCCGATCCGGTGATCCAGCAGCCAACAGACGCGATCGTCAAGGTCGAGGTGACGACCATCTGTGGCACGGATCTCCACATCCTCAAGGGCGACGTACCCGCCGTCACGGACGGCCGCATCCTCGGCCACGAGGGCGTCGGGGTAGTGACTGAGGTCGGCGCCGGATGCACGAAGGTCAGCGTCGGGGACCGCGTCATCATCTCCTGCATCAGCAAGTGCATGGAGTGCGACTACTGCAAAATGGGACTGACATCCCACTGCCAGACACTCGGTGGGATCGGCTGGATCTTCGGCCATCTCATCGACGGCACTCAGGCCGAGTACGTCCGTGTGCCTTTCGCAGACAACGGCCTCATCCCCCTCCCCGCAGGCGTCACCGCCGAGCAGGGGACCATGCTCAGCGACATCCTCCCAACCGGTTACGAGATCGGCGTTCTCTACGGCGCCGTGAAGCAGGGCGACGTCGTCGCAGTCATCGGTGCGGGACCGGTCGGGCTCGCAGCCATCATGACGGCTGCCACCGCTGGCGCTGGCAAGGTGATCGCGGTCGACGGCAACAAGTTCCGCCTCGAGGAGTCGCGTCAGTTCGGCGCCACAGACACCATCGACGCCACGTCTGGCGACACGGTTGAGCAACTCAAGCAGCTCAGCCGCGACGGCCTCGGCGTTGACGTCGCGATCGAAGCGGTGGGAATCCCCGCTACGTTCACGACTGCCCTCGACTCGATCCGTCCGGGTGGACGTGTCGCCAACATCGGTGTCCACGGGGCTCCTGTCACGTTCCCGATCGATCGCGACTGGATCAACAACATCACCATCACCACGGGTCTAGTGAACGCCACGACCGCACCCGAGTTGCTCGACCAGATCAAGAGCGGTGACCTCAAGCCCGAGAAGTTCGTCACGCACCGGTTCACGTTCGATGAGTTCGACGAGGCCTACCAGACCTTCGCCGACGCGGCCGATGAGCATGCGCTGAAAGTCATCATCACTAACGCGAGTTGATGGGACGTACGAACTGGCCCACCGAGGTAGTGGTGACCCCAACTCTGTCTAGTCACCGCAAGACGCACGCTTCAAGTGTTGGAGCCTCAACACTTATGACGGTAGGCGTGCGACATATCCCCGGCTGTTTGCCCGTCCCCCGAAGACAGTGCGCGGTCCATCGATCATGACGGTCAATGCGCTCGTGTGCTGGGAGCCCGGGAAGGGGTCAAAGCGCGTTGTTTCACCACGGTTCCCGCTGCGTTGACTCGAGCCAGCCGAAGCCAACGATCCGCCTGGGATCTCCCGACCCAGCCGTCAACCACGATGGCCACCTCGCCGTGGTCCACCGCTGCGGAAGAAGGGGAACAACCCTTCGCGCATCTCCTGGTGACGGTTCCCCCGAGGCCGTATGTCGAGTCCAGCACTCCGGCGGATGTTAAGCGTCCGACGCCGTAGACGTCGCGCTTGTCATTGTCGACAGCGACTGTGATGGTCCCCGAGGGGTCAGCGCCGATTCTCAAAGGAGAGGCTGGCGTGTTGTCGTTCAGTTTGAACTTCGCGATTCCGTCGTTCGAGAAGGTTGAGTCCAGGGGTCCGTTGACCTTGAAACGTAGGACGGATGCGGGCCCACTCCTGCTCGAGCCCAGAAGCACACGATCCTCGGCATCAACCGTAAGAGCGTCCGCGAAGTTGAAGGCATTGTGCACAAGCTTTCGACCTGAGTCGCCCCATGAAGCGTCGAGCTGGCCATCGGGCTGCAGCCGCCAGATCGTGACATCGCAGGGCGGCGGATATGGATCGGTCGAAGTAACACCGCAGCCAATGCTGTGGCTGCAGCACGAAGTTGCCGCCACGACTACACGTCCCCCACTATCGACGGCGACCTCTGGGTCGAAGAACTGCACCGGTCAGACCCGTGTCCAGCGCTGTACGGCCATCCTTGGAGAAGGACTTGTCCAGACCACCCTTCCTCGTCAGACGCACAACCAAGACTCGTTCCTTCGACTGCGAAACAAGTACCGGACGCCCGTTGGAACCGACAGCCAACCCAGTTTTCAAGAACTTCCTGTTACCAGTTGTGACGATGCGACGTCCGTCACCCGCAAAACTCGAATCCAACTGGCCATGGGAGTCGAGTCGACTGACGAACAACCTCCAATGCCCATTGATGCGTTGACTTCCCGCCGCGTACACGTTCGACCCGTCCTGCACCAAGGAGTCGACACTCGACTTAGCTGAGGACACGTAAGTCTTTCCGTTCCCCGAATAAGCCGGGTCCAGAGGGACACTGCCAGCTGCTCCCGGCGAGGCCAAGGAAGCCACCAGCGCACCGGCAACAAACAACGATCCTGACGTGAAGAACCGCAAAAGTGCCTCCCCTGACCAACGACCTAAACCAAGTTTGGGCGGACCGACCCAATGGACTCGGGTACTTCGTCCCGCGACGGCGTTCAAACGCGGGCCCTTCGCCTCTATTGGGCAGATGAGACCGACCCTACGTTCAACATGGCTGACTGCGGATGGTCGTGGTCAGTGGTGTACCGAACGAAGTGGGTGCGCTATGGGCGCGATAACTCGAAGTGGCAATCAGAACTGGCGCCACCTGTGGTTGGTTGCGGTCACGGCCGTTTGGGTAGGACTCGCTGCAAGCCCCGCAGGCGCGCAAGACGCTAGGACGCCTTCGGCCAGGGTTGAGGCAGCGCCTTCTGCAACAGTAAACGTCCTCGCGACGCCCCGCGGTGCATCAGCGGCGGGAGATATCAACGACCTGGGGTGGGTGGTGGGCAGTTCGACGACTTCTGCCGGACCCGACACCGCACATCCGGTCCTCTGGCGACCGCAAAGTCATCGAATAGTCGACCTGGGCCAGCTTGGGGCCGGATATCGCAGCGGAGGGGCCGGTGCCGTTAATGAGCAAGGACAGATCGTGGGTGCGTTTTACGGACCCTCGTCCTCCCTTCGGGCTTTCTTGTGGGACCCCAAGACACGGGACATGATCGACATCGGGACTCTCGGTGGGCCAAGTACCACTGCCTATGACATCAACGACAAGGGGCAGATCGTCGGCTGGTCCGATACGGAACAAGGTGATCGGCGGCCCTATCTATGGCGGCCGAGTTCAGGCCGAATGGTTGATCTAGGCACCCTCGGCGCCAAGCAGTATTCACTCGCCCTGGCGATCAACAATCACAGTGAAGTGCTCGGCGTTGCCTGGGGCAAACATGACGTGAACTTTGGGGGACTGCACGCATGGCTATGGCGTCCAGGCAACGGGAGATTGATCCGCCTTGAGAACCGCGGCTTGATTGAGTGGAGTGACCCCAAGGACATCAACGACAAGGGTCAGGTTGTTGGTTGCACCATGAACGGCGGGTCCTCTGATGACGCCTTTCTCTGGCATCCAGGCAGTCGGACCACGCAAATCCTGAAGAGCCTCGGCGGTCACGCGTGCGCTTGGGGGATTAACGACAAGACCCAAGTGGTCGGCTGGTCGACCACCGCCTCGTCGGGCAACTTCCGGCAGCGCGCATTCGTGTGGCGACCGAGGACAGGACCGATGACGAGTCTCGGAACACTTGGCGGGCCTTCAGAAGCCACAGCCATCAACATCAAAGGCCAGGTCGTGGGCTCCTGCTGGATGGGGAAGAGGTCAGGGCACAGCCATGCATTCCTCTGGAACCCACAGACAAAGAAGATGTTCGACCTCGGCTTGTTGAGCGATAACTAACCGTGTCCGACAGCACTTGAGATCACGCCCAATATGTTGCGCGCCTGGTGGGCGCATCTGGTGTCGGGCTACATGATCGGGCCAACTGCCCACGAAGCTGTCACGAGTTTCGTGGTGGTTGCTTGCCCTTTGCTTTGCCACGCCGCGTCGAGCGTGACACAACTGCCTCAAGGCGGAGGCGGGTCTCGGCCGACGACTGGTCATCGATTGAGGGCCACGCCGCAGCGGCTGCTGCGAGTTCGGTAAACATCTGATCGATGTGGTTGAGCAGTTCAGAGGTCAAATCGACGGTGAGGGCGACGACCGGAAGACGTTCGGGGAGGACCGGGCGTCCGTGGAACTCCCGCCGGTCATTGGCCCCGCCCTCACCGCGTTCCAGCAGGTCCATCGGACCGTCGGGCTCGAGGTATTCCGCAGCGATGCTCGCGAGCGAGGCCAGGGACTCCCGTGCAGCTCGCGCCGTCGCGGTAGCAGACGCGATCAAGGCGGCTGAAGTGGATCGGTCAGCATTAAACAGCCGCAGCAGTCCCTCGATATGGAGTTGCGGCTCCTCAGGCTCGCTGTCGAGCCAGAGGCGGAGTGCTTCGCGGCCGGCCGCGGTGATCGTGTATCGCTTCCGCGTGCGCTGACCCGCTGGCTCCTCGACACAGGTAGCCCAGCCAAGTGCTACGAGCTTGCGCTGCTCGCGGTAGAGGTGGGCCTCGGAGACTGGCCAGACGAACCGGAGGCTGCGGCGTACCTGGGAGGTTAATTCGTAGCCGGTCCAGGAGCGAGCGGCTAGCAGACCAAGGAGGCCGAAGGTGGCCGGTGATGTTGACGGTGCCATATCTCCAGTTTACTCTCATTGAGAGTAGTCCACAGGTAGGAGCTGGCTATGCGGAACATTGGAGAGTTGTCGAGGATCACCATCGCGGTCGAGGACGTTGCGGCCGGTCGCGACTTCTGGTCCGCGGTCACGGGGCTGGCGGTCACCGATCAGGACATCGGAGCAGGCTGGGCTGATCTTGAAGCGGGACGGGTGACGTCAGCTGGGCCTGTGCTCTCCCTGCAGCGCGCGACCATGCCGAAGCCGGACACAACCCCCAATCGAGGCCATGTCGACATCACGGTGGAAGACGTCGACCTCGCCGTCGAGCAAGTACGAAGGCTGGGCGGCAGCCTCAAGGTTGGGCCAGCCGTGTATCCACGACCGCTGTCGGGGGATGACGGAACGCCGAGCATCGACTGGGCTGTTGTCGCGGACCCCTTCGGCAATGAGTTCTGCATAATCCGCGAACTTGGTGAGGCGGAGCGGGCAGCGCTCCGGGACTCATCATGGTGGGACACCCCGGCCGCCGACTCCACCTGGCACCAGCGCACGCTAGGCGCCCGCTATGACGACGCTCTCTGGCGAGAAATCGCACGCGAGGCCCGCCATCGCAACGGTGACCCTCGAGCAGACACCTCGGACTCAGGGACCTCTCGGGTCGGGGAACTGCGTTGCTGCGTCATAAATGTCGACGATCTCGCCGTCGCGCTCCAATTCTGGTCCGCGCTCATGAACGTTGGCCCGATCGTCTCCGAGTGGCCGTTCCGATTCGCTTACCTCGGGCTCGAAGACGAACTCGAAAGCGTCTGGCAGCACCAGATGATTTTGCAGCGCACCAGCGCCAGCGCCCGTGACGACGCCGATCGTGTCCACTACGACATCGCAGTCCGCGACCTGGACGAAGCGGTTGGGCAAGTTCTCTGGATGGGGGGCAGCCCTGGCGCGACGAGTTCGGAGTCTCTGCTACTTGCCATGCACTCGCACGACAACACGAACCGAGTGGTCATGCGCGACCGAAGCGGAAACTCGTTCTGCCTCGTGCATCAGGACTAGTCGAAGAACAGAGGATTCAACTACCTCAACCATTTTGGAGTTGGTCACGGCCATGAGAATCAACGAACTACCCGTCGAACTGTCTGCCGGAGATCTCGAGACTCGGTACATCGAGTCAGGCGATATGGCGATCCGCTGGGCCAAGGTCCCAGCCGGCGGCGATATGGGACCACTACTGATCGGTCTACCCGGGGACCGTTGCCCAAGTCCACACTGGGGTGTCGTTCTTGACGGGGAGATCGACGTCACCCATTCCGATGGACGAACCGAGCACGTCGATGCAGGCGAGCTCTACTACTGGCCCGCAGGGCACACTGGATTCACCTCGACGGGGGTCACCTTCGTCGAGATCGGACCAGTCGGACCGATGCAGGAGTTCGGCGTCAACGCCAAGCGCATCCTCGGCGTGCCTTAGGTGCGGCCGAACTTTAGAACTGTTTGCGCGCCCGGAGAGATTCGAACTCCCGACCTTCTGATCTGTAGTCAGAGCGCCGAGTGGCGCGCGTGCCGCAAGCGGTGGTGTCGCACGGAGCTCGTGATTAGAACCAGACGCTCGTATCACCAGAGTCGGGAACAGTTGTGCCTCCTACGGACAGGGAATTGTATGCTGAAGGCCCCGACTTCGCCCGCTTCGCTGGACGCCGAGCCACCTGCGGCCGGGGCCACGGAGTCGGAGTGCGCGTGCAGTCACCTCTCGGGGCGAGAAGTGACTTCGAGTTGGTGTGCGTCACGTTCAGTGGCATCGACTTCCTGTGACGCAACAACGACGCACCTGGACCGCCCTGGAACTCGCAGACCCGACGGGCGTTGCCGCCGCAGTTGGTCCTGGTCAGGGTCGACCACGATTCCATCCCCGCACTGCGGCGCGGGCAGGCGTCGACGCTGTGTTCACGCCTGGAGGCCCGTCGTCATCTCTGGCTAGTCAGCCGGAGCACTTCGACCCCTCCGATCCCTCTGCCGACCGCCGAGACCTCCTGCACCAGGCGGATCGAGGTTACTGCGCGACGGCGTTGTTGGATCTCGCTGAGGCCGGGCTCGAATCCGGTCGCATTGATGGCGATCACCTCGAACCGATAGTTGCCCGTGGTGAGCGTGAACTGTCGGGTTCGCACGGTTGGACCAAGCACGGGACCCTCGACCCGACCGATCACTGTCGCGTTAGCAGCCGACGAGCTCATCTCCAAAGCGGTCGCCTGGTACCCCAAGATCGGCAGCCCACCCGTTGAAGCGGGCGGCGTCCACCGAACAGTGGCCGTGATGGATCCACCGGCCGTCCCCGAAGTCGCGCTCCCGATCACCGGACGAGACGGCGCCAGCGCTGCGAATGGTGTGACCACACTCGACGACGCCGACGGCGCGCCGGTTCCTGGGCGTTGTTGGCTGCGACCTGGAACTGGTAACTGACCCCGTTGGTCAGGCCAGTGATGTAGAGACTGCTCGCAGTACGCGGTGCTGGCACCAACTTCACGACCTGCTGGGTCACGCTGTCCAGCACGCGAATCTGGTAACCGGTGATCGCTGACCCACCAGTGTTACTCGGGGCAGTCCACGCCACCGTGGCCGCGGCGTTGGCAGCCGAGACGCTGCCGATGGTGGGCGCGCCGGGGACGTTGCCTGAGACAGCTGTCTGGTTGGCCGCGCCTGGCGATCCCGCTGATCGGGTCGACAATGCCCAATTGTCGCCCAGCGAGTTGTCAGATGCTGGGTTGACCAACTCCAGCGAAGCGCCGTTGCTTGCGTCCGGCCAGCCCGTCCCTCCGTAGGTGACGGAGTCAGCAACCGATCCATCGGCTCGGGCAAGCTGCAGTGACTCACTCGGGGCTAGGTCGCCGGTAAACGAGCCGCCCACGAACACCGTGCCGCCATAGGTCGCACGGAATGTCGCGTCGTTGCTGTCGAAGGTCATCGTGCCGCCGGGCAAGATCACGGTGCCCGGTTGAATCGACATCGTGATCCCGCCGGAGAGCGTCCATCCTGAAAGATCGACAGCTTCGGTGGTGGACGGGTTGAACAGTTCGATGTACTCCGCACCCGCGCCGCCGGTAGGCGAATGTTGGATTTCGTTGATCACGATGTTGGGAGCTGCGCTCTGCGTCGCCGGCAGTCGTGAGTCATTGGCAAAAGCGTTGCGTCGCGCCTGGATCGCCGAGAACAACTTCGTGCGTTGACCTGCATAGGTCAAACCCGTGGACGAGCGTGGCCACTTCGCAAAGTCAAGGGTTGCCTCCGGTTGCGCTGGGCCCACCTTCGCGTCGTAGATCGCTTCCATCTTTCCTGGAGCAAGCACATCGTTGACGACGGTGCGCAGTCGGCGGAAGTACATGTCACGCCACTCGGGGACCGCGAGCAGTGCGGCCATCAACTCGCTCTTCTGATCGCCCGGTTCTGCCGGGGTCACAAAGGGGCTGTTCACGCCGCAGCAACCGTTTCCGAACGTGTGGTCGAGGTCCCACGGGATGATCTCCCAACGCCCGGTTACCCCGTTCTGACTCAGATAGAAGTTCTTGCTTATCGAGTCGACGTGCTGGACGACAGCTGTCGTCACCGCATAGTTGATCATCTCGGGGATGTTCGCAGTCGACTGCAGGTAGTCACGTTGCGCTGTCCCCGTGAGGTCCACACCGTTGAGGAACGCCTGGAGCGTTCCGAAGTCCTCGTCTTCGGGGTTCTTCTTCTCGAACCTGTACTCGAGTAGTTGCCGGGATGCGTCGAAGGCTCCGTGACCGGCCTTGAAGAACTGGTCATCGGAGTAGCCCGTACGGTCCCGCCAGGTTCCATCGAACAAATCGACGTAGGTGTACAGCCCCTGGAACTGTCCGTTCCGTTGGGCGCGAACCGGGAAGACCTGGGTATTGACTACCCCAGTCTTGGCGTAGGTGTCCCACGCGAGCAGCGCCCGGCCGTGCGCGTTGTCGCTCCAGTCGGCCTGCATGGCGAACTCGTCGACCGGGGAGGCCAGCCCGGGGAGTGTGAGGTCGTGATTCTTGGGTAGCTCGATCTTCCAGTTCACCTTCGGCAGCACCTCGCTGCTCTCACCGCGGATACTTACAGCGGAGTTGTCAAAGACCGTGCCGTTGTAGGCAATGACTGCGGGCCGCGTGATGTCGACGGTCGGGTTCGCAGTCATCTGGTTGTAGGAGGCGTCGGGGATGAACCACTCAATGACGGGGATAGCACTGGAAATCCCGTTAGCCGCGACGACGCCCTTGAACGGCGAACTGTCGTCGAGCCGGGGAGAGTAGTTGGTGCCGGCATCATTGGTTGCCTCTACGCGGTAACGAATCAGGTGACCGGCGGCGGCACCAGGGATGGTGGCCGTGAACGCATTCCCGCCGAGGTCTGTCATCGGGGTCGTCTGCTGGGCGCCGAAGTCGACCTGAGACCGCACGACGACGCTGTTTTGTCCTGTAACAGTGGCCGTCACCGTGATGGCCTGGTTCGCGGACGGAACGTTTGGCGTAGCTGCCACGGCGGTGATGTGAGGCTTCAATCCGGTCGCCACGACCGAGTTCGCGGCGCCGGGAGTGCTCCCCGAGACGGCGGTTGATGCTGCCCAGTTCACAGGGTCGGTGTTGTCGACCGATGAGTCAATCAACTCCAGCGATGGACCGACCCCGTCAGTGACAGTCGGCCACGGGTCGCGGTCGGAGTAGGTGACGCTGTCGATCTCGACGGCACCGGCGTCTTTGACGGTGATCTTCTCGCCGCCGTTGGAAAGGCTTCCGGTGTAGACGGCGGCGGGTGCGAATCCGTACTCCAATTGGAAGCGCGCGGCATCCTTGGCGACAACCAGGTAGCCGCCCGCGGCGATGGTGGTTGCAGCCGGCAAGGTGAGGGTGATGCCGCTGAAGGTCCAGCCGGAAACATCGACCGGCGTGGGGCCACGGTTGGCCAGTTCGAGGAACTCATCACCGTCGACCCCTGAGGGTGCGTTGAACATGAGCTCGTTGATCACGACGTCCGTAGACGCCGCTTGGGCGACAGTCGTGGGTGTCGCGAGTCCGACTACGACTACCAAAGCCAAGAGAACACCTGTCGGCGCCCCCCAGGACCGTCGGGCCTTGCGGCGACCCATTGCGGTGACCTTCGTGCTGCGGATTTCGGCTCGTTGCGTCATCTGACCCACCCCTATGCATCGGCTCGCCTGGACGATAGCCCGAAATCGCGGGGGAATCGGCCGTTTGAGTGAAGTCATCAACCAGTGACGCGACGGTCACTCTGAGTGCTGCCGGGCGGATCGATCAAGCACCTGTCAAGGCGTTGAACTCGCGATGCAACCCACGCATCAGGACTTCAAAACGACGACGGGGACGACAGCGTTGCTCGCCGCAAACAACGAGATGGGCACGATCTCGCGGCCGGCCGAGCCACTGATGCACTATGCGCCGCAACACTCAACTCCACCAACATGACAAGGAGTGTCACGCATCAGCCGGAACCAAACAGAACCTTGCGCGCCCGGAGGCTACTCGGTCTGAGGGCCAACTAGTTCTCCGGTGCACTTGCGAGCGATGTGGAGTTCGAGGAGTTCCGGTCGCGAGCGAGGACCCGGTCCTGGCCTCAGACGAGCGAGAGGGCGGCCGCGAGGGCCTCGTCCCACGGTCGCATCGGAGGCAGCCCGGCCCGGGCCCAGCCAGCGTGGCCGAGCACCGACCACGCCGGCCGCGGGGCCGGTCGCGGGTACTCCTTCGTCGTGCAGGGCACGACATGTGTGGTCATGTCACCGGCGTGCCGCAGCACCGCCTCGGCCAGGCCGTGCCACGTCGTCGCACCGGCGTTCGTCGCGTGGTAAGTCCCAGGCGGGGCGTCCACCTCGACGACGTCGACGATGCGGTGCGCCAGGTCCACCGTCCATGTGGGCTGGCCGTGCTGGTCGTCGACGACCCGCAGCTCGTCCCGCTCGGCGGCGAGTCGCCGGATCGTCGTGACGAAGTTAGGCCCGTGCCACCCGTAGAGCCACGCGGTGCGCAACACCCACGAGCGGTCGGGAAGCTGGGCTCGGACGGCCCACTCCCCGGCGGCCTTCGTCCGCCCGTACGCGGTCTGTGGGTCCTGCGGCGCGTCTTCGGGATACGGGGCGACGGCCTGTCCAGCAAACACGTAGTCGGTGGAGAGCTGGAGCAGCCGGGCTCCGGTTGACCGGCACGCCCGGGCCAACAGAGCCGACCCGACGGCGTTCACCCGGAACGCAGCAGCCTCGGCAGTTTCGGCGCCGTCGACGTCGGTCCATGCGGCGGCGTTCACTACCACGTCCACGCCACGCACCGCGTCGCCGACCTGCGCCTCGTCGGTGACATCGAGGGTGGCGCGGTCGGCCGCTCGGACGTCGTCGAGTGGGCGCCGGTCGGCCAACACGGCCAGCAGGTCGGTGCCGAGCATTCCGCCGGCGCCGGTGACGAGCCAGCGCGTCACGAGCCCACAAGCGCCGCGCGCGCCTTCAACGGCTCCCACCAGTCCCGATGCTCCCGGTACCAGTCGACGGTCGCGGCAAGTCCGGCGTCGAAGGTGACCTGCGGCCGGTAGCCGAGCTCGTCGGCGATCTTGGAGATGTCGACCGAATAGCGCAGGTCGTGACCGAGGCGGTCCTCGACATGGCGCACGCGCTCCCAGCCCGCGCCCACCGCGGCGAGCAGGCGCTCGGTCAGCTCCCGGTTGGACAGCTCGGTCCCGCCACCGATGTTGTAGACCTCGCCGGGGCGGCCGGCGTCCGCAACGAGTTGTACCCCCCGGCAGTGGTCGTCGACGTGGAGCCAGTCGCGGACGTTCCGCCCGTCGCCGTAGAGGGGGACGGTGCCGCCGTCGAGGAGGTTCGTCACGAACAGCGGGATGACCTTCTCGGGGAACTGGTGGTGCCCGTAGTTGTTGGAGCAGCGGGTGACGACGACGGGAAGCCCGTAGGTGCGGTGGTAGGCCAAGGCCAAGAGGTCGGAGGATGCCTTGCTAGCCGCGTACGGCGAGTTCGGCGACACCGGGTGCGTCTCTGGCCAGGAGCCAGCCTCGATCGAGCCGTATACCTCGTCGGTGGACACGTGCACGAACCGGGCGACGTGGTGACGGCAGGCAGCGTCGAGGAGGGTCTGGGTGCCCAGGACGTTGGTAAGGACGAAGTCGGCGGCGCCGGCGATGGAGCGGTCGACGTGGGACTCCGCGGCGAAGTGCACGACGACATCGGCACCGGCCAGGACGTCTTCGACGCGGGCCGGGTCGCAGATGTCGCCCTCAACGAACGTCAGCCGGGGGTCCTCGGCAACTGGGTCAAGATTGGCGCGGACGCCGGCATAGGTGAGCTTGTCGAGCACGGTGACGGCGCTGGGCGCGGCGGCGGAGGTGGCCATGCGGCCGTCGAGGAGCATGCGGACGTAGTTCGAGCCGATGAAACCCGCACCACCGGTCACGACGTAGCGCACCGGCCCAGTGTGACACGAGGCCAGGGTTTAGCGTGTAGAGGTGCGTGGAATCGTGCTGGCCGGCGGGACCGGGTCGCGGCTGTGGCCGGTCACTCAAGCGGTGAGCAAGCAGTTGATGCCGGTGTATGACAAGCCGATGGTGTACTACCCGCTCACCACGTTGATGGCGGCGGGGATCCGTGAGGTGCTCGTCATCACCACCCCCGAGGACGCTTGGGCGTTCCGTCGCCTGCTCGGCGACGGGTCCGCCTGGGGGATGCGGATCGAGTACGCCGAGCAGCCCCGGCCCGAGGGTCTGGCGCAGGCGTTCGTCATCGGCGCGGACTTCATCGGTGGCGAGCCGGTGGCTCTCGTCCTCGGCGACAACATCTTCTACGGGGTGGGGTTGGGCACCCAACTGCGGGCAGCGACCGCGGTGGGGGGCGGGCGGGTCTTCGCCTACCGGGTGGCCAACCCCAGCGAGTACGGGGTGGTGGAGTTCGACCCCACCGGGGTGGTCCGCTCGATCGAGGAGAAGCCGGCGGTGCCGAAGAGCAGCTACGCGGTGCCGGGGCTGTACTTCTTCGCCCCTGATGTCGTCGAGATCGCCCGGGGAGTCACGCCCAGCGCCCGTGGGGAGCTGGAGATCACCGCGGTGCATGCCGAGTACCTGCGGCAGGGCCGGCTGGAGGTGGTGGTGCTGCCCCGGGGGACGGCCTGGCTAGATACCGGAACGTTCACCACGTTGATGCAGGCCGCGGAGTTCGTGCGGGTCGTTGAAGATCGGCAGGGCCGCAAGATCGGCTGCCCGGAGGAGTTAGCCTGGCGCAACGGCTGGATCGACGACGATGCGCTGGCGGCGCTGGCCGAGCCGCTGCGGCGGAGCGGGTACGGAGAGTACCTGCTCGGGCTGCACGCCGAGCTCGACGGGCAGAGCTGAGCATGCACGTCGAGCCGCTGGCCGTCCCCGACGCCTTCGTCGTGACCCCCCGCCAGCACGCCGACGACCGCGGCGTCTTCCTCGAGTGGTTCAACGCGGACGTTTTCCAGCCGGCCACCGGCCACCGGATGCCCTTGGGCCAGGCCAACTGCTCGGTGTCGCGGCGCGGGACGCTGCGCGGCATCCACTTCGCCGACGTGCCACCCGGGCAGGCCAAGTACGTGACGTGCCCGGCCGGGGCGGTCCTCGACGTCGTCGTCGACCTCCGCGTCGGGTCGCCGACGTTCGGGGTGAGCGACACCGTCGTCCTCGACGACCAGGACCGGCGAGCGGTGTTCCTCGCCGAGGGCCTCGGCCACGCGTTCCTCGCCCTCAGCGAGACCGCGACCGTCGTGTACTTGTGCTCGACGCCCTACAACCCTGTTGCGGAGCACGGCATCCAGCCGTTAGATCCCGAGCTCGCCATCCCCTGGCCTGCCGACCTCGAGCCGTTGCTGTCACCGAAGGACGCCGCCGCCCCCACCCTCACCGAGGCACGGGCGGCCGGACTGCTGCCCCGCCACGAGGACTGCCTGGCCCAGTACCGACACTGACGCGTCCTCACACGCCGTCAAGGACGGCGCCGAGCTGCTCCCCGTAAGCCGAGAGGTCCACGCTGAACGAGACCAGCTTCTCCTTCCTCACCGGTCCGCTGGGGTCCCACTCATCGGCGGGCATCCAGAAGTAGTGCAGGTCGGCACCGAGGGTCGCCGCGAACAGGTGTTCGTTGCGGTAGGGGTAGCCGTTGTGGCCGACCACCACGATGGCGTCAAGTCGTCGGCAGTGCATCAGGTTGAACAGGGCGGAGCCCGCGAACCCCGCCACCACGCGGGCTCCCGCGAACAACGCCGCCTGTTCCGGAAGCGGTAACTCCTCGGGGTAGAAGACGTAGAAACCGTGGCTGGCGAACAGCTCCTCGACCTCTGACTGATTCGTGCAGCCTCGGCGGTTGGCGTAACTGGATCCCCGTGAGACGAAGATTCGGTCATGGGCGCCGGCCTCCCGATCCTTCAGGAGTTCGGTCGTCATGCGGTCCCATGTGTCCCGGATCGCGGGATGGGCCGAGTACGGGGCTGTGTTGTGCCACATCGGCGAGGCCCCGACGACACTGCGCAGGCGGACCGGCGTGTCCGTCGAGACGAGCTGGGCTGGATCGATCCCGTAGGAGGTGAACAGCAGTCGTTCGAGCGTCCCATCCCGTCCCCGAGATAGACGGGTGTGAAAGAGCGCCTTGAGGTCGGGGAACTCCGCCTTCGCTCGCTCCCAGCCCCAGAGCCGAGACACGACCTCGGTGGTGAGGTGCCCGAAATGACCAGAATGCAGGCAATCGAGGTAGTAGTAGGTCCCCTCGAGCATCGGCGCCTTGCCAAACCGGGGAGCAAGAATGGACTCATTCCACACTGCCGGCGAGCGCTCGTGCTGCAGCGCCGCTTCGTACGGCCAGCGAAATGACTCCGGCAGCATCGTCGTCCCGATGAAGAGGCGGGTCCCGCCGGCGCTCAGGATGGGGCCGGCATAGTGGCGGAGCGTCAGGTCCGGACCCTGACTTAGGCGCCACACCTCAGCAGGTGGCTCGCCGTAGTCGACGACGCGGGCAGCCCCGTCTCGGGGCGACTCCGCCGGAATCGTCGCCAGGATCGAGACCCGCGCGCGCGGCTCCCGAGCGACCAGGAGATCGGTGATCTGATCCTCGCGCAGCGGTATCAGCGCCTGGCGGCGCGTCTTGACCACCGCGAGCATCAGGGGTGACGGTGACCGTCACCTCAAGATCATCGCCGACAGCCTCGGTGAGGAAGGACTCGACGGACTCAGGGGTTCGATCCGCGGCGGACCCCGTCGCAATCGTCAAGTCGAACACGCACGTCCCACGGCAGCGCAGGTGCACGAGGAGCCCCCGCACCCATGCCTCGGCGTCCGGAGACGACGGCGCAGTCGGACCAGCGTTCGCGGCGACGACGATGACGTCGCGGGGCTCGACCCACAGCAACTCGCCGAACACGTCCGGCCAGGCTTCGACGGTGCGTCGGCGCCGCACCCAGGAGGGCACGCTGAGGCCTGACGATTCCTCGCCCACGACGATGACATCGACCGCATGGGCCGCGTACGTCTCGATCCACTTCGATGCTTGGCCGGCCCCGTCCGCATCGCAGAGCACGGTGACCTTAAGTCGGCCTTGCAGCCCCGCGTCGACCAGCGACGAGGGAGACGGAGCCGCAGCGCCGCCATTGCCTGAACCTGCGGGCGTGCGCGTCACGCGCCGAAGAGCCCGTCGAGCCACGGCTTTTGGCGTGGACTTTGGCGTGGAGTTGGTCGCAGTGGTGGGTGGTGCAGGTGGTCGAGGCGGCGCCATCCTGCACGTCCGGGACTGGCCCGATGAGGAGCGCGCAGGGGCGGTGCTTGGCTGCGAGGAGCCGCGCATCGGTCGGCCGGGCATCTCCAGCCGACGGTCGGACGGCGATCTCCATGGCGCGCCACCCGAGTTCGCTCTGCGGGACGGCGAAGGTCAGCAGGAGACCGTCTCCCTCACGGTCGATCGATCCGGTGACCCGCACCTTGCTCTTGGGGCCAACCAGGACCACCTGGGCCTCGCCGGGATCGAGGTCACCTGGACCAAGCCTGAGGGAGACCAGGACGTCCTCGCCTTGCCGTTGGCAGAAGCTCGCCAGGGCATCGCACTGGATCGCCTGCTTCGCGTTCCTCACCGGCGTCACGACACGCTCGCATGGCTCAGGAGACCGTGGTGCTCCAACGCACCTCGAATCGACATGACGGCGTCCTGTCGTTCCATCGAGCGCGCCTGCCGGAGCACGGCCCACAACTCCGATCGCAGCAGCGCGGCTGGGTTGACGGCTCTCGTTCGCAGGAGCGCCCACGCGGGCAGTTCCTGTGGATCGGCCACGACCAGGCTCGGGACGAGGTCCTCGTACGTGTCGGCCAACGTCCGGTTCTGTGGGTCCGGCAGGAGGATGACGAGGGTTCCCGTTGGCGTCGTGTCGACCTCGATGACCGCGAGATCTGGGCGGTGGTCGCGGAGCACGTCGATGATCTTGTAGACGTCGCCGGCCCACGCCCCGTTCTTCGCGGCGCCGACACGGCCCCGTCCGGCTTGTTCGACCGTCCTGGGAAGAACGTCGTCGACCACGATCACACTCGCGGCGTGGCAGTGACGCTCGGTATTGATCACGTCTCGGAGCGCGTACTCGGCGAAGTGCATGCCGTCGATGAACGCGAGGTCGAGGGGCTGCCCGGCAAAATGCGCGAACGGATGCCGACGTGCGAAGAACTCGTCGCTCGTGGTGCGAACCAGATGAACGTCACAGAGCAGCTCTTGGGTCACCTCGTAGTAGGGATCCACCCCGACGCTCGGCACGCGGGACAGCGTGAGGCTTTTGCCGGTCCTCACGCCGATCTCGAAGTACGTGCGTGGTTGGAGCTGGCGATGGATCTTCGCGAGGAGCTGATGTTTCTTCATTGTGGTCGATCGCCCTTTTCGCTTCTACGGACGGGCGCCTCATGTGTCGTCGTCTCCCGCCGTCCCGATTCCGATGATAGAGCCGTTCTCCGGTGAAGCCCGCCTCGATACCCCACCGATGCCGTTACGACCCTGCGACGTCCGAGCCCCGGCCAGCAGGAGTGGGATGCTGTCGGCGAGCACTCACGAGCGCTCGCCCGAAGCCAAAAAGGCACGCATCAGCGGGAACCAAACACGTTTATTGCCCAACCTTCTGATCCGTAGTCCCGGAAAGACCGTCCGGCCCGTTCCTCACAGTGCCATTCGTGCTCAGGAGCGGGTCGGATCGTCTGTCTGGTGACCCCCCGTGCAAGGTCGTTCGTGTCAACCGTGTGGCACACGCGCGCGTGCGTGGAGCGCGCAAGCCTGCGCAGCGGCTCGACGTGAAATTCGGTTTTACGCAAGTCAGCGATCTGCAGGACGCTAACCTGAGCGCCACTCACCGACTAGAGCAGATTGTGGGAGTGCCGTGACAACGCCTGCAGGCTGGTACGACGATTCAGAGAACCCAGGGCAGCAAAGGTATTGGGACGGGGCTCAGTGGACCGAGCATCGTCAACCCGTTGCCCCGACACCTCCGCCCCCGCCAGCACCTCCCCAACCTCCAGCCGCATCGACGGCCACGGTCGCGCCCGTTGGCGTTGAGAAGAAGAGCCACACCACTCGGAACGTCATCTTGGCGGTCATCGGCGTGTTCGTCCTTCTCATGGGAGGCTGCACGATCGCCCTAGTGGTGGCTGGTGGAAATGCGGTCAACAATGCGATCGACCAAGCCAGCCAAGACGCCCAGGCGCCGGGTGGTCCGAACAACCCGATGGAAATCGAGGTCGGTAAGGCCTTTGAGGTGCAGGGCTTCAACTACCAGGCCGGGTGGACCGTCAAAAATGACTTCGGCACCGCGAGTATCAAGGGGTTGAAGGTTCAAAACAACCGTAGCGACAAGGACTCCGCGATAGTCGAGATCAAGTTCTGGAATGGCAGTGAAGTGCTTGCTCTGGTCGATTGCACGTCATCACCGATCGACCCTGGGAGCACTGTGACCCTGACCTGTTTCAGCGGCGATAAGTTGCCCGCTCAGTACGAAAAGGTCACGATCAACGACACCTTCTAACCACACGGAACAGAGACCGCCCCACCACTGTCGGACGAAAGCCCGCTAGTGGGTTGGCGGTGGCTCCGGTGATGGACCATCGAACGCACAGAGCGCAAGCCACGCCAGCGACCAGCGGTAGCAGCGACCGCAGCCTTCTGAGACTTTGCGTGCGCAGGTCGCTGGGATCGGTTGCGGGGTTCAGGGCGTAAGCGCGGGCATCCTCCCAGATGCTGGGCGATACCTCCGCCACCTAGATAAGCCACGTACGGGCCTGTTCAGGTGTCACTAGCCCGCTGCCACCGATGGTGCCCCTTCGCAGTCCGCCGATGATTTGACGGCTCATCGTGTTTGCCTTCGTTGCGCGAGTTCGTCCTTGATCTCCTCGATTTGGTCGACGGTCCAGGCATCGTCGCGCCAACCGCGAGCCTCGGCGAGAGAGATACGCGCAGCCGCCACCGCATCGCGGTCGCTGCCGTTGACGACGATGCCGCGCAGCCTGTCGAGCACGTGCACGCTGAGATTCGCGAGCGCATCAGCAAGACGTTCGGCGTGCTCCTTCCGAAGGTCGGCCAGCCGGTCACTGTTATTGGTCTTGACGTTGACCACAGTTCGCGGGGAACAGTCCGCGCCCGGAGAGATTCGAACTCCCAACCTTCTGATCCGTAGTCAGATGCTCTATCCGTTGAGCTACGGGCGCATGGTCCCGAAGAACCGAGCCATAACCTTACCGGCCGACGTCGCGGGCTCGAAATCCGATTGATCCGGCCACCAACCGCTCACCAACTTGAGGTTGGCAGCAGTCACACCGGGCGTGTCTGCCGCCAACCTCAAGATCGTCGTGCCGAAACTGTGAGACAACGCGGAGGCGGAGGGATTTGAACCCTCGACGGGTTTTATCCCGAACCCGCTTAGCAGGCGGGCGCCATAGGCCACTAGGCGACGCCTCCCCACGGCCGAGGCCGCCGGACAAGAGTACCCAGGACTGTCGCGTCAATTGTTGCTGGGCGGGCGAGCCATGACCCTCGCGATCGCCCTCACCGCCCTACGGTTAGGCCGTGGCCAGCGCGTGGATTCTCGACAAGAGCACCCAGGAGATTCATACCGCTGACCTGGACGAGGCTCTTGGAGTCGTCGCAAGCGAAGAGACCGCGACGTGGATCAATCTCACACCAGAGGAATTTGAACCGCTAGCGGACCAGTTGGGGTTCCATCCGCAGGCGATCGAAGACGCCATGAAGGCTGCCAAGGGGACGCGCGAGGCGGCCCAACGCACCAAACTCGACCGCTTCCCTCACCACGTCTTCCTCTATCTCTTCCGCGCACAACTGTCGGGCGACGGCACGTTAGATCTCAACGACGTTCCGATGTTCATCAATCGCAACTGTGTGATCGTCGTCGATAAATCCAACCCATTGGGCGAGGACGAACTCCTCGAACGGTGGCGAGCGAATCCTGAGCTTCTCCGGTTCGGGATTTCGGCCATGGTCTACGCCGGTCTCGACATCGTCATTGATTCCCATCTCAACGCAGTGGATCAATTGGCCGACGTTGTCGATGGGCTCGAGGACGATCTCTTCAGCGACGACGACTCGACCGCCAGCGGTTCGCGCGAAGTACAACTACGAAGCTTTTCTGCGCGCAAGTCACTAGTACGGTTGAGGCGCGTGACTGCGCCGATGCGTGAACTGGTCACTGGCATCATGCATCGCGAACAAGATGACGAGCGTCCCTTAATCGACCCCGACCTCATGCCGTATTACCAGGATCTGTACGACCACACGCTGCGCGTCAACGACACCATCGACGGACTACGCGACCTCATCACGACCATCTACGAGACACGCCTTGCGATGTACGACCACCAACTCAATACCGTGACGCGCCAACTCGCAGCTTGGGCCGGAATCATCGCGGTACCCACAGCGGTTACTGGCTTCTACGGGCAGAACATTCCGTACCCCGGTTTCGCGCACGTCTCCGGATTTTGGACAAGCACCATCGTCTGGGTATCAATATCGGTCGGGCTCTACGTCGCCTTCAAACGCAAAGGCTGGCTCTAGTACGCGGGGTCGACGAGGCTAGACCTTGACCCGCAACGGCATATGCGAGCGGCCATGGCTGTCCAGTTTCACCGCGAGCACCTGGTGCAACTGGATCGAGTTGAGATCGAATCCGGCACGCGAAGCAGCCATGTACATCTGCCATACGCGGGTACGACGAAGCCCTATCTCGGCGACAGCCTCGTCCCAGTTGCGTTCGAGGTTGATCCCCCAGTCGCGCAACGTCATCGCGTAGTGCTCGCGCAGGTTCTCTTCGTGCCGCGGTTCTAGGCCGTGGTCTTGCATCTCGCCAATGATGGTTCCGACAGCTGTCAACTCACCGTCCGGGAAGACGTACCGATCGATGAAGCCGCCAGCACGAGCGCGATCCTTTGTCGACGGACGTGTGATGCAGTGGTTCAGCAAACGTCCACCGGGACGAAGCATGCCGGCTAGTTGACTGAAGTAGTCGCCAAGGTTCTTGCGTCCGATGTGCTCGGTGAGACCGATGGAGGAAATTGCGTCGAAGCCGGTCTCGGGAACGTCGCGGTAGTCAAGGAACCGCACCTCGGCTCGGTCCGCGAGTCCGCGATCGGAGATCTCCTTCTCAGCCCACTCGGCCTGTCGTTGCGACAACGTCACACCGATCGCATTCACGCCGTAGTGCTCGGCGGCGTGCATGACCATGCCGCCCCAGCCACAACCAACGTCCAGCAGTCGCATGCCAGGCTCTAGCGCAAGCTTGCGCGACACCAAGTCGTACTTACTCTCCTGTGCGGTCTCCAGCGACGCATCGAGCGTCGGGTAGACAGCGCACGTGTACGTCATCGACGGACCGAGCACGTATTGATAGAACTCGTTCGAGACGTCGTAGTGGTGAGAAATCGCAGCCGCGTCGCGGTTCTTGGAGTGTCGCAACCCCCGACGCCACGGGGGGGACGCTTCCTCAGCCGGAACCGCCGGACGTTTGAACACCCATGGCCCCAGGCCGCGAAGGACCTCGACCTTCTCCTTGAGTGAGATGTCTTGACCTGCTGTCGGCAACAACGCCATGAGCGCTTCGTGGATATCGCCGTGGACTTCGAGGTCACCGCTAACAAATGCCCTAGCGATTCCAAGGTCGCCGTACGCCGTAGCCATGTACTGCAACGCACGTGGGGATGTCAGTTCCATGTGGACAGGGGCATCCAGCGGCCCGACAGAACTTCCGTCGTATGCGGAGAAGCGAATCTGCGGCCGATCGCCCACGACTCGAGCGAAGAGATCGGCAATGCTGGGCTTCGCCATGCTCATGAAGTCACCTCACCTCAACCCGTCCGTCAAACTCAATGTCCGTCAAACTCAACGTGCCCTCACACACTTTGCATACAGGTCTAGCAGTCGACCATCGGGGTCGTATTCCTTCTTCAGAACTTCGTATCGGTCACCGTTGTAGGTCTGCCAGAACTCTTCCGGCTCGTAGTACGACGACGAGTACAGCGACTTGCGGCCGCCGAGTTCGGCGACCACTTGCTCGATCCGCCGGTTATAGTCGCCCTCCGGCTGCCCATCGCGCAATGGCTTCGATGACCAAAACCCGAAATTGACGTACGTCGTGGCCGGGTCAAGCGCGTACAGATCCCAGACGGCGTCGGACTGGCGCTGCCGAAGTGGACACATCCAGACCGGCGCGATCCCCAGTTCGCGTTGAAAGAAATCCAGAAACTCATGTGCTCGTGAAATCGGGACTTCGACGTCCTGGATCACCGGCTCGCGCTCGGGACGTCCACGCCGGCGGTCCAACGACTGCTTCCAGCCGTGCCGTCGCTCAAAGCCGACGACCTTCCAGTACACGTCGCTACGCAGCAACTTCCGAGGCAAGAGGGGACGCACGAGCGGGTGTTGGACGCCGAGGGCCCGCGAGCACCAAAACCAGTCGGTGTCCCAGCGCCAGAGGTAGTCCTCGGTGGTCAATACGTCCTGGGTCCGACGACGAATCGACTGGTAGTAGATCGAACGACGGGTGTAGTCCGAGGTGTATTTCGCGTCGTTGCTGAACCGTCCCAAAGTTAGGTAAAGGGCGTTGCTGTCGAAGAACACCCCGTCGACGAAGTCAACGGGGTTACCACGGTCGGCACGCGACTCGCAGATCGTCTCCAAGGCCTGGAAGCACGTACGGGCATCAGCGAACCGGACGTGCTCGAGGTGTACGTACCTCTTGACCGGTTCGAGTTCGATGCGCAGCCGCAATGCGTAACCCAGCGTCCCGTACGAATTCGGGAAGCCGTAGTAGAGGCCAGCATGTGGTCCGTCGGGGGAGGCAGTCAGCACACGACCGTCGCCGGTCAGCACGTCCATCTCGATGACGGACTCGTGTGGACAGCCATTGCGGAAGGACGACGATTCGATGCCGAGCCCGGTGACGGCGCCGCCGAGGGTGATGCTCTTCAGTTGCGGAACGACCAGGGGCATCAAACCGTACGGGAGGGTCGCGGCGACCAGTTCCTCGTACGTCGTCATACCGAGGACGTCCGCGGTGCGCGCCTCGGCGTCGATGCTCAGCACCCCCCGGAACGCTGAGACGTCCAAACCGGGGGACGAACTTGCCTCGCGCATTCGGAACAAGTTCGAGGTCTTCTTGGCGAGCCGGACTGGCGATCCGTCCGGGATAGCCCGGTAGTCGGCAACGAGGGCTTCGACGGCCTGTTCGTAGCCCAAGTCGCGAGTGGTCACGGTGCGTAGCCTAGGAAGGAACCAGCCATCCCGCGAGGGCTTTGGTCCCAATGCGGAAGATATTGGTTGCTATACCAACCAATACTTACCGCAATACAACGTGGGGCTAGACCGAGAAGCGGGAGATGGACTCGCGGAGGTCGTCGGCCAGGCTGGTCAGATCCTGTGCGGCTCGGGCGGCGTCGCGGGATCCGACGGCGGCTTGCTCGGAGACCCCTGCCACCTCACTCATCGCACCGACAACCTCGGCGGACGCAGTGCGTTGCTGTTGGCTGGCGTTCGAAATCTCGCGGGCGGACGTCGTCGTCTCGTCGGCCATCTCAGAGATGCGCTCGAGGACCGTAACGACGTCGCGCGCCAACGCCACACCGTTCAAAACCTCTTCGGCACCCTCAGCTGTGGCTGTGGTGGTGGCCCGCATCTCGGCTTGGATCTCCGAGACGATCTTCTGGATCTGCTTAGTGGACGACTGCGCACGTTCAGACAGCTTGCGGACCTCTGCCGCAACGACAGCGAAGCCGCGGCCGTGCTCTCCCGCACGCGCGGCTTCAATAGCGGCGTTCAACGCCAGCAAGTTCGTCTGGTTGGCAAGCTCGTCTATGACGTCGAGGATGCGACCGATCTCACCGGACTTGTCCGCGAGTGCAGCGGTTCTTTCGGCGACGAGTCGGGAGCGGTGCGCGATTGCGTCGATCGCAGCGACCGCATTCGTCACTGCCTCTTGACCCTCTTCAGCGAAGCGATACGTCAACGCAGCTTGGTCGACCACCTCTGCGCTGCTGTTGGCGATCGAGTCGGCCATGCCGGCAAGTTGCTGCAGCGTGGTCGTCGATTCGGTGACGGCGCCCGACTGTTGGTTCGACGCTTCCGCCTGACTGTGTGCAGCCGCGAGAAGTTCCTGTGCACTTTCGGCGATGCGCTCGCCACCGTCACGAACCCGGTCGACCAGCATTCGCAACGAAACCAACGTCTCGTCAACGTTGATGGCCAGCGAGTGCAACGCCCCCTCGCTGATGTCGGGCGTTGGGATGTGGACGGCCAGATCACCTTCGGCAGCCTTGCCCAGCGACACCGACAACTCTTCAACTTGTCGTTGGAGTCGGTCGTGATGTCCTTGATGGATACCCGTCTTCAAGATCTCGTCGAAGCCGACGGCCAGCGGTATGACCGCGGCCGCCGCGATCAACCAAGGCAGCACAGCGAGGCTGAAGGTCCCGGACGCGAAGGATGCGGCGAGCAGCATGCCAAGCCCCATCGCAGCGAAACCAGCCAGTCCCTTGCGTTCGACGACGTCCGCCACGAAGACAGCGACGGTCACGAACAGCACCCAGACCGGGCTGCGAAGACCACCCGTCAGGGCGACCAGTCCCGCGACCCACGCCATCTCGGTGGTGATGAGGACGTAGGCCAGTTTGCGGTTGGCGGCGTCCAACGAGTTCTTGCGTACCCGTCGGGCCAACTGCGTCAAGAAGAAGGCGAATCCAAGACCAAGCACACACCAGATCAGCGCGGGAATGATGGCGACTGGCACCGTCTTGTCGCAAATGTGGATCAGGAGCGTCAAGACAAGGCCCAGTGCCGCATTGATCCATGCGGCTATTGCGGCGGTTCGCGCCAACTGCTGTGGGTTGTCCATTCGGCCCTTCCAACGCCAAATGGCCCTCGCGGTGAGGTGCCGTCCCGTGTTTCGGCATCGGGGGGGTCGAACTTGATCCAAATGGGTTAGTCCCGGTCCACAGGGCCAACCGGGTGAATGCAGGTAAAGCCCCGCAGGTCAGGCGGGATAACGTGCCCCTCCGTGACCAGACAAGCCGCGGTCGCCTGCGGCAATCCAGCCACCGCCGACGCCGCTGCCATCATCCTGCGGTCCGGGGGCAACGCGGTGGACGCCGCCATAGCCGCTGGATTCGCGGCCGCGGTGGCCGAACCTGGCTTGACTAGCCTGGGTGGCGGGGGCTTTCTGCTCCTGCGCCTGCCCGGTGGCCAGCAGCATCTCCTGGACTTCTTCGTCAATGCACCCGGCCTCGGCGGTGCCCCCGGTGAGCGAGTCCCACACTTCACACCGATAAGCGTGGTCTTCTCGGGGACGGCGCAGACCTTCTACGCGGGTTACGGATCGGTCGGGGTCCCCGGCGTCCTCGACGGCTACCTCGCAGCGCACCGACGCTTTGGTCGCCTTCCCCTCGCCGACGTCGTCGCGCCAGCAATTCAGACCGCCATTGACGGGACGCCGGTAACGGCCACCCAAGGCGTCGTCCTCGGCCTGTTGCGCGAGATCTTGACACTCACTCCCCCTGCAGCCGAAATCTTCGCGTCGACCGGATCGGTGCCTGTGCGGGGCGAGTTACTGCGCAACCTCCCCTACGCAGACTTCTTACGCACCCTTGCGCACGGCGACTACTCCGGTTGGCGAGATGTTCCTGGCCACGAGGAGCTCGTGAACAGTGTGACGTCGCACGACGGTCTACTGACCCAACAAGACCTCACCGAGTACGCCGTGATCGAGCGAACGCCACTGTCGATCAACTACCGCGGCGTCGCCATCACGACAAACCCTTCACCTTCTTACGGAGGTTCAATCGTCTGTAGCGCGCTCGACGCACTCGAACCGGACGGCGTCGTGACGCTAGACGCCGACGGCACGACTCGGGTCGTTGGCGCGCTGACGTCTGCCACCGACGCAGTAAAGAACGAGAACCAACCGCGGTCGGCTGCCGGAACCACCCACATCAGCGTGGTCGACGGTGAGGGTGGTGTCGCGTCCATGACGACGTCGAACGGTTCGTGTTCGGGTGTGATCGCGCCGGGGACCGGCGTGCAACTGAACAACGTCATGGGCGAGGCCGACCTGCACCCGACCGGCTTTCATACGACGCCACCTGGGACGCGCATCGGCTCGATGATGGCGCCGACGTTGCTCGACCTGCCCGACGGTTCACTCGTGGCGCTCGGCAGCGGCGGCAGCGAGCGGATCCGGAGCGCCCTCGTGCAAACGATCGTTCGTTTCGTCGACGGCGGTCAATCGCTCGGCGATGCGATCACAACCGCGCGCGTGCACTTCGACGGTAAGGCCGTGCAGGCCGAGCCTGGCGTGCCCAACCACACCAGAGCGGCGCTCGCGGAGTACGGACCGGTCAACTCCTGGACTGCGCAGGACGTGTACTTCGGGGGTGTCCACGCCGTTGCCTGGTCACCGGAGCAGGGCGCGCAAGCCGCAGGGGATCCCAGACGCGATGGCGTGGGGCTGGTCATCGACCTCTGAAGATCAACTTGTGCTCAGGCGGCCCTCGGCCGCCCAGCATTGGGTCGAACGCCAGGGGGCATGCGACACTTTCGCGACTGAACTGCGAGAGGAATAGATGGACCAGAACTCCTCCTTCCGCCACACGAACACGTCGGTTTTGTCGATCGTGGCGGCCGAGGCTCCGGTAGTTGTGACATCAGCATCGTTCGACGCGCGGCTCACTGAGGCGTACGACCGGCTGGGCTTGCGCCCCGGTCTCCTCGAGGGGCTGGCTGGCATCAAAGAGCGCCGCTGGTGGCCCGAAGGCATGACCTTCGCCGAGGGCGCTGCGCAGGCTGGTGAAAAGGCCATCGCGCAGGCTGGCGTCGATCCAGCGCGCATCGGCGTCCTTATCAACTCGTCGGTCTCACGTGCCTTCCTCGAGCCTTCGACTGCCGTCGCGATCCACCACAGCCTCGGCTTGGCGACGTCGTGCCTCAACTTCGACCTCGCCAACGCCTGCCTCGGCTTCGTCAACAGCATTCACCTGGCCGCGACGATGATCGACGCTGGTCATATCGACTACGCGCTCGTTGTCAACGGCGAAGACGCAAGGCTGATCCAAGAAAAGACGATCGAACGACTCAGCGACCCCGAGTCGACGAGCGAGGACTTCTTCAACGAGTTCGCATCACTAACGCTCGGTTCGGGTGCTGCGGCGATGGTGCTCGGTCGCACCGATCACCACCCCGAAGGTCACCGTGTTATCGGCGGCGTCGCGCGCGCCGGTACCGAGCACCACGAACTGTGCGTTGGTGACCTCGAGAAGATGCGCACCGACGCAAAGGGACTCATGGACGCTGGCCTCGACTTGGCCGACGCCGCATGGACCGAAGCTGCCACCGAATACGACTGGAACTCGGTCGACCGCTACATCATTCACCAGGTCTCCCGCGTACACACGTCCGCGCTTTGTCAGCGTCTCGGCATCGATCAGAGCAAGGTTCCCCTGACATTTCCGACCTTCGGCAACATCGGACCTGCGTCGCTGCCGTTCACGTTGGCCCACGAGGTCGACACGCTCGCGCCAGGTGACCGCGTGCTCTGCATGGGCATCGGCTCAGGCCTGAACACCGCGTTCTGCGAAATCGTTTGGTGACCGGTTCGCTGCCACCGCACGACTTGCCCGGTCTCGATCCAGCGTGGTCCCGGCTGGTCGAGGCTCCCGACAGCGCAGGGGTCACGCGAACCTGGCATGTCCTCGACGCCGGTCCGGCTGAACCAGTCGGCACGCTGGTTTGCGTTCACGGAAATCCCACGTGGTCGTACACATTCCGGTCCGTTCTAGACGCCGCGTCGGATCGTTGGCGCGTCATTGCGCCCGACCACCTCGGTATGGGCTACTCCGAACGCACTGGCCAGACACACCGCCTCGCCGACCGGGTCCGCGAACTAGACGCCCTGACGACCGCGCTCGACGTCACCGGACCCGTCGTCATCGTGGCGCACGACTGGGGTGGCTCGATCTCACTCGGCTGGGCCGCCCGTCATCTCGATCAAGTCGCGGGCATCGTGCTGCTCAACACGGCGGTTAGTCAGCCGACGGACGTCGGTGTACCGAAGCTGATCCGGCTGGCTCGCTCACGCTCCCTGCTGCACACGGCCACGCAGCGCACGCAAGGGTTTCTTCGCGGGACCCTGCGGCTGGCACACCCGGTTCTGGACGCTGAAGTCGCTGCCGCCTATCGCGCGCCATACGCAACGGCAGCCCGACGTCAAGGCATCGCAGACTTCGTCGCCGACATACCCCTCGAACCCGACCACCCGTCAGCGAAGACTCTGCAGGAGATCGCTGAATCGTGTGGCGACTTCCAGAACACACCCACACTGTTGTTGTGGGGGCCACGTGACCCCGTCTTCACTGACGTCTATCTGCGTGACCTACAAACACGACTACCCAACGCGCAGACTCACCGCTTCGAAGGTTGCGGGCACCTGGTCATTGAGGACGCACCGGTCGCCGCTGCCGTTCGCGAGTTCGCGGACAACGTACGCACCGGCGCGGCATTCGTGTCACACGAACCCACTCGGGCAGAACACAGCAGTCAGCGACGACCCCTCTGGTCACAACTCGATGCTCGTGCTAACGATGAAGGGGACGCCGTCGTTGAGATGGGTCGACGTGGCGCAGAACGTGTGATCAGTTGGCGGCAACTGAGCGAAACCGTCAACGCCGTCGCTGCCGGACTCAGCGCTGTTGGTGTCGCACCCGGCGATCGCGTCGCACTGCTTGTCCCACCGAGCGCCGACCTTACGGCGGCCCTCTACGCGTGCTGGCGCGCCGGTGCGGTGCCGGTTGTCGCGGATGCCGGTCTCGGTGTGCGAGGACTTCGACGTGCGTTACGAGGGGCGAACACCCAACACGTGATCGGCACGACGACCGGACTGACAGCTGCGAAGGCAATTGGCTTGCACGGCACCCGGATCGCCGCAGGTCACTTACCACCAGGAGCAGGCATCGGTCTCGGCGTTGACTACACGATGATCGAACTGCGGCGCATTGGTCGGTCATGGCACGTACCGGCGGAACCGTCCGAGTCCGCGGAGGCGGCAGTGCTGTTTACGTCCGGCGCGACTGGTCCGGCTAAAGGCGTGGTCTACCGCCACCGTCAACTCGAGGCGCAACGCGATCTGGTCGCGCAGGCTTTCGGCGTCGAACCCGACGACCGACTCGTCGCCGCCTTCGCGCCGTTCGCGCTCTTCGGACCGGCACTCGGTATCGCATCCGTCGTGCCCGACATGGACGTCACTAAGCCGGCGACTCTCACCGCGAAGGCGTTGGCGCAAGCTGTCGAGGCAGTTGACGCAACGCTGGTGTTCGCCGCACCCGCCGCTCTTCGCAATGTCGCGCGGACGGCATCGTCGCTGACGACGGGGCGACGTAAGGCACTGACCAGCGTTCGGCTCTTGCTTTCCGCAGGAGCGCCCGTGCCAGCGAACCTCCTGCGACAGGTCTGCGACTTGTTCGGCGAGTGTGAAGCACACACGCCGTACGGGATGACCGAAGCACTGCCGGTCTGCGACGTAACGCTCGATGAAATCGAGCGTGCAGGTAACGGCAATGGTGTTCTGGTCGGCGCTCCACTCCCGGGAGTGCAAGTGAGCGTCAGCCCGCTCTCGCCGTCGGGCAAAGCCGACTCGGCACTCGTCGACACGCCCTGGATCACTGGCGAGATCTGCGTGCGAGGACCCCATGTCAAAGACCACTACGACCAGTTGTGGGTCTCCCAGCGCGCGAGCGTCCGCGACTCAGGCTGGCACCGAACTGGCGACGTCGGGCACCTCGACGACGAGGGTCGGCTGTGGGTCGAAGGACGACTCGTCCATGTCATCACCACGGCAGCCGGCCCTGTCACACCAGTCGGCATCGAGCAAGCCGTCGAGCAGAGCGACGCAATAGATCGAGCTGCCGCAGTTGGTGTCGGCCCGGAAGACAACCAACAACTTGTTGTCGTCGTCGAAGGTCCAAGCCTTCGACCGGGTATCGCTCCACTGGACTTGACTGACGATGTTCGTTCCTGCCTTGCGGTTCCGGTCGTCGCAGTTCTTGTTACTCGTGAACTGCCCGTCGACATTCGCCACAACTCGAAGATCGACCGAGCACGTGTCAGCGAGTGGGCGGCGAAGGTTCTCGCCGGCGATGGAAGCGCGCGGCTATGAAGGTCCTTGTGACTGGCGCTACCGGGATGCTCGGCCGAGCAGTCGCGAAGTACCTCGCTGATCGTGGTGACGAAGTCACCGTGTTCCAGCGCGGTGCCAGCGATTTCGACTTAGCCGAGATCCGCGGTGACATTGTCGATCCCGACGTTGCGAGGCGGGCATGCGAAGGCCAAGACGCGGTCATTCACTTGGCGGCAAAGGTCTCAGTGACCGGAGTGTGGGAAGAGTACGAGCGCATCAACGTCCACGGGACTGAGCAGTTGCTTCTTGCCGCCCGCGCAGCTGGAGTCACTCGGTTCGTCTACGTTTCGTCTCCGTCGGTCGCACACGCCGGTGAATCGTTGGTTGGCGTCGGCGCCACTCCCGCAGATCCAGATCACGCACGCGGCAACTACTCCCGCAGCAAAGCAATGGCCGAACAGCTCGCATTAGCTGCCGATGCTGATGGGTTCTCCGTGGTAGCCATCCGTCCGCATCTGGTGTGGGGACCTGGCGATACCCAACTGATCGGACGCATCGTCGAACGCGCTCGTTCGGGGCGACTGGTTCTTATCGATGGCGGAACCGCCCTCATCGACACGACGTACGTCGACAACGCCGTCACCGCGTTGGTCGCCGCGCTTGATCGTGCCCCATGGGTGAGCGGCCAGGCGTTCGTCGTCAGCAACGGCGAGCCGCGTACCGTCGCCGAACTACTGACGCGAATCTGCCGAGCATGCGACGTTCCCGAGCCGCAACGTTCCGTCCCGGGGGTGCTGGCCCGTACCGCCGGCGGACTCGTCGAACGAGCGTGGGATCTGCGGGGCAGGGAAGGCGACCCACCGATGACGCGCTTCCTCGCCGAACAACTCAGCACGGCGCATTGGTTCGACCAACGACAGACGCGCGAAGCACTGCAGTGGGAACCAGACGTCAGTCTCGATGAGGGCTTCCGCCGCCTTGCAGCGGATACGAACTTACTGCCTCCGTCAGCGACGAGGTAACCAGAGGTCGTCGAAGATCCAGCGTGCGATGGGGATAGCCGGCACAGCAAACATCATCATCAGGATGCCCAACATCGGACCGATCTGGAACACGACCAGGAGAAGCCCGCCACCGAAGAGGAAGACGACCGGCCCCACGAGGATTAGCGACATCACCAGACGCGAGCCGCGACTCGCGCGAATGCCGTAGTAGGGATTCCACACGGTCACGAGGGCGGGTTGGTTCGCAGGCGTCCTCACCTCTGGGTTGCGCAGTTCGGCACCGACGTGTTCGAACTGGAACACAACGTCGCCCTCGCACTGCGTTTCGCTCTCCGGACCTTCCATGCTTTGACATCGGATGCGGACCGATCTGACTCGCTAGGCCGAGCGGAGCAACGAGAACTGAGCGGAGGGTGAGGGATTTGAACCCCCGGACGCTTTCACGTCTCTCGCTTTCAAGGCGAGTGCATTAGGCCGCTCTGCCAACCCTCCAGAGGGTGACCATTGTGGCGCACCCCTCACGCAAGAAGTAAATCGGTTTCTCAGTACAGGGTTTTCGCGTAGCAGCGGTTCTGCGGTGAGTCCGCGTAGTAGCCGAAGCCAGCGATCTCCTCGTAGCCGCTCGAGACGTAGAGCGCCATCGCCTCGGGCTGCTGCATGCCGGTCTCCATCAGGATGCGTCGGTAGCCCAAGGCCCGCGCTTCCTCCTCGACCCAGGCAACGAGACGTCGCGACAACCCACGTCCGCGCAACGGCGTGCGAACGAACATTCGCTTGACTTCAACCTCGTCGTCGCTGTGCCGACGAAGGCCCACCATGCCGGCGGGTTCACCATCCACCAGGAGAACTACGAAAGACCCAGCTGGCCTTTCGAATTCGGTGACGTCGACCGGCGTCTCGTCGCGGCTCCCGTAGCGAATCACGTACTCGGCCTGCACCTCTTCGATGAGGGCTAGCGCCACTGGTGAGTCGATCGGCTGGACCTCGAACGTCACCGTCTCGATCCGTTCGTCGCGAGGGGTGACGTCGTGCTGGCTCATCGCACTATCGTCGCATTCTGTGCCCCCACGCCCGTTAGCCGACCTCGTCGAACCCGGCTGGGCGACCGCTCTTGAACCGGTCGCCGACCAGGTGACTGCAATGGGCACGTTCCTTCGCGACGAGATTGCTGCCGGTCGCGGTTACCTGCCTGAGGGAGACCGCGTCCTGCGAGCTTTCACGACGCCGTTCGACAGCGTCAGGGTGCTCATCGTCGGTCAGGACCCCTACCCAACTCCCGGGCACCCGGTTGGCCTGTCCTTCTCGGTCGCGCCCGACGTTCGTCCGTTGCCGCGCAGTCTGGAGAACATCTATAAGGAGTACTGCCAGGACCTCGGCCAGCCGCCACCCGGCAACGGAGACCTCTCCCCCTGGGCCGAGCAGGGCGTGTTGCTGCTCAACCGCGTGCTGACCGTCCAACCCGGTTCCCCCGCCTCTCACCGGGGAAAGGGCTGGGAGCCGGTCACCGACCACGCCATTGACGCCCTGGTTGCCCGCGGACGCCCCCTCGTCGCGATCCTGTGGGGCCGAGACGCGCAGTCCCTGACCCCCAGACTGGGGGACGTACCGATCATCGCTAGCGTCCATCCGAGCCCACTGTCGGCAGCCAAGGGATTCTTCGGCTCACAGCCGTTCAGCCGAGCCAATGAGTTGCTTCAGGCGCAGGGCGACCAAGGTGTCGACTGGCGGTTGCCATAGCGCCTTTGGCACCGCAGACTCTCGGAGGTTCTCGCAAAGTCGGGCGGCGAGAGCGAATCCCTAGCAAAGTAGGCCCAACGTTCAGTCACCAGGAAGGATTCGCATGTCGTTCCCGTCAGACCTCGAAATCGCCCAGGCGGCCTCGCTTCAACCGCTGTCGCAGATCGCCTCAGACATGGATCTGCCGCAGCACCTGATCGAGCCATACGGCGACAACGTGGCCAAGATCAAACTCTCCGCTATCGAAGAGTTGGCCGACCGACCGAAGGCTAAGTACGTCGTGGTCTCCGCGATCACACCTACGCCGCTTGGCGAGGGCAAGACGACCACCACCGTCGGTCTTGGCCAGGCGATGAAGCACATCGGTCGCCGTTCAACGATCGCAATCCGGCAGCCGTCGATGGGACCAACCTTCGGCATCAAGGGTGGCGCCGCCGGTGGCGGGTACAGCCAAGTCGTGCCGATGGAGATCCTCAACCTGCACCTGACGGGGGACTTCCACGCTGTCACCGCTGCACACGACTTGCTGTCGGCACTCGTCGACAGCCACCTGCAGCACGGCAACGAATCCGGCCTCGACCTGAACAACATCACCTGGCGTCGAGTCATCGACATCAACGACCGCGCACTGCGCAACATCATCGTTGGACTTGGTTCGGCGCAGGACGGCGTGCCGCGTCAGACCGGCTTCGACATCACCGCCGCGTCAGAAGTCATGGCCATCCTCGCGTTGTCGGGATCGCTGACTGAACTGCGCGCACGTCTTGGACGTATCGTCGTCGGCTATACGAAAGCCGGAGATCCCGTCACCGCCGACGACATCAAAGGCGGCGGCGCTATGGCCGTCATCATGAAGGACGCGCTGAAGCCAAACCTCATGCAGACGTTGGAAAACACGCCGGTTCTGGTGCACGCCGGACCGTTCGGAAACATTGCGCACGGGAACTCGTCGATCGTGGCCGACCTGATCGGACTCCACACCGGAGACGTACTCATCACCGAAGCTGGGTTCGGTGCCGACATGGGCGCGGAGCGTTTCTTCAACATCAAGTGCCGCACGTCAGGCCTGCAGCCGGACGCCGGTGTTGTGGTTGCAACTGTGCGCGCGCTTAAGGCGCACTCGGGCATGCACACCATCGTCGCGGGCAAGGCACTGCCCGAGGCGCTGCTTGCAGAGAACCCCGACGAGGTGCGCAAGGGTGGCGAGAACTTGCGCAAGCAGATCGAGAACATCCAAATCCACGGTGTCACTCCAGTCATCGCAATCAACGCGTTCCCCGGGGACCACGCGTCCGAGCACCAGGCGATTCGCGAGATTGCGGACGAACTCGGCGTACGCGTCGCGGTCAGCACGCACTTTGCCGACGGTGGACGCGGTGCCGCCGAGTTGGCAGAGGCAGTCATGGAAGCCGCGGAGGAGCCGTCAGAGTTCAAACTGCTGTACCCGAACGAGGCAACGCTGCGAGAGAAGATCGAGACGGTGGCTCGACGCGTCTACGGCGCCAAGGACGTCTCGTACAGTTCCCTGGCTTCGTCGCAACTCGACAACTACGAGAAGAACGGGTTCGGCGAACTGCCGGTCTGCATCGCCAAGACGCACCTGTCGATCTCGTCTGACCCGACTCTGAAGGGCGCTCCCACCGGCTGGACGCTGCCGGTCCGTGAGGTCCGGGCATCGGTCGGAGCCGGCTTCATCTACCCAATTTGTGGAGATATGCGTACGATGCCCGGTTTAGGACGAAATCCGGCTGCACACCGGATCGACCTCCTACCGGACGGCACCATCGTCGGCCTCTCCTGAGGTCCTGCTCGAGGGCTGGGCGGTATCGGTCGATTCGTGCGGAAACTTAATAGCCCAAACGGGTGACAAACGCCGGATTCGTCCCTAGGCTCACGGTCAGTGACCGCGGGGCTGACGACCGGGAGGATCCCATGTCGGGCAAGAAGTGGGAGTAGTTCTACTTAGACGATGACGGGGGCGACCGATTACGGTCGCCCCCTCGTCGTGCAGCCGAATGCACCAAATGGCCTAGTCGGAACGAAATCCACCATGGCCCAGTCGCCTCATGGTGGGATAGCCCTTGACCGCCGGACGGGGTCGAGAAAGGGCGACTATGACGGGCGTTGGTTCGCGGTTTACCGCAACCTTCGCAGTCCTGCGCATTCGAGACGTCCGACTCCTGTGGTCGTCCCAGGCCCTGAGTGAGATCGGTGACTGGGGCGCGCGCCTGGCACTCGCCGTGCTGGTCTACGACCGCAGCAACTCCGCGCTGTGGTCGGCGGCGACTCTCGCGGTTTCGTACCTGCCCTACCTGCTGAGCCCCATCCTGACGCCGCTGGCGCAACGTTGGTCGCTGCGAACCATGATGATCGGCGCCGACCTCATCCGGATGGCGTTGTTCGCGCTAATCGCATTACCGCTACCAATCTGGGCGCTGCTTGTCCTCGCCTTCGTCTCGGCGCTGGCGACACCACCGTTCGAGGCTGCCCGCGTCGCCATTACCCCCGAAGCAGCCGGCGACCAGAAGATGCCAGACGCGATCGCGCTGACCAACATCACGTTTCAAGTCGCGCAAGTGCTCGGTTTTGCGATGGCAGGTGCACTGATGTTCTTGGTCGGACCAGCACCGGCCATTCTGATCAATGCCGCCACCTTCGGTGTCTCAGCGTTGATTCTGAGCGCGATGAGAGCTGGCCGGCATCGAGCCGAGCCGGAGTCGGTTCTTGCTAAGCCGAGACGGGCAGTTCGTGCGATCGCCACAACGACGCTGCTGCGACGGATCATCGCAATCGTGCTACTCCTCGCGTTCGCGGACGCCGCGGTCAACGCGATGTTGCCGGTCTTCGTACGTAGCAATAACTACAGCGCACTATTGCTGACGGCACTGGCCATCACCGCACCGCTCGTCGGAGCGGTGAGTGGATCGGTCGTACCCCGCGATGGAGCGAACGCCTACCTGCTGCGCGTCTCGGCAATCCTGACGCTGACCGCAGGTGGTGGCGCCGCGATCTTGTTCTACCTAATCGACGCCGGTTCAACCTGGCGTGGAGCGGTGATCGCCATCTTGGCAATCACTGCCTACGGCGTGACCATCGCGGCCGACATCCCCACAATGACCGCGGCAATGCGACAGGTGGAGCCAGAACTGCGGGCATCGCTAGTTGCCGTCGTGCAGCCAGCCCTGATGGGAATCCAAGCCGCCGGAGCACTGCTCGCCGGAGTCGTTGCGCTTCGGCTTTCAGCGTCGGTGACCATGGCCGCGTTCCTCGTCCCCCCGGTCCTCTACGCGATCTGGGTGTTGCTGCGAACCCGACATTCGACCGTCATCGACCTGTCGAGCCGCGAGCCGTCCGCAAGCGAAGTCGACCTCAACCAGGTGCCGGACCGACAATTTTCGACTGGCGACTGAACCATCGCGTACCGTTAATCCCATGCGCGCACTGGTCATCGCCAACACGGGGGACGACGATGCCGGTTACGTCGGCCAGCGACTGCGGGAACGCGGCTACGACCTCGTCATCGGCTACCGCGATAAGCCCAACCTTCCGGAGTCGCTCGACGGGTATGACCTACTCGTCATGCTGGGGTCAGACTGGTCGGTCTACTGGGATCACGTGCGCGACGACGTCAAACGCGAGTCGGCGCTCGTTCAACAGGCGTCCAACCAGGAACTACCGACACTTGCTATCTGTTACGGCGCGCAGTTGGCGTCGCACGCCCTTGGTGGATCAGTCGAACGGGCAGACTCCGTCGAAATCGGTTGGTTCGATATCGCCACATCTGAGCCTGACCTCATTCCGTCCGGACCGTGGTTTGAGTACCACATTGACAAGTTCACACCACCGCCGAATGCAGAGGTAATCGCACAGACTCCCGCTGGACCTCAGGCATACCGACTTGGGCGCATGCTGGCGGTTCAGTTCCACCCCGAAGTTTCACCGCAGATCATCCGGCGCTGGGGCATGTCGTCACCGGACGATTCAGTGAAGTACGGGATCGACTTCGAGTCGGTCTTTATTCAGTCGGACGCTGTCGACGCCGACGCACGGCGGCGCTGTCACGAGTTGGTGGACGCGTTTCTAACCCACGTCGCAGCATCAAGCCCGACGACTACTCCGGTATCGCAGCGCTAGCTCAGCGAGATCTGTTGTTCGAGGGTGTCGAACGTCATGACTGAGTGCATTCCGACGCTTTCGTAGAGTCGAGTGGCACCGGTGTCGTTGGCGGTGTCGACGCCGAGCTGCACCTTCGTTCGCCCACGACGCGCGTACTCGTCGAAAGCTGTGAGTAGGAGCGCACGCGCAATCCCCTTACCGCGTGCAGACTTCTTCACGCCGAGCCAGGGAACGTACCCGATGTTCTCATCGAGCTTGGCCTCATCTCCGATGCACAACCCGACAGGTTCACCGCTATCAAAGGCAAACCACCATGCCTTGGGGTCGTACTTAGCGGTCCCTCGCCAACTCTTGATGTAGTTCTCGAGATTCAACTCGACGTGTCCGTGGTGCCCACTGAATGTGTCATTCGTCAACTCAACGGCCAGCGCCATGACTTCGTCGTCGTCAGGATTGACTGCTTTGATCTCGACGTTGTTAGGGATTACCGCTGCGAACGTATCCTTCTCGCCGATGTCGATGCTCATCCGCCAATAGGTCGTGCTCGATTCGAAGCCCTGCGCTTTGTAGGCAGCGAGCATCCGATCTTCTCCGCGGTAGAGCCCCGCCGCCGCGACCGTTCCGGTCCCCGACCGCTCCCGAACTGCTTCAGCCAATCGGTCCAAAGTCGCCTTTACAGCCCTCTCGGCGACCTGGGCGAATGTTGCGTCGTCAAACACAGGGTCCACGTATACGTCGACATATCCTCGGTCGTCGTGTTCGTCGTAGGCCTGGCCGTAGACAAGAGCTCGACCCCGCGAGTCCAGAATCAGCAACGTGTCCCTCTCGATGTCGAACCGCGGACCCACGAGCTCGTCTCGCATCTCGTCCTCGGACGTATCAGTGGTTCCGGTTGCGTCGATAGAAATGCGATGAACGAGGTCAGTGAGGACGGGTACGTCGGCCATGGTGACGGCACGGGCCTCGACGTCGGGGAGCAGGCCTTCAAGGGCCGAGAACATGGGCATGGACACAGCCTGCCCGGCCCCGAAGGAGACGTCCAACGGGTTTTCAGTAAGGATGTTGCTATGACTGACCCAGGCGGCATGAGCCCACCGACATCGCCCGATAACGCACAGCCCACGATCGTCGTGGTTGGTCCCGACGGTCAGCCGGTCGGTGCAATCCCACCTGAGGCCGGTGGCGGCGGGCACAGCGAGCCGGCGCTGACCGATCTCGTCGAGCAACCCGCGAAGGTCATGCGTATCGGCACGATGATCAAGCAACTCCTCGAAGAGGTGCGCGGTGCGCCGCTGGATGAAGCCGGTCGAGCGAGGTTGGTAGAGATCCACCGACGTTCGATCGCCGAGCTCGAACAAGGTCTGGCACCAGAACTTGTCGACGAACTCGAGCGCCTCTCGCTGCCGTTCAACGACGATGTGGTGCCAAGCGAGGCAGAATTACGCATCGCGCAAGCTCAATTGGTTGGCTGGCTCGAAGGGTTGTTCCACGGCATCCAGACCGCACTGTTTGCCCAGCAAGTCGCTGCCAAAGCACAGTTCGAAGAGATGCGTCGCCAGGCAGCCTTGCCCCCTGGTTCGCGTTCTGACGCTGACGGTGACGGTCCACCGGTACGCAGTACCGGGCCCTACCTCTAGGCCTTCGAACCTCTAAACCCTCGAACCTCTAAGCCATTGGCTGCCCTGGGGAGCCGAGGCATCGCCCAAGCTGTAGCACAATCCCGATAGGTCAGCCCCCAAGCGGATACCGACGCCAATCCCACCTTTGACGATTCGGTGCGTTTAACCACCTCAGGTGTGGTTAAACGCACCGAACCGCGTCAGACACAACCGTCGGCCATGAACGAAGTCGCTAGACACCCATTAACGATGTCCCGCGACTTCACACTTCGAACCTCTAAACGTTGGCCGCCTGGGCCTTACTGACCAGGTGACACGCGGAAGCGTGCTCACGTAGGTCGCCAGCGAGGATTCCGGGGCTCTCGGTCAGGCACAGGTTCAAGACGCCGGCCTTCTCCGCGCGGCCGTTTGCCACTTCTTGGCAGCGCGGGTTAAAGCGGCAGCCGGCAGGGATCTTGGACGGGTCGGGCGTCTCGCCGACGAGAACGATCGGTTCGGTGTTGCTCAATCTCCGGCACAACTGACAACAAGCGCCTTGGTGTAAGGGTGCTGCGGGTGTTGCAGCACTTGCTTCGGTGGTGCCCTGTTCGACGATCCGTCCCAGATACATCACGACGATGCGGTCCGCGATGTTCCACGCCAGCCCGAGGTCGTGGGTGACGACAAGGAGCGTCAGTCCAAGATCATCTCGCAGTTTAAGGAGCAGCGCGAGAATCTCGCCTCGCACAGATGCATCGAGTGACGAGACCGGCTCGTCGGCGATTAGTAGGTCAGGTTCGAGAGCCAACGCTCCTGCGATCACGACGCGCTGACGTTGGCCACCCGACAACTCGTGGGGATAACGCAGAAAGAACTTCTCCGGTGGCCGCAGTCCTGCTTTGGAGAGGGCTCGAGTGACTCGACCAACTTCGTCGTCCATCTTGTGGACGCGAGGACCCTCGGCGACTAGTTCGTAGATGGATTTACGCGGGTTCAGCGATCCAGTTGGGTCCTGCAACACCAACTGCACCTGACGTCGATACGCGCGAAGCGCACGGGTCGAGTACTTCAAAGGTTCCCCGCGAAACTTCACATCCCCCTCGAACGGCTTTTCCAGTCCCAGGATCGTCCGAGCCAGCGTCGTCTTACCGCAGCCCAGACTCACCGACCAGGGCAACGACCTCGCCTTGCGACACTGTGACGTTGACACCGTCGTTCGCGTGTGCGTTCTTACCCTCTCTCGTGCGGAAGACAACTTTAAGATCGTGAACTTCCAGGATTGGATCACTCACGACGCAATCGGTTCCTTCGCTCGCGGGGCCTCTAGCAGACAGGCGGCCGCTCGTCCAGGTCGAATTTCGTAAAGGGTGGGTTCGGTCGTGTGACAGTCGGCAAAGACCTGTGGGCACCGAGGGTTGAACGTGCAACCGGAGGGCAGATCAACCGGATCCGGTGGATCACCATCAAGGCCAGATGGTGCAAACCGACTTGTCGGGTCGCCGATTGTCGGGAAGGCGCCTGCCAGCGCCTTCGTATACGGATGTTCGGGGTGACGGAACACCTCGCTGCCAGTTCCGGTTTCCACAACCTTTCCGGCATACATCACAGCCACTCGGTCGCACTCGGCACCGAGAACCGAAAGGTCGTGGCTGATGATGACCAGTCCGACGCTGCGTTCGCGAACGATCTCGGACATCACGTTCAGCACCTGCGCCTGAACCATGACGTCAAGCGCGGTCGTGGGCTCATCGGCGATGATCAGTTCTGGTTCGCACGTCAACGCCAGCGCGATCATGACTCGCTGTTTTTGACCACCCGACAACTGGTGCGGGTAGGCCTCTGCCGCTCGGTCAGGAAGTCCGACCTGTCCGAGCAGGTCGAGCACGCGGGCGTGAGCAGAACTCTCGGTCGCGTCTTTGTCGTGCAACATGACGGGCTCGGCCATCTGAACCCCGATGCGCTGCAGCGGGTCAAGGGAGTGCATCGCGCCCTGGAAGACGATCGAAGCAGCACCCCAGCGAACCGCGCGCAGCCTGCCCCAGCTCATCTCGAGGACATTCTCGCCGTTCAGCAAGATCTCGCCGGTCACCTTGGCGCTCTTCGGGAGACAGCCGCAACGCGGTGGCAGCGAGCGTTGACTTACCGCAGCCAGACTCACCGGCGATGCCGAGAATCTCTCCTGAATCAACCTTGAGGTTGACACCCCTGACTGCCGGCACTTCGGTTCGCCCTGACCGGTACGTCACCGAGACGTCGCGCCATTCCATCAAAGTCATGAGAGCTCATTCTGTAGCCGGGGATCGAAGATGGTCTCGAGGGCACGGCTCATCAACGTGAAAGACAGCACCACGAAAATGACGCAGACGCCCGGCGGCAACACCCACCACCACGCGTCTTTGATCATCGCTGAGCCGTCGTAAGCATTCTCGAGAATTTTGCCCCACGACGGGGTTGTGTAGTCACCGAGCCCGAGGAACGCCAACGTCGTCTCAGTAAGGATGGCAATCGACACAGTCAAGGTTGCGTTTGCCAAGACCAGCGGCATGACGTTCGGCAAGATATGTCGCGTCATCTGCTTCCAGTCGCCTGTGCCGAGCACTTTGGCGCGCTCAAGGTACGGACGACCTTCGATACTCAACGTCTGCGCGCGAACCAATCTCGCGGTCCCTGCCCAAGAGGTGATACCGATGACGATGATCGTGGTCGGCAGACCACCACCTACTACCGTGATCACGATAACGGCCAGAACCAGCCAGGGGATCACCAGGAACCAGTCGGTGATTCTTAATAGCAACCCACCGAACCAGTTGCGGTAGTGGCCACTGCCGATTCCGACGAAGGTGCCGATCACCATCGACACGAAACTGGCAACGATGCCAACTAAGAGCGAAACCCGGGCGCCGTAACAGATCTGAGCCAGTACAGAGACCCCATGATCGTCAGTGCCGAGCCAGAACGTCCAACTGGGCGGTGCCAGCACCGGATTGTTGAGAACTTCGGTGAATTCAAGGTCACTTCGCGGCCAAATCAGTGGGGCACTAATCGCCATAGCGACGAAGAAAAGCAGGATGCCCAGTCCCGTCATGCCACCCTTGTGGCGACGGAACTGATGGACGAAGCGGGTGAATCCAACGCGCCGACGAGCCCACGTCACGCGTCGGGCGGAAAGAATTACAGGTGATTGCTCGGAGTCTGCGATCGGTGCTGGCGGTTCCTTAGTCAGACTCATATTCGAATCCTCGGATCAACCCAAGCGATGACTAGGTCGGCAACTGTCACTGCCACCAGAACCGACACGGTGAACATAAGCGTCAGCGCCTGCAACAACACAAGGTCGTTTCCCTGAATCGCCTTAACGGTCAGACTGCCCAGGCCAGGTAACGAGAAGACGTACTCGACAGTGACGGCACCACCAACGACGAAGCCGATGTTCAGCAGGATCAGCGTGATCGTGGGCAGTGAAGCATTGGGCACCGCATGACGGGTGCGTACTTGCTTATCTTTGAGCCCGAATGCTCGACCAGTCGTCAGATAGTCCTGCTGACTTTCGTCGATGATCGAAGATCTAACGATCAGCGAGTACTCGGCGATATAGACCAGCGAAAGCGCAGCCACGGGTAAGACCAGGTGCCACGCGATGTCGAGCGCGTTGGCAATAAACGACTGATCTACGTCCGTACTTTGGAATCCGTTCACCGGGAACAGCTCGGGCATTGGGCCGATACCACTGGCAAACAAGATGATGAACATCATGCCGATCCAGAACTCCGGTGTCCCCCACAACGTGAGAGTTACTCCCGTCGCTCGCTTGTCGAACTTGCTGCCTCGCTGCCAACCGGACTTGACCCCGACGATGACGCCGAAGATCGACCGACACGACGGTGGCCGACCCGACCAACAAAATAGTTGGCCAGATGTGCTCGCCGATTACTGTCCACACCGGCTTGCTGTAGGTGAATGAGATATCCCCTAGACCCAGCGGGTTCCTGAGGTAGTCGAAAAACTGCACATGGAGTGGTTTGTCGAAGGACGCCATCATCGCTTTGATGGAATCCTGGTCGACATTGCGAGCGCCCTTGTACTTCGCCGCCGGGTCCCCTGGCAGCACTCTGAACAAGAAGAAGTTGAAGACCAGGATGAAGGCCAACGTCCCCAGCGCGCTGATCGACAGCGACCTCGCGTACCGCAGATACCCGCCGCCTAGCCGAGGTTCCGCAATAACTTCAGGAACCTCGACTATGGCGGGCTCTACCGGAAGGGTCACTGGCGTTACTCCACGTCTTCGGTGTTACGTCGACCTCTACTCACCAAGAAGACAACACCACCTACGAGCAGTGCCGCAACAGCAATGCCTCCAATGATTATTCCGGTGTTCGAACTGTCCGAACTCGTTGACGTCGAATCGCCTGCCAGATGGACATTGCGGTAAGTGAATGTGCCGTACTGGAACAGCAGCGGTCCCTCGGGATCCTCCGGCTGCGCCTCGAACCCGGTGAAGTCGCTGTTGTACGCCTGCAGGTAGTCGTAGTAGAGCGTGACGATGTAGGCGGTGTCATCGAAGATCATCTTCTGCATTTCCTTGATGATGTCCGCGCGCTTCGCCGGGTCTACCTCAACAGACTGCTGCTCATACAGCTGGTCGTACTTCTTGTTGCAGTAGAAGCTGTCGTTGAGGGCCGCCTTGAGAACACCATTCGCGTTCCGGTACGGCAATTGAGCGCAGGTGTACGTCGACACCTGGTAGTCGGGGTCTGGCTCAACGACCCACCCCCACTCGTACATGTCGAACGTGCCATCAGCGGCAACTTGGTACAGGAAGTTCTCCGACACGATCTTCACGTCGGCCTTGATCCCGATGGCCGCCAGCCACCCCTTCATGAATGAAACGGTGTCCTTCGACGTCTTGGAGTTCTGCCGACCGTACAGGCGGAACTCGAGGGGCCGACCTGGATCGGAGCTATCTGCCGGCATCACGCGGACGCCGTCTGAACCCATGGTGTAGCCAGCGTCGTCCAACATCTGGTTGGCCTTATCGACGTCGTAACTTCGTGGTTCCGGCGGGTCGTAATGGAACTCCGAGTACAGGGGTGGGATGAACGACGTGCCCGGTTCACCACGACCTTGAAGTGATCGGTCGACCAAGGTCTGCTTGTCCATAGACAGTTCGATCGCTTGTCGAACTATCGGGTCCGCAAGTGCTGGGTGACCATCACCAACGGATTCGCCGTCGACGGTCTTCGCGCCCTGGTTGAACGTGATGTAGTTGAAGCCGTAGTAGACACCGCTGTGGGTGGTTACCCCAGGCGTGTCTTCGAGCGTGGGATACAGGTCGGCGTCAACCTCGTCGTAGAAGTCGATGTCACCCGATTTCAGTGCCAACACCTCAGCCGAGCTGTTGTCGAAGAGCGTGAAGGTGACACCGTCAATCTTCGGGGCCCCCAAGTAGTAGTCGGGGTTGGCCTTGAGCGACCAGAACTGGTCAGTCTTGGCCTCTGTGAGGATGAACGGCCCCGAGCCGACGCCACCGAGTTCAGTGTTCGGCTCGTTCGGGAACTCGCTGACCGCTTTCTCGTCGATCTTGGACCAGATGTGCTCGGGAATGATCGGAACGGCAAGCTTCGACATCAGCGGGCTGGGCTTTGACGTCGTCATGACCACGGTGTGGTCGTCAGGAGCCACGACCTTGGTGATGTTCTTGACGTAACCGCCGTAGTTGACCGCCTCGACCTGGCCGGTCATAACGCGGTTGAACGTGTACGCCACGTCGGCGGCGGTGAGGGGCACACCGTCGGACCACTTGATGCCCTGCCGGATGTCGTACGTGTAGGTGAGACCGTCGTCGGAGATCTCAGGCACTGCGGTGGCGATCAGCGGTTGCGGCCCGAAGTCCTGGCTGTACCCGATCAGCGGGTCGTACATCAACTGCCACAACTCGTAAGCGGTCGCGGTGATCCCCGTGAATGGGTTCAGTGAGTCGATCGGCTGCTGCAGACCCACTCGGAAGATGACGTCTTCGCTGCTGGGGGCGGAGCTCGCCGCCTGTGCCCCCGACGCACCAATGCCCGCCACGGTGGCTACCACCGCTGCTGCTGAAACCGCAGCCAGCGCTGCTCCCCAACGCCGCCCACTCTTACGCGTCCAGGTCATTCGACAATCCCTCCAGATGGCGACCACTGCCCTCACAGGGTCGTGCTGAACCTACTGACTGCTGAGCATCGCGGTCACGCGATCGGGATAACTGGTGAAAAGCGGCCATCTCGCCAAGAACTCGAGCTCCCGTCTTCGGGGCTCGAGCAAGAAGATTTCCGGCGAAACTCTCCGTTTCCCTCCAAATATCCCGATCATGTCCGCTTTGCGGCACACGAACCACGGTCTCGTGGGGCAGAACGTAAACCACGGAGCGGCGCGCGTCCAGGTTTGTGACCGAACTGTCGCCTTGGCGCGCAGCAGTCGCCCACTCACTTGCTAGGCAAAGCGGGCGCTATAGCGCCCGCACCGTCTAGCAACTTTCGTCTGCGGTGGCGGAGGGCGGGCTCAGTGGGCGAAGGATTTGCCAGCGTCCTGCTCGCGAGGCAGTGGACCGCTAAGACCCTCGAGATAATCCACGCACAGTTTGAGGTCGGCAAGGAACAGGTGCGCGAGGTCCATCGACAGCCCGTTTCGCACCACCACTCGCATCACGGTGATGTCCTGGATGTCCTCGGGCATGGGGTACGCCGGGACCTGCCAGCCGTGCTCGCGGAGTTTGTTCGACAGGTCGTACAGATCCCAGTTATCGGTGTGACCGGCTTTCAATCGCCAGGCGAAGACCGGGATGTCCGACCCGTCAGTCAACAATTCGAACGGGCTCAATTTGCCGACCTCGGACGACAAGAACATCGCGACGTCCTGCGAGGCCTTTTGGACGTTGTAGTAGCCCTGACGTCCGAGCCGAAGGAACAGGTAGTACTGCAGCAAGACCTGTCCACCGGGACGCGAGAAGTTCAGCGCAAAGGTCGGCATGTCGCCGCCCAGGTACGACACCCGGAAGATCAAGTCTTCAGGCACGTACTCGGCCTTGCGCCAAACAACCCACCCCAATCCCGGGTAGACCAGCCCGTACTTGTGCGCTGACGTACTGATCGAGTGCACCCGCTCCAACCGGAAGTCCCACACAAGATCTGGTTGCAGGAAGGGCGCGATCATGCCGCCTGATGCACCGTCTACGTGGATCGGGATGTCCAGTCCCGTCCGCTTCTGCAAGTCATCGAGTGCCTCAGCGATCTCCTTCACCGGTTCGTAGATCCCGGTAAAGGTCACGCCCATGATGACCACAACACCGATGGTGTTCTCGTCAACGACGGACAAGACGCCTTCGGCGGTCAGACCCGGTGCCTCGTTCGGTAACTGGGACGTAACGTGGCTCCACGTCCCAGTAGTTGGCGAACTTCTCCCACACCACCTGAACCGCGGAGCTCATGATGATGTTCGGCTTCTCGGTGGACTTACCCTCTGCTCGACGCTTCTGCTGCCAGCGGCGCTTGAACGTGAGGCCGCCGAGCATGCACGCCTCTGACGAACCGATTGTTGAGACACCGACCGTGTTGTGAGCTTCTGGTGAGTTCCAGAGGTCAGCGATGATGTGAACGCAGCGATCCTCGATGTCGGCGGTTTGCGGGTATTCGTCCTTGTCGATCATGTTCTTATCTGCCGCTAGCCCGAAGAGCAAGGCTGCGTGGGGATCCATCCAGGTACCGACGAACGTTGCGAGGTTCTGCCGCGAGTTCCCGTCGAGCATCATCTCGTCGCGGACGATTTGGGCTGCGGTCTCGGGAAGCATTTCGCCGTCCGGCAATCGCCACCGTGGAACTGTTGCTCCGTCCTCCCCCGCGAAGAGCGGATTCGCTGCAACTTCATCTGGCCTGAGGTGATGACTTCGTTTCGGGTGCTGTGAGGGCATGGGAGGACACTACCCAGGGTGTAGTCCGAGGGGAACCGGTTGACTTGAACGTGACGTTGCCCATTAGGTGGACCTTGTCTGCATTGCGCGGACTCCCGATCGGAGGACACACCCATGGCCACCATCGTCGTCGTGACCACTCACGCGCTGTCGGCTACAGATGCCAGTGACCTCATCGAACTGAGCCCCGACAAGACGTCTACGACATTTCACGTGGCGGTTCCGAAGCAACCGACGTCAGCCTCGATGAGCGCGGTTATCGACGATTGGGAAATGGATGTCGCATCCGGACGAGGGAGTGCGGGCGCCAACCATCCGGACCGGCAGCAGAACCCCGGAGCGATCGCGGACCACGACGCACAGAGCGTCCTTGATGCCTCGCTCAAGGCGCTACGCGACGCAGGGGTGACTGCCGACGGCGAAGTCACACCGCAGCATCCGCTGGATTCGATCGGCGACATCGTCGCGCACCACAAACCTGACGAGGTCGTTGTCATGATCCGTCACCACAGTCTCCGCGGGGCCGCTGCGTCGGATCTCGCGGCCAAGATTAAGCGGAAGTTCGACGTCGACACGTTGCGCGTCAAGGCGCACTAGTCACCTGGCGTTAACGCGCACTCGCGGCGAGCAGTTCCTCGAGAACCACCGCAACGGCGTCATCCTGCACAACACCAATCACCTCCGTGGCTGCCGCGAGCGCAGCCGGATGCGAGTTGCCCATCGCAAAACTTCGACCTGCCCACTCAAGCATTGGAACGTCGTTGGGCATGTCGCCAAACGCCACGGACTCGTCGGCGGTGATCCCCCACTGCGACGCGAGGCGCTGCAGCGTCGATGCCTTGTTCACTCCGGCAGCACTAAGTTCAAGCAGCGAATCGTTGGAGTTCGAATGTGTTACCTCGACGACTCCGTCGAGAATCCTGCTCGCAAGTTCGAGCATCACATCCCCGGTTGACGAGTCGTCGCGCACTAGCAATTTCGCCACGGGTTGTGTCAGAAACTGGTCGATGGGGCCGATCCCAAGGAGCGGCTCGGGGTTCCATCGAGGCAGGTACGCCGGCTCATGTCCGAAGCCATCGAGGATCTCGACTCCGAAAGCCGCTTCGGGAAGTGCCTCGCGTACCAACTTCACGGCGGTGCGCGCATCGTCGACCGTCATCGCGAAGGTTTCGACCACTGAGTCGGCCGCCATGTCGTAGACGTAGGCGCCGTTGGCGCAGACCGCCACCCCTCGATGACCGGTTTCAGCGACGATGTCCTGCATCCAGCGCGGCGGACGCCCAGTAACGAAAACGATCCGAATCCCACGGTCTGAGGCTGCTTCGAGGGCCGCCAACGTTCGAGCCGAGACAGACCCGTCGCGACGCACGATCGTGCCGTCTAGGTCGGTCGCGATAAGTCGAATCACCACTCCATCGTGCCCTGTCTTGGCATCCGGGCTGCACGTACTTGCCGTGGTCGCTAAGTTGCCCATTGGCGAGAGGAGCTCACATGGGCGAGGTCAGGCAACACAAGTTCCTGCTGAACGAAGACGAAATGCCGACGCATTGGTACAACGTCATCGCCGACTTGCCGAGCCCACCTCCGCCTCCGCTGCACCCTGGAACCCTGCAGCCGATTGGGCCGGACGACCTTGCTCCACTGTTTCCGATGGACCTCATTGCGCAGGAAGTAACCACCGATCAGTACGTCGAGATCCCCCAAGAAGTGCAAGACATCTATCGCCTCTGGCGGCCGTCGCCGCTGTTCCGTGCTCACCAACTGGAACGTGCGCTTGGTACGCCTGCACACATCTATTACAAGTACGAAGGTGTGTCTCCCGCCGGGTCACACAAGCCGAACACCGCTGTTCCGCAGGCGTACTACAACGCCAAAGCAGGCGTCCGGAAGCTGACGACCGAAACGGGCGCGGGCCAGTGGGGTACCGCGCTGGCGTTGGCCTGCGCGATGTTTGGCCTGGAGTGTGAGGTCTGGCAGGTCGGCGCTTCGTACGATCAAAAGCCGTACCGACGAATGATGATCGAAACGTTCGGTGGCATCGTTCACCGATCACCGTCAAACCTCACAGAGGCTGGCCGACGCTACTTGGCCGAGGACCCGCATCACCCGGGGTCATTGGGAATCGCCATCAGCGAGGCGGTCGAAGTCGCCGGCCCCGATCCAGACACGCGCTATTCGCTGGGCAGCGTGCTCAATCACGTGCTGCTTCACCAGACGATCATCGGCGAAGAGGCGCTCAAGCAACTGGCGATGGCTGGCGAGACACCCGACGTGCTCATTGGTTGCACCGGAGGCGGTTCGAACTTCGGGGGGCTGGCATTCCCGTTCCTGCGCGAGAAGTTGGCGGGACGAATGAGCCCCGTCATACGCGCGGTCGAGCCCGCGTCGTGTCCCTCGCTCACTCGCGGCACCTACGCATACGACTTCGGTGACGCCGCCGGCATGACACCGCTGGTGAAGATGCACACGTTGGGACATGACTTCGTACCGGATCCGATCCACGCTGGCGGATTGCGCTACCACGGAATGTCCCCGCTCATCTCGCACATCTACGAGCTCGGCTTGATGGAGGCAGTCGCTGTCCCACAGTCAGAGTGCTTCGCCGCCGGTGTGCAGTTCGCGCGGACCGAGGGGATCATCCCTGCGCCCGAACCGACTCATGCGTTGGCCGCAACGGTGCGCGAGGCGTTGGCATGCAAGGAGTCGGGAGAAGAAAAGGTGATTCTCACCGCGCTATGTGGACACGGTCATCTCGACATGGCGGCGTACGACTCGTACTTGCACGGAACGTTGGAGGACGAACCAGTCAGCGACGAGCGGTTCGCCGCAGCCCTTCAGACACTGCCGCAACTCACGTAACGGGAACGATTCGATCGGTCCCGAGCGTTGCTCGCAGCGGCTCTGGAACAACCACCGAACCGTCGGCCTGTTGGAAGTTCTCCAAGATGGCGACGATCATGCGCGGGATCGCGACCAACGTCCCGTTCAGGGTCGCGAGAGGACGAATACCGTCGCGATCGCGCAATCGGATGTTCAGCCGTCGAGCCTGGAACTCAGTGCAGTTGGACGTTGAAGTGACCTCTCGGTACTTGCCCTGCGTGGGGATCCACGCCTCGATGTCGAACTTGCGAGCGGCGCTAGAACCCAAGTCGCCCGCCGCAACGTCGATCACTCGGTAAGGCAATCCAAGTGAGTCGATGAACTGCTTCTCCCACTGCAGCAGCCGCGCATGTTCGGCCTCGGCATCAGCGGGGTCGCAGAACGAAAACATCTCGACCTTGTCGAACTGGTGCACCCGGATGATGCCGCGAGTGTCCTTGCCGTAGGTGCCGGCTTCCCGACGGAAGCAGGGCGAGAGCCCGGAGTAGCGACGCGGCAGCGACGACGCTTCGAGGATCTCGTCCATGTGATAAGCCGCCAGCGGCACTTCGGACGTCCCAACCAGGTAGAAATCGTCCTGTTCGAGATGGAAGACGTTTTCCGCCGCCTGACCGAGGAAACCGGTGCCTTCCATCGCCGCCGGCTTGACCAACGCCGGGGTAATCATCGGTGTGAAACCGCTGGCTACAGCCTGTTGAACGGCCAGGTTCACCAACGCCAACTCCAACAGTGCGCCCGGCCCGGTGAGGTAGAAGAAGCGTGCGCCCGAAACCTTGGCGGCTCGTTCCACGTCAATCGCGCCGAGCAGTTTGCCGAGGTCAACGTGATCTCGCGGTTCGAACCCCTCAGCGGCGAAGTCACGCGGGGTACCCACATGTTCGATTAGGACGAAGTCCTCTTCGCCGCCCGCGGGTACGCCGTCGATCACCACGTTGGACAGTTGCATCACCAGCGCGTTGAGTTCTTGGTCAAGGTCACGCTGCTCGGATTCGGCTGCCTTTACCGACTCGGCGAGTGCCTTCGACGTCCGAAGTAACTCCTGCTTTTCGTCCCCCTGCGCCTTGGCGACCTCTTTGCCGAGGGTCTTTTGCTCACCCCGCAGTGCCTCATAACGCCCCACGGACGCACGACGGCGTTCATCGGCAGCCAGCGCTTGGTCGACGAGGTTGGGGTCCTCGCCGCGCAGTTCCTGCGACGACCGCACGACGTCGGGCTGTTTGCGGAGCAGGCGGATATCGAGCACACCCAGAGGGTACTCACCAACCGTGTCGCCGCCGTGCAGCAGCGACCGACGTCAGATGATGGGAGCGTCGAGCGGGAGCCGGCGGAACGACAACTGGAAGAGCACCTCGGGCAGATCGTCGCCATGAACCGGACGAGACCAGAGGAATCCTTGGCCGATGTCACAGCCAAGATCGCGCAGTCGCTCGGTGACTTCCTGGTCCTCAACACCTTCAGCAACGACATTGAGACCGAACTCGTGGGCTAGGTCCACCATCGCCTTGACCAAGGTGGCGCCCCCAGGATCGTCGGCCATCCGGACAACGAATGACCGGTCAATCTTCAGCGTCGTCAGCGGCATGGCCTCCAACTGAGCCATCGACGTGTAGCCGGTTCCGAAGTCGTCAACCGCCAATGTCACACCCAGCGCGGCCAACTTGTGGAGCATCTCGTGGCTACGAACCGGGTCTTCGATCAACGCACTTTCAGTAACCTCGAGTTCTAGCCGGGACGCATCAACCTGATGACTTGCGAGCATGTCCTCTACGTACTCGGCGAAGGATGGTTCCAGCAGGTTGCGGGCCGACAGGTTCACAGCAACTGGCATGCCACCGAAGCCGGCATCAAACGCGTCCCACTCGGCCATCTGCGTGAGCACCAGCTCGAGGACGTAGCGAGTCAGGCCGTAGATGAGGCCGGTGCTCTCTGCAAGCGGGATGAAGTCGTTCGGCGGGATGTTTCCACGCGTCGGGTGCTCCCAACGCAGCAACGCCTCGACGCCGACCACGCGATTGTTCGAAAGGTCAATCTTGGGCTGGTAGTGAATGAACAACTGCGTCGTACCAAGGGCTTTGCGCAGATCACCAAGGAGCAACAGACGCTCCGTGCTGTAGCCGTCGCTTGTCGGGTCGTACAGCAAGACACCGACGTGTGAGGCTTTCGCGGCATACATCGCGGTGTCAGCGCGCTGCATCAACTGTGTGGCATCTTGTGCGTGACCAGGGAGCAAGGCGATGCCAAGGCTCGAGTCGACGTGTAATACCAACTCGCCCACGACAAACGGCTCGTCAAACACGCTGTGAACCCGGCGTGCCAGCCGCTCTGCATCCGCCGTTGATCCGACGTTGGGCGCAAGGACTGCGAACTCGTCTCCCCCGAGGCGAGCAACGGTGTCGGCATCGCGCAGAACTTCGGCGATACGTTCCGCGACCTGGATCAAGAGAGCGTCACCGTGATCGTGACCCAACGTGTCGTTGACTTCCTTGAAGCGGTCAACGTCGAGGACCATGAGTGCGACGTTCTTCGACGTTCGCTGCGCGGTAGCAACTGCACGATCGAGCCGGTCATTCAGCAGCCGTCGGTTCGGTAGGTCCGTCAACGCATCGTGCAGAGCCAGTCGTTCGTTCTCGTCCGCCTGATCGCGCAGTCGCCTACTGGCGCGGTGAACCGTACGGAACAGCAGCAGCCATGCCAGGAGCAGGATGACCAGGATCACTGCGGACACCGTGACGACGGACCGTTGAATGAACGATTCGGTGTCGTCCCAGGGAATCTCAACCTGTGCGACTCCGTACACGCCGCCGAAGCGGTCGCCGTACGTGACCGGAACATAGACGGCGAGAGCCGAGCCGAGATCGGACTCGGAATGCGTGGTGACCGGGGCCAACGTGTCCAGCGCCAATTCCATTTCGTGCATGTCGGCGGGCTTGGCGTCGGCAGTTGAGCCACGACTGTTGTAGATCGGTACGCCTTGCGGCGTGTAAAGAGTGAGCCGGTCGAGCACCATCGCGCCGTTGGTGCGAGTGACTTCGTCGAGTTCACGAATCATCGGCGACGTATCGACGATGGGGTGCTGCCACGTCTCCATGTCAGCGCCGATGGCGTTCTGCACACCCTGAGTGACATACGCGTCCGCCAGCGCCCGGCCATCCTCGGTCGCTTGGCGCTGCAATGTGGCAGCGAAAAGCCAGGTAATGGCGACTGCGAGGACCCCCATGGTGAGCAGGCTCACGACGGCAAAGGTCCCCGTCAGATTAAAACGGCGCACACGGGGGCATCGGCAACCCAGACGGAGTAGTTGAGCCGACGCCCATCGCGGCCTGTCTGGGCTGCTAGTGCCGGCCTTCGCGAACCCGGGCCAGCCAAGCCTGGGCCCCGCGGAACTCCTCGTCGGAGACGCCTTTTCGGACGATCGGGGCCAGCTGGTCGATCCGCGGATATGACCCCAGGAACCGGACGTCAGCGCACACCCGACGTAGGCCCATGAGGGCCTCGCCGACTCGGGCATCGTCCACGTGCCCCTCGATATCGACGGAGAAGAAGTAGTCGCCGATCCCACCCCCTGTGGGGCGGGACTCGATTCGGGTCAGGTTGACGCCTCTGACCGCGAACTCGGTGAGGATCTGCAGCAGCGCACCTGGGTGGTCCTCGCCGATGTAGAGCATCAGCGACGTCTTGTCCGCGCCGGTCGCGGGAGCTGGCGGAGCAGCCTGACCAACCATCACAAAGCGGGTTTCGGCCGTGCTGTCTCCGATGTCGGTGGCGGCTTCTTCGAGTCCGTAGACCTCACCGGCCAAAGGTGCAGCGACTGCCGCCAGACCTGGCGTCTCGCCCTTAGCGACGGCCGCCGCAGCCGCTGCCGTCGACGCCGCGGTCGTGAAGTCCGCCTGCGACAGGTTCTCGGTCAACCAGCGTCGACACTGCGCGTGGGCATGCGGATGCGTCGTCACCGAAGTGATGTCTGCCAACGCGACACCTGGCTGGACGAGCAATGAGAACGCCACTGATGCTTGCACTTCGGCGGTAATCATTAGCGCAGTACCGACTGCCAAAGTGTCGAGCGTCGCGCTCACCGATCCCTCGAGCGAGTTCTCGAACGGAACCATCGCCCCAGTGAGTTCGCCGGTTCGTACGGCATCGAGTGCGGCGATGACCGAACTGCACGGCACCAACTCAGCCGAGTGCTCGCTCCCCAGCCACGTCAACAACGCAGCCTCGGTGAACGTCCCCTCGGGGCCGAGGTAGCCGTAGCGAATCTGCGGGAGATCTGTCACGAGTCGAGCCTAGTCGGCCGCGATCGCGCAGGCGCCGCAAAGAAACCCATCGCAACAACTGTGCGAGATTGCACGCTAGGAGCGACCAATTCCGCACGAGACCCACCCTCTGCGTGCAAAATTGTGCGTCGGAACAGTCAATCCCGCACAAGTGTTGCGATGACGACGGGGCTTAGTTGGCTGTTCCGCCGCGTTGCGCGTATCCGATGACCTGCTCCTCCTCGGGAGACAAGGAGGCGTCGCTGCGGCCGCCCTTAACGCCCTTGGCGTAGGTACGTGTCTCGGTGCGGCCGTTGATCGAACTCACGACCAAGCCGTCTCCGCTGTCGTCGAGCAACGCGGCCGAGAACGACTGTCGCCCGCCCATGTCGTTGAACGCGTCGTAACGCACGACCGCCACGTGACGAATCGCGTCACCTAAATCAACGCGAAGCTCTTCGACCTGACGGCGTGATCGGTCGACTTGCCCACGTAGACGTTCTACTTCATCGAGCTGACGGCTCACGGCGGCAACGAACGACTCGGTGCCGTCCTCGCCCTGCAGGATTACGTAGTGACGTCGCATGCGACGCAATTTGATGAGACAGATCAGCGCCAGCAAGACACCGAGTACAGCGACGGCGGCAGCACCCACGGCAATCCAGGCCACGGTTTGAGTACTCAGATCGGAGAACACATCAGTCCAGTCGACGGCAGCTAACTTGGCCGGCGGTGTGCCGACGAATGCTCCGAAGGCTATCTGTCGTGCGGCCACCCCCGGACCCTGGCTCAGCAAACACGCAGCCGGGCATTCACTAGGGTCGAACAGTGGACCCAACGGCCTTCTTTGTGACCTTCCTGACGATCCTGCCTGCGGAGATCCCCGACAAGACGTTCGTCGCCACGCTGGTGCTTTCGACCCGCTTCAAGCCCCTGACAGTGTGGTTCGCCGTATCGGCCGCCTTCGCTATTCAGTCCGCGGTCGCTGTTGCCGCCGGGCAGTTACTGACCCTCTTGCCACACACACCGGTACTGCTCGTCGCCGCCGGACTGTTCGCCATCGGTTCGGTGGTGATGTTCCGAGCTGCCGCCAGCCACAACGAACCGGACGAGTTCGCGCACGAGATCGCCGAAGAAGAGGCGGAGATCAGTCAGCGAGCTGCGACCGGTCGGGCGTTCTTCGTTTCGTTCGGCGTTCTTTTCGCCGCCGAGTGGGGTGACCTCTCGCAGATCGCCACCGCTGCCTTGGCCGCCCGGTTCGACGCTCCGGTCGAAGTCTTCCTGGGCTCCTGGCTCGCGCTCGTCCTGGTCGCCGGACTCGCCGTAGTCGCCGGACGCTGGTTGTCTACCCGGCTACACCCAGCGGTGATCCAACGAATCTCGGGCGCCCTACTCGCGATCCTTGCCACGCTCAGCGTGGTTGAAGCCTTCCGGGGCTAGGCGTCAGGAACGGTTCAGGAGAACGCCGACCGAGTCCGTCCACTCGTCGGGGGCGACGAGGTCGATCCGTCCGTCACCGTTCAGGTCGGCCGCCCCGACCGAGGTCGGCCAGCGCCACGTGCGGCTCGGCCAGGCGTCGCTGATCCGCCGGATGCGAGCGAACCGTCCGTTGCCTTTGCCCGCGCGGATGGAGATCCCCTGGTTGGTCGGGATCACATAGCTGGTGCCGAAGCCACTGGATGCCAGATCGACATGACCGTCGCCGTTGAGGTCGACGGCTACCGTGTCGTGCGCTGACGGACCGGCCGTGAAGCAGCACTCGTCGACCTAACGTCCCGTCCCCTTTGCCGAACAAGATCGTGACGTAGCGAGCGGGCCAACCGCCCATGGGAGCGATCACGTCCAAGTTCCCATCCTCGTTGAGGTCCGCCGTGGTCGCCATCGTCGGCTGGTACCCAAGGTGACGGTAGAGCGCCGGGTGACGGAACGTGCCGTCCGAGCGCCCCATGAGCACCGAGATGCTGTGGTTGCTTTCTCCGTTGCCAAGTACCGAGTTCGTCGTCACCAAGTCGAGGTTGCCGTCGCCGTCGAGGTCCGCAGCCGTCAGGGCCGAGCACATGGTGCTCCTCGTGGAGTAGTCGACGGCTCGCCGAAGGGTGCCATCCCCCTTAGCGAGCAGCACCGACACACCACCGCGCGCGTTCGCCGTGGCGACGTCAGGGGTCCCGTCGCCGTTGAAGTCCGCGGTGATGACCCATTGGGAGCGATGGCCGCCGTGGAACGTGGAACGCCAGAAACCACCCGTGCTTCTTGCGAGTAGTACCGCCACCCGGTCCGACCTCTTGCCGTTCACGGCCACAAGGTCAGCTCTGCCGTCACGGTTGAGATCGGCCGTCGCAAGCGCGAGAGGTCGGCGGATGCCAGCCTGGATCGACGAGGGTTTGGTGAAGCTGCCGTCGCCTGCGCCACGCAACAGCGAGAGCGTGTCCGCCTTCTGGTTGGCGGTGACCAAGTCGACGGTGCCGTTGCCATCGAAGTCGGCCAAAGCCACCTGCTGCGGAGAGGGACCCGTCCGGTAGCTCTTAGTGGGCGCGAACCGGATCGGAGACGGTTGTCGCGACGCGGTTGGCGGGCGAGGGGCCGAAGCGAACGTGGTGCCGCTGAGACCACCCGCGATAAGCAAGGTGAGCATGACGACCCCGGATGTGCGGGCCACGCGCTCGATAGTCGGCATTCGTTCCTCCCTGAGGGATGCGCTGAAGCCGATTCTGGAAGGATCGACTTCCGGTTCCATTCGGTCAAGGTCTCAGCGGGCCGTCCTCTTTCGGGCATCCCCGTCACCCTTAACCACTCCCCAGGCACCGCATCGGTTGACACCATCGCAAACGGATTCAGGCCAACAGTGTTGGCCTCGGTCAACGTTGCTGCGGTGCGGCGGGTGGAATTCCCAAATCGCGGATCGATCTTGGGCCGACTCTTCTCGTCCTGCGGTGCCCGACTTGGGTATCGCGATGGCGCCGTTGACGGCCGCTAGGGCTCAGACGTCCTGGTACTCAAACAGGAAGATAGTTGTCCCGAGCGACTCGGTACTCGCCTTGACATCCCGGAATCCGTCGGCGTGCAGTGCTGCCATCGAATCATCGATGGTGGTGAAATCGGCCTCAAGAATCCAGCCGACTTCTCCGGCTTTCGCGCCCGGCCCCATCAGCGCGCCCTCGCTGCGCGTTATCGACTGGTTACCAGCGCTAGCCGCAAACGACGAAGCGATGCGTTCGATCAGTGCGTCTACATCAACCGGACTAGCCGATTTCGGGAACATCACCAAAATGCGGATCATGGGCTCACGGTATTGGACCCAGCCGTCCCAGTCACTAGTCAGGACGGCCGGTACGTCGTCTGAGGCGAAGCACTCGAGGCTCCGGCTCGGGACACAGCGCGGCTTGGCAACTGATGCGGCTATTCGCCCGCTCATTCGCGAGTGAAGGCTGCTGCCGGCCGCGAGTGGTGTGTCATCCCGGTGTCGTAGGTGTCAGCGCCAGAATTCGGTGAGCTCCTCGGCGACGGCGCTGCCTTGCTTGCTACCAGCTTGTGCGGCGGGCGGACGCGTCGACGGATTCATCATGTTGTCGCCGAATGCGGCGCGCGAGTTGCTGTCGGGGAAAATGGTTTCGACTTGGCTACCGCCTGCGCGTAGTTCGTCGACCTGTGTTGCGAGATGCATGCCCCACTCCACCGGAGTCCGTGATCTGCCACCGAATGGTGACAGCACGAGCACCCGTGCGTATCCGGCTGCCAGATCCGCATTGTCGGCGTTGGTGCGGTACCCACCGTCGATGTAGCGGTTGTCGCCGATGCTGTACGCGAACCCGCTGGCACAGCTGGCTGCCACGGCGTCCGCCAAGTCAACCCCGCTGTGACGGTCGAACACGACCGGTTCACCGGTAAGGGCATCGACCGCCGTGATGAGCATCGTTCGTTCCGGCCAGAGTTGACTGGGCAGCCGAGCGGCGACGGTCGCGCGCCACCGCTGCCCGATGCCGTCCGACGTCGCAGCCATTTCGAGCGCCCACGCACCCATTCTTCGACGCATGTCGGCCGCATCCTCAGCGTCGGCGATGATCGCGCTCGTTGTCTCCATGAGGCTCGTCGCGGGCCGATGCGAACGCGCCCACCGTCGGATCCCACCGGAGCGGACCGTGGCTGGGGTTCGGCCCCAAGGATGTCGGCCAGCAGTTCGGCCGGCGTCGCGCCAGTAATTTGCGCCGCGGCGGTCGACCCGGCCGATGTCCCGATGATCAGATCAGCGTCGGTCACATCCAACCCGGCCTCGAACAGTCCAGCGATGACGCCAATCAGCCAAGCGTTGCCTGCCGATCCGCCACCACCAAGGACCAACGCTGTACGGGAAGGGTGTCCCCAGACGTCGTTAGAGGTCGTCCCTGAGTTGTGCTGAATTGAATTCATAGTCGTAGCTTTCTGAGAGTGCGTGCAGCGCTCCCCGCGACAACTACGTCAGTCGCGCGATCGTGAACTCAACGGAGCGCCCAGAGTGGACGGTGTGTGCATCTGAGGTCACCTCCTCGAGTCGTGTCACGTTCGCTCAAAACCTACCGCTCGCTTCTTCGGGCCAAGCCTTGGAGTTGCCCCGCGTGCACGTCGCTCACCCACTCCCAGCCGGGCTTGGCCGACGGACCGACCCGCGGGTCGCTGAAATCCTGGGCGTCGCGCAAGGCCTGCACGTACGCCCGATCCTGGTCGATCCGTGCCTGCACCTGATCAGCTCCGCCGATAGACCCGTGGCCGGGAACGACGACATCGACGTCGCCCGCCACGCCCTCGAGCAGCCGAAGCGCAGTGAGGTAGTCCTCGATCGGGTCAGCGGTGCCGTTCAAGTCGAGCATCGGAATCAAGACGTCAGAAAGCATGTCGCCGGCGACGAGCACCCCGTGCTCCTCGATCAACAGCGCCGCATGTCCCGGGGCATGCGCTTGATGCTCGATGATCCGGACGTCAGGGCCATCCCACGGAATCCGCATGGTCTCGGCGGGCAGGCCGGTGATGAGACCGAGTAGGTCCAGCGATACTTCCTCGGGGATGCCGAACCGACGTGCATCGATCCCGTCCGACAGCCGATCTCGGACAGTAGCCGCGCAGCGCTCAGTGCCGTAGCGGGGCGGCGCGCCGAGGCTGGCGTGCCAGAGCAGGTGATCCCAATGAGGATGCGTCGAGAAGCCTGCCACCACGGTCTGGCCCGAATCGGACAGGTCGGTCGCCAGGCAGTCCAGCTCGTCGGCGTGCACCCCGGGGTCGATGAGCAACACGCCAGCCCGGCCTTGCACGACAACGGCGTTGCTCTGGCAGAACTCGCTCTCGTGGATCAGCACACCCTCCGCGACCTGCCTCAGCATGGGGTCCCTTCCCCTCGTGGTTCGCAACCGCCCGTCGAGACGGTACGGACTTAGTCTTCCCGTTTCGTGCCGTCACCTCCCATTTGGTAGGACCATGGAGTCGAGTTTCGGTGAAAGGCCTGCGATTTCGTCAACCAGTTCGGTGGTTGGGGAGTGGTTAAGGGTGTGACGGGGATGCCCGAAGAGAGCGGCCCGCTGGAGATTCTCACCAGTGGGAGGGAGCCGTCGCTGCCCCCGGCTCAGCGCGATTCGGACCCAGTGGAGTTCGAGGTGTTCTACCGGGGCCACTTCCCTGAGGTGATCGCGTTGGCGCGGGCGCTGAGCTGGTCCGGTGAGGGCGCCGACGACTTGGCACAGGAAGTGATGCTGCGGGCGTATCGCGACTGGGGGCGAATCGGGAACTACCACGCGCCGGCCGCGTGGGTTCGCCGCGTCTGTCTCAACCTCGCGCTGTCTCGTCGGCGACGACTGTCCAACGAGGTCCGTGCCTGGTCCCGGTGGCAGGACAAACCGGCCGCAACGCCGTCACCGGTTATTGGCCTGGATCCGATCTGGGAACAGGTGCGTGCGCTGCCTCGCCGGCAGGCCGAGGCGGTGGCCCTGTTCTACGTCTGTGATCTCAGCGTCGCCGAAGTCGCAGCAACGCTTGGTTGCAGTGCTGGCACTGTGAAGGTGCACCTCTCCCGTGCTCGGAACGCTCTAGCGGAACGGCTCGGCTCAATTGAGGAGGCGACGTCGTGATGAGCATCGATCAGCAACTACGCGACACCGCCCAACAACTTAGAGCCGCCGACCCAGACCAGCCCGAACTCGCGCGAACGTGGCACGAACTGATGCTCACGGCTGAGTCCCGGTCGCACACGCGCCGCCTCCGCAGACTCGTCGCAGTTCCCGTCCTAGCGCTGGCCTTGCTCGTCGTCCTCTCGGTGACCGTCGGCCCGAACCTGCTGCCAGACCGCTCGGCGCCGCCTGGCGAGAACTCACCGACGACCTCAGCGTCGCCATCGCCGTCGGTCACTCCGACACCAACGCCCACAGCCACTAACCAGAAGAAGTCGACGCCGACCGTGCACGACTTCCCGCGCACCCAACTGACTCCGGCGGACTGGCCCAGCATGCGCGCCGACATGATTCAGCTCGATCCGCATGAGCTGGCACTGGCCAAGCGTGCGTGCAGTGCCGAAGAGGTTACAGCAACTGGCAGCGCCGGGCGTGCAACAAGGCAGACCTCGGCAACTTCGACGACTGCTACGAACCGGTCACGCCAAGCAGATAAGGCGACATCCCATGGCCGGTTCGATGCTGTCCGAAGTCATCGTGACCGTTCACTACGGCTGCCCAGCCGGCGACCCCACCCTGATCCGCTGGCTCAACCGGCACGACCGCCACTTCTACCAACGACGCCATCGCCTACCTCCGGCAGTGACGATCCCACACCGACCAGTCGAGCGACTCGTTCGCTACCCACTTCAGCAGTGTCGCGCGTACTGCCGCTGCGTCGAGACTCCGATCGAAGCTGGATCTAGACCCGTTCCAGCCGGCCGGTTGGCGAACTGGGTCAATGCACGGTCAACTGTCGAGCAAGTAGCGACTCGCGAGCTCGTCGCTCAGCGCCCGTCAGGGGATCAGTCTGCGCCAGTGCCTGCGTGAGCCGGGTTTCAAACTCGGCCGCAGGGTCCTCGACATGGTCGACCTCGACGCCGTCGGCGAGATCCCACACCGGAACCAAGAGCCCAAGAGCCCGGAACGAACCGAGGTATCGAGACCCCTCGCCGACCGCTAACCCGCCGTCGGTCTGCAATCGGGCAAGCGCGTCGACGACGACGTCCTCTGCGCCGGGCAAGCACCCAACGCAATTGACGACGTTCGCCGTAGACGATCCAGTAGGCGGCCTCGACCGCAGCCAACCGAGCCGTCGGCATCACGGCGCCGTTCGCTCGTTCCATCGAGGCGCTCGCCGCCGCGTCGAGTTCGACTGCATCGTCGACCCAGTAGTCGAACCCGGAATGCACGACGACTCGAGGTGCCACCGACGAGTCGATGAGGTCTTGCACCCGGGGTGCGTCGGCAGGCAGTGGCCGCGGCGCAATCGCAGTCCCCGGTTCGGCACGTAACGCTTGCTGCAAGGCGTCACCAATGTCTCGCGCGGCGTCGCCGGACGACGTCTGAGTTTGGCAACCAAGCATGATCGTGCCGTCTTGTCTCACCAACGCCGGACCGGCCATCGGCAGAACGGTGCTCAGTTGCAGCGAGCGGTCACTGTCCTTGCCGGTGAGTTTTAGTTCAGCGGTTGCCGCTGGAACAATCTCGCGCATCGCGACCCAGTCGGGTTCGCCGGCCAAGCCCTCGAACGGACGAAGCACGCGACTGTGCGTCGCACGGGCTGCGGACTTGCCGTGGCACGCCTTGTAACGCTTCCCCGAGCCGCAGGGACAAGGTGCGCGGGGAGGAGTTTCAGCTTCGGTCTTGGTTTCGTTGGCCACGCGGCGAGCCTACGTGCCGTTTGAGGACGCCTGCTCTGCCGGATCTGACGCAACGGGTTCTGCCTGCGCGTGTAGCTCCACTTGACGCATCACCTCACGCGGCCGATTGGTGATGATCACGTCGACACCAAGCGAGAGCGCAAGCTCAACGTCTGACGGCTCATCCACCGTCCAGGCATAGAGCGCATGTTGCTGCCGCCGGACCTTTGCCACGTACCGCGGGTGCTCTCGCAGGACGTCGATCGACGGACCCGCAATGCCAACACCTCGCGGCAGCGTCCCTCGTCGGTACGCGACGGGGACTCGATCCATCAGCAGAACTAGGGGAAGGTCAGGCGCCAGTCGTCGCGCACGTCGTAGGGCAACTTCGGAGAAGCTCATCACGCAGATGCGCGGACCGTCTTCTTTCGCTACTCCGGTGAGGCCAAACCGGCCAAGCGTCTCGACCAAGCGTCGTTCGACCAACCCCGCGTATCGCGTCGGGTGCTTCGTTTCGATCGCGAGTTCAAGAGTTCGTGGAGTGTCGACGACCAGTTGCAGCAGACGTTCAAGCGTCAACACCTCGTAGTTATCGGCGTCCAACTGGTCGGGGTGCTCTGTGTCGAGGTTGCGGTTCTTCCACGAACCGAAATCAAGTTCACGCAACTGCGTAAGCTCGAGAGTTGATAGCGCACCCTGCCCGTTCGACGTGCGGTCGACCTTGCGGTCGTGAACGCAGACCAGAACGCCATCAGCAGTGAGTCGAACGTCAGCTTCCAACCCGTCGGCGCCTTCGTCGATAGCCGTCGTATACGCAGCGAGCGTGTGTTCGGCGACCGCGTCGGACGCCCCCCGGTGGGCAAGAACTCGTGGACGAACGGGGTCGAGGTCAGCCATGACGGCTCCATCGTGGCATCGCTGTCCGTCCTTCAGGTGAACAGCACGCCGGGATTGAGTAAACCACTGGGATCGAGCGCCTTCTTGATTGCCGCCATCGCGGCCAACTCGCCGGGACTGCGACTCAGGGAAAGGTATTCAACCTTCGCCCGCCCAATCCCGTGTTCAGCGCTGATCGAGCCGCCAAGATCTGCGACCGCCCGCAAGATTCGTGCATCGGCTGTCTCGTCGTCCGCGGGTGCGCCCACGATCTCGATATGCAAGTTGCCCTCCGCCAAGTGCCCAAACACGTAGCAGTCGTACGGCTTGGCTAACTCTGGCAAGGCCGCGAGGCACTCATCCAGCGATGCCAACGGCACGCTCACGTCAAGCTTGTGGACCACTCCCAAAGTGCTGACGGCTTCGGTTTGCCGTTCGCGGTACGCCCATAGGCGTCGATCGAACACCGCGTCCGCGTCGCTCGGCAGCGTAGGCATCGTCGGGGTTTCGATCAGCACGTATAGCGGCCAACGGTCGCGCAAGGGGTGGGCCAGTTCGGTCACCTGGCAAACCAGGTCCATCGCCGTACCTGCCATGAACTCCGCCGCCAGCAAGTCGCCTTGGTCAAGCAACGCCAACGCTTCGTCAACGCTCGCGACACCGACGAGCGCGGTCTGCCGCTCAGCGGGCAGCGGCCTGACTAGGCGCAATCGTGCGGCGGTAACGACTGCGAGGGTTCCCTCACTTCCCACGAGGAGCCGGCTGATGTCGTAACCCGCGGAATCCTTCGGCAGCCCCGCAAGGTGGCTGATCACCGAACCGTCGGCCAGCACCGCCTCAACTCCGAGGACTTGGCGGCGGGTGTCGCCGTGGGCCACAACTCGCACGCCGCCGGCGTTTGTCGCGATGGTGCCGCCAACCGTTGCGCTGTCACGCGCCGCAAGGTCCACCCCGTAGTCGAGTCCGGCGGTTGCCGCGTGAGCGTGCAGTTGCGCGACGGTCACGCCAGCCCCGACGGTTACCTGCCGGGCGGATTCGTCGATTGGATCGAGCCGCTGCAGCCGAGCGGTAGACAACAGGACTGATCCGGAGCGGGTGGGGACGCTACCTCCGACCAGTCCGGTGTTACCGCCCTGCGTGACCACGGAGGTATTGGCGTCACCACAGATCCGCACGACGTCACTGACTTGCGCGGTCGACGCCGGTCGAACGACCAGTTGCGGCGCACACTCCCAACGTCCGGTCCAATCGCGGGCGTAGGCGCGAAGCAGGTCGGGGTCGTCGAACGCGTGCTCGCGGCCAACCACATCGCGCAGCTGGCTGAGCAGGCTCACACGTCGCAGCGTACCGGCGCCTCGCCGTCCACGCAAGTTGCTAGACGCAGCGGGCGCTATAGCGCCCGCGTTGCCTAGCAACTTGACAGAGCTACTTGAGGAGGCGCGACATGCGTCGATCGGCGAGAGGCTTGCCGCCGGTTTGGCAGGTGGCGCAGTACTGCAGCGCAGAGTCGGCGAACGAGACCTCGCGCACGACGTCACCGCACTCAGGGCACGGTTTGCCAGCGCGACCGTGAACCCGCATCGCTGCACGCTTGTCGTCCTTTAGTTCTGACGCAGGCAGTCCCGACGATCGGGCGAGCGCATCGCTCAACGTGCTGGTGATCGCCTCATGCAGGTGCGTTATGCCAGCATCGTCCAAGCTGCCCGCGGGTTTGAACGGCGACAACTTCGCGACATTCAAGATCTCATCGCTGTACGCGTTGCCGATTCCCGCGATGACTGACTGATCGCGCAATAGACCCTTCAACTGAGTTCGCGGATGGGCCAGCAAGATCTTGCGCAACGTCGCGACGTCGAATGACTCCGACATTGGGTCTGGGCCGAGCCGAGTGATCCCGGGCACGTCTTGCGGGTCACGCACGATGTAAACCGCGAGGCTCTTCTGGGTTCCTGCCTCGGTGAGGTCGAACCCGGACCCGTCGTCAAGATGCACCCGAAACGAAATCGGACCCTTGCCAGGTTTCAGCAGAGCCGTCGACAGTTGCTCACGCCAACGCAGCCAACCTGCGCGCGCAAGATGGGTGATCAGGTGAAGGCCATCAACGTCGAGGTCGATGAACTTGCCGTGGCGTGAGACGCCAGTAATCGTCAGGCCTTGCAGGCCAGTCACCGGCGGGTCATACGTCTTCAGGACAGAGATGCTGGCGACGTCAACCCGCGCCACCACCCGCCCAATCAACCGTTGGCGGAGAAACTCCGCCAACGCCTCCACCTCCGGCAACTCCGGCATCCCCCCATCCTCCCCCCTCTTCCTAAGAACGACGCGCTCACCCGCATGGGTGCAACAAACTCCACCTACATGCTGTGGACAACCCAGTGTTTATCCGGACTTGACGGTCCGCGGAGACAGTTTCACCCACACGGCGGAACACGTCGACGTCCTCGGCACCGATGAACATCATGAGCAGCGCAGCCGGTGCCACGCGAGGGGGTGGCATCGACCGCGCTGTTCGCTATTTCAGAGAAGTCCCGGATGCGGGAACAGCACGAGCGGGTCGACCAGATCGCTCGACGTAGCCATGAAGTGGTCAACATCGGCAACGCGCCACCCGCCGTCGACGAACAGCGGCAATGCCTCACTCGGCCCTGGGATTGCGACTGACACCTTGCCGGTCATTCCCGTGACAACCGTCAGCAGAACGTCCGCGCCGTACTTCGGACGACGCACGCGCAGATGCGACACCTCCTGGTTGGAACCTTCACCGCCCGTCGCCCCTGCTGCGACAACCTCGGAACCGTCACGGACGACGAACGTGCGCGCGTTCGGACGAACTGCCCACAGCGCGTAGTCCGAATGGCGCCCTATGCCACTCAGCGACAACTCTGCGTCAGCCACCTCGTCGGGCGTCGCATCCTCGATCACCAACAACCGGCTCGGTGCGGGCAGCGAAATCGGATCGCCAGATACGTAGACCAACGGCCACAGCGGACGCATCCCAGCGCGGATGTACAGCGGTAGCGCATGCGGATGTCCCGAACTGAACGTCGCGCGCTCCGTCCCATCACCCCACACTGCGTCGAGCAAGCGGCCACCGATCCCCTGACCGTGAGCAAGCGGCAGGACGAATAGGTCAGTGAGCATCTGAACGTCGCCAACGAAGAGCACCCCGGCGTACCCCACGACTCCGGCGTCCCCGGACGCCACAACCAAGCGGCCATGCATCAAGAGGTGTGTGGCGTATCGCACGTCAGCCGCCGTCGCCTCGACGGGTTGATCGGTGGCCGACGCAACGTCCGCGATACCCGGCAGGTCGTCTAGGACGGCGGCACGAACCACGTAACTCATGACCTGATTCAACCGCGTTCGTGGATCAAGCACTCAGAGGAGTGCGCGAGGGCGTCGCATACCGATCACCGAACGATGGCGTACCGGCATTCTGTATGCCAAAAGTGACCCCAAATCGCCGGTCTGCCGTCGCTCGGCGAAGGACGGTGGTGTTGCGGGACACCCCGTGAACGATGTCCCGGGACTTCACAAGAGTGCGCGAGGGGGGACTTGAACCCCCAAGCCCTTTCGGGCACACGGACCTGAACCGTGCGCGTCTGCCAATTCCGCCACTCGCGCGCGCTGTCGGGCGTGAAAGCGGCCCAAAGCCCACAAAGGTTATCACCGAGGATCGACCCACCTGACGGCGCTAACTGTGCGAGCCGGTCCGCTCACGTCCTAGCGCGTAGATACGATCACAACAGGACGCAACGTGCGTCCGACGCGGTGGCGCGGAGGTGACCATGGGCGTACTCGATCGCTTCGAGCGCCGGTTGGACCGGTTGGTCAACGGCACCTTCGCGCGTGCCTTCAAATCTGAAGTGCAACCCGTCGAGATTGCCAGCGCTCTGCAACGCGAGTGCGACGACAAAGCAGCCATCGTGGGACGCGGTCGAACGATCGTCCCCAACACGTTCCGCATCGAGCTCGGCAGCAGGGACTACGAACGTCTGTCGGTCTACTCGCAACCGCTCGCACAGGAACTCGCTGACGTCGTTCGCGAACATGCCGGGGAACAGGGCTATGCGATTGTCGGTCCGGTCACGATCGACTTCGAACAAGGGGACGATCTCGACACCGGCATGTTCCGTGTGGTTAGTCAGGCAGACCAAGGACCGATCCCCGCAGACCAGGGACTGCCAGCCTGCCACCTCGAGATCGATGGACGAATCGTCCCCGTCACCCAAGAGGTCGTCGTGCTCGGGCGCGGTAGCGAGTGCGACCTGGTGATTGACGACCCCGGCGTCTCGCGTCGCCACGCCATGCTCCGACTGAGGCCTTCGCCGACGATCTCCGACCTCGGTTCCACTAACGGCACCCAGGTCGACGGTGCTGCGGTCGAAGAGGCCCCCCTGCAAGACGGATCGGTACTGACCCTCGGTGCCAAGCGGGTCGTCTTTCGGTACGGCGGGTAACGGTGTCCGAACTCACCCTTACCGTTCTGCGCCTCGCCTTCTTGGCAGCCATCTGGGCGTTCGTTCTGACCGTCGCGGCAGTGATGCGTACGGACCTGTTCGGCCAGCGAGTGAGTCAAGCTGGACGCCGTCCAGCGAAGCCAGCAATCAAGCAGGCCAAAGCGCCTAAGCCGCCGAAGCAAACCAAAGCCAAGCGCGGGAACGCGCACTCACTGCTCGTGACTGACGGCTCGTTGAAAGGCACGTCAATCACGTTGGGCAGCAGCACGATCACCATCGGACGTTCCCCCGAGTCGACACTGGTAATCGACGACGACTACGCCTCCAACCAACACGCGCGGCTCTACCAACATCAAGACCACTGGGTTGTCGAAGACCTCGGCTCAACGAACGGAACGTACCTGCAGCGCACTCGCGTCGCGGGTCCCACTGTGGTCCCGGTTGGAGTGCCGATTCGCATCGGTAAAACCGTCCTCGAGTTGCGGAAGTGACGACGTCGCCATGTCTTTGCGATTGAGGTACACCGCGCGCTCGGACGTTGGCCTGATGCGCGAAGGCAACGAAGACTCCGGGTACGCGAGCCCTCATCTGTTGGCCGTTGCTGACGGCATGGGTGGTGCCGCTGCTGGCGAGGTCGCGAGTTCGGTCGTGGTCGCTGCCTACGCACGCCTGGACGACGAAGAACCAAGCGGTGACTTGCTCGCCGCGCTCGCCGACACCATGACGTACGCCGAAGGACAACTCAGCGCTCTGGTGGAAACCGAGCCGGGTCTTGCCGGTATGGGCACCACGTTGACCGCCATGATCCGGTCGGGAACCCGGCTAGGACTCGTCCACATCGGCGACTCGCGGGCCTACCTGCTGCGTGACGGAAAGCTCGAGCGGCTAACTCGCGACCACACGTTGGTGCAAAGTCTCATCGATGCCGGACGCCTGAGCGAGGAGGACGCACGAACGCATCCGCAGCGGGGTGTCATCACGCGAGTGCTGGACGGTGCGCACCCAGTCGAACCCGACCTCTCGGTGCGTGAACTGCGAGAGCGCGATCGCTTCTTGCTGTGTAGTGACGGCCTTTGCGGAGTAGTCAGCGACGAAACCATCGAAACCACGCTCGCTGAAGCTGAGGATCTAGATGAGGCGGCCGACGCCCTCATTGCGCTGGCGCTGCGGAGCGGTGGCCCCGACAACATCACTTGCGTCCTCGCCGACGTTGTGGCGTCAGCCGACGACGAGGACGAGCCGAATGCTCTCGTGGTTGGTGCCGTGGGAGTGCAGCGGAACTCTCGACGACTTCGATTGCCCGATACCCCTGCGGGACGCGCCGCGCGACTGACTCGACAGACCTTCGACAACCCCTCCGAGCATCGCCGACGTCCGCAACGTCGAGTCGTCGTACTGATCGCGCTGGCTACCCTCGCGATCGGGATGCTGCTGGGGGGCACGATCGGCTGGTACGCCTGGGCGCAACAGCAGTACTACGTGGCGCCTGCCGAGTCCGACACTGGAAACGTCGTTGCGGTGTTCCGCGGACCAGCGCAGCAACTGTTCGGACTCCAACTGTCGAAAGTCGTCGAGACATCCAACATTGACATTCAACAACTTCCGGAGTTCGAGCAGGAGCAGGTTGCCGCGACTATCCCGGCGCGCAGCCTGACTGGAGCCCAGGACATCGTTGCTCGCTTAGCCGACGAAGTCGCGCGTTGTGGCCAGAAGAATCCGCCGTCCGGTTGCCCGTCGCAACCATGAGTACCTCAACCGCCAGCAGCGTTCGTCCTACCACCATCACCCGTCGCGACCCTCGTCGTCGCCGGGGAGCAGAGTTGCTCTTACTGCTCGGCGCGTACGCGCTCTCCCTCGCAGCGTTCGCGCAGGTTGATCTCGTCGTCGTCGATCGAATCACTCCCGCGTTCACCGCGTTCGCCGTGGTACTCGGCGTTAGTCTCATCGTCGCGCACGTCGCACTACGAATTCTCGCGCCGTACTCGGACCCGGTGCTGCTCCCCATCGTTGCGCTGCTAAACGGCCTTGGTCTGACGATGATTCACCGCCTTGAACTCAGCGACACCCCGACCATCCCGCTGGGGAAGCAATCTGACTTTGTGGCGCAACTGGGCTGGCTTGGCCTGGCCGTCGGCGGATTCGTCATCGTGCTTTTGATCGTGCGCGACCACCGTGTCCTGCAGCGCTACACCTACACCGCAATGCTGGTCGGTCTTGCATTGTTGGTGCTGCCGCTCATGCCGGTCATCGGCACCGAGATTAATGGCGCACGTATTTGGGTTCGCCTCTCTGGCTTTTCGTTCCAGCCGGCCGAGGTTGCAAAGATCGTGCTGATCGTATTCTTCGCGGGCTACCTGGTGATGAAGCGTGACGTCCTTGCTCTTGCGCGTAGCCGAGTCATGGGCATCGACCTGCCGAGAGGCCGCGACCTCGGGCCAATTCTGGTCGCGTGGGCGGCGTCCCTGGCGGTCTTGGTTTTCGAACGTGACCTCGGGACGTCCCTGCTCTTCTTCGGACTCTTCGTCGCCATGCTCTACATCGCTACCGAGCGCCGCTCGTGGCTGGTGATTGGCACCGGGCTGTTCGTCATCGGCGCGTTCACGGCTTATCAATTGTTTGACCACGTGCAGTTGCGAGTGGCCATCTGGTTGCACCCATTCGCCGACGAAGCAAACACCGGTTACCAAATTGCGCAGAGCATGTATGGCTTCGCTACTGGCGGACTGCTTGGCGTCGGTCTAGGACAGGGCCATCCAGACTTCGTCCCGTTCGCCAAGACCGACTTCATCATGGCTGCGTTCGGAGAAGAGCTCGGGCTCACTGGAGTGATGGCGCTGATCGTGCTCTACGGAATCATCGTCGAGCGCGGACTGCGTACGGCGATCGCAGTTCGCGATCCCTTCGGCAAGTTGCTCGCGGCAGGTCTGTCGATCGCGGTTGGTATTCAGGTGTTCGTCGTCGTAGGCGGAGTAACCAAACTCATCCCACTGACCGGGCTCACGACCCCGTTCTTGTCGTACGGCGGCTCGTCGCTGCTCGCTAACTGGGCGCTGATCGCACTCCTGCTTCGCGTCAGCGATGGCGCACGCCGTCCACCAGGTGGCGACACCGGACGCAAGGCAAAGAAACAGGCGGAAGTGTCCGCATGAACGGGACTATCCGCCGCACGTCCGTGGTCATGGGCATCCTCATGCTGGCGTTGCTCATTAACATCAACGTGCTCGCGGTTGTTCGCGACGACGAACTCCGGGCTCGGGACGGTAATGCCCGACAGATCATCGACGAGTACAGCCACCAGCGCGGCTCGATCCTGGTCGGACGACGCGCAATCGCGAAGTCAGTCGAGACAACAGGACGGCTGAAGTACGAACGTGTCTACAGCGACGGCCCGGTATACGCCCCGGTCACCGGCTACTACTCGCTCTACGGATCAACCGGCATAGAGAAGAGCGAGAACGACCTGCTCTCGGGAAGCGACGACCGGCTATTCGTCGATCGCATGACGAACCTGTTCACCGGACAACAGCCGAAGGGCGGGAACGTCGTTCTGACGTTGGACGCCGACGCGCAACAAGCTGCGTACGACGGACTCGACGGTCAGCCCGGTGCAGTCGTCGCACTCGACCCACACACGGGAGCAATCCTCGCGATGGCCTCGATTCCCTCGTTCAACCCCAACAAGCTCGCGTCGCACGATCTGACGAAGGTGTCCCACTACTCGGAGAAGCTTCGAAAGAACCCAGAGAACCCACTGCTCAATCACGCGACGCAACAGGTGTACCCGCCAGGTTCCTTGTTCAAGATCGTGGTCTCTGCGGCTGCGCTCGAAAGTGGCCAGTTCACACCAGATACCAAGGTCCCCGGTCCCGCGGTGCTCGACCTTCCCGACACCACTGCAGGGATTCATAACTACTTCGACAGTGCGTGTTTGGGCGGCACACTGACACTCGCTCAGGCGCTCGCCATCTCCTGCAATACCGCCTTCGCGAAGATCGGGCTCGATCTGGGAGATGACGCGTTGCGCGCCCAGGCCGAGGCGTTCGGCTTCAACGAGCCGGGCAGCATCCCCATACCCCTCGTTCCGTCGGTGTTTCCCGACAACCTCGACGCGCCGCAAACCGCACTCAGCGCCATCGGTCAGTACGACGTGGCAGCGACAGTCACACAGATGGCGATGGTTGGGGCGGCAATCGCCAACGACGGTGTGGTCATGAAGCCCTACTTGGTTGCCGAGGAGCAAGCCCCCGACCTGTCCTCGCTGTCAGTAACTGAGCCGCAAGAACAGTCCCGGGCGGTGTCGCCTGAGGTCGCCAGTGAGCTAACCGACATGATGGTTGGGGTGGTCACTAACGGCACCGGCGCCAATGCCGCCATCCCCGGCGTATCGGTTGCTGGCAAGACAGGGACCGCGGAAGACGGGACGCAGCGAGACCCCCACGTCTGGTTCTTGGCCTTCGCCCCAGCGAACGATCCCAAGGTCGCGGTGGCGGTACTGGTCGAGAACGGTGGCCGACTGGGGAATGATGCAACAGGAGGCGCGGTGGCTGCACCCATCGCACGATCAGTCATGGAGGCCGTGCTGCAATGAGTGACACGACGTCAAGCGACGGCGCCTCCACACTTGGTGGCCGTTACGAACTCGGTGAACTTCTCGGGCACGGCGGCATGGCCGACGTGCGCAAAGCTCAGGACCTCAGACTCAACCGCACCGTTGCTATCAAGATGCTGCGCACCGACTTGGCACGTGAAGCTTCGTTCCAGGCTCGCTTCCGTCGTGAGGCGCAATCTGCCGCATCGCTGAACGCACCCTCTATCGTCGCGGTCTACGACACCGGCGAAGACATGCTGGACGGTGCGCGGGTTCCTTACATCGTCATGGAGTACGTCGAAGGTCAAACGCTGCGAGAACTCTTGCGCAGCGGCCAGCGACTCCTGCCCGACCGCGCGCTTGAGATCACTGACGGTGTACTCGTCGCGCTCGACTACAGCCACCGTCACGGGATCATTCACCGCGATGTCAAGCCCGCGAATGTAATGCTGAGTACCAAGGGCGAGGTCAAGGTCATGGACTTTGGCATCGCGCGAGCCGTTGCAGACTCCGGCGCGACCATGACGCAAACCGCCAACGTGCTGGGAACCGCGCAGTACCTGTCCCCCGAACAAGCCCGCGGCGAGGTTGTCGACTCACGTTCTGACATTTACTCAGCCGGGTGCCTGCTTTACGAACTGCTCACCGGGCGACCGCCATTCCAAGGCGAGTCTCCAGTTGCCGTCGCCTACCAACACGTGCGTGAGAACCCGTCACCGCCGTCCACGGTCAATCCAGACGTGACGTCGGGCATGGATGCGATCGCGATGAAGGCGTTGGCTAAGAACCCAGAGAATCGGTATCAGTCAGCTGATGAGATGCGCGCCGATATCGGACGCGCGCTTGCCGGCGCCAGCGTGACTGCTCCAGTCGTCATGGATGAGACCATGACCCAACCGATCCACGCCATCACCGACGAGAACACTGATTCCGACAAGGGCAGTCGGCGTGGGTTCATTGCTCTCATCATCGCGGTCGTCGTCGTCTTGTTGCTGCTGGCTGCCGGCGCCTGGGCCATGTTCGGGGGCGGCGGGGCCAAGATCGCGGTCCCGGATCTGAGCGGCATGACCCAAAAGGAAGCCGAGGCGGCGCTCCTGGACAAGGGACTGGTTCTGGGCGACACCGCTCTGCAGCCAAGCGAGGAGAAGAAGAACACCGTCATCTCGCAGAATCCACCCGCCAATACTGACGTCGAAGACGGCACCGCCGTCGATCTGACGATCTCCAGTGGGCCGGAGAAGATTCAAGTCCCCACTCTCGTCGGACTAAGCCGCGACGCCGCGATAGCGGAGATTCAGGGCGCGGGCCTCGTCGTGGGTGAACAGAAGGATCAGGACTCCGACAGCCCGGCCGACACAGTCATCAGTTCGGACCCATCCGAGGGGACGCTGGTCAAGGTCGGAACCGTCGTGAACTTGGTCATCAGCACGGGTGAAGTGAAGATCCCCAATGTCGTCGGGCTAACCCAAGCGTCGGCAACGAGCACTCTCGAGGCACAAGGCTTCGATGTTCACCCGGTCTTCCAACAGACAACGTCTTCCGCCCCAGGCATCGTCCTCAGTCAGACACCTGCAGGTGATTCCACAGCACCGCGAGGAACCACCGTCACCATCACAGTGTCTGAAGCGCCGCCGAGTCCGACGCAGACAACTTCTTCGCCGGCGCCCACACCGACGGACTCAACCAAGTCGCCTTAGCAACTTCACTCGCTACTCGGCGTTAGTGCCCTCAGCCGGGGCGAAGATGACGACCAACTGCAACGTTTCAGTGACGTCGATGAAGCGGTGGTCCTCGTTCGCCGGAACGAACAGCACGGTGCCCGGTCCAACTGGGACGGTCGCGTCGGGAGTCCAGAACTTCGCCCGGCCCGACACCGCGACGTAGATCTCGTCTTCGGTGTGCGGTTCTTGCTCGTCAACCTCGCCAACTTCCAGTACGTAAAGCCCGGTCGACAGATCGGTCGAGCGCTGGAACTCCAACCATGGCTCCTTGGTGGATGCCCGCTGTTCATCAATCTCATCGACGGCGTAGACGTTCACGGTGTGCTCCCTGCGGCTGCGGGGCTCAAAATGCGAGCCACTTCGGCGGTGGACGTTCCGAGCCCACCAAGGGTGATCTCGTCACGGGCCTGCAGTTGCCTAGTCTGCCGGTTGAAGTACAAGACCGTGAAGGTCAACGGTGTGGGCTCTTCAGACTCGAGCGCTCGTAATCCGGCTCCGCCAGACGAACCCTGGACCAGGAGTTCGGTGTCGTCGTCCAACTGCTCGGCACTGCGCTGATGGGTATGACCGGCCAAGATCAGCGGGCCGGAGTCCACCAAAGGTGGTGCTGCTATTGGGTCGTGCACCAGCAGAACGTCAACCGGCTTGCTCAACGCGGCGGCCGTCTGGGCTAGTGCTTCGCCCTGTGCTACCACCAGGTTGGACGACTGGTCGCTCGCCTTGTCAGGGGTGAACCGGGGATCCCCGCTACCCAGAAATCGCAGCCCTCCGACGTTGACAACGTTGCCGTCCACCACCACAGCATTGGGCTCACTGGCGATCGCCTGCTGGGTGATCATCGAGTCGTGGTTCCCTCGGACGTAGACGTAGGGAACCCCCAGAGTCGAAATGGGGTCGAACAGCGGGCTCTCAGCGGCCGTGCCGTGGTCGGCGATGTCACCGGTGTCAACGACGATGTCAACGTTGTACTGGTCGATGATCGTTCGCATGATCGGCCAGACGTTCGGGTTCAGATGAATGTCAGAGACATGCAGAACTCGAATGGTGTTCGGGTCCGGCTCAAAAGTCGGAAGGGACGTCACAGCAGACGACAGTTGCGAGACATTGCCGACCAATTGCGCGAGTTGATCGCCGTAGCGGGAAAAGTTGTCGATGACTTGGTCTGCTTGACCAATCACGTTAGGCGCGTACACGAGTAGACCGGTATAGCGCGGCTGCGCTAGCGACTGTTCGTTCCAGGTCGCGGCCCCGATCCCCGTCGCGGTCAGCATCACTCCGGCGGCAACCAACCCTGTCACCGCGGCCCATCGGGGACGACGCCACAGCAACAACACAAGAAGGGCTGCACCAAAGACACTGGCCACGAACGCTCGAACGTAGGTGACGATCAGCAACGTGCGGATCGATTCAAGCAGCTGGTCGCGAGTGCCAATATCTACGTTGCCCTGCACGAGGCCGGCGGTGGCATTCGAATCGATGCCTTCCACGACGGCGTCAAGACGAAGCGGACCGTCGTGGCTGTCGAGGGTGATGTTGCCCAGGGGAGGCACGTGAACCACAGAATCGCCGGTCAACGACGGAACAATAGATGCCCGCACGATGAGTGGGCCGACTTGTTGGGTGCCAGTTCCGGCCAGCAGTAGCCCAAGCATTGCGCCAGCTGTCGCAACCACGGCAACCAAGAGCCACTGGCCGACATGCGACCAGGTCAACTCTCGATGCAGGACATCGAGTACCCGCTGCCGCATCGATCAATGATCGCACGGCGCACCTGATGCCCAGCTCGCCTCGACGCGCGGAGGACCGACATCGTTGCCCGACGGCTGAAATTGGTGCCACCATCAGGGTTGTGTCGTATCGCGTCATCTTCGTCTGTATGGGCAACATCTGCCGATCACCCATGGCCGAATTGGTGTTCCGCGAGCAGATCCGTTCCGCTGGCCTGGCAGAGGTCGTCACTGTCGACAGCGCTGGCACCGGCGGTTGGCACGCCGGGGATCCCGCCGATCGCCGAGCTAGAGCCGCGCTAGCCCGTCGGGGCTATCCCACAGACCACGTGGCTCGCCAGTTCGAGGCCACGTGGTTCGACGAACGGGACCTGGTTGTCGCCCTGGACCGAGAGAACGTCCAGTCGCTTCGGCGGTTGGCGCCTAGCCGCGAGCAGGCGGCCGCAATCCGCCTGCTCAAGGAATTTGACCCCCTCGCTGAATCAGTAGACGTACCCGATCCGTACTACGGAGATTCGTCGGGCTTCGACGACGTACTGACTGAGATCGAGCAGGCCTGTGATGGCCTCCTCGACTACGTCGCTGAGTTCCAGCAGCGTTCTGGCGAGGCCGGCTAATAAATCAGTGGCCGGCTGCGCGACCCCCTCGTACCATCGTGACCAAGGTCCACACGCCGATCGACTGAGGCGTCAACGAGGAGGTGAGCACGATGTTTGCCCGTACTTGCACGTGCCAATCCCCCTCGTTCCGCCGTTGAGGTGACCCATCTCCCCCTGTCACCTCGGGCGGCCAGACCCAAAGGTGACTGCAGTGACCGAACCATTTCTCTACGTCGTACCCGACGAACCAATTCCCGAAGACAACACCACGCTCGGCCGGATCTCGCGCGTTCATCGCGGCGCATGCGATGTTCTCACCCGCGCTGGTGAACTCCGCGCCGACCTTGCGCCGGCTGTTCACGCTGCATCCGCGACGCACCCTGAACTCTCGCCTTCTGTCGGTGATCTCTGCATCGTGACGTCAGAGGTCGACGCACCACGAATTCTTGAACTGTTGCCGCGGCGTTCTGCCGTGACGCGAGCAGTCGTCAGCCCAGGCAGTTCGCAACGCCAAGTTCTGGCAGCGAACGTCGACGTGCTCGCCGTTGTCGAGCCGTTGAATACCGCGCCAAAATTGGGACGCATCGAACGTTTGCTTACGCTCGCTTGGGAATCCGGAGCAACACCGCTTGTGCTACTAAGCAAATGCGATCTCGACCCTGACCCGGATGAGTGGGTGACCGAGGTTTCCACCAGCGCACCTGGCGCAACAATCCTGGCGGTGAGCCAACGAGACGGCACGGGTATCGCTGAACTGCGAAATCAACTCCGCCCAGGCATGGTGCTCGGCTTCGTGGGTCCTTCTGGCGCCGGCAAATCCAGCTTGGTGAACGCGCTGGCGGGCACCGAGGTCATGCCGACGGCCGAGATTCGACAAGACGGGCGCGGCCGACACACCACAGTCCACCGAGAACTTGTCGTACTCCCCGACGGGTCGCTGGTTATAGATACTCCCGGACTGCGCAGCGTCGGGCTGGCCTCACCACAAGCCCTTGAGCAGGCATTCTCAGATATCGCTGGTTTCGCGGAACTGTGCCGATTCAACGACTGCGCACATGAGACCGAGCCCGGCTGCGCGGTACTTTCCGCTATCGACGACGGCGACCTACCCGAACGACGTCTCGCGAGTTGGCGAAAGCTGCAGCGCGAAGCCGCCTACCAGGAACGGCGTACCGACGCCCGACTTCGCGCCGCAGAACGAGACCTCTGGAAGCGTCGAGCCAAGGACAATCGCGCGCGAGGCAACCGCTAGGCCGCAAGCCACCGCACAACACAAGCGTCCCACCGCAACAAATGTTCAGAATTGAACGTTCCAGCGAACAATTCAGCACGCAAAGGGGGACTCGTGTGCAGTTTGGGACGCGTTGCCGCACAATTCCGCACATTTGTTGCGGTGGGACGGTTCTGGCGAGACCCGACGGCGGGGCGAGGATGCAGCAACTAGATTGGCAACAACCCGCTCAACTCCCAGGGAGTGACCATGACTGACATCCCGAGCCCGTTCGAACCCCTGCGAGAGGACTGGGAGCGAGCGCTGGTCGTCGTTGCCCACCCAGACGACATGGAGTACGGCGGCGCGGCAGCAGTGGCGCGCTGGACCGGTCAGGGCAAACACGTCGTGTACACCCTGCTGACCAGCGGCGAGGCCGGTATCAACTCGCTCTCACCAGAAGAATGCGGCCCGTTGCGCGAGGCGGAGCAGCGAGCAGCGTGCGCTGCGGTCGGCGTAGACACCGTGGAGTTCCTCGGATTCCCCGACGGCATGCTCGAGTACGGCTTGCCGATGCGTCACGCCATCGCGGCGGCGATCCGTCGACATCGCCCCGAGATCGTCATCACTGGCAACTTCCGAGACACCTTCGGTGGCGTCATGCTCAACCAGGCTGACCACATCGCCGCCGGTAAGGCGACGTTGGATGCCGCGCGCGACGCTGGCAACCGCTGGGTGTTTCGCGATCTGCTCGACCTCGGACTCGAGCCATGGCCAGGAGTTCGCGAGGTCTGGGTCGCTGCGTCACCGGACGCGGGACATGCCGTCGATGTCACCGACTCGTTCGCGACCGGACTCGAGTCCCTCCGAGCACACAAGGCATACCTCGCGGGCTTGGGTCCTGACGCACCCGATCCTGCCGAGTTCCTCGAGGGCTTTGCGCGACAGACCGGTACTCAACTCGGCGTTCCGATGGCTGTGAGCATGGAGGTCTTGCAACTCCAGCTGCTCTGAGGGGCTGGCCCGGTCACTAAGTGATGATCGACCGAGCAGCGTCGAGCACCATCACCACGTCGATCAGCGCGACCCCAAGGGCTGCGGGGAAGACCGCCTCGGAGCGACCCCCCCGACGCAAGGACCACGACCCAAATCCAGCGATCGCCAGTACTGCCAACGCGCCGATCCAAGCCGTCACGGTTGGTGGTCCTGCGGGGGCAAGTAGGACGATCGCCGATGCCGATACCAGGACGACGAGCGCAGCTGCGCCTGCGCCGGTTCGACCCATCCGCTGCGGAAGACCACGAATGCCGTGCGCCAGGTCGTCGTCAATGTCAGGCAGGACGTTGGCGAAGTGAGCACCGACGCCAAGCAACCCACCGACCACCATTACCCAAGCGGGCGGCCACGGCTGAGCAGGTAGTCCCAACGTGATGAAGGCGGGCAATAGCCCAAAGCCAACGGCATAGGGCAACCACGACCACAGCGTGGCTTTGACTCCGAGGTTGTAGACCCAACCCGAGCCAACCAACCCCAGGTGAGCAAATCCCGCCCACACCCCATTCGCAAATGACAACGGGACCGTCACCACCAGCGCCCCAAACGCTCCGTTGCGTACGCGCGTGGTCGACACCGTCAGTGCCACGATCGGCTTTTCGCGCCGCCCCGACGACGCGTCACGTTCGGCGTCGAGCCAGTCGTTCGACCAGCCGATCGACAACTGACCCGTCAACACGGTGACTAGGACGAGTGCAATCCCTAGCGCCGACTGTCCAACCGCAACGGCCAGCAAGGTCGACAGCAGTGTGACGAACACCGTTGGCCCTAGGTGGCTAGCTCTCAACACACCTGCAGTCTGGCCGACTCGGTGGTCAAGCGGACAAGATGGCAGCCACCTCGTCGTCACTTACCGGTGAAAAGTCACGAAACCACTGACCTACGGAGTTGAAGGGGTCTGGCGTTTGGACGGCGACGTACTCGTCTGCCGCATCCCGCATCTGTTCAACCCATCGGATCGGAGCTACCGGAACGGCAAGCACTACGCGCACTGCACCGTGTAATCGGGCGACTTCGCACGCGGCACGCGCTGTGGCCCCGGTCGCAATTCCGTCGTCCACGATCACAGCGATGCGCCCATCCAATGGGACGCGACGTCGTGCACCTCGCAACCGCCTGGCGCGTGCGGCTACCGAGGCAGATTCCTTCGCCTCGACGGCAGCCAGATCGTCGTCGCTGACACCAACCTGTTGAATCACGTCCTGGTTGAGAACGCGGACTCCGTCTTCACCGACAGCACCCATAGCCAACTCGGGTTGCCACGGAACCCCAAGTTTTCGCACGACAATCACATCGAGCGGGGCAGCTAGCTCTCTAGCAACCTCAGCCGCCACCGTCACACCGCCACGTGGTAACCCGAGCACCACCACCTGCTGGTCTACGTAGGTCTGCAACCGAGCGGCCAGCAATCGGCCAGCCTCGCGACGGTCGGCAAATTGCATGAAGCGCACCTACTCGTCAGACCAGCGAATCTCGCCATCGACGACATCGCCTGTCGGGATCAATCCCAGCGATCTCGCGATGGCCATTGACGCCCCATGTTCTGGGTGGATGTACGCCTGAACCTTGACGCCATCGAACCCGCGCACCCAACCAGCCACTGCCGCCGCCGCCTCGCGCGCGAAGCCTTGCCCTTGGTAAGCGGAGCCAACGAGCCACGCCAGCGTCGCGACGGCGCTCGACGGAACCACCGTCGCCTGGAGTTGTCCCATCACAACTGGCTCGTCTGTTGGACGCAATACCCAGTTAAACCAACGCTCAGCGCCGTCCGCGGAATGACCTCGTACTTGGTACGAGATGCGAGCACGGACCTGATCGGGAGGATCGGGCGTCCCCCCAATGAAACGATGAAGCTTCAGGTCATCGAGCAACACCGCTAACTCGTCGGCGTCTTCAACGCGAAGCGGGTCCAGCAACAACCGGGCCGTCGACAACTGAACGGACAGCGGCCAAGTGTCCGTCATGCGCATCGACCTACGTATTAGCCATGTCGACGAAGCGCGAGTAGTGGCCCTGGAACGCCACAGTCACTGTTGCGGTCGGGCCGTTGCGGTGCTTGGCAATGATGAAGTCGGCCTCACCCGCACGCGGTGATTCGCGCTCGTAGGCATCTTCGCGATGCAACAGCATGACCAAGTCCGAGTCCTGCTCGATCGAACCGGACTCACGAAGGTCGGACAGCATCGGCTTCTTGTCGGTGCGCTGTTCTGGACCACGGTTGAGCTGACTCAATGCGACCACGGGTAGCTCGAGTTCTTTGGCCAACAACTTGAGCGCACGCGAGAACTCCGCGACCTCTTGCTGGCGACTTTCAACTCGCTTACCGCTGCTCATCAACTGCAGGTAGTCGACGACTACAAGTTTGAGATCGTGCCGCTGCTTGAGTCGTCGGCACTTGGCGCGAATCTCCATCATCGTCATGTTCGGTGAGTCATCGATGAAGAGCGGAGCACTGGCAACCTCGCTCATCTTGCGAGCCAGTTTTGTCCAGTCGTCGTCGCTGAGCGAGCCGGTGCGCATGTGGTGCAACCCGACGCGCGCTTCGGCCGACAACAGTCGCATGGTGATTTCGTTGCGCGTCATTTCCAGCGAGAAGATGACGCTGGTCAGTCCGTGTCGAATCGACGCCGAACGGGCAAAGTCGAGTGCAACCGTGGACTTACCCAGACCAGGACGAGCCGCAACGACAATCAACTGTCCGGGATGCAATCCGTTCGTCAGTGAGTCGAGGTCTGTGAAGCCGGTCGGAACCCCGACCATCGAGCCACCACGCGAACCGATGGCCTCGATCTCGTCGAGCGTGCCCTCCATGATCTCGGCGAGCGGAACGTAGTCCTCGCTCGTCCGACGTTCGGTGACGGCGTAGATCTCAGCCTGCGCGCGGTCAACAACTTCGTCGACCTCACCGGTGTCGGCGTACCCCATCTGTGTGATGCGAGTGCCCGCCTCGACAAGCCGGCGCATGATCGCCCGCTCGGCGACGATTCGCGCGTAGTAGCCCGCATTGGCAGCAGTTGGCACCGAACTGATCAGCGTATGAAGGTAAGGCGCGCCACCGATCCGGCCCATTTCACTGCGTTTGGTGAGTTCAGCCGCGACCGTGACGGCGTCAGCCGGCTCGCCTCTGCCGTACAGATCGAGCACCGCGTCGTAGATCGTCTCGTGGGCAGGCTTGTAGAAGTCACTCCCTCGGACGACCTCGACAACGTCGGCAATGGCGTCTTTGCTGAGCAGCATGCCGCCCAGCACGCTCTGCTCTGCTTCGAGGTCCTGCGGGGGCGTGCGCTCGAAACCGCCCGGATACGGATCTTGCGACCCGCGACTGGGCAACTCGGCGACCGTCACCGCCACCTCCTGTGCTGTCGATCGGTGAATCACCTGTCAGTGAGTCACTGTTGTAACTGCGGTTCTACCGGCCACCTCTGACATCACCAAGCCAGCCTGGGGACGCGGCTGTGGATAACGTGGGGAAGAGTTGGCCAGGCCTGGGCACAAGCCTGCGGATGAACCTGGGGATAAACCGCCCGTTTCGTCCCGCTGCGCAGTTGACCTGCGTGGACGTCGTCCACGGGGTGTGGAGGAAAGTTCGTCACCGTCAATCTCACCTAGTGAGACGGGCCTGGTCCAGTCGCTTGGCTCGAACCGTGTCGGCCAGCGAGTCGTCAGGTCCGGTGGTCGCGGCGTCCAGCAGTTGCGGTCGTACCCACCGCAACAGCAAGTCTGCGACGGCGGGATTACGCGGGAGGAGCGGACCATGCAGCCAGCTGCCGATCACCTGCCCTTGGACCGCCCCGTCGCTGGGCGACTGGCTCCCGTCGCCAACGCCGAGGTCCAGTTCGACGAAAGGGCGAGCCTTCGTCCCACGCTCGGCCCGTCCATGGTGGAACTCGTACCCGGATAAAGGTGGTAACCCAAGGGAGCGGCTGGCCTTGCTGATCACTGGTCCATCGGCACGCGACTGCCAGTTCATCTGAACATCGAGCAGGCCAGCACCTTCGTGAGGATGTCCGAGCGAATCGACGAACTCTCGGCAGAGCACCGTGAAACCGGCGCCGACCCCTAGAACCGCAGCACCATCGTCAACCGCACTCAACATGGTCTGACAACCGCGTACGGCTTCAGCGCAGGCCACGAGGTCAACATCCTCGGAACCGCCGAGCAGGTACAGGTCGGCCACTGGAACCTCGTCACCGGGATGCACCGTCACGACTTTCGCGGTGCCTCCGTAGCGACGCACGCGGTCAGCGATCATCACGGCGTTGCCGTGATCGCCCTCTGGTTGCAGCAGCGAGGGGAAGAGATCAACGGCGACGACTTCAGCGGCGGTCATGACCCACGACCAATGGTGTCGAGAACCGCGTTGAACGCTGGCCAGTTCGCGACCACGTGAACCGGACCAGCCGGTTGCGACTGCAGCGCTGCCACCACATCCTCGCCAGCACGGGTGACATCGACACCGGCGGCCGCAAGTCGCAGCGCCAACTCATTACCTCGCGAACCTGCAGTCGTCACTGGCGTTCCCGCGAGTCGTTCGAAGGGTGCATCCCAAAGCATCGCCGTGTCTTGCCCACCACCGACGCCGCGTCCGGCCATCGCCAGCACGATCGAGGCGGGTTCCTGCTCACGCCACGCGTTGAGCGTGACTAGTGATTCAGTCCAACTCGCAGGGTTCTTAGCCAGCAGTACGCGGACCGAATGGTCGCCGTAGTGTTGCGGTGCGTAACGGCCGTCGACGTTCTCGACTTCGGCAATACACCGTGCCGACGTGTCAGCCGGGATTCCCATCGCGGTGGCAGCGGCCAGTGCGAACAACGCATTCACTCCCGCGGCATGCCCCGGAAGAGCAGTCGGTGCTTCGTACTTGCCCTCGGGTCCGACGATCGTCGATCCGTCGAGATGCCAGGTTGGGGTTGGACGCCGCCTGCCACAGGTCCGGCACGACCATTCGGTCCCAGGCCCGCGGTCCAGCACGATGAGGCAGTCACGACACAGCATGCCGTCGGCAATGAAGGAGTCATCGCCAGCAACCCACACGACGTCGGAGTAGTCGCCGATCGACCACGCAACCAGCGGATCATCGGCATTCGCGACCACGGTGCACGGCCAGTCGATATCCGACAACGTGTGTCGCCAGTGCCCTGCAAGCTTCTTCGCGCGAACTCCCCGCTCGAGAAAGTCGCGACTGAGGTTCATCAACACGATCACACTGGGCCGGGTCGCCTGAGTGACCACGCCGAGGTAGGCCTCGTCGGTCTCCAGCACTGCCAACCGCGCCTGACGATCGGCGTCGAGTGCGACGACGATGCCTTCTTCCATATTGGCGCCCGTGGCGTTGAAGGCTGTGGGACCGGCAGTGGCCACGGCGGTCGCCAACAGCGTGGCCGTCGTGCTCTTGCCGTTGGTCGCGCTGACCAACGCCGTCTGTCGTCCAGCGCCAAGGTCGGCCAGCGTCTGCGGACGCAGTCGATAGGCGACCTTGCCCCCGACCTGGGAACCACGGCCGCGCCCGAGCGTGCGCGACAAACCGGTCGTAGCCCGCCCAGCAAGCAACGCCATACGCGTGGCGATCGGCAACCTCATGACAAAGTCACCGGCCGGTGCGAGCAGTTACTTCGCAGCGGTAACGGTGAGTTCGACGGTGGCGTCGACCTCTGGGTGCAGCTTGACGGTGACCGCGTGCGCGCCGGTCGTCTTGATTGCTGAGGGCAACTGAACCGCGCGCTTGTCGAGCTCTGGACCACCTGCGGCGGACACCGCCGTGACCACGTCCGAAACCGTGACGGCGCCGAACAGCCTTCCGGTGTCGCCGGCCCGAACCTCGAGCGTGACGTCAAGGCCTTCGATTTGCCCCTTGACCTCTTGCGCGTGGCCAAGGTCTGCGATCGAACGGGCATCGCGAGCGCGCTTGATCGAGTCGATCTGCTTTTCGCCGCCCTTGGTCCAGACCATGGCCCAGCCGCGAGGGACAAGGAAGTTACGGCCGTAGCCGTCCTTGACCTCGACGACGTCGCCAGGAGCACCGAGACCGTCAACTTCGTGGGTGAGGATGAGCTTCATGGTGTCGTCCTCTCTCAGCGAGTCGTGGCTGAGTAGGGCAGCAGCGCTACCTCACGGGCATTCTTGACGGCCATGGCGACGTCGCGCTGGTGCTGCACGCAGTTTCCCGTCACCCGACGCGCACGGATCTTGCCGCGGTCGGAAACGAACTTGCGAAGCAGGCCAGTGTCTTTGTAATCGACGTAGGTGACCTTGTCTTTGCAGAACTGGCAAACCTTCTTCTTCGGTTTGCGGATTGGGGGCTTAGCCATCGTGGAACTCCAAGGATGAAGCCCCGCGCGAACGCGGGGATGGGTCGAGGGTCAGAAGGGAGGCTCGTCGCTGCTCGTGGGAGCAGCAGTTGCCCACGGGTCGTCGGCCGGCGCAGCAGAAGCGTTTCCGCCGCCACCGCCACCACCATCACCGCTGCCGCCGCCGAAGCCGCCGCCGGAGCGAGTGACCTTGGTGACCTTGGCAGTGGCGTAGCGCAGCGAAGGACCAACCTCGTCGACATCAAGCTCGTACACCGTGCGCTTCTCGCCTTCGCGAGTCTCGTACGAACGCTGCTTGAGCCGACCTTGCACGACGACGCGAGCACCCTTTTGGAGCGACTCGGCGACGTTCTCAGCCGCTTGCCGCCAAATCGAGCAACGAAGGAAGAGGGCGTCGCCGTCTTTCCATTCGCCGCTCTGCTTGTCGAAAGAGCGAGGGGTTGATGCCACAGTGAAGTTCGCCACGGCGATTCCACTCGAGGTGAAGCGCAACTCAGGATCGTCGGTGAGGTTTCCCACGACGGTGATTACGGTGTCGCCTGCCATCGCGGTCGCCTACCGGTTTCCCGGCCGAATGACCTTGGTGCGCAGCACGGCCTCGTTGAGGTTGAGCTGGCGATCGAGTTCCTTGACGGAGTCTGGCTCAGCCATCATGTCGATGACGGCGTAGATGCCTTCACTCTTCTTGGCGATCTCGTGGGTGAATCGGCGACGGCCCCAGATGTCGACGTTCTGCACGGTGCCACCGTCTTTGGTGACAACGGTCAGGAACTGGTCGAGCGAGGGAGCAACCGTGCGCTCCTCGAGTTCTGGGTCGAGGATGACCATGAGCTCGTACTGACGCATGCGTACTCCACCTCCTTCGGACTAGAACGGCCACGGACGTTCCGTGGCAGGAGGGCGATGCGTGGCCGGTCAGACGGCCCGAATGGCCCCGACCAGCGTGACCGAGAGTACCGGCCCGGTGCTCTGGGACGAAATCGCCTGTGGCCGATCGACCCTTCCGACCCAGCTGTGGATCACCCACCCGGATCGCGCCACTTCGTCCGAGTTGCTAGACGGGACGGGCGCCATGGCGCCCGTCCCGTCTAGCAACTTCACCGCCGGAGGTCGGACGTAGGATCGGATGGTGCGGATTGCTACTTGGAACCTGAACTCGGTCACTACTCGACTGCCGCGGCTGCTCGAGTGGCTTGAGGACTCCGCGCCCGACGTGCTGTGCGTCCAAGAGACCAAGGTTGCCGAGGACAAGTTCCCGATCGACGCCGTAGAGGGCGTCGGTTACCAGGTCGCGCACCACGGCCAAGGACGCTGGAACGGTGTCGCGATCATCTCGCGCATCGGGCTGACCGACGTCGAGCGCGGCTTCTCGGGCCAACCCGGATTTCCTGACGACGCGACGCAAGAGGCACGAGCGATCGGCGCCACCTGCGGACCGCTTCGCATCTGGTCGCTCTACGTACCGAACGGACGGACCCCCGACGACCCGCACTATGCGTACAAACTGCGCTGGCTGGAGGCAGTCACAACTTCGCTCAAGGACGAGGTCTCGGCTAGCACTCCTTTCGCCGTGGTCGGCGACTTCAATGTGGCGCCAACGGACGCCGATGTTTGGGACCCGGCCGACTTCGTTGGATCTACGCACGTCTCTGAACCCGAACGTCAGGCAATCGTCGAACTACGCGCGCTTGGTCTGAGTGACGTCTTCCCTCGGGCACTCAAGGGTGACCATCCGTTTACTTTCTGGGACTACCGCGACGGCAACTTCCACAAGGGCAAAGGCATGCGCATCGACTTCGTGCTTGCCAACGCGGCCCTCCAGTCCTCGGTGACCGACGCCTACGTCGATCGGAACGCCCGTAAGGGCAAAGCGCCAAGCGATCATGCCCCAGTCGTGGTCGACGTCGATCTTTGACGCTGAGGAGACGACCGTAGGCTGCGGGACGTGCCAACTCCCTTGACGGTCCGCGCCATCACTGGTGACGAACACCTGAGTTTCGTTACACAGGCGCAAGGCTCCTTTCTGCAGACCCCTGCCTGGGCAGCCGTCAAGTCGGATTGGGGCCATCGCACCCTGGGCTGGTTCAGCGGGGCTGACCTAGTCGGCGTAGGGCTGGTACTGCTTCGCAAGACCCCACGCATCAGCCGGTACTTGGCTTACCTGCCCGAGGGACCGGTCTTTGCAGACTGGGACGCCCACAAAGTCACCGACGTCACCGAACCCCTGCTTGGGTATCTCAAGACGCAGAAAGTCTTCGCCGTCAAGATGGGTCCACAGTTGGAGACCCGACGTTGGCATGCAGCGACTCTCAAGGCCGCCATTGCGGACGGCGGAGCGCAACGGATCGCGGACGTACCTCCTGACTCCAGCGGTTCGCTGGCCCATCGCTGGATCGACGAATTGCGATCGGCTGGCTGGCAGCGACAGGACTCAGCTGGCGCCGGGTTCGGTGACTTGCAGCCTCGATACGTCTTCCAAGTTCCGCTAGCGGGACGATCTCTCGACGAGGTCTTCGCAGGCTTCAACCAACTCTGGCGACGAAACGTACGTAAGGCGGAGAAGTCCAACGTCGAGGTATCACTGGGTCAATACGACGACCTGGCGGCGTTTCATGACGTGTACTGCATCACCGCAGAGCGAGACGGCTTCAACCCGCGTCCCCTGTCGTACTTCCATCGCATGTGGAAGTCGATGCAGGCCGAGGACTCTGATCGAATCCGGCTCTACCTTGCACGCCATGAGGGTGACCTCCTGGCCGCGACGACGTGGGTTCGCGTAAGCGCACGCGTTTGGTATTCGTACGGAGCATCGAGCAACGACAAGCGTGAGTTGCGTGCGAGCAATGCCATCCAATGGCGGATGATCTGCGATGCCCACGAAGCTGGCGCCAGCGTCTACGACTTGCGCGGCATTTCCGACACTCTCGACGAAGCAGATCCGTTGTTCGGGTTGATTCGTTTCAAGTTGGGCACCGGTGGCGACGCGGTCGAGTACATCGGCGAGTGGGACTATGCGCTCAGTCCTTGGCTATACAAGGCCTTTAAGTACTACATGGCAAGGCGGTAGCGGTGTTCACACTTCACGTGGAAGCCGAGCAGTGGCACGAGCACTCCGACAAGGTGTGCGCCGCGTCCCCCGGTCTGGTACCGGTCGCCAAGGGCAATGGATACGGCTTCGGGCTAGCCATGTTGGCCACCGAGGCGCAACGCCTGGGTTGCGACACCCTCGCGGTCGGCCAGCTCGACGAGGTTCGTGCTGTGCATGACAACTTTCTTGGCGATGTCCTGGTGCTCACGCCCTGGAACCCGGTGTTCGACGACGAACCGATTCGCGACGACCGCCTCATCCTGACAGCGGCGGACCACCAAGCGATCCGCGCGCTCGGAGGATCCGGCAGCCGAACCGTGGTCGAACTCCTGACATCGATGCGCCGCTTCGGACTTGACGAGGAGGCGCTCACGCAGGCACTGCCCGACATCGGCAACCTCAACCTCAACGGATTCGCCCTGCATCTGCCGCTCGACGACGGTCCGTTCAGTCGCGTCGACGAGGTGAGCAGTTGGCTGACTACGCTTCGGCGCCTCCGGCTGTCGACGGACACGTTGTGGGTCAGTCACCTGACAGATGACGACCTGGAACGACTCAGTCATCGGCACCCAGAGACGACCTTTCGACCCCGCGTCGGAACACGGCTTTGGCTTGGCGCTCCCAGCAGCTATCGCGCGCGCGGAACGGTCTTAGCCGTTCACCCAACGAACCGAGGACAGCGATTCGGCTATCGCCAGCGCCGAGCACCCGGCGAAGGGACATTGCTCATAGTGAGTGGGGGAACGTCTCATGGAGTGGCACTAGTTGCCCCGAAATCCGTGCGGACGATCTCGGCACGCGCCAAGGCAGCCGCACACGGAGGCCTGGAGGCGAGTGGCCGGGCACTTTCGCCGTTCTACGTCTCGGGCCGACGACGGTGGTTCGCTGAGCCACCCCACATGCAGGTCTCGATGCTCTGGCTACCGCATGATGCGACAGCTCCGAATGTCGGTGACGAAGTCGAAGCTGACGTGCGCATGACGACAGTGACGTTCGATCGACTGGTGTTTCACTGAGTGTTCTAAGGTTCGCTCATGGGGCTGCGATTGCGAGCGGGCACGATTGCTGACGTGGAAACGTTCGCTCGACTGATCAATACCCAACATCAGTGGTTACGGGGTGAAGACCTCTGGGCGGTGGACGAACTTTCGTCCATTCTGATCAGCCCTACGTCCGACCCGGTGCGCTACGACCGATACGTCGAGGTGGACGGCGAAGTCGTTGCCGGGCTACACACGCACACCAGCCCGCCTTACGAAAAGGGTTCCCTCTACGTCGCGGCACCACCCGGACCAAACCGCGTCGATAACGTCCGCTACTTGTTGGACTCCGGTCTACGACTACTGCGCAGCCGTCCCGAAATGCGTGGGACGGCGACCATCTTGCTCGACCTTCCCGTCGAGGACACCGAGTTGATGGACTTGGCGAAGTCGATGGGATTCACCCGCGCCAACCGAGTGGCCATCATGGAGGCCACTGTTACCGACTCGCCAGATCCGGTCTGGCCAGCCAAGGCAGTGGCAAAGGTGCTCGATCTCGCGACGGATTTGTCACCGGCCTACGCGGTCCTCGCGAAGTGGTTCGAAACCGAGCCTTCGTGGTGGCACCTCGACGAAGGTGACTTTTTCTACGCGGCCCTCAACGACCCAACATCCCGCCCCGACCTCTCATCGATGGTCACCGTCGACGGGGAGCCAGCGGGCATGGTGTTTTGCTACGAGGACACCACGCGCGCCAAGACCGGTCTCGTCGGAAATCTGGCGGTGCTGCCAAAGTTTCAAGGTCAAGGAATCGGTACCGCGTTGCTCCTCGATGCCTTCCAGAAGTTTCGCAACTGCGGCTGGCAGCACGCGCGACTAGCGACCATCTCTGGGTACCACTCAGGGGATCCGTCGGTCTACCGAGAGGTCGGCATGGAACCCATCTTCTTCAATGAGATCTTTCTGCGACCGCTCGACTGGTGACGAACGCAAACCGGTCCGGCGCTCCGTCCAGAACACCACCACCCGGGTCGTCCTCGCCGGTTGAGACCCGAACTGGGTCGCACTGTGGTTGCAACACATCGCGCACGACGAAACCGCAGTAGACCAACGTCGCTAACAGATGCACGCCGATCGCGACCCAGTAGCCACGCTCTGGGAGTGCGCTATCGGGGTTGGTCTGTCCGAGGATGTACCACCACACCGAGAGGAAGTACGCAGCCTCGGCTGCTTGCCACCACAGGAAGTCGCGCCATCGCGGTCGGGCTAGAACAGCCAACGGAATGAGCCACAACACGTACTGCGGCGAGTACACCTTGTTCGTGAGTAAGAACGCGGCGATCGTCAAGAAGACCAACTGTGCAAGTCGTGGCCGACGCGGCGCCATGAGTCCCAAGAGACCGATCGCCAGACAACACACGGCGAATGACACCGACCCCCAGACGTTCAGTCGATCGGGTGTCAGGTTGGCGCCCATGCCGTTGAGGACCAACCACACCGAGCCAAAGTCCGCGCCACGGTCGCGTGAGAGATCGTAGAAGCGCGCCCAACCATCGAAGTTGGCCACCATGATCGGCACATTCGCTACCAGCCAAGCCGCTGCACAGCCCAGAAACGCCAGACCGAACTGCTTCATGCGTCCAGAGCGCAAACAGAGCACGAAGAGTGGACCAAGTATCAGCAGCGGATAGAACTTGTACGCCGCTCCCAAGCCAATGAGAATGCCTGCGACAAGGGGATATCGACGCGCCCATGCCAGCATCGCGAGCGCAACCAGGGCGACGGCGTACATGTCCCAGTTGATGGTTGACGCCAGGATTAGTCCCGGAGCGACAGCGATCATTGCGGCGTCCCAGGGCCGTCGTCGAACGGTTCTCGAGGTTGCCCAAACCGTCACGGCGGCGAGGAGCGCAATAACTATCGCGTTCAATACGAAATAGAACTGGCCCTGCCCGGTGTACTCCCAGTCGTGCGGTACGACTCGACCCAGCACGTACATCGTCCAACCGGTGAGTACTGGGTATTCAACTTGCTCGTCCCCGGTAACAGACGGATCCCCGACGTACGGAACGACGCCGTCACCAATGCCGCGTCCCCAGTACAGATGAACGATGTCGCTGTAACAAGAACGGGTGTACTGCGTCGTGCCGTCCCCCCACGCGGTGCCCAAACATGGTTGGTCAAGAGCCAAGCCAAGTGCGGACGAGAGGATGACAAGTACCAACATCACTCGAATCGGCGACCACCACGAGCGTCCGACGACTGCTCGCCGACCGATCGGTCCACCGATGCTCGTACTTGCGGCTTCGATGACGGGATCATCGTGGCTGGGGAGTACCAGCCGTTCGTCCGCCGACGTCACAGCAGACATCCTGCCCGGTCAGCCGCCGCCACCGGCACCGCCCCCGCCGCGGTGTCGTCGGAGTTGGTGACGGACTCGACGTCGTCGGAGTTGGCGACGGACTCGACGTCGTCGGAGTTGGTGACGGACTCGACGTCGTCGGAGTTGGTGACGGACTCGACGTCGTCGGAGTTGGCGAGCCGCTGGTCTTGGTCGGCGTCGGCGGCGGCACGGTGAAGACGGAAGGGGGCGGCGGGAACTGCAAAATAGGTTCGCCCTCAAGCGCCGCAGTCATGAACGCCGTCCAGATCGAGCCGGGATACCCGCCGCCGGTGAACGTCGACATGTACGCCACACCGTTCAGCGAAGCTTGTCCGCCATTCTTCTCAGGCTTGAAGAACATGACGGCAGTCGACAGTTGTGGGGTGTAGCCAACGAACCACGCAGTGACGTTGTCCTCACTGGTTCCGGTCTTGGCAGCCGCCGGTCGGCCGAGTCCGCGAGCAACGTATGCCGTACCGCCATCAGCTTGAACAACCTGGGTCAGCGCGTAGTTGACCTCGTTAGCGATATCGGGATCCATCACTTGCCGAGTGGTCGGGTTCGCCTTGTACAACTCCTTGCCGGACGCATCGCTTACTTCTTCGACTGAGTACGGCTTTGCATACTTACCCCCAGCCGCAAAGGTCGCGTAGGCGCTTGCCATCTGCAGCGGCGAGACGTTTGCGTTGCCAAGGGGAATCGATGGGGACGCAACTAGGCCAGGCGTGCTGCCGGGGATGCCAACGGACTCAATCGTGTCCAGCACCTTCTGCGGACCGATCTGGGACGTCAGGTCGACGAACGCCGTGTTCACCGAGTGCTCCAGTGCGTACAGCAAAGTGATGCTCGACGGGTACACGGCGGTTCCGAAGTTGTAGAAACCTTGCGCGTATCCGTCGACGTAGAACGGTTCGGTCCCGTCAAACGTGTTGGACAACGTCACGCCGTCATCGAGAGCCGCTGCCAACGCAAACGGCTTGAAGGTCGATCCTGATTGCTGGGCGGTGGTCGCGTTGTTTTGTTGGTACGTGTAGTTGTGGTTGGGGCCACGGTGCAGATAGTTCCACCCGCCGTACATCGAGATGATGGCTCCGGTCCCAGGCTCAACCGCCGCGAGCCCAGCCTCTACGTGGTCGTTCGGCGCAGGTGGAAAGCCATCCTCGACTGCCGTCTCGGCGTCGGCGATCGCGTTTGCACTGAACGTCGTGGTGACGCGCAATCCCCCGGTGTCGATCTCGGTGTCCGAATAGCCGAGGTCGCGGAGTTCTTGACGTACGTACTCGAGTAGGTAGCCGTTCTGTCCTCGGTAGTCGTTCTTCTGGCGGGGTGGCAAGACCTTAGGGGTATGCATGTTGGCGGCCTCGTCAGCCGTCAACCAACCTTGCTCGACCATTCCGGGGATGACGTAGTTTTCGACGCGTGCGTCCAGCGCCTGCTTGGCAGCTTTCCCCTCAGCCGGATCGTAGGAACTTGGTGCCCGAATGATCGCCGCAAGAACTGCACCCTGTTCGACGGTCAGGTCCTGCACGTCGCGCCGAAAGTAGGCCTGACTCGCGGCCTGAATGCCGTAGGCACCTCGACCGAAGTAGATGGTGTTGAGGTAGTTCTCGAGGATGTCGTCCTTGCTGACCTCGCGGTTCAACTTGATTGCAAGGATGGTCTCCTTCAACTTGCGCTTCCACGTGCGATCTTGTGTGAGGTAAGCGTTACGCGCGTACTGCTGTGTGATTGTCGAAGCGCCCTGAGTGTCGCCACCAGTGATGTTGTTCCACGCCGCACGCAAGATTCCCGTAGGAGAGATTCCCGAGTTCTGATAGAAGTCGCGATCCTCTGCACTCAACACGGCCTGCTGAACGTGGAGCGGTACGTCCGACAACGGCACGATGGTTCGGTCGACTTCTTCGAATCGCCCCAGTTCGGTCTTTCCGTCGTTGTAATAGACGACGCTGGACTCAGCTTGAGACAAGTCGCTTGGCGCGGGGACGTCCACCGCCAGGTATAGGGCAGTGACGCCGGCCACCATCACCAAGACGCCGGCCATGACGAGCGCCAACCACTGGCGCCAGGAGGGAACGAAGTGACGCCACCCGGTGTACGCACGGCGGGGGTAATCGATGCGCACACCGCTCCTCTCGCGACCTTCGATAGTTGGGGGCGTGATGGTTGCTGCTGATGGATTAGCGACGGCTTAGTTTGACGGACGCGGCAGGCAGCCGGTTCCCCACCCTGTCAGGCGGGAGCGTCACCTCTACGGGCGCGCAGGGGTGTACGTGGCGTCCCGTCGCCCATCACGAAGGTCGACATGAGGTGGTTCCAGGAACACTCCTGGCAGACCTCGACCCGGTAAACCCGGAACTCACCGTGCTCTTGGGCCATCGCATCGAGTTCGCGGGGGGCTCGGATCCGGCCTTGAAACGGCCCGAGTTCGTCTCCGTAGACGTAGTGGAGCTCGGTCAATGAGCCACGGCGGCACACCGGGCAGGACCGGTCAGTGGGCAGCCCGTGGTGCTTGGCAGCGAGCAGCAGGTAGGGATCGGCGTCACAGACGTCGGTCATGGTGGCAGCACCGCGGAACAGGGCTGACAGCGTCGCTCGCCGCTGCAGCGAGTAGTCGATGACGGCGCGGCGCGATTCCATCCGAAAAGCGTACGCCGCACCCGGCTGTGCGGCAGGGCGTGTGAACTTGCAGCGGTGAACTTGCGGAATGCCAAACACCGCGTATCGTCCCGACGCATCGGCTCGATGTATCGAACCGATACATTGTCGCTCCAAGATCGACCCGCTCCTTGAGCGTTCAAGTCTCGATCGGCTTCGGAGGTGAGCATGAGCAAGCGTGGCAGCGGTGTGCTCGAGTTCGCGGTCCTGGGGCTGCTCCATGAGTCGCCCATGCACGGCTACGAGCTGCGCAAGCGGCTGTCGGGCACTCTCGGCTCCCTGCGGGCCTTTTCGTACGGCTCCCTCTATCCCTGCCTGAAGCAACTGACCGTCCTCGGCTGGATCGTCGAGTCGACCGATCCCACCTCCGGCGGGCGCCGTTCCAAGATCGTCTATCAGTTGACCGCCGAGGGCAAAGAGCATTTCCAGGACCTGCTTGCCGAGGCTGGTCCCAACGCCTGGGAAGACGACACCTTCGGTGTTCGCCTGGCCTTCTTCGGCCGCACCGATGCAGACACCCGGATGCGGATTCTGGTCGGCCGACGCAGCCGCCTTGAAGAGCGCCTCGACAACGTGCGGTCTTCGCTAGGTCGCACCCGCGAACGCCTGGACGGCTACACCCTCGAACTTCAGCAGCACGGCCTCGAATCGGTTGAACGTGAGGTCCGCTGGCTGAACGAATTGATTGACGACGAACGCAAGCGAGAACTGCAAGACATCCACGACCGGGCGTTAGCCCCCGGCGACACGAAGTAGAAACAGGAGTAATCCATGGGTTCGGTACGAGTGGCCATTGTGGGCGTCGGTAACTGCGCCTCGTCGTTGGTCCAGGGCGTCGAGTACTACAAGGACGCTAATCCTGAGGCTCGCGTCCCAGGTCTGATGCACGTGCAGATCGGTGACTACCACGTCCGTGACGTGGAGTTCGTCGCAGCGTTCGACGTTGACGCCAAGAAGGTCGGACAAGACCTTGCGCATGCCATCGTCGCCAGCGAGAACAACACCATCAAGATTGCGGACGTCCCGCCGACCGGCATCAACGTTCAGCGTGGTCCGACCCTTGATGGTCTGGGCAAGTACTACCTCGAAACCATCACTGAGTCAGACGATGAGCCGGTCGACGTCGTGCAGGCGCTGCGTGACGCAAAAGCCGACGTCCTCGTCTGCTACCTCCCCGTTGGTTCTGAAGACGCGGCGCGCTTCTACGCGCAGGCTGCGATCGATGCCAAAGTCGGTTTCGTCAACGCCCTTCCGGTCTTCATCGCAGGCACCAAGGAATGGGCCGACAAGTTCACCGAGGCTGGCGTGCCGATCATCGGCGACGACATCAAGTCGCAGGTCGGTGCCACCATTACTCACCGCGTGCTCGCCAAACTCTTCGAAGACCGCGGAGTCATCCTCGACCGCACGATGCAGTTGAACGTCGGCGGCAACATGGACTTCATGAATATGCTCGAGCGCGAGCGCCTTGAGTCCAAGAAGATCTCGAAGACGCAGGCCGTCACGTCGCAGCTCAACCACGACCTCGGCAAGGGCAACGTCCACATCGGACCGAGCGACTACGTCTCATGGCTCGACGACCGCAAGTGGGCCTACGTTCGCCTTGAGGGCCGTGCGTTCGGCGATGTGCCGTTGAACCTGGAGTACAAGCTTGAGGTCTGGGACTCGCCCAACTCGGCAGGTGTCATCATCGACGCGGTGCGCTGCGCGAAGATCGCGCTCGACCGCGGAGTGGGTGGACCGATCCTGTCGGCCTCCAGTTACTTCATGAAGAGCCCACCGGTTCAGTATCGCGACGACGAAGCCCGCCAATCAGTCGAAGCCTTCATCGCCGGCGAATAACCAAACCCCTAAGAACGACGCGTTCCCCCGTACTGGGGAAACAAACGGAGTTTTCTGTTCCGTTCAGCGAACACCTAGCCTGACCAGATGCCGCCGAGTCGCGCCTGGAGTCTGCTCCGTGAGCGTGGCTTCCGACATCTGCTCTGGGCGAGGTTGATCGGACAGTTCGCCGACGGCGTGCTGCAGGTCGGACTGGCCTCGTTCGTGTTCTTCTCGCCTGAACGAGCCACGACTCCAGAACGGATCGCCGCGGGGTTCGCCGTGCTGCTACTGCCATTCTCGCTGGTCGGTCCCTTTGCCGGAGTGCTGCTGGACCGTTGGTCTCGACAGCGGGTTCTGGTCGTTGCCAACCTCAGCCGCGCCGCCCTGCTCATTGCGCTTGCGGCTCAGGCTTGGACGGGCAGCGAAACGATCGGCTTCTACCTCACGGCTTTGGTGCTGCTCGGCATCAACCGCTTCATCCTCGCCGCCTTGAGCGCGAGCCTGCCGCACGTCGTCCGACGCCAGCGCCTAGTCCTGGCCAACGCCGTCGCCCCAACGGCCGGGACGGTAGCTGCGTTGTTCGGCGCAACAGTTGGAGCCGCGGCTAGGCGATGGCTCGGTGGGGGTGACGCAGGAACCGCCCTCGTCATGCTTTTCGCCGGTGCAGTGTGCGCCCTCGCAGCGCTGGCCGCGTTGAGTTTCACCCGCGAAGCGCTGGGTCCGGACCAACCGACGACGGTCCGACTTCAGCATGCGATCGGTGACGTGGGACGCGGCTTCTTCGCCGGACTTCAGCATCTGCGCTCACGTCGTCCCGCAGCTCGAGCACTGGGAATGATGACGTGTCACCGCTTCCTCTATGGCGTCGCGACGGTCGTCGGGATCCTGCTGTTTCGCAACTCGCTCTTCGCCGACAACGTTGACGACGCGTTCTATGCCCTAGGTGTCGCAGTCGCTGCCGCCGGCGCCGGCGTACTCCTCGGCGCGCTACTGACCCCACCCGTAACGCGTCGAATCGGCACTCCGGCTTGGACCGGGATCGCTTTGCTGGTGGCGGCGGGGACGATGGTGGTGTTCGCCCTGAGTCTGCAAACCTGGGCCACCGTCTTTGCCTCCTTTGCGTTGGGTGCCGTTGCGCAGGCCATCAAGATCGGCGTCGACGCTTCGGTACAGCGCCACATCGACGACCAGTTTCGCGGTCGAGTCTTCACCGTTTACGACTTGCTCTACAACGTTGGTTACGTTGTCGCCGCAGTTGTCGCCGCGATGTTCCTCCCGGTCTCAGGGGAGGCGCCGTGGGCACGTTCTTGGTCTTGCAGTCGGGTACATAGCACTGGCCTCCTGGTATGTAGGACCGCGACCATGGGGCAGGATTCCCCAGTGACCTACTTCACCCCTGACCAACTCGCGTCCGTAACCAGCGCAGTCGACGCAGCATCGACGCAACTCATCAAGCTTTCGCACGACATCGCGGCCGACCCCGAGTTGTCGTACAACGAGCATCGCGCGATGGGACGTTGCGCCGACCTCCTGGACGGGCATGGGTTCCAAGTCGAACGCGGCGCCTACGGTCAACCGACCAGTTTTGCAGCGCGCATCGGAACAACTGGACCTCACGTCGTGCTGTGCGCCGAGTACGACGCGCTCCCAGGACTGGGTCACGCATGTGGGCACAACATCATCGCCGCCTCTGCGGTCGGAGCAGGTGTCGCTCTCGCACCCCTTGTCGCTCAGTCAAACCTCCGCGTGACGGTCCTCGGCACACCCGCCGAAGAAGTCGGCGGCGGCAAGGTGGATCTGATCAATGCCGGTGCTTTCGACGACGCAGACGTCGCGTTGATGATGCATCCAGCCCCGCACGATGACTATGCGCCCGGAGCCTTGGCCACTGAAGAGTGGTGCGTGGTGTACCACGGCAAATCCGCGCACGCCTCAGCCACACCCGAGCTGGGCCTGAACGCACTCGATGGTCTAGTCGCCGGGTACTCGGCGATCGCAATGTTGCGACAGCATTTGCGCCCACTTCAGCAGGTCCATGGCATCGTGATTAGCGGTGGCGATGCACCTAACATCGTCCCCGAGCGCACCGAGGCGTCGTACTACCTGCGCGCGGTCAACCTCGACGACCTCGAAGATTTGCGCCTTCGACTGCGCAACTGTCTCGAGGGGTCGGCACTTTCCACCGGAACGACCGTGGAGATTACGGTGAAAGGTCACGTCTTCGATCCGCTCAAACCGCACGCCGCACTCGCCGACGTCTTTACCCAAGCGTGCGACGCGATCGGTCGTCCCTACACGCCGGACCCCGCTGGCAACCCGCTGGCCGGCTCTACGGACTTTGGCAACGTCAGCCAACGGATCCCAGGACTGCACGCCGACATGGCGGTCTACTCGTGGCCGGCCGTAAACCACCAGCACGAGTTCGCCGCGGCTTGTGTCACTCCAGAGGGCGATCGGACGTTGCTGGATGGTTCCAAAGCGCTCGCTCTAACCGCACTCGCCGTCAGCACGGACCCTTCGATCTTGGCCCCGTAACGATCTGGGGCTGTCACTCCGTGACGGTCAATCATCGAACTCGCTGTGCAACTGCGGCGTTCCTCCGCTGCACACCCCCGTGATCTGTACCTCGGCCCCTTCGCCGGTGCGCTGGAAGACCACCTGGACCTCCCGTGTCCCCCTGTCCACCTCGACCCGATAGCCGACGTTGGGCTGGGCCGAAACGAGGCGAATGAGCGAGCCCGTGCAAGAGACGGTTACCGAACCAGCCTTCCCGCTCCACGTACGAAGCTCCGGGTTCGGTGCTGTTGGCGGCTTGCTGTGGCCGTTGTGATGCTTGCTGTGGTGACCTGAGGGAGTGCTAGGGGAGGAGCTCGGAGATGACGAGGGCTTCGGTGATGACGAGGGCTGATCGGTGTGTGGCTTCGAAGTGTGGTTCTGGTGCTTGGTGTGGTCGCGGTGCCCAGTGTGATGAGGAGAAGGAGACCCTAGCGACGTCCTGTCGGGGTTCGGCGCGATGGAGTCGCTCCCGGCAAGCACCGGAGCCGAACTCCCTGTCACGCCATCGCCCGCTCGGGAGATGACCGTCCAGACCAGGCTGGAGCCCATCAGAACCACAGCCACCCAAGCTGCGATAGTCACGACTATCACCCGTGCTGCCGGTCGCGTCTGGTCTGCGGTGTCCCTCATGAGGTCATGGTCTCAACTAGTTGGGTCCCACATCGGGATACGGTGCCAATGTGCCGAGCATCCTGGTAATCGAGGACGACGATGCGATACGCGCCGCCGTCGTCCGAGGACTCAGCGAGCGCGGCTTCGCTGTCGCAGCAGCCGCTAAGGGAATGGCTGGACTCGAACTCATTGTCTCCGAGCGGCCGGGGGTGGTGCTGCTCGATCTCGGACTGCCCGACATCGATGGACTCACGCTCATATCGATGATTCGAGCCACGGACAACGTCCCGATCATTGTCATCACGGCGCAGGACGATGATCCAACGATGGTCCGCGCACTCGACGAAGGTGCGGACGACTACGTCGTAAAACCCTTCGGGACCGAGCAGGTGGCGGCGCGCATTCGGGCCGTTCTCCGGCGCACCGGCCAACCGGAAGGAGGGGGGGACCCCCTCCACATCGGAGGCCTGGTCATCGACGAGCGAACCCGTACGGTCACCTTGGACGATGAGCCGATCGAGTTGGCCAAGAAAGAGTTCGACTTGTTGCTCACGCTGGCTCAACGACCCGGCGAGGTCGTGACCAAGCGAGAACTGCTCGCGGAAGTCTGGCAACAGGCTTACGGAGGGTCCGAGCGGACCGTCGACGTTCATTTGTCCTGGCTTCGCCGCAAACTTGGCGAGACGGCTGCCGAGCCGCGCTACCTGCTCAGCGTTCGTGGCGTGGGGGTTCGGTTGATCGACCCGGATACCTCCTGATGCGACGGCGAATCTCATGGCTGGTCATCGCAACGACGTCGACGGTCGTGGTCTGTTTCGTGATCCCCCTGTGCCTGCTGGTACGAACCCTGGCCGAAGACCGGGCGATGGCCGCGGCGGACCAGGAAGCTCATAACGCGGCGATATTGGTCGCGGGGCTGCCCGACGATTCCCGGCTGGCGAGGCTGGTCACAAGTCTTGACGCACGTGGCGACCCACAGACGAGCGTCCTTACCGCCGACGGAACCTGGTTGGGCTCCATACCCGCGCCGGCCATTGACAGTGAAGTGCTCCGAGCACGCGACAACGGAGAGGCGTTCACCGTCATCGACAGCGCGGGCGGGCGGGTCTTGCTGCCGGTGGTGCTCGAGTCCGGCACCGCGGTGGTGCGGTCGTCGGTGACTCCCGCGGAACTGCGTCACGGCGTGGCCACCGCCTGGCTCAGCATCATCGGTCTCGGCGTCGTACTGCTGCTGATGGCGCTGCTGGTCGCGTCGTGGCTTGGCAGACGTGTGAGTGAACCCTTGAGAGACGTCGCCGACGTTGCTCACCGGCTTCGCGAGGGTGACCTCTCGGTACGTGCACAGCCAACTGGCACTGAAGAGACTCAGGAACTGGCTCGCGCACTCAACGGGCTCGCCGATCGAACAGGTGAGCTCCTCCTCGCCGAACGCGCGGCGGTAGCCGACCTGTCGCACCGGCTGCGCACGCCGGTGACGGCCCTGCGACTGGACGCCGAGGCTGTGGCAGAACCCGACCTGGCGGTGCGCCTTCAAGAACACATCGGTTCGCTGCAGCGAACGATCGATGCCATCGTGAAGGAAGCACGCAGGCCAGTACAAAGCGAGATGAGTCCGGTCTGTGACGGGACCGCCGTCGTTGCCGACCGGCTCGCGTTCTGGTCGCCGTTGGCGGACGACCAGGGAAGGTCGCTGTCGAAGGAACTCCCACAGTTCCGCCTGTCGATTCCCCTGTCTTCGGCTGACCTGGCAGACCTTGTGGACGTGCTGGTCGACAACGTCTTCGCACACACACCTGAAGGGACTGACTTTCGAGTGACTCTGAAAATCAGCAGTACTTGCTCGAAACTCATTGTCCGGGACGAAGGACCTGGACCCTCGACCGAGCGGACCCGGCGAGCGGGCAGTACCGGCCTCGGCTTGGACATTGCCCGACGGATGGCCAGCGGCACCGGAGGAAGCCTCAGAGTCAACAGTCCCAACAGCGGGGGCACCGAAGTCGAGGTCGACTTCCCCTTCGTCACCGATCTGGACGACTAAGGACCAAGCCCTAGTCGTCGTTCGGTTCTTGGTCATTCCCGTTGCCGCCGTCCTGACCTCCGTCGTCCCCTTGATCGTCGCCATCAGACCAGGATTGGTCATCGTCCCCTGACGAGGTGGCTTGATCGTCGGACCCGTTCGACGCACTCGTGGCGGTTGAAGAAGTCGTTGAAGTCCCAACGGAGGAGCCCGAAGAACTGCTCGAGGCGGTGGACGTCGCGGGTACCGCAACCGTCTTGACGGTTGTGATCACACAAGCTCGCCCGACCCGTTTGGCGGGCGGCTTGCAGGGAGCGAAGCGAACCTTCACGTTGGAATCGGCAGGATTGTTCACCGAGACAACGGCTGGTCCAGCACTTTGCTCGCTGACTACCCGGTGCGGCTCGCTTGAATCCGCCTGGCTGGAAACCGACTGGTAGGCGAGGGCGGCGCCACTTATGCCGATCACCATCGCAGTCGCGGACATAACCACTGTGAATGTCTTCATGGCGGCATGGTGGTCGGTTCTTCCTTATGAGTGCGTTGCGGGAACCTCAATTCCAGGTCAAGAGTCGACCGGCAGTCTTGAGCCGGGTTTAACGTTCCAATGACTTGTCCTTGCGCTCGTTTGTCGAAGACTTCCGGAATGACCTACACACCGCGCAAACGCGACCGATACCGCCGGGCCGCAGTTACCGTCACTGCAGCCACCACAGTTGGTGCATTGACAGCGACTGGCTGGCTTGCCGGCGTAGCTGCAGCTGACTACGCCAAACAGCAAGCGAAGCGGGCCGATGACCAAGCATCGGCAGCAGCAAAAGTGCAACGGCAGCAAGCCCGATACGACGCCGCGCTCGCTCGGCGGGCGGTGGCTGACGGCCCGCTTATCGTCTACAAGGATCGCCCCGTCAAGAAGCGAGTCACAGTGCAGTACGTAGCGAGCCCTTCGATCGGGTCCTCGGCTGTGGGCTCCGGCGGCACCATTTCCAGTTCCACATCGCAAACCGCTTCGTCCCCCACGTCAAGCGGCTCCAGTGGATCCGGAACTCCTGCTCCGCCGCCTCCGCCGCCGCCGCCACCACCTACACCCAGCTCCGGTTCGTGATGGCTTTGACACAGCCGGCCACCCGGACGCTTGAGGCTTTGGGGACCTATGTCTTCATCGGAACCCGCGCTGCAGAAGACATCCCCGAGGCAGAGGCAATCGCTTTGCAGATCACGCGCGACGTCGACGAGACCTGCAGCCGCTTCCGCGACGACTCCGATCTCAGCCGGGTAAACGACCACCCCGGCGAGTGGGTGGCGGTAGACCCGTTGCTGGTCAGTGCCGTGGAGTCAGCGTGCGAGGCGGCCCGGCAGACCGACGGGTTGGTCAACCCGCTGTTGGGACGGCCCCTCGTGCTCCTTGGCTACGACAGGGACTTTGCGCTTCTCCACCAAAGCGACGAGGTGGTCGATTCGGTTGAACCGCTGCCACTAGTTCCTGACATTCATGCATGGCAGAGCATCGGTATCGACCGCGAGGGTGCCGTGCTCATTCCCGCTGGCACCGCCCTTGACCTCGGCGCCACTGCAAAGGCGTGGGCGGCCGACCTGATCGCGGCGGCATTCGCGCAAACTCTTCGATGCTCGTCCCTTATCAACCTCGGTGGGGATATCCGGATCAGCCAGGCCGATGGCGAGCCCTGGCCGATCGCCATCGGAGAGCGGCCCGATCTTCCCGCCGACGTTGTGGTCGGTCTCGATGACGGGGGACTGGCCACGTCCAGCACGCAAGTGCGGCAATGGCGACGCAGCGGCGTGCGCCGCCATCACATCATCAATCCGCGTACGGGGTTGCCAGCCACCGAGGTGTGGCGAACGGTCACCGCAACCGGACCAAGTTGCGTGGCGGCGAACATCGCGAGCACTGCCGCGATTGTGCTCGGCCATGAAGCCCCTGGTTGGCTCACCGAACGTGGGGTAAGCGCGCGCCTGGTATCAGGCAGTGGCGATGTTCTGCGGGTGGGTAACTGGCCCACAGATACCGGAGGTGCCTGATGTTGAATGGCCCACTGCTTTGGTACCTCAACAGGAGTACCGGCTTCGTGCTACTCATCCTGCTGACGCTGTCAGTCGTGCTCGGAATCATTGCTGCTGGGTCGACGCAGGGACGTCCCGCTCAAGGGCTACCCCGCTTCTTCAGTCAAAGCGTTCATCGAAACATCGCGCTGCTATCGGTATTGCTGCTCGCCGTCCACGTGACGACGGCGGTCGTCGACACTTTCGTCGACATCCGATGGTGGCAGGCGTTCGTGCCTTTCGGCGCCACCTACCAACCGTTGTGGTTGGAACTCGGTGCCCTAGCCCTTGACCTGATTGTTGCCGTGGTCCTCACCAGTCTGTTCCGAACCCGGATGAGTAATCGCTCGTGGCGATTGGTCCATCTACTTTCCTACGCTGCCTGGGGAGTCGCCGTCGTCCACGGCGTCGGTATCGGCACCGACATGACGCTGGCGAACCCTTGGGGGCTGGTCCTGACAGGGGCTTGCGTTGTCGTCGTTCTGCTGGCCACTGGCTGGCGACTGACCCGAGTCGGCCTTGGCCGAGACGAACTAGTGAGGAGCTCGGCATGACGCGCCCCGATCAAGACCTCGCGCCCTCACCGGTTCGCGTCCCTACCTACGTGCAGATCACCCCGGGGCCAGCGCTGCTTCAAGGCATCGACAGCGGCCCAGATCTGTCCACACATCGAGTTCAGTACGGCGACCTGCCTCAGTTGTCGGTCAATATGCTGATGGCACTGCTGGTCGATGTCCGGCTTCGTGGCCGCGGGGGTGCCGGTTTTCTCTTCGCCACCAAGCTCGCCGCGACTGCCGCAGGCAAGCGGCCGGTCGTAGTCGTCAACCTTTCAGAGGGAGAGCCCGCCAGCGCGAAGGACACTGCACTCGCATTGGCTCGACCGCATTTGATCCTCGACGGCGCGGTCGTAACGGCCAGAGCACTGCGCGCACGCGACGTTCACGTCGTCGTACCAAGAGAGCGACCAATGGTCGTCCAAAGCATGCGAGCAGCGTTGAACGAGCGATCAGACGATGTCCGAATGCACATACACATTGCCGAACAACGATTCGTAGCGGGACAGTCCGCTGCCGTGGTCGAACTGTTGTCGGGACGACCCAATCTGCCCGTAACGACCTGGACCCCTACCGCCGTCGCCGGGTACCGAGGTAGGCCAACTCTGCTTTCAAACGCTGAGACCTGGGCGCAGATTGGCCAGCTGACGCTGCGTGGAGTGACGGCTTACAAATCCCTTGGGCTCCCGCTAGAGCCCGGGACGACGCTGCTTACCCTGGCTTCCACTCACGGCCCGCCACAGGTGGTCGAGGTGCCGTTTGGCACCCCGCTCAAGCAGATCTTGAATTCAGCAACGCTCGACCAGCCGGTGCTCATCGGCGGTTTCCACGGATCGTGGGCCGACCGCTCCACGCTTGAACAAGCAACCGTCTCTGTGGACCAGATGAAGGAGCTGGGGGTCCCCCTCGGCGCAGGGGTCTTGTTGCAGGCCGGCGATGAGGAGTGCCCCGTCCAACTGACGAGCCGCATCGTCAACCACCTCGCCGCGCAAAGTTCTCGCCGCTGCGGACCCTGCTTCAACGGGCTCCCCGCACTCGCGGCCAGCCTCGAGGCGGTTCTTGACGGTCGCGGCGGTACTGATCGTCTCGATCAGTTGTCGACCCTGGTAGCCGGACGTGGCGCGTGTGCACATCCAGACGGCACGGTGCGGCTGGTGAGATCTCTACTCGCGGCCTTCCCCGAATACGTCGCAACGCACGCAGCAAGGGGTTCTGCTCACTGCGGCCTACGGCTCGCGTCATGAAGCGACAGTTGCGCGTGGACTGGCCCGCTTGTCGAGGTCGTGGACTCTGTCACGAGCTGCTACCCGAGGTCATTGAGCTCGACGAATGGGGCTATCCCATCGTCAACGATGTGATTACCCCAGAGCTGCTCGCGAACGCGCGGGAGGCAGTTCGTGCCTGCCCCGAGCTGGCGCTCAAACTCGTCCAGTAGGCATCGGGCCCACGAAGTAGATTTCAGTCTTCGTGGGCTGTCGATTTGAGGCGTCGCCATTCGTGTAGACAGTGAGGGTCGGACCAACCGGCTCATAACCGAGAGGGATGGCCATGCCCCAGTACCTGCTCTCCGTACATGGAGACGAAGCCGAGGTTGCCAAGCTGCAGGCCAACGAAGAGTTCGTGCAGCAGATGTACGCCGACGTGGACAAGGTCAACCAGCGCATGATCGCCGAGGGCGTGTTCGTTTTCGGTGGCGGCCTCCACCCGTCTAGCACCGCAACCGTCGTACGCGCCAAGGACGGCGACATCATCACGACCGACGGCCCCTACATCGAAGCCAAAGAGATGCTCGGGGGCTTCTGGATCATCAAAGCTCCCGACCTCGACGCCGCACTCACGTGGGCCAAAGACGCAACCGTGGCTTGCCAGGCACCGGTAGAGGTCCGGCCGTTCCAGGACGAACCCGAAGCCTGACGCGGCACTCATGACCGGCGCGGATGAGGTCGAACTCGCCTTCCGCGCTGAGTCTGGACGTGCCGTGGCCACGCTGGTCCGTCTCTTCGGCGACATTGACATTGCCGAGGAGGCGGTCCAAGAGGCATTCCTGGTCGCCGTGCAGCGCTGGCCCGAACACGGCGTACCGCCCAGTCCCGCTGGCTGGATCATCACCACTGCTCGCAACCGTGCGATCGATCGCCTACGCCGCGAGTCGACTCGAGATGACCGTTACGCGCAAGCGGCGCTGATACACGAGCAAACCGAACGCGAGGAGGTGGGACCGGTGGCAGACGACCAATTGCGACTGGTCTTTACCTGCTGCCACCCCTCGCTGTCTTTGCCAGCACAAGTTGCTCTGACGCTTCGATTGATCGGCGGACTGCAAACAGCGCAGATCGCCCGAGCGTTTCTGGTCAGTGAGTCGACGATGGCGCAGCGTCTAGTTCGGGCTAAGTCGAAGATCAGGGATGCTCACATCCCCTACCGAGTTCCCGGCGATGCTGAGCTGCCCGATCGGCTGAACTCGGTTCTCGCAGTCCTGTATCTCATCTACAACGAGGGCTATCTCGCCACGGGCGGTGATGCCGTGGATCGCGAAGAGTTGCGTGCAGAGGCGATCCGGCTCGCGCGACTCCTTGTTGAACTCATGCCCGATGAGCCCGAGGCCGTCGGATTGCTAGCCCTGCTGCTCCTCACCGAATCACGCAGTTCAGCCCGAGTCGCCGCGGGCCAAACATGGGTCCGGCTCGCCGACCAGGACCGACAGTCCTGGGACCGCGATTTGATTGACGAAGGCCAGACATTGGTTCGCGCCTGCGTCCGAAGAAACGCGCCAGGGCCATACCAACTGCAGGCGGCGATTGCTGCGGTGCACAGTGATGCCACCAGTACCGACACCACGGACTGGAAACAGATCGTGACGCTGTACGACCACCTCTACACGGTGACGCCAACACCAATAGTCGCGCTCAACCGAGCGATCGCCATCGGCGAAGTGGACGGTCCAGCCGAGGCACTTAATATCGTCGACGACCTTGGAATGGACACGTACTACCTCTGGCACGCCACGCGCGGCGACCTACTCGATCGACTCGATCAACCCGAGGCAGCACGCGCTGCCTACCAGCGAGCAGTTTCGTTGACAGACAACCCCGCCGAACACGAGTTGCTGAGGTCGCGCCTCCGGTAGAGAGGCATCAGGTCGTAACCTGCAATCGTGCAGCGACCTGAACCGCAAACGCTCGAGGCGCGTGAAGTCCCGCTCGGAGGGACTCGCGCAATGCTCGTGCGGCGGACGCTGCCACATCGGACTCTTCGAACCGTCGGCGCGTTTTGTTTTGTCGACCACTACGGTCCGACTCCCTTGGTCGGTCCCGGTGCGCATCCCATGGTCGTTGCACCGCATCCGCACACTGGACTGCAAACCGTGTCCTGGTTGCTCTCCGGGGACGTCGAACATCGCGACAGCGTGGGATCGATTCAACGGATTCAACCGGGGGATCTCAACCTCATGACCGCAGGAGAGGGCATCGCTCACTCCGAGTACTCGGTCGGGACCGATGACATCCACGGCGTGCAACTGTGGGTGGCGCTGCCTGATCGCGCTCGCCACCAGACGCCACACTTCGAACACCATGCAGATCTTCCTAACGTCGAACTCGACGGCGTCGCCGCGCGGGTAGTCATGGGCGAGTTCGCGGGAGCCACGTCGCCCGCCCTCACCTACTCACGCCTGATCTGCGCGGAGCTACGACTGTCGCCAGGTGCGCATGACCTACCGCTTGACACTGAACTCGAACATGGTCTGCTGCTCTTGGCTGGCGACATCGCAGTGAACGACGTACCGATCGAACGCTCAGCGCTGCGCTACCTGCCGTGGGGATCGAGTTCGTTGCAGGTCGCATCAGCGCAGGGTGCAACAGCACTTCTGCTCGGTGGCGAACCGTTCGACGAAGAGTTGTTGATGTGGTGGAACTTCGTTGGTAGAACGCACGAAGAGATCGAGCAAGCGCGCCAAGACTGGACCTCGCAGACGCGATTTCGACCTGTTGTGGACGACACGAACGAACCGATCCCCGCCCCCGAGATGCCCACGACACGCCTGCGGTCGCGCCCGTCACGACCGTGAACTCACAACCCACCACGAAGCGATCTGGTCGAGCAGCGCCGCTGTGGATAGCGGTTTAGCAAGCCACGGATTCACCTACGGTTCCCGGACCTGCCACCAATTTTGGGGAGCCAATGACCAAGAAACTGGCGCTGATTCTCGGCGCTGCCATCGTCCTTGCCACACCTATGACGGCACTCGCCGACGCCACCGACCAACCGCATGCCAGCCACCGAGCGTCAACCATCGTCTCGAGTCACCAGCAGGATCGGTTCAGCGATGTAGCCATGGACGGGACTGACGCGATTGTCGTCGGCGAGTACGCCGACCAAAAGGCGATCGTGATGAAGTTCGATGAGGACGGAAGACCCGTCACCGACTTCGGAGAGGACGGCCGTCAACTGATCAAGTTGCCTGGATGGGGATCAGCGACGGACGTGCACGTGCAGCCCAATGGAAAGCTCTTGGTTCTCGCATCAGTAGGCACCGGATTCTCGGTGATACGTCTCAACGAGGACGGCAGCCTCGACCGAACGTTTGGTCATGGCGGAATGGTTACGCGCACGACGAACGGTCAGTTCTCTATCGAGTTCGATGTCGACTCTCAGAACCGTCCGATCGTCGCGCTCGGTGAAGAAACCAGCAAGCACGACATTTGGGCTACCCGAATTCACATTTGGAGATTCACCCGACAGGGTGAGACCGACCGAACGTTCGAGGGCGGGGACGTCACGTGGGCGCCTCAACGCGTCAACATGATTGCCGGAGTCGCCACCGACAACGCTGATCGGATTCTGCTGGTGACCAACCAGTTCAGCGACAAGGACAACGGGGCTGGAATCAGCCTCGTCCGGATCGCTGAGAACGGCCGAGCCAAGCAGCAGCTGCGTCGGTACTCGCAATACAAGAAGGACGGGACCTGGGCCATCGGCCTCGATCGGACTTCTGACGGAGACCTGCTCGTCGGAACAACCGGAGCTACCTCATCCCTCATTGGTGTCATCGCCTTTACCAAGAGCGGGACGCTCGACAAGTCGTACGCACAGGACGGCCACGTCGAGGGTCGCTGCGTCGCAGAGTGTTACGTCGCCAGCCAAGAGGTCGCCGACGATGGACGCCTCTACCTCGCTGGCGGAGTTCGCGACCCGGAACTCGATGGCTACACCGACGACTCGTGGCTGGCCCGCCTCACACCACGAGGTGCTTGGGACAACTCGTTCGGCACCAGCGGGCAGCGGGTACTGCACCTGTTTTCTCAACCGGACATGGCAAACAGCGTGACAACTGGTACGGACGGTCAGCTCTTCATCGCCGGGCAACTCGGGAAGGCACGCTCGGACGCTTACCTGGTGCACACGCCAGCAAGGTAAACGCCAACGGCAAGTTCTGCCCAACCTCAATTCGTGGATGTCTACCTACCTGTCGGGTGGGTAGACATCCACGATCTACAAAGGCGACAGCCGGGGACAGTCAGCTTTGTTGAGTGGCCCACCACTCGCGCAGGGCGGCTTCGGCGTCTTCTGTCGACATCGGTCCGCGGTCCAATCGCAGTTCGAGCAGGAACTGATACGCCTGCCCCACGACGCGTCCCGGCGGGACGTTCAGGATCGTCATGATCTGGTTGCCGTCTAGGTCCGGACGAACTGCCTCCATTTCCTCTTTCGCCGCAAGTTCGGTAATTCGCGCCTCCAACTGGTCGTACGACCGCGAGAGCGCAGAAGCTTTGCGCTTGTTGCGCGTGGTGCAATCGGCACGCGTCAGTCGATGCAGCCGTTGCAAGAGCGGGCCGGCGTCGCGGACGTACCGACGCACCGCCGAGTCCGTCCATTCACCTCCGCCGAAGCCGTGAAAGCGGAGGTGAAGTTCAACCAATCGGGACACATCTTGGGTGAGATCCTTCGGGAATCGCAGCGCCTTCATTCGCTTGGACGCCATGCGCGCACCGACGACCTCATGGTGATGGAACGACACCCCACCAGCAGATTCGAACTTACGCGTCGCGGGCTTGCCGATGTCATGGAGCAGCGCAGCCAACCGTAAGGTCAGGTCAGGACCGTCCGACTCAAGGTCAATCGCCTGGTCGAGAACCGTGAGCGAGTGTTCGTAGACGTCCTTGTGGTGATGATGCTCGTCGATCTCAAGCTTGAGCGCCGGTAGTTCCGGTAGCACTTGGTCGGCCAGCCCGGTCTCCACCATGAACCCCAATCCGGCACGGGGGGAGCGCCCCATCAGGAGTTTGATGAACTCGTCGCGTACTCGCTCACTGGATACGATCGCAATGCGCTCGGCCATCGCAGAGGTGGCCAGCCGAACGTCGTCGTCCACGGTGAACAACAACTGTGAAGCAAACCTTGCTGCTCGCATCATTCGCAGTGGGTCGTCGTCGAACGAGTCCTCCGGTCGACCGGGAGTGCGCAACCGCTGCTCGGCTATGTCTCGCAAACCACCGAACGGATCGACGAATCCCTGGTCGGGGAGCGTCACTGCCATCGCGTTCACCGTGAAGTCGCGTCGCCGGAGGTCACCTTCCAATGAAGTGCCGTACTCAACGTCAGGCTTGCGGGACGTTGAGTCGTACGTCTCGCTGCGGTAGGTGGTGATCTCACATGTCAGGTCTCCGATTCGGCATCCGATGGTGCCGAACTCGCGACCGATGTCCCAGACGGCGTCGGCGACGTCGGCGACGATCTGTTCGATCTGGTCGGGATTGGCGCTGGTCGTGAAGTCAAGGTCCTCGCCGAGTCGACCAAGCATCGCGTCCCGGACGGACCCACCCACAAGCGCGATCTCATGACCGGCAGCGGAGAATCGGTCGCCCAGGGAGTTGATGACCGGCGAAATACGCAGCAATTCGGTAACAGCAAGCCGTTGAGCGCGCCCCAATTCGTCTCGGCCCTGAGGGGGGTCGCCAGCGGAGGTGGACACAGCGCAACACCCTAAGGCGTCACCATCGACTCGCACGGGCTGACGACCCGGCGCGCGAACCGAATCACCGCTAGCGGTCGATAGCATCCCTGTCATGACCACGTCGGCGGCGCACGCGTGATCGGCCGCCCGCGTCGGCGCGCTTCGCTTCGAACGCGAGTGATGCTGGCAGCCGCTGCGCTCGTCGCCCTGTCGTCGACGTTGATCGCTCTACCAGTGAGCGCGGAGCCACCCAAATTCGGGGACGCCCAGATCACGCTGTCGCTTACCTCGATCGATCCGGTTTCAGTGACGCCCGGTCGGACACTTCGCATCACCGGGCGCGTGACCAGCGATATCGACGTGGAGGACCTCTACGTCCGCCTTGAGGTCGGTACCAGCCCATTCATCTCGCGAAGTTCGATTGCCGAGGCAGCAAGCACCCCTCCGCTGACGACGCCGGTCGCCAACGCCTTTGACAAAGTCGGCGCCGTCCAGGGGGGATCCAACCCGCGGTTCACCATTGAGATCAATACCGACGACTTACCGTTGACTACGCCCGGCGTCTACCCCATGCGCATCGCCGCATCCCAAGGCGAGACGGGTACAGCGGTCACCGACGTTCGATCGTTTCTTCCCTGGGTGCCCGAGGGCCTGGGTCCATCACCAACTCGGCTCCTCATGTTCTGGCCGCTGATTGACATCCCGCGTCGCAATGCCAGCGGCGAGTTTGACGTCCCGGGCTTGCGCCAAGAACTGGCGCCGCATGGCCGCCTCACGACGCTGACTACCGCAGGGCAAGAGGCTCCGGTTTCGTGGATCATCGACCCTTCGGTGCTCGCCGACGTCGAGGCGCTGGGCGGTCCGCGTTCTCGTCGATGGCTCGCCTCGCTACCTGCTGCCGTCGGCACGAGCGATGCGGCGGTTTTGCCCTACGGAGACCCCGACCTGGCAGCGGTGACCGCCGCCGATCAAGGAAAGCTCCTCAGGCAGGGAACCCTGCGTGGCTCAAGAATCGCTGACCGCATCCTCCAACGTCCGGTTCGAACCGACCTCGGGTGGCCCGCCGACGGTGCCGCCGACTCCGAAACGATCGACAAAGCGCATCGCTCCGGATCGAACCTGCTGCTGCTCGACGAAAACACCATGCCGCTGGTAAATGAACTCCCCTACACCCCGTCAGGACGAGTCTCGCTGACTGCGCCGAACGTCGATCTGCTGCTCATGGACCCCGTCGCCAGTTCACTGATGGCTAGTCCGGCCCGTGATACCGACGAGATTCTGCTGAGTCGTCAACGGTTCCTCGCAGAGACACTTCTTCATTCCCTTGAACTGCCTTCCGAGCCGCGTCTGCTCGTCGTGGCACCACCACGTCGATGGGACCCCGACCCGAAGTGGGCTGACACCTTGGTGTCGGCGGTACGTCAAGCGACCTGGCTCAACCCGGTCAGTCTGGACGAGGCGATCAGGCCGAGCCCGCCGACCGTCGAGCGCACCGATCCAACTCCGACAGAGGGTTCGGACGAACGGATGCTCCCGCCCGAACTGGTTACCCGGGCAGCCGACGCCATGGCGCCCACTCGCACATTTAGCGCGATCCTGACCCGGCCCAACATCTTGTCGCGACCAATACAGGACGCCTTGCTCACTTCAGTCAGCACCGCTTGGCGTGCCGACCACCCCGCTGCGGAAACATCGCTCGACGGCACCATCGAACGGTTGACGACGCAGCGCGCCAGAGTTCGAGTGATATCGCGCGGCGGGACGTTGTCAGACGATCGCGGCGATCTTCCAGTATCGATTCGAAACCAGTTGGACCAGACCGTCGTAGTCAAACTCTCGGTGACGTCCGACGACCCCTTGCGATTACGCGTCGAGACTCCGCCCGGCCGCGTCAGGATCAAACCGCAGGGCTTAGCGAGTGTGTCCATCTCACTTGATGCCGTCACCAGCGGTCGTCTCGGCGTGCAGGCGCAGATCCTGACTCCAGACTCGGTTCCCTATTCAGATCCAGTTCACCTGGCGGTCGACGTTCGGGCCTACGGGCAGGTCGCGCTCATCGTCTTCGGTGCCGCTGCTGCACTCATGTTGATCGCCGGTGTCATCAGAACCGTTCGAAGGTTTCGAAGGCCACGAGGAAGCGACGCGTGAGCGAGCAGCCAATCGGCGCGCAGCGATCATTCCTGGCATCCAGTTCAGTGATGGCGACTGGAACCGTGGCTTCCCGCGTCACCGGTCTGGTCAAGAACTCGGTATTGCTGGCTGCCATCGGCAGCGGCGTCTTTGCCGACACGTACACCGTCGCCAACATTCTGCCCACGGTTGTGTACGTGCTGCTGATCGGCGGAGCGATCAACGCGGTATTCATCCCCCAACTCGTCCGTCACATGAAGTCGGACGACGACAAAGGTGAGGCGTACGCACAACGACTGTTCTCGGCCGTGGCGATCGTGCTGCTGGTCATTACTGTCGCCGCGGTTGTCCTAGCCCCTTGGTTGGTGCAGCTTTACGGAAAGGACTGGAATCACCGAGACCTCGAGGTCGCGACTGCGTTCGCGCGCTTTCTGCTGCCACAGATTTTCTTCTACGGACTCTTTACGATCGTCTCGCAAGTGCTTAACACTCGCGGTCGGTTCGGTGCACCAATGTTCGCGCCGATCGCCAACAACCTCGTCATCATCGCGACCGCTTCACTCTTCCTTTACGTTTCGAACCCCGGTACGACAACACACAACGTCACCGACGGAGAGATCGCACTCCTTGGTATAGGCACGACTTTGGGCGCGGTTCTGCAAGCCGCGGTGTTGTGGCCCGCCCTGCGAGCCTGCGGTTTACGACTCCGGATCCGCTTCGACCTCAAGGGGACCGGGCTAGGCAAGGCCTGGAACTTGGCGCGCTGGACCCTGCTGCTTGTCCTGATCAATCAACTCGGCACCTTGGTAGCAATCCGACTAGCTACCGGCGTCAACGTCACCAGTTCGGCTGACGCCGGTGCCACGGTCTACTCGAATGCGTTCACGGTGTTCATGCTCCCGCAATCGGTGGTGACGGTGTCTGTGGTGACGGCAATCCTCCCGCACCTCAGCGAACTCGCCGCGAGTCAGAACTTCGTGGCGGTCCGCGAACGTATCGGTTGGGCGCTGCGCACGACGAACTCGCTCGTCATTCCCATGGCGACGTGCTTTGTGGTTCTCGGCGTACCCATTGCGGTGCTGCTGTTCGCCCACGGCGACTTCGCCTTGGACGCGGCCCGGACTCTTGGCCTGACGCTGGGAGCGTTCGCCCTTGGTTTGCCCGCGTTCAGCGCCTACTACGTCGTGCTGCGTGGGTTCTATGCCCTCGAAGACACCAGAACACCGACATTCAACGCGATCGTCCTCAACGGCGTGAACGTCGCCCTGGCCGTGCTCGCGGTGGCAGTGCTGCCGGCCGATCAAGCCATCCCCGGGCTGGGGCTGGCCTATGCACTGGCGTACTGCGTAGCGCTCGTTCCACTGACCTGGCAGTTGCGTCGCCGCCTACATCGGCTCGATGGATCGCTGGTCGTCCGAACCCACGTTCGGGTTCTCCTCGCCTCGCTGCTCGCCGCCCTAGCCATGGCTGGTGGCGCCCTGCTTGCCCTCGCGGTCGTCGGCCCCATCGAGGGGGCTTCCGAGGCGGCCGTCGTGCTGGCCGCAGGTTTGGTGCCCGGTTTCTTGGTCTATCTAGGTGGGATCAAGCTGTTCTCGATCGACGAAGCCGCCGCGGTTGTGGGGCTGGTCCTGCGTAGAACCGCCTGAGGCAGCCCGCAGCCTTGCCCTTCTGGCGCCTCAAGCCCAGTCCAGATACCGCCGACATCCCAACCATGGTTCCGTCCTCGACTCGGCATGCGTCGGACTCCGGCAGCATCGTGGTGGGCTGGCTTACCCGACTGGTCCTGACCCTGGCCATCCTCGGTTTGGTCACTTTCGAGGTGCTCTCGATCGTGGTCGCCAAGGTGCAACTCCAGGACACTGGATCGACCGCGGCTCATGCTGCGCTGGATTCGTACTTAGCCAATCCAAACGCGACCTTGGCTTACGACACTGCCGCTACTTACGCGACCGCCCACGATGCCAAGATCGTGAAGAAGTCCTTCGTCATCACAGCCGATTCGGTGACGTTCGAACTTAAGGGCACGGCTCCCACGCTCCTGCTCTACCGCTGGAGCCGGACCGCCGACCTGGCCAACATCGATACGACGGTCTACGCCGAGCCATTCGAAGCCAACGGTTCTTCGCCGTGACCTCCGTTCCGGCCACTGGGACCTCCCAGCGGCGGGGACGACGTGCTACCCCCTCTGTCATTCGCGGAATGTGCGCCGCCTCGCTTGTTCTTGGCGCGATCGGGACGACACCGGCACTGGCGGCGGCGCGACAGGCGCCGGTCACTTCTGCCATCCCCCGCATGCAACCGGTACACACGGACACGCAGGCCGATCTGGACGCTGCCCGGTCTCATGCCCAACAACTGCGCGACCAGCTCGATCAAATCGAGGCTAAGCAGGAGTGGGCGAACGAACGGTTCGCGTACGTCCAGAGTCAGCTAGCGGGTGCAACCAACCGGTCCACCTTGGCCGAGCAACAACTTGACGCACTGGCGCAGGCAGATTCGCAGGCCAGGGCAGACGTTGGTCACCGAGTCAGTGCCATTGAGCAGTCGGGCGGCGTGGCACCGCTCTACATCGCGGCGCTGAACAGTGGTTCGTTGTCCGATGTCGCGGCGAACATCGCGGCCTTGCAGTCGGTCATGGCCAACGACGTTTCGGACGCTGACGAGGCAGATGTCGCGGCTAACCAAGCGGCGGCGCTTCACGAGCGCCTCGACCAGGTGGCGACCCAACACGTCCAACTAGCCAAGCAAGCCCGTCACTTCTCCGACAAACTCAACGGTTTGGCGAAACAGCAACACCAACTCTTGAAGGCGTCGACTCGCCACGTGAGGACTCTTGCAAAACAGCTGGCGCAAGAAAGACAAGCCGAACTGGATGCCCGAACTCCCCTCGTCCCCCCGGACGTCACCGGTCACACCAGCACCGTCTACGCAAAAGCGGCTGTTGCGGCTGCACTGTCGAAGCTTGGTGCTCCCTATGTCTGGGGCGCCGAAGGTCCTAACACGTTCGATTGCAGCGGGCTTGTGCAGTGGTCATACATGCAAGCCGGGCTGGTCCTACCGCGGTTAGCGAGCGACCAGTACTTCGCCAGTACGCCGGTGCCCTACTCGAACATCGAGCCTGGTGATCTGATCGTCTACGCCTACGACACCAGCAACGCTGACACCATTCATCACGTCACCATGTACATCGGGAACGGATTGATGGTGGAGGCTCCGCACACCGGCGCCTTCGTGCGAATCACACCGGTGTACCAGGACGGTTTGTACGGCGTTGCGCGCCCAGGGTTGTAGACCACGACGTCGACGGCAGTAGCGTCAACGTCGTGGAACGGCTCGTAAACCGATACGACCTCATCGAAGAGGTCGCAGCTGGCAAGGGACGCTCGTTGTGGCGTGGTCACGACGTCGTACTCGATCGTCCAGTTGGTCTCCTAGTCCTCGACGCTGACCATCCCCACGCCGAGGACGTTCGAGTTGCTGCCCAAGCTGCGGCCCGGGTCGAGCATCCACGCGTCCTACGAGTTGTCGACGCTGACGTTTCAGAGGGTCGAGTCGTCGTAGTAACGCGATGGCTCGAAGGCAGTTCGCTGGCCGAACTGCTCGCCAATGGACCGCTTGAATCCGACCAGGCGCTCGCCATCGTTCGTGATGTTGCCGACGCCGTTGCGGCAGCGGCAGTAGAAGGCGTTCATCACCTCGTGCTTGATCCGCGCGATGTGTTGGTCACAGACCACGGCGTCGTTCTCGTCGGAGTTGGAGTCCGCGCTGCCCTGGAGGGTGTTCCCGCAGACAGCGACGCCGAGAACGTCGATGCCTGGCGGTTGGGTGCACTGTTGTACGCCGCGTTGACCGCGCGATGGCCCGGTCATTCGTGTGCTGGACTGGCGGCAGCGCCGACGGTGGCGGGCCGAGTCGCACGGCCGCGACAGGTACGTGCTGGCGTGCCACCCGAGGTGGACGAGATCGCGTGGCGAGCGCTGCAACCAGATGCCGACAATCCGTTGGAAACGCCCGCGCAGGTCGCCGATGCACTGAACAAGGTGGATCTGTCGTCATCGACCCCCGCAACTGGTTCAGCGGTTCGTAACGCACCTTGGCTCGCGGTTGTCGGGGTTGGCGTCGTCTTGTTGTTTGTTATCGCGGCGCTGCTTGTCGGCTGGCAGGTTTGGCAAAACAGCACGCGTCCCGACGCCGAAGGCAGCACGCCGAGTGGACCGAACAGTGGCTCGCCCAACGGGTCCGCTGCTCCCAGCATCACTCCCGAGGCTCCGCTCACCTTGGTATCGGCAACCGCCTTCGACCCTGCTGGTAACGGCGAAGAAAACGACTCCGATGCCGACCTGGCCATCGATGGGAACCCGGATACGTCATGGCAGACCCTGACGTACACCACGCGCGCCTTGGGTGACCTCAAACCGGGAGTTGGACTTGAGATCCACCTCGACGGGGAACAGGCAGTAGGGGGGATCGAGCTCGACCTGGTCGGCCAGGGCACGGATTTGCAGATCTGGGCCAAGGAGCCCGGGGCGGCCGCCCCCACCAGTTCTGACCCTCTCAACGGCTATCGGAAGCTGGCCAGTGTGCCAGGGGCCGGCGACCAGTTGACCTACCGATTCGCCCCAGCCGTCCAAACCCGGTCAGTGCTGGTCTGGTTCACCGGGCTACCCGCTGAGGCCGACGGATACCGCGGCGGCGTGGCCGAAGTCCGGCTGGTGTCGTGATATCGGCCCCAGGGTGAATACGCTGCCGGTCGTGACCACCGAGCCGGTTGACGCGCGAGCTGACGCGGAACTGCTCGCCGCCCACGCAGCGGGTGACCCGCTGGCCTTCGCGGCGTTGTTCCGCCGTCACAAGGACCGTCTCTGGGCCGTGGCGCTTCGGACGATGGGCGACCCAGAAGAAGCTGCGGACGCACTGCAAGACGCCCTGCTATCAGCCCACCGCGCCGCGGCCGGGTTCCGGGGGGACGCCCAGGTCACCACTTGGCTGCATCGAGTCGTCGTAAACGCCTGCTTGGATCGACTCCGCCGCAGCAAGGCTCGACCCACCGTTCCCCTGCCTGAACATGACTCGGCGCATCCCCCGGATCGGGCGGATCCGCTCGGTCAACGTGAACTTGCCTGGGAAATTGAGCAGGCACTATTGACGTTGCCCCCAGACCAGCGGGCGGCGTTGATCCTGGTCGACGTCGAGGGCTACCCCGTCGACGAGGCGGCGCTGATGCTCGACTGTCCAGCAGGCACCGTAAAGAGCCGATGCGCTCGTGGTCGCGCCAAGCTCATTCCGCTGCTTGAGCATCTTCGGAACCCAGCGCCCCCCGATGACGTCGAATCGGGGCAACCCAGTGACACGAACCCCGCCGATGGCCCCCCAGGAGGTGACCGATGAGCCAACATCACGACCCAGTCCACCCGGACTCGGACCACCTGACAGCTGAACTCATCGCCGACCTCGAAGAGGGTCTGCTTGATGCTGAGTCGGCCGCCCACGCCCGCCATCACCTAGAGGGCTGCGGTGTGTGTCGCGACCTTCAGGGGCAGGTCTTAGGTGTGACCTTGGCGTTGTCCCAACTGCCAGAGCTCACCATGCCGGCCGACGTCGAAGCACTGCTCATAGCAAACCTGCCTACCCCGGCAACCAAAACCATCGTGCCCATCGGCTCGGCGCCCTCGCGGCGGACCGGCGGCGGGCTCGGTCGGATCCTGGGAGTCGCGGCTTGCGCTGCAGGCGTGATGCTGGTCGGTGGCCTGGTCTACTCCACGATGAGCAACCAGAACCCTGCCACGGGCACGGAAGCAGTCACTGCGAATTCGGGACGGGCAACCACTACCCCCGAAGACATCCAATTGGCCAGTTACTCGGCCACGGTCAGCGGCACCACCTACACCCACGACACCTTGGGTCGTCAGGCCACCAAGTTGATGGGTGTTGCGGTGCCAGCAACGCCTGCTGCCACTTCGAGCGTGAGTGCTTCGCCTACCGTCAGCCCCACGGACACACCTACGTCGGGCGACAACTCCACGACCTCGTCTCCGACACAGTCCGTGTTGGTCACCAAGTCCCTGCCAGCTCAGGTGGCCAAGCGGGTCACGTTACCCATAGTCACCGACCCAACGGTCGCGCAAGACTGCATCCAGAACTACCTCCAGGGCCAGGTCGCACCGTTGGCCATCGACCTCGGAATGTTCCAGGGGCCGTTGGGCTGGCACCCCGCGGTCATCGTGGTACTGCCGCTCGCGGACTATGCCCACCGAGCTGAGGTCTGGGTCCTCGACCCGCAGTGCAAGGACACCATCGACTACGCGACGTTCACTTTGCCTCAAGGGTGACCGGCGCCACATCCATCGCCACCAGAGCTTGCGGGAATGGCAAACACCCTAGGATTGGTTGAGATATCCGGGCGCGCAACGCGCTCCGCGTGTTTGCGAGGAGACCTTGGTGGACCCGATCCGTAACGTCATCATCATCGGCTCTGGCCCGGCCGGATACACCGCAGCGGTGTATGCATCACGTGCCAATCTGGCGCCGCTGATGTTCGAGGGCTCAGTCACCTCTGGCGGCGCGTTGATGAACACCACCGACGTCGAAAATTTCCCCGGCTTCTCCGACGGCATCATGGGTCCAGACCTCATGGACCAGATGCGCAAGCAAGCGCTTCGGTTCGGGACCGAAATCGTGTCCGACGACGTCGTGTCGGTTGACCTCACCGGCAGCATCAAGTCAGTGACCACCGGCTCGGGGACCACCCATCAAGCGCGCGCCGTGATCTTGGCTATGGGTTCGGGCTATCGCGAACTCGGTTTGCCAAACGAGAAGCGGCTGTCCGGACATGGCGTTTCGTGGTGCGCGACCTGTGACGGGTTCTTCTTCCGAGCACAAGACATCGCGGTAGTGGGCGGCGGTGACTCGGCCCTTGAAGAGGCTACGTTCCTGACCAAGTTCGCGAACAAGGTCACGGTGATCCACCGTCGCGACGAACTTCGCGCGAGCAAGATCATGGCGGAGCGAGCGCTGGCCAATGACAAAATTACGTTTGCCTGGAACAGCGAAGTCTCTGACGTTCTCGGTGACGACAAGCTCACCGGCGTTCGGCTGAAGGACACCAAAACTGGCGAAGAGCGCGAGCTTGCCGTGACCGGATTGTTCGTGGCAATCGGGCACGATCCCCGCAGCGAACTCCTTCATGGACAACTCTCGCTCGACGACCAGGGCTATGTGTTGGTCAAGCAGCCAAGCACTCACACCGACCTTCCCGGCGTGTTTGCCTGCGGAGACCTCGTGGACCACACGTACCGCCAGGCGATCACCGCGGCTGGCACCGGTTGCGCCGCGGCACTAGATGCCGAGCGTTACCTCACCGCTCTTGAAGACGCCGAACGGACTCACGACACAGTGATAGCCGCTACCGCCTGACCATCGATCAACCACAGTTTCACTTCACGTTCAATCTCACGTTCAGTCAAGGAGAACCAATGGGCCAGTCCACCATCGTCGTTACTGATGAGAGCTTCGACGCCGACGTCATCAAGGCCGACAAGCCCGTCATCGTCGACTACTGGGCTGAGTGGTGCGGACCGTGCCGCCAGGTCGCACCCATCCTTGAGGAGATCGCTGCCGAGAACGCGGGCAAGATCGTGGTCGCAAAACTCAACGTCGATGAGAACCCTAAGGCTGCCGCAGCAGCCGGCGTGACCTCGATCCCGACACTTGCGGTCTACCAGGGCGGCCAGGTCGTTAGGACGATCATTGGCGCCAAGCCCAAGCAGGCACTGCTCGCCGATCTGGGCGACTACCTGTAATACCCCCTCTGCACTACGTTCGGCAGCCTCCCCCGGGGCTACCCTGGGGAGATTCAGGCGGCCACCCGCTGCTCGTCGACCATTGCCGGAGGCTTGACTCGTGCCGCACCCCGTGTACCGGATCGGAGACCACGGCCCTGCCGTGGCACAGATCCGCGATCACCTGGGACGGCTAGGTCTCCTCACCAGCGATACCGGGCCACTTGACGCCGACGCGTTGGACGCTTCGTTCGATGCTGACGTCGAGCGCTCGGTGCGCAACTTTCAGCAACATCGCGGGTTATTCGCTGACGGTGTCGTTGGTCCTGAGACTTGGCGTTGTCTCGACGATGCGCGTTGGCGTCTTGGTGACCGCGTCATGCGATACGGGTCGCATCACATGCAAAGCGGTGACGACGTCGCCGCGTTGCAACGCCGCCTGCATGAACTGGGATTTGACCCCGGACGCATCGACGGGATCTTTGGTCCCGAAACCGAACGCGCACTGCGTGACTTCCAACGCAACGTCGGCATTCCCGTCGACGGCTTGTGCGGACCGGTCACGTTCAAGTCGCTCGACCGGCTCGCACGAACTGTCGTCGGAGGCGAGCCGCATTTGATCCGTGAGGCACAACGGCTACGTCGCGGCGGACCCGGCCTTGCTGGCAAGGTCATTGTCATCGACCCCGGGCACGGCGGCGGCGACAACGGCGTCGAAGCACATGATCTGACCGAAGCAGAGTTGGTCGCCGACCTCGCCTCGCGCATCGAAGGGCGCCTTGGTGCGGTTGGTGTCATCGCCTTCTTGACGCGTGGGAGCGCGGGTTCGGTGGCCACACTCACCGAAGCCCAGCGCGCAGCATTCGCGAACGAAGCCGACGCCGATTTGCTATTGAGTTTGCACATCGACGCACATCCCTCACCAGATGCACAAGGAGTGGCGGCGTTCTACTACGGCTCGGGAGGACCGCAAGGAATCCACTCGGCGGTAGGTCAAGCATTCGCCAACTTGCTGCAACATGAAATCGTCGCGCGCACTGACTTGCTCGACGACCGCACAGATGGCAAGACATGGGAACTTCTACAACTCACCCGAATGCCAGCGGTCAGACTCGATCTGGGTTACCTGACTCACGCCAGCGACGCCGCCAGATTGGCAGACGCTGCATTCCGCGACACGGTTGCCGAGGCGGTGTTGGTCTCGCTACAGCGGTTGTACCAACCGACGACGGACCTCCGCGACACCGTCGTCGAGTTACCGGCGGCGGTTCGCTAGCCGCTTCGAGAATCGGTCTCGGTGAGGTCGATCGCCTGGTCGGCTGGCAGCACCACAGCCGCCGGACCAACCGCTGGGTCAGGTGCTCGGTAACCGATCGCCTGTGCGATCCCGCGCTTGCGGAGCAGCGAGACCCCAAACGCGACGGCAGCCCCACAGGCGAACCCGAGGGCCACTAGTCGAAACGCCCGCACGTCAATCGCCTTAGCCCGCGCGCGTCGCAACGATGGACTGCGCGTCAGGAGCAATCGCTGCGACGATGCGGTCTAGATCCTCAAGCGAAGCGAACGCAATCGAGATTCGTCCCTTGCTTCGACCGAGTTCGACCTGCACCTGCGTCTCCCAGGCATCGCCGAGGGCGGCAGCCAAGTCAGCCAGCATAGGATCTTGTGGGGCTTTTGTACGCTTTTGTCGGCTTTTCTCTGGCTCCAGACCGACGGCGACGATTTCCTCGACTGCCCGGACCGACAACCCCTCAGCGACAATTCGCTGCGCCAACCGCTCTTGATCGGCGTCATCGTCAAGGGCAAGCAGCGCACGGGCATGACCTGCGCTCAGCACTCCAGCCGCCACTCGACGCTGCACTGAAGGGGGGAGTTTCAACAGGCGCAGGGTGTTCGTGACCTGCGGACGCGATCGTCCGATGCGCTGCGCGAGTACGTCCTGGGTGCAGCCGAAGTCGTTCAGCAGCTGGCCATAGGCGGCTGCTTCTTCCAACGGGTTCAGCTGTGCCCTATGCAGGTTTTCAAGCAGAGCGTCACGCAGCAACACGTCGTCGTCGGTCTGCCGAACGATCGCAGGAATCGTCGTAAAGCCAGCCTGCTGCGCAGCTCGCCAGCGACGTTCTCCGGCCACAAGTTCGTACCCATCGGCACTCGGCCTGACCAGAATCGGTTGCAGCAAGCCGACTTCGCGCAACGAGTAGACCAACTCGGCGAGCGCCTCTTCGTCAAAGACCTCGCGCGGCTGGCGTGGGTTTGGCCGAATCTGTCGCAGTGGGATCTCGCGGTAGACCGCGGGTGCCTGATCAGGATCGTCGTGGTGGACTTGAAGGGTGTGGGTCGGCGTCGGCGTCAAGAGGTGATCGGTGACGACCGTCGAATGAGCCGAGGTGCTGTCGCTCGTCGGAATCAGTGCGCCGAGTCCGCGGCCCAGCCCGCGCTTCTTCTCTGTCACAATTCTTCCTCAGTCACAATCGCTCCTCGTCGCCAGCGGGTTGGTCTCCCAGCCCTTCGCCCCCGGTGCGCTGTGCCAACTCGCGAGCCGCCTCGACGTACGAGAGCGCACCGCTGGACCCTGGGTCATAGGTCAACACGGTTTGGCTATAACTCGGGGCCTCCGACACGCGGACTGACCGAGGAATCACCGTCGCCAGCACCACGTCACCAAAATGCAGGCGCACCTCATCGGCAACCTGCGAGGCCAACCGAGTCCTGGCGTCGTGCATCGTCAGCACAATGGTCGACACGTGAAGGTCCGGATTTAGGTGAGCCTGAACCATCTCCACGTTTCGGATCAACTGACCCAGCCCTTCCAAGGCGTAGTACTCGCATTGAATCGGGATCAGCACTTCTTGGGCCGCCACGAAGGCATTGACGGTCAACAAACCCAACGAGGGCGGGCAGTCAATGAGCACATAGTCGACGGGGCGACCGCTCTCAGCCTCTTGCTCGAGGTAGGTGGTAAGAGCCCGCTGTAGGCGCGATTCGCGGGCTACCAGGGGCACGAGTTCAATCTCTGCGCCGGCCAGGTCGATGGTGGCGGGGACGGTGGTCAGCCCGGAAATATCCGGTACGGGCTGGACCACGTCAGTGAGCGCTTTCCCCTCGATCAGCACCTCGTAGATGCTTGGAACGCCTGAGTGATGGGCGATGGACAGCGCCGTGGAGGCGTTGCCCTGAGGATCCAGATCGATCACCAGCACCGACAAGCCGTGCATCGCCAGGGCCGCCGCGAGGTTGACCGCGGACGTCGTCTTGCCTACGCCGCCCTTTTGATTGGCGACTGTCAGGACTCGGGTTCGTGAAGGGCGTGGCCAGGTTTCTACTCGGCCGGTTCGCAGTCGAGCCGCTGATGCCGCTGCCGCGCCGATAGGAGTCTCGGATGGGTCAACCGATGTTTCACGTGAAACATCGGCAGTCCGGAGTGGGTAGACCACCTCGGCTCCCGTCGACTCGCTACTCATTGACCCTCCTCCGCTTACCGCCACGGGGTTTCGAATCAACTCTTCCGAGCACGCCCGCGGCGCGATCGGGAGCCACCAGGCTGGCTCGCACGACATACGTCACGCTAGCGCCGATCCTCACTTCTAGGGGAGCTTCGACCGACAATCCACAACCAATCAGCGTTTCGGTGGCCGCCTCGACCTCATCAGCTGCACCAGACCCCTTCATGGCCAGCAACGCGCCGTCCGGCGCAAGCAACGGGGCCGCCCAGGTCGCCAAGCGATCCAGCGGTGCCACGGCTCGCGCGACCACCGCGGTAGTTGCCGCAGGATGTGCCCGGCCGTACTCATCGGCCCTGGCTCGTTCGATCGACACATTGGGAAGATCGAGGTCAGCGACCACTTCGGCCAGAAAGGTGGTCCGGCGCAACATGGGTTCGACAAGCACGAAGTTGAGGTCGGGGCGCAGCAGCGCCAGCACGATGCCTGGCAGGCCAGCGCCTGAGCCAAGATCAACGACAGTGCCGTTGGCCGGCAGGAAGCCAAGGAGGGCCGTTGAGTTGACCAGGTGGCGTTCCCAGAGCCGATCAACCTCACGAGGACCAAGCAGACCCCGCTCCACTCCTGCCGAGGCCAGCCAGCCCCAGTACCGCTCGGCCTGAGGCAGGACGTCGCCGAATATCTCGATCGCGACTGCCGGGGCGGGCAGATCCGAGGTCACTGTTGCAATGTGATCGAAGCCATGTTTCACGTGAAACTTTAGGCCGGAAGGACGACGACGCGGCGATTAGGTTCTTCGCCCTCGGACTCGCTAGTCATCCCGGCCGCGGCCACCGCGTCGTGAACGACCTTTCGCTCGAACGGCGTCATCGCCTCAAGGCGAACCGGTTCGCCGCTGCTCTTAACCTGTTCGGCGGCCTGGGTCCCGGTTTCGGACAATGCCTGCCGCTTCGCGGCTCGCCAGCCAGCGATATCCAACATGAGACGACTGCGCTGGCCGGTCTGCCGGAGAACCGCCAGCCTGGTGAGCTCCTGCAGCGCGTCCAGTACTTCGCCGTTAGGCCCGACGAGGTGATCAACATCGCCGCCGACCAGTGACACCATGGCGCGCTCACCCTCGACGTCCATATCAATATCGCCGTCCAAATCGGTGATATCGAGCAGTTCCTCGAGGTAGTCAGCGGCGATCTCGCCCTCGTGCTCTAGATCGCTTGCAGCCGTCGCAGTCCTCGCACTTCTCGCAGGCTTCGGCTCCGCCGAGTTTTCAGCAGTTGAATCCGCAGCTGCTGGATTCGCTGGTTCTGGCTGCTCGGCTTCGAGAGGCCCCAGCAGTTGGGGTCGCGGGCTCGGTCACGAACTCTCCTGATCATTCGGCGGCTTGCCTGGATCTTCACCAGTGGCCGGAGGCTTTGGCCCACCCTTGCGTTGGCTTCGTGGCTGTCGCTTGGGCTGGGTCCGGGTTGGTTTCGGCGCGGGAGGTTCCTCTGCTGCCGCAGCTGCTCCTGAACGATTGGCTTCCTTGGCGGCCTTTCGAGCCTCTAAAGCCAACGCTGCGGGACTGCCGGGCGCGGGATTTCGTCTGATCACGTAAAACTGCTGCCCCATCGACCACAGGTTGGTGGTGAGCCAGTAGAAAAGCACACCGATCGGGAAATTGATGCCAAAGATCGCAAACATGAACGGAAACACATAAACCAGGATCTTTTGCTGCTTCATCAAGGGGTTCTGGCCACCCGCTGGCATGCCCTTGACCATCAATTGCTTCTGCGTGATGAACGTGGTCGCCGACATCAACACGATCAAGATCAGGCAGACAATCTTGACGTTGGTGGCGTCAGTACCTATCACTAACTGGTCGAGCTGAGCTTGGTTCATCTTGAACGAGGCCGAGATTGGGGCACCGAAGATTGTTGCCTGCTGCGCGGAATCGACCAGCGGCTGGGTCATCGCTCCAACTGGGATGCCCTTTTGCACGCCGTAGTTGAGAACGTGGAACAGCGCGAAGAAGATCGGCATCTGCAAGATGATCGGCAGACACGACGAGAACGGGTTGGTCCCGGTCTCCTTGTAGAGCTTCATCAGCTCTTCCGACTGTTTTTGCCGATCGTCCTTGTACCGCTTCTGCAGCTCTTTGATCTGCGGCTGAAGCATCTGCAGACCACGCTGTGCCTTGATTTGCTTGACGAACAGCGGGATCAAGATGATTCGGATCAGCACCACGAGTCCGACGATGGACAGCACCCAGGTCCAGCCGCCGTTGTACGGCAGACCCACCTTCACCCAGAAGGTGTGGAACTGAACGAGGACCCACGAGACGACGTCATAAAGCGGGTTGAGCAGGCCCACGGATCAGGCTCCCGTCACTGTCGATGGTGCGGAAAGGCTTGCCGTTGGGGAATGGCTGGCCCGCGGAGAGTCTGGAACATGGTCGACGCCGCCCGGCGTCCAGGGGTGGCATCTGGCCAACCGCTTGGCCGCGAGCCAGCTGCCACGCACTGGGCCATGCAGCCGGATTGCCTCTTCGGCGTAACCGGCACACGAGGGGTAGTAGCGGCAGGATGCCGGCAACAGCGGTGAGACCAGGCGACGGTAGGCCAGGATCGGGATCAGCAACACCCACTTACCTGCGGTGCGCAGCACCCGAACCAAGCGGTTCGGCGTAGCGGCGCTCATCGCGATCCTGGTGATTCTGGGCGCTGAGCGTCAACGCGCGCGCAGGCCTTGGCCAAGTCTGCCCGCAGCTGCGCCGACGTCGCACGGCTGGCAGGTGCCAGTGCCCTGATGACCACGAGTTCACCGTTGGGACGCGATACCAACTCCGCAGCAGCAATGGCTCGTAATCTACGAGCAACTTGGTGCCTGATCACCGAGCCACCGACCTGTCGACTGACCACCAAACCAACGCGGGTTGGCTCGTCTACCGAACCGGGGGCAACGTGGAGCACCAAGGTGGGACGCCCCGCACGTCGGCCGGATCGCACGACGTGGGAGAACTCGCGGCTACGCCGCATTCGGTGTGCCGCAGGCAGCACCGCTAGCTCAGGCGGCGAGACGGGCGCGGCCCTTGCGGCGCCGCGACGAGATGATCGACCGGCCAGCGCGAGTGCGCATCCGCAGGCGAAAACCGTGGGTCTTGGCCCGACGGCGGTTGTTGGGCTGGAACGTACGCTTGGACACCTGAGGCTCCGAACAGACTGGGGACGAAAGAGCGGGACAAACGACAACGGCTGGGCGGATCGGCCGCCACCGGACGCCGGCGCCCGAAGGCGTAGGCATGCGGCGGATTCCGACTGAGTGGATCTTCAGACAGGGGTGCTGCGAAAACTCCGACTCGCAGACAGCGCCCTACGGTACATCGTCACCACGCCCCCCGGTCAAACTGGTGCCCGAGGCGATCCGGCGACTGGTAACTTCCCAACCTCGCACGCCCCAGCGCAGGGGGCGGGCAGACACGCCGAGGCAAGGGTGAGTACGGTGACGAAGGCAGTTGTGGACAACCGCTGGACGCGCGACCCGAACCCTAGGTAGCGTCCGCCAGCACCGGTAAGCGGCTCACCTCCCCAGTCGCTGCTCCGGCAGCCCCGTTTTGGCCCTTCCACAGCCTGTGGACGACCATGTGGATCCCTGGGGCTGACCAGGCAAAACGACGGTAACCACGGTTGCCGAGGTATTCGAATCGAGCGATGCGAAGGGGTACTGGGTGACCATCGAGACGCCCGATCTCACCGAAGTCTGGGCACGGGTTCTTGACACCCTGGCCGACGAAGCCGGTCCACAGGCAGGGGCGTTCCTCAAGCTCACTCGACCGTTGGGACTCGTCGAAGACACCGCCCTCTTGGCGGCACCGAACGAGTTCACCAAAGACCTCATCGAGTCGCGGTTACGACCACACGTCACCGACGTGCTCTCGCGTGAACTGCATCGAGAAGTGAAGATTGCCGTCACCGTCGAACCCGAACTTGCCCAAGACGCATCGCCAAGTAACACCGATGATTTCGACGATGAACTGGACGCCGAGACGCTTGCGGCAGACTCCGCCTTCGCCAACACCTTGCCCGCAGCGACCAATGAACTCAACGACCATTCGCCTCGCCCAGGAGCTGGCCAACCGGTACCGCGGTTCGACAGCGACTCACGGTTGAACCCGAAGTACACCTTCGACACATTCGTCATTGGCGCGAGCAACCGCTTCGCGCACGCTGCCGCGATTGCTGTCGCAGAAGCTCCGGCCAAGGCCTACAACCCGCTGTTCATTTACGGCGATTCAGGTCTGGGAAAAACCCACCTGCTGCATGCAATCGGCCACTACGCGCGAAGTTTGTACGCGGGCACACGCGTTCGCTACGTCAGTTCCGAAGAGTTCACCAACGACTTCATCAACTCGATCCGAGACGACAAAGCCCAAGCATTTCAACGGCGTTACCGCGATGTCGACGTCCTCCTGATCGACGACATCCAGTTCCTGCAAGGACGAGTACAAACGCAGGAGGAGTTCTTTCACACGTTCAACACCCTGCACACCGCCAACAAGCAGATCGTCATCACCAGCGATGTTTCGCCGCAGCAGTTGTCGGGTTTCGAAGACCGCATGCGCACCCGCTTCACGTGGGGATTGACCACCGACGTTCAGCCACCTGACCTCGAGACACGTATCGCGATCCTCCGCAAGAAGGCGGCCCAAGAGAAGTTGCAGGCACCACCTGAGGTTCTTGAGTTCATCGCTAGTCGCATCGCGACCAACATCCGCGAACTCGAAGGCGCACTCATTCGGGTAACCGCCTTCGCCAGTCTCAACCGGCAACCTGTCGACCTCGCACTCGCCGAGATCGTCCTCAAAGACTTGATTCCCGACAGTGCCGGTCCTGAAGTGACGTCCGGCCTCATCATGGCGCAGACCGCCGCTTACTTCGGCCTCACACTCGATGACCTGTGTGGGTCCAGTCGGTCACGTGTTCTCGTCAACGCCCGGCAGATCGCGATGTACTTGTGCCGTGAGCTCACCGACCTTTCACTGCCCAAAATTGGTCAGCAATTCGGTGGCCGCGACCACACGACGGTGATGCACGCCGACCGTAAGATTCGTCAGCTCATGGCCGAGCGCCGCAGCGTCTACAACCAGGTCACCGAGCTAACCAACCGGATCAAATCTCAGGCCCGGCACGCATGACTCCTCGCCAGGCGACACACGATGTCGCTACTGCCTCGGTCACCCTGGGTACACACCTTGGGGACAAGCCTGTGGACTCACGGGGTCTTACCGGTGGAAATCGGGGGACAACCGGTGGATGTCACTGGCTGTTCGCTTCGCCTTCCCCAGCCAGACATCAGTTGTTCCCAGCTTGGCCACACCCCGGTGTGGAGCGAGAAATCGGCTCTGACCAGCAAAAATGCGACTTACCCACCTTGTCCACAACCCCGACGACGACGACGAGTCATCTACTAATCAGACAACCTCAACGTCCATGGGGTGGCGCAGGGTGTGACACAGACCCATCACCTAGAGTGACATTGCCGTGGCAAGCGCGGCGGAACCGGAGGAGCACGTGAAGTTTCGTGTCGAGCGTGACGTGCTCGCCGATGCGGTGTCCTGGGCTGCGCGAACGTTGCCGGCCCGCCCCCCTTTGCCCGTCCTGACCGGCCTGCTCGTTGAGGCTGGCAACAACGGGCTGACGCTGAGCAGCTTTGATTACGAGGTCTCTGGGCGTGTTGAGGTTCCGGCCGAGGTCAGTGAGCCCGGAACGGCCCTGGTGTCGGGTCGGCTACTTGCCGACATCACCCGCAGCCTGCCGCCCCGCCCCGTCGAGGTCGAGACGGAGGAGTCCGAGCGCAAGGTTGTCGTTCGGTGTGGATCGTCCCGGTTCACCCTGCAGACGCTGCCCACTGAGGACTACCCCTCGCTGCCGGAGATGCCGGCCGCTGCCGGGACCTTGTCAGGAGCAGATTTCGCGGCTGCGGTGCACCAGGTGGCGATAGCGATCGGACGCGACGACACGCTGCCGGTGCTGACCGGCATCCGCATCGAGTTCGAGGGTGATCATCTGGTTTTGGCGGCGACCGATCGGTATCGGCTAGCTGTGCGAGAAATCGGCTGGCGACCAGATCGTCCCGACCTCAGTGCCGTCGCCCTGGTTCGTGGGCGCTCCCTGGATGAGACCGCGAGGGCTTTGGTCGACTCTGAAGAGGTCACCATCGCGTTGTCCGACGGCGGAGCCGGCGAGGGCCTCATCGGATTCGAAGGAAGCGCTGGCGGAGAAAGTCGTCATTCAACGAATCGAATTCTTGACGGGGAGTTCCCCAAGTACCGCGCGTTGCTGCCGACCGAGAGCAGCGCGATTGCAGTGATCGAGACGTCGGCGTTCATCGACACCGTCAAGCGGGTTGGCTTGGTCGCCGATCGAAACACTCCGGTGCGGCTTCACTTCAGTGATGGCGAAGTGGTGCTAGACGCGGGTACCGGAGACGAAGCGGTCGCGACTGAATCGTTGTCGTGTGCCTATGACGGCGAACCGCTAACGATTGCGTTCAACCCACAGTTCTTGCAAGACGGGCTGCAGGCACTTGGCGCACCGTTTGCCGAATTGTCGTTCACGACGTCGACTAAGCCAGCGGTGATGAGTGGTCGTACTGACGCAGAGACGGCGAGTGATGCGAGTTATCGCTACCTCATCATGCCGGTGCGTCTGTCCGGTTAGTTCTCGGTCGACAGTCGGTGTTTGTCGCAGCTCTTGAACTCGTCGACTATCGGTCGTACGAGCACTTGACGTTGACGCTTGAACCGGGCGTGACGACCTTTGTCGGAGCCAACGGACAGGGTAAGACGAATGTTGTTGAGGCACTCGGCTATCTGGCATCACTCAGCAGTCATCGGGTCGCGACCGATCAACCGTTGATTCGTCAGGGATGTGAGCGCGCGGTTATCCGTGGGCAGGTCGTGCGTGACGATCGTCAACTCCTGCTGGAGATCGAAGTCGTCAACGGCAAAGCAAATCGGGCCAGAGTGAACAAGTCGCCACTACCGCGGACACGTGAATTGCTAGGGATCCTGCGGACCGTGTTGTTTGCTCCGGAAGATCTGGCGCTCGTGCGCGGTGAGCCGGACCAGCGGCGCAGGTTTCTCGATGAACTCATGGTGCTGCGTACTCCACGGTTGGCTGGTGTTCGCTCCGATTACGACCGCGTGCTGAAGCAACGCAATGCCTTGTTGAAAAGTGCAGCTGCTTCGCGCGGGCAGTTTGACGTCTCAACGTTGGAGGTGTGGAACGAACACCTGGTGGCAACCGCTAGCGAACTATTGGCGGCGCGGTTAGCCATGATTGTTGAGTTGGAACCACACGTCGTGGCGTCGTATAAGGATCTCGCACCGACGGGGGGCCAGGCAAGCTTCGGCTACCGAGCTTCGTGGCGGTCGGGCGAACTCGGGTCCAACGAACTCAATGTCAGCGAAGTGGGTGCGCCGGACCGCGAGCAGATCGCCGCTGATCTGCAGACGTCACTCGAAGACGTTCGACGTGAGGAACTTGCTCGTGGGATTTCCCTAGTTGGTCCGCAACGTGACGACTTGGTGATTCAGCTTGGCACGATGCCGGCTAAGGGCTACGCCTCTCATGGGGAGTCATGGTCGTTGGCTTTGTCGCTTCGGCTTGGTTCGTTCGCGTTGATACGAGCCGACGGCGATGACCCCGTTCTCGTCCTGGACGACGTGTTCTCCGAGCTTGACGATGCCCGCCGAACCCGGCTCGCCGCCCGAGTGGCGGACGCCGAACAGGTGCTGATCACCGCGGCAGTTTTGGGGGACGTGCCGTCTACGCTGGTGGGCAGTACGTTCACCGTGGCAGGAGGCGAGGTCGTTCGTGGAGTCGCCTGAGTCGTCAATGGACGCACCCGTGGAGTCGGCTGAGCCCGCCGACAGCACTGACCTCGGTCGCGAAATGCTCGCGAGGGCACGGGTTCGGAGCCGCAGAGGGGCACTTAGCGGTCGATCGACCAAGCGCCGGCCGGTCACCGGACAACAGATCTCAGCTGCCGGACCCGATGAACGCGATCCACAGCCGCTTGACCAGGTGGTTGAACGCCTGGTCGCAGAACGCGGGTGGCAGACCAACCGGGCCATCGGAGGCGTCGAGGGCCGCTGGTCCCAGATCGTGGGGCAAGAAGTCGCGGCCCATTGCGCCCCTGAGAACTTCACCGATGGCCAACTCACGGTTCGGGCTGAATCAACCGCTTGGGCCAGCGAGATCAAGTTGCTGGCGACCTCCCTACTGGCCCGGCTGAACGAGGATTTGGGAGCTGGCACGGTGACCGGGTTACGGGTCGTGGGCCCGGCCGGCCCGTCGTGGAAGAAGGGCAAGTGGTCGGTCCAGGGACGCGGTCCCCGCGACACGTACGGCTGAGATTCTGCGTCCCCAACCCCCCTGCCGTGTAGGGGGAGTCACGCCCAGGCTCGACAGCGGCGTCTTGCCGCCCACAATCGTCACCACGAGGCAACTCTGTCGGCGTAACGGAGTAGGATGAGGGGCAGAAAGCAGGGCCGCTCCGCCGGCAAGGTGGGCGGCCCTGAACCTTGACCCAAGGAGCCCTCCCCGTGTCCTACGACGCAACGAACATCCAGGTCCTCGAGGGCCTCGATGCCGTGCGCAAGCGCCCGAGCATGTACATCGGATCCACCGGCGAGCGCGGGTTACACCACCTGGTCTACGAGGTGGTCGACAACTGTGTGGACGAAGCCCTCGCAGGTGCTGCCGACCAGATCAACATCACGCTGCTGGCCGACGGTGGCGTCCGCGTGACCGACAACGGACGTGGCATCCCCGTCGACGAGCACCCGGAGGAACGGCGTCCGGCGGTCGAGGTGGTCCTTACCGTCCTTCACGCAGGGGGCAAGTTCGGCGGCGGTGGGTACGCAGTTTCGGGCGGCTTGCATGGGGTCGGAGTCTCGGTCGTCAATGCGTTGTCGACCAAACTCAGCGTCGAGGTGCGGCGAGACGGGTTCGTCTGGCGACAGACGTACCTCCGCGGTGTTCCTACCGGCGACCTTGAGAGGGGCGAGCCGGCCGACAGCACCGGAACAACGATCACCTTCTGGGCCGATCCCGAAATATTCGAGATGACGCATTACTCCTTCGAAACGCTATCGCGACGATTCCAAGAGATGGCATTCCTCAACCGCGGGCTCACCATCGAGATGACTGACGAGCGGGTGGCCGACCAGGACGCTGAAGTAGTCGACGAGTCTGACCTCGAAGCTCGCCACGTCAAGTACTACTACGAAGGTGGCATCGCCGATTTCGTTCGTCACATCAATGCACGCAGCAAGACCGGCGTCGTTCACCAACACGTCATCGAGTACGCCGCCGAAGACACCGAGCAGGGAATCAGCCTCGAGGTCGCGATGCAATGGAACGGCGACTACAACGAGGGTGTTCACACCTTCGCGAACACCATCAACACGCACGAGGGTGGTACACACGAAGAAGGATTCCGCACGTCGTTGACGTCGCTCATCAATCGCTACGCGCGTGATCGGTGGAACCTGCTCAAAGAGAAGGACCCCAACCTGTCCGGCGAAGATGTCCGCGAGGGACTGACTGCGATCGTTCACGCGAAGTTGCGCGAGCCACAGTTCGAGGGTCAGACCAAAACCAAACTCGGTAACACCGAGGCGAAGTCGTTCGTCCAGAAGGTGACCAACGAACAGTTGTCAGCGTGGCTGGATGCGAACCCTGGCGAAGCCAAAGAGATCGCACGCAAGGCGATCAACGCAGCCTCGGCCCGGATGGCGGCGCGCAAGGCCCGCGACCTGGCTCGCAACCGCAAGGGACTACTGGGCGGCGGTGGATTACCCGGAAAACTCATCGACTGCTCGTCGAACAATCCCGAAGACTGCGAGATTTTCGTGGTTGAAGGCGACTCAGCAGGCGGTAGCGCTCGCAATGGCCGCGACCCAGGAACCCAGGCCATCTTGCCCATTCGCGGCAAGATCCTGAACGTTGAGAAGGCCAGGATCGACCGGGTGCTGCAGAACAACGAGGTCCAAGCGCTCATCTCTGCGCTGGGAACTGGCGTGCACGAAGAGTTCGACCTGGCCAAGTTGCGCTACCACAAGATTGTGCTGATGGCCGACGCCGACGTTGACGGTCAACACATTCGCACGTTGCTGCTCACGCTGCTCTTCCGCTTCATGCGCCCGCTGATCGAAGAGGGCTTTGTCTACATCGCCCAACCACCGCTATACAAAATCAAGTGGTCGCGCGACGAGTCAGAGTTCGCGTACGGCGACCGCGAGAAGGACGCAATGCTGGCTGCGGGTGCGGCAGCGGGAAGAAAGTTGCCAAAAGAAGAGGGCATCCAGCGTTACAAGGGTCTTGGCGAGATGAACGCCGACGAACTGTGGGAGACCACGATGGATGCACAGCGCCGGGTGCTGTTGCAGGTCACTCTCGACGACGCTTTGCAAGCCGACGAAACCTTCGCGACGTTGATGGGCGAAGACGTCGAAGAACGTCGCAAGTTCATTCAACGTAACGCGCGCGACGTGCGCTTCCTGGACATCTAGACATAAGGAACCCTGGTGACTGAATCCACCGATGTAGTACCTCCGGGCGGTCGGATAGAAGCGGTCGACCTTCAGGTCGAGATGCAACGCTCGTACCTCGACTACGCGATGAGCGTGATCGTGTCGCGTGCGTTGCCGGACGTGCGCGACGGCCTTAAGCCGGTTCACCGGCGAGTCATCTATGCAATGTTCGACGGCGGGTATCGACCCGACCGCGCATTCAGCAAGTGCGCGCGCATCGTCGGTGACGTCATGGGTAACTACCACCCGCACGGTGACTCCGCGATTTACGACACCTTGGTCCGGCTCGCTCAGCCTTGGGCGTTGCGGTACCGACTCGTGCAGGGTCAGGGCAACTTCGGTTCGCCAGGAAACGACCCCGCAGCCGCCATGCGTTACACCGAGGCCCGGATGGCGCCGCTGGCCATGGAGATGGTCCGCGACATCGACGAGGACACCGTCGACTTCGCGCCCAACTACGACGGTCGCACCGCCGAGCCCACGATTCTGCCGAGCAGGTTCCCCAACCTGCTCATCAACGGCAGCGCGGGTATCGCGGTCGGAATGGCGACCAACATCCCGCCACACAACCTGCGCGAGGTCGCCGACGGTGTGAAGTGGGCGCTTGAGAATCCCACCGCGTCGCGCGAGGAGTTGCTCGAAGCACTGCTTGAACGGGTCCAAGGGCCAGACTTCCCGACTGGTGCCCTCGTCGTCGGCAAGACCGGCATCGAGAACGCATACCGCACGGGGCGTGGGCTGATCACCATGCGCGCGGTCGTCACGGTCGAAGAAGACCGCAACCGCACGGCGCTAGTCATCTCCGAGCTGCCGTACCAGGTCAACCCCGACAATTTGGCGTTGAAGATCGCCGACTTGGTTGACAGCGGCAAGCTTCAGGGCATCGCAGATCTACGTGACGACTCGTCGTCACGTACCGGAATGCGGCTCGTCGTTGTGCTGAAGCGCGACGCTGTTGCGAAGGTCGTGCTGAACAACCTCTACAAACACACACAACTACAAGAGACATTTGGCGCCAACATGCTGGCGCTAGTCGACGGCGTTCCCCGCACGCTCACGCTCGACCAGTTTGTGTCGCACTGGATCACTCACCAGATCGAAATCATCCAGCGACGCACTCGCTACCGGTTGCGCAAGGCTGAAGAGCGCGCGCACATCTTGCGGGCGTTGCTGAAAGCACTCGACGCGCTTGACCAAGTCATCGCGTTGATCCGCGCGAGTGCCACGGTCGAAGACGCGCGCGGTGGCCTGATGGATCTGCTGGAGATCGACGAGGTGCAGTCCACTGCGATTCTTGACATGCAGTTGCGGCGACTCGCAGCCCTCGAACGCCAGAAAATCATTGACGAGTACGACGAGCTAATGGCACGGATCGCTGACTACAACGACATCCTCTCGAACGAGCCACGTCAGCGATCCATTGTCGCCGAGGAGCTGGCGGAGATCGTCGAGAAGTACGGCGACGAGCGGCGCACCCAACTCATTCCGTTCGATGGTGACATGTCGCATGAGGATTTCATTGCGGAAGAAGACGTCGTCGTCACCATTACCCGCGACGGTTACGCGAAGCGCACCAAGGCTGATCTATACCGATCGCAACGACGCGGTGGCAAGGGAGTGCGTGGCGCGGCGTTGAAGCAGGACGATCTCGTTGAGCACTTCTTTACCACGACCACACATCACTGGATCTTGTTCTTCACCAATCAGGGTCGGGTGTACCGGGCGAAGGCGTATGAGCTTCCCGACACCGGACGTGATGCACGGGGGCAACACGTCGCGAACTTGCTAGCGTTCCAGCCCGAAGAGCAGATCGCACAGGTACTCGACATCCGCGACTACGAGCAGGCGCCTTACCTCGTGTTGGCGACGCGATCGGGAATGGTCAAGAAGACCAAGCTCTCGGAGTACGACTCGCCTCGCACGGGTGGCGTGATCGCCATCAACCTGAAGGATGACGACGAGGTCATCTCTGCCGTCATGTGTTCAGCTGACGACGACTTGTTGATGGTTTCTCGCAAGGGTCAGTCCGCACGGTTCCACGCGAATGACTCGACGTTGCGTCCGATGGCCCGCGCCACGCAGGGCGTCATCGGGATGAAGTTCCGCGCTAATGATGAACTGCTGGCGATGGACGTGGTCCGCGATGACGCGTTCTTGGTAACCGTGACAGACGGCGGATTCGCTAAGCGCACGGCAGTGACCGAGTGGACGGTCAAGGGGCGGGCAATTCTCGGCGTTAAAGCGATGCGACTTGCCAACGAAGACCGAGGCGTTTTGGTCGGGGCAATCATCGCTAGCGAAGAGGACGAGGTCTTCGCGATCAAGGCAAGTGGAGAGATCATTCGCACGCCGGTCACGCAAATTCGCGCGACCGGACGCGACACGATGGGCGTAACTTTGACAACGGTCGGTGAGACCGACGCTGTTGTTGCCGTGACGCGCAACGCTGAGTCTGAGACCGATGCTGAGTCTGAGACCGACGCTGAGGCTGAGACCGGAGTTGGGGGCGACGAAGTACCTGCGATCATCGATCTGACCACCTCGGTGGTTGATTCAGGAGACGAATCGAGTCAGTCTGAAGGGTCGGCTCCCGATCCTGATGAGAGCGAAGGTTCATGACGACGACTAGCGGTCAGCGTCCCGGGGATCAGACGAGCATGTCCGCTGGTAGTGCAACCGTCGTGCCGCCGTCGGCATCGCGAAACGCGCCGATCACCCGGACGCGACGTACTCGGATGACGATTCAGCGAGTGGACCCGTGGTCAGTACTGCGGCTTGCATTCTTGTTGTCGCTTGCCGCCGCGGTGATCACGGTAGTCGCTGGGATGTTGTTGTGGGGCGTGCTCGCCGCCGGCGGAGTATTCGTTTCAGTCGACGACACGCTAAGGCTCGTCCTTGGGTCGGGTTCGGTAACCATCACGCAGTACTTCGGATTCGGCCGGGTGCTGTCGGTGTCCCTGCTAATCGCCGCCGTCGATATCGTGCTGATCACGGCACTGGTCACGATTGCGGCCTTCTTGTTCAACCTGGTCGCGGGCATGTCTGGTGGCCTACAAGTGACGGTCCAAGAGGAACTCTGACCGCTCAAAGTGCGCTGAGTCCGTCCGCTGCGGTTTGGGCGGCATCGGCCGGTGGGGTAACCTTCCCCTTCGCGCGGGCCTATAGCTCAGCTCGGTTAGAGCGCTTCCCTGATAAGGAAGAGGTCGATGGTTCAAGTCCATCTAGGCCCACTCGACAGCCCGAATACCCGGTCAGATGAATGGTAGGAGTCGCACGTGAAGAAGCTCTTGGTGCTGATTGTCGCTGCGGCGGCCGGGTTCGCGGTGTATCGCAAGATCGCCAACGACCGGGCTGAGCAAGACCTCTGGAACGAGGCCGTCGCTGAATTCGACGCTCCCGTCGTCGACCTGCGATAAGCACCGCACCCAGACCCAAGGACAGACCCAGCGCCTTGGCGCACACGGGGACGTAGCTCAATTGGCAGAGCACTGCCTTTGCAAGGCAGGGGTTAGGGGTTCGATTCCCCTCGTCTCCACCCACGTCGCATTGCGCGACACCACCTTCGCCCAGCGATGGCAGACCCGGCAGTTTCGGGCAACTTTTGGGGTATGGAATGCCGGTACGCCATCGCTCGGCGATCCGAGGGGCTTAAAGTTCCTGCGTGACTGATCCGCTGACCCGACGCCGGCTGCTTATTGGTGGCGCTGGTGTTGCAGCGGTTGCGGCCGTGGGAGCCGTCGGCTGGCAGGTTATGCCGCCACAGGTGAAGGGCGTCTTCGTCGACCTGCCACCTGCCTACATTCCGGATGCGCCCGAGGGCAAAGTCACCCTCGAGTCGGTTCACTCAGCAGAGCGCGGCATCGACGTCGACCTCTTCACGGCCGTTCCTGCGGGTTACGGCAAGGGCGAAGGCCTGCCGGTCGTCATCATTTGTCATGGCGCGACTGGTACTCCAGCGATGTACCAGGACTTCGGGCTTCCCCGCTTTCTCACTGCCGCCGTGCAGGCAGGATCACGACCCTTCGTACTCGCGGGCGCGTATGGCGGTGTGCTGCGTTGGGAACCACAGCCCAACGGTGACGATCCGCGCGCGATGGTCTTCAACGAGATGCCCCAGTGGCTGGACGAACGCGGTTTCGACTCGTCTCGACGTGCCCTGTGGGGATGGTCGATGGGGGGCTATGGCGTGCTGCGAATGGCAGAGATCGACCCTGGTTGGGCGCGAGCCGTAGCCGCGTTCTCGCCAGCGATATCGCAGGGCGACGACGTGTTCACCAACGTTGATGGTCTGGCGAACCAGCCTCTTGGCCTGTGGTGCGGCACCGAAGACCCATACTGCGACGCGGTTCGCGACCTATCCGAAGCTGTTCCGACCGAACCAGAGATTGCATCGTTCAGCGAAGGTGGACACACGCGGGTGTACTGGAACGACCAGACGCTGCAGGCTTTCGAGTTCCTGGCGTCCCACTTGGGCAAGAACCCAACTACGTAATTGCTGCGAGGAACTGTTCGCTGACGTCGAGGTAGGCGTCCACGTCTTCCTGAGTTGCGGCGAACGAAATCGCGGGACCGCTGGTGGCGATGGCGTCCCAGATGCCGCGGTTGGCAAAGAACGTCTTGCGCCCGTCGGCGAACAGCTCGTTGACGGAGGCGTAGCCGTCGTGACCGGTGACAGGGGGCGCCGCGGAGAGCCGCCACTGGCACCGGCCACCCCAGCGATCGATGGTGAAACCGAGTCCGGCGCCGTCGACGAGTTTCTGTAGCCCTTCCTGTAGTTGCGCTCCAAGCGCGTCGACCCGCGCATGCCCAGAGGTTGTGAAGATCTCGGACAGTCCAGCTCGCGCGGCCGCCATGGACAGGGCGTTCGCATACACCGTGCCGCCAGTGGGGACGCCGGGTTTGCTCGTGAAATCTCCCTCGACATGGTCGGCGAGGAAGTCCGAGAGTTCCGCAGTCATGCCGAATGCACCGACCGGCATACCACCACCGATGCCTTTACCGCCGGTGATGATGTCTGGGTCGAGTCCGAATTCCTGCGCACCTCCGCCATAAACGGCGAACTGGGTGTGAGTGACGTCAGCGATGACGAGGGTGCCGTGACGTCTTGCCGACTCGCGGATGGCTTCGTGGAATCCCGGTTGGGGCATGACGAGTCCGCAGTTGGTCATGATGGGTTCCAGCAGAATCGCTGCGACTTCTTCGCCGCCGAGCACCGCCTCGACCGCAGCGCGGTCGTTGAACGGGATAGCGCTGACGTGCGCACCTGAGCCGTCGGGCAGACCGACACCGTCGGGTTCATTCTTCGACCACAACAGTTCGTCCATGTGGCCGTGGTACTTCGACTCAAAGACGACGACGCGCTGACGTCCGGTAAACGCGCGCGCCAACCGCATGGCGTCGACGTTCGCACCCGATGCCGACAGCGTGTACTGCCATCGCGGCAACGCGAATCGTTGCTTCAGCAGTTTGCTGACCTCGAGTGAATCGGTTGTTGGCAACAAGAAGTGATTGCCCAGAGCCGCCTGTTCCGAGATGGCTTTGACGATGGCTGGTGGCGCGAAGCCAGCGGCCATCGCTAGGTCGCACAAGTTGAAGTCGCGGTAGCTATTGCCGTCCAGGTCGGTGAACTGCGAGCCGGAACCAGAGACCGCCACGACTGGTGAGTGTCGCCAGAACCCGGCCATCCACGAGACCGGAACACCATTCGGCATCAGTTCGCTGGCCTGCGCCAACCACTCCAGCGACCGCGGAATCCGGGCGTGAAAGTCTGCCGATTCCTTCTCGCGGACTTGCTCTAAACGCTGGTGTACGTCGCTGTCGATCAAGTTGTCCATGCTAGATCCTGGCACGATCTACTCAGATGTGGTGTGCGAGGATCGTCCCGCCGCAGTAAGACTGGGACTCATTTAAGGGGCATGTTCGTGGCCGAGCAGCTGTTCGCAACACTCAAGACCAATCAGGGCGACATCCGTATTGAGCTCTATCCGAACCAAGCCCCGAAGACCGTTGCGAACTTCGTCGAACTGGCTGAAGGCTCGAAGGAGTGGACCGACCCGCGGAATGGTCAGAAGACCAACGCGCGGCTGTATGACGGCACGATCTTCCACCGCGTGATTCCGAACTTCATGATCCAAGGCGGCGACCCATTGGGTTCTGGAACCGGAGGTCCCGGCTATCGATTCGCCGATGAGCCGCACCCCGAGTTGACGTTCTCGCAGCCCTATCTGTTGGCAATGGCCAATGCCGGACCGAACACCAACGGCTCCCAGTTCTTCGTCACGGTCGCGAGCACCGATTGGCTCAACTTCAAGCACACCATCTTCGGTGTCGTTGCCGACGCCGACTCACGCGCTGTCGTAGACAAGATCGCGGCGGTGTCGACCGGCGCGCAGGACCGTCCGACGCAGGACATCGTCATCGAAAGCGTTGTCATCGAGCGAGTCGAAGCCTGATCGTCAGGCACCCTTCCCCATGACCGAACCGTCGGCGGCCGCACCGACCCCGCCGACGTGTTACCGCCACCCTGACCGCGAGACGTACATCAAGTGCGTGCGCTGCGACCGTCCCATCTGTCCGGACTGCATGGTCGAAGCACCCGTTGGATTTCAGTGTGTGGAGTGCGTTCGCGAGGGGAACAGGGACGTCAAGCCTGGCCGCACTATCGCGGGTGCGACGGTGCATCAGGATCCGATTCTCATCACCAAGATTCTGGTGGGGATCAACGTCGCTGCATTCGGGCTGCAGCAACTGCTCGGTGATTCCTTCACCACTAGATACATGATGAATGGCGGCGCTGTCGCATTCAATGACGAGCCGTGGCGGTTGATGACTGCTGCTTTCTTACACGCGAACATCACGCACATCCTGTTCAACATGATCGCGCTGTGGGTAGTCGGCGGTGTCGTCGAACCACGTCTCGGACGGTGGCGCTACCTGACGGTTTACCTCGTCAGCGCCCTCGCAGGGTCGGTGCTGTCGTACGTCGTCGATCCATTCACGTCGTCGTCGGTTGGAGCTTCGGGCGCTGTGTTCGGGCTGTTCGGTGCACTGTTTGTACTGCTGCGGCGGCTACGCATGGACGTGACGGGTGTGCTGGCGATTATCGCGATCAACGTGGTGCTCGGTTTTCTTCCCGGATTTAACCTCAATTGGCGGGCTCACCTCGGCGGACTAATCGCAGGAACGATCGTGACAGCCGCGATGGTGTACGCGCCGCAGCGGCAACGTCTGTGGTGGTCAATCGGTGTATCAGTCGCGGTTGTGGTGCTTTGTGTGGCGAGTACCGTCGTGCGAACGCAGCAGGTGAACACTTGCGTGGATCAGCATCCGCAGAACCAACTCGCATGCGATACCGGGATCTGGGGTCCGGGCTGAGAGAGCGTCCGCTCGCGATCGGTGACGACAAATGCCCAGCCGGGAACTCGGTGCGTCTGGTGGAGTTGGTCGAGCCAAGGCGTCAAAGCGGCGAACTCTGGCTCGATCGCCGCTGTGGGGCTCACCGAGGGCACGGGTCCACAGGCTTATCCACGGCTTGTGGACGTAATTCCATCGATGTAGTTCCTGCTAGCGCCAGCGGGTGGCGACCATAAGTCCGCCGAACAAGAACGCAAAGCCGATGACGAGGTTCCAGGCGCCGAGGACTGAGACGAAGTGCACCGAGCTGGCGAGGATGTAGTAGCAGACGATCCAGGCGAGTCCGATCAAGAGCAGAGACACCATCGTTGGTGCCACCCAGCGAGCGCTCACCTTGGCACCGGAGGAGGTCTTTTGGGGCGGAGGGGTGAAGTCACCCTTCTTACGGGTGCGTGACCTGGGCACGGGGTGCTCCTTCGGTGGTAGTTCGGGTCGAACAAAGGGTACGTCGTAGGGCTGGCGCCTGGCTTGGCCGAGTCGGCACCACCACCCCCTTAGCGTAGAGCCTGTGCCGGGACTTTCCGACGTCGCAACGTCGATCCTGAAGGGCGGCGGCTGGACACCGCGCTATACCGTGACCGCCGTGGGTCCGACCGAACGTAGGCAGGCAGCGCTTTCGTGCGCCGAGCCAGCAACGTGACGGCGACGTCCCCCGCACGCCGCGGATCTCGAAACCTTCAGCTCCTCAGTCGCACTATCGGCGAGGTGCTGTTGACGTTAGGCGTACTGATCCTGCTGTTCGTTGCGTACCAACTTGTGTGGACGAACGTCCAGGCCGATCGGGCGGCCCGTGCCCATATCAATCAACTCGTCGAACAGTGGAACCAATCGCCCAAGCAGGAGTACGACTTGCCGTTGGTGAAGGGCGAGCCGTTTGCCCTGATGTACATCCCGCGGCTCGGTGCTGACTGGAAGTCGCCGGTTCTGCAAGGTGTGAATCTGACGTACCTAGCCGAGGGCGTGGGGCACTACCCGCATACCGTCTTGCCGGGAGCCGTCGGCAACTTCGCGGTGGCCGGCCATCGCGCGACTAACGGCGAACCGTTCGCTTACCTCGATCAGGTACGTAAGGGCGATGCCGTTGTCGTCGAAACCGCGACCACTTGGTACACCTACCGCGTCACGTCTACGGAGATAGTCCAGCCGACGCAAGTGGACGTGCTGTTGCCCGTGCCCGGCAAGCCCGGAGTGAAACCGACCCAGAAGTTGATGACGCTGACGACGTGTAATCCCCGGTGGGCGTCGTACCAGCGGTTGATTGTGTACGGGGAGCTCGAGGAAGTGCAGCCCAAGACCGACGGGCTTCCGCCCGCGCTCAAGGGGAGTTGACGGTATGTACGCGTGGTTGTGGGGGCATCTGCCAGGGCCGCTGCCGGTGCGCATCGTGCTGGCGCTGGTGTTGTTCGTGCTCGTGGTTGCCGTGCTGTTCCTCTGGGTGTTCCCCTGGCTCGAGCCGCGGCTGCCGTTCAACCATGTCACCGTTGGTAACTCGGCCGGCAACTCGGTGGGACGACTGGGCGACAGCGCCATGCGTACCCTGGGTGTGTGACCGCTCGGATTCTCGTCGTCGACAACTACGACTCGTTTGTCTACAACCTGGTCCAGTACTTGGCACAGCTTGGGGCTGAGTGCGAGGTCAAGCGCAATGACGAGGTCGAGCCGTCGTACGGGCGCGGTTTCGACGGTGTACTGCTGAGCCCGGGTCCCGGAACGCCGGAGTCCGCGGGGGTTTGCGTTCCGATGGTCGAGGAACTGGCCGGGGACGTCCCGCTGTTCGGTGTTTGCCTTGGGCTGCAGGCGATGGCCGTGGCGTACGGCGGATCGGTGGTGCGCGCGCCGGAGTTGCTGCACGGCAAAACCAGCCAGGTGCATCACGAGGGGGCTGGAGTCCTCGCGGGATTGCCAGATCCGTTTACGGCGACGCGGTATCACTCCTTGGCCGTCGAGCCGACGACCGTTCCGCAGGAACTGGCCGTTACCGGGCGTACCGAGTCCGGAGTCATCATGGCGCTTAAGCACCAGACGCTGGCCGTCGAAGGTGTGCAGTTCCATCCGGAATCGGTGCTGACCGAGGGCGGGCATCGAATGCTCGCGAACTGGTTGACAGTCTGCGGCGACCCCGAAGCAATCGCCCGCTCGGTAGGCCTAACCCCCACCGTCATTTCCTAAGAACGAGGCGCTTCTCCCGCACGGGTGCTGTGGCCAACTGGCGACTCCTATGATTTCGGCGAGGGCAGCGCTCGCTGGGCGAGCACGACTCCCCAGAGCACCACGAGCGCGCCGACGACTTGGAGCGCGGCAAGTGATTCGCCGAGCCAAATCCAGGCGACGAGCCCGGCCATCACCGGCTCGACCATTCCGACGATTCCTGCGGACGTAGTAGGCAGGTGACGCAGCGCTCCGATCACACACAGGAACGGAGCGACCGTCCCGAGGACGACAATCCAGATCACTAACGACCACACCGGAACCGACACCTCGTCGAGCGCACCGGTCAACGAGACGGACTCTCCCAGGGTCGACCACGGGACCGTCCACCATGGGTGCACGATCGTCCAGAACACCGTGGCGACGACGAATGCCCACATTGCCAGCGACACAGTGTCGCGTCCGGTGACGGCTCGGGCTCCCGCGATGTAGTACGTCGCGAGCGACAGTGCCGCACCCATGCCGGCCAAGACGCCGATTAGGTCTAACTCGATCCCCTGCCAAACCTGCGCAACCAAACTGAGGCCGCCGAGCGCCAACGCCAAGGCAAGCCAGAGCTGTCGTCCAAGATCTTGATGCTGGACGAACCGTGCCCAGAGTGCGACTAGTACCGGCGCGGTGAACTCGAGCAACAGCGCCACACCCACGGGCAGGCGGGCGATCGCCACGAAGTAGAGCCACTGCACCATCGCGATGCCGACCACGCCGTAGAGGAGCAGGAGGGGCCACTCCCGTCGTGCTACTCGGAGCCGGGCCGGCTCGATGGCTAATACGAGTGCGAAGAAGCAGATCAACGCGCCGGCACACCGCAGGAGTACCAGGCTCAGCGAGTCGATTCCCGAGCTGAGCGTGACCTTGGAGACCGAGCCGTTGATGCTGAACAGGAGTGCGCCGGCGACCGCCATCGTGTAGCCGAGCGCCCTGTGATTGGGCCTGAACCCGCGTCGGCCGGGTGGAGGGAGTTCTGCGGACGCCTCGGTCATAGCGGCAGTCTCGCAACCTCGACCGCTCGCTGCGTAGGGGTGGGTAGGTTGACGGCGTGACGTCAGATCAGCCCGAGGTACGCGACGTGCTCGCGGGCGTGCCTGAGTACCGAGCCGGCCGTCCCGCGGCCGCGGACGCGTACAAACTGTCGAGCAACGAGAACCCCTACCCACCGCTGCCCGGCGTGTTCGCGGCGGTGGTCGATGCGGCCGCTTCGGCGAATCGCTATCCCGACTTCGCGTCGTCCCGGCTCGTCACCGCCCTGGCGTCACGACATGACGTCCCGGAGGAGCAGATCGCGCTGGGAACCGGTTCGGTCGCGGTGCTGGCGCAAACGATTCAAGCGGTCGCTGGCGTCGGTGACGAAGTCGTCTTCCCTTGGCGTTCGTTCGAGGCGTATCCCATTCTGGTTCAGTTGTCGGGCGCAATGGCGGTTCCCGTGCCACTTACCGACGCGTATCGGCTCGACCTACCCGCCATGGCTGCTGCCGTCAGCGAGTCCACGCGCTTGATCGTCGTATGCACCCCCAACAACCCGACGGGTACGGCGGTCGGACGTGACGAACTCGAGAACTTCCTGGACGACGTCCCGTCGCGCGTCCTTGTCGCGATCGACGAGGCGTACGTCGAGTTCGTTGACCCGGGGAAGCGGCTCGACACGTTGTCGCTGGTGCGTGATCGTCCGAACGTCATGGCGCTGCGTACGTTCTCGAAGGCGTACGGACTGGCTGGTCTGCGAGTCGGCTACGCGATGGCCAAACCGTCGATTGCATCGGCTTTGCGCAAGACGCAACTTCCGTTCGGCGTCTCCAGCATTGCTGAGCAAGCCGCGCTGGCGTCGCTCGCGAACGAACCCGCGTTGCTTCGTCGCGTCGAGCAGTTGGTCGACGAGCGAGCTCGCGTTGTTGCGGCGTTGTCCGGCACGGGTGTCGATGTCCCGGATCCGCAGGGGAACTTTGTGTGGCTCCCCTACGGCGACCGGACTTTAGAACTGGCGGCTGCCTGCGAGTCAGCGGGAGTGGTCGTCCGCGCGTTTCCTGGTGACGGCGTCCGCGTCACGATCGGTGAACCAGTTGCGAACGACCGGTTTGTCAATGCCGTAGCGAAGTTCGGGTAGTACCGGTTTCCACAGCCTGAGTGCGGAGTTTGGGGTTAGGTTTGGGGGGTTGGGCGGGGGCGCTCGGCGGAGACGACTAGTGCGACGCCGATGACTGCGAGTGAGCCGCCTAACACCACGGTCCAGGTAATCGGTTCAGACAGGATCAACCAACCGAGGGCGACCGCAACGACGGGATTGATGTACGCGTAGGTCGTTGTCAGCGAGACCGGCGCGTGGCCCAGCAGCCAAACAAAAGCCGAGAACGCGACGATCGACCCCATGACCGTCAGGTACGCGAACGCCCACCAACCTTCGGCCGGCACATCGCTGAACGAGAACTCACCAAACTCCCCGATGGCTCCGCCAGCAACGAGCAAGATCGTGCCGCCGCCGATCATCTCGTACGTCGCGGTAACGAACTGGTTGCTTGGCAGGTCGAGCCGGGGCGAGATGAATGCGCCGAATCCCCAACACACCGTTGCGAGCAGTACGAGTGCAACGCCCCACCACTTGACGTCGTGGTGACCGCCGGGTCGAGCCAGAATTGCGATCCCTAAGAATCCGATCACGGTGCCCAACCAAGTGAGCGCGTGGGGACGTTCGCGGCCAAGCACCGCGCGATAGACGACGACCCACAGCGGCATCGCGGCCACCAGTAGAGCCGCAAGCGACGAGGGTACGGTCTGCTCGGCCAGTGTCACGACCCCGACACCACAACAGAGGAACAAGAACCCCAGCAGCACGGAGGACGCTGCTTGCCGTGGGGTGACCCGTAGAGCCGATGGCCCCTGACGAAGCGCAACAACGCCGCCCAGGACGAGTCCGGCAATTGTGAAGCGAACCCCGGTGGGGAAGACCGGCGGTTGGTTCGCCACGTCGACGACTACCCGAATCCCCAGGTACGTCGATCCCCAGACGACGTAGACGATGCCTAGAGCGGTCCAGAGTCCGAAGCGGGAAGCTGTGGTCTGGACGCCGTCAGTGTCGGTCGCCGCCATGGCTCCACCGTTACATAACGGTGCCGGCGCCAAAGGTCTGGGCGCCCACATCGACAAAGAACTTCGGTGACGACGGTGTTCAAACTGCGAGACAGATACGACCAACCTGGAGTTACGCGTATCGCTCAAAGGGGATTTTACTCCTATTCTTCCCAAATAGTGCCGATGAACGCTGAGCCAGTCAGGAGCCGGAGCAGAAGTTGATCGAGGCCCAATCCCCGCATTGAGGCCCTGCAACGCGTACCCTGAAGGGCTGATGTTCACCCGAATGCCGGGGGCCGTCAGGCACGATGAGAGGCAAGATGAGAAGAGCGATCGAACCTGCCCGTTCGAATCGAACCCGGTAACACCTGCTGTCCGTATTGCCCGGATCGCCCTGGAGGGAGAGACGACTTGAGTACCCCTCACGCGGGACGGCATCGGCGTGCTCCTGCGGCCTCGACCACCGCTGGCAAGGCGGCGATCTCAGTCGTCTTCGCGGGCTGCTTGGTGGCGGGCGGAATGGTCACGCTGGTCGCGGTAGCTAATCATTCGCTGGACGCCGCCCCCGGTCCAGAGGCGGCTGCCGTCGAACCCCCCGGTGCGGGGCTGACCGGCCCCCTTCAACTTCATGCGACGCCCTCCCCCTCGCCGTCGAAGCCCTCAGGGCAGCCGAGTGGACCGAACAATCCCACCCCAAACATCCAACTGGTCTCGCAGCCCAATGAGGGCAGTCAAGCGGCCAACCCCCCAGGTGGCGAAGAGCCTTCGGGTCCGAACAATCCAGGATCAGGCCCGAATAACCCCGGCTCCGGGTCCACCAACCCGAATAACCCCGGTTCTGGCTCCAACCCCGGTGGACCAAGCCACCCGAACCAGCCGGGCAACCCAGGTCAACCAGGTAGCCACCCTGACCCACCCGACACCCCCGACCCGCCGAACCAGGGCGGTCACGGTGGTTGGGGCGATGGCGGAGGTGGCGGCGACGGCGGTGGCTGGGGTGACGGCGGAGATGGCCACGGTGGTTGGGGCGACGGCGGAGGATGGCGGCGACGGCGGTGGCTGGGGTGACGGCGGAGATGGCCACGGTGGTTGGGGCGATGGCGGAGGTGGTGACGACGGCGGTGGCTGGGGTGACGGCGGAGATGGCCACGGTGGTTGGGGCGATGGTGACGACGGCGGTGGCTGGGGTGACGACGGCGACGGCGACGGCGGAGGAGGCTGCGGAGGGGGCTGACGTCTCCGCTGGAGTTTCTGGCGGCTCGTCACTGGCCCGGCGCCACGCCGGGGAGTTCACTTCGCAGCCCAAAACGCCGAAGATGAGGGGTACCCGACCACGCTCGGCGATCCTGAGCCTGTCGGTCCGAGGAGGCTTGCGTGGCGAACCCGTCGCAACCGATCGAAGGCGCTGCGCCTTTCGTTCAGTTGCTGACCCCTGAGGGCGAGTTTCACGAGGATCCGGCCTTTCCTCTTGATCTGACCGATGACGAACTTCGATCCCTCTACCGCGACCTAGTTCTGGTCCGCCGCGTCGACGTTGAAGCAACCGCGTTGCAGCGGCAAGGCGAGCTTGGACTGTGGGCGCAGTCGCTGGGTCAAGAGGCGGCGCAAGTCGGTGCTGGTCGGGCTATGCAACAAGGCGACATGGCCTTCCCCACCTATCGCGAGCACGGCGTCGCCTGGTGCCGCGATGTTGATCCGGTCTCAGTGCTTGCGTTGTTCCGAGGGACAACGAACGGCGGGTGGTCGCCGGCCGAGCATGGCTTCGCGCTCTACACGATCGTGATCGGTGACCAGTGCCCGCAGGCGGTTGGTTACGCGATGGGGCTTCAGCACGACGCCGCAGAGAACGCGGTCATGGTGTTCTTCGGCGACGGAGCCAGCAGCCAAGGCGATGTCAACGAGTCCTTTATCTGGGCGAGTGTTTTCAACGCACCGGTCGTGTTCTTCTGCCAGAACAATCAGTGGGCGATTTCTGAACCACTAGAACGTCAAACCCGGATCCCGCTCTATCAGCGCGCGCTTGGTTTCGGTTTCCCGGGAATCCGGGTCGATGGCAACGATGTGTTGGCATCGCTCGCAGTGAGCCGGGCGACGATGCAGCGCGCGCGCGAGGGCGGTGGGCCCTCGCTCGTCGAGGCCTACACGTACCGAATGGGTGCGCACACGACGTCCGACGACCCGACGAGGTACCGGCTGGACACTGACGTCGAGGCCTGGAAACTGCGTGATCCGCTCGAACGGATGCGCTCGTTCCTGCACAAGCAGCAACTCGTCGATGCCGACTACTTCGCGTCGTTGGATGACGAGGCTGAGGCACTCGCAGAACGCTTGCGCACCGAGGTCCGTGCCTTGAGTGACCCGCAGGTCGCGGACATCTTCGAGCACGCGTATGCCGAACCTCATCCATTGGTCGCCGAAGAGCGCGCCGACCTTGAGCGCTACCTCGCGGGGTTCGCTGAGGAATCGTCATGACCGAGACAGTGACGTTAGGACGTGCGCTGAACCTCGGTTTACGTCGAGCGCTCGAGACAGATTCAAAGACGCTGCTGATGGGCGAGGACATCGGTCGGCTGGGTGGAGTCTTTCGTGTCACCGACGCACTGCAGAAGGACTTCGGTGAGCACCGAGTCATCGATACGCCACTTGCCGAGTCGTCGATCGTCGGCACGGCGATTGGCTTAGCGATGCGCGGCTATCGACCCGTGGTTGAAATTCAATTCGACGGGTTCGTTTACGTCGCGTTCGATCAGATCGTCAGTCAACTTGCCAAGATGCATGCACGCTCTGGTGGCACTGTGCCGATGCCGGTGACGATTCGTCTCCCCTACGGCGGCGGTATCGGCGCCGTCGAGCATCACAGCGAATCACCAGAGGTGTACTTCGCGCACACGGCGGGATTGCGAGTCGTGACGCCGTCGAATCCGGTCGATGCGTACTGGATGATTCAGCAAGCTGTCGCATGTGAAGATCCCGTCGTTTTCCTAGAACCGAAGCGACGCTACTGGGACAAGGGTGAGCTGGATACGTCCGTCGAACCACAGCCGCTGTTCTCGTCTCGGGTTGTTCGCGAGGGCAGTGACGCAACGATCGTGACGTACGGGCCGATGGTGCGAACCTGCATGGAGGCTGCCGCCGCTGCCGAGCCAGATGGCATCAGCATCGAGGTGATTGATCTGCGGTCGCTGTCACCGCTCGATCTGGCTGCGGTGGCGAGTTCGGTGACCAAGACCGGACGTGCCGTTGTCGTGCACGAGGCTTCGGTGTTCGCCGGGTTGGGCGCCGAAATTGCGGCCCGCGTAAGCGAGACCTGCTTCTACTTCCTTCAGTCGCCGGTGCTTCGCGTTGGTGGTTTCCATACGCCGTATCCACCGTCCAGACTGGAGAAGCACTACCTGCCCGACCTCGATCGGGTGTTGGACGCCGTCGACCGCGCACTGGCCTTCTAAGGAAGATAGATGACTGATCAGCAAGTGGGGCTGACCTTCACGCTCCCTGACCTCGGTGAGGGACTCACCGAGGCCGAAATCGTGCGCTGGCTGGTCAAAGCCAGCGACGTCGTGACGGTGAACCAACCGCTCGTCGAGGTCGAGACGGCGAAGGCGGTCGTCGAAATCCCCAGCCCGTATGCGGGGACGGTTGCCGAATGTCACGCCAAGGAAGGTGACACCTTGGCTGTCGGTGCGCCCCTGGTGACTTTTGGTTCAGCTGGCGCGACGAGTGCGCCGACTGCTGACGAGTCGACCGGGCCGTTGTTGGTGGGCTACGGCGTTGCCAACGGTGGTACCCAGCGCCGCGCTCGGCGTGCGGCGAGCCCCCATGGCACCGATCGACTTGAGGCCGGTCCTCCCGGAGAACCCGTTAAGCCGGTTCGCCACGGTGGACTTGAGATTGGGCGTGCCGCGGAGGCCCGGTTCGCTGGTTCCGGTTCGACCAACGAGTCAGTGCGCGCAAAGCCGCCGGTACGAAAGTTGGCGCGCGATCTCGGTGTCGAACTCTCTGCGGTGCGCCCGACCGGACCTGAACTGACCATCACGCGAGAGGACGTTGCGGCCGCGGCGGCGTTGCTATCACCGAATGCCGTTAGTAGGGGAGCGGATCGGATCTCGACTCGTGTCGATGGCGAACGTCAGCCTGTTCGCGGAGTCGCGAAGGTGATGTCGCAGGCAATGTCTCGCAGCGCGTTCACGATCCCCCAGGTAACGGTGTGGGTTGAGATCGATGTCACGCAAAGCAAACGCATGTTGCAACGGTTGCGGCAATCGTCGACATGGGAAGCGGCGATGGCCACGCCGTTGTTGCTCGTCGCCCGCGCATCTTTGGCGGCCCTGCACCGTCAACCGTTGCTCAATGGCTTCTACGACGACGAGAGCGACGAGATTGTTCACCGCGCCGCGGTGAACCTGGGCGTGGCGGCGGCAACCGAGCGAGGTTTGCTCGTCCCGAACCTGAAGAACGCGGACGCATTGACGTTTCCCGAGCTCGCTTCTGAACTGCAACAGATGACCAAGCGAACGCGCGATGGTCGCGCCACTCCAGCCGAGCTGACTGGAGGAACGTTCACGATCACTAACGTCGGAGTGTTCGGAGTCGATGGCGGCACCCCCCTCGTCAACCCAGGCGAGTCGGCGATCCTCGCCATTGGCGCCTGGCGAGACAAGCCGTGGGTCGTGGACGGCGAGATCGCGGTTCGCAGCGTGGCCACTCTCGCGGTCACGTTCGACCACCGCTTCATTGACGGTGCGACCGGATCGCGCTTTCTACGCGACGTCGCGGACCTGCTTGAGGAGCCAGCGGCCGATCTCGCCTGGTAAATCCGACAGGCGGCCCGCGTGAGAGGCTGAGGCTATGCAGGTGGTTGGCATTCAATTGGACGTCCGCGACGACGAACCGGTCACGGCGCGAGTGGATCGCATGTGCTCTCTGATCACCGAGCACCGAGGAGCTGATCTCGTTGTTCTGCCGGAGCTTTGGCCAAATGGCGGCTTTGCCTACCAAACGTGGACGGGTACCGCCGAGCGGCTCAACGGACCGACGTGCACCGCGATGCGTAAGGCCGCGGCGGACATCGGCGCCTGGTTGCACATGGGTTCCTTTGTGGAGCGGCGAGACGATGGGTCGCTGACCAATACATCGGTGATCTTCGATCCCCATGGTGAGCAACGCGCGATCTATCGCAAGATCCATCTCTTCGGTTTCGGTGAAGGAGAGCCATCCCTGATGACGTCGGGAGAGGACCTCGTCGTCGTCGACACCGAGATCGGCAAGCTTGGCCTGTCGACCTGCTACGACCTGCGATTCCCCGAGATGTATCGAAAACTCACCGATGCCGGAGCCGTAGTCATGCTGATCCCGGCCGCGTGGCCGGCGTCCCGCGTTGGTCACTGGACGCTGTTGGCGCAGGCTCGTGCGATCGAGAACCAATGCGTGGTCGTGGCGGTGAACACCGCAGGTACCCACGCGGGAAAGAAGATGGGCGGTCACAGCATCATCGTCGACGCCAAGGGTCAGATACTCGCCGAAGCTGGTGACGACGAGGCCGTCTTGCGCGTTGACGTTGACTTGGCTGCCGTTGCGAACTGGCGGGCGTCCTTCCCCGTGCTCGACGATCGCAAGCTGTGAGCGAGGAGAACATGTCAACGATTCGACCCGAAACTGGGAACTTCAGCGAGGGATTCGCCGCAGCAGGTAAAGCTCTAGACCACTGGCTGGCCGGAGATCAGCCGGACGCGTTGAGGTCAGACGTCGACTGGCGCACGGTGCTGTCTGGTCCGGTTCCGCAGCACGGCCTCGGAGCCGACGCCACCATGCAGACCTACCTCAACACCGTGCTACCGAACGGCTCGCGGTTGACCTCCGCGCAGTCATGGGGCTGGATCACCACCGGTCCGACGACGGTGCCGACCGTAGTCGCGGCAGCCAGCATGATCGCGTCACCACAACGTCAAACGGTCCACGCGTTTCACCACCTTGAGGAACTGTCGTTGCAGTGGCTCGCGCAGGTCTGCCAACTCGGTGAACACATGAAGGGCGTGTACTCCAGTGGTGGCTCGACGGCGAATCTCGTCGCACTAGGGGCAGCTAGGCAGTGGGCGTTGGAGCAGGCTGGGCTCGACCCAGCGCAGGCCGGTCTCGACGGGCGACCGGTGGCGATCTACACGTCGACGCAGGCACACCACACGGTGCATCGATCCGCTGGGGCGCTGGGGATCGGACGCAGCAACGTCCGTTCGATCCCAGTCGATGACGAGTTGCGGATGGACGTTGGTGCCTTGCGCGCCGCGCTGACCGAAGATCGTGCGCGCGGCGTTCTGCCGTTGGCCGTGGTGGCGGCCGCGGGAACGACGAACACCGGTGCCATCGACCCGATACGCGAGGCCGGCGAACTCGCGAAGGAGTTCGGCGCTTGGTACCACGTCGATGGCGCTTACGGACTGCCCGGCATCTTGGACGAGCGCGTGACTGCGTTGTACGACGGGTTGGAGTTGGCGGACTCGGCGATCGTTGACCCCCACAAGTGGTTGGGCGCTCCCGTCGGCATCGCTGCAACCTTCGTGCGCGATCGGGCGATCTTGCACCGCGCGTTTACGCAGGAGCCCGCGGACTACCTCGAAGGCGCGTTTTCCAGCGACGACGTGCAGGTGTCGTTGGACGACATGGGGGTGCCGTACTTCGACTTCGGCGTCGAGCTGTCGGCACCCTCTCGGGGTGTGCAGGTGTGGGCCATTCTCACCGAGCTTGGCGTCGATGGGTTGCGGCAGCGTGTCGTCGATGACAACAACTTCGCGCGCCAAGTCGCGCGGCGTGCGCATGAAGATTCACGTCTTGAAGTTGTTGCCGAACCCGTGCTGTCGATCTGCGGATTCCGCTACCGAACTGATGCCGACTTTGACTGGAACAGCATCAACTCCAAGATCCTGCGTCGGTTGGCACGCGAGACGTCCATCGTCGTGAGTTCGACGGTTGTGCGCGACGAGTTCGTGCTTCGTCCGTGCTTCATCAACTCTCGGACCACCCCGACCGACGTCGACGACTTCGTCGACCGGGTGCTCGAATTCGGCGACGAAGAGTCCTCCTAGAAGGCGGACTCGGGGACTTCCATGAGCGCGTTGTTGCTGGTCTCGACAAGTTGACGTTCGACGGTGAGCGTCGGCAGGACCTGTTGGGCAAACCACCGGGCGGCCGCGATCTTGCCGGTGTAGAAGTCGACGTCTGCGCCCGACGCGTCGGGGAGCGCCTTCAACGCAACCTCGGCTTGTCGCAGCAGCAGCCAGCCGACGATGAGATCACCCACGGCGAACAGCAGGCGAGTGGTGTTCTGTCCCACCTTGTAGATCTCGGATGGATCCTGACCGGACGCCATCGCGAAGCCGGCCATCGCGCCGATCATCCCCTGGACGTCCTCGAGCGCATGCCCTAGCAGGGCTCGTTCGTTGGCGAGAGCACCATTGCCAGCGTCGGACTTAGCGAACGTGGCGACGTCTTGTCCCACGCTCGTGACGGACTGGAAGTTGTCGCGCACCATCTTGCGGAAGAACAGGTCCAACCCCTGGATCGCGGTCGTCCCCTCGTAGAGGGTGTCGATCTTCGCGTCGCGGATGTACTGCTCGAGCGGGTAGTCCTGTAGGTACCCGGAACCCCCTAGGCACTGCAATGACTCTGCGAGCAGCGCGTACGACTTTTCAGATCCGTAACCCTTGACGAGCGGTAACAAGAGGTCGTTGAGCGCATGTGCCGCGGACGTATCTTCGCCGCGATCCTCAAGACCGGCAATGTCGTCCTGCACTGAAGCGGTGTACAGCATGAGCGCGCGGAGCCCCTCTGCGTACGCCTTCTGTGTCATCAACGAGCGGCGTACGTCGGGGTGATGGATCACGGTGACGCGCGCCGCCGACTTGTCGGTGCTTTCGGTCAAGTCAGCACCCTGTACGCGTGACTTCGTGTACTCGAGCGCGTTGAGGTAACCGGTCGACAGTGTTGCGATCGCTTTGGTTCCCACCATCATCCGCGCGAATTCGATGACGTGGAACATCTGCGCGATACCGTCGTGCACTTCGCCGACCAGCCAGCCGATGGCTGGTTCGCGTTCGCCAAATGTGAGTTCGCAGGTCGCCGAAACTTTCAGTCCCATCTTGTGTTCGACGTTCGTGGCGTACACCCCGTTGCGTTCGCCGAGTTCCCCTGACTCCCAGTCGACGTGGAACTTCGGCACGAAGAACAACGACAGTCCCTTGGTTCCGGGACCAGCGCCTTCAGGTCGTGCAAGAACGAGGTGAATGATGTTGTCGCTCATGTCGTGCTCGCCCGACGTGATGAATCGTTTGACGCCGGTGATGTGCCAGGTTCCGTCGGGTTGCTGCACAGCCTTCGTACGTCCGGCGCCGACGTCGCTGCCTGCGTCCGGCTCGGTCAGGACCATCGTGGTGCCCCAACGACGCTGCGCCCAGACTCGCGCCCACTCCTTCTGCTCGTCGGTTCCGAGCTTCCAGAACAGATGCGCGAATGCGGGTCCGGTTGAGTAGAAGTGAACGCCGGGGTTGGAGCCGAGCACCATCTCGGCAATCGCCCAGCGGATCGACGGCGGCGTCGGAACCCCACCGAGTTCGGGCGGCAGGTCGAGATCGGCCCAACCGCCGTCCATGTAGGCCTGGAACGCCGACTTGAACTGCTCAGGCATGGTGACGGTGTGGGTCGCGGGGTCAAAGACGGGCGGCGTTCGGTCTCCCACTGTGAACGCGTCCGCCAGCGTCGTGCTGGCTAGATGTTCGACCTCGGTCAGCAGCGAGTGGGCGGTCTCGAGGTCTAGGTCGCCGTAGCGTCCTTCGCCCAGGATCTCCTGGCGCCGCAGCACCTCGAAGAGCATGAACTCGATGTCTCTTAGGTTGGACCTGTAGTGCCCCATCGCCTACACCCGCCGCCCTCAGCCTTAGCTACTCCCCAGTAACTTCCATCATGCTACTCATCGGTAACTTAAGGCAAGAACTGAACACCGCAATCGTGAGGGGTCAGCAGGAGTCGTAGACGTAGTGGGCTGAGCCTGGTCCGGTGACGTTGCGGTCGCGGCGGACCACCGAGAGCTGGTCGCCCCACTTCTGGCACGAGAACGTGAAGTCCTGATCCCGGTACTCGATGACGAATACCAGGTCGCCATAGGCCGAGATATACCGCTGGCACTCGTGCCAGCGACCGCACTCCTCGGCCACCGCGAAGTCAAAGCCGATCTGGGCGCCGAGCGCGGTCTGTCCGGCGGCGTTCTTCTGGGCGATCGCTAAGCCAGCATCGTGAGCTCCGGCGATGATCAACTTCGCGAAGTCGAAGTTATTGCTCTTGGTCAGCTCTCCCTTGGACCTGGTCCACGAGTCGAGGTTGTCAGGCTCCACTGCGTCGAAGCCATCGTTGGCGCAACCGTTGATCCACTTGTTCACGATTCCCGCAATCGCGTGACGCTTCTTGGCCGTCCCGACGTCGAGCAGGACCTCGCCCCAGTAGCTGTCAACGACGTAGCCGCCGCCTGCTTCTTCAGGAGCAGGTTGTTGTGGTGCTGCTTCCACCAGTGGATTTCTTGCGGCTGAGTTTGGTACGCGTTGACGTAGCAAACGTTGTACGCGTTCTTCGCCGGCTTCGCCTCGCGGTCTCGTGAGACCACCTTGACACCCTTGGGTAGGTCGTACGCGCGGCCAATCTGGTAGTCGAACTTGGCGTTGCCATTGGGGAGGACCGGACCCGCAGCCCTGCCGGCTGCTGGGGTGGCCGCTCCGGCGGCTGGCAACGAGGTGACCAAAATCGCCCCCACGCCTGCCGTCACGAGCAGACTGACCCAACCTGAACGACGACGCATGACCAACTCCGATTCCTGACGACGAGATGCCGCACCTCTACCAAGTGTCGACCATCCGGGTGTCCGGCTGTGCGCCACATCGGGTGACGGCGTGGCGTTTGTGCTTGGCTAAGATTCGCCAGATGACGAAAGCTTCTTTGAGTCCAGTCAGGTGGATGGGTTGGCTGTTCGTCATCGGCTCGGCTTGCTTCGCAGTCGGCGTACCGCTCAGTCAGGTGCAGAGTCTGTCGCCCTCGGTGGCGGCGGCGACGTTCTTCGTCGGCTCGATCTTCTTCACTTCGGCATCGAGCGTGCAACTGCGTCTGGCGTGGACCGGGAAGTTCTTCAACTTCTCAGACGGCAACTGGTCGAGTTCACTCATCCAGTGGTTCGGAACAATCTTCTTCAACGTGACAACGCTGGCGTCGCTCATCGACGTTCGAGGGGAACACGCGGTCAGTAACCAGGTGATCTGGCGTCCGGATGCGTTCGGTTCGGTGTTGTTCCTCGTCTCGTCAGCCATCGCGCTGCTTCCGGCCGTTCGATTGGCACGTCACGAGCACGTCCGAGACAGGTCATGGGCGATCGCGGTGTTGAACATGGTGGGTTCAATCTTCTTCGGTATCTCCGCGATCGGTGCGTATGTCATTCCTGACACCGACGAGTTGCTGAACTCTGCGTGGTCCAACGGTGGAACCTTTTTCGGAGCCCTGTGCTTCCTCGTCGGGGCATGGTTGGTAATCCCCCGATCGACCAAGGTCGAACGGCAGCCCGCCGCATCGGCCTAGTACGACGATGACCGCTGACACCCTGATCACCGTTCTCGACCGGGGACGTCCTGCTGACGGGTCTGCATTGTTCGTGACGACACCTCGTGGCGGCGCGCTGACGTACGACCAGTTCGACATTGCTGTCGCTCGATTCATCAGCGGACTACGGGCCAGTAGGTGTTGGTAAAGGTGACCGGGTCGCCGTTCAGGTGGACAAGTCCGTGTCGGCCGTTGGGTTGCACGTCGCACTGTTGCGCGTTGGCGCTGTGCAGTTGCCGCTCAATCCCGCGTATACCGATGCTGAAGTGTCAGCGCTGCTGTCGGACGCTGAGCCTTTGCTCTTCGTGCACTCCACACGACGTGAAGCCACCTGCTGGCCCATGGCTGGCTCTCACACTTGACGTCGATGGAAGCGGGACTCTTCTTGAAGAGGTCGCCAACGAACCTGAGTCGAACCCGGAGCCTGTGGCGAGTCGGATCAGATGATCCGGCGGCGATGGTCTATACGTCCGGCACAACTGGACGTCCAAAAGCAGCGGTTCTCAGTCACGGGAACCTGGCGCACAACGCAACAACGTTGGTCGATGCTTGGGGTTTCACGTCGTCCGATCACCTGTTGCATGTACTGCCCGCTCTTCCATACGCATGGACTCTTCGTCGCGCTCCACTGCGTGCTTGCAAGTGGATCGTCGATGACACTTCTCGATGCGTTCGATGTCGACGTGGTTCTCGATGAGCTGCCACGTACGACGGTGCTGATGGGAGTGCCCACGCACTACTCGCGATTGTTAGAGCGCAAGGAGTTTGCGCCGCCACTTGTCAATAAGGTGCGGCTGTTCACGTCCGGCTCTGCTCCGATGCCGTTGGCGCTGCATGAACGCTTCCGCGATCGAGTCGGCAGTGTCGTCCTTGAGCGCTACGGCATGACGGAGACGTCGATGCTGACGTCGAATCCACTTGTAGGTGAGCGCAAGCCAGGGACTGTTGGAACACCATTGCCTGGGGTGCGAGTCAGAGTTGTCGACGACGAAGACACGAAGGTGGCCGACGGGACCGTTGGTCACGTGCAAGTCGCCGGACCCAATGTTTTCAACGGCTACTGGCGCCGACCTGAACTTCAGGAGACCGAGTTCACAGTTGACGGTTGGTTCCGCACCGGGGATCTCGGGCGATTCGACGCTGATGGATATCTGGAGTTAGTTGGGACGTTCGAAGGACCTGATCATCACTGGGGGTATGAACGTGTATCCGGTGGAGGTCGAGTCGGTACTCGATTCTCTCGATGGGGTTCATGAGTCGGCGGTCATTGGATTGCCCGACGACGACTTCGGCGAAGCGGTCACCGGCGTTGTGGTGGCGTCCCCCGGTCAGGTGCTGGACGTCGAAGCGTTGCGAACCGCCTGCCGGGATCGGCTGGCCGGCTTCAAGGTGCCGAAGCAGATCGTGATCGTCGCTGACCTACCGCGAAATGCGATGGGCAAAGTCGAGAAGGCAAAACTTCGCGCGAGCTTACGTCGACCGAGTCACCAAGCGGTAGATCATCGGCTCGACCAGCCAGCCCAGGGTCAGAAGCAGTAGCGCGAGTAGACCGATGCTCGGAAAGGCAACTCCGACGACGAGCGCAGCGACGAACAAGACTGACGTCGTAGAGAGTTCCGCTGAGACTCCTGTCGTTGGGGTCATCCCCGGGGCGCCTGATTGTCTCGTCGTGTCGGATGACCAACACGATGCCGGTCAGCACCAAGCTGCTCGCGGTCATCGTCCCGATGTAGAGCGCAGTGGTCACTCGGTCGTTCGGATACTCCGACGCGAGCGCTGTCGGCAGATGGCAAGAATGCGATCGTGAATGCCCAGGCGAGGGTAAGGACGCGTAACGCGGGCGAGTAGGCGGCGACCTGCTCGAAGATTCGATGGTGCGCGACCCAAAGAACGGCGATGACGACGAAAGCTAATGACGAACGCCAGCAACTGGTCACTGTTCTCGCGAAGGAAGGCGGCGGTATCTGGTGCTTTGTCAGTGGTGGAGGTCGCGAGTTCGACCAGGGGGACGATGAGGAGTGTCATCGCAATCGCAGCGACCGCGTCGGTGAAGAAGGCCAACCGGTCTAGCCCTTGTTGCGTCTGCATGATCGCCGACCCTAGCCGTCTAGAACGGCGGAGGATCGTCGTCGGGGGTGGGGTCGACAGCCGGTGAGCCTTGAGCTGCGGACGAGCCCCCCGACGTTGCCAGCCCCTGCGTCGCGGTCGGGACACCAGCGGCGAACGGGGCACCAATCGCAGTGATGGCCGGGAGTGGTCTCCCATGTGGCGTCAAGGTGCCAGCGATCAACCGCCGCCTTAACATCGGCCCGCGCGGCGTCGATCAATCCCGGACTCTCTGCGTCCCACGCGTAGACCACACACCCGTCCGGTGTGAGCACCTCGACCTCGACTGTCGACTCCTTCGCGCCGAGGGATTGCATGACACCGGAGTCCAGCATTGACAAGAGGAAGGGAACTTGTAGATGTCTGCGGTACATGTCGTCAGCGCCCTGAGCCGGTATGGCCGCGGCGGTCTTGAACTCGCGAATAACGATTCGTTCACCGATGCGAAAGACCAGGTCGGGTTTGGTGACGGTAATGACATCGGCGGACTCGTCATACCCTCGGATCGATTCCTCTACGCCGAGCCATTCCACGCCGTCTGCTGACAGGGGGCACGTTGCGACGTGATGTCTAAGGAACGGATACGCGACGTCGTACTCGGCTTCGGTCATCAGCCCGGCGACCAGACCAAGTCCTTGGCCGGGCTCGGGTAGATCTTCGTTCGTACAACCAATCCCTCTGGTGTGAGCCTCTTCGAGCCACTTGTGCACGAGAATCCCTCGGGCTTGCGCGTCTGATGACTCGTCCGATCGCGGCAAGTGAAGTTCGGTGGAGAGCAACCACTGACCAGGGCACGTGCGATAGCGATCCAAACCAGACGGGGACACTGACCTCGTCGCGTAACCCAGCTCAACTTGGCCAAGAACGTCGGTCGTCGCGATCAGACCCTCGCATGTACCCGCGACCTTGCAGCTCGGGCAGTCGTAGCCAGCGTCAGGGATATCGAAGTCACCGAGTTCGGCTGCGATGTTCTTTGCGTTCGCTTCAAAGCGTTCGATCGCGACGCTGGGCAGGTCGTCGAAGAGCACAGCGACACTGCCGTCAGCTGCACCCACTTCGATGACGCGGATCCGCGTTGGGTCGACGCCCCCTCGTGCGCCCGCTGCGATTCGGGCCGCTGTTTCGGCCCACAGCATGTCTTTCTCGGTCGGTAAATGATGGGCTGAGCCGATTCGATAACGACGGATTTCGCGTACACCAGACTGCGTCCCGTACATCGGAGCCCACACCCAGAGCAGGCGCGGCGGACGTCCGATGAATGGGTCCGAGCCGATCAGCGTCAACTCTCCGATTTCATGCACGACTTCGTAGTGGGCGTCGAGCAGGTTCTCCACCGCCGTTTCGACGTAAGGCCGCAGCAGACGATGAGTGCCTCGGGTGTCGAGCTGCTGTCGTATCCACGCTGGCAAAGTTGCAGGTTGGTCGGCGACGTTGTCCTGCAACGCGACCTGTACTAACTGATCGATGATGCCCAGTACGAAAGTGTCGCCAGAACCGTAGCGTCGCTGCCACGCACTCGACCGAACGTCTGGTCGAATCTTTAGGGCCAGGTAGCGCGGACAACTTTGATGTGAAGCGACGTCGGATGCCGAGACTTTGAGGTTGTCGAGGTTGCCCTGCAGATTCAGGGCCTTGACGCCGGGCTGTCCGTGCGGGTCCACGGTCTGAGGCTAGGGGCTGCAGATGCGGGGCGACCACTGCGGTAAGGCGGCATGGCCATGTGAGATTTTGGTCGTCTCGATAGTCAGCTAGAGGAGATCCCGATGTCGAACCTTCGTGTGCACAACTTGGTCATGTCGTTAGACGGTTACGCAACCGGTGAAGGACAAAGCCTCGACTCCGCGTTCGGTCATGCGCATGACGAGTTTCTGTACTGGTTCGACAAGTCGGGACTCTTTGCCGGAATGCATCCGTCCGCGAAGTTCGGTCCTGCGAAGGCATTGGCGTCGGCATGGGGAGAGGGCATCGGCGCCGAGATCATGGGACGCAACAAGTTCCGTCCGACCGAAGGTCCGTGGCCTGATGACGGATGGCGCGGCTGGTGGGGCGAGGAACCGCCGTTCCACACGCCTTGCTTCGTGATGACCCACTTCCCCCGTGAGCCGATGCAGGTCGGGGAGACCACGTTCTATTTCGTTGATGGTTCCCCCTCGGAGGTGCTCGCCCAGGCGCAAGAGGCGGCGCCGGGGCTCGATATTCGGCTCGGCGGCGGTCCAAGCACGGTCAACGAGTTCCTCGCCGAGGACCTAGTGGACTACCTGCACATCATGTTGATACCGATAGTGATCGGTCGCGGAGTCCGACTCTGGGACGGGCTTGAGGGGCTTCACGAGCGGTTCGACGTGGAATCGCTCACCGTCCAAAGCGGCGCCACCCACCTGTTCTGGACCCACAAGTAGCCCCAACCATCTTCTAAGAACGACGCGTTCTCCCACACTGGTGCAACAAACTCCACGTTCATGGTGTGGAAAACCAGGTGATTCGGTGGAGCGGGTGACGAGAATCGAACTCGCACTATCAGCTTGGGAAGCTGGGCGACGACTCTAATCTGGGAGCGGCGAAACGGAGAAGTCCCACCGCCACCTGGAATCCAGACTTGCGCGGCTGTCAGCTTCAACCCGCGCCACGATCAGGACCGCGCCCGCAGAGGCCGGTGAGCATCGGCCCCCTTCGATCCACCGAGGGTTGGCGCAGCGGGCTACCGACTCAAGGAGCCGTGGTGGTGTCTGGTATCGATGCGCACGACCGATCCCGGGTTCTGGAACGTGAGGTCGAGCGTGCCGGCATAGAGCGTGCCGTGTCGGCCGGCCTCGATCGACACAGCGCCGGGCAGGTCGACCACGGGGCACACATGGCGACCCCTGATCACCGAGACACGACCGGCGAACAACTCGGTCACGTAGATCCTGCCGTCGCTCAACGCCAGGTTGGTGGCCCCGAGAAGACCGGTTGCGATCTTGGTGACGTGGCCGCTCCAGGGGTTGACCCGCCACACCGCACCGTTGGCCCCGAGCGAGTCGTCCTCGGCACCACCTGGAAGCGTTGTCACATACACGGAGCCGTCACGACCGACTTCAACGTCGGTGGGAACCGGCTCGAAGCCGTAGGTGACGCCGAGAAGGCAGGATGTGTCGACCTCGGGCGGGAAGTTCGCATCGAGGAATGCCTGGGTGACCTTGATCGGCTGTGGCGGGAAGACTGCGGCTGTGGTGATCTGCCCGTCGCCCTTGATGCGCAGCAGGTCATTTCCGCCGGCGTCTGCCAAAAGCCACGACCGTCCCCACGATGCCACCGAGTACGCGTGTGAGTCGATCTGCCCGTTGTACTTGGCGAGGTCGCCCAGCAGGTCACGCTGACAGGTGGTGGGGTGCGCGATCCCGTAGGTGTTGACCTGGTCCGGGTTGTTGGCAGTCTCGAAAGCGAGCGTGTCGGCGTGAACGTGATGACCGCCGCGGTATCGGATCTCCAAACTCGCAGCGGAGTTTTCGAACGTGTCCGGGTCAGAGGTCGTCGAGGTGTACGCCAGCGCGTTCCACGAGGTGGCCACCCCGGATGCTCCAACGACGTCGGGGACGACTGTGGTGAGGCTACCGTCGCGCTTGAGCAGGCTGACCTGGCCAGACCCACCGTCCGCAACGAGGATCCCGTGACGACTGACCTGCAGGTTGAACGGTGCGCCGACAGACGTGGTGAGAACCGTGACCTTGGCTGATGAGCCGGAATGGCTAGCGGCCATTGCAGATGCGGGGAATGAAGCTGCCACTAGGGCGGCGGATGTGACGAGAAGTGTTAGAACGTGTCGACGCACGATGAGCCTCCTTGAGGCTGGGTTCGCCCTCACTCAACCCTCTCGGAAAGTTGGTGTCAACGGTCGCAGACGGAGACCTGACGATGGTGCACCACTATCTCCGAGATGGGCGTTTTGTCAGACACTCAACGTGGCGAATCCGAACTCACAGCGATCCAGAGTTTCAAATTGACGAACTGGATCACGGGCGCCACACCTCGCGAATCACCGCAGTTACCAAACACTTCGCTAGCGCAATGGCGCTGGGCATCGCCGTAACAGGCGGACGAGGTTGAGGGTGAAGGGTGGAGCGGGTGACGAGAATCGAACTCGCACTATCAGCTTGGGAAGCTGATGTTCTGCCATTGAACTACACCCGCGGCCGCGAACGATGAGTCCGCAGCGACGATGATAACCGCGCTCAGACCTTCGCTGCCGCGGAGTGTCCGGCGCCGGTCACGTCGACCGTGGTGAACGCGGCCATGCCCCTGCCGGTCTCCAGCGGTTGATCTTTCTGCAGCTTCGCGAGCGCCGGGTAGAGGTGCTGCTTCTGGAATTCGTGGTAGTCGGCCTCGCTCTCCCAGACGTCGATCATCCGTATCCCTCCCTCGATTGGGCCAACTACGTGGGCCACGCACTTCGCGAGCGCGGCTGGCGGGAGCAGTTCACCGAGTTGCTCTTGGCTCTCGAGGGTTAGGCCCGGCATGTCCTGGCAGAAGGCGTACATGTGGTGCTCCTTAGGTGAGCGGCGAATTATTTGGTAGACTTGCCTCTATTCAATAGTGAACACTGTACGGAAATGGTGGATCATGTCAAGACGTGGCTACGACTCCTCCCGGCGTAGGCAGGCGGCCGCCACCAGTCGCGCCTCGATGTTGGACGCCGCTCGGTCCCTGTTCGTCGACCAGGGCTACGCAGCAACGACCGTCGCCGACATTGCGGACGCCGCGGGGGTCGCTCCGGCGACCGTTAACGCCGCGTTCGGGGGTAAGGCGGGCCTGCTGAAGCAGCTCGTTAACGTCGGAATCGTCGGAGACGACGCGGCCGTCCCCCTCGCCGAGCGTGACATTGTGGCGGCAATCGCAGCTGAACCCGATGCGTCGCGTCAATGCACGATGCTGGCCAGCCTGATCGCCGACGTCCATGAGCGCCTAGGGCCGTTGCAGGACGTGTTGCTGCAGGCTGCCGGTACTGATCCGCAGGTACGAGCCCAGGTCGAACTCGACCAACGCGGTCGGCGAGAAGGAATGGCTGAATTCGTCAGCACAATAAACCCCTCGGTGCTGAAGCCCGACCTCACAGCTGAACATGCCTCCGATGCAGTGTGGGCCCTGACCGACCCTCGCTTGTATGTGGGACTCGTGCTCGAGCGCGGCTGGCGCAAGGATGACTATCAGCAGTGGTTAGGCGCCCAACTTGCATCGGCCTTGTTGGCCGACTGACCTCGCCCGGCTAGTAGTCTCCCCGCGTGCTCCTTTCAGACCGCGATATCAAGGCCGAGCTTGACGCTGGGCGCGTGCGCCTCGAACCGTACGACGAGGCGATGGTCCAGCCGTCGAGCATCGACGTTCGGCTCGACCGGTTCTTTCGGGTCTTCGAGAACCACAGGTATCCGCACATCGATCCGTCGATTGAGCAGCCCGAACTGACGCGGTTGGTAGAGCCGACTTCCGACGAACCGTTCATCTTGCACCCAGGCGAGTTCGCGCTGGCGTCGACGTACGAAGTGGTGACGCTGCCGGACGACGTTGCCGGTCGTCTCGAGGGGAAGTCGTCGCTTGGACGACTTGGGCTGTTGACGCACTCGACCGCAGGGTTCATCGATCCGGGATTCAGTGGACACGTCACGTTGGAACTGAGCAACGTTGCGACATTACCGATCAAGCTGTGGCCCGGGATGAAGATTGGTCAGCTGTGTCTGATTCGACTCTCGTCCGCGGCTGAGCATCCGTACGGGTCGGAGAAGTACGGCTCGCGGTACCAGGGGCAGCGCGGTCCCACGCCGTCAAAGTCCTACCTGAACTTCCACCGCACGCCGATCGACCCATCGTCCTGACCCTGCCCCAACCCAACTCCTAAGAACGAAGCCGTCGCCGTGCGCCGAAGGTGAGGAGGCAGGGGGATGTTCTCGGGGAGTTATCCACAGCATGAGTGCGGAGTTTGTTGCACCAGTGTGGGAGAACGCGTCGTTCTTAGGATTAGCTGTTGGTTTTGGTGGCTCTTAGGAGGAGTTGGGCGACGTCTAGGACTTGGACTTGGTCTTCTCGTTCGACGTCGGCTTGAGCTTCGTTGACACCGTCGCTGAGCATCACTCGACAGAACGGGCACGCGATGGCGATCGTCTTCGCGCCGGTGGCGATCGCCTCCTCGGTACGTTCGGCGTTGACCCGCTTGCCGATCCGCTCTTCCATCCACATGCGCGCACCGCCGGCACCGCAACAGAATCCGCGGTCGGAGTTGCGTGCCATCTCAGTGAAGTTCGCACCTGACGCCTCGATCAATTCGCGCGGCGGCGCGTACACCTTGTTGTGACGTCCGAGGTAGCACGGGTCGTGGTACGTCACTTGCTCGTTGACGGACGACACCGGCGTCAGTTTGCCTTCCTTCACCAGCTTGTTGAGCAACTGCGTGTGGTGCACGACCTCGTAGTGACCGCCCACCTGCGGGTACTCATTGCGCAATGTGTTGAAGCAGTGCGCACACGTCACGACGATCTTCTTGGCACCGACTTCGTTCAGCGTCTCGACGTTTTGCTGCGCAAGCATCTGGAACAAGAACTCGTTGCCCGAACGTCGCGCGGAGTCGCCGGTGCACGTCTCCCCCTCACCGAGCACTGCGAACGAGACGCCAGCCATGTTCAACAGTTCAGCAACGGCCTGCGTCGTCTTCTTCGCCCGATCCTCGAAGGCGCCGGCGCAACCGACCCAGAACAAGTAGTCGACGTCAGCATCCAACGGACCGTCGACGACGCGAATCTCGAACGGCAGATCGGCCGCCCAATCCATACGCGACGACTGGTTCATTCCCCAGGGGTTGCCCTTGGTCTCGAGGTTCTTGAACAACCCACCGAGTTCTGCTGGAAACTCCGACTCGATCAGGACCTGGAAGCGACGCATGTCGGTGATGTGGTCAACGTGCTCGATGTCGACCGGACACTGCTCGACGCAAGCACCACATGTCGTACACGACCAGAGGATGTCTGGGTCGATGACTCCCCCGCCGATCACGTGGCCGTGTTCGTCCATCTGGCTCGGCCCGACGAGGGGACGCTCGACTTCGTGCTGGATCGCCTCGGAGAAGTTAGAAAGCTCCACCGGAACCGCCGGATGCTCGCCGCCTTGCGAGGCCAGGTACGTCGGGTGGCTCTCCGCAATGAGGTACGGGGCCTTAGCGAACGCGTGGTCGCGCAACGCCATGATGAGCAGCTTCGGCGACAGTGGCTTCTCGGTGTTCCACGCCGGGCATTGCGACTGACAGCGTCCGCACTCGGTGCAGGTTGCGAAGTCGAGCAGGCCCTTCCACGTGAAGTCCTCGATCTTGCCCCGACCGAAGATGTCGTCCTCGCCGGGATCTTCGAAGTCGATCGGGTTCCCGTCGGAGTACATCGGTAGCAGCGGTCCCAGCGCGTTGGGTCGGCGGGAGAACGCGACGTTGAGTGGCGCAAGTCCGATGTGGAGGTGCTTGCTGTAGACGACGATGACCAAGAAGCCCAAGATCACGGCGATCTGCAGCAGGATCGCGACCGTCTCGATCCGCTCGTTGGCGACCAGTCCGAGGGGCTCGAGCCAGCCAGCCACGATCTCGGAGGCGAATGCCCCGCCCGGATACGGGAAGTTCCCCGTATTGATCTGGGCGCCGCGGTAGAAGAACAGTGTCCAGACAACGTTGAAGATCATGAACAGCACGAGCCAGGCCGCGCCGGTGTGGGAGCCGTAGAACCGGGATAGCCGGCCCACCCGGTGGGGATTTTGCTTGATCCGGATGATCGTGAAAACGATCAAGGCCAGCAGCACCATGACGCCGAAGAAGTCCTCGATAAAGGCCACCCACGACCACTGGTCGAGGACTGGAATCGAGAAGTTCGGGATTGATCAAGGCGCCGTAGGCCTCGAGGATGGTCAACCCGAGCACGATGAATCCCCAGAAGGCGAAGAAGTGTGCCAGCCCTGGGACGGTCCACTTCAGCAGTTTCCGCTGTCCGAGGACCTCAACCGCCTCGGCTTCGACGACCTCGCGTGGGTCTGGGAAGCGCCCCTTGGGCCGCGGCTGTCCGGAACGGAAGAGACGCAGCAGCGTGAAGACCCGACGACCAGCCACTGCGAAGGCGAGCAGCGTGAGGAGCAATCCGAGAGCGAGCGCTGGGCGCACGAACGACCTCCTGGTAGGCGCAGCGTCGGTGGCCGGCCGGTTTCACCCGTCTCGGCACGGTGTCGGAAGCCTAGCGACCCCGCCCGCATCGCGTTAGCGGGCTGTTGGCGGACCGCTGCGTGGTGAAATGCAGTGTGTGCGTCTTCTGCTCGATCGTCGCAGGTGAAGTTCCTGCACACATCGTCATGGACGAGCCCGAGGTCGTGGGTTTTCTCGACGCGCGCCCGGTCTTCAAGGGGCACGTTCTGGTCGTACCGCGTGCCCATCACCAGACGCTGGCCGATCTGCCAGACGATCTCATGCGGCCGTTGTTTGAAGCCATGCGCCGGATGTCGGTGGCTGTCCCCGCCGCCATGGGCGCACAGGGGACCTTCGTCGCCGCGAACAACGTGGTGAGCCAGTCGGTGCCGCATCTGCACGTGCACGTCGTCCCTCGAACGAAGGGGGATGGGCTGCGAGGGTTCTTTTGGCCGCGGACTCAGTACGCGGCCGGCGAGGCGGAGACCACCGCAGAACTGGTCCGTGCGGCCCTAGCTGGCCTCTAGTCGGATCTCTGTGTGACGTAGGTCACATAACCGTTCGGCCCGTTTCGGGAAGCAGTGGACTTCCGTCTGGCGTTATGTCAAGTGAGAAACTTGCGTTAAGTCGACTCAATCTGTTTGATAGTCAACACAGCAACCCTAATCAAAGCATCACCCCGGGGAACCCGGGGACTACACACGGAGGTAGACCCACATGGGCCGAGCGGTCGGAATCGACCTGGGGACGACCAACTCTGTCGTCTCTGTTCTTGAGGGCGGCGAACCCGCCGTCATCGCAAACGCCGAAGGCGCGCGTACCACCCCCAGCATCGTGGCGTTCGCCAAGAACGGCGAGGTCCTGGTCGGCGAGGTCGCCAAGCGCCAGGCCGTGACTAACCCTGATCGCACGATCCGGTCGGTCAAGCGTCACATGGGCACAACCTGGTCCGTCGACATCGACGGCAAGGCGTATACCGCGCAAGAGATTTCCGCGCGGGTACTGCAGAAGTTGAAGCGCGACGCTGAGGCATACCTCGGTGAGCCCGTCAGCGAAGCAGTGATCACGGTGCCTGCGTACTTCAATGACGCGCAGCGCCAGGCGACCAAGGAAGCCGGCGAGATCGCCGGGCTCAACGTGCTCCGCATCGTCAACGAGCCGACATCTGCTGCCCTCGCGTATGGACTCGACAAGGGCGACGAAGAACAAACCATCCTCGTGTTCGACCTCGGTGGTGGCACCTTCGACGTGTCGCTGCTCGAGATTGGTGAGGGTGTCGTAGAGGTCAAGGCGACCAGTGGTGACAACCACCTTGGTGGGGACGACTGGGACGACGCAATCATCGACTGGCTGGTGGACCACTTCAAAGCAGCGAACGGCATCGACCTCACGAAGGACAAGATGGCGATGCAACGTGTTCGTGAAGCCGCCGAGAAGGCGAAGATTGAGCTTTCGTCGTCCGCGCAGACGTCCATCAACCTGCCGTATATCACGATCGACGCGGAGAAGAACCCGCTCTTCCTCGATGAGACGTTGACGCGTGCACAGTTTGAGAACATGTCGCACGACCTGCTCGAGCGCACTCGTAAGCCGTTCGAGAACGTGATTCGTGATGCCGGTATCAAGGTCGATCAGATTGACCAGATCATCTTGGTCGGTGGTTCGACCCGGATGCCTGCAGTCACCGAACTTGTTCGCGAAATGACCGCTGGCAAGGAGCCCAACAAGTCGGTCAACCCTGACGAAGTTGTGTCGGTTGGTGCCGCTTTGCAGGCCGGCGTTCTCAAGGGCGAGGTCAAGGACGTCCTGCTGCTCGACGTCACCCCGCTGTCCCTAGGCATTGAGACCAAGGGCGGCATCATGACCAAGCTCATCGAGCGCAACACGACGATCCCGACGAAGAAGTCAGAGATCTTCACTACGGCCGACGACAACCAACCGTCCGTTCAGATCCAGGTCTACCAAGGCGAGCGCGAGATTGCGGCGTACAACAAGCAACTCGGCATGTTCGAGCTGACCGGCCTGCCGCCGGCGCCGCGTGGTATTCCGCAGATCGAGGTCACCTTCGACATCGACGCGAACGGCATCGTGCACGTCCACGCCAAGGACCTCGCGACCGGACGTGAGAACTCGGTACAGATCACCGGTGGCTCGGCGCTGTCGAAGGACGACATCGAGCGCATGATGACCGACGCCGACGCGCACGCAGAAGAGGACCGCAAGCGCAAGGAAGAGGCCGAGGTTCGCAACTCCGGGGATGCATTGGTCTACCAGACCGAGCGCTTCCTGAAGGACAACGAGGACAAGATCCCCGAGGACGCCAAGTCGAACGTCGAGGGCCCGCTTGCGGACCTGAAGAAGACGCTCGAAGGCGCCGACACGGACGCGATCAAGGCAGCAATCGAGAAGGTGGCAACCGCCAGCCAATCGCTTGGTGCCGCGATGTACGCCCAAGGGGACACCCCGGCGGCCGATGGTGCGAGTGCCTCAGATTCGAGCGACAACGACGACGACATCGTCGATGCGGAAATCGTCGACGACGCCGAGACCAAGGACGCTTCGTGACCGAGCAGCCAGGAGAAGAAGCGACTGGTCCGGTCGTACGCGACAAGCGGCGGATCGACCCGGTAACAGGAGAGGTCCGGGAGGCGGCGGCTAGTTCCGCCGCCTCACCGGGTTCGCCCCCCGGCGGAGGGTTCCCAGTTGACGCGCTGGAGTCAGAGATGGGCGCCGTGGTCGAAGCAGACCTGTCCGCGCTTGAGGCTGAGCTCGCGGAGCGCACCGCCGACGTCCAACGGGTGCACGCCGAGTATGCGAACTACCGCAAACGCGTCGAACGTGACCGCGAGTTGGTGCGCGAGCAATCCACCGCTGCAGTGCTCGCAGAGATGCTGTCGGTACTCGACGACATCGAGCGAGCAAAAGAGCATGGCGAAGTTGTCGGCGGCTTCAAAGCAGTGGCCGACTCATTCGAGTCGGTCGTCACCAAGCTTGGGCTGGAGAAGTTTGGTGAGGTCGGCGATCCGTTCGACCCCACGGTCCACGAGGCGTTGACCCACACCGAGTCTGACGAGGTGACGCAGACGGCGGTCATCCAGGTCTTCCAACCCGGATACCGCTTCGCTGGTCGCATCGTCCGCCCAGCCCGGGTCGGCGTCGCCGACCCAACCACCCCGACCACTCCGACCGCTGCTCCCACAATCCCCAACCCCACCCCCGAGTTCTAAGAACGACGCGCTCTCCCGCACTGGTGCAACAAACTCCGTACTCATGGTGTGGATAACCGCGAACGAAAGAACTCGATTAGTGACAACAACACGCAATAGCCACCGAGGAGGTGACGCCACGTGAGTACCAAGGACTACCTCGAGAAGGACTACTACGCCACGCTCGGCGTCGCCAAGGACGCTACGGCTGACGAAATCAAGAAGGCGTATCGAAAGCTTGCGCGCAAGCATCACCCCGATGCCAACAAGAGTGATCCGAAGTCCGAGGAGACTTTCAAGGAAATCTCCGAGGCATACGACGTGCTGTCGGAGGACGCTAAGCGCAAGGAATACGACGAGATGCGCACGTACGGTGCGTCATTCGGAGGTAGCGGCGGATACGGACCCGGAGCGGGCAACCCCTTCGGCGGCGGTGCGCAGACGATCAACCTCGGCGACCTGTTCGGTGACGGGGGAATGGGTGACGTTCTCGGCGGCATGTTCGGTGGACGTCGGGGTCGGCCCACGAAAGGCCCGGACCTCTCCGCGTCGGTGACGCTGGGATTTCGGGACGCCGTCAACGGCGTGACGACAGCGCTGCAGGTGCGAGGCGACGCGGCTTGTCCCACATGCCATGGATCCGGCGCGAAGCCGGGGACGACACCACACCAGTGCAGCAACTGTGGAGGTACCGGCCAGACCGTACGTCAACAGGGCGGCTTCGGTTTCGCAGAACCCTGTCGGGTTTGTCATGGCCGAGGCACCGTTGTCGACGAACCGTGTCCCACCTGCCACGGCGCCGGCGCAACCTCTCAGACCCGTACGATCAACGCCCGCATCCCCGCCGGAATCAAGGACGGCCAACAGATCCGACTGGCTGGCAAGGGTGGCGCCGGACAACTCGGTGGACCGTCCGGCGACCTGCTCGTCACCGTGCACGTTCGACGCCATCCGGTCTTCGGTCGTCGCGAGAATCACCTGACGCTAACGCTGCCCATTACGTTTCCTGAAGCTGCGTTGGGTGCGACGATCTCGGTACCCACTCTTGAAGGCGACGCGGTGTCGCTGAAGATTCCGGCAGGGACTCCTAACGGCCGGACGTTTCGAGTCCGCGGCCGGGGGATCACCCGCCGCGACGGCAAGCGAGGGGACCTCTTGGTCACCGCCGAGGTCGCCGTCCCGCAACGCGTCGACGGGGACACCAAGGCCGCACTAGAACAGTTGCGCGAAGCCACGTCGAAAGATGACCCACGCGCAGACCTCATTGCCCAGGCGTCGAAGGAGTAGCCGATGACATTCGACGAACTGCACGAGACCCCCGTGTACGCAATCTCGGTGGTTGCGCAACTCACCGGAATGCACCCGCAAACCCTGCGCCAATACGACCGTCTCGGGCTCGTCACGCCGCAACGCACGTCCGGTGGCGGTCGCCGCTACTCCGCTGGCGACGTTGACCGCCTTCGCGAGATCCAACAGTTGTCTGGCGATGGGATCGGGCTGTCTGGCGTTAAGCGGATCCTCGACCTCGAGCAACTGGTCGACGCGCTACGTCAGCAAGTTGCCGATCTTGAGTCTGATGTCGCCCACGCGCACGCCGCGCTTTCGGAGGCGCTATCTATGAACCCGAGTCAGCGGGCCGATGTCGTGATTCGCGAGCGCTCCGCCGTGGTTGTCTGGCGTAAGCCGCCACTTGGACCTTTCGGTGACGCGAGCGTAGGGAGGCAACGTGGAACTCACCACTAGGGGACGCGAGGCGCTCAGCGCAGCTCAGCATCGCGCGGTCACCGACGGCAATCCGCAGATCGAACCGGTGCACCTCCTCGCTGCGCTCGTGAGTGATGCGGAGGGGATTCCGGCTGCGCTTCTGAAGTCAATCGGTGTCGAGCGGCTAGACCTCGCGGCGAAGACCGAGGCGGCCATTGCCCGATTGCCACGCGTCAGCGGAGCAACGGCATCTGGTCCAGCGGCATCGGGTGCTTTGCAACGCGTGCTGGCACGAGCTACCGAACGTGCGCAAGAACGCGCAGACTCGTATGTCTCAACTGAAACAGTGCTTATCGCGATAGCCGGTGTCGGTGGTGAGGCCGCGGAGCTCCTCGCTTCACTCGGCGCCACCGAGACGACGCTGACCGATGCACTCGAGCGGGTACGCGGGAGCGCACGCGTCACCAGCGCCGATCCTGAAGGCAGTTTTGAAGCGTTAGAAAAGTACGGCGTCGACCTCACTGCCCGCGCCCGCGAGGGTGGGCTCGACCCAGTCATCGGACGCGACGCAGAGATTCGGCGCGTCGTGCAGGTGCTGTCTCGACGTACCAAGAACAACCCCGTGCTGATCGGGGAACCCGGTGTTGGAAAGACCGCTGTCGTCGAAGGTCTCGCGCAGCGGATGGTTGCCGGCGACGTTCCTGAGTCTCTACGTGGCAAGCGGCTGATCGCACTCGACCTCGGCTCGATGGTCGCAGGAGCTAAGTACCGGGGCGAGTTCGAAGAGCGACTCAAGGCAGTTCTCGACGAGATAAAGGAATCCAACGGCGAGGTCGTCACGTTCATCGACGAGATGCACACCGTGGTCGGTGCAGGTGCCACCGGTGACTCTGCGATGGATGCGAGCAACATGCTCAAGCCCATGCTGGCGCGCGGTGAACTCCGCATGATCGGTGCGACGACTCTTGACGAGTTTCGTGAGCACGTCGAGAAGGACCCCGCTCTTGAACGTCGCTTTCAGCAGGTGTACGTGGGCGAGCCGAGCGTTGAAGACACCGTAGCCATCCTTCGCGGACTGAAGGAACGCTACGAGGCGCACCACAAAGTGCAGATCGAGGACGCCGCACTAGTCGCAGCTGCGCAGTTGTCGGATCGCTATATCCCGTCGCGCCAACTTCCCGACAAGGCGATTGACTTGGTCGATGAATCTGCCTCACGTTTGCGAATGGAGATCGATTCAAGCCCGGTCGAGATCGATGAGTTGCAACGCCAAGTTGATCGGTTGCGGATGGAGGAGATGGCCCTCGCGCGGGAGACCGACGAGGCATCTAAAGAGCGGTTGGCCAAACTCCGGTCTGACCTTGCGGACATGCAAGAGCGACTGGACGCGCTGCAAGCTCGCTGGGAGCAGGAGAAGTCGGGGCTCAATCGTGTCGGTGAGTTGAAGGAACAAGTTGACACTCTTCGGGTCAGAGCCGAACGCGCTCAGCGAGACGGTGATCTCGAGACCGCGTCAGCCTTGCTGTACGGCGAGATCCCATCGCTCGAGCGCCAGATCATCGATGCCAGCGCGTCGGCCGAAGAGGTCGATCCCATGGTCAAGGAGACGGTCGGCCCAGACGACATCGCCGAAGTAGTAGCGGCGTGGACGGGGATCCCCGCTGGACGCCTGCTCGAAGGCGAGGCAGCGAAGTTGCTGCGCATGGAGGACGAGCTCGGTCGCGCTGTCATTGGGCAGCGCGAAGCAATTAGCGCAGTTTCAGATGCGGTGCGACGTTCGCGTGCCGGTATCGCTGATCCCAATCGACCAACCGGTTCGTTCTTGTTCCTTGGTCCGACAGGAGTCGGCAAGACTGAGTTGGCAAAGTCGCTTGCGGACTTCCTGTTTGACGACCCGCACGCCATGGTTCGAATCGACATGAGCGAGTACGGGGAGAAGCACTCTGTCGCCCGGCTTGTCGGAGCACCTCCCGGCTACGTCGGCTACGAGGAAGGCGGTCAGTTGACCGAAGCCGTCCGGCGTCGTCCGTATTCAGTCGTGCTGTTGGACGAAGTTGAAAAGGCGCATCCTGAGGTCTTCGACGTATTGCTGCAAGTCCTCGATGACGGTCGATTGACCGACGGACAAGGGCGAGTCGTCGACTTCACGAATGCGCTACTCATTCTCACGTCGAACCTGGGCTCGATGTTCCTGATTGATCAGTCGTTGACACCTGAGGCGAAGCGGGACGCGGTGTTGGGCGTCGTCCGTTCCACCTTCAAACCAGAATTCTTGAATCGGCTTGACGACGTCGTGCTGTTTGAAGCGTTGACCACTGACGAACTGGCGCAGATCGTTGGGTTGCAGGTCGACCTGCTCAGTCGCCGGTTGTCGGATCGACGCATCGCGCTAGACGTTGACGAGGCAGCCCGCTCCTGGTTGGCACGAGAGGGATACGACCCTGCGTACGGTGCACGTCCGCTGCGCCGTCTCATTCAAACCGAGATAGGTGACTCACTCGCGAAGATGCTGATTGCCGGAGAGGTTCACGACGGTCAAACAGTCAAGGTGACAGCGTCCAATTCGGGCTTGCTGCTCGACGTGGAGCCGCCGGTAGCAGGTTAGAGCGCTTCCGGGACCCAGCGTCAAAGAAGTCCATGCGATCCACCCGTACCCGCAGTGGCAGTTGTTCGCAGGCCGCCGTCATCAAGTACACGGTTGGTTCACGGACAATCGCGTGACCCATCGGGACACGTTGCCGGCCGGACGTGGAGCCTTTTAGCCCTCACCTCGTGCCCGGTTGTGAGCGATTCGCTCAAGTGTGGACACCGCTCGCAAGAAAATTCCTGGAGTTTTGTGGAGGTTCTTGACAGAAACCCTCAAATTCGCGCACTCTGACCTCATGGTGGCGCGATCAACTCTCCGGGTAACCCGGTTGGTCGAGATCCAGCGGATGCTCGCTGAAGGCTCCGCGGTCTCCATCGGAGAGCTCACTCGAGAACTCGGCGTGAGTGAGGCGACCGTGCGCCGCGACCTTGAGACGCTGCAGGAATCCGGCCTGATTCAGCGAACGCACGGGGGAGCTGTGCCGGTTGCCCCGCAGCTTCGTGAGAGTCCGTTTCCCGAACGCAGCAGCGTCATGGTGCCGCAAAAGGAAGCCATCGCGCGGGCTGCGGCGCATCTGGTTAGGGCCGGTGACACGGTGTTCATCGGCGGTGGCTCAACCACGTTGCGGTTGGCTGAACAGTTGGGCGACGACGAACTAACCGTGGTGACCAACTCCTTGCCGGTGGCGGACCGGCTCGGTCGCAAGGCTCGAGTGAGCGTGATTGTGGTTGGTGGGAACCTGCGCGCTCCAGAGCTATCGATCGTCGGACCTAAGGCAGTCGAGGCGATTGGTTCCTACCGCGCCGAGCTGGCGTTTCTAGGCGTCCCAGCACTTGACGCCGAACAGGGGTTCACCGCTGACGGTGACGTCGAGGCAGCTACCGACTCGGCGTTCATGTCGATGGCGCGGCGCACGATCACGTTGGCAGACCACACCAAGATCGGTCGAATCAGCACTACCCACGTTGCTCCGTTGTCTGCCATCGACACCGTAGTCACCGATGACCGGACCCCCATAGAGGCAGTTCGTCAACTGCGTTCGCACGGGACTCATGTTGTGGTGGCTGAGGTGAACGACCATGGATCGTGGCCGGACTCACGTGACCGGAGGAAAGTGACGCAATGACCGTTGTGACGATCATCGGCGCGGGGAGCACGGTTTTCGCCGCCGAACTCATGACCGACTTCCTCAGTTCGGAGCCGCTCGAGCACGGCGAGTTTCGGCTGATTGATCTCGACGCTGACAGGCTCGGGCTAGCCCATCGGTTTGCGGAGTTGCTGATCGAGCGCTCAGGAAGAGCGTGGACGGTGCAGTCCTCAACGGACCGAACTACGTTGCTCGCGGGCAGCGATGTAGTGATCAGCACCATCGAGGTTTCTGGTCTTGCGACGGTCGAGTTCGACTACCAGATCCCCCTTAGTTATGGCGTCGACCAGTGCATCGGAGACACCATCGGGCCGGGTGGTCTTTTCAAGTCGCTGCGAACGATTCCGTCCTTCTTGGCGATTCTGACCGACATCGAGCGGCTCTGCCCCGACGCCCTGGTGCTGAACCATACGAACCCAATGTCGATGACCGTTCTCGCCGCGTCGCGCAGTAGTCAGATCCCGGTGTGGGGAATGTGTCACTCGGTGCACTACACCGTCGAGACGTTGGCTGAGTATCTCGAGATCGAACCGTCTGATGTCGAGTTCGAGGCGGCGGGCGTTAATCACCTCGCTTGGCTCACCACACTGCGTTCTGGTGGCAAGGATCTCTATCCACGGTTGCGCGAGCGCGGCCGCATTCCGGAAGTTCTCGCACAGGATCCGGTGCGCTTTGAACTGATGTACCAACTGGGGGCGTTCCCGACCGAGAGCAGCGGTCACGTTTCAGAGTACGTCCCGTACTTCCGAACTCACGTGGACCAGATCGCGGCGTGGAAGGGTAAGGGCTACGTCGGTGAGTCGGGCTTTTATGCCCACAACTGGCCCACGTGGCGTCGGGAGAATGACGAGATGTTGAGGTCCGTGCTTGCGGGGGAGAGTGACTACCCAGCGGAGCGCAGCGGCGAGTACCCGTCTCACATCGTTGAAGCCATGACAACAAATGTGCCCAAGACCATCTACGTGACGACACCGAACCGAGGCTGGGTCGACAACCTCGACGGTGAGAACGTGGTTGAGGTCGCGGCCGTGGTGGACGCGCAGGGGATCCGGCCACAGCCCTTCGGTTCGTTGCCTCCACACCTAGCTGCCCTGACCCGCCATCACCAAGAATTCAATGACCTCGCTGTCCGCGCGATCCTTGAACAGGACCGCGAATCCGCCATCCACGCATTGATGCTGGATCCCCTGACGGCAGCCGCATGCACCCTCACGCAGATACGCTCAATGTTCGAAGAGATGGTCGTCGCCCAGCGCGACTTCCTGCCTGCGTTCTTGCACTGAGGAGTTGGCTTGCCCGAGTTGGATCTCTTGGTTGTCGGTGACGTCAATCCTGACGTGATAGTCGGCGACCCCGAGCTTGAGGCGCGCTTTGGTCAAGCCGAACAATTCGTCGACCATGCAGCTGTCGTGGTCGGCGGATCGGCGAGTATCACTGCGATGGGCGCCGCTCGGCTGGGGCTGTCGGTAGGTCTTTGCGGCGTCGTCGGCGATGACGACCTCGGCTGGATTATGGAGGACCGGCTCACCACTGCAGGGGTAAACCTCAGACACCTTGACCGCGATCCGTCACTGCCAACTGGGATGTCGGTGGTCCTGGATCGTGGGTCCGACCGCGCGATCTTGACACACGCCGGCACCATCTCGGCGCTCACGGCAGAGGACCTCGATGCGTTGCCTGACAGACCAGCCCGCCACGTTCACATCTCGTCCTACTTCTTGATGTCGCAGGGATTCCAGGAGGCGTTGCCAAGTGTGTTGAGTCGGTTTCACGCCGCCGGAGTGAGCACATCGGTCGACACCAACTGGGACCCGGCGGGTCGGTGGGACGTCGGCGCTGTTCTCGAACGGTGTGATGTGTGGCTGCCGAATGAGGCCGAACTTTTGGCCGTGACGAGGACTCAAGACAGGCGCACTGCTTTGCGGGCAGCCCGAACACGTGGGTGCGACGTCGTCGCGAAACTTGGCGACGAAGGAGCGCTCGCGCAAACCGAGAGGGGAAATGTTCGCGTGACCGCGACGCCAGCGAGTGTCTTCGTTGATGCGATCGGAGCCGGCGACAGTTTCAACGCGGGGTACCTGGTCGCTCGGTTGTCTGGCGAGAACGTTGAGGCAGCCGTCAGGCTCGCGGTTGCGGCGGGGACACTATCGACGCGCGATGTGGGTGGGACGGCTGCGCAGCCTGACCTAGTCGAAGCGCGCGCCTGGGCGGCTGCTCTAGGCGTCACGAGTGGTGAGGTGAGCCAGTGACTTCAAACCTGCTCGATGACTTGATCGCTCAGCAACAGGCTGGCCGTGCGATAGGAATGACATCGATCTGCTCAGCGCACCCACTCGTTTTGGACGAGACAATTCGATACGGCGCACAGGGATCGCACGTCGTTCTCATTGAGGCCACGTGCAACCAGGTGAATCAGGACGGTGGTTACACCGGGATGCGTCCTGCAGACTTTCGGTCCCACGTGATGCTTCGAGCGGAACGTCACGGCCTTGACCAGGATCGGCTGCTCCTCGGCGGCGATCACCTGGGACCAAATCCATGGCGTAACGAGCCAGTTGACGCAGCCATGGGCAAGGCCAAGACATTGGTGACCGAGTTCGTTAGCGCGGGATACACGAAGATTCACCTCGATGCGTCGATGAAGTGTGGCGACGACGATGAGGGCGCGCCACTTTCGCCGGAGGTCATTGCTGATCGCACCGCGCGATTGGCAGCGGCTGCTGAGGCAGCGGCACCCGATCGCGACGCCATCCGGTACGTGATCGGCACTGAGGTCCCGGTGCCGGGTGGCGCGGGTGCCGCGGACGGTGGGATACACGTGACTCGCGCAGACGATGTGGCTGCCACGATTGCGTTGACGCGTCAGGCATTTGAACTCAACGGAGTCGGTGACGCCTGGGAGCGAGTGCGGCTGGTTGTCGCGCAGCCAGGTGTCGAGTTTTCCGATGCTGAACTGTTCGACTATGAACCGAAGGCAGCCCGACATCTCGCCGAGCTCATCGAGTCGCAGCATGGACTGGTTTACGAAGCGCACAGCACGGACTACCAGACGCGCGAGTCGCTCTGCGCTCTGGTTCACGATCACTTTGCCGTCCTCAAGGTGGGACCGGGACTTACGTTCGCCTATCGAGAAGGGGCGTACGCACTGTCGTTCATCGAAGATGAACTGCTGGGGGACGAGGCGTCCGGCCTGCGAACCGTGCTGGATCTCGCGATGACGGAAGATCCTTCTCATTGGAGCGCCTATTACCCGAGCGAGCCACGAGCGCAGGCTTTGGCGCGAAGATACTCACGCAGCGATCGCTCGCGGTACTACTGGCCGGTGCCGAGTGTGCAGTCGGCAGTCGAGCAGCTGATGTCGAATCTTCGGGAGCAGCAAATCCCCGCCGAGATGGTCAGTCAGTTCCTTCCGACGCAGTACGCAGAATTCCGTGCTGACCGGTTGGAGCTGGATCCTGAAGAACTGTTGCGATCGAAGCTTCGCGAAGTTCTCGACGACTACCTCGCGGCAACGACGCTCAGGTAACTACCAGGAAACGTCAGGCGTTGACGTGCAACGGCGGCAGGCGGTCCGCCCACGGCATTGCTTCCTCGAGTTGTGCAGAGAGCCGAAGCAACAATGACTCGGAGCCAAATGCGCCGACTAGTTGCATTCCGATGGGTAGCCCGGACGCACTCTGGTGGAGTGGCAGACTAATCGCGGGTTGACCGGATGCATTGAACATAGGCAGAAACGATTCGAGCGGCGACCACACGCTGAACACGTCTCGCAAGTCGATCGGTTCAGCTGGTTCGTAGACGCCAAGTTCGGTTGGTAACCGTCCCAGCGTGGGGGTTAACAAGACGTCGTACTGATGAAAGAACCAACCCATGCGGCGTGCGATCAGGTTGGCGACGTCCATGGCGTCGAGAAACTGCAGCGCAGTGACAGTGCGTCCGTACTCAACGGCAGCAAGCGTGGAACCTTCGAGCGTGTCTGTGTCGACGGTACGTCCGATCATCTGAGCGAAAGCATCAACAGTATGTGCGTTGTCGCAGGCCCACACGTCGGTCATCGCTTGCAGGAATGGCTCCCAGTCGACCTCTGGTGTTGCTTCCTCGACATCGTGTCCGAGGTCAGCCAACGTCTTCGCGGTTGATTCAGTCGCCGTCGCGATCTCGGGGTCAGCATCGTGACCTGACCACGGCTTGCTCCAGTACGCGACGCGCAACTTATCTACCGGCGCGCCCATTTCGTCGAGAAAGGGTCGGTTCGGCTCCGGTACTGCAAACGGGTCGCCGTACATCGGGCCGTGAAGCGCGTCGAGCAGGGCAGCTGTGTCGCGAACGCTTCGGCTGACCATGAAATGCACGGCCCAACCAGCGAGCGCCTCAGCGATATGCGGACCCCATGTAACTCGACCCCTTGATGGTTTTAGGCCGACGACCCCGCAGGCCGCTGCGGGGATGCGGATCGACCCGCCTCCGTCGCTGGCCGATGCGACCGGAATGATTCCTGCGCCGACTGCGGCGGCGGCCCCTCCGCTTGAGCCGCCGGCGATGTGACCGCTGCTCCATGGGGAACAGGTTCGTCCGGCGGCGAGGGTTTCGGTGGTTCCCATAATTCCGAATTCGGACGTAGCGGTACGTCCGAGGTTGATCAAGCCTGACCGTTTAATGCGCTGGGTGAACTCGCTGTCGACTGGCGCCACCCAACCGTCCGATAGCCGGCTTCCGTTTCCGCAGACGCTCCCGGCCTCGCCGTGGAACAGGTCCTTGAGCATGGTGGGCACGCCACCGAACGGCCCCTCAGGGATGGTGTCGTCCAGCGCCTGCGCCCTGTCGTCGAAAGCCTCGACGACGGAGTTGATGGTCCCGTCGACCTTTTCGTAGGCGGCGATGGCGCACGCCGCTAGCTCACGCGGGCTGACGTCCTTATTACTGACCAACTGGGCAAGATCAGTTGCGTCGAGGCGTGCGTACTCTTCTAGGTCCACCCCGGGATGCTAGCCGTGAAAGATCGGAAATCCTTGGCGCCCGGCAGGCGTTACATGTCACGTTGATAACGTCTCAAGAACGCGTAGAACACTGCCGATTCTGCGGCGAGATCCTCCATACTCGTCAAGAGTGCCCGTCCTGCCGCCGTCCGCAAGGAAATCGTTGATGGATCCTCTGAACATCCACCCGGAAGTCGTCGAGCTTGAGTCGACGTTCCGGGCGATCGATGCCGGGTCCGACATAGCCGATCGAATGCCCCAGATCTTCGCCGCTGGATGGCCGGCCTACCGGGCCTGGTTCTTGCGCGAGGGTGAGTCGGCTCGCCCTTCTTATGCGGTCGGTGCGCAGAAGTTGCGCAAGCACATGCCTGAACTCTTCCCGACGTACGAGCGCCTGGTCGATGCCGTAGGTGGCGGCGATCTCGAGGCCCGATTCCTCAGCCATTGGTGTCCGCCACCGCTCTTCGCTGCCTGTTCGATGGCTACCTTCACGAGGGGTGTCAACCTCCTCGTTCGTAACTACGACTATCCGCCGTTGCTGTGCGATACGACGGTGCTCGCTTCCGCCTTCAACGGCACCAAAGTGATGGCGATGAGCGACTGCGTCTGGGGAGCCCTTGACGGTGTGAACGAGCATGGGCTGTCTGTTGCGATCGCTTTCGGGGGACGTCAAGCGGTGGGCGAAGGATTCGGCATTGGTCTTGTCATCCGCTACATCCTCGAATTCGCGCGCACGGTACCTAAGGCAATCACCATGCTTCGTCGAATGCCTGTGCAGTTGTCTTACAACGTGGCTCTAGTTGATGCGTCCGGACGAAGCGCGATCGCGTACATTTCGCCCGATCGCAAGCTCAAGGTGAGCAAGGCCTCATCGGTGGCGAACCGTCAAGGCCGCACCGAGTGGCCGGAGCATGCGGCGTTCTGCGACACGGTCTCGCGCGAAGAGGCGATGCTGTCAGCGCTTGGAGAGCCGGGGATCAACGAGCAGGAATTGATCGCGCGCTTTCTGCAAGAACCGATATATCGCTCAACGGCGATCAGTACGTGGGGGACCGTCTACACGGCCGCTTATGACTGCAACCAGCGGACCCTCGAACTGCTTTGGCCAGACGACCGGTGGTCCTTGTCGTTGAATGAGTTCGAAGAGGGCAGTCGGCCACGACGAAGCCTGGTGTTGGTACCGCCACCGACTTACGAACCAGCACCCGCCGTGGCACCGTCGGCCCAGCCCTTACTGATTGTCTGAGTCTCTACCCGCAATCGGTTACCGAGCGTTAGAGTCGCCGACATATGGGTAAGCGAGCCAAGCACAAGAAGACCGGCGGTAAGAAGGCCAAGCGTGAGCGCAAACTCCGGCGCCAGACCAAGCGTGAAGAGTCCAAGCGCAAGACGAAGGCCAAGAACCGACCGGTAGAGAAGCCTGCGCCGGGACCGAAGGAAAAGGTGAAGGAGCCGCTCATGGGTGCTACTGAGCCGTCACGGCCGGTCCTACGCAGTCTGTCTGACATCTACCGGTACTTCCGCGAGAACACCACGCCGATGTACTTCATCTCGCCGACCCCCTACAACCTGCTGGGGATTGATGAGTGGGTCGGTGGCTTCCGCTACATCACCTACTTCGACAGTTTCGACGGTGCACACACCCGGTCGTTCTCGCCTGGTCATGCTGGTCCTCGGGACTTTGAAACCTTCGAGTCGGTGAATGCATACCTGCTGGGCAACAAGCAGGTCATCGACTACATCAAAGCGAACGGTCCCGGCAAGGCGTTGTTTGTCATGTTCGACGAGGAGACTGAACAACTCGCCGACCAACTTGGACTTGAGATCGCCTTGCCGCCACGTGAGCTTCGTGAGCGCATTGACTCAAAAATCGTGACGACCCAGCTCGGCAATGACGCCGGGGTACCGAGCGTGCCCAACGTGCTCGGCCGCGCGACGTCGTACAAGCAACTGCGCAAACTTGCGAAGACCGAGAAACTTGGCGACGACCTCGTGGTGCAGACGCCCTACGGCGACTCTGGTCGCACCACGTTCTTCATCGCCAGCGAGGACGATTGGGACGAGTACTCCGATGTTCTGATCGACGAAGAACTTAAGGTGATGCGCCGGATCAACCACTTCCCGGGAACGGTAGAGGCGGTTGCCACTCGGCGCGGAACGCTTGTTGGACCAATCCAGACCGACATCACCGGATTCAGTGAACTGACCCCGTACCGCGGCGGTTGGTGCGGCAACGATGCGTATCCGGGAGTGTTCGACGAGAAGACGCGCAGCAAGATTCGCAAGATGGCCAAACGGCTCGGTGATCGGCTCTACGCGGAGGGGTACAAGGGAGTCTTCTGCCTGGACTTCCTGCTTGATGAGGACGATGGCAACGTCTACCTCGGCGAGATTAATCCGCGTATCTCCGGTGCATCTCCGCTGACCAACCTCATCACTGCGCGCTACGGCGGCGTTCCACTGTTCTTGTTCCACCTGCTGGAGTTTGCCGACGTGGACTGGGAAATCGACATCGAGGACGTCCAGTCGCGGTGGAGTGACTTTGACCGTTGGACGCAACTCGTCCTCAAGCAGGTAACCGATGACGTGCAGTTGATTACCAAAGCACCCGAGAGCGGGCTTTGGATCATGGACGACGACGCGTCCATCCGGTTCGAGAGATCAGAAACCGACTGGCACAACGTCGGCGGGCAGGAAGAAGCCTTCTACCTGCGTGTCTACGGGGCCGGTGAGTACCGGTATCCCGGTGCTGACCTCGGCATTCTCGTCACACGCGATCGTATGCAGACCGATAGCCGAAAGCTGTTGGACCGTGGGGTCATGTGGGCACGTGCCATCGGCGAACAGTTCGAAGGCGTCCCGCCAGAGGGCCGTGTTGTAACTCCCGAAGAACTTCTCTACGCCAAGTGGTTCTAACACTTTCCGTTGGCAACTCGCAACTGGCCGGGATTGAGGTTCGCTGAGTCCAGGCGGGACAGTGCGTCGTTCAGCACCGACTCTTGCTTGCTGAACGTCCATCGGACGAGGCTGCGCTCGGCTGGGCCGGGATCTGTGTAGAAGACCGAGCACGGCACGGCGACGACTCCCGCAAGCCCGGGGAGGGCCCGACAGAACGCCAATGCGTCGTCCCAACCGATCGAACGAACGTCGGTGGTAACGAAGTACGTACCTTGCGGCGCGTAGGTAGTCATACCTAGGTCACGAAGTCCGGCGACCATCAAGTCGCGTCGCGCGGACAACGACTCACGAAGTCCCTCGACCCAGGCCATCTCATTGTCGAGCGCATGGGCAACAGCAAACTGGAACGGCCCGCCGCTCACGAAAGTCAAGAACTGCTTTGTTGTGCGAACGTCTGCGACGAGTTCGGCCGGCCCGGTTACCCAGCCAATTTTCCAGCCCGTGAACGAGAACGTCTTACCTGCACTCGACAGCGTCACGGTGCGCTCGGCCATCCCGGGCAAGGTTGCAATCGGAGTATGAGGTGCGTCGAAGGACAGGTGCTCATAGACCTCATCGGTGACCACAAGCAGATCGTGCTCGATCGCGACCCTGGCTACCGACTCAAGTTCGTCGTGCGTCAGCACCACCCCCGTCGGATTGTGCGGTGAGTTGAGAAGGATCACCCGAGTTCGTGCGGTCACTGCGGAACGGAGGAGCCCTTCGTCCAATCGAAATTCTGGGGGCGAAAGTCGAACAGGGATGCACCGACCTCGCGCCATGGCGATCGTGGCCCGATAGGAGTCATAGAAGGGTTCGAGTGCGATTACCTCGTCGCCTTCGTCGACGAATGCCAGCATCGCGGCGGCGATCCCCTCGGTAGCCCCCGCAGTGACAAGGACTTCGGTCTCGGGGTTGCAGCTGAGCCCGTACTGGTCGCGTTGGTGGCGCGCAATGGCGCTACGAAGTTCGGGGTAACCCAGACCAGGCGGGTACTGATTGCCGCGACCTTCCGTGATGGCCTCACACGCAGCCCTGGCCACAGAGGGAGGTCCGTCAGTGTCGGGGAACCCCTGACCAAGGTTGATGGCGCCGGTCTTGACCGCCAACGCCGACATTTCAGCGAAGATCGTCGTGCCTAAGTCGGCCAGATGCGGCACAAGGCGGGACGACGTCACGACTCCACCGTACGGTGATCTCGTGAAGCACGACGTTGTTGGACCCCATCCGGATGTCGGTCAGTCGCCGATCGTTGACGCGGTCCTCGAGGCCCTTGACCCGATTACCGTCGACGCCGAGCAGATCGACGTCGAGGGCGTCACTCGAGACCACATAGCTGCGCTGGCGGCGACAGGCTTCTTCGAGGCGACGTCGCCTCAGATACTTGGCAAGAACGCCTCAATCGCCGTCGGACGAGAACTAGGCGAGTTGCTCGCCGCGACGTCTGGGGCACTGTGGTTCGTGACAACGCAGCACCGTTCACCAGCAGAGGTTGCGGCGTCGACAACCAATCCGGCGGTGCGTGATCTGTGGGCGCAGTCGTTGTCGACGGGGGAAGCCTTGGGCGCGGTGTCTTTCGCGCACCTGCGTCGTCCCGGGTTCCCAGCAGTGCGTGCGACCGCCGACGGCGATGGTTGGCGCGTTGAAGGTCGGTTGGACTGGGTGACGTCCTGGGGGATAGCTGACGTCTTGCTTCTCATGTCCGAGACGGCTGACGGGAAAGTTGTGCAAGCGATGATCCCGGCCAAGAAGACGAGGGGTTTGGTTATCGGCGAACACCTACCGCTCGCCGCGATGGCCGGGACGTCGACCGTCGGAGCCGAGCTCAACGGACTGAGGGTGACGAGCGATCAAGTCGCCGCGGTCCTGAACAAACCGCGGTGGGCCGCGCTCGATTCCCAGCGAACGGCTAACGCGTCCCCCGCGGTGTTTGGTGTGCTGCGAGCCACACTCACTTCGCTCGAACAGGTTGGTCAGTTGCGGGGCGCTCCGGAGGCTGTCTCCCTTGCGCATCGATGGTCACGTCGGACGCGCGAAATCCGTAGTCGGGCGTACGCCTTGATGGACGGTGTTCCTCCGAACCAACGGATGCAGGAGCGGGTATTGCTGCGTGCTGAGGCGCTGCACCTTGCTCAGCAAGCGGCCAGTGCCCTCGTCGCGGTGAGTGGTGGCAAGGCCATGCTGCTTACGTCTCCTCCGCAGCGTTGGGCGCGTGAGGCCCTCTTCTATCTGGTCCAGGCGCAGACGTTGCCCTTGCGGCAAAACCTGTTGGCGCTCTACAACCGTCCTGACTGACGCAGTAGTTGCAAGGTTGGTTCGATCGGTAGGGCAGGCGAAGTGAAGCCGTTTCGTCCGACCATCGTCTCGGCTGCCACGAGCACGTTGACGACGGCTTCCTCCACACATTGAACGACAGCTGCGTACAACAGGTCGATATGCGCCCAAGGGAGAAACCGGAGATGCTCAAGGGTGCCTTCGGTAGGTCTGGCGGCGTAACCGGTTGACATCGCTCCGGCATTGGCAGTCGAAAACGCAAGGAAGATGTCACCGCTGAAGTGTGATCCGGTGGTTCCGGTTCGCGCCAAGCCCAGAGGAACGCGACGCGCTAGAGCCTTGCACTGCCCGGGCAACAGTGGGGCGTCCGTGGCGATGACGACGATGACAGATCCAGCCCCTGGAGGTTTCGGTGACAGCTCTGCAAAGGGATTCTCGATGTCGAGAGCGCGCCCGATCGGAACGCCTGCGATCGTCAGTTCGTCGCGTCCCCCAAAGTTCGCCTGCACGAACGCACCGACGGCGAACTCCTGATCTCCGTACGCGACGACTCGTGACGAGGTACCCGATCCGCCTTTGAACTCGTAGCAGTTCATGCCAGTGCCGCCACCGGCGTTGCCTTCGAGCAGAGGCCCGGTCTTCGCTACGTCCAAAGCCGCTTGCACGTGTGCCGGCGTCACGTGCGCTCCGTTGATGTCATTGAGATCACCATCGAACGTCTCTGCCACGACCGGCAAGAGCCAGTCCTCAGCTACGGCTGGGTAGTTGGCGATCACCCAGTCGACGATTCCGCTGTGGACGACACCGACTGAGTGAGAGTTGGTCAGACCAATCGGCAAGTGCACGGTGCCCGCCTCTTCGATCCAGTGGCTGCCCGTCAACTCGCCGTTGCCGTTCATGGAGAAGAGGCCAGCCGTCACCGGATCTCCAAGACCCTCGCGTCCTCTGGGCAAGACAGCGGTCACACCGGTACGTGCCGCCGTAGCACCTTCACCATGGACAACGGTCGCGTACCCGACTTCGACCCCGTCGACGTCGGTGATCGCGTTGTTGGCACCGGGGGTGCCATCGAAAGGGACGCCTAGCGCGCGAGCCCTCAGTGAGGTGCCGTCGTTACTCATGCACCGATCGTGCCAGGGTGACGTCATGAGTGTCGCGTTGGTCACCGGTCCCACGGCGGGGATCGGTCAAGCATTTGCTCGGCGACTTGCCAGCGATGGGCATGACCTGGTCCTGGTGGCGCGTGACGTCGAGCGGCTGTCAGCTCTTGCACGGGCGTGTGAGTCAATGGGTGTTCGGACCGAAGTGATCGTCGCCGACCTTTCTAATCGCACCGAACTGGCTGTTGTCGAGTCGAGGCTGTCGGATGACGAACGTCCTGTTGACGTCCTCGTCAACAACGCGGGGTTTGGTCTCAACCAACCCATCGTTGGCGGCGATGTCGACACCGAGCAAGTCGCCATCGATGTCATGGTCACCGCAGTTATGCGCCTGAGTCATGCAGCGGCTGCCGGGATGCAACGTCGACGGAGCGGACTCATCGTCAATGTCTCGAGCATCGCGGCGTTCATGCCGTTCGGCTCCTACAGCGCAGCGAAGAGTTGGGTGGTGGCATTCACTCAGGGACTCCATGCCGAGTTGGCGGGAACGGGAGCGAGCGCGATCGCTGCTTGCCCTGGTCTGGTCCGCACAGAGTTCCACGAACGTGCAGGCATGGACATGTCGCGAACGCGCGACTGGATGTGGCTCTCGGCCGAGCAGGTCGTCGATCAGACCCTCTCGGACGCGACGGCGGGCAAGGCCGTATCCATCACCGGACGTCGCTATCGAACCGTCGCGATGGTTTCTCGAGTGGCTCCGCCGCATACTGTGTGGCGGATACGAAACGCGATCAGGGGGAAGCGATGAGCTCGCGCAGGGTGTCAGCGACAACCCTGGGATGAGATAGAGCCGCGAAATGATGCAGCGACTGTTCGCTCACATCCCACCCCCGTTGCCGGGCGGTTGCTGCGGGCATTGCGTACGCCGGCGACAGACGCAGGTAGGAGCACCGAGCATCCGGCCAGTCTTCGGCTAGGGGAAGCGGCTCGGTGTAGTAGTCCCGGTCTCGCGGGCGCAAACCCGCTAACAAGACGGCTCTTTGCTGCAGCGAAGGCAGAGTGGCGGCCAGCTCGCTCTCGCGCCAATCGGGAACGCGCTCGCCCTCGTTTAGTTGTGCTTCTAGTTCGGTGGCGGCGGTCGGATCGCGTAGCCGCAAGAGGTCGAGTCGGCTCGATGTGCGCTCACCTCGCGGCAGGTCGGAGTCAACGAATACGTAGCCACCGACTGGCGCGCCCACCGCTGCCCGAGCGAATCCGATCTGTGCCAGCAATGGACCTGCATCGCCGTGACCGACCAAAACCACATGCTGATTTGCACAAGTCTCGGCGAGTTGGAGCGCAACCCGTGCCACGAAGTGCGCGGAATATGACGGCGAATCATCATCGAGCACCTCGGGAACGACGACCATCAGCCCAGCGTCACGCAGGAGATCAGGGACGTCCCCCCATGCCGCAGCCGACGTCAGGGATGAGTGGATGAGAACCACGGGGGAAGCAGTCACCGGACTTCTCGTGTCCGCCCAACTAGCCGACATCTCGGCGAGTGAACGACCAGCTCGCTGGGATCACGAGCAGTGCCGCGTAGCAGAGCATGGTGAACAGTGCCCGCGCATTGCTGAGGTGAACCGTCGTGGTTACGGCGTATGGGCCGCTGCCTGTTTTCGCGCCAGGAACGTCAACTCCGCCGGGCAAGAGAAAGGCAATGGAGTTCGTGCTCAGCATGTAAGGCTCCGGCCCATACTTGGCTAGGGCCAGTCGTAGGGCTGTCTCTGCTACCGCGAAGTAGACAAACGCCGCTCCCAGGGCAGCGCCGGTGTTGCGAACCAAGATGGCGACCGCAAAGCCGAAAGTGGCCGCTAGCGCGGTGAACACCAGCCCATGAAGCGCCATCTGGCTGAGAACTTCGCCCAGACTGCTTCCTAGGATGGGGTCTAAGTGCCCACCCCAGGTTCCACGTAGGGACGCGGTGATGGCGCCGAGTCCAAGGGCAAGGAGTACCGCAACGACGGTGAGTGCGATCACGGCGGTGAGCAATGCCAACCACTTAATGGTTAGCAGGCGCATGCGTCTTGGTTCCCAAAGGAGTTGAAGCGTCATCGATCGCGAGGACCACTCCGCCCCACCGGTACTTGCTCCCACGATGAACGCGACTCCAGCCACTGCGAACACCGTTGCAATGATGACAGCGGGCAAGTTGTCGTTGGCTTTGTAGCGTCGATCGGTGCCGTAGTCGAAGTCTGCGAGAGGACGCGTCGAGGGGTCCGGCACCGCAGAATCGCGCGACCTTGTCGGGCGGGGACGTCGACACGCACTGGTCGAAGTACTCCTGCTCTTGGGCTCGATTCTTCTCGAGTTCTTCAATAGTCGAGCCCGCCGTGTCGCGTGACACGAAGAACACAATCGTGCTGATGACCAAGATGCCGCCGAGGAGAAGAAGGGACAGCACTCGAAACAGCCGACGGTGCGTGGTGCGCGAAAGTTCGGATCGGTACAGGGGAAGGAGTCGAAGCGTTGGACGTGCCTGCAAGGTGTTCGTGGTCACGACGGCTCACCTTCGTCCGCGGTGAGTTCGAGGAACGCCTGTTCCAGGTCCACTTGAACCGGCATCAGCCACGAGACGTATCGACCCTGCTCGGCAAGTGCGCGAACGACCGTACTGCCGTCCTCGACACCGTCGACTAAGCAACCCCGAGGCATCGGCGCGCACCGTAAATCCCGCAGCTCTGAGAACGTCAGCCGCCGCTGCAGCAGTCAGCAATGCCGACGCTGACCGCGCCGGTGGAACGCGCGGCCAAGACGTCGGTTACTCGCCCACTTGTGACGAGTTTGCCGTGATTGACGATCGTCACGTGATCGCAGATCTGTTGGACTTCGCCGAGTAAGTGCGACGACACCAGAACGGTCACGCCACTTTCACCGAGTCGACGGAGTAGTTCGCGGATCTCTCGCATTCCCGCTGGGTCGAGCCCATTGCTCGGCTCGTCAAGGATGAGGAGACGAGGTTCCTTGAGCAGCGCGGCGGCGATTCCTAAGCGCTGCCGCATACCGAGTGAGTAGCCCTTGACGCGTTCACCCGCGGCTTCGGTCAAGTCGACGAGGTCGAGAACCTCGTCGACCTTGGACTTCGGAATCTGCGTTGTTGTCGCGAGAAGATTGAGATTGAGTCGTCCGGTGTACGGCGGGAAGAACGCCGGGCTCTCAAGCAGTGCCCCCACATCGTTGATGACCGATGGAAGCCGTTTAGGAACTTGCTCCCCGAGGACGCTCATGTTCCCGCTGTCGGCACGTGCGAGACCGAGCAGGCAGCGCAGCATTGTTGTCTTTCCCGAGCCGTTTGGCCCGAGGAAGCCGTGAACACCACCTTCTTCGACCACCAGATTGAATCCGTCGAGGGCGGCCTTGGGCGGCTTACCGCGGCGGCGATACGTCTTGCGGACGTCGATGGCCTCGATGACGCTCATGAAGTCCCTTCGGTGGTCGTTGCAGGGACACTAGCGGTCGACACGTGAAGTGACCTCCCCTCTACGCTAGACACGTGACGTATTCAGATGAGCTCTTGCAACAGATCCGGGCCAAGGCCGTCGTGCACGGCAAGGTCACGCTCTCGTCCGGTAAGGAGGCCGACTACTACGTCGACCTTCGCCGGATCACACTCGACGCTGTCGCCGCGCCACTCGTCGGGTCAGTGTTGCTCGATGTCACGGCCGACTTGAAGTACGACGCAGTTGGCGGGTTGACTCTAGGTGCAGACCCCGTGGCGACGGCGATGCTGCACGCGGCATCTGTTCGGGGACGCAAGTTGGACGCGTTCGTAGTCCGAAAGAGTGAAAAACAGCACGGTCTGCAACGTCGCGTTGAAGGTCCCGACGTAAAAGGCAGGAACGTGCTGGCAGTCGAGGACACGTCCACTACGGGCGGCTCGGTAATGACCGCCGTCGAGGCGCTGCGTGAAGCAGGAGCACACGTCGTGGGCGTCGCGGTGATCGTTGACCGTGGGGCACGGGAGAAGGTCGAGCAAGCCGGGCTGCTCTACCGCGCCGCGTACGAGTTGTCGGACCTCGGGCTGGCCTAGCTCGCCCGATTGAGCGGTCGTTCCGGCTACGATCGTGGGACTAGTTCGTCGATTCTGAGGAGTGCGCTGTGACCTGGGTTCTGATCGCTATCGGCGTCCTAATCGTCATCGTCGGACTATGGGCCGTCGTCACGTACAACGGGTTCGTCAAGCTGCGCAACGTCGTCGAGGAATCCTGGCGACAGATCGACGTCGAGCTGCACCGTCGGCACGACCTGATCCCGAACCTGGTCGAGACCGTCAAGGGTTACGCCGGTCACGAGCGCGGGACGCTCGAGGCGGTAACGGCAGCGCGCACCGCCGCTGCGGCCCCAGGGGCAACGCCGGCGGAGCAGGCGGCGCAGGAGAACGTGCTGGCCGGTGCGTTGCGTCAACTCTTCGCAGTCGCCGAGGCGTACCCCGACCTCAAGGCGAATCAGAACTTCCTCGACCTGCAGGGTCAGTTGGCTGAGACCGAAGACCGCATCGCAGCAGGACGTCGCTTCTACAACGCCAACGTCCGCGCGCTGAACACCAAGGTGCAGAGCGTGCCGTCTAACATCGTGGCGGGCATGTTCCACATCGAAGAAGCCGAGTACTTCGAAGCAGAGGACCCGACAGTCCGTGCAGCGCCGGAGGTGCGCTTCTAACCCTCGGACGGCTCGTCGCGATGACGTCGTAGTTCGACGAAGATCGGTATGACCGAGATTGCAACCATCGCGATGATGATGAGTTCGATGTGCTTTTGGATGAACGCCACGTTCCCCAGGTAGTAGCCAAGGAGCGTGACGCTGAATCCCCAAAGGATGCCACCGATCGTGCTGTAGATGACGTACGTCCGCCAGCGCATCTGAGCCGCGCCGGCCATGACCGTGATGAAGGTGCGAACGATCGGTACGAAACGCGCGAGAACGAGTGCGCGCGCTCCGTATCGTTCGAAGAATGCGGCCGTGCGATCGACGTACTCCCTGCGGAAGAGGCGTGAGTCCGGACGGTTGAAGACGCGAGGTCCGGCTTTGCGGCCAATCCAGTAGCCGACAAAGTTCCCCGATACGGCGGCGATCGTGACGAGGATGCACATCACGATGATGTTGGTATCGATGAACCCGGTAGCGACGAGCAAGCCAGCGGTGAACAGCAGCGAGTCGCCGGGGAGGAAGAAACCGATCAGCAGACCGCACTCCGCAAAGACAATGAGCAGGATGCCCAAGACAGCCCACGGACCCAGGGATTCGAGAAGGCTCTGGGAGTCGAGCCAGCCGGGTAGGAGCATCGGTTGCACGCAGTGAGCGTAGGGGGAGGACGAGAAGTGCCAGCACCTAGGCTGTCGCGTCATGGACCTGGTCGGAGTCGGACCGCACCCGCAGCCCTGGCCGAGTGACCCGCGATACGACGAGACGTTGCTCGCGGAAGGTGACCGCCGCAACGTCATCGACCGCTACCGGTACTGGCGACGTGACGCGATTATCGCGGACCTCGATACACGACGTCATGCCTTCCACGTCGCCATCGAAAACTGGGAACACGACTTCAACATCGGGTCGGTAGTACGAACTGCAAACGCGTTCCTGGCTGCGGAGGTTCACATCGTCGGCAAGCGAAGGTGGAACCGACGAGGTGCGATGGTGACGGATCGCTATCAGCACGAGCGCCACCACGAGAACGTCGAGGACCTGGTCGCCTGGGCCGTCGATGCTGGGCTGCCGCTGGTCGGCATCGATAACCTGCCGGGCTCAGTTCCGCTGGAGACGTACGAACTGCCGCGGGCGTGCGTGCTCGTGTTCGGGCAGGAGGGACCCGGCCTTTCCGAAGCCGCACGCGCCGCGTCCATCGACACGCTGTCGATCGCGCAGTACGGCTCGACGCGTTCGATCAACGCGGGAGCGGCGGCAGCGATCGCCATGCACACCTGGATCCGCCAACACGCAACGACGGCGTAACTCGCACCGGCGGCCGCCACGAGCACCGATAGATTCGCCAGCTCTCGCCGCGCCGCCACATCGTCACGGCCGACTTGAGTGGTTACTTCCATGCATTTTAGGATCAAAATAGGCGCAAGAAACGCACGGAAGTAACCACTCAAGAGGTTGGAGTGGAGACTGGTCCAAACTGCAGGCTGGCAGGTCGAGTCCAAGGATTGGTTTCGTCGTCGCTCCGCTGCACGCCACCATCGAGCCGTCTACTGACTCGGCGTGACGTCGCATCTCTTGACCCGTCCAGCGGACGACGATGAGGTCGAGGGACGTTCTCTAGCCACTCTTGTCGTAGTTTTTCGCTGCCAGAGCGTGTCTGCCTACGGCTAGTCCCCCTGGTACTTGATTCGGCCGTCAGCTTCACCAGCGATGCCTAGTTTATCCCAGAGTGATCAACCCGGAATCTGCACGGCCGTCGAGTCACAGGGTTACGTTGCAGGTGGGGCCTGGGAGTCGACGGGCGAAGCAAGACCCCGACTCGCCGATTCAACGGAGATTCGAATGCCCGTCGGCCCAAGTCAGCGTCCGACGCGCCTGCCTGCTCCTCGGTCTGATCCCCGCTCCTCAGGATCTGCGCCATGAGGTCACGGCTAGCGCCCGCGCCTTAGGGCGGCGTCGATGGTGACCAGGGCTGGGTGTACGGTAGGTCAATCGCGACGTCGACTGCGGTGCGTTCGAGGGTCGTGACTTCGAGAGCCATTGCGGCTGAGGCGATCCGTACGGAGAGCGACGTTCTAATGACGTCGCGCTCCGCAGTACTTGCGCTCTGTTGGGATGTCGGATGACTTCGGGAGCGTCGGGGATTCGACGAGACCGGCAAGCCGTGAAGCAATTGCGGCCGTCCGCGCAGCAGCTACCGCGTCAGGCGTCGGCAAGCCTGGACGCCAGCGAGGAGACGAAGATGTCGTGCACGTTTCCGTCCAAGAATCATTTGAACCTTCGCCACTGGGTGGTAGGGCGTCCGAGATCGGCTGGCCTGACGAGTTCGCCGGACGAACCCAATACTTGAGATCGTTGTCGGTCACACCCAGCTTCAGCAGGTCGCTGCCTGTCCGTGCTCCTTGGTTCGCATGAGCACAGTCGTTGATGCGCCTAGGCAGAGGATCATGTCTGGTCACGTTGCGACTGTGCTTGACGAGCGGATCAATGTGCCCGACCTCGCGGGAACCCGTGGATAGCCAAGTTCGCGTCCTGACTGTTGACTCCTGGACGAAGCCGACCGAGGGGTGGCCGACCGGCAAGTCCGCCGGGGAATTTAGGGGCTGGAATGCCGGTCTGCCGTCGCTCGGCGACAGAATGGCGGTATGAGCTCTCATCACAATCTGCTCGGCGAGCCTCCTGCGACGCTGCTGCCGGAGAACGTTGCCGCACGGTCCGCGCTCGATTCCGGGACGCCTGCTCGCGACGTCGCCGCTGCGCATCCGGACTACCCGCTCGCCTGGGCTCTCCTGGCCGAAGCGGCGCTGACGTCCGGGGACCCCGTCGCCGGGTACGCCTACGCCCGGACCGGATATCACCGCAGCCTGGACCAACTACGCCGAAACGGTTGGAAGGGACACGGGCCGGTCCCTTGGGAGCACGAGCCCAATCGCGGCTTCCTACGCAGCCTGCATGCGCTCGGTCAGGCGGCTGCGGCAATTGGTGAGGACGACGAGGCGACGCGATGCCGCGACTTCCTGGCGGACTCCAGCCCGTCGGCCGTCACCGCGCTCGCCACTTAGGACGATCCCCGGTTTCGGCTAGACTCGACCAGTAATCCCCCCGTTCCGAGGGAGTTCAGCATGCCCGCGATCGTGCTCGTCGGCGCCCAATGGGGTGATGAAGGCAAGGGCAAGGCCACTGACCTGCTCGGGGACCGCGTCCAGTACGTCGTCAAGTTCAACGGCGGCAACAATGCCGGCCACACCGTCGTCATCCCCACGCCCGAAGGACCGCAGAAGTATGCGTTGCATCTGCTGCCGAGCGGAATCCTTACGCCCGGAGTTGTTCCCGTTATCGCTAACGGTGTTGTCATCGATCCAGAAGTCCTCTTCATAGAGATCGACGCACTTACTGAGCGCGGCATCGACACCTCACGACTAGTCGTCAGCTCCAACGCTCATCTGATCGCGCCGTACCACCGAACTATCGACAAGGTGGTTGAACGGTTCCTGGGCAGCCGCAAGATCGGTACGACCGGACGCGGCATCGGACCTACGTACGCCGACAAGATGAACCGCATCGGCGTGCGTGTTCAGGACCTGTTCGACGAGAAGATTCTTCGACAGAAAGTCGAAGGTGCTCTCGACCCCAAGAACCACATGCTGGTCAAGGTCTACAACCGCAGAGCCATCGAACTCGATGCGGTCGTCGACGAAATGCTTCAGTACGCCGAACGATTGCGTCCCCTGGTCGCAGACACGCCACTTCTCCTGAACAACGCACTCGACGCCGGCGAGACGGTGCTGCTTGAAGGTGGGCAAGCGACGATGCTTGACGTCGACCACGGGACGTACCCCTTCGTCACGTCGTCGAACGCTACGTCCGGCGGTGCGTGCACGGGTTCGGGCATCGCGCCAACACGCGTTGATCGTGTCATCGCAGTGGCCAAGGCGTACGTCAGTCGCGTCGGCGAGGGACCGTTCCCGACCGAACTTCTCGACGACGACGGCGAGAAACTGCGGACCATCGGTAACGAGTTCGGCACGACTACCGGACGTCCGCGGCGTTGTGGTTGGTACGACGCCGTCATTAGTCGGTACTCCGCGCGCATCAACGGAGTGACGGACTTCGTACTGACGAAGCTGGACGTGCTCACTGGCTGGGACCAGATCCCGGTGTGTGTTGCGTACGACGTCGCGGGCGTGCGTCATGACGAGATGCCCATGACGCAGACGGACTTTCACCATGCGCGTCCGATCCTGGAGTACCTCCCGGGTTGGACCGAGGACATCTCCAAGGCACGCGAGTTCTCCGATTTGCCCGCGAACGCGCAGGCGTACGTGCGTGCGTTGGAGCAGATGTCAGGTGCCCCGTTCTCGGCGATCGGCGTTGGACCTGGACGCGACGAGATCATTCAACTGCGTTCTCTCGTCGGCTAACTGGAGTCAGCAAGACTCCGGTTCGGACGATCGCGGCCTTAGTCGTACCCTGGTTGCGACCATCGCCCCAAAGGAGTGCGCCATGCCAGCCCCCACGCCTGACCCCGCACGCGGCCAAGAGGTCGTCGCTACCGATGTCGCGCACGTCTTCCACTCCTGGTCGGCTCAGGGTTCGCTGAACCCGCTTGCGATCGCGGCAGCCGAGGGCTCGTACTTCTGGGACTACGACGGCAATCGTTACCTCGACTTCTCATCACAGTTGGTCAATACGAACATCGGGCATCAGCACCCCAAGGTGATTGCCGCCATTCAGGAGCAGGCCGCGCGACTTGCCACGGTCGCCCCGCAGCACGCGAACGACGTCCGGGGCGAAGCCGCCAGGCTCATTAGTGAACTGGCGCCACCGGCGCACCAGAAGGTGTTCTTCACCAACGGCGGTGCCGACGCGATTGAGAACGCGGTGCGTATGGCGCGCTTGCATACCGGACGCCACAAGGTGCTCGCGGCGTACCGCAGTTACCACGGCAATACGTCCACCGCGGTGACGTTGACGGGTGACCCACGACGTTGGCCGAATGAAACCGGTATCGCGGGGATCGTGCACTTCTTCGGCCCCTACCCCTACCGCTCGCCGTTCTGGGCGGAGAGTGATGAGCAAGAGGCCGATCGTGCACTTGCACACCTCGAGGCAGTCATTCAGTTTGAAGGTCCGCAGACGATCGCTGCCATCGTGCTGGAGAGCGTTGTTGGTACCGCCGGTGTATTGATTCCACCTGCGCACTACCTGGCTGGGCTGCGCGAACTCGCGACCAAGTACGGAATCATCTACATCGCTGACGAGGTCATGGCTGGGTTTGGACGTACCGGTGAGTGGTTCGCGTATGACCACTTTGGTGTCGAGCCAGACCTGATTGCCTTCGCCAAGGGGGTCAACTCTGGTTACGTGCCAGTAGGTGGTGTTGTCATCAGCGATGAGATCGCTGCAACCTTTAACGAGCGGGTCTTTCCCGGTGGGTTGACGTACTCAGGTCATCCGCTAGCGGCGGCTTCCATAGTTGCGACGATCAACACCATGCGCGAGGAACGCATAGTCGAGAACGCGAAGGCGATCGGCGAGAACGTTCTTGGCCCCGGCTTGCGTGAGTTGGCCGAACGTCACCCGGTGATCGGCGAGGTCCGCGGATTCGGCGTCTTCTGGGCACTCGACTTGGTCAAGGACCGGCAGACGCGCGAGATGCTGGTGCCGTACAACGCTGCCGGTGCCGCAAACGCGCCGATGGCCGAACTCGTCGGCGCCTGCAAGAGCCGTGGGTTGATGCCGTTCGTCAACTACAACCGACTGCACGTTGTACCGCCGTGCACGGTCTCCGAGACCGAAGCGAAGGAGGGCCTTGCCCTCCTCGACGATGCCCTCGGCACCATCGCCCACCACTACACCGGCTCCTAAGAACGACGCGCTACCCCAGCCCTGACCTCGACTGAGCATCGCTAGAGTCGCCAGCCGTGGACGTACTCGTGGTTGGTGGGGGAGCTCGAGAGCACGCCCTGTGTCTGGCCCTGCGGCGCGATCACGACGTCGGTCTGCTGCATTGTGCGCCGGGAAATGCCGGGACCTCGGCGATCGCCAACAACGTCCCCCTGGACGTCGGCGATGTACAGGCGATAGCGACGCTGGCGGTCGAGCTCGGTGTCGACCTTGTGGTCGTCGGACCCGAGGCACCCCTGGTGGCAGGGGCGGCCGACGCCGTCCGCGCACGAGGCATCGCTTGCTTTGGTCCGTCAGCCGAGGGCGCACAGCTCGAGGCATCCAAAGCCTTCGCGAAGGACGTGATGGCCGGAGCGGGCGTACCCACTGCGTTGGCTCACGTGTGCGATACCGCTGACGAAGTTGCGGCCGCGCTGGACGCCTTCGGACCCCCCTACGTAGTCAAGGACGACGGCCTTGCTGCCGGAAAGGGTGTGGTTGTCACCAACGACCGTGACGAAGCGTTGGCGCACGCAGCGACAAGCGGTCGCGTGGTGGTGGAGGAGTACCTCGACGGGCCTGAAGTCTCGCTCTTCTGCATTACCGACGGCACACATGTTGTTCCGCTCGCTCCGGCGCAGGACTTCAAGCGTCTGGGTGATAACGACGTCGGACCGAACACGGGGGGAATGGGCGCGTACTCCCCCTTGACGTGGGCGCCAGCTGATCTGGTCGATGACGTCATCGCAGCGGTCGCGCAACCGACCGTTGACGAGATGCAACGCAGGGGGACGCCGTTCGCTGGATTGCTGTACATCGGTCTTGCCCTGACATCCCGAGGAACGCGCGTCGTTGAGTTCAACGCACGGTTCGGCGACCCTGAAACGCAGGTCGTCCTTGAACGACTGCAGACACCCCTCGGCGGATTGCTGCATGACGCCGCGGTCGGGAAGTTGAGCGACGTACCGCCACTGCGTTGGTCCGATAAGGCTGCAGTCACGGTGGTCATCGCCGCCGAGGGGTACCCGGGCTCACCACGTATGGGGGATCCCATCGACGGCTTGGAAGAAGCCGCGACGCTCGACAACGCTCACGTGCTTCACGCGGGTACCAGGCTCGACGAGGACGGACGCGTGGTCAGTTCCGGGGGCCGGGTGCTGTCGATCGTCGGGACCGGACCAGACGTCGAGACAGCCCGCAGCAATGCGTACGCCGCGGTCGACGTGATCGGACTCCGCGGGTCCCATCATCGACGTGACATCGCGGCTGGACGCTAACAACGGCCGAGCGGCTCGCCTCGTATCGATGGAACCTGCGAGAATAGGCAAGTGAGTAAGCCGGTCATCCCTGACGTCCTCGCCGCGCGGTACGCCTCGCCGACGATGGCTCGACTGTGGTCCCCTGAGCACAAGGTGGTCCTCGAACGTCGGCTGTGGGTCGCGGTCCTCGAGGCGCAGCGTGAGCTTGGGATCGACGTTCCGGATGGTGTGGTTCAGGCGTACACCTCAGTCATTGATGATGTAGACCTTGATTCGATCGCCACCCGTGAAGCCATTACGCGTCACGACGTTAAGGCGCGGATCGAAGAGTTCAATGCGCTCGCCGGACACGAGCACATTCATAAGGGCATGACGTCGCGCGACCTCACCGAGAACGTCGAACAGTTACAGATCCGAGCGTCGATAGAGCTAGTGCGAGACAAGACCGTGGCCACGTTGGCCCGGCTGGCGCAACTTGCTGCTGACAACGCTGAACTTGTTGTCACTGGACGCAGCCATAACGTGGCCGCTCAGGCAACTACCCTTGGTAAGCGATTCGCGACCGCCGCCGACGAGTTGCTGATCGCCTACAACCGCGTCGACGATCTCATCAGCCGCTATCCACTTCGTGGCATCAAAGGACCCGTCGGTACTGCGCAAGACATGCTCGACTTGCTCAACGGCGACGATGCGCGACTTGCCGAACTTGAACATCGGGTGTCACGACATCTCGGATTCGATCAGGTGTTAGCCAGCGTTGGCCAGGTTTACCCCCGATCGCTCGATTACGACGTCGTTAGCTCACTAGTGCAACTCGCAGCTGGTCCGTCGTCGCTTGCGAAGACCATTCGACTCATGGCGGGGAACGAGTTGGTCACCGAGGGGTTCAAGGAAGGGCAAGTTGGCTCCTCGGCGATGCCTCACAAGATGAACTCCCGTTCGTGCGAGCGTGTCAACGGGTTCGCCGTCATACTTCGCGGCTACGCGTCGATGGTCGGCGAGCTCGCAGGTGACCAATGGAACGAAGGCGATGTTTCGTGTTCTGTCGTTCGACGCGTTGCACTGGCCGACTCGTTCTTTGCCATCGACGGATTGTTCGAGACTTTTCTGACGGTGCTCGACGAGTTCGGCTCCTACCCAGCGGTCATTCAGCGAGAGTTGGACCGCTACCTACCTTTCCTGGCCACAACGAAAGTGTTGATGGCTTCGGTTCGGCAGGGGGTCGGGCGCGAAACCGCGCACGAGGTCATCAAGGAACACGCGGTCGCTGTCGCACTGCAGATGCGCGAGGCTGGAATTGACCGGAACGACTTGTTGCAGCGCCTAGGTAGCGACACACGCCTTGGGCTCTCGCTAGACGACGTCGCGTCGCTTGTAGTCGATCCGCTGTCGTTCACTGGGGCTGCGACTCGTCAAATTGGCGATGTCATCAGGCGCGTCGACGAGGTCGTCAAGGCGCACCCTGATGCGGCCGCGTACCGACCCGGCGACATCCTGTGACTGCGCCGAACGTCCCGACTGCGCCGGTCATCGACGGCGTTAGTCACGTCTACACCGGAAAGGTGCGAGACCTCTATCAGTTCCCCGACGGTAGAATGTTGTTCGTCGCAAGCGACCGGATCTCGGCGTACGACTGGGTGCTGCCCACTGCGATCCCAGACAAGGGTCGGGTACTCACCGCGATGACGATCTGGTGGTTCGAACAACTCGGTGATCTCGTTCCCAACCACTTGGTTTCGACTGACGTGCCTGACGTTGTTGCAGGTCGAGCGATGGTCACCCAGCGACTCGACATGTTTCCAGTCGAGTGTGTGGCACGCGGGTACCTCACGGGTTCGGGGTTGACCGACTACCACTCAACCGGTGAGGTCTGTGGCGTCGCCCTGCCATCCGGACTCGTCGAGGCGTCGCGATTGCCCGAGCCGATCTTCACGCCTGCAACAAAGGCAGATCTCGGCGAACACGACGAGAATGTTGACATCGATGCCGTGGTTAAGACGGTCGGGTACGACGATGCAATGGAACTGCGGCGGCTGACACTTTTGGTATACGGCCGCGCAGCAGAGATAGCGCGCGCGAGGGGATTCATCGTGGCTGACACCAAATTTGAGTTTGGACGCGACCCGTCGTCCGACGACATCGTGCTAGCTGACGAAGTGTTGACCCCCGACTCGTCAAGATTCTGGCTAGCGGATGACTGGTCACCCGGGCATGTGCAGGCGAGTTTCGACAAGCAGTTCGTTCGGGACTGGCTCACGTCGCCCGACTCTGGTTGGTCGCGGAGTTCGGGCGAACCGCCGCCTCCGTTGCCGGACGACGTCGTCGAACGGACGCGCGCCAAGTACGTCGAGGCATACGAACGACTTACCGGTCAAAGTTTCGATTCGAACTAGACCAGTCATGGACATTCCAACCGGTTACGAGGATCTGTTCGAAGACGCAACGCTGGCGTTCCTGGCACTCGCCACCGTTCGGGCGTCGGGGGAGCCCGTGGTGGTCCCGGTCTGGTTTGTCGCCGACGATGACGGCCTGCTGTTCACCACCGAGGCGGACTCGCATAAGGCGCGCGACATCCGAGCTCGACCGCATGTCGCAGGAGTCGTCATGGCCGAAGGGGAACACAAGCGTTACGTGTCGGTGCGCGGGATCGCCTCCGAGATTGTGGACCCGAAGTCGGACGGCATCGATCCGGTGAAGTTGTACCGGCGCATCGTCCAACGGTACGAAGGCAAGGATTCGGTCGAATCATTGACGGACCCGGTGTTCCGGCTGGTTCCGCAACGAATGGCTGGGTATGACTATCGCGAACTCGATTACTAGATAGGTGATGCTGGGCCCTACCCTGTCTGCATGTCTTGGATGGTGACCGGCGGGGCCGGCTATATCGGTGCGCACATCGTTCGTTCGCTGCGTCAGCAGGGGTTCAACGTCGTCGTGCTCGACGATCTGTCAACGGGTGAGGCGCGTAAGATTCCCTCTGACGTCACGTGCGTGGAAGCATCTGTGCTTGACCGAGGGACTGTCGAACGTGCCCTTGCCGAACACGAAGTAACCGGTGTTGTCCACATGGCCGCCAAGAAGGCGGTTGGCGAATCTGTCGAGAAGCCGCTGCACTATTACCGAGAGAACGTCGACGGCCTGCTCTCGCTACTCGAGGCGATGACCGAAGTTGGTGTCACCAACATGGTCTATTCGTCGTCTGCCGCCACGTTTGGCATGCCAGACACCCTCGATCAACTCACCGAGAAGTACGACTGTCATCCGATCAACCCCTATGGCGAAACCAAGCTCATCGGCGAGTGGTTGATGCGCGACGTCGCGGCCGCCCACGGCCTGAACTGGTTGTCGCTTCGGTACTTCAACGTGGCGGGTGCAGGGGGTCCAGAACTCGGCGACACTGGCGTCTTCAACCTGATACCTATGGTCTTTCGGGCGCTGTCTCAGGGGAAGAACCCGCAGGTTTTCGGTGATGACTACCCGACTCCGGACGGGTCCTGCATCAGGGACTACATCCACGTAAGCGATCTCGCGGACGCTCACGTGGCGGCCGTCCAACGTTTGGAGCAGGGTCCCGCCGCTGATATCTACAACGTCGGACGCGGCGAGGGGGTGTCGGTCAAGGAGGTCATGGCCGAAGTCCGTAAGGCAACTGGCATCGACTTCACGTACGACGTCGTACCCCGCCGGCCAGGTGACCCGGCACGGCTCGTAGCCTCCCCCGACAAGATCCGAGCAGCGCTTGGCTGGACCGCAACGTTGGATCTGTCGGAGATGGTCAGCAGTGCGTGGGAAGCGTGGCAGGCCTACCCACCTGTTTGATCGCTCCCCGGTAGACTGAGGGCAAATCCCGCCCCCGAGCAGTCGGAGCAGCCAGTGCCTCGCGTCGTGGTCGACGTCATGCTCAAATCGGAGATCCTCGACCCTCAGGGTCAGGCCGTTCAAGGTGCGCTCGGACGCCTCGGCATAGGTGGGGTCAGCAGCGTCCGGCAGGGAAAGCGCTTCGAGATCGAATTCGAAAGCGCGGTGGACGACGCTCAACTTGAACAGATTGCCAGCACGCTGCTGGCCAATACCGTTATTGAGGACTATTCGGTCCGGGTTGAGGACGCTTGATGTCCGCTCGCATTGGCGTTGTCACCTTCCCAGGTTCATTGGATGACCGCGATGCGCAGCGTGCCATCAGGCTGGCTGGGGCAGATGCGGTAGCGCTTTGGCATGGCGATTCCGATCTAAGCGGCGTAGATGCTGTGGTGCTGCCGGGTGGTTTCTCGTACGGCGACTACCTACGTTGCGGTGCCATCGCACGCTTCTCCCCGGTGATGGAGTCGGTGATCGTCGCAGCCAATGGTGGGATGCCGGTACTAGGGATTTGTAATGGATTTCAGATTCTCTGCGAGTCGCATCTGTTGCCCGGTGCACTGATACGAAACGACGTCCGCAAGTTCGTCTGCCGTGACCAATGGCTACGTATTGAGAACGCGTCGACCCTGTGGACCAGTGAGTACGAGCCGAATCAAGAGATCCTTGTCCCCTTGAAGAACGGTGAGGGCGGGTTCGTTGCAGACGACGCGACGTTGGACTTGCTCGAACGTGAGGGACGCGTTGTCGCTCGGTACTTGCATGACAATCCAAACGGTTCCTACCGCGACATTGCTGGAATCACCAATGAGCGGGGCAACGTCGTCGGTCTGATGCCGCACCCCGAACACGCTGTCGAACCGTTGACCGGCCCTACCACCGATGGGTTGGTGTTCTTCACCTCGGTCATCAAGAGCCTCGTTAACGCATGAACGACAGGGTTAACGAAAGAGTTTCCGACACCGTCAAGCACGCCGAGGCGTCACCCGAGATCGAGCAGCCGTTCGCCGAGCTAGGGCTCAAACTCGATGAGTACGAACGGATTCGCACGATTCTTGATCGGCGTCCGACCAGCAGCGAGCTGGCCATGTACTCAGTCATGTGGAGTGAGCACTGCTCGTATAAGTCGAGCAAGGTTCACCTTCGTCAGTTTGGCGAAAAGATTCCCGCAGAAGCCGAAGACGTCATGCTCGTCGGCATCGGAGAGAACGCTGGTGTCGTCGACGTCGGCGATGGACTCGCAGTCACGTTCAAGATTGAGTCACACAACCATCCGTCGTACGTCGAGCCGTACCAGGGAGCGGCGACCGGCATCGGTGGAATCGTGCGCGACATTCTGACGATGGGCGCGCGGCCGATAGCTGTGATGGACCCGCTCCGTTTCGGACCCGCCGATGCTCCAGACACGCACCGGGTGCTGCCTGAAGTCGTCGCTGGCATTGGCGGGTATGGCAACTGCTTAGGACTGCCGAATGTTGGCGGCGAAGTGGTGTTCGACGAGACCTATCTGGGTAACCCTCTGGTCAATGCGCTGTGCGTGGGTGTTGTCCCGCACGATCGCATTCAGTTGTCTGCGGCGTCTGGAGTCGGCAACCACATCGTGTTGTTTGGAGCGAAGACGGGTGGCGACGGAATCGGCGGCGTTTCGGTGCTTGCGTCCGAGACGTTCGATCAGGGGGGTCCGAGCAAGCGTCCGAGCGTGCAGGTTGGCGATCCCTTTGCTGAGAAGGTTTTGATCGAGGCGTGCCAGGAATTGTTTGCACAGGGACTCGTCGTTGGCATTCAAGATCTCGGAGGCGCGGGCATCTCGTGTGCAACGTCCGAGATGGCGAGCAACGGCGAGGGAGGCATGCACGTCTGGTTAGACCGTGTTCCGCTGCGCGACTCGACGCTTGCACCCGAAGAGATTCTGATGAGCGAGTCTCAGGAACGTATGTGTGCTGCTGTCTCCGACGAAAAGCTTGACGAGTTTATGGCCGTCTGCCGCAAGTGGGATGTTGAGGCGGTGGTGATCGGAGTCGTGACTGACACCGGTCGGCTGACGGTCGAATGGCACGGCGATCAGATCGTTGATGTGCCGCCCAAGACGGTTGCACACGAGGGTCCGGTATACGTCCGTCCGTTCAGCCGCCCCGAGTCGCTGGATGCACTGCAGGCGGATGCTCCGACTTCGCAACGCTTAACGCGACCATCGGGCGCCGACGAGTTGCGTGAGACTTTGTTACAGATGATTGCGTCGCCGAATCTTGCGTCGAAGTCTTGGGTCACCGACCAGTACGACCGTTACGTCATGGGTGACACAGTGCTCGCTCAGCCCGAGGACTCGGGAGTGCTGCGAATCGCGGACGATGGCCGTGGCGTCGCAGTGAGCACCGATGGCAACGGACGTTGGTGCCAACTCGATCCGTACGAAGGCGCCAAACTCGTCCTCGCAGAGGCGTATCGGAATGTCGCAACGACGGGTGCGAAACCGTTGGCCGTGACGAACTGTCTTAACTTCGGCTCGCCCGAGGACCCGAGCGTCATGTGGCAGTTTGCCGAAACAGTGCGAGGGCTAGCAGACGGTTGCCTCGACCTCGGCGTACCGGTGACTGGCGGCAACGTCAGTTTCTACAACCAGACTGGTGACGTCGCGATCCTCCCGACCCCCGTCGTTGGAGTGCTCGGTGTCATTGACGACGTTGAGCGGCGGACGTCCATGGCGTGGAGTACCGATGGTGAGTCGATCCTGTTGCTCGGCGCGACGCGTGATGAGTTCGGGGGATCGGAGTGGGCGCACGTAGTCCATGGGCACCTCGGGGGTACACCGCCGACTGTCGACCTGGCAACCGAGCGCCAAGTCGCTGAGGTACTTGTCTCTGGGTCTCGCGATGGTTGGGTCACGGCCGCACACGACGTCTCTGTGGGGGGCCTCGCGCAGACGCTGGTCGAGATGGCGTTGCGCAGTGACGTCGGCGCGCGAATCGATCTACCCGAAGGCGTTGATCCATTCGTGATGCTGTTCAGTGAGTCAGCGACTCGCGTTGTGGTTGTCGTCCCGCGTGCGGAAGAACACCGCGTCACCGACATGTGCGTCGAGCACAACGTAGCTGTTACGCAAATTGGTGTTGTCGACTCGACGCTTCGAGCTTTGGAGTTCGCTGGACAGTTCTCGGTCCCGCTCTCGCAGTTGCGGACGGCGTCCGACGCGACGTTCGCGGCGTTGTTCGACTAGCTGTAGCTGGAGGAGCGAGCGGGTGGCGTCACTGGTGACCGTATGTGATGCGTACCTTGAACAGTGGGCGGAGTTTCGTCGCTGGTGTGCGACGTTGGAACAAGGTGTCGTCGATGAGCCTTCGTCGGTCCCGGGTTGGTCGTTGCTCGATCTGGTCTCGCACTTTGTGCGGGTGTCAGAGACCGTGTCATTCGCGGCCAGCAGGCCATCGACGAAACAGCCGTTGACCGTGTCGGAGTACGTCGCGTCGTATCGCGACGTTGCACAAGCAATCGCTGACGAGTCGCGTGTGCATGCCAGCGGATTCGACGACGTTTTGGCTGAGCTTGACCGTAGCGCCTTGGATGCGAGTCGGGCGCTGAGCGACGGGACGTTGGAATTCGCGACCGTCGTCGAACCACGACGTGGCCCGATTCGGTGGGGCGACTTCGTCAGGACTCGATGTATCGAGCTCGCCGTCCACGTCGACGACCTGGTGCGTTCTCCCTCGGTGCCCGATGGGCCCGCCGCAACCGCGTCTTGTCTTAAGGTCGCGACTCGCGCTCTGGCACAAGTACTGGGCGAGCGGGCCCCCGGCCGAAGTGTCGAGGTCCGCGTACCGCCGTATGCGGCTATTCAGGTGATCGACGGACCCAGACACACGCGAGGAACTCCAGGTGCCGTCGTCGAGTTGGCTCCCGTGACCTTCATGCGGCTAGCCGCTGGGCGGGTGAGTTGGGCTGACGCCGTCGATACCGGGGATGTCCTCGCAAGCGGAGAGCGGACTGACCTGAGCCCGTGGCTACCGCTCCTCGGCTAGTCGAGCGGAGGTTTTCCACAGGATGACTGCGGAGTTTGTTGCACCAGGAGGGGAGAGCGCGTCGTTCTTAGGAAAAGGGTGGGCGTGAGGGGCGGGGTTGGTAACGATTGGTGACGAATTAGGGGTTGGCGTGGGGGTGTTCGTGGCGCGGTACTGGTCCTTCAGCGTAGATTCCGAAGGCCTCGTCCCTCGTTCCTCGATCGCGGCCCGGTAGGGCGAGAAGCCTGGTAGGCCAGAAGAGAGTGAGCGATGACCGAAGCTGCGGTGGTGGAGCCACCCGAAACGGCCGTCTCGCTGCGTGGGCTCACCAAACACTTCGGTGACGTCGCGGCGGTCGATGGCGTCGACCTGGACATCTTTGATGGCGAGTTTCTCACTTTGCTCGGGCCGTCCGGGTCAGGAAAGACGACTGTATTGCGGCTGATCGCCGGCTTTGAGTTTCCCGACAGCGGGACGACACTGCTTTCGGGCGCGGACGTCACTCGCCTCGCGCCGTTCGACCGTGATGTCAACACCGTCTTTCAGGACTATGCATTGTTCCCGCATATGACGGTCTTGCAGAACGTCGAGTACGGCCTGCGCGTCAAGCATGTTCCGAAAGCAATTAGACGGCAGCAAGCTGAAGAAGCGCTGGCGAGCGTCCAGTTGGCTGGTTTCGAGAGCCGCAAGCCCGCTCAGATGTCCGGGGGACAACGGCAACGTGTCGCGTTGGCCCGGGCATTGGTCAACCGACCCAAAGTGCTGTTGCTCGACGAACCTCTGGGGGCTCTCGACCTCAAGCTGCGTGAGCAGATGCAAGTCGAGCTCAAGCAGTTGCAGCGACAAGTTGGCATCACCTTCGTGTTCGTCACGCACGACCAAGAAGAGGCATTGACGATGTCCGATCGCATCGCAGTCTTCAACGCAGGTCGAATCGAGCAGATTGGATCGCCCGCCGACGTCTATGAGCGGCCAGCGACCCCGTTCGTGGCAGGGTTCGTGGGCACTTCGAATCTGTTGACCGGTGACGCGGCTCGCAACGTGCTCGGCAAGGCCGGGACCTTCTCAGTGCGGCCCGAGAAGATCCGGATCGCCAAGGTTGGCACCGAGCCCGGGCCGGACGAGGACGCGGCGCCGGGCACGGTTCGCGAAGTCGTCTACGTTGGCTCGGCCACCAGGTTTCTCGTGGACCTAGACGCAGGGGGAAGTCTCATGGCCCTTCAGCAGAATATGCACGCCTCCTCCATGGATGTGCTTGAGTATCGCGACCAACGGATCACGCTGGTGTGGAACAAGGCGCATGAGTTCCCGGTGGGAGAGTCAACGCACCGCAATGACTAGTTCGGCGCCGGCGCCGAACAGGAACAAAGGAGAAGCCAGATGCGCGGCAGGCGGTTAAGCAAGATCGCGTCAACCAGTGTCGTAGTGGCACTTGTGGTGGTGGGCTGCGGCACCAGTGATGAGAGCAGTTCCGGTGCAAAGCCGACTCCGCCGGGTATGACAGCCCAGAAGACGCTCGGCGACGGTGAGGGCGCCGTCAACATCTTGGCGTGGCCAGGCTACGCAGAGGACGGCAGCACGGACAAGAGCGTTGACTGGGTGACGCCGTTCGAGCAAGCGACTGGCTGTGACGGCCACCATCAAGATCGCCAACACGTCCGACGAGATGTTCACCCAAATGGGCACCGGACAGTACGACGTCGTGTCGGCGTCGGGCGACTCTTCGCTGCGAATGATCTACGCCGGAAAGGTCGCACCCGTCAACACCGACCTGTTCACCAACTGGGCTGACATCGCGCCGTTCCAGAAGGACCAAGCGTGGAACTCGGTCGGTGGTGTTCCCTATGGGATCCCGCACGGGTGGGGCGCCAACCTTTTGGGCTATCGCACCGACAAGGTGGACTCACCGCCCGACCTCGTGGAGTGTGTTGTACGACTCGAACACGCCTTACGCCGGGAAGACTGGAGTCTACGACTCGCCGACCGACGGCATTGCGGCCGCCGCTGTTTACCTAATGTCGACGCAACCTGACCTTGGGATCAAGAATCCGTATGCATTGGATCAGGATCAGTTCGACGCGGCCGTCGCCTTGGCCAAGCAGCAGAAGCAGGTCACCGGGCTCTACTGGAGTGCGTACACCGACGCGCAGAAGGCGTTGGAGAACGGCACGACTGTGGTCGCCACGACTTGGCAGATCATCGTGAACCTCGCCCAGGCCAACAAGGCTCCGGTCGACGCGGTACTGCCTGATGAGGGAGCGACCGGCTGGGCGGACACCTGGATGCTTGACGCCCAAGCTCAGCACCCAAACTGCGGCTACATGTGGATGAACTGGATCACGAACCCAGACATCCAGGCGCAGGTTGCTGAGTGGTTCGGCGAGGCGCCAGCCAACCTCAAGGCCTGCGACGAGACCACTGATCCGAAGCACTGCGATACCTTCCACGCGGCTGACGCGCCGTACTTCGACAAGATTTGGTTCTGGTCGACTCCGCAGACCGCCTGTCTCGATGGGCGCACCGATGTCGAGTGTGTCCCCTACAACGAGTGGACCAAAGCCTGGAGTGACATTAGAAACAGCTGACGAAGAGCAGCTGACGTCCCAGGTGACAACAGCAACAGCCGACACCCGCCGCCCCGGAATCGGGCGGCGGGTGTCGGCTGCGCTGTATCGCCGACCGCGGCTACGGCTGACCGGTCTGCTGGCAGCACCGTTGTCCTGGCTGGTCCTGATCTACTTCGCCGCGCTCTTCTGCGCTGCTGGCGACCGCGTTCTTCACGATCGACGAACTCACCAGTGCTGTCGTCCGCAACTTCACTTTCGACAATGTCAAGGACGTCTTCACCGATCCGACGTACTGGCGGGCCACTGGACGAACGATCGTCATCGCGGCTTCGGTGACCGTCATCGACATGCTGCTGGCGGTACCGATGGCCTATTTCATGACCAAGGTGGCACCAGCGCGCTGGCGAAACCTGCTGGTGGCGTTGGTCGTCACGCCACTCTGGGCGTCATACCTGGTCAAGGTCTATGCCTGGCAGACCATGGTCCAGCCGGAGAGCGGAGTCATCGCCTGGGCGTTGAAGCCGCTGGGCATCCCGGGTCCTGGGTATGGCGTGGTGGCGGTGGTCCTCACCCTGTCTTACCTCTGGCTGCCGTACATGATCCTTCCGATCTACGCCGGCATGGAACGGCTACCTGATGCCCTGGTGGACGCATCGGGCGACCTGGGCGGACGACCGTGGCGGACCTTCCGGTCCATCACGCTGCCGATCATCTACCCGTCAATCGTGGCCGGATCGATCTTCACGTTCTCGCTCAGCATGGGCGACTACATCACCGTCCAGATCGTGGGCGGCAAGACGCAGATGCTCGGCAACATCGTCTACCAGAACTACACGGCGAACCTGCCCTTCGCGGCCGCAGTGGCGCTCATCCCAGTCATCGTGATGCTCATTTACTTGGCGTTGGTCCGACGCACCGGTGCGCTGGAGAACCTGTGAGTGCCCGATGACGACATCTCGTTCCGCACGCGTCGTGTTGGCGGCCATCATGTTGTTGGGACTGTCGTTCATCTACATCCCGCTAGGCGTCGTTGTCATCAACTCGTTCAACGCCAGCAAGGTGTTCGCGTGGCCGCCGAAGGAGTTCACCACTCAATGGTGGTCAGATGTGTTCCACAACACCGGTGTGCGAGATGCAGTGCTTACGTCGGTCGAAGTCGGTGTGGTGGCCACGTTCATCGCATTGGTGCTCGGCTCGTTACTGGCGTTCGCCCTGGCCCGCTTCGAGTTCTTCGGCCGACAAACTCTGTCGCTGATTGTCATCCTGCCGATCGCACTCCCGGGAATCGTGACTGCACTGGCCTTGAACACCGCGTTCGTGACGTTTCTTGGCGTCCCACTGTCGTTTTGGACGATCGCTGTCTCACACGCGACGTTTTGCATCGTCGTCGTCTACAACAACGTGATTGCCCGACTGCGTAGGACCGGTAGTAGTTTCGAGGAAGCGTCGATGGACCTCGGTGCCGGAGCACTCACCACGTTTCGGTTGGTGACGTTTCCCGCTGATACGTGGCGCGTTGCTGGCTGGCGCAATCCTCGCCTTCGGCCTGTCGTTCGACGAGATTGTCGTCACCTTGTTCACGGCACCGCCCGGGATCGTCACCCTGCCGATCTGGATCTTCCAGAACCTGTTCCGACCTAACCAAGCTCCAGTGATCAACGTGGTCGCGGCGATTTTGGTGCTGTTCTCGATCATCCCGATCTACGCCAGCCAGAAACTTGCAGGCGACTCGGCCGGTGGTGGCCGACTCTAGGTCGCTGGGCTACGCATTGAACGTGACGTTCGTGGCGACGTTCCAGGACAGTGTCTGGTCCTCACCCAGGCACAAGAACTCGGGCGGATTCGCGTCGGAGACCGCCAAGACCGAGACGTCCTGATGACCGCCGCTGGGCAGCGACAACCGACCCGGCATTGGCGTGCCGAATTGAGCCATGCGCAGTCTGGCGGCGGCACTTGTCTGGGCCGCAGCGGTCAGCCCGTCAGCTTTCTTGACGGCTGCCGTTGCGATCCCTCGTGCCAATACGTCGGCCGCCGAGGTAATGGCAAGGAACCCCAAGAGAGCGACAATCATGACGGTGATCTGCCCGTACGTAAACGCGGCGTCTTGCAGCTTCGCGGTCACGAACGTAACCAGCACCGTGACAAGGGGAGCGACCACCGCCATCACTTTGGTGAGACTGAAGGCCGGTGCCTCGATCACTTGAGCGGCCTTTTGCTGCTCGCCGTTGTTTAGAAAGAGCTGTCCCAATCCCATCGGAACCTCCCTGGTTGGGCTGCAACCCCCCCGTCGAGGCTCTCGCCGTGGCCCTGGAAGGTCAATGGCGAGTCCGGGCCATTGATCTGAAGGTCCTCCGGCGGCGTGCCGACCTATAGAGGGTGCGTCCCTGGATTGCCTTGATACTTGTCGCCGGTGCTGCGGCGTTGTCGTTTCGTCACGCCCTCGGGCATCGACACGGCATTGCGATACCGCTTCTACTCCTACCTGCGCTTGTGCTCGGCGTTCAGGAGTATCGGTTTCGCCAAGACGTGGGCCTGTTCTCTGAGATTGCGACGGAGGTTGCTGGTCGTCCCGTCACTATGCAGTGTCAGCGTCTTACCGGCGCGATGCTCGATGCCACAAGTGAGCTGGGATATGTGATGTTCGACGCGGAAGGGCATCCGGCCGACGTGGGGCGCATCGAGCGCGATGCGTGCAACGACCTCCGCGACTACCTTCACGCAGACAAGGACTGGCCGACGCTGGATCAGATCATTGGAGTAGCCGTACTCAGTCACGAGTCGAATCACTTGGCAGGTGAACTGAGTGAGTCGCGGACTGAGTGCTCATCGATCCAAGACCTCACGACGGTTGCTGAAGCGCTCGGGGCAACGCCTGATCAAGCCCGCCACTTGGCTGATCGCTACACCACTGACGTCTATCCGAGCATGCCCTCTGAGTACGTCAGTTCGCTCTGTGTTCAAGACGGCGAATGGGACGAAACTCCAGGGGACGGCGTCTGGCCGTGAGTCCGGCTCGCCAGCAGATGTCGGGTTGCCAGATAATGCTCCCGTGACAGATCTTGGGCGAGCTCAACAACTGGACGAGCAAGACCCTCTGAGCCATTTCCGTGAACGGTTCTACCGGGCGGATCCTGAACTGATCTACCTCGATGGCAACAGTCTTGGCATGCTCCCAGTGACAACCCGCGAGCGGCTGCAGAACCACGTGGACGTCCAGTGGGGAGCCGAGTTGGTACGCGGCTGGCAGCACTGGGTCGAACTTCCGACGCAAGTGGGCGATCGCCTCGGCGAGTTGATCGGTGCTGGGCCGGGGCAAGTGGTTGTCTGCGACTCGATCACGATCAATCTGTACAAACTTGCTTGGGCTGCGCTGGAGGCTCAACCGGGACGCAAAGTCATTGTTACCGACACCGGAAACTTCCCGACTGACCGATACGTGCTGGCCGGAGCAGCGGAGCAGCGCAAGGGTCAGTTGCGAATGGTCCCAACCGATCCCGATACCGGAGTGACTCCGGACGCGTTGAGCACCTACCTTGCCGACGATGTCGCGATGGTTGAGCTGTCGCACGTCGACTTTCGTAGTGGGGTCATCGCCGATGTGAAGGCGTTGACCGACCAAGCGCACGCCGCGGGAGCCTTGGTTCTTTGGGACCTGGCTCATTCCGTCGGATCAGTGCCGATTGATCTCGACGAACTTGGCGTCGATTTGGCCGTGGGCTGTACCTACAAGTACCTCAATGCTGGTCCAGGCGCGCCTGGGTTCCTCTACGTTCGAAAGGAGTTGCAGGACCGACTCCGTAGTCCGATTCAGGGTTGGTGGGGTGTCACCGACTCCTTCGACATGGACGCTCCGTACGCGCCCGCAAAGGGCATCACCAGATTCTTGTCGGGTACCCCCGACATCCCGGGAATCCAGTCGGTCGACGAGGGAGTGGCCCTCGTGGCCGAAGCTGGTGTCGACGCTTTGCGCGTGAAGGCAATGGCCCTGACCGACTACCTCATCGAACTCACCGACTCGTGGTTGGCGCCCCTCGGCTTCAGCGTTGCCTCTCCACGCGACGCGACCAAGCGTGGCGGGCACGTGGTCTTGGCGCATGACGAAGGATTCCGAATTGCCGAGGCGTGTGTGGCGGCCGGAGTCATCGGTGATGCCCGTCCGCCGAATCTGTTGCGACTGGCACCAGTTCCGTTGTCGACGTCGTTCGTCGACGTCTGGACTGGGATGTCGAGGATTCGTGATCTGGTTGCTGGACAAGCTCACCTTGCGTTACCTGAGCAACGCGCACGAGTGACGTAGTCCGATGCCGTCTGCGCACGAGGATCGCTCGATTCTTAGTAGCGCAATCCCTGCGCCGGCAAACTTCTGGCGCTACGGCGAACTCGATGACCAAGTCATCGAGGTGTGGCACCCAATCGATGCACCCCGCGGCGTCATCTTCTTGCTGCACGGCGGATTCTGGCAACACGAATTTGACCGGGTGCACCTGCGTCCGATGGCGCAAGCATTGTCAGCCGACGGCTTCACGGTGCTGCTTCCCGAATTCCGAAGAGTGGGTGGCGGTGGCGGTTGGCCTGCGACTTTCGATGACGTCTTTGCGGCGTCTCTGGCTTTGAACGACGAGTTGTGTGCCGACTTACCGGCGATTTTCGTCGGACACAGCGCCGGAGGTCACCTCGCACTCTGGCTTGCTGCGACGTCGTACCGTCCGCGGCTGGTTGGCGTCGTACCGCTGGCTCCAGTCGCCGATCTGCATCGAGCCCACGAACTGGGTCTAGGTGATGGCGCCGTCGAGCAACTGTTGGCAGGCACACCCACTGACTACCCGGATCGCTATGCAGCCGCGGATCCTGCCCTGCTCCCAACTCCTGGCGCGCCGGTACGAATCGTTCACGGCGCGTGGGACTCGATCGTCCCCTCGACGATCTCGACCGCATATGCCGAAGGACGCGACGGGGTATCGGTCGAGCTCCTAGATGTTGGACACTTCGAACTGATCGACCCGCAAAACAATGCGTTCTCATCAGTCAGCCAGACAATTGAGGCGATCATGACCGAACATCAGACAAACACCCGAAACGCGCTGCATTCAGTTGCTGAGTGGTTGCTTGCTGGACCGCAGTACAAGCAGACCGGAACGATTCGCTTGAGCGTCGCCAACGCGAGCATCGCGACGCAAGACGGCGGGACGAGCCTCGACAAGGACGGTTTGACGGTGGCGTTGGACGACAACGTTCGGCAGATCCCGTGGGGTAGCACCGTCGCGGAGATGGGAGAAGCTGCGAAGATCACGCCGACCGTTCCCCAGGAGTTGTATGACGATCATGCACCGCTGGGAGTCGACGACACTCTGGTCGTCGACCCATCGGTGGTCGAATCGCACATCAACTGGTTCGAGCAGGGACGCGACGCGATGCTCGATTTCCACCCAGCCGAAATCCCCGTGTTATGGCCGGAACACTTTGACCTTGGGATCACGGTCGACGAAGTGAACTACGGGATCTCCCTTGGTGACGGCTACCACCAGTTGCCCTATGCGTATGTCGGGCCATGGCGAGTACCCGAGGGGCCGTTCTGGAACGCTCCCTTCGGGGCAGTTCGCGGGCAGTCTGAACTCCCAGACGCCGCAGCGATTGCAGCGTTCTTCGCAACAGCCGCCAAGCAAGCCAGGTCGTAGGGCACCAACAGGTGAGAGTTAGGTCGCAGGCATGCGGTCCCGTAGACTGAGCGCGTGACGCGAGGTGATGGTCGGCTCACCCACGATCTCTACCCGGGCGAGCGAGGCCCCCAAGACGCTTGTGGCGTCTTTGGCGTGTGGGCACCGGGTGAGGAAGTCGCCAAACTCACCTACTTCGGGCTCTACGCGCTGCAGCATCGCGGACAGGAGTCGGCGGGCATTGCGGTCAGCAACGGCTCGGGCATCGTGGTGTACAAGGACATGGGTCTGGTCGCGCAGGTCTTTGACGAAAGTCATCTGATTGCCCTCGATGGGCACCTTGCCATCGGTCACACCAGGTACTCCACCACGGGTTCGAGCGTGTGGGAGAACGCGCAGCCGACGTACCGAGACACCGCGACCGGCGGTATCGCCTTGGGCCACAACGGAAACTTGATCAACACCGGCGATCTGGCTCAGCGGGTAGCCAAGCTCGAGGTCGAGCGGGGTGAGGTGATGCTTCCCGGCATGGCCCCTAGCGCGACGTCCGACACCGATCTCATGACCACGCTGTTGGCCAGTTACCCGGCGCCGACTATCGAGGACGCGGCACTTGAGGTCCTGCCATGGATCAAGGGCGCCTTCTCGCTCGTCTTCATGAGCGAGAACACCCTGTACGCCGCTCGCGACCCGCAGGGCATCAGGCCGCTGGTTCTTGGACGCCTTGAGCGGGGTTGGGTCGTGGCATCAGAAACCGCCGCACTCGACATTGTCGGCGCCGCGTTCGTTCGTGAGATCGAGCCAGGCGAACTCGTCGTGGTCAATGAGCACGGCCTGCGGACCTTGCGGTTCGCCGAGGCCGACCCCAAGGGCTGCATCTTCGAGTACGTCTACCTGGCACGTCCTGACACCACGATCGCTGGACGCAGTGTTCACGAGACGCGCGTTGAAGTCGGTCGCCGACTTGCGCGATCAAAGCCGGTGGACGCTGACTTGGTGATTCCGGTCCCCGAGTCAGGAACTCCCGCTGCCGTCGGGTACGCGCAAGAGTCAGGCATTCCCTATGCACAGGGACTAGTGAAGAACGCTTACGTCGGACGTACGTTCATCCAGCCGTCCCAGACGATTCGTCAACTCGGTATCCGCCTGAAGCTCAACCCGTTGCGCGACGTTATCGCGGGCAAGCGTTTGGTCGTTGTCGACGACTCGATTGTGCGGGGCAACACTCAGCGCGCGCTGGTGCGAATGTTGCGCGAAGCAGGTGCCGCCGAAGTTCATGTGCGAATCTCTAGCCCACCCGTCAAGTGGCCGTGCTTCTACGGAATCGACTTTGCGACGCGTGCTGAGTTGATTGCGAGCGGGTTAGCGGTCGAAGAGATTCGGCAGTCAATTGGCGCCGACTCACTCACGTACATCGAGTTGGACCAACTCGTCGAGGCGACGACGGTGCCGCGAGACCGACTGTGCACTGCCTGTTTCAGCGGCGAGTACCCACTGGCGCTACCGGATCCAGAGAAACTCGGCAAGCACTTGCTTGAGGATCTTGAACGAGCCAACACTGACAACAACGGTTCGCGAGACATTGATGGACTGGCGACACTGACTGCAGCGGTTGGCGCCGAAGATGCTCTGAGTCGACCATGACCTCAGAGTCCAACGAACTCCAGGACTCTCAGCGGGTGAGGTCGGCGACGTACGCTGGCGCGGGTGTGAGCATTGAAGATGGTGATCGTGCCGTTCAGTTGATGCAGGCGAGCGTCGCGCGAGCCACTCGATCGGAGGTCGTCGGTGGGCTCGGCGGATTCTCCGGACTGTTCGATCTGACTCCATACACCAGACTGCGCAAGCCGTTACTCGCTTCAGCGACCGACGGCGTTGGCACCAAGGTCGACATCGCGCGTCGCATGGACATCCACGACACTATCGGCATCGACTTGGTAGCGATGGTGCTCGATGACTTGGTGGTGTGCGGTGCTGAACCGTTGTTCATGACCGATTACATCGCGACAGGCAAAGTGGTTCCCGAGAAGATCGCCGCGATCGTGTCAGGCATCGCCGAGGGTTGCCATCGCGCAGGCGCGGCTTTGATCGGTGGTGAGACAGCCGAACACCCAGGACTGCTCGAACCAGATGAGTACGACGTCGCAGGAGCCGGGACCGGAATCGTCGACGCTGACGACGTTCTCGGTGTTGATCGCGTTGCTGCGGGAGACGTGCTGATTGGGATGGCCAGCAGCGGCATGCATTCCAATGGGTATTCGTTGGCGCGCCACGTGCTGTTTGGATTGGCGGATTGGAAACTTGACCGGACCGTTGACGAACTCGGTCGTACGCTCGGTGAGGAGCTACTGGAACCGACGCGGATTTACAGCCTTGATTGCTTGGCACTCGCGCGCGAACTCGGCCCGGGGCTGCATGGGTTCTCGCACATCACGGGGGGCGGCATCGCGGCGAACGTTGCGCGGGTCCTGCCTGACGGTGTCGTCGGCACGATCGATCGTTCGACGTGGCAGCCGCAGCCGATCTTTGGACTGATCGGCTCGCTCGGTCACATCGAACAACTCGAGCTTGAGCGCGCGTTCAACCAAGGGATCGGCATGGTTGCGATTGTCGATGGGCAGGCCGCTGACGCGGCGTTGGGTCAGTTGGCAGAACGAAACGTTCCCGCTTGGATCTGCGGTGAAGTCACTGCAGGCGATGCTTCGACGTCGGTGGAGTTGCGCGGCGACTACGCCTGACGCGCGGTGCCTTCGTCATCTGCGTAAGGGTCGGCATACGGGTCGACGGACGAGTCGTCGTAGTCCGCGGCTGGGTGCGCCGGCTCAGCGCCGAGCTCGGCTGAAAGCTTAGAAACATCAAGGTCACCGCTGCTGTACTTCAGCTGGCGGGCAACCTTGGTCTGCTTGGCCTTGGCCCTACCGCGACCCATGGGCCTGACCCCCTCGCGGGGCTACGCCCCAGATAGGTGTGGAACCGTTCACGTGTTGCTCGTCCCAGGGTAGACGATGCCCGCCGGTTCCGCGTAGCCAGGCGACAGTCATTGGGCCACTCGGGCGGCCCCTTCGGCTATTCGTCGTTCGGCCAGTTGGTCTGCCGCCTGTGCAGGCGGGATCTGCTCGCTCTCAGCGATCTTCAGTACCTCCAGAGTGGTGTCGAAGATCTTCGCCGCCCTGGTCTTGGCCCGGTCGAAATCGAAGCCAAGGAGCTCGTCGGCGACCTGAATCACTCCACCGGCGTTGACGACGTAGTCGGGGGCGTAGCAAATCCCCCGATCGGCCAGCAGCGTCTCAACCCCGGGGTGGGCCAGTTGGTTGTTGGCCCCACCGCAGACCACTGCTGCGCGCAGGCCAGCGACCGAGACGTCGTTGAGCGCTCCCCCAAGGGCATTCGGGGAGAAGACATCCACGTCTGCTGTCAGCAGTTCGGCTTCGCTGTCGATGGCGGTGACCTCGGGGTGAGCGGCAAGGACAGTGTCAACGGCCTGACGGTTGACGTCGTGGATGAGCACCTCACCCCCCTCGTCGAGGACGTGACTGACCAGCCGGTGTCCGACCTTGCCGACGCCAGCGATCGCGACCCGGCGTCCGGTGAGTGCGGGGGAACCCCAGACGTACTGGGCACAGGCGCGCATTGCCTGAATCACCCCGAAGGCAGTGAGGACCGATGAGTCGCCGGAGCCCCCATTCTCAGGCGATCTGCCAGTCACGTAGCCAGTGACCTGGGCAATCACGTCCATATCGGCCACGTACGTCCCCACATCGCAGGCGGTGACGTAGCGGCCGGCCAGTGATTCGACGAGCCGGCCATAGGCCAGGAGGAGCTCGGGAGTCTTGATGGCGCTGGGGTCACCGATGATGACGGCCTTGCCACCGCCGTGGTCGAGCCCGGCGAGGGCGTTCTTGTAGCTCATGGCCCGCGAGAGGTGCAGGACGTCGATCAGGGCGGCGGCTTCGTCGGCATAGGGGTAGAAGCGAGTTCCGCCGAGCGCCGGTCCCAGGGCCGTGGAGTGGATCCCCACAATGGCGCGCAGGCCGCTCGCCGGATCGCTGCCGTAGACAACTTGTTCGTGTCCCTCGAGGATGGTCGAATACCGAGGTCGCTGGCACGCCCTGACTCTAGGTGTTCATCCGTTTTGGACACCATATGCACCGGGTTGTGACACCATTCGTCGGGTGACGGCCGCTCGGGGGAGTGGGCGGCGGTCTGACCGCTCGGTGGGCGGACCCGATGGGGTGGGCCTCGTCTGGCCTAGCCCGCTGCGGTCGACGGAGATGATCCGGAAGAACGATTCCGGACAAGCTGGACATCCGTCACTCTGTGCAGTGGAGCGCTCGCCGAGCGCAACCAGGGGAGGGAACTCATGAGCGTGCAGCAACCAGAGCCTGAGGCTTTGTTGACGCCCGCGGAGGTGGCTGCGCTGTTCCGCGTAGATCCGAAAACCGTGACGCGTTGGGCAAAGGCTGGCAAGTTAAGCGCCATTCGTACGCTAGGCGGACACCGGCGCTACCGAGCCGCTGAAGTACAAGGACTGCTAGAGGGCCTGGGGGCGGGCTCAACCACAGACGTGCGACAAACCACCGACATCCGCCAGTCCACAGACGTCAGGCAACCCTAAGAACGACGCGTTCTCCCGCACTGGTGCAACAAACTCCGCACTCATGCTGGGGAAAACCCCTCAATTAGGGCGCAACTAACAACTATTACTCCATTGGGGTAATAGCGGTCTGTGAGGTGTGTCACATCCACACCTGTGAGTCGCGACACACCGGGGGCTCAGGATTTGATTTCCGGCCCCTATCGGCCGATACCCTTCAGTGACCTCGCCTACCAGGCGGGGTTCTGACTGTGACGCCGAATCCTGCCCAGCGGTCAGCACAATGCACCCGACCGTAAGGGCAGGAGCGGGGGAACCACGAATACGGACGGCTCCCACCGTCCTTGGGGTTAAGTCGGATCCGGCAGGATCCGCCCGGGCACTCTCTGGCCCGAACCCGACAGCTCACTTCGTAGGCGTCGGAGAGGATCCATGTCGCGTCTACACGCGCGTCGTCAGGTATTCACTGTCGGCCTAATTGTTGCCCTTGCCACTTCCCTCGTTGCTCTTACCGCCCCTGGCGCGCAGGCATCGAACTCGAGCGGCCACACCTTCAAAGTCCTTCACCACGGTGCCAACGGGCATCGTGTGAAGCAGGTGCAACGCGTCCTTGACGTGAAGCCTGTCTCTGGACACTTCAATGACCGCACCCGTCACGCGGTGCGTAAGTTCCAGCAACGTCGCAGCATCGCCGCCAACGGCGCGGTGACCGAACGTACGTGGCACGCCTTGTCGTCCAAGTGGCACAGGGTTCAGCACCGCCGCATCGGTCATCAACGCGAAGTACCAGCGGATCATGAAGGTTGCCCGCGCCCAGCGCGGCGACCCCTACGTCTACGGTGCCGCCGGCCCCGGTGCGTTCGACTGCTCTGGCTACACGATGTACGTGTACCGGAACGCCGCTGGCATCAGCATGCAGCACCTAGCAGGCTGCGCAGTTCCGCCGTGGTCACCGCATCTCACGTCATCAGGCGCGTCCTGGCGACTTGGTGTTCTTCCACAACGGTGGCGGCATTTACCACGCAGCGATCTACGCGGGCCACGGCTTCATCTGGCACGCACCGCACTCGGGATCGCGGGTTCACCGGGAACACCTCTGGACCCGTAGCGTCTACTACGCGCGGATTCTCCCCCGCGTGTAGCTTTTGCGCGGCATCGCTGAGGTTGAACAACACTGAGCCCTGGACCGTTTCTGGTCCAGGGCTCAGTTGCGCTTCTTGGTGGCATTGCGGTGGTGCTTGCGTGTCAGATGAATTGGGTTCGGTCCAGTCGTTCAGGAAGCTTCTGGAAACCGGCCGACTTGTAGGTGGCGACGGCGCCGGTAAGGGAACTTAGGGTACAGACGAGCGCGCTCGACGAACCCATCTGTCTGAGCTCGGCTGCCGCGGCAACGCAAATCACGGTCCCGTAGCCGCGCCCGCGATGTTCGGCATGGACGCCCATCGGCTCGAGCAACCCCGGCCTCCCCGCACCAGCCGACCACACCGTCACCCCCGCTACCGCAACGCCCTGGTCGTTGTAGGCGAGCAGGCAACGTGCGTCGCTGTATGGCAGCCCGCCGGCCATTGCGCGCCACACATCATCGGTGAACCGCGGACTCCCCCACGCCGACCGGTGGACCGCGGTGAACTCGGACACCCGCTCTGGCCCAATCGGCTCGATCCGCATGTCCGCTGGTTCAATCGGCGCCGTGAGGTCGCGGCACAGGGGAGTCCACGGCTCGCCAGCTTCCCAGCCGACCTCGCGCAACAGGTCTTGAACCCCCGTGCCGTTCGGTGCCTCGACGGACACCCTGCCCGCCGGAAGGACACCGCGCTGCGGGTCGGACATGTCTGTAACAACACGGCGAGCCAGCTCCTGGTCAGACCAAACCTCGGGCGCGACAGTCATCCGGAACACATCGGGACCGTCCAGGAATCCGATAGCGCGCACCTGTCCGCGCCTGCTCCAAGTGCGGACCGCTGCCGCTGTTGCCTCCGCCCCGAACTGCCAATGCCAGCCGAGGTCGCCTGGATGCAGTTGCATGGGCGAGGTGTCTTGCTGCCAGTCTCGAAGGGCGCCGACGACGTCGCCGAGCTGGCCGACGTCCGGGGTGCTCAACTCGATCGCCATGCCCGCGATTGAACACGGTCACCCTGAGCGCGTGGGCAGGGGCGGGATCGAACCGCCGACCTTCCGCTTTTCAGGCGGACGCTCGTACCAACTGAGCTACCTGCCCCCACCGGCGTACCGGTTGAGCGGTCCCGACGGGACTTGAACCCGCGACCTCCGCCTTGACAGGGCGGCGAGCACTCCAACTGCTCCACGGGACCATGTGGAGACCTCCTGACGGAGGTGTACCCCCAGCGGGATTCGAACCCGCGCTACCGCCGTGAAAGGGCGGCGTCCTAGGCCGCTAGACGATGAGGGCTAGCTCCGCCGGAAGCCCGCTTAGCATAGGGGATGCGCGCGCTGACCTCCAAAGCCAGGTCGAGCCTAGCCGACGTTGGTGGTGGCTCGGAAAGGAATAGATTGCTCGCCCTGAGTCGTGACGAGTTCGAGGGATTGGTGTCACTAGCTCTCGACTCCGTCCCCGAACAGTTGCTCAATCTCGCGGACAATCTCGTGGTCTTGGTGGAGGAAGAGCCACCACCGGGCGACGGTCGCGAGATTCTCGGCCTATACGAGGGGATCCCGTTGACTGAGCGCAGCACGTCGTACAGCGGCGTGCTACCGGACCACATTCGAATCTTTCAGGGACCGCTAGAGCGGATGTGTCGATCGCACGCTGAGGTTGTTGACGAGATACGCATCACCGTCGTGCACGAGATCGCGCACCACTTCGGGATCGATGACGAGCGACTACATGCGCTGGGGTACGGATAGCCAGACGCACGTGCTTGCTCGCGCGCGGATTACGAACGGTTAGAGGAAGCGACCGCAAACGGGCCAGGGGGAGCGGCCCGATCCCTTGTAGAGGATCCACGCGCGCTTCGTCTGCTCCCAGTAGTTCGCGTCCACCGGGTTGCCGTGACCACCGACTGAGTGCCACGTCGACAGCGAGAACTGGTACAGGCCGTAGTAGCCGCCAGGGCTTACGGCGTTCGGGTTACCGCCGGACTCGCACTGCGCAAGACCGCGCCAGTTAGGACCGGTGCCGATCGTGACAACACGCTTCTTGGCCTGACGAAGAACAGTGGACTGCTCGATGCGCTTGGCGACGAGTTCCTGGTTGACGTACGTCTTGCTCCAGACGATGTGCCTGCGACCGTCGTGGCCGCGTTGCGTGACGCGGGTGGAGCCACTACGCATCAGCGGAGTGCGGTTCTTCTTAACTGCGTTCTTGATGCGGTAGTTGCCCTCTGGGAAAGAAACGCGAACACCTTGAACCACAACAACACTGCCTTCGAACACCTGCTCGTCGCCGGTACGAAGGCTGCCGTTAGGTCCGTAGATGCGAGTGCGCTCGTAACTGAGGCTCTTTTTTTGGCGTGATTGCGCAGAGTTCGCGGACGGGAGATCCAACTCATGCTTGAGGCCGGCAGCAGTTCGGGCCGTGACGATTCGGTTTTCCCGTACCCCTCGGTCGACCAGCGAGATGGCGATCGCAGTACGCAGTGTTACGTCCAGGCCGTTAGTGATGGCCGTGGGTGCGCTCGGGGTCAGAAGGTCGTTGTCGTCGTATCGGACGTGACGCTCAGTCAAGAGCGAGGCGACGGTTGGCGCGGTCGTTGTCACCGTGGTCGTGGTGCCGTTGACTGTGAGGTTGACTGTCGGGTTCTCAACGGCACCGGCCTGAGTGGCGAGTCCAGCCGCGGAAATTCCGATGGCAGCAACGCCGACAATGGCGGTCGACCGGAGGACGCCCCGGAACGTGGGGCGTGCGTGACGGGGCGACAGCATGTAACTCCAAGCGTTGATCTCCCCGGGCAGGAGCAGCACGACGTGAGTCGCGCTTGGTACTACGGGCTCCACCCCGGCTGTTCCAGTGCGCCTGCTCCTGAGAACTGGGCACTGGCGACCCATTACGGGCCACACCCTCGACGGGGTGCTCGGGACTCGACCCTAGCCAGGGGTTTCGGGGGGCTGTCCAGCCGAGAACCGGCTGTCCACAGGCGCAGAACGGCTGATTTCGGGCGCTTCCTGGGACTTAGGCGGCGATTATGAGAGATGGTTCACATTCCCGGTTCGCCCGGTCAGACCATGATAAGAGTGACGGATCGTTCACTGATTGCTACTAAGAGTGATCGAATCTTGAGGTAGACGTGGCTTCGCGACGCTGAGCGGTCAGATTTGCCGCTGTACGTCGCGAACCGGGTTACGGGAAGAACGGACGCGTCTGAGTCGGCGTGAAATGCGCGCCGGTACTCTGAGCGTCACAGATGGGCCATCCTTCGGGCACCCTTCTCTGGGGCTGCTAGCTCAATTGGCAGAGCTGCGGACTTTTAATCCGTAGGTTCGGGGTTCGAGTCCCCGGCGGCCCACAATTTTTTGTTGGTTTCGGCTGATGCGTGACACTTCTTGGCATGTTGCACGGGGGTGTCTTGGCGCTGTCTGTACGAGCTTCCCGAGGCCAATGTCTGCCAGTAACGTGATGAGTCCCTCCATCGGAAGGACATGCTGAGCCTCACGGGGTTCTTCATGGCTACAACATGAACAAGCAGGTCATTGAAGGTTTCGACGAGTTGCCTGGTTTGGAGGTAGCGATGAGGGAGGCCTGGGAGCGGTTGATCGTCGGGCCGCCGGATTCCGATCGATCGGTCCTGTTGTTGCCTGGTGGCGCCTGCTCGGCGCGGTCGTTCAATCTGGTGATGGCGGAGCAGGCGCTGTCCGGTGTCCGCCTGGTAGCCACCACGCTGCCCGGTATGGCGGGCGCACCCGTGACCGAGGAGGTGTCCATTCCCGAAATGGCCCGCAAGGCCGGAGAACTGGCCAAAGAAAACGCCTGTGACGTGGTCGTGGGGTTCTCCTACGGCGCCTCGGTCGCGTTGGACATGGTGCTGTCAGGACATTTCCAGGGCCCCGTCGTGCTGCTCGGCCTCAGCCTGACGACCCCGGACGAGTCCACGTTCTTCCGTTACGTGGTACGGGCGTCACAGAAGGTGGGCAGGTGGCCTATGGCCATCCTGTTCCGGCTGATGCCGCTGATGGCACGATCCGCCAAGACATCGGAGCGGCACAAGAAAGAGTTGATCGAGGACTTCAAGCAGAACAGGGCGAGCGATGCGGTCCGAGTGTGCGGCGAGTACCTCGACTACATCGCCGCAGACCGGAACTTCGCCGCCGAGTTGGCCGCGTCGGGCAGCCCGGTGTGGGTCGTCCACGCCGAGGAGAAGGGGGACGGTGGCCTCACCGATGCCGAGCGCGCGACACTCGAGGCAGCTCTCAGCGTGACCCTGGTGACAATCCCCGGCGCGGTGTTCCTCATCCCGGACGAGGCTCCACAGCGCACCGCCGCCGTCATCGCCGACGCATTGAAGCAGGCGACCTGACCGACAGCCGTCAAGCCGGAGCCAAGTCGACAAGCAGCGAAAGTGCATGCGCACCTGACACTCCTTGCCATGTTGGTGGAGTTGAGTGTGGCTGAGCAGATATCAGGCCGGGTGCGATCGACAGCTATCGCTCCGACGGGAGACGCGAGTACTCAGAACCATGGGTTTCAGCTCTTCGCCGCTGACTGTTCCTCGTCCGACCACTGGTTGCGCAGTCGCGCCAGCGCGTCACGGACGTGCGACTTGACAGTTCCCACCGAGATGCCGAGAGCCGCAGCCGTGTCGGCCTCGGTGAGGTCGTCGAAGTAACGCAACACAATCACCGCACGCTGCCGCCGCGATAGCTTGCGCAGGTCCTCAAGCAGCGCGATGCGGTCGGTGCTGTCGTGATACGTCGCCTCTGGGACCACCTCGGTGGTGACCTCTCTCCAGCGGCGACCGCGCCATCGGTTCACAGACTCACGCGCGAGCACCTGCCGGACGTACGCCTCCGGGCGGTCCTTGATCCGCGCCCACTTCGGCACCACCTTGATCAGCGCTGACTGCACGAGGTCCTCGGCGTCCTGGTGGTTGCCGGTGAGCAGGTACGCCGTGCGTAGCAGCGCGTCTCTCCGCCAGACCACGAACTGCTCGAAGTCGTCGTACCGGGTCATGACGCATCACCAGCTGCGTCGAGGGCGTCTCCGATCAAATCGGTAGCGAACGTGGCCCGCTGAGGCGATTCTGCGGTTGCGACCACACGACGGACGGACGGGTCTTCGAACCCTTCGTCGGCGCCGCGGACGTCCAAGGCGACTACTGTCTGATTGCCGTCGTTCGGATCGCCCCAATGACCAAGCAGGATCTCAGAATCGATGATGCCCAAGACGTCGCACAACACCGGCACCTCGAGGGTGTAACCCCACCCGGATACGTACTCCCCGTATTCACCGGTGTTGTCCAGGAGAATCGGCGACGAACATGAGCTCTCGCCCGGGAACGGCTGGGGACCGCTTCCGCTGCTGGGCAACCCACCAGTCGTACCCTTCTCCGAAGGACCAGTAGTCGACGCGCTCCGGCTTCGTGCCCGGCTCCCACACCCATCCGTCTGCGTCGGACCCTCCCGCGACGAGCCCGACGAGGTGAGTGGCATCGACCCAGGAGTACCCAATGCGGGTCTTGAATTCCGACAGCGGCGAGTCGTCCTCTCCGCTCACCAGATCGTGGACGATCAGCTCTCCCGTCGGTGAGGAGATAGGCCATCCTGCGGCCGTCGGGCGACAGTGCGACCACCATGGAGTCAGGACCCTCGGGGTCGTCGTGGAGCAAGTTGATGGGGAGCGTCCCGAACGTCCCGGTCTTCGCGACGAGGCCGACGGCTTCAGGCGCGCCGCCGGGAAACGCCACGGGAGGAGTCAGCCAGATCGCCGCCAGCGGTCCAGGCCTGTCACCGAGGTCCGGTAGCTCCTCCCCAACGGGGTATTCGATCGGCAGCGTGATGCCCATCGCTCCCGCCGGTGCAGCGTCGAAGCGGTTGCTGAGACGATCGGCGAGGTCTACGCCGATGCCTGTGCCCACGGCGCCTACGACAAGCAAGGCTGCAGCGAATACCCCCGCCTTGTAGCGATGGGCGCGCTTGCCGCGCGCCCAAATCTCGGCCGCGGGCGCGCCTCCCGTTGGTGCTTGGTCGGCCAAGTCCGCCAGCCGGTCGTGCAGCGTGTCCATGGATTCCTCCAGTCGTAAAGCCTCACTCATCAACACGCGATGAGTCCCGCCTTTGGAGGGGCTCAGGTCCGAACCGGATCCATCCCAGTGGGATCAGACCGATAAAACCACTCTCGATACACCTCGATGTCGGGCAACTCAGAATCGGTTTGCGAACCGTAAGTGTCAGACGGGTCCGTCAGGCTGCGCGTCACGTCGAAGCACTCGTGCACCATCAAATCCGGGACTTGCCGTAGTCGTCGCGTTCTTGATCTGTAGGACATCAGCGGATATAGCGAACATTGGTCCTACCAGTTCCCTAAGTGACGCGTCATTCCTGCATCGTCGGCACTTTTCGCTGCCAGTCTTCGACCGTAGGTCGAGACTCCACAACCAACCGTTGCGAACGTCCCACGTTGGCGGCTGGCGGGCGGCTCGCTCGCGTCCATCGCCGAGCGCACCGGCGCGAGCGCTGGCCCAGCTCTCGCTGGCTCGACCCTGCAACGGAGCCGCGGTCATGCTGCCCGTCCCGGCACGAAATCCCTGGCCCACGTCGAGGACAACCCCGGGCCGTCCGAACTACGTCTAGTGGACGACCGCGCTACGCCGAGCCTCGACGCCCTCGCGTCACCCTGAGTGCGGCATCTGAGTCTGACTGGATGAACCTGTCGCTTACTCAACCACTCCGGCCGGACCGCGCCACGCACATCACGAGTTGCTCTTTCGTTGAGTGACGGTCGTGGTGTGGCCGAGTAACTCTCAACCGGCGAGTGTGCCCGCGAACACCTGCCACGCGAGTGCAGACTTGGCGAGCAGGCTCAGCGTGATGTACGTGCGCTCGCCCACGAGATAGTCGCGCCATGGCCCCACCTGTTTGTACTGGAGCCACTGGTTCAGCGCGAAGATGTTGAAGAAGATGAAGAGCGAGACGAAGATTCCGTAGACGAACGCCGGTGGCTCGGCATCACTGGTGGCACCGGGAGCCACGAGGTAGAACGTGATGACGAGCCATGGAACGATCCCGGCGATGCAGCCGAATACGAAAGGTAACCAGCCACCGTCGCGAGGCTGGTGATACTGCTCCTGCAGCCAGCCGACCAATCTCAGGGAGGCGGTTAGGCCCGTTTCGGTGGCAGGCGCGCGGCCGTTGTCATAGTCTCGGCGCGTGCTCGCCTGCGGGTCCTGTGGCGCCGAGTGTGCCGAAGGATCGAAGTTCTGTGGTCAGTGCGCAACGCCATTCCAAACCGCTCGGACTCCCGCGGCACGGGAACGCAAGGTCGTCACCTCGTTGTTCTGTGACCTCGTTGGCTTCACTGCGATGTCGGAGGGGGCTGACCCCGAAGATGTCGACGCGTTGCTGGCCCGCTACTTCGCACTGGCCCGTGCGCAGATCGAGGCCCACGGCGGAGTTGTGGAGAAATACATTGGCGACGCCGTGGTCGGTGTGTTCGGCGTACCAGCCGCTCATGAGGACGACGCCGAACGCGGGGTACGCGCTGGCCTGCGAATCGTCGAGGGCGTAGAAGATCTCACCCGGCCAGACGGTCAGCCGCTCCAAGTCCGCGTGGGCGTCAACAGCGGCCCAGCCCTTGTCCGGCTGAACGTGGTGTCTGGCTCGGGCGATGGCTATCTCACCGGCGACGCAATGAACACAGCGGCGCGGATCCAGTCGGTCGCGCCCGAGATGGGTGTGGCGGTTGGTCAGGCAACATATGCGGCCACAAAGCCGGTGTTTCAGTACGTCGAACTGCCGCCTGCGGTGGTCAAGGGGAAAGCTGAGCCGTTGCTGATATGGCAAGCGGTCGCCCCACTGGCTCGGTTCGGAACCGAGATCACCCGCCGTCACGATGCCCCTCTGGTCGGGCGGGAGATCGATCTGGCGCTGCTAGAGGGTGTCTTCGACAAGGCTATGGCGTCGTCGCTCCCGCAGCTGGTGACTCTCGTCGGAGAGCCAGGGCTGGGGAAGTCGCGACTGGTCGCCGAACTCTTCGGGTACATAGACAGGCTTCCCACGCTGGTGACCTGGCGGCTGGGGCGCTGTCTGCCCTACGGAGAGGGGATCACCTTCTGGGCTTTGGGTGAGATCGTCAAGGCACATGCCGGGATCCTTGAGACCGACTCACCACAAGCCGCCCTCGCGAAGCTCGACGCCGCGCTACCCGACACAGAGGAGCGCGCCTGGCTTCGGCGCTGTCTGGCGCCGCTACTGGGCATGGGGGCCGCTACCAGCGCCGAGCAATCGGAGCTCTTCACCGCGTGGCGACGGTTCCTCGAGCACATCGCGGAGGCGAATCCAACGGTGGTGGTCTTCGAGGACCTGCACTGGGCCGATCCGTCTCTGCTGGCCTTCGTCGAACACCTCGCTGACCACGCCGATGGCGTGCCCCTGCTGATCGTCGGGACTGCGCGCCCCGAACTTTTCGAACAGCAACGGGACTACGGCCGAGGGCTGCGCAACGCCACTCCGATTAACCTCACCCCGCTGACTACGGCGGAGACCTCCCGCCTGGTCGCAGCGCTCCTTGACACCACGGAGGTGCCGGCCGAGCTGCAAAGTCCTCTGGTGGACCGGGCCGGTGGGAATCCGCTGTTCGCCGAGGAGTACGTGCGATTGCTTCGCGACCACGACCTGCTCGATCGCGTTGATGGCGTCGTCCAACTCAAGGCCGGCGCAGAAGTGCCACTGCCGGACAACGTCCACGCCCTGCTCGCTGCCCGGCTGGACACCCTCGGCGCGGATCGCAAGGCGCTGCTTGCCGATGCGGCCGTCGTGGGCAAGGTGTTCTGGGCAGGCCTAGTGGCCGAGATGTCCGGTACGCCAGAGTCAGAGGTAGTGGAGGTGATGCGGGAACTTTCCCGCAGGGAGTTGATCCGCTCGGTCCGCCACTCCAGCATGGCCGGTCAGGCCGAGTACAGCTTCGGACACGCACTAGCGCGTGACGTCGCGTACGCGCAGCTGCCGCGGCCGGTTCGCGCGGGCCGGCACGTCGCCGCCGCCCAGTGGTTGGAGGGCCAAGCTGGCGACCGCGTGGAAGACATGGCGGACGTGCTGGCTCACCACTACGCCACCGCGCTAGACCTGGCGAGGGCCGCCGGGGACCAGACCCAAGTCGAGCAGATCGAGCCGCAGGCGGTGCGGTTCCTGTTGTTGGCCGGTGAGCGAACGCTCGGTCTGGACGCCGCGATTGCACTTACCAATCTGGAGCGTGCCCTCGCGCTCACGCCTGCCGGACATCCGCGACGGGCAAGCGCGCTCGTGGGCTACGGAATAGCGGCGCTGCAAACGGGCCACCTCGCTGAGGCGCAGGACGCGCTCGAAGAAGCCGTCGACCTGTTCCGCGACGCCGACGACATCCCGGCCACCGTCGAGGCGCTGGCACGGCTTCGTGAGGTCCTGCAGGACCGGGGCGATCCTTCTTGGTCTGTCGTTGGCACCGCGGGGTTGCGCCTGGTCGAGGCACTTCCGCCGGGTCCGGTGCACGTGGAGGTGTACACCGAGTTGGCCGCGGTCGAGGGAATCATGGAGCACCACGAGGTGGCGCTCAAGCACGCCGATCGGGCTTTGGCTCTGGCTGACCAGTTGGGCATCGACCCGCCGCCGCGCGTGCTGGGCTATCGAGGCGCGTCCCGAATCTGTCTCGGCGACGCGGGAGGCCTCGACGACTACCAAGACGCGATCGCTCGGGCCATGGCCGCGGGGCAAGGTCGCGACGTGGCCGTCATGTACAACTGGTTGGCCGTCGACAGCATTCGGTCCCGCGGACCGAGCGAGGTGCTTCAGGTGTTTCGGCAGGGCGTCGCGTATACCGACGCACATGGACTGACCGAGATGGGCAACCGGCTCACGGTCGGGAGCTTGGAGCTACTCCTCAGCCTCGCCGAGCTCGACGAGATTCTCGAAATCGCCGATGAGGTCGCACCACGATTGGAGGCCGCCGACGACCAGTGGACGCTACAAGATCTGCGGTCTGTTCAGACCCGAACGCTACTGCTTCGCGGCGAGGCTGACCGTACGGCTGCTTGGTTGGATTGGCTGGTCGCGATAGGCCGCGACACCGGCGATCCGCCAGCTATGGCCATTGGATTCGGCGCCGCAGCGATGGCTCGGGCATCGCTCGGCGATGCTGATGGGGCCATCGCCTTGTTCAGCGAACTCGCCGACAATCGCGCGGTCAGAACAAACGTCAACTGCGCCACGCAACTGCCATTCTGGATCCGCACCTTGATCGAGCTGAACCAAATGGATCTCGCTGAACGACTGGCTGCCGCTCCACCTTCGACGTATCCGTCGCTCGAGCACGCCTTGGTCGGCGCCCAAGCGGCGATTGCCGAAGCCCGCGGCGATCACACCACTGCCCTTGCCGGGTACACCGATGCAGTTCAGCGGTGGCGCGCGTTCACCTCCGTAACGGAAGAGGCATTCGCCTTGCTCGGTCAGGGCCGCTGCCTGGTCACTCTGGATCGCGCGGCGGAGGCGGTGCCGGTGCTGCAACAGGCCCGGGACATGTTCGCGAAGATGGGCGCCCGCCCCGCGCGTGCGTGCGGTTGAGTCGCTTCTGGCGTCGGCCGCGCCCTGAGCGGTGAGCCTAGAGTCGACACGTGACGAGTGAGCCCTCAGCTGCGCACCTAGCCGCTCCCGGACCCGCGGGTCGACGGCGTTGGCTGGCGATGCCCTTCATCGCTCTGGGCGTCGCGATGATCATCGTCGACGCCACCATCGTCAATGTCGCGATCCCCTCGATACAGCGAGACATCGGACTCACAGTTCCCGACGCGGAGTGGGTCAACTCGCTCTACTCGCTGGTGTTCGCCTCGCTGTTGTTGACGACTGGCCGGATCGGCGACATCGTCGGTCGCCGTCGGTTGTTCGTCATCGGTGTCGTGGTGTTCGTCCTCGCCAGCCTGGTCGCGGCCACCAGCCACTGGGCCGACTCCGTTCAGGTGCTGATCCTCGGACGCTTCCTGCAAGGTATCGGCGGGGCCATGATCCTGCCTGCGTCGCTGTCGACGGTCAACGCCATGTACCGCGGTAAGGACCGCGCGGTCGCCTTCGCGATCTGGGGCTCGACGATCGGCGGCACCGCCGCGTTGGGGCCGTTGATCGGTGGCTGGCTGACCACTTCGTTCGGTTGGCAGTGGGCGTTCCTGATCAACGTCCCCATCGGTCTGTGCATTCTGTTTGGGTTGCTCCGCTACGTACCGGAAACCAAGGATCCGGACGCCAAAAGAGGTTTCGACCTCGTCGGCACGGCGCTCTCGATCGTGGGGCTGTCGGCCCTGGTGTTCGGTCTCATCGAAGGTCAGCGTTACGGCTGGTGGACCCCCATGGCACAGTTCAGCGCAGCCGGAATTGATTGGCCACTCGACTCGATCGCGCCTAGTGCTTTCGCGTTTGCACTCTTCGCCGTATGCCTGACTCTGTTCATCTTCCTCGAGCGACGCAGGATGCGCGCCAACGCCACTGTGCTGCTGAACTTTCAGCTGTTCGACGTACGTTCGTTCCGCTACGGAAACATCGCGGCGTTGATCGTCAGCCTCGGTGAGTTCGGACTACTTTTCGCGTTGCCGCTCTTCTTGCAGAGCGTGATCGGGTACTCCGCGTTCGACACCGGAATCGTGCTTCTCTCGCTGGCTCTTGGAGCCTTCGCGTCCAGCCCGGGAGCAGCCAAGATCGCCAACCGGTACGGCGGACGCACTGTCGTTCGGCTGGGATTGGCCTTAGAAGTCGTCGGCATCGTCGGCCTTGGGGAGGTCGCGTCGACGACCAGTACCGGCTGGACCTTCGCGCCCTGGCTCTTCGTCTACGGAGTAGGTGTCGGCTTTGCGACGGCCCAACTAACCGGTGTGATCATGGCCGACATTCCGGTGCAGGAGTCTGGCCAGGGATCGGCCATGCAGAGCACATCACGTCAGATCGGGGCAGCGCTGGGGACGGCAATCCTCGGTGCCGTGCTCCTCGTGTCGCTGGGTCGCACCGTTTCCGACGGGTTGACCGAAGCCGGATTCAGCGCCAGCGACACCGTCCGGATTTCCTCGGCTCTCAAAAGCGAGCCGACCTTGCTTGCCCTGCCTGCCGACCTGGTACCTCCACAACTCGGCATCACCGACCAGGTCAGGGCGGTGGCCGATGAGGCCTTCGTCACCGCGATCCGCAATGTCGCGCTGGTTGGTGCTGGCTGGGTACTGCTCGGCTTGATCTCGACCCTGCTGCTGCCGAGCGAGTCTGCTCGAAGAAGCAGCATGAATGCCCCGACCGGCCAGGGTGTTGACACGACCTGAGGACCTTGGACCCTAGATCAATCCAGTAGCGGCTGGTGACATCTGAACCTGACCAGTGGTTAGCCACCGTCGCCCTCGCCGCCAAGAAGTCGAGGCGATCGCACCCCAGGGTCTGAGAGGAAGCGGACGATGACCAAGAAGAAGGACAAGCACAAGAAGAAGAAGGACCTAAAGGAACGCGGCGGCCGCGGTGCGAGCTCGAAGGATCTCGAGGCCACCACGAAAGAAGGTCAGACGTCGCGGGCGCGTACTGAAGAACCTGCGAGAACGATGAAGCGGAAAGAGTACGAGAAAGAAATGCGGATCCTGCAGGGTGAGTTGGTGGCCATGCAGGAGTGGGTCAAGGCGACTGGTGCCAAGGTCTGCATCGTGTTCGAAGGCTTGGACTCGGCAGGCAAGGGAGGCACGATCCGGCGGATTACCGAGCGGACCAGCCCGCGGGTGTTCAAGCACATCGCCTTGCCGACCCCGACCGAGCGCGAGAAGTCGCAGATGTACATCCAGCGGTATATCGCTCACTTCCCGTCGGCTGGTGAGGTCGCCATCTTCGACCGCAGTTGGTACAACCGTGCCGGTGTCGAGCCGGTGATGGGGTACTGCACCCCGGAGCAGAGTGAGAAGTTCATCGAGCAGGTGCCTGCAGTGGAGAAGGCGATGGTCGACAACGGGATCATTCTGATTAAGTACTGGCTCAACGTCAGTGTTGATGAGCAGACGCGTCGTCTCGAAAGCCGGATCGAGGATCCTCGCAAGATCTGGAAACTGTCCCCGACGGACCTCAAGTCTTACCGCCGTCACTACGACTACTGCCGGGCTCGGGACGCCATGCTCGCCGCTACCGATACCGGGTGGGCACCGTGGTTCGTGGTCGACAACAACGACAAGAAGCGGGGACGGCTCAACATCATCTCCCACCTGCTCGGCCAGATCCCTTACCAGCCGCTGCCACCGCAACAGGTCAAGATGCCCCGGAAGCCCAGCCCCCGCGGCTACACCCAGCCAGAGCTACCGCTGCACCGCGTCCCGGCCATCTTCTAGACGCGCGAACAGGACACCCAGATGCTCACCGACAAGAGAGATCGACTATGACCGACAAGCCCGTTGTGTCAGGCACCGGCCAAGGCCAAACCGACACTCTTCCCTCCGGCGATAAGTGGTACGCACTCCCCGCAGCCGACGTGATCAAGCGGTTCGGTGTTGACCCTGCTAGTGGGCTTTCCGCTGCTAAGGCCGCAGAACTCCTCAAGACGAACGGCCCGAACGCGCTTCCCGCCGAGAAGCCGCCGCCTGGGTGGAAGTTGTTCCTAGCGCAGTACAAGTCCTACATGCAGATCATTCTGGTGGGGGCGGCCGTCGCCTCGATCGTGATAGGTCAAGTCGCCACCGGTCTGGCGGTTCTGTTGATCACGGCGCTCAACGCGTTGGGCGGGTTACGCCAACAGGGTAAGGCGGAGAGCGCCATGAACGCCCTGCAGTCGATGCTCAAGACAACCGCCCGAGTGCGTCGTGACGCCACCGAGGTCAAGGTTCCGGCTGATCAAGTGGTCGTGGGCGATGTGGTCCTGCTGGCGGCGGGTGACGACGTATGCGCCGATGGGCGGCTCATTCAGGCCACCTCGTTGCAGATCGATGAGTCGGCGCTGACCGGTGAGAGCGTTCCGGCGGCTAAGAGCACCGAGGTCGTCACCGATGAGAATCCGGTCCTCGGCGACCAGTCAAACATGGCGTTCATGAACACCCCAGTGACGCATGGTGGCGGTGTCATGGTTGTGACCGGGACCGGCGCGGACACCGCGGTCGGGACCATCTCCGGGATGCTGAAGTCGGCGCCGAACTTGAAGACCCCCCTGACCAAGCAGCTCGACACGCTGACCCTGTGGATTGCGGCGGCAGCGGGATTGACCATCGCCGTCATGTTCGCCCTCGGGATCTCGCGCGGCGAGTCCACGCAGGTGATCTTTACGACCGCGATCGCGTTGGCGCTGGCGGCCGTGCCTATGGCCATGCCGACGGTGCTGCAGGTGATCTTGTCGACCGGGTCCAGGGAACTTGCCGCACACGGCGCTGTGGTGAAGAGCCTCGACTCGGTCGAGACTCTAGGTTCGACGTCCGCGATCAACTCGGACAAGACCGGCACGCTCACGATGAACCAAGTCACGGTCGTCGAGGTGATAGACCCCACCGACCGCTATTCGGTCACCGGGACGGGCTACGGGCTCGACGGCGAAGTCCACCACGCTGCTGGAAACACCAACACCATCGAGGCAGCGATTCTGCCATTCCTGATTACGAACGACGCCAAGCTTGTCGACGGCAAGGTTGTGGGTGACCCCACAGAGGGTGCGCTGTTGGTTCTCGGACACAAAGCAAAGCTCGACATCGAAGGGACTCAAGCGGCCTACCCCCGACTTGCGACCCTGCCCTTTGATCCCACCTACAAGCTCATGGCCGCCTTCTGCGACGCCAAGGACGAGTCGGGGAATGCCGTCGTTCGGGTCTTCGTCAAGGGTGCGGCCCCCGCCGTCATCGGGCGGGCCACGTCGGCCTTGGCCAAGGGCGAAACCGTCCCTTGGGGTAAGAAGCAGAACAAGCGCGCCGACCAGGAGATGGATCGCCTCGGCGGCCAAGGGCTACGCGTCATGGCGTCGGCGATGAAGGACCTGGACCCCAAGGACTTCGACCCCGATGGTGACCTACTGTCGTTGGTCCGGGATCTGCAGATGACCGCGATTGTCGGGATGATGGACCCCCCACGGGCGGAGTCTCTCGACGCGGTCCGATCGGCCCAGGATGCCAACATTCGGGTGCGGATGGTCACCGGTGACGACGTCGTCACCGGTGCCGCCATCGCTAAACAGTTGGGTATCCCTGGGGAAGCCATCCTCGGCACTGAGCTGGCGGCGATGTCCGAGACCGAGCGTCTTAGTCGGATTGATGACATCGGCGTAGTCGGACGGGTCGCACCCGAGCACAAGGTGCTCATGGTCGAGACGTTGCGCAAGAAGTCCGAGGTTGTGGCGATGACCGGCGATGGAGTGAACGATGCACCGGCGATCAAGGCCGCAGACATCGGCATTGCAATGGGTACGGGCACTCAGGTCGCAAAGAACGCCGGTCGCATGATTCTCACCGACGACAATTTCGCCACCATCGTCCGTGCCGTTTCTGAGGGACGCAAGCTCTACGACAACATGCTGAAGTACATCCGCTTCATGCTGGTTGCACTGGTCACCTACGTGGTGACCTTCCTGATGGCAAGCCTGCTTAACATCGCCGGCGGCCAACCGTTCTCAGCCGTTCAGATTCTCTGGATTAACTTCCTGATCACCGCCCCGGTCGGCATTGCCCTCGGTCTGGACAAGGAAACCCCGGGGTTGATGAAGCGCATGCCGCGGCCACGAGCCGCCTCGATCATGAGTGCTGCTGTCATGACGACCGTAGGTTTGGCCGGATTGTTCATGTCCGTGGCGATCAACCTGCTGATCGTGTTCGGCAAGAACGAGTACGACAAGACCGAGATCGGTAGCACGATGGGCCTGGTCGGGTTCTCCCTCATGCTCGTCATAGCGGCTTTCGAATGCCGCGACGAGAAGGCCTCGATCCTGAACATGGAAACCTTTGACAACACGACTCTCAATGTCACGGCGTTGGCAGAGATCGCTCTTGCCATCCTGATCGCGAAGGGCGTGTTCCTGCCGTCACTGCTCGGAAACTCCGAACTCACGGGTGGCCAATGGTTGATCGGGGCCGCTCCCGCCCTAGTGCTGTTCATCGTGTGGGAACTCGGGAAACTGATCGCCCGCAGCCGCGCCAAAGGCCAAAGGTCCGCAGTTGTGACGTCGTCGCCTCAGGCCGCGACGTAACTAGTGATCTTGGGTCATTAACGCCGATCTGGGCCGATTTACGGCCCCGGGGACTCAAGTGCCAATCGGGGCTAGACGAGGGATCTAAGGATCCGTCGGTGGGACGGGTCTTGATGCCTGTCCCGAAAGGACCCAACTCATGTCTGAAACCCGACGGCGCCGCCGCCGCGTGCTCAGGGCTGCCGCCCCAGTGGCTGGCCTGCTCGCCGCGGGACTCTTGGTATGGCAGGGCAGCTACGCAGCTTTCTCCGCCAGTACTGACAACGGCACTGAGGCCTGGAACACCGGGCAGCTCACCCTGACGAACTCCCCCGGCACCGGAACGTACGGTGGCTCGACCAGCCCGGTCTTCGTTGAGAACAACCTCACGATCCCGTCGGCCACGGTTTCGAAGTGTGTGACAGTCAAAGCAGGTGGCACGCTCGGTGGCACGCTGAACTTCTACCGTGGCGCGCTTGTTGGTAACGCTGCGTTGGCTACTCAGATCTCGCTGACCATCAAGCGCAGTGCGGTGACCGCTGCTGACCCAGCGATTCCCGTCGGCTGCGCTGGCTTCGTCTCGGCGGCAACGATTGCCACGACGACGCTCAACGCGCTGCCGACCACGTACGGCACGGGTCTGGGCGGCGTGGTCGTGCCGACCGGTACCCAGTTCGTGGTTTACCAGTTCACGTACCAGGTCGTGACGACCGGCTCGAACGCCGGCGACAACGCGCTGCAGAACACCGCGGCTTCGGCGCCATTTAATTGGGAGATCCAGTAGTCACTGGCTGAACCCGTAACGGTCGACCCCGGTACCCGCAATGCCGGGTATCGGGGTCGACCCTTTCAACCAATTGAAAGGAGGGGGGCCAAGTGACCGCAACGTTGGAGTCACAAGCACCATCGGCTCCCACTCCGCCCGCATCGGAATCCCCTCAGGAACTAAGTAGTCGCTGGCTGCTCTTTGGGGTTGTGGGCCGCACCTGGCTGTGGTTTCTGGCTGGCTGCATTCTGATCACGTTGATTCCGCTGCTCTTCGGGTGGCATCCGTTCCTGATCGAAACCGGATCCATGGCACCTCGGATCAACGTGGGTGACGTTGTTCTGGCGTCCCCTGAGCACGACGCGCAGACGTTGCTGGGTCACGTGACGGTGTTCGACGACCCTGACTTCCCCGGGAAGATCAAGACACACCGGGTGATCTCGATCGACCCGGACGGGTTGCTCGTCACCAAGGGTGATGCAAATCCCACGCCCGACAGCCAGCACGTCGATACGGCTGCCGTGCACGGCTTGGGACGGCTGCTCGTGCGGTTCGTCGGACTACCGGTGATCTGGCTGCAACAACGCGAGTTTCTGCCGTTGCTGCTGTTCCTACTCAGCTTGCTTGGCGCGGCATATGCCGTGATGCGCGACCAGGATCCCGAGGAAGAGTTGTCAGAGCCGGATGACCCAGACGATGGGCCGGATCCAGACGTCGACGACGTCGAGTCGGACGATGCGACCGCACCTGTCGCCGCGCCGTTCAAGGGTGCAACGAACCCCGGGATTTCGTGGCGCAACATTGCACGCCGACTCGCGTGGCGACTCGGCTTCGCCGCGATGCTTGCGTCGCTACTGATCCTGCCCACGGCCTTTGCGGCATTCGCTGCGACGACGAACAACGGAACTGAGTCGTGGTCGGTTCCCAACTGGGACTACACAACGCAGTTGAAGGCACTCGGTCCGAAGATCTACTACAAACTTGACGACGCCAGTCCGTCGGCAAACGCGGTGGACTCCTCGGGTAACGCCTACACCGGTACGTACAACGGGACGACGACGAACTACACATACGGCGTCACTGGTGCATTGGTCACCGACACTCCCAACCTTGCGGTGACGCAAAAGGCGGCGAACGCCTGCATTTTCACGCCAGCAGCATCATCGGAGGCTGCGCCAGGACCAGCGACCTACAGCGAGATCGTTTGGTTCAAGGTGGCGAATGGCTACAACCAGGGTGGCAAGTTGGTCGGCTTGGAGAACCAGCGGACGACAACCGTCTCGACACAGTACGACCGTCACATCTACATGGACGGAGCGGGCAAGTTGTACTTCGGCGTGTGGCTCACCGCGACCGGTGTGGCGAAGACGATTAACAGTCCGCTCTCGTACAACGACGGAAACTGGCATATGGCCGTCGCAACGATGGGTGCGGCAGGCATGCATTTGTACGTGGACGGCGCCCAGGTCGCCACTGATGCCAACACCACGTCGGAGACCTTCGGCGCGACGGGCTACTGGCGGTTCGGCTGCGGCAACCTGAGCGGATGGGGTGCTGCTGCGAACTGGACTGGACCGAACGCGCCTGCGGCTTCGCAGAACTATCCGCTGCTGGGATCGATCGACGAGGTGTCGATCTTCACCAAGCAACTGACTGCCGCCAACGTTCAGTTCCTCTACTGGATCCGCTGACGGTCCACTATGGAACCCGTGGATCAGAAGTAGGTTATAGCCACAGAGTCGATTGGATGGATAGAAAGGTGGCGTCTGGTGCTTGACCGCATCGCGCCGCCGCGGATGGGACGCAGTTTCCGCTGGCTGCTAAGCGCCACCTGGGTCAGCAACATCGGGGACGGCATCGCGTTGGCTGCCGGTCCGCTGCTTGTCGCTTCGCAAACCAACAACGCGATGCTTGTCGCTCTCGCAGCACTACTACAGCGCGTGCCGTGGCTGCTGTTCGGTCTGTACGCCGGAGCCCTCGCCGATCGCGTCGACCGACGGCGGATGATTATCGTCGCCGACGCCATGCGTGCCCTTGTCGTGGGCTTCCTGAGCGTCGTCATCTTGACCGGGATGGTGAACATCGCGGCGGTACTCGTCGCGATGCTGCTGCTCGGTGTTGCAGAGGTGTTCGCTGACACCTCATTTCAAACTTTGCTGCCTATGCTCGTTGACCACGACGACATTGGCATCGGAAACGCTCGGTTGCAGGGCGGCTTTCTGGTCGGCAACCAGATCGTAGGGCCACCGATCGGCGCGTTCCTGTTCGCGTTTGGCATGGCCGCTCCGTTCATCGTGCAGGCATTGCTCGTCGCATTGGGGGTGCTGCTCGTCGCCAAGATCGCCACGCCCAAGGGGCCGGTGCGCGAACTCGATGACACTCACGTCCTTCGCGACATCGTCGAGGGTGTGCGGTGGCTCGTCCACCACGATGCCGTTAGGACGCTGGCGCTAGTCATCGTGGCGTTCAATATCACTTGGGGCGCTGCTTGGTCAGTGCTGGTGTTGTATGCACTCGATCATCTGCACATGAGTGAGGTGGGGTTCGGTTTCCTCACCACATCCGCCGCGATCGGTGGACTGCTGAGCACTGTTATGTACGGCCGGATCGAGCGACGGTTCGACTTGGGCAACGTGATGCGGGTAGTCCTGCTGTTAGAGGTCTTCTCCCACTTGGCCTTCGCGCTCACGACCAACGCGTACGTCGCGATGGTGATTATGTTCGTGTTCGGCGCCTATGCCTTCGTCTGGGGAGCGGTCTCTCAGACGGTGCGGCAGCGCGCGACTCCCATGGAACTGCAGGGCCGGGTCGGCAGCGTCTACATGGTGTGCGTGTTCGGTGGCATTGTCGTGGGTCAAGCCTTGGGAGGTTGGATCGCCAATCGCTGGGGCTTGACCGGGCCGTTCTGGTTCGCGTTCGTCGGATCGGGCATCACGCTGGCCTTAGTGTGGGGGCGGCTTTCGGCCATCGCGCACGCTGACGCCAATAGAGCCTAAACCGGTGCCGTGAATGAGTGCTATCAACGAACGTTGATCGTCTGGCTGTTGCTCACGCCGGTGGAGAACGTCGATCCGGAAACGGTGACGCGCCAGGCGTAGTCGTGGGAGTTCGTGAACTTCCACACCAACGAGTAGCCGCCGTTGGAAGGGGTGGTCTGCTTCTTGGTGACCCATGACGAACCTTGGCGACGTTGCAACTGCACGGTCGACGTCGAGTTCGGCTGTGCCTTCCCAGAGAACGTGACCTTCTTGCCGACTGCCACAGTGGTCTTGCTTGCCTTCAGGGTGGCGTGCCCCTTGACCGTGACCGAGCGGACCTGCGACTTCGCCGACATGCGGCCATGCGCGCTGGAGACTACGTAGTACTTGCTCGTGGCCGACTGCTTGAGTGAGAACGAGTACTTCCCCTTGGCCGAGGTCTTGACCTGCGCGCCGCGGTTGACGTACGAGCTGCTCCCCTTTGTCTTGCGGAACAGGGTGATCGTTTGCCCAGTGACCGGCTTGCCCGTTGTCGCGTCGAGGACCTTCCCCGAGAACGCGACCTTGTGCCCGGCCACAACCTTGGTGGGATTCAGGTTGAGTGATGACTTCGATCCCTGGAGCGTTGTAGTTGCAGCTGGACCAGTCCCGAACGCATTAGTGGCTGTCACCGTGAAGGTGTAGGCCATGTTTGGCGTAAGTCCGCTGACGGTGACCGGGAAGGTCAGGCCGGAGGCGGGAACCGCAACCGTCGTTGGCGAGCCGGTGGTCGGCGTCGCGGTCACGGTGTATCCGGTGACGGGGCTTGGCGGAGTCGGGGCGGTCCACGTCAGGGCAGCTGATTTCACACCACCGGTGACGCTGAGTTTCTTAGGTGACCTGGGTAGTTTTGTGTCGACGCTGGCGCTGCGGCCAGGTCCCCAGCCCGCTGAGTTGTGAGCGACGACGGTGACCGTGTACTCCTTGCCCGGCACGATCGTGAACGGTGCTGACGTTCCACTGGTGGAAACGACCTGCCCCCCAGGAAGCAGCGTGGCCTCGTAGTCAGTGGCGCCAGCTGCAGCCGTCCAGTTTGCGGTCAACGTGGTGCCGGCACCGACCAACGTCAGGGCGCTGACTGGGCCTGGCGCAGTGATGCTGGTGCTTGCGAGCGTCGTCACGTCGGCGGTGTCCGGGGTCCCGCTCGCAACTCCAATGAGCGGGGTAACGCTGAACGTGTAGTCCGTCTCCGGGTCAAGGCCGGTGAACGTCCACGTGCGCGCGTCCCCGTCTGTCGTGTGGCTGTCGACAACTCCACCACCGTCGGAGATGGTGACGTCGAATGCGGTGTAAGCATTTCCCGGAACCGTCCAAGTAACACCGGCCGTCGTATCACTGACAGAAGTGCTCGTGATGGTGGCGGCACCCGGGGCGGTAGTGCCAGAAGCCGATGACGGCGTTCCAGAACCAGCAGCGTTTACCGGCGTCACCGTGGCGGTGTATTCCTTGGCCGGCGCAAGCCCGGTGAACGTAGCTGTTGGGTCAGTCACTGTCTGCGTCGAACCACCAGGGGACAACGTCACCTGGTAGGACGTGACGGGCGCGAAACGCGAGCGCGGTAGGCGGAGTCCACGATGCGGTCACCGAGGTGGTGCCGCCGTCGACCTGAAGGCCGCTCACGGGGCCAGATGCACAGGGACCGCCGGTCTCCTCGTCGATGTTGTCGTACGAAGTGGCGAAGCCTTGCACCGTGTTGCCTGTTGCGGAGACCTTCGCAATCAAGTCAGCGTCAGCCGCCACACCGGTGTTCCAGAGGTCCAGTCCACCCGCATCGGGGTCTGGCGCAGCGTCACGCTCGAAGAGGTTGCACGTCAACGTCGTGTGCCCAGCCTGGTACGTCGCGTCTTGCGATACGTACAACCCGAAGTCGGTGTCCGTTCCGGTCACGACGTTGCGAATGAACGTCACGTCTTCGGCGCCGTACAGCAGCACTCCGGTGGCACTCCACTGGTCGTTACCGTCCCAGTCGTTGCCGCCGATGGTGTTGCCGGTGACGTACGCACGTGCGCCGCGGCTGATCTGCAGGGAGTTGCTTGCGGTGATGAAGTCCAAGTCGGACGATGCCACCGTTGAACCGGTGAGTCGCAGCGAAACATTTCCGTTCGCGCGGATGCCCGTCTTCTGGAAGCCGGTGACTGAGACGTCATCGACGTTTACGTTCAGACGCGTGGGTCCGCCGAGGTTGGTGATGTCAACGGAGTTGCCGCTCTGGCACCCGCTGCCAGCGCCGTAACGGATGTCGGAGACCGTCGAGTGTGTGAACGAACCGGCGGCTCCGTTGAAGCGGATACCGAACAGGCTTCCGCTACAACCTGGGGCAAGGACGCCGTGAATCGTCACGTCGGTGACGTTCATGGTCGCGCCACCGGAGACGATCTCGTTAGTCAGAACCGGGCCGGTGAAGCTGCCAGACGGCGGATCGATCGCCGTGATGGTGAAGCCGGCGCCGTCGAGGCTCCAGCCGTCATGCATCGTCAAGGTGGTGTTGGTCGTGCAGTTGGCCGTAAGGGTCAGCGTCTTCGCGGGACGGTCGATGGAGACCGGACATGAACCGAGTCCCTCTTCGAGGTCGTAGGTTGCCGACTCAGTGTTGGTGGTGACGGCGATGTCGTCCACCCAGCCCTCTTTGCCAGCCCAGGACGCAGAACTCGTGTCACCGATGACCCATTGAATGTCGCCGTAGGTGGAGTTGAACGTGCCGTCGGTGAGGATTGTCGTCCACTCTGAGTAGGTCTTATACGTCCAGATCGGGATCGTGCCGCCAGAGATGACCGGTCGCGTCAGACGCCACGTCGCACTTGGCGCGATCGTGTCGCTGGAGTTCCATGCTCCCCCTGCCACAGTGGGTTCGTAGACCAAGATCGCGTTTCCAGTGGCCGTTGGGAAGGTCTGCGGGTCCTGGAGCCCATCGGCGATGCCGTCGCTATTGGCGTCGATCAGGCCACTGTGAATGGGGATGTTGACGTAGGGGGAGTAGACGCCGTTCGCGGCAAAGCTTGAGAACGACAGGCCCTGCAAGTCCGTGAGGGGCCTTCCGGCAAGCGCGACGCCGTCCACCTTGGTCATGTGAAGAAACTGCTTGTCGCCGATCGCGTTGCTCTTGAGGTAGTAGCTACCGACGCCGAGCGGTGGCGTCCCGGTGCCATCGACGAACGCACCGGTACCGCCGTTGCGGCTCTCGACCGCCCAGCCGCTCGATCCGTCGACCGATACGTCGCCGCCAGTCACCACGATGGGCGGTGGCGCGGCGTTTGCTGGTGCGGACAGCACGATTGGCAGCAGCCCTGCCGCCAACACGGTTGCGGCAGGCAGCAGCAGCGCACGGTTCAACTTCACAGGTTCGATCCCTTCGGCAAGCCAACTTTTTGACAACTTCTTGGCCCGACACGCAGACCACCCCAGAAGACCATCGGCCGATCGGGTCCTCGGGTTAATCCGGTCCCCTCGTGACCTGCCTCACGGGGGGACCAAATCGCTGCTGGCGACTCAAGTCGAGGTTCTTCGATGCCGATCTTGGACAACCGGCTCACCGGCGTCTTTCTGGTGATCTGAGACGAGGGAGACCCTTTGAACACGTTGGCGAGCCATTCTCCAAAGAGCCTGATGATCACTGGTGCGCTGGCTGCGATCGTGGCCGCCAGCCAACTTGTCGTCGCAGTGGCGCCAGCGTCGGCAGACGCGAGCGACTATCACCCACAGACGACGCTGGTCGCCGTCGCCAAGCCAACCGGAATGGCGACCGCGGCAGGGAAGATCTACGTCTCCGACGGCAACACCGTGCAGGTGTTCTCTGCCTCGACTAACGCGCTCTTGGGAACGCTCACTGGCATGTTCGGAGCCACGTCACCTGTCGCCTCGGCGGATGGGTCTTTGGTGTATGTCGCCGAAAAGACTGGTTCAGTGATCACGGCAATCTCGACTGCCACTGACACCGTGGTGGCGAGCGGCGACACTACCGACTGCCCACACTCGCTGTCCGTCACGTCGACAACTGTGTGGTACCTCGTCGGCTGCGATGCGCCTTACAGCGTCAACACATTGCCTGCCGAAACACTTGCTGGTCCAGCGACTGTAGTTCCCGGCGTAACGACGAACTCCGACAATCGGACGGCCCTTCGGGTGGACGGCTCGAACCTCGCGTTGGTGAAGAGCAGCACGATCGAAGTTTATGCAGTAGACGCGTTGGATGCACTCACTTCTGGGGTAACCATCAATCCGCAATCGACCGATGGTGACGTTGCGATACACGGCAACAATCTATTCTTGGCTGACACCACCAACTACGACTATCGCCGATACAATCTGGTCACGGGTTCACTCACTGCCTCGTACAGTGCAGAAACGTTCCCGAAGGCGCTCGCGGTATCACCGGACGGAACCCAACTTGGGCTTGGTGTCAACTCGCGCCGTATGACGACGGACTTTGGGTCTTCGATGCTGCGGCCGGGGTAGCGACGGTGCGAGGCTCGGTCGACGTCGGCGCGAGCACGTTCGCTGGCGTCACCGAGGTGGCATTCTCGGCGAACGGCAGTCGTCTTTACGCACTTGCGAAGTCCTGGAATGCAACAAGCGCGAGCGACGACTACTACCTCGTGACATCGACGACTGCAGCGCCGACGGCAACCGACGTCACGCTGTCGGTTACGTCACCGGCACAAGTACGGCCAACCACTGACCGCCGACGCTGAGGTGATGGCCGGTGGAGACGCAGTAGTCGACGAAACGGTGACGTTCGTCGTCGATAGCAACGGGAGTACGCGCACTGTTCAGGAGCAGACAGGTTCAGATGGCGTTGCTCATCTCTCGTTGGCGGTGAAGTATTCCGGTCAGGTCAAGGCCAAGGTGGGCGGTGACATCAATCGCATTAGCGGCACCTCCGCTTTCACGCCCTACCAGGCGCCGTCCAAGTTCACCATCGTGATGTCCAAGGCGGTTTCGATTAGGCACGGTGTGCACTACTACAAGTCGGTCAACGATATCGCCGCAGCCGCGACACTCTCTCGGGCACGGCTCACCGCACTGGTTCATGGGCTGATCCAGGTGAAGAAGGCCGACGGTTGGCATACGACGTCCACGGAGAGTCTCTACACAGACACGCGCTCGGTCGTTGGTCTACACATGACCGGAGCAAAACGGCACACCGTGTATCGCTTCGGGTTCGTCTTCGATGGTGACTCGACTGGCGGCAAAGTAACCAGTTACACGCCGTCGTTCGCGCTAAACAAGTAACGGGGTCGCGCGAACGTAACTAGCGCCGTCCGGACGGATGGCGAGAAACGTACTGGCTCGGGCGACCTCCGATGAGTTGACCGAGTAGGACGCCGCCGGCCAAGGCGATAGCGATGCTCACGGCGTTGACGAGATAGCCGATGCCTTCGAATGGGTGCGACTGCGTCAGGGCAAGTAGTCCTTGATAGACCGCGAGCCCTGGGAGCAGCGGGACGATTGCTGGAACGGTCACGAGCACCGTCGGTACGCGCAGGCGCGCGCCCATGAGTTTGCTGGCGAAGCCGATGGCGACGGCGGGTATGGCAGCGGCAGCACCCGGAGTCCCGAACAGGGCTTGCTGTTCTAGTCCGATGTGGATGGCGTACCCGATCGCCGCGACGAGGCCACACATGAGGGCCAGTTTGCGTGGCGACTGGTACGTAACAGCTGCTGAGATTGACGCGCACCCGGCCGCTACCAACGCCACTGTGATGATGGCGGCGTTGCTGTCGGATCGGACGATCACTTGCATCTGCACGTCGAATCGATCCGCTGCGACCAGTCCGAAGAGAACGCCAGCGACGATGCCGATCGTCGACACGGTGAGTTCGACGATGCGCGCAGCAGCGGTGAGAGAGAACGAACCGATTGCTTCTTGAGCGGCCACAACTAGGCTCATCCCGGGCAGCAACATGATGATGCCGCCCACTACAACGAGTGATGCCTTTACTTTGACGTCGGTCTGGCTGATTCCTACTGCGGCGAGCGTGGCCATGAGGGCGAGCACCAGGTTGATGAAGAACGCGGGCGCTTTGTGGGTTGCCATCCAAACGCCGACGTACCCGGTGATCGTTGCAACTATGAACGCGGCGACTGCCGTGAGTGGTTCGCCACCTAGTTCCAAGGTGACTGCAGCGGACAACGTGCCCGATGCAAGAACGACCATCCAACGTCGGAATGGTCGTCTGAGCTTCTCTACGTCGCGAAGGTGTAGCCGGGAGGTCAAGCGGATCGAGTTTGCCTTCGACCAGGTCGAGCACGAGTTGGTGCGTTGCTGCGACCCGGGCGTAGTGCAACGAACGGCCGCGAACAACGCGCATGTCGGTGACGCCAGGGTGATCGTCGGCAGGGGGAATGCTGATGATGATCGACGTGTAGGTCGTATCCACCTCGAAGTTGCGAAGACCCAGCGCATCGCCGACCGCGAAAACTGCCGCCTCGACATCCTCGGTTGGTGCGCCACCGGCGAGCAAGAGCGTCCCAACACGTAGCGCCATCTGCGCTGCCTGGTCGATCTCCGCTGCGCGTTCGGTGGTGGATTCGTGGAGTCGGGGATAGACCGACCGCGTCGGCGTCCGAACCTTTGGGATCGGCGCTGTTTCGCCGCGCCACAACGCCGACCGCCAACGTTTGGGGTCCGGGGGAGGCTTGGGTGCTTCGGCCACGTCGTCAGTATCCGCCTGTTAGCCCAACCGCTGTTCGCGGACCCAGCCAGCAAGGAGCGGATCGACGACGCGATGTCCGGACCGCGCGTTCGAATCCACGATGAGATCCCCTCGGTCGATGAGCCGTTGCAGCGACGATCGAACGGCGCCTCCCCGGGAGGCACCCGACTGGCGCGCGTAGGGACGTTGCTGCTGCGCGATGGCTGCTAGTACCCGACGCTGGCCGTTCGGCAACTCGGTCCACAGCGAACGGAACTCGTCCGCCAGATTTGCGAGGAGTCGATCGCTGGCGGCGGCGAGCGTCGCGGCGTCAGCCGTGCCGCCGGATTCCAACTCCTGCCAGAGGGCATGGGCGACGAGCACTGTGCGTTGCGGATGCCCCTGCGTCATGTCGAGTAGAGGGCCGAGCGCTTCGCCCACGTTCTTGCCCGTGTCGGCGAAGCGTGTGCTGATGAAGTCGGCGCAGGCGTCCACCGGTAGTGGTCCGAGGATGACTGGCTGGGCCTGGGCGTAGAACGCGCGACGTCGATCGGTAAACAGCGCGGTCATCATCCCGACGTGCGAACCCGCGAAAACGTAGCTGGCTGCGTCGCCGTGGTGCTGGATTGCGGCGCGAAGGATGGCGTCAGCCTTTCCCTCGGCGGCAACGATCTCCTGGAATTCGTCGAAGACGACGAGTACGCGCGTACCGAACTTGCGATGGATGCGCAGCGGTAGGTCAAGTCGCTCGGCCAGCGACGACGTGGTCGGTAGCAGGTGGGCTGACGCCGAGACCGGCCCGGCGCCGGCAGTCAGGGTGGGGCGGAGCGTACGTCGGACGCCGTCGAACCATCGTGCGGCGGCGCCCGTCAGCGATGTCGAGTACGCACGTTCGATCCGTTCGGCGACCTCGCCAAGGTTGAGCACGCCGAAGAAGTCCACGTAGACCCCCGTCCAGCCGTCGGCCTCGGCCTCACCGATCACGCGGCGGAGCAGGGACGTCTTGCCGTAACGCCTAGGGGCGACGACGCGGGAGTTGTTGCCTTCTCGTGCCGCAGCCAGGAGGGCGTCGGTTTCGTCGTCGCGGTCGATCAGGTCGTCAATCCCCACGGGGCTGGAGTACCGGAACGGGTTCACCGGTTCGGGGATGCGTCTGCGGGCCATGCTCTTAAGAGTAGAGCCCAGCGGCGACAGTTCTCCGAGCCAAGCGAGGTTGCTAGCCCGGCAGGTCTATGAGCCGGACTTACTGCGACGGCGGACGGGCTTGCGCGCGGGACCACTGTGTGGACCATTGTGCTTGCTCCGTCCTGACGTCCTGGGTTCAGCGGTGCGGGGGGCAGCCGAGCGAGGTGGCCGGCCCTTAGCGGTGTTCGGACGTTGCCCGCGGCTGCGTGAACCAGACGGCTTGGCCGTCTGCGGCTTGTCGACGATGAGTTCGCGCACTGGTTTGCCTGACGGAGTGCGCGCACCGGTGACCTTCACGAGTACGTCGTGGCCAGGGGAGACCTTCGCAGTCTTCGCCGAGATGCCAGCCTTGCTGGCCAACCGCTCGAAGTCCTTGCGTTGCGGTGGAAGCACCAACGTGACGACGGTGCCTGATTCGCCAGCGCGAGCAGTACGTCCGGCGCGGTGCAGGTAGTCCTTGTGATCCGCCGCGGGGTCGACGTGCACGACCAGGTCGATGCCGTCGATGTGGATTCCTCGCGCGGCGACGTCGGTTGCGACGAGCGCCCGGATCCGACCGTCGCGGAATGCCTGCAGGGTCCGGTTACGAGCGTTCTGCGTCTTACCACCGTGCAACGCGCCAGCTTGCACGCCGGACTGACCCAGTTGCTTCGCGAGTCGATCGGCACCGTGCTTGGTCCGCACGAACATCAGGGTGCGTCCCTGTCGGTTGGCGATGGACGCAGTGACGTCGTGCTTGTCGTTAGGCGCCACCAACATGACGTGGTGATCCATGGTGTTGATCGAGGCGGTTGTCGGCGCGGTCGAGTGCGTCACGGGGTTAACGAGGTAACGCTTCACCAGCGTGTTGACGTCGCGGTCGAGGGTTGCCGAGAACAGCAACTTCTGACTGGTGGCAGGCATGTGGTCGAGCAATGCGGTGACCGCCGGCATGAAGCCCATGTCGGCCATGTGATCGGCCTCATCGAGTACGACAACCCGTACGGTCGACAGGTCACACGCGCGACGGTCCACCAGGTCAGTGAGACGTCCAGGAGTCGCAATAACGAGTTCAACCCCGCGGCGCAGGGCGTCGATCTGCTTTCCGATCGATAGTCCGCCAACCACGACCTTGGTGCGAAGTTTCAGTGAGTGGGCCAACGGCTCGAGCGCATCGTTGACCTGCAGTGCTAGTTCGCGGGTGGGGACCATCACGACGGCTAGGGGCTGCTTGCTCTTGGCTTGCTGTCCTTCAAGCAAGGTAAGAACCGCCAGCCCGAACGCCAGAGTCTTGCCGGACCCAGTCTGTCCGCGGCCCAGAACGTCGCGGCGTCCGATCGCGTCGGGCAGCGTGGCCGCCTGAATGGGGAATGGGGAGTCGATGCCGTGACGTGACAGCGCCTTTACCAGGCGCTCGGGCACGCCGAGCTCAGCAAACGACAGTCTTTCTTCGGGCAGGGTAATTCCAGACATGCAAAAGCCTTCCAAGACGTGGCACGTCTTGGTTCAGCCAGTAAACGGCGGAGTGGTGACGGGCCCGGTTCGTAAAGACGAACCGCCGGTGATCGCGCGCCCAGTGGCGCGGCGAATGAAACTCCACAATAACAGCGAGTGATAGCAAACGACGAATCGTGAGTTAGGTCACGCAGCGAACCATCAGCGCCCCACGCAGCGAACCATTAGCGCTCCGCGCACCGAACCAATAGAGCAGCCGGCAACATGCGGACGACAAACCCGTATCCCTCGGACACGATGTCTCCGTCGATTTGGCGGGGTCGCGCGCGGTGCGTGGAGACCACCACCTTGGTACCGCGGAGCAACGTTCGGGCTGGGTCCTCGGCGTTTGGTCGCGACCGAAGGATCCCCCACGACGTGCGTGCATAGTCCGTAAGCGTCGTTGGATCGAAGACCATAACCTCGAGTAGCCCGTCGTCAGGTTCTGACTCGGGAAGCAGCGTGAGGCCACCAATGAGGGTGCCGACGTTGGCGATCAGGCAGGTGCGCCCGTAAAACGAAAACTCCGGTCCGTCGTCTACTTGGACGCGCATGCGCAAGGGGTGTTGGCGCATCGTCTTGACCGCTTGTAGCGCGTACGCCCCCCAACCCAACCGCGACTTGCTGCGCTCCGAAACGTCCATCATCTCGGCGTCCCAGCCGGTTCCGCACATCACGGTGGAGATCTGCTGTTCACCTCGCCCCAGCGATACCGACATCAGGTCGATTGGACGGGTCCGTCCGGTGTAGGCGACGCGCAGGGCTGGCATGAGGTCGAGGGGTACGTCGAGATTGCGCGCCAACAAGTTGCCTGTCCCAGCGGGTAGTAGTGCAACTGGCACCTTGCTATGCGCTAACCCGGTGGCGATCGCCGTAATCGTGCCGTCGCCCCCGAAACCAAGGACGAGGTCGGCCTCTTGGTCAACGCATTCTTGTGCGAGGCCAGCGCCGGTGTCCTCGGGTGTCGTAAACAGCCAGTCGGGCGGCTCGTGACCGAGTTGACGTAACGAAGGCCGCCACCTGTCGGCGCACGAGGTCGGCGTCCCCCACCTTTGTGGGGTTGGCGATGACGACGGACTTCACGGCAGTCACGGTACGACCTCGCTAGGCGGTATCTGACACCGCGTGGTTCGCTAGCGTCGTGCGCATCAGAACCCCACTCGGCGACCTACCCGCGTGGGCAGTGGTCGGAGGGAACGTGGTGTTCTGGCCCTGCTGGACGGCGGCGGTGGGCTATTTGGCAGCGCGAACCCCTGACGCCCGATTCGCCACCGACGACTGGGTTACCCGACCTCGGGGATTTGAGCGCGAGGGCCGTTGGTACCGCGACCGACTCCAGATCGACCGCTGGAAGGACCGACTACCTGAAGCAGGCGCAGCGTTTGGCGGCTTCACCAAGCGATCGATGGGGTCGGTCGATCACCTCGCACTTGAACAATTCGAGCTCGAGACCCGTAGGGCAGAACACGCACATTGGGCAATGGCGGCGGGTGTCGCGCTCACCGCGCTGTGGAACCCCTGGTGGGGGGTTCCGGTAAACGCGGTGGTTGCCGTCGGCAGCAACGTGCCCTGCATTGCTATTCAGCGGTACAACCGGGCTCGACTGCATTCGATCCTGGGTCGTCGCTGTCGCGCTACATCCGGTCGATGACGTCGCGCGGCCCCATGACAATCACTGGATTCAGAGCGGGATCGAGCCAGCGCAAGATTTGACGCATATTCGAGCGGCCGACCGATACGCAGCCGGCCGTGGCGCTCGTCCCGTTGACGTGCAAGAAAATCCCGCCGCCCTTACGAGTGTTCGCTGGTTCAGTTGCGATGCGTTGCCCATTGCGGTTGACGATGCCGCTCGGCAAGTTGTAGTCGAGGACCACGGCGTATCGGTACTGCTTTCGGTAGCTACGCAGGTTCTCGGCCCAAGACTTGCGCCACTTCGAATGTGGAGCTCGGTGGAACTGCACGACGTTGTATGTCTTGGGGTCAGTGGGGTCGTAGGGCCACCAGTCGTTGGCATCGACGACGCGGTAGTTGAGGTCAACTCCATTCGGCTTGGCAAGGCCGAATCCGCGCAGCAGGTCGAACGTGCCGGCCGGAGTCTTCCCGGTGTCTTGAAGGCGGTTCTGTGCTTTGCGAAATCCGCTCCACCCAATCCGCGCTTTAACCGGTCCCAGCGTGCGCTGCCACTTGCCGTCGTCGGACTGTTGCCACGCTTGTAGTCGCGCGTAGCTGGTGTCCCAATTCGCGGATGTAACGACCACAACCTGGCGACTGCCGTCGAGGTGCGTCAACCGTTCGGGCAAGGCGGGGTGGGCTGCGTTGGCTGGAATGCCAACCGTCGCAACACCGATGGCCATTGCGGCAGCCAACGTTGCAGCGAAACGGTTACTTGGACGCATATCGTCAAGTATCGGCTGGGGGGTCGTCGGCTTAACCGCGTGGGCTGGCGATCAACTGCGGGGCAGCATGCCAGCAACGACCGCCGCGCCGAGAACCGAGCGTGGCGCGTACGGAGCACGCCACATTCCCCCGTGTAGCGCTTGATCAACAAACAGCAGATAGGGCTCGTCCAGGGGTACGTGTGGATGCGCAGTCGACGAAGGGTTGCGTAAGTCGTGAATAAGCAGGGCAGCCATCAAGGTGCTGCTGGTGTCTGGTTCGAAGATCTGCAATCCGAATCGATAGGCGCCGCCGTACGCCGTTGCGAGCAGTTGACTACGAACAACCGAGGCCGTTGTCGTAGCGGGTCCAACGTTGATCGACACGAACGTCCCGCGGTCACGCGCGCGCTGCGCCCGCCAACGTTGTATCCGTTTCGCGACTGCGTAGTTGACACCTTGCTGCGGCACCAATGCATCGGCAACCGCGAATCGTTGTCCACTGGCAGTACTGGAAATGAGGGAGTAGTTCGGGCGGTACAGCCGACCGCCTGACATACCGCGGACGGCGTTGACCCACGTTCCCGCATGCGCGTAGCGCTGTCGTGATGACTCGGCCACGGCATCGGGGACGATATAGGCGTCAGTAGGAGTCGCGATGTAGGCCAATCCGATGTCACGGCGCCGGGTGAGCAGGTATTCGATGATTGAGTCGACGGCGGCGGTGCAGCGAAGGTGTGTGGCGCCCGTCGCGTAGACGTAGTCGCCGAGGATGAACGGACCTGGATGGTTCGACAGCCACGATGCAATCTCTGGCGCCTCGGTGATGACATCGGCGCCAGCTAGGCGCGCAACGTCGTAGTCGCTCATGTCTGCTGACGTCGCTCGGCGAGTTGGCAGGATCAAAGTTCCTGGAGTGGTTCGGGCGTAGGCGATCAGTCCCGCCCACGTATCGTTGCCCGGAAGGTCGATAGCGATCACTCGACATCCCCATGCCAGCAATGGTCTAAGCGGCCCCATTTCGGACGCGGCTCCGAACACCGCAACCGTGAGATCGCTGAGGTCGAACCACTCGGGGTGTTGGATCGCTCGATGAATTGCGGCGCCAAATGAGGGCTCCGCAACACCATCGGTCAACCAACGGTCCAGTTGGCGCAGCAAGTTCTCGTCGGTCAGTCGCTGCCCTCCAAGTGGAACCGTCAGGGGATCGAGTAACCGCGGACCCGTCCCTTCGACGACGTAGGAGTGGAAGTAGTCAGCACGTGGTGTGTTGAGCGCTTCTGCCATGCTCACTTCAGTACCTTGCCTGCGATGATGCATCTCTTCGTGCACGGCGTGCAGTCCGTCGATCGCGATCAACGAACCGTGTTGATGCGCCGACAGTCGGGTGAGTTCGCGTAGGTGCGGGATGTATCTGGTTCGCCACTTGGTCTCGTAGCGGGCCAACTCGTGAGTCGCGGTGTCAATGCGCGCGGTGGCGGCCGCGATGATTCGCTGACCTGTTGAGAGCGAACTCCGAGCGCCGTCGCGCAGGGGAAAGACAACCCCAGCGTCGGACGCTGGACCGGTCGTGGAGGGTGCGGCGGGTCGCCTCATGAAATCGGAGCCTCGGGGGGCTGAGCAGCCGCACGTTGCAGCCGGTCGCGAATCGCGCTGCCCACTCCTGTGTCCGGTGGCAACACAGCGATGATCGCTGTCATGCCCTGATCATCGGCACGTCGAAGCGCCGCATACAGGCCTTGCGCTAGGTCGGCTTCGGTCTGCGATCGCAGCAGGGGGCTCACCCGATGCACGTCTGGGGGCGCCACCGAGGCGAGGCTGACCAGTCCGACTTCCCCCTGGGGGTAGGTGATGAGTGTCGATTTCAGCACCGAGTCGAGGGTCTCTGGCGTGCTGAGGACGACGGTCGCTCGTGGTGAGTAGTGCGTGGCCAGCGTGCCGGGAGCGCGAACCCTGCCGTCGCTGACCTGGAGTTCAAGCCCGGTGACCTCCGCGATGGTTTCAGCTGTAATCGAGCCAGGGCGCAGGAGCCGTGGCGCTGGCCCAGTGGCGTCCACGATTGTCGATTCGACGCCGATTGGGCAGGGGCCAGCATCGAGAATTCGATCAGTCGAGGGGTCGAGCTCGCCACCCAGCTCACTGAGTACGTGCGCGGCCGTGGTTGGGCTCACTTGACCGAACCGGTTTGCCGACGGAGCGGCGACGGCGTCGCCGAGTTGAACGAGTACGTCGTGAGTCACCGGGTGCCCTGGCACGCGAAGGCCGACGGTGTCTTGGCCGCCGGTCAGGTAGTCGCCGACGTCCGGTGCTCGGGGAACGATCAAGGTGAGGGGTCCGGGCCAACACTGGCCCGCCAGGCGTCGGGCCCACGGTGGGATTTCGGTGGCCCACTGATCCAAGTCCTCGGGGTGAGCCAGGTGCACGATGACCGGGTGGTCGGCGGGACGACCTTTCGTCGCGAAGATGCGTCCGACTGCTTCGGGGGACCGGGCTCGAGCGGCCAGTCCGTAGACGGTCTCGGTGGGCAGCGCGACCAGTCCGCCGGCCCGAAGCGCGCGGACCGCTTCGGTCACGTCGTGCGTCAGGAGATCGGTCACCGACCCAGTCTGAAGCCTCGGCCACAGTTGTGCGAAATTGATCGCAGGGACACCCAATTTCGCACGCAGGTAGTGGGTGTTGTGCAGTTTGGGCGCTGCCAGCGCACCATTTCGCACAATTGTTGCGCGGGCTGCCGGCCAGCAGGAGATTAAGCGGCGGTGGTTGCCAGGCGCCGAGCTTTGCGCTGGCGGGAGCGGCGCAGTGAGCGGCGTTCGTTGTCGGTCATGCCGCCCCAGACACCATGATCAAGCCGGGTTTCAAGCGCGAACTCCAGGCACTGAGCCCTCACGGGGCACCCACGGCAGACCGCCTTGGCGGCCGCGATCGTGCGCCGAGTCGGCGTGTCGGGAAAGAACACGTCTGGCTCGACCGACTGGCAGGCTGCATCCGCATCCCAGTTCATTGCTGCACCTCCGCAAGAGCGCGCTACGCGCGGACCTAGAGTGACTAGGACGCAGCAAATAACGAGGCGGTTCCCTCTACTTCACGTTTGCCTGATTTCTAATAGACCCCGGTGCGATGCGCCTATCGTCCGATGAGGTGTAGCGGCTCAGCGAGGCCACCGAGGCGAGGTCGACCGCGGGGGGAAGAGGCGAGCCTTATGGACGATGAGCCGCGGTTCACTTGTCATGGCCGACCAGGCGACGACATTGCGCAGGTCGTCCGCGGTTCGCGGTTCGTCGACCGGGATCGAAAAGGCCCGACCAAGGTCTGACCACGAGGGCGACGTGAGATCGACACCGCGTTCTGGTCGGTCCGCGAGGCGCTGGTCGAAGCGCAACATGCCGTAGCCGTCGTCATCGACGACGAGGAGCGTGATCGGAAGGCGTTGCTCCGCGATGGTGGCAAGTTCGCCCAGGGCCATCGCGAGTCCGCCGTCCCCGACGACCGCCAAGGTCGGGATTCCCGCCGCAGCGACGCCAATGGCGGCTGGCAGTCCGTACCCCAACGTGCCCCAGCCGACGGGGTAGAGCAGTCGGCGCGGTTGATGAACTGCGGCGTAGCCGCCCATCCAGTACCCCGCGACCGCCATGTCGCAGACCGTGGCGTACCCGGCGGGCCAGGCGGACTCCAACACTTGGACGAACTCGATGGCATCGCGGGTCAAGGAGTCGGCGGCGGCCTCTCGTCGGACGACGTCGCGCAACGTAAAGGGCGAGTCAGCCCAGGGCTCGCGGGCGGCGATTCGGATGGTCAGGGCGTCAAGCGTGGCCTTGACGTCTGCAACCACGGTGACGTCTGGGTCGTACGCCCCGCTTGGTGCGAGATTGACGTCCGCAACCGCACGTGGTCGGGGCATCGTCCAGTTCGCAGTCGTCATGCCGTCGAAGGCCGACCCGAGGCCGATGAGTAGGTCAGCCTCGGCGAGTACGTCGCGGGCGACGGGCTCGTGGGGCGGGATGTCGATGAGCAGGGGATGGCCGACCGGGAGGACGCCGCGACCGGCGTACGTGCTGATGGTGGGGGCGCCGATGCGCCAGGCGAAGGCGTCGATTGCCGAAGCGGCGTCGCTGGCCACGGCTCCGCCGCCGACCCAGAGCAGGGGAGTTCGGCTCGCCGCGATCAACTCGGCGAGGTCAGCAACGGCGGCAGCTGTCGGTCCCGGCGGATCAGGGACTTCGATTGGTGTGGCGGCTGGAGCTGGTGCATTGAGGACATCCGCTGGGATGCCGAGGTACACCGGTCCTCTGGGGTGAGACAGCGCAGTGACGATCGCGACGCGCGCGGCGTCGACCGCTTCGTCGGCGGTACGTGGTTGCAGGACCGCTTTGGCCATCGGCGCGAACCAAGCGCCAGGGTCGGGGGATTCATGGAGGAGTCCACGCACGTGATCGCGATCGCGCAGCTGTTCGGGGACGTCGCTGGCAATGACGACGATGGGTACTCCGCTGGTGCTGGCTTCGCCGAAGGCGGCGAGAGTATTTGCCGCACCTGGTCCGCTGGTCACTAGCGCGACGCCGAGACCGCCGGTGGCTCGGGCAAGGCCGTCGGCGGCGTACGCGGCAGTCTGTTCGTGACGAACTCCGATGATCCGTAAGCCACTGTCACGGGTGTTGTCTTCGTCGACGTCTTCCCAGAACGGCAGGTTGTGAACCCCGGGGAGGCCAAAGACGGTGTTCACCCCGGCACTTTCAAGCAGGTCCAGGATGCGCATGGCAGTAGTGGGCGCCGTCACTTGGGCATCGTTTCACGACCCACGGTTCTGACGGCGTTGCTGGTGACACAGAGGTAGCGTTGCCTGATGGTCGTCGACGAGCAAGCCGTGGCGCGCGCGTTGCGGGACAAGCGCGTTGAGATCGAGGGCGAGCTGGCGACGTTGTCCAAGCCAGCCGATGACGCTGGCGGAATTTCGTTCGGCAAGCGTGTGGGGGACGGCACAAGCATCGCCGTCGAGCGGATTACTCAGGTCGCAGCGCACGATCGTCTACAAGAGGTGCTGGCCGATGTCATACGGGCTGGGGTGAAGATCGATGAAGGCAGCTACGGGATCTGTGACAACTGCGGTGAGGTGATCCCCGCCGGTCGACTCGAAGTTCGCGCGTGGTCGACGCATTGCGTCGCCTGTTCCTGATGCTCCGCTGGCGGCTCGCCAGCGCGTTATCCGAAGCGACCTGAGATGTAAGCCTCGGTTGCTTCGTTGTCAGGCTTGGTGAAGATCTTTGACGTGGCGCCGGTTTCGATCAGCCTGCCCGGTTGGCCACTGCCCGAGAGGTTGAAGAAGGCTGTGGTCTCAGAGACGCGAGCCGCTTGCTGCATATTGTGAGTGACGATGACGATCGTGTATTCGTCTTTGAGTTGGTGAATGAGGTCCTCGATCGCAGTGGTCGAGATTGGATCGAGCGCAGAACACGGTTCGTCCATCAGGAGGACCTGCGGTTCAACGGCAATCGCCCTGGCGATGCACAGTCTTTGTTGCTGCCCACCGGACAGGCTGGACCCCGGCTTGCCGAGGCGGTCTTTGACCTCGTCCCAGAGGTTGGCTTGACGAAGCGATCGCTCGACGACTTCGGCCGCTTCTGCCTTCTTCATTTTTCCGTCGCGAAGGCGCAGACCAGCGAGCACGTTCTCCGCGATCGACATCGTCGGAAAGGGGTTCGGTCGCTGGAACACCATTCCGATCTGCCGACGAACCTCGACCGGATCGACGTCGGGGTCGTAGAGATCGCTGCCGTCGATCATGATCTTGCCTTCGACGCGGGCTCCTGGGATCACCTCGATCATGCGATTGAGTGATCGCAGGAACGTGGACTTACCGCACCCTGAGGGACCAATGAAAGCGGTGACTGAGCGCGCGGCGATGGGGATCGTGACGCCTTCAATAGCGAGGAAGTCGCCGTAGTAGACGTTCAAGTCGCTGACATCGATGCTCTTGGCCATGGCTATGCCTTCGTCTTGGGACGGAAGTAATACGAGATCATCCGAGCAACCAGATTGAGCGCCATGACGATGACAGTCAAGACGAGCGCTGCACCCCACGCCCGCTCGATCCCGAATTCAGGGGGGAACCCGGGGTTCTTGTACTGGCTGTAGATGTAGACCGGCAGCGTCATCATGCGACCGCTGAATGGATTGAAGTTGGTCGAGTCGGTGGCGCCGCAGATGATAAGCAGGGGAGCCGTCTCACCGATGATGCGGGCGATAGCGATGGTGATTCCCGTGATGATTCCTGCGATCGCAGTGGGGACCACAACCTTGACAATCGTCTTCCACTTGGCCACGCCGAGCGCCCAAGACGCTTCGCGTAGTTCGTTCGGGACAAGCTTGAGCATCTCTTCGCTGGAGCGGACGACGAGCGGGATCATCAGCACCGACAACGCGACCGCTCCCCCGAACCCCATCCGGACGCCCTCGCCGAAGAACACCACGAACAAGGCGTAGGCGAACAGGCCCGCGACGATCGACGGAATGCCGGTCATCACGTCCACGAGGAAGGTGATCCAGCGCGCCATCCGGCCGGTGCCGTACTCGACCAGATAGATGGCCGTCAGCACTCCGATGGGGATCGACATGATCGCGGCCATGGTCGTGACGATGACGGTTCCCCAGAGCGCGTGGTAGATCCCGCCGCCCTCGCCCACCACATTGCGCATCGAGCCGGTCAGGAAGTCTGCGCTCAGTGCAGGCGCACCGTTCTTGACCACCTGCCACAGCAATGTGCCGAGTGGGATAAGCGCGAGGGCGAAGGCAGTTGTCACCAGCACTCTGGCAAGTCGATCTACGGCCTTGCGTCGACCTTCGACCGTGCCAGAAATTGACATGAGCAGAATCACGAACACCAGCCAGGCAACGATTACCGACAGCGGCCAAGCCGCTCCCAGACCGATGTGAAGACCGATTGCCAGGACTGCGCTTCCGCCCAGGACTGCCCAGGGCGTCCAACGAGGCAACAGAGGTGAACTAAGCCCCGCCTGAAACTGTGGAGTCGGGATCTGATCTGGCGGCGGACTGGTCATCACAGATGAGCTCATGTCAGTTGGCCCCCGAGAACTCAGCGCGTCGTCCGACGATCGCGCGGGCCAGGAAGTTAACCGCGAACGTGATGATGAACAGCACCAGCCCGGTGGCGATCAGAATATTGACTTCGATCCCGCTCGCCTCTGGGAACTTCAAAGCGATGTTGGCGGCGATCGTTCCTGGGTTGGTGCTCGAGATCAGATTGAACGTCACGACGTCGCTGACTGAGAGCACGGTGGCGACGGCGATCGTCTCGCCAAGCGCTCGACCCAACGCGAGCATGGCGCCACTCACGATGCCCGAGCGCGCGTACGGGAAGACGGTCATTCGGACCATCTCCCAGGGAGTAGCGCCAAGCGCGATCGCCGCCTCCTCGTGCAGCCGGGGTGTCTGCAGAAAGATCTCACGACAGATGGAGGTCATGATCGGCAGCACCATGACCGCGAGGACGAGGCCGACCGTCAGGATCGTGCGACCTGTCCCGGATGCGGGGCCGGCGAAGAACGGCATCCAGCTCAGGTGAGCCGCGAGCCACTCGTACAGAGGAACCATCCGCGGTGCCAAGAAGAAGATGCCCCACAGGCCGTAGATGATGCTGGGAACTGCCGCCAACAGGTCAACCACGTAACCGAAGGTCGAGGCCAAGCGCCGCGGGGCGTAGTGCGAGATGAACAGCGCCACCCCGATCGAAAGTGGGACCGCGAAGATCAGCGCCAACGCTGACGAGAGGAGCGTTCCGAAGAGGAGCGGCCAGACGTAATGTCCGGAAACTGTCAGCTCCGGGGAAGTTCTCCGCGCTAGCGGTGATCGCTGGGAGACCTTTGACCGTGAGGAAGATTGCGACGCCGGCGAGCGTGATGAGGATGACAACGCCAGCCGCCGTTACCAGCCCTGAAAATGCGCGGTCGCCGACGCTGCGCGGGGGGCGCTTTGCCTGAGTCACGCTGCTGGACATGCTGTTCGTCGTCCCTCGCTGCTTGGTGGAGACCGTCGCGTGGGCCACCCACACGTTAGTGCGAGTGGCCCACGCGAGCCTGACTAACTGCTGGTGCTAATCATGTCAATCGCCGCCTGAGCTTGCTGGCGGATTGCATCAGTAATAGGTGCAGAGCCAGCGGTGGTGGAAGCCGCCGTCTGCCCCTGCTCGCTGACCACGTACGACGCGAAGCCCTTGACCAAGTCGACCGTAGCCTGAGAGTCGTACGTCGAGCAGACGATCTGGTAGGACACCAAAACGATCGGGTACACACCCGAGGCCGATGTCGTGCGGTTCACCGAGATGGTGATGTTGGTTGCGGTCGCACCCGGAGCCGGGCTCGACTCGTCTAGAACCTTCGACGCAGCCTCGGCAGTGGGACCGACGTACTCGCTACCAACCTTGATCAGCGCCTTGCCGAGCTCGCCGGCCTGGCTGGCGTCGGCATAGCCGATAGAGCCGTCGGCGCCCTTGACCGCCGAGACGACGCCGGACGTACCGTCTGCTGCTTCGCCACTCTTTATCGGCCAGGTCTCGACCTGTCCGTACGTCCACTGCGACGGTGCCGCCTGTGAGAGGTAGTCGGTGAAGTTGCCCGTCGTGCCCGACTCGTCTGAACGGTGCACGGGAATGATGTTCGAGCTCGGCAGGTTCGCGTCAGGGTTTTCCGAAGCGATTGCGGAGTCGTTCCACTTGGTGATGTCGCCGGCGAAGATGCTGGCCAGCGTCTCTGGGGAGAGTTGCAGGTTGTCGACGCTCGGAAGGTTGTAGATCACTGCGATCGGGCTGACGTATACGGGGTACTCGTAGGGGTCGCCACCACACTTGTTCTTCGCCTGGTTGAACTCCTGATTGGTCAGGTAGTCGTCGGAGCCTGCGTACTGCACTCCGCCAGCGATGAACTGTTCGCGGCCGCCGCCGGAACCGACAGCGTCGTAGTTGACGGTGACATCGGGGTTAGCGGTCTGGAATCCCGACTTCCACGCAGCCATGGCTGCTTCCTGGGCCGTTGAGCCGGCCCCGTTGAGATCGCCGCTAAGCGAGGCGCTGCCACTGCTGGTGTCACTACTTCCGCTGTCCTCGTTGCTGGCACTACATGCCGAAAGACCTAGCGCCACGACGAGCGAGGCGACGCCAAGTGCGGCGGCTCTGGGTAGAAGTCTGCGATTCACGATGCCCTCTCTGGAAAACTGAGTTCTGACTACTGCTAGTACCCGTCGGACGGTAGGGAGCCCAAGTACCTGTTTGTTGTTCCACTGGTGAACTCGGAGTGAACGATGGCGGAACAAGAGTCAAACCCGAAAACGCTTCCTCTGACACCGGTTCGCCTCTCGGAGGAGGAAAGAGCCTGGCTTACACGGATCGTTCCCACGGTGTTCGCCGAGTGGGTGGTTTGGGTTGGGACGCTGTTTAGACAAGTTGGCGACGGTGGGGACATGCAACTTTTCGGATTGGTTCTGGCCCGCGCCCTCAATGACGACAAGCGGCATCGCTCGCACGACCGACAGAGGGACCGATCGCGATGGTGAGACGAGTCGAGCGGGCGGTCGTCCACGAGGACCCATCACGGGTCTCTGCTCTGGCGCTACTGACGTGGTGGGACACGCTGCCGGAGGACGACCGTGACCTCCTGCGGCTGACGCATGACGCCATCCCCGGCAATCAGCCTGCGTTGACCTGGCTGGCCTGGACTGGGTGCCCCCTCGTTGTGTCCACGCCGCGGGCAGCCGAGCCGTACCAGCTTGTGGACGCCAACCTCATGCAGGCATTCTTCGCCCAGATGTGACGGACGGCGCGCTCAGGCAGGCTGGTCGTCTTCGAAGAAGTCCTCGTACTCGACGACCGCTCGATCATGTTCGCGCCACATCGCGGCTTCATCGGCCGGCGATAGGTCGACGTACCCAAGAAACGCAGACAGTTCGGTTGCGTCGGGTTTCGACTGTAGGTACTCGTCGTTGTCCGCAGTCTCGCTCATGACACCTCCAGGCAGTAGTTACCACGTCAGTGTCACAACCGATACGTCGGATGGCCGCGCGTCCTCGCAGATGTTGGCTGCTTCGACAACGAATGTTCACCACGTCGTCAACGCGTTTGCCGTGACGACATCTACGTGACGAATGGAGTGCAGCACGAGTTATCCCCAGCATGAATAGGGAGTTTGTTGCACCAGTGCGGGAGAACGCGTCGTTCTTAGAATTCTGGGTTTGCGGGTTTGCGCCTGGGTTTGAGTGGCTCACGGGTCTAGGTGGTGTTCGAGGGCTTGGATGGTTTGGACGGGGGACCCGGAGTCATCGGGTTGTTGGTAGCCGTGGATGACGAGCATGGACGCGACTGGGACGGTGTCTTGCGGCGCCGTTAGTCCAGAACCACGCAACAGGTGCGTCATCAACTCAGGCAGGTACGGCCGATGCCCGCACAGCACCGTCGGCTGCCCGCTGCGCAGCGTGTCGGCCAACAACCCCGCGGCTCGGGCCTTGGCAGCGTCGGGCTCAGCTTCGTAGGCTTCCTGGCACAGTTCCGGCTCGAGTACGACCGGGAACCCCGCGTGCGCCGCAAACGGTGTGACGGTTTGTACGCAACGTGTCGCCGACGACGTGTGCACGCGTACGAGTCCGTACGCCTCTAGACGTCCGACGAGCGCCTCCGCCTGCACGAAGCCCGCAGGGTCGAGCGGACGACGCGGATCCTCTCCCGACCAGTCGACGCGCTTGGTCGCGTGACCGTGCCGCAGCACGACGAACGGCGTCGACGCCGGTTCGGCTGCCAACAGCGCGAGCTCACCGTCCTGTGGTCGGGTCAGTCGCTTACGCGCGGCCTCGATCGATAGCCACTCGATCCGGTCCACTTCACTGTTCGGCGCGAACCCCTCGTCGACGACGATCTCAGCGCGCCAGTAGTGGACGATCTTCGGATCGCCGCCCACCTTGTACTTGTGCGACGGCAGCGGCTGACGTAGCGCAACGTGGACGCCGGTCTCTTCGACTACCTCGCGGACGGCTGCCTGAGTGGTGTGCTCACCCTCGATCAGTTTGCCTTTGGGCAACGACCAGTCGCTGTACTTCGGTCGGTGGACGAGCAGCACTTCGCGGTCCGAACCGTCGCCGCGGGTGACCAGACAGCCAGCGGCCACGATCAGATCGGAGCTCACCTCAGCCCTTCACCTTCAGCCACTTACGCCACTCCGAGTGTGAGATTCGCGGCCAACTCTCGACGAACTCTTGACGCACCTCCGCGACGCGACGACGCTGTTGATCGTAGAGCGCACCAAGTGCAAACGCGGCGCGCGGACCGGTTGCCTTGGTCACCAAACCGCGCACGATGTCGGCCGCGATCGCCGCGTCCTGGTGCTCACCCAACAACTCGGTAACGGTCTCTAACTGCTTAGCGAGCTTGCGAGCGGGTCCACCAAACACCGGCACGCACGCCTCGACTGTGTAGCGCGCCTTCTTCGCCGTGATTCGGGTGTGGTGCCAGTGGTCGTCGTGTCCCTGGATCTCGTCGTGCAGCACCTCCGCCTCACGATCCAACCGCTTCCACCGTTTGTTGACCAGTGGAGGCAGCACAAGTGACGACGCACCCTCGGCTTCGGGCGTGGTCGGCACTTCGAGTGCAGCTGTCACCAGCGCGTCAAGCAACGACAAGTACCGCGGGGACTGCAAGGTCTGCTCAATCTCGGCATTAGCCGACGCGAGTTCTGACTCTAGGTGGTCCTGCACGGCGACGAGTGCAGCGGCTCGGTCGAGATCCCCGGGGAGACGTCGGATGGCGGCGAACAACCGTGCCTCCTGAACCTCACGGTCCCGCGACGCTCCGAGCACTCCGGCAATCCAGCCGAGTTCGTCGCGCAGTTGACGAGCCCAAGCGTCGTCGACAAGGGGAGCGAACGCCTGAAGTCCACTGCGCAATCGGCGGGCAGCGACCCGGTACTGATGGACGGCGTCGGTTTGGCCACGTCGCACTCGCACGTCTTGCGCCAGCAAGACCGCGACGTGAGTGCGAAAGTGCTGCGTTACGGCGAACGCTGCCGGATCCTTGGGTCGGGCTCGAACGGCGATCGGCACGACCGGACTGAGTGGAACGTCACCAGCAAGGGCTCGCACGCCTTTCGAGGTGGACGCTGAGGGTCGCGCGCCTGCGCCGAAGAGCAAGTCGCTGACTATCGGGAACATGTCGTCGCCCCCGAGGACCTCAACTTCAACTTCGCGGTAGGTCTGTCCGTCGAGTGGTCCATTCGTCAGCGTGACTTTGTCGTCGACGACTTCCAGGTCGGGCCGGTTGGCGCGAACCAGAGCCACGTCCGGTCAACGTTGTCGCCGTACGACGGGTGCGTTGCGACGCTCGGGCGCTAAGTTCGCAGCCGCGCGTCATACCGAGCACCAACGTTGCCAATGCCTGGGGAATCTGCCCGGGACGTCCGCTCGATAGCGGGAGTTGAACTTCGTCCCTCACGCCTTCTGCTTGTGGCAGTTTGAGATGCCACCCAGCGTCTGAGCCGCCAGTGCGACGGCGAAGCGTCGCGCCGAATCGTGAGAGCCGTAGGTCCTCGGTGTCGTAGTACGTCGCAGTCAACGTGACCGTGGCATGACGTACCACCTCACGCGCACCAGAGAGCGCGAGGTCGGGCATGACGAAGTCGTCGCCGACTGCGAACTTTGACTCGACCTCGCGCACGGTCGTTGGTTCGAGCACGCGATCAGCCCAGAGGAAGCCGGCGCGCGGTGCGCTTGCGCTGGATCAACAGCGACTGAAGATCGGTCAACAACTCACCATCTGGTGAACGGTCGACGCGCAGCCACGAGTCGTCAGATTGCAGGTGCCATGACGAAGTTTCGTCGGAAAATCCGAGGTCGAGTAGTTCGCTCAACATCGCCAGGTGTTCTGGTCGACTGATTCGCACGAGCGCCTCGACGCGACGGTCAAGGTTGCGGTGCATCAAATCCGCGCTGCCGATCCACGCCTGCGGCGACTCATTGTTGGTGAACCAAAAGATGCGCGAGTGCTCGAGGAATCGACCGAGAATGCTCCGGACCCTGACGTTCTCGGAAAGCCCAGGAACGCCAGCTTTGATCGAGCAAATCCCTCGAACCAAGATGTCGACCGGAACGCCTGCTTGTGATGCGAGATACAACGCGTCGATGAGCGCCTCATCGACGATGGAGTTCAGCTTGAATCGGATTCCGGCAGGTAGACCGGCTTGGTGATTCGCGACTTCACGTTCGATCTGTTCGATCAGCCCGCTGCGCACTGAGTGTGGTGCTACGAGTAGCCGGTCGTAGTCGGTGTTGAGTGAGTAGCCGGTCAAGACGTTGAACAATTTGGAGACGTCTTCGCCAATCGTCGAGTCGCTCGTCAGGAGTCCAAGGTCCTCGTACATCCGCGCTGTTTTCGGGTGGTAGTTACCCGTGCCAATGTGGCTGTAACGACGCAGCACACCGTCTTCGTCCTGTCGAACGACCATGCTGAGTTTGCTGTGCGTCTTCAGCCCGACGACGCCATACACGACGTGACAGCCTGCTTGCTCAAGTTTGCGAGCCCAAGTGATGTTGGCCTGTTCGTCAAACCGCGCCTTGATCTCGACCAGCACCAGAACCTGCTTGCCCTCTTCGGCTGCGGTGATCAGGGAGTGCACGATCGGGGAATCACCACTCGTGCGGTAGAGCGTCTGCTTGATGGCCAGGACGTTGGGATCCTCGGCCGCTTCTTCAAGGAAGGCCTGGACACTCGTCGAGAACGAGTCGTACGGGTGATGCAACAACACATCGCGCTGTCGGAGTACCTCGAGGATGTTGATGCTTTCGCTGGTCTCAACTTCGCTGAGGTCTGCGCTGGTCATGGGGACGAACGCGGGGTACTGGATCTCGGGGTAGTCCAAGTTGCAGATCCCGAAGAGACCGGTGAGGTCAAGCGGTCCGGGGAGCATGACCACTTCGTTCTGGTGGATGTCGAGTTCTTCGATGAGAAGTTCGAGGACGTGCGGATCGATCGTCTCTTCAACTTCAAGTCGAACCGGCGGACCGAAACGCCGTCGGCTCAGTTCGCGTTCGAGTGCCTTGAGCAGGTTCTCCGCTTCGTCTTCTTCGACCTCGACGTCTTCGTTGCGCGTTACTCGGAACGTGTGATGCTGCAGCACCTCCATGCCTGGGAACAACGCGTCGAGGTGCGCTGCGATGACGTCCTCGAGCGGCACGAATCGATCGTCTTCGAGGGGTACGAATCGGGGCAACGTCGGCGGTACTTTGACACGCGCGAAGTGTTCGGCACCTGTTGACGGGTTGCGTACGACGACTGCGAGGTTGAGCGACAAACCGGAGATGTAGGGGAATGGGTGCGCCGGGTCGACGGCGAGCGGGGTAAGCACCGCAAAGATGCGCTCGTTGAACATGTCGGTCATCGCTTTGCGCTCGTCGCTGTCGAGGTCACGCCAGCGGACGAGTTCGATGCCGTTTGCATGTAGTTCAGGAACGAGTTCACGGAATGCCTGCGCATGACGCACCATCAGGTCGCGGGTGCGTTCGCCAAGTCGCTTCATGACCTCGCGAGGAGTCAATCCGCTGGCTGCGCGCACGGCGATGCCCGCGGCGATACGTCGCTTAAGTCCGGCGACGCGCACCATGTAGAACTCGTCGAGGTTGCTCGCGAAGATCGCCAGGAACTTGGCACGTTCGAGTAGGGGGACGGTCTCGTCCTCTGCCAACTCCAGGACGCGCTGGTTGAACGCCAGCCACGACAACTCGCGGTCCGAGAAGCGGTCCTCGGGCAGCGGCTCGGGGTTGGCAGCGTCACCGATATCGGGCGCGGCTGCGCTGGTCGTGCTGGTCACGGGTCTCCCTTCGGGAGGGGGAAGGCTTCCATGATCGCATCCCAATGCCTCGGCGTCAGCGGGTCCTTCGTCCTACTGGGTTCCTAGGGGCGGGGAGCCGAACAAGACGTCAGAGTCCCAGTGGGTGAAGCCGAGGTGCTGGTAGACGGCGATCGCTGGGGCGTTATCGGCCTCTACATAGAGCATCACTACCCCCAGACCGAGGGAGCGCAGGTAGTGGAGTCCCCAGAGGGTCAGCGCCCGGCCCAGTCCCTTGCCCTGTTCCCCGGGGTCGACCCCCACCACGTAGACCTCGCCGATAGCGCCGTGAGCGTGGCCCTGTTCGTTGCCCCCGTGGACTTTCGTCCAGTGAAACCCGACTAGGGACGAGCCGTCCCCATCGTCCGACGAGCGTTCGGCGAGGAAGAATCCCGCGGGGTCGAACCAAGGTTCGGCCATTCGCTGCTCAAGGTCTGACTCCGTCATAGTGCCTTGCTCCGGGTGTGACGCGAACGCCTGCGCGTTGAGGGCTAGCCACGCGGCGTCGTCCTCCCCGGGGCGGAACGGGCGGATCGTGACTCCGTCGGGTACAACCGGTCGCGGTAGTGGGGAGAACAACGACCGACGCATCTGCCACAACTCGCGAGTGACGGTGAACCCCAGCGACGTCGCGAGTTGTTTGGCGGCGTTGTGATCTCCGTGCGCCCACAGCCGCAGCCGTCCGTCCGGTGTCTCCTGTTGCAAAGCCTGCACGAGGGCCCGCCCCACCCCGTGACGTCGCCACGACGGGTCGACGACCAGCTCTGAACTCGGCGCCGATACGAAGTCAGTGGTGTCCAAGTGGGCGTATCCGGCCAGGTGCGGACGGTCTCGGGCATCCTCGGCGTAGATCAGAACGTGCTTGGCTCCCACGTCGCCGCCGTACCGCAGATGGAGCGAAACGTGCTCCGACAGCGGCCGTACGCCGTCCTCTTCCGTTGCTCGCTCAACAAGCAGCGTGACGGCGGCGAGTTCGTCCGGCTCCAGCCGCGGCAGCACCTCAAGGTGGAAATCCCCTCCGGTGGTCACCTGCGAACCCTAGCGCCGAGGAGGCGCATCTCCTGTCGTTCACCTCGGCACCCTCGTAACTTCACGCCGTTGTCGAACAGAGGTTTCACGCATCGATGAGAATTTGATGATGAGCCAGCCGCGGTTCCAAGTTCTCACCATCGGTGGGCAACGTAGTCCGGCAAGGACGCAACCAACAAGGTGGCTCAAGTCCGCGCCAAGCCGCCTCGGCCTGATCTTCGCTTGGCGCCTGCTTGGTGCCAACAACAGAGAACTCGGACGAAGTGTCGAACACTACTTCTCTACTCACGAGTGCGTACACGCCATAGTCGAACTCAAGGCGAGTAGTCCAGATTGGCTGATTCCGCGCATCCGTTTTGGTTCGACCGAAGCCGGGTGGACCTGGTCACTCCGGTCTGACCAACATGAGGTGGCAATGTCCTCGCGAGGCTTCCATCGAAGGAGAGAGTGCCTTCGCAACCTCGAGCGATTTAAGGAGCAGTACCTCGAAGGGACGGTTCAGTGCGATTAGACACCTCAGAGGTGGCAAATCGCACCGAACCGAGTTCCCATCAGATGCGCTGACGCTAGGGCGTCGCGTCGACGTCCCGGCAACCTCAATAGTTCTCGACTACTGCTCGCTCCACGCTTCGCTAACGGCGTCGACGACGATGTCTTGGGTGATTGAGCCCCCCATGCCAAAAACGCTGATCGAGAAGTCTCCGCTGGAACGCCAGCAGATTGGAAAATCCGTGACTCTCGAGGGGAGACCTGAAGCTGGTAGATCAAAGTAAGCCTTGCCACACTGCACCAGCCCGACATTCGTGACCTCCCTCGCGGTCGCAGGGTCGAGCAGGTCACTCACCGGCCCTTTGACCATAGTCAGCGACATGACTCCGCCACCAGTTGGTCGGTAGTACATGAAATCTGCGCGAACCCCTGGATGGCTCTTGGCCATCGTCTCGATGAGTCCATCGCGGACCGGAGCGAAGTCTGTCTCAGAGACCCGAGGGACAGGTCCCAACGAGTCGGGAATGTAGAAGGAACCCCCGTTCGGTGGAGCTTGCGAGATGGGCATCTCCACTCGGGTCAGCCAACGGCCGGCACAAAAGAGGATCAGCAACGCCGCGACGACCACACCAACCACGATGAATGGCTTACGACTTCGACGTTGCACAGGAAGGGCAATATCGTCGGCCGTTGGCTGCGGAGGAACGACGGACCCGAAGAAGTCCGGCTCGGGCGGTGACTGGGGACTCACCAGCCTCTTGTCGACGCCCGAGCCCACCGACTTGATCCCAACCGATGCGTGATCGAGCTACCTAGAGGCCGAACCTAAACCGGACTCGCCTCCACGAAGCGGTAGCCGACGTTACGAACAGTTCCGATGAGTTGTTCGTACTCACCGCCGAGTTTGGCGCGTAGTCGTCGCACGTGGACGTCAACGGTTCGAGTACCACCGAAGTAGTCGTAGCCCCAGACCTCTTGGAGCAGCTGTCCTCGCGTGAACACCCGACCGGGGTGTTGCGCGAGGAACTTCAGGAGTTCGAACTCCTTGTACGTGAGGTCGAGTAACTGTCCACGGAGTTTGCGGTGTACGCCGCTTCGTCGATGACGAGGTCACCGTTGCGGATCACCGGGTCGTTGTCTTCGGAGTCTCCGCGGAGTCGTTCGGTCGCCAGGCGCAGTCTTGCTTCGACCTCGGCCGGACCCGCGGTGTCGAGCAGAACGTCGTCGACTCCCCACTCGGCGGTCACTGCTGCCAGGCCGCCCTCGGTGACGACCACGAGAACCGGCACTGCAACACCGGTGGTGCGGATCAGACGGCACAGTGAGCGCGCTTTGGGTAGTTCGCGACGCGCGTCAACGATGAGCGCGTCGACCGGGGGAACGTCGAGGAGTGCCGCTCCCTCTGCGGGAGCAACTTTGACCGAGTGAGACAGCAACGCCAACGCCGGGAGCACTTCAGCAGAATTCTGGGCGGCGTGGGTCAGCAGCAGGATTCGGGCCACCGACGCACCTCCCTCAGGGCGGCCGTCAGGCCGAGAGCCCGACGCCAGAACTCAAGGATACCGGGAGTTGCCAGAACATCATCAGCCGAACAGTTGCTGTCCGATGTAGCCGCCGGATGCCCTGACACCGGCTGGAACGGCGAACGCGGCTGATCCGACGTGACGCAGGTACTCGTTCAGCCCGTCGTTGCTGGCCAGGGTTTGCTGGATCGGCAGGAAGTGAGTACGGATATCGCGCTGATAGGCGAGGAAGAACAGACCAGCGTCGAGACGTCCGAGCGAGTCGTTGCCGTCGACGAAGTTGTAGCCGCGACGCAACAGCCGCACCCCGTTGTGCAGCGACGGATGCGCGAGTCGGACGTGGGCATTCTCGTCGATCAGCGGTTTGCCGTCGGCGCCTTCAACCGAGAAGTCGAGTTCGGTGAACTCGGTTCCGCCGGACAGTGGCGCGCCTTCGCCTTTGGTGCGGCCGACGAGCAACTCCTGCTCACCGAGCGACGTACGGTCCCACGTCTCGATCATGATCTGAATCCGACGTGAGACAAGGTACGAGCCGCCGGTCATCCATTCGACGCCATCGCCGGGTTGAACCCAGACGTTCTTCTCGACGTCACCAGTCTGTTCGACTTTGAGGTTGGCCGTGCCGTCCTTGAAGCCCATCATGTTGCGCGGTGTTTCTTGTGACGTTGACGTCGATGACGTACGTCCGAACCCAAGCTGTGACCACTTCAGTTCCGCAAACCCGAACGCCATCCGCGACAGGTTGCGGATCGCGTGTACTGCGACTTGCGGATCGTTGGCGCACGCTTGGATGCAGAGGTCGCCACCGGTAAGCGACGGTGCGAGGACGTCTCCGGGGAAGTGCGGCAGATCGATCAGCGCGTCTGGACGCTGCTCGGCGACGCCGTAGCGGTCGCGTCCTTGGGCATCGCGGAACAAGCCAGGTCCGAAGCCGAACGTAAGAGTCAAGCCGGCGGGAGGCAGACCCAGCGCTTCGCCGGTGTCTTCGGGTGGCGCTTCGTAGGGACCGTTGACCGCGCCGTACGTCCCCACCTGCTGACCGCGACACATCCTGGCCGAGGCTTCGGTCCAGTTCCTCAACAGCGCGATCAACTCGGATCGCTTGTCGGTTGTCAGGTCGAACGAAGCGAAGTGAAGTCGGTCTTGCGCAGGGGTGACGATGCCCGCCTGGTGGTCGCCGTAGAACGGGAACGATTGAGACGGTGATGACTTCGGTTCGGCGACTGCTGCACCGACGCTGACGCCTGCAGCGGCGGCGCCGACGGTGGCAGCACCGACCCCGGCCAAGCCGAGTAGACGTCGCCGCGAGACAGCGTGTTGCCGTGCGGGGGGCGTCTGACCCGAGTCGATCGTTGAATCTTCGGTCACAAAACCACCGTTGCGGTGAGTTGCGAGAGTGGTTCACTGAGCGCGTCAACCGCGTCTGCCAACTCTTGTACCTGCTTCTTCGACAACTCGTTGTAGTAGGCAAACGCAGGCGTTCCATCATTCTTGTACTGGTTGAGTAGCAGTTGCAGTTCGGAGAAGCGTTTGTCGAGGGTGGCGGCCAGCGTCGGGTCGGCTTCCTTTGACGACTGGTCGCAACCCCTCGTACGCGACGCGTGCGCCGTCGACGTTCGCCTGGAAGTCCCAGAGGTCGGTGTGCGACCAGAACTCCTCTTCACCGGTGACCTTTCCGGTCGCCACCTCGTCGAGCAACTCCTTAGCGCCGTTGCCAAGTTGCGCGGGGGTGTACGTGAGGTCCTGCACGCGGCTGTCGAGGGTCTCAGTGTCGGTAACGAGTTGGTCAGCCAGCGACTGTCGCTGCTTGGTTGTGAACGGCTGGTAGTTGCTCGGTGGCCACAGATCCTTCTCGATCGCGTGCCAACCCGTCCACTTCTGACCGGGCTTGAGGTCGGCTTCGCGAAGGTCTAGGCGCGGGTCGAGGTCACCGAACGACTCGGCGACGGGCTCGATTCCCTCCCAGTGCATCCGGGCAGGTGCATACGCAGTTCGGGCGACGTCGTCGTTGCCTTCGACGTAGTCCTTCGCGAACGCCTTGGTTGCTACGAGCAATTGCGCGGACTGGTCTTTGACGTAGGCGGCGTACTGGTTGGTGGCCTTCTCGAGTTGCTGAGTCTTCGAGCCGGTTGTTACGACGGCCGTGCCTGATTCTGTCACCGTGAATGGTGCGCGAATGCCTTGACCGACCATCCCCGGTTTGCACGTCGAGATGTAGTCGCCTGCTTCAGCTTGCACGACAAGGTCACGAGTGATCCCCGGTCCAATGTTCTCGACCTCGCCGACGATCTGCAGTCCGTCGCTAGCAAGTAGATAGAACTCGGTGACCTCGTCACCGGAGTTCGTCACCTTGAACACGATGTCGCCGGACGGCGCTTCGGTCGCCGACAGCGTGCACGTATCCGAACCGCTGTCGACGCTAATAGTGCGATCGCCTTCTACGCTCGGGCCGGGATTGTCCGCGCATGCCGACATCAGCATCGCTGCGGCTGCGGCGCCGCCAGCGAATACGAGGCGCGTTTTGAGCATGGTGAATCTCCTGAAGTCGACTGAGGTAGTCGCCAGACCGTGGTGTCAGGCGGGCTTTCCGGTTGAGCTAAGAGTTTTGGCGGATGCAGCCGAAGGTCGTTTGCCGTTGCGCACAACGAGGATGAATGCGGTCATCGTCGGGATGAGGTAGCTCAACCAAGCGACGAACTGGAACCACGTGGTTGCTGGTGAGAAGTTGAAGACGCCCTTGAGCAACGTGCCGTACCAACTCGACGGCGGGATCGTTGAACTGACGTCGAAGGCGAGCGAGTTGACACCAGGCAGGATGCCGGCTTCTTGCAAGTCGTGAACTCCGTAGGAGAAGACGCCAGCTGCGACAACGACAAGTGCTGCGCCGGTCCACGTGAAGAACGTTCCGAGATTCATGCGAAGCGCACCGCGATAGATGAGGTAACCGAGTACGACGGCAGTCGCCAGACCGAGTACGGCACCGCTGATGGGTGCACTGCCACCACCGTTGGCTTGCACGGCGGACCAGATGAACAGCGCGGTCTCAAGACCCTCACGGGCGACAGCGATGAACGCCATGACGGCGACGGCCCACAAACCGGCGTTCGCTGCCCGATCGAGGTGCGCGTGTAGCTCACCGCGCAGGGCACGAGCGTTGCGCGCCATCCAGAAGATCATCCACGTGACCAGGCCGACCGCGAAGATCGACATGAAGCCGCCGAACGCTTCTTGCGCTTCGAACGTCAAGGTGCGCGAACCAAACGTCAGGGCCGCTCCGACGGCGAGTGAAAGGGTCACCGCACACGCGACGCCAGCCCACACGTACTTGAGCAGTTCGCGACGTTCGGACTTCACCAGATACGCGATCAGGATGCTGACAATCAGCGCGGCTTCCAGGCCCTCACGCAACCCGATCAGGTAGTTGGCGAACATCCGATGGTCCGTTCTGTGTTCGGGTCTCGTGAGCTTCGGAGCGACTTAGGTAAGCCTTACCTAAAAGGTAGCACGACCCCTGGACTAGAAATCAAGACCCTGGGACATACGGTTCTCCTGCAGCCCTTCTCGCCGTATCCTCCGCGCCTTAATAAGGAGCCACCCGTGACTTCCGTCCCGCGCATCACCGTGCGGTACTGGGCCGGCGCGCGAGCGGCCGCGGGCGTCACCGAAGAACAGGTGGACGCGTCGACTCTGGCTGAGGCGTTGGCCGTGGTGACGGCAAGCCACGGTCCCAAGTTCGCAGCCGTCCTCGGGGTGTGTTCGTTTGTGGTCACCGATCAGCCGGTAGGACTTGCTGATCCCGCTGCGGTAGCCCTGACGCCGGGGGATGTCGTCGAGGTATTGCCGCCGTTCGCAGGCGGGTCCCAGGCATGATCTCCCCTGTGACTGAGCAGCGGGTTTGGCTGGTGCCGAGTTGGCGGCCGCCGATGCTGCAGTTGCTGCTCGCGCTGACGATCACCGCCGGACTGCTGGTCCAGCCAGGGATGGTTTGGATCGGCGTTGGCCTCACCCAGTTGTTGCTGGTCGTGAGTTGGCATCACGCGCTCGGCGCGACCGATGCTCGAGTCGGTGCCGTCTTAGCGGGGCTGCTGATCATCGCCTCGGACGTGGCCGTCGCGGCAAGCGACGACACCACGTACTACGGGCCGATCGTCGTAGTTGCCGGGATCGGCTTCCTATTGGCCGTCCTGCAACAACTTGCTCGACGGGACGGACGTGGCGAGCTGACGTTGAGCCTGTCGGCCACGCTTTCGCTCGCGGTCATTGGATCGTTCGGAGCCGGATGGGCGGTGAACCTGCGGCTCGATCACGGCGCAGACTTCGCGGCCGTCGCCGGTCTGGCAGTTGCCGGCGCCGCGTTCGGGCGCTTGGCGCCTGGGATGTGGGCGGCTCCCGCTGCCCTGATCCTCGGGACGGCGGTAGCGGCCGTGACGGGAAACGGGTTGGCCACGGTTGGTCTTGGTCTGGGAGCAGCGGTCGGTGCCGCGGCGGCAGTTCCGTCCGCGTTGGCGGCGGTGGTCCAGACGCGCGGAGGCGGACAGTTAGCCGGATGGCCCGTGGGTGCGACCTGGCCGATCTTGTTGGCACCGGGGTTGGCTTACCTGGTGCTGCGGATCGCCGGACAGTAATAGAGCGAACGTGCGTCCGATGGGAATGTCGCGTTGCGGACTGGTGCTGGAATCTTCGTGAACCCAGTCGGTGTCGCCGTCCTCGTGCTTGTGGTGGTTGCCGCCACGGCGTTCGGACTCTGGCGGCTGCGTACCGACGGTCGGCTTCGCTCCACCAACGACCCCGGCGACCTGCGGACTCCCTCTCACGCCGATGTGCTCACCTCGACCGACCTGGGTGGGCCGTTGGGGGACCGCGCGACGCTCGTTCAGTTCTCGACCGTCTTCTGTGCCCCGTGCCGGGCGACCCGGCGGGTATTGACCGAGGTCAGCGAGATGCTCGACGGCGTCGGGTTCGTCGACGTGGACGCCGAGGAACACCTGGCGTTGGTCCGTCGGCTGGAGATCCGGCGAACTCCCACGGTTTTCGTGCTCGATTCGCAGGGACGGATCGCGCAGCGGGCGTCCGGACAGCCGCGTAAGGCCGACGTCGTGGCCGCACTAGGGCCGCTGCTGCCATGATCGAGTTTGACGCCGGGCAAGCTGTGACAAAACGTGAGACGACGTCTCAGTATGTGGACGCGCCGTGACGTCTCCGCAGGTCTTCCCTACCCTTGGACCTATGGCCCTCGCCCCGACGGCAGATTCCGCGTTGGATCTGACCAAGCGCCGCACGGTGGATTTCTGCCGTGTCGCCGCTACTCGGTGTTGCATGCGTTGATCCCTCTGGCCTGACGCCCCACGCGCGGCGTCCCTGCTCGGAGGTTGACCGCACTTCCCTTCGTCTTTGGAGTTCGCATGCTGATCGACCCCCGCGGCCCGCGCTTCGTCGCCTCGATCACCACAGTTGTGCTCGCGGTGGTCCTGGTGACCGGAAGCGGTTGGCTGCTCGCCGCGCAGACGGTGGTCTTCGGGCTGGCCGCCTTCGGCGGGCTGCAGCGCAACCCGTACTCGGTGCTGTTCGGCAGCTTCGTCCGTCCGCGGCTGTCGCCGCCAACCGATCTTGAGGCCGCGGCACCGCCTCGGTTCGCCCAAGCCGTCGGCTTTGGCTTCGGGCTGGTCGGCACTGTGGCGTTCGCGTTCGGTGCGACCACGTTCGCAATGGTCGTCGTTGGATTGGCGTTCGCCGCTGCTTTCTTGAACGCCGTATTTGGTTTCTGCCTCGGGTGCGAGATCTACCTGTTGGCCGTTCGAATCCGATCGTCACGCATCCCTGCGTCGACGACATCTCCTGAGGAGGTCACCGCATGAGTCGCGAAACAGTCCTGGTCGATGCCGAGTGGGTCGAGAGTCATCTCGACGACCCGTCGGTGGTTCTTGTCGAGGTCGACGAGGACACCTCGGCGTACGAGAAGGGGCACATCCGCGGCGCGGTTCGGCTCGACTGGAAGACCGACCTGCAGGATCCAGTCAAGCGTGACTTCGTCGACCAGCAGGCGTTCGAGGCGCTGCTGTCGGAGCGCGGTATCAGCAACGACCAGACGGTCATCCTTTACGGCGGCAACAACAACTGGTTCGCGTCGTATGCCTACTGGTACTTCAAGTTGTACGGCCACAACGCCGTGAAATTGCTCGACGGTGGACGCAAGAAATGGGAACTGGAGTCACGCGAGCAGGTACAGGACGTACCCGAGCGTGCGACGACGTCGTACACGGCGAAGCCGCAGGACTTGTCGATCCGGGCGTTCCGTAGCGACGTTCTTGACGCGATCGGATCGCTGAACCTCGTCGACGTTCGTTCGCCCGATGAGTACACCGGACGGCTGCTCGCGCCGGCGCACTTGCCGCAGGAGCAGTCGCAGCGTCCAGGCCACGTCCCGACCGCGAAGAACATCCCGTGGTCAAAGGCTGCCAACGACGACGGCACGTTCCGCAGTGACGACGAGCTCAAGGATCTGTATGAAGGCGCGGGTGTCGACTTGAGCAAGGACACCATTGCGTACTGCCGGATCGGCGAGCGCAGTGCGCACACGTGGTTCGTACTTCACGAGTTGCTGGGACAGCCCAACGTCAAGAACTACGACGGTTCGTGGACCGAGTACGGCTCGCTTGTCGGCGTGCCGATCGAACTCGGCGACGGATCCTAACGAGAGGCAACGAACACCATGTGCGGAGCAATTGCGGGCGGGCCCGACATCTCTGGTATCGACGCGACCAAAGAGGCCGTGATCCAGGGGATCGTGACCAAGGGCGGTGAACCTGTCTCGCCGGCATACGTCCGACTGCTTGACGGTTCGGGTGAGTTCACCGCCGAAGTACCGACGTCGGCGACCGGACAGTTCCGATTCTTCGCTGCACCAGGTGAGTGGACGGTTCGCGTGCTTGCGCCAGGCGCGACCGTCGACCGCCAGGTGATTGCCGAACTCGGTGGCGTCGCTGACTTGGCGGTCGTTGTCTAGGTCGTAGGTATTTGGGCCGCCGGCAGGGAGACGACCAGAGTGAGGCCGCCGCCTGGGGTGTCCTCGGCCCAGACCGTGCCGCCTTGTGCCTCGGTCAGGCCACGAGCGACGGCCAGACCGAGGCCGACGCCCTCTCCGTTCGGGGCGTCCCCCAGTCGCTGGAACGGACGAAACATTGTGGTCTTGGCATCGTCACTGACACCGCTGCCGCAATCAACGATCCGGATCTCGACGCGGCCCTGAATGGTGCCGGCCGACACCCTTACTGGTACGTCGGTGGGAGCGTGGCGCACGGCGTTTTCCACGAGGTTCGCAACGACACGTTCCAGTAGGCCGGGGTCCGCTCGAACAACTGGGGTCGACTCATCGATGTCAGCGATGACGGCGCCTTGGGGAGTCCCCACCAGAGAAAGTGAGATGACCTCGTCGAGCGATACGTCACAGATGAGAGGGTTGACTGCTCCCATCTGCAGCCGGCTCAAGTTCAGCAGGTTGGCTATCAGCGCATCCAGCCGATCGACCGACTCCTCGATCGTGGAAAGTAGAGCCTTTTCGTCCTCGCTGGACCACACGACATCGTGAGATTGCAAAGAAGTTGCTGCCGCCTTGATCCCAGCCAATGGAGTGCGCAGGTCATGCGAGACGGCGGCAAGTAGAGCAGTTCGGATGGCGTTTCCCTCAGCCAACTGGGAGGCATCACGAGCCTGGCCCTCTAGTTGAGCCCGATCGCGAACGAGTACCGACTGAGCCGCGAAGGCGACCAGCAACCGCTGTTGGTCTGCCGGTAATACCCGACCTCTCATGGCAAGGACAACACCATCCTTGGCCTCAACAGCCGCGTCGGCGTCGTCAGGTTGTGTGGGCGGTTCGGCACCGACGGCGGCATCGGTGATCCATTCGGATTCCTCTTTGACCAGCAGGGCGGCTGATCGCTGTCCGAAGGTCTCCCGTGCTTGTTCCAGCAAATCGGTGACGTCGGTACGTCCGGTCAGGACACTTTGCGCAAGGGTCCCGAGCGCGGCGGCTTCACCTTGAGCCCGCGCTGCCTCGGCCGTGCGACGAGCTGCCAGATCGACCACGCTCGCGACGGCTGCAGCAACAGCGACGAAGATGACTAGGGCCAGCGCGTTCTCGGGCTCGTCAATGGTGAACGTGTGTAGGGGAGGAGTGAAGTAATAGTTGGCAACCAGGCTGCTGGTTACGGCTGCAACGAGGGCAGGCAGAAGGCCGCCCACGAGTGCAACGCCCACAGTCAGTGTCAAGAAGAGCAAGAGTTCGGTGGGCAAGGTGTGCAGATCTCGGGTCTGCGCGAGAACGGCGGCCATCAGCGGCGGGCCAACGATCGCGAGTGCCCAGCCGATAGAACGTCGACGACCAGACAGGGCTCTTCGGCGGGACCGTCCCACGCCTTTGCCCACTTGCGGGTGGGTGACAAGTGTGACGTCGATGTCCTCGGAGGCTCGGGCCACGGTGCCTGAGACGTCGGGGCCGAAGAGTCCGGACAATCGCCCGTGCCGGCTGACTCCGACCACTATGTGTGTGGCATTGATCCCCTGGGCGAAGTCGACGATCGCCTGGGCAACGTCGTCGCCGACCACGGTGTGAAAGGTGCCACCGAGTTCCTCAGTGAGCTGGCGCTGCTGCGCGAAGGTATCGGGCGCGGTACTACTCAGCCCATCGCCGCGAATGACATGTAACGCCTCAAGTTCTCGAGCGGAACCGCGGCTAGCGATTCGCGCCCCGCGGCGGAGCAGCGTTGCACCTTCAGGACCGCCGGTCAACGCCACGACTACGCGATCGCGGGCCGGCCAGGGTCGATCGATGTCGTGCGCTTCGCGGTAGCGCTCAAGGCCTTCGTCGACACGGTCAGCCACCCAGAGCAGTGCGAGTTCTCGTAGAGCGGTGAGGTTACCCACCCGAAAATAGTTGGACAGTGCAGCATCAACCTTGTCGGCCGTGTATACGTTGCCGTGGGCAAGTCGTCGCCTCAACGCCTCCGGGCTCATGTCGACTAGCTCGATCTGGTTGCAGCGACGGACGACCTCGTCGGGGACTGTCTCTTGCTGTCGGACGCCAGTTATGGTCTCGACGACATCGTTGAGCGACTCCAGGTGCTGGATGTTGACAGTCGTAACAACGTCGATCCCAGCATCGAGTAACTCGTCGATGTCCTGCCAACGTTTGACATTGCGACTTCCCGGCACGTTGGTGTGTGCGAGCTCATCGACGAGCGCGACCTCTGGATGTCGGGCAAGGACAGCGTCGACATCCATCTCGGTAAAACTGGCGTCGCGATAGTCGACCTCGCGTCGCTCAACAACCTCGAGCCCTTCAGCCATCGCGGCGGTCAGTTCTCGACCATGCGTCTCAAGGAAACCGATGACGACATCTGTTCCGCGTCCGCGACGCCGCTGACCTTCGCCGAGCATGGCATAGGTCTTGCCTACCCCGGGTGCGGCACCGAGGTAGACGCGCAGGTTGCCGCGAGACACCAGATCATCCTCCCAGTTGGCTAAGGGCCAGGTTCAGTTCGAGAACGTTGACGCGCGGCGCGCCTATGAATCCGACCAGGCGTCCGTCGGTGTGTTCGTCCACCAACTGCTGAACCTGCTCGACCGGTAGTCCACGGGCGGCGGCGACTCGCGCGGCTTGCAGATGTGCATACTCGGGTGAGATGTCTGGGTCTAGCCCGGAGCCGGAGGCCGTGACAGCATCCGGCGGCACGTCGGCGGGATCGACTCCGTTGGCTTCGGCAATGGTGGCTCGGCGGTCGGCGACCAACTTTTCGAGATCGGTGCTTTCTGGCCCGAGGTTCGAGGCGCCGGAAGACATGGCGTCGTAGCCATCGCCTGCAGCCGAAGGCCGTGAGTGGAACCACTCAGTCCCTTTGAAGGTCTGGCCGATGAGCGAGGACCCGACGACGTTGCCATCGGCATCCTTGACGAACGACCCGTCGGCCCGACCGGGTGCCACCAGGTGCGCGACGACAGTCATCACCAGCGGGAAGACCACGCCCAACAGCAGTGTCAAGGCAAGTAGTACGCGAAGTGAGGCGGCGACCCGCCTGATTCCGGTCGAGATGTTGTTAGTTGACATGGCCTTTCACCCAATCCCAGGGATGAACTGAACGAGTAGGTCGAGGAGCTTGATGCCGACGAAGGGCACCACGAGTCCGCCGAGTCCGTAGATGAGCAGGTTTCGTCGGAGCAACGCTGAGGCGGAGGACGGGCGGTACCGCACGCCTCGAAGTGCCAGCGGGATGAGCCCGAGAATGATCAATGCGTTGAAGATAACCGCCGACAGAATGGCTGACTCCGGTGAGTGCAACTGCATGATGTTCAAACTGTCGAGTCCTGGATAAGCGACAACGAACATTGCCGGAATGATCGCGAAATACTTAGCCACATCGTTGGCGACCGAGAACGTGGTGAGTGCGCCCCTGGTGATGAGTAGTTGCTTTCCGATCTCGACGATCTCAATGAGTTTGGTTGGATTCGAGTCGAGGTCGACCATGTTGCCCGCCTCCTTCGCGGCGGACGTACCGGTATTCATCGCAACGCCAACATCGGATTGGGCAAGAGCGGGCGCGTCGTTCGTCCCGTCACCGGTCATCGCGACTAGTCGCCCGCCGGCCTGCTCCTTACGAATGTAGGCAAGCTTGTCTTCGGGGGTGGCCTCGGCGAGGAAGTCGTCTACGCCCGCCTCGCCTGCTATCGACTTCGCGGTCAGCGGGTTGTCACCGGTGATCATCACTGTGCGGATCCCCATGGCCCGAAGCTCGTTGAACCGTTCGTTCATCCCTTGCTTGACCACATCCTTCAGGTGGACGACACCTAACACTCGCCCCCCTTCGGCAACCACAAGTGGTGTGCCGCCCGCCGATGACACTGCATCCACGATCGACGACGCTTCGTCCGGTGCAGTGCCACCCTGCTCACGCACCCAGTCGAACACTGCGCTGGCGGCACCCTTGCGAACTTGGCGGCCATCGACGTTCACTCCACTCATTCGAGTCTGCGCGGTGAAGGGGATGAACTCGGCGTGAGCTAGCAGTCCGGCTTCGCGTGAGCGCAGGTCAAAATTCTGTTTGGCGAGCACCACGATGGACCGGCCCTCGGGGGTCTCGTCCGCCAAACTCGCTAACTGTGCCGCGTCGGCAAGAACTTCAGGGGCAGTCCCGTCGACCGCGATGAACTCCGTCGCCTGCCGATTGCCGAGCGTGATGGTTCCTGTCTTGTCGAGCAGAAGTGTGCTGACATCTCCGGCTGCTTCGATCGCCCGCCCCGACATCGCCAGCACATTGTGCTGAACCAGCCTGTCCATTCCTGCGATCCCGATGGCAGAGAGCAAAGCGCCGATCGTCGTCGGAATCAGGCACACCAGAAGCGCGACGAGGATTAACACCGGTTGTTCGGCGCCGCTGTAGATCGCGAACGGCTGAAGGGACACGACAGACAGCAAGAAGATGATCGTGAGACCTGCCAGCAAAATTTCGAGCGCGATCTCGTTCGGCGTCTTTTGTCGAGAGGCACCTTCGACCAGCGCGATCATGCGATCCATGAATGTCTCGCCCGGCTTCGACGTGATCTTGATGACGATCCGATCGGAGAGAACTTTGGTGCCGCCTGTCACTGCCGACCGGTCGCCACCACTTTCTCGGATCACTGGTGCCGATTCCCCCGTTACGGCGGACTCGTCGACGCTGGCGACACCCTCGACGACGTCACCGTCTCCGGGAATGACGTCGCCGGCTTCGCAGACCACCAAGTCACCGAGCTTGAGGTCAGTGCCTGGGACGCGCCGTTCTTGATCGCCTTCAAGACGTCGAGCTACCGCGTCCTGGCGGGCGGCCCGAAGGGTTGCCGCTTGTGCTTTACCCCGGCCCTCTGCAACTGCCTCTGACAGGTTTGCGAACAGGACGGTTAGCCAGAGCACGACCGTGGTGAGCCAGGCGAAGGTACTCGGGTCGGAAATCGCGAGCACCGTGGTCAGGATGGAGCCGACCTCGACGACGAACATGACCGGGTTGTGAAGCATGTGACGCGGATCGAGTTTGCGGAGCGCCACCGGAACGGCTTGTAGAAACAAGGCGGGGTCTACTATCCCCGCGCTGATACGGGCGGGAGTTGATGCGACGGCCATCAGTGGAGTCCTTCAGCGAGTGGGCCAAGTGCGAGTGCGGGGAAATAGGTCAGGGCGGTGACGATGAGAATCGTCGCCCCCAACAACACGACGAAGAGCGGTCGATGAGTAGGCAGGGTTCCCTCGGTAACCGGTGTCTCCGGCTGCTTCGCCAGAGATCCGGCCAATGCGAGAACCAAGGCGATCGGAACCAGCCGTCCGAAGAACATCGCGACCGCGAGTCCGAGGTTGTAGAAATCGGTGTTCGCGTTGAGTCCGGCAAACGCGCTGCCGTTGTTGTTCGAGGCAGAAGTGAATGCGTAGAGCACTTCGGTCAAGCCGTGGGGTCCACTGTTCAGCATCGACGAGCGCCCGGTTTCAGTGGCCATGGCGATACCAGAGCCCAGGAGTACCAGCGTTGGAGTAACCAGTACGTACAGCGCCACAAGTTTGACCTCGCGCGCTCTGATCTTCTTGCGTAGGTACTCCGGCGTACGGCCGACCATGAGACCCGCGAGAAAGACGGACAGGATCGCTAGCACCAGGATTCCGTAGAGTCCCGAACCAACCCCGCCAGGTGTGACCTCTCCCAGCATCATGTCCAGCAAAGCGATGCCACCGCCAAGCGCGGTATATGACGAATGGAAACTGTCTACTGCGCCAGTAGATGTCATCGTGGTACTCGTGGCGAACAACGCGGAAGCCGGAACTCCGAACCGGGTCTCCTTACCTTCCACCGATGCCCCGGCTGACTGCAGTGCGGTGCCCGGGTGAGCGGTTTCGACCCACACATTCAGCGCAACAGCTGAAATCCAGATGACTGCCATCGTGGCGACGATGGCGTAGCCCTGGCGTAGATCGCCGATCAGCCGACCGAACGTCCTAGCCAGTGAGAAAGGGATCACCAGGAGGAGGAAGATCTCGAACAGGTTCGTCCACGCGGTCGGGTTTTCAAACGGGTGAGAGCTGTTGGCGTTGTAGAACCCGCCGCCGTTAGTACCTAACTCCTTGATCGCCTCCTGGGTAGCGACTGGTCCGCCGGGGATCGACTGGCTGCCGTCGGAAAGTGTCTGAACCGTGGTGGGCTCAGCCAGGTTCTGGACCACGCCGCCAAGGATCAGCACTAGTGCAGCGAGTGCGGCAATCGGTAGCAAGATGCGCACGGTGCCGCGGATTAGGTCAGCCCAGAAGTTGCCGAGCCGGTCAGTACGCGAACGAGCAAAGCCTCGGACAAGAGCCACGGCGACGGCCATGCCGACGGCAGCCGACAAGAAGTTCTGCACGGCAAGGCCAGCCATCTGAGTCAAGTGGCTCATGGTCTGCTCGCCCGAGTAAGACTGCCAGTTGGTATTGGTGATGAATGAGACCGCGGTGTTCAGAGCTTGGAAGGGTGGGACGCCGTCCCGATTCAACGACCATGGCAGGAATCCCTGCAACCGTTGCAGCGCGTACAGAAGGACGATCGAGACAACCGAGAAGACCAACAGGCTTCGTAGGTAGACCGACCAGCGCATGTCAGCATTCGCGTCGACTCCACCCGCTCGATAAAGGAGGCGTTCGACCCGCAGGTGTTTCGACCCTGAGTAGACCCGAGCCATGTAGTCGCCGAGCGGCCGGAAAGCCAATGCAAGCAGCAGCACCAAGAGCAGGATCTGCAGTACTCCAGCAGTCGTAGAACTCATGTCAGAACCTCTCGGGGAACAGCAGGGCCAGGACGAGGTAGACGATGAGGGCACCGGCCATCAGCAGTCCGACCAGGTTTTCGATGCTCATATCCGCTCCAACCCCTTGACGAGAAGCCAAAGGAGGCCAGCAGCAGCCGCCAGGGCGAGAAGACTTAAGAAATCGTTCATGCGGCGACACTACGAACGAGTTCGGTGGTAGCTACTGATCCTTGACGCGCTCCTTGCGGAACTGGATTAGATCTTGATGCTTCCTTGACGCCACGCCCAGCTGCACCGCTCTGAGCAGGGAGTTGTTGGGGGTTGGGTTGGAGATCACAGTCGGTCACCGATACTGGACCGATGAAACGACGCGAGTTCTTGACCACCAGCGGCGCGACGGCGGTAGCCGCGGCACTTGGCGGCGCGGTGTGGCCCGCCATTGCGCGTGCGGCCGACCCCCAGCCGCCACCGCAGGAGTTCGAGATCGGACACTCGCGGGTCGGGCGTCCCATCAAGGCGTACCTGATCGGCGACGAGAACGCGCGCTCGCGGTTCCTGGTGATGGGTCAGATGCATGGTGACGAGCCGGCCGGCCCGAAAGTCTGCGAGATGCAGTTGCTGAAGATTGCTCCTCGGACGGATATCGCGTTCTGGGTCGTGCCGACGATGAACCCCGACGGCCGTCACCGCGGTTCGCGAGTCAACGCACATGGGGTCGACCTGAATCGCAACTTCCCGAGCAAGACGTGGAAGCGTCAGGGGAAGGGCACGCGCTTTTGGTCAGGTCCGAAGCCAGCAAGTGAGCCCGAGACCCGCGCGATGGTGGAGTTCTTCTCGAAAGTGCAGCCGCACACGCTGATCTCGATGCATCAGCCGCTGCGAGTCGTCGACTTCTCAGGCGGCGATCCAGACGTCACGCGCTGGCTGGCCCGAAACCTGCGCCTACCGTTCAGTCACGTCGCTATCTCTGGGGGTGGTCATGCAGTCGGGGGAGGAACCATGACCTCCTGGTACAACAGGAAGTACCGCAAGCAAACCGCGGTCACCGTAGAAATGCCGCCCAAGGTGGTGCCCGAGTACCGACAGCACGTGGCCAAGGTGTTCACCGAGTACGCAGCGGTTCGTCGCCGGCAGCAACTGAAGCATTAACGCGAGGGGCGACGTAACGCCGTTAGTGCACCATGACCTTCAGCGCCAAGATGGCAATGCCGAACGCCGCTATCACCAGGGTGTTCAGGACCTGTCGGGTCCACGGAAGTTGCTCCCCTCGCCCAGCGATGATGCCGTAGATGAAGAGGGCGCCAATCCCGACGAACATAGCGACGTAGCTTGCCGTCGACTTCTCGATGATCCCGAACACACCAAGCAAGAGCACACCAAGGATCGGGAAGGATGACGACAGCATCGGCCACTCGTCCGATGCGATTGCCCGTATCTCATCCCGGCGCAACGGGCGTGTCATGAGCATGCGGGCGCCGAGGCAGAGCGAGTAGACGTGAGCTAGCCAGAAGACCAACGACGTAACCAGAACGATCACAAACGTCCCGGTCAGCGCGTTGGTGTCGCCACCCGCTGCCGCCAGAACTGACGTTGCCAGGATCGTCCCGTATATCGCTCCGGCAAATCGCCGCGCCTTGTTCTCGAGCAGGATCTGGCCTTCGTCGGACGCGGGGATATCAGGCTCCATACCGTCATCTTGCCGCAGCACGTTGCGCGCAGGGTCGTAGACTGACGAGGTGCTCGAACTCTTCTACACCGGACTTCTGGTAGCCGTGTCGATCCTGATCGGCTGGTTCTCGATCTACGTCGTCTACAAGCTGTACAAGGGCCAGGAGTAGGTGTTCTCGATACCGGCCGACCTGGCGCCCGAGTGCGCGCCGTTGGCCTGGCTGCTGGGGCGTTGGGAAGGCTCCGGCGTCGGCGGCTACCCCACGATCGACGATTTCAGTTTCGCGCAAGAAGTCACGTTCGAGCAGAACGGTAAGCCGTTCCTGTCATACCGGTCGCGTGCTTGGTTGCTCGACGACGACGGCAAGCGCGTACGTCCCCTCGCCACCGAGACGGGGTTTTGGCGTCCGCAAAGAGACGGTGACGTAGAACTCCTACTCACCCATCCCACCGGATTCGTTGAAATCTGGGAGGGGACGGTCGACGGACCACGTGTCGAGTTGCGCACCGACATGGTTGCGCGAACCCCTAGTGCCAAGGAGTACTCGTCCGGACATCGGATGTACGGCCTCGTCGAGTCGGACCTGCTGTGGGCGTTCGACATGGCTGCCGTTGGACAACCGCTGCAACCTCATCTGTCGGCCCGTCTGGTACGCGCAGAGTGACCGACGCCTCGGACCTCACCGACGAGCTGCGAGCTCGTGGGTACCGGGCGACGCCGCAACGCCGGTTGATCCTCGACGCCGTGCGTCGGCTCGGACACTCGACCCCAGAAGAAATCGCCGTCGACGTTCAGCGATCTGCCCCCTCGGTGAACGTGTCGACGGTTTACCGCACTCTGGACCTGCTTGAGGAACTTGGTCTGGTCACGCATACCCACCTCGGACACGGCGCTCCCACCTATCACCCGGCGGACGAAAGTGACCATCTGCACCTGGTTTGTCGGTCGTGCGGCAGCGTCACGCAGGTGGATCTTGAGGTGGCAGATCCTCTGGTGGGAAGTCTTCGGGCCTCACATGGGTTTGAAGTAGATGTAGCGCACGTTGCGGTACAGGGACGTTGCGCGTCGTGCGTGGCCAACGAGGAGTCTTAGTGCTAGATCGACCTGGTGCGGTGCCGCAGACCGACGGTGCCGTCGACTTTGGTGTCGCCTGGCACTACGGCGACCCGATGGCTGAGCAGCGTCGCCTCGTCGCCGGTGATGGATTCGTCGATCTGTCCCACCGCCCGGTGATTGAGGTTCGCGGCGAGGATCGACTGACCTGGCTGCACACCCTGACGTCCCAGCACCTGACGGAATTGCCGCCGGGTGTCTGGACGCAAGCACTAGTCCTGAGCCCGCATGGCCACGTCGAGCACCATCTGACGTTGGTCGACGACGGTGACGTGACGTTGGCTCACGTCGAGCCGGGGACGGCGCAGCCGTTGGTTGAGTACCTCGAGTCGATGAAGTTCTGGTCCAAGGTCGACGTTTCGATCCGAGACGACCTTGGCGTCGTTTGGCGGCCGGGGTCGAGCGGCATGGACGGCGATGATGCCTACGAATTCCTGCCGTGCACCGAGATTGACGGACTCGATGGAGATGTCGCAGGTACCTGGGCGTTCGAGGCCCTGCGCGTTGCAGCCGGACGTCCGAGGTTGGGTTTCGAGACCGACCATCGGACGATCCCCGCCGAGGTCGGCTGGATCGAGAGCGCTGTCCATCTCGACAAGGGTTGTTACCGGGGACAAGAGACGGTAGCTCGGGTGCACAACCTCGGACAGCCCCCGCGGCGCTTGGTTATGTTCCACCTCGACGGCAGCGCGGACGCCCTGCCTGAACGTGGCGATGCCGTCATGCTCGACGGACGCAAGGTTGGGTTCGTCGGGACGGTCGCGCAGCACTACGAGTTGGGGCCAGTCGCGCTCGGCCTTCTCAAGCGGCAGGTCCCCGGCGGGGCCAACTTGCTGACCGAGCATGATCACCCGATAAAGGCCTAGAGCACTGGCGGCCATTGATCATCCTTGGGGTGGGCACTAGCGTCCGCATGGGGACCATCGACTGGAGGCCGTATGCCACAACGCCCGGGTTTGATCACTCTTGAGCAGTTGCAGGCGGCGATCGAGCGAGACGACATCGATACCGTCGTCGTCGCCATCACCGATATGCAGGGCCGACTGTCGGGCAAGCGGCTGTCAGCACGCTTCTTTCTCAACGAAGTTGCCACGCACGGCACCGAGGGGTGTAACTACCTCCTGGCCATTGACGTCGACATGAATACTGTCGACGGCTACGCCATGTCTTCGTGGGAACGCGGCTACGGCGACTTCGTCATGGACCCGGACTTCGACACGTTGCGCATGACGCCCTGGCAGCCGGGGACAGCGCTGATGCTGGCGGACGTGAAGTGGGAGGACGGCAGCGACGTGCTGCCGTCCCCTCGTCAGATCTTGCGCCGCCAACTCGACCGGCTGTCCGACCTTGGTCTGAAGGCGTATGTCGGGACCGAACTCGAATTCATCCTGTTCCGCGACAGCTACGAACAGGCGTGGGACAAGCACTACCGCGACCTGATGCCCGCGAACCAGTACAACGTCGACTACTCGATACTCGGCACGGCGCGCGTAGAGCCGCTACTTCGTCGGATCCGGCGTGAGATGGAGGGAGCGGGGCTGTACGTCGAGTCGGCCAAGGGCGAGTGCAATCTCGGTCAACATGAGATCGCCTTCCGCTTCGCCGAGGCGTTGCAGACGTGTGACAACCACGTCATCTACAAAGAGGGCGCCAAAGAGATTGCTGCGCAAGAGGGCATGGCGTTGACGTTCATGGCGAAGTTCGATGAACGCGAAGGTAACTCGTGCCACATCCACATCTCGGTCCGCGGCGACGGCACGAAGTACGGCGACGGCGAGGCCGTGATGGCCGACGGCGATGACCACTCAGCATTGTCACCGTTGGGTAGCAGGTGGGTTGCAGGTCAACTTGCGCACATGCGTGAACTCACGCTGTTCTCCGCGCCGAACATCAACTCGTACAAGCGGTTCGTCCCGGGGTCCTTCGCACCGACGACCGTGGCGTGGGGTCGCGACAACCGGACCTGCGCGGTACGGCTGGTCGGCCACGGAGAATCGTTGCGGATGGAGAACCGCGTCCCCGGGGGAGATATCAACCCATATCTCGCCACGGCTGCACTCGTGGCTGCAGGCATCGACGGCATGGAACGCGAACTCGAACTTGAGCCAGCGCTGGTTGGCAACGCGTACAACGCGGAAATGGCGAAGGTCCCGCACACCATGGATGATGCGCTCGCGTTGTGGGAGAAGTCAGAGTTCGCAAGGAAGGCGTTCGGTGACGATGTTGTCGACCACTACGCGAACATGGCGCGTATCGAGTTGTCGGCGTACTCCTCGACGGTGACCGATTGGGAACGTAAGCGAAACTTCGAAAGATTCTGAGATTCCGATACTCGTGATTGGCAGACAGGCGTGACCACTACCTACGACGTCATCAACCCGGCGACCGAGTCGATCGTCCGGACCGTCGAGTTGGCCGACGTTGCCGCGACCGACGCGGCGATCGATCGTGCCGCACGTGCTTTCGAGACGTGGCGTCACGTCGCTCCAGCGGACCGGGCACGGCTGCTGCGTTCGTTCGCGGCAGTCGTCGATGCTCACAGTGAGCAACTCGCGCAGCTTGAGGTCACGAACTCGGGCCACACGATCAGCAATGCGCGATGGGAGGCTGGCAACGTCCGCGACGTGCTGAACTACTACTCAGCTGCACCCGAGCGGATGTTCGGTCGCCAGATTCCGGTTGCCGGAGGCGTGAACATTACGTTCAAGGAACCACTCGGAGTCGTCGGCGTCATCGTGCCGTGGAACTTCCCCATGCCTATTGCTGGCTGGGGCTTTGCTCCTGCGCTTGCAGCCGGTAACACCGTGGTCCTTAAGCCAGCCGAGGTGACGCCGCTGACTGCAATCCTGCTGGGCGAGCTGGCGCTAGAAGCGGGACTGCCAGAGGACGTGTTTACGGTCATCCCCGGCAAGGGGTCGGTGGTTGGTGAGCGGTTCGTGACGCACCCCGCCGTACGTAAGTTGGTGTTCACCGGCTCAACCGAAGTGGGGCAGCGCGTCATGCGCGGTGCCGCTGACCAGGTGAAGCGAGTCACGCTCGAACTTGGCGGCAAGAGTGCCAACGTCGTGTTTGCCGACTCGGACCTGGAACTTGCTGCCGCGACTGCGCCGTACGGGGTGTTCGACAACGCCGGGCAGGACTGTTGCGCGAGGTCACGAATCTTGGTCGAACGATCGGCGTACGACCGGTTTATGGAGTTGCTCGAGCCAGCGGTGCAGGGCGTGCGCGTTGAGGACCCGTCGCTGGACAGTGCCGAGATGGGTCCGTTGATTACGCGAACTCAGTGGGACACCGTGTCGTCGTTCGTTCCGGACGATGCGCCGGTCGCCTTTAAGGGCAGCGCCCCAGACGGTCCCGGGTTCTGGTTTGCGCCGACGGTCTTGGCGCCAGTCGACCCGAAGGACCGCGTGTTTCGCGAGGAGATTTTCGGTCCGGTCGTTGTAGTCGTGCCGTTCGACGACGAAGCCGACGCGATTCGACTTGCCAACGACTCGGACTACGGATTGTCGGGCTCGATCTGGACGCGCGACGTCGGACGTGCGCTTCGCGTTTCGCGTGCTATTGAGGCCGGCAACTTGTCAGTGAACTCACACTCGTCGGTGCGTTACTCGACGCCGTTTGGCGGATACAAGCAGTCAGGCCTAGGTCGTGAACTTGGTCCAGACGCGGTCGACTCGTTCACCGAGGTAAAGAACGTATTCATAGCGACGGAAGGCTGAGCACGTGAATCGACTCGAAGGTCGGGTTGCCGTCATCACCGGGGGAGCCGGCGGCATCGGTCTTGCGACCGGCAAGCGCATGGCAAGCGAGGGTGCGAACGTCGTCGTCGTCGACATGAACGACGACGCTGGCACTGCTGCGGCTAATGCGGTCGGCGGACGTTACATCAACGCGGACGTGACTAGCCCCGAGGACAACGAGCGGATCTACGCAGAGACGTTCGAGGCGTTTGGCCGAGTCGACATCGCGTTCCACAACGCGGGGATCTCGCCAGCGGATGATGACTCGATTCTGACGACCGGTATGGACGCGTGGCGTCGCGTACAAGAGGTGAACCTGACGTCGGTGTACCTGGGGTGCAAAGCCGTGCTGCCCTACATGCAGCGCCAGGGCAGGGGTTCGATCATCAACACGGCGTCGTTCGTTGCGACGCTTGGTGCCGCGACGTCACAGATCTCTTACACCGCAAGCAAGGGTGGGGTTCTTGCGATGACTCGCGAACTCGGTGTGCAGTTCGCCCGCGAAGGGATTCGGGTGAACGCGATTTCGCCGGGACCAATCGCGACGCCGCTGTTGATGGAGTTGTTCGCGAAGGATCCTGAACGCGCGCAACGACGTATGGTGCACATCCCGATGGGACGCTTCGGCGAACCGGACGAGATCGCCGCTGCTGTTGCCTTCTTAGCAAGCGACGACGCGTCGTTCATGACGGCGTCGAACTTCCTCGTCGACGGCGGGATCTCAGGCGCCTACGTCACTCCGCTGTAGCGGCTTCGGACGCTGCTTTGACTAGTGCGTCGAACAGCCGAACGTCGTCCGCTGCCTCGGGATGCCACAGCACGCCGACCGCAAACTTCCGGTCGGGATACTCAACCGCCTCGATGGTGTCGTCGTCGGCCCAACCAGTGATCGTCAACGTGCCAACGTCGGCGACGCCCTGATGGTGGTAACTCTTCACGACCGCACTGCCGCCGAGGACGTCTGCGACACGCGACCCCTCGGCTAACTTCACGGCGTGTTCGCCGAAAATGCCAGCTTCCGGGCGATGCCGTTCGTGACCGACGACGTCGGGTAGGTGCTGGGTGAGGTGACCGCCGGCGTGAACCGTCATGACTTGAAGTCCGCGACAGATGCCGAGCGTCGGGATGTCGCGTTGAAGCGCTCCGTCGAGCAGTGCGAACTCTGCGGTATCGCGATCGTCCCGCCACTCGGTGGTCGCTGGGTGCGGCTGTTCGCGGTAACTCTCCGGATTGAGGTCGGCGCCCCCGGCCAGCACCACGCCGTCGAGCAGGTCGAGCACCTGCGGGTCGAACTCGGTGGACGGCGGCAACACCAAAGGCACGCCACCGGCGCGGGTTACTTGATCTACGTAGGAGGCTGGGATAAGGACCGCGGGCTGTTCCCAGACACCCCAACTGGCAACTTCGCGGTACGCCGACACGCCGATCACCGGACGTCGCATGTCGCCACTCTTTCATGCCTTTGGAGGGCTGCCTTTGTCTGTCCCGCGCGTCCCTCCGCCATACGGGTGACAGGTAGACATTTCGGGTAAAACGTCCCCCGAATGGTGGTGTTTTCGCCGCGTGTGATCGCTACCGTTGGTCTTGCTCCGTTGTCGCATCCCCCCGCGGCAACGGAGCCTTTACGTCCGGCAAGAGGTCCTCCAGCGGCGGATCTTGCTCGCCCCGGGTCAGGCTTCGGTGGCTGGTGCGTCTTCGGTCGGCAGCTGGCCACCGTGATCACCGCTGATCCGTGACGCCATGCGCAGTCCGTACCCGACGGACGGGCCGATCAGCAGCGCGAACGCGACGGTCCCGATCCCAACGGTGCCGCCGAGCAACCAACCGGCGCCAAGCACGACGACCTCGATACTGAGCCGGACGACGCTCACCGGCAGGCCGGTCCGGTTGTGGACTCCGGTCATCCAACCGTCGCGCGGCCCAGGCCCAAGCCCAGTCGTCAGGTAGAAGCCGCTGCCGATCCCGATCAGGAGAATGCCGGTCGCGACCTCGGCCACGCGCCAGCTCACTCCCTCGGGTGTCGGCAGAATCGCAGCGGTCACGCCCAGCGAGAGCGCGATGATCACGGCGTTCGAGATCGTGCCGAGTCCGGGTCGTTCGCGCAGTGGGATCCAGAGCAGCAGGACCACGAGGCTGATGACGAACGTTCCCCAGCCGACGCCCATGCCGGTGTGCACGTCGAGACCTTCGGCCAACACGGTCCAGGGGGAGACGCCGAGGTTGCTGTCCACCAGGAATGCCTCGCCCGCCCCGAAGACCCACAGACCCACCAGCAAGATCACGAACGTGCTGACGGACGGGCGCCAACGCGTCGGTGCCCGCCAGGACGTGACGGGCACCGTGTGGGCCGGCGCCAATCGGCGCAACCAGGAGGGCACGTAGCCAGCGTATGGGTCGACAACTTGACGGGTGGGCGCGCTAGGGAGATGATTGAACCCTCAAGTACCTACGGAGTATCGAAGGAGACAGGTGTCCGCACCACTGATCCAGATCGTGTTGGGCTCGACCCGCCAGGGGCGAGTGGGCGAGAAGGTGGCTCGCTGGTTCGCCGACATCGCGTCCGAGCGCACCGACATTCGCGTCGAGTTAGTCGACTTGCTCGACTTTCCGCTGCCCTTCTTCGACTCGCCGATGAGCCCTAAGCGCGGACTCAGCGACGACCCGCGCATCCAAGCCTGGGCCGACAAGATCTCGCAGGCGGACGGCTTCGTCCTCGTCACTCCCGAGTACAACTACGGCTATCCGGCGGTCCTGAAGAACGCACTCGACCACCTCTATTACCAATGGAACGACAAAGCCGTGAGCTTCGTCGGCTACGGCGGAGTCAGCGGTGGTCTGCGCGCGGTTCAGCAACTGCGTCAGGTCGTCGTAGAACTCGGCATGGTCCAGACGCACACGCAGGTGACGATCCCAATGGCACCTCGGTTGTTTGACGAGGACGGCCAACTACTCGACAAGCGGTTCGACGCCAGCGCCGCGGCTGTTCTCGATGAGATTGCGGACTGGGCGCGGTTGTTACGCACCAAGCGCGAGCAGTTGGCCGTCTCGGCGTAACGCGTCAGTGCGTGGCACGATCTCCGTATGACCGAAGCGCGGCCACCTAAAGCGCTGCTGTTCGACATCGATGGCGTCTTCTTCGTCGGTGACACGCCGGTACCGGGTGGCGACGAGGTTCTCGCGTGGGTCGAACGATCCGGCATCCCCTATCTGTTTGTCACGAACACAACGTCGCATCCCCGCTCGTACCTCGCCGACAAGTTGACTGGATTCGGCGTGAGTGCGACCCCGGACCAGATAGTGACTCCAGCCGTCGCAGCCCGTCAGTGGCTGCTGGAGAACGACGCTGCCCCGGTTGCGTTATTCGTGCCGGAAGAAACCGCAGAAGAGTTCGACGGATTGCCGCTCGCCGGCGATGGCAGACATCCGTCCAGCGTCGTCGTTGGCGACTTGGGACACGACTGGTCTTTCGACGTGCTCAACCGCGCGTTCCAACTCTTGATGACCGAGCCACGTCCCACGTTGGTGTCACTGGGCATGACTCGATACTGGCGAGACAACGATGGGTTGTTCATGGACGTCGGACCGTTCGCACAAGCACTCGCCTTCGCAACCGGAACCGAACCGGTTGTCACGGGAAAGCCGGAGCCGGCGTTCTTCTCCGCCGCTGCTCATCGACTTGGCGTGCCGGAATCTGATGTCGTGATGATTGGCGACGATATCCGCGGCGACGTCGAGGGCGCGCAACTGGCGGGTATGCGAGGGCTTCTCGTTCGCACGGGGAAGTTTCACGACAGTGACCTTCAACTGGGCATCATTCCCGATGCGGTCCTAGAGTCTGTCGGAACGCTGCCGCAGTGGTGGCGAGGATTGGAGACGGGATGACGTCGCCGGCTGCGCAAAGCGAGACTGGACTACGAGGCTTTCTCAACCGCGGAGGCTTCTGGCGCCTGCTGAGTTCTCCTCGTTGTGTACATGGCCATCTACCTCGGTTGCGGCAAGCTCGTATCGCAATTCGCGGGTCACTTCGTCGACGATTCGCTGCTCAGCAGCGTGGGAAGTGTGTTCTTTCAAGTCACACTGAGCCTGATCGTTGGAGCCGTCGTTCTGGTCGCGATATCCAGTTACATGGGTTGGACAGCCGAACTGTATGCCCGTCAACCGATCTACAAGTCTCGATGGATGTGGATCGCACCGGTCGTTGTTGCCTTGCCCATCGTGCTGCGGCTATTCGGCATCGACTGGGGACTGCACGGATTCGACGTTGTCGCGTTCCTGGTAGTCACCGGACTTCTCATCGGCTTCGTCGAAGAACTTCTCTACCGAGGCATCTCGGTGAAGATGCTTCGTGACGGCGGGCACGGTGAGTGGGCGGTCGCTGCGGTGTCATCGTTGCTGTTCGGGCTCTCGCACGGAGTCAACATCTTCACTGGACAAGAATTCGGCACTGTGGCGTTCACCGTCGTGTACGCCTTCGCCTTCGGTGTGCTGATGTACCTCACGATGCGAGTGACTGGTTTCCTACTCGTTGCGATGATCCTGCACGGACTGACCGATCCCACGACCATCTTGGCCTCGGGCGATCTCGACAAGGTTGCCACTGGGACGTCCTCGACGGGAGTCCTTGCTTTGGCTGGGATAGTGACGTTCCTGCTGATCCTGGCCGGTTACGTCCTGTTGATTTTCATCCGTGGCAAGGTAGCGTCTCCATCCGCTGGTCAATGACCGGTTGATCGATCATCATCTAAAGATGAGCGCAACGCTGGAAGCAGCTTCGGGTAGCGACGCTCTTGCACCTGCGCCCACCCGTCGCGGGGGTCCGTCCTGGTTCGCACGGGCGTTGCGGGATCCGGTATCCGAGCGGCGAACCTCCGATCGGCCTTGGCCGGCCGGTCCGCAACTCGGCCCAAGACAGTTGGATGTTGCGTCAGGGGATTCGGTCATTACCACCACGCTCGTACGCTCTGCACCGGACGCGGTCATCGCAAAGATGGTCGTTCAGTCCGACGGCTACCAGACGACCTACTTTGACAAGTGGTTCGATGGTGGGTCCTCAAGCGACTCTTGTGGTTACACAGACCTCCCCGGCTGGCAGGGAAGAACAAACCCACGCCACTGCGACGCGTTCGTCGACAGCGTTCCAAACGCCACGCGGTAGGCGAACGTTGTTGGCATGACTCTCATCCCGAGCGTCCACTACGCGAAGAACGGCGACTTCACCCTCGCTTACCAAGTGACCGGTGCGGGCGCCAAGGACCTCATCTACCTACCGATGGACGCCGGCAATGTCGTGGGGAACTGGTTCGTACCCGAGCACGCGACGTTCATGGAACGGCTAGCTTCCTTCTCCCGATTAGTGGTTACGGACCGGCGAGGGTTGGGGTGTTCGGATCGGCTTCCCCCTGGGGTCGCTCCCACGCTCGAGGAGTTGGTGGACGACCTCCTGGTTGTCATGGAGCAAGCCATGGCCTCCCCAGCAACGATTTTCGCGTCAGACGATTCCGCCTTCATTGCGATGATGGCTGCGGCGACGCACCCGGATCGATTCGCAGGGCTGATCCTGTGGGGCGCCTCACCCAGCTGGATGTCGTCCGACGATCTGCCATGGGAAAGCACTGACGATGCCATCAAAGCCGCACTTGGGCAGATCAGACGCGTGGCGGACCTACGTCCATGGGCCGAGGTCACGACGCGTGACTACTTCCCCTCGTGGGCCGGAGATCCCGAGAAGATCGCACTCGTCGAAGCGATGTCAGCGCTATCCGGGTCGGCTGAAGCGTGGTACCAGGACCAGCGGATGTTCTATGACATCGACCTCCGAGACCTGATCGGATCCATCCGGACGCCGACCTTGCTGCTAGGTCGTGACAGTGGGCGACTCAATCGCGAGAGTTCCCAGTACCTACTTGAGCACCTTTCGGAGGCTCGACTTGTCTGGCTCGATGGGAACGACGCTTACCCCTGGGTCGGCAGTACACACGATGTACTTGGCGAGATCGAGGAGTTTCTGACCGGCACTCGAAGGCCACCCGACACCAGCCGCGCGCTGGCAACCGTCTTGTTCACCGACATCGTCGGCTCGACTGAGATGGCGGCTCGGCTCGGTGATCACGAATGGAAAGAACTGTTGGCCAAGCACGACGAGATAGCGCAAGGAGTTGATTCAACAGTTCCGGGGTCGATACATCCACACGACCGGCGACGGTCTGCTCGCGACTTTTGACGGCCCCGCTCGCGCAGTCAGATGTGCAAGCGCGATGAGTGACGCGCTGAGCGCACTCGACATACGAATACGGGCTGGTTGTCACACCGGTGAAATCGAACTGGTCGGCGACGACGTGCAGGGCATAGCGGTGCACGTCGGTGCACGAGTGGCTGCGGCAGCGTCGCCATCACAGATCCTGGTGACGGCCACCGTTAAGGACCTGGTGTCTGGCTCTGGCCTGACTTTCGAAGACGCTGGGGAGTACGAACTGAAAGGCGTCCCAGACCGCTGGCGCCTGTACCGGGTGACGTCGTGACCCGGGCCCCCGAGACGCAGTACGCGCGCGCGATGGACGGGATCCACGTCGGCTACCAGGTGGTGGGGTCAGGTCCGGTGGACATCGTGTTCGTCCCGTACGACTACTCCAACATCGAAGCCGCCTGGGACTTCGCGCCGTTCGTGTCGTTCGTACAGGGCTTGGCGTCGATCGGACGGGTGTTGGTCTTCGATCGGCGCGGCAGCGGTACGTCGGACCGTTCGTGGACCGGCGAAGCAGCCACGATCGAAGCGCAGATGGACGACATTCGCGCTGTGATGGATGCGGCGTCGTCGGAACGTGCGTTCGTGTTCGCGATCGAAAGCGGCGCTTCGCTCTGTTTCAGTTTCGCGGCAACGCATCCGCATCGCACGTCCGGAGTGATAGTGCAGGCTCCGATGGTGCGCGGAACACCATCTCCCGACTACCCGGCGACCTGGACGACGGAGACCTACGAGGCGTTCTTCGAACGGACCGAGGAAGCATGGGGCACCTTCGCTTTTGCCCGTGAGACCCTCGAGCTGCTATCTCCATCGCTGCTGCACGACGACAGCATGGTGCGCGAGTGGGCTAGGCAACTCCGTCTCTCCGCCAGCCCGGGAGACGCGATCGCCCGCGACCGCGCAGTGATGGAGACCGATGTCCGCCACATCCTTCCTTCGGTGCAGGCCCCGACACTCGTCCTTCATCGGACCGGCGACCGCATGACAAAGGTCGAAGAGGGGCGGTACACCGCAGAGCACACACCCGGCGCACGCCTCGTCGAACTCCCAGGAGAAGACCACCTGTACCCGCTCGACGATCTCGTCCCCCACATCGCCACGTTCGTCGAGTCGCTCCGCGTCGAGGAGGCGGACTTCGATCGCGTCCTCGCGACGGTGCTGTTCACGGATGTGGTCGACTCCACTGTGCAGGCGGCCGCGCTTGGTGATGTCGGCTGGCGCGATGTGCGTACTCGTCATGATCAGATCGTGCGCTCGCAGATCGCCCGGTACCGCGGACGCGAGATCAAGACGATGGGCGACGGGTTCCTCGCGACGTTCGATGGGCCGGCACGCGGGGTGCGTTGTGCGACGGCGATCGCCGACGCGGTCGGTCCGCTCGGGATCGAGATACGGGCGGGATTGCACACCGGCGAGGTTTCGATCGAGGGCGATGACGTCGCCGGCCTCGGCGTGGTGATCGGCGCCCGCGTTGGCGCCCTCGCCGGTCCCTCGCAGGTGCTCGTTTCCCAGACCGTGAGGGATCTCGTTGCCGGGAGCGGCCTCATCTTCGAAGACGCCGGCGAGCACGAACTCAAGGGTGTCCCAGACATGTGGCGTCTGTATCGGGTGATCTCGTGAAGCGCCGGGCCACCAGCGAACTCGCGCACTTGGTGGGACCGCTACGTGGACTAGCCTGGCTTGACACTCAATAGTCGCTGTAGATCCGTTCTCCTGTGGTTTTGCTAGCCATGATCGCTATGTTCTGGGCAGAATCTGTTCAGAAGAGCCGAGTCCCGAGGGATCGAGAGCGACAGTCATGACGCAACCCATCGAAGTCCGTGACATGCGAATCATCCATGTGACGTTCCGGAATGCTTATAACGAAGCTGCGAGACTGCTACGCGCCGGCCCGACGCCGTCTGCCGAGCGAGTGACCTTCCTCGCTGACCACGTTGACTTCACGATCATGATGTTGCACACGCATCACGAGAGTGAGGATTTGCTGCTGTATCCAATGCTCATCGAGCGGGTGCCCGAGCAAGCGGCGATGATTCAGGAGGTTGAGCACCAGCACAAACTCGTCACCGAGGCTGTCGACGCCGTCTCGACCGCATGCGCCAACTGGCGTAAGCAGCCATCTGTCGAGTCGGCTGAGTCGCTAGCAGCGCTACTTGAGAATCTGAACGTTGTTCTTCAGCCACATCTCGACGACGAAGAGCAAAAGGTCGTACCGCTTGCTGCCGTAACGGTGACACAAGAGGAATGGGACGACGTCGGAGCACATTCGCGGGCGCAGATTCCTAAGAACATGATGCCTGTGGCCTTCGGAATGATTACCGAACCCCTCAACGACGCCGACTCGACATTCATGAAGAGTCACCTACCCGCACCGATAAAGCTGCTTTATCCCCTCTTGATCCAGCGGCCATGGAACAAGTACGCCAACACATTGCGCAACGGGACGTAGGTCCGCACATGCTGGACGTTGGTCGCGACGACAGCATGGAGCTACCTGACGGCCGCACCCTCGAGTACTGGGATGGCGGCGATCCAACCGGACGTCCGGTAATCATGCATCCCGGAACGCCTGCGACTCGGTTGTTGGGACGTTGGGGTCACGAGCCTGCGGTTGCCGCGGGAGTAAGACTGGTTTCACTGAACAGACCCGGCTATGGCGGATCAACGATGGTTACGGGCGCGCCGAGTTTGCTGGCGACCGGACGTGACACCGCCGACCTCGCCGCACAACTCGGATTCGACGAGTACGCGGTACTCGGCATATCCGGTGGTGGACCGTTCGCGATGGCGACGGAGGTTGCCAACCCAGACGACGTACACGCGTTGGCTCTGGTTGGTCCCGTTGGGCCGTGGCGCCTTCTCGAAGAGCGGCCGCCGGACGATCCCGAGGATCACGCTTACCGCGAGTATCTTGCGCAGCTCGACGACGGCGACGTGGCCCTTGCCCGGGCAGGTCTTCAGTCGTTGGCCGACGACGAGATGAGCGGTTTACGGGACCTCGACAAGGAGGCCCTTGTCGATGCGATCCTCGGCGAGCCGGGAAGCCCACTGGCGAACAACCCGGAGTACCGAAGGCTCTGGGTCGAGAACATGGGCGCGGTGCTGGACCGCCTCGATGGTTATGTCTTCGACAACCTCGCGTGGGGTGCGATCTGGGACGCGGCGCCACACGACGTCATTGCGCCGACGGCGGTGTGGGACGGCGAAGGTGAGGGCGCACGCTATGGCAAGTGGTATGCCCATCAGATTGCGGGATCGGAGTTAGTCATCTTCCCCGGCGAAGGACATCTCGATGTTTGTGACCTTCACTGGCCCGAGGTGCTCGCAACGTTGCTCCGGATTTGGAAATGACGTTGGACGTCGACACGAGCGAGTCGGAGCTCCCTCAGTTGCGCCCCATCGTTCACGCGGACTGGCCGGCGGTCCATGCATGGGCGACGCGCGAAGAGGTCTACCGCTTTCAGATCTGGGGTCCGAACACCGAAAACGACTCTGTTGCCTTCGTTCGAACGGCTGCCGACGCGTGGTTGGAACGACCGCAGGTCAGATTTGCCTACGCGTTGACGTTGGGTGAGCAGGTCGTCGGCTGCGGAGAGTTGAACCTTCGAGGAGACGAGCAGGGCGAAATCGGCTACGTCGTTCATCCCGACCATTGGGGGCGGGGGATAGCGAGCCGAGCTGCGAAGGAGATTGTCAGGCGGGGATTTACCGACCATGGCCTGCATCGGATCTTCGCTACATGCGACCCACGCAATGAGGCGTCGGCAAAGGTGCTCACCTCGTTGGGGATGCGACACGAGGGTCGGATGCGTGAGGCGAAGATGATCCGCGATGGATGGCGGGACTCCGACCTCTACGCACTATTGGCCAGCGAGTTCAATAGCAGTTGACGGGTGACGTTAGCGAGCAGCTGTCTAACTCCTCTAGGGAGAACTAATGAAGGCGATCGTCCAAGATGTGTACGGCGCACCCAAGGACGTCCTGAAATTGTCCGAGGTCGAGGTGCCGCCGGTCGGCGACGAGGAGGTGTTGGTGCGGGTTAGGGCCAGTTCGGCCAACCCGTGGGACTGGCACTTCATTCGCGGTGAACCAGTCGTCTTTAGACCGGTTGGAATCGGTGGTATCCGCAAGCCGAAGTTCCTCATTCCCGGTGGGGATGTGGCGGGCACGGTCGAGCAGGTCGGTTCGCAAGTCACAGGGTTTGCTCCGGGAGACCAGGTCTACGGCTTCGGTCACGGTGCGTTCGCCGAATACCTTGCTGTCCCTCAGGGCAGCCTTGCCCGCAAGCCGTCCAACCTGACCTTCGAACAGTCCGCCGCCGTCCCGCTTGCTGCCGCCACCGCTCTTCAGGGATTTCAAGTCGGTGATCTCCGGGCCGGGCAACACGTCCTAATCATCGGTGCGTCAGGTGGGATTGGGACGTTCGCTGTTCAGATTGCCAAGCACCTCGGCGCGAAAGTTACCGGTGTCTGCAGCACTGACAACGTCCAGCTGGTTGAGAAACTCGGCGCCGACTACGTCCTCGACTACACCAAACAAGACATCACCGCCGGCCCCAGTCAGTACGACTTGGCCTTGCAACTCGGTGGGACGTATTCCCCAATTGCGCTCCGGAAGGTTCTGACGACTCACGGAACGCTTATCCAGTCGTATGGCGACGGCAGCCGATTGTTGGGACCCATTGGCAACATCGTCAAGGCGGCCGGGCTGAACCTGTTCGTCGGTCAAACACTTAAGAGCTTCACCGCCACCGTGACGACGGAGACGTTGGACGAGGTCACAGAACTCATCGAGGGTGGTCAGCTTGTGCCTGTCATTGATCGGACCTACCCCCTCGCCGAGGCAGCGGATGCCGTCCGGCTGGTCGAAGAAGGGCGACCAGCGGGCAAGGTGATCGTCAGTGTGTCCAACGGAGAGTGATGGAACGATCCCAAGCAACATCCTCCGGAGAAAGAGGCGCGATGGAAGTACACCCTGGAGTATTCGTGTCCAACACTTCGACGGATTCTTGGCAGGCTGATCCGGAGATTGGCGGAGGCGCTGAGGAGCACTTGCTCTTCGACTCCGGAACCATGCGAGCTGGGATGTCGCGCTTTTCGACGACCGTTTCCGGTTCGGATTTTCCAGCCTGGGTACTGCCGCAGACCGAGGTTCTCCTAGTACTCGAGGGCGAAGCGCGGATCGCGATCGAAGGTGGGCCGACGCTTGAGTTGAAGCCCGGCGACATGGCAGTACTTCCCAAGGGAGCAGTAACTCGCTGGGACATCACGGCGCCGTTCCGAGAGATGTGGGTACTCGCGGACTAGAATGTCCGCGGGGAGATCCCGCTCGTAGGTCAATTACGTCTGTTGCTCTGATCCAGAGCGCCACCGTGTCCGGTTGAAGGGTGGCGTTGACGACGGCGACGAGGTCATCGGTGACCTGGCCTGGGTCAACTTGGTTCCGAAGTCGGGCGCCGAACGTGTCGATCGTTTGCAAGGAGTCGTAGCGGGATCGGTTGAATCGCCGGTCGACGATGTTCTGTACCCGCCTAAGCGCCGGTCTGGCCAGTACAGCGACTGTGAGTGTCGAGGCCGCCACCACGAGGGGTGATTTGGAATCTAAGAGCCGCGTGGCGGTTGCGACCATCGCTGCGTAGGTCGCAACGAGCAGTCCGGTGACGATGACGTAGGACGTGGTCCGACTGATGATTCGGTCGATGTCGTAAAGGTGGTAGCGCAGGATCGCGATACCGAACGCCGCGGGGATGAGTAGAAATGAAAGCAGCGCCACCATCTGCAGCGTTATCAGCCAGATGGGGTAGTGCTGCTCGAACCAGTTCGACTTTGTGCTGTCGATGTTGTTGTGGGCGTCGTAGATGAAGGACGCGGCCAGTGTGATGCAGTAGACGAGGACGATGACGCTGGCGGCCGCGGCGAGCCAGCGGATCTGGGTACGGGACACCATCGACGACCGGCGGTATCTGACGATGACCGACCACACACTGATCAGTAGGCAGAGCGGTAGCGCGAAGATGAGCAAGACCAGGAATCGCGTTGGTGGGACGTAGTACGGGTTCGTGACTCCTTGTGACGTGATCCGCGAGCTTGTAGTGATGACCACCGTCAACACGATGATCATCAGCGTGCACCAGCGCGAGAACCATCGCCAGCGAGCGGAGGGCAGACGACCATCCGGGTAACGCAGGAGCAGATGGGTTCCCATGAGGCCAACAGGAATCACCCAGCCGCCGTCGAACGGCAGCACAAGGATGGCGGCCCAGGCAAGTCCGATCGCGTAAAGAAGTCGTCCCTCGACGTGCTCTGGATAGCGGCGAATGATCAGCCAGCCGACGGCTAGGAAGCTGATCGGCACGGCGAGGGTGACAAGGTCGGCTAGTGGCAGGCCGTTGGCCACGATCACGCCCAGGTCGATGAGAAGCAGCACCCCAGCCAGAGCGAGCAGGACCCGGTTCCGAAGTCTCACCCGGTCGACGTTGTCAGATATACCGTTCCGAGATCGTTACCCGGGTACATCTGGCTCAAGATGACAGGTGAGCGTGGTATCACATCTGATACCATACGACCATGGCGATGACTTTGCGACTCACTTCAGAGGAGACCGCGGCGCTTCGACGCCGAGCGGACCTCGAGGGGCGGTCGATGCAAGAGGTGGCTCGGGAAGCTGTGCGGGAGTACGTCGAGCGGACCAGCCGACGTGAGTTGCTAGACCGAGTGCTCGATCAGGAGTTGCCGCGCTTCGCAGAAGCGCTGGAGCGGCTCGGCCAGTGATCTTCCTGGATCTCGACGACCTGCTCCACGTCGCCGAGCGCGTCCTTGGCGGGGAACCCCAGATCCGCGACCTTGGCTTGCTGCAGTCGGCGCTTGCCCGCCCCCAGGCGACGATGCTCGGCGACGAAGCGTACGCCTCGATCCATGGCAAGGCTGCGGCCCTACTCCACTCGTTGGCGCGCAATCATGGACTCGTCGATGGCAACAAGCGATTGGCTTTGGCTGCCGTGCTCGCGTTTTACGGACTGAACGGGGTACGTCTCAACCTCACTAACGATGAAGCGTTCGACCTCGTGATGGCGGTTGCCGCGGGAGAGCTAGACGACGTTGATCGCATCGCCTCGGTGCTGAAACGTCAGCCGGGCGGGACGCCGTGACGTTTCTCGGGAACCGCACGCAACTTTCCGTCAAGAGCTGCGTAACGACCTTGCAGTTCGCTTCGTAGGTTCTCGGGTTCGATGATTCCATCGATGACGAGGTCTGAAGCAAGACGCATCAGGTCAACATCCTCTTCGTACGCCACGCGACGTTCTTCGATGTACGTCTCGCGCTCCGCTTCAGTTTTGAGTTCGGAAATCTTCTTTGCGTAGACGGCGTTAACCGCAGCGGCTGGTCCCATGACGGCGATGCGTGCGTTCGGTAGTGCAAGGCAAGCGTCGGGGGAGAAGCCGGGTCCACCCATTGCGTACAACCCAGCTCCGTACGCCTTGCGGACGATGACGGAGATCTGCGGGACGGTTGCTTCTGCAACGGCGGTTATCATCTTCGCGCCGTGACGAATGATGCCCTGACGTTCGACCTGCGTGCCAATCATGAAGCCGGGGACGTCGGCGAGGTAGAGCAGCGGGATGTTGAACGCGTCGCAGAACCAGATGAAGCGCGCGGCCTTGTCGGCGGAGTCGTTGAACAGCACACCACCGCGTACCGCCGAGTTGTTGGCGACTACACCAACGGTGCGGCCGTCGATGCGCGCGAGTCCGGTGATGAGTTCAGCGGCGAACTCCGCCTTCACTTCGAAGAACGACTCTGCATCGATCAGTCCGTTGATGAACGTGTGCATGTCGAAGGGCGTTGACTCATTCGTCGGGACCATCGATCCGTCGAGTTTCACTGCGGGTGCTTCGCTGGTGTATGACGGCGAGGTACCTCGCCAGTTGGTCGGCAGATACGAGAAGTAGAGCTTGGCTTCGTCGATCGCTTCCTGATCGTCGGCAACGAGGTTGTCACCGCAGCCAGAGACGGTTGCGTGCATGCGCGCGCCACCCATCTCTTCCAGAGTCACGTGCTCACCGATGACGACCTCTGCCATGCGCGGCGAACCGAGGTACATGGACGCGGAGTGCTCGACCATGATGACGATGTCCGCGAACGACGGGATGTATGCGCCACCTGCAGCCGACGGTCCGAATAGGCAACAAATCTGCGGCGTCTTGCCCGACAGCGAGACCTGGTTGGCGAATATCCGACCTGCGCCGCGGCGCCCGGGGAAGAGGTCGACCTGGTCGGTGATCCGCGCGCCCGCGGAGTCGATAAACCAGAAGATCGGAAGCTCGGAAGCAAGTGCGCGCTCGGTGACGCGAATCATCTTCTCAACGGTGCGGGCACCCCACGAGCCAGCCTTGACGCTCCAGTCGTTTGCGACGACGAGCGCAGCGCGACCATCGACGAGGCCCTGTCCGGTGACCACACCATCTGCGGGGAGGTTGCCAGCAAGGACGTTGGCTAGTGCTCCGTCCTCGACGAACGTCCCCTCGTCAAACAGCAGAGCGATGCGTTGGCGCGCGCCGAGTCGTTCGGGCTTGTTCACGACTTGGCTCCGAGGCCGAGGCTGCGTGCGATCACCATGCGCATGATCTCGGACGTGCCTTCGCCGATCTCGAGGATCTTCGCGTCGCGGTAGAGCCGCGCGACCGGTGACTCCTCCATGAAGCCGTAGCCGCCGAAGACTTGCGTCGCTACTTGTGTCGCGCGAACTGCTGCCTCGGACGAGAACAGTTTCGCGGTAGCCGCAGCACGAGTAACTTCCGCCGCTGGACGTCCCGCGTCCTTGAGGTACGCCGCTTGGTACGTCAGAGCGCGGGCGGCGTCGACGTCGACGGCGAGGTCGCTGATCGCGAACGCGATCCCCTGACGAGAACCGATCGGTGCGCCGAACGACGTACGCGTCTTGGCTTGCTCGACCGACGCATCTAGACAAGCGCGCGCTAAGCCAAGGGCGAGCGCCGAGATGGCGATGCGTCCGTCGTCGAGCATTGAGAGGAGTTGACGAAGACCTGCACCGCGCGGTCCGAGCAGCGCATCTTGCGGTAACCGAACGTCGCTGAAACTCAGACCGTGGGTGTCGCTGGCGTGCCAGCCGAGTTTGTCGTACGCCGGTGCAACGTCGAAGCCTTCGGTGCCCGACGGCACGATCAGCGTCGAGATCTCTGCCTTGCCATCTGCCATCCCGGTGCGCGCGGTGATGGTGACGCACGAAGTGATCGGTGTACCGGAGTTGGTGATGAACGCTTTCGCACCGTTGACGACCCACTCATCGCCGTCGAGTTCGGCGTGCGTACGTGTTGCGCCGGCGTCGCTACCAGCGTCCGGCTCGGTGAGTCCGAACGCTGCGAGTGCACGTCCGGTGACGAGGTCGGGCAGCCAGCGTTCGCGTTGCGTGTCAGTGCCGAACGTCAGGATCGGATTGATGCCGAGCCCAACTGCGGCGGACAACGTGATCCCGATCGCCTGGTCGACGCGGCCCAGTTCTTCGACCGCAACGCACAACGACGTGAAGTCGCCGCCAGCACCGCCGAACTTCTCGGGAACGACGAGTCCGAACAAGCCGAGGTCGCCGAGTCGGGGGATGAGGTCGACCGGGAACGTGTGCTCGCGGTCCCACTGCGCGGAGTGGGGTGCGATCTCGGCCTGGGCGAAGTCTCGAACGACCTCGCGTAACGCCTCGTGCTCGGGTTCTAGTTCGAATCGCACGGCGGATCTCCTTGACGTTTACGTTAACGTCAATCACCATAACCCCATGACCCCACCTGCTGGCAAGACCCAAGCCGGGCCGGCTGCCGAGCAGGAGGAGTGGACGATCGGGGATCTGGCCGCTGAACTCGAGGTCACCCCCCGCACGCTGCGGTTTTACGAGGCCGAAGGCCTGATCGCCCCAATCAGGCGCCCGGCGGGACGCAGGTACACCCGGCGCGACCGAGCCCGGATGCTGTTGATTCTTCGCGGGAAGCGATTCGGCATGTCGCTGACCGAGATCCGCGAAATCCTCGACATGTACGACGATGCGCCGGACACCAAAGAGCGCCAACTTGAGACCGTCGTCAGCCGAATCGCCGAGATCCGCGATGACCTCACCGTCAAGCAGCGTGACATCGCCAATACCCTCGAGGAACTCGCCGAGGTGTCGGCACGCTGCCAGGTCAGGCTCGACCAACTGCGAACCGGGCAGCAGTCTGGAGGAACGAATGACTGACGAAGAGCCCGTCGTTGAGCAGCGTGGGCTTTGGTACGAGGAGATGACCGTCGGCACGGTCTACCGCCACGCGCCAGGTCGAACCATTGGTGAGGCCGACAACACGTTGTTCAGCGCGCTGACGATGAACCAGCAGGCATTGCATGTCGACGAGGTGTTCGCGCGCGAGCAGGAGTTCGGCTCGCGGCTCGTTAACAGCCTGATGACGTTGTCGATGGTCGTCGGGTTGTCTGTCGGGCAACTGACCCAACACACCCTCGTCGCGAACCTTGGCTTCTCGGACGTGACGTTCCCGAATCCGCTGTTCCACGGCGACACGTTGTACGCGCAGACGCTCGTGACTGACAAGCGGTTGTCGCGCACTCGTCCGCACCAGGGAATCGTCACGCTGCAGCATCGCGGCCACAACCAAAAGGACGATCTCGTCGTCGAAGCAACGCGAACGACGTTGGTACGACTGGAGCCGCGGTGAGGCAGATCGGTGGAGGGTCAGGACCGGCGTACCTCTTTTGTCCGGCAAATCGACCAGACCGGTTTCAGAAGGCGGTGGACGCCGCTGACTTTGTGATCCTCGATCTCGAAGACGCGGTTGCAGAAGCTGACAAGGAAAGCGCTCGGCAACATCTGATCGCCAGCCCGATCGATCCAGACGTAACCATCGTTCGGATCAACCCGATCGGCTCGCCGCATCATCCGGTCGACCTGGCTGCGCTCGCGCTGACGTCCTACCGACGTGTGATGGTGCCGAAAGCTGAAGATGCGCGGGCGCTTTCGAGGCTCGGTGCGTACGAACTCATCGCGTTGTGCGAGACGGCGAGCGGCGTCGTCAATGCGCCAGCGGTCGCGTTGGTCGAGGCGGTCGTTGCGCTGATGTGGGGGGCTGAGGATCTGGCCGTCTCGCTTGGAGGTCGTGGGAGCCGCGACGCGGACGGTGAGTACCTCGACGTCGCCCGTCACGCGCGCTCGTCCGTGCTGCTGGCCGCGGGGGCTGCTGGCAAGGTCGCGATCGACGCCGTCTACCTCGACATTGGTGACCTGGACGGGTTACGTCGTGAAGCGAACGATGCCGCGACGTCCGGCTTTGCCGGCAAGGCGTGTATTCATCCGAAGCAGGTCGACGTCGTACGGGACGCATTCCGTCCCAGCGACGATCAGGTCGCGTGGGCGCAGCGAGTCGTCGACACCGCGTCGGGGGGTGGCGTGACAACGGTCGACGGCCGCATGGTCGACGACCCACTGCTACGTCAAGCCCGCACAATCCTTGCAATGCGGTAACTAGTGGTTGCTATAGCAACCAAAATCTTCCGCAATGCTGGACTCCCCCCGGACGGCCCGACGGTACGACGCGTTAGTCGTAGTTGGCCATGGTTCGCACGTTGATGTAGATCATCCCCACCACGAACACCACTACGACCGCGAATCCCTTGCTGATCACGGCCCAGTCGAGGTCGACGAGGATCAGTGAACGCATCGCTTCCATCACGTACGTCACCGGGTTCAGCGTCGCCGCGATCTCCATGGGACGTGTCAGCAACCCGCGCGGTACGAAGTTGGGAGTCAGGAACAGCAGCGGGAAGAAGACGAGTCCCGCCGAGTTAGTCGCTGCACCGTTACGGGTCTTCAGCGCGACGAACTGCAAGAAGCCGGTGTACCCAACGGCCCATCCCGCAGTCAGCGCCACCAGCAGGATGAAGCCGAGCGGACCACTCGCGATCCTGATCCCGAACAGCAGCGACAGCACGACGATCAGCGTCGTCATGCCGACGGACTTCAGCGCCTCGGCATCCATCCGTCCCATCGCCAGCGAGTGACGTGGCACCGGAGCGGCGCGCAACTTGTCGAAGTAGCCACCCTCGATCTCTTCGACGAGGTACAGCGCTGCGGTACCGAACGACGCCGCGAGCAGCAGCGTGCTCGGCAGCTGGAACGCGGCGTAGTTCTGCCCTTCGAGGAATGGCGTCGAGCCCGACGGGAAGATCTTCGCCGCCTGTCCAACGTTCACCACGAGAAAGAAGATCGGAATCAGCAGCGTCGGGAGCAACGCGTCTGGAGTGCGTTTGGCCTCGCGCAGTGCGCGCTCGGCGAGAACGGTGGTCTTGCTCATGCCTGAACCTCCTTGACCTCGCCAGCGCTGCGTTCTCGCTGGCGACCGGTGACGTCGAGGAAGACGTCGTCGAGCGACGGTTCGTAGTCGAGTCCGCGACGTTGCTTCAGGTCGGCCTTGAGCGACGCCGGAGTCCCCTCGCGCACGATGAGTCCGTCATCGATGATCGCCAACCGCTCGCACAACGCGTCGGCCTCTTCGAGATATTGCGTGGTCAAGAACACGGTTGTCCCTTGTTGGTTGATGCGGCGGACCTCGTCCCAGACGACGAGTCGGCTCGCCGGGTCGAGGCCGGTGGTGGGTTCATCGAGGAACAGCACGTCGGGACGGTGCACGAGTGCGGACGCGAGGTCGAGCCGACGCTTCATGCCGCCGGAGTACGTCTTGATGAGACGGTCGGCGGCGTCCTCGAGGTCGACGAGTTCGAGCAATTCGTTGGCTCGCGCGCCACCCTCGGCCCGCGTCAGACCGAACAGCCTGGCCTGCAGGACGAGCAACTCACGTCCGGTCTGCCGGTTGTCGAGGCCCGCTTCTTGCAGCGCGACGCCGATCTTTCGCCGTGTCTCGTCAGGATTAGCGGCGACGTCGACCCCCGCGACCTTCGCCGTGCCCGCCGTGATGCGGGTCAACGTCGTGAGCATGCGTACGGTCGTGGACTTGCCGGCCCCGTTCGGGCCGAGGAAGCCGAATATTTCGCCTTCCGTGACCGCCAAATCGACGCCTCGGACGGCCTCGACCTTGCTCTTGCGACTGGAGAATGTCTTCTTGAGGCCATGCGCCTCTACGGCTGGAGTCATGCGCTCGACCCTAGATGAGAGGGCAGACACCCGACATCTGGATACCCTTTGGCGATGCACTCTCTGGGCGATACTCCGTGACTGAGTTGACGGTTGTACTGCACATCGGCGCGATGAAGACTGGTACGTCGTATCTCCAGTCCGTCATGAACCGCAATGCCGACGTCCTCGCTGATCGCGGCGTCCTCTGGTCTGGCGACGTTCGCTCGTACCAACGCTTGGCGGTCCTTGACCTCGTCAATTCAGCACCGGCGGCACCGCAACCCGGCGGCGCATGGACCGAAATGACAGAACGCCTACTCAGGCACCCAGGACCAACCGCAGTCGTCTCGATGGAGTTCTTGTCGTTCGCCTCGGACGCCGCCGTCCAGAACGCGATTGCCTCGCTCAAGCCAGCTCGAGTGCGGGTAGTGCTAGGCGTCAGAGACCTGGGACGTGCGATCCCAGCCCAATGGCAGGAGTCCACCAGGAATCGACACACGTGGACCTACGGCTCCTACCTGACTGGGCTGATGCACTACCCGGCGAACGAAACCAAGTCTGGCCACCACTTCTGGCTGAGACAAGATTGGCCGCGCATCCTGCGGACCTGGCGACAGTACGTGGCCGAAGGCGACTTGACCGTCATGACTGTTCCGCCCCGCGGCACTCCGGCTGAGGAACTCTGGTCGCGTTTTTGTCAGGCGGCAGGGATCGACTCAACTGGCGTCGATCTACAGGGCACACCGAACGACTCGCTCGGTGCAGCATCTGCGGAACTCATGCGCAGGCTAAGTATCGAGGCAAATCAGCGGGGCCTGAGTCGCGCCGAGTACGAGCCGCTCGGAACGTTGCTCGGCAAAGGGGTACTGGCGCATCGCCGTGGTAGTGAACCGGGACTTGTCGTCCCCGAACAGCATCGCGCCTGGGTGGACCAAAGATCTGCTCGGTTGATCAAAGACGTCGGGGAGATCGACCCGAAAATTGTCGGTGACTTGGACGACCTCATTCCCCGCTGGACCATTGATGACCTTAACAACACGACCTCGACACCCATCAAGATCGAGACTGACATATTGCTCGATGCAGCGATAGACGGGCTCTTCGCATTCGCGAAGCAGTTGGCTGCGCCACACGACTCAATGGACTGAATTCGCGGCTATCGTCACGCCATGCGCGCGCGGACGGTCGTCACGGCGATCCTCGTAGCTGTACTCGCGCTCACTTCATGCGGCCACGGCAGCGGCGACTTGGATCAGTACGACCCGGTGGCGGCGTCGGTCTGGCCAGACCTCACCGGTGTCCAAGTCGTCTCGAGCCGCGGCTACGCCGGACTCGACTGCTGTGAGAGCCATCCGTACTTGCGCGAGGTCTTACTGAACGTCCAGTCGACCTCTGACTTCGACGAGGCATCGGACGTTGTTGTAAAGGGATTGCGTAATGCAGGTTGGACTGACTACGACTGCGTTGGCGTTGTGTGCATGCAACACGACGCTTACCGCGTTGCTTTGTATCACCCGCGTGGCCATGAGAAGCGGGGGAACACCGACGTCCTCATTCGCCTGACGCGGGACGCGAACCTTGGAGCTAGGGCGCTCGTGGCTCGACTTGGACCCAATCGCGCGCCTATTGCTGCTGGCGGGCTGCGCTCTGCGGCCGACACTTCGTCACCCACCGAGACTGCAACTCCACTCCGACCGAGTTGAGCACGGCCCCGCCGCTTACTGCAAGAACCCGTCAATCACATCGCTCGACCAGCCAAACAATGCTGGCGACTCATCTTGCAGCGGCTGCGTCCCACATCGGCATCGGGGGAGCTGCCGTCGTCGTCAAGGAGACCAGTCGGACGGCTACCGTCCGAATCGTCGATGCGAGCGGACGGACGGTGACGCAGTTGCAACTTTCTGCCCACGACAGCGGCTGGCACGTCGGCTCGCTCACCCACTGCACTGTCAAGGAGAAGGGTTGATCCCCGCCGCCCACGTTCCAGAGCGTCCCTGCGGTAACGCTTTCGGGACGATTCAGCGGGCAGACTCGGCAGCATCAGGGCGGGAAGGGGCGACTATGTCTTATTTCCACGTGGGCCGGTCATGATCAATCGGTGGCCGGGTACAGCCGCCGCGGCGGTGTTGGCGACCATCAGCGTGTCAGCCAAGGTCCTGACCTTGGCCATCGCGCCAGCGGGTGGTGCCGACGAGGCCGGCGCCGCCACGACCAGTCTCGGGGGGTTTCTCGACGTTGCGTTGTTCACCGTCGTCCAGTTGCTCTACCTCGGTTTGACGTGTCTGCTCATTGCCCGACGTCCACGCAATCCAATCACCTGGCTCATGGCGGCGATCGTGCTGTTGGCGGCCATGGGTGGCCTTTCCGAGGCCGTGATGGAGCAACCACGTGGGGTCCCGGAGTCGTTTTGGTGGAACTTCGCTGCTTGGTTCGGTACTTGGTATTTCGTCGCCTTTATGTCTGCCTACGTCTTGTTGTTCCACCTCTTCCCGACCGGCCGGGCGATCCAGGGTCGGTTGAGATGGGCGACCCTCACGGCAGAGGTGACCGCGACCCTGACAACGGTCGTGGTGATGTTCGGCCCGGCGGATGGCTCCAACCCACCGAACCCCCTGATGGTGTCGCTGCCGTCTTGGGTCGCTCGCCCAGTGTTCGGTGCGCTCGCCGTCGCGTGGGCTGTGACGTTGTTCACGATCATTCCGATCCTCGTGGTCCGGTTCCGTCGGAGCCGCGGCGAGGAGCGGCAACAGTTGAAGTGGTTCATGTTTTGTGTGACGGCCGCGCTCGGTCTGTTCTGGCTGCAATTCCTCGCTGACTGGCTCTTCCTTGTCGCCATCGTCCTACCAGGTATCGGGATCGGGGTGGCCCTGCTGCGCTACCGGTTGTACGACATCGACCGGATCATCTCTCGGACCACCTCGTACGCGGTCGTCACCGGTCTGGTCTTGGTGACCTACGTCCTCATAGTCACAGCTGTCACAAGGCTGCTCGGGAACGGATCACCGCTCGCCGTCGCTGCGGCGACGCTCACTGCCGCAGCGATCGCCCGCCCAGCGCTACGCCGAATCCAAGCACTTGTCGACCGACGCTTTAACCGATCTCGCTACGATGCCATCCGCATCATTGACAACTTCGGAACTCGCCTGAGGAACCAGGTCGACCCGCACCACGTTCAGGAAGATCTGGTAGCGACCGTCAACGCGACACTTCAACCCGATCAGATCAGCGTATGGGTCCGAGAAGGACCCTGACCGATCAACTCACCGCTACGAAACCGTCGGCTCCGCTACCGGGCTAGTCCCCAGACATGTCGGGGAGGATCCCGACATGTCTGTTGGCTATCACGACGATGGGCACCAAGAAGATGGTCATCGCTAACGCTCCAGCTAGAACGCTTCAGCCGGCCTCTACCACGCCGACGTGCGCTGTGCGTGTGATGTGCATCCGAGCGTGCGCGATCGCATCAGGAGTGTGCTCGAAGAGGTGACCTTGCTGCACAAGCCGTTGCTGGACGCCCCGAGCCGCGAGCACCGGCTCGAACCGATCTGGTAGGCCCGAGATCAGCACGGCTACGCCGCGGTGCTCCAGGCTCGCGATGGTGTCACCAAGTACGGCCGCCCCAGTTGTATCTAGCGTCGTGACGTGTGACATCCGCAGGATCACCACCCGAATGTCGCTGACCTCGGTCAACTCGAGCAGAACCGAGTGGGCGCCCCCGAAGAACAGTGGCCCTTCAAAGCGGAACGCGACGATGTGCTCGTCGAGCAGCGCATGCTCCTCGTCGTCGTGCGATGTGGAGCCGTCGTCAGCCAGCGCATACAGCGGCATCTCCTGCAACGACGCACTTCGCGCGACCTGACGCAAGGCAAGCGCGCCGGCGACGATGATCCCCAAGATGACAGCGGTCGCCAGGTCGAGAGCGACAGTCGCCACGAAGGTGATGAGCAGGACCAACGCGTCGCTGCGCGTCGAGTGCAGCAACGCGCGCAGACTGGACACCTCGACCATTCGTGCCGCAGTCGCGAGCAGTACACCCGCCAACGCCGCCAGCGGGATCTTCGCGACGAACGGTGCCAAGGCGAGCACGACCAACAACAGAACGGCGGCATGTGTGATCGCTGCCAACCGTGAGTGGGCTCCGGAGCGAACGTTGACCGCCGTACGTGCGATCGCGGCAGTTGCAGGGATACCGCCGAACAACGGAACGGCCAAGTTGGCGATCCCCTGGCCGAATAGTTCCCGGTCGGGATCGTGACGCTGCGAGACCGTCATGGCATCCGCCACGGTCGCCGAGAGCAGGCTCTCAAGCGCTGCCAACGCCGCGACCGCAATCGCCGGCATCACGAGTTCGCCAATGTGAATTCCTGCGAAGCTCGGCAGGCTCGGCGCACGAAGACTGCTCGGCAACGAGCCGATGGTTGCGATGTCGATGTTGAAGACCTGTACCACAAGCGTTGCCGCGATGACAGCGATGAGCGCGATCGGTACGGCTGGTCGGATGCGGACGAAAGCCAACATGACGGCGGCGACCAGAAACGTCACGGTCACTGCGGCCCACTGCGGGTTCGATAGCCACGTGCGCACCGCATCCAGCGCCACCAAGAACACTCGCTCGCCATCGCCCGGTACGCCGAGTGCTGCCGGCACTTGCTGCAGCGCGATGATGAATGCGATACCGAGGGTGAACCCCTCTATGACCGGTAGCGGGATGAACTTCACGTAGCGCCCGAGCCCTGCGGCAGCCATCACGACAAGTAGTAGTCCAGCCATCAGACCAACGACGAGTACGCCGTTCGCACCGTGCTGCGCCACGATCGGGACTAGCACGACCGTCATCGCCCCGGTGGGACCGCTGACCTGCACGTTGCTGCCACCGAAGATGGCAGCCAACGTCCCCGCGACGATCGCAGTCGTGAGACCAGCCGCTGCGCCGAGCCCAGACGTGATGCCGAACGCTAGTGCGAGTGGCAACGCGACGACGCCGACCGTCACTCCGGCGAGGATGTCTCGCCGTGGCGAGCGACGCATTGCGGTGTAGTCCGCGCGCTTGGGCGCTAGCGCGCGGGCACGTTCCCCGAGCCAGCCGACTGCCGTTGCGAGATCTTGCGGCCAACCACGTGCGGTGCTACCTATGCTCACTGCGCAACTGCCGGCCGCGACAACTCGTCGACTAGGCCACCTTGGTCACTCGTCTTGGCTTGCAGAATCACCCGCGCCGCCGCGAGTAGATCCCGGACGGCGGGCAGTGCGAGGCTGTAGATCACCTCGCCTGACTCGCGGCGCTGCGTCACCAACCCGGCCAGCCGCAGCACGGCCAGTTGTTGCGAGAGGCTGCTCGGCTCGATCTCGATGGCGTCGCGCAGGGTGTGTACGGCCTTATCACCCTCGGCCAGCAACTCGAGGATCCGGATGCGGGCGGGGTGTCCGAGCGTGCGGAAGAACTCCGCCTTCGCTTGGTAGAGGGGAACTGACACGGCTACTCCATGACTTGAAGAAATACGCAACTCCGCAAGTATGCCAGAGGCCGGCGATCCCTAGTCGCCTAGGTAACCGTCAGGTTCGCAATCGACGACAGCCCAGCCAGGTGGTCGACGTGGCGTGGATCGACAACTCGCCACTGGGACGCACCGGCCTTACCCGGAGTCAGGACAAAGCGGTAGCGGCTCGCCGCGGACAACGCGTCATTGCTGACGGTGACCCACGCGCCCGCCTTAAGTCGTTGCAGCAGCACGGACTCACCGCCTCGGTTGGGCGCGACCGCGCCGGTAAACACGATCGGGTCACCCTTCGCCACACTCGCGTCCTTCAGTCGCACGTCGACGGTCGTGTGCACCTGCACGGAAACCGGCAGCGACGCCGCGGCGTGGTAACTGAAGGCACCTGCGTAGACGAACTTGAAGTCGGCAGACGCTGTTGGACGCAACGCGGCCGATACCCGGCCGTGTGGTCCCGTCGTCAACGTGGCTCGCGGCTGCCACGTCGCCGTCCCAGCAGCGCGTCGCATAAGCGTCACGGGTGTGTCCGCCATCGCATGTCCAGCAGACGTCAGCCGCCCTCGCACCTTGGCGTCGTCTCCGTACGTCAACGTCTGCGCGGACGCGTGGGCGCTGAACGTCGTAGACAGTCGGTCGATCGAGACGTCTTGACTCATCCCCGGGCCGAACCAACCCAAGCCCTTGGCAACAGCGCGGTACCGCTCGCGCACCGTTGACGAACCCGACGGCACCTTAATTGGGAAGCGGAAGGTTCCGATCTGTCCCGGCTGCACCGTTGCTTGGCTCAACGACGTCGCGCGGCTGGGACTGATCCACTTGCCGTCGACGAAGAACGGACTCTTGCGATCAGCCGGTCCCCAAGTGCCGAGTTGAACCGGGTTCGCACCGCCGGACGTCCAGGTGCTGCTACCGGTGTTCCTGACCCGGAACTTCAAGTACCCGGTCTCGCCGGGGTACGCCTTGGTCAGGGCCCAGGGCTGCGTCTCGTCAGCGTCCAACCACGCCGACTGACCCACGAACTCCCCGGACCAGATCTTCCGGACCAAGTCCGTCGACACCGTCGGACCGAACCAGGCAGCGTCCTCGGCCACGAGCCGGAAGTCCTCGTGCAATGTTCCGTCGCCGGTGGGCACCGTGACCGGGAAGGTGAAGGTGCCGATCTGCCCTGGCACCACGGACGCGGGTGAGACGGTCGCCGCGCGACTCGGACTCACCCATTGGCCGTCCACGTAGAGCGCACTGGCTCGATCCTGCGGAAGCGCCGTACCGAGTCGTACGGGATTCGTACCTGTCGAACTCCACGTTTGCGTTCCGGTGTTGAGCAACTGGAACTGCAGGTAGCCGGTCTCCCCTGGGTAGGCCTTCGTCAGGTCCCACGGCTTCGACAACCCTGCATCGGACCACGACGACTTACCGACGACGCTGGCTGCCCATGGTGTCGTCGCGACCGTGCCGAATCGCCAGACGTACACCGCCGAGTTGCGCGTCTTTGCGAACGCAACGGGATCCCACGTGTGTTCGCGGATGCGTTCGTCACCGGGCGAGCTGTAGTTAGAGTCGCGTACCACGACGACGTTCGCGGACGAAGTACGTGCGACGACGATCGCAGTGTGGAGTCCACTGAGCGGAGGATGGTCACTGTGTTTGTGGTGGCGGTTAACGGTCTGAATCACGTCACCGGGTAGCGCGTCCTTGAAGCTGACCAACGTCCCGCCGGCATTCTTGTACGCCCCGTAGTAAGCACCGCCGGGGGAGCCGTACCCGCCGACGCGCGCCGAGATGTCGTTCGCCGCTAGTACCGCGTTGACGACGGTGGCGCCGAAGACCTTGCACTGGCCACCCCAGCTACCGAGCTTGTACGACTGCGCCTGGTTGGCGATCTCGATGTTGGGGAACGACCATGACGCGTCCGCAGCGGTCGCCGAGATGGTCGACAACGTCGCACCGACGACGGCGCTCGCAACCACCAGCGCAGCAAGCCGCCTAGCGATGGACGTCACAGCAGGCAATCCCCCTCGAATCGGACTTGGGTTGTCTTCGCCCTCAGCCTCCGCAGTGACGCCGAGGGCACCGGGTAGTTATCGACGCTAGTCCGGTGAGGCTGAAGTGGGATGTTGCCGGGTGGGAATACTGGCGCTGCGAACCGCTGTCACGAAGAGATTGGCACGGTCGAATCGTTGACCGTCCCAGCGGAGTGGTCCGTCCAGTATCGATGATAAAGGCTTAGGAAGGAGCAGAGACGGAACCTGGAAGAACCTCCAGAAGAGGTTGGCACCGTCGCGCGTGGTCGGAAGCAATCCCGTCATGAGGAGCATTTCGATGATCTGGTCGGGCGAATAGTTTTTGTGCTCTCTTAGATTCCATGCCATGTCTCCGCGCAGACCGTCAGCCGAGTCGACGAAGCGCTCCTCATAAGAGGCTCGCCCGAACCGTGCCGAGTATACGAGGCTGTGCAAGCGGGGAAACCGAAACTTCGCGTTGTCTGGATCCAGGACAGTGAACAAGTGCTGCGAGGGGACGCTCATCACAAGAAGACCGCCGGGGCGGAGAACACGAGCGACCTCCGTCAGCATCTTTCGGTCGTCGGGAGCATGTTCGAGAACGTCGAGCAGTGAGATCGAGTCAAAACTCGCATCGGCAAAGGGCAGAAACTCTCTCGTCTGGATTAGCGGCGTTCGCGGCAGCGTGGCCCTGACCGCTTGTAGATATGCCTCATGCGCATCGGCTCCCACCACCTGAAGATCCGTGTCGCTCACTAGAGCTCGGATGAATTGACCGTCTCCGACACCGAGTTCGAGGTGGTCCCCGGATCTGTTCCGCAGTCGATCGAACGCCCACGCATAGCGCGCTGTCGGATGCGACTTAAACGGGTCCATGTTCCGTGGTCGAACTTCTGGTAGTCCATCGAGCAGGCTGCCAACAGAGCTTCCGGTCGCCGGAGGCAGGGATGCAGGTGTTGTTTTCCAGCTTCGAGCGTTAACCGCGTCAAGAAGCTGAGACGTGAGAAATGGAGCATCGCCGCTCATAACGACCGCGCGGTCTGCACTTTGTTCGCGGGCTGCGAAGGAGACTTGGTGGTCGTTACGCATCTCGCCGCGACTCGCCTCACGTGCGACGACTAGCGGTCTCTTGCCCATCCGCTGAAGAAGGCGAACGGAGTTCCCAGCGTGCGTGATCACTAGGTCCGCCTGCTCCATGCGATCAAGGCAATTCTGATAACTCAGGTAAGCCGCCTGTGGGCAGGGCAACTCAACTCGGGATGTTCCGGACTGAACGAAAACCTCGTGGTGCTCGCAAAGTGGGCGAACGGCCTCGACGAGTCGGTCAAACGGCCACGGACCCATTCCGACCGTGACGAACACGCGAAGCGGCGCCTCTGTCATCAATACAACTCACCAAGGTAAGCGGATCGACGATGCTGAGCCAACAGCTCTGGCCGCTGAACAAGCACTCGCGTTGCAAGACGCTCGCACAGCTGACTTGCTAGCCCTGTGTCTTGTCCCACGTTGAGCGTTTGCAACCACCAGGACCTGATGCCGAGAAGTCGAGCGGCGATGAAGTACGGAACGGCGATTCCGGTTCCGGCCGACAACACCAGTTGGGGACGTTGTTGTTGTAAGTGGCGAATCGCTGCTGCTGTCTCACGAACAAGGCCGAAACTGTCTCCCGCCCGAAGCTCGTTGGTCCATCGGACGGGATGATCGACGAGAAGATCGAGGGTGTCGGTTGCCGATATCGCGACCCAACTCACGTCGTGATTGCTCCACCATGGCTCCAACGCCATGACGTCGAGCGCCACTCCACCGGAACTGGTGACTAGGAGTAATCGTCGTTTAGCCCCCCGCATTTAGGCAGGCTAACACCGAAGCCGAGGGGTGTGCCGAGAGTCGAAATTATCCAGTCTCCTAGTGCTCAGCGACTCCCAGTGGTAAGAACTGCGTGCATGGAAAATGACTTGGATCAGACGAATATCGAGGTCTGAAGTCCAACGGGTTGAGGGAGGAGGTTGGGTGCGCGACGATGTGATTCTCGGCGGTGCTGGGTTCCTCGGGTCGGCCCTCGCGAGGCGTCTGGTCGACGACGGGCGACGAGTGGTGGTGGTCGACCAGCATTCGGAGGAATCAATCCGCGCAGACGGCCGGGTTCCCCGCAACGTTGAGTACCGACAACTTGATCTCTTGAATGATCGCGTAGTGCTTCCTGAGGGCCGCGTGATCGTGAGTCATGGCACCAGCAGTCCGCGCATTGCTCACCCATGGGAGCTCATTCGCGCTAACGCGTGGACAACCGCACGGCTCCTCCCAGCCCTGCAGGATCGGGACGTCGTCCTTCTCTCCAGCGTCGAGGTTTACGGGTCAAGGGCAGGTCTGCTGCGAGAAGACACTCCGCTATCGCTGCCGGCGACCGATGCCGAGATTCGCGAGTGGTCATCTGGGGCGGTGGACCGTGTGCGAACCGGGGACCCCTCCTGGCGAACTTCCGGACACTGCCAGTCGTTGGTTGATGCTGACGAATCGGGTCGCTGGGTTTATGCCCTCTCCAAGCGCTCCCAGGAGATATTGATCGACGAGTTCTCAGAGCGTGCTCGGTTTAGGCTTGTCCGAGTTGCAAACCTGTTCGGGATGGGCCAAGAGCGAGTGATGTCACGGCTGGCCCGACGCATGTTGGCCGGGCTTCCGGTGAGCGTCCTTGACGTCTGCCGCACGTTTGTATCAGTCGACGATGTGGCTGTGGCTGTAGCCGACCCGGAGGGGAGCGGCTTGCTGAACGCGGGGGTGGGCACCCTTTCCCTGCCTGAGGTCGTCGAGATCGTGAGGGAGTCGCTCGGGTGTAGCGCCATAGTCAATGTCGTCGAGGCCCAAGACGAGTCGTCCGGGCTCGTGGACACCACGACCTTCAACCAACTGATTGGGAACGCAGACCCAGATCGACTTCGCCACCAGATCAGTAAATTCGTCTGTCAGCTGCGCGATGAATCACCCAAGCCACTGTCAAAGGTAATCCCTGTGGTGACACCGCCCGCTCCTGAGCGCCCCGACGTCGTCAGCATGCAGATTCATCAGGCTTTGGACAGCGGTGTGGTCAAGAGTGGCGGTCCATTGTCTTCGTCACTGATGCGTGAACTTCGGGGCAGCCTCGAACTGACGGACGACAGGGAGTTGCTGTTGACGTCGTCGGGCACCGCAGCGCTGCGATTGGGAATCGTTGCGGCAGTTGGCGTCGCGAGCCCTGGGGAAATTGCTTTGGTTCCTTCCTTCACTTTCGCTGCAACTGCAGAAGCGGCGGCGCAGCTCGGCTACCGCCTCCAGTTCTGTGACGTCGACCCGGTTACCTGGACTCTCAGCCCGACCGCCGTCGCTGAAGCGCTAGGCGCATCGGACATCAGAGTTGTCATCGCCGTGGATGCTTTGGGAAACCCAGCCGACTACGACAGTCTGATTTCGGTCTGTTCGGCGGCTGGTGTCGCTTTGGTTGCGGACTCGGCGCCTTCGCTTGGTAGCCGTTACCAAGGATCTCCGGTGGGTAGCCAGGCGGACGTACATGCCTTTTCCATGAGTTTTGCAAAGACCGTCTCCGCCGGAGGCTCCGGGGGATTTCTCACTCTGCCCAGAGAGTGGCTCCCTAGGCTGACCAGCCGGATTGACTGGACTCGATCGGCAATGCTTGGCGAAGTGCATGCGGCGGTGGCGTTGGACCAGGTACACGCTCTCGATCGCATCATGCGTAGTCGAACTACGGTGGCCGAGATTTATGCAGATCTGGCTCATGTGTTCCCAAGCGTGATTCCGCAGCAGACGTGCAAAGGGGCAACTCATAGTTGGGTTCACTGGACGGCAGCCTTCGACGTCGAGGATCGCGCATTGTTCTGCAAAAAGTTGGAAGCGTTCGGGGTGAACACCAAGCCGTACTACGCACCAGCGCTTCATCGTCTGCCCTGGGGGGACCTTGCCGTCCCCGGTGTCGAACTCCCGGTGGCGGCCACGTTGGCTGATCAGGCGATTGCGCTTCCGATGTCATCGGAGATGACCGCTGACGATGCCGACGCGGTCCTATGGCGGGTGTTGCACACGCTGACCGTGGAGCGCGAACTCAGGAAGCTGTGACGTCCTCGCGCCTGCGCGCTCGGAGCAGTAGTTGTTTGCCGAGATCGGCTAACTCTGGCCGGTGGGCTAGGCCGCGCTCGAGTTCGAGGGCCGCGTCGAAGTTCGTATCGAGACGGTGTCTAACTTCATCGATTCCCCACAACGATGCTCCTACCAACAGACCCGAGACCGAGGCATCGCTGAGTCCAGCCGTAGCAGCCGCTCTGTGTAACGAATCAGTATCCAGCAAGTGCAGCTCAGCCGACCGGCCTTCTACCTCCCACAAGCCGCGTCGAGAATGCAGGCGTTCTAAGGCTTGTTCCGTATCGCCTCTTCGAGAGAGCTCCAACACAAGGGCGATCAAGGAGTCCACCAGCACCGCGAGTTGCCCGCCTGGTCGTAGCCAGCTGCTCATACGGGCGATTTGTTCGGCCGGACACTGCGTGTACTGAAGACTGCCCATCGCAAGAACAACATCGACGGAGCCGGTGGGCAGATCGACCTCCTCGACGCGCGCCCTCCGAAGCGTGAAGGACTTGCCGAGCCAGGGTTGAAGTCGCTGGGCGGATTGATCGGCCATTCGAGCGGACGGCTCGATACCGATCACACAGTGACCAGCCTCCAACAAGCGCCCGGTCCACCGACCGATTCCGCATCCAACGTCGACAATCGTCTTGGGATGCATAGTCCAGAGAGGGCTGCACAGTTCCCACGCCAATTGGTCGTAGGCCCTGCGATGAGCAACAGCAAAGTGCTCGTTGTAGTGGTCGGCTAGAGCGTTATAGAGGCTATCCACCGCCACGCGAACAGTCGAGCTCACGGTGAAGTCGCCCGCGAAGGCGAAAGGGCTGGGGTCAGTGAGCGGCGGCCAGTGCGCCAAAGCAGGTCTTCAATGTAGGAACTAGGGCGCCGCGCCAGGTTTAGTGCGTAGTTGCTGCCGCAACCCACGCACTCCTTGCGGAAGAACTTCTCGTGCTCGTCACGGTAGTGCGCGGAATTGAGAACGTCGGCGATAGAAGTGTCGCGTACGTTGTTCACTGCGTCATGACCCCAGCACCCCCCGATCCCCCCGGTCGAGTGCACCATGAACTTGGCTTGGGATTCTGCGCAGGGAAGCGAAGGTTGCACGACATCGTTGAAGTGCTTTGGGATGTAGGCGAGCTCGGAGTACCGGGGCACAAACCGTCGGTCAAGACGAACTATGTCCTCTAATTGCGACATCACCTTGTTGATGTCGTCACCACTCACTCGGCTCTCAAACGACACCTGTCCGTCACGGAACAAGAAGGTTCGATCGGTAGCCAGATTTAGGTAGAGTTGAACACGCAATTCCTGAGCCAGCTTCATGACATTCGGGAGCTCGGCTACGTTGGATCTCATAACCGTGAAGTTCATCCGGACCCGAAGGCGAAGTGAGTCTCGTAGCGCGAGTAACTGCCTTAGATGAGTGAGTGTCTTGTCATAGGCACCGTTGACGCCTCTGATGTGGTCGTGAATCTCCGCCGTTGGCCCGTCCACGGAGATGTTGAAACTTCGAACGCCCGCCTCCAGCACCCCCCGGCGGCGGCGCTCATCGAGCAGGATGGCGTTGGTATTCAGGTGCAGGCTCTTTATGCCCTGGTCGTACGCGTGCGCAATCAAAGTTGGTGCGTCCTGTCGCAGCAGCGGTTCGCCTCCGGTGAAGTTAGCCTTCACGATGCCAGCCCGCGCGAGCTGGCTGATGACATCGAGCCACTCGTTGGTGTCGAGCTCCTCGCGAGTGACCTTGCGCCAACATGCACAACTAACGCACTTGAGATTGCAGTTGTCAGTGAGGAAGAGCTCAGCGACGAGCGGCTTCACATGCAGCCTCGGGTATAGGTGCTCTTTGACGGCAAGGCCAACGACGAAGGGGACAAGTCGGGCATGCTCACGCCATGAGTTCAGGGGAGCACGCCGTGGTTTGGCCGCCGTCTTCACGGGAAGCGACGCTAGTCGTCACAGGTTGCTGTTGTCCTCTGGACTGAACAATTCATCACCATCGGCTCAGAACGACTGGGTGGCCGTCAGCGGCGACGAGGGCGTTTTTTGAGCCGGCGGAGCACAGCGCTTGATCTTGACAGCGTGACGAGGGCATCGAAGTTTTGGACGGTCGATCAGATCTATTTCACGTGGTCGCAAGATCGATGATGCTCCGGGAAGCCGCTTCCTCCGTTGGCGATCAACGGTGCTTCGGCTGCCAAGAGACACTCGGGTTCGCGCCAGGGTCAACGAAGCGTCTTGAGGGACGTCAGATCGGGGTGTCTGCTGAACCAGCTGATGGTCATCTTGAGACCATCTTCGATGGATCGCTCCGGCTGCCAGCCGAGCGCTGTTCTTGCGAGTGTGATGTCGGGTTGCCGCACCGTTGGGTCGTCGGTCGGACGTGGTGTAAAGGTCACCTCGGACGATGACCCCACGAGGTCGCGAATCCACTTTGCGAGGTCCAACATGCTCACCTCGTGCGGATTGCCGAGATTTACGGGACCTTCGAGATTGCTGTGCAGCATCCTTATAATTCCCTCGACGAGATCGTCGACGTAGCAGAGAGAGCGGGTCTGACTCCCGTCTCCATGCACCGTGATGGGTTCGTTGGCGAGCGCCTGGGTGATGAAGGCTGGGATGGCTCGACCGTCCTTGGGTCGCATTCGAGGACCGAATGTATTGAAGATCCGAACGATTCCGGTGTCAATCCCGTGGCTACGCCGATATGCCATCGTCATCGCTTCTGCGAAACGCTTGGCCTCGTCGTAGACGCCACGAGGACCGACAGGGTTCACGTTTCCCCAATAAGACTCCGGTTGGGGGTGGATCAGCGGGTCGCCGTATGCCTCTGACGTCGACGCGAGTAGAAACCTCGCTCCCTTTACTTTCGCGACATCTAGAGCGTGGAGTGTTCCGATCGAGCCAACCTTCAAGGTCTGGATCGGCAGTTTGAGGTAGTCGATCGGGCTCGCTGGGGACGCAAAGTGGAGCACATAGTCGACCGGACCTGAGACATGGATGTATTGGCTAACGTCTGCGCGAACTAAATGGAAATCATCCTGGCCAACCAGGTGAGTAAGGTTGTCGGGGGTTCCAGTCAGGAAGTTGTCCAGGCAAACAACCTCATATCCTTCGCTAAGGAGGCGTTCGCAGATATGGGAGCCGAGGAAACCGGCCCCGCCCGTTACGACTGCTCGCTGACGCATGTTGATCTTATCCCTCGTTTGCAGTAACGGTCCGGAGGGTACAGCGGAGGGCCAGGCAATACCGATTCTCATGCGCACATTGTTGGCTCTGTTGCTTGCCCAAGACGTGTACTAGCCCATTTCGTGAACTGGGACGGAAGGTCTTCCGGGGGCGCGGTAATCCCAGCCGTGGGCTCGCCAGTTCTCTGCGTCAAGGCAGAGCCGCCCGTCGACAATCACTCTTCGGTTCACCAACTCGCCCACAGCGCCGGGATCCAGTGACCGAAACTCTTCCCACTCCGTGAGAACCACGACTAGGTCGGCACCGCGAAGGGCATCGTTGGCGCTTTCCGTGTACTGCAGCGCCGGGAAGGCGTTTGCGGCATTCTGATTTGCTTGCGGGTCATAGACCACAGCACACGCTCCATCCTGTTGAAGGGCGGCAGCCACGTGTAGGGCCGGAGAGTCGCGAACGTCATCACTGTCGGGTTTATACGCCGCACCGAGAATTGCTACTCGTTGACCAAGAAGAGAGCCCCCGCCGGCATTCCGCGCTATCGCGGCTACGTGAGAGCGGCGTCTGATGTTGATGGAGTCAACCTCGCGCAGGAATGTCAGTGCCTCATCGACGCCGAGTTCGCCAGCTCGGGCCATGAAAGCGCGAATGTCCTTGGGTAGGCAGCCGCCACCGAACCCGAGACCTGCTTTCAGGAATTGCCCACCGATTCGGGAATCTCGCGCGAGAGCATCACTGAGTTGGACGATATCCGCGCCTGTCGCATCGCATAGATCGGACATGGCGTTGATGAACGAGATCTTGGTCGCGAGAAACGCGTTGGCGGCGACCTTGATGAGTTGAGCAGTCGCCAGATCGGTGATGATGAGAGGGACTCCAGCGTTGATTATCGGTGCGTAAACCTCACGCAGCTTGTCTTCGGCGCGCTTGCTCGTGACTCCGATGACTAGACGATCCGGATGGAAAGTGTCTTTGACGCCGTGGCCTTGGCGAAGGAACTCAGGGCTCCATGCGACGTCGACGTCTTCTCCTGCAGGAGCAAGCTCCTTGATCCGGTGCGTCACCAACTCAGCCGTTCCCACGGGAACCGTGGACTTGCCCACCACGAGACACGGACGCTTCAGGTGGGGCGCGATTCCTTCGACAACGGAGTTGACGAAGCGGAGGTCAGCAGCGTTGGAGTCCGGTTGCTGCGGCGTCCCCACGCAGATAAACAACACGTCACCGAAGTCGGCCGCCTCTTCGTACGACGAGGTGAAGCGGAGTCGACCGTCCTCGATATTTCGCGCAATGACTTCGTTGAGATCAGGCTCAGAGAAGGGCGCCAGACCCTGTGAAAGTGAGGCGATTTTGTCGGCATCGAAGTCCATGCCGAGGACCTCGAAGCCGAGGTCGGCCATACAAGCGGCGAGGGTGGCCCCTAGATAGCCCGTACCCAGGACCGTCACGTGTAGCGCCACGATGCCTCCCTCCCAGACCCGATGGCGCCGTCAAGTTAGCAGGCTGTCGTGGCTGCTGCTGGTCTCTTTGGAATTCCACGGGGAAGTTCCGACTACCTTTGGGGCAGGTGAAGCCCTCAGGCGTATGCCGCCACTCCGGTGTCGAGGAGCACGCACGCCTCGTCGCCCACAGTCCAGGCGTCATGCCCGGGTTCGATGACGACCACGTCGCCCGCGCCGATCGTCACCTCGGTGCCGTCGTCAGAGCGGACGGCCATCTGCCCTGAAACGCAGATCCCCGTATGACGGGCCATGCAACTGTCGGTGCCAGCGATCGGCTTGACGTCCTCGGACCAGCGCCAGCCGGGTTCGAAGGTGCCTCTACCGAGGGTGAAGTCGCCGAGGGTGATGACGTCCATGTGTCCGTGGCCAACGAACGGGCGCGATTCGTGTGGGGTCGAGATGTTCTGCTTCGCCGTCATGACGACTCCTTCGCTCTGAAGCCACTCACCATGCTCCCGACCTGTTGGTGCGTCAAGACCGTTGTACGTTGGCCGGGTGAAGCTCTCGACCGTCGTGCTGGAGTGTTCGGACGCGCACGTGCTCGCCGACTTCTATCGGCAAGTACTCGGCTGGGAGGTCAGGCGCGAGGAGCCCGACTGGGTACTCATCGTCTCGCCGGATGTGCCCTTCGGTTTGGCGTTCCAAAGCGAGCGCGAATACGTACGACCGACGTGGCCGACGTCGCCTGAACAGCAACAGATGATGATGCATCTCGATATCGAGGTAGATGACCTCGAGAGTGCCACCGCCACGGCGGTGGGGCTGGGGGCCGAGCTCGCGTCGTACCAACCGCAACAGGACGTACGCGTGCTGCTCGATCCAGCGGGACACCCGTTCTGTCTGTGGGTGGATCCGGGCTAAGTTCGAAATCCCACAGATTCCCGGGGCTAGGCTTCGGGAATGATCCGTTTCCTGATTCGGCTCGCGGTTTATGTCGTTGCCGTTGCGGTTGGCCTCATCGTCGCTGGTCTCTTCGTCGACGGACTGTCGGTGGACGCCAGTTCCTTCATCATCGTGGTGCTGATCTTCGCGGTGGTGCAGGCGCTGCTGACCCCGCTGATCACCAAGACCACCGATCGGAAGGCGCCGGTACTGACCGCGATCGCGGGGTTGCTGAGTACATTCGTGGCGCTCATCATCACTTCGATCGTGTCGGACGGGCTGAACGTGGACGGGTTGTCGACCTGGTTCATCGCGGCGCTGATCATCTGGCTGGTGACGTTGATCGCGACGTTCCTGCTGCCGATCATGCTGGTGAAGATGGGACTGGAGTCCGCGCGCGAACGTCGCTCGTAGCGTTCGCTACGCAGCCACTCGCTTCGTGACTGCGTCACGGATCTCGGCCAGCACGACGTCCGGAGTGACGGTGAGTTCGTACCAGCCGAACGTCAGGACCATCCAGCCGGCGAGCTGTAGGTCAGACGTGCGGCGGTCGTCCGTTCTGCCGCGGTCGGGTGCGGAGTGGTACCGCCAGCCCTTGATCTCGACAGCGATCCGGATCGCGACGAAGGCGATGTCGATGATGAGAGTGCGTCCCCTGACGGTGACGCGGTAGTTCGACGTCCAGCCGGTGACATTCGCCTGACGCAGCAGGCGGTGCGCGATTCGTTCGGCCTCGGACGCGGCGAGGTCTGCGGCGCTTCGCACCAGACGTCGGGCTTGGGCAGAGCCCTGACGCTGCGAGTCCGCGACCGCCGCCGTCAAGGCGTCGAGTAGGGCAGCGTCGAGCAGCAGCATGCGGTCGAGGAGTTGCTGGGCCTCGCCGAGGGGCAGCAGGTGCGCAACGTCGACGGCGGTACGTAGCCGGGATGTTGTGACGAGGCCGTCAACCTTGGCTCGTTCAGACTGCGGCACCTCAAGGTTGAACACCCGGATGTTTCGGGTGCCCAGACGTAGTCGTCGATGTGGAGGCGCCGCCAGCCAAATCGGCAGGTTACGGGGGTGGAGGTTGCGGAGGGCGGCGGCGGTCGTTCCGATGAGAGTTGCGCTCGGACCACCCGCCAGTTGCGCGGCGTACGCCCAGGTTTCCCACGTCAGGTTTGCACTAGCCGAGAGGTAAATCTCTGGCAGCAGCCGGGTCCACGCGCCCGTCCGAGTCAGGTGCCGGACTTGACCGGCAGTCATTCCGGCAGCCAGCGCCTGCGTACGTCCGATCACGCCGTGCTGGTTGCGTAGGAGCTGGGTCGCCGTGGTTGGGAGGGGCATCCCAAGACAATCGTGCGCCGAGCCTGGACGTGACGCGGTGCGCGCGCCAGGTGGGGAGAACCTCGCACTCGACGTGCCTGTGGGTGCGCGGATTGGTTCGGTTCACGACAATCAGCGGCGTATGTCACCGCTCACTGTCGTGAACCGTCCAAAAAACGGGCTGGTCCGTGACTAGCCGGTGCGGCCCATGGCGGCGAGAATTTTGGTTTGACGGCTTGCGCTCGAGTCGGTCGGGAGCACTGGACCAAAGATGCCGGCCGCCTCGAGCGCTGCGCGGCTTGGCGCGAGTGACTCCTCCATCGCCTCCAACTGCTCGAGTTCGGCGTCGCTGAAGTGCTGCTCCTGACCGATCCCTTGGCCGAGGTCCCAGCGGTGGGCGATCAGGTCAGACGTCATCTCGACGGCGTACTGGGTGGCGGGTGAGGGTCCCATCGAACTGTTGATGGTGCCGTCGAGCGCACCGGGCGCCTTAAAGGCGGTGGCGGACGCCTTCGCCGCCTCGCGCCAGATGCTGGCTGGGTCTTCTCCGAGCAGGTCGCCGTTGTATTGGTCTCCGACCTCGTCGATGGTCTTGCCGGTGAGCATGGGCTCGGCCCACAACTGCTCGCCGACCAGGTGATTGACGAGCGCGCGGACGTTCCAGTCTGGGCAGGGCGTGCTGTTGGACCACTGATCGTCGCCGATGCTGTCGACGAGGCTGGCGAACGCGCTCTGCGCGTCCAGGAAGCGTTGTACCGCGGGATCGGTCATCGAGATCACCTCGCGCCGACCGTACGCCCGGTGGCGGCTGCTGGTCTAGGCCGTGGTGCTGACGTCAGAGGCTTCGGCCAAGATGAGGCCATGGCAGCCGCAGAGCCCGTCGCCCTGTCGACGACTGATGCGTTGGCGCTCCGGATGCAGAGCCTGCTGCTGCGTCCGGGATCGGCGGAGTACCCGTCCAGCGTCGGAGACGTCGTGACGTGGATGGGTGCGATGCAGTCGCAGGACCTCGCGAGCGGGCTCTGGTCGTTCGGCGCGCGGCTGCCGGGGGCGACGGTGTCCGACGTCGAGGCTGCGCTCGAACGTCCCGAGGCGTTGCGCACTTGGCCGATGCGCGGCACGGTGCACTTCGTACCGCCGCGAGATGCGCACTGGATGCTCGCAGTCCTGGGCGAACGTCCGCTGGCTCAAGCGGCGAAGCGACGTGAGTACATCGGGCTGACCGAACGCGAGGCCGACCGTGCCGTCGACGTGCTCGGCAAGACGTTGGCAGGTGGCGGACGCCTGACGCGCGCGGAGTGCACGGCGGCGCTCGAGCAGGCTGGCATCGACGGCGCGGGGCAATTGACGTACCACATGCTTTGGTACGCGAGTCAGCGCGGCGTGACGTGTATCGCGCCCAACGTCGGCAACGAGCAGACGTTCGTACTACTCGACGAGTGGGTGCCCGATCCGGTGAAACTTGATCGCGACGAGGCGTTGGCGACGATGGCGCTGCGGTACTTCCAAAGCCACGGACCGACGACGCGACAGAACTTCGCGGGCTGGATGGGGTCGACAGCGGCGGACGCGAAACTGGGCATCGCCGGCTGCGGCGACGCACTCGCGACGGTACGCGTCGACGGTACAGAAATGATCGTGGCGAGAGACGGCGCTCGATGCCCCAGCGGCTGAACCGCTGGCCGACGATGAGTTCGTCGCGCTACCTGGGTTCGACGAGTACCTGCTGGGGTTCAAGGACCGGTCGATGGTGCTCGATGCTGAGCACCTGGAGTTGGTGGTGCCGGGTAAGAACGGCGTGTTCCGCGCCACGATCGTGCGTGGGGGCAGGGTGATCGCCACCTGGAAGCGCACGTTGAGTAAGCAGAAGGTGACTGTCGAGGTTTGGCCCTTCGGCAAACTGCGGGTGAAGGACAAACGTGCGATCGAGGCGTCGCTGGTGCCCTACGCCCAGTTCCTAGGGCGAACGCTCGAGGTCCGCTGGCCGTAGCGCGGGTTCCCTAGTACCTATGCCCCTAGCGTCATTGGGTCTTGGGGGGCATGCTGGCCACGAAACGTCACGCCATTTTGGTGCGGCGTGCCCGCGGAAGGGGTAGCGGAAATGTTCATGCAGGTCATCCATGGCAAGGTGCGCGACGCAGATCTTCTGAACAGCCAGGTCGAGAAGTGGGACGCAGAACTTAAGCCAGGCGCCAAGGGGTACTTGGGGCGGACAAGCGGCATCACTGCCGACGGCGACAGCATCGCGTTTGTGCGCTTCGAGTCCGAGGCGGACGGCGAAGCGAACGGGAATCGTCCCGAACAAGGCGCGTGGTGGGAAGCCACCGCAAAGGCATACGACGGTGAGCCAGCGTTCATGAACTGCACTGAGGTCGACGAGATGTTCGGCGGCGGTTCGAACGACGCAGGCTTCGTCCAGATCATGATCGGACGCTCCAACAATCCGGCTGCGATGCGAGCTGGCGGCCAGGAGATGGAGGGCGAGCTTCGCGCGATGCGTCCTGACATCCTTGGTGGCGTCGTCGGCTGGTACGGAGACAACCAATTCGTCCAGGCGATTTACTTCACGTCTGAAGAAGCAGCCCGTAAGGGCGAAAGCACAATGTCGGACGATCCCAGTGTTGAAGAGTGGTCAAAACTCATCGACGGTCCGATGACGTTCATCGACCTGACGGAACCCGACTTCGACTAAGTAGCGCGCCGAGCGCGATGAACGCCAGGCCGACGCCGATCGGCAGCAGCGGATCGTTCGTTCCGGTGTGAGGGAGTTCGCCACCGTTGTTGGTGCCGGGGGGGACCAACGCGGTGGACGCCGAACTCGCGTTGTTGTTGGCGGTCGGGTCCGACGTGTCTGCCACCACGTTCGCGTGGTTGACCAGCGTCTGCGCGGTGTCAGGGGTACGGACCGTCACGGTGATGTCTGGTGCGGTCGCGCCGTCGGCCAACCGCGCGCGGTCGCAGGTGATCGTGATGTTGCCGTTGTTGTCACAACTCCAGCCGTTGCCGGCGGCCGAGACGAACGTGACGCCGGCTGGGAGGGTGTCGGTCATTCGCAGGTTGATGGCGGTGTCGGGTCCAGCATTACTGACGGCGATCTCGTAGCTAATCGTGTCGCCGGCGTTGACCTGCGCGGGGCCGGTCTTGACGATCGACAGGTCGGCGCGTGGGGGGTGACCTCCGGAGCCGGAGTGGACGCGAGTGGGTGCGGTGTCTGAGTCGTTGACCGGGTTCGGGTCGGGGGTGCTCGACGTGACGTTGGCCAGGTTGGTCAGGTGAGCTGGACCGGTGGGTGCGGTGACCCGGACGGTGATGACCGGTGCCGAGGCGCCCGAGGCCAGCGCCGCGCGGTCACAGGTGATCGTGACGTTGCCAGCATGGGTGCAGGTCCAACCTGCTCCAGACGCTGAGGTGAAGGTGACGCCAGCGGGGAGGGTGTCGGTGACCGAGACGCTGGCCGCGTTCGACGGACCTGCGTTGTGGACGGTGATCTGGTACCTGATTGAAGCACCGGAGTCGACCTGGGCAGGTCCGGTCTTGACGAGCGACAGGTCAGCTAGGGCGGTGACGTCGGTGCCGGCGCTGTCATCGTTATTGGTGACGTCGGGGTCGTTGGTGGGCGAGGTGATAGCGACGGTGTTGGTGAGCGTCGTGGCTTGCGCCGGTGCCCGGACGATGATGGTGAACGTCGTGGTCGCACCGCTGGCCCAGTTGGCGCGGTCGCAGGTGACCGAGATGTTGCCGTTGTTCGTGCAGGTCCAACCGCCGTTGCTTGGTGTGACCGAGACGAACGTGACGCCAGCAGGCAGAGTGTCGGTAACGGAGACGTTGATGGCTGCGGTCGGACCGGCGTTCGCAGCGTCGACGGTGTAGTCGATCTCACCGCCGGCGGTGACGGTCGCTGGTCCGTTCTTGACCACTGATAGATCTGCGACGCCGCCGACGACGGTGTCGACCGAGTCGTCGTTGTTAGCCGGAACCGGGTCACTGGTAGTTGAACCGATCGTGACGGCGTTGGTGATGGTGACAAATCCGACGGGCGCAGTGACAACGACGGTGATGGTTGTCGTGGAACCACTCGCCCAGGTCGGGCGATCGCAGGTGACCGAGATGCTGGCGGTGTTGTTGCAGGTCCAACCACCGTTGGACGCGTTGACCGAGACGAACGTAACGCCCGGGGGCAACGCGTCGGTCACGCTGACGCTGTCAGCGCTCGACGGTCCGTTGTTAGCGACGTCGAGGTCGTAACTGATGGTGCCGCCGGAACTAACTGCAGCTGGTCCGGTCTTGACGACCGAGAGGTCTGCGGACGGGAAGATATCGGTGTCGACCGAGTCGTCGTTGTTGGTCGAATCGGGGTCCGGTGTGGTCGCGGTGATGTCGACGTCGTTGGTGATGGTGCCGGTCGCAACCGGAGCGGTGACCACGATGGTGAATACCGTGCTCGAGCCGGCCGGCCAACTGACTCGGTCGCAGTTGACTGAAATGTTCCCGTTGTTCGTGCAGGTCCAACCGAAGGTCGACGCATTCACTGAGACGAACGTAACGCCTGCGGGCAGCGTGTCGGTGATCGAGGCGTTCGCCGCACTCGACGGTCCGTTGTTGGTGGCAGTCACCTGGTAGGTGATTGAGCCACCGGCGCCCGCAGTAGCCGGCCCAGTCTTGGTGACCGAGAGGTCAGCCGATCCGGTGACCGTGGTGTCGACGGAGTCGTCGTTGTTGGACGGGTCGGGGTCTGAGGTCGTCCCATCGATGTTCGCAGCGTTGGTCAGCGTGCCCGGCTGGTTCGGCGCCGTGACCACGATGGTGATTGTCGTGGTCGAACCGGTAGCCCAGGTTGCGCGGTCGCAGGTGACCGAGATGCTGGCGTTGTTGTTGCACGTCCAGCCACCGTTGGAGGGATTGACCGAGACGAAGGTGACGCCTGCGGGGAGCGTGTCGGTGACCGTTGACGTTGGTGGCGTCCGACGGACCGTTGTTCGCGACGTCGAGGTCGTAGCTGATGGTGCCGCCGGCAGTGACGGTGGCCGGTCCGCTCTTGTCGACCGAGAGGTCAGCCGATCCGAGCACATCGGTGTCCACGCTGTCGTCGTTGTTGGTGGGGTCTGGATCCGGCGTGGTGCTACCGATGCCAGCAGCATTCGTCACCGTCGTGGGCTGGTTCGGCGCGGTGACGACGATGGTGATCGTGGTGCTGGACCCAGCAGCCCAGGTGGCGCGGTCGCAAGTGACAGTGATGTTGCCGAAGTTGTTGCAGGTCCAGCCACCGTTGCTCGGCGTGGCCGAGACGAACGTGACACCGGGCGGCAGGGTGTCGGTGACGCTGACGTTGGTGGCGTCCGACGCGCCGGCGTTGGCGACGTCGAGGTCGTAGCTGATGGTGCCGCCAGCGGTGACGGTGGCCGGCCCGCTCTTGGTGAGCGAAAGGTCCGCCGAGGCGCCGACGTCGGTGTCCACGCTGTCGTCGTTGTTGGTGGGGTCAGGGTCGGACGTCGTTGCATCGATGTTGGCGTTGTTGGTGATCGTCGCCTGGCTGAGTTGGTGCAGTAACGACGATGGTGATGGTTGTCGCCGATCCGGCGGCCCAGGTGGCGCGGTCGCAGGTGACCGAGATGCTGGCGTTGTTGTTGCAGGTCCAGCCGCCGTTGCTCGGGTTGACCGAGACGAACGAGACACCGGCGGGCAGCGTGTCGGTGACGCTGACATTCTGCGCCGTCGACGGACCGGTGTTCGCGACGTCGAGGTCGTAACTGATGGTCCCCCCGGCAGTAACTGTGGCCGGCCCGCTCTTGGTGACCGAGAGGTCAGCCGAGCCCGTGACGGTGGTGCTAACCGAGTCGTCGTTGTTCGTCGGAGTCAGGGTCGGCCGTTGTGGAGTCAATGTCGGCGTTGTTCGTCAGAGTGGTCGGCTGGTTAGGTGCCGTGACAACGATGGTGAACGTGGTTGCGGAACCGGACGTCCACAGAGCGCGGTCACACGTGACGGAGATGCTGGCGTTGTTGGTACAGGTCCAGCCACCGTTGGATGCGTTGACCGAGACGAAGGTGACACCGGCCGGCAGCGCGTCCGACACCGAGACCGTTGCAGCGTCCGAGGGGCCGGTGTTCGCGACGTCGAGGTCGTAGCTGATGTTGCCGCCAGCTGTGACGGTCGCTGGTCCGCTCTTGGTCAGTGAGAGGTCCGCACTGCCACCGACGATGGTGTCAACATTGTCGTCGTTGTTGGTCAGGTCCGGGTCGGGCGTGGTTCCGGTGATGTTGGCGACGTTGTCGAGAGTCGCTGGTTGGCTCGGTGCGGTGACGACGATGGTGATGGTTGTGGTGGATCCCGCGGCCCAGGTGGCGCGGTCGCAGGTGACCGAGATGCTGGCGTTGTTGTTGCAGGTCCAACCACCGTTGCTCGGGTTAACCGAGACGAACGTGACCCCGGTCGGGAGGGTGTCGGTGACGCTGACGTTCTGCGCGGTTGACGGTCCAAGGTTGGCGACATCGAGGTCGTAGCTGATGCTGCCGCCGGCCGTCACATTCGCTGGACCACTCTTGTCCAGCGAGAGGTCGGCGGACGCCGTGACATTGGTGTCGACGCTGTCGTCGTTGTTCGTTGGGTCGGGGTCGGCGGTCGTGGAGTCAATGTTGGCGTTGTTAGTGAGGGTGCCCGGCTGGTTTGGCGCGGTCACGACAACGGTGATGGTGGTGGTCGAGCCGGCTGCCCAGGTGGCCCGGTTGCAGGTGACCGAGATGCTGGCGTTGTTGTTGCAGGTCCAGCCGCCGTTGGACGGTGTGACTGATACGTAGGTCACGCCAGCGGGAAGGGTGTCGGTCACGACCACGTTCGTTGCGTTGGACGGTCCGTTGTTCGCGACGTTGAGGTCGTAGCTGATAGTTCCAGCGGCAGTCACCGTCGCTGGCCCAGCCTTGGTCACGCGACAGGTCGGACGAGGGGGTGACGTTCGTGTTGACGCTGTCGTTGTCGTTTGTCGGGTCTGAGTCCGGCGTGGTCGTCGACGACGTTCGCACTGTTGGTGAGTGTTGTCGGCTGGTTTGGTGCAGTGACGACGATGGTGAACGTCGTGCTCGAGCCGGTGTTCCAGGTGGCGCGGGTGCAGGTGACCGAGATGCTCGCGTTGTTGTTGCAGGTCCAGCCACCGTTGTTCGGCGTGACCGAGACGAAGGTGACACCGGTCGGCAGCGCGTCAGTGACCGAGACGTTCGCGGCGTTCGGAAGGACCGTTGTTGTCGACGGCGAGTTGGTAGCTGATGGTTCCGGCGGCAGCCACGGTGGCCGGCCCGGACTTGTCCATCGAGAGGTCGGTAAGAGCGTTGACGTTGGTGACGACCGAGTCCGAGTTGTTCGTGGGGTCGCTGTCGGCCGTGGTGGTGACCACCGATGCGTTGTTAGTCAGTGTGGTGGCCTGGTTGGGGGCCGTGACCACGATGGTGAACGTCGTGCTCGAGCCGGAGTTCCAGGTGGCCCTCGTGCAGGTGACCGAGATGCTCGCGTTGTTGTTGCACGTCCAACCACCGTTGGACGCGTTCACCGAGACGAACGTGACGCCTGGGGGGAGCGTGTCGGTGACGTTGACGTTGCTCGCGTTCGATGGCCCGCTATTCGCGACGGCGAGTTGGTAGCTGATGTTGCCGGCGGCGTTCACCGTTGCCGGGCCGGTCTTGTCGAGCGACAGGTCAGCAACAGCGGTGACTGTGGTGTCGACCGAATCAGAGTTATTGGTGAGGTCGGGGTCGGCCGTCGTCGAGGCGATCGAAGCGGTGTTCGTCATCGTCGTCGCCTGGTTCGGAGCCGTGACGACAACGGTAATGGTGGTCGATGAACCGGTAGCCCAGGTGGCGCGCGTACAGGTGACCGAGATGCTCGCGTTGTTGTTGCACGTCCAACCACCGTTAGACGGTGTGACCGACACGTAGGTGACGCCAGCGGGCAGCGTGTCGGTGACAGTGACGTTGCTGGCGTCCGACGGACCAAGGTTCGCCACATCGAGTTGGTACGAAACCGTCCCCCCAGCTGCCGCCGTTGCCGGACCGGACTTCGTCACCGACAGATCGGCCGAGGCGTTCACGTCGGTGGTCGCCGAGGCGCTGTTGTTGGTCGGGTCTGGGTCCGACGTGGTCGACGCGATCGCGACGGTGTTCGTGAGCGTGGTCGCCTGGGCTGGGGCGGTCACGATGATCGTGAACGTCGTGCTCGACCCGGTGTTCCAGGTGGCGCGCGTACAGGTCACCGAGATGCTCAGGTTGTTGCTGCAGCCCCAGCCACCGTTGGACGGTGTCACCGACACGAAGCTGACACCGGCAGGCAGCGTGTCGGTGACGCTGACGTTGCTGGCGTTCGATGGGCCGAGGTTGGTGGCGACAACGGTGTAGCTGATGTTGCCGGCAGCGGTCACCGTAGCCGGGCCGACCTTGGTGATCGCCAGGTCAGCAACTGGCGTCACGGTCGTATTTACCGAGTCGGTGTTGTTGCCCGGGACTGGGTCCGCGGTGGTCGCGCCGATGGTGGCGCTGTTCGTCAGTGTGGCGCCTTGGGCCGGGGCGTTAACCACGATGGTGAGCGTGGTCGTCGACCCGGTCGCCCAGGTGGCGCGGGTGCAGGTCACTGAGATGCTCAGGTTGTTGCTGCAACTCCAGCCACCGTTGGACGGCGTCACCGACACGAAGCTGACACCGGCAGGCAAAGTGTCGGTCACGTTCACGTTGCTGGCATCCGACGGACCGGCGTTGTGAACGGTCACGTTGTACGAGATCGAGCCGTTGGCGTTCACCGTGGCCGGACCAGTCTTGGTCAACGTCAGGTCGGCGAGCGCCGTGACGTTGGTTGTGACTGTGTCGGTCTGATCGCTTGGGTCTGGGTCTGGGGTCGGACTACTGATCGTGGCCGAGTTCGTCAGGGTCGTCGCTTGGTTCGGCGCAGTGACCACAACCGTGATCGTGGTACTGCTCCCCGCGGCCCAGGTTGGACGCGTACAGGTGACCGAGATGCTCGCATTGTTCGTGCAGGTCCAGCCGCCGTTGGACGGCGTGACCGACACGAACGTAACGCCTGGAGGGAGCGTGTCGGTGACGGTTACGTTGTTCGCGTCCGACGGTCCGACGTTGCTGACGTTGAGGTTGTACGAGATGGCGCCGGCAGCGTTGACAGTGGCTGGGCCGGTCTTGTCCATTTCAAGATCGGCCGAGGCATTCACCGTTGTTGTTGCGCTGGATGTGTTGTTGACCGGAACTGGATCAGTCGTGGTCGAGCCGATGGTCACCGAGTTCGTCAGCGAGGTGGGCTGATTCGGTGCGGTCACGACGACGGTGATGGTGGTGCTAGATCCGGTTGCCCACGTTGCTCGGGTGCAGTTAACCGAGGTGTTGCCGGTGTTGCTGCAACTCCAGCCGCCGTTTGACGGTGTCACCGACACGAACGTCACGCCGGCCGGCAGGGTGTCGGCGACGTTGACGTTGCTCGCATCGGACGGTCCGAGGTTGCTGACGTTGAGGCTGTACGAGATTGTGCCCGCGGCGTTGACTGCGGCTGGACCAGTCTTGACGACCGATAGGTCGGCGAGCGGGGTCACGGTGGTGTTGACGCTGGCGCTGTTGTTGCCCGGCACCGGGTCGACCGTGGTCGTGGTTGCGGTGGCGGTGTTAGTGATCGTCCCACCCTGGTTCGGAGCAGTAACCACGATCGTGAAGGTCGTGCTTGAGCCGACGTTCCAGTTCGGGCGTGTGCAACTGACCGAAGCGTTGCCCGCGTTAGTACAGGTCCAGCCGCCGTTGCTTGGCGTGGTCGACCCGAACGTCACACCGGGGGGCAGGTTGTCGCTGATGACGACGTTGGACGCGTTCGACGGTCCGTTGTTCGTCGCGGTCACCGTGTACGTGAGTGATCCTGCGGCGTTGACCGTAGCCGGCCCAGACTTGGTGATGGCCAGGTCGGCCTGTGGGATCACGTTGGTGTTGACGGTGTCGCTGTTGTTACCCGGCGTCGGATCGGCAGTCGTGCCACCGATCGTGGCACCGTTGGTCAGCGTCGCCCCTTGCGCGGGAGCGGTAACTACGACGGTGATGGTGGTGCTCGCCCCGGTGTTCCACGCAGGGCGAGTACAGGTGACCGAGATGCTCGCGTTGTTGTTGCACGTCCAGCCACCGTTGCTTGGGGTGACCGAGACGAACGTGACGCCCGCTGGGAGCGTGTCAGTGACAGTTATGTTCGCGGAGTCGGACGGACCGTTGTTCGCGACGTCAAGCGTGTAGGTGACGGTGCCGTTGGCATTGACGTTAGCTGGCCCCGACTTGTCTACCGACAAGTCAGCCGAGGCGATGACGTTGGTGGTGGCGGACGCTGCGTTGTTCGCGGAGTTCGGGTCAGCGGTTGTCGTAGCGATCGTCACAGTGTTCGAGATCGTGGTCGCTTGCGCAGGAGCAGTGACGACGATGGTGATGGTTGTGCTCGCCCCGGTGGCCCAGGTGGCGCGGGTGCACGACACCGAGACGTTGCCGGTGTTGTTACAGGTCCAACCTCCGTTGCTCGGGCTTACCGAGACGAACGTGACGCCCGCTGGCAACGTGTCAGTGACAGTGACGTTGGCGGCGTCGGAGGGGCCGTTGTTGGCCACTACGAGTGTGTAGGTAAGCGCGCCGCCCGCCGTGACGTTGGCCGGACCGGCCTTCGTGACCGCCAGGTCGGCCGAGGCGGTGACGTTGGTGTTTGCGATCGAGGTGTTGTTCCCCATGTTCGGGTCCGGCGTGGTGCTGCTGATCGCCGCGGTGTTGGTCAACGTGGTGGCTTGTGCAGGTGCGGTCACTACAACGGTGAAGTCGGTCGACGATCCGGTCGCCCACGTTGCGCGAGTACAGGTGATCGAGATGCTGGCGTTGTTATTGCACGTCCAGCCACCGTTGCTCGGCGTCACCGATCCAAATGTGACGCCGGCCGGCAACGTGTCGAGCAGCGAGACGTTAGCTGCGTCAGATGGTCCGAGGTTCTGGGCAGTGACTGTGTAGGTGACGGTGCCACCCGCCGTGACGTTGGCCGGACCAGTCTTGGTCACCGCCAAGTTCGCCGAGGCGGTGACTGTGGTGTTCGCGATAGCGGTGTTGTTGCCGGAGACTGGGTCGGCAGTCGTAGAGGCCACCGATGCCGTGTTCGTCATCGTGGTCGGCTGGCCTGGCGCAGTGACGACGATGGTGAAAGCCGTTGACGATCCAGTGTTCCAGGCCGCGCGGGTACACGACACCGAGACGTTGCCAGTGTTGTTGCATGTCCAGCCACCGTTGCTCGGGCTGACCGAGACGAACGTGACGCCGGCGGGGAGCGTGTCCGTCACGCTGACATTGGCCGCGTCGGACGGACCGAGGTTCTGTGCCGTGACGGTGTACGTGACGTTGTTGCCTGCGACGACCGTTGCCGGCCCGGTCTTGGTAACGGCCAGATCGGCAGACGGGGTGACGTTCGTCGTCGCGTTCGCCGAGTTGTTTCCGGCGACTGGGTCAGAGGTTGTGGTGCTGATGGCCGCTGTGTTGGTGATCGTGGCGCCCTGGGCCGGTGCGGTGACCACGATCGTGAAGTTGGTCGACGAGCCGGTGGCCCAGGTGGCGCGAGTACAGGTGACCGAGATGCTGGCGTTGTTGTTACATGTCCAGCCGCCGTTGCTCGGCGTCGCCGACACGAACGTGACGCCGGCTGGCAAGGTGTCCAACAGCGACACGTTCGCTGCGTCCGATGGACCGAGGTTGCTGGCCGAGACGGTGTAACTGATGTTGCCGCCCGCTACGACTGTCGCTGGTCCGACCTTGGTCACCGCGAGGTCCGCCGAAGCCGTGACCGTCGTGTTCGCTGACGATGAGTTGTTGCCGGCGACCGGGTCGGGGGTGGTCGTGCTGATCGAGGAGTTGTTGGTCAGGGTCGTTGCTTGTGCTGGCGCCGTGACCACGATGGTGAAGTTGGTCGACGATCCGGTCGCCCAAGTGGCACGAGTACAGGTCACCGAGACGTTGCCGGCGTTGTTACACGTCCAGCCACCGTTGCTTGGTGTCACCGAACCGAAGGTCACGCCTGCGGGCAGCGTGTCAGTGACCGTTACGTTCGCGGCATCTGACGGACCCAGGTTCTGCGTGGCGAGGGTGTAGCTGACTGAGCCGCCCGCGACGACCGTGGCCGGTCCGGACTTGACGACCGCCAGGTTGGCCGAGGCCGTGACCGTGGTGCTGGCGTTCGCGGTGTTGTTGGCGGCGTTCGGGATCCGACGTCGTCGAGGTCACTGCTGCGTTGTTGGTCAGCGTGGTCGGTTGCCCGGGGGCGGTGACCACGATCGTGAAGACGGTTGACGATGCGGCGGCCCAAGTTGCGCGAGTACAGGTGACCGAGATGTTCGCGTTGTTGCTGCACGCCCAACCACCGTTGCTCGGCGTCACCGACACGAACGTGACGCCCGCTGGCAACGTATCGACGACCGAGACAGTCGCTGCGGTGGACGGACCGTTGTTCGCTGCGGTCACGGTGTAGGTGACGTTGTTGCCTGCGACGACGGTCGCAGGTCCGGTCTTGGTTACCGAAAGGTCGGCGGAGGCTGTGACGTTGGTGTTGACGGAGTCGCTGTTGTTGCCGGGGGTCGGGTCGGTGGTCGCTGAGCCGATGGTGGCGGCGTTCGTCAGCGTCGCAGTGTTGGACGGTGCGGTGACCACGATGGTGAACGTCGTCGCACTTGCCGGTGTTCCAGGTCGCCCGAGTACAAGTCACCGAGACGTTGCCAGCGTTGTTACAGGTCCACCCACCGTTCGATGGCGTGACCGATACGAAAGTGACTCCAGCCGGGAGGGTGTCAGTCATGTTGACGGTGGCGGCATCGGATGGACCGACGTTGGCGACGTCGACGGTGTAACTGACGTTGCCGTTCGCGAGGACCGACACCGGGCCGTTCTTGTCGAGCGTGAGGTCAGCAACGCCGGTGACGGTGGTGTTGAAGGTCGCCGTGTTGTTGGCCGGGTTCTGGTCGGGGGTCACGGCGGTGACGGCGGCGGTGTTCGTCATCGTGCCCGCCTGGGCCTGCGCCGTGATGTTCACCGTGATGGCTGGAGCTGCTCCCACTACCTGGGTCGGCCTGGTACACGTCACCGAGGTGTTCGCGATGTTGGTACACGTCCACCCGGTACCGCTGGCGGATACGAAGGTGACCCCGGCGGGCAGGGTGTCGGTGACCGACACGGTGTTCGCGGTCGATGGACCAGCGTTCGAGACGTTGAGGGTGTAGGCGACAGCACCGGTGGCGGCCACGGTGGCTGGTCCGGTCTTGGTGATCGAGAGGTCGGCGCACTCGGCGCCACCGCTGACGCCGGGGATGGATCCTGGGGCCAAGGTCGCGGTCTGACCGATCGTGCCGTCGGCCGAGCCGTACGCGAGGTTGCCGGTGGTGGTGATGCCGTGAACGCCGGCAGTTACCGTGCTCGCGGTCGGCGCGCTTGAGGTAAAGATCCAGCCACCGCCACCGCCACCGCCGGGACCGTGTTGGTTGGCAGCGCCGGCCTGTGTGGCCCAGGCGTCGCCACCGCGGCCACCGTTGGCCGAAAGCGTGGCACCGGCGATCGAGCCGCTGGGTGAGGTCAGGCTGACCGTGCCTCCGGCGCCACCACCTCCGCCACCGTCCTGGGGGGTGGTGTTGTTGGCCGCGGCGCCGTTGGCGGAGATAGTGCCAGCGCCAGCGACCGCTCCTGCGCGGATCAGCGCGATGCCGCCACCGTTACCGCCGGCGGCATTGGGGTTGTTCGAGTTATTGGTGCTTCCGGCGCCACCGCCACCGCCGAGGAAGACGCGAGCTCCCGCAGTCGGGAGCGAGACGCCGCCGTAGCCACCGCGGGCGAGGTTGCTCGACCAGGTGTTGCCGCCGATGCCGCCGGCTCCACCGTTACCGCCACCGCCACCACCGGAGTTCTCGTCGTTCGCGGTCGGGTGGCCGTCGCTGCCGCCACCGCCAGCGTTGGCTGGGGCCCCTCGGGCCGCGTCGCCTCCGGGGTAGCCGTTGCCCGCTGTGGTCCCCAGCGGGGTGCCGCCGATGCCCTCACCCTTGTTGCCGTTGGCGTTGAGGACGGCGCTGGTCACGACGTCGGTGTTCGCCAGTCCGGCGGCGCCACCCTTCTGCATGCCGGGTGCGCCGCGGAAGCCGAGGCCGTTCAGGCTGACGGTTCCACCGAGCGTCAGCGTCGACGTCGTGTCGACCGCGAGGACACCACCGACCGAACCGTTCCAAGCGAACGCGGTGAGAGTGTTGCTCGTCGTCGCTGTCGTGTACTGCGGGACGCGGATGACTTGGAAAGTGCGTTGTCCGGCCGTCGCGGTTGCCGCCGCAGATCGGTACGTGTTGACCAGTCCTGCGCCGGTTCCCAAACCGGAGATGCTGACAGCGCCAGCGGTGACCGCCGAGGTCGCGCGAACGTACTCGTAGAGACCGGCGCTGTTGAGTGCGGTGTAGCCGGAAGCAGGTACCGCTGCCGCGCCGCCGTGTCCGTACGAGTTGGTGTTTGTGAAGTCGAAGTCCGCGTCTTGCATTTGCATGACGAGCAACATGTCGCCGCTGGCAATCGCAGTTGCCGCACCCGACGATGCGCCGACATTGATGCTCGTTGCTCCGGCATTTGCAGTTCCGACACCGGGGTAATAAGTGTTGACGATTCCCGTCAACGTGCCACCTGCGCCTGAGCCACCTGGCGTTGCACAAAGTCCGGCGGCGAGTGCGTCGAGCGGCGTGAGCGACAACATTCCTGCAACAGCGAGAACCGCCGTCGAGGCGGCGGTGAAACCTGCGATGAGGCGCGATGGACCTCGTCGCCTACGCCATCGCATTTGGGTTCCCCTTCTCGGACTGGACGAAAGCCTATGGGGATGGTCAGGATGCGCAGAGTGACCCCGCCGACCCCCATAAATGTTTCGGCAGATTCTCAGTTGCGCAAAAGGTCTAATGACAGGTAATTGGGTCGGTTGCGTTACTGCGCGTAATCGGCAGACGGCCCCGAAATATCGGGGTCGTCGTGCTCAGATCGGGCCTTCTGGGACCAACCTCAAGCACTCGCGAAACCCCAAGGGTGATCGCGCTCTGTAACCTAAGGTGAAGGTTGAGCCTTGCGCAGCCGGGCGATTCGCCGCGCCGCATGCGGCTCCTGAAACGAGGGCACCCTCGAACCAACCAGCGTCACGTTCGGCGAAGTCTGACGTGGCAAACGCAAGTCGTGCGGTAGGCGAAAAGTTGTCAGCGCGAAGCAACGCGGGATCGTCTGCTGGAGTGTTCACCCACGTGCCAAGTGAGTGCGGATCTGCGATCCAATCGTGCGACGTGAACGCGAGAAGTTCAGCGTCTGGATAGAACGCGTTCAGTGCACGCTCGACGTGCTTGTGGTCCGCAGCATCGAAGCCGTCGATCGGCCAACCGAAGGCGATAACGAGCGATGCGTCGTCAACGGTTCGGTCGCCGTAAAGCCAGTTAAGTCCGTCGCCGAGTCCGTACGCGAGACTGTGTTCGGGAACCCCGCGCGCGAGCATCCACACCTTCATTGCTTTGCCAGCGCTGCTACCGAAAGCTTGCTGTGTTCGTTCGCGAAGTGGTGGGCTGAAGGTGATGCCCGGCAGCGTGTTCACCGGTACCGCAATGACGGCGGCGTCGCCGCTGAACTCACCTCGGTCGGTGTGCACGGTGACCGACTCTTCGGTCTCGCTTACTCGCGTCACGGTTGTGTCCAGATGTAGCTCGATACCGGGTGTCGCCGCGAGAGCCTCGGCGAGCGCGGACCAACCTGGGTCGGGAGAGTATGCGAGGTAGGCGGCGTCTCCGATCATCCCCTCGCCGACGATGGCACCTAGTACGCCCTCGACACAGCCTTCACTGGGGATCCCGCCACCGGTGACCGACCACCACCCATAGACCAGGTCCGCGATCTCGGCTTCGTACTTCTCGGTTCGTAGGTACTCGTCAAGTGACATCGACCAACGAGGGTCGTCCAAGCCGTCGGCCAACGCGTGCGCGTCGTCCTGCAGTTGCTGCCACTGCTGAACGCATCGGGGATCGTCCGAGGGAAAGGCTTCGTCCAACCGGAGCTGACCGGCAGTCCGCCAGCGCGTGTGTTGGATGGGTGCGAAGGTGCGGCGGCTCATGCCGTAGCGGTCAAGTTCGCTGGCTACCTCCGGCTGGTGCGGGGTGAACCATGAGCCCCCGAGTTCTATCGGCAGATCAGTCCCCGGGAAGGTGGACGACCAGCCGCGTCCGCCTACCCGACTGCGACCTTCGAGTACTTGGACGCGCGCACCGCCGTCGGCCAGGTCTCGTGCGGCGCGAAGCCCAGCGAGCCCAGCCCCGACAACGATGACGTCGAAGCGCTCGGGATTCGGCATGTCCTAGATATACCGTATTAACATACGGAAATCAACGAAAGTGCCGCAACGTCCTGCTCCGAGCGACGGCGTTGGTCTCACTCGGCAGGCAGATTTCCGAATTCCTCGCTGCAACCCGGCGAGAGAACATTTGACGGCCACCGCCGGGGCGTGCGGCTCGCACGCGTCGGTCAGGAGATTGCGATGTCGGCTGAGGTACCACCACATGCAGGCAAAGACGGTGGCGGACAACAACATCACGACGGCGTAGGTAAAGGTCGCCCATCGCGCGTTGCTGCCGCCGTCCTTGATGTACTCGGCCACCAGAGCGGTCGGGAATGGGATGAACGCCACGACGCCCAGCAGTGCCAGATTCAAGAACAGGAATTGACGATCCACCCGGGCGACGCGGTCCAAGGTGGCGTGGTGGTTGACCCACAGCACGCCGATCACGGTGAAACTCACGACGTAACCGGCGTACGACGGTATGAGTTCCTGCAGCGCATCGAGCAGCCGGCCCGGGCCAACAACGGGTACGCCGACCTCAATCACCAACAGGGTGGCCGCAATGGCGAAGACGCCGTCGCTGAACATCTCCGTACGAGCGCTACTGCTTAGCGAGGCTCCCTCGTCAGCCGGCCAGAGGGGAGGGGCCGGACATGGAAGGCCCCGCTGCCGACGGGGGTTGCAGCAGCGGGGCCTTGGTCAGGCTAGCCCAGCGCGCTGTGAATTTCGCGGTTCCGCCAACAATTCACTTTCGGCGTCCCGGTCAGGAAATGTTCCGGACGCGCCGGGCTACGTCCAGGGGAAGACGGGTTCGTATTGGCGCTGGTCGGCGAAAGCCTTCTTCAGGCCCGTCGGGTAGGGCTTGCCCAATGCGTCGAGGACCTCGGCGGCTACTCGACTGCCTGATTCTGCACCGCCGTTGAGGAAGCCTTGGCTGTAGACCGACGTGTGCTCGCCGGCGAAGTGCGCCTTGCCTTCGGCGTCACCGAGAATCCCGTAGAACGACGTCGTATTCGTCGGCAGGAACGCAGCATACGAACCGTGCACCCAGGGGTCCTTGGTCCAGAAGTCGAGCCAGGAGTTCCCGGTGTGCGCTGCTGCCAAGCCCGGGACCATCTCGTTGAGCGCCTTCAGCGTGTCGTCGGTGACCGAGGTTGGTGCTGGTCCGTGCGGCTCTTCGGTCGGATAGTTCGCGGCGTCGCGGCCGCCACCGAAGACGGTGAGCAGCGAGTAGCGATCTTGATTGGAGTCGGTGCTGTTGGACTCCCAGGTATCGAACTGCGGGTGGTCTGCGTACAGCCCCCAACTGCCCCAGTTGTTGAAGTCGCTGAAGGGTTTGTCGAACTCGAGCAGCACCTTCGAGCCGGTGCCCATGCCGAGCCGATTGATCGCATCGAGTTTGGTGGACGAGAACCCTGCGTCGGCAATATCGACGTCGCGCAGCACGGTGTACGGAAGCGTGAGCACCAGTCGGTCAGCAATAACCGGTTCCGACGACCCCGAGAACCCCAGTTCGTACGTTCCCGACGCTGTCTTACGGATTGACTCAAGTGCGGACTCCAGAATCACTGATCCTTTAGGCAGGGCATCGGCGAGCCCTTGCGGGACCTGATCGTTGCCGCCGTGAATGGTGTAACGCTCGTCACCGCCGGGCCAGTCGACGGCGAAGTAGTCAATGACGTTCGAGGCACCGAGCTCGTCGGGGTCAAGGCCGTACCAACCCGCGTACTGGCTTGCCATCACTCGTCCCATAGGTGAATCGATGGACTCGTGCATGGTGTCTTCGAACCACTCGGCGACGGTCATCTCGTCGAAGGCGATCGCGCGTGGACCGGGGTTTTGGTTCGCCAAGTACGTACCGTTGCGCTTCGCGACGTTGGTCAGTGCCAGCGACGCCTCGTTGAGCGGGGCCATCAGGTCTTTGCGTTTTACCAACTGCCCGTCGACCCACGTCAATGACGTCGCACCCGGTTCGTAGTTGCTCCAGAGGTCATCGATCGTCAGGTTGAGTTCGTTGGCCAAGCCCTGCAGGTGGACATGGCGAGTGTCGATGAACTCGCCACCGTGTTCGCCGACCATGCCTGCGTTCCAGTCCCGCGAACTCCAGCAGCGGCCACCGATCCGGTCGCGCGCCTCGTAGACCTGCGACGCAACGCCGGCTTGGCCCAGGCGGTACGCCGCAGTCAGCCCAGCGAGCCCCGCGCCGACGATGACCACCCGCGGGCCGTCCTTGAAGTCCACGCCGGACGGCGCGGCGGCGGGCGCGTCGATTGGTCCGTTGGTGGTGCAGCCAGCGACCGTAAGGCCAAGCCCAGCCGCGCCCACTCCGCCGAGAAAGCCGCGCCGCGACAACAGTTGCGAGCGGTGGACGGCTTCGTCGAACGAGGCGTTGTCGGCCAGACCACCCCGCAGCCGCAATTGGACCAGTTCGCGAAGTGCCCGATCCCACGGACCGCGGCGCACTCCAGGCATTGGACCTCCCCGTTTGGCCTGCGCGGACGCGATGCGACCGCATAGCACCCTAACCCGAGGTTGGCCGCCACAAGGACAACGAGAAACGCTGCTGGCTGTCGGTGAGCCATGAGTCAAGCGCAAACCCGCTGTCGGCCATCTCGCGGGCGAGCAACTCCCGGCGGAACTTGGCCGAAATCTCGGTACGGACCTGCTCCCCAGCTTGGAAGCTGACCGTCATGCCCAAAGCGTTGATGCGCACGGTCATGGCTCGGGTTGCCTGAAGGCGCATCTCGATCCACTCGTTGACGTCGTCCCAGACGGCGACGTGGTTGAAGGCGTCGACGTCGAAGTTGGCATCGAGTTCGCGATTGATGACCGACAGCACGTTGCGATTGAACGCCGCGGTCACGCCTTGCGAATCGTCGTACGCGGGTACCAACACATCGCGTGACTTCACGAGGTCGGCCCCAAGTAGGAAGGTGTCGTCGGGTGTCATTTGCTCGGCGATGCTGCTGAGGAAGTTGCGACGTGATGTCGGCTCAAAGTTGCCGATAGTGCCGCCCAGAAAGGCGATGAGTCGAGCACCGTCGCCACCCAGCAAGTGAAGATGATGGTCGAAGTCTGCGACCAGACCGCGAATCTTCAGCTCGGGGTAGTCGTCGACGAGCGCCGCCGCTGCACCCTCGAGCGCGGCAGCACTGACGTCCAGCGCGACGTAACTGCGTAACGTGCCTCGACGTCGAAGCGCGTCGAGCAGCAGTCGGGTCTTGGTCGAGGAGCCGGAGCCGAGCTCGACCAAGGTGTTGGCACCTGACGATTCGGCGATGGCGTCGGAGTACGTCGTCAGGATTTCTGCTTCGGCTCGCGTGGGGTAGTACTCCGGGAGTTGGGTGATCGCTTCGAACAACTCACTGCCGACCTTGTCGTAGAACCACTTCGGGGGTAGCCACTTCGGAGAGCTCGACAACCCACTGCGGACGTCAGTCTCCAGGGCGCGAGCCGCGAAGTCTGCAGGCAGGTGGACGTCGATGCTGACGCGTTCGCTCATGACAATCGGTCAATCGGTGTGAGAACGACGTCATTAGTCGTGGCGACGATGACGCTTCGGTCGGGGACTTCGATCCAACCGGTCTCGTCGTCGGTTGGTTCAGACGCGACGGTCACGCCGTCGGGTTGTGCGCGATAGCAGAGGGTGTCGCCGTAGCGTGTGCCAACGATCGTCTGACCGTCGTGCAGCAGCAGGTTGAATCGTCCGGCCGCGAGTTGGGCGGTCTGGCGCACGGTCATCGCCAGCGCCCGATCGGGGGAGAGCCCGGCTGTCAGACGCTTCTTGGGTCAGCGCCCAGAGCAGGGCGGAGTCGGTGCGGGCAACCAGGTCGAGCAATGCAGACGTCGGCAGTTTGTCGGCGAGTCCGGTGACTGACGTCGGCCATCCTTCGATGCGTCCGTTGTGACTGAACAGGTAGCGTCCGGCTGCGAATGGTGCGGCGGCCTCAACCCCGTGCGCGGTGCCTTCGGAGGCAGAACGTACGGCGGCCAGGACGGCTCGCGATGACGTGGTGCGCGCAACATCGCGGAACGACTCGTCGGACCAAATCGGGGTATCGCGTCGGTACCGCGCAGGTGTGGGGTCGTCGCCTGAATACCAACCGGCACCGAAACCGTCTGCGTTGACGATGCCGTGCAACTGACGTCGGGGTTCGTACGACTGTCGGACCAGCGACCACTCGGGCTCGATCAGCAGTTCGTGGAGTGTGCGTGGCGTACCGACGTACGCGAGGTGGCGACACATCGTCAGACGACCCTCGCCGTCGCGTGCACAGCGGAAGCCGGCGAAGATCTGTCGCCGGATCGGCAGATCCCAGTTGCGGAAGGTTCCTCGACACGCGACCGGGTCGACCGACCACGCGCCGCCGCGCAATACCTTCAGCGACTGCCCGAAGAAGACCTCGGAGTACTCGCGGTAGGGCCAGGCCACGAACCCCGGGTATCCGGCTGAAGTCGCTTGAGGTCCACTCCCAGACGTCACCGATGAGTTGATGCGCGCCGTAGGGCGAGGCTCCCGCTGGATACGAACCGATCGGCGACGGTTGGAGGTACTGCTGCCCGAGGTTCGCGAGTTCCGCCGTGGGTTCGTCGTCGCCCCAGGGGAACCGTCGTGACCGTCCGGTCGTTGGATCGTGACGTGCGGCCTTCTCCCACTCAGCTTCAGTGGGTAGTCGCTTACCAGCCCATCGCGCGTAGGCGTCGGCCTCGTACCAAGTGACGTGTTGCACTGGCTCGTCGCCGGGGACGGGTTCGACGATCCCGAATCGTCGGCGCAACCACTGACCGTTGTCGCGTTGCCAGAACTGCGGTGCGGTTAGCGTGTTCGCGTTGCCGGTGATCCCAACCGTCGGTGGTCCACAGTCGTGCGTCGTCGTAGCCGCCGTCGGCGATGAACGCCATGTACTTGGCGTTGGTCACTGGGAACGTGTCGAGCCAAAACGTTGGAACGTCGACATCGTGCGCGGGACGTTCATTGTCGAGCGCCCATGCTTCGGTAGACGTGCCCATGGTGAACGGTCCGCCGGGAATACAGACCTCGTCAGGTAGTGAGGTGACGTCGAGTTGAGCGGGCGGCGGGGTGGGCGCGGTGAGTGCTTGCTCGCCGGCGCGAAGTTGGTGCGTGGCGAGCATCGTCTCGTCGTGTTGCTGTTCGTGTTGAGTGATCATGCCGAACGCAAAGCCCTGCTCGACGAGTCGTCGTCCTTCGAGCGGTGTGGTCTCGAGTACGTCGAGGACCTTGGAGCGCACGTCGTCGACGTACTGCCGCGATTCGGTCGGCGACAGCAACGGCAACTGCGGGCGGCTCGGACGCGGATGCTGGAAGGCGTCGTACAACTGGTCGATGTCGTCACCCATGACGGGTTCGCGACCACCAACGTCGCGCAGCAGCCAGAGTTCCTCTTGGTTCCCCACGTGCGCGAGGTCCCAGACCAGCGGAGACATGATCGGCGAGTGTTGCTGGGTGAGTTCGCTGTCAGGAACCGCGTCGGTGAGTGCTTTGGTGCGATCGCGCGCTCGTTCGAGGCCGACGGCGATGTGCTCTTTCAGGTTGCCGTTGCTGAGTTGGTCGCTCATCGAAACACCCGCGAGTCGAACGGCGAGTGCTCGCGATCACTGGCGTCGAACGGCGGTGGCCGATGTGGTCCTTCGTCGAGCCGGTCGTCGGCAGGGCAACGTGCGCGATCGACGTAGCGCTCGGCAAACGAGTCGATCAGGCGGACGAACTGCGCGTTGGCTGGATCGTTCCCGAGCGAGGAACGTAGCCAACTCGATCAGCGTCGACGCCGCTGCTGCGAGCGAGGGCTGAGCAAGACCGTTGCGAGCTGCGTCGAGCCAACAGTCGGCGACCGGTGCCACGGCTTCGCGCGCAGCGTCCTGCGCTTTGGGGTCGATGAGTAGCGCGTAGAGCACAGCGACGGGTACCACCCAGCGACGGCCGGGCAACGCGTCGAGGTATCGAACCTCAAGTGGACCGCGCGCGCGGACCTGCGGGAAGAGCGTGGTCAGGTGATACATGAGATCTGCATGCGTCGGGCGTCGCTGGTCGGTTGTGGAACTCGACGTGTTCAGCCACTGCCGGAAGCTCAGGTGGCGTGGACGCTCCCAGCGTTCGGTTTCGCTGCGAATGGCCATCACCGGTGCGTCGAGGGCGAAGGTGACGTACTCGTGCTGCGGGCTGGTGGAACTGAAGCGGCCGTGCACCGGTCGAGTGCGCGCAGGATCGAGCGACCACCAGATTGCCTGGCGGGTGCTCTTCCAGCCAGTGGCGCGACCCTCAAGGAACGGCGAGTTAGCAAACATGGCGACCAACGTCGGGCCAATCTCATGGAGCAACTGCCAGGTGGGTGCGATGTCGGTTTCATGCAGGCCGGCTTCGACCGTGACTTGCACGGCGGCTGTCGAGCACATCATCTGACGACCCTGCGGAAGCCAGTCGTCGAAGTACGCCTCCATCGCGTCGTAGCGTGGGCGGAACAACGTACGTCGCGGCGGTTGAACCGGGTCGGTGCCCTCGCCAACGAGAGTGAGGCCGTCTTCGTCGGTTGCGCGGTAGAGCGTTCTGAGGTCTTGGTCGGCGGCAGCGACGGCATTGGCCAGTCCGTGATGAGGCAGCGTGCTGAGTTCGAGTTGTCCGCCGGGTTCGCGAGTGACGCAGCCACCGGCACCGAGGGACAGTCCGTCAATTAGCTGATCGAGACGTTCGCCGGTGACCAACCGGGATGAGTCGAGACGATCGTGGACGACATGCTCGAGCTCGACCCCGAGTCGTGAAGTCGGTCCGGTGGTGAAGCAGGTCTGGGCGAGATGCGCTGCGGCGGCAGCCTCATCGAGTGGCTCGTCGTCAGCGAACTCGGGTTCGCCACGACTGGCACGGATCATGCCGTCGAGCGTACGTGGGGGGACCGACAGCCGCTAGGTGACGTTGATCAGGCTGCTTTTTCAGCTGCCGGCCTGAGCGCGATGAGCGCGTAGGCGCTGCCTGGCTCCAGCGGCCCCCCGTCGCGCAATACCAGCGCCAGCGCGCCCAACGTGGGGGTCGTCGCACCTGCGATGGCGCGTTGCCCCAATTCGACGGCCCCGGGAGTGGTTACCAAGAGCACGTCACCGGTTGCGGTGAGTACCGATTCGGGCAGGCCGACCGCAGACGCGCCATCGGCGGCGGCTAGTGGTGGGCCAGGCATCGACGCGGGCACCCGCGTCAAGGTTCGGTCGTGGTGGATCACAACTGGCGAGGGACCACCGCGGTGCAGGACCGTCAGGCCGTCAGGAGTGAGGTCGACCAGCGTTGCGCATACCGAACGTTGTCCGACGCGCTGAAGCGTGTCGTCGAGAATCTCGGCAAGTATGGGCAGCGGTGCAGTGGAGGCGGCGGCACTTCGGAACGCGTGCGCCAGCATCAGGCAGTAGCGACCGACGTCAGCCGCGACAAGAAGTCGAAGTCCACCGGGAGAGCCCACGGACACGGCAACTCCACCGTCACCTACTTCGCACCGTGCGGCGGGAATGTCGGGGAGGCCGTGAATGACTTCCAGCCGGTCGGTAGACACCGACGTCGTCACGCGGCCGCTACCGGTAGGTCATTGCTCATGGTTAACACGAAGTCGAGCCCGCTGCGTGCAAGAACTTCACGCGTGGCTCGGCTCGGTCGAGCGATGACGAGTTCAGCTCCGCGCAAGCGAAGGCGTCCGTGGGCCCAGAGCAAGAGCCCAAGCAAGTCTGAATTGATCCGGTCGACGCCGGAAAGGTCGAGCACCAACGTGCGGCAGGCAACCTGAGTTGCGTCACCGAACGTCTCGACCGTGGTGGCGAACTGTTCGGTTCCTGATCCGGGGTCTACCCGGACCACAAGGGTGTCGCGACCTACGAAATATGTGGCGCGATCGGAGGACCGATCCGCCGTGTCGGAGCTGATGCGAGGGGTGGTCATCGTGCCTCCAACCGCGGGGTCTTACTGAGGGTTGCCTGGGTCGTTCGGCGTCTAGTTGTGACTTGAGTTTGCGTGCGCTCTATGACAGACCCGGGACAGAAAGTTTTCAGTTGTGTGACAAATGTGACCGAGTAGTGAGACGACCCGACCCGGCCGCTGCGGCTGACACAATGGCCCCCATGGCGTCCAGCATCTTGATCGTTGAGGACGACAACAGAATTCGTGCTGCTTTGCGCCTGGCGCTGCAAGAAGAGGGCTATGAGGTCCTTGAGGCAGGAGATGTCGACGCCGGCATGGCGTCCTTCCGCAGCCACAATCCCGACGTCATGCTCGTGGACATCATGTTGGGCAGCGGCGACGGTCGCGACTTGATCCGTGACATCCGCACCACCAGCCAAGTGCCAATCATCGTGGTCAGCGCGAGGGGCGATACGCACGACGTCGTGGCTGGCCTTGAGGCCGGAGCCGATGACTACTTAACCAAGCCGTTCGTAGTGAAAGAGTTGACGGCCCGAATTCGTGCCGTGCGCCGTCGAGAGTTTTCAACCGACGCGAGTGCAGTGCAAACCGTCGTTCGACTCTCGGACGGCCCTGACGGCGCGTTGGCGTTCAGTGCTGACGGTGGTTGGTTGCGGCGCGGGAACGACGAGATCCCGCTCACGGCCACGGAGTTCCGGTTGCTCTCGGAACTGGTAGCGCACCAAGGTCGGGTGCTCAGCCGTGAGCAGTTGCTACAGCGCGTCTGGGGTTACCAACATTCTGGCGATGACCGACTGGTTGACGTGACGATGCGTCGACTGCGCATGAAACTCGAGACTGATCCGTCGAACCCCGATCATCTACTGACGGTGCGCGGTCTTGGCTATCGACTGCAGGCAACCCAGTGAGAGAGATGGGACTGCGGCGTCGGGTTGTCCTGGGCTTCGCGGGAGGCGCCCTGCTGTTGTCGGTGACGGTGACGATCGTGACTGACTTCGCGAGCGCGCGCTACTTGGTCGACCAACGTGACAAGTCGGCGAGTCGGCAAGCAGTGGTCAACGGCAGATACATCGCGAGCCAACTGCCGGCGCTGAATGCAGACTTGTCAGCGTCGCTGCAGCGATTGCGATTGGCCACCGGCACCGAAGCGGTGCTCACCACGCCACAGGGTTCGGCGAGCAGCGCGGTCGGGTTGAACGTGGGTGACCTGCCGCAGGAACTCGTGACCAAAGCTGAAGAAGGTGTCGCTGCTCTTCAGCGTTATCACGTCGACGGCGATGCGAAGGTCGCGGTGGGAGTGCCGTTGGAGGACGGTCGCACGTACTACGAGGTCAGCGAGTTGACCAGTCTCGATACGACGTTGCGGACGATCGAACTCGCGGGGGTTGTGGCGGCAGTGTTGGCGGCGCTGCTCGGGGCGGCTCTTGGTATGTGGGCGACCCGACGTGCGCTGCGTCCGTTGGAAGACGTCGCTGTCACTGCAACGCGGCTGGCGTCCGGGGACTTGTCTGCGCGTACCCAAACCACGACTGACCCCGACTTGGCGCCGATCTCTAGTTCGTTCAACGCCATGGCAGAGACGTTGAGCGCGCGCATCCAGCGTGACGCGCAATTTGCCGCAGACGTTAGCCATGAGTTGCGGAGTCCGTTGACAACCATGACGGCGAGTGCGTCCGTGCTTGAAGCGCGACGTAGTCAACTTCCCGAGGTGGCGCAACAGGCGACCGACCTGATCGTCACGGACTTGGCGCGCTTCGCTGCGTTGCTCGAGGACCTGCTCGACCTGGCGCGTGACAGCGAGCCGTTAGACCACGAGAACCTGCCGATCTTCGACCTTGCCGACACCGTTCGCAGCGAACTCGAAGGCAGTTGGCGAAGTGACTTGGTCGATGCGGAGGGAGATACGCGCGTCCAAGCCGACCAACGGCGAATCAAGCGAGTGGTCACCAACTTGGTGCAGAACGCTGACGTTCACGGTGGCGGCGTGACGTCGGTGTCGGTACGACGAGTAGGAGACGGCGTACGACTTGCGGTTTCTGACGACGGGCTTGGCGTACCGGAGTCGGATCGTGAGGCGGTCTTCGAACGGTTCTCTCGCGGACGTGCTGCGCCACTTCGCGGCGACCGGGGAGGTACCGGGTTGGGGCTGTCGTTGGTGCGCGACCACGTCATCGCCCATGGTGGCGCTGCTTGGTACGAGGAGTCGACGAGTGGGGGAGCCTGCTTCGTCGTTGAGCTCCCTGGGGCGGAATGAGGTACCGAATGCGACGGACGTCCTGGTGTTGTTGCGTGCTTTGTTGTTTCGTTGACGGTCGCCGCCTGCGGTGTGCCGTCGACCGATGGAGCGGAGCCGTTGCCCACTGACGTTGCGGCGATTGCGCAACTTCCCCCGGTCGTGGAGTCGTCAGCACCGCAGACGACGCCGGTTGTAGTCACCCTGGTCGGGAACGACAAACTCGTCCGAACTCGTCGACTCGTTGTTGGGCAGGGGCGCAAGGAGTTGCTGAATGCCGCGCTGGACGGCGTAGTGACCGGACCCGACTCGGCGGAGCGCGCCGTTGGCTTGATCACGCTCGTGCACCCGGATGCGACGTTGACCGGAGTGCTTGCTGGCCATGCTGCCTCGGTCAACTTGGAGTTCGGACAAGCACCGCCGGGTGAGTTGCCACTTGCGGTGGGGCAGGTCGCGCTGACAGCGCTCGGGGTCGAGGGGATCCGCAAGGTCGCGTTCCGCGTCGACGGGGCGCGAGTGCGAGTTCCGATGCCAGACGGTGGACCCAATCAACGTTGGGTTACCGCGCGCGACTACCGCGACGTCATCAAACGCCCCGCTGCTAGGCAAACGGCGCTTAGCGCCGTGCTGCAACTACGGGGGAGGCCGTCGGCTCGCGGGTCGGTTCCTGCGGCCAGACCTGACGGGCTGACGACGGCGACCTGGCTGTGTCCCAGTTCGCTGCTGCGAGGGGGCACCGGGTTCTTCGGTCCGCTCCATTGCTCCAAGATACTGAACCTCGTGCGGCTCGTAGTCGGTCTCGTACGTCAGTTGATCGTCGGGTTCACCGGGATCCCATGGTCCGACGATCCATCTCGGCGCGCTGACGGCGTCTTGCGGAGTTGCACCAGCGATGAGGTTCGACAACACCTGCGTGAGGATTTGCGGCTGAATCTCGCCACCCATCGTGCCGACCGCTGCGAAAGTGTCCTCAGTTTCCGCGAGCACCGGCGTCAGCGTGTGCGCGGGTCGTTTGCCGCCGGCGATGACGTTGGGGGATGCGGGGTCGAGCGAGAAGCAGGCGCCTCGGTTGTGCAGGAAGATTCCGGTTCCCGCGTCGTACAGCAGTGAACCGAACCCGTAGTAGAGGCTCTGGATCAGCGAGACGCAACGTCCGCTGGAGTCGACCGCGGCCATCGCGATGGTGTCGCCGTTCGGACGAGGTCGCTTCGGCAGTCCAGACGCCGGGACGTCCATCGCGTCTTCGTAGAACCGTGTCGAGTGCGTCGGGGGTGAGCAGCGTCTCGACATCGACGGTCATGCTGGTCGGATCCGCGAGAAGGGCGAGTCGTTCTCGGGTCGCTTGCATGAACAGTCGCGCGACTACCGTCGACGGGACGTCGGGCGAGTAGTGGGACGTAGTCGCGGTAAGGGGGCCGGGACGGATTCCATCGCTCCGAGCAGCCGTAGCAGACAGGAAGCCCTGCGAGTTCGGCGGCGCGGTGCTCACTTTCCAGTCGCGGACCTGAAGGGTGAGCGGCGGTTGCTGCGTCACCTCGAATGCGTCGAGGTCGTCCAGGATGATCGGTACGTCAAGGTTGGTGAACCCGTCGACGAGTTGGCGCGCAAGATCGCCGCGGTACCAGCTCTCGGCGCCCTCGCTGGCGAGTTGCGTCAGCGTCCGCCGAGCGCTGGTTGCTGCAGTGTGCTCGCCTTGACCTAGCGGCGTCCCGTCTGGTGCGAAGACGTCTCGCCATCCTGGGTCGGCGAGGATCGTTGGTGCCGTTTCGTCGATGGCTTCAGCCAGACCCGTGGGAGACGCGAACGCCGTCCGTCGCTGCGTCGATGGCCGGCTGCAGCAACGTCGACCAGGGGAGTTCGGCCCCGTGCTCGTGAAGCGCGGCCCATCCCCCGACGAGTCCGGGGACCGTCACGGTGTCCGGTCCGCGCAACGGCATGGCCGCCGTACTTCGTCCGAAGGGCTGCTGCGTTCGCCGACGCTGGCGCACGACCCGAGGCGTTGAAGAACGTCGTCGTCCCGTCGGGATCGCGGACTAGCGCGAGGAGGTCGCCGCCGAGGGCGCAGTTGTGCGGGTACGCGACGGTGAGCACCCCGGCCGCAGCCAGCGCGGCGTCGATGGCGTTTCCCCCGGCGTTGGCAGCAGCCTCACCCGCGAGCGTGGCGTCCCGAAGCGGAGTAGCATAAACGATCGCAACGGCCTTAGAGGGCAGATCGCAGCACCCCCCGACCCTATGTTCCACCGGGGCCAAGAACGACGCGCTGGACACCTGGTGGAACAAACTTGCTATTCATGCTGTGGACAACTCGGTGGCGAGGGTCTCGGGGGCCTGGGTGGGCCGGATGGGTGATGGGGTGCGGAATGTCTAGGGGATCGGCCGTGGGTTCCGGTGCAATGGATCGTCCGATTTGGTGTCTTTGATACGTATGAGCTGGTGTCCTTGAGCCTTTCGAGGCGGGACCTCGCCTAGCGTGCACCCTGGAGGGGTGAGGGTGACCGACGAGCACATCGGTGAGCGACACCAAACGTCGCCCACCGCCCGCCTTGCCGCGGCTAATCGCATGCGCGAAGCGCTGAAGGACCGCGCGGGTCTGTCACCCATCTCCGAAGCTGCCGCCGCCTTCTTCTTCGAACTCTTCGACGCCGACGTTTGCGCCATCACGCTGTTGCGCGGTGACGAGTACCGCAAGCTCACCACGATCGGCGAGGGTTCCCCCGGTCAGGTGCTTCACGACATCTGGCAGCCGTACCCGACCTCGACGTACACCGAGTTGACCGACGTCCTGAAGTCCGGACGCGGCTTCGTCGCTTCGCTCGGCAATGACGGCGGAGTTCCCGAGACCCAGGTCCTCCTACGGAAACTGGGCAAAGGCTCGTGCGTTGGCGCACCGATCATGCATCGCTCCGACGTCGTCGGCGAGGTCTTCGTCAGTCGCATGGCCGGCCGGCACGGCTTCACCGGTCGAGACCTCGCGTTGGCCCTCGACCTTTCGCGCCAACTCGGGTTCCGGCTCGGCCCAGCGGTCATCGCGTACGACGACGCGCACCCCGAGTGGTGGCCGATCGCGAAGTAGTTGCTCAGACCTCGACGAGGATCGTGCGCGGCCCGTCGTTGACCAAGCTGACTTGCATGTTGGCACCGAACCGTCCCGTGGCGACGGTCGCGCCGAGACGACGCAGCGCGTCGCAGAACGCTTCGACCAGCGGTTCGGACACCGGACGCGGCGCTGCCGCCGACCACGACGGACGCCGCCCCTTGCTGAGATCGGCGTAGAGCGTGAATTGGCTGACGACCAGCAACGGTGCGTTGTTGTCGCTGGCCGACCTCTCGTCGTCCATGACACGCAATCCCCAAACCTTGTCCGCGAGCCGATTCGCTTGCTCGGTGGTGTCGTCGTGAGTGACGCCAACCAAGACGACTAGCCCAGGCTCGTCGATGGCGCCGATGATCTCGTCGTCTACAGCGACCGACGCCGACGTGACGACCTGTACTAGTGCGCGCATTACGACGTACCTTTTCGCATCTCGATGAACTCGTGGACGCCCCCGTTGGTTTCGTGTTGATAGCGACGAACGAATTCGAAGCCAGCCCGACGGTAGACCGTGATTGCGCGTTCGTTGAAGGCGGCGACAGACAGGCGTGATTTCCTCCGCGGCCAATTCGTCAGTCGCGTATCGGACTCCAGCTTCGACGAACGACTGGCCAAGCCCCATACCTGCCAAGTCGGGCCGCAGTCCGAGACCTATCTCCACCTGCTTGTTGGACCTCTTGAACACAAAGAAGCCGACAAACTCACCCATCGTGTCGTCGGCAGCGAAGTATCGGTCGCCCCACTCCGCAGGGTCCATGAGTTCAGCCAGGTCGTCGGGGTCGGCATCGAAGTCATAGAACGCGTATTCGCCCGGGTATCGCCAGCCAGCGACGACGTCAGCGTCGCTGCTCGTCATCGGCCTGACGGTGAACTCCACTAGCGGACGTCGACTTTGCACTCGGCCTCTGTTGTGGTCCCCACTGTCACCTCGACCTGCTTCTCACGCGAGCACCCGAGCACGTACGTACCGGGGGGCAAGTCAAAACTGAAGTGACCCTCGGCGTCGCTGGTGGTTGTGGCGACCACGTGCGAACCCGACAACACCTTGACTGGCCAGTTGCGTCCAGGCGAGCCGTGCAGCGCCGAATTCCCAGTTTGCATCGGGTGGTCCGCCGTACATTCGAACGATCCCCGTCAGCTTCCCAGTGGCCGCACGCAGGGCGGTTAGCTGATCGGCAACCGGATACAGCGGATCCTGCCCGCAAGGCAGCAGCGGCGTATGCACGAACCACGTGCCCTCACGTCGTCCTGCACGATGACCGGAAGCTGCCACCTCGGCGGATCGTTCGGGCAGTCTGGCGCAGCGCCGGCTGTCTGGTCCGGTTGCGCGAGCGCGTCGGTCACGTCCGCGACCAGTTGCGGATTGGACATATCGAGGTGCGGATCAGGTTCTGGTGTCGAGAACCAGCCGTTGCGACAGAACGTGTACTCGATGACGGTCCCCTCGATCGATTCGTAATTTTGGATCGAGTTGAACTTTCCCTGCATCACGTCGATTGGGTCAGGGCACTCGAATTTCCTCAGGGGTGCGCCAACAATCCCCCACGCCGAGATACCGGTTGTTGTGGGGATCGCAGCGCTCGAGCTCTTGAGCGTCGTGGTCACCGGACGACGTACAGGCCGCTAAGGCGAGGGCGGCGGCAACGGTAGTCAGCGCAGTCAGTCGCATCCGACCTCCTCCCCGCGGCAAAGCTGGTGGCGCAATATCTCACGGCTCGACGTGCGACCACCGGCTAACAAGCCACCTCGGACGTCTCGACCTACGATGACAGCGTGATCGACTTCGTGGACGGCGGCGCGGCGGGCGACCTGTCGGTCGACTGGATCCACGGACAACCGCGACGGTCCGACACCGACGATCCGCCGATCCAGGTGCACCGCTACGACGAACACACGATCATCCTGCGCCAGAGCAAGCAGTTGACGTACGAGGCGCCGTTCCTCTACCTGTTCTTCGGCAATCACACTGCGCTGCTCCTCGATACCGGTGCCGTAAAGGACGCCGCCCGCATGCCACTACGACGCACGGTCGACGACCTGATCAACGCCTGGCTCGTCGGACCATCCCCGCGACGACTACCGACTCGTCGTCGCGCACACCCACGGACACGGCGACCACGTCGACGGAGATGAGCAGTTCGCTGATCGACCCGACACGACGATCGTCGCCAAGGATCCTGAGTCCGTCGCCCGTTTCTTCGGATTCACCGCGTGGCCCAGACAGACCGTCAACTTCGACCTTGGTGGACGCGTACTCGAGGTCACCGGCAACCCCGGACACCACCCTGCAGCGATCGCGATCTACGACGCGTGGACTGGGTTCCTACTCACCGGCGACACGGTCTATCCAGGACGCCTCTACGTCAGCGACATCGACGAATTTGTCGAAAGCCTCGATGCCCTTGTCGAGATCACCCAGAGTCGTGACGTCAGCTGGGTCATGGGCTGTCACATCGAGATGACAACCACACCCGGCCTGGACTACCCGACTGGCAATCGCTTCCAGCCGCACGAACCGCGACTGCAAGTGACCGTTGACCAACTCCGGACCGTACGTGACGCAGCGCATGCGGTGAAGGATCGTCCGGGCGTTCACGTCTTCGACGACTTCATCATCTTCAACGGCCGATGTGTCGCAGGAGTTGTGAAACAACTGCTGCGCGCCAATCGGGATCGAATTCGAGAGTTGCTGTCAAAGCCGTAGACGTTCACCTGAGGCAGATCAGGGGAGTCGTCGCCCTCGATGTTGATGTGCGGTAAGAACCGGTCAAGCCATCGCGGCAGCCACCACGCCGACTCACCCATCAGCAGGATCGCAGCGGGTGCGAGCGTGATGACCAAGATGCCGGCAAGCAGCACGGCGCATGCCAGACCCGACGCCGAACTGTTTGATCGTGGGATCACCGTTGAAGATGAAGCTGGCGAAGACTGCGGTCATGATCAGGCAGGCTGCCGTCGTAATCCGAGCGCTGGACGCGAGTCCTGACACCACTGCAGCGCTTGGCCGGTTCACCGGCGAAGCGGTGTTGGTCGATGCGACTGACGAGGAAGACCTGGTAGTCCATCGACAGCCCAAACAACACGGCGAACATCATCAGCGGTACGTAGCTAGCAATGGGCACGGTGTCTCTGGCGGTGTCGATCCCGACCAGCGAGATCCCCCATCCCCACTGGAACGTTGCCGTCAGCACGCCAAACGCGGCCGCAGCAGACAACACGTTGGTGATCGCAGCCTGCAGCGGAACCAAGATGGAGCGAAACGCAACCATCAACAGCAGGAAGCCGAGCAAGATGACTGTTCCGATGACCAGCAGCAGTCGCTGCGAGATGAGCGTCGCGAGGTCGGCGTACGAAGCGGTGTAACCACCGACGAAGGACAAGATGCTCCGGTCGTTGACGGTCGGTAGCACGCTCGAACGCACCGACGTCAGCAACTCCGTCGTTTGCTCGCTTGCGGGTGCAGTCGTCGGAACCGCGGACAGCAGCACGACGTCGCCATGCTTGTTCGTCTGCGGGGGCGTGACGACCAGCACACCCGACGTCGCTGAGAGCGCGTCCTGCAAAGCGACGACGCGCGGATCGGTATTACGCGGATCGCCGCCAGCGACGTGCCACCATCGCGGTGAGCTGACGCTGCAACTGCTCGGCGCGCTTCTTCTCTTGTTCCGCCTGGTGCTTTTGCGCTTTGAGTTCGTTGGCTTGTTGCTGAAGGCTGTCGGCTTGCCTCTGCAACGCGTTGGCTTGCTGTTGGAGTGCGTCACCTTGAGCGGTGAGATCCGCCTCTTGCACCTGAAGGGCGTTTGCCTGACGTTGCAACTCGTTCGCCTGAGCTTGGAGTTGTTGCGCTTGGGCGTTCAGTTGCGCCGCCTTGGCCGCGAGGTTCCTGCCGCGCTCGGCGAGACGTTGAGCCTGACGCTTCAGCGGCGCGAGTTCTTTACGCACTTGCTGCTCGGTGACTTGCAGGGCGTCGAGCCGGGCCTGAAGCCTGGCTTGCTGCTGAGGGTGGTCGTCAAGGTGGGCGATCCGCCGTTCGAGCACCTTCTCTCGCGCGAGAATTCGCACCAGTTGGCGAGCCAGCGGTAACGCCTGTTGTGCGAGGGCCCGCGCTCGATTCTCAAGATGGTCCCGTTGGTTTTGCAGCCTCGCCTGTTCAGCTTCAAGTGCGCGCTGCTCTTGCTCTAGCTGTGCCCTTTGGGCTTGCAACTGTGCACCTTGACTCGAAAGAGCCGCTGCCTGTCGTTCCAGACTTGCTTGCTGGGCTTCAAGTTGTTGCTGCTGTCTTTCGAGTTCCCGCTGCTGGGCCTCCAACTGTTGCTGTTGCCGCGTCAGTTGTTTCGACTGCTGTTTGAGGCTCTTCTGCAGGGACGTCGCTTCGTCGTACTTCTTGGTGTACGTCGCGCTCGGTGTCGCGACGGGATCGAGTTTGGACGCCACCTGTAGTGGTCCGTTGTACCCGACTCCGAAACCGGCAGTGATCAGGTCGTACGCCTGACGCTGCGTGGTTTGCAGGGACGTTGCGCCGATGTCCTCCTGCGCGAACTGCAGCGACGATGCGGGGATGATCAGCGGAATAAGGAAGAGCAACGATCCCGCGACCATCCAGACCGGACGCCTGCCGACAAGGGCGGCCCATGACTTCCACAACCTGCCCTTCTCGGACCTCGCACGCCACGACGCGGGCAGTGACAGCACGTTGATGCGCTCACCCAGGAGAGCGAGTATCGCGGGAAGCAACGTGATGGCAGCAAAGACGGCAGTCACAACTGCTATCGCAGCGGCAAGACCCAACGTGCTGAGAATGGGAATCCCTGAGACGCGAAGCGCCACTAGCGCAACGACGACCGTGCCACCGGCAAAGACGATCGCGCTGCCAGACGTTGCCACCGTTCGCGCGATTGATTCCTTAACCTCCGTGCCGTCACGGATCTGCTCTTGATGTCGGGTGACCATGAACAGCGCGTAGTCGATGCCGACGCCGAGTCCGATCATCGTGGCCAGCGTCGCTGCGGTATTCGGTATCGAGATGAAGTGACCCAACAGGCCGACGGTTGCAAGCGCGATGATGAGTCCGATGATGGCCGAGAGGATCGGAAGTCCCATCGCAACGACGCTTCCGAGCACCAGCGTCAGGATCAACATCGCCGCAAGGATGCCGACGATCTCGCTCTTCTCAGTCGACTCTTGCGACAGTTCGCTACCGATCGATCCTGCGGCGGCAACGGTTATCCCGGCATCTTGAGCCGGCTTGGTTCCGTCGAAGACGGTCTGGGCGACATTCTCGTCCAGTTCGCCGGATCCGACGTCCAACAACACCGGAGCGAATGCGGTGCGTCCGTCCTGTGACAGCAGTCCTGCGGTCTGCCCCGAACTACTCAGTGGGTTCGTCACGCTGTAGACGTGCGGTAGGTGACGCATTGCTTTGACGGACGCACTCAATGCCTGTTTGTTTGCGTCATCGGTCAGTTTGCCCGAGTCGACCTGGAACACGATCGGGTTGACGCCGTTTTGTTGCGGGGGGAACCGCTCGGTTAGCAGGTCAGTGACGTGCTGGCTGCCGGTTCCCGGAAGCGACAGGTCGTTGCTCGTCTGAGTACCGAAAGTGGCGACCAGCGTCCCGACGATGACGAAGACCAGCGCCCAAGCACCGAGGACTAGCAGCGGCCACCGAGCACAGGCTCGGCCCAGGTGATGAAGTGCTTCACCCATCGCGACTACCGGCCGCTCAGGCCACGGGACGATCGCTGTGATCGAGCATCACGTTGGAGGGTATACAGGTCGATCGTGTGTGTGAACTGCGGTCAGTTGCGCTTGATCTGCTCACAGAGCCGCATGGCAGTGTCGGCCGTGTCGACCCTTGCCTCGTCTGGACCGTTCCCGCAGTAGATCTGGTCCGCGCCCCCGCCACCATCGATGGCGTCCGAGCCGTCGACTCCGGCGAGATAGTCGTTGCCGTCGTCGCCCCAGATGCGGTCGTTGTCCTCACCGGTACGCAGCCAGTCATCGCCGGCGCCACCTGTGACTCGGTCGCGACCGGGGCCGCCGTTGAAGAAGTCCGGACCGGCACCAAGGTGACCGACGTCGTTCCCCTGGTCGCTCAGGAATGCTTCCGAGAACATCGCCGGACAGGCTTGACGCATCGACGTAGTCGTCACCGAGCCGTGGCCAGATCTCGATCAACAGTGGCTTGTACGCGCTGTAGCCCTTGGGCACTGCGCAGATCGCGACGACGCCCTTCTTGACGTGCTTTACCGCTTTGCAGCTCGGAGTGAGTCGGTTGAACTTGGCGGTGCCGGTGTCGGCGAAGCGCAGCCCGCCCTTCACGACCGTGATCTACAGGTGGCTGTTCTGCTGACCGGCGCGGTATCGCAATCCGCAATGCGTCTTGGTAATGACTGCGGCGTCCTTCATGGGGACGGCAGTGTTGGTATTGAGTTCGGTGGTGAACTGGCACGATGGTCCGGCGTTGATCTGGGGCGCTTTGGCCGACGAACCACCGGAGGCGAACGTGGTTCCAGCGAGGCTGGTCGTCAGGGCCATTCCGAGTGAGGACGGCGACACCGAGACTCACGTACCGTCGAAGCATCGTCGTCCTCCAGACGGCGCCGATTGCGGTTCAGATAGCCCGAACCGCCCATTCGCTTAGATTTCGTCACCGGTCTAGGCGCCTTTAACCCCGCGCCGTAGACAGCCCCTTTCGGCCTAGTGACTGGCCGCCATTCGCTCGCGAGGAACGGATGGAGCCGCGTAGATTTACGGGATTCGAGGGGGAGGAATCTGATGGCAGAGACAATGCCATCGATCACGGCCATGAAGCCAATCAGCGCACTGTGACTCGGAGTGTTTACGTCCCAGCCAGCCGAATCGCTAACCCGCGCCGCAATATCCGCAACTCTCCATTGCCTCACTGGGTGCGCGATCGGCGAGATTCTCGGATTGGTCCTGGCGACATGGTGGGGATTAGCCAACGGTCTCTCGATAGCCCTCTCGGTGGTCTTGGCTTTCTTCTTTGGCTATCTGCTGTCGATGCTTCCGCTGCTTCGCAGTGGTCTGCCGCTACGCAAGGCGGTACGGATCGCCCTCGCTGCTGACACGTTGTCGATCCTGACCATGGAGATAGTCGACAGCGCGGTCGTGCTTGCAGTTCCAGGGGCAATGGACGCCGGATTGACCGACGCTCTTGTTCTGGGCCAGCCTTGCTGGAGCGCTCGCTGTCGCCTTCGTTGTGACCGTCCCGGTGAACCGCGCGCTCATCGCCCGTGGCAAAGGACACGCAGTCGCTCATCAGTTCCATCACTGAGTGCGCATGGCGACTTCAGAACAAGGTGAGTGCGCCCGTCACGAGGCACACGATAATCATCACGGTCAGCACCCAGCCGACCCACCGTCGCCAGCCACCTACCCGACGTGCCCGAGCGACACCAGACGCGAAGTCGCCCATCATCGCGATCTCACCCATCGGCGTGTACTGATCGTTCCGCTGAGAGCCCACCAGGCGCGACCACTCTTCCGGCCCAGGTAGATCGTCCGGTTGGTCCTGATCTTCTGGATGATTCACGCTTGCTCCCTGGTCGCTGTCTGAACGTAACTCCGCGGCCAACCCCCTGACAGTCGGACGATGTAAGCATCTCGCTGAAAGCTGGACCCCCCGTTCCTAAGAGCGCGTTAGCCGGGCTGTCCAGAGCACACCTTTCTTGAACCCTGCAATCCAGGCTTCAGACCGCATCTGCTGGTTGCCGAACGGAGGGAATGTCGCGCCACCCTGAGACAGCAGGAGTTGCGCGGCATAGGCGACTTTGCGCTTGGTGGTCGCTGACCAGCTCTGGGGAATCTCGCCCCTGGCAGCCATCGCGCCCGTCACAAAGCCGCGATGGCAAGCCCGCGGGTCAGCAGGTCCCTCGTAGCCGAGCAATTCGCATTGACCGTCAGCGGCTGCATCAGCCGTCAGCACGTTGGAGTGAGGATCGTCAGGAGCCGCTCGGTCGTTGTGCACTATCAAGGCAGTGCCCGCGAGGACTGCGATCAACGCGGCAAGAGATACCACCCACAGGGCGCGACGCCGAGTGATCACTCGGCGAGTGCCTACCGATTCAGGTTCCTGCGGTTCGGATCCGCCTGGAGACTCTTCCTCAGTCTGGTCATCGGTCACGTGGGCATCATCCCGCAGTGAAGCCGGGGCTGTTAGCCGGTCTAGCGTCCGAAGAGACACTTCATCCAACGCAGTGGATGCCCAGCGTTTCCTGCCGTATCCCCCGTGTCGAGTCCCCTTACGCAGCAAGGGTTTCCGACACTTCACGTACAAGCGCCGCGAACCTTTCGCAAGGCTCGGGGCGCACCGGGGGGCGCATGGATGGGCCGTGGGAGTAGGTCTTCATTGTCTGCGCCGTCGATGCGTGCCCGTATCCAGATCGCGCTTTCGGCAGGTGGTCGAGCCGTCACTCGGTGGTGCTATCGGCGGACGCCGTGAACCCCTAGTGTGTGCCCACGATCGTCCATCACTGCACTGGTGAAGTGGGGCGGAAACGGCGAATCCGAACCGAGGGGAACTTGACCATGGACACGCGAAACCGCCACCGTCGCGCGCGCTGGGCCCTACCGCTGGCGGCTGTGCCGGCCGTGATCTGCCTCCTCGCCGCCTCGCTCATGCTCGTCGCAGGCCCGGCGGCCGCGGCCCGGACGGTCCTCACTTTCCGGCACGTCGATGTCGACGTCCACCGGGTGTCGATCACATACACGATCAACCGGCGCCCGAGCCACATCACCGGCCGTACTTGCTTCCTGAACAACGGGACGACCCGTGTGCAGGTCAAGTGCGGTCCGCTGCCGTCGACCAACACCTTGCCGACCCGGGTCACGGTCGGCCTGCGTGGCTTGGCGTACGGGGACTACACCTACACGGTCAGGGCGATGCACATCCGGAGCCTGCTGGCGAAGGCGACGACGGCGTTCAACGTCGGCGGCGTACTCGACCAGTCCAACATCGCCGCCGCCTCGGTGGGCGGCGTCGCGCCGACCTGTGTGGATGTCGCGGGCGCGGACCGGGCACAGACGTTCACCGCCGGCACCGACGGCCAGCTGCGCGCCGTGTCGGTGGTCGTGGTCAAGCAGGGTGACCCCCCGCCCCTGGTCGTGAACATCACCGGGTTGTCCGCTGGAGTGCCGGACTCCACGATCCTCGGCACCGGCACCTACACCGGCTCGGGGTCGGCGGACTGGAATACGTTCTTCAGCGTCCCGTTGACCAGCGAGGTGGCCCTGACCGCGGGTCAGCAGTACGCGATGGTCCTCACGTCTCCGGATCCTGACGGCGTCTGTACGGCCGACGATTTGTGGGGGGCGGTCGGGAGTGCTGGTGACACCTACGTTGGGGGAATCGAGGAGTACCTGTTCCCGGGTGACCCCTGGGCCGCCTCAGGGGACGACCTGGCGTTCAAGACCTGGTTGACACCCTGAGCAGCCGCCCGACCGGGCGCACACTCGAACTTCGGGCCGCATGGGGTGGGGGCCGAATTGACCCCTCTTTTCGTGCTAGCGGCCGAAGAGGCCCTTCTTTTTTCTTTGACGACTCGTTCGCCGTCGATCCCTTGATCGGACGCATCGTTGGTGTCGGCGCGGGGGGATTGTTGGAGTCTTCGTCGTCGCCGAATCCACCGAGGCTCGCCAACTCGCGAAGCAAAGCGGCAGTGTCGACGCCGGAGTCCAACTCCGGTTCTGGCGGGAGCTCGGGCAGAAGTTCTTCGACGACCTCGACCGTGTCGGTCTCAACCGGCGCAGACGTCGCGGCGAACTCGGCGATGTCCGCGAAAGACGCAGCAACGGATGGTTCGGGTCCGTCCCACGACTCTTCGATGACGGTCTGTGCTTCGGCGCGCTCGGCGGCCGCGGCCTGTTCTGAGGCGAGACGTTCGGCAGCCCGTTGTTCGGCTTCGAGGCGCGCGGCTTCGGCTTCGGCTGCGGCTTGTTCGGCCGCAAGGCGTTCGGCTTCGCGACGCTCTTTCTTGACACGCTTCTCTTCGGCTTGGACGGCGGCCTGCTCGGCTGCTGCTCGCTGCGCCTCGGCGCGGCCGGCGGCGATGCGTTCTGCCTCCATGCGTTCGGCTTCCAGCCGTTCCGCTTCGAGGCGCTCCCACTCGAGTGCGTTCTGCTTCGACACGCTCGGCTTCAATGCGCGCGGCTTCAGCCGCTTCTTCGGCAGCGATCCGCGCAACCTCGGCGGCCTCTTCCGCGGCGATGCGTTCTGCTTCAGCAGCAGCCTCGGCAGCGATTCGTGCAGCTTCTGCAGCGACACGCTCAGCTTCGAGGCGTTCGGCTTCGATGCGCTCTGCTTCTAGACGTTCGGCCTCTTGACGCTCCCACTCGATCCGCTCGGCTTCAAGACGTTCGGTCTCGATGCGCTGCGCCTCGGCGAGTGCTGCCGCTTCTTCGGCAGCGATGCGTTCGGCTTCGATGCGCTCGGCCTCGCGCTGCTTGGCTTGCGCAGCTTCGAGGATTGCCTGGTCGGCCTCTTCTTGACGCTTGCGGCGACGTTCTTCTTCGGCCTTGGCTTCGCGCTCAAATTCTTCGTGCTCGGCCTTGATCTTCGCGATGCGAGCAGCTTCCTTAGCGGCAGCTGCTTCGGCTTTACGTTGTTCTTCGGCTGCGGCTTCGGCAGCAATGCGCTGCTCTTCGGCGACCAGTGCCTCGTGGTGCTCCCACGCCTCGGGCTCGACGCGTGCGCGCTCGGCGTCCAACCACAACGCGTGCTCAGCCCACGCCGACTTCTTCGGCGGTGACGCGACGGTGTTCCAACCATTCGGCGTGCTTGAGCCATGCACCAGGTTCGATGCGAGCGGCGCAGATCTTCGAGCCACTCCTTGTGGTCGAGCCCACGCTTCCTCTTCCGACCATGACGCGACGGTGTTCCAACCATTCGGCGTGCTTGCGCCACGCTTCCTCCTCGCGGAGTTCGCGCTCGCCGATCAGCCATTCGGTGTGGTCGTCCCAAGCCTGCTCTTCGCTGTCCGCACGTTGCGTCTCGAGCCAATCGATGTGGTCCTGCCACGCTTCGGCTTCGTTGTTCGCGACGTTCGGCTTCCAGACGGGCGAGTTCCTTGGCCGCAGTCTCCGCGAGCCAGACCTTGTGGTCTGCCCACGCTTCCGCCTCGGCCTTCGCACGTGCGCCTTCGAGCCAGATCATGTGAGCCAGCCAGGCTTCCGCCTCGACGACTCGACGCTGCTTCTCGAGCCAGGCCTTGTGAGCCTTCCACGCCTGGCCTTCCATGGCCTTGCGCTCGGCTTCGAGCAGTTTCGCCTGCTCGGCGCGACTCTGCTTGGACCACGACGCGTGCTCGGCCCAGGCTTCGGCCTCGACACGACGTCGATCGTCCTCGAGCCATTGGTAGTGAGACAGCCAAGCTTCGGCCTCGAGGTCGGCGCGCTGCTCTGCGAGCCATGCGACATGCAGGACGTTGCCTCGGTCTCGGCAGTCGCTCGTTCTTCGGCCAACCAAGTTTCGTGCGCGAGCCAGGCTTCGACTTCGGACGCGAGTCGTTCCGCAGCCTCAGTCTCGACGCGCTCTTCGGCTGCTGCGCCCGCTCGCTCCGCGATCGACGGGTCGACCACGGGAGGCGCGGCAGTCTCGAACGCCTGCGGCGGTGCGGCCTCGGGTAGTGACGATTTCGGTCTCGGGCAGCGCGATTTCGGCGCGCAGGTTCTGCCGGAGCCTCGTGCTTGGGGGACGTCGGTGGCGTCACCGGCTTGAACAGGTCAGCAAGTGCTGCAGTGACCTTCTTGACCGACGCCGCGAGGTCATCGTTCGCGGGATCGGGCGCTGGCTCGAACGCTGGCTTCTTGCCGCGGGCGGAGTCGAGCGACGTAACAGATGCGACGGGCTCGTCGTCGGGAAGTTCGACGTCGACCAGTCCGGCGTTCATCAGCGACAAGATGACGTGACCAGCTTCGAAGACGGTGAAGCCACACTCGGTCGCCAGCTCTGCGATGTCGCGAACGCCGTCGACCTTGCAGAGCAATGCCCAGTCAGCACTCGACAGCACGACGTCAGCCGCGCCGTCAGGACGGGTCGACAGCATCGGTACGCCGCGCTCGCCGCCGATCGAGACCATGAGTTCGTCCCAGCGGTGACGACGCAGTTCGACCTCGGCCAGCAGGTCGCGCACTGTCATTGGCGGCGCAACGTCCTGGCGGGTCTTCTTGGTCTTGCGGAACTTGTGGGCGGCCATCGGCCAACTGAGTAGCTCAGCCATGGCGTCTTTGAGTTGCTCGACGACGAACGCTTCGACGACCGCGCGCTCGACGTAGCCGAGGTGGACGAGAAGTTCGCCGAGTCGCCATCCCTGGAGTTCGTTGGCTTGGACGTCGAGCGCTGACGTCAAGGCCTCGGGGGAGAGATCACCGGAGGCGATCAACCGCGCACCCAACTGGGCGCGGCGACCTGGAACGTAGACCGAGTAGATCTGACCTTGCTTGAAGTAGACCTCGGATTGTTCGCCGACCGAGTCGGTTACCGTGAGGCAGCCGCTAGCCCCGGCGTCGCCGAGTTCGAGCACAACCTGCTCTACGCCGGACACCATGACCTTGGTCGTCACCGAAGCTGCTCCCCCTCCGTTGTCGACGCGCTACCGGGCATGGGCAGGGCGGAACTCGCGTGACATCAGCCGATCGCCACGCAGCCAGCCTCGGGACCAAGGTTGACCTGGTATTCCTTCGGCAGATGTGACCGAATCGTTGAGTCCCCGAGCGGAGCAAGGTTGTCGGGATTGGCCCCTTGTCAGGGCGGGCATGGCAGGATCTGCGCATGGCCCAGCCGAAGACCATGATCACCGTTGCGCCAACCGGGGCAGAGACCGAAAAATCCGACGCCCCTCCGCTGCCGGTCACCCTCGACGAGTTGGTGAGCGCCGCCAAGGCCTGCGAGGCCGCTGGGGCGGCCATGATCCACATCCATATCCGGGACGGGGACGCCAAGCCCACGCTGGATCTGACCCGGCTGACCGACACCGTCCAGGCCGTCCGCGAGCAGACGTCGCTGGTGGTTCAGCTGTCGACCGGTGGCTCGGTGCACGACGGCTACCCGGCCCGGCTGCGGGTCCTCGAGGCTGAACCGGACTCCTGCTCGCTGACCTGCGGAACCGTCAACTTCGGCGACGACGTCTTCATGAACCCCTGGCCGTTCATGGTCGAGCTGTACCAAGAGACCCAGGTCCGCGAGGTCGTCCCAGAGTTCGAGCTTTTCGACTTTGGCCACGTGACGGCGATGAACCGGCTGCTCGACGCCCATGGCGCGCCGTACGGCGGGCAGGTCCATTGCGACCTTGTGATGGGCGTTCCCGGGGGGATGCCAGGCACGATTCAGGCGCTGGTGGCCGCGATTGCGGCGCTGCCGGCTGGGGCGACGTGGTCGGCGACCGGGATCGGACGCAGCACGCTGCCGGTGATGTTCGCGGCGCTTTCGGCAGGCGGGCACCTGCGGGTCGGCATGGAGGACACCCTCACGTACACCCGAGGGGTTCCCGTGCGCGACAACGCTCAACTCGTTGAGCGAGCCGCCGAGGCCGCCGCACTGTTTCAACGCCCGCCCCTGTCACCGGACGAGGCCCGTGCCATGCTCAACGTCAAAGACCGTCGAGGAGTCACCGCATGAGCAAAGAACAGACGACCGTCGTGACTGGGGTCGACCCGGTCCCTGGTGGTCGGCGTCGGATCGACCGAGTGCTGGCGGACGACTTCCTCAAATCGCTCGGTGACCTCTCGATGGAAGACCTGCGCGCGCGGCGTCACGAGGCCGAGCAAGAAGAGGCCGACCTGTCGTACCTGCGTCGGTTGCTGCAGGGACGCATGGACATCGTCCGCGCCGAACTGGCCCGTCGTAAGGGTGGTTCGCAGGAGTCGTTGGTCGACCAGTTGGCCAGCATCCTGGCCGACGGTCCGCCCGGAGCACCGCACGGTATGGGACGTCACGCCACTCTCGAGCCGTCACGCGTCGACGACCATCGACGTGCCGTCGAGCAACTCGTTGCCGACGCGGGAGTGTCCGACGTCGTCGGACGTAACGAAGACGAGCTCGCCGGATCGCTCGCGCGTCTGGATGAGTACGAGCGCGCGGTGTCGCGTAACCGTCGCAAGGTGCAAGAGGCGATGGACGTATGCACCGCCGAGGTCGCACGTCGCTACCAGTCCGGTGAGGCGACCGTCGACGACTTGCTCGCCGACCGCTGACCCGACGGTCGAGAGCGTTCGCATGAACGCCACACCGCAGGCTGGTTACGTACCGATCGCTGAAGTCGTACGTAACGGCTTTGTCGAGGGCGTGCACTTCGGAGCTGCGGTCCTGCTCGATGCTGACGGCACGGTCGTCGCTTCCGCAGGGGACGTCGATGCGCCGATGCTGCCGCGCAGTACGAACAAGCCATTGCAAGCCGCCGGGATGCGAGAACTCGGACTGCGACTCGACGGTCCGCTGTTAGCGCTGTCGGCAGCGTCCCACTGGGGGCAGTCCTTCCACCTCGACGGCGTCAGAGCGATCCTGGCTGAAGGACAGGTCGCCGAGTCGGCGCTGCAGAACACGCCCGGGTTGCCCGAGGATCCCGAAGCGCGGCGGCAGCGCGATCGTGTCGGGCACTGCAGCGTCGTCGATCCAACATGGCTGTTCGGGGAAGCACGCGGCGATGCTCGTGACCGCTCACCTTGGCGGTTGGTCGTTGGACGGCTACCTCGATGCCGCGCATCCGTTGCAGGTTGCGTTGCAGGAGTACGCAGCGTCGGTTACGGGGGAAGCGATGACGGCTAGTGCGGTCGACGGGTGTGGCGCGCCCGCTTGGTCGTGCTCGTTGCGTGCGCTGGCGGATGCGTACCGCCAGGCCGTCCAGGCGCCCGTGGGGTCAAGTCTCGGCGACGTCGCGACGGCGATGCGTGCAACACCCGGAGTACGTCGGGGGAGACCGTTCCGAGGTCACCGGGTTGATGCGGGCGGTACCAGGTTTGTTGGTCAAGGACGGCGCCGAGTCGGTTTACGTCGGCGCGCTGTCGGATGGCCGAGCCGTGGCGGTCAAGGTCGCGGACGGCGGATTCCGGGCCGGACAGGTGGTTCTGGTCGCGGCGCTGCGTCAACTCGGAGCTGGTGAAGTACCGGGTGCCGACATCGCTGCGCTGGACCGATGGGGCACCGTCGCGGTGCTCGGACACGGGGAGCCGGTCGGCGCGATCCGTCCCCTAACCACCTCGTTCACCTGACCGCGCCCAACCCCAAATCTAAGAACGACGCGTTCTCCCACACTGGTGCAACAAACTCTGCATTCATCCTGTGGATCCCGCGGGATCCACAGGGCTGTTGGCTGTGGATGCCGCGGCCTCCACAGGATGAATCCGCCCAAATCCATGCCAGATCCTTGAACAACCGTGCGAAATTGGTCGCTCCAGCGTCCAATTCCGCACACAAGGGTTGGGTCTTGTGCGCAATTGAACGTTCCTGCGCACCATCCCGCACACTTGTTGCACGCTGGCAGACCTAGGAGTTTCGGGGCGCTAGCACCCCGCTTGCTATTGCTAGCACCTGCTTGTTACCGTCGATGTGTGGAGACCCCCGACGTCACTCGCATCGGCGAGTACATCAAGGAGCAGCGCGAGACCGCGCGCGTCTCGTTGCGTCGTCTTGCCCTCGACGCCGGTGTCTCAAACCCTTACCTCAGTCAGATCGAGCGCGGCCTTCGTAAGCCCAGTGCCGAGATCCTGCAGCAGTTGGCCAAAGCGCTACGGATCTCTGCTGAGCAGTTGTACGTGCAGGCTGGCCTGCTCGAGGAGAAGGGCACCAGCCTCGCGGTGCCGTCGGCGATCGTTTCCGACGACGTGCTCAGCGATCGGCAAAAGCGCGTGCTGCTCGACATCTACGACTCGTTCGTCGCAGAGCACGCGAGCGACGAACCGTCTGTGAAGCAAACCGTCAAGAAGTCGGCCGCCAAGACCAAGCCGACTTCCGCGAAAGCCACCCCGAAGCGTACGAAAAGTTCCACCCGTTCAACGGCAGCACAACCGCGTACTGCCGCCGCCCGCGCGTCATCTCGCTAGTCAGGAGTTCGTATGTCCGTCATTCCCGCCCCATTGTTCGCGCTGGTCGGTGCCACCGACGTTGTCACTGCCAAGGCGCGTGAGCTTCCCGAGAAGCTCGCCGAGATTGAGATCCGACGCTTCGAGCGTCCGTCCGTCGACGTCAGCGCGCTGGACCCCCGCAAGGTGGACCTGAGCAGCATTGACCTTCGTAAGGTCGAACTCCGCAAGCCAAGCGTTCAGGTCGAAATGCCTAAGGTCGAGTTCTCCGACGTTGCCGGTGCTGCGCTGCAGTTCGCCGCCAAGGCCGAGCAGACCTACGAAGACCTCGTGACTCGCGGCGAGCAGATCGTCGCGCGCGTGCGCGGTTCGCAACCGGACGAGACCCCTGTTGCGACGCCGCCGGCAGAGGTTGCGAAGAAGGCCACCAAAGCGGCCAAGAAGGCAACCAAGCCCGCGAGCAAAGTGACCAAGCCGGCTTCTGACAGCGACGCCAGCGAGTAGTTCCTTCCCATAGACCAGCGGTCACCGCCCCCCGGTGACCGCTGATGGGGCCCACTGTCGCACCCCCCGCGACGGTGGGCCCCGCTCTGTGTCCTGGGCCAGAGCCCGTACCCTCGCAACGTGAACTTGCTCGGTGGCTTCTCCCACCTGCTCTGGTACGTCGGCCTGGTGTTGGGTGTGGTCGGCGTTTTTGCCTTCGTCGACGCGGCGATTCGTCCCTCTGGCGCCTATGTAGCGGCCGGCAAGCTCACCAAGCCAGCCTGGCTGGCGATCCTCGGCGTCGCGATCCTCCTGGATCTTCTACGATGGTACACCCCTGTCCCATCTGGTTTTCGATTCACAAAGGCTAGTCGTTGAATCTTGGGCCAATCAGACCTTGACCCATTCCTTCTGGCTAACCCACGAAACTTCGCCACCGATCGACGTTCCGACGTTTCTCCAGCGACTTACCATCTAATCAATCGCAATTCTTCAACCGATCCCGGCGTGCCTCGGTCAAGCCCGCGCGAGTTGCATCGCGGGTTCTCATCTCGCCGGTCCGGTATTGTCCATTTGCGCGGCTCTGCCAGCTAAGTTGCTGTCCGCACGCTCGCTCCAAATTCCCCGGCGCTTTGACGTTTGCTTTTCACCCGACGATTCCAGCAATGTGAGGGATGGCGGCATGTCCGAAATGAATACTCCCAATTCGCATCAAACAACCAGCCGTGAAGCGGCAGCCGAGAGCGAAGGCGGTCTCCGGGCACCGCCCGGCCTCAGCCCGGGTGGAAAAGTTTGGTGGTGGTTCCATTTTCTGATTCTCGTCAAACTGGCGCGCTTGCGGTTCATTGGCGTCCTCGTCCTCATTGGGGTAGTGATCGTCCAGTGGGACAGGATCAATGCCTATTACGAAAAATGGACGCGCACGGCGGGGGAGGAACATGTCGCCAGTTCCGACACGGAATACTTCTGCCCCATGCACCCCACCATCGTCAGGGACAGCCCCAAGGAGAAATGCCCTATCTGCTTCATGCCGCTGTCCAAACGCAAGAAGGGATCGGCACACGAGGAACCGTTGCCGGCTGGAATTGTCAACCGCGTTCAGCTTTCGCCGTATCGCGTCGTGTTGGCGGGCATCCAGACGTGGCGGGTCGCTTATTTGCCTCTGTCCAAGGAGATCACGACGGTCGGCTATGTGGAGTTCAATGAACGAAGCCTGAAGCAGGTGGCTGCGAGAGTCAAGGGTCGCATCGACACACTCTACGTCAATGAGACGGGCGACATGGTCCACGCTGGCGATGAGCTGGCCTCCCTTTACAGCCCGGACATGGTTGTTACCGTGCAGAATCTGCTCGATGCGAAACGGAATGGTAATGCGGAACTTCAGAATGCCACGCGCGAGCGCTTGCAGCTCTGGGGCATCAGCGCCGACCAGATTGATGAAATTCTGAAGACCGGCAAGGCAAACACACACCTGAAAATCCGCTCTCCCATGGATGGCCACGTTCTCAAGAAATACGTTCGCGAGGGGCAATATGTGGAGGAAGGCATGCCCCTGTACGACGTGGCCGATCTGTCGACCGTGTGGGTTCAGGGCCAGGTCTATGAGGAAGAGATTGCCTTTCTTGGGCCGCAGGCGCGTTATCACCGGCTCCCGACGGATCAGCGTGGGCCGGGCTTGCCGGTCACGGCCACGACGCGAGCCTTTCCCACCGAACCTTTCCATGGTTTGCTCACGTTCGTGTACCCGCATGTGGATCAAGAAACGCGCACCGTGACGGTGCGTCGTGAGCTGGACAACCCCGAACACAAGCTCCGGCCAGGCACATCCGCGACGTTGAGGCTCAAAGTGCCTCTGAAGCAGTTGGAGGTTTTCTCCAGGCGGATAGGCGAGGATTGGGTGAGGGAAAACACGACCCTGACACTGGCGCGGGCGCTGTCGGCCGCATCCGGCCCTCTGGAGATAGTCGATGTCGCGCCGCTCCTCCAGGCGGCCGAAGGCCAGGCTTTACTGGCGAAGGGACTCGCACTTGCCGTGCCGGAAAGTGCCGTGATCGACACCGGCAGTCAGCAGATCGTTTACCGCGAGGCTGCGCCTTCGGTCTACGAGGGCGTGAAAGTCGAATTGGGTCCGCGCATGATCGGGCCCGCGGATATCACCTATTACCCGGTGCTTCAGGGCCTCGAGCCTGGAGACCTGGTGGTCACGGCCGGCTCGTTCCTTGTCGATGCCGAAACCCGGCTCAATCCGGCCGCCGGCTCGATTTATTTCGGCGGCAGCAGCGGCTCCAAGGGCGGAGCGGGCAGTTCCGCTCCGGTGAGACCTTCCACACCGGAAGAGTAAGGGCGCCAAGTTGAAAGCGAACATCTTGAAGCTGCCCGTGGAGGCGGACCGGCATCTCGCCCTCGCTCAAGAGTTCTGCCCCGTCCGACAAGAATCGCGGTTAGGTGCCATGGGACCGCCGTTCAAGACGATGCTCAAAGGCCGTCCTGTCTTCCTGTGTTGAGCTGGTTGTGAAGAAGAGTCCCGTGTGGACTCTGACAGGGTGCTGGCCGCCGTGCAAAAACTAACGCGGTCGACAATTGGTTCACCGCGCGAATAAACTCCTGGGGAGCCGTGGCAAGGCCGCCAGAGGTGATTCGAATAGCGAAGATCCTTGTTACTGGGTTGTTGATTGTTGTCCACCAATTCTGAAAGGAAGACCATTCCATGAACTCTATTCGATTCTTGTGCCCAACCGCACTTCTCGTTTTCCTGGTCTTGGCAGGATGCCAGAACTCCACGGACACCGCGAAGGAAAAGGAGAAACTTTACGACGTGAAGGCCAAGGTCGTGGCTGTCGACATGGACAAGCCAACCGTGACGCTGGATCACGAGGACATTCCGGGCCTGATGAAAGCTATGAAGATGGATTTCATTGCCGAGAACCCGAAAGTGCTCGAAGGCATCAAAGCCGGCGACGAAGTTCAAGGGCGGACGAAGTCGAAATCCGGCTACCTCATCCTCACGGAATTACAGAAGCGTTGAGACGCCGATCCTGTTCGGGGCCGCGGTAACCACTGAGAAAATCGTGCCATGATCGAAAAAATCATCGAATTCTCGATCCGCAATCGCTTCCTCGTGCTGATCCTGGCGGCGGCGCTGACCGTGTGCGGCGTCTACGCCGTGCTCAACACGCCGGTCGACGCGATCCCCGATCTGAGCGAGAACCAGGTGATCGTCTTCACCGACTGGATGGGCCGCAGTCCCGCGGAGATCGAGGACCAGATCACCTATCCGCTGTCGCGCAAGCTGCAGGGGCTGGCCGGCGTGAAGGCGGTGCGCTCGTCGTCCGAATTCAACTTCTCGATGATCACGATCATCTTCGAGGACAACATCGACTTCTACTTCGCCCGCCAGCGCGTGACCGAAAAGCTCGGCCAGGCCGGCACACTTCCTGCCGCCGGGCGTCGTGCCCTATCTGGCCCCCGACGCCACGGCCCTGGGCCAGATCTTCTGGTACACCGTCGAGCCGAGCCCGACGCACCCGATCGACCCGGCCCGGCTGTGGGCGCTCAACAAGTTCTACATCGCCCCGCAGCTCAACTCCGCCCCGGGCGTCGCCGAGGTCGCCACCGTCGGCGGCACGCCGCTGGAATACCAGATCGACGTGCGGCCCGAAGCGCTGCGGGCCTACGGCATCACGCTGGGCGAGCTCTACGCCGCCGTCGGCCAAGAGCAACATGCCGGCCGGCGGCGGCGTCATCCAGAAGAACAACGCCGAGTACATCGTCCGCGGCGTCGGCTGGATCAAGGACAAGCACGACATCGAGAACACCGTCATCAAGGAAGTCGAACGGCACGCCGATCTACGTCAAGAACGTCGCCACCGTGCAGCTCGGCACGCAGTTCCGCCGCAGCGTCTTCGAGAAGGACGGCAACGAAGTGGTCGGCGGCGTCGTGCTGATGCGGCACGGCGAGAACCCGCTGGCCGTCACCGAGCGCGTCAAGGAGAAGATCCAGGAGCTGCAGCCGGGCCTGCCCGACGGGCGTGCGCATCGTCCCCGCCTACGACCGCACGCGGCTGATCCACGGGGCCATCCACACGCTCACCGAAGTCATGTGGCACGAGATGATCATCGCCTCGCTGGCGATCCTGCTGATCCTGATGCACTTCCGCAGCGTGTTCGTGATCTGCATCACGCTGCCGCTGTCGGTGCTGTTCTCGTTCCTGCATGATGTGGCTGCTGCGGCAACTCGGGCATCATCGACATCCAGGCCAACATCATGTCGCTGGCCGGCATCACGATCTCGATCGGCATCCTGGTCGATCAGGCGATCGTGATGATCGAGAACGCCACGCACCACCTGAAGGAGCATTTCGGCGACCGCAAGGTGACCGGCGACACCCGCGAGCTGGTGATCCCGCGCCTGCCGCACGGTGGCCGGCCGATCTTCTTCTCGGTGCTGATCATGCTGCTCTCGTTCATCCCGGTGTTCATGCTGAGCGGCCGCGAAGGGCAAGCTGTTCCATCCGCTGGCCTTCACCAAGAGCTTCGCCATGATCGGCGTGGCGCTCATCTCGGTGACGCTGGTGCCGGCCCTGATCCCGACGTTCATCAAGGGCCGGCTGCGGAGCGAGGAGGAGAACTGGATCGTCCGCAGCTTCATCAACATCTACAAGCCGCTGCTGACCTGGGCCTTGCCGCGCCGCAATCTGGTGATGTGGATGTTCGCCGCGCTGCTGATCCTGGCGGCCGGCATGTTTCCCCTGCAGGCCGTCTTCGGCCAGGGCGCGTCGGAAACGGCGTGGCAGACTGCGTTCCTGCGTCGTGTTCGCCGTCGTGACGTCGCTGACCGTCATCTTCACTCGCGGGCTTGCACTGGCAGGTGCTGTCGCTTTGCGAGCCTCGTGCTGCTTGGCCTGTGGGCCTATCACTTCCCGAAGATCGGCGTGGCCTTCATGCCGGCCCTGGACGAAGGAACCACGCTCGACATGCCGGTCACCGTGCCGCGGGCCAGCGTCACGCAGGCGGCCGACGATCTGAAAGCCCGCGACGCCCTGCTGCGCGGCTTTCCCGAAGTCGAATCGGTGATCGGCAAGGCGGGCCGCGCCGACACGCCGACCGATCCGGCGCCGCTGGACATGGTCGAGACCTTCGTCAACTTCCGGCCCAAGGAACTCTGGCCCAAGCGCGTGCTTGAAGTTCGACGACGCCGCCCGGCAGACCCGCGACGTGTCTGCGGACCCTGGAAGAGCAGGGCTTCGTGCAGCGCGCCCCGCACGAGGACGACCGCGACGGCCTGATCAACGACGCCACCCAGAAGGCGCTGGAGCGCTTCGACGAAACGATGCGCGAGCTGGCCCTGCGGCGCTACCGCGAGTTCGAGCGCGAGCTTGGGCCCGCTGCTGACGCGCTTCGCCGTCGACGGAAACGGTGCGGCCGCTTCGGCGGCGCGACGATCTGCACTGGCCCGACGGGCGTCGACGAAGACGAAGCACGATCGACGAGCTGGCGCGACGAGCTGACGCCCGAGTTCGGGCCGCTGGCTCGCCAAGACACCCGGCCCTGGAAGACGTGCACGCAGCTGACCAGGACGTCGGCCAGCGACTTGGACGAAGCGAGGCGCTCTGGACGACGTGGTCGGCGCTCTGGAACTGCAAGAAGTCGTCGCTTGCCGCAGCTCTGGAGCCAGGCTGGCGAAGCTCTTCGGGGCTGAGCCGAAGACGTTCGCCGGCGAAGTGCTTCAAGCCGTCGAACGAGCAGCGCATGGCGCTGTGGCGCGAGCGCGTCAAGCAAGATCAACTGGGAACTGTTCGACCGCGGCACCGAGGCCTTCACCTGGTACGCCCTGGAGGAACTGGTCAAAGGCGCCAAGGACCGCGGCCTCTTGAGCCGGCGCGCCGCAGGGCGCGCGAGGCCGAGCGCTTCGCCGACGGCAGCGGTGCAAGCGCAGCTCGGCAAGGATCACGACGACAGCGGCGCTTCGCGCCGTTCGTGCCGCTTGCGCGAGGAGCTGGAGAAGCCGTTCGCAAGACAGCGTCTTCTTCTGGCCGCGGCAGACCGGCCCCAAGGGCGACCTGGTCGACGACGAGATGGGCCGCGTGCTGCAGGTGCCCGGCTGGAGCAACATCTTCACGCAGCCGATCATCAACCGCATCGACATGCTCTCGACCGGCGTGCGCACCGACATCGGCGTCAAGGTCTTCGGCCCCGACCTGGACACGATCGACCGCGTCTGCAAGGAGATCGAGGCGGCGCTGAAGCCGATCAACGGCGCCCGCGACGTCATCGCCGCCCCGATCATGGGCAAGGGCTACCTGGAGATCGACATCGACCGCGAGAAGGCGGCCCGCTACGGCATCACCGTCGAGGACATTCAGAACGAGATCGAAGTGGCCCTGGGCGGCCGGGTCGTCACCTACACCGTCGAGAAGCGCGATCGCTTTCCGGTCCGCATCCGCTACGCCCGGGCCGACCGCGAGGACGAAGAAGCCGTCCGGCGGCTGCTGGTCAGCCCGGGCAGCATGGCCGACGCCGGCGCCATGACGCATGCCCGTCAAGGCCGCATGGCGTCTCGGCACGGCATGCGGCACCGGCGACGCCGTCCGCCAGCGGCGGACCGACGCCCACCAGGCGACGCCCGGCCATGCGCGCCAAGGGCAAGGCCGCTGATCCCGCTTGAGCGCCGTGGCCGACGTCCGGATCGTCGAAGGGCCGGCGATGATCAAGAGCGAGAACGGCCGGCTGCTGAACTACGTCACGCTCAACGTGCGCGGCCGCGACATCGTCGGCTTCGTCGACGAGGCCCAGCGCGTCGTCGCCCAGAAAGTGCAGCTGCCCGAAGGCGTCCACATCGAATGGAGCGGCGAGTTCGAGCACCAGGTCCGGGCGGCCCAGACGCTGCGCTTCGTCTTTCCCGCCGTGATCGTGCTGATCTTCGTCATCCTGTACCTGACCTACAACGACCTGGCCGACGCCGGCCTGATGATGCTGGCCGTGCCCGAGGCGCTGGCCGGCGGCGCCTTCTTCCTGTTCCTGTTCCCCAAGATCATGCAACGGCTGGGACGCGCCGCCGATGGATTTCAGCGTCGCCGTCTGGGTCGGCTTCATCGCCTGCTTCGGCATGGCGACCGAGACCGGCATCATCATGCTCGTCTACCTGCGCGAGGCGATCGACAAACGCGGCGGCCTGGAGAACATCAAGTCGCTCGAAGAACTGCGCCAGGCCGTGATCGAAGGGGCCGTCCACCGCCTGCGGCCCAAGCTGCTGACCGAAGGCGTGGCCATCATCGCCATCTTCCCGATGGTCTTCGCCACCGGCGTCGGCGGCGAGATTCTGGCGCCGATGGCGCTGCCGGTGCTCGGCGGCCTGCTGATTTCCGACGAGGTCGTCGATCTGTTCCTGCCGGTGCGCTTCTACTGGGTCCGCCGCGCCCGCTGGCTGAAGCTGCACGAACAACGGCAAGTGACTGCAAATGAGAAGGTCCCTGTCAGTGTGCGAACCGAACCGGCGGCTCTAGTCCCGAACTGAGGCCAGGTCGGGCTGCCGGACGAGGCCCGCTGGCCGTCATCTCGAGTGGTTGTCATCAAGATGGAGAAGACGATCGCCTGACTTCGTGGACTGGCGGTCACCTTCCAAACGTTCTGCCTCAACTGCGATCTGGTTTGAGGATGTCTACTGGTCCAGAGAAAGTCCCGCTTTCATTTCCGGCCCCAAGCCATAGATTAGGAATGGTAAATATTTGCTTCGAAGTCGTCGGATGACTAGATGAAGGGCAACCCGGCCTTGCCGGGAGGCCCGTTGACGAGTAAGCCGGCGTGGTCGAATACCTCGGGGTGTTCGACCACGCCGGCTTTTTTTTCGCTTGCGGTGGCGTGGGACAGTCGCAATTACCAGGGACGATGCCATGGCCAAGCCCGCTCCGACCGTGCCGCACCAGATCGCCCACGCGGCCGGTGCGCGTTCAAGCAGCAGCGCAACAGCCAGGTGCCCTCATTGGTGGCCGAGGTCGTTTTCTGACGTAAATGTCTGGAATGAGGAACAGCAAGTTGCCATCCGCTGACAAAAATTCCCCTGAGCCACATACCGATCCAATGGCCGAGTTGCTCCTCCCGACAGACAAATGCACCGATCCGGTCTGCGCGATGTCGGTGGATCCGTCGCACGCAGCGGGCTCGGTCGTGCACGATGGGCGAACCTACTACTTCTGCTCGAAATCTTGTCGGCAGAAATTTCAAGCTGACCCGAAGCGATACCTCGGGCCGCACTCAACGGAACAGGGCGTCATGCCGCAAAAGGCGAATGATCCAGTTTGCGGCATGATGATCGACCGGGCCCAAGCGGCTGCGACGGCGACACGTGATGGAAAAACTTACCACTTTTGCAGCACTGGCTGTCAGCAGAAATTCCTGGCGGACCCGGCCAAGTTCACGGCAGACACGCTGCAATCCTCCGCACCTCCGCCATCAACAGGCGGGACTATCTATACTTGCCCGATGCACCCGGAAGTCCGGCAGGACCATCCAGGGACGTGCCCCAAGTGCGGCATGAGCCTGGAGCCGTTGGCGCTGCTCCGGCCGCGACCAAGGTGGAATACTCCTGCCCCATGCACCCGCAGATCGTGCGCGACCAGCCGGGCAGCTGCCCGATGTGCGGCATGGCCCTGGAACCGCGCACCGTCACCGTCGAGGAAGGGCCGAACCCCGAACTGGTGGACATGAGCCGCCGCTTCTGGGTCGGCCTGGCCCTGAGCCTGCCGGTCTTCCTCCTGGCGATGGGCGACATGCTGCCTGGCAAGCCGCTGCACCACCTGCTGAGCATGACGGCGCTGAACTGGGTGCAGCTGGCCCTGGCGACGCCGGTGGTGCTGTGGTGCGGCTGGCCGTTCTTCGAGCGGGCCTGGTCTTCCGTGATCCATCGCAGCCCCAACATGTTCACGCTGATCGCCCTGGGCGTCGGCTCGGCTTACCTCTACAGCCTGGTTGCGACGGTCGCCCCTCAGCTGTTCCCGGAGGGATTTCGAGCCGCAGCGGCGCGGTCGATGCCGTACTTCGACACGGCCGTCGTGGTGACCGTCCTGATTCTGCTCGGGCAGGTGCTGGAACTGAAGGCCCGCGGCCAGACCAGCGGGGCGATCAAGCGACTGCTCGGCCTGGCCCCGAAGACGGCCCGCGCGATCGGCCCGACGGGACGTGAAGAAGACGTGCCGCTCGACAAGATCCGGGTCGGCGACCTGTTGCGCGTTCGGCCCGGCGAAAAGGTGCCGGTCGACGGCGTCGTCACCGAAGGCCGCAGTTCGGTCGGACGAGTCGATGATCTCGGGCGAGCCGATGCCGGTCGAGAAGGAGCCCGGCAGCAAGGTGGTCGGCGCCACGGTCAACGGCACGGGCGCGCTGCTGATGCGGGCCGAGCGGGTCGGCTCCGACACGCTGCTCGCGCAGATCGTGCGCATGGTCGGCGAGGCCCAGCGCAGCCGCGCGCCGATCGAGCGGCTCGTGGATCAGGTGGCGGGGTACTTCGTCCCGGCGGTCGTGCTCGTCAGCCTGTCTGACGTTCGCTGTCTGGAGCATTTGGGGGACGGAGCCGAAGCTGGCCCACGCTCTGGTGAACGCCGTCGCCGTGCTCATCATCGCCTGCCCCTGCGCGCTCGGGCCTGGCCACGCCGATGGCGATCATGGTCGGCATCGGCCGCGGGCGCCGAGAACGGCGTGCTTTTCAAGAACGCCGAGGCCCTCGAAGTTCTGCAACGGGCCGATACGCTGGTGGTGGACAAGACCGGCACGCTCACCGAGGGCAAGCCGCGACTCGCCGCGGTCGAACCCGCCAATGGCTTCACGGCGGACGATATTCTGCGGCTGGCGGCCGGCCTGGAGCGTGGCAGCGAACATCCGCTGGCGGCGGCGTGGACTTGCGCGGCGCCGCCAGCTCCTGGATGCCCGCGTCCTGAATCAGGTAGACCCACGGCGCGGCGCTGCCGTCCATGATCGGCACTTCGGGGTGGTTGAGTTCGACGACGGACGTTGTCGATGCCGAGGCCGCGCAGCGCCGCCAGCAGATGCTCGACCGTCTCGACCGACGCCTCGTCGCGCGACAGAGCCGGTCTGCAGCTGCTGCCGGCCGCCCAGGTGGGACACCGGGGCCGGAATCTCGATGCCGCCCAGGTCCGTCCGCCGGAACCGAATGCCGTGATCGGCCGGCGCCGGCTTCAGCGACAGACGTCACCTTGCGGCCGGAATGAAGGCCAATTCCGGCGCAGTGGACCGTTCGACGAAGGGTTCGCTGCGCCGACATCCGTCTTCGACCGTCTCACGGCTGCCACTTAAGCAAGGTCGCTGCCAAGTACGCGGCTGGCTGCGGATGTAGCACGTTAACACACTGCATTCAGTTAACATTAGGCAATCACAACGCCGATGCAGAGCCGGATCGTGGATCCTGACCGTGTCAATTGACCACAATGTCGCCCGATCGACCGTGTCATCTGCAGCCACAGGCGTCATGAGGCTGCCAGCTTCGGCGACGCCGGCCGCCGAAGCAGCCGCCGCCAGGAACACGGCCCGTCGCCGAGTGCCTTGGCCGCGGCCACGGCCTCCGGGCGGCCCGACGCGACGACCCGCCCGCCGCCCTCGCCGCCTTCCGGCCCCAGGTCGATGACCCAGTCGGCGCACTTGATCGACGTCCAGGTTGTGCTCGATGACGACGATCGTGTTGCCCTGGTCGACGAGCTTGCCGAGCACGTCGAGCAGCCGCCGCACGTCCTCGAAGTGCAGGCCCGTCGTCGGCTCGTCGAGGATGTAGAGCGTGCGGCCGGTGCCGCGCCGCGCCAGTTCGCGCGACAGCTTGACGCGCTGCGCCTCGCCGCCCGACAGCGTCGTCGCCGACTGGCCGAGCTTGATGTAGCCGAGCCCGACATCCTGCAGCGTCCGCAGCTTGCAGCGCGATCGGCGGAAAGTTCTCGACGAGCGGCAGCGCCTGATCGACGGTCAGGTCGAGCATCTCGGCGATGGACTTGCCGCGGTACTTGATCTCGAGCGTCTCGCGGTTGTAGCGGCGGCCCTTGCACTCCTCGCACGTCACGTAGACGTTCGGCAGGAAGTGCATCTCGATCGCGATGACGCCGTCGCCCTGGCACGTCTCGCAGCGGCCGCCCTTGACGTTGAACGAGAACCGTCCGGCCTTGTAGCCGCGCGCGCGCGCCTCGGGCAGCATCGCGAACAGTTCGCGGATGAACGTGAAGAGCCCGGTGTAGGTCGCCGGGATTCGATCGCGGCGTGCGGCCGATCGGCGACTGGTCGATCTGGATGACCTTGTCGATCAGCTCGATGCCTTCGATCGCGCGCGTGCGCGCCGGGCTCGTCGGCCGCGCGATACAGCGTGCGCGCCAGCGACGCGATAGAGGATCTCGTTGACGAGCGTCGACTTGCCCGATCCGCTCACGCCGGTCACGGCGATGAAGCGTGCCGAGCGGAAACGCGACGTCGATGTTCTTCAGGTTGTTGCGCGCGCGCGCCGCGGACGACGAGCTGGCCGCGCGTCGGCCGGCCGGCGCGTCGGCCGGCACGTCGATCGCGGCGCTGCGCCGGTCAGGTACTGCCCGGTCAGCGACTCGCCGGGCGCCGCCAGCAGCTGCTGCGGCAGGCCCTGGAACATCACGTGGCCGCCGTGCTCGCCGGCGCCCGGACCGAGATCGATCAGGTAGTCGGCCGTGCGAATCGTCTCCTCGTCGTGCTCGACGACGAGCACGGTGTTGCCGAGATTGCGGAGCTTGCCGAGCGTGGCGAGCAGCCGCCGGTTGTCGCGCTGGTGCAGGCCGATCGACGGCTCGTCGAGCACGTAGAGCACGCCGGTCAGCTGCGATCCGATCTGCGTGGCGAGCCGGATGCGCTGGCCTTCGCCGCCCGACAGCGTCGCGGCGCTGCGCGCCGAGCGTGAGGTAGCCGACGCCGACGTCGACCAGGAACCGCAGCCGGTCGCGAATCTCGCGCAGGACGCGGCCGGCGATGAGCTGCTCGCGCTCGGTCAGTTCGAGCGCCTCGAACGACGCGGCAGCGCGTCGGAGATCGGCAGGTCGACGAACTCGCGCAGCCGGCGGCCCTTGACGCGCACGGCGCGGCTCTCGGGCCGCAGCCGCTCGCCGTCGCACGCCGGGCACGGCCGCAGCGCGCGGTACGGCTCGAGCGCCTTCCTGATCGGTCCACGTGCCCTTCCTCGAACCGCCGCCGCAGGTTCGGAATCACGCCTTCGAAGTCGGCGCCGAACGGATCCTTCGCGGCGGCTTGCGCGCTTCGCGCGTCGGCTCGTCGCGCTCGTCGCGCTCGTGCCGCCGGCGCCTGCCGCGCCCCGGCGCGCCGAACAGCACGATGTCGCGCAGCTTCTTCGGCAGCTTGCCGAACGGCACGCGCGGGATCGATGCCGAACGTCCGCTGCAGGCCCGCGAGCATCTCGGCGATCGAGCCGCGCGTCGCCCTTGGCCCACGGCACGACCGCGCCGGCCGCGAGCGACAGCGTGTCGTCGGGCACGACGCGCGCGGGATCGAAATCGTAGACGGCGCCGAGCCCCTGGCAGTCCGGGCACGCGCCGTGCGGCGAGTTGAACGAGAACGCGCGCGGCGTCATCTCCGGAATGCTGATGCCGCACGTCGGGCAGGCCATGCGCCGCGAGAACAGCCGGTCGCCGCCGTCGAGCGTGTTGATGACGACGATGTCGTCGGCGAGCTTGAGCGCCAGGTCGATCGACTCGCGACAGCCGCCGCTCGATGCCGGCCTTGACGATCAGCGCGATCGACGAGCACGTCGATCGTGTGGTTCTTCCGCCGATCGAGCGCGATGTCGTCGTCGAGCGCGACGAACTCGCCGTCGATGCGCGCGCGCGTGAACCCGCGCGCCGCGCAGCGCGGCCAGCTCCTTCTTGAACTCGCCCTTGCGGCCGCGCACGACCGGCGCCAGCACGTTGATGCGCTCGTCGGGCGGATACAGCATCACCATGTCGATGATCCGCTCGAGCGACTGCGACGAGATCTCGCGGTCGCAGTTCGGGACAGTGCGGCACGCCGATGTTGGCGAAGAGCAGGCGCAGGTAGTCGTAGATCTCGGTGACCGTGCCGACCGTCGATCGCGGATTGGACGCCGGTCGTCTTCTGCTCGATCGAGATCGCCGGCGACAGGCCGTCGATCAGATCGACGTCCGGCTTCTCCATCTGCTCGAGGAACTGGCGGGCGTAGGCCGAGAGCGACTCGACGTAGCGGCGCTGGCCCTCGGCGTAGATCGTGTCGAAGGCGAGCGAGGACTTGCCGGAGCCCGGACAGGCCGGTGATGACGACCAGCCGGTCGCGCGGCAGGTCGACGTCGATGTTCCGCAGGTTGTGGACGCGCGCGCCGCGGACGGCAGATCCAGTCGTGAGCCATACCCGCTGATCTTACACCGCAATACGCAATCGCCTCGAGGCCCGCCGAGACACGGCCTGCGGTGTCCTGGCCACACGCGCGGGCGCGGCGATCGAGCGGGCGCCGGATTCTGGAGCCAACGGCGGGCGGATCGCCGCGAAGGCCCGGCCGAGCGCATGACGGTCCGCGCCGCGCGCGCGCGATGTGCGGATCGAGCGAGCGCCTCGGCCGGCTGGTTGACCGGCGTGAGACAGACGTCGTGGCCGCCGAAAAACGCGAGCCACTCGTCGCGGGTGCGCGTGGCAAAGACGCCGCGCATCTCCTCGATCAGCGCGGCCTGATCGTCGGCGTCGTCGCGTGCCGGTCGACGAGATCCGGCCGGCCGATGGCCGCCGCAGAACGCCCGCCAGAACTTCGTCTCGAGCGCGCCGAGCGCCAGATGGCGGCCGTCCTTCGTGCGGTACACGTTGTAGCAGGCGTGCCGGCCGAAGGTGGGCAGCTCGCCCACGGCCTCGCCCGTTTCGTCCACGAGGTCGCGCGCGGCCGGCAGCATCACCCAGTAGAGCGCCGCGTCGTGCATCGAGATGTCGAGCGTCGCGCCCTCGCCGGTGCGCGCCGCGGCCGACGAGCGCGGCCAGGATGCCGATGACCGCGCTCATCGCGCCGCCACCGACGTCGGCGATGAACATGCGCGGCAGGTCGGTGGGGTTGGGCCGGTCGGCGGCGAGCACTCCCGACACGGCGACGTAGTTCAGATCGTGACCGGGCAGCTCCGCGTACGGGCCCGTCTGCCCGTACCCGGTAATCGCGCAATGCACGACACGCGGATGCCGGGCGCGCATCTGCCTCGCCGGACACGCCGAGCCGGCGCGCCGTCGCCGGCCGAAAGCTCTCGACGACCACGTCGGCGCCGGCGATGAGTCGATCGAGCGCCGACGCGCGACGCCGGATCGCCGCAGATCCAGCGCGACGCTCTTCTTCCCGCGATTGAGCAGCAGAGTCGTAGACGCCGCGCCCGTGAACGAGACGGCGGCAGCTGCCGCATCGGATCGCCGCCGCGCGGGTCTTCGATCTTGATGACCTCGGCGCCGAGCTCCGCGAGCATCAGCGTGGCGAACGCGCCCGGCAGCAGGCGCGTCAGGTCAAGAACGCGGACGCCGGATAAAGGAAAAGATGACGCTGGCATTGCCAATCTCAGATTGGGTCATTGCAGACTGATTGCAGATTGAGGAATGAGCCATTGAAGATTGAAACCGTGCACCCCAGACGCATCGTTGCGCCCAATTCGCAATCTGCAATCTGCAATCGTCAATCAGTGACAGCTCGGTTGTTGCCGACATGCTAACCGCTAGCGGGTCACCGACCAGAAGGAGGTTCGTTCCCGAAGCGATTCGGTCCGCTGGTGCCCCGTAGGAAACCGGTTTCAACCAAGGTCCAGATCTGCCCCACGACAGGTATCAGGCCAATCGACCACCACCATCCGGATTTGCCTCGGTCGTGCCATCGCTTGACCTGCGGCGCAAGTGAGATCCAAAGACCAAACGGAAGCCAGACGCCCAAGAGGATCAGATTGCCGGTTGTCATCGGCAGTGCTGCAAGCGCCCTGCGCGCGTTGATGAGCGACATCGGGAGGCCGAGCATCCACCAGACCGTCAGGTAGGCCCCGGCCGCCGCGATGCAGGCGAGCGTACGCTGACGGCCAATCCGCCCTTCGAATGAAACGAAGATGTGCCGTGACGGCCGCGCCAATCCGTGAGTGATTCCAACCGTAGGCAGCGTACGGAGAAGCCAATAGCCAGCCACCAGCCGAACCGTTCCCACGCTAGGGACGGCAGCCCTTCATGATGAACACGCACAGGCCGGCGCCGACGACGCCGACGACGTGCACGAACGGCACGCGGAACGGGCGCGGGCGCGCCGGATCGGTGTGACGCAGCACGATCGACGCCGATGCACACGAGCACGAAGGCGAAGAGCGTCCCGATGTTGGTCAGGTCGTAGGTCTCGCCCGCGTCGCCGATGAGCGACCACAGCGCGACGAAGACGCCCGTCACGAGCGTCGTGGCGTACGGAATGCGCGTCTTCGCGATTCACGCGCGCCGCCCACTTCGGCAGCAGGCCGTCGCGCGCCATGGCGAAGAAGATGCGCGGCTGGCCGTACTGAAAGACGAGCAGCACGGCGGCCATCGAGAACACCGCGCCGAGCGCGACGATCTTCGCGATGCTCTGCAGACCCGTCGCGTTGAGCGCGTAGGCCAGCGGATCGGCGGCCTTGCCGAGCTCGGCGTACGGCACCATGCCGGTGAGCACGAAGCCGATGACGATGTAGATGACCGTGCAGATCGCCAGGCCGCCGAGGATGCCGATCGGCAGGTTGCGCTGCGGGTTCTTCGTCTCCTCCGCCGCGGTCGAGATCGCGTCGAAGCCGATGTAGGCGAAGAACACGATGGCCGCGCCCTGATGAATGCCGGTGAAGCCGTTCGGCGCGAACGGCGTGTAGTTGGCCGCGTTGATGTGCGTCGCGCCGGCGATGACGAAGAGCGCCAGCACCGCGCAGCTTGACCACGACCATGATGTTGTTGGCCGTCGCGCTCTCGCGCGCGCCGCGCAGCAGCAGCCACGTGATGAGCATCACGATGCCGAACGCCGGGACGTTGACGAGAATCGGGCATGCCGCCGACGTGCGGCGCCGACTGTCGAGCAGCCCGTGCACGGCCGGATCGGAGCTGAGCAGCGCCGTCCGGTAGCCGGTCGTCAGCCAGCCGGGCAGCGCGACCCAGCCGCCGAGCAGCGACTTGAAGTAGTCGCCCCACGAAATCGCGACCGCGACGTTGCCGACCGCGTACTCGAGAATCAGGTCCCAGCCGATGATCCACGCGACGATCTCGCCGAGCGTCGCGTAGGAGTACGCGTAGGCGCTGCCGGCCTGCGGAATCATCGCCGCCAGCTCGGCGTAGCAGAGCGCCGGCCAGCGCGCAGCGCGCCGCCGAGCAGCACGAACGAGAGCACGAGCGCCGGACCGGCGCCGTAGCGGATCACTTCGCCGTTCGGCCCGATCTGACCGGCCGCCGCCGATCCGATCGCGCCGAAGATGCCGGCGCCGATCACGGCGCCGATCGCCAGCATGATCAGATCGCCGGCGCCGAGCACGCGCTTGAGCGACGTGGCCCTCTCGCTCGGTGTCGCTCAGGATCGCGTCGAGCGGCTTGCGGCGGAACAGGACTCATCACTCCGCGCAGCTATCCAGAGGCGGCTGAGCGGCACATCCAGCCGCCAGACCGTGTCGTTCGACGCGAGCACGACGCCGCCGCGCGGGATCGAACGCGACGCCGATGAGCGCCGGCGCCGACAGCACGAGCACCGGGCTCGGGCGTCCGCTCGCGCACGTCGACGCGGTACAGCCCCGCCGCGCCGGCCAGCGCGTCGACGACGTAGAGCGTGCCGCGTCGAGTCGAACGCCAGTCCCTGCGGCCGCCCGAACCCTTCGCACACCGTCGTCGACCAGCCGATCGGGCGTGATGCGATAGAGCGCGTCGTGCGTCGCGAGCGTCGGCGCCGTGACGTACAGACAGTCGTCGGGCCCGAACGCCAGATGAAACGCCGCGACGCTCGACGGCAGCGTCGCGAACGTCTCGACCTGCCGATCGGGCGACACGCGCAGGATCGAGCCCGATCGATCGCCGACGAACAGCGTGCCGTCCGGCGCGAACGCCAGACCGGTCGGCACGCCCAGTTCCGTCGCGTAGCAGCTCGACGCTGATCGTCGGGCGTCAGCCGATAGACGTGGCCGTCGAACCGGCTCGAGACGTAGATCGGCGCCGTCGGGACCGAGCGCCAGCGACGTCGGATTGGCGATCTCGACCGGCAGCGGCTCGCGCACGCCGTCGCGGCCGACGCGATAGAGCGGCACCGGCACTTTCGTGTCGCGCGCCGCCGCTCTGCGTGACATACAGCCGGCCCTGCGCGATCGAACGCCGGGCTGTCGACCTGATGCACGCCGGTCGCGAGCACGCGCGCCACCTCGACCGTGCGCCGTCTCGCCCGGCAGTTCGTCGATGCGCACCGACCATCGCGCCGCCCTCGGACGTCGGCCGGCACGACGAGGCGAACGGCCCGTGCGCGACGCCGCGACCACGCGCGCATCGTGCGCTGCCGACGAGCACGTGCGGCGGCCCGTCGGCGCGGCAGCGGCAAGTGCGCGCCGTCGAATGACGACGCGGCGCGCCGGGCACCGCCCAGCCGCGGATCGGACCGCGGATGATTGACGGTGCACGACGCGTGCTCTTACGCGTCGTCGAGTTCGACGTTCCAGTAGACGTAGTCGCGCCAGCTTTCGGGCGCGTTGCGCAGACCGAACGTGATGCGAATCGCCGGCGCCTTGTCGGGCTTGCGCGGATGGCGAATCAGGTGCATGCCGGCCTGCTCGGGCGTGCGGCCGCCCTTCTTGCGGTTGCAGGTGATGCAGCAGGTGACGATGTTCTCCCAGTCCTTGCGGCCGCCCTGCGCGACCGGCACGACGTGATCGAACGTCAGCTCGGACGTCGGGAACGCATCGCCGCAGTACTGGCAGGTGTGGTTGTCGCGCGCGTAGATGTTCGCGCGCGAGAACGGCACGTACTCCGACCGTCCGGCGCACGCGAATGCGCCGCAGCAGCCGGATGACCGACGGCAGCTTGATGCTGAACGAGACCGACCGGACTTCGCGGTCGTACACCGCGACGATCTCGACCTTGCCCTGGCACCAGAGCGTGATCGCCTTCTGCCAGTGCACGACGCGCAGCGGCTCGTAGGTCGCGTTGAGCAGCAGCGTCTGTTCCATGACCACGAATGCTTCATTCTGGCTGGATCGCTTCGGAAGTTGTCAAGCCAGCGATCCGCCTAACATCAACCTAGTCATGGAGTTAGCGAGACACACTCTCGCCGCACGCGCGCCGCGCCGATAGCCGGCGTAAGTAATGGTGACCTCTCGAGTCGTGCGCGGCTGGCTGTTGACGGCGACCCTGGCGGCCGGGTCGACTGGCTGCGCGTCGGCCGGAGGCGCCAGCCGGCCATCGCCATTCCCGACGGCGCCGGCGCCACCGGAATCGCCGCGACCGGCGGCGACTCGCCCGGCCGCGCGACCGGCGATCGCCTCGGTTGTCGAGACGGCGATGTCACTGCGTGGTGCGCCGTACCGCATGGGCGGTGAGAGTCCGAGAACCGGCTTCGATTGCAGCGGCTTCGTGCAGTACGTGTTCGGCCAGCGGCACATTGACGTGCCGAGAACCGTCGGGGATCAGTACCGTTCGGGCCTGCCGGTGTCGATCTTGGAAGTTCGCGCCGGCGATCTCGTGTTCTTTTCGACAACCGGACCCGGCGCATCACATGTCGGCATCGCTGTTGGCGACACCGGCGAGTTCATTCATGCGCCGAGTGAGCGCGGTGTGGTGCGCGTCGAGCGCCTCGACTCGCCGTACTGGCACAACCGATTCGTGGGGGCCCGGCGCGTCGGGGACGGGTCAGTTTTCCACAGAATTGAGCATTTCGGGGACAGGTCTCCCCAGGTCTCGCGAGGTTCGTCGCCGGAGAACTCGTTAGAACCAGCCGGCCATCCGCTTTCCGAGACCTGGTCTGACCTGTCCCCAAAACGACTACTTCTGTGGAAATCTGACCCGTCCCCTATTTCATTTCCTTGAGCAGCACGCGCTGCCGCTGGAGCAGCGCCGGGCTCGGATGCGCCGGGTCGAAGTGCCGCGGACTGCTAATCGCGCCCGCGAGGAGCGCAGCCTCCTCGGGCGACAGGTCGGCCGCCGACACACCGAAGTAGGCCCGTGATGCGGCCTCGGCTCCCCAGATTCCATCACCCCACTCGATGACGTTGAGGTACAGCTCGAGGATGCGCCGCTTCCCGAGCTCGGCTTCGAGTCGTCGCGCGATGAACAGCTCCGCCAGCTTGCGTCCGGGCGTACGTGACGGTGACAGGTACAGGTTCTTCGCCAGCTGCTGCGTGATCGTGGACGCGCCGCGCAGCGGCACGCCTTTGGTCAGCGTCGCCGTCAGCGCGAATCGCAGCTCGTCGACGTCCACGCCGTTGTGCTGCCAGAACGTGCCGTCCTCTTCGAGCACGACGGCGCGCTTGAGGTGGCTCGAGATCGCGTCGTAGCCGACCCATCGCTGACTCGGCCGCCACGATTTCTTCGCCGCTCGCGCCTCGGCCGCTCGCAGCTCCATGAAGGCGGTCGTTTTCGGGTTGGCGCGCGCGAGGGACCGCACGTCCGGCGCGGTGACCCAGATGTACGCCATCGCGCAAAACAGGATCGCGGCGGTAGCGCGAACCGCCAGGCCCAGCTTCTGAAGGGTCGTCGTCACCCGCCCGTGACGATGCGGATCCGATCCGCCGCAGGTGGGGGCGTGGCCGGCGCGAAGCCGTTCATGATGGCGATGGCAGACGGCTTCACCGATGTGTCGCCGACCGCGCGCGCGAGCGACTCCCAGGTCTCGCCCGATCGGACCGCGCGAAAGTCGATGCGATAGGGTTGCATGCGGTCCGCGTCCTGCTGACTGAGCTGCCGGAACGAGCGGATGCAGGCAAGAAAGGTCGAGTCGACGCGAGCGAATTCCTGCGGCGACGGCTCGGCGCCTTGTCGAGACGATGACGCGGGCACAACGCCAGCAAGCAGGTACATCTCGCGCCCGACCTGAATGTGCGCCGCGCGCAGGAGCACGCGCGTCTTGTCGATGGTGCCGTCGTACGTGCCCAGAAATGCCGGCAGCCCGTTGATGTCGACGCGCTGGCCGCCGGTCTCCGCCAACCCGGCTTTGGTCATGTTCGCGCGCGCGACCTGCTCGACCGACCCGACGGGACCGTCGACCGGCTCGAGCACCATGGCGATCGAACTCGACTGCCCCTCGCTCGCCGTCACCGACGAGGCGCTGTTGGCGATCGCCCATCCGGCCGGAAAGCGCAGGGCAAATCGAAGAATGGGATGCAGGAACTCGCTGCCGCGCACCAGGCCTTGCTCGCGGCTGTCACCGAAGACCAGGCCGTCCAGGTGCGGTTCGAACAGACCGCGATTGGTGGCGGTGCCGCCGCCCACGCGCGCCGCCGCCACGGTCTCTTGAACTTTGACGACGCGATCTTCGGCCTGGGGATGCGTCAGCGCCCAGTTCGGAACGCCGCGGCTCGATCCAGATGAGTCTTCCATCCGCGCGAGCGTCCCGAGCAGACCCGGCATGCCGCCGGGATCCCAACCAGACGTGGACGCGTAACCGACGCCGAGGTGATCGGCCTCGAGTTCGTTCTCGCGGCTGTTCTTGAGAAAGAGCAGGCCGAGCCCCACGCCAAACGCCTGTTGAAACGGCTGCGTCTGTGGCACGAAGACGCCCAGCGCGACCAGCCCGCCGCCGGCGAGCGCCTGTCTGGAGTACGCCGCGGCAGAGTGACGCGCGTCGACGTGCCCGACTTCGTGGCCGAGCACCGCCGCCAGCTCGGATTCGTCTCTGAGGAACGGCAAGATCCCGCGCGTGATGTAAATGAATCCGCCCGGCAGTGCAAACGCGTTCACCGCCGCCGTGTCGACGACGGTGAAGTGCCACGGCAGCGTGGGCCGGTGTGACGCGTGCGCCAGCCGCTGGCCGACGCCGTCGATGTACTGCGCCAGCTGTGGGTCGCTGTAGACGCCCATCTGCTTGCGGACCTCGACATCGGACTCTCGGCCGAGCTGGATCTCGTCCTGCTCGGACATGAGCATGAGCTGTCGCTTGCCGGTCGCCGGATTGGTGGCGCACGCGCAGAGTGACAGCGCGGCGAGGGCCAGCACGAAGCCGGCGCGCGATCTCATAAGAGCGCCGCGAGCGCCTCGACCACGCGCGCGGCGTTGGCCGCGGTCGCGCCCGATCCCATCAACCCGACGCGCCAGATCTTGCCGGCGAGCGGACCCAAGCCCGCGCCGATTTCAATCCCAAAGCGATCGACGAGCGCCTTGCGAACCTGCGCCTCGACCACTCCGTCGGGCACGCGAACGGCGTTCAGGCTCCACAGTCGATCGGCCGGCTTCGGCAAGAGCGAGAGACCGATGCGCGCCAGCCCGTCCACGAGCGCGTGATGCGCCGCCTCGTGTCGCGCCCATCGAGCGGCGAGGCCCTCGGCTTCGACTTCTTCGAGCGCGACGTCGAGCGCGTAGACCAGCGGCGCGGAAATCGTGTGGTGGTACTTGCGGCGAACCCAGTAGTCCTCGAGCAGACCGATGTCGAGATAGAAACTCCTGCACGCGACCTTGCGCGCCAGCGCGCGCGTCGAGAACGTCACGGGCGACAGGCCCGATGGCGCGCCCAGCCCTTTCTGCGAACACGAGTAGCACGCGTCGATGCCCCAGGCGGCGATCTCGAGCGGCATCGCGCCGAGCGACGTGACCGCGTCGACGATCGTCAGGGCATCGTGCTCCCGAGCCAGCGCGGCAATCTCGGCCACGGGATTCTTGACGCCCGTCGACGTCTCGGCATGAACGACGGCAACCAGGTCAAATCGCGCGGACGCCATCGCCTGACGAACCGCAGCCGGGTCGGCGGCAGTTCCCCACTCGACATCCAGGCGCGTGACCGCGGCGCCGTACCGCGCCAGCACCTGCGCGAGACGGTCGCCAAAATATCCGGAGACGATGGCGAGCGCGCGCGTGCCGGGCGCCGTGAGATTGGCGACGGCCGCCTCGAGCCCCGACGTGCCCGTGCCCGACACCGCCAGCGTCGAACGCATCGTCAGGCGCGCGAAAGACGCGCGCGAGCCGGGCCCGAATGTCGTCGAGCAACGCCACCAGATCGGCGTCCAGATGCGAGCGTTGAGGCGCACCCAAGGCCGCGAGCACGCGAGGCGACACCGGGCGAGGGACCCGGACCGAGAAGCAGGCGTTCGTGAACTGGCAGCATGATGATTATCCGAGCACGCGGTCCGCGAATGGCTTGAGCGCGGCCGCGATGTCCTCGCGCGCGCGCGTCGACGCCGGAAAGAGGGGCGGCCGGACCGGTCCGCCGTGGAACCCCTCCATGTCGAGTGCGGCCTTGAGGCCCGCCACGCCGTGGACGCTCGTGACCAGTTGCGCGAGCGGCGTGATCGCCCGCTGCAGCGCCAGCGCCTCGGAGTGCCGGCCGGCGCGCGCCGCCTCGTACAGCGCCACGCACGCGTCGGGCTTGACGTTGGCGACGGCGAGGATCGCGCCCGTGGCGCCGCTGGTCACCGCCGGGTAGACGACCGGCGCCCAGCCGATCAGTACGCGGAATCGTCGGGTCGATGGCCGCAAACTGCCCGAGCCGTTCGAGATCCGGACTCGTTTCCTTCATGCCAACAATATTCGGATGACGCGCGAGCGTCGCGACGACAGGCAGCGTGAGGCTGATGCCGGTCACGCCCGGAAGGTTGTACAGGAGGATCGGTACCGGCGATGCGTCGGCCACGGCCGTGAAGTGCGCGAGAAGCGCATCGGCCGTCATCTGATTCTTGAAGAAGAACGGCGTGCGCACGAGCACGGCGTCGGCGCCGTGATCGGCGGCCCGTCGCGAGCGTCGATGGTCGCCCGGTCGACTCGCGGCCCGTTCCGGCCAGGAGCAGACCGGTCGGCCGGCACCGACTCGCGCACCGTCGCCACGACCTCGTCGCACTCGCTCTCGTCGAGCAGCGCGGCCTCGCCGTTCGACCCGAGCGCCAGCACGCCGGCCAGCCCGGTCTGCATCCACCGGCGCACGTTTTCGGCAAGGGCCCGCCGATCGACGCGGCCGTTCCCGGCGTCAAAGGGCGTGGGCACCGGTGGGAAGACGCCGTCGAGTCGCTCGCGCACCATAAGGTCATCGAGGCTATCGGCGCGCGCGCGCGCTGTCAATGTCGGCGCACGTCACGGTGTAGAGTGGCGCCGTGTCCGCCAGCCGCGTCGCCGCGCTCGCGCTTGCCGTGGTCGCCCTGAGCTGCGCCGGTCCTCGCCCCGCGAGCGACGCCGCGCCGCCGGACCCGCGGCTCTCCGGAAGCTATCGATTCGAGCGGAACGGCTGGATCTACGTGCACGCGGAAGGCTCGCCCGATCGGCTCGGCTTCCAGCACGGGTACCTGCTTGCGCCCGAGATCGACGACCTGCTGCGCGTCGTCAAGCCGGCCCTGCTGCAGTTCACGAAGAAGGACTGGGCGTTCTACCGCAAGGCGGCTGCCGAGATGCTCTGGCCGAAGATCGACCTCGAGTATCAGCAGGAGACTCGACGGCATCGTGGCCGGTGCCCGCGCGCGTGGCGTCGCCGCCGATCGCGATGACATCGTCGCGCTCAACGCCATGCTCGAGCTCGGCTCGTACTACGCGCCGTGGTTCGACAAACAGCACGGCAAGGCGTCCCCGGTGAAAGCCCCCGAGCGCTGCAGCGCGTTCATCGCCACCGGCGCCTACACGACCGACCGGCGCATTGTCATGGGCCACAACGCCTGGACCGACTACATCGTCGGCTCGCGTTGGAACGTCATCTTCGACCTGGTACCTGAGAAGGGCCACCGCATGCTGATGGACGGCCTGGCCGGCGTCATCGTCAGCGACGACGACTTCGGCGTGAACTCGGCCGGGATCATGATCACGGAGACGACGATCTCGCGGTTCGAGGGCTTCGACTCCGAACGGCACGCCCGAGTTCTATCGGGCGCGCAAGGCGCTGCAGTACAGCAGCTCGATCGACGACTACGTCAAGACGATGCTCGACGGCAACAACGGCGGGTACGCCAACGACTGGCTGGTGGGCGACAACAAGACCGGCGAGATCGCGCGGTTCGAGCTCGGCTTGAAGAACCACACCGTGGAGCGCACGTCGGATGGCTACTTCGTCGGGCCGAACTTGGCCAGCGCGCGCCACACGCGTTGGGATCAGGTGATGACGGAGCACCGCGGCGCCATCGACGCCGAGGCGGGCAAGCGTTTCGAGTCGGATGCCTACGACGTCATCGCGAAGACGAACACGCCGAGCGAACGGACGCTCTGCGGCACCGTCGACACGTCGCCGCGCGGCATTCCAGACTGGGACTGGGCGCCCTATTTCCCGGGCGGCACGGTGCAGGCCAAGGTGACGACCGGCGCGATGGCCGAGAAGCTGCAGATCTGGGCCGCGATGGGCCATCCGTGCGCGCCGGATTTCATCGCCGGCGATCTTCTTGCGCGCCGACCCGAGTTCGGATGGGCGCGCGGGTTGCTGCGCGACATGAAGACGCAGCCGTGGACGGAGTTTACGAGCGGGATGAAATAAGGCCGCTCGCCTGCCCTCGTGCGCCCGCGAGCAGCTGCACGCCGAGCACGACCAGAAAGAGCGCCACGGCCGGCGCCAGCATCCACGGCGCCTCGGTCATCACGGTCACGTTCGACGCGTCCTGGAGCATGGTGCCCCAGCTCGGCGTCGGCTCCGGAAACCCCAGGCCGAGATAGGAAATCGTCGCTTCGGCAACCAGCAGCGCCGGGATGAGCAGCACGACTTCGACGGTGAGGAACCGTCGCGCCGCCGGCAGCAGGTGCCCCACGAGGCGCATCGGACCGGCGCCGGCCGCGCGGGCGGCTTCCGCGTAGTCGCGCGCGCGTTCGGTCGCGACGATGGCGCGGACGCCGCGCGCGACGTGCGGCCAGCCGGCCGCGGCGAAGAGCAGGACCATCAACCAGAAGACCTCGTTGGTGGTGAGCACGAGCGGCAGCATCGCGCGCAGCACGAGCACGAGATACGCGCCCGGCAGCACGAGGACGAAATCGGTCACGAGCATCAGGCCGGTCTCCGTGCGACCGCCCAGAGTTCCCGCCAGCGCACCGATGAACGCGCCGACCAGCAGCGCGCCGAATGCGCCGAGTAATGTGACGCCGAGCGACAGTTGGGCGCCGTGGAGCAGGCGCGAGAAGGTGTCGCGGCCGAGCGCGTCGGCGCCGAGAAGCAGCAGCGGGCCGCCGGCGTCGGGCACCGACACGATGTGCCCGCCTGAGAAGAACGACAGCGGAATCGCCACGCTGGTGTCCTCACGGTAGGTCCGCATGCATCCGGTTGTCGACCACCTGGCCGGTACACGAACGGCGCGTGCCACGCGCCGTTGTGGCGCACGTGCACGCGCATCGGCGGCGCGTACGCGCGATCGAACTGATCGCCCGAGCGATTGGGCGCGATCGCCGGCGCGAGCGCCGCAAGGGACGCCGCGGCGACCAGCGCCGATGCGCCGATCTTCTGAACCGTCGTCACGGCCGCGCCCTCGCGCGTGGATCCGCGACGGCGCGGGCCAGATCGGCGATGAGGTTGCCCGCAGCCAGAAAGATCGCCCCGAGAAGCGCACAGCCGGCGGTCAGAAACAGATCGCGGCCCGTCAGCGCGTCATACATGAGCCGACCCAGTCCCGGCCAACCGGTCACCACCTCGACGGCGAGCGAGCCGCTGAACAGGCTGCCGATGACGATGCCGTAGACGCCGAGCACGGGCGTGAGCGATTGACGAAACGCGTGGACCCAGACGAGCCGCGCGGGCGGCACGCCTCGAGCCGCGGCGGCAATCAAGTCCGGCGCGCGGAGTGCCTCGGCGGTCGCCTGCGACTGCAGCCGTTCGAGCGTGGCCGCCAGCGGCAACGCGAGCGCCAGCGCCGGAACCGCGATGTGGCCAGGCGCGATGGACATCCAGCCGGTTGCCACCGCCAGGAGCAGCAACGCCATCGCGCCGACCAGCGGCGGACACGACACGAGCGCCACCGACAGGGCCGTGACGATGGCTGACAGCGGGCCCGATGGGCGCGAGCCGGTCAGGACACCAAACGGAAGGCCGATGGCAGTGGCCAGCGCCAGGGCCAGCGCGGCCAGTTGCGCCGTTCGGACCGCGCGCTCGGCCACGAGCTCGCGAACGGGCCGGCCGTTGAACCGCGAGGACTCACCAAGATCGAGGTGCGCGAGGCCCTGGATCCAGGCGCCGATCTGGACGGGAATCGATCGATCGAGGCCGAATCGCGCACGGGCCTGGGCGATGGCCGCCGGGTCGGCGCCCGATGCGCGCAACTCGCTGGTCGCGTCGCCGGGCGCGAGCCGCGTCAGCACCAGCGCGCTCGTCGACACGACCGCCACGAAGGCGACGGCGGCCACGAGGCGCCGCGCCACAAACACGGCGAAGCTCTCGGTCACTTGGGTGGGACTTTACCACCCGCCACCACCGAGAGCGCCTCGGCGTTCCACAGCACGGGAGGTTGGACCACCGACGGCGTCGCGCCACGCACACGCGCGCTCATCGCGATCATCACCTTCGGAACCGCGAAGTAGATGAGCGGCAGATGCTCGGCGTAGAGCCGCTGCACGTCGGCAAACAGCCGCCGGCGTTCGGCGCGGTCCATCGTCGCCGACTGCTTGCGCATCAGGTCATCGACCGTCGTTTCCCACGCGGTCGCCGGCTTCACCTGCTCGGGATTCCAGAAATGGAACGAGCCCGAGCTCAGCCAAATCTCGAGGTTGCGGGCCGGATCGGTCGCCGAGGCCTTCACATAGAAATAGATGGCGTCGTAGTCCGCCTTGCCCCACTGCTGGATCAGGCTGCCCTGGTCCACGGCCACGACGTCCACGGTCAGGCCGACCTGCCGCAGCTGTTCCTGCAGCATCGACACCGTTCGTTCGAGCGCGGTGTTGCCCTTCTGCGTGAGGATCGAAAATCGCGCGGGGTTGCCGGCCGCATCGTCGAGCAGGCCGTCGTGGTTCCGATCGGTGAGCCCAATCGACGCGAGCAGGTCCTTCGCCTTGGCCACGTCGTGCTCGGTCTTCGGCAAATCGGGGACGTACCACTCACCGTAGCCGGCGGTGATGGGACCGTAGAGCGGCTCGGCCGCGCCGAGATAGACGGTGTTGACGATGGCCTGGCGATCGACGCCGTACGAGATCGCGCGCCGCAATTCCTCGCGCTGCAGCCAGGGTCGATCCTTCACACGCGTCGCGCCGGCCGTGAGGTTGAACCACAACATGCCAGGGTCGGTGCTCGAGCCGACATCAGCCACTTTCAGCTTGCCGTCGGCTTCGAACCTCTTCATCGCCGCGATGTCCTCGGCGCGAATCTGGCCGTTGGACAAATCCGCGTCGCCCGATTCGAGCTGCAACACCTCCGCATCCTGCTGAGGGACGATGCGCACTTCGAGCGCGTCCAGATATGGCAGCGGCTGGCCGTGTTCGTCCTGCTTCCAGTAGTGCGGATTGCGCGCGAACTTCAGGTGCTGACCGGCGACGTATTCGGTGAGCACGAATGGACCGAGTCCCACCACCTCGCTCGGCGGCGTCGTCATCGTCCACGCTTTGGCAAAGGTGCCGGCCTTGAGGGCGGACTCGAGCGTGTGTTTCGGCAAGATCGGCAGGTCGTCGAGCACGTCCAGCCCCGGACCGAACGGCGACGGGAACGTCAGCACGACCGTGTAGTCATCGAGCGCGCGAACCGAGAACGGCTTGCCGTTGACCTTGAAGTCGCTGGCCATGCCGCTGGCGACCTTCGGGTCGTAGAGCGCCTCGAAGGTAAAGAGGACGTCGGCGGCTGAGAAGGGGGCGCCGTCCGAAAACAAGACGCCTTCTCTGAGCTTGAGGGTCCAGGCCAGGCCATCCGGCGAGCCTGTCCATTCCCGGGCGAGGCGGGGCTCCCGTTCACCGGTGACCTTGTTGACCCGGATGAGAGTGGATTGCGTGAGAAGTGCAAAGAGTCCGTCGCCGGCGGTGGCGCTTACAAGTCTGTTATAACCGGCCGGCTCGGACCTGAATGTGGCGACGAGACTCCCCCCGCGACTTGGCCCGCTTTCGGCGGCTGGCAGAGGCGCGCGCGTGACGCGGTTGTAAAGAAGAAGGCCGCCCGCGACGATAAGGCCCAGGAACACACGAAAAACGCGGTTGTTTTTCAATTCTGAGGCTCCTCGGTGACGTTCTTGAAAAGTGCTTTCAGAAGTAGCACTTAGAGCCTGTTATCGGTCGCTTGGGCCGCGGAAAGAGGGGCAGTTTTCACAATCGATGGATGTCAGAATTGAGTACTTGCCAACAGTTCTGTAATTCCTGAACGGACTTGCAGGTGTGTGAAGGCGAGCTGCAACTCGTGTTTCCTCAGGAACTAAGGGGTTTTTGAACCACGCCAGTTGGTACGGTACGTGCGTGTGTAGGGGCCGTCGGTGTGCAAATTTTGCCACCGTGTGAACCGGGTCCATCCCCAGGGACTGAGGTTATGAGCGATTTTCGTCTCGGCGTCGACTCCCCTCGCGCGAAATGGGCCGGCCTTGCCGGCTTGCTTGTCGCGGCCCTGCTGGTCTCTCCAGTAGCGGCAGTTGCCCAGAACAACCAGAAGATCTCCGGCGGGCTGGCCAAGCACATGGCGGACAACGCCAACGGCACCTTCAAGGTGATCGTGCAGGGCCCGCAGTCGGAAGTCGACCGTCTCGCCAGCACCTACGGGCTGGATGTGACCAAGCGGCTCGACATGGGGGCTGTGCTCACGGGCAGCGCGAGCCAGATCAGCCAGTTGTCAGCCGACATCAACGTGCCGGCGGTCCAGGAAGACGGCGTCGTCAAGGGCCTGATGAACGTGACGACCCAGGCCACGGGCGCGAGCCAGTTGTGGGCCGGCAAGCACTCGTCGTTTGACGGGCTGACGGGTCAGGACATCACGGTCGTCGTGATCGACTCCGGGATCTCGAACAACGCGGACGTCAAGGGCCGCGTGTGGTTCTCGAAGGACATGACGATCGCCGACGGCGGTGCGAACGACACGAGCGACCAGTATGGCCACGGCACGCACGTGGCGGGCATCATCGCGGGCAGCGGCAAGGGCAGCAAGGGCGAGCCGGGCGGCGCGTTTGTGGGCATGGCGCCGGGCGCGCGGCTCATCAGCCTGCGCGTGCTGGGCCAGGACGGCTCGGGCTACGTGTCGGACGTCATCGCGGCGATCGACTGGTGCGATCAAGAACAAGGATCAGTTCGACATCCGCGTCATCAATCTTTCGCTCGGCACGCCGGCGTCGGGGTCCTACAAGGACGACCCGCTGGCGAAGGCGGTGGAGCGCGCGGTCAAGGCGGGCATTGTCGTCGTCGCGTCGGCCGGCAATCTCGGCAAGACGGACGACGGGACGCCGATCGTGGGCGCCATTGTCTCGCCTGGCTACACGCCTGGCGCGCTGACGGTTGGCGCGGTGAACACGCACGGCACGGTGGAGCGGTCCGACGACGGCGTGGCGACGTACAGCTCGCGCGGTCCGGTGGGCAATCCGGCGGATCCGTCGACGTGGGAAATCAAGCCGGACGTGGTGGCGCCGGGCAACGCGATTGTGGCGGCCGGGGCGCCGGGCAGCTATCTGTGGAACACGTATCCCGATTACCGCGTGACGGCGTCGAGCGGCGGGACGTACATGAAGTTGTCGGGCTCGAGCATGGCGACGGCGGTGGTGTCTGGCGCGGTGGCGCAGATTCTGCAGGCGGAGCCGAAGCTGACGCCGGCGCAGGTGAAGTTCGCGCTGCAGTATTCGGCGGAGCCGCTGCAGGGCTTCGGGCTGATCGAGCAGGGCGCGGGCAGCATCAACGTGCCGCTGGCGGTGGCGGTGGCGACGAGCGACAACCTGTCGAAGGTGCCGGCCTCGAACACGATCGGCGGCGGCACGGTGACGGCCGGGCACATCGTGTTCGGCAACACGATCGTTTGGGGCAGCCGCTTCATCAAGGGCAACACCATTGTCTGGGGCAGCACCATCGTCTGGGGCAGCACCATCGTCTGGGGCAGCACCATCGTTTGGGGCAGCAACGTTCAGGCGAACACGATCGTCTGGGGCTCGACCATCGTCTGGGGCAGCACCATCGTCTGGGGCAGCAGCGTTCAAGGCGAACACGATCGTCTGGGGCTCGACCATTGTCTGGGGTAGCACCATCGTTTGGGGCAGCACCATCGTTTGGGGCAGCACCATCGTTTGGGGCAGTAGCGTTGCAGCTAACACGATCGTTTGGGGTTCCTGACCGTTTTCCCAATTGAAAAGCGCGTCGTCGAAGGTCTATTTACTGTCGTTCAAACGGAGGAAACGAAAATGACACGTTCAATCATCGTTTGGAGCTAAGGCCCGCGAGGAGTTCGTCCGAGAAACTGAGGAGGACCGAATCGCGAATCGCGCCATGATCGTCTGGAGCTAGAGGAGGCCTGAGCGCTCGGCGCGCCGTGCATAACCTAGCGTCGCCTCAAGCGCTATGACTATGGCCAGACACTCCACGTCGGCGTTCTCCAGAGCATACGCAGCTTTATGTCCTCGTCGTTTCGTGCGCTCGGTGCCCTGTGCGTGGCAGTCAGCCTGTCGGAGGTTGTTGGCCAGCCACTGCAGTGGCACCAGCAGTGGTTCTCCCTTGTCGGCCTGACCTTAGTCAGCGGCCTGCTTCCCGTCACACTTCCTAACGTCAACGTCAGCATTTCGATTTCAGAGACCTTCGTGGTCGCTGGGACTCTGCTCTTTGGGACCGCTGGCGGCACTGTCTTGGTGTTGCTCGACGCGCTCGTAATCTCCATGCGCCTAGCTTGGTCGAGGCGCCTGCGGTGGCAGCAGGTTGTGTTCAACCTCGCCGCTCCGCCACTTTCGATTTGGACGGCAGCGAAGCTCGCTGGGATTCAGCCCCTGCTTGACCTGAGCCATCTCACTCCTCTGCCGAAGTGGTTCATTCCTGAACTTGGCTCTCTTCACGGTCGCGTACTTCCTGCTGAACAGCTGGCTGATCACGTTTGCACTGGCACTGCAGAAGCACGTTCCCCCGCAGCTCATTTGGTGGGCCCACTTCAAAGAACTTCTGGTGAACTACGCGAGCGGCGCCTCGATCGCTGCGCTTCTTGTCTACAACACCAGGAGGATCGACCCGGTCTTCGTTGCGGTCATTATCCCGCTTCTGATTGTCCTCTACTTGACTTATCAGATGGTCAAACAAGCGAGTGGAAGCGGAACGGCAGAAGACGGCGGAACTGAACCGCGTCTTCCTCTCAACGATTGAGGCGCTCGCCCTGGCAATCGATGCCAAAGACCAGGTGACGCACGGTCACATCAGGCGGGTGCAGCGTTACACGATGTCCACTGGCCGACGCCTTGGGTGTCAAGGACGAAAAGCATTGGACGCGATCAGAGCGGCGGCCCTGTCTCCATGACACCGGCAAGCTGGCCGTGCCCGGAGTACATTCTCAACAAGCCCGGCCCGCTGACGTCCTCTGAATTTGAACGTATGAAGGTCCATGCTGCGGTGGGCGCAGACATTCTGAAATCCATCGACTTCCCGTATCCGGTCGAGCCGATCGTCCGACACCACCATGAGAACTGGGACGGCACCGGGTACCCGGCAGGTATCAAAGGGCAGGAGATTCCGCTGGGGGCCCGGATCCTGTCCGTCGTCGACTGCTACGACGCGCTGACATCCGACCGACCGTACCGACCTCGCTACACACGACAACAGGCGGAACAGATCCTCCGGGAGCGGCGCGGCGTCATGTATGACCCGTGGGTGGTCGACGAGTTCCTGAAGATCCTCGATAGACTTGAAGCGGTTGACGCAGCAGAACTTCAGGAAGCCAGGACCGGAGCTTCCGTCGCACCGCGCTTGTCGCCTGCTCAGTTGGATGTGATTTCCGCCACAACCGCCGAGGAACGCGAGTTCAATGAACTTCGCCGCGACCTCCCAAGGGCCACGTCCCTTGCCAACGCAGCGGAGATCGTGTTCCGCCATTTGAGGCGGTGGTGCCTGCGGCCACGTCAGTCCTGTACATGCCGAGCAAGGACAGCAACGACCTGGACGTGATCGCCTGCTGGGGGTAGGCGTTGCTGCGATAGAGGGTCTGAAGATTGCGATCGGCGACCGAATTTCCGGATGGGCTTTCGCGCATCAGGAGTCGGTTGTAAATTCTGATGCGCATTAGAGCTTGGGCCCGTTGCCCGACCTTTTCAACGCCACTCCGCTACGCCCTTGCCGTCCCAATGCTCGATCGCGGCGCGATCGGGGTGATTACTGTTTACGGAAGCGAGCCGTTCGATAAGGACCACAAGCGCATGATCGAGAGTGCCGCCACTCTCTTCGTTGCGTCAGTCCAGGCCACGCCAGCGCAAACTCCGTCCATTAAGGGCACTTCGAAGTCAGGCCCAGGGGTCTCAGGATCGCGGCACGACGCCGGCAGGCGCGAAGGCGACGCCCCGTCCGATCCCTCAGGCGAGTCCAAGCCGCGCATTCACTAGACTAGGCGTGCGTTCGACGCCCAAGTCTGGCACTTTGGACCTAGCCTAACCCGTCTTGCTATACCCCCCTCCATGTCTGCTATTGTCCGCGCTTGATCATGCCGAACCACATGAGACCGGCGCATCGGCCCACTGACCCAGTCTACGCAGAGAGTCTATATAGATCAGGGCATACGTCGCGAGCTCGAGGCGTATACATCAGATACCGATGGCCTGGATCTTGATGTCGCGTCTCACGTGAAACTGCAGGTCGCGCGCGGCATGGCGCTTTCTGATCTGGGCGATGGAATCAAGTCCATCGAGACACTGAGAGGCGCTGTCGAGGCTTCGCACGTTGCGCCTCTCGATGTCCAGTTCAGCGCCGCGTTTGCTCTGTTCGTTCGGCAGGCGGACTATCAGTCTCCGGAGGAGGCGGTTCCCGAACTCGCCAACCTTCGGCAACTTGCAGCACGAATCGGCGACGCTCAATCGCTGGCTGGTCTTCACCGTCGCCGTCGCGCGTCTGGAGGGCTTCAGGGGGAACTGCGTAGATGCTCATCGTCACCTGGAGATAGCCCGCCGCTTTGCTGAGCGCGGCGGGAGCGTCGCCTCTCGATGCACCTTAGACCTCGTCGAGGGATCACTTGAGTCCATGGCGGGCAATCTGGATCGTTGTCGAACGCTCGCTGAGGACTGTCTCCGTCAACGCTGAGGCCGCTGCGTTTACGAAGTACTGTTCTGGCTCCACCACTAATCTCGGGGTCGTGGCCATGTACGGCGGCAACGTGACCTTAGCCGCCAACTACTTGCGTTACGTCCTGGATCGGGCACAGGGAGTGGCTTATGTCCGACTCGGTGTCCTCGATAACCTCGCGCAGATTGCGCTTTTCGAGGGAAAGTTATCGGAGTGCGGAGAGATTCTGAAACGCTGCGCAAATGAGATATCTCAGGATCGCGTCCCGGCGCGCTCTTGGTACGACCTCGCCCATCAACTCACCCGCTGCGCCTACTTCGAACGCCTCGAGAGACTGGGACGCAGATCCTCGAGATCGCCGACGACGCCGACCCGGAACTGGCCCGCCGCCAGTTCAAGGCCATCCGCACCGCCCTCCTCTGCGCCAAGGCCCGCGCCCTCGCCCGCCTCGGCCAACACGCCCAGGCCGACGCCGCACTCGCCGCCGCCGTCCGCGCCTGCCCGCGAGGCGCCGTCGACCCGCTCATCGTCCTCGAAGCCTCCAAGGCCCTCTGCCTCAGCTCCGCGGCGACGTCGCGCACGGCGCCGTCCACTTCGACCGCGCCATCGCCGCGTGCCGCGCCATCGGCCACCGCTACCACGAGTCGCTGGATCGACCGCGACCGCGACGACGTGCAGCGCCACACCCGCGAGAGCGTCGCCGTCCCGCCGCGCAGGACTCGACCGTCGACCGACACCGTCGCTGCTCCTGAGCGACGTCGCCACGATCCTCGGCGCCGGCCACTCCATCGACCTGCTGGCCCATCGCGTCGCCGCGATCCTGCACGAGCACGACGCTCGGCCCGCGCGTCGACGTCCACGAGCGAGTCCGGCCGCGAGTACCAGGCCGAGCCCTCCGCGACGTCTGAGACCGACGCCGACGGCACCTTCACCATCCGCCTGCGCGGCTCCGATCGCCTCGTCGCCATCACCGTCCGCGAGCGTCCGCGCCATCGACGAAATCTCGCTGCTCAAGAGCGTCGCCGACCTCGTCCAGGTCGCCGTCAACCGCACGCGCACGACACCGAGCCCGAAGACGAAGACCAGAACCTCTGGCCCCGCACGGCCGTCCGCCGACGGCGACGACACGATCTTCCGATCGCCGCGCATGGTCGAACTGCTCCGGATCGCCGTGCGCCTGGCCGCCACGCGACCTGCCGATCCTGCATCACCGGCGAGACCGGCACCGGCAAGGAAGTCTTCGCGCGCCTCATTCACGAACACAGCCAGCGCCACGCCGCGGCCCGTTCGTCGCCGTTCAACTGCTCGGCCATCGCCGCGCGAACTGGTCGAGAGCCAGCTGTTCGGACACCGCCGCGGCGCGTTCACCGGCGCCATCGACGCGTTCGCCGGCGTCATTCGCGCCGCCGAGCGCGGCACCCTGTTTCTCGACGAAGTCGGCGACCTCGAGCTGGCCATCCAGCCCAAGCTGCTGCGGTTCCTCGAAAGCGGCGAGATCCATCCGGTCGGCGAGACCAAGCCCAGCCGCGTCCAGGTCCGCATCGTCGCCGCGACCAACGCCGATCTCGACGAGATGGTCGCCCAGGGCCGCTTCCGCGGCGACCTCTTCTACCGGCTCGGCGTCGCCCACCTCGCGCTGCCGCCGCTGCGCGAGCGCAAGGACGAAATCCCCGCGCTCGCCGCGCTGTTCCTGACGCGCTACGCGACGCGAGTGCCACCGAAGCCGGCCTGCGCCTCGGCGACGACCTGATCGCCGCCCTGCTGCTCTACGACTGGCCCGGCAACATCCGGCAACTCGCCAACGAAATCCGCCGCGTCGTCGCCATGGCCGCCGACGGCGAGACACTAGGGACCGGGGACCTATCGGCCGATATCGTCAAGGGCTGGAACAACCGGCCGCGCGTGCCGGCGGCGCCAGGGGCCGGCCGTCAGCATCCGCCTCGACCAGACCCTCGAACAGGCGACGCACGAGCTGGAGCAGACGTTCATCGAGCACGCGATGGACGCGACGGGCGGCCGGGTCGCCGAGGCGGCAGAGTTGCTCGGTCTTTCGCGGAAGGGCCTGTTCCTGAAACGCCGGCGCCAGCGTCCACCGAAGCAGTGACACGGAGCCGCTCGCACAGATAAATGATCACCCGCGAAACGCCACGCCTGCTGCTGCGACCGCCCATCGCGACGGACCTCGACGCCTTCGTCCAGATCCACGAAGACCCGCGCGTCATGCGCTACATGAACGTCACCGGCCAGGCCGGCAGCCGCACCGCCGGCTGGCGCACCCTCGCGCTCCTCATCGGGCACTGGCACCTGCGGGGCTACGGGCAATGGGCCGTCGTCGAGAAAGCCACCGAGCGCGTCATCGGCCGCGCCGGACTCTGGAATCCCGAGGGCGGGCTGGGGCTCGAGGTCGGCTGGGTCATCGCCCACGCCTCATGGGGCCGCGGCTTTGCCACCGAGGCGGCCCGCGCGTCGGTGCAGTACGGATTCGACATCGTCGGCGCCGACCAGCTCATCAGCCTCATTCACCCCGACAACGACCGGTCAATCCGCGTGGCGGAGAAGGTCGGCATGACGTTCGACCGCGAAGACCTCCAGGACGGCACTCCGGTCCTGGTCTACGCCATCGACAAACCTGCCAGCTAGCGGGGCGTACTACAATGAAATGAACCCGTCCGCGCGCGACGGGCTTCTTTTACCCGAGAGGATGAGACAGTTATGCGAATGGTTCAGTTAAGCAAATGGTCGGCCGCCTTGCTCGCCGTGCTCGTGGCCACCGGCGCGTGGTCGCAGGCCAAGACGACGCAGGCGCCGGCCGCGGCCAAGGTGCAGACCGCCACGCAGTTCTATCTGGAATACCGCGCGGCGTTCGACAAGGCCAAGAAGGTCGAAGACATCTTCCCCTACATGGCGGCAGCCAACCGCAAGCAGGCCGAAGGCACGCCCAAGGCCGACCGCGACAAGATGTTCGAGCTCATGAAGTTGATGGGCACGCTGACCAACCTGAAGGTCAGCAAGGAAGAAGTGACGCCGGCCGGCACGGTGCTCACGGCCACGGGCCTCGACGGCGACAAGAAGCCGAGCAAAGGCAAGATCACGATCGTGAAGGAAAGCGGCGCCTGGAAAGTCGGCGAGGAGAGCTGGTCGAGCGGGTCCCAGAACTAAGAGTTAGACCGTCACGAAGTAGCGATAGCCAATCCATTCGGCACCGTAGCCGTCGTCTTCGACGCGCGCTACGGTGCCGCCTTCTTCGCCGATGATGGCGAGCACCTGCGCCTGCGGCACCCCGTACATCGGGAAGGGATCGGACGATCCGGCTGGGCCCAGATCGCCGTAGAGTCTGGCCAGATCCTGCGCGGAGTAGTCAGGAACCCGACTCTCCTCTGTGGTCGCCGCCTGGAGCGCCCGCCCGGTGTGCGCCGCATCCGATCGCACGGTCAGCTCGAATTGAAGCGCCCGCGATCCCTTGTCCTGAAACCACGTCACGCCTTCGTGCACCAGATCAATCTCGGCGCGATAGACGCCGTCACGCGATGGCGTCCGAATCGTCAGCGTCGCGCCGTACCGTTCGCCCGCGCGCAGCGTCGCCGGCAGAAACGCGCGGCCGTCGTCCTGAATGAGCATGGCGCCCGACGGGTCGAGCCAGTGATTGCCCGCGCGAATCGACCAGGCTTCCGCCTGCCGCCAGTCGTGATCACTCGCGTTCGTCACGTCGATCGACAGTGACAACTCGCTCGACGGCGGCACCGCCGCCGGAATGCGCGACCGCAGCGACAACTCCGCGCGATACGCGGCGTCCGGCATGCGCTCCACCGCGCCTTTGGGGCGCGTGTCCAGATGCGACGGTATTTGAAACACCACCAGCCCGCCCTTCGCGACGACCCTGAAGAACTCGCGAATGTAACCAATCGACCACTCAGGCGGAATGTGCTGGAGGACGATGTTCGAGTAGAGAAAGTCGAAGCTGGCGGATGGGAGCTCGCGCAGATCGGCGTGGGGATTGCACCAGTACGACGCGACGTCGGGATAGCGGTTGAGCTTCGACGCGATCTCGACCATGCGCGGCGACACGTCGACGCCGACGACGCGATCGAATCGCCGGGCCAGCGCTTGGGTGAGCCGGCCGACGCCGCTGCCAAAGTCCAGAGCCGCACGCCGACGGACGGTCAGGCCGAGTTCGTGGATTTGATAGAGCAGGAGCGAGATCTCGCGCTCCCCGTTGCGCATGAACTCGTCGAGCTGCCATTGCCGGCCCTGCTTGGCCGGGTCGGACAGCACCGCCCACAGCGGATCGGTCTGAGCGTAGCGATCCCAGAGTTGTCGCGTGCCCTCGAGAGTCGGGTCCACGCTATTTCATCTGTCCAGACTGGAGCTGTCTGGCCACGCGCTCGACTTCGGCCCAGACGCGCAGCAGGTTGCCGCTCCAGATCTTGCCGATCTGTTCCTCGGTGTAGCCGCGGCGCACGAGTTCGAGCGTGACGTTGAACGTCTCGGCCGCGCTGTTCCAGCCGTCGACGCCGCCGCCGCCGTCGAAGTCGGACGAGATGCCGACGTGGTCGATGCCGATCAGCTTCACGGCGTAGTCGATGTGATCGACGAAGTCCTTGACGGTCGCGCGCGGCGGCGGCGGGTACTTCGCGTTGATGTCGGCGAGCTTCGATCGTAGTCGGCGCGCTGCTCGGCGCTGAGCGCGTCGAGGCCGGCGTTGCCGCGTCCGCCGCGCCGCGCCGCGCCACCACCGCCGCGCCGCCGCGCCCGCCTGCCGCCGCCGGGCTGCTCGACCGAGCATCCGCCGGCGCCGCGCCGGCCGCCGCGCCGGCACGCCGCGCACCGGCGCGCCCGGCACCTGCCGCCGCGCCGGCGCGCCGCCGCCGCCGCGCCGCCGCCGCCCAGCGGCCGTCCCGCGCCGGCAGCGCCGAACTCCTCGCGCAGCTGCGCCATCGCAGCCGCCGCGCAGCCGCGTCCCGGCGGATCGGCCTTCACGTACGACGCGAACGCGACGACCTGCACGACGCCGCCGTTCTTCTTCAGCGCCATCAGCTGCTCGTCGTCCATGTTGCGGCTGACGTCGGCGAGCGCGCGCACCGCCGAGTGCGACGCGATGATCGGCGCCTTCGACAGCGCGATCGCCTGCATCATCGACTCCTTCGACGGGTGCGAGACGTCGACCATGATGCCCCACTTGTTCATCTCGGCGATCACCTGCTTGCCGAGCGGCGACAGGCCGTCCCACATCCATTGCCGTCGGCTTCGCCGGTGTTCGAGTCGGACAGCTGGCTGTGGCCGTTGTGCGCGAGCGACATGTAGCGCGCCGCCGCGATCGTAGAACTCCTTGACGCGGCTGATGTCCGTCGCCGATCGGATAGCCGTTCTCGACGCCGATGACCGCGACCTTGCTTGCCCGACGCGTCGATGCGCCGCGACGTCGGCCGGCGTCAGCGCCAGGCCGATCTTGTCGGGCGCGATCTGCTCGGTCAGCCGGTGGATGGCGTCGAACTTCGCGATCGGCCTGACTTGTAGGCGCGGTCGTAGCCGGCCGGCGTGAAGGCGTCGGCGCTCTCCTGGCCGACGTAGACGATGAAGAACGAGACGTCGAGGCCGCCCTCGACCATCTTCGGCAGGTTGACCTGGTTGTCAGGTCGCATCGTGTAGTTGCAGTCGCGGCGTGAAGTTCGTCGGGCTGATGTCGTTGTGCGTGTCGAGCGTGATGACGCGCTCGTGGATGCCGCGCGCCTTCGCGACCAGGGCGGCATCGTCCTGCTGCGCTCGAACCACCGGAACCAGAGCAAAAGCTGCCGCGCCGATCGCCGCACTGAATCTGACCGCAATTCTCATCTTCATTGAGTCGCTCCTTCGAACGCCCGGATCCTACCCCAGACTGGCGCGCAGCGATTGACGGGCGGCCAGGGCAGTATTACTGTTACGGTAATACTGCGCCATGATCGACGCGCCCCTCACGCCCGCCGTCTTCCACGTGCTGCTGGCGCTTGCCGACGGCCCTCTGCACGGCTACGCGATCATGCAGGCCGTCGAGCGCACGGCCGGGCCAGGGCTGAGCACGGGGCCGGGCACCATTTACGGCACGATTCAACGGCTCGAAGACGGCGGCCTCGTCCGGGAGGTCGCCGCGCCGAAAACCGGCCGGCGGCGGCAGGTACGCGCTGACGCCGTCTGGCCGACGCGCGCTCGAGACCGAGGCGACGCGGCTCACGCGCCTGGCGCGGCTGGTGCGAAGCCGGCGCATCGCGCCCATTGAAGGCTGAATCGATGGCCTTCCGATTCCGCTTCTCGCTCGGGATCTATCGCCGGCTCCTCCACCTGCTTCCCGCACAGTTTCAGGGCCGTTTCGCCACGCAAATGGAAGAGGACTTCGCGGACCTGCTGGCGAGTCGCACATCGCGCGGTCCGATCGTGGGTCGCGCGTCAGCGTGGCGGCGGGCTCTCGTCGATCTCGCCCGCACGACCGCGCGCGAACGCCGGCACGGCTCGGCCGTGTCAGGATTGACGCTCGACATCAAGGAGGCTACCCGCCGCCTGGCGCGCACGCCGTGGTTCACGGCAACGGTGGTGCTGACGCTCGGCATCGGCCTCGCCGTCGCGACGCTGACGTTTTCGATCGTCGATGGGCTTTGGATGCGGCCGCTGCCGTACGCGGATCCGGATCGGCTAGCCGCAACCTTCACGAGCCTCACGGCAGACCAGTTCTTGGGCGTCAGTCAGCAGACATCGGCGTTCGAGGGGACGGCCGGCTACTTCCAGGGTGGCCCCGCGCTTATCCTGCCGGCGTCCGGCGAGGCCGAGACATTGTTCACGCGACAGGCGCTCGTGACGTCAGGGTTCCTGGAGACGCTGGGAGTGAAGCCGCTCCTGGGCGCTTCAACGTTCGATGATGCCCCGGGCGCCGATGCGGCCGTAATCCTCACGCATCGGTTGTGGGTCTCTCGCTTTGGTGCGGATCGCGCCATCGTCGGCCAGTTCGCGACATTCCAGGATCGCCCACGCCGCGTCATCGCCGTGCTGGGTCCGGACTTCACATTCCCGACTGGCATCCCGGCTCTGGCGCCAGACGTTCTGACGCGACTCGAGGTCAAGCCTCCGGCTGCCGGCCGCTGGAGCACGATCCTCCGCCTCCAGCCGGACGTCTCAATGAAGCAGGCGGCTGATGTTGTCGGCGGCATCCTCACGTCCACGTCGGCGGCCCCGGGGCAGGTCGAAATGTGGAGATCACGCGGCGACCCGGCCGTTCACCCGTTGTCGGAGTCTCTCATCGGCGAGTACGTCGGGCTGATGATGCAGTTGCTCCTGGCCGGCGTCTGTTTCCTGCTGCTGATTGCAACAGCCAATCTCGCGCATCTGCTCATCGCGAAGAGCGCCGGCAGAGCGCGCGAGGTCGCGGTCAGGCGCGCACTTGGCGCCAGGCGCGTCGAGATTGTTCGCCTCCTGGTCCTCGACGGCCTGCTGCTCTCTGTTGCCGGAGGGTTGGTCGCCTGGGCCCTCTCTGTCTGGGCGTTCGGCGCGGTGCGGTCCCTGGTCCCGGCCGCGATTCCGCGAGCCACGCAACTGGCCCTCGACTCACGTGTACTCGTCGGCGGCATCGCGTTCACGCTCGTCGTCGGCCTGCTCGCCGGCTTGCTTCCGGCCATTCAACTCTCGCGGCCTTCGACGGAAGACCTGCTGCAGCGCGGTGGCCGAGGCGCGTCACGGCGAGCACGGCTCGGCAAGATCCTGATCGCGCTCGAGGCCGCCCTTGCCGTCGTCCTGGTGGCCGGCGCGGGCCTGATGCTCAACAGCTTCGTGCGGCTCATGCGCGTCGATACGGGGTTTCACACTGACGGCGTCCTGCAGATGAACGTCGTCGTGCCGTCGGCGTTGAACGAACCCGGCGCTCATGACTATCTCAATCGAGCGATCGACCGGCTGCGGACATTGCCGTTCGTCACCGCTGTTGGCACGACGGACATGCCGCCACTCACGACGGCGTCGCGCGGCGTGTCGCTGCACGGCGGCGCAGCACCTGAACAAGGTCTCCAAGGAGATCTGCGAACGGTTTCGCCAGGCTACTTCGCCACACTCGGCATTCGGATGGTCGAAGGCCGGGAGTTCGAACGCGACCGACCCGCCGAGCGGTGATGAGTACGCGGTTCTGACTGAAGGCGCAGCCAAGGCCATGTTTCCTGGAGGATCACCGACGGGACGCCGGATCCGCGGCCTCGGCCACGAATACACCGTCATCGGCGTGGCCGCCGACATCAAGAACTTCAGCCTCAGGTCGCGGTCCGCTCTCATGTTGTATCTGTCGTCGGATCGCCATCGTCCCTCCTATGTGTACATCATGGCGCGCGTGGCGCCGGGCCACCGGCTCGACGACGTCGCGGGACAGATGGCTCGCGAGGTGCGTCGCGTCGATCCGCGTGCGCCGTTTCTCAGCGTGAAGCCGCTCTCCGATCTTGTCGGCGATTCGCTCGCCGACACACGGCTGCAGGCGATTCTCCTCGGCGTGTTTGGCGTGTTGGCGCTCGCCGTGGCGGTGGCCGGCGTCTCGAGCGTGACGGCGTACGGCGTGACTCGCCGGACTCAGGAATTCGGCATTCGGCTGGCGCTCGGTTCTCGGCCCTCGCGCCTGGTGCGGCTGGTCGTTCGTGAGTCCCTGATCCCGGCCGTCGTCGGCGTCGCGGCCGGACTCGGCGCGGCGATCGCGCTCTCACGATTCCTCTCGCGGATGGTGTTCGGGATCACAGCTCAAGACCCCGCGACGTTTGCCGGCGTGATTGTCGGACTCGTGCTCGCGGCCGTCGTCGCCAGCTACGTGCCCGCACGGCGCGCCAGCCGTCTCGATCCGACTGTCGCCCTGCGCAGCGACTAGCTCTTGCCGACGACGACGTTGACCGGCTGATCGATTCTGATTCTGAGAATCGTGCCGAGCGGCAGATCAACGTCGGCTCCCTCGGTCGACGCAATCGTGCCGCCGCCGCCGACGAGCACGCCGACCATCGCGCCCTTCGCGCCGCCGAGCAGCCCGCCGGCGCTGGCGCTCACCACGGCTCCGGAGCCCATCCGTGTTGCGTCTTCACTCACCTTCCCGTCGAGCACCTGTGTGATCGACGCCCGCAGCCTCAGGCGATCCGGGCCTGGCACCAGCTCGTCGAACGACAACGTGATGCTGCCTTTGCGCTCGATCCTTCCGCCGGCGCGCACCGAGCTGACGAACCCGCGCAGCACCGTGCCGGCGGGCACGAGTACGTCGGTGCCCTTCGCGAGATCGAGGATCGTCGTCGCCTCGAAGCGCTGGTCCATTTTGGCGGTGCCGGAGTTGAGTGAGGTCTGCAGACGCACGTCGAGCGCCGTGCCGACGTCAACGGTCATCATGCGCGGCTCTCTGACCGCCGCCGGCTTTTCGACACCAGCAGGTTGCGCGGCCGGGGTCAGGCCCGACTTGATGCGGAGCGTCTCGAGGCGATCGCGCACGTCGGCATAGTCGGCGCGCGGCACCGCGCCTTCCCTGCGCAATCTCACCTTCAGGTACGTGAGGTCGTCTTTGAGATCGGTGAGGGACTTCTCGACCATGGCCGAGAGCGTGGGATCCGTCTTCTTCAGTGCCGTGCCCTGCGCTCCGACCTCGGCAACCGCCGCCTCGAGGCGCGCGAGGTCAGCGGCGGTCACCGCCGCCTGCGCCGCCAGCGTCGCGGCCATCGCAACCATCACCACGACCGCCGACACTCGTCTCAACCTGCGCATTTCGATGCTCCTTCAGCCATTTTCGCCTGATCTTGAGACTCCGGACAGGGCACCGGGGTTGGTCTGCCCATTGCCCTTCCCCCTTTTGCCCTTCCCCTTTGCCCTTTGCCCTGTGCCCTCTGCCCTAACTATGATCACCTAATGCCTTCTCTCGTCCGCCTCCACCGTACCGTGCCCGTCCGCGTCGGCACCGTCCAGGTCGGCGGCGGCGCGCCCGTCGTCGTCCAGAGCATGACGATGACCGATACGGCGGACGCGGCGGCGACGGCGCAGCAGTGCGTCGAGCTGGCCGAGCGCCGGATCGGAGATGGTCCGGGTCACCGTCAACACGCCGGAGGCGGCCGCGGCGGTGCCGGAGATCAAGCAGCGCATGCTCGACGCCGGCTGCACGGCGCCGCTCATCGGCGACTTTCACTACAACGGCCATCTGCTGCTCACGCGCTTTCCCGACGCCGCGCGCGCGCTCGACAAGTACCGCATCAATCCCGGCAACGTCGGCACGGGCAAGCGGCGCGACGAGCAGTTCGCCACGATCTGCAAGGTCGCCGTCGATCATCGGCAAGCCGGTGCGCATCGGCGTCAACGGCGGCTCGCTCAATCAGGAACTCGTCATGGCCAAGATGCAGGAGAACACCGACCGGCAGCCTCGGCCAGTCGTCGGAGGAGATCATCAACGAGTGCATGGTGCTGTCGGCGCTGCAGTCGACGGAGCTGGCGCTCGAATCCGGCCTGCGCAAGGACCAGATCATCATCTCGTGCAAGGTGTCGCGGCCGCGCGATCTGATCGCGGTCTACCGCGATCTTGCGAAGACGCACGGACCAGCCGCTGCATCTGGGCCTGACCGAGGCCGGCATGGGCGTGAAGGGCATCGCGTGGTCGGCGTCGGCGCTCGCGATCCTGCTGAACGAGGGCATCGGCGACACGATTCGCGTCTCGCTCACGCCGCGGCCCGGGCGGCGATCGGCGCGAGGAGGTCTACGCGGCGTGCGAGATCCTGCAGGCGCTCGGCCTGCGGTCGTTCTCGCCGTCGATCACCGCCTGCCCGGGCTGCGGCCGCACGACGTCGTCGACGTTCCAGGAACTGGCGGAGCGCGTGCAGGACTACGTGCGCACGATGATGCCGGCGTGGAAGCAGACGCGTCCCGGCGTCGAGACGATGACGGTGGCGGTCATGGGCTGCGTCGTCAACGGCCCCGGCGAATCGAAGGCCGCCAACATCGGCATCTCGCTGCCGGGCACGGGCGAGTCGCCGAACTGTCCCGTGTTCATCGACGGCCAGCACGTGACGACGCTGCGCGGGCACGTATGACGAGCTGGCCGCGGCGTTTCAGACGCTGGTCGACGACTACGTCGAGCGAAAGTATCCCGCCGCTGTTTCTCAGTGACCCAGGTGCGTGAGCGCGGCAATGCCCGTTGCACTCGCCACGATTGCCGCCGAGAGGAATCCAACCATCAGCGGCGATCGTCTCGGCCCGACGACCGCGAGCCAGCCAATCACACCATTCATCGCGCCGATCAGCGCGGCCTGCCAGGTCATGTGGACAAACGCCGGCCAGGCAACCTGGCCGTACCACGGCAGCGGCGCGCCGTGCCGCAGCGCGAACCGCAGGTAATCCATGCCCCCGTGTATGAGTTGCCCGAGAATGCCGCTCAAGAGCGCGAGGATCGGTAGCAGCGCGCCGGCCACGAGCGAGAGCGCGAGCAAGGCCGCCGGACTCTGACGGTCGCGATCCAGCGCCCACATGACGACGGGAACTCCGAGCAGCAACGCCCACACCAAAGGCGACGCTCGCCGACTGCCCGACGCTCAACCGGAGGAACTCAGGACCGGCGGCCCACGTCATGGCGCCGGCCATGACGGTTACGGCCAGAAGCAGGACGACGAGACGGATCGCTCGAGCGGCGGTCATCGGATGTCGGGAACTTAGACACCGCCGGCGGCGCCAGGTTCGTTTGTCGGGTGGCGCGATGCCAACCGCGCGGCCCGGCGCGCGTCTAAGCTTGACACCTGCTAGATAGCTGAACTATCTAGATAGCTAACGCATGACACGCTACCTCTCCGTCGCCGCCCTCACCGTCCTGCACGCCGTCGCCAGCGGCTCGGCCCACGGCTTCGACATCATCGATGCCACCGGACTGCCAGGCGGCACGGTCTATCCGGCCCTGACGCGCCTGCAGCGCGACGGCCTCGTCACATCAGACTGGGAAGATGTGTCGATCGCCCGCGCGGAAAAGCGACCGCCTCGGCGCTACTACCAGTTGACGCCCGCGGGCCTGGGCACGCTGAACGAGGCGCTCGCGCACCTGCACAGCCTGCGGCCCGTGCGGCGCCCCAAGCTGGCGCGGACGGGGCCGCGATGACGTCGATCGTCGCGCGCCTGCTTGGTGCCATCGCCTGGCTCGTGCCGTCGACCGATCGCGACGCGTGGCTGCGGGAATGGACGGCCGAGTTCAGTTATGCCCTCACCCGCCCGGGCTCGTCGCGACCGGCGCGATTCGGCGCGGCGCTGCGCCTCCGAAGCGCGCTGCGGCACGCGCTCTGGTTGCGAATGGAAGGATTCAGGATGGGCTCGATTCTGCAGGACCTGCGCTTTGCCTTGAGGCTGATGGCGCGTCAGCCGACGCTCACGATTGCGGTGATCGTGACGCTGGCGTTCGGCATCGGCGTCAACGCGGCGGTGTACGGCGTCGCGCGCGGCGCGATGCTGCGGCCGCTCCCCATTGCGGATGTCACCCGGGTCGTCGTCGCCTGGCAAACGGCGGCGGTGAACGGCAATCAAGCGGCCGTGTTTTCGTACCCGGACTATCAGGACTGGATCTCGTCGGCTCGCGCGGTCGATCGGACCGCGCTGGTCTCAGCCGGCGTGGCCATTCTGACAGGTGTGCCGGATCCGGGCCGCGTGCAAAGCACCAGCGTGACGGCGGGCCTCTTCGAGCTACTCGGGCGGATGCCGCGCGGCCGTGCCATCGAGCCGGCCGATCAGATTCCCGGCGCCGAGCGCGTCGTCATCGTGAGCGACGTGTTTGGACGACAGCACTTTGGTGACCGCGATCCGATTGGCTCGCCGATCACGCTCGACGGGATCCCCAGGCGGATCGTGGGCGTGATGACCACCGACCCGCTGGCGGCGCTCTTCCCGCCGACGACCGACGTGTGGGTGCCGATCGTGCTTCGTCCACAGATCGCAACCGGCCGCGGCAATCGCAATTTCGTGGCGCTCGCGCACCTGGCGCCTGGATCGAGTGTGGACGCGGCGCAGGCGGAACTGGCCACGACGATGGCGCGGCTGGCGACGGACTTCCCGGCGACGAACAAGGGCCGCGGCGCGCGCGTGGTGCCGGTGCAGGCGCAGCTGGCGTCCAGCGTGAGTTCCGGACTGCTGATCGCGTCGCTGGTGGCCGGGCTCGTGCTGCTGGCCGCGTGCGCCAACGTCGCCAACATGATTCTCGCGCGCAATTTTGAGCGCGCACGCGAATTCGCCGTCCGCGCCGCGCTCGGCGCGGGCCGGGCGCGCCTCGTCCGGCAGGTGCTTATCGAGAGCCTGATGTTGTCGCTCGTCGGCGGGGCGGTGGCCATCGCGCTGGTCATGGCGTTCGGAGCAGGCGCGGCGGCGAGGCTGTTGACGTCGTTGCCGAGGCAGGACGAGATTGGCGCCGACCCCGCCATCATCGTCGGCGGGCTGACGCTCTCGCTGCTGACGGCGTTCGCCTCGGGTCTGCCAGCCGCGTGGCGCGTCGGCGGCGCGGCGAATGGCGCGTCGACGGCCCGGCACACGGCGGGCGGACTACGGGTCCGGCGCTGGCTCGTCGCCGGCCAACTGGGCGTGGCGATGCTGCTCCTTGTCGTCGGTGGGCTCCTGGTCCGGAGTTTCGAACGGATTCAGCGCGTCGACCCGGGCTTCGATCCCGGGCGTGTGGCGACGGTGCAGATTCAGCTGCCGAGGGCGTACGACACGGCAGACAAGGCCGTCGACTTTGTGGACCGGCTCGTGGCCTCCGTCGAACAGAATCCGGGCGTCGAGCGGGCGGGACTGTTCGGGCCGGTGCCGTTCAGCGGCCACCGCAATCGTTGGAGTGTGACGCGCGAGGGCGACCCGTTGCCCAACCCGGTGCTCACGGATCGATACATCGTGACGGGCGGGTCGCTCGCGGTCATGGGCGTGCGTCTGGCTGGAGGCCGTGCGTTCGAGCCGGCGGACTTTTCAGTGGGCGGTCCGCCGGTGGCGATCGTGGACGACGTGTTTGCGGCGCAGATCTTCGGCGGGACTAATCCGGTGGGCCGGCACTTCAAGCTCGAGTCAAATCCGTGGACGACGATTGTGGGTTTGACTTCGCACGTCAAGCACTATGGCTTGGACGAAACGGGCCGGCCGCAGGTCTACATTCCGTTCGCGCAGGATCCGGCGGGCTGGCTGAATCTGGTGGTGCGGGCGCGAACGGATGCGACGGCCATCTTGCCCGACATTCGTCGCGCGATCTTGCAGCTCGATCCGATGGCGCCGCCGTACGGGGCGACGTCGGTCGCGCAACTGCTGAGCGAGACGTTCGGCGATCGTCGTCTCGCGTCGGCGCTGGTTGGCGGCTTGGCGCTCGTGACTCTCGTGATTGCCGCGGCAGGGCTGTACGGCGCGATGGCGTTTTCGGTGTGGCGGCGCACGCGCGAAATCGGCGTCCGCCTCGCGCTCGGCGCGCGCCGGGCCGAGGTCTCGCGACTGGTGCTGGCCGAGGCCGCACGGATCGTGATGGTTGGAGCGGCGGCCGGAACGATCGGGGCGATGCTGGCCGTTCGGCTCGTGCGAACACTGCTCTTCGACACGGCCGCGTATGACCCGCTGACCTACGCGATCGTCGGCACCAGTCTCGCCGCCATCGCGCTCGCCGCCAGCTACCTCCCCGCCCGCCGCGCCGCCCGCATCGACCCCATTCAGGCACTGCGCATGGAGTAGGGGACGGGTCAGTTTTCCACAGATCTGGCGGTTTGGGGGACAGGTCTCGGCGTGGCGCTCAGAGGGGACGGGTCTGGCTTGCGCTAGCAAGACCCGTCCCCGCACCACAGCCGGGAAGACCTGTGTAGACCTGTCCCCCAAACCGCCAGATCTGTGGAAAACTGACCCGTCCCCGAGGTGCCTGATGAAACGAATGTTCACACTCTCTGCGCTGGCGGTCCTGGCGTTCACGCTTGGACTTGGCGCGCAGGCGAAACCGTCGATCACCCGCGCTGACTACGGCCAATGGGAGTCGCTCTCCGCCGGCGGGGGGCGTGGCGGCGGTGGCGGTGGCGGGTTCTCGCCCGATGGGCGCTTCGTCGCCTACGCCATCACCCGCACCAGCCGCAGCAACGAACTGCGCGTGCTGAAACTGGCCGACAACACGACGAAAGTCGCGCCGTTCGGTGCGCAGCCGACGTTTTCCAGCGACTCGAAATGGCTCGCGTACAGCATCGGCTACTCGGAAGCCGAGCAGGAGCGGCTCCGCACGGCGCAGCGGCCGATCCAGAATCGGCTCGGCCTCTTGAACCTGCGACAGGCGAGACGACGACGTTCGACGGTATTGAGTCGTTCACCTTCAGCGCTGACGGCGCGTACCTGGCGATGCGGCGCTACGGCCCAGCCCCCGGCGGCGGCCGCAGGCGGCGCTCCAGCCGCCGGCGGCGGAGGCGGCCGGCGGCGCCGGCGGCGGCGACGGACGCCGACGAACCGGTCGGCACCACGCTCATCGTCCGGCAACTCGCCACCGGCCGCGAGACGACCTTCGGCAACGTCGGCGGAGTTCGCGTGGCAGGACGCCGATCACAGCCACCTCGCTGGCCATGACGATCAGCGCCGAGGGCAAGATCGGCAACGGCGTGCAGCTCTTCGATCCGGAGACGACCGTGCTGCGCGTGCTCGACTCGTCGCCGACCGCCTACACCGATCTCGCCTGGCGGACGGACTCGCCGGACCTGGCGGTGTTGCGAGCCAAGACCGATGACCGGCACGACGGCGCCGACCGAAACACGTCCTCGCGTGGACGGCTCTGGCGGAACCGCCGAACGCCTGCGCATGCTACGACCCGACGACCGACACGACGTTTCCCGCCGGCATGCGCACGGTCTCGTTCCGCCGGCTGTCGTGGTCCGACGACGGCGAAGACGCTCTTCCTCGGCGTCGCGAAGTGGGATCGAAGTCCGCCGCTCCAGCCCGCGGGGCCGGACCGGCGGTCGTGGCGCGGCCGCAAACGCCGACGCGGTCAACCCGCCCGCGGCCTCGGACGACGAGCCGGCGAGCGTCGACATCTGGCACTGGACCGACATCGATCGTTCAGCCCGTACAGAAGCTGAGCGCGGCCGCCGATCGGCGCCGCAACCTGCTCGCGGTGTGGCATCTCGATTCCGGCACGCTCGTTCAGCTCGGCAAGGACGCCGTCAACGAGCGCGTGCACGCCGATCCGCCGCACGAATCACGGCGCTACGTGGCCGAGTGGTCGACGTACGCGATGGATCGCACGATCGGCCGTCCGGCCGCCGACCTCTCGCTCGCGGACATGACGACCGGCGCGCGCACGAAGCTCATCGACAACATCAACGATCGCGTACGCGCAGGTCAGTCCCGGCGGCAAGTATCTGATCCTGCTGCAGCGACGACCACTTCTGGACGATCAACCTCGCGACCAAGCGCTCGTCAACATCACGAAGCGCGGTGCCGACTTCGTTCATCGACAAGGAATCGGACGAGACCATCAAGCAGAAGCCCGCCTTCGGCGTCGCCGGCTGGACGAAAGACGATGCGGCGGTGCTGCTGTACGACAAGTTCGACGTCTGGAAGGTGCCGGCCGACGGCTCGAAGGCCCAGCGACTGACCGACGGCGCGCCGATCAGGTGCGCCATCGCTACGTGCGCGTCGGCCAGGACGAGGACTGGATCGATCTCAGCAAAGCCGGTCTACGTGAGCCTCTTCGGCGTGTGGTCGAAGAAGTCCGGCTACGGCCAGCTCAGCTACGGACCAACCCGGCCGGCAGCGCGGATCAAGTCACCCGCCTCGTCTGGCTCGACAAGAGCGTCGGCGGTCTGGCGAAGGCGCAAGAGCGCGGATGTCTATCAGTACATCGCGCAGGACTACGACGACTCGCCCGATCTGTTCGTCGGCGGCGCCGACCTCAAGGACGCGAAGCAGGTCACGACCACCAACGCGTTCCAGACCAACTACGCGTGGGGCCGGAGCGAGCTCGGTCGACTACACGACCGACAAGGCGCATGAAGCTGCAGGGCTCGCTCTACTACCCGGCCGGATACGAGGCCGGCAAGAAGTACCCGATGATCGTCTACATCTACGAGAAGCTCTCGGACAACGTGCACCGCTACGTCGTGCCGTCCGATCGCGACGTACTACAACATCACGGTCTTCATCGAGCCAGGGCTACTTCGTCTTCCAGCCCGACATCGTCTTCACGCCGCGCCAGCCGGGGCTGTCGGTGGTCGAGTGCGTCACCGCGGGCGTCAACAAGGTGCTGCTCGATGGGCATGGTCGATCCGAAGCGCGTCGGCGTCGTCGGCCACTCGTGGGGCGGATTCGACACGGCGTTTCTCGCGACGCACACGAACGGCGTGTTCGCGGCGGCCGTCGCCGGCGCGCCGATCACCGACCTCGTCAGCAACTACGGCAACCATCACTGGAGTTCCGGCATCGCGGAGACGGATCACATCGAGACGGGCCAACAGCGCATGGAGGTGCCGCTCTACGAGGATCTGCCGGACTACATCGCGAACTCCGCGGTGTTCAACGTGCAGAACATGACGGTGCCGCTGCTGATCGAGGTCGGCGACGCCGACGGCACGGTCTTCTGGCACCAGGGCGTGGAGCTGTTCAACATCGCGCGGCGCGCCAAGAAGAACGTCGTGCTGCTCGCAGTACAACGGCGAAGACCACGGCCTGCGGCAGCCGAAGAACCAGATCGACTATCAGCGGCGGATCCTGCAGTGGTTCGGGCACTACCTGAAGGGCGACGAGCCCCCGGCCTGGATTACCCGTGGCGAGAGCTTCCTCGAGCGTGATGCCGAAGTAAAACGCGGAGGCCGATCGGGCGGCTAATGCGCTTAGAGTTCCACAAGTGACGTTACAGTCACATCGATACGCTCCGTTGGTGTCCGTTCGTGGGCTCTCGAGTCTTCCCGGCTCGAGAGCCGAACTCAGTACACGGGTACTAGTCGTTGACACCGTCTCTGCGCGGTCTGTAGAGTCGACATCCCGGACTTCGCACCGGCGAAGGATGGCCCACGGACTCGGTTCGCCCTGCATTTAGGAGACGTCCAGTGACAACGAAAACTCGTCGACGCCTTATCATGTGTGCCGCTGTCGTCGCCTTGACGCTGCCGGCAGAATCGATTCTTCTGCAGGCCGTGGCGACGCCGGATCCGGCGCAGGCCGTGAATCTCTGGGCGGGAAGTTTGTCGGGCGCAGGTCTCGACGCGGCCGCCGATCGCGTGCAGGACTTCCCGTTCGCCTATCGCAAGGCGATCATGGGCCGGCTGTCGGCCGCGCGGCGGTCGGCGGTGTGGCAGCACCACATTCAGATGTACATCGATCACAACCCGCAGCTCGACCCGGCCACGGTGACCGCCCTGCAAGCCGCAAAGGACGCCGCGTCGTCTGACGCGTTCGACAGCCCGACGACGGCGACTCGCGCGCGCGTGGCGGCGGCCGCGCAGCAGCTGCAGACGCTCATCGGCCGCGAGGACACGGAGTTCCTGCTCTTCCGGCTCGGCCCCCGGGACGGCACGTTCGCGAGCATCGAACCCATCAGCCAGAAGCTCGCAAACTACGTGCGTCAGGCGTTCGTGGCTCTCGCCCGTGCTGACGACTGCGAGTGCAACACGGACTTTGGTTGCGGAGGGTACACGACGCACTGTGAGGGTGGCACCGGTTGCACGCCGGACACGAGCTGGCCAATGTGCGGTTGGTTGTGGAACGACCCGTGCGACGGCGAGTGCCGGTCCGGGATCAAGATGTGACCACGAAGAGTGATCGGATCGGCCGTGCCGCCCTCTGGCTCTCGGTCGCATCAGTCGCGCTGATCCTGCTGACGGTCGGCGCGCTGGCCATGCCGGCCGCTCGCGCCCGCCTCGGCTTGGCACCCGCGCGGACGGCTGCCTACGCCGTCGGCGGGCGCATCGACGTGCCGCCCTCGGTGTACACGGCGACGCCGTACACGGTCATTCTGTTTGCGCGGAGCACGTGCGCATTCTGTGAGCGAGCGAAGCCGCTATTCGCGCAGTTGGCCACTGCCCTGGCTGACGACCCCGCGGTGCGGATGGTGATGGTCTCAGCTGCCTCCGGCGGTGCCGGCGACCGGGACTACGCGCGAGCGATCGGCCTCGACGAGGGGCGGCTTGTGGTCGTCGATCCCGGCTCCCTCAAGCTGAAGACCGTGCCGACCATCGTGCTCGTCGATCGAGAGGGTCGCGTTCAGTTCAGCCATGAGGGGGTGCCCTCGCCGGCGGATCTCGAGGAATTGCGCCACGCCAGTGCGGTGTCTACGCAGAAGCGCTAATCGGGCCTGATGCAGCTACTCACGACTGTCGCGTTCTGGGTCAGTCGATTTCTGCTGGTGCTCACGGCGGTCGATGCCGCTCTTGCCGCCTGGCGCCACCGCGATACTCATCGTCTCAACATCCTGGCGGTCGTCGCCTGGCTCGCGATCTTTCCACTCATTGGACACCGACAGGCTCCAGCCGTTCACGTGATTGCGGCCGCCATGCTGTTCGTCCAGCCGTACTTCCTGCTCAGGCTGGTCCGTCATTTCCGGCGAGTCCCGATGGCGCTGCTCCGAGGCGCCGTGGGCACCATCGTGGCTGGAACGGCACTCTCGATGCTGGTACCGGCCAACAGCCGCGGCTTCTTTGTCCTGGCACCGATCTACGTCGCCTTGGTTCAGGTGTACGCCGCCGTCGCGTTCAGCCAAGAGGCCGCTCGCACGTCCGGCGTGACGAAGAAGCGACTCGCGTATGCTGCGGTGGGCACGTGGATGTTCGTGAGCCCCTACCTGTGGGCTGGATTCGCCACCGCGGTCCCGCTGTCACTCACTGCGGCGCGGTTGACCCTCCAGGTGAACGAACTCCTCGAAGCCGGTGTCCTCATCTGCTACTTCTTCGCCTTCAACACTCCACGGCGGCTGCGGTCGAACTGGCAGCGCGCCGAGCAGGCGCGGTACCTCAGCGAGACCGCCGACCGCGACGTCGAAGAGCGCGGGCGGCGCGCCGCCGAGGATTTGAACCGCGCGGCGGCCAGAAGCGCGGGCAACTCCCTCACCCTGGTGGCTCTTCGGCCCGATCCGGCGTCGGCCGACCTGGTGGTGACGGCGGCAAGCGACGCCACCCTGACCGGCGTCCGTGTGGGCGTCGGCGCCGGTCTCATTGGCCGCGCCATCGACACCCGCACGGCTCTTTCCGGCTCACTCGCTGACTGGCCGTCGGACATCGGGCCACGGCTCAGCGCCGCCGGGACGTACGTGCTCATCGCGCCGATCGTCACGAGTACCCGCACGTGGGGCGTCGTGCTCGTCGTCCAGCGGCACGGGTCGCTGTTCCCGGACGACGACCTGCGCCTGCTGGAGCAGCTCGGCCGGTATGCCGGCACCGCGCTCGATCATGCGAACCTGGTCGCCGAGTCGCGCGAGCGCGAGCGGCACGCGGCCGCCGCGCGGCTGCACGAGACCGAGTCGCGCATGGAGTTGATGCTCGACAGCATCAAGGACTACGCGATGTTCGTGCTGGACGCCGACGGCCTGGTCAGCACGTGGCACATCGGCGCCGAGCACGTGTTCGGCTACCAGAGCGAAGAGATGCTGCACGAACCGGCGGCGACGCTCTACGACATGACGCGCGCGGATTTCCAGGCGCTGCTCGACGAAGCGCGGCGCTTCGGCCGCGCCGACCAGGAGAGCCCGTGCCGGCGGCGCGACGGCGGACGATTCGTCGGCGCCACGATCATCCGCCCGCTGAAAGGCGAAGCCAACGCCCTCCAGGGCTTCGTCGCCGTGACGCGGGATGTCACCGAGCGGCGGGAGCTCGAGGATCGGCTGCGGCAGAGCCAGAAGATGGAAGCCATCGGCCAGCTGGCCGGCGGCATCGCGCACGATTTCAACAACCTGCTCACCGCGATCCTCGGGTACGCCGACTGGCTGGGCCGCGATGCTCGCGGACGATCCGCGGGCGGCGCAGGAAATCGGCGAGATTCACGAAGGCGGCCGAACGCGCGGCCGTCGCTGACGCGCCAGCTGCTGGCCTTCAGCCGCCGGAAGATGCTGCAGCCGACGCGCCATCGATCTGTCGCGCCTCGTGCCGCCGATCTGCTGCCGATGCTGCGCCGGCTCATCGGCGAACACGTGCAGATCGCGTTCGAGCCGGCGCCGGACGAGCCGCTGGCGGTCCTCGGCGACCGGAGCCAGATCGAGCAGGTCATCGTCAATCTGGCCGTCAACGCGCGCGACGCCATGCCCGACGGCGGCCGCCTGACGATCCGGACCGCGCACGTCCGGCTCGACGCCGCGACCGGCGCGGGCGAACGTGGCGGCCGGGCGTACGTGATGCTGGAGGTCACCGACACCGGCATCGGCATGGACGCCGACGACGCAGTGCGCGCATCTTCGAGCCGTTCTTCACGACCAAGGAGCGGCAACGGCACCGGCCTCGGCCTGGCCACCGTCTACGGCATCGTGAAGCAGATGGGCGGCGCGATTCGCGTCCAGAGCGAGGTCGGCACCGGCACGTCGTTCCGCCTGTACTTCCCCGAGACACGCGCGCGCGAGGTCGCCGTCGCCCCTGCAGCCTCGACCGGGGCGGGCCTGGCGCGGCACCGAGACGATTCTCCTCGTCGAAGATGACGAGGTCGTGCGGCGGTTTCTCGCGAAGGTCCTCGAGCGCAGCGGGTATCGCCTGATCGTCGCGGCGCGTCCCGATCTGGCACTGGCCATGGCGCAGACCGCCGAAGAGCCGATTCACCTGGTCATCGCCGACGTGATGTTGCCTGGGGGAACCGGTCCGGAACTCGTCAAAGCCCTGGAGCACGTCAGGCCGGGTCTGCCGGTGCTCTACATCTCTGGCTACGCCGATCCCGCACTGGCCCACGACGGCCCGCTGCCGAAGGCCAGCCACTACCTGCAGAAGCCCTTCTCAGCCGACGACCTGCTGCAGCGCGTCCGACAGATTCTGGGATCGGATCCGTTCGCTAAAGCGGGACTGACGAGATAAGAAACGGCCGTTGGAGCGGGACGGGTCTAGCTTGCGCCGGCAAGACCCGTCCCCACCTTCTCTTTCCGGTGCCAGACGCCGAGCAGCGCGGCGCCAATCAGGATCAGACTCAGCGACAGCCCGGCCCACAGTCCTTCGACGCCCCAGCCGCGGCGGAAACACAGCCAGTACCCAATCGGCAGGCCGATGAGCCAGTGCGCCGACCAGGTTGAGCACATCGGCGTCTTCGTGTCGCCGAGGCCGCGCAAGGCGCCCGTCGAGACGACCTGAAACCCGTCGAACGGCTGAAAGACCGCGCAGATGAGGAGCAGGACGCGTCCCGACCTCGAGGATCGACGCGTCGTCGGTGAAGATCCGGAGCAGCGGCCCTGGCGCCAGCGCGATACAGCAGCGACATGACGAGCGCGAACACGAGCGACAAGCCGAGGGCGCTCCACCCGGCCTGATGCACGCCGGCCGGGTCGCGTCGGCCGACGGCCTGGCCGACCCGCACCGCCGCCGCCGAACTGAGCCCGTAGCGGCACCATGAAGAAGAAGCTGACGATGTTGAGCACGATCTGATTGGCGGCAAGCGCCATCGGCGTGATCCGCGCCGCCAGTGCTGCGGCGGTCGCGAACACGCCGACCTCGAGCGTGATCTGCAGCGCCGCCGGCAGACCCAGCCGCACGAGCGACCACATCCGCGCGCCCTCGAACTCGAACGGCACGTCGTGCAATCCGGACGGACGCGCCCGCTCGCGCCAGCCAGATCACGGCCGAAGAGCACCGCCGCCATGTAGATTCGGGCGGCCAGCGTCGCGTATGCCGATCCCACGACGCCGAACCTGGGCACGCCCCAGTGGCCGTAGACCAGCACCCAGTTGGCGACGGCGTTGATCACGTTGGCGGTGACGAGCGTGACCATCACCGGTCGCACGACGTTCATCGCCTGCAGGTACCGGCGAAACACGGTGTAGACCATCAGCGGCGGCGGCCGACCACAGCAGCCGGCCGAGGTACGGCTGCAGCAAGCCGATGACGTCCGGATGCAGATGTGGCGCGCGGCAGCGCGGCCACCAGGGCGAATCCGCCCATCGTCAGCACGATGGTGAGCCCGACGGCCAGCTGCAGGCCGGCGAACAGCCAGCGGTGGCAGTCCGTCAGGCGGCCCGCGCCGTAGCTCTGCGACACGAAGGTGTCGAGCGCGAACAAGCGTGCCCATGCCGAGCACCATGAACGAGAAGAACATCGTCGATCCGGTGCCGACCGCACCGATCGCGGCGGGCCCAAGCGGGCTCACGATGATGGTGTCGACGATGCCCATGGTGACCCAGCCGATCTCGGCGATCACGACGGGGATCGCCAGGCGGATCATCGCGATCAATTCGCGGCGCACCTCGGTATCTTACAAGGGGTGGTGCGACGGAGAATTGAAGATTGCAGATTGGATCATTGAAGATTGATTGGCGACTGCAAATTGAAGATTGCAGATTGAGAGCAGGACGCGGGCCGTGATGCTCAATCTGCAATCGTCATTGATTCAATCGACGATCAATCCTCAATGACCCGATCTGCAATCCGCAATTCCCGTCTTCCTATTTCACCGCGGTCATCATCATTTCGACGAGCGCCGGTCTGGAGATGAGCTTGGCGCCCACCAGGGTCCGGGCGGGCGGATCTTTGGGGAAGAACTCGCGGTAGACGTCGTTGACCTTGGCCGCCTGCCAGATGTCCTTGAGATACAGCGTGCTGTCGACGACGTCGGCAAACGACACGCCGGCCATTTCGAGCGTGCGGCCGATGCGGGTGAGCGTCTCGCGCGTCTGCCCCGCCGGATCGTCGATGTTCGAGTCGGTGTTGCCGACTACGCCAGACACGAACAGGCGCCGGCCCGCGCGGATGGCGGTCGAGACCGGCAGCGTCGGCGACACGAGCGGCCCGATGACTTGTTTGTCTTCGCTCGTGGCGACGAGGGTGATCTCGACCTTCGCGTCGGCGCCCATCAGCCCGGTCACGGCGGTCGCGCGCGCGGGCGGCTCGACCGCGAAATATCGGCGGTAGGTCGTTGTTCATCTCCTCGAAGTACAGGTCGTCGGTCACGAACACCCGCGCGGCCACCACGTCGTCGAACGTCAGGCCGGCCGTGCGCAGGAGCGTGACGGCGTTCTCGAGGATGGTCTTGACCTGAAGCGAGACGGTGCCCGGCACGACCTGGTCGTCGGTGCCGCGTCGGCTCACCAGACCCGACAGGAAGACGAGGTCGCCGGTGCGGACGATGTAGGAGTACGGACGCGGCGATTTCACCCAGCCGGCCGGCAGCAGCGTCTCGCGCGGCGCCCCGGTCGGCACGGCCACCGCCGACATCTCGACGAGCGCGCCGTCGGCCAGGTCGGCCACGACCGTGGTCCGCGCGGGCGGCTTGTCGGGGAACGCCTCGCGGTACACGGTGTTCATCGCGTCGAAATCGGACGCGCTCTTCAAGTAGACGTTCAGGCTGACCGCCTGCGCGAGCGACGAGCCTGCCGACTGCAGCGCGGCGCCCAGTTTTTCGAGCACACGGCGCGTCTCGAGGCCGACGTTGGGCTCAGGACCGCGCCCCGGGGCGTCCGTTCCCGAGACGCTCGACACGTAGATGAGACCGCCGGCGACGGTCGCCTGGCTGGAGAGGCTGGCCGGTTCGCCGGCGACGCTGCGACGCTCCTGCACGGACACCGCTCCTGACAGGCACAACACCGACAGCACCACGGCAAAGTGCATCGCGCGCGGCCCTGGACTTCGTTTCACCACGGTCCATTAGAATAGCCCCTACGGTTCAATTCACGGAGGCCTTATGCAGCGACTCGCCGGTACTATTGCGCTCATCGTCACGGCCGGACTCATGGCCCCCGCACTTCACGCCGACGTCAAAACGCAGGAACGCACGGTCATGAACATGGGCGGCATGCTGGGCGCCGCGGCGGGCATGATGGGCGGCGCCGCGAACAAGGACGGCGTGATCGCGACGGTCGCCGTCAAGGGCAGCCGAAAGATCTCGATCAACGACACGACGGGCACGATCGTCGATCTGGCCGAGCAGAAGATCTACACGCTCGACGTCAAGCGCAAGCAATACACCGTGGAGACGTTCGATCAGCGCCGCGACCAGATGAAGGCGATGCGCGACGACGCCGCGCGCCGGACCCAGCAGATGCCGCCGTCCAACCGGCAGCAGGGGCAGGACGCCGCCAAGCAGATGGAGACCGAGTTCGACCTCAAGGAGACCGGCCAGCACAAGACGATCGCCGGCTACGACGCCCACCAGGTGATCATGACCGTCACGACGCACGAAAAGGGCAAGAAGGTCGAGGACTCCGGCGGCTACATCATGGCAACCGACATGTGGATCGCGCCCAGGATCGCGGTGCTCGACGAGATCGCGCAGTTCGAGGCGAAGTACGCGCAGGCGATGTACGGCGGCGCGGCGGCCTCGGCCGGTGACTCCCAGCAGGCGGCACAGCAGGCGGCGCAGATGGCGGCGATGTACCCCTCGATGGCGGCCATGAACGAGCGTATGGCGAGCGAACGCGGCAAGATGGCCGGCACTCAGCTGGTCGCCACGGTCACGTTCGACATGGTGCAGAGCGCGGAAGCCATGCGCGGCGCCGCCGGCCGGTCCTCCGGGTCGAGCCGGGCTGGCAGCGGCGACTCGTCGGCACTAGCCGCCCTGCTCGGCCGCCGCATGGGCGGCGACCCGAGCCAGCCGCGCATGACGGTGATGACGACCGTCCGCGAGCTGACCTCGATTGGCACGGTGGTCAGCGCCGCCGACGTCGCCATCCCGGCCGGATACACAGAAAAGAAGTAGCGCCAACAGAGGGACAAGGGCCAGCCATGAGCAAAGAAACCAGCCGTCAAAGCCGTCGCCGATTCCTCAAGGCCGTGCCGGTCGCCGTCGCCGGCGCCGTCGCGACCAAGACATTCGCCCAGGGCCAGCAGAACGCCGGGCCGGTCAACGCCGACATCATTCGGGCCGCCGAAGTGATCGACGGCGTGAAGTTCACGAGCGAGGAAGAGGCGGCCGCCGTCGGCGCCGTCAACGGCAACCTCAATCAGTTCAATCGCCTGCGCCAGATGGCCATCGCGCAGGACATCGAACCGGCCTACGTGTTCAAGCCGTCGCTGCCGGGCAAGGAGCCGAAGGGCCCGGCGACGCCCGGCGCGCCGATCAAGTACACGAAGCCGCCGCTCACGCTCAAGCGGCCCGCCAATCTCGAAGACGTCGCGTTCTGGCCGGTCACCAAGCTGGCGGCGCTCATCGAGCGCAAGCTCGTGACGTCGACCGAGCTGACGAAGATGTACCTCGGCCGGCTCAAGCGCTATCAGCCGACGCTGAACTTCTACGTGACGCTCACCGAGGATCTGGCGCTCAAGCAGGCCGCGGCCGCCGACGCGGAGATCAAGGCCGGCAAGTACCGCGGGCCGCTGCACGGCATTCCCTGGGGCGCGAAGGATCTGTTCGCCACGAAGGGCATCCGGACGACGTGGGGCGGCGAGCTCTACGTCAATCAGGTGATCGACTACGACGCGACGATCGTCGAGCGGCTGCGCGACGCCGGCGCGGTGCTCGTCGCCAAGCTCACGCTCGGCGCGCTCGCGCAGGGCGACCGCTGGTTCGGCGGCCAGACGAAGAACCCGTGGGACACGACGCGCGGATCGAGCGGATCGTCGGCCGGTCCAGGTTCGGCGACGTCCGCCGGCTGCGTCGGATTCGGCATCGGCACCGAGACGCGCGGCTCCATCCTCTCGCCGTCCACCGACAACGGCGTCGTCGGCCTGCGTCCCACGTACGGACGCGTCAGCCGCTACGGCGCGATGGCGCTCTCGACGACGATGGACAAGATCGGGCCGATGTGCCGATACGTCGAAGACGTCGTCGTCGTGCTCAACGCGATCTACGGCCCCGACAAGCACGACGGCAGCGTCGCCGATGCGGCGTTTCACTGGACGCCGGACGCGCCGCTTGCCGGCTACAAGATCGCGTACTTCAAGACGGCGTTCGACAACGCGGGCGGCGGCTTTGGCGGCGGAGGTGGTGGCGGGCGCGGCGGCGGGGGCCGCGGCGGCGCCGCGCTGACGCCCGAGCAAGTCGCCGAGCAGCAGAAGCAGCAGGACGACCTGAAGAAGATGTACGCGAACGTGCTCGACGTCTACGCGAAGCTCGGCGCGAAGCTCGAGGCGATCGAGGCGCCGGCCGAGCTGAACACGATGGCCAACGCCATGGCGCTGATTCTCGAACGTCGAGTCGGCGGCGTCGTTCGACGACGCGACCCGGTCCGGGCGACATCAACCAGCTGAGCAGCCGGCACGTCGCGCAGCACGTGGCCGAACACGTTCCGGCAAGGCGCGCTTCGTGCCGGCGGTCGAGTACATCAAGGCCATGCGCGCGCGCACGCTCCTGATGCAGCGCATGGACGAGTTCATGAAGTACGACGCGATTCTCAGCCCCGGCGACTCGATGTCAGCCGTGTGCAACCTGACCGGACATCCGGCGATCTCGCTCAAGGCGGGCATCGTCGGCGGCCGGCCTCGGCCGCTCATGATTACGGGCAGGCTGTACGACGAGGCGACGATTTGCCGCATCGCGCTCGCGTTCGAGCAGGCGACGGAGTGGAAGGATAGGCATCCGACGTTGGCCAGTTAATTTTCAGGGCAAAGGGCAAAGGGCAGAGGGCAAAGGCGAGGAACGAACTGACGTCCCACAAAGGGAGAGGGGCAGAAGGGGTTGAGCGAATCGCATCTGGTGAAGAGTGAAGAAGGGGAAGGCCAAGAAACACGCGAAGCGAAAAGTGAGGACGACCCCATGAACGGATCCGCAGCTGTAGTCCCTCTGTTCTTCGCCCTCGGAATCGTCATCATCGAGGCACTCGCTTTGTTCGGCATCGTCTACTTCGCTGCGCGGCTGGCGATCCGGCACGAACGGAAGCGTCAGGGCTAGGGTGTGCGAAAGGCCCAAGTACCTTGCCCTTTGGCCTTGGTAGTGGGTCAGTTTGTCGTCGATCGCCGCCGCGGCTGCCGATGGCCTGTGCCGGCCGGCGGGTGGGCGCCCTCGTCGGCTCCACGGAGATGACGCTCGAAATCGCCGGCTCCGTCCGCTCGGATTGCGGACTGCGCTGAACGCGCCACTCCGCCAGGGGGCGGAGATTGGCGCGTGCAATCCGTCGCTCCCTCCGCCGCGATTTCACACTGTCGCCGTCGCGCCACTCCGAGTCGCCGACGTGAGCGCCTACCCGCCGGCCGGCACGCTCGGTCGGCCAAACGCGGCGGTCGAGGCCAGCGTCACCCCGCACGGTGCGGCGCGGCCAGCGCGGTGCCCGGCGCCCGACCTCGGCGTGGGGCGATATGCGCCGTTTTCGAGCCCCACCCGCCGCGGGAGGGCGCCGGGCATCGCGCTGGCCGTGCCGCACCCGGATGGCGAACTGACCCACTACTATTGCCCTTTGCCCTTTGCCCTTCTAACGTCGCGCGACCCTGACGTCCTGCGTCTTGGTCTCGCCGTCGCCCAGTGTCAGCGGCATCGACGCGGCCATCACCTGCCGCAGAAACGCCGGATCGAACCACTGGCCAGGCTCGACGTCGACAACCGCCGTCATGCGGTAATTGCCGGCAGGCAGATCGCGAAACGTGAAGTGCCCGTCGGTGCCTGGCCGTGTGGCCTGTACTCGCCGCGATTGCGGCGTCCAGAACATGTTGTCGGCGGCGAACACGACGATCGTGTAGTCAGACGTCGGACGACTGGCCGAGTCCTGCAGTGTTCCCGTCACGAGCGTCTGACGATTCGTGAACGTCATCACCGCGCTCGAGACGTTCGTGTTGGGCTTCACGTCGTACGCCAAGTCGAGTGTGTCCTTGCCGTCGATCACGGACGACCGGAGCGTCCAACCCGCGAGCCCCGCGGTGCTCGCCATCGTGAGGCGGTAGCGGCCGGGCACGATGCCGGCGAGCGAGAAGCGACCCTCGGCGTCGATTGGCGCCGGCAGAATGCTCGATCCCATCTCAGCCGAGAGACCAACCTGCGCAACGGGCTGCAGTGCCACGCGCGCGCGAGTCAAGTCGGCCGGCGGCGACGGGCCGTCGAAGGCGACGCGCCCGGTCATGGTCATGCCCTGCTGCAGGGTCAGCGTCACGAACGACGGGTTGCGGCCGTCGGCGATGACGTCGGCGACAGCCCACAACACTTGATTCGTCGCGAGGGCGGCAGGCGCGAGGGTTTTCGCGACTGCCGAGCCGTCGACCAGCAGTCTGCCGATGGCCTGTCCGGACGAGGCTCTTGCGATGGCCGTGTACCGCCCTGGCGCGATGCCCGGCACCGAGAACTTGCCGTCGGGGCCAGGACGGATCGCGCGCGAGCCAAGACCTGGCAGCGGCATGCCGTTGTCCACCAGCGTGACCTGAAGTCCCGGTGGCAGCGGCCCCTCGGACGACACGACGACCCCGTTCACGCGCGCGAGCGGCACGAGCTGCAGCGGCACGTCGACGTTCGGATGCTCTTCGCTGATGCCAATCGTGACAGTCGACGCGCTGGCCGCCTGCGTCGTACCTGGATAGTAGACAGGTGCGTACCCCGTCGGTGGATCGTTGGCCGGATCGCCGCCCGAGTTGATGGCGTCGAGAACCTTCTTCATTTCGGTCGCCATCTGCGCCTGTACGTCAGCGGAGCGCGAGACGGCGGCGGCCGAAGCCATGGCAGTCATCTTGGCCTCGGCCATCATCTTGTTGTCGGCGTCGGACTGGTCACGCGCGATCGCGGCGACGATGTACTCGCCTGGCGGGAGCGCGGGAATGCGATAGATCCCGCGGTCGTCGGCCTGTCCCGATCCGCTCGACTCGAGCGTGCGCTCGCCCGTGCGCATGACGTAACGATACGCGCGGACCTGCGTGCCAAACGCGGGATCGCCGGCCTCGTCGAGCACGGTCCCGGTGATGACTCCCCCCTTGGGAATCTGCATGACGATGCGATCGAGTTGTTGGCCCGCGCGAAGCACGATCGGCGTGCCGGCGCGGCCCGATCCCGGTTGCTTCTGGCCGTAGATGGCGTCGAGAAACCCGATCTTCGACGCTTGGAGATTGAAGTCACCGGCCGGGACCTTCGTGAAGCTGAAGCGGCCCTGGTCGTCGGTCGTGACCGACTGAGAGATGCGCGGCGTGCCGCCGCCGAGCGTGACACGAGCACGCCGCACCGGCCGTCCGGAGTCTGCGGCGACCAAGCTGCCGGCGATGACGCCGCTCGGCGCCGGCGCCTGCGAGGCGCCGTCGCGCGTTTGCGTCTGCGGAGGCGGCTGCTGCGCGAAGAGAGAGGCTGCGGGCGACGCCGCGCACAAGGCGGCGCCGATGCAGAGGCCAACGGCGACGACATGGCTGCGCGCGCTCATCACTTGACCTGCTTCAGGCGGATGGGATGCGCGAACACTCTAGCGCGAATCTCATCGGAGCGAATGCCCTTGGCCGCCGTCGCGTAGAGCGTCACCAGTTCGGGCGTGAGCGCCTGCCGGTCGGCGACCGCGACGAGCACGCCGGCCCGATCGGCGTCGTTCTCGAGTCGGGCGGCATCCTTGAGCACCGCGCCCAGCGCGTCACTCGACATCGGCGTGCCGTCGAACGCGACGCGGTCGCGGACCGCCAGTGCCTGTGACGACAGCGGGCCGAGGTCCGTCTCGACCGGCTCGCCCTGAATCTTGGCAAACTGGCCCTTCGACCACTCGGCGTCGGCGAGCGCCTTTCGGAGCGCCTCGTAGGTCTGCTCCTGCCGGTCCTTGGCCGCGGTGATCGCGTCATTGAGTTCGGCCTTGGTGACCAGCCCCACCTCGAACAGCTTCTGGATGCGCGCCAGATTCACCAGCGCTTCGTCGATGGCCTTGTTGCGACTCTCTTGAGTTCGCGCAAGATCATCGAGCGCGTCGTCGAAACTCTTGGCGCGCTTCTCGTATTCGAGCTGCTCGAGCTTCAGTTTCGCCTCGGCCTGGGCCATCGCGTCTCTGGTCACCAGACCCTTCTGATACAGCTGGACCATGCGCTCGTACTCGCGTTTCATCTGGTCCTGTTTGATCTTGGCGATCTCCTGGTCGGCGCTCACCAGTTGCTCGGGCTCTATCTCCTTGCGCATCTTCAGCTCACGCATCACCTCGTTGAGCTTTTGGATGGCTGCGTTCATCTGGTCCTGCGATTCGGTCCCGATTTCCACGCGGACCTTCGCGTCTTCGACTTCGCGCTGGGCCAGTTCGATCTTTCTCTTCAGCTCGACCAGCGCGTCTGCGGTCAGCTGTTCCCTCTGCGCGCCCTCTGCCAGCACGATGCGCTCGTGCTCCTGCGCCGCAACATCTTGGACAACCTGGGCCTCAGCCCTGTTCGCACGAGGCGCGCTCACCTGACGCGGCGTCTCGACTGGAGTTTCTTGAGCCGCGAGCTCGACGACGGCCGCGGCTGGAGCGGGCGACTTCCCAGCGGCTGAAACAAACCCGCTCGGGACGAGGGCGCCGATGACGCAGAGGACCGCGCAAATCGGCATCCAGCCGAGCGACGTCCGCGGCGTCGCGCTCGACCCGCCGAGAATCCGGCGGACGCGCGCGACGAGCGAGCCGTCGGTCGCCGCCAGCGCCAGGCGCGGCGTCGCGACATCGCCGCCAGATCGGCGAGCGCCGTCGCATAGACCAGCCGATCGCAGACGCCGCGACGGCCAGGTCGTCGCAGCACTGCTCGCGCTCCTCGCGCACCTGGCGCGACACCCACCACACGGCCGGGTGATAGAACAGCAGCGTCTCGACGACTGACTGCAGCAGGTTGACGAGGTAGTCGTGGCGCCGGACGTGCGCCAGTTCGTGCGCGAGCAGCGCTTCGACCTGCTCGGGCGAGAGGCCCGACGAGCGCGGCCGCCGGCAGGAGGACGACCGGCTTCAGCCAGCCGACCATCACCGGCACGACGACCGGCGACGACTCGAAGATCGGAGACGACGCGATCGAGTGCGAGCCGTCCGGCGACGCGCCCGGCCAGCGCCTGAATCTCGGGCGCGACCGGCCGAATCGCTCGGCGCGCCAGACGGCGCGCGACGATCCAGCCGCCGACCAGGCGCAGCGACAGGATCGACGACGCCGGTCAGCCACAGCGCCAGATCACCAGCGACCGATGACGGTCGGCGCCGACGGCAGCGCCGGCGGGTGCCGAGCGATGCCGGCCGGCTCGATCGGTCGCGAGCAGCGCCGGCGTTGGCGACCGCGTCGCATCGCCGGACGTCGCCGGCCGCGCTGCTGACGCCGGCGTCGACGCCGCTCGGCGAGGCACCGCGATACGTCACGACCGGCGCCACCAGCATCGCGGCGAGCGCCGCCACGCCGATGGCGTACCGGCCGACGCCGCACGATCGCGCGCGAGCCGCAGCAGCAGCAAACGCCACGAGGCCAATCGCCGCGCCCTGCCACACGAAATGGACGAGCGCCCAGGCGAGCGCCTGCGCGTACGGGTGCTGGAGTGAGTCAGTCATGAGCTCGATCTCCTGTCTTGGTACTGCTCGATCAGTTTTCCGATCGCCGTCCAATTCCTCAGCTCGACGCCGGCTGCGCGCTGAGGGCCTGCAGCACGAGCGCCGCGGCCGATCCGCCGAACGCGCGATCCACCAGGTCGGAGACGAGCTGGCGCTGCGTCTGGTCCTGCGACGACCGCGCGGCGTAGATGTGGGTCCGCGCCGACTCGTCGCGCGTGACCAGGCCCTTCTCCGCCATGATCTGCATCAGCTTCAGCGTCGTCGTGTAGCCGGTGTCGCGCGCGTCGGCGAGCGCCTCGTGGACCTGGCGCACGGTGGACGGCCCGCGCGCCCAGAGCACGCGGAGGATGGCCAGTTCGGCGTCGGTCGGACGCGGCAGCAGTCGTCGCCATGCGCCTGATTATACGAATCTATTCGTAGATGTCAACGAAGAGCTTCGTTGCTGAGTAAGACGCCCGATCCCCGCGTTTGGCCGACCCGTGGTGCCGTTCACCGAATACAGGCGGGCCGCTGCGAGTTGTGCGACGTATCAGATCGGCATGGCGCATGACGCGATCGGCTGCTTCTGCTTCTTGCTCAACAGCCGGCTCCAGTGGCCGGTGTCGTGGTGCGACACGACCGGCCTGCCGCTGCCGGGCGCGGTGGTCGACGATCAAAGGCACGGCTGACTGGCCGTGACCGACGAGCCAGGCCAGTTCACGGTCAGCCCGTCGGCGCGGCGCCGGTGCCTGCTGGTCGGAGTTGCCCGGCTTCCAATCGAAGACCGTCGCGCACGAAGCCGGACCGGTCCGCCGATCCCATCCGCATCACGCTGGAAGTCGCCGGTCTGACCGATCAGGTCTCGGTTCGCGCGCCGGTCGTCGGCACGCCGCCAGACGCACGGCTCGGGCTTCGACCGCTCGATGTCGTACGCACCGCCGGCGCGCAGGCCGACATGATGCGCGCCCTGGCCGTGCTTCCCGGCGTGACGCACGGTGGACGAAGGCGCGGGGTTGTTCGTGCGCGGCGGCGACGTCAGCGAAACGCAGGTGCTGCTCGACGGCGCGGTCATCAATCATCCTTATCGCTACGAGACGCCGACCGGCGGGTTTCGCGGCGCGGTCGATCCGTTTCTGACGCAGGGCGTGTCGTTTGCCACCGGCGGATTCTCCGCCGAATACGGCAACAGTCTCAGCGGCGTCGTCGACATGCACGGCCTGGCGCGCCCGGAGCGCGCGCGCGTGAACGTCGACGGCCGGCCTGGCCGGCGTCTCGGGCGCCGTCGCGCGAGCCGATCGGCACGCAAGCCGGCATGCGCTGTCGCCGCCAATCGCACGACGCCGCGTCTGCTCTTCGCGGTCAATCCCGAGCCCGCGGACTTCGACCAGCTGCCGGGCGGCTGGGACTTGAGCGGCGGCGGCTCTACTTCGACAGCGCGACGCACGGCAGCTTCCGGCTCTTCGCGATCGAGCAGCGCGACCACGTCGGCGTCGAAGCTCGAGAAGGACGCGTTCGTCGGGATTCCTGCACTCCGGCGCCGGGCATCGAGCTGGTCACCGCGCGTTGGCAGCGGCCGCTCACAGCGCGTGGAGCCTGTCACGGCGCCGCCGGCGACGACGGCTACGTCGACACGATGGACGTCGGCGTGCTTCGCGGTCGATCGAAACGGACCGCGAGCACTTCGCGTCGCGTCGATCTCGGCGGGCGGTCCGGAGACTGGACGCTGTCGAATTCGGCGCCGACGCCGGCTCGACGCGCACGAGCGTCGTCGGGCGGGTGCCCGTGCGCGGCGGCGACTTCGCCGGCGTCGACGGCATCGAGCCGCGTTCGACGTCGCGCATCGCGACTGGCGGCCGGCGCGCTACGTGGAAGCTCGACGCGGCCGATTCGGCCGGATCACGCCGACCCTCGGACTGCGCGCGCGACTACTTCTCGCACGTCGCCACGTCGCGCGCGTCGATCCCGCGCGTGAATGTCACCGTCGACCTCGGCGCGGTCGGCCGGCTGCGATTCGCCTGGGGCGTCTATCACCAGGCGCCGTCGCCGCAGTACTTCGACCAGAGTCGCGGCGCCGCGCAGCTGCTCACCGATGGCCTCCACGCACTACGTCGTCGGTTACGAGCGCGGCAACGATCGAGGGCGCGGCGTTCTTTCGCGCCGAAGGCTACGTGAAGGCGTATCGCGAACTGCCGCGTCGAGGACGTCGCGCTCGGGTTCTCGAGTACCGGGTACGGACACGCGCACGGCGTCGACCTGTTCACGCGGCGCGTCTGGCACTTCATCGACGTGCGCGCGCAGCGCGAGCTGGCGTCGACACGACGCGCCGCTGGACCTCGCCCGAGCAGCAGGATCGATATCCGCTGCCGGCCGGCACCTGGAAGCCGGACTTCGACGTCCCTTACACTGGCCAGCTCGTCGTCAACGCGCCGGTGTCGCGCACGGTGGCTATCGGCTTCGGCTGGCGCGTCGCCGCCGGCCGGCCGTTCACGCCGGTCATCGGCGCCACGCGACGCCCGACGGCTACGACCCCGTCTGGGGGCCGATCAACTCCGAGCGGCTGCCGCAGCTACGAGCGCTTCGATCTGTCGGTGAGCACGTCGCGGCCGCTCGGATCGCGAGCGATCGCCGTGTTCTTCGCGAGCGTCGACAACGTCACCGACCGCGAAAGAACTTCTTCGAGTACGCGTATTCGGCCGACTACACAGCGCGGCATCCGGTGGCCGGCGCATCGCCGCGCAGCGTCTACATCGGCTGCTCGATCACCCGCTGACCAAGAGGAGAACGATCGTGTCATCCAGATCCGTCATTGCTCTCGCCGTCGCCGTGGCCAGGCTCCGTCGCTCGTCGGGGCGCGACCGGCGGCGCCGCAATCCGGCGACGCCTTCAGCGCGCTGGCGGCGCGACTCGAGACCGCGGCCATCAACGGCGACACGGCCGGCCTCAAGGCGGCGCGTCTCGAGGCCATGCGCCTCCTCGCCTCGAAGCCCGCAGCCCGACCGCCTGCCGCTCATCCGGTACACCATCGCCTATGCCGGCTGGCGCCTCGGCTTCGCGCCGGCGCTGACGCCGAAGGAACAGACCGACGTGCTCGACGACGCGGAGGTGCAGCTGAACGAGGCCATCAAGCTCGACCCCGCGTTCGCCGACGCGATGGGCCTGCTCTCGGCGGTGTACGGCGCGAAGATCGCGAAGAACGCCGACCTCGGCATGTCGCTCGGACCCCGATCGAGCGAGGCAGCTCGGCCGGGCGCTCGGCCTCGAGCCGTCCAATCCCCGGCTGCTCGTCATTCGCGGGCAGAGCCAGTTCAACACGCCGCCGGAGTTTGGTGGCAGCATCAAAGATGCGGAGGCCTCGCTGAGACGCGCGCTCGAGTTGCTCGACGCGGAGCCGGTCGGGCAACCGTGGCCCAACTGGGGTCGATTCGATGCGCACGCCTGGCTCGGACAGGCGCTGGCCAGCCGCGGGGACAAGGCCGGCGCCCGGGTGCGAGTACGAACGGGCGCTCACGATCGCGCCCGGCTCGGCGTGGGTGCGCGTCGCGCTTGCTGGGCGCTCTGAAGTAGATCTCGTCGCTCGTATCATCCGAAGCCATGACAACGGTCGACCTGTCCGACGCGACGCCGACGCCGACCTGGTGGCGAGCGCCACTCGTCTGGACCGTCGCCGTGCTGCGTGTACGCGGCGGTGTTGCGCGTGCAAATCGGGTCTGCCGTTTGCGATGGCGCTTCGCTCGAGCGCGGTCTATCTCGTATTCGCTCGCGCTCCTGACGTACCCCGTGCGTCGCTGGAGCCGGCGCGCGATGCCGGTGGGCCGTCCGGCCTGGTCGTTCGTGCTGACGCAGATCGCCGCCGGACTATCGACGATTTCGGTCTGGGCGGGCGTCAATCTCCTGAACGACTGGTACACCGTCGGTCCTGGTTTCTGGCAGCTCATCTACGCGCAGCAGCTGGATGTTCCAGCTGCTGTTCTCGTTCACGGTCTACGGCACCGTGCTCGGACTGACGCTGACGAGCGCAGTCCTGGCACGCGTGAACGCGAGCGCGAGCGGCGCGAGGCGGAGCTGGCGATCGTCGCGCGCGAAGCCGAGCTGATCGCCGATCCGCGCGCAGTTCCAGCCGCACTTCGTGCTGAACGCGCTCAATTCGCTGCTCGCCCTCATCGACAAGGATCCGGCGCTGGCGCGCACGATGGTCGTCCGGCTGGCCGATGTGATGAAGGCGGTCTTCGACCGGGTGGACGTGCCGGCCGTGCCGCTCGAACGCGAGCTGGATTTGGTCAAGGCGTACCTCGACGTCGAGCGCATCCGGTTCGGATCGCGTTTGTCGGTGACGCTTCGACATCGAGGACGCGGCCCGCGGCGTGCTGGTGCCGCCGTTCCTGCTGCAGCCGCTCGTCGAGAACGCCGTCAAGCACGGCATCGCGCCGTACGCGCGGCCGGGAACGGTGCGGCATCGCCGCGCGCGTCGCCGACGGCCGGCTGCGCGTCGACGTAACCGACTCCGGGCACCGGCACCTCGCCGGCGCTCGGCACCGGCCGCGGCCTGCCGCTCACGCGCCGGCGGCTCGATTCGGTCTACGGCACCGGGTACGAGCTGACGCTCGATCACCGCGACAGCGGGACCCTCGTGCGCATCGACGTGCCGGCCGGAGCCGCGCATGTCGCGTGACCCGCTCCGCCTGCTGTTGGCCGACGACGAGCCGCTGGCGCGCGACCTGGTGCGTCGAGTACGCGGGCGCGCACGGTGAACTCGAGGTCGTGGAGGAGTGCGCAAGCGGCGACGAGCTGGCCGCCGCACTGACGCGCGGGCGGCCCGACGTGTGCCTGCTCGATATTCGAATGCCGGGCGAGGACGTGTTCGCCGTGCTCGGCCGCGCGAGCGCCGCCCAGCCGCTGCCGTCCGTCATCTTCGCCACCGCCTTCGACGGCTACGCGGTTCGCGCCTTCGACATGAACGCCGTCGACTATCTGGTCAAGCCGTACTCGGAGGACCGGTTCGCCGAGGCCATCCGGCGCGTTCGCACGCGACGGCAGGCCGACCGGCCCGACGACGGCCTGGCGCGCGTCATCCGAGACCTCGGGCCACGGCCGGACCGCCTGCTCGTGCCTGACGGCCGGCGGATGGTGCCGCTCGCCGTGTCGGACATCGTGTGGATCAAGGCCGAGGACGACTACGTCGCGCGTCCACGCCGGCGGCCGCAGCTATCTGGTGAGCCGTACCCTGAAAGACCTCGAGACGCGCCTGGATCCGGAACGGTTCGTGCGGCTCCACCGATCGGCGCTCGTCCAGGCCGCGCACATCCGTGAAGTCACGGCCCAGGGCGGCAGCCGCTATCGCGTCCGCCTGAGCGACGACACCATCGTCATCGTCAGCCGCACGCGCGTGCCAGAACTCAAACGCTGGATGCTGTAGAAAAGACCCCGGCGTCCTTTCCTAGTCGCCGCCGGCGCCCTTGAACTGATCGGATTCGTCGGCGAACAGGATATTGAAGCTGGTGAGTGAACCGTAGCAGCCGCTGATGTACGCCTGCAGCTTCACCTTCGCGTCGTCGGACAGATCGGCCGCGTTGACCTGCTGCTCGAGCGTGCGCAGCCGGTTTCGAAGCATGACGACCTTGTGGAAGAAGGTCTCGATCGGCCAACTCTTCTCCTGCGCGCCCGGCGTCCCTGGTCGCAGCACGAGCGTGCCGCCGCGCCACTTGGCCGCAGGCGCCACCGGCGTGATGCCCGTTTCCTCGCGGATGACCCGGCGCAGGAGCATCTCGAGATCGTGACCGGCGTCTGTTGGCACGCTCATGCGAGGACTCGTCCTTTCGCGTTCGCTCACGACGGGAAGATCGACCGCGGTCGCGGCAGGCTGGCGGACCGGACGCGGGCTCGCGCGGCGCCGTGGGCTGTCGGCCCGGCGGCGACGCGAGGCTGGCCCCACGCAGCGCTGGCGCGGGGACGGGCGCATCCACGCGCGGTCCACCGCGGTAGTTGTGCTCGCTTCGGCAGAATCCGCACACCACCCGAACGGGCCGGCCATCGGCATCGGCCGCGCCGACCGTGTGGATGCGATCGGTCTTGCACGCGCGGCAGTAGTCCTCGATTGAGGAGCCGGCGCGGTAGGTGCGAATGACAGACACGTGACTTACGTCCGTTCGATCGTCACCTTGTTGATGACGACCGGCGGGTTGGGCCGGTCGTGCGAGTCGGTCTTGACCGCGCCGATCTTCGCGATGACGTCGAGGCCCTTCGACACGCGGCCGAAGACGGTGTGCTTTCGATCGAGGTGCGGCGTGGGACCGAGCGTGATGAAGAACTGGCTGCCGTTGGTGTTCGGTCCGGCGTTGGCCATCGACAGAATGCCCGCGCGTTCGTGGCGGAGTTCGGGATGGAACTCGTCCTCGAACTGATAGCCGGGCCCGCCGTAGCCCTGCCCGAGCGGATCGCCGCCCTGAATCATGAAGCGATCGATGACGCGGTGAAAGACGATGCCGTCGTAGAACGGCTTCTTGTGTTTCTCGCCGGTCTTCGGGTGCTTCCATTCCTTCGTGCCCTCGGCGAGACCGGTGAAGTTGGCGACGGTCTTCGGAGCCTTGGCGTCGAACAGTTCGACCGTGAAATTGCCGAGCGTCGTCTCGAAATGCGCGTGAGTAGGCATCCGGCTATTGTGTCAGAACTCGCGTAAGGGGTCCTTGATGATTTCTCGGAGCGAGGCCACGAGCTTCTCGAGGGTTGGGTCGAGCGCGGCGATCTCGATCAGGGCGCGGGCCTGGGCCAGGTCGCCGCCCTGCGCAAAGCGGCTGGCGGCATTGAACGCGGCGGCGTACTGCTGGCTGCGGTCGTCCTTGAGCGCCTGCTCGAAGCCGGCCATTTGCTGCGCCTTGTAGTCGGGCTCGAGGTCCTCGCGCGCGGACACGGCCGTCAGCCCGTCCTGGTCCTGCTGGACGTTGCGCGCGTAGCAGCTCATCGAGTCGTTGAAGTGGACGGCTGATTCCAGCCATCGCTCGGCCTTGATGCCGACCAGGCCGAGGTACCACATGGCGACGCAGTTGCTATTGCCGCGCACGGCACGCTTGGCCCGCAGCAGGTCATCACGAGCCGTCGCCAGATCGTTCTGCTCGTATTCGATGATGCCGGCCAGATTGAGGATCTCCGCAGTGGGCTCGAGCCGCTTGGCTTGATTGCTGTCGATGCGCGCCGGCTCGAGTTCCTGCTGGAAGTGCCGGATCCACGCGCGCCAGTAGAACGCGTTCCCGGCGTTGTCGGTGTCGAGCGCGATCATCTTCGTGGCCGTGTCGATCGCCTCGTCGAACCGTTTGAGGTACGCCAGACACATCGTCCGGCCGAGCAGCGCGTCTTCGTGCTCGGGTTTGAGCACGAGCGTCTCGTCGTAGAACCGCAAGGCGGTACGGCAGTCGCCGCGCACCTGGTTGTAGTTGCCGCTGAAGTAGGTCACCTCCGGCGAGGTGGGAAACCGCGCGTACGCCTCGGCGAGGAGTTCCTTGGCCCTGGGCCTTGGCTTGGCCGGTGACTGGCTCACGGGCGCACCGCCCGCGGCCTCCAACGCCATGGCCAGGCGTGCCAGGTAGTACGACGTCTCGACAAATCGCGGCGATCGCGCGCGCACGCTCTCCATCGACCTCCGGCGTCTGGTCTCGGCAGACGGCTCGTCGATAGACGATGAGCGGCGGGGCGTCGGCGGCGATCGCGCGCGGCCAGACGGGGATCGGCGCCGGCAGAGCGAGCCGAGCGCCAGGCGGCAGGCCCGGAGGAGGCGGGCCCGGCGCGGCGAGCGACTCACGAGCGGGGGGCGCATTCAACGGGCGCGGCCGCGTCGGATAGGCGCAGTCGATGGCCAGCGCCACGTACTGCCGCACGGGCTGGCGAAGCGCCGCGGTCTCGAGCCACGCGACCTCGCCGTTGATCTCGCGGGACGAACGGCGCACGCTCGCGCCGGAAGTTCTCCGATTCGCGGCGCGGCCACCCGCTGTCGTCGTTGGGCACCGCTTCGACGATGGCCAGATACCGGTCCGCCTCGAGCGAGGGCGGCAGCTCGTGCGCAACCGCCATCGCCCGCGCGAGCGACGCCGACGCGTCGAGCGCCAGCTCCCGCTCGCGCAAGGTCAGCAGCAATTCGGTCTCGAACAGATGCGCGACGACGAGCGGCCGCGCCTTCCCCACGGCGACGTTGTGCGTACATGCCGCGGGCCTCGAGGAGGCAGTCGTAGCAGCCGTCGAGGACCAGCGCGTCGGCCCGCGCGAGTTCGGCGAGGGCCTGCTTTGCTGAGAGGCGGGGCCGAAGCGCAGGCCGCGCCGGCCAGCGACAGGGCAAGCAAGACACGCCGCATCTGGGTATTGGACACCGGAAAAACGACTCCGGGAGTCGTTTCACGCCACAGGCGAAGCCGCTTCCAGGGCAACGACTCCCGGAGTCTTGACCCGGTCCAGTCCCTCGACGATGTCGCGGACCAGGTCCTTCGGGCTCTCGCAGCCCGGCGACAGGCGGATCAGCGTGTCGGACAGCCCGAGCGCCTCTCGCGTCTCGGCCGGAATCGACGCGTGCGTCATCTTGCACGGCAGGCACACGAGCGCGCGCACGCCGCCCAGGCTCTCGCCGAGCGCGAAGTAGCGCAGCGACGACACGAACGCCGACGCCTCCTCCGGCGTGCCGTCCAGCTCGAACGACACCATGCCGCCGAACCCGGTCATCTGCCGGCGCGCGATGTCGTGCCCGGGATGCGACGGCAGCCCCGGGAAGTACACGCGCCGCACGCGCGGGTGCCGCACGAGCGCCTCGGCCATCGCCGCCGCGTTCTCGCGCGTGCCGCTGCATCCGCAGCTCGAGCGTCTTGCAGGCCGCGCAGCGTGAGCCAGCAGTCGAACGGACTCGGCACGCCGCCGAGCGCGTTCTGCAGAAACCCGACGGGCTCGAAGACCGCCGCGTCGCGCGCGATGACGGCGCCCTGAATCAGGTCCGAATGCCCGGCCAGGTACTTCGTCACGCTGTGCACGACGAGATCGGCGCCGAGCTCGAACGGCTGCTGGAAGTACGGCGTCGCGAACGTGTTGTCGACGACGACGAGCGCGCCGCGCGCGTGCGCGATGCGCGACACGCCGCGATGTCGTACACGAGCAGCCGCGGATTGGTCGGCGATTCGAGCCACACGAGCTGCGTCTTCGGCGTCACCGCCGCGTTCGACCGCGTCCAGATCCGCGAAGTCCACCTGCGTCACGATCGCAGCCGAGCGGCTCGAACACGTTGTGCAGCATGCGGAACGTGCCGCCGTAGACGTCGCCGGGCACGACGATCTCCGCGCCTGGCTTCAGGTACGCCTGCAGAATCGCGTGCTCGGCCGCCAAGCCCGATCCGAAGACGGCGGCGTGGCTCGCGCCTTCGAGTTCCGCGAGCACGGCCTCGAGCCGCTTGCGCGTCGGATTCGACGTGCGCGTGTAGTCGAAGCCGCGGTGCTCGCCCGGCCCGATCTGCTGATACGTCGTCGTCTGAAAGATCGGCGAGACGACGGCGCCGGTGTGCGGCTCGATCGGCTGGCCGGCGTGAATGGTCTTGGTCGCGAAATCCATGATGAGGTCTCCTGACGTTATCGACGAGGTGATGAAAGAACGGGCAGCGCGACGGCCGACGCGCCCGCGGATGCCAGAGCCGCGACAGCGGCGCGAATGGCTCGACAGGACGCCGGCGCCGTGAGCGCCACGACGTGCACGTCGAGCGCCACGACTTTCTCGATCGGCACGTGGCACGTCGTCAGACTCGCGACGGCCGCGAGCCGTTCCGGCGACGTTCGGCGCACGCTCAGAAACCATGGGCACACGGGCGGCTCGCGCAGCGCGCTGCCGCTCACCCGGCCCGGCGTCACGGCGGTCTGAACCGGCGTCGTCGACAGCCCGCCGGCGATCGCTTCGACGATGTCGTCGAGGATCGTGACGGCGGTGGCTTCGGGCCCGGCGCCTGGTCCGGCAAACAACACGTCGCCGGCCGCGCGCATCGGTCAGTTCGAGCGCGTTGGTGACGCCGTCGAGCCGCGCGAACGGATGGTCGGCCGGAACGAACGCGGGGCCGACCCACGCGCCGGCGGCCGCCGGGTCGAGCGACGGCAAACGCGACGGGCTTGATCGTGCCGCCCAGCCGCCGCGCGCCTGCGAAGTCGGCCGGGTCGAGCGACGTCGAGTCCCGTGCGCGGCAGATCGGCCGACCTGCACGTCGCGGCATCCGGCCAGGTGCAGCAGGATCGTGAGCTTCTCGGCCGCGTCACGACCGCTCGATGTCGGCCGAGCTGTCGGGCTCGGCATAGCCGCGCGCCGTCGCGTCGGCCAGCGCGGTCGTCGAACGACGCGCCCTGCTCAATCGCGCCGACGATGAAGTGCGACGTGCCGTTGACGATGCCTTCGAGACGGCTGGCGGCGGAGATGAGCGGCCGGCGCGACAGCGAACCGAGAAACGGCACGCCGGCGAGCACCGCCGCGTCGCACGCGAGCGTCGTCTGGTGCCGTTCGGCGAGCGCGCGCAGCTCCGGACCGTGCGTGCGCCATCAGCGTCTTGTTCGCGGTCACGACCGGAATGCCCGCCCGCAGCGCCGCGACGACGAGCGTGCGCGCCGGTTCGACGCCGCCCAGCACTTCGACCACGAGGTCGACGTCACGGCCGATGGCGCGGGCGGCGTCGGTCGACGAGCGGCACGAGCGGGCCCTTCGCGCGCCTTCAACGCGTCGCGAACGAGCGCCCGTACCGGACGCAGTTCGACGCCGGCGTGAGCCAGCCGTTCGCGTTCGACGGCGGCGACGGTCGCGACGGCCTGGCCGATGCGGCCGTACCCGAGCAGCGCGAGGCGCACGACGCGGACATCCTGATGCACGAGTCGATCGAGGGGAACTGAGAGCAAGCCCAAGCCCGGCCCAAACGCGGAATCCTGAAACACCTGATCCATCTGTCGACACCCGTTCCGTCATGTCGCCGGGCGCAGCTCCGCCAAAGCGCGGGGTCGGCCGATCCGAAACCCGCGCGCGGTGCTCGCGCCGTACTGGCCGTTCGCGCGGACGCTTCCGCGCGCATCGGCGTCGCTTCTACCGTGGGAACGAGTGATGCTGTCGACGGCGGAGCCGCCGACCTCGTTTTATCTTCCCCGGCAAAGGGCAGGAGTTAGCACCTGGGCGTTTGCCGCCTGGTTGCTGTGGCGTCGTCGGGCCTGTTCCCTCAGCCACTCGCGATAAAGCCCGCAGCGATGCAGGCAGGCGACGAGAATACACACGACATCTACGTATGTCAATACAGTGATTAAACTATAAGCGCCAGCGACACCGAGCGAGCCGGGGGTGGGGCCCAGCGACACCGAGCGAGCTGGGGGTGGGGCCCCAGCGAGCGAGTAAAGAAAAGAGGACTACCGTTCGTCCAGAAGGCCCTCGACGTCGAGCGCGCGCGTGAACATGGTGAGCTTGCCACTGGCGTCGCGCGGCCACTGCTCTTTCGGCCGGTCCCAGTAGAGCTCGACGCCGTTCTCGTCCGGGTCGCGCAGATACAGCGCCTCGCTGACGCCGTGGTCGGACGCGCCGTCGAGCGCGATGCCGGCCGCGAGCACGCGCCGCAGCGCCACCGGCCAGCGCCGCGCGCGTCGGATAGCGAATGGCGGTGTGATAAAGCCCGGTGCTGCCGGGCGGCGGCGGCGATCCGCCCAGGCTTTCCCAGGTGTTGAGGCCGATGTGATGGTGGTAGCCGCCGGCCGAGACGAACGCCGCGCCGGTCCCGTACCGCATCATCAGTTCGAAGCCGAGCACGCCGCAGTAGAACCCGATCGCGCGCTCGAGGTCCGCCACTTTCAGATGCACGTGGCCGATGTCGACGCCAGGGTCGATCGGACGCGAAGGTGTCGTCATGGCTGAGAAGCGCCCTAGAGGTAGCGGCGGGCCAGCACGACGCCCATCGTGAGCGCCGTGAAGAGGAACGCCACATAGGCCACGGGCCTGAGCACCGGCCGTGTCGCGGAGACCTTCAGCGCGACCAAACCCGCACCCAGGCCCATGAGCCCGGTGGCTTCGACCCACGCGCCGCGCGACGCTTGATAGGCGGCGGCCGCAAACGCAAGGGCGATGACGAAGTACCTCGACAACACCGGGACGGCCTACTGCGCCCGGTCGTACACCCGCTTGATGTCGCCGACCTGCACGTTGCGCATCATCCGGCTGTCAGCCTTGACGGTGACGGTGAGCTGTTTGCCGTCGGGGCTCACCGAATACGTCTCGACGACGTGCAGGGTCTCGGTGCTCAACATGTCACGGGTGAACTTGTCGCCGTCCCATTTGGCCTTCGACTCGACGACACCGGTCGGCGTGGGGGTGCTCTGCTTCTTGCCGTCGGTCGTGTGCGCGTAGCGCGGGCCCTTGGTCGGGTCGTTCAGGATCATCTTGACGTCGGTGGCCGTGGCCTGAATCGCCATGATGGTCGGCGCGGTGAAAAACATCGCCTTCATCGCGTTGAACTTCTGGGCCTCCTGCTGCCCGAGCGACCCGCCGTCGGCCTGCGCGCTGCCCCGTTCGACCCCGCTTTCACCAGGCACGCCGCCGCCCGCGGCGGGCGGGCGCGCGATTTTCGGAGGCGGCGGACCGTTCGGATTCACGCTCGCCTCGGCGTTGAGTTTCCAGGTGCCGGAAATCGCCGGCACTGGCTTCTGCTTCGCGCTGACCCCGCTCGTAGTCCCCAGGGCGAACACCGCGAACAGCACAACCATGATTGCTGATCGAACAAACCGGCCTCTCATCGAACACGCCTCCTCGTCATGCGGTGGACTTGCAAACGGCTCACTGTAACCGATCGTAAACGCGATTGGCTCCGACGACGGGCGGATTCTTGCCCTTGCCGATCACGCGGATGATCGCAAACAAGCGGGAGCCGTCGGTGCTGAGAAAGTAGGCCTCGGTCATGCGGAACCCGTACGACGCCTCGATTTCCTTGATGAGCTGGGGGCCATCCCAGTGAATCCTGGCCTGGTACTGCGCCGCGCCCAGCTGATACTTCTGCTTCTTTCCGTTCGACAGATACGTCCGCTCGCGGTCGAGGTCGTCCTTGAACGTGACGCTGTCGGCCCCGACGGTGATCGTCCACCGGCGGGCCATCTCGAGCAGATCGCGCTGGGTGTCGCGCAGCTCGGCCATCGCCAGTGCGGAACCCAGGCCGCCCATGCCGAGGCTCTGGCCGTCCATGCTGGTGCGCGAGAACCCGTCGGGCGGCGGGCCCCCTGCACCCATCACCGACCCGCCGGGCGCATCGCTGGGCATCGAGCCGGGCCCAAGACGCGTCGGCAGATTCGCGGCGGCCGGATTCTTGGGATCGAGTGGCACCGATGACGAGGCAGGGTCCGCCGTCGAGCCTCCCGGCGCGCCGGCGGTCAGAGGGCGTCTCGGCCCCTTCCCGAGCTCCGGGCGCCCGGTGGCGGCGTTGATGCTGTCTTCTTCGCTGTAGACCCAGCTCCCGGTGAAGGCCTCGCGCCCTGGCGCATTGGGAGACGGCTTCGGCACGACCGGGGCCTGCGGCCCTTGGCGCGCCAGTATCGGCACGGCGACCGTGGCGGCAAGAACCACCGGCAGCACGCCCATCAACCTCGCACGCCACGGGCTCGGCATACCCACTACCACCTTACTGCAGCCGGCCTCCGGCGTCACGTCGATCGTGATCGGGCGCTACGGCCAGACGGGCGGGCGTGGATGCTCGGGCTGGTGGCGGCGCGAGACGTCGATCGCGAGCGATCGAAACGCGCTCACGCCGCGGGCCGGACCTCGCCGCTGAGCCATTCCGCGATGCGCTCACGCGACCAGCGGTGGTCGTCGTTCAGGTGCACGAGCAGTGCTGCGAGGAAGATCCGTTTCTTGCAGCCGTGCTCGGGGCACGGCTTGACGGTGTCGAGGCACTCGAAGAACCAGTCGAGATCGCGCGTGGGCCGCTTGCCGCCCGCATCGGTCGGCATCCGATACATCGCCTCGTAGGCCGCTCCCAGGGCGCACGACGCGTCGCGTCCCTGGTAGTAGTCGCCAAAGGCCTGCTCCGGCCTGCGCTTCATGCCATCGCGAATGAACGCCGCAAGCTCTTTCTCGTCGTGTCGCTCGGCTGAGTGCATGGCGAACCTCCTCGGCTGGCCCGAGTCTAGCAGAGGGGGGGTGGCCGAGGGCGGACAGGAGAAAGACGCCGGGGGCTGGTGGCGCGGGGACGGGTCTTGCTAGCGCAAGCTAGACCCGTCCCCTCGGAGCGCCACCAACCCCCCGGCGTCTTTTCTAGAACCGGACGCTGACCCCCAGACGAATCGTCCGCGGCGGCTGCACAGCTGTCGTCTGTCGGAAGAGCGCGCCGGTCACCGGGTTCTCTTCCACCTCGAGCGCCTGATTCGCCAGATTGAAGATGTCGAGGCGCACGGCGGCGTCGTGGCCGGCTACCTTCAGGCCCTTCTCGACACGCACGTCGATCGTCGACGTGAACGTGAAGCGCGTCCGGCCCGTGCGATACGCGGGAATCGCCTCGGGCCCCTGCGCGAGGTTGGTCGCGACGACCACGCGCGAGAACGGCTGACCGTCCTGATAGCGCACGGTGACGCCCACGCGAACGTCATGCGCGCCGTGATAGGTCGTCGACCACTTCGCCACGTACGACCGATCGAAAAAGATCGAGCCGACCGAATAGGACGCGGCGTTCGGATTCTCGTACCGCTCGCCGACGACGCCCTGGTCGTTCTCGAGAGAGCCGAATCCACGGTTGCCGCCCATCGCTTTGGTGCGATACGCCATCGCGCCAAACGATGAGTACCAGCTGGCCGACGTGTACGTCGAACTCACTTCGGCGCCCTCGTAGAGCGCGCTGGCGCCGGCCGGATTGCTCAGCACGAAGCGGTCGTGCCCGAAACTGGCCGGCAGCCGATCGTAGATCGTCAGCAGCCGATCGTCGCTCGGGCTCGAGTAATCCTCGCCCTGATCGGGCACGGTGAGCGTCCGGTAGTCGGCCGCCGTCACGCCCGTGTTCACCGAGCCGAGGATGTCGTGCTCGCGCCGGAACACGAGTGCCCCGCGAAAGACGTGCGACTCGCCGAACTGGCGCGTGATGCCAAGCGTCCACTCGTCGGTACGGGGCGCCCGCAGGTTGGACGCAATCGAGGCCACGGGCTGACCGCGCCCGGCCTGCGCGACGAGCACGCCGAGCTCACCCGGGTCGAATTGCTGATTCTGATTGAGATCGTTCCAGCGATACACAAGCGCGCCCGACTCGCCGGGATCCCCAAACGCCAGCAGATCGGTCGTGAGCCGCGGGTGATAACGCCCGTAGCCGCCGAAGACGGTCAGCCACCCCGGATGCCAGCGAAACGACAGGCGAGGCGCGAAGGTGTACCAGGTCGTGCCCGATCCGCCGCGCGCCCGGCCGGTCGAGATGTCGCCTCGGATCCCAGCCATGATGCCCAGACGCGATCCCACCGCGATCTCATCGGCACCGTAGAACTGCACGCCCAGCACGCGTCGGCGCGACCCGGCCGCCGGCATGGAATCGAGCCAGACGCGCGCGGGAATGCCGTCAACCATCTCCGCCACGGTCGGGGCGGTCAACACGTGACCGGTCGAGATCGACTCACCCGCCGTGACGCCGACGCGCAGGCTGTGGTCCATGCCCCGTGCGCGAACGTCGTGGGGCTGAAGCTCGGCGCGCCCCTCCCACCGCGTGACCGTCGCCGCCGACGGCGCGAGCGGCACGGGGCCATCGAAGATGCGATCCATCGTGCCGCCGTTGGCCGTGGCGATCTTCGGCGTCAAGTTCCCGTGTTGAACACCAAACGACAACTGCCGCCGCCCGCCGGAACCGCCGAGCCGGTCCCACGTCGCCTGCGACTGAAAGAACGTGTCGCGTTCGGTCGAGCCGCGGTTGGCGAACTGGAGCCGTCCGTCGTACGGACGCGCCGACCCCTGAATCGCGGCGATGAGCCGAATCTCGTCGCGATCGTTCGGTCTGGCCACGACGGTCGCAAACAGGGCCTGGCTCTGACTCTTGGGCAGCCTCGTGTCGGTGCGATCCCGGATGTCCGCGCTCGCGAAGTCGTCCGACACGAACAGGCCCACGCGTTCGCGAAGCCGGGTGCCGAACTGAAATCCCAGCCCGGTCCAATCGTCCAGGCGCCCGATCGACGGCTTGCCCGCAGTCGCATTGGTCGAGGCCATCGGCCCGGCCGTGAACCCCAGATCGAATTGTCCCTGCGGCTCGTGTGGCGGCCGGCGCGGCACCAGCACGATCGACGTGCCCGACGCCGCCACCTCGACTGGAGCCGTGCCCGTCGTGAGCCCGACCATCTCGACGCCGCTCAAGCTCGCCAGCATCGGCAGAATCCCGAGCGCCGTGGGATTCCACACGTCGACGTCGCCAAATGCGATCGACGTGGTGTTGAACGACGCGCCGCGGTTGCCGATGAGCGCGGACCGTCCGGTGCCGAGCCCGCCGTTGTCGATCCGGTCGGCGATGAGAAACGGCGCCGCCGTGTCGATGAGCGCCCACAGATCTCCGCTCGACGGCAAACTGCGAAGCTGCTCGGCGTGAAAATCGGTGCCCTCGCCGTCCCGGCGACGCTCGACGACCTCGAGCCGCGATGCGCCCGCCGCCGCGAGCGTCATCGTGGCTTGAAGAAACAGGATCTCGCCGGTCCGCACGTCGATGTCCGCCGCAATCGGCGTGGTGCCCGAGAACGCGACGGTGACGTGATACCGGCCGGCCGGCACGCCCCTGAACGTGGCCGTGCCCGTACCGGTGACGGTGCCCGACCAGTACCGATTCGACTCCTGTTCAGCCTGTAACCCGATCGACGAGACGCCCGCAGCCGGGCTCATGGGCTGCGACACGCGGATGCGAAGCACCGAGCCGGTGTCGGCCGCCCGTGCGGCCACCGGCACGAGCAGCGCGAGAGCCGTCACCGCCGCCGCCCTCAATAGAAGTGAACTGAAGTGTGTAGATGAAGAACAAGCACGCCCGGCGTCCGGCACGCCGCAAAGCATAGTACGAATCGACACGTGCGACTAGGCCGCGCGCCTGTCGCCGCCGCGCGCGCCTACCGCGACCACGCCGGGGTGAGCACCTGCCCGCGATCGTGACGGGTCGTGAGACTGACCAGGCTGAGCATCGGATCAGGCCACGTGTAGGTGACGACGTACTGCGAGAGCCACAGCACGGCCAGTCGCCTGCCCGCGTCGGCCATCGCGGATGGCGCCGCCACCGTCTCGCGCAACGCGCCGCCCAGCTGCGTGCCCGACGAGAGCAGGTCGTCGAGCCCGTTGCGGCGGACGGGCGAGCCCGGGGCCGCCGGCGGCGCGACTTCAATCGTCCACACGGCAGTCTTGAGCCGCATCAATGCATCAGTCAGCCGGTACGGCTCGCCGATCTGACCGTCGTCGGCCCGACGCTTGATCAACGCGAGGACAATGAGCCGATCGGTCGGCGCGGCGCGAAGCGCCAGACACGCATCGATCACCGCGTCCACAAACGGGAGCCGTCCGGCCGAGACGAGCCGATCGAACGCGGCGCGCTCGCCCGGCGCGTCCCGCGACAGCATCGTGACGGCGGAACTCGACGGCAGGCTCGTCATGACACCGACCTGACTGGCGGGACTGCCCGACTGCACCGCGGCGGCCACCTGGTCGGCCGCGCGTGTCAGGTCGCCGAGATCGGCCGGCGCGAACCCTTCAGCGACAATCGCCACCGCCAACGGATCGGACGCGCGTTCGGCGCCAAGCGACACCTGTCGAACGCCGCCGTCGCGCAGCACGAGATCCTCCGATCCCAGGCCGACGACGGGCTTGCGGGCTTCGTCGACCACCGTGGCGTAGATTTGCGCCCGGCCGGCCTGTTGGGCGCCGGCCGTCGCCGACGCCATCGCCAGCGACAGCAGCACCACGCGAGCGCGACCTCGAATCCTGAGCGCCATGACGCTGATCTCGAGAGCAGCATAGCAGCGCATCCCGCTCTGGGGCCGGATCGCCTCGCGTGCGTCGCTGCGTGACATACTGTCGGGCGGAGTTGCCCCCAGCCGTGCGCGACATGCAGATCGCGTTTCTTGGTCAGTGCCACACGACTGGATACCCGGGTGTTGCTCCAACCGAGATCTTTCCTCAAGTGGCGCGCCGCTCGGTGCAGGCCGCCCGTCCGGACGTGGCGGTCCGGATCGCCACCGCCAACTACTACCACCCGGCCGACCTCGCGCAGGTGGCGCGAGCATCGCTCGGCGCCCAGCCCGACGTCCTGGTTATCGAAGTCGTCGGATTTCTGGCGGCGCGCGGTCATCAGTCGGCCGACCTGTCACGGCTGCCGGCCGCCGTCCGGTCCGCCTGCGATCGGGCGCGGCACTTTCGCATACTGACTGCCAAGATTCGGCATCGGTGGCCCGCTGGGGCCGGCCTCGTCGCCCGCGTCGAGGCCGCCGCGCTCGCGCTGGCCGCCAGACCCGTCCGCGCGCTCGTGCCCCGGCTGGCGCGCCCGACCGTCGCCGACTACGAGGCGTGCCTCGATCGGACGCTGGACGCGGTTCGGCAGGCCGGCCGGACCCGCGTCGTCCTGCAGGGACCGGGCGTCTTCAGTGAAGACCTCGACCCCAGCCAGATGGCGTCCGACTCGCCTGAGATTTATCGCCGGGTCAACGCCATGGCTCGCGAGGTGGCGAACCGGCACACCGCGCTCTTCGTCGATCGATTCGACGACGGGCTGATCTCGGCGCGAACGTTCTACGAGCCCGGGTCCATTCGTCCGTCGGCTCGGGGCCACGAAGCCTGGGGTCAGCTCCTGGCCGAGAAGTTGTTGCAGGCGGGTTTCGTCTGACCGTCGGGGCTATGATGAGGCGTTTGAGCGTCACACTTGGAGGTGTCCGATGAATCGGCGGCTCGCATCGTGCGTCTTGGTGATCGTCGTCGCGCTGGCCGCATTCGCGCCGGCCAGCTCAGCCCGGCAAGCCAAACCTGCGGCCGCGCCCGGGCCGACGCTCGTGCTCGAAACGGCGAAGGGCATGGTCGAGATCGACTTGATGCCGGCGGACGCGCCGAAGGCGGTCGCGCACATCCTGGACCTGGTTCGCCGTGACTTCTACCGCGGCGTGCGCTTTCACTGGGTGCAGCCCTCGGTCGTGCAGTTCGGCGATCCGCTGTCGCGCGACATGACGCGGCAGGACCACTGGGGATCTGGCGGCAGCGGTCATGCGATCGGCGTCGGGGAATTGTCCAAGCGGCATTTTGTCCGTGGGTCGGTCGGCCTGGCCTACCGCACCGGCGACAAACCCGAGGATGCCGACAGCCAGATGTTCATCCTCAAAGCTCCCAACTCGAACCTGGACGGCAAGTACACGTTCATCGGTCAGGTCAGCAAGGGCATGGACGTCATCGACAAGATCGAGCTGTCGGACGTCGTGAAGCTTCTGCGATTGAAGCAGTAGCCCGTCGCCCGTATGATTTGAGCGACGTGAATTTATCGAGCGACTGTCCCGCGAGAGCCATCGACTCGTGCGGCCCCCTAACAGGAGTGTGAGCTGATGGTGCGTCTGGTGAGACCCGTGTTCCTCGTAATCGTGATCGTGATGGTGGCGTCTGCCGCCTGGGCTCAAGCGCCAGTGACCGCGGCTGACGTCGCCAGCCTCGAGGCCACCGCCAACGCGATCGGCCAGCAGGCCGCGGGCCTGAGGCGAACCGACCCTGCCCTTTCGACGAAGGTCGAAACCGCGCTGGTCGACTTGCGAGACGAAGTGGCGTTTCTCAAGGTGAAGATTCGCCGGGGCGCGCCGGTCACGCGCGCCGAGTTCACCGACGTTCGCGATCGGCTGGAGGCGCTGCGCCGCACGGCGCAGGGCAGCGGGGCTCGTCCAGCTGCCTCCCCGGTGGCCTCGACCAGCGGGCTGCTCGACTGGAACGACAAGGGTTTCGTCAACGTGAGTGCGGGCGGGCAATTCGGGAGTCAGAGCATCAGCACGGCATTCAGCTTCTCGCTCTACGACGAAATTGGATCGGTGACGACCACGCGGCAGATCAAGGGCGGCACCTTCATCGACCTCACGGCCGGCCTGCGCGTGAGCGGACAGTGGGGTGTGGGGTTCAACTTCTACCAGCGGTCGGCCACGAGCAATGCGACCGTCACGGCGAGCGTGCCCGACCCGATCCTCTTCGACGCGCCCCGGACGGTCAACAGTTCCGTGCCCGACATGGCGCACAAAGAGACGTGGATTGCGGTGCTGTTCGTGTACGTGATTCCGGTCAGCGACAAGATAGACCTGATGATTCTGGGCGGGCCGGCCGTCACCAGATTGAACCATCAGCTCGCCAGCTCCGCCACGGTGACCGAGCCGGCGTCTGGTCCGAAGATCGACATCGGCCTGACGGCCATTCATCACAATTACTGGAACTACCAGGTGGGCGCGGACCTCCGGTACATGGTCACCGATCGGATTGGGGTCGGCGGGTTCGTGCGATTTGGCGAGCAGAAGGCCAACGTGTCCAAGTCGGTGAAGGTGACGCTCGGCGGGACGCAAGTCGGCGTCGGCCTGCGCGTCAAGTTCTGACCGGGATAGTTCTGACCTGGCTAGGGCCGGCGGCGCCGGCGCTTCGACTCCAACACGATGATCGTGCGTTCTTCAATCGTGGTACCGCGCGAGCGGCGCGCCTGCTGAAGAATGCCTGTGACGGCTTCGAGCGCTTCGCGCTCGGCCGGGCTGACGGCCTCTGATTCGAGCGCGTCCCCGACGGCGAGTTCGAACCGCGGAATCGAATTCCTGGAGTCGAGCGAGATGAGCGCGCGGCCGTTGCCGACGGGCACGAGCTGGACTCCGGGCAGTTTTCTCAGCGCTTTCAGCGGGGTGACGATGATGACGGCGTGATTGCCGTAGTTGGTCACCTCGGCCGGATGCGGGGCGACGCCGCGGCCGGGCCCTCGCTCTTCGACGAGCGACACGATGGCGCGACCGAGATCGGGGTCGGAGGCGCTGAGGCGGCCGATGACATCTTCGGGCAGCGTCACGGTGATGGGCCGCGACGGCCGGCTGTACTTGCGAGGGCGTCCCGGCCGGGACTTCATGATCTCCATCGGGCCGCGCATTCTACCGTACTCCCAGGACAGGGCGATGATTTTTAAGCGAAAAACAAATTTCTGGTTAGATTTCGCATTGCAACTCGGGCGAGCCGGCATGGTATGATGCGCGCTTTGCGGGACCTGCCCGATTGAAGACTGGAGACGTGGCCGTGCGCATAGTGAGACCGATCGTCCTCGGCGTCGCGATCCTGACCGCGGCGGCGCCGGCCTGGGCCCAAGCCATCACCGCCACGGACCTGACCCGTCTCGAGACCGTGGCCGGCGGCATCGAGGTCCGCGCCGAGGAGGTCAGGAAGACCAACCCGGTCCTGGCGCAGAGCATCGAGAAGTCGCTCGCCGACCTGCGCGACGACATCGCCTATCTCAAGGTCAAGTTGCGCCGCGACGGCAGCATTACGACCGCCGAATTCACGGACGTACGCAACCGTCTCGACGCGCTGCGCAACCAGATGCCCGCCAGCCCGGGCGTCGACGCGCCCTCGGCGCCCGCTACCAAACGACTGCTCCCGAGCTGGACCGGCCACGGATTCGTCAACGTCAGCGGCGGCATGCAGTTCGGCAATCAGACCGCCACGGCCAATTTCACGTTCCCGCTCTACGACGAGACCGCAACCGTCACCACGACACGGACGGTCAAAGGCGGACTACTCCTCGACGTCACCGGCGGCGTCCATATCAGCGGCCAATGGGGCATCGGATTCAGCTTCTACACGCGGTCGTCCAACGGCAGCGGCGCGGTCAGCTCCAGCCTGCCCGATCCGCTGGCCTTCGATTCGCCGCGCCTCGTCAACGGCACGATTGCCAAGATGACCCACAAGGAGGTGTGGCTCGCGCCGCTCTTCGTGTACGTCATGCCGCTCAGCGACAAACTGGATGTGACGCTCCTGATCGGCCCGGCGCTGGCCAAACTGACGCATGACTTGCCGACCGACGCCACCGTCACCGAGCCGGCCAGCGGCCCCCAGGTCGCCGTCACGGTGACCTCACTGAAGAAGAGCTACCTCACCTTCGAAGTCGCCGGAGACGTCCGATACGCCTTGACCGAGAGCCTGGGCGTCGGCGGATTCGTGCGATTTGGGCAGACGCCGGCGCACCTGTCGAGCACCATCAAGCTGACGCTTGGCGGCGTCCAGGTGGGCGGCGGCGTGCGACTCCGTTTCTAATCACGAACGCACTATCATGATGACTACTGCGGGTCGTCGCCACGAGAATCCCCCCTCTCGGGTTTGGTCGCAGGTACGTCGAGGAGAATCCACCGTGAAGGCCAGCCGATTTCTTGTACTGGGCTTGTGCGTCGCCGCGGCGACCTGCGGAAAGAGCACGCCGGCCTCCCCGATCGTCGGTGGGGCCACACTGACCGCGCCCGCGGCATCGGCGCCGGCCGATCAGGCCCAACTCGTGACGCTGCGTCCTACGCTGACCGTCACCAATGGGACCTCGGACACCGCCGGCGGCAAGACCTACGAGTTCCAGGTGTCGGACAAGAGTGATTTTTCGACGACGACGAACACGGGCGCGTTCCCGGTGCTCGCCCGACAGACGGGCATCACGGAGAGCGCCGGCGACCACGTCGTACACGCCGGACTTCGACCTGCAGCCGGCCACGCGCCTGTACTGGCGCGCGCGGCTGGTCCAGGGCACGGCCGCATCCGACTGGTCCGCCACCAAGCAGCTTCAACACCGCCATCGTCGGCTACAACAGGGCGGGCGAGCTGTACGATCCGCTGATCAACGGCAACACGGTCGGCACGATCACCGGCTCGACGACGTTCGTCCCCGGTCAGGGCATCAAGTTGAACGACAAGAGCTCGTACGTGCGCTATCAACTCGTGCAGCCGATCACGGCCGGCGAGTTCTCGCTCGAGATCGCGGGGCTCTTCCCCAACGGACCGGGCGCCAAGCTGAAGCTCTTCTCCATGTCCGATTCGACCGCCAGCGTGTACGACAGCCCGTGGCTGTTCACCGCGCAGTACCGCGGCCTGGCCGGCAACCCGGACAACTGCATTTCCTGGAAGATGCGGTTTGCCGATCCGGCCTTCCAGCTCGAACCCGACGCCAACGACCGGAACCTCGGCGTGAAGTCGCTCGACCCGGCACACTTCTACTACTTCCGGGCGATGTGGAACGACGGGTTCCGGATGATCATCCAGAACTCGGTCGGCTCCGGCACCATCTATGACCTCGAATACACGTCGACGATCTACTTCGTGCTGACCGGGCTGATGAGCAAGGTCGTCCCGTACTCGCCCACCCCGCACTTTGCCTACCTTGGCGCGAACAACCAGCGGGAAGGGCCGGAGGACGGCACGTGGCCTGGCGAGATCGTCCGCAATGTGTTCATCAGCACCAGGCCGCGGCCGGCATCGCTTGGCAGCGCCTTGCGTCCGCCGCAGTAGCGTCGCGTCATCAGGAGTCAGGCCATGACACGCAATCCTCTCGCCTTCGCCCTGGCCGCCGCCCTCGCCGCGGCTTCACTGGCTTGTCAGTCGGGCTCGTCGACGCCCTCGGCGCCGACTGGAGCCTCGAACCTCGCGGACTGGTGGACGACCGGGCCTGGCGGCTCGTCGCTCAAGGCGACCCCGCCGGTCGCGCAGTCGCCCAAAGACAACGTCACGGTCGACAGCCTGACGCCCACGCTCGTCGTCACCGGCGGCGGAACGAAGTTCACGCCGGGCACGGTGCAATACCGATTCCGCGTCATGGACAACACCGGCGCGCTGTCGACCGATTCCGGCCTGACGAACGCAGCCGCATGGACGCTGCCGGCGGCGCTCACGCCGACGACGGCACTACACGTGGATCGCGCGGCCGGAATACCGGGGTCTCATCGGCCCCTGGTCGACCGCGGCCGCTTTCACGACACCGGTCGCGCCCGGCAATGACTACGGCGCCTGGGAAGCGACGTGTGGAAACATCCCGGCCGGCCCGACCCTGGTGTCGTGTGTCTGGAATTTCGTCCGTCCCGGCAACTCGGTACGAGGATCTCGAGGTCAGCAAGCGCGTGGCCTGGATCCTTCGCGGCATCGGCGGCGGGCTGCTGCTCAAGGGCAGCGGCGACAACACGGTACCCTGGCTGGGTTTCACGTTCTCCGCATCGCGCATCTGTTTTCCGGACGGGCACATCTTCAAGATCCTGACCGACGCCGGCCCCGGCGGGACCAACGGACCGCAGTATGCCGACAACGACTTCGTCGATCCGTCGAGCTACTTCAAGGCGGTCGATCCGCGCATCCGATAGGACGCCGTGGATCGGCGTCTGATCGCTTGCGGCGCGCTCGGCCTCGCACTCCTCGCGGGGCCGGCCGCGCTGCGGCCGGTGACGGCGCAGTCCGCCCTCCCCTCCCATCTCTGGCGCGACGCCACCGCCGAGACGATCGGCGAGACGGCCGGCTGGACCAACAAGGTCGAGATCGCCGACCTCAACGGCGACGGCTGGCCCGACCTGCTCTTCGCCAACGGCGGCGATTACTCGACGCCCGGCAAGCCCGAGTTCTCACAGGTGTTCTTCAACATGGGGCCGGGCAAGAAGTTCGAAGACCGGACGCAGCAGGTGTTCGGCCCGACGCCCGCGCTCACGCGCGTCATCAAGGCCCGCGACTTCAACGGCGACGGCATCGTCGACATCATCGTCGGCACCACGTACCAGACGCAGAGCCGGCTCTACCTCGGCACGGGCGGCGGCGCGTTCACGGAAGTGACGTCGACGAATCTGCCACAGATCGCGTTGAGCGTCGGCGACATCGAAGTGGGCGACGTCGACGGCGACGGCGACCTCGACCTCGTGCTGGCCGACTGGGGCCCGGGCAACAACATGACCAACGCCGGCGGCCGCACGCGACTCTGGCTCAACGACGGCACCGGACACTTCAGCGACGCGACGGAGAAGCGGATGCCGGCGACGCTCATCCGGTTCTCCTGGGACCTCGAGCTGGTCGACGTCGACAACGACTACGACCTCGACATCGTCGTCTCCTGCAAGCGGTGTCCCGGCGGCAGCCTCTTCAAGAACGACGGCACCGGCACGTTCACCGACGACGCGGGCGGCCTGCCGCAGTACACGAACAACTACGACTTCGAGGCGATGGACCTCGACGGCGACGGGTTTCTCGATCTCGTCACGATCAACGACGGCGAGATTCTCGGCGAGCGCAGCTCGAACCGGCGCGAGCACGTGTTCCGCAACGATGGCACGGGCCGGTTACGTCGACGCGACGGCGCAGTGGTGGCCGCCGGAGGCCAACATCGGCGAAGACGACAACGTCGTCGCATTTCTCGACTTCGACTCGGACGGCGACGCGGATTTCCTGATCGGATCGCTGAGCGGCCCGAGCCGGCTGCTCATCAACGACGGCAAGGGACATCTGACGCTCGCCAAGGACGTGTTCGACGGCCCGCAAGCGCCGGGCACGCTCGGGCTTGGCGATCGCCGATCTGGACGGCGACCACCGGCTGGACGTGGTCATTGCCCAGGGCGAGAATCCGAAGGCCCTCGAGGAGCGCGTGTACTTCGGCACGGGCCTCAAGCCGGACACCGCGCCGCCGGTCGATCGCCATGGTGGGTGCCGCCAAGCGCGCCGGCTCCGATGCCCTCACCGTTCGCGCCCGCGTGCACGATCGCAAGAGCCCCAGCCTGGCGACGGACTGGAAGCGCGTCAGCGTCGACTGGACGAGCGCCGGGAAGGCGATCAGCACGCCGATGCGTTGGTACGGCGAGTACCTGTGGTCCGCCCAGATGCCCACGGAGTTCACCGCGGCGACCAGCTACCGCGTCTGCGCGACCGACGCCGCGGGCAACACGGCGTGTTCGGCGGGGAAATAGCGCGGGCGGCGGGTATCTGCTGGCGCGGGACGGGTCTTGCTAGCGCAAGCTAGACCCGTCCCCTCGGAGCGCCAGCAGACACCCGCCGCCCGCACTCACGCGATGATGTCGTGAATGACATTGCCTGACACGTCGGTCAGGCGGAAGTCGCGGCCGCTGTAGCGATACGTCAGCTTCGTGTGGTCGATCCCCATCAGGTGCAGGATCGTCGCGTGCAGGTCGTGCACGTGCACGGGCTTTTCGATCGCCTTGAAGCCGAAGTCGTCGGTGGCGCCGTACGTCATGCCGCCCTTGACGCCGCCGCCGGCCAGCCACATCGTGAAGCCGAACGGGTTGTGATCGCGTCCGTTCTGCGTGGTGCCCGCGCCGCCGCCGACCTCGACGACCGGCGTGCGGCCGAACTCGGACCCGCAGACGACGAGCGTGTCGTTGAACAGGCCGCGTGACTTCAGGTCCTTGATCACGGCCGCGAACGGCTGGTCCGAGTCCTTCGCGTTCTTGCGATGCTGCTGGATGTCGGCGTGTGCGTCCCAGGGATCGCCGGCGGCGTAGTAGATCTGCACCATCCGGACGCCGCGCTCGACCAGCCGCACCGCCATCAGACACCCGCGCGCGGTGCTGCCCGGCCCGTACAGATTCAGCGTCGCCTCGCTCTCCTTGCGGATGTCGAAGACGTCGGGCGCTTCGGTCTGCATCCGGTACGCGACTTCCATCGAGTTGATGGCGGCGTCGAGCTGCGGGTCGTGGGCCTTGGCTGTCGGGCCGCAGCTGGTTCGAGCTTCTCGATCAGGTCGAGCTCGCGCCGCTGCTCGCCGAGCGCTGAACTCCGGGTTGTTGATGAACGAGATCAGCTTCTTCGGGTCGAAGTCCTTGCCGATGATCTGGTCGGGCCGCTCGGTCCGGTCCGAGATGTACGTGCCCTGGTGCACGGCCGGCAGAAACGCGCTGTTCCAGAGCGGCGGCCCCACCGTCGTCGGCACGTCCGGACAGAGCACGACGTAGCCGGGCAGGTTCTTGTTGTCGGTGCCGAGTCCGTAGGTCAGCCACGATCCGAGCGACGGACGGCCGACCTGGCGTGTGCCCGGTGTTCATCATGAGCATCGACGGCTCGTGATTCGGGATGTCCGTGTAGACCGAGCGAATGAAGCAGATGTCGTCGGCGCAGGCGCCGACGTGCGGGAACAGCTCGCTCACTTCGATGCCGCTCTGGCCGTACTTCTTGAACGTGAACGGCGACTGCAGCAGCGTGCCGGTCTTGCGCTCGGTCGCCACCGTGCCGCCCGGCAGCGGCTGGCCATGGTACTTGTCGAGCATCGGCTTCGGATCGAAGCTGTCGACCTGCGACAGTCCGCCGTTCATGTAGAGGAAGATCACGCGCTTGGCGCGCGCGGGATGGTCGAGCTTGCGCGTCCCTCGCCCGCGTCCTGCGCTGTCGGTGAAGCCGGCCGCCGCGAGCGACTCGCCCACCAGGCTGGCAAACGCGAGCATGCCGAAGCCGTTGCCGATCTTGCAGAGCGCGTCGCGGCGCGTGACGGGTTTGGGGGATCTATGGGACATACGTCACTCGGAAAGGGCTTGAACCATGGAGGGCATGGAGAGCATGGAGGAGATTGAGATCATCGAGTTCAGTCTTTCAAGAAGAGAAGATCCTCCATGCCTCTCCATCCCCTCCATGTTCTTCATGGTGAAACTCTTTCCTAACTCACGAACAGGAACTCGTTCGAGCTGAGCAGAATCTTGATGTAGCGCCCGAACACCGTCACGGGCACCTTCTTCTCCGCGTCCTTCGGATCGCCCGCGCCCGGCACGACGCCGGCCATCATGCCGTCGGCGCCTGGGCCGACAGCGGGTTTGGCGGCATCGGGCGCGGCTTTCTTCGACGGCGTCGGCTGCGTCGGCCTTCGCTTTCGCGTCAGCCGCCTTCTTCTCCTCGTACTGCTTCATCGGCTCGGTCGCGAGAAACTCCTTGCCGGCCTGGACTTCGGCGAGCGTCGCCGCGCGTCCGAAGATCAGGCGATACGACTTCTGGATGCGAGCCTCGTCGGTCGGCTCGGCCAGCACACGCTCCGCGAGCTGCTCGGCGTGCTGCTGCATGAAGTCGCTGTTCATGAAGAACAGCCGCTGCAGCGGGACATTGGTCGTGAAGCGCTTTTCGGCGCTCTGGCTCGGGCTCGGATAGTCGAAGAGCTGCAGGAACTCGTCGAGCTTGTAGCGGCTGACGCGCCCGTAGATGGTGCGGCGGGCTGACAGCGGCGTGAGCGGCGCCGACGGCCCGCCCATCTTGTTCTCGAGCGCGCCCGACACCGATCAGCACCGAGTCGCGAATCTGCTCGGCCGTCATCCGGTGCCGGTTGAAGCGCCAGTACAGACGGTTGCCCGAGTCCTTGTCGAAATCGGTCTTGTCGTCCGTGTCGCTCGACTGGTAGACGGCGCTCAGCATGATCTCGCGATGCAACGCCTTGATCGACATCCCGTGATCGACGAAATACTGCGCGAGGTACTCGAGCAGCTCCGGATGCGTCGGCCGCTCGCCGTTCACGCCGAAGTTGCTCGGCGTGTCGACGATGCCGGTGCCGAAGTGGCCCTTCCAGATGCGATTGACGATCACGCGGATGGCAATCGGCTGGTGCACGATGAGCGTCCGCCAGTTCCAACCGGCCGCTGCCTTTCGTGAACGGACGGGCTCGTCGCCGCTCAGCACCGACAGGAACCCGCGCGGCGCGTCGTCGCCGAACCGGTACGGGCTGCCCCGCAAGCCGACCTTGAGATTGACGGGCTTCTCGACGTCGCGCACGCCGTGCACGTACGGGAACTTCTCCGGCAACGCCTTGCGCATCGCGTCGATGTCGTCGCGCAGCGCCTGGACGAGCGCCTGCCGCTCCGGTCCGAGTTGCCGCTCGAGCCCCCAGCCGCTGAACGAGAGCAGCGCGGCCTTCGACGGCTGGCCCGGTCCGAGCGTGCTGTCCATGTCGCGCTGGAAGACGTCGGCGTAGAGGTTCGTCTGGTCGATCGGCATGCTCTTCAGTTCGAGCCCGCAGCCCGGACAGAAGTCGTCGTTGGTGATGAACTCGTTCGGCAGGTTCGCGCGCTCCTTCTTCTTCGTGCCGGGCAGCGACTTGGCGTAGATGATGTCGTTCTCGTTCCTTGACGTCCTTGCGCGCAAGGACGACGTCGACCAGGAGCTTCTGAAATTCGTCGCCGAGCTTCTTCGCCTCGTCGGCCGTGCCGCCGCGTCTTGATCATCTCCTGCCACGCGGTCACGATACGGATAGAACACCGGCGGCTTGGTCAGGAAACGCAGCCAGCGGTCGAAGAGCTCGTAGTCCAGCTTGCTGGATTCGACGACGCGATTTCGGTCGGTCTTGGGCTCTCCAGTCGACCTTCCAGACCGCCTGCATGTACTTCGACGCCTGGAACACGAGCGTTTCGGCCAGCTGCTGGGATTCGTTCCCGAGGTACTCGCCGAGCAGGTCTTCCTTCTTCTCGATCTTCTTCTCCTGCGCCTTGTACTCGTCGACGACCGACTCGGGCGCCAGCGGGTACTCGTGATACTCGGTGTTGAGGAAGACGCCGGCCAGCGAGTAGTAGTCGCGCGTCGGAATCGGATCGTACTTGTGGTCGTGGCAGCGCGCGCAACCGACCGTCAGGCCGAGCAGACCACGGCCGACCGCGTCGACCCGATCGTGCCGCTCGTCGGCATGCGTGATCTCGACGGCGCCGTTGTCGTAGTACCACGGGCCAAGACCGAGAAACCCGAGCGCCGGCAGCATGCGCAGGCGCGTGCGGTTCGTCGAGCAGGTCGGCCGCCAGTTGCGCTTTCACGAACTGGTCGTACGGCAGGTCGTCGTTGAAGGCCTTGATGACCCAGTCGCGATAGAGATACGCGTTCGGATACGGATTGAGACCGCGGCCCTTCGGATCGAGGCTGCGGTAGTCATCCTCGCCGTAGCGCGCGACGTCGAGCCACAGGCGGCCCCACGTCTCGCCGTAGCGCGGCGAGGCCAGCAGCCGATCGACGACCTTCGCGAACGCGCCGGCGGAGCTGTCTCGCTCGAACGCGTCGACCTCCTCGGGCGTCGGCGGCAAGCCCGTGAGATCGAGCGTCGCGCGGCGAATGAGCGTCAGCTTGTCGGCCGGCTCGACCGGACGCATGCCGTCCTTCTCGAGTCGCGCGAGGATGAACCGATCGATGTCGCCCTTGGCCCAGGCCGCGTCGCGCACCGCCGGTGGCGGCGTCCGATGCAACGGCTGAAACGACCAGAACGCCGCGCTGCTCGGCCGTGAAATCGCGCGGTGCGTGCGACGGGCATCGGCGCGGGAGCCGGCGGAGCCACGCTCGCCGGCCACGGCGCGCCGGCGCTCACCCACTGCGACGAGCGCGTCGATGTCTTCGGCCTTCAGTTGCGGCCGGCTCTTCGGCATCTTCGGCGCGCCCGTGGCGTGCCGGACCGCCTTGATCAGCAGGCTGTCGTCGGGCTTTCCGGGCACGATCGCCGTGCCGCTGTCGCCGCCCTTGATCAACGCTTCGCGTGAGTCCAGCCGCAGCCCGCCTTTCTCGTCGTCGCCGTGACACTCGTAGCAGTTGGCGGCGAGAATCGGGCGAATGCGAGCTTCGAAGAACTCGGCCGACTGTGCGGGCGTGCCGTCCGCTTGCCGCGCGCCTCCGGCCGCGACGACCACGCCGGCAAGACAGAGCGTGGCGCGAGGCAGTCGTAAGGGCAATTCGGGTGCGCAGCATGACGTGTGGGGGTCGAGCCGATATTATGACCACGCATGCTTATCGTCAGCAAACGGTTGCAGCTGTGGGGTTTCCTCGGTTTCTGTGCGCTGTTCGCCCTCAAGGCGCTCCCCGCTGCGGTTGGGGCTCAGGCAGGTGACGACAAGAAGCCCATCCCGCCGCCTTCAGTGGCGCCCTTTGCTCAAATCAAGCCTGATGCGAGCTTTTCCGTCTCCGGCGAGCGCACCCTGGCCGTGATCGATGACGCCGTGTGGGTGGCGGCGCGCGCGGCTGGAACGGCCTCGCGGATCGACCCCAAGACCAACGCCATCGTTCAGACCGTGACGGTCGGCAAGCAGCCGTGCGGGAGCCTGACCGGGGGGTTCGGAAGCGTGTGGATGGCGGCATGCGACGGGCCTGCGCTCGTGCGAGTCGACCTGAAGACGAACGCCGTCACGGCAACCATCGCCACCAGCCTCGCGACGGGCACGCGGCTCTCGGCGACTGGTGTGGGCAGCATCTGGCTCTTGACGGACGCGAAAGGGACGCTCGCGCGGTTCGACCCGGCGACCAACAAGGCCGTGGCCGAGATGTTCCTGCCGGCCGGGTCCAATGCGCTCGCCTTCGGCCAGGGCGCGCTCTGGACCACGAGTGGGCCGGACGACAGCCTGACGCGCACCAATCCGAACACCAATCTCGTGGTCGAGACGATCAAGGTCGGCAAGATGCCGAGGGCGGTGTCGGTCGGCGAAGGCGCCGTGTGGACGCTGAATCAGGGCGATGGCAGCGTGTCGCGCGTCGACCCGAAGACCAACAAGGTGGTTGAGACGATCAAGATCGGCGCGCTTGGCGCCAATGCCGAGATCGCGGCCGCCGAGGGTTCGGTGTGGATTAGCGCGGCCGGCACCCCGCTCTTGCGGATCGACCCGCGGACGAACCGGCTGGTGCAGCGATTCACCGGCGAGGGCGGCGGATCGTTCGCGATCGGACATGGATCGATCTGGATCGTCGCGTCGGCGACGACGGTCGTGCGCCTCGACCCGCGTCGCGTCGAAGCGACGCGATAACGACAGGTCGTCTTTTTCTGCATGCGTCCGCCTTCGGTCAGCACGACCTCGGCATAATCGTCGTCGAGGCTTCCGCACAATGGACACACTCCTGCAGGACGTTCGCTACGGCTGGCGCGCGCTGTGGCGCACGCCCGGGTTCACGATCGTCGCGGCCCTGACGCTGGCGCTCGGAGTTGGCGCCAACACCGCGATCTTCAGCATCGTCGACGCTGTGCTCTTGCGCGCGCTGCCTTACACGTCGGCCGATCGATTGGTGAAGGTCGGCGTCGACAATCCAGGGCTCAGCTTGCGCGACGTGCGGTTCTCGGCGCCCGAGCTCGACGACATGCGCAGCCGCCCCGGCGTCTTCGACGAACTGAGCGTGGTCTGGCCGATCAGCGTGAACCTGACGGGAGCGAAACAGCCGGAGCGGCTGGAGTTGCTCGCGGTCAGCCCGAACTACTTCTCGATGCTCGGCGTCACGGCCCAGATCGGCCGACTCTTCGATGCCACCGATGTGGTGCCCGGGTTCTCGGAGAGCGCGATCATCAGTGACGCGCTGTGGCGCCGTTCGTACGGCGCCGATCCGCACGTGCTCGGCCGGCAGGTGCGGCTCGACAACGACCTCTACACGATCGTCGGCGTGACGCCGGCGTCGTTCCGTCATCCCGGCAAGACCGTCGCCCACGACGTGGACGTCTGGGGCGCGGCCGGGTTTCGCGGTCTGCCGTTCTCGCCTGCGCGCAGCGCCCGCTCCATGCCCGCCGCCATCGGCCGTGTGAAGCAGGGGATGAGCCTCGCGCAAGCTCAGGAACGGCTCGACAGCATGGCGGCCAGCCTGCGGGCTGAATTTCCGAATGACTACCCGGCTGCGGCGCGCTGGTCCGTCACCCTGCAACCGCTTCAGACGGCGCTCATTGGCCCGGTCCGGTCGATGCTCATCGCGATTCTGGGCGCCGTCGTCCTCATCATCCTGATCGCCTCAGTGAATGTGGCCAGCTTGCAGCTGGCGCGCGCGTCCGCCAGGCGCCGGGAAGTCGGCACGCGTCTGGCGCTCGGCGCCAGCCGTTCACGGCTAGTGCGCCAGATGCTCGTGGAGGCCGTGCTGCTGTCGGGCCTGGCCAGCGCGGCTGGTGTCGCCGGCGCGGCGGCGGCGCTTGGCGCGCTCGTCCAGTTCGTGCCCGCGAGCATTCCGCGCCTCACCGAAGTGCGGCTCGACACCACCGTCCTGCTCTTCGCCCTCGGCCTGGCCGTCGCCTCGGCGCTGCTCTTCGGCCTCGCGCCGGCGCTACACATGGTGAGGCAGGATCTCGTGTCCGCCATTCGCGACGGCGGCAGCGGTTCGGGCCAGAACCGCGGTACCAGCCGTCTCCGCCAGGTGCTCATCGCCAGCGAGTTTGCGCTCGCGGTCGTTCTGCTGGTGGGCGCCGGTCTGCTCCTGCGCACATTCTGGGGACTGGTGCGCGAGAGCCCGGGCTTCAATCCCTCGCACGTGGTGTCGGCCAGTATTTGGCTTCCGGTGCCAAACGACCCGTCGACCGACGTGTATGCCACGCCGGCCGCCCGCTCGGCGTTCGTACGCGACACCCTCGATCGTGTCCGCGCGATGCCTGGCGTGGAGATGGCGGCCGTTACGTCCGACCTGCCCATCAGCGATCCAACCGTGAGCATCCCCATCAACATCGACGGACGCGTCGTGGAAGGCTCGCAGGCGCTGACGGCTTTTCAAATTCGGATCAGCCCCGGCTACTTCGAGACGCTGCAGGTGCCGATCGTCTCGGGCCGGCTCTTCACCGAGCATGACGACGAGAAGTCCGACCCGGTCGCCATCGTCGATCACACGATGGCCGCCCGGTACTGGCCAGGCGCCGACCCTGCTGGCCAGCGGCTGCGTCTGGGGCCGCGCTTGGTGACGATCGTGGGCGTGGTCGAGGACGTCAAGCACAACGGCCTCGACGCCGATGGTCAGCCTCATGTGTACTTCCCGATTCTGCAGCGGGGCACCCGCACCATGAGCTACGTGTTGCGCACGTCGTTGCCCGCGGCGGCGCTCGAGCCGCAGATCCGTCAGGCAGTTCAGCGAGTCGATCCCGGTCTGCCGGTCTTCAACGTGCGGACGATGGACGAGGTGATCGCCGTCTCGCTGGCGCCGCGCCGCTTCTCAGCCCAGCTGGTCGGCGTGTTTGCGGTGCTGGCGCTCCTGGTCGCGGCCGTCGGCATCTACGGCCTGCTGGCGCACATGGTCGGTCAGCGCACGCGCGAGATCGGGCTGCGCATGGCGCTCGGCGCGAAGCCCGCCGACGTCGTGCGGCTGGTCGCGACCAGCGGCGTCGGCGTCGCCGCTGCCGGCATCGCGATCGGTCTGGCCACCGCCGCGCTCGTCGCGCCGCTGGCGACGACATTGCTCTACGGCGTCCGCGCGATCGATCCGGCGGTGCGGCCGGCACCAGCTCGTCGCCGCGGTAGACCGTCGCCCACAGCTTGTCGGGGTCGAAGCCGAGGCCGGTGGGCGAGGTCGAGAACTCCCAGGCCATGTCCACGGCGCGATCCTTGAAGTAGTCGCCGATCGAGAAGTTGCCCATCATCTCGAAGAAGGTGAGGTGGCGGGCGGTGCGGCCGACCTGGTCGATGTCCACCGTGCGGAAGGTCTTCTGCACCGTCGTCAGGCGGCTGGAGGGCGGCGTCTCGACGCCCAGGAAGTAGCGCTTGAGCGGCTGCATGCCGGCGGTGGTGATCAGCACCGAGGTGTCCCAGTCGGGCGGCACCAGCGAGCCGCTGGGCAGCCGGGTGTGCCCGTTCTCGACGAAGTACTCGACGAAGCGGCGTCGGATCTCGTGGCTGCGCATTCCGCCATCCTACCGGTCGGCCCCGGTGCGGCCGCCCGCTCTGCGGCTACCTGAAACGGGCGGTGCGGGCTATCGTGAGTGCATGCACGAGGACGACACCCTCCGCCGTTTCGAGAACTCCGAACCCTACACCGGGCGCGTCGAGCCGCTCGACGAGTACGTCCTGATCGAGCCCGTGGACGGCGAGACGCAGACCGGCGGCGGGCTGATCATCCCCTCCAGCGACGACGCGTCGTGCACCTCGGGGATCGTGGTGGCGGCCGGCGAGGAGGCGATCGGGATCACGCCCGGCGACAAGGTGCTCTTCCCGCGCGACGCGGGCTACGAGATCCGGCTGTCGGGTCAGCCCATGCGCCTGGTCAGCCGCCACGAGCTGATCGCACGCCTGCACGACTAGGTCACAAGACGGTCACAGAGGCACGGTTCGGCGTCGGACGCGGGGTCGGACGCGGCGTCCGACGCGGAGTCGGACGTTGCCAGAGGCGAAACGGCCTGGCTTCGGCGAATTGCGCAGAACCAGGGAACCATGGTTGTGAAAGCGCATCGGACCGGCAACGGCTCTTGCAGATCTGCGTCACAGCCACGTAGTTTGGCGTCGGACGCGGGGTCGGACGCGGCGTCCGACGCGGCGTCAGACGCCGTCGGCTGCCGAGCGGGCCGCGTCGGCCAGGTCGTCGGCCAGCTGGCTCATCTGCCGCTCGGCCGCGGCGCGGCCCTCGTCCACGGCCTCGCGCACGTCCTCGGCGAAGGTCGAGAGGTCGCGCGCCAACAGGTCCGGCAGGTCGGTCAGCACGTCGCGCACCGGCCGCTGCTCGCGCTCGGCGATCTCGCGCACCCGGCCGGCCACGTGCACGGCCGCCGCCGCCGCGGCGACGACGAGCACCGCCCCGGGACGGATCACACCACGCCCCCGCGCTGCCCGCGCTTGTTGCGCAGGCTCTCGAAGGCGTGCTCGATCCCGGAGGTCACCCCCGAGATCACCCGCACCGGCTTGGAGGCCGCGCTGGAGGCCGTGCGGGCGACGTGATCGACCGCGTCCACCGCGTCCACCGCCGACTCGGTGATGTGCCCGACCTTCTCCAACTCGTCGTTGACGTGGTCGAGCGTGACCGAGGCCTTGCCCAGCATCGGCAGCACCTCGTCCATCGTCTTGTCGAGATCCTCATCCACCGTCGTCAGCAAGATGCCCAGGCGAATCAGGGCGTATGCGGCGGTCAGCCCGGTCAGGATCAGGAAGACGGCGAGCGCGTAGTGCCAGGCATCGGTGCTGCTCATCGGGCGCCTATCTTACAGGGCGATCCGACCAGCGCCGACGACCACGTCGCCGTCGTACAGCACGGCCGACTGTCCCGGTGCGACTCCGTGGGCCGGCTCGTCCAGCTCGAGCTCGAACCCGTCTCCCACCCGCCTCACGGTCGCGGCCACCGCAGGCGAGCGGTAGCGCAACTTGGCCTCGACCCGTTCGACCGGTAGGTGCAGGCTGCCCGGGCTGACCCGCACGTGCCGCACCGCCAGCTCGTCGTGGCTGCCGGCCACCACCGTGCCGCTGGCGGCGTCGGTGCGCAGCACGTACAGCGCAGCGCCGCCCCCTACCCCCAGCCCCTTGCGCTGGCCCGGCGTGAACCGGTGCACGCCCTCGTGCCGGCCAAGCTCCCTGCCCGCGGAGTCCACGATCGCGCCGGCCGCTCCCGAACCGCCGTGCCGTTCGAGGAACGCTCGATGATCGCCGCCTCCGACGAAGCAGACCTCCTGGCTCTCGCGCCGCCCGGCCGCCGCCAGCCGCGCCGAGCGGGCCTGCTCGCGGGTCTCGGTCTTGCGCTGCTCGCCCAGCGGGAACCAGACCCGATCCAGCAGCTCGGGCTCGACCCCGGCCAGCATGTAGGGACTGGTCCTTGGCCGGGTCGACGCCCCGCGCCACCCAGCGCCGGCCGCCGCGCCGCACGACCCGCGCGTAGTGGCCGGTGGCCAGCCGCTCGGCCCCGACCCTGTCGGCGAACTCGAGCAGCGCCGCAAACCGGAACACGCCGTTGCAGCGCACGCACGGGTTGGGGGTCTGGCCCTCGCGGTAGGCGCTCACGAACTCGGCCACGACCGCCCGCCGAAACGGCTCGCGCAGGTCGAGCGCGAAGTGCGGCAGGCCCAGGGCGTGGCAGGCGTCGCGGGCGGCCCGCACCGAGTTGGGCGAGCAGCAGGCCCGCTCGCCGTCGGGAGCCTGGGGATCGATCCAGAGCCGCAGCGTGACACCGACCGGCTCGCAGCCGGCCTCCGCCACCTTCAGCAGGGCCACGGCGCTGTCGACGCCACCGCTCATGGCCACCGCCACCCGCCCGGCCTGGCTGGGCAACGCGCCTGCCGAGGCGGCGACGGCGAGCGCCTGGTGCAGGGCATCAACCGCCAGCAGCAGGCACTCGCGGTTGCTGGGATCGGGCTGAAGCCGCTGCTCGACCTCGCTGATCCCGATCCGGGCCGCGCCCAGCAGCTCGCGGCCCTCGGTCAGCTCGCAGATCAGCGCCAGCGCGGCGGTCGCGTGCGGGCAGGCCCGCGAGCGATGGCGGGCCGAGACCACCCGGCCATCCTCGACCAGCAACTCGATCCGCACCTGGTCACCGCAGCCTGCCGACCCCGCCTCGCCCACGGCGGCGCCGGAGCCGAGCGATCCGGCCCGGCTGAGGTCGAGCGCATGCTGGACAACCTGGTCGGAGTACACCCCCGCAGGATACCGACGCCGCGCGCCGCCGCCCCGGGCCGGGATCGCCTATCCTGCCGCCCATCCCTTCCCACTGATCACAGGCAAAGGCGGCGATACATGAGCAAGCCGTTCAAGGGAACGATCAACATCGACATCAAGGACTCGGTCCCCGACTGGGAGCCGTACACCCAGCCGATCGCACCGGAGGACGCACCGAACGTCCTCTACGTCGTGCTGGACGATGTCGGCTTCTCGGCCATGGAGCCGTACGGCGGGCTGATCGAGACGCCGAACATCAAGCGGATCGCGGAGCGCGGCCTCACCTACACGAACTTTCACACGACCGCCCTCTGCTCGCCCGACCCGCTCATGTCTGATGACCGGCCGCAATCACACGACGAACGGCATGGGCTGCATCACCGAGGCCACGTCCGGATTCCCCAACGCGAACGGCCACATCCCGTTCGAGTGCGCGAACCTCGCCGAGGTGCTCGGCGAGCAGCGGCTGGAACACTTACATCGTCGGCAAGTGGCACCTCTGCGCCGAGGACGAGATGAACCTCGCCTCGTCGAAGCGGCAGTGGCCGCTCGGCCGCGGCTTCGAACGCTACTACGGCTTTCTCGGCGGCGAGACGAACCAGTGGTATCCCGACCTGATCTACGACAACCATCCGGTGGCTCAACCGGCGTCGCCGGAGGAGGGCTACCACCTCACCGTCGACATCACCGACAAGGCGATCGAGTTCGTCCAGGACGCCAAGGCGATCGCGCCGGACAAGCCCTTCTTCCTCTACTACTGCCCCGGTGCAGCCCACGCTCCGCATCACGCCCCGAAGGAGTGGGCCGACAGGTACAAGGGCAAGTTCGACATGGGCTACGAGGCCTATCGTGAGTCGGTGTCTTCGAGCGCCAGAAGAAGCTCGGCATCATTCACGAGGGGGCGGAGCTCTCGCCGATCAATCCGTACGCGGACACGACGAGCCATGACGGCAAGACCGTGGTCGGAGTTCGACCGCGTCCGGCCCTGGGACTCGCTCTCGGACGACGAGAAGCGGTTGTTCTCCCGCATGGCCGAGGTCTACGCGGGCTTCCTCAGCCACGCCGACCACGAGCTCGGCCGGCTGCTCGACTACCTCGAGGAGAGCGGCCAGCTCGACAACACGATCATCGTGCTCGTCTCCGACAACGGCGCCTCCGGCGAGGGCGGACCGAACGGCTCGGTCAACGAGAACAAGTTCTTCAACGGGGTCGCCCGACACGATCGAGGAGAACCTGAAGTACCTCGACGAGCTGGGTAGCCCCACGACCTACAACCACTACCCGACCGGCTGGGCGTGGGCGTTCAACACGCCGTTCAAGATGTGGAAGCGCTACGCGAACTACGAGGGCGGCACGGCCGACCCGCTGATCGTCTCGTGGCCGGACGCAGATCGGGCAGGTCGGCGAGGTCCGGCGACCAGTACACCCACGCCGTCGACATCGTCCCGACGCTCTTCGAGTGCTTGGGCGTCGAGCTGCCCGACGTCGTCAACGGCTACACGCAGAACCGATCGAGGGGGTGAGCTTCGCGACACGTTCGACGACGCCGACGCACCGACGCGGAAGAAGACGCAGTTCTACTCGATGCTCGGCACACGGGCCGTCTGGCACAAGGGCTGGAAGGCGGCGACGGCGGTCCCTGCCGCACCAGAGTCGTGGGGCGATTTCCACCAGCAGCGCTGGGAGCTATTCGACACCGAGAGCGACCCCAGCGAGTGCCACGACCTGGCCGGCAGCATCCAGCGAAGCTGCAGGAGCTCATCGCCCTCTGGTGGGCGGAGGCCGGCAAGTACCAGGCGCTGCCGCTCGAATCGCGGGACGCGCTCGAGATCCTCGGCGACGGAGCGGCCCGAGCTCTCCAAGCCGCGCAGCCGGTACGTGTACTACCCCGGCGGCGCGGAGGTCCCCGAGTCGGTCGCGCCCGAACATCCGCAACCGCTCGTACACGATCGCGGCCGAGGTGGACGTCGAGACGCAGGAGGCCAGCGGCGTCCTCTTCTCGCAGGGATACGCGCTTCGGCGGCCACGCGCTCTACGTCAAGGACGGCACAGCTGAAGTACGTCTACAACTGGATCGGCCAGCTGGTGCAGGTGATCGAGTCGAACGGAGACCGATCCCGACCGGTCATGTCGTCGTCTCGGCCAACTTCGAGAAGACCGGGGCAGCGCTTGCCGACCAAAGGCCAGCTCAGCCTCCACATCCGCGACCAGCAGGTCGGCGAGGAACGATCATGACCCAGCCGGGCAAGTTCGGGCTCGGCGGCGGCGGGCTCGTCGTCGGACGGTCGGGTGCTGAACCGGTCACGGACGACTACCCCGGTGAGCGGCCGTGGGCCTTCGTCGGCGGCACCATCAAGCGGGTCATGATCGACGTCAGCGGCGAGTCGTTCATCGACCTCGCCGCCGAGGCACGCGCCGCGTTCGCCCGTCAGTCGCTCGCCGAGCACCCCCAGACGAAGCTGCTCGACGCACGCGCGGAGTGCGTCGAGCAGCCCGTGGATCTGCGCCTGGGTCGTCTCGTGCCCGATCGTCACCCGGATCACGCTCGCGCCTGGTCGGGGCTGAGCCCCTGCGCCAGCAGCACGTGGCTGGGCTCGCTCGAGCCCGCGGCACGGCCAACCGCCGCCACGGCGTAGCCGACTCGGTCGAGCGCCAGCACCACCAGCTCGGCCCGCACGTCCTCGATCAATATCAGCGAGTGGCCCGGCAGCCGCGGGGCATCGGCCCGAGACGACGCTCATCCGCGGGCCGAGCCCGGCCTCCAGCCGCTCACGCAGCTGCAGACGGTGGTCGCTGCGATCGCGGGCAGCCTCCAGCGCGGCGGCAAAGCAACAATCCGGGCACGTTCTCGGTGCCCGAGCGCACGCCCGACTCCTGCCCTCCGCCCCAAATCAGCGGCCGCAGCCGGCCCGGATCGCGGGCGACCAGGCAGCAGACGCCCTTAGGCCCCTGCAGCTTGTGGGCCGAGGGCGAGCGTCTCCGCCCCGCACTCGGCGAAGCGGATCGGCACCGACGCTGCCGCCTGCACCGCGTCCACGTGCAGCGGCACGCCCCGCTCGGCGGCGATCACGGCCGCCGCCTCGACCGGCTGCACCGTGCCGGTCACGTTGTTGGCCCACATCACGCCAGCCACCCGGTCGTGCTCCCGCACGAGCCCGGCGAAGCTCTGCAGATCGAGCAGGCCACGGGCATCGACCGGCGCCCAGCCCAGCTCGAACCCCTGCCGCTCGAGCTCGAGCGCGGGTGCGCGCACGGCGGAGTGCTCGATCGCGCTTGCCACCAGCCGCCCCAGCGGCCGACCGCCGAGGCCGAACACGGCCTGGTTGTCGGCCTCGGTGCCGCCCGAGGTGAACACCACCTGGCCCGGCTCGGCTCCCAGCAGCTCGCCGATCAGGCGGCGCGAGCCCTCGACCGCGTGACGCGCCGCGCGCCCGTAGGCGTGAGGCTCCGAGGCGTTGCCGAAGCGCTCCGAGAGGTAGGGGGCCATCGCCTCGCGGGCCTCATCGCAGAGCGGCGAGGTGGGACGACGTGGTCGAGGTAGGTCGAGCTCACCCGGTCAAGGGTAGCGACCAATCCGGACCGTGCCGACGCCTGAGGTTCGGCTCGCGACCACTATCTGATCGTTCGATCGCTGAGACCTCACCTCGGCGCTCAAGTATCGCACGACGAGTACAGCAGGATGCCGCGTCGAAACGTCGGCACCACAGAGTAGCGAACGCGGCGGATCTGTCGAGTACCCGGCTCGGCCCGTGAGACGGGCGGGCCGGAGCGATGCCTGCCGAGCGCGGCGATCACGAAGAACAGGGCCGGACAACGCCACCGCCACCTCGAGCTTCCAGACCACGGCCGGAGCCGGCAGCTGCCCCTCGGCGCTGCGGGCGAGAGGCTCGAGGCAGAGCGCACCGGCCAGCAGTGCGGCGCTCATCCACCAGCGCTCGACCCGCCAGCGCTCGCCCAGCAGCCCGAACGCCGGCCCCGTGACGAGTACCACCAGCGCGTCGACCATGTTGGTCTGCAGCAGCGCGACCGCGCTCAGCGGAACGCCTTGGCCAGGGCGACGCCCTCCACCGGGCTCAGCGTCATCACGAAGTAGCCGAACAGCGCGGCCTGCGTCGCCACCAGACCGGCCGCCATCGCCCGGCGAGGCAACACCTGGCTGCAGCCCGCCAGGAAGGGCAGGACCAGCCAAGGCGCCGACATCCCGCTGACCGCGGTCGTCCACGGCCCCAACGCCACCAGCGGCCGCAGGCTGCCCAGGTACTGATCGGCGGCCCCGAACGCAAATCCGATAAGGGCGACCAGCAGGAAGGCCATGACGGCAGGATACCGCGGGTCGGGTGGCGCGGTGAGCTCGCGAGTGCGAAATTGCGGAGGCGATGCCCATCCGAACCCTCGTCGGAGCGGTGGTCGGCGCGGCCCTGCTGGGACTGCTCGCGTTCGCCCCCGGCCGGCCCGCGGCCGGCCGCCTGCCCCCAGGTGCGGCCCTGGCGGCCGACGATCGCCCAGCGCTTCGCCGCGGCCATGCAGGCCTCCGGCCACGACCTGGTCAGCGTCCGCAGCAGCGGCGGGGTTGTCGTGGCCGTGGTGCGGGTGGGCGCCGCTGACGCCCTGCCCCGACTGCGGGTGGACGCCTCGCTGGCGGCGCCGTGCGCCACTCCTGCCGCTGCGATCTGATCGGCTACCGGGTGCTGACCGACCGCTTCGGGCCTGACCCGATGCTGGTGGCCGCCGGCCGGGCGTTGCCCACCCCCGCCTACGGCGCTCCCAGCGACACCACCTGGCACATGGACGGCGCCTCCGACCAGCAGGTCGAGCGGCGCGCCCGCTTCCTGGTGCGCAACACCGGCGGCGCGTCGTCCTCGCGCGTCACCGTCACGATCCTGCGCGGCGGCCAGATCGCGCTCGTCTCGGCCTGGCGCCCGCGCACCGGCGAAGGCTGGTCGTGGAGCGTGCGTGGCATCCAGGCGCCGCGGCTGCCCAGGGCGGCGGCGCCGCACCGCCCGCAGACCCCGTTCACCGTCAGCCAGTGAGGCTCAGCCCGGGCTGGGCGGCACGACCACTCGGATCCCGGCCTCGGCCAGGGCCTGCCCGGGCACGGCGCTGGGAGCGCCGGTCAGCGGATCGGCCCCGCCCGTGGCCTTGGGGAAGGCGATCACCTCGCGCAGCGAGTCGGCTCAGGCCAGCAGCATCGTCAGCCGGTCGAGCCCGAACGCGATCCCGGCGTGCGGGGGTGCCCCCATCGAGAGCGCCCGCAGCAGGAACGAGAACTTCTCCTCGCCTCCTCGGCCGAGAGCCCAAGCGTCTCGAACACGCGCCGCTGCACCTCTTGATCGTGGATCCGGACGGAGCCCACCGACCTCGTTGCCGTTCAGGACGAGGTCGTAGGCGAGCGCCTGCGCGGCCGCCGGATCCTCGTGGAAGTTGGGCGACGTCTCGAGGTTGGGCGATGTGAAGGGATGGTGCGCCGCCTTCCAGCGGCCCTCGTCTGCCAGCCACTCGAAGGCCGGGAAGTCGGTCACCCACAGGAAGCGCCAGTCGTCGCGGATAGAGCCCCAGCCGCTCGCCCAGGTGCAGGCGCAGCGGGCCCAGCGCGCGCACCGCCTGCTCCTCGCTGTCGGCCACCAGGAAGATGGTCTCGCCAGGCTGGGCGCCGATCCGCTGCACGATCCCGGCCAGCTCATCGGCGCTCAGGAACTTGGCGATCGGCGAGCGGATCTCCTCGCCCGTGACCTGCAGCCAGGCGACGCCCTTGCCGCCCCACTCCTGGGCGAAGCCGACCAGGCCGTCGAAGTCCTTGCGCGAGAATTCCATCGCGCCCGGCGCCGCGAACCCGCGCACCACGCCGCCGGCCTCGATCACGCCCCGGAAGGCCTTGAACTCCGTCTCGGCCAGCACGTCGGAGACGTCAGCAATCTCGCAGCCGAAGCGCAGGTCGGGCTTGTCCCGAGGCGTAGCGCAGCATCGCCTCGGCGTGAAACCGTCCGGGCATGGACTTTGCCTAGTACCGCCTGCACGAAGCCATCGACACATCACTTCCTACTTTGGGAAACGCCTCATGGATCGCCACTACGAAAGCTCAACGCATTCGAATTCTGGTGTCGCACTGCACCCGGCCGATTTCGTTCGCCTGCTCCGCACCCATATCGTTGGTGGGCGGTACCGGCCGTCGTGTTTGCGGTCCTGGCCGGTGCTTACAGCCTGGTCGCGCCGCGTGAATGGAGTGCGACACAGGCTCTTATCGTTCGGCCCGAAGCCGCGAGCGTTTCGGAAGAGCGGTTGGGCAAGTTCGCCGATCTGTCGGAAATGAAGACGCTGCAGGAAACCATTCTGGAGCTTGCCAAGAGCCAGAGCGTGGTGCAGGCCACGTTGCGTGAAGTCGGCCCGCCGAGCAATTATCGTCAGACTGCCCAGTGGCCGAGCGAACTGGATGTCGAAGGCTTCCGCGACGACATCGACATGCGGCCGCCGGGTGGCGCCGAGTTTGGTAAGACCGAAGTCTTCTACTTGTCGGTCCGCAATTCCAATCGCGACCGGGCCGGTGTGCTGGCGACCGCCCTCTGCAAGCAGCTTGAGGGCCGCATGCAAGAGTTGCGCGATCAACGTGCTCAAAGCATGATGGCCGAGCTGCAACGCACGGTCGCGATGGCCGACGGCGACTTGCGACTCAAATTGGCCGGTTGTCGGCGTTCGAAGCGAAAGTCGGTGCCGATCTGGCCGAACTCCGCAGCCTCAACGCCGAAACAGGCGGCCAAGGCCAGGTTCCGCAAGAACTTCAAGCCATTGAAACCGAACGCCGGGCCAACGATTCGCACCTTCGCGAAAACGAGCGGCTGCTCAAGTTGCTGGTCGCTGCGAAAGGCGATCCGCAGCAATTGCTGGCCACTCCGAACAGCCTGCTGGTGTCGCAGCCGGCGGTGAGCCAACTCAAGAACGCACTCGTCAGTGCCCAGATTCGCACGGCCAATTTGCTCGGCAGCCGCGCGGAAGCCCATCCTTATGTGATTGCTGCCCGCGAGGCCGAGGCTCGGGTGCGGCAACAGTTGAATAACGAAGTTGCTGTCGCCATTCGCGGTTTGCAGGTCGAGATCGAACTGAGTGCCGATCGCGAGAAGTCGCTCGCCGCGAAATACGCCTCGGCCCGCGAGCGGATGTCGCACCTGGCCGAAGGCCGTGCCGAGTACTCGAACCTGGTCGCTTCGGTGCAGAATCACACGCGGCTCGTCGAAGCGGCCCGCAAGAATTTGGCCGACGCCCGCGCTCGTCGCT